>JAWKZV010000006.1:0-1572 GCA_041395745.1 Porticoccaceae bacterium | reverse complement strand
ATTTGTTCTGAACGGCGCCAGAGGCGCGGCTACGAACCACTAACGCATCAAGGTAAACAATGGGATAGAGGCTATCCAATGGACGGTTCTGCCACGCCTTCACCTCTTCCATGACCGCATTGGTCACCTGAGAGATAAACGTGGCAGAGACCTCAACCCCGTAGGTTTCCAGAAAGTGCGCCTGAATATCCCGTGTGGTCATGCCTCGGGCATAGAGTGAGAGGATACGATCATCAAAGCCGTTAAGTTGCTTCTCGCCCTTCCTGACCAGCTGCGGCTCAAACTCGCCATTGCGGTAGAAGTGGACCCCAATCCTTGGACAGTGAAACCCCGTTGTTAAGTGGATTCGACTGCATGGGTTAAGCCGCCAGGGGCAAGCCGGACGGCAGGTTGTAGTACACCTGATCCGGCGTGTGCCGGTCAAGACTGGAATGACGCCGTTGTTCATTGTAGAACGTCAGCCATTGCTCGATACCGGCAGTGGCCTGCGCCACGGTGTCGTAGGCTTTGAGATAGATCTCCTCATACTTCAGGCTGCGCCACAGCCGTTCCACAAACACATTGTCGACCCATCGGCCCTTGCCGTCCATACTGATCCGGATGCCTTTGTTTTTCAGCACGGCGGTAAACTCCTCACTGGTGAACTGACATCCCTGATCACTGTTGAAAATGTCCGGTGTACCATGGTGAGCAAGAGCGTCTTCCAATGCCTCTGTGCAGAAGGCCGCATCCAGGCTATTGGAGAGCCGCCAGCTCAGTACCTTGCGGGAGAACCAGTCGATGACCGCCACCAGGTACAGAAAGCCCTTGCGCATCGGGATATAGGTCACGTCCGTTGCCCAGACCTGATTGGGTCGATCGATGACCAGGTCTTTGAGCAAATAGGGGTAAATCCGGTGCCCTTTGGCTGGCCGTGTGGTCCGGGTCTTGGGATGCAGGGCCTCCAGCCCCATGAGACGCATCAGCCGCTGTACGCGCTTGCGGTTAACCTGCAGCCCGTGATCGTCCCACAGGTCGTCACGTAGCCGCCGGGAGCCCTTGAAGGGATGGCGCAGGTGCAGCTCGTCCAGTAACCGCATCAGCATCAAGTCCTCCTCGGAGACAGGCCGGGATTGATAATATGCCGTTGACCGGGAAATTCCGAGCAAGCGGCATTGATGGATCTTCGGTAGCGGATGTTCATTGGTGATTTTTTGTTGTCTGCGTGCCCGGTCTAGCGACCGAGCACTTTGGCTAAAAAATCGTTTTCCAATGTCAGCTGACCGATCTTGGCATGGAGATCCTTCAGCTGCGCCTCGTCCATCTTTTGCTTGTCCTGCTGGCTACCAAAGATGGCGGCGGCATTCTCCAGCAACTGCCGACGCCACTCGTTGATCTGATTGGGGTGGACATCGAACTGATCTGCTAGCTCGGCAAGTGTCTTGTCGCCCTTGAGCGCCGCCAGGGCCACCTTGGCCTTGAAGGCAGGTAAGTGATTACGACGTTTACGTTTCATGATATGACTCCTCTACGGGGTTAAAGTACCGCAGTGAGTCCACTTAAGCGAGTGTCCAGTTTTCGGGGTCCACTTCT
>JAWKZV010000005.1:0-7875 GCA_041395745.1 Porticoccaceae bacterium | reverse complement strand
TGGTTGATGGTTGTCCCATCGGGGTCAACAACGAGTGGGTACTGAGAGGCCTTGCCGTTAGAGGGCGTGCCATATTGCTCACTACCGATCTGTGCCACATCGTCCACTTCCAGTAATCCGGAGAAACCTTGGTAGCTGGCAGAGGTTAGGGTCAGGCGTGATTTCAGGGTAGATGCCTTGGCGACATCCAAGGCAGGATTATCCTGATCCACGTATTCATAGCGATAGCGGAAGGACAGGTTGATATCACCCTTGGTAAAGATTTCGGAAAGGCTGGTGGCTTCTTCGGCTGTGGCAGCAACAAAAGGATGTGCGCCAAGCAAAACAGCTAATGCAGAATATTTTAAAAATTGCTGTTTCATAAAGTTTCCTCGAATGTAATTCCCCAAACTGAAAATAAAAAACAAAAAAGCCCGCACGCCGGATGGAGGCGTACGGGCTTCGTTACCCAACAGGATGCAATGTCAATTCTGGTTAAGCAGAAAGTGTGCCAAAAAATATAACACGTTGTTTTTAAACATTTATTGATGTTGTTTTGATAGAGAGAAAGAGAGGGTTTGGACAGAATTGGTGCAGTAGAAATGTCACATAGGATTATTTTAGGGCATAAGAAACAGGGGAATTAGTCTGGCTGGAATATATGTCGGGTGGTGTATGGGGTCGGTGGGGGGGGTAGCAAACACGGCACACCTGATAGGCGTGCCGGTATTTTCTGAAGGTTGATTTTTACGGTTTGTTCTGGCTGTCAGCGCGTTTTTCACGAAATTTGTCGCGCCATTTCTCGCGGTTTTTTTCCGCTTCTTCCTTGCTTACCCGGCCATCGCCATCGCTATCCATGGTGGCGAAATGAGCGCGCTGTTTTTCCTGCATTCTCAGTAGGCCTTGTTCGTGTTCTTCTGTAGAAATGAAGCCGTCTTTATCGCTGTCCATTTTCTCAAACATCATTCGCCCGAAATCGTGTCCGCCGGGCGGGGGAGACATGGGCGCTGGCTCTGCCTGGGCCACAGTCGAGAAAGCGAGTGCCAGGCTGGCAATCAGTAAATATTTACGCATGAAAAGTCCTCTTTCAGGTTGATATACAGCCCTTTAAACGATTCGCCATGCGATTGGTTGACACTCGAGACTGGTTATTCATCAGTACCATTGTTCTTAGCGACTGATTGCTGCCGATCGAGAATGCGTTCAGCTTCGTCCATCAGTCGATCCATGCGCTGGATTACCGCCAGGTAAACCTTATGGGAGGCCATATCCACACCTGCCTTGCGGAGAATTTCATAGGGGTAGTCCGAACCGCCAGCGCGCAGGATATCCAGATATTGCTGTTGTGCCACTTCGCCGTCGTTGAGGACCCGGTCCATCAGATAGTAAGCCGCTGAAATGGATGTGGCGTACTGGTATACGTAAAAGTTGCGGTAGAAGTGGGGCACATAGGCCCATTCCACGGTATAGGCATCGTCGATAGTCATGACACCCTTGTCGTGCCCGAAATAGCGTTTCAGCAGGTCGCCGTAGATAGCATTGAGCTTGTCCCCGGACAGGGCACCGCCTTTCTCTACCTCTTCGTGGATGGCCAGTTCGAAGTCGGCGAACTGGGTTTGGCGGAAAAACGTGCCTCGCAGTCCGGACAGTTCCTTGAACAGGTAGTGGAGTCGCTCCTGATCAGTTTGTGCATTGTTGCGCAGGTACTCATACAACAATACTTCATTCGCGGTGGAGGCGATTTCCGCGGTGAACGTGGCGTAGTCGGCCTTGGTAAAGGGCTGATTGCGGTTGGCCAGCAGCGAATGCATGGCATGGCCCCACTCGTGGGCAAAAGTATCCACAGACTCCAGAGTGTTGTCGAAATTGAGCAGCATGTAAGGGTGGACGTCATAGGCGGCACCCATCACGTACGCGCCGCTGAGTTTGCCAGGGCTTGGGTAGACGTGCATCCAGTTGCGGTTCACCGCGTCCTGGAAGGTGTTGACGTAGTCCGGGCCGAGGGGTTGCAGGGCCGCAGTGACGATTTGCTTGGTTTCCTCAAGGGTGTAGGTCCGCTCAAGGGGCACCACGGAGGGATAGATGTCGTAGTAATGGGATTCCTTGATACCCAGCAAGCGCTGACGGAGTTTCACCAGTCGTTGCAGGCTGTCCAGGTGCTCGTTCACGGTATCGACCAGGGCGTGGTAGACCGTTTGCGGGATGTTGTCCGCAGCCTGGGCAGCCTGTAATGCAGAGTCATAGCCTCTCAGGCGGGCGGTCAGCACATCGCCTTTGACCTGGGCTTCCAGGGCAACACCCAGTGTCTGGCGGTAATTCTGGAAAGTTTCCCAGAATTGATCGAATACCAGTTTGCGGTCTTCCCTGTTTTCCACAGCCCGGTACTGGGCGTACCCGGAGGAGCTCAGAACCACATCGGTGCCGTCGGACAGGGTAACCGTGGGCATCTGCATTTCCGCATTGGTTAATACGTTGTAGATGTTGGAGGGAGCCTGTAGGGCATCAGAAGTGGCTGCCAGTATCCGCTCCTCGGCATCGCTCAGGGTGTATGGAGCCAGGTGAAGGGTCTTCCTGATATAAAAATCGTGATCCTTCAATCGAGAGGACTCGGCGATGAAACGATCCAGTTTCTTCTCACCGATGGCGATCAGCTCGGGATTGACGAAGCTGGAAGCCTCCGCCATCTGGGACATCAAAGCCTGGCCCAGGGAGGCTCTTTCCAGATACTCGGAGTTACCCAGGTCGGTATCTCTCTCGAGATAGGCGTAGACATAGAGTCTCAGCAGGTCCTTGTAAGTGTCGCTGATGTCGTCAAGGCACTGGGCGAGGGTGTCGGCGTTGCTGCCGAGTTTTCCCTTGCACTTGCTGACCCCGGCGATACGGGCAGCGATGTCGCCCCGGGCTTTCTCCCAGCTGGCGAGGTCGGGGTAGAGGTCTGTCAGATCCCAGACTACCGATTTGTTCTCCACGGCTTCTGTGGTCTGGGAGGCCGGTTCTCCGGCATGGGAGGGAGACAATAACAGCAGGTTCGCCAGCAGGGCGAAGACGTATTTTTTCATGATGATTCCGGAATGATTCTTTCCACGGTGCATAGCAGGGAGCCGTCCATTAAGCGGGCAGTGACTGTGTCGCCGGGTGAAGCCTCGTTGGCGTGGCGAATGATCTGTCGTTGTGAATCCGAGACAATGGCATATCCCCGTTCCAGGGTGTTGAGCGGACTGACAACGTTCAGTAGTTGCAGGGCATTCTTCCAGCGTTGTTGCTTCCGATCAAGCAGTACGCCCATGGCGCGCTCCAGACGCTGTTCCAGATCGCCCAGTTCCTGCTTGTGGCGCTGAAGCTGGATAGTTGGGTGGACCATGGACAAGCGCTTCATTAGATGAAGAACGGCCGTATTGCGGCGCTCAACGGTTGTGATCATCTGTTGCTTGAGACGGTCCTCGAAGTGGGCCAACTGCCGGTGTTGATGCCGCAGTCGCTCGCCGGGGTGACGCAGGCGCCTGGTCAGTCCATCCAGGCGTTGATAGTGACTTTGCAGGCGTCTGGAGATGGCAGCCCGTAGCTGTCGGTCGTAGCTCGTGAACGCCTCGTACAGCTTTTCTCCATCTGGGCTCAGCACTTCGGCAGCGGCGGATGGCGTCGGCGCCCGATAGTCGGCGACAAAATCCGCAATGGTGAAATCCACTTCGTGGCCGATGGCGCTGACTACGGGGATGCGGCCGGCGAAAATAGCCCTGGCGACCACCTCTTCGTTGAAGGGCCATAGGTCCTCGATGGAACCGCCACCGCGACCGACAATCAGTACGTCGCACTGGTTGTCCTCGTTGGCCAGGGCAATGGCATCTGCGATCTGTGCAGCGGCATCCCGCCCCTGGACCACCGTGGGGTAGAGGCGTACCGGTATTGCCGGGAACCGGCGCTTCAGTACAGACAGAATATCCCGTATAGCTGCGCCAGTGGGGGAGGTCACTATACCGATGCGGTTGGGCAGGCTGGGTAGGGGAGCCTTGTGAATCTCGCTGAATAAGCCTTCCGCCGAGAGGCGATTTTTCAGGGCATCAAACTGCCGTTGCAGGGCGCCATAGCCGGCTGGTTCCAGGTGCTCGATGATCAATTGAAAATCACCGCGGCCTTCGTACAGGCTGACCCGACAGCGAGCCAATACGTGGTCACCGTTCTCTGGCTTTAAGCGGGTCAGGCTGTTGCGATTGCGAAACATCGCGCAACGCACCTGGGCTTCCTCGTCTTTCAGGGTGAAGTACCAGTGGCCGGAGCCGGGGCGGGAGAGGTTGGAGATTTCTCCTTCCACCCACAGTAGTGGCAGGTGGGTTTCCAGCAATTGCCGGACGCGGCGATTGAGTTGTGAGACGGTCAGGGTGACGGGGGGATTTTCCATGCTGCCATTGTCCACCGGAAGCGACAGTAGTCAATGACAGAAGGGGCTGGAACGCCCCGGTTAAGCACTTAAAAAACGTGTGTTTTGGGTGCTGAAAGCCTATAATGCCGTGCTTACTTTTTGCGGAACCGCCGGCTGATTCAGCTACTCAGTCGGTTTCAGGTTTCCCGTACCCACTGCCAATGAGGTAAGCCATCCCGATGTTGCGTATCGCAGAAGAAGCACTCACCTTTGATGATGTGTTGCTGGTGCCCGGTTACTCCGAGGTCACGGCAAAAGATGTTTCCCTGAAAACCCGCCTTACCCGTCGTATCGAGATGAATATTCCCCTGGTATCCGCTGCCATGGATACCGTTACCGAGGCTCGCCTGGCCATCGCCCTGGCCCAGGAAGGCGGCATCGGCATAATTCACAAGAGCATGAGCATTGAGAAGCAGGCGCTGGAAGTTCGCGCTGTGAAGAAATATGAAAGTGGTGTGGTAAAGGACCCTATTACCATTGATGCCGATGCCCCTGTCAGCGCCTTGTTGGCGTTGACCCGGGAGAACAACATCTCTGGTGTGCCGGTACTGAGTAAGGGTGAGCTGGTGGGAATCGTAACCCGCCGCGATGTGCGGTTCGAACCGAGCCTGGAACTACCGGTATCGGCCATCATGACCCCGAAAGATCGCCTGGTAACCGTCAAGGAGGGTGCCAGTGCCGATGAGGTAAAGGCCCTGCTGCACCGGAATCGTATCGAAAAGGTGCTTGTTGTGAACGACGCCTTTGAGCTGCGTGGCCTGATCACCGTCAAGGACATCGATAAGGCAGAGAAATACCCCAGCGCATGCAAGGATGAGCAGGGTCGCCTGCGGGTAGGTGCTTCTGTGGGTACTAGCCCCGATACCGATGACCGCGTCGCCGCCCTGATTCGCGAAGGGGTGGATGTGTTGGTGGTGGACACCGCCCACGGTCATTCCCGCAATGTGATCAACCGGGTGCGTCGGATCAAGGAAATGTACCCTGAGGTAGATGTGATTGGTGGCAACATTGCTACCGCCGAAGCGGCACAAGCGTTGGCAGAAGCTGGCGCGGATGGTATCAAGGTTGGTATCGGCCCCGGCTCCATCTGTACCACTCGTATCGTTACCGGCATCGGTGTTCCGCAAATCTCAGCAGTGGCCAATGTGGTCGCTGCCCTGGCCAAATTTGATATTCCGGTTATTGCCGATGGCGGTATTCGCTTCTCAGGCGATATTTCCAAGGCCCTTGTTGCGGGTGCACATGCTGTGATGATGGGTTCCATGTTTGCCGGCACTGAAGAGGCGCCGGGAGAAATCGAGCTTTATCAGGGACGTACCTACAAGTCCTATCGCGGTATGGGTTCCATGGGTGCCATGGCGCAAACCATGGGTTCCAGTGACCGCTATTTCCAGGATGCCAGTCAGGGCGTGGAAAAATTGGTGCCGGAGGGCATTGAAGGCCGGGTGCCCTACAAAGGGCCGGTTTCTGGCATTATTCACCAGATGATGGGTGGGGTTCGCTCGGCCATGGGTTATACCGGTAGTATCGACATTGAGACATTGCGTAGCAAACCCAAGTTCGTGCGCGTGACCAATGCCGGTATGAGTGAAAGCCATGTGCACGATGTGGCCATCACCAAGGAAGCGCCCAACTATCCGCGCTGACGGACAGGAAAAAACGGGTAGATACATTCAGAACAACAAATAGGGCTGCGGGGGTGCAGCCCTTTTGCATTGGCGGTTAGTTATGACAACAGATATTCATTCACACAAGATCCTGATTCTCGATTTCGGTTCCCAGTACACCCAGTTGATTGCACGTCGGGTCAGGGAAATAGGGGTTTACTCCGAAATACATGCCTGGGACATGAGTGACGATGACATTCAGGCGTTTAATCCCAAGGGCATTATCCTGGCTGGAGGACCCGAGTCGGTTACTGCCGGTTTCTCGCCCAGAGCTCCACAGATCGTGTTTGAGCTAGGTGTGCCGGTTCTGGGTATCTGTTACGGCATGCAGACCATGGCCGAGCAACTGGGCGGAGCAGTGCAAAGCTCCAACCTGCGGGAATTCGGCTATGCGCAGGTGAAGGTGCACGGCAGCAGCCGGTTGCTGAAAGATGTGGTGGACCATGTGGATCACGACGGTGGGCCACTGCTGGATGTGTGGATGAGCCATGGTGACAAGGTGTCGCAGATGCCCGAAGGCTTCGAGTTGATGGCATCCACACCTTCCTGTGCCATTGCGGGTATGTACTGTCCCCGGCGGGATTTCTTCGGTGTACAGTTCCACCCCGAGGTCACCCATACTCTGCAGGGAATGCGCATCTTCGAGCACTTCGTATTGAATGTCTGCGAGTGCGCGCCGCTATGGACTCCTGCACACATCATCGAGGACAGTATCGCCCGTATCCGAGCCCAGGTGGGCAATGATCAGGTGCTGCTGGGGCTGTCAGGTGGAGTCGACTCCTCAGTGGTCGCTGCCTTGCTGCACAAGGCTATCGGCGATCACCTGACATGTGTATTCGTGGACAATGGATTGCTACGCAAGGACGAGGGAGACCAGGTGATGGACATGTTCGCCAAGAACATGGGCGTCAAGGTCATCCGGGTCGATGCCGAAGACCGCTTCCTCGACAAGTTGGCAGGGGCCTCCGATCCAGAGCAAAAACGCAAGATAATTGGCAGGACTTTCATCGAGGTGTTTGATGAGGAGTCGGCAAAACTGTCGGATATCAAGTGGTTGGCTCAGGGCACCATCTATCCCGACGTGATTGAGTCCGCTGCGGCCAAAACCGGTAAGGCTCACGTGATCAAGTCTCACCACAATGTCGGCGGTCTGCCCGAAGACATGAAAATGGAACTGGTGGAGCCGCTTCGCGAACTGTTCAAGGACGAAGTGCGTAAAATCGGTCTGGAGTTGGGGTTACCCTACGACATGGTCTACCGCCACCCATTCCCGGGCCCGGGTCTTGGCGTGCGTATCCTCGGTGAGGTTAAAAAGGATTACGCGGATCTGCTGCGCGAAGCTGATGCCATATTTATTGAGGAACTGCACAAGGCGGATTGGTACCACAAAACCAGCCAGGCATTTGTGGTATTTCTGCCGGTGAAATCCGTGGGTGTAGTGGGCGATGCCCGTCGCTACGAATACGTGGTATCACTGCGTGCCGTGGAAACGGTGGATTTCATGACGGCCCGCTGGGCTCATCTGCCTTACGAGCTGCTGGAAAAAGTCTCCAATCGCATCATCAATGAGATATCCGGTATCTCCCGGGTTGCTTACGATGTCTCAAGCAAGCCGCCCGCTACGATTGAGTGGGAGTGACGGGCACTGGCTGGCAATGTCTAGCAACGGCAGGCATTTCGGCTGAGGGTAAAAGAACTTTCCGCTAAGCGATAGACTGTATGTAAACACAGTATTGCAAGGACGCGGAACATGCCTCATGTGGCGGCCAGGACGGCCAGCCGGGATCGGGATACTGGTCGTTACCAGAGCCA
>JAWKZV010000004.1:0-290583 GCA_041395745.1 Porticoccaceae bacterium | reverse complement strand
GTCCTTTACATCAAACGGCGCACCAAACGCACGAACTAACACAGTTCGCCTGTCTGCTTCAGACAATAAGTTTGCAACGGACTCAGGCAACAAATGGAACAACCAGGCCATCGCCAAACAATCGGTTGCAGCTCGGTGTCCTTCATAGAACCAACCTAAGCGAAGCAGCAGGTACTCAAGTTTTCGACTTTCAAAGCCCAGTGCTTTCCAATCTATGCCACTGGCTGAACAGGCCCAAGACAAATGGCCTAATGCGGCAAACCGCTTTTCAAAGAAAGGACGATCAAACTGAGCATTGTGCGCGACCAGCAGCGGATCATCGGATAACCAACTCGCTACCAGGGCATCATCAATGCGCTGGCCTTGCACCATCTCATCGGTGATACCGGTTAACTCGGTGATCAGCTCGGGGATTGGCTTGCCGGGATCTTCATACAGGCTGATCACATCAACAATCGACACAATCCGCTTAGCCGAGGGGCTGTAAAGCACCTTAACCATACCAAGCTCAATAATGGACTCATCATCGGCAGACAGTCCGGTTGTCTCTGTATCGAGCAGCACCATTGGCTGTTCATCACCGACCATAGGAGAAAGTTCAAGTGGCCAGGACTGCGGCTCACGCGTTAATGGAATACGCTCCAGCAATCTAAAATCTTCTGGTCTTTCTGGGATATCCGCCAGGCGCTCTAGCGGAAATGGCGCAGGGGCTCTTGTCATTGATGGTTCCTCTTCAATTCTATTGTTCGCTTTGGGTTATTTCACTGTGCCCTGTCCGTTTATAAACGCATTTGTACAAAATGCACCTTGGATACCTCAGCGTTTTTTTAATCTTTCTACTGGGTGAACCCATGTATGAAGGCTTTGGCTAAGCCTTTCAGAAAGCCTTAGCTAAACCGTTTAGGTAACCCTTACCGATACCCTTTACGTATGGCTTAGCCAACCCCTTTTCAAACGGTTGCAAAAGGCTTGAACCGAGTTCGACTGAGCATTTTAATGATTCTCCTGACTTCGCTTTAAGCCTGTAAATTCAATACGAAGCAGAATTTTACTAACTGTTTTGAAACCCTTTGCGAAGGGTTCAACAAGCCTTATCTGACGGTTACTCGACCCATGCGTTAACCAGTAGCAGTAACAGGATCAGTAACAGAAACAAGAGCAGTAGGCAGAAGCAGTATTGTCCAAGCCTTGCAGGCTTTGACGAGGGTGAGCAAACCCCACATCAAGCTTTTCAACACAAAAAAGAAATCACCGACAACACAACGTCTTACTCGAACAACACCAGTTTTACCTACAATTTTACTTGTAGAAATCAGCATAGCATTAGATGCTGTATAAAAAAACAGTGTTAATTATGATTTTTCGAGGTTCGTCATGAGTGTCTCGCTGATAGGCCGTAGCGGCGCACTTGCCTTCATCAAAGCCAAGCGCCTTCGTATTCCATTGTTCATGGAACGTGTTTCTGCTGGTTTTCCCTCACCAGCGCAGGATTATGTTGAGCAAACGCTCGACCTCAACGAGCTGTGCATCAAGCGACCGGCTGCAACGTTCTTTGTGCGTGTTGAAGGTGATTCAATGATTGATGCCGGGATTCATCCAGATGATATTCTGGTGGTTGATCGCTCTGTTCAAGCCGAACACGGTGACATTGTCATCGCTGGCATCCATGGTGAACTCACGGTAAAGGAGCTTCAACTGAGGCCGTGCGTCAAGCTGATCCCAAGAAACCGGGCGTATGAGCCTATTCATATTCCTGAAGGGACAGAGTTAGAGATATTTGGTGTGGTCACCAATGTGGTGCGAAACATGCGCCGCAAGTCGTGACTATCCCATGCCTGTATTTGCCTTGGTGGACTGCAACAACTTTTACGCCAGTTGTGAGAAGCTGTTTCGTCCTGATTTAAAAGATACGCCGGTTGTGGTGCTGTCCAACAATGACGGCTGTGTGGTTGCACGCTCGCGTGAAGCCAAGTTACTCGGTATTAAAATGGGCGTCCCCGTTTTTCAAATCAAAGCTGAAATGCAGCGCCATGGTATTTTGGCATTCTCGTCCAACTATGCGCTGTATGCAGATTTAAGCAGTCGAGTGATGCGCACTTTGGAGGAGATGGCACCACGAGTAGAGGTTTACTCCATTGACGAAGCGTTTTTGGACTTAACCGGTATTGAGTCTGCCATATCTCTTGTCGAGTTCGGACAACAAGTGCGGGAGCGCATTGGCCACTGGATTGGGATCACCGTTTGTGTAGGCATTGCACCGACTAAAACACTCGCCAAGCTGGCTAACCATGCCGCCAAGAAATATCCCTCCACTCAAGGGGTTGTAGACCTGACCAATCCAGATCGGCAACGCCGATTGCTCGCATTAGTCCCGGTTGATGATGTTTGGGGTGTTGGTAGACGGCTTTCAACGCGATTAAATGCGTTGGGTATCACCACAGCCTTAGACCTAGCCAATGCCTCTCCTAGAGCCATCAGAGACCAGTTTTCAGTGGTTTTAGAGAGAACCGTCAGAGAGCTAAATGGTGAGTCGTGCATTGAACTTGAAGAGATCCCGCCAACTAAGAAACAAATCGTTTGTAGCCGTTCATTTGGCGTAAAAGTAACGCACTTTGAATTGTTACGTGAAGCTGTATGCGAATACGCAACCCGCGCCACTGAGAAGCTTCGCAAAGAACAGCAGCAAGCCAAAGTGCTGACCGTGTTCATACGTACCAGCCCTTTTATGGGCAACGAGCCGCAATACAGCAACTCTGCATCTGGTGAATTGCTAATCCCCAGTTGCGATACGCGGGATTTTATTGAGCTGGCCAATCACTTACTCAAGCGGATTTGGAAGGATGGATTTCGTTATGCCAAAGCGGGCGTCATGCTGTCTGACTTTTACGATCCAGGCATGTTTCAACCAGGACTATTCGATGACGTATCGACCCGCCGCTCAAATAGCCAACAGTTAATGTCTGTATTGGACACTATTAATCAAAGCGGTGCCGGAAAGGTTTTCTTTGCTGGACAAGGTACGAAGAAAGATTGGTCAATGAAGCGAGAGCATTTATCTCCCGCCTATACAACACGCTGGGACCAGTTACCACGAGTGAAGTAGACCCTGTGATTCAATAGGCATTCACTCTGCGACGTAGCATATTGAGCTTATCAACCTGGCGTCGAATATCACTGAAGAATTCCTCTTTCTCCATGGCCAGCGCTAACTCCCATTCTTTGGCCAAACCTTGGCAGTCCAAAAATGAGTATTTCAGCTTCGTCTTTGAAATACGCAATCCCTTACTAAAGACCACGCGCTTACCTCGTTGACCGTGAAAGCTGTTGATGTACCACTCAATGCCAAAGCCATACTTAAAGTCTCTGATACGGACACCAAGCAGCCCCCAGTCTTTAAAGGGCTCATTCTCACGAACCTTGTAATGGGTAACCCAAAAGTCATCAACTTCAGCTCGTGCCAGCGCTTTTAGCCTGTCCGTTTCTTGCTGAAGTAAATCTGATACCTCTGCTTTCCATTGTTCATTGACGATTTCTACCAAACCAATTTCCCCATCCAATTAACCCCAAAAGCCAAAACCACTATCCGTTTGGCTTTTGGATCGAAACGCCAAACGTAAAACTGCCGTAACAATCACTGTTTGGCGTCTCGATATAAATCAACTCGCGCAATCCCATACCTGACAAGGGATACAGGCTGAATTCACTTAAAAACACCTAAAAAGACGTATCGCCATGAAGATACAAACCGTTTGGCAAGTTCAGGCCAGAATGCAAACGACGTTTGGCGTCTCGATTTTTTTTGGCTCAGTCATCCGCCGCCAAACAGAGCCTATTCTCATACTTTTGCGAAAATGCAATAGGCAGATAGATGAAAGGATTTGTCACCTTTCTGCCCACCGCCAGTGCACCGAATCCTGATAATGACATTTGAGTGAACCGCCAGAGCACTTGGAAAAGCCCAAGCGTAAACAGCGCGGTTGATTGAAAACCGTTAGAGCACTTTGAGTGCACAGGAGATAAGTATGTTTGTACTAGGCGTAGATATCGGTTACTCGAACCTGAAGCTGGCAATTGGCCAATCAGGCAGTGAACCGAAAACCATTATTCTGCCTGCGGGTGCCGGTCCTGCGGATCGCATGCCGGAGCGTATCGGTGGAGGCGATGATGAAACTTGTTTGTATGTGTCTGTCGATAATGAGCGTTGGGCCGCTGGTGTGCCTGCTGGACGCCTTCAAGGCTGGGAACGAGAGCTTCACCCGGAGTATCCCACCACAAAAACCTATAAGGCGCTTTTTCATGCCGCCTTGTTAATGGCTGAAACAGAATCCATCGATTTGGTTGTCACTGGATTACCGGTTTCCCAGTTTCATGAACCACAACGTAAGTCTGACCTTGTGCAGCGTTTAAAAGGTGTCCATCAAGTGACGCCTAAGCGCAGCATCACTGTTCATGACGTCAAAGTGCTGCCGCAGCCTGCCGGTGCCTATATGGATCTGGTTCAAACAGGTGGTGATTTGGGCTTGATTGAAGAAGGTCGCGTCGTCGTCATAGATCCAGGCTTCTTTTCTGTTGACTGGGTTGCCCTTGAGGCCGGTGAAATTCGCTACAGCTCATCAGGAACCAGTCTTCAGGCAATGTCCGTGCTACTGGAAACAATCGATAAGCTGATTTCAGAAGATCACGGTGCCAAAGTCGGAATGGATCGACTTGAAAAAGCCATGAGAACCGGCGACTTACAGGTCCTGCTATTTGGAGAAAAAGTCGATATTTCACCTTATCTGAATACTGCCATGAAAAAAATAGCGCCTGTTGCTCTTACAGCCATGCGCCAATCCATGCGTGACGAAAGCATCAATGCGGACTTGGTATTGATCGCCGGAGGTGGAGCCTTGGCTTATAAGGAAGCGGCCAAGGAGATTTTTTCACGAAGCAAGATTATCGTGCCGGAACAGTCTGTTTTGGCGAACGTCCGAGGCTTCTGGTTTTATGGGGCGTGATCATGAGAGTCGTCGTCAACATTCCCCCAGGGAGCCACCCTGAACTGCTCAAAGAATTAGAAAAGACGCCGCCACGGGAACGCGCTGAGCGCCTGAGGATGCTGGCCACCTTTGGCTTAATTCACATGAGCCAACCCAATTTATCCACTACATCTGCACCGGTGGATGGCCATGCACCAGATGGTGAAGTGACTTCTATGAGTACAGCGCCAGAACCCAAAGCAGAATCACGTAAACAATCATTAAAATCAAAACTTCGGTTTGACTAATTACGGGGGTATTTATGAAGTTGTCAGATGCAAAATGCAGAAATATCAAACCTACCGAAAAAATACAAAAATTAACCGATGGCGCAGGTCTGTATTTAGAAGTTAAACCATCAGGAGCAAAAAAATGGCGTTACCGGTATCGCATTGCTGGGAAAGAAACCATTTTTACAATTGGTGATTATCCTACAATTAGCCTTAGTGAAGCCAGAATTAAGCGCCAAGAGGCGACTGAACTAGTAAAAGAAGGTAAACATCCAACGACAATCAGACAGTCTCGAAAGGTTAAAAACGAATGGGAAAGCGTTAATACATTTCAAGAGTTAGCGAATGAGTGGATAGAAAAAAATAAGTCCAAGTGGTCCGAAAACTACAAGCGCCAGATTGAAATCAATTTACGGCGTTATGTGTTTCCGTCAATAGGCAAGCTGCCAATCAAGTCTGTTGAATCTGCCCATATTTTGGTAATTGTCCAAAAAATAGAGAAACAAGGTGTTGATAAAAGAAAAGGTAAGAAAGGATCACCGTCAATTGCATTGCTTGTAAAGCAATGGTGCGGAGCAATTTTCCGGTATGCAGTAGTAACATTAAGGGCTGAATACGATCCAGCAGCCCCCATTCAAGGAGCTATTACAAGACCGAGAGTCAGGCATCACCCTCATTTAGAAGGCCCAGAACTAAGCGGTTTTATGAGAGCGTTAAACGCCTATGAAGAACGAGGAATGCGACAAACCATAATTGCATTGAGGTTACTACTGCTTACCTTTGTTCGAAACGGCGAGCTACGTCTTGCAATTTGGGATGAGTTTGACCTAGAAAATGCGATATGGCGAATTCCTGGCGAACGTATGAAAATGCGGGAGCCCCATGTCGTACCATTATCCAAACAAGCCATGCAACTTTTAAGAGAGCTTAAAACTTTTACAGGGCCATTTGGTTTTATTTTTCCAAATCGCTCTACTGCAAATACGGCGATGAGCAACACCACGATAAATAGAGCCATAGAGTACATCGGCTATAAAGCCCGTATTACTTCGCATGGATTCAGAGGTACGGCATCAACAGTGCTTCATGAGCACGAATGGCCACACGAAATTATTGAGAGGCAACTCGCGCATGCCGAACGAAATTCTGTAGTAAAAGCTTACAACCATGCTCAGCACCTATCTAAGCGCAGAGAGATGATGCAATGGTGGGCGGATTATTTGGATGAAATCGAATCTAAGGCACTGGAGGTTGATTGATTAAGTGATGAATTTTTGCATCTTGCTGACCCGCACTGGTTCTCCTCACACTTCATAATACTCCTGAATTAAACATTAGGAGGTAGTCATGGATAATCGAATTTTACGTTTACCCCAAGTTATTGAGTTAACTGGTTTCAGTCGAAGCTCAATTTATGCACTCATGAAGACTGGAGAATTTCCGCTCAACATCAAGCTTGGACAAAGGGCTGTGGGGTGGAAGGAGCAGGATATCACCAACTGGATAAATAACAGAGCATCATATACTCAACACTATGCATCCAGTAACTAAAGATAGTGCGGGTATGGCCAGAATCATACCCGCATTCATACCCGCATTCATACCCGCAATTTATCAAGATGGTGCTAGATCGCAATAAACGCTACAGGAAAAAAACGTTTTGTAATCAACCAAATGACTTGTAACTACTGGACGTTTATACACCACGCTAGATACTCATGCAGATTATCTATCATCAGTATCACGGCTCGACTCCTCACATCACCAGGTCTGCCGCGCGGAAAATCGCGCGTGCCTTGATCATCGTTTCTTTCCACTCCAGTTCCGGCACCGAATCAGCGACGATCCCTGCGCCGGCCTGAACGTACAGCTTGCCGTTCTTGATCACCGCGGTGCGGATGGCAATCGCGGTATCCATATTGCCATTCCAGCCGATATAGCCCACGGCACCACCGTAGACTCCGCGTTTCACGGGTTCCAGTTCGTCGATAATTTCCATGGCGCGGATTTTCGGGGCACCACTCAGGGTCCCGGCAGGCAGGGTGGCCCGCAGCACGTCGATGGCGCTGGTGCCGGGAATAACCTGACCGGTGACATTAGAAATAATGTGCATCACGTGGGAGTAGCGCTCTACGGACATCTTCTCGGTGACGTTAACTGTGCCCGTCTGCGCCACCCGGCCCACATCGTTGCGGCCCAGATCAATCAGCATCAGGTGCTCGGCTATCTCTTTCGGGTCAGCCAGCATTTCCGCTTCGAGAGCATTGTCCTCTTCGGGGGTACGACCACGGCGACGGGTGCCGGCGATGGGCCGCACAGTCACTTCACCGTCCTCCAGGCGTGCCAGGATTTCCGGTGACGATCCGGCAATGTGGAAGTCATCCAGATCCAGGAAATACAGGTAAGGCGAAGGGTTCAGACAGCGCAGCGCCCGGTACAGGTTCAGAGGTTCGGCGTCGAAGTCCACAGACAGGCGCTGGGACGGCACCACCTGCATCACATCTCCGGCCAACACGTATTCCTTGATCCGGTCGACGGCGGCCTTGTAATTGTCCTCTCCGAAACTGGAGACAAAGGCGGACTCCTGCAAGCCGCTGCCCGCCATATTCAGGGACGGCAGTTCCGGCAGTGGCAGTTTCAGTTTGGCTTCCAACTCATCGAGGCGTGTCTGGGCGCAATTCCAGGCATTGGGCTCCTTGGCATCCTCGTGGACCACCAGAATCAGCTTGCCCAGCAGGTTGTCGAAAATCACCACCTCATCGGACACCATCAGCAGAATGTCCGGATTGCCCAGCTCATCCGGCGGCGCGCTGTGTTTCAGCTTGGGTTCCACATAGCGCACGGTGTCATAACCGAAATAGCCCACCAGACCGCCGGTAAAGCGCGGCAGCTGGGGCAGTTCTGGCATTCGGTAACTACCGTGGAATTCCTCGATTTCGTTGAGGGGGTCGTCGGTAGTGCGGGAAACCAGCAATTCGCCGTCGCGCTCGACGGTCAGCTGATCGCCCTTCACCTTGAGCACCGTGGAGGCGGGCAGGCCAATCAGCGAATAACGGCCCCATTTTTCACCGCCCTGCACAGATTCAAACAGGTAGGAATAGGGCCCGCGGGCCAGCTTCAGGTAACAGGAGAGAGGGGTTTCGAGGTCGGCCAACACCTCGCGCATCACCGGGATGCGGTTGTAGTTCTGCTCGGCCAGCTCGGCAAATTCGTTCGGGGTCATGATCTTTCCCTTGCGCTATCAAACGCAGATGTCATCGGACTAAAAGAAGGCAAAAAGCGGCTGCCATTCAGGCAGCAGGGATCAGCAGCTGCGCCATCGCCAGCCGAGGTGAGCAGAAATTTGAGATGGGCGGTTACTGAACGCCACAAATGCCTCCAATCGTCAGAGGGCGCATTCTAATTCATTCAACGGTTGCAGGAAAGTCAACCACTTAGCCGCGGCTGCGCTCGCAATTCAAGCCAGGGCGGAGCGCATGGCAGCAATCGCTGCACTGTAGTCACTAGCCCCATAGATGGCGGAACCGGCGACAAAAGTGTCGGCCCCGGCATCGGCGATTTCGCGAATATTGGCAGCGGTCACCCCGCCATCAATCTCCAGGCGGATATCGCGTCCGCTGGCGTCGATCAGCGCGCGCGCTTCACGCAGCTTATCGAGGGTCGCCGGAATGAACTTCTGGCCGCCAAAGCCAGGGTTCACCGACATCAGCAACAGTACGTCAATCTTGTCCAGCACATACTTCACCGTCTCCAGGCCGGTAGCGGGATTCAGCACCAGACCGCTCTTGCAACCGGCGTCGCGAATCAGCTGCAGGGAGCGATCCACATGGCGGGAAGCCTCCGGGTGAAAGGTAATCCAGCTGGCGCCGGCAGCGGCGAAGTCACCGATGAGCTGATCCACCGGCTCCACCATCAGGTGCACGTCGATGGGCGCTGTGATGCCGTAATTGCGCAGTGCCTTGCACACCATCGGACCGATAGTCAGGTTCGGCACATAGTGGTTGTCCATGACATCAAAGTGCACCACGTCGGCACCGGCGTCGAGCACTGCATCCACTTCCTGACCCAACCGGGCAAAATCTGCAGAGAGAATGGAGGGTGCGATCAGGTAGTCAGTCATGGGGGTTTCCGGCTTGCAGTCAATTGCGGCGTACTATGCCGCAGAACCGCTGGAGCTGCAATCTGGCCGCTCAGGAACCGGGCTGTTCGGGAGGAGCCTGGCAGCCTTTGGCACAGCAGCGCCCCGGCTGGCGGGAAACCCGTTTGCCCTCGTCCAGCACACCGCGATCCAGCAACCGCTCCACCAGCTCGCGCTTCTCGTAGGTGGGGTAATTGCGCCAGATCTCCCTTTTCATCGCCTCCGGCGAACCACCACCGTGCAGCGAGATCACTGAGTACCAGCCACCCTGGTTCGAGGCGGTGAGATCCTCGATCAGGCGGGCCACCTCCAGACGCTGGGCAGCGGGGATATCGGCCCGGCCACCCAGGACTGCCGCCAGCGATGCTGCGGTTTCCGGGTTGTGGTCCTCATCGGGGCCGGGCAGCGCCACAATCAACCCGCCGGATACGTAGTGTGCCAACTTGTGCATGTCGTAGATCTTGGTGGCCAGCAGCAGCTTGCCGATATTGCTGAACACCGCATCGGGCACCACGTTGCCCGCCGGATCATCCTGACAATAGACCGAGGCAGCCACCCCGCAGGCATAGAAGCTCTCGGTGATGGTAATCAACTCCACCATCGCCTCGCGAATGTGGCCATGGCGCTCCGGATCAAGTCCATTCGCTTCTGTCATCAGGGCCCCGGCCCCGATCAACAGATCGCCGAAACCGGCCCGCGCCCCGATACAGGAGTGACGGTGATGGGTGGCGTAGCTGGTGGTAAGAAACCCGCCCTCTTCGCACTCCCCGGCCAGGAATACCCGCTCGTGGGGCACAAAGACATTCTCGAACATCACCACACCGGTGGACTGGCCGTATTTCGCCGAGAACTTGGCGGCACTCTCCCCTGGCCTTCCGGCGGGGCGGGCGACGATGGTCACCCCTGGAGCATCCACCGGCACCGCACAGGCCACGGCATAGTCGGCATCCTCGGGGCGATGAGTGCGGCAGGGCATCACTAGGAACTCGTGCATGTAGGGCGCCCCGGTGACAATGGCCTTGGTGCCACTGATGACGATACCGCCCTCTCGCCGCTCAACGATGCGCACATAGACATCCGGGTTGGCCTGTTGCCCCGGTCGCAGGGAGCGATCTCCCTTGGCGTCGGTCATTGCCACGCCCAGGGTGAGATCCTGTTCCTGCACTTCGTGCAGATAGGCCAGAAACCGCTGGTGGTAGTCGGTGCCATGATTGGCATCGGTAAGCCAGGTGGATTGGTAGAGGCCGTTGAGCGCATCGTGGCTGAGATAGCGCTGGGCACAACCGGATTCCGCACAAACCAGCCGCACTGCCTCCAGCTTCGCCAGCAGGTCGCTGCTGCCGTCGTTGATATGCAACATGCGATTGACCAGCTTGCCGGAGGTCCGCTGTGTGGCAGTCATCAGTTCGGCATGCTGAATTTTCCGGGCATAGTCGTAGCTGATACCTACAGCGGTAATCCCCGGGGCCAGTGAAGGCTCATCGACCACACTGTCCACCCGGCGCCCATCGACAAATACCCGGGGCCGATAACGGCGCAGGGATTCCCGGTATTCCTCGGCATTCATCAACATGGCGACCTCCTCATGCCTTCAAACCGGCAGACAAATTCTAACGTTGTTAAATAATCTAACACTGTTAGAATTAACTGATCAAGGCTGAGTCGGAATTTGGGAGAACTCGATGGCAACGGAGAACAGCACCAGCAAACGTCGCAATGCGGTAAAGGAGCTGAAGCGGGATATTATTCTCGCGGCGGCGCGCCAGGTGTTTGAACAGGAGGGACTGGAGGGCGCCAGTCTGCGCGCCATTGCCAAGGCTGCGGGATACACCCCTGCGGCCCTGTACTTCCATTTTGACTCCAAGGAAGCTGTCTACGCCGAACTGCTGTCCCGATCCCTGGACAGCCTGCGCCTGGAAACTGAACGGGCCATCGCCCGCAGTGATAACCCCGCAGATAAAATGCAGTCGGCGGCCATGGCCTTTTTCCTCTATTACCGTGACAACCCCGGCGATCTGGACCTTGGGTTCTACCTGTTCCGGGGCGGCATGAAACCCCACGGCCTCGGCAAGGAGCGGGACCGGCAACTCAACCGCGAGCTGCAACACGGCCTGCAACCCATCACCGATGCCGCCATCGCCCTTGGGGCAAGTGAAACAAAAGCCCTTGAAATCACCGTTAGCCTGTTCGCCCACGCCACCGGCCTGCTGTTGCTGTCCCATACCGGTCGCATTCGTATTTTTGGCGTCAACGCCGAGGCCATGATGGCGCAATTTGCCGCGGAGCTGACGGCAGGGATCACCGCAGGTGCATGACATGCTGACCGTTGATCCCCATAGCTCCGCCCTGGCGGTAATTGATATCCAGCAGAAACTGCTGCCGGCCATTGCCAATGGCCGGCAGGTGATGGCCAATGCGCACAGGCTGCTCGAAGCCGCCCGCCTGCTGGACATCCCCCGCATTTTCACCGAACAGTATCCCGAGGGGCTCGGCCATACTGCCCCCGACCTGACAGCGGGCATGAACGAACCGGTGCTGAAAAAAATGACGTTTGACGCCTGCCGCGGGAACTTGGTCGACCAACTGGTTACCGGGCGAAAACAGCTTGTAGTGGCGGGCTGCGAGGCCCACGTGTGCGTCTTGCAGACCGTGCTGGGGCTGCTGGAGTTCGGCATAAAGGTATTCGTGGTCAGCGATGCCGTGGGCTCAAGACTGCCGGACAACCGCCTCGCCGCCCTGCAGCGCATGGCGGCGCACGGCGCGGAAATCGTCTCCACGGAGATGGTCCTGTTCGAATGGCTGGGCAGTGCCGAGCACCCTCAATTCCGGCAGGTACTGCAACTGGTCAAATGAATTGCTTCAACGGACTTTACTGCCCTTATAGAGGGATTGAAAACGCTCCGCACTGAAGCCGTCCATGCGTTTGGACCCTACCAGGATGATGGGCACACCGCGGCCGTTGAGACTCTCGTAATCCTGGCGCCCCTTGCGTGAAGTCTCGATATCGTATTCCCGAAACGGGATACCCTGCTGTTGAAAATACTTCCGCGCCTTCTTGCATATCCCGCACCATTCGGCACTGTACATCACTACCTGACCGGCCTCACGGGCGCTGAGGAATTCACTGTCTGAAATACTGGGGGAGGTAATGGTGTTGACCCGGACATCAATCGACGTCGCGCCGGAACCCTCCGGCTTCTTGTCACTGAAGTGCACTTTGCCGTCGGCATCCTTCCAGGTATAGATTTCGGCTTCGGCCAACGGGGCGCCGGCCAACATCCACAAGGCGGCGAGAATCATGGCCGGTAGAGACTGAATATTCATCATCGCTTCCCTTCGCACAACGGCAATTTAATCGCAGTATAATCCCGTCCTTTAGCAACGGGGGCAACCTCTTCTGCCCCCGGCACAACCACGCGATGGACAAGCGAAAATGACCAGCCACAGCTACCGACTGATTGTCTCCTGCCCCGACCGGGTCGGCCTGGTGGCCGCCGTCAGCTCATTCCTCGCCAATGAAGGCGGCCTGCTGACCGAAGCCAACTACTACCGCGACCCGGAGAGCAACTGGTTCTTCATGCGCCAGGTGATTGCGGCAGAGTCATTGCCCTACGGCCCCGAGGAACTGACCGCCCGCTTTGCCCCGCTGGCGGAGCAGTACGAGATGCAGTGGCGTCTCACCGACACCAGCGTGCCGAAACGGGTGGTGCTGATGGCCAGCAAACAGGCCCACTGCCTGTCTGACCTGCTGTACCGCTGGCGCAGCGGCGAGATGCAGTTCGACATTCCCTGCGTCATCTCCAACCACGACGATTTGCGCAGCTACGTGAGCTGGCACAATATCCCCTATCACCACACCCCCGTGGACCCGGACAACAAGGCCGAGCACTTTGCCACCGTGGAGCAGCTGATTGAACAGAGCTGCGCCGACGTGATCGTACTGGCCCGCTATATGCAGATCCTGCCGCCTGACCTGTGCGCCCGCCACCCCGGCCAGATCATCAATATCCACCACAGCTTTTTACCGGC
Source organism: Porticoccaceae bacterium (assembly GCA_041395745.1). GTDB lineage: Bacteria > Pseudomonadota > Gammaproteobacteria > Pseudomonadales > Porticoccaceae > Porticoccus. The sequence goes on along the minus strand of JAWKZV010000004.1, from coordinate 277,168 downwards.
CTTTATCGGCGCGAAGCCCTATCACCAGGCAGCGGAACGCGGTGTGAAACTGATTGGCGCTACCTGTCACTACGTTACCAGCGACCTGGATGCGGGGCCAATCATTGAACAGGACGTGGTGCGTATCAGCCACCACGACAGCATTCCCGACCTGGTGCGCAAGGGAAAGGATGTGGAAAAAACCGTGCTGGCCCGCGGCCTGCGCTACCACCTGGAAGACCGGGTGCTATTGCACGGCAACAAGACCATCGTCTTTGAATAAACCAGCAATCGCTCAGCTTTTGCTTTTGCCGGGCACCCAGAATTTCTGCATCTCAATGTACATGAAGGATGCGGTCCAGCCGATCAGGATCAGTCCGGTCAGTGTTTCCAGCACAGAGAGGAAGCGGATATTGCCGAAGGGCTCGATATCTCCGTATCCCAACGAGGTGTAGTTGCTGAAGGAAAAGTAGCTGCAGTCCAGAATGCTGCCGTTGAAATTACCCCCCAGCGCACCCATGCCATCCCATGCCAGCAGCAGGTAATAGGCGAAGGCGAACAGCCAGATTTCCACCACGTGGGCAATGAAGGCGCCCAGAATGCCGCACAGCACCCGAAAACGCGGTGCTATGCCCAGCTTGGGCAACCAAAGGGCCAACCGGTACAGCGCCTCATAATGAATCAGTACAGCAATGCCCACCACTGCACTGTTGAACAAAAAAATCAGGCCTATACCGTCCAACGCTAACTCCAGAAAATCACAGATTGATAGGCGCGAAAATTGAACACCAGAAGAGCCACTACCAACGCCGCGGTAATGAACCACTCGTTGCCGTCCAATCCCAGATGTGACCAGACGTAGTGGCGCAGAAACTCCCAGCGCTCGGAGAGAACATCGCCGCGCTGCTGTCGAAGCCAGACCTCAATATCCGTCAACGGACAGCGCCAGCCAATCAACATAATCGCCACACCGTATATTGCACAGGTGAGATGCCACCAGATCATAGTTGGCCAGTGAAATGCCAATAACCCCCCAGCTATCACAAACAGCACAAAGCAGAAGTGAATGATGGCAACGGCCAGTATCAACAAGGTGTAAATCATGGCGCTAATGTACCCGCAACTTCCGGGTTTTGCATCCGTCCCTGATCTCGCCATGGGCTGTTGTTGCATTCGCCGCCCGATGTCGTAACACTTGGCACACTCTTGTTTGGGGCGACTCTATGAAGCATTCGGATCTGCGGGAATTTATCGATTTCCTGGAGCAGCGTGGCGAACTGAAGCGCATCAGCGTCGAGGTCGACCCGGTACTGGAAATGACCGAGATCTGCGATCGCACCCTGCGCGCCGGCGGTCCGGCACTGCTGTTCGAAAATCCCAAAGGCTTCGATATCCCGGTGCTTGGCAACCTGTTTGGCACCCCCGAGCGGGTTGCCCTCGGCATGGGCCAGGAAAACATTTCCGCCCTGCGCGAAGTGGGCGAACTGCTGGCTTTTCTCAAGGAACCAGAACCGCCCAAGGGCATGAAGGACCTGTGGGAAAAGCGCCACCAGTTCAAACCCATCTTGAACATGCCCGCCAAGCTGGTGAAAAAAGCCCCCTGCCAGCAGGTGGTACTGGAGGGCGATGAGGTCGATCTGGGCAAGCTGCCGATCCAGATCTGCTGGCCCGATGACGCCGGCCCGCTGGTCACCTGGCCGCTGGTGATCACCCGCGGTCCCGAGAAGGAGCGCCAGAACCTGGGCATCTATCGCCAGCAGGTGATCGGCAAAAACAAACTGATCATGCGCTGGCTATCCCATCGCGGTGGCGCCCTGGATTTCCGCGACTGGCAGCGAAAGCACCCGGGGGAACCGTTCCCGGTGGCCGTCGCCCTAGGGGCCGATCCGGCCACCATCCTCGGCGCCGTGACCCCGGTGCCGGACAGCCTCTCCGAATACGCCTTTGCCGGCCTGTTGCGCGGCGAGCGCACCGAAGTGGCCCAATGCCTGGGCAGTAATCTGCAGGTGCCCGCCAGCGCCGAATTCATTCTCGAAGGACACCTGTATCCGGGAGAAATGGCCGATGAGGGCCCGTTTGGCGACCATACCGGTTACTACAACGAAGTGGATCAGTTCCCGGTGTTTACCGTGGAGCGCATCACCCATCGCAAGAACCCCATCTACCACAGCACCTACACCGGTCGACCGCCGGATGAGCCTGCCATTCTCGGGGTGGCACTGAACGAGGTGTTCGTACCGATCCTGCGCAAGCAGTTTCCGGAGATCGTCGACTTCTACCTGCCGCCGGAGGGATGCTCCTACCGCATGGCCGTGGTGACCATGAAGAAGCAGTACCCCGGCCACGCCAAGCGGGTGATGATGGGAGTGTGGTCATTCCTGCGCCAGTTCATGTACACCAAGTTCGTGGTGGTCACTGACGACGACGTGAATGCCCGGGACTGGAAAGATGTGATCTGGGCCATGACCACCAGGATGGATCCGCGCAGGGACACGGTGATTATCGAAAACACGCCCATCGACTACCTGGATTTCGCCTCGCCAGTCTCCGGCCTCGGCTCAAAAATCGGCTTCGACGCCACTCACAAGTTTCCCGGTGAAACCAACCGGGAGTGGGGACGCGCCATCACCATGGATGAACAGGTGAAGGCGCGGGTGGACGAAATGTGGGATTCGCTGGGGATTGACAGTTAAACGACCGCCACCCCAACGATGACCAATTAATCATGACTGAGGGACTTGTCGGTAAACAGATAGTCCTTCAGTTCGTGATCGAAGGCGGGATCGCGGCGGCGAATCCATTCCAGCACCATAGCAGCGTGCTCCTTTTCCTCATCGCGGTTGTGCGCCAGGATCGCTTTCAGTTCCGGGTCCCTGCAGGCATCTACCCGCTGGTTGTACCAGTCCACCGCCTCCAGCTCCTCCATCAGCGAGGTGATGGCCCGGTGCATATCGCGGGTCTCGCTGGACAGCTCTTCAATCGGCTCGTGGTAACCTTCGTTGGCCATATCAAAACTCCTTGTGTGCTGTTTTTATAGCTGTTGTGTCCCTCAAAAATTAGCCAGCACCGCCGCAAATTGCAATCAACCGCCCCATTGATTCTGGCTATGGCCCTGATCACAGCGACATTCCAAACCGGATCAGGGCCGCAACGAAAACAGCCCGACGAGCAATCGCCGGGCTGTGCGGTAAGAAAGGGAAAATACCCTCAGCTCAAACGCTGTTTGAAGTCTTCGTAACCGAACTGCTTCACCACTCGCAGTTCATCGGTTTCGGAGTTCCAGATAGCGATAGCCGGCAGGTTGATGCCATTAAAGGTGCTGGTTTTCACCATGCTGTAGTGGCTCATGTCGTCGAACACCAGCCGCTGGCCCACCTGTAGCGGCTGGTCAAAGCTGTAATCGTCGATCACATCGCCCGCCAGACAGGTCATGCCGCCGAGGCGATAGGTATGGGCCTTCTCACCGGCGTGACCTGCGCCCAGCACGTTGGGTCGATAGGGCATTTCCAGGGTGTCCGGCATATGGCAGGTGGCGGAAGTGTCGAGAATTGCCAGGTCCATATCGTTCCAGGTCAGGTCCAGTACTTCGCTGACCAGCACTCCGGTGTGGATCGCCACTGCCTCGCCCGGTTCCAGAAACACCTGTACGCCGTACTTGGCACTGAAAGCCTTCACCACCTCAATCAGCTCATCCACCTGGTAGTCGGAGCGGGTGATATGGTGGCCGCCACCAAAATTGACCCACTCCATCTGGTGCAGCAGGTCGCCGAACTGGGCTTCCACTGCCGCGAGGGTACGCTTCAGGGGTTCCAGGTCCTGCTCACAGAGGGTGTGAAAGTGCAGGCCGCTGATGCCCTCCAGGGACTGCCCCTCGAACTGGGAGAGGGGGATACCCAAGCGGGAACAGGGGGCACAGGGATCGTAAATGGCCACTTCGCCTTCGGAGTGGCGGGGATTGATGCGCAAGCCGTACTGCAACCGGGGACGGTCTTTTTTCGCCTGCTGCAACAGCGGCTGAAAGCGCTGCCACTGGCCAAAGGAATTGAACACCACGTGGTCGGCAATCTTCAGGATTTCTGCCAGGTCGTGCTCGGTGTAAGCGGCGGAGAACACATGCACCTCACCGCCGTACTCCTCACGCCCCAGGCGCGCCTCGTGCAGGCCGCTGGCACAGGTGCCGGACAGGTATTTCGACACCAGCGGCGCCAGACTCCACATGGAGAACGCCTTCAGCGCCGCCAGCACCTTGGCACCGCTCTCCCGCTGCACGCGGTTGAGAATTTTCAGATTGCGCTCCACCGCGGCCTCGTCCACCACAAAACAGGGCGAGGGCACGCGGCGGGCGTCAAAGCTGTTAAAGGGATTACTAGACAATTCATCACCTATTTATCGAGAGGCGCTAACGCCGATACTTTTTCAGCAACGGCCTCAGTTGTTCTTATCAGGCTATCCAACAAACTTTTATCCACATCCAGATATCCTTCGTATTCAGCCAAGTTGCGCTTTCTATGGGCCATATCAAGTACCCGCCATTGCTCGTTGGGCAGTGCCAACGTATGCACCAAACACTGGAATACCTGATAGCGATTTTCGGACCTATAGCCATGCCAGCGAAGCGCTGCAAGAGCCAACGCATGAGCTGCGTTATAGGCAAGATCAAACCGGCTCTCCATACTGATCTGTTCTAGCTTGGCATCTTTCAGCCTAACTGTGCCGGAACTTACCAAACCAGCAAATTCCCTGGCATCCGGCGGTTCTTCCTTGAGTTGGCCGACCTTGACCAGGTTATCCAACGGCGTCCTGACCATTGATGTTTCCTTTTAAAAGGATGTGTTCACCTTGCAGAAGTTTTACTAGAAAAGGATTTTTCTCTTTTATACGGGAGAAAAATTCTGCACTCGTGTAGAGAGTGGGATTCACCGGTCGCGCCAACTCTGTCTCGAGCGGCTCCAACATGTGAAAAACCTCTTCTAACGTTAAAGCGTCTGACACTAGAAGCAAATCGATATCACTGCTGGCAGTATCCAGCTTCTTTGCTACCGACCCGTAGAGGATGGCAAGTTTTACGCCCTTTTCATTTTCCAGGTGAGACTTTAAGCGCTGTTCGGGACCCAATAGTTTCCTCGTCAACGTGCAAAGCTCTTCATAAATAGGTGAATCTGGATTGGCAGCATAAGATTTTTGCCGACCATATTGCGTTGCTTTGATCAGTCCACTTGTATGCAGCCTTTCCACTTCTCTCTGTACCGCCCCGGAGCCCGCTTGTGCCAACTGAATAATCTCGTTGAGAAAAAAGCTTCTCTCCGGCTGACCAAACAAAAGTCCCAACACCTTCTGGCGAGTGCCAGAAAACAATGCATCACTAATACTGATTTTTTTACAGTCGCGCATAGAATACCCATTTAGGGTAATTAAAAACCCAGAATAGGTATTTGTAAACGGTTTGTTTATTTTTATTTCCCCACTGAACAAAAAAGCCGCCCCCAAAGGAGCGGCTTCAATCCACAACTCAAACCAAGTCGAAACCGGGTTCTTCGATCACAGTCCAGGGCAGGCCGTGCTTGTTCATGTCTTCCATGAACGGATCGGGGTCCATCTGCTCCATATTCCACACGCCGGGCTTCAGCCATTTGCCTTCCAGGATCATCTTGGCACCGATCATGGCCGGTACGCCAGTGGTGTAGGAGATCGCCTGGGACTGCACCTCGGCATAGCATTCCTGGTGGTCGCAGATGTTGTAGAGATAAACGGTTTTCAGCTTGCCGTCTTTCAGGCCGGTGACCACGCAACCGATGCAGGTCTTGCCCTTGGTGCGCGGACCGAGGCTGGCCGGGTCGGGCAGCAGGCGCTTGAGGAACTGGATCGGCACGATCTGCTGGCCGTTGAAGTCCACGGGCTCAATGCCGGTCATGCCCACATTGCCCAGCACCTCCAGGTGCTTCAGGTAGCTGTCGCCGAAACTCATCCAGAACTGGGCGCGCTTCAGGCTGGGGTAGTTTTTCACCAGCGATTCCAGCTCTTCGTGGTACATGCGGTAGATGTTGAAAGTGCCCACACCTTCCGGACAGGTGAAGGACTGCTTCAGGGACATCGCCGGGGTGGTGACGAACTCGCCGTTTTCCCAGTGACGGCACTCGGCGGTCACTTCGCGGATGTTGATCTCCGGGTTAAAGTTGGTGGCAAACGGGTAGCCGTGATCGCCACCGTTGACGTCGATGATGTCCAGGGTGTGGATTTCATCGAAATAGTGCTTGGCGATGTAGGCGGTGAACACGTTGGTAGCGCCGGGATCGAAGCCGGAACCCAGCAGTGCCATCAGGCCAGCTTCCTTGAACTTGTCCTGGTAGGCCCACTGCCAGCTGTACTCGAACTTGGCGGTGTCCAGAGGCTCGTAGTTGGCGGTGTCCAGATAGTTGACGCCGGCTTCCAGGCAGGCGTCCATGATGGTCAGGTCCTGGTAGGGAAGCGCCACGTTGATCACCAGGTCCGGCTTGACCCGGTTGATCAGCGCGACCAGCTCCGGCACGTTGTCCGCGTCCACCTGGGCAGTCTCGATGGGACGGTTCAACTGGGCGGCGATGTGCCGACATTTTTCCTCGGTACGGCTGGCCAGCACGATTTCCCCGAATACTTCGGGCAACTGTGCGCATTTGTGGGTAACCACGCCGCCGACACCGCCGGCTCCAATAATCAGTACTTTTGCCATAACTGATTCCTTCAATAACTAAGAATTAATTTAAAAATGATGATTTTTTTGTGAGTGCAAGGAAGCGATGCGCGGAAAACCGGAATGTACATACAGTACATGAGGATTTGAGCACATATCTGACACAGCAATCGCGAAAAAAGCGCATTTTTAATCTCGCTCGAAATAAGTGTAACCGTTCAGACTATTACCAAATGTTTGCAGCATCTGCTGGCGCTCTTTCACGCTGATGCTGCCCGACTTCACCGCGGCCTCGGCGCCAACCCGGAACTGTTCGTACAGTTCCTTGGGGTTGTACTCCACATAGCTGAGCACATCGCCGATGGTGTCGCCCTGAATTTCCTCAACGAATTCAAAGTCGCCATCGCCGTCGATGCGCACGCTGACCACGTGGGTGTCCCCGAACAGGTTGTGCAGGTCACCCAGGGTTTCCTGGTAGGCGCCCACCAGGAACACGCCCAGGTAGTACTCCTCACCCTCTTTCAGGTCGTGGAGCGGCAGAGTGCGGGTCTCGCCGTCGGCATTGGCAAACAGGTCCAGCTTGCCATCGGAGTCACAGGTCAGGTCGGCGATTACCGCCTTGTTGCGAGGCTCCTCATCCAGCCGGTGGATGGGCATGATCGGGAAGATCTGGTCGATGGCCCAGGAATCCGGCAGCGACTGGAACAGGCTGAAGTTGCCGTAATAGATATCCGCCAGCGCCTCGTCTAGGTTCTGCAGTTCCGGGGGAATCCGGCGCAGGGTCGGCAGCAGGCGGCGGGTGCGCTGGAGAATCTCCAGGTAGAGGTTTTCCGCCAGCGCCAGCTCACGCAACTGCACCTGTCCCTGGCGGAACATGCGGCGCATGTCCTCCCGGTAGTGCACCGCATCGTTACAGCACTCCTGCACGTTGTCTTCGCCCAGCGCCTGCAGGGTGTCCCACAGGTTGGTGAGGGATTCCGCACAGTCTTCCGGCAGCGCCTGGGGCAGGCCGTTGGACTTGAAATAGCTGACGTCGAGAATGTTGAACAACAGCACCGATGAGTAGGCCACGGTGGCGCGACCGGACTCGGTGATGATGGTCGGGTGCGGCACCTCGTAGTTCTCCATCGCCTCACTGATGGTCTCGACGATATCCACGCAGTACTCCTCCAGGGAGTAGTTCTTGCTGTGGGTCTCGTTGGTGTGCGCGCCGGTGTAGTCCACCGCCAGTCCGCCACCCAGGTCCAGGTAACCGAGGGGCGCACCCTCTTTCACCAGGTCCACGTAATAGCGGCAGGCTTCCTGCACGCCGTCGCGAATATTGCGGATGTTCGGGATCTGCGAACCGATGTGGTAATGCATCAGCTTCAGGCAGTGCAGCATGTCCGCTTCACGCAACTGGTCCACCACATCCACCAGCTGGGTGATGGACAGGCCAAACAGTGAACGGTCGCCGCTGTCCTCGAACCAGTGACCTTCCACCTTGGCGGCCAGCTTGACGCGCACGCCGATCAGCGGCTCAACACCAAGGCGCTTGCTCTGCTCGAGAATGATGCCCAGCTCGGAGGGAGTCTCGATCACGAAGAAGCACTTCAGGCCCAGCTTGCGGGCGTGCAGTCCCAGTTCGATGAATTCCGCATCCTTGTAGCCGTTGCAGACGATACAGGCTTCCCGGTCCCGCAGGTGGGACATGGCAATGATCAGCTCCGCCTTGCTGCCCGCCTCCAGGCCGTGGTGGTACTGGCCGCCGTATTTGGCGATCTCTTCCACCACGTGACACTGCTGGTTCACCTTGATCGGGAACACGCCGCGGTATTCGCCGCGATAGCCCTGGCTGGCAATGGCCTCGGCAAAGCATTCATTGAGACGGGTGATGCGTTCGTCCAGCAGGTTTTCGATGCGCAGCAGCACAGGCATGGCGTGGCCACGCTGCTCGAGACCGGCGACGATATCCATCAGGGAAATGCTGACCGGGACACCCTTGCGAGGTACCGACACAGCCATCTCGCCGTTGTCGGTCAGGCCGAAATAGCCGACCCCCCAATCGTTGACACCATAGAGGCTCGCCGAATCGGCGATGTTCCACCCCTTCCGTTCAGGGGCGTTCAATGGGACGTCCCCGGATTGTTGCCGGCAACCGGCAACGCGTGAAAAGCAAAAAAGAAGTTCATCATTAGTACCCCCTGAACAAACAGAATGAAGAGCAGTACCAACAACCGGAGGAACCCGCCTCCGAACCCGTGCCTCATGGGCAAAGTGACACCCTATCACAACATGGTCATGCCGTGCGGGGGCGCAACTTTCACAAAAAATACCCAGTGAGAAAAGACAATTTTAGAACAGTAACCGACAAATTCCGACCCCAAAGACCAATAGGGTCACAACCTGGACAAGCGTCAGCGGTCCATCGGAAATGAAAGAGGGGGCCGCAGCCCCCTCAGGTAAAAAATGCCCGGGAAATTCGCGGCCTACAGCATATCTGCCCAGGGATTATGGCGGTCGAACACCACCTCGTGTTCATAGCCCGGCACCTTCATGCCACAGGTGCTGATCTGGATTTCGGACTCCTCGATCAGCGACTCGCCAAAGCGATAGATCACATCCAGTTCCGCCTTGTCGGCGCGGGCGGCATAGGTCGCCGCAGCACGGCGGGCCTGTTCCCGGCGAGCGCGGTAGGCGTCCATTTCGGCGCCGTGGCGACGGGCCAGCATGGCTTCCACCTTGGCGGGTGCAACCACCACGGCGGTGGCATTGTTACCGCCGAAGCCCTTGGAGTTGATAAAGGCCAGCTCCATGGTGCGGTCGTGCATATCCACGTCCGTCAACGGGAAATAAAGGTTCTTCTGGTGGACATCATCGGCCACCTGCTCCACGGTCTTGATACCGGGAATCAGCTGGTACTTGAAGGTGCCCAGGGCCGCCATCAGCTGGTCGCCGCTGGCAGAGGCGATGGTGTGCCCCACGTAGGACTTCACCGCAGCCACCGGCCAGTCGGTAATGCCGAAGGCCTCGGCCACCCGGTCGAAAATTTCCGACTCGGTGACCCGGTTGGCCGGGGTGCTGGAACCGTGGGCGTGAATAAAGCTGTGCTCCCGCACCGCGTCCTCGCCGAAAGTCGCCGCCGCAGAGGCCACCGCCTTGGCAAAGGACACATAGTTGCCGGCGCCGGGGGCGGAAATCGATTTCTTCAGGCCATCGGCGTTGATGAACACATCGGACACCGCGCCGTGGATATCGGCACCCAGCTGAATCGCCAGGGCATCATCCATCAGCACCACGAACTGGGTGCCTTCCGCCAGGGTAAAGCCGCAGTTGTCACCGAACGGGCGACTTGCGCGACGCCAGTTCGGAATGCTGGAACCGTCCAGCTTGCACAGCCCCTCATCGGTACCCAGGGCACCCATATTGGTGAAGCCCTCGAAAATCTCCGGGGTCAGGCTGGCTTCGGCGTTGCCGACAATGGCCACCCGGCGGCGACCGCTGCGGATATCCTTCACCGCCGCCTGCAACACATAGAGGAATGACGCACAGGCACCGGTAATCGCCTCGGTGTGGCCAACACTGCCGAGCACATAGGCATTCACGAAGTCCGCCGGCATGGTGTTGAGACCCAGCGCCAGTTGTTTGGCGGTGGAACGCTCCGCCTTCAAACGGCTCTGCAGCAGACCGCCCAGGCCTTCCGGAGCGAGCTGGCCAAACACGCTGGAGCCGTACACACCGATTTCATCGGGGTGCACAGAATCGGCAATCAGCTCCCAGGGCACACCGACTGAATGCAGTGCATCGCTGGCGCCCAGCAGGGTCATCTGCAGACCGCGGGGGTGGAAGCGGGAATTGTAGTGCGCGGAAGGATCGAAACCGGACGGCAACTGACCGGCAGCCTGCGCGGCTTGGCGCTCGTACACCGGTACCAGGAATTCACCGTTGTCACTGGTGCGCACTTCATAGGAACCGTCTTCCAGCGGCTTCACCTGCCAGTGGGCAGGCACCTGCTCAGGCATATCGCGGCGACCCAGCTTGAATACCACCTCGCCACCATCACTCTCCTGCACCTTGGCGCTCTTGTGGGCCAGCACCTGCTCGGGATCGTAAATGGCACTTTCCAGGCGGCGGATCAGGGTGCCGTCCAGTACTTGCTGGGAAAAGGTGGCCGCCACGGAGGCGCTGTCGTAAGCCTTGTTGTGGGCATCCCGGTAGCACTCACCGTCCCATTTCACCAGGGACATCAGGCAGGCCAGGGAGACAATGGTCTGCACCCGCTCCTTTTCCGGCAGGGATTCAAGCACCATGCGGCGGAAAGCCTGGTGGGAAGAACTGCGTCCGGCGGCGTTGTAGCCACCAAAACCGACGATAACGGGCAATGCTTGCATGGAGGAGGGTATCCTGTTGGCTGCGGTTATCTTTGCTATAGGCGCAGTCTATCAATCATCTTCCATTGATTTTTGTCCATTATGGTCATATCTTTTTTCATTATGGCCAAAAAACTCACCAATGCCCCCGCACCGCTGCAAGTGTGCACCCTGCTGTACCACAACCTGCTGGGCACCAGCGCCACCCTGCCGGTGGAAATGCTGCGCACCGCCGTGGCCGCCGAGCTCGCCCACAACCCCAATGCCCGCACCATTTCCGCCTGCACCCTGTCCATAGACAAGGAACCGGTGGACTCCCCCTCCGGTTTTGCCGTGCAGCCCTACGCCACCATCGACGAAATGGAACACTGCGACATCGTCTGTCTGCCCGCCCTGTGGCGCAATCCGCGTCCGGCCCTGAAGAAATACCGCGCCTACGTACCCTGGCTGCAACAGCAGGCCCTGCAGGGGGCGGTGATGATCGCGGTGGGCACCGGGGTGTGTTTTCTGGCGGAGGCGGGACTGCTGGACAGCCAGCCCGCCACTACCCACTGGCACTATTTCGACCAGTTCCAGAAGGACTACCCGGCGGTGGACCTGAAACGCCAGTACTTCATCACCCAGGCGGGCAACCTGTACTGCGCCGCCAGCGTCAACGCCATGGCGGAACTGATGGTGCACCTGGTTTCGCGGCTCTACGGTCGCCACGCCGCCACCCAGGTGGAGCGCAACTTTTTTCACGAAATCCGCAGCTCCTTCGAGCCCACCAGCTACTTTTCCGACAACGTGGAATACCACCCGGACGAACAGGTGGTGCAGGCGCAGATCTGGTTCGAGGACAACTTCAGCAAACCGATCAAGATCAGCGACGTGGCCAAGCAGTTCGGCTTCAGCATGCGCACTTTCGACCGGCGCTTTAAAAACGCCCTCGGCAAAACCCCGCTGCAATATTTACAGCGCACCCGACTTAACAACGCCCGTGAGCTGTTACAGAAATCGAATCTGTCGGTATCGGAAATTGCCGTCCACTGCGGCTACCAGGATGGGGCGGCGTTCAGCAAAATCTTCCACCGCCAGTTCGGCACCTCACCGATGAAATACCGGGAGACGGTCAGGGCGAAGTTGTTTAGTGCGCATTGAGGTTCTATGTGGGCAGGCAAAATATTGCCACTAGGACACAGGAGTGAAATACTGGGCAAATACTACGTATGGACGCACAGAGACCAAAGGGACGACTCTCATGCAATTCAAGAATCCTCCCTGATGATAATGAGGCACATAGGCTCATTATTAACCTGACATACAAACTAGCTATTCTCAAACCAATCAGAAAATGGGAAGAGGAAAAGTTGTGTCGAACTTATCTACAAGCGAATGGATAACGATAGTTGGCATTGTCATAACATTTGCAATTGGAACAATCCAATTATTCAGAAAGAGCAATGCCAAGTCTGGATCCATCAACATAAATCAGTCATCTGGAACACTTTCGAAAGGGAGTCAAAAAATGGATTTAAAAGTGAACCAAAATGACAAGTGACTTAATAATCAACCAAACTCAAGCAATTGGCAGCTCCGGCTCTCAAGAAATAAATGTTGACCAAAGTATTCACAATTACCCCCTGGTGTATAAGCACCTAGTTAAGACACATATTGGTGCAATCACTTTCGATCCCAACGACCTGCGAGAGGTCATTACCGTTATCGCCTCGGAGCATAGTGGACTAGAGCAGAAACCGAGTGATTTTGGATCAATAAGCATCGAGAAAAAAAACCAGCTTAACCGCTTGAGCCAAACTTTCTATGATGAAATAGTAAGCCGTGATTACGAGCCATACTTCTTTGAACTTGATGCATTTCTAAAGCAAAGAGCAAGCGAAGACCTGCAGGGCTTGGTTGGAAAGATCGCAAAGAGCTTAAACAAAAAAATAATAGCAGGAAACGATGATTTTTCTTCTTTTGAAACACTTTTGATGTCTATAGAAAATGCTTTATTAGATTCCCAATATGACTCATTAAAAGGCAAAGAAGAATCAATAAGCTTGTTTCTATTCTACCTGTATGCGAACTGCTTTATTGGCAAAAAAACAGAAGAAGAGCTCTAATGTTAAAACCTCATCGATTTCTAAACTTAGATTATTCAGTAATAAATGTTGCTTCTTTAGTTTTACAGTGTCTATTTGAGCGCGGGGATTATGAGCTGCACCGAATTCTGGATTACGCAAAGACCATCTGTGATGAAATAAACGAACAGGATTTGATGCTGGCCGTTAGCTTTCTCTATTTACTTGGCAAGGTTAATTACTCAAAAGAATCCGATTTAGTCTGTATTTGTGGAATAAGTAATGATTAAGTTAAGCAGGCTTTACTCAAACAAGAAAAATATTTTTCCAGACATTGCGTTTAAAGATGGCTTAAACGTAGTATTTGCTAGCGTGAGCAAACGTGCCGAAAAAAAATCTTCTCACAGTCTAGGCAAAACAACCTTAGTAGACATAATTGATTTTTGCTTTCTTAAGACATTATCCAGAGATCATATATTTCGCAAGGAATGCTTTTCTGATTTTATTTTCTACCTTGAGGTTCAATTTGGCGAAAATAGATTTATCACCATAAAAAGAGCTGTTTCTGGAAAAACTTCAATTTTAATGCGACGACAGCGATTGAGAGTAGAAGACGATCACCAAATTAATTGGGATTATGAAGGCCTGTCACTAAAGAATGCCAGAGAGACACTGAACAAACTGATTTGCCCAGTTAGCTTACAAAAAAATGGATTTGGATATAGGAATGGGCTCCGCTACTGCCTAAGAAAACAGACCCAATACGAAAATACTTTCAAGGTTAATAGCAGCAGAGAAAGTGACGCTGACTGGGCGCCATACCTAGCGTCCGTCATTGGAATTGATGTTCAAAGCGTTAGAAATAAATATGAAGCTAATAGTCGTGTTGAATCACTAAAAAATGCAGTAAAAGAAGTTAGCAACCTACCAAGAGATAGCGGCCGAAGCCTTGAGGCCGAAATCACCCAAATAGAAGCTTCTGTAGCTAGAATGAAAATAGAGCTCGACAGGTTTGACTTTAAACGTTCTGATGAAAATGTCAGCAAAGAACTAATCGAGGAAGTTTCTACAAATGTCACATCAATGGTCAATCATATCTATTCTCTTGATCGAAGAATATCAGCCATTGATAAATCGCTGAAAGCTGAGTTTTCATTTGAACTTGATAAAGTAATTAACTTGTTTGAAGAAGTTCAGATATATTTTCCCGATGAGCTAATGAAATCGTATGAAGAACTAATAAATCTCAACCAAGCTATGTCAGTCGGCCGAAAGGAGAGACTAATATCGACAAAACGTCGAATCATACAAGAACGTGAAGACGTCAACTCTACACTTGATAACGAAAGGAGAAAACAGCAGGAACTAACATCTGTTCTTCTTCAGAAAGATGCGTTCGAGAAGTATAAAAACCTCCAGAAGAGACTATCTTCGGAAGAGTCTAGAGTTGCCGTTTTAAAAGACAGGCTAGATAAAATTGATTTAGCTTCAGATTTGAGCAACAAACTCGAAAAAGCGGTGTTAGAAAAGAATCAGGCCGCCAAAAACCTGGAATCACATACAAAAGTTAGAGGAAACAACGTTCTCACACACGCAGTGACTATATTTTCAGAACTGATTGATAAGATTTTAAATATTTCTGCATTCTTCTATACGGAAACCAATAAAGACGGAAATATTCAGTTCAAGATTGGGTTGAGAGACCAAACCTCAATTAATGAGGGGTTTTCGTATACTCGTGTTATTTCTGCTATTTTTGATGCGACATTGCTCATTCTTTACTCAAAAAAAGATTTTTATAAGTTTTGTTACCACGATGGTCTTTTAGAGAGTTTGGACGATCGCTTGAAAATTAGATTAATTGATGTATGGCGCAGAGTATCCTCAGATAATGGCCTACAGTTTATCATTACTGTTTTGGATAGTGATCTTCCCCTAAAAAACGAAAAGAAAGAATATTTTAATAGTGATGAGATAATTCGAGAATTGCATGATAGAGGAGCAGAAGGTCGTTTGTTTAAAATGAATGCATTCTAGATCGTATATTATTCGTTTTATTCGCCACCATTAATGTGCCCACATACAAATGTGGGCCTGACTTTAAGGTTTGATGTCCCACGTATTAGGCTTTCGACTTTTCCCATTATCTTGATAAGCGTATCTTTACGGAAACGAAAACTTCGCCCCTTCCCGAACGCTACTGGACGGCCAGCGCTGGGTAATGGTCTTGCGGCGGGTGTAGAAGCGCACCGAATCCGGGCCGTAGGCATAGAGATCGCCAAACAGTGAGCGCTTCCAGCCGCCGAAACTGTGGCTGGCCACCGGCACCGGCAGTGGCACGTTGACACCGACCATGCCCACCTTGATGCGGTCGGTGAAATAACGGGCCGCCTCGCCGTCGCGGGTGAAGATGCAGGTGCCATTGCCGTACTCGTGGCTGTCGATCAGCGCCATTGCCTCTTCCTGGCTGTGCACCCGCACCACGCACAGCACCGGCCCGAAAATTTCTTCCTTGTAGATGCGCATTGCCGGAGTGACTCTGTCGAACAGGCAGCCACCGAGGAAGAAGCCGTTTTCTGCGCCGGACACAGTCAAACCGCGGCCATCCACCGCCAGTTCCGCACCCTCATCTAATCCCAACTCCACATAGCCACGAACCTTGGCCAGGTGTTCAGCGGTAATCAGCGGCCCCATGTCGTTGCTGTTGTCGTCGCCCGGCCCCACTTTGAGTATGGCCAGTTGCTCCTTGAGCTTGGCTACCAGTTGGTCACCGACGTCATTGCCCACCGCCACTGCCACGGAGATGGCCATGCAGCGCTCGCCACAGGAGCCGTAGGCCGCGCCCATCAGCGCGCTGACGGCGTTGTCCAGGTCCGCATCCGGCATCACTACCGCGTGGTTCTTGGCGCCGCCCAGTGCCTGCACCCGCTTGCCGTTGGCGGTGCCAGTGCGGTAGATGCTTTCCGCCACCGGGGTGGAGCCGACAAAACTGACCGCCTGTACCCGCGGATCGTGCAGGATGAATTCCACCGCCTCGCGGTCGCCGTTGACCACATTGAACACGCCATCCGGCAGGCCTGCCTCCTTTAGAAGTTCCGCCAGGATCAGCGCCGGGGCGGGGTCCCGCTCGGAAGGTTTCAGCACAAAGCAATTGCCGCAGGCGATCGCCATGGGAAACATCCACATGGGCACCATGGCGGGGAAGTTGAACGGGGTAATGCCCGCCACCACTCCCAGCGGTTGCAGTTCGCTCCAGCTGTCGATGCCGGGACCGGCATTCTTGCTGTGTTCGCCCTTGAGCAGTTCCGCCGCGCCGCAGGCGTAGTCCACCACCTCGATACCGCGCGCCAGTTCGCCGGCGGCGTCGTGCAGCACCTTGCCGTGCTGCTGGGTGATGGCGGCGACGATGCGTTCGCTGTGCTGTTCCAGTAATGCCTTGAAACGGAACATCACCTGGGCGCGCTTGCTCGGCGGGGTATCGCGCCAGGCGGGGAAGGCAGCCTCGGCAGCAGCAATGGCCTGCTCGACGGTAGCTTTGTCGGCCAGCGACACCTGGGCCACTACCTCGCCGGTCGCCGGATTGTAGACCGGTTGCCGCTCACCTGTGCCGTTTACGGCTGTGCCGTTAATCCAGTGGCCGATATTGCTGATTTCTAACTGCTCTTTTACTGTCATGATGAAGCCTTCCAATACTCATTCAATTATCGGTGCTGGAGGTCATTTTTGCCTCTAGCAAGGCGGAATGAGCGTAGTTTAGTGGCGCTAAATGAGCGATTGACAACGAAGCTGGGGGCCAAAATGGCCCCAGCACTAGTTGCATTCGTTGATGGCATCACCCAGGGCGTTAACCAGGGAATCCAGTTCCGCTTCGGTGGCAATAAAGGGCGGGCCAACCTGCACGGTGTCGCCGCCGTAGCGCACATAGAAACCTTTTTCCCAACACTTCATGGCCACCTGCCAGGGGCGCTTGGCGGGCTCACCGGGCAGCGCCTCAATAGTAATGCCCGCCGCCAGGCCGAAGTTGCGGATATCCGCCACATGGCGCACGCCTTGCAGACCGTGGATTTTCTCCTCCAGCACCGGCGCCAGGGCTTTTACCCGTTCGAACAGGTTTTCCTGCTCAAGGATTTCCAGTGCCGCCAGCCCGGCAGCGCAGGCCACCGGGTGGGCGGAGTAGGTGTAACCATGGGGAAACTCCACCATGTACTCGGGGCCGCCCTGCTCCATGAAGGTATCGTAGATTTCCTGTTTGGCCACTATCGCTCCCATGGGGATGGCGCCGTTGGTGAGCTGCTTGGCCAGGTTGAGGATATCCGGCGTCACGCCGAACAATTCTGCTGCGGTGGGGGCGCCCACCCGGCCCAGGCCGGTGATCACTTCGTCGAAAATCAGCAGGATATGGTGCTGATCGCAGATCTCCCGCAGCCGTTGCAGGTAGCCGAGCGGTGGTGGCAGCACCCCGGCGGAACCGGCCATGGGCTCGACAATGACCGCGGCAATGGTAGAGGCGTCGTGCAGGGCGATCAGGCTCAGCAGCTCGTCCGCCAACTGGGCGCCCGACTGGGGCTGGCCGCGGCTGAAAGTGTTTTCCGGCAACAGGGTGTGGGACAGGTGATCCGCCTCCACCCCCTGGCCATAAAGCATACGGTTGCCGACGATTCCGCCAACGCTGATGCCGCCGAAGTTGACGCCGTGGTAGCCCTTGGCGCGACCGATCAGGCGGGTTTTGCTGCCCTGGCCTTTCTTGCGCCAGTAGGCGCGGGCCATTTTCAGGGCGGTGTCGGCACTCTCGGAACCGGAGCCGGTGAAGAACACCCGGTTCAGCCCCTGCGGCATGAACTCGGTGATGCGCTCGGCGAGCTGGAACGACAGCGGCTGGCCGAACTGGAAACCGGGGGAGTAATCGAGCTTGGCCAATTGGCGGCTCACCGCCTCGGCAATTTCCTTGCGGCAGTGACCCGCACCACAGGTCCACAGGCCGGACAGGCCATCGTAGATCCGGCGACCGTCGGCGCTGGTGTACCAGGGGCCTTCGGCGGACACCACCATGCGCGGGTGCTGCTTGAAATCCCGGTTGCCGGTGAACGGCATCCAGTGGGCATCGAACTGCTCCGGGGTGACTCCGGCATTCTGATTTAGCGGGTCCATGACGTGTGTCCTGACAGAACGAAAAAGGAAAGTTCTCAGGGTAAGTCTAGCTGGCGGCAAGGTGCGGATAAACCATTATCGCAAGGGCGGCGGACCCGCTTAGCGGCGCAGGAAACTGGCAATCTCCGGGGCGATGGTATCGGCCATGGTGAGCATGAACAGATGTCCACAGTCCATCAGCCACAGCTCGGCGTTGGGGATGCGGCTGGCCATGACTCTGGCGTTCACATGGGGAATGATGGGGTCGTCGGTGCCGTGGATGATCAGGGTGGGCATGCGCAGCTTGTGCAGCCAGTGCAGGCTCGACCAGGTGGCGATCGCCAGCACCTGGTAGTAGTAACCGCGGCTGCTGGTGGACTGGACCTTGTTGGCGTGCTCTTCCACCTGGGATGTGTCCTGGCGCATGCGCCCGCCGTAGAGGTCGCCAGCAATCCGCAGCATGTATTTTTTATCCAGGTAGCGGCGGGGGCTGAGCATTTTCAGCAGCGTCTTTGGTCGCCCCGGGAACATGGCGGAGCCGGAGCTGGTCGCACAGAGAACCAGCTTGTGGCAGCGGGAGGAATACTGGCGGGCGAACTGCTGGGCCAGCGCACCGCCCCATGACAGGCCCAGCACATCGACACTGGTGTAACCGAGCTGGTCGAGCACCCTGGCGGTGAGGCGGGCGTAGTGACTCATCAGCCAGGGCAGAATCGGGGTATCCGACTTGCCGGCACCGGGCATGTCGAAAATGATGATTTCGGTGTCTTCCATGGCATTGATGAACGATTCCAGCACTTCAAAGCTGGCGCCAATGCCGTTCAGTATCAGCAGCGGATTGCCCCGGCCACCGCCGTGACGGATGCCCACGCGGATGTTCAGGCCGTTGATGGTCAGCCAGTAGATATCCAGGCCGTGGGCGATATGGGGTGCATCCAGCACCTGTTCGTCCATCTCTATCATTTCAGCCGTAGACATAGGTGCCGGGGGCAGCCTCCATGGAGGGATGGTTGCGGCTGCCGAGGGAGCGGGGCGCGGTTTTGCGCTCGCCGGAGCGGGCCTTCAGCCATTCGGACCAGTCCGTCCACCAGGAACCGCTGCACTGTTCCGCCTGTTCCAGCCACTGGTCCGCCGATTCCGGATTCTCGGTGCTGGAGAAATAGCGGGCCTTGTTGTTGCCGGGCGGGTTTACCAGGCTCTGGATATGGCCGCTGGAACTGAGCACGAATTTGATATCGCCGCCCACGAACTGGGTGGTCTTGTAGCAGATCTTCCACGGGGTGATGTGGTCGGACAGCCCGGCAGTGACGTATTTGTCGCAGTCGAGTCCGCGCAGGTCGATTTTGGTATCGAGCACGGTCATCTCGCCCTTTTCCAGCAGGTTGTGCTCGTAGATATCGAGGAAATCACAGTGCAGTTCCGCCGGTAGGTTGGTGGAATCGCTGTTCCAGAAAAGGATGTCGAACACCGGCGGATCTTCCCCGAGCAGGTAGTTGTTGACGTGGTAATTCCACACCAGGTCGTTGGGGCGCATCCAGTTGAACACCTTGGCCAGTTCGGCGCCCGCCAGGATGCCCTGATCCCGTGAGCGAATCCGCGCCGCCTGCAGGGACGCAGGAGTGGTGAAGACACTCAGGTCCAGGTCCTGGGAGTGCATGCTGAGCATGCACACGGACAGACTGAGGCTGTTAACCCGGTTGCGGCCGGTCTCCTTCAGGTAGGAGGACATGATGGAAGCGGTAATACCACCGGCACAGGCACCGACCACGTTCAGGTCCTCACTGCGGGTGATCTCGAGAATGACTTCCACCGCTTCACTGGCGGCTGCGATGTACTCATCAATACCCCAGTCGCGGTTCTCCGCGGTGGGATTGCGCCAACTGATGGTGAACACCTGAAAGCCCTGGTCCAGGCAGTAGCGGAAGAAGCTTTTCTCCGGGGTCAGGTCGTAGATATAAAACTTGTTGATCTGCGGCGGCACGATCAGCAGCGGGCGCTTATAGACCTTCGCGGTGCGCGGACGGTACTGAATCAGCTCCAGGATCTCGTTGCGGAAGACCACCGAGCCCTCTGTATTGGCCAGGTTCATGCCAACCCGGAACTTGCTCTTGTCCACCTGGCTAGGCATGCCGTGGTTGTTTTGCAGGTCATGGACGTAATTCTTCAGGCCCTTGAGCAGGCTGTTGCCGCGGGTTTCCACCACCTTGCGCAACGCCTTGGGGTTGCCGAGCAGGAAATTGGTGGGCGACATGGATGTGGTCAGCACTTCCTTGACGAATTTAGCGCGGCGCTGGTCGAGACCCGACAGTTCGAGTTCATCCACCAGCTCATCGAGCGACTGGTCCCAGGCGAAGTAGGCCTGCTTCAGCTTGTGGTAGATGGCGTTCTCCTCCCAGGAGGGATCATCGAAACGGCGATCGCCCTTGCCACCCTCGAACTCCTCGGTGCCCTTGAGGATATCCACCACACGGCGACCGAACCGCTTGCCGTAACGCACCACCTTGGAGGGCTGGGCAACCGCCTGCTTGGCGGTCTTCTTGAGCGCCTCCTTGATATCGTCAGTGCTGACACCCACCAGTGGGTTGAGGGTCACTGTATTCTCAATGACCTTGGCCAGCAGCTCTTCCTGTATTTGCGAAGCGGATTTCTTGCTTTCTTTGGACATGCTGTCACCCGTGGAAAAACCATACCAGGCGTGGGAAGGGAGGAAACCGGTGTTTCCG
Source organism: Porticoccaceae bacterium (assembly GCA_041395745.1). GTDB lineage: Bacteria > Pseudomonadota > Gammaproteobacteria > Pseudomonadales > Porticoccaceae > Porticoccus. The sequence continues at coordinate 256,260 of JAWKZV010000004.1, read as the reverse complement.
TCAGACCACTCTACCACCAGCGAGGGACACCGCAAAGCCCATCACGCAGGAGAGCGAATCAGGAGGGAAGCTGTTCAGCGAGGAAATTTTCCAGTTTTGCGAGATCTGGGATGATCGCCTGCCAGCTGTCCATAGCCACGGTCATGGCAGTGAAGGGGTGCTCATCGGTGACCATTTCCTGCATCAGGTCAGCGGCGGTAATCCGCATCAGGTGGGGAAAACCCTGAATCTGAAGGGCAAAGAAGTGGAATTTGTCGGTATCAGTCATGGTGTGCATCACCAACGCCATGCGCCCTTCCGATGGTTCGACTTCCCCATTGCCCAGCGACTCGAAGGAAATAAGCGGGATGCGCTGCATGCGCCACTGCATCCAGCCCACCAGCCAGGCCGGGTCGCCCGGCGCGGCTGGCTCCCGCTCTACCTGCTGGGCCACTTCGGCAACGCCGGCGGCGGGCACCAACAGACGATGTTTGCGCACAGATACGAACAAGGTGTCGACTTCTGTCTGCAACAGTCCGCTATCTGCTTCAATCTGGCTCACAACTGCACTCCCAAAAATCTCATGGCAACCACCGTATTCATGCCGACTGCTCGGCGAGCTGCATCAACTCGCTCATGGCTGCCAACAGCTCGTCTTCCTGGTAGGGTTTGCCCATGTAGCGCTCCACGCCCAGCGCCAGTGCCCGCTCCCGGTGTTTATCGCCGGTGCGGGAGGTGATCATGATGATCGGGATGCTGCGCAGCTCGAAGCTGCCCTTGACCCGCTTGGCCACTTCGAAGCCGTCCATACGGGGCATTTCGATATCCAGCAGCATTACGTCCGGGCGTTCGTCCTGCAACAGCTTCATGGCCTCGACACCATCCCGGGCGGTGACCACCTCGAAGCCCTCGCGCTCCAGGAAGCGGGTGGTAACCTTGCGCACGGTTACGGAGTCGTCCACCACCATGATTCGCGGCGCGCGGGACTGCTCCCGCTCCTCCCGTGAATCGCGCACTTCCACGCCGGCCCTGGCCACCACGCTGGCGCGCAGCAGCCCCAGCAGATCGAGAATCACCACCACCCGGCCATCGCCCATCAGGGTGGCACCGGACAGGCCAGGCACTTTGCTGAAGGGGGAGCCGAGGCTTTTCGAGACGATTTCCGCGCTGCCGGCGAGGCCGTCCACCTGCACGGCGAAATACCGGGTTTCTGAATGCACCAGCACCAGGAATACCGACTGCTGGGAGGTATCGATTTTTGGCGCCTCGTTGTCCCGCAGCAGACTACCGAGATAACGTACCTCATAGCGCTCACCAGCGTATTCCAGGCGAGCATCCGGATAGCGGTAGTAATACTCCAGCTCCTGAGGATTCATACGCACAACACCGTCAACACTACTCAACGGCAATGCGTAGGTCTCTCCTGACATATTGATCATTAAGGCACGATTGACCGAGACCGTGAACGGAAGGCGAATAATGAAGCGGGTTCCCTGGCCAGGCTGCGACAAGGTCTGGGTGGAGCCACCCAGTTCGCGCACCTGGCTGTTGACCACATCCATTCCGACACCGCGCCCGGAGACCTGTGAAACCGTTTCTGAAGTGGAGAACCCCGGCTCAAAAATGAACTGGATGACATCCTGATCATCGAGATTATTTTCCGATGGCAGCAGGCCTCGCTCAATGGCGCGACGGCGAATGGCATCGATATTCAGGCCGCGACCGTCATCGGAAAGTTGCAGCAGGATATCGCCACCTTCGCGCACCAAACCCACGGAGATGGTGCCGGTTTCCGGCTTGCCAACTCTCAGCCTCTCTTCCGACGGCTCTATGCCATGGTCAATAGCATTGCGCACCATGTGTTCCAGGGGTGCCATCATCTGCTCCATTACAGAGCGATCCATTTCACCGTCCAGGTTAACCACCCGCAACTCAACTTTCTTTTCCAGCTCATCACTGACCTGGCGCACAATGCGGCGGAGGCGAGGCACAATGCGGGTGAACGGCACCAGCCGCATGCGCATGAGTCGTTCCTGGAGGTCGGTATTGATACGGGATTGGGTCAGCAGGTGCGCCTCGGCACCCTTGGCTTTTTCCCCCAGGGTTTCTTTCAGGTCCTGCAAATCGTAGGTGGATTCCAGCAGCGATTGGGACAATTGCTGCAACATGGAGTAGCGATCCATCTCCAGCGGGTCAAAGCCCTCAGGGGTATTCATTGCCTCCAGTTGCTCCTGTCGGAACATCATGTGCGCCTCGGTTTCCAGGCCGATGCGGCGCACCTGATCCTTAAGGCGGGCAATGGTGGCCTGCATTTCGTCCAGGGTGTAGGAGAAATCGCTGACCTGCTGTTCGACACGACCGCGGGAAATACTGGTTTCCCCTGCCAGGTTTACCAGGCTTTCCAGCAATGCTGCCGAAACCTTGATAGTGTCCTGGGGAGTGGTGAGCTGGCGTTGTTGTTGGGGCGCAGCCGCCTCGGAAATTTCCGGCAGCAACTCATCGACCGGCTCGGCTCCGAAATCAACTGACTTACCCCATGTCGGCACAATGTCATTCTCGACATTCTCCACCTGGGGTGCAGGCTGTGCTTCCGGCATCGGCTGTACGGATGCCGCAGTATCACCCCCGTCAAACAGTCGGCGCGCCACCGCTAGCGCGGCCAACAGGTGATCCTGACGACGCATCAGGCCACGGAAGACATCTTCGTCGAGCTGGTCCCGGCGCAATTCCAAGGCCATGATTTCGCTTTCGAAGTCGTGACTGAGCTGACCGAGTTGCTGTAATCCGGCCATCCGCGCACCGCCTTTGAAGGTGTGCAGCGAACGCTTCAACGATTCACTATGGGAAGATTCGTGCCAATCCTGAGCCCAGCGCTGCAATCCGCGGTCGATATCCTCCAGCAACTCATCCGCCTCGGAGATAAAGATCTCGAGGATCTCCAGGTCAATATCGTCAAGACTGAGGGGCGCGACTTGGAATTCTTCCACTTCCACATCCAGGGCGCTCTGAATCTCGGCGGACTCGGCGGACTCGGCGGACTCGGCGGACTCGGCGGACTCGGCGGACTCGGCGGACTCGGCGGACTCGGCGGACAACCCAGTGTCACTAACAATGTCTTCTTCCACCAGATCGAGATCGAAGGTCAGTTCTTCATCCGCGTCTTGCTGATATCCCTCAAAAGATTCGCCACGCTCTACCGGCTCCACAGCCACAGCAACGTCTTCATTCACATCTGCCGGTTCTGAGTGGTCTAAGGTGACACTTGCCAGCTGTGATTCCGCTGTGGCCGCGGCCTGCAGGGACTCTTTCAACGCTTCCGGTGCAGAAATCAGGTCCTGGTTGGCTGCCACTGCATCCACCATTGCCAGCAGGCTGTGGTGTGCTTCCAGCAGGGTGGCGAGCAGTTCGTCGTCCGGCCCGCGCCCCGCTGCGATGATGGTGTCGTAGGCTTCACCCATGTAGCGAGCCAACTCGGCCATGGGCGACGCTGCAGCCCGCTCGGCAGCCGTTGCCAACTGCGTCAGCTCATCACCCAGCTCGCGCAGGGGAGAGTAGTCCTCAGGGTTGCCCTGCCAGCGCTGGATACCCAGCTCTGCATCCAGCAACGATTGCATGCCATCGGTCATCAACAGGTTCAGCAGCTCTGGGTCGACCTGAAGAGATTCCTTCTTCTCACCACCCAGCACGCCCGCCATAGTGCGATCGCGCAGTTCGGCGAGGTGTTCGAGGAATCCCACCAACTCGGGAATATCTTCCACGCGCCCCTGTTCAGCCACTGTAGACAGGGACAAGCGACTATAGGTGGAGGCATCACCCAGCAAATCCAGGATGTCACCATTCACTGGCAACTGGTAGCTGTAGAGCTCCTTGATGAAATGCTCCAGCGGCGCCACCAGATCCCCGATGGACTCCACCCCAGCCATCCGGGCGCTGCCCTTGAGGGTATGCAGGGCACTTTGCAACGCGCTGGTGGGCGGATCGTAGACGGGTGCAGACAGGCGCCGCGCCTGCACGAAGTCGCCAATCGCAGCCAGATGTTCAGCGGCCTCCTCGGCAAAAATATTCAGCAATTCCTGCTTTTCAGGATCAGCAATAAAGTCCGCTTCAACACTTTTAGCTTCAGGTTCCGCCACCGAGACTTGTTCGGCATTGTGGGCTGGCTGCTGCGACCACTCCTGGCTCACCACCGCCTCCGACGGCAGCGAGGCATCTTCACCAACAGACAGTGTTTCCGCTGCAATAATAAGTTGTGCCACATACTCCGTGCGGAGCGGTCTTTCCCGCTTGCGGAAAGACTCCACCAGCTCTGGGATGACCTCGCGCCCCAGGTCCACCAGTGCGATCAGGGTCGGGGTTACCGTTACCCGGTTTTCCAGCACCCGGTTGAGCAGGTTTTCCATTGCCCAGGACAACTCACCCATCAACTGAGCACCTACCATGCGGCTGCCGCCCTTGAGGGTGTGGAAGGCCCGGCGTATTTCGGTAATGGCTTCGCGGTCGTCGGGGGCGCTGGCCCAACTGCGATAGTTCTCGTCCACCAGTTCGAGCACTTCGGCCACTTCCTCGATGAAGACCTCGATGATTTCATCGTCGACGTCTTCAGCTACCACTTCCTTAGCAGTTGGTTCCGAAATCAGCTCTTGTGCTGTGTCTATCTCCAGGCGCACCTCAGCTGGAGAGTCAGTGGCGGATGGAAGCTCGTCAGGGTTGGGTGAAGGCTCTGCGGGGATGTCGGCTGCAACAAATTCCGGTTGTGACTGTTCACCAACCACTGTATCACCCACCTCAGGAGCACCAGAAAGTAAGGGCTCTGCCTCGACCGCTCGTAGCGTGGGAATGGTCACAGTTTTTGCTGGCGATTTGTCCAGGCTATGGACCGGGTAGCCGAGCTTGGCGACGCCCTGTTCCGCCAGCGATAGCACCATCTCCTCGGATGGCTCATCTCTCTGGTCAACCACATCCAGATAATATTCGATGCTGGTGAGCGACTCTGCGAGGGCGTCTAGCATGTTCCAGTTTGGCACGCTGGATTCCGACAGCACCTCTTCCTCGATATAGCGCTGACAGGCCTGCAGAATTCGGGCTGCCCGCTGCAGCTCCAGAACCTGCAATGCACCGCGCATATCCGTCAGTAGCTGAGTGACTCCCGCCAGTTTGTCGCGCTGCCAGCGCGAGGCAATGAAATCGACAATGATTTCCTTGATTTTTTCCAGCCCGGCCTGCGCCTCATCCAGCAGCACCGCTTGTGCCCGGTTGACTTCAACCTGCATCTCGCTACTGGTTACCGCCCCTTCGAGCAGCTGGCGGTTGAGCTCTAGCCAGCCGTGCAGGCTGTTCTCCGCCGCCACCAGTTTGTCTGCCATTTCCCGCAGTGGCCCCTGGTCACCTTGGTCGTTGCGATATTCAACCCAACGGGCTGTAGCATCCCGAAGCAGCTGTTGCTGGGGGTGTCTACCCAACATGATCAAGGAATCGGTGATTCGTTTCAGTCGCTCATCGACTTCCGCGGTCAGGTGGCCATAATTTCCCCCGCCCTCTGCCAGTTCGCTGAGAGCTTCCCGGAGGCGAGAAAATTCAGCATCCAGAACAGCCACCATCACGCTGGCAGTTTCTGGCTCATAGACGGGGGAGAGGCCGTCGCCAGAGTCCTCCAGCAATACTGCCGGCAGTGCCTCGTTGAGTTTGAATTGCTGGCGCACCAACACTGCCCTGGGGCTGTCGCTGTGGGCATAGGCGATATAAAACAGCAGATTCTTGAGCAGGGTCTCCGGCAGTGGCTGCATCAGGCCGTCGTAGCCGGCCTGGGAGAGACGACGGATCTCCACCTCCAGCTCCCGCAACAGCTTGCGCACCGCTTGGCCAAGCACAATTTTCTTCTCTGATATGCCCTCAACCATGGCCAACACGACATTCCAGAGCTGCTCTCTGGGCATTCCCTTGCTGAGTTCCCGCAACCGGGAAAAGACTTTATCCAGAAAACCGAAGTTCTCCTCGACCTTCTCACCTTTCACGACACCCAACATGGCGTACTGGTACATCTGCCGCAGTTTGCGCAGCAGATTGGTCATGGTCACGGGGTCGGGCTGCCGGTTATAGGGTTTGCTGAGTTGCTGGGCCGCTGCCATTTGCGGCATGAAATAGGCCGTTTCGGACACCAACGGCTCACCGAGCACGGCGCGCAATTCATTGAGCAGCCACAGCAGGATCTCTGGCTGATCGCGGCGACTGTTGAGCAACTGGCGTAGGTAATTAGGCAGGGTGATGATCGCCTGAATCAATACCTCGCAGGCATCCATGACACTGATGACGCGGGTAGCGGTAATCCGCTCAGCCAGTCGCTCCATCTCCTCCGCCAGCAGGAGGGGACCGTGGCACTCGGAGATTTTTAGCGCCCCGTGCACCTGATGAATCAACTCTACGCAGCGGGCCAGGGCTTCTTCATTGGAGCTATCGGCAACGTAAGCCTCCAACGCCCTGCCTGCCTCGTCCAGTGATGAGGCAACTTCGCTGATCAGCCAGGAAAGGCCGTGCAGTCTGCCCTGAGAATCCATTTAATGCTCCATCTCACCGGGTGAAGGGCGCACAAAGGCCAGCACATCCCGCTGACTGTCCCGGCGCAGGCCGGGTATTGGGCAGGCCAGGTATTCACCGGGGCCCAACACCAGGCTACCGCCGGGCTTCAGGTGCCTGCACAACCGGGCGACGATTTCCGTGCGGCGCCGCTGTTCGAAATACGCCAACAGATGCTGACAGAAAATAACATCAAACGCCCCTATGTCACGGGGCCAGTGGCTTGCCACGAGGTTGTGGCGGAGATAGTGAATCCGACTGCGCATCGCCGACTTCGGGCGGAACACCGCGTCGTCACAGGGCTCGAAAAAAGCCTTCTCCTGTGAACTGAGGCTATCCAACGCCATCGCACAGTAACGGGCACTTCGCGCTCTTGCCAGAGCAGGAGTGGAAAGGTCCGTGCCTAGTACCTCATATTCGCCACTCTCACCAAGAGCAAGGCTGGCAGTAATGGCCAGGGAACAGGCCTCCTCGCCACTGGCGCAACCAGCGCTCCAGAGACGCAGCCCTTGCTGCGGAAGTAACCGTTGCCGCTTTTGTTTGAGTATCCGTGACAGATACTCGAAAGAGGGGCGATGACGGAAGAAGGCGGTCTCGTTGATCAGCAACCTATCCACCAGCTCGCCCCACCAGACCGAGCGCTGACGTGGCGACGAATCAAGCGGACGCTGCTGTAGTTGCCGATCCAGGATGCGACGTACATGGTCTTCCCATGCAGGGGTCACCTGAACACCGATCCTTGACTCCAGCAGGGCGGCCCAGCGACTGAATGCGCTATCGGTCAACCCCAAGTGGTGCATAGGAACTCTCCCGTCTGAAATCAGACCTGCTCTGAAGTGGGATGAATTTTCTGCCCTACATGGCCTTTCTGCTCATCCTGGTCGGAGTAAAAATCCGCCGTGAGTGCTTCGAAGTCCAGATCACCGTCAAGACTGTCCTCCTGTAATGCTTTCAGAAGCGCCTCTTCGTCGTAATCGCCAAATTCATTGTTGGCACCGGAATCCTCCTCCCGAGGGGTTTCCGGCAAACTCTCGGATAGCTCGTCCCGGGTGGCCTCAGCCTCCTCAAGCATCTGTTTGATGTCGTCAGCCTGCTCGGGTTTGACCTCCAACGGATGCAGTGCCTGTTCAATCAGATCGAATTCTGCTTCGGTAAAGGTGGTTCCGCGCATGGGTTCACGAGCCTTCGCAGGCTGGGATTTCGGCGCCTCAGTTTTCACCTCCAACTCGGCAGCATCAATACCATTCGAGGTGATCGCAGCTACCTTAACGCTGGTTGCCTCAATAAACTCCGTCGGTTCTGCCCACGTTTCCTCTTCCTCGGTCGCCGCCTCGACCTCGGGTTCTTCTTCGAGCTCCGGCAGCAAATCCCGTTCCGGCAACTCCCGCTCCATGGACTCCGGCAACTTGAATCCGGACACAGAGTTGCGCAGTTCCACCGCCAGTTCAGCCAGCTCGCCAATCGACTGCGCGGTATTGTTGGTGCCCGACAGCGTCTGTGAAGTGATGTCCTGAATCACATTCATGGTGCGCGACACGTGACCTGCCGTGGTGGCCTGATGTCTGGCGGCGGTGGAAATATCCTGAATCAATTCCGCCAGATCCGCGGATACGGTTTCGATCTCTTCCAGGGCCACACCCGCAGCGTGGGCTCGCTCTGCCCCCTTCACCACTTCTGCGGTGGTTTGCTCCATGGAACTCACTGCTTCGTTGGTGTCGGTCTGGATGGTCTTCACCAGTGAAGCGATCTGTTTGGTAGCCGCCGCGGAGCGCTCCGCCAGTCGCTGAACCTCGTCCGCAACCACGGCGAAACCGCGCCCCGCATCGCCGGCCATGGACGCCTGAATGGCAGCGTTCAATGCCAGGATGTTGGTCTGATCGGCAATGTCATTGATCAGCGATACGATGTCACCAATCTCCTGGGAGCTTTCCCCCAGTCGCTTGATGCGTTTTGCAGTGTCCTGAATCTGTTCGCGGATAGTATCCATCCCGCCGATGGTGTTCTGTACCACTTCGGCGCCTTTCTTGGCGATAGACACAGACTTCTGCGCCACGTTGGCAGACTCTGTTGAATTGGCAGACACCTGGTCGATGGTCACCGCCATTTCATTAATGGCCGCCGAAGCCCCGGCGATTTCCTGCGCCTGATGCCCGGAGGCTTCCGCCAGCTGTAGTGCCGTGGCCCGGGTTTCATTGGCCGCAGCGGAAACGTTTTCCGACGTATCCTGGATTTGTGCCACAAGGATGCGCAGTTGGTCGATGGCGTAGTTGATGGAGTCCGCGATGGCACCGGTGAAATCTTCCGTCACCGTGGCGTGGTTGGTCAGATCCCCTTCACCGAGGCCGGCAATTTCATCCAGCAGACGCAGAATGGCTTGCTGGTTATGTTCGTTGTCGGTGGCGGAATCCCGCAACCGGCGACGGGTTTCCGCAGAGTTGCGAAATGCGATCCACATCATCAGCACGATACCGGTCACGCCGGCAATCAGGGCTGTCTGGTAGGTCAGATCCCGGGTTGCTGGCAGTCTCGCGATGGCATCGGACATGGTGCTGAGCTGTTCCTGCAGCATCGGCGATTTGTCCAGGATGGTATTGGTTGCCTTGATCGCACTGAACAGGGCTGGCGAGGCGTCGAAGATCTCCTGCATGGAGGTACTGACAAACGCGAACTGCTCGGTAATGCGGTCGAGACTGGCAATGGCTGAAGGCAGGGTCACTCGACTGATACCCATTCCCGCATTGCCATTTTTCATCGCCGTCAGCACCTGGCCGAACAACTTGATATCCCGGGCAAACTGGTCGGCTGCCTGCTCGGCATCCACACCCCCGGCGAGCATGCGATCTACGTTGCGGCCAATGCGCTCGGCGCGCCAGGATTGGGCCTGGGCAAATGCCGCCTGATCAGCTGGAGCGCGGCTTGCCAGCAACGCATTCACCACTTGGGTGTGCTCCTGCTGCATATCCGGCAGGGTGCGATTGAGGGTATTCGCCACCTGGTTCAGGAAAATCACCGGTTTCTTGTTGTCGATGATCGTTTGAGCGTTTTCAGTGGCCTGAGCCCAGGCATTCTTCAGGCCACCCATCTGGGCACTGTCAATTTCGCCCTGAATGTTACGACCGAGGCGACGCCAACTCTCCTGCATCTGGCCAACCAGGTTCTGCAATTCGCCAAAAGCTTTCTCATTACCGGAAGCAGACTCCCGGGACAGCCCCACCAGCCGGTAGGACTGAGCCCGCAATTCGGACATCAATTGCAGACTCTCCTGATCCCTGGAGGTTTGATTGAATACCACCAGTAGGTTAAAGCCGAGGAAAACCACCACTGCCATCAATACCACCGATAGGAGGGTGGTAAAGGAGCTGGTCTTCTCTTTTTTGGTTCCGGATTTCATTGTTATCTCACCCCAAACAAGTGATAACGCTTTTCGGCAGAGACGCCGACTCGATCAACGGTCCTAGGCCGCCACATCCATGAAGCGCTTGTCATTTAATAATTGTGCCGGACGAAGCAACACCCAAGGGCTGTCCAGTTGCACGAAACTGCCTTCCGCATAGGGAACCAGCACATCGGGCACCAGTGCCGCCCGCCGATCGAAGGTATCCACCTTGAAGTGGCGCATTCCATGCACCCGGTCTACGGCCAGACCGACAAAAACACCCTGCATCTCGATGACAATAACTCGTTGTGCCTTGATCGAACCACTCAACTTACCTCCGAGAAATTCCGCCAGATTGATAACCGGTAATAGCCGCCCCCTCAGGTTAGCCATACCCATCACCCAGTGCTTGACCCTGGGCAAAAGGGTTAACTGAGGCACTTCTATGATTTCGATGAGTTCTTCCAGGGGTAATGCCAGATTGTGCCCGAGAAGGGCAAAACAGATCACCTTCCGGGTCGCAACAATATCTTCCTGGGCTGGCAGCTCTCTGGCGTTGTCGGAGTATCGTTGCGACAGAGAGAGCAGGACTTTGAATGGTGAGCGCTGGCTGTTCATACCTCGTCAGCTATCGGATTCAACCGATCACTTCCTGCAACACAGTGATCAGGCTTTTTTCACTGACTGGTTTCGTCAGGTAAGCCTTTGCACCCTGACGCATTCCCCAAACCTTATCGGTATCCTGATCCTTGGTGGTGACGATAATGACCGGGATATGCCCCGTTTCACTGGCCTTGCTCAGCTGCCTGGTCGTCTGAAAGCCGTTGACTCCCGGCAGTACAATATCCATGAGAATGGCATCCGGCTGCTCCCTTAACGCCATGTCCATACCATCTTCACCACTCTGGGCAGATAACACCTCGTAGCCGTTTTTTTGCAACAGGCCAGTGAGGGTATGCGTCTCAGTTGGCGAATCGTCAACGATCAATATTCTCGCCATATGCTCCCTCTCTCGCGAAAACATCAGATACCGCCTCGCCATCGTTTCTGATAGCAAATTTCTCCAGCGCCTCAAACAGTTCAGCTTTGCTAAACGGCTTTGTCAGGTAATCGTCTGCTCCGACTATGCGTCCCTTGGCCTTATCGAACAGACCATCCTTGCTGGACAACATGATCACCGGAGTATGCTTGAACTGGCTGTTGTTCTTGATCAGAGCACAGGTCTGATACCCGTCGAGACGGGGCATCATGATATCCACGAAAATGATGTCGGGATGGTTGTCTGCGATCTTGGAAAGGGAGTCGAAACCATCGATGGCAGTGATGACCTCACAGCCCGCCTTGCTAAGCAGAGTTTCTGCCGTGCGACGGATGGTGTTACTGTCATCAATCACCATCACTTTCAGGCTGTTAAATTGTTCTTCCATTCCTGCTCGCCCCGTCGTTATGTGTTCACTCTGGCCACTAATGGCAGCTTGAGATTATGTAACACAATCACCAGGTTTTATCTATGACTGTCTGTCATCACCAAAACTTGTACGCAGTTCTCGCATCAAGCGGTTGCGCTGTATTGCGGCTCCCCTTACCTTTAGCCCGGTAAGACCACCAACATTTCCCACATCATAATGAACAAGCTGTTCTGCGTGGCGTGACAAAGGTAACAGTTATGACGAGAACCCTTGGGGTTGTGATGGACCCGATCGCCGGGATCAACCCGAAAAAGGACACCACCCTGGCACTGCTGCTGGCCGCCCAACGGCGGGGCTGGCAACTGATGTATATGGAGCAGCACCAACTGGCCATCGAGAACAGCGAGCCCTTTGCCACCATGACACCGCTGGAAGTGCGTGATGACCTGCAGGACTGGTTCACCCTGGGCGGCAGCCGACGGGCGCCGCTGGCATCACTGGATGTCCTGCTGATGCGCAAGGACCCACCTTTCGACAGTGAATATGTGTACACCACATATATTCTTGAAGCCGCTGAGGTGCGGGGCTCGCTGGTGGTGAACAAACCCGGTAGCCTGCGGGACTGTAATGAAAAAGTATTTGCCACCCATTTTCCACAATGCTCCCCTCCGCTACTGGTGAGCCGGGATGCCAGCCGACTGAAAAAATTCCGCGAGGAACACGGAGACGTGGTGTACAAACCCCTGGACGGCATGGGTGGCACCGCGGTTTTCCGGGTTCGCCCCGACGATCCCAACCTGAACGTTATTATCGAGACGCTCACCCACAATGGCACCCGGACCATCATGGCCCAGAAGTTTATTCCCGCTATCAGCGACGGCGACAAACGCATCCTGATGGTGGACGGCGAGCCAGTGCCCTATTGCCTGGCCCGCATTCCCGCCAAGGGCGAACTGCGCGGCAACCTGGCCGCCGGCGGTACCGGCATGGTGAGACCCCTGACCGATCGTGACCGCTGGATTGCTAACCAGGTGGGTCCGGTGTTGAAAGAAAAGGGTATTCTGTTTGCCGGCCTGGATGTGATCGGTGATTACCTCACCGAAATCAACATCACCAGCCCCACCTGTGCCCGGGAGATCGACCGTGAACAGCACACCGATATCGGCGGCAAACTGATGGACGCCATCAGCGCGAGACTGGGCTGATGGCAATTAGCTTTGAACAGACCCGAACCCAGGATGAACCCGATCGCCTGGGCTTTTCCCTGTTCCTGGCCATTGCCATTCACGCCCTGCTGATTTTCGGCATTGGATTCAAGCTCTACCAGCAGTATTCCCCCGCCCCCACACTGGAAGTCACCCTGGCCCAACATCGCGTTGACGAAAAACCCGAACAGGCTGATTTCCTTGCCCAGCACAACCAACAGGGCAGTGGTGACCAGCGCGAATTGCAGGAACTGACCACTGACCGCCCGCCGGAAATGCTCGACAGCCGCATCCAGAAAGTGGGCTCCCAGCCTGCTCAAGTGCAACAACAGGCTACTTTGGGCGCCACTCCCGTAATCAGCACCATCGCTGACAGCGTCGACACAGCCACTGACAAACAAATCAGGGAAACCGTCGACGCCAGCATTGCACCGCCTCTGCCTCCCGCTGCCCAGCTGGAATTTGCCAGCCTCAAGGCCAAGCTGGATGAACAGCAGCGCCAGTACAGCAAACTGCCCAGAGTGCTACGAATCACCTCTGCAAGCACCATGGCAGCGGATCACGCCGCCTATCTTCAGTACTGGATCGACCGGATCGAAATCGTCGGCAATAGGAACTATCCCGAAGAGGCACGCCGCAAGGCGATCTACGGCGATCTGCGCATGGCCGTCACCCTGCTGAGTGACGGCACGGTGGACAATATCGAAATTCTGCTTAGCTCCGGCCAGCGAGTACTGGACCAAGCCGCAGTGCGGACAGTTCGGTTGGCCTCTCCTTTTGCACCATTTCCCCCGGAAATGAGCGACTGGGACAAGCTGGAGATTATCCGCACCTGGCGTTTTGAGCGGGGCCACCATCTCAATACCGCCAATTAATTTGTCGACAACCCTATCATACTACTTGTTTTCCACGCCGCCGTGCTCATACTGAGGCATATGGACGGCCAAATCGACGATCACGAATTCCAAAGCCTGATTGACCACTTCCTGGTGGCGATGCCAGGCCTGCTCGACCCCAACTTTTCCCACTCCGTAATCTATATCTGCGATCATAGCCGTGATGGTGCCATGGGGCTGATCATCAATAATCCCCTGGAAATCCCCCTCAGCCAGATTTTCGAACAGTTCCATCTCAACTATTCGCCAATGATGGGCGACAAACCATTGATGTCTGGCGGACCGGTACAGATCGACCGCGGCTTCGTACTACATCGACCAAGCGAACAGGAGTGGGAAGCCACACTGCCGATTTCCGGCGATATCAGTCTTACCTCGTCCCGAGACATCATCTCTGATATCGCGGTAGAGCAGGGGCCAAGCGATGTACTGGTGACTCTCGGCTACGCCGGCTGGGGACCGGGACAATTGGAAGATGAACTGGCAAACAATTCCTGGCTCACGGTCCCGGCGGACGCCAACATCATCTTCAATGTGCCCTGTGAACAGCGTGCCCAAGCGGCCGCGGCCAAAATCGGCATTGACCTGAGCCTGCTTAGCAGCAATGCCGGACACGCCTGACAATACCGCGAAACCCATTCGATCCCTGCTCGCCTTCGATTTTGGCCGCGGCCAGATAGGCGTGGCCATCGGACAGACACTGACCCACACAGCCAACCCGTTGACAGTACTCAAGGCCCGGGACGGTATTCCCGACTGGCTACAGATAGAAAAATTGTTGTCGGAATGGCGTCCGGATCAATTGCTGGTGGGTCTGCCACTCAACATGGATGGCAGCGAAAGCGAGTTTTGCCAACGGACCCGGAGGTTCGCCCGTCGCCTGCACGGCCGCTTCGGTCTTCCGGTGGGAATGGTGGACGAACGGCTAAGCACCTTTGCCGCCAAGGGAGAGCGATTCGCGCAAGGCAGGCATTCTGGTAACTATCGCCAGCAACCGGTGGACGATTTAGCAGCGGTAATTATTCTGGAAACCTGGTTTTCCGACCCGGGCGCCACAAAGGCGCCCTAATTTCATCGCTGACCTAGAAGCGATTGATACGGTAATCCCTGTCCTCTTCCACCTCCAATTCATTCGCCACTTGCGATAAGTGATCGGGATTGATTTCCGACTGCAATTTGATCAACAGGCGCAGATCGTTCTTCGAATCCGCATGGATCATCGCGTCTTCATAAGTGATCAGGCCTTCCTCGTAGAGCTTGTAGAGAGCCTGATCGAAGGTTTGCATACCATGCTCAGTTGAGCGCGCCATCAGTTCTTTCAATTTGTGAACCTCACCCTTACGGATCAGGTCACCGGCCAGTGGAGTATTGATGAGAATTTCGATAGCAGCACGGCGACCGCTGCCATCCGCCAACGGGATCAACTGCTGGGCAATCATCGCCTTGAGATTGAGCGAAAGATCCATCCATAGCTGCCCGTGACGCTCAGCGGGGAAAAAGTGCTGGATGCGGTCAAGGGCCTGGTTGGCGTTGTTGGCGTGCAACGTCGCCAGTACCAGGTGGCCGGTTTCTGCAAAGGTGATCGCGTGCTCCATGGTTTCCGGGGTACGGATCTCACCGATCAGGATCACGTCCGGGGCCTGCCGCAACGTGTTGCGCAGGGCGATTTCGAACGATTCGGTATCTATCCCCACCTCACGCTGGGTAATGATACAACCGGCGTGACGATGAATGAATTCGATCGGGTCCTCCACGGAAATGATATGACCCTTGCTGTTGCGGTTGCGGTGGCCAATCATCGCCGCCAGCGAGGTGGACTTACCAGTACCGGTAGCACCCACAAAGATGATAATGCCGCGTTTTGTCATCACCAGCTCGTTGAGCGTCGGCGGCAGCAGCAGCTCTTCCACTGTGGGAATGATCGTTTCAATACGACGCAACACCATACCCGGCTCATTGCGCTGGTAAAAGGCACTGACGCGGAAACGCCCCACACCGGCTCGACCAATGGCGAAGTTGAGTTCCTTCTTGTCGCGGAACTCCTTGCGCTGTTTCTCATCCATGATGCTCTCGACTACCTGGCAGGCCTTTTCCGCCGACAGCGGCGTCTTGCCCACCGGCACGATCACCCCGTTCACCTTGATACTGGGTGCAACCCCTGCGGTGATAAACAGGTCGGAGGCTTGTTTCTCCACCACCAGTTTCAGCAGTACATCAAAATCCATCACGGTCTCCTAAACTCAAGCTGTCCTTATTTCAACGCACGGTTACACTGTCGACATCTCCGGCGACTCAACCACCGGATCAGAAGTCATCCGGGATTTTGGCTTTCTCTTTGGCCGCCTCGCGGGTAATGACGTTCTGGCCCACCAAGCGGTGCAGGTTCTGGTCCATGGTCTGCATGCCGTGGGCTGCACCGGTCTGAATCGCGGAATACATTTGTGCGATCTTCTCTTCACGGATCAGGTTCCGAATCGCCGGGGTGCCAATCATGATCTCGTGGGCAGCGATACGGCCACCACCGATCTTCTTCATTAGTGTCTGTGAAATCACTGCCTGCAGTGATTCCGACAACATTGCCCGCACCATGGACTTCTCCGCTGCCGGGAACACATCCACAATCCGGTCAATGGTTTTTGCCGCCGAAGTGGTGTGCAAAGTGCCAAATACCAGGTGGCCGGTTTCCGCAGCGGTCAGTGCCAACCGAATGGTTTCCAGGTCACGCATCTCACCTACCAGGATGATGTCCGGGTCTTCACGCAAGGCAGAGCGCAACGCTTCACTGAAACCATGGGTATCCCGGTGCACCTCCCGCTGGTTCACCAGGCACTTCTTGCTCTCGTGTACAAATTCGATCGGGTCCTCGATGGTGAGAATATGCTGGTAGCGGTTCTCGTTTACATAGTCCACCATCGCCGCCAGCGAGGTGGATTTCCCTGAACCCGTGGGTCCCGTGACCAGCACCAGCCCGCGCGGCAGCATGGACAGATTGCGGAAGACCTGGCCAAAGCCGAGATCCTCCAGGGTCAGCACCCGCGAGGGAATGGTTCGGAACACAGCCGCCGCGCCGCGGTTCTGGTTGAAGGCGTTGACCCGGAAGCGGGCCACACCTGGCACCTCAAAAGAGAAATCCGTCTCCAGGAATTCCTCATAGTCGCGGCGCTGCTTGTCGTTCATGATGTCGTAAACGAGCTGGTGAACTTCCTTGTGTTCCATGGGCGGCAGGTTAACTCGCCGCATATCGCCGTCAATCCTGATCATCGGCGGCAGACCGGCGGACAGGTGCAAATCCGATGAGCCCTGTTTGACACTGAAGGCAAGCAGTTCCGTAATATCCATGAGTTATTCCTGTTATTCTGGGTTAACCTAGCGCTCTCCCCGGAGCCGCAGGGTGGCCTTTAGCAAGTATATGCCTACTATAGCCGACAATCTCCACCATGTTTACCGACAGATTCACACCGCCGCGGACAAGGCCGGCCGACATCCCGAAGAGATCCAACTACTCGCCGTGAGCAAAGGGCAACCGGCATCAGCACTGCGGGAGTGCTTCCAGTTGGGCCAAAGGCATTTCGGTGAAAATTACCTGCAGGAAGCCCTGGACAAGCAGACGGCACTGGCAGATCTCGGCGACATCCACTGGCATTTCATCGGCCCGATTCAGGCAAATAAAACACGAAAAGTCGCCGAGCAGTTTGACTGGGTTCACAGTATTGATCGCCAACGCATCGCGGAGCGACTGAGTGCCCAGCGCCCAGAGCATTGCCAACCACTCAACATCTGTATTCAGGTCAACATTGACGATGAAGACAGCAAGTCCGGCGTGACCCCGCTGGAGGTCGAGGCGCTGGCCAGAGCCATCATTTCCCTTCCCAATCTGACCCTGAGGGGGCTGATGTGTATCCCCCGCAGTAGCGACGACCCCGCAGAACAGCGCCACGCCTTTTCAACACTGGCCTCACTGCTGCGACAACTACAAGACTCCACTCACCTGCCGACATTGGATACACTCTCCATGGGCATGACCAATGATCTCGAGTCAGCCATTCAGGAAGGCGCAACCATTGTACGGATAGGCACCGCCATTTTCGGCGCCAGACAGACACACCCCTGACAGAGAATAAGCAGGACCATCATCAAGGACTTACTGTGAGCAAACCCAACCTGACCTTTATCGGTGGCGGCAACATGGCCACCAGCCTGATCGGCGGCCTGGTGGAAAAAGGCTATCCCGCCGATGCCATCACTGCCACCGACCCCGTGGAAGCCAGCCGCAGCCGTCTGGCAGCAAATTTTGGCATTCGCACCAGTGATGACAACGCCAGCGCCTGTGAACAGGCGGAAGTGGTCATACTGGCAGTGAAGCCTCAAGTGATGAAACAGGTCGCTAGCGATCTCTCGACAGCGCTCACTCACCGCCCCCTGATTATTTCCATTGCCGCGGGGATCACCATGGATGCTCTGGCAGACTGGCTCGGCGGCGACCTCCCCATTGTGCGCTGCATGCCCAATACCCCTGCGCTGGTAGAAACCGGCGCCGCCGGTCTGTTTGCCAATGGACAGGTAAGTTCGCAGCAGAAACAGTTGGCGAGCGAAATTCTTGATGCGGTCGGGATTTCCTGCTGGCTGGAAGGGGAGGCCGATATCGACGCGGTCACCGCGCTGTCTGGCAGTGGGCCCGCATACTATTTCCTAGTCATGGAAATCATGGAGAAAGTGGGTACAGAACTCGGGCTCACCCCGGACGTTGCCAGACAACTCACCTTGCAAACCGCACTAGGGGCGGCAAAAATGGCCATGGCCAGCGATGTGGATGCTGCGGAACTGCGTCGCCGGGTAACCTCGCCCGGAGGCACCACCCAGCGCGCCATTGAAACCTTTCAACAGGGCGATCTTGAAGCCCTTTTCCGCAAAGCCATGAACGGCGCAGCTGAACGCGCCAGGGAAATGGCCGCCGAGCTGGCCAACTGAGTACAGGAGGAATCAACATGAGCACATTCTCCCAGGCCGGCACATTACTAATTCAGTCGCTCGGCAGTTTCTACCTGGCCGTGGTGATACTGCGCTTCCTGCTGCAACTGGTCAGGGCTGATTTTTATAACCCCATTTCCCAGTTTCTGATCAAGGCCACACACCTGCCCAGCAAACCGCTGCGCAAAGTGTTTCCCACCTATCGCAGTTTCGACATGGCCAGCCTGGTATTGGCTCTGCTCGTTCAGTTGCTGGTGATTGAAGTTACCGCCCTGGTCAACGGATTCAGCCTGGTCAACCTGTTCTACGCGATCGCCTGGGGAGCGCTGGGGGCCATCTCCCTGGTGCTGAACCTGTACCTCTACGGCCTGCTGATCATCATCATCGTCAGCTGGGTGGCACCCCAGAGCCAGCACCCGGCACTGATTCTGCTCAACCAGCTGATCCGCCCGGCCATGTCGCCTTTCCAGCGGATTATTCCACCGCTGGGCGGCCTCGACCTGTCGCCGATCTTCATGTTCCTGGTCATTAACATGTTGCAGATTTTTCTCAACGGCATCGCCAAAAGCATGCTGTTGCCGCCGGGGCTGGTGCCGGGAATCTGATGTCAGACCATTTTCAATGGCAGGGCGACAAACTGCTGTTGCACTGCCAGTTGCAGCCCAGGGCATCCAAAGATGAAATCGTGGGTATTCAGGGTGATCGACTTAAAATTCGCATCACCGCCCCACCGGTGGATGGCAAGGCAAATCAATACCTGATCGCACTGATCGCCAAATGGTTCGGCACCTCAAAAAGTGCCGTATCCATTGTGCGCGGGGAAACGGGCCGACAGAAAACCCTTGCCATTGAACATCCGGCACGACTGCCGGATCAGGCTGAAATCACTCCCGCAACCACAGCCTGATATTCTCAACCGGCGGATTGCGCCAGGGCCATTTTCTGTACTCGCACCAGATCGGCGATACCGCGCTTGGCCAATGCCATCATGTGCTGGAATTCTTCCTCAGTGAACGGCGCGGCCTCGGCGGTGCCCTGAACCTCGATAAATCCGCCATCGCTATTCATGACCACATTCATGTCGGTTTCGGCATTGGAGTCTTCTGCGTAATCCAGATCCAGCACCGGGATACCCTGATAAATACCCACGGAGACAGAAGCCACCATATTCCTGATGGGATTGGCCTCCAGCTTGCCCGCCTTGAGCAGATGACTGACGGCATCAGCCATCGCCACGCAACCACCGGTAATGGAGGCTGTGCGGGTACCTCCATCAGCCTGGATGACATCGCAATCCACAGTAATGGTATTTTCACCCAATGTTTCCAGGTTGACTGCCGCGCGCAGGGAGCGCCCGATCAAACGCTGGATTTCCAGGGTCCTGCCCCCCTGCTTGCCTCGGGAGGCCTCACGGGCCATCCGCTCGCCGGTGGAGCGCGGCAGCATGCCGTACTCTGCGGTCACCCAACCCTGACCCTTGCCGCGCAGAAACCGTGGTACCGCGGTCTCCACACTGGCAGTACAGATCACTTTGGTATCGCCAAACTCCACCAGTACCGAACCCTCGGCATGCTTGGTGTAGTTGCGGGTAATTTTCACAGCGCGAAGTTGTTCCGGGCGACGGCCGCTGGGTCGAGACATGGTAATTTCCTGTTAACCAGATCAAAAGAAGGCCGGTATTTTAACGGAATTACTGGCGCTGTGGGTCGGCGTGTTACCATTGGCGCACTTTTCTGCACCTCCGGAGATAACCGTGCCCAGCAGTATGACCGCCTTTGCCCGCCAGACCCTCGAATGCCCTTGGGGCACTGCTGCATGGGAAATCCGCTCGGTCAATCACCGTTATCTGGAAACCGGTTTCCGCATGCCAGAAACGGTCCGGGATATGGAAATGGCCCTGCGCGAACTGGCCCGCAAACACCTGCAGCGGGGCAAAGTAGACTGCATCCTGCAGCTCAACATCGCCCAGGCATCGGGAGATGTGGCAGTCAATGAGCCGCTGGCTCGCCAGTACATTGCCGCAAGTCAGCAGCTGTCGGCACTAATGGACAATCCAGACCGGATCTCGCCGCTCGACATTCTGCGCTGGCCAGGCGTGCTCAAGGAGCCCGAGATCGACCGCGACGAACTCAAGAACAATCTGCTCGACCTCTTCGAACAGGCATTGACCCAGCTTGAAGAGGGACGTCGTCGCGAAGGAGCGAAGCTCGCCGAACTGATTGAGCAGCGTCTCGATGCCATCGCCACAGAAGTCACCAGGGTGCGAGACCAGCTACCACAACTCCTTGCCGCACAGCGACAGAAACTGCTCGATCGCATCCAGGAAGTCTGTGACAACGTGGACCATGAGCGACTGGAACAGGAACTGGTGCTGATGGCTCAGAAGGCTGATGTGGATGAGGAACTGGACCGCCTCGACACCCACCTGGCCGAAATCCGCCGGGTTTTGAAACGCAACGAACCGATCGGTCGCCGACTGGATTTCCTGATGCAGGAGCTCAATCGCGAGGCCAATACACTGTCCTCCAAAGCTATCGCCACCGATACCACCAACTCCGCTGTCGAGATCAAGGTACTGATCGAACAGATGCGCGAGCAGATCCAGAACTTAGAATAATCCATGGGTTAAATCAGCTGTCCGCCCAGCTCCGCACCAGATTATGGTAGACACCACTGAGTCGGCGGACCTCCTGATCCTGCGCCCCCCGTTCCACGGTCAGGGTCTGAATGCTCTGATCCAGATCGAACAGTATTTCCCGCTGACTGCTGTCTCTCACCAAACTTTCAATCCAGAAGAAAGAGCAGACCCGCGCTCCGGATGTCACCGGCTTCACCTCGTGCAGGCTGGTAGAGGGGTACAGCACCATATCACCAGGCGCCAACTTCAGCTCCTGAACACCATAACGGGTTTCGATGGCCAGTTCGCCACCGTCATAGCTTTCCGGATCTGACAAAAACAGTGTGGCCGACAGATCGGTGCGCATCAGTTGGCCATCCGGCAAGTGCATAATGGCGTTGTCCACATGAGCGCCGTAATACCCGCCATGCTGGTAACGATTGAACTTGGGCGGAAAAATTTTCCTGGGAAGCGCGGCCGACATAAACAGCGAATGCATTCCAAGCACTTGCAACAGGCTATTCCCCACGGTAACCGCCATATCACAGCCATCCACTACCTGCTCATTGGCTTTCACATACACCGCCTGAGTACCGGCCGTATGTGAACCTGGCTGCCATGTTGCCTCCGCCTCCAGGTGTTGGCGATAGTGTTCAGCTGTTTGCCGGTCCAGTACGCCCTCAACCACCATCAACATCGCTTCACCTTTCTTCTGAGTCCACGTTACCGGCGGGCAACCTGCGCCAACCAGTTAACATCGGTTTGACCAGGGGAACACCTGAAATTCGCTGAACCGTCAGTACGGCCAGTACGTGAACGACCGCCATGAATAACAGCAGTTCCGCACTGTATTCGTGTAACTGTTCCACCCATGGCTCACCCCAGAAGCGGTCCAGCGTCTGCATCCAGCCACTGATCACTATCAGCGCCATCAAACCCAGCATGGCCAGAATCATCAGGGCACCGAGAGGATTGTGGCCTTCTCCCGGAGCCAAAGAACGGCGAGCCAGATGGCTTCGCAATCTGGCCGGTGTAGGAAAGAAATCCGCAAAACGGGCATGGGTTGTTCCCGCAAAGCCCCACCCGATTCTCACCACCACTATTGCTCCCAGAGAATAACCTGCCCAAGTATGGAGAGTGTCTCCACCCTCCAAGAACCAGTAATCAAGTGAAATCAGGATGACCGCCGACCAGTGAAAAATCCTGATAAGCAGATCCCAGATGTAGATGGCCTTTGCTTGCAACGCTCAGTCCTTGATTTTCTTTTTGACGATATCGCCGGTTACCGGATTGAAATACACCTCGACCTGAACAAACTCATCGCCCTTTTCATTAAGACCCCAGCCATAGATTTCGTAGCAGTGACCATCTGTGAGAAAGCGCTTGATGGCAAAACCGTATTCATTGACGATTTTTTTCTGCATATCGAGCACATGCATCCACTGCTCCTTGGGCGCCTTGGGGCAATCTGCCGCTGCCAACGCAACAGGGGCAACGCCAGCCAACACCAGGGCAATCAATCCTCTACTGATCATTTAACGTCCTCCTTTATTGATAACTCTTACTTGCTAAAGCATCACTTTGTAAAAAAACCGCACTCAACCGGACCACAGGCAGTGGGGCCCTATCTCCCCGATGGTGGGACATCCGGCCAATGCCATGGTCACTTCCAGCTCTTCCCGCAACAGCCGCAACATGTGCGCCACCCCCAATGCACCAGCTACCGCCAGTGCATATAGCTGGGGACGTCCGATCAACACGGCATTGGCTCCCAGCGCAATGGCCTTGAACACATCGCCACCACGACGGATACCGCCGTCCAGTAATACCGGCACTTCGTCTCCCACCGCAGCGCGCACCTCCGGCAACACCTCAATACTGGCGGGCAAACCATCGAGCGAACGTCCACCATGGTTTGACACGACAATGCCGGCTGCTCCAAGAGAAATTGAGCGTCGCGCATCCCCCGCATCCATAACGCCTTTCACCATTACCGGCAGCTTGGTCTCACCGATCAGCCACGCCAAATCAGTCCATACCGGTGCATCGGCCATCAAACCGTCAAATACCGCGCTCTGCCCGTCTGCCAGTACGCGCGGCGTGCTTTCCCGTCCAACAAGATTGGCGGCAACCACATTCTCGGGCATCTGAAATCCCGCCCGTCTGGCGCGGTTACGTAAACCGTTGATGGGCACATCAACGGTCACCATCAGCGCCCCGTAGCCCGCCCGTTCTGCCCGGCGTACCAACGACAATGTCTGCTCTCTCCGGGGTTGCATGTAAAGCTGGAACCACTTGGGTCCGTTGGTGGCAACGGCAATGTGTTCCATAACAACCGATGAAAGGGTGCTGACCACCAGCAGCGCATCCATGGCAGCCGCTCCAGCCGCAGTTCCCAGCTCACCCTGTGGGTGGACCAGCTGCTGGTAGGCTACGGGTCCGAGCAATAAAGGATGCGCCAGGTCAGTTCCCAACAAACTGATGGCCGTGGAAGCCGAGCTGAAGTCTCTCAATACCCGGCTGCGCAAACACAGCTGGTCCAGCGCGAAGGCATTCCGTTTCAGAGTGATGTCATCACCGGCTCCGCCCGCAATGTGTTCATAGGTGGGATGGTCAATAAACTGTGTAGCCAGTCGCTCGTAGTCCCCGAGATTAATCAGGTCATGGGGTATCTGCTGCAATGGCTGACCATATTTCTGTGCTGTCATGATTTCACCAAACGGCGACAGGGGCGAACAGACACAGCTCGCCCCTGTGCTCTTTCACTGCCACCCATCAGAATTCATAGGTCATGGTAAGTTGGACGTTGCGGCGATCACCAATGTAAGTGAATGCACCGCTGCGGTAGGCTGCCAAGTAGTAATCCTTGTCCGTCACGTTTCCGACATTGAGACGGAAACTGAGCTGACGATTGACTTCATATCCGGCAAACAGGTCATAGACGGTATAGCTCGGCACCCGGATATCCCCGGCGGCGCTATCCGGCTGTCCAGCAAACATTTCTCCGGTATAGGTGGCCGAACCACCAAAGGAAAACTGCGGCGTAGCCTGGTAACGCAACTGCAGGTAGGCACTCTTCTCGGCAAAGTTGGCCAGCATCTCGCCTTCGCTGGTCTCCTCGAAGGATTCCTTGATCTCCGAATCCATAAACGTGGCGCCAAACATGGTACTGAGACGGTCGGTCAGGTTGCCCACAGCGGAGAATTCCACCCCCTTGACCCTGTTCTTGCCCGTATTGAGGCCGCCGAGGGAATCGTAGTCATCACCCACATTCTCCATTACATCGTCCTTGGTGATCTGGAATACCGCCGCGGTCAGCAACAACTTGTCATCGAAGATGTTCCACTTGGTCCCCAGCTCAATGTTCTCGGTATCCTCAGGCTCGCTGCTGGCAACCTGGTCGATATCGGAGCCACAGAGGCCGCCGTATCCACAGTTACCTCCCACATCGGATTCACCGCCGTTGATATTGCTGGAGGTGCTGTAGGTCAGGTAGATATTGGCATCTTCGTTGATGTGATAAACCACCCCTACATGGCCGTTCCACAGATCATCGTCATACTTGAAATCCTTGCTGCCACTCCGGCCCACAACAAAATTTTCATAATCGAAAGAGTCGTAGCGCAGCCCCAGAAACAGGGTCCAGCTGTCGTTGATATCAATGGTATCCATGATCGACCAGGAAACGGTGTCCACATCGTAGTCCGAATCCAGCGCTCCCTTGGAAATATCTCGCCCCATCAGGTAATAAGCATCACTGATGTAGTTGCCCGTGCCATCGATCAGGCAATAGCCGTTAGTGGCCCCGCCGCGCCCTGAAACCACGCAGTTGGTGGCTCCGTCGTTAGTGACGTCATAAACGCCGTTGATCACGTTCAGCTCTGAATATTCCATGCCGAAGATGAATTGATGGCGCATGCCCGACAACTCGGTATCCCAGTACAAATTCGACTGGTTGACGAAGTACTCCACCTCCTGCCAACCCTGGTGGGTGCTGAGGCTGATGGTTTCCGCACCGGGGGCATCCGGGTCTGTAACATGACGAGTGGTACCCCGGGCTCCGGTGACCACATACCCGTTGTCGGTGGTGCCGTAACGGGAAGCATTTTCCAGGCGCCAGCTGTCGTTCAGGTCATAACCGGCCCGGAAGGTGAACGCCCGCACCGTGGATTTGAGGAAGTCCTGGCTTTGCAGGTATACCGGGATGTGTTCATTCACAGACCCGTTGCTGTCGATGTAGGTGCCCAGATCCGGTTTGTCCTCGCCGCGCAGATAATAGATATCGCCCACCAGATCCAGCTTGTCAGTGGCCTGGTATGCCGTGGACAAGGCCAGACCATCGCGCTTGCGACTGGCGGGATCACGATCCGGGACATCCTCATCGCCGTGTAACAGGTTGATCCGCACCGCCCAGTCATCCGTAAGTCGCTGGTTGGCATCCAGGCTGTAACGCTGATAGTCATCGCTCCCAAATCCCGCCTGCACTTTACTGAAGTCATACTCGGTGCTGGCCTGCTTGGTGATACTGTTTACAGCGCCGCCGGTGGAACCACGACCAGCAAACGTGGAACTCGGCCCCTTAGTCACTTCAACCTGTTCCACCGCAAAACTCTCCCGGATTGTCATACCGGGATCGCGCAAGCCGTCCACAAATACATCACTACGGGCTTCATGACCGCGGATAATGTAGCGATCCCCAAAAGCGTTACCGTTCTCCCCTGTACCCAGGGTAATACCGGGCTGAGCCGCAAGAATTTCCTTCAAGTCGCTCTTGCCCGACTCCTGAATCTGGGTCTGGGTCATGACACTGATCGTCTGGGGGGTATCCGCCAGTTCCTTCACATGACGCTTGTCACCTGAAATCCGCGCCTTGTACGGTGCGCCTTTTTCCGCGTAGGGATTGGTGTCCAGCGTACGCTCCTCGATCTGCAGGGTATCAAGCACAATGGCTTCATCCTCCTCGGCCAGGACACTGTGACTTGCCAGCAATCCCGGAATGGCAAGAGCCAGAGCAGTTTTGTTGATCACCTGCCGCACAGGGCGAAGGCTGGAAGCGGGCTTCTTTTCCGTGGACATGACTTTCTCCTTATCTGAATGAATTTGTTATCAACGAATATTCAACCGGGATCACCAGGGTCAGTTTTTCCCTCCCCATGGCCACCGGTATTTCCGGCATCGGCGAGGCATCCGCCAGCATCATTAGGGCTGCCTCGTCCAGGCGCGGATGCCCGGAACTTTTCTCAATTCTGGAACTGAGCAGATGCCCAGCGCTGTCAATGGTGAAGCGCACCTGCACCACCCCCTGGGTTTTCTTTTTCTTCAGCTCGGGGGGATAGCGTTTGTGCTGGTTCAACCACGCCATCAGTAGGCTGTAGTAGCTTTTCGGGTCCCCTGCCGTGCCACCTGAACGGCGGCTGCTGGCGCTCCCGCTCGCCTGACGTGAGCTTTTTGCCATGCTGTTTTCCCGCAGTTTTGGTATTGCCGGGCCTGCAATCTCCTTACTGTCTGTTGCGGGATCAACCGGACGCAGATCTTCCGGTTCATGATGTGCTTCAGGGGGTTCGACTGTGTCCGGCCTGCTAGCCAGCACCACTGTTTTTTCTTCAATCGACGCCGTCACCACTGCCACTTTTGATTCCGGCGGAACCGGTTGAATGACTTCAGGTTCTGGTTCGGCTTTCATCTCCCGCTGCAGCTCAGGAACTTGTCCTGCCGTGGGCTTTTCATCTGTGGGCTCCGGCTCATCTGCAACCGCCTGCAAGGCGCTGTCCTCGTATGAACCTGCCAGGCCCAAATCAAACTCCACGCCACCTTCACCCAACCCCTGAGCAGTACCTTCCCGCTGTTGGCCCTCCAGCAAATACAGGGCAACCGCTCCCACGTGCAGGGCAACAGAGAGCAATACCGGAGCTGTCCAGTTCACCATGCGCATCAGGGGTTACTCGTCTGACTGGCTGTAAAGCCGGATATTGGCGACACCGATCTCGCGGAACACCGCCAGCACCCGATCCAGATCCGCAGCAGCGACCTGGCGATCCACCAGCAATGCCACGGTCTGTCCCTCCCTCAATAGAGAGTGGACACTCTCTTCCAGCGCCTCGATGGCTATTCCCTTGCCATTCAGACTCAGGCGCAGCTGCCTATCCATCTCCAGCGTGATCGGTAATTTTTCAACCGGCTCACCCAGTGGCGTTTGGGGCAGCAAGATCTCCCCATTCAATGGCTCTTTGATCTGGCCGGCGATCATGAAAAAAATCAGCAGCAGGAAGACGATGTTGATCATCGGAATAATGTTGTCGTCTCCCGTTTTACGGCGCGGGATGACAAGCCACTGTTCCATCATCTGCCCTCAACCTTTTTCATAGAGATTGGCCAGGGACAAACGACTGACGCCCAGCTCACGCAAGTGACTCATCGCGGAAACGATGTTCTGCACAGTTGCCTCACGGCGAGGCTGCAGCACCACCGGGCGCCCGTCGGCTAACAGTTCACGGAGGCGGTCGTCAGAAAGCTCCTGTCCCGCACTGCGTAAAGATTCCAATCCCCCGCTGGCACCCACCACTAACCGCTCCACTTCCGTTACAACCTGCAGCTCCTGGGAAGCTACCGGCGCCGACAGCTCCAGCTGCTTTTCCCTGGTGAACGACGAGGTCAGCATGAAGAACATCAGCAGGATGAACACCACATCAATCAGTGGTGTCAGGCTGATCCTGTTGCGTCGTGAGTTGTAGAGGCAAAAAACGTCCATTGTCAGGCGGGCTCCGCCAGTGCACCCTTGGTGCGGTTTCGTCCGGACTCTGCTTTGCCACGGTCCGCCGTATCCGCTGTACTCACGTGGACCCAGAGGATGCGACTGATGTCATCGCCGAGTTGCGCGGACACTGTCTCCACACGCCTCTCGAACCAGCTGTTGGCCAGACTTGCCGGGATCGCTACAGCCAAACCCACAGCCGTGGTCAGCAGCGCCTCCCAGATTCCTCCCGACAACACTGACGGGTCGACTTTCGCACCCGCTGTTTCCATTGCCTGAAATGCGGCAATCATCCCCAGCACCGTCCCCAGCAGCCCCAACAAAGGCGCGACAACGGCGATAACTTCCAGAACGCGCAAGTGACTGCCGAGACTGCTCAACTGCTGACGCGCTATCCGCGTCAGCTCTTCCCGCATGTCAGCCGAGGACAGCTTTGTCCGCTCCAGCAATTGCAAGCCGCGCACAATCAGCTTGATACGGGGATTTCGGCGACAACCCGTCAAAAGTTGGGCCTGTGCGAAATCGTGGTGTTCAATATGCTGCATGGCCGACTCAACCAGTGCATCCCCCATGCCCCGCAATACCCTGAACTGCCATGTTTTCGACAGCACCACAGCAACGGCGATTACAGAAAATCCCACCAGAATCATCACTACCGGGCCACCGATAGAAATCAGTTCTCTTATGTCATCCATCATTGAGGACTCCTGTCAGCTTCGAGCCGAATCGTAAATGATAACCATTCGCAAATGCAAATAAAAATTACTAGCATGTCGGCGATCAGTATTAGAGAAGAGCGCGAGCGCGGTTTTTTACGCTTTGGAAGGGAGGAAAATTCAAACCGGAGGGGAGGGCAAACTGATCTCAGGACGACATGTTCAAGTGCAGAATGAGAATGCCGCGGACATAACAGGCAAAAACCAACCCTTGCTAGATGCAGCACTTCAACAGTTGAGCTATTGTAGACACCCTGAGCGAGCCAACGACAAACCATCGAATCAAACGAATAAGCAGCCCTTCATGCCTACCCGAGGAACTCTCTACACAGTTTCGGCTCCATCCGGCGCTGGCAAAACCAGCCTGGTAAATGCCCTGCTGCAACAGTGCGCTGGACTGACCGTTTCCATCTCTCACACTACCCGGCCAATGCGGCCCGGCGAGCAGGATGGCGTTAACTACCATTTTGTGGACGAAGCGACCTTCCGGACCATGCTGGAGCGATCCGCCTTTCTGGAACATGCCCGGGTTTTCAACAATTACTATGGCACCTCCCAGCACTGGGTAGAGCAAACACTTGCCAGTGGCCTGGATGTGATTCTTGAAATTGATTGGCAGGGCGCGGAACAGATTCGGCAACTGGTCCCCGGCTGTGTTGGCATCTTTATCCTGCCCCCCTCGCTGTCAATTCTGGAGCAACGCCTCACCGGACGCGGCCAGGATGATCCGGAAGTTATTCGCCACCGTCTGGCAGAGGCGCAGCAGGAAATGTCCCACTACGTTGAAGCGGATTTCCTGGTTATCAACGATTGTTTCGATACCGCACTGGCAGAACTGCAGGCCATCATCATTTGCCACCGGCTGCGACGAGAGGTGCAATCCCGGCGCAATGGCGATTTGCTGCGGGATTTGTTGTCCTGATACGCGCAATTTTGTAGACTTGTCGGTCCCGCGGCACGCCGCGGGATTTTGTCTCTACCGGTTGAAAATCAACCACTAACGATTTGCACAACGGAATTAAGTATGGCCCGTATTACCGTAGAAGACTGTCTCGATCATGTGGACAATCGCTTTGAGCTGGTGATGGTCAGCTCCAAACGCGCCCGCCAACTGGCTGTGGGTGGCAAACAGCCTCACCTGCCCTGGGAAAATGACAAGCCGACCGTCATGGCTCTGCGCGAAATTGAGGAAGGCTACGTCAATGCCAGCATCCTCGACGAGAAAGAAGACCCTGAAACGACTCTGCTAATGGAACCCGCGGGAGCCGACGAGGAAGCCGCTGCTCCGGAACAGCCTGAAACCCCAGAAGCCGAGTAATCCGTGACCCGGGGGAAACCTTGCTAGCAGCCGTTGCAGTACTTCGCGAAAAGCTTTCCTCCTATCTCGAACCCTCTCAAGTCCAGGAAATCCTCAACGCCTACCAGTTCGCGGCCGAGTGCCACGAAGGCCAGTTCCGCCAGAGTGGTGAACCCTACATCACCCACCCTGTAGCCGTTGCAAGCATCCTCGCGGACATGCACCTCGATGCCGAAAGTCTGATGGCGGCATTGCTGCACGACGTCATCGAAGATACTCATGTCAGCAAGGAAGATCTGGCCGACCGTTTCGGTCCCATCGTTGCTGACCTGGTGGACGGTGTCAGCAAGCTGACTGAAATCGAATTCGCCTCCAAGGCGGAACAGCAGGCGGAAAACTTTCAGAAGATGACCCTGGCCATGGCCAAGGACATCCGCGTGATGCTGGTAAAACTGGCGGACCGGTTGCACAACATGCGCACCCTGAAGGTGCTGAGTGCCGCCAAGCGCCGCCGCATCGCCCGGGAAACCCTGGAAATCTACGCACCCATCGCCCAGCGCCTCGGTATCAACGACATTCGCATCGAGTTCGAGGACCTGGGTTTTGCCACCATGCACCCGATGCGCTACCAGCGCATGCGGGAGACACTCAAAGCCGCCCGCGGCCACCGCAAGGAAATTGTCGAGGACATCAAGAGCAGCATCGAGGTGCGACTCAACAAGGAGTCCATCTCCGCCGAGGTCACCGGCCGCGAAAAGCATCTCTGGAGCATTTACCAGAAGATGAAAAACAAGCGGAAGTCATTCCGCGACATCATGGATGTGTTTGCCTTCCGCATCGTGGTGGAATCCGTTGACGACTGCTACCGCACTCTCGGTGTCATTCACAACCTGTTCAAGCCAGTGCCGGGTGAGTTCAAGGACTACATCGCCATTCCCAAGGTGAACGGCTACCAGTCCCTGCACACTGTACTGGTGGGCATGCACGGGGTGCCCATCGAGGTGCAGATCCGCACCCGTGACATGGATGCCATGGCCAATTTCGGCATCGCCGCCCACTGGCTCTATAAATCCCGCGAAGAGGGCAACCCACGCGCCAACCGCTGGGTACAGGGGCTGCTGGAAATCCAGCAGAAGGCCGGCAACTCCCTGGAATTTATCGAACACGTCAAGACAGACCTGTTCCCGGACGAAGTTTACGTTTTCACCCCCAAGGGACAGATTGTCTCCCTGCCCTCCGGCGCCACACCCGTGGACTTTGCCTATGCGGTTCACACCGATGTCGGCAACAGTTGTGTCGCCAGTAAAATCAATGGCCAGCTGACATCACTGTCGGAACCCCTGCAAAGTGGCAGCAAGGTATCCATCATCACCGCCAGGGATGCCCAGCCGAACCCCTCCTGGCTGAACTTTGTGGTTACCGCCAAGGCCCGCAGCGCCATCCGTCACTTCCTCAAGCACCAGCAGCACGAGGAGTCTGTTGAACTGGGCAAACGGCTGCTGGACCGTGCGCTGGACAACTTCGGCACCAACTACCAGAGCATCCGTAAATCCTGGATCAAAAGGCTGCTGGACGAGACCGGTGCAGCGACTTTCGAGGAGGTTCTGGAACAGATCGGCCTCGGCAACCGCCTGGCCTACGCGGTGGCCAACCTGATGGCGCCGCCGTCCATGCGCAAGGAAATTACACCCGAAGAATTCGACTCGCCGATCATGATCGACACCAGTGACGGCCTGGTCATGAATTACGCCCGCTGCTGTCACCCGATCCCCGGCGACCCGATTATGGGCCACCTCAGCCCGGGCCGCGGCCTGGTGGTTCACCGGGAGACCTGCAAAAACCTCAACGAAATTCGCACCAATGTGGAGAAATGTATTCCGCTCAACTGGTCGCCCAACGTCATCGGCGACTTCCCGGTGGAGTTCAAGGTCGAATTGGTGGCAGAAAGGGGTATTATCGCCACCCTGGCTTCCCGCATCACGGAAAGCGAGGCAACCATCCAGCAGATCAGCGTAAAAGAACGAGACGCCCATTCCAGCATTGTGGACCTGGTGATCGATGTTAAAGGTCGCATTCACCTGGCCAATGTGATGCGCCGCATTCGCGGCCTGAAACAGGTACAGCGGGTCTACCGCACCAAGAACTAGATTCCCGAGGAACAACCCATGTTGAACAAAGCTGTTATCAGCACTGAAAATGCACCCGCCGCCATCGGCACCTACTCCCAGGCCATCAAGGTCAACAATACCGTCTACCTGTCCGGCCAGATTCCTCTCGACCCTCAGACCATGACCGTGGTGGAAGGCGGCATCGCTGCGGAGATCGAACAGGTATTCAAGAACCTGACGGCGGTTTGTGAAGAGGCTGGTGGCGGTCTCAAGGACATCGTCAAGCTGAACATCTTCCTCACCGACCTGGGCAACTTTGCCACCGTCAACGAGATCATGGCGCGCTTCTTCAGCGAACCTTACCCAGCCCGAGCCGCTATCGGCGTCAAGGAACTGCCCAAAGGGGTGGGCGTGGAAATGGATGGCATCATGGTGATCTGAGCTGGATCACTCGCCACCTTTTTCCAGTAATACCCGATACCCCTCACGGAAAGTGGGATAGCGAAACCGGAAACCGCTATCCCGCAACCGCCGGTTACTGCAGCGACGATTTCCTCCCGGCATACTTCTGGCGGCATCACCTGCTTTCGGGAGTTTTCCAGCCAGCCCCATCTGCTCTGCCAACCAACGGTGTACCTCGTAGAGAGGTACCGGCTCATCATCGGTCGCCAGGTAGAGTGGTTGCAACACCTCTCCCTCTCGCCACTTTCCCAACAGATGAACCAATACAGCAGCGGCATCTTCGGCGTGAATGCGGTTGCTCCACTGCAAGGGCTCCGGGGGGGCCAGGCGTCCCTCCCTGACCTGCTGTAACAGCCGCCCACGGCCGGGGCCATAGATTCCCGAATAGCGCACAATCACAGTGGCTACCGGAAGTTGCCTGACGATGTTTTCCGCTTCCAGCAGTCTCTCGCCCCGGTAGGAAGATGGTACGGTCTCAGACAACTCATCCACCCACTCTCCGCTCGACTGCCCATACACCCCGGTGCTGGACACCCAAATCACCAGCGCGGGAACGTGCACGGTTGCGCCAAGTACCGCAGCAAGGGATTTTGCACCGGCCACATAACTGTCGCGGTAGCCCTGATCACTGATCTGTTCCGGGGTCAGGGTGATCACCAGCACATCAAACTGCTCACGATCCAGCAGGGCAGTGATGGCCGCGGTGTCGCGCAGATCGCCGGCTGTCGCCGGCATCCCCTCAGGCAAACGCTCTATCCGGCGCCGCAAGGCATGGCATACAACGTTTTCAGCAGGAGCTGAGACCAGTTGGGCAATGGCACGCATTCCCAGATCACCACAACCAACAAACAAAGTTTTCAATCAGCTTTACCTTTTCAATATTTTTTGACTATTATTGTCTCAGGAGGAACAACCCATGACCCTCACTGAACTGCGATATATCGTGACCTTGGCACAACAACAGCATTTTGGCCAGGCGGCCGAACTGTGCCATGTCAGCCAGCCCACCCTTAGCATTGCGGTAAAGAAACTCGAGCAGGAGCTCGGCGTGGAATTGTTTGAGCGTTCCAAAAACAGCGTGCGCCCAACCCCCATCGGCGAGCAAGTGGTGGCACAGGCCCAGCGTGTTCTGGAGGAGAGCGCCTCCATCAAGGACATCGCCTCCGCCGGCAAGGACCAGTTGAAAACTCCGCTGCACGTGGGCGCTATCTTCACCATCGGCCCCTACCTGTTTCCCCACTTCATTCCGGCCCTGCAGGAAAAAGTCCCGCAGATGCCACTGGTAGTAGAGGAGGGCTTCACCGCCACCCTGCGGCAGCGACTGCGCAAGGGCGAACTGGATGTCATCATCATTGCCCTGCCTTTCACGGAACCGGATGTGGTCACCCAACCACTCTATACTGAACCGTTTGTGGTACTGATGCCGTTCGATCACCCCCTGGCCAAAAAGGACAAAATCACCCCGGACGATCTGGATTGCGAAAACGTCCTGCTGCTCGGTGAGGGCCACTGTTTCGGTGACCAGGTGCGCGAGGCGCTGCCCAACCTGAATCAGCACCTGGACGAGGGCCAGCGCCTGATCCGCACTCACAGTGAGGGCAGCTCCCTGGAGACCCTGCGTCATATGGTCGCATCGCGGCTAGGCATCACCATCTTGCCATTATCTGCCGCTATCGGCGCAGGCTATCGGGAGGGATTGCTGGTCACCCGGGAATTCGAGGCGCCATCACCCTGCCGAACAGTCGCCCTGGCCTGGCGCGTCAGCTTCCCGCGCCACAAAGCCATCGACGCCCTGCGGGACTCCATCAGGCAGCATTCACTGCCCCACTGCTCCACCTGCGCGTGAACCAGCAGAACCTGGCACTGTTGCCGATCACCCAGCTCCGCGGAGTGGGCACCCAACTGGCTGCCCATCTGGAGAAACTGGGCATCACGACGGTCCAGGATCTGCTGTTTCACCTGCCGCTGCGCTATATGGACCGCACCCGAGTGACCCCCATCGGCACCCTGCAACCACACAGCGATGTCGTCATCGAAGGGGATTTGCGCGGCTGCGACCTGGTGTACGGCCGCCGCAGCAGTTTAATGTGTCGCCTGCAGGACAACACCGGCGCGATCGCCCTGCGCTTTTTCCACTTTTCCAGCGCCCAGAAACAAAACCTGACCCGGGGAGGTCGGCTGCGCTGCTTTGGCGAAGTCCGCCACGGTAGTTCCGGTCTCGAGATGTACCACCCGGAATACCAGTTTCTCGACCAGCATCAACCGCTGCCGCTACAACAGTACCTAACAGCGGTCTATCCCGCCGTTGAGGGCATCAGCCAGGCTCGCTTGCGCACTGTCATGGCACAGGCCCTGGATATAGTTAGCGATCGCTCACTTCCAGAACTGGTCAACAGACAAGGGCAAGGGATCTCACTGATAGATGCGCTGGAGTTCATTCACCGCCCTCCGACATCCGCTCCACTGGATCTGCTGGCCAGCGGCGCACATCCAGCCCAGCAGCGCCTGGCATTCGAAGAAATGCTGGCTCACCACCTCAGTCTGCTGCAATTGCGCCAGCAGATACAGCAACACCCCGCGCCCAGCCTCAATGGCGACAACAACCTGCAAACATGCTTTCTCAACTCACTGCCCTTTCCCCTCACCGCAGCACAACAGAAAGTCAGCGAGGAAATTCGTCGCGACCTCGCCACCCCACACCCGATGTTGCGGCTGGTACAGGGGGATGTGGGTTCCGGCAAGACCGTCGTAGCCGCACTGGCAGCACTGCAGGCCGTGGCCAGCGGTTACCAGGCGGCAATCATGGCCCCTACCGAAATCCTCGCCGAGCAGCACCGCAACAGTTTTCAGCAATGGTTGCAGCCTCTCGACCTCGAACCGGTGATGCTCACCGGCCGGATCAAGGGCAAGGCCAGGGACCGTCTGTTACAACTGATCGGCGATGGCAGCGCCAGAGTGGTGATCGGCACTCACGCATTGTTTCAGGAAGGCGTGCATTTTCATCGGCTGGGGCTGACCATCGTCGATGAACAGCACCGCTTCGGCGTGCACCAGCGGCTGGCCCTACGGGAGAAGGGGCCAGGAAGCCTGTTACCCCACCAACTGATCATGACCGCCACGCCGATTCCACGCACTCTGGCCATGAGCGCCTACGCCGACCTGGACTGCTCCATCATTGACGAACTGCCGCCGGGGCGTTCACCGG
This sequence comes from Porticoccaceae bacterium, assembly GCA_041395745.1. Lineage (GTDB taxonomy): Bacteria > Pseudomonadota > Gammaproteobacteria > Pseudomonadales > Porticoccaceae > Porticoccus. The sequence goes on along the minus strand of JAWKZV010000004.1, from coordinate 220,701 downwards.
TCAACACCGTGGTCATCGCCAATCACCGCCGTGCCGAAGTGGTCGAACGCATTCGAGAGGCCTGCGCCAGTGGCCGCCAGGCCTACTGGGTGTGTACGCTGATTGAGGAATCCGAGGTACTGGAGGCTCAGGCGGCAGAGGCGACGGCAGACGAACTCCATCTGCTGTTGCCGGAACTGAATATCGGCCTGGTACACGGCCGCCAGAAACCCGGCGAGAAAGCCGCCACTATGGCCGCCTTCAAGCAAGGTGAAATCCAGCTTCTGGTCGCCACCACGGTGATCGAAGTGGGGGTGGATGTCCCCAACGCCAGTCTGATGATCATCGAGAATCCGGAACGCCTGGGACTGGCACAGCTGCACCAGTTGCGGGGCAGGGTGGGGCGCGGCCAACAGGAAAGCCACTGCGTTCTGCTCTACAGTCCACCGCTGTCACGGCAGGGAACCGAACGGCTACGGATCATGCGCCAGACCAACGACGGCTTCCGCATTGCCGAAAAAGACCTGGAGTTGCGCGGCCCCGGTGAGGTACTGGGTACCCGTCAAACCGGGGAGCAACCTCTGCGCATCGCCGATCTCCAGCGAGACAGTCACCTACTGCCAGAGATCAGGCGCACCGCAACGGCGCTGCTGGCGGAATCGCCCGAGCGAGCACAGGCAATTATCCAGCGCTGGCTCGCCGGCAGTGAACGCTACGGCCAGGTTTGAGCAGGAGTGACCGGCTTGCGGCCACCACTTTTCCGCTTATTCATGTCACTTGTGTGTGACATTTTTGTTTCAGATTCATATACTCGCGCCCTACAAAAAAGGAGGACGACCCATGGTTTTCAATAACCCTCTTTCCAGCCTCTTTGGTAAGTCTCCAATCAGTCCCCTGCAATCCCACATGACCGTTGTGGTCTCCTGCACCGAATTGCTGTGTGATTTTGTCACGGCCGCCATCGCCGCCGACTGGCAGCAGGCTTCCAACGTATTCGACCGCATGTCTGAACTGGAACACGAAGCCGATGCCATGAAGCGCAAGCTGCGTTTGCATCTGCCCAAAAGCCTGTTCATGCCCATCGACCGCACCGACCTGCTCAACATGCTCAGCCAGCAGGACCGCATCGCCAACCGCTCCAAGGATATCGCTGGCCTGATGCTGGGACGCAAGATGGTCATCCCACAAGGGCTCGAGCAGCCGATGATCGAATTTGTCAGCGCCTCTGTCGAAGCCTGCCGCCAGGCTCACAAGGCGATCAACGAACTGGACGAATTACTCGAAGTAGGCTTTATCGGCAAGGAAGTGGATTTTGTAGAAAACCTGATCCGTGAACTGGATGCTCTGGAGGATCGCACTGACCAACTCGAACAGGAGATTCGCCACAGCCTGTTTGAACAGGAAAAAAACCTGCCACCGATTGATGCCATGTTCCTGTATCAAGTCATCGACATCATCGGTGAAGTGGCCGACCTCTCGCAAAGTGTGGGTGGCAAATTGCAATTGCTGCTCGCCCGCTAAGCCAACAAAAAAGACTAACGGGAACACAAACCAATGACACTATTTGCTGAGTACGGCCAGATCCTGATTATTCTGGCCTGTGTATTCGGGGTATTCATGGCCTGGGGCGTGGGAGCCAACGATGTCGCCAATGCCATGGGCACATCTGTCGGTTCCAGGGCGCTGTCTGTCAAACAGGCCATTTTCATTGCCATGATCTTTGAATTCGCCGGCGCTTACCTGGCTGGCGGTGAGGTCACCGAAACAATACGCAAGGGCATCATCGATCCCGCTGTCATGGCCGGGCAGCCGGAGTTGCTTGTGTTTGGCATGATCTCCGCCCTGCTGGCCGCGGGCACCTGGCTGTTGCTGGCCAGTATTATGGGCTGGCCCGTCTCCACCACCCATTCCATTGTCGGCGCCATCGTCGGTTTTGCTTCGGTAGGGATTTCAGCCAGCGCCGTGGATTGGGACAAAGTGGGCAGTATTGTCGCCAGCTGGGTGGTTTCCCCACTGCTGGCCGGCGCGCTCTCCTACATGCTCTTCCGCAGCGTCCAACGATTGATCCTGACCCAGGACGATCCCTTTATGCGCGCCAAGAAGATCATTCCCTTCTACATGTTCGCCGTGGGCTTCCTGATCGCCATGGTCACCATGCTGAAAGGATTGAAGCATGTATTCAAGGATGTCGGCATTCACCTCAGTTTCGGTCAGTGTACCCTGATCGCCCTGGTTATCGGCCTGGCAGTAATGGCGCTGGGCACTGTGCTCCTGAGCCGGGTAAAACCGGACCTGGAAGCCGAGCGGGTCAACCGCTTTGCCAACGTGGAAAGGGTGTTTGCCATCCTGATGGTTTTCACCGCCTGCGCCATGGCTTTTGCCCACGGCTCCAATGATGTGGCCAACGCCGTTGGCCCTCTGGCAGCAGTCGTCAATGTGGTCAAATCCGGCGCGGTCGAGGCAAAGAGCACCATGCCTCACTGGATACTACTACTCGGCGGTGTGGGCATTGTGCTGGGTCTGGCCACATACGGCTTCAAGGTGATGGGCACCGTGGGCAAAAAAATCACCGAACTGACCCCCAGCCGCGGTTTTGCCGCTGAACTGGGTGCTGCGGCCACGGTGGTTCTCGCTTCCGGAACCGGCTTACCCATTTCCACCACCCACACCCTAGTGGGGGCCGTCCTCGGCGTCGGCCTGGCACGTGGTATCGCAGCCCTTAACCTGCGCATCATCGGTACCATTTTCATGTCCTGGCTGGTCACTCTGCCCGCAGGGGCCGGCTTGGCCATCCTGTTCTTCTACTTCTTCAAGGGCTTGTTCAGCTAAGCAGCCGTTACACGAACCATAAAAAAAGCCCGGCAATGCCGGGCTTTTTTTAATGTTCCGAAACCAGCCTGATCAGCTGAGTACGTCCGTCTCCCCCTCGCTGCGGGCGATCACCACGGCGCCGCAGGAATCACTGAACACGTTCACCGCGGTACGAATCATGTCGAGGACTCGATCAGTCACCAGCAGCATGCCGATCCCCTCCGGTGGCAGGCCGACAGCGCCGAGGATCACGGTAATGGCCACCAGGCTGGCGGCAGGAATTCCGGCCACACCGATGGATGTCAACAGCGCCACCAGCACGATAACGAACTGGGAGACAAAGCTCAGCTCCAACCCGTAGGCCTGGGCGATAAACATGGCCGCCACACACTCGTAGAGCGCCGTGCCATCCATGTTGATGGTGGCCCCCAAGGGCAGCACAAAGGAGCTGGTGCGGTTGGAGACACCGGCATTTTTTTCCACGCACTCAATGGTCACCGGCAGGGTACCGGAGGAGGACGCCGTGGAGAATGCCGTCAGCACGGCCGGCATCATGGCCCGGTAGTGGCGCAACGGGTTGATACCTGCCAACCGCAACATCAGGCTCAAGGTGATGAAAACGTGAATCCCCAACCCCAGCACCACAGTCAGGAAAAACACCAGCAGCGGCTGAAACGCCCCAAACCCGGTGGCGGCCACAGTTTTAGCCACCAGCCCGAACACCCCCAGGGGCGCGAACTTCATGATGAACAGGGTCATTTGCATCATCACTTCGTAGACGCCGGTCCAGAAGCTCAGCACGGTCTGCCCGTAAGTGCGGCTGATGCGGGTCATGAACACCCCGAACAACAGGCTGAAGAAGATCAGTCCGAGCATGCGGCCATCGGAAGCTGCTTTGACGATATTCGGTGGCACCATGCGCAGAAACACTGCGGTGATATCTGCAGCACCGCGCCCGTCCACCTGTTCCAGCTGTCCGGCAAGCGCTTCCGGATCACTGAGGTTGAGCAGGCCGCCCGCCGCCATGCCGTCGACGATACCGGGGGTCAGCAGGTTCACCAGCAGCAGCCCGATCAAAATAGCCAGCAAGCTGGTGGACATATAAAAAGCTATGGTCTTGGCACTGAGCCGCCCAAGGTTGTCCCCGCCGCCGAGGCTGGCCACGCCGACAATAATCGACGACATGACCAGGGGCACAATGATCATTTTCAGAGCATTGAGAAACAGCGTGCCGACAAAATCAAAGACATCGTAGAGATGAATGCCAAGCACCACGCCATCCTTGCCTGCCAACAGGCCCACCAGTATCGCAGCCACAATGGCGATCAACATCTGCCAGTGGAGTTTCAATTTGCCCATCGCCAGCCCTCCTCAGGGGTGCTACTGGTTATTAACGGTCTTCGCCCCGCAGCTCGCTGACGAGCATCTGTAAATGGGGGGCACTGGCTTCGGCAGCCGCCACCGGTATTCCGGCGACCACTTCCACCCTGCGCCAACCAGGTCGGAATGGCTTTCGGAAAGCGCCGCCGTTGCTGCGGCTGAAAAAACTGCGCCACAGGCCGCGCAGCGCCATCGGCACCACCGGCACCGGGTTGCGCTCCAGTATGCGCTCGATACCCGGCTTGAAGGTATCGATCTCGCCATCATGAGTCAGTTTGCCTTCGGGAAACAGGCACAGCAACTGGCCCCGCTCCAGGGCCTTGGCAATCTCTTCCATAGCGCGCTCGTAGGCCTCGGCGTCCTCCCTGGGCGAACAGATGGGAATCGCTCCACCGGTGCGAAAGATAAAATTCAGTACTGGCAACTCGTAAATCGGTTTGTACATGATGAAGCGGATCGGCCGCCGCACCGCCCCCGCCAGTAACAGCGCATCCACGTAGCTGACATGGTTGCAGACAATCACTGCCGCCCCGCGCAGGGGAATCTGGTCCAGGCCGTGGTGGGCCACCCGGTACAGGCTGTGTCCCATCAGCCACACCAGGAAACGCATGGTGAATTCCGGGACCTGCAGGAAAATAAACAGTGCCACTGCAATATTCATCAACGCCAGGGTGAGGAACAGCTGGGCGATACTGAAGCCGGCCACACCGAGAAACAGCATGCCCAATATGCTGGCCAACACCATGAACAGCGCGTTGAGAATATTGTTGCTGCCGATAATGCGCGCCCGCTTGTCCGGGTCAGTGCGCGCCTGCACCATGGCATACAGCGGCACGATGTAGAGGCCGCCAAACAACCCCAGCAGCAGGATATCCAGCAACACTCGCCATCCAGCCATTTGAGCCAGAAAAGCCAACGGATCCAGGCGGACATCGCTGTGGTAGGCCTCCGCTGCAAAATACAGGTCAATCCCCAACAGGCTCAGCCCAATGGCACCCAGGGGCACCAGCCCGATTTCCACCCGCGGGCCACTGAGCCGGTCACAGAGCATGGAACCCACCGCCACGCCGATGGTAAAGGCAGACAGCACCAGGGCGATTACTCCGGGCTCTCCCTTCAATACTGTCACCGTAAAATTGGGCATCTGGGTCAGGTAGCTGGCGCCTAACATCCAGAACCATGAAATGCCCAAGATGGGCAGAAATACCGTGCGCTTTTCCGCCGCCAGCCGGATCAACTGCCAGCTGATCCGCGGGGCATTCCAGTCCAGTTTCAGCCCCTCGGCACGGGGCTCTGCCAGAGGGATGGCGCGACTGCTCAGCCAGCCCACCAGAGCCACCACAATCACTACCGCGCCTGCCAGCCACTGGGCGTTGGAGGAACCACCGATCAGGCTGCCGGCAATGGTGCCGATCAGAATCGATACAAACGTGCCCATGCCGACCCTGGCGTTACCGGCCACCAACTCGTCCTCCGCCAGATGCTGCGGCAGGATGGCGTATTTCACCGGACCGAAAAATGCCGACTGGGTGCCCATCAGGAACAGTACCCCCAACAGCATCCACAGGGAGCCGACCAGGAACGCCAAACCGCCGAGCAGCATAATGACGATCTCGGCCAGTTTGATTTGGCGAATGATGCGAGACTTTTCATACTTGTCGGCCATCTGCCCCGCCAGGGCTGAGAATAGGAAGAACGGCAATATGAACAGCCCCGCAGCCAGGTTGACGACCGTGTTCACATTACCTGTTCCAGCTATTCCGGCGCTGACGATGATCACCAGCAGGGCGTTCTTGTAGAGATTGTCGTTGAGTGCTCCGAAGAACTGGGTCAGGAACAGCGGCAGAAAACGCCGTGAACGCATCAGGTCCGACCATCCTTTTCCTTTCACAGCGATCTCCAAATGAAACGATGAAGCATCTTGCCGGTCTCATGGGTGTTATTCAATGGCGCCTTTGCCGCTATGATGAAGACTGTTTCCCCGGCCAATCCCATGAGACCACTGATTGCACTCATCCTCGCGTCACTGCCACTGTTCTGCCTGGCCGGGGAGGAGCGTCCGAGATTCTGTGAGACACTGAATCTGTATCTGGAGAATGATCTGTTTGGTGAAACAGACCGTTACTACACCAACGGCATTCGTTTTTCCTGCAACTCGCCGGACCTCACCTCCTATCTGGAAGATCCCAGCCTGCCCGGCTGGGTGCGCAGCACCAACCGCCGGTTGCGATTTTTCCACGGACTCAAGGATGAAGAAGAGTTGCAACGCAACCTGGTGGTCAGCTTCGGCCAACTGATGTTTACCCCCACAGACAAGGAGGCCCGGGAGTTGCTGGAGGACGATCGGCCCTACGCCGGGTTTCTCTATCTCGGTTTCGCCTATCACGTTCGAGATGAAGAACAACTGGACAGCCTGGAACTGAATGTTGGCATGGTCGGTCCGGCGTCCCTGGCGGAGGAGGGGCAGGATTTCATCCACGAGATTCGCGATATCGACAAGTTCAATGGCTGGGATAACCAACTGGAAAATGAACTGGGATTACAGCTGGTATACGAACACAAGCAACGCTTCAAACTCTCGGATCACTGGCCACACCAGGATTTCATTGCCCACAGTGGCGTCAGTCTCGGCAACGTGGCCACCTATCTCAACTTTGGCGGCGAGTACCGCATCGGCTGGCGACTGCCACAGGACTTTGGAACCGCCTCCCTGCGGCCCGGGGGAGACAATAGCGCCCCCGGGCGCGGTGACGCACGTTACTGCCAGCGCTGGATCTGCGGCCTGCATGCCTTTGTGTCTGTGGACACCCGTCTGGTCGCCCGGGATATTTTTCTCGATGGCAATACTTTCGAGGACAGCCATAGCGTCGACCGGCGCCCTGTGGTTGCGGATGCCGCTATCGGTTTCAGCTTTCTGGTGGACGGCTGGAAAATTTCCTATGCAAAAGTTTTCCGCACCCGTGAATTTGAGGAGCAGGAAGACCCCCACCAATACGGCTCCCTGTCGATCTCTTATTCTTTCTAGACTGATCTGAAACCGACAGCCAATAACGGCATTGATGGGCTGGCTCCTCTTTCCGGGCTGTTTTTATCTCAGTTGCCTTTGCTCTGATTCGAATGTTCAATTGCGCCCTAGTGCCACCAAGCCATTGGCTACTGTACTCAAAGATACACATACACCGGAAAAGCCGTTGCCGACCTGTGGCATTCAACTGTTCGGAGTCACTTTGACATGAGACAAGACGAACCGATGTACCAAGTCCCGGCCAGACACCGCCGGATGGAAAACCTGCACATTGTTTTTTGGCTGGTCAAGGATATCAGCTGGTGCATGGTGTGGAAGCTGCTCGGCCTGCTGATGATCGTGCCAACTCTGAGCGTGGCGATGTTTATTGCCTGGCGTACCCGCCACCTCGCGGCCGAACTGGCTCACAACCTGGCGGTCGCCTGCTGGATCAGCGCCAATTCCCTGTGGATGATCAGCGAATTTTTTGGCTTTGATGAACTTCTTGTTTTCGGGCTTTTCGAGGGCAAATACCTGGCAATGATCCCGTTCTCCATAGGGGCCATCATTCTCCTGTATTACTACGCCTTCCAGCGCAAGCGTGTAACCGTTGAAGAACAGCTCGTCACCACCTGACACGGGGCCGGCCTCAAAACACCCCCCAAAGTGCTAGAATGGCGCCTATGCGGTCGGCCCCCCTGTTTCTTCCCCCCCTGTCGCTCTACGTGCACATCCCCTGGTGTGTGCGCAAGTGCCCCTATTGCGATTTCAACTCACACGCTGCCGGGGAATCACTACCCGAAGAGGAATACGTCCAGGCACTGATCCGCGAGCTGGAGATAGAGCTCCCTTATGCACAGGGCCGCCCCCTGCAGTCCATCTTTTTTGGCGGCGGCACCCCCAGCCTGTTTTCCGCCGACAATATCGGTCGAATCATCCAGGCCGCCCGGAGGCGTATCGGTTTTAGCGAGAACATCGAGATCACCCTTGAAGCAAACCCCGGCACGTTCGAACAGGAAAAATTCAGCGGCTACCGCAGTGTGGGAGTCAATCGCCTGTCCATTGGCATCCAGAGCTTCAACGACCTGCACCTGCAAAAACTGGGGCGTATACACAGCGGCGAAAATGCTCTTGCAGCGGTGGCCATGGCCCGCGAAGCCGGCTTCGACAATTTCAACCTGGACCTGATGCACGGACTGCCGGGGCAGACGGAAGAGGAAGCTTTGGCAGATCTACAGCAGGCTATCGATCTGAAGCCAACCCATATTTCCTGGTATCAACTGACCATTGAGCCCAATACGGAATTTTACCGACGGCCACCGCAATTACCGAAAGATGAAATACTGGAAAATATCCAGGAAGCCGGTCTGAAAAAATTAAATGAAAATAATTTTTATCAATACGAAGTGTCAGCGTTTTGCCGCAATAAAAACGAGTCAGAACACAATAAAAATTACTGGCACTTCGGGGACTATTTAGGCATCGGTGCCGGCGCACACGGAAAAATTACCCTGCCCGATGAACAGCGTATTATCCGCACCACAAAAACCCGTCACCCGACGGATTATTTGCAGCGGGAAAACTCGTTTATCGCCAGCTGCCAACAAATTGATAATAGTGAACTCGCACTGGAATTCATGATGAATGCCCTGCGCCTGAATGCCGGCGTGCCAAAAGATTATTTTTCCGATCGTACCGGACTGTCTTTCAGAAAAATCGAACCAGTTTGTGAAGAATTAGCAAAAAAAGGTTTTATTGAAAAACCGGATAAAATGATTCGACCAACGGAAAAAGGCCACCGGTTTTTAAATTCGGTGCTGGAATATTTTTCTGAATAATTTCAGGTTTTAGCAACAACCGCCAGATTTCTTGACACCATTATCAAACGGCAGGCTGGTGCCGCAATCTTTGAAAATACCGAAGTGTTTTTCAAAATTCCCCTGAAACTCGAAATGCGGCCAAAAGCGGGTATCGTGCAACATACGGTAGCTGTTACCACAAACCGGAAAAGGTTTTCCTGTTTCGATCAGGTGGTGTTTATCGAGTAAAAAACTGTCCGGTGCGTGGGGGATCGTGCCGCGGTAAGTAACCGTTTGGCCGTAATCCTCGCAGGCTGGCTCCAGATCATCCAGTTTGAACAAACGATATGTCGCCGAGTAGAAATTCACATTACCCAGTTTCTCTCGTATCTCGTCACTACCTACGGCCAGCGGTCGATCATCCACCAATCTGGGGTCTGCAAATCCTGCACTTTTGGCCAGATTGAGGAAATCGTTCCAGTAAAGGGCTCCGGCCAGACATTCCCCGTACAGTACCGGGTCATCACGCAGGTTTTCCGGCACCCTGCAGTCCGCGTAGACATCGGAGAAATACAGTTCGCCGCCCGGCTTCAACAACCTGTGTGCCTGCTCCAGAACCGCCCGCTTGTCCGGGGACAGATTGATGACGCAGTTGGAGACAATCACATCAAAACTGCCATCCTCCAGATCCAGTTTGTCGAGCTGTTCGATATAACCTTTCAGGAATCGCACGTTGGCTTTGGCAAAACCGAAGGCCTCGCGGTGATGATCAATGTGCCTATTCGCCACTGCGAGCTGCTCCTCGGTCATATCCACGCCGACCACTTCTCCATCGGCGCCCACCATGGCGGATAGCACGTAACAATCCTGGCCAGAACCGCTGCCGAGGTCCAGAATGCGCAGCCCTTCGAGAAGATCGGGAGCGACCAGGCCACAGCCATAGTATTTGCCACTCACCTCCGGGTGTATTTTTGCCAGGATTGGCTTGAGGTGATTCGGCATGTTGTCCACGGTACAGCAGGCATCGGTTTTAAGGTCACCGGAACCCTGTAGTTCCTTGCCGTAGTAATCCTTCACGCTCTCATACATATTGCTATACGCCTTCAATCAATTTTCATTCACTGCGTTGCCAGCGATGGTATTTTTCCACCCAGGCCAGCAGTCGCTGGGGGCTGTGTTGGCGCTGCCAGTTACCCGCTGCATATTTGTTGGCTTCGCTGAGGGTGGGATAACTGTGAATGGTACCGAGAATTTTCTTCAGGCCAATACCCTGTTTCATGGCCAGTACCAATTCCGCCAGCAATTCCCCGGCATGGCTGCCCACCACAGTTGCCCCGAGAATCCTGTCTTTGCCGGGAACAGTGAGCACTTTGACGAAACCCTGTGCGCTGTTGTCAGCAAGGGCGCGATCGAGGTCGTCGATACCGTAGCGGCTTACCTCGAACTCGACGCCCTGTTCGCGGGCTTCTCTCTCCGTCAGACCCACCTGTGCTGCCTCCGGCTCGGTGAATGTCACTCGGGGTATGACCCGGTAATCCACCCGGAATTTTTTGAAGCGCCCGAACAGGGCGTTGACTGCGGCATACCAGGCTTGGTGTGAAGCGGCGTGGGTGAACTGGTAGGGACCCGCCACATCACCGCAGGCGTAGATATTGGGAAAGCGGGTGCGCAGATACTCATCCACTACCAGGGTGCCGTTGGCATTGCGTTCGATATCCAGCGCATCCAGACCGAGACTTTCTGTATGCGCACGCCGGCCCAGTGCCACCAACACACGGTCAAATGGAATTTCCCGAGCACCATCCTCGCTGGCAATGGTGGCGACGGTTTCGCCGTCGCGCTGCTCGAAGGACTTTACCCGCCAACCCAGGATGACTTCGACGCCATCCTTTTCCAGTCCGTCCTGTACCGCTGCGGCAACATCTTCATCCTCTTTCGGAAGCATTCGTGGCCCTACCAGAACCACTTTGGCCCCCAATCGTTGAAATGCCTGCGCCATTTCGCAGCCGATGGGACCAGCACCCATCACCAACAAACGCCCGGGTAATTCATTCAATTCCCACAGGTTCTCGGACGTCAGATAGTCCAGTTCTGCCAATCCGGGAATCGGCGGCACGATCGGGCTGGCCCCCGTGGCAATAATAATGTTGCGGGTGCTAATCACCTGGCCGTTGACCGCCACTTCCCAGGGAGACTTCAGCATGGCCGCCCCCTGCACACAGTCGACGCCCAGCGCGGTATAGCGCTCCACGGAATCGTGGTGTTCCACTTGCCTGACCACTTTCCTGACCCTGGCCATAACCCGGGCAAAATCCACTTTGGGTTCTGCTACGGAAATACCGAGCTCATCAGCGGCACGAATTTCCGCTACCGTGCGCGCAGCCCGAATCAGCGATTTGCTGGGTACACAGCCGGTATTCAGGCAATCCCCGCCCATGCGCGACTTTTCTATCAACGTTACCTTGGCCTTTACCGCAGCAGCGATGTAGGCGCTCACCAATCCGGCGCTGCCGGCACCTATCACAACCAGATTGCGATCAAATTTTGCGGGCCGGGTAAAGTCGCGATAGGCCCGACGGCGCTTGTATGTCTCCAGCCCCCATCTGGCGAAATAGGGGAATATGGCCAGCAGCAGGAATGACAACAGCAGGCCGGGCGTCAGCAAGCCGGCAGCAGAGAACTCTTCCAGGGAGCCGATTTGCGCACCGGCATTAACATAGACGATGGTGCCCGCCAGCATGCCCAACTGACTGACCCAATAGAAACGGAATGCCGGCATGGGGGTCAGGCCCATCACCAGATTGATCATCCAGAATGGGATAACCGGAATCAACCGTAGGGAAAACAGGTAAAACGCGCCATCTCGCTCGATGCCCCGGTTAGCGGTGACCAGTTGGTTGCGGAAGCGGTCCTGAACCCAGTCCCTCAGCAACAGGCGCGACACCAGGAACGCCAGGGTGGCTCCCAACGAGCTGGCAAAAGACACCAGTAACACGCCAGTCCACAGCCCAAAAATCATCCCCGCAATCACCGTCAACAGCGCCGCCCCCGGCAGTGAAAAGCCGGTCGCGATCACATAAATCAGAAAATATACCGCTGCGGTAAGCAGTGGTTTGCTGGCGTAAAGGGATTGGTAAAAGTCGGGATGCAGGTATTGCTCACCGTCAAAAACCATGTAAGCGCCTATAACCAGGGCTATAACTAACAAGGCGGCTATTTTTTTGACGGGCATTCCCACTCCTGTTGTGGCAGATCAGACCATGCAGCCTTAGAGGAGCATTTGTCCCATGGGTTCAGTGCCCTCTGCCTGTGGGATGAACAATCGTCACACGATTGTCCAAAAAGTGTCATATTTTGCTCGGAAAATGGGAATGACCTGCCAAGGATAGAGCCCATGAACAATTTACCCGAGCCGCCGGAACATTCTGCCCAGGAGTCTGCATTGACTGCGGAAAAGACCGATCTCAACAACGCCCGCTATTTCATCAACCGCCACATGAGCCTGATGCAATTTAACCTGCGGGTGCTAGAGCAGGCGCTGAATGAGGATTATCCACTGCTGGAACGGTTCCAGTTCCTGATGATCTTCAACAGCAACATGGACGAATTTTTCGAAATCCGCCTGGCGGGGCTGAAGCGGCAAATCAGCTTCGCCCGGGAAATGGTCAGCATTGACGGCATGCGGCCCAAGGATGTGCTCGATATTCTCAGCGACCAGTGCAAGGCGGCTACCGACAAGCAATACCATATTCTCAATCAGGTGCTACTGCCGGCGCTGGAAAAGCAGAACATCCGTGTCCTCAACCGCTCCCGCTGGAGTCCGGATATGGCCAGCTGGGCCCAGGACTATTTCCGCAACCAGGTGATGCCGGTCATTAGCCCGATCGGACTCGATCCGGCACACCCGTTTCCACGGTTGGTCAACAAAAGTCTCAACTTTATCGTTTCCTTGGAAGGCAAGGATGCCTTTGGGCGCGACAGCGGTATGGCCATCGTCCCTGCACCCCGCTCACTGCCGCGCCTGGTACGGGTTCCGGATGAACTCTGTGTCGACGGCGATAATTTCGTGCTGCTGTCCTCGCTGATTCACGCCCACATCGACGACCTGTTCAACGGCATGACCGCCACCGGTTGTTACCAGTTCCGCATCACCCGCGACGCCGACCTCGACCTGAATGCCGCCGAAGTGGAGGACATCGCCCGTGCATTGCGCGGGGAGCTGCACTCCCGACGCTTTGGCAGCGCCGTGCGACTGGAAGTGGACCAGAAATGTCCGGATGAACTGGTCAATTTTCTGCTGGAACAGTACAACCTCTCACACGGCGAACTGTACCGGGTGGACGGACCGGTAAACCTGGGCCGGATGATGCAGCTGCGGCCGATGCTCAATCGCGCCGAACTCGTGTTCCCGCCCTTTATTCCCTCCATCCCCAAAGCACTGCGCGGCGAGGATACCAATATCCTCGATATCGTCAGAAAAGAGGACATCCTGCTGTATCACCCGTTCCAGTCCTTTACCCCGATCATCGATCTGTTGCGCCAGGCGGCCAAGGACCCGGCTGTGTTGTCCATTAAGATGACCCTGTACCGCACCGGCTCTTCCTCGGAAGTCGTCGATGCGCTGGCAGAAGCCGCCCGAGCCGGCAAGGAAGTGACCACGGTGATCGAATTACGCGCCCGTTTCGACGAGGAGGAGAACCTGCAACTGGCCTCCCACCTGCAGGAAGCGGGCGCAGTGGTGACTTACGGGGTGGTAGGCTACAAGACCCATGCCAAGGCCCTGCTGATGGTGCGCAGGGAGGGCAACCAGTTGCGCCGCTATGTTCATCTGGGGACCGGCAACTACCACGCCGGCAACGCCCGCCTGTACACGGATTACAGCCTGCTCAGTGCCGACCCCGACCTGTGCAGTGACGTGCACAAAATCTTCCAGCAGCTCACCGGCATGGGTAAGGCCGAGCGCATCAAGACCCTGTTCAGTGCGCCTTTCACCCTGAAAAAGAACCTGGTGCGGCTGATTGAAGCCGAGGCGGAAGCCGCTCGCCAGGGCAAGGAGGCGCACATCATTATCAAAGTGAACGCTCTGACCGAACCGAAAATCATCACCTCCCTCTACGAGGCCAGTATCGCAGGGGTCAAGATTGATCTGATCATTCGCGGCATGTGCTGCCTGAGACCGGGGCTTGAGGGGGTATCTGAAAATATTCGGGTACGTTCGATTGTGGGCCGCTTCCTGGAGCACTCCCGGGTCTATTACTTCCACAACGCCACGCCGAAGGTGTTCTGTTCCAGTGCCGATGCCATGGAGCGCAACCTGATGCATCGTGTGGAGATCTGTTTCCCAGTCCTCAGCGGTCGCCTGCAGGCGCGAATTCGCAGCGATCTGCAGAGCTATTTGCAGGACAACTGTCAAAGCTGGGAATTACAGTCGGATGGCAACTATCTGCTCAACATCCCCAAGGCGGGAGAGAAAAGACATTCAGCCCAGTTGGACCTGCTGGAAAACCTCAGCGACTAGGCTCTGTTCAGCCCCAGTTGAAACCCGATCTTTTTCAGCACCCGCTGTTCCGAGGCAAGAGCTTCGCTGGTCAGAGGGTGCCGGGCCAGCCAGCCCGGGTCGAAATAGAAGTCGAGGCCAGCTTCGCTGGCACGGTTGGAAAACGACGGTTCCCCCTCCACCGGGCTGACATATTTGAACAACACCGCCAGCCGCAACAGCGCACAGAGTCGCTGTAGATGACGGGTCTGCTGGTCATCGAAAGGAACAAACTCCTCCACCGGGAAACGCTGCCGGTGGCTCCGCACCAGCAGTGCCAGCAGCCGCTGCATCTGCTTGCTGAAGCCCGGCAGATCGGAGTGCTCTATCAGGTATTGGCCGTGTTTGTGGAACTGGCTGTGGGCAATACTCAAACCCACCTCGTGGAGGCGTGCAGCCCAGCGCAGCAGTGAGCGATCCGCGTCGATCAGTTGCCAGGTGGGGGCGACCACATCAAATAACAACATGGCCATGGCCTCTACCTGGTCGGCATTCTGCTGGTCCACTTCGGCGCGGCGCATCAGTGCCGAAACCGTGCGCTCCCGCACGTCCTCGTGTTCCAGACGGCCCATCATCTCGTAGATCACCCCCTCCCGCAGGGCACCGGGTGATGTATGCATATGCTCGATGCCCAGGGCGTCGAATATGCCACTGATAATGGCGACACCAGGCACAATGACACCTCGCCGGCGCTCACTGAGTCCCGGCAGATCCAACTCCTCAATATGATCGTGAGAAAGCAGAAGTTTGCGCAGCTGGGCCAGGCTCTCTACGGTGAGTCCCTCTTCCGACCACCCCTTCTGTACAACGATTACTTCGGCGCTGCGCATGGTGCCGGAAGAACCCACCGCGTTGTCCCAACCCAGGGTTTTGTAGTCCTTTCGGATGCGCAAGACTTCCTGGTAAGCGGCCTGATAAGCCTTGGCAAAGCGTTTGGCGGAAATTTTTCCCTGGCTGAAAAAACGATCGCGGTAGGTGACACAGCCCATGTGCAGGCTTTCCCGCAGGCGGGATTCAAATCGCTGGCCAATAACAAACTCGGTACTACCACCACCGATGTCCACTACCAGTCGGGCATCGTCATCATCGGCAAGGGTATGGGCCACGCCCAGGTATATCAGGCGAGCCTCCTCTCGCCCGGAGACCACTTCCACAGTCTGCCCCAGCAAGGCCTCTGCGGGTTTGATAAACAACTGGGCATTTTTTGCTGCCCGCAGGGCATTGGTTCCCACAACCCTCACCTGATGGGGTTGCAGCTTGTCGAGAACCTGACGGAAGCGGGCCAAACAGGCCAGCCCCCGGGCTATGGCATCCGGTGCCAGGCGGCCATTTTTCATTTCGGCCGCCAGCTGCACCCGTTCACCAAATCGCTCCACCGGGCGCATCTCGCCATGGTTAACCCTGGCTACAATCATATGAAAACTGTTGGAGCCCAAATCGATGGCGGCGAGGGTCTGATCCTGTTCGGGAAAGCTGTTCAACGGCGTTGCTTCCAGGGGTCGATTGACCCGGCGCGGCATTTGTTACTGGCTGCGCACGAGTGTTATGATTCAGGGCAATTCTACCCCCTTACCATTCAATAGACATTAACCTATCTAAATCTGGAGAATCCCCATGAGCGACAACATCGTTCACATTACCGATGCCAGTTTCGCCAGCGAAGTGCTGGATGTGAGCTCCCCGGTACTGGTCGATTTCTGGGCAGCCTGGTGTGGCCCCTGCAAAATGATTGCCCCGATTCTGGACGAGCTGGCGGATGAATACGCCGGCAAGGTAAAAATTTGCAAGATGGATGTGGATTCCAACATGGAGACCCCCGCCAAATTCAACGTGCGCGGCATCCCCACCCTGATCCTGTTCAAGGATGGCAACATCGAAGCCACCAAAGTTGGCGCTCTTTCCAAGACCCAGCTGGTGGAGTTTATTGACGCCAGTCTCTGAAAATAATTGCCTGCGGTGGCCGCAAAGCGCCACCGCAGTAGTTATTGCGCTTTATACAGGCCGCGCCTATACTGCACCTCAATCCTGTCGATGTCCTTCGACGAGCATTAAGAACTAGCAAAAAAAATTCCAATACGCCCTTCCAGGACACCAATTTAATCTCCGACCGGCTGTCGGCCAGTCCCAGTTCCACAAAACCTCTATGTCTGCACTTATGAATTTAACCGAACTCAAAACCAAACCCATCGACGAGCTCCTGAAGATTGCGGAAGACATCGGTCTCGACAGCCTAGCCCGCTCCCGCAAACAAGACGTCATTTTCAGCATCCTCAAGCGCCATGCCAAAAGCGGTGAGGACATCTACGGAGATGGGGTTCTCGAAATCCTGCCGGATGGTTTCGGGTTCCTGAGGTCGGCAGACAGTTCCTACCTGGCAGGTCCCGATGATATCTACGTCTCACCCAGCCAGATTCGCCGCTTCAACCTGCGCACCGGCGACAGTATTTCCGGCAAGATCCGGCCCCCGAAGGAGGGAGAGCGTTACTTCGCAATGCTCAAGCTGGACGAAATCAATTTCGAAAAGCCGGAAAACGCCCGCAACAAGATCCTGTTTGAAAACCTGACCCCCCTGTTTCCCGACGAGCGCTTGGTACTGGAAGCAGGCAACGGCTCTACAGAAGATCTCACCGGGCGCATCATCGACCTGATTTCCCCCATCGGCAAAGGCCAGCGCGGCCTGATTGTGGCACCGCCCAAAGCCGGTAAAACCATTCTCATGCAGCACACCGCACAGGCGATCATCCGTAACAACCCCGAGTGTTACATGATCGTACTGCTAATCGACGAGCGTCCCGAGGAAGTGACCGAGATGCAGCGCTCTGTGCGCGGTGAAGTGATCGCCTCCACTTTTGACGAGCCACCCGCACGCCACGTGCAGGTTGCCGACATGGTGATTGAAAAAGCCAAGCGCCTGGTGGAGCACAAAAAAGACGTGGTGATTCTGCTCGACTCCATCACCCGTCTGGCCCGCGCTTACAACACTGTACAACCCTCCTCAGGCAAGGTACTGACCGGTGGTGTGGACGCCCACGCCCTGGAGCGCCCCAAGCGCTTCTTCGGCGCCGCGCGCAATATCGAGCAGGGTGGCAGCCTGACCATTATCGCCACCGCGTTGGTGGAAACCGGTTCCAAGATGGATGAAGTGATCTACGAAGAATTCAAAGGAACCGGCAACATGGAACTGCATCTTGACCGCAAAGTAGCGGAAAAGCGTGTCTACCCTGCCATCAATATCCGTCGTTCCGGCACCCGTCGCGAGGACCTGCTGATGGGCGAAGAAGAACTCCAACGCGCCTGGATCCTGCGCAAGCTGTTGCACGGCATGGAAGATGCGGATGCCATTGAGTTCCTGATCGACAAACTGAAGGATTCCAAAACCAATGATGAATTCTTTATGTCGATGAAACGCAAGTAAGCGTTTCCTTCCATAAAAAAACCCGGCCTTAGCCGGGTTTTTTTATGGCTGCGGTAGTTGTGCCTACCTAAAGGCACAGCCGCTCTGTACGCCGAGCTTTTTCAACAGTATCGCCATGGGGCAGAAACCGGTGAAAGAAGCCTGGAACATATTGGCTCCCACAAAGGCGGTGAACCACAACCAGTACACTGAATGTATCTGGCTCAGCAGCAGACTGAGCAGGATAAACAGCCCGGCGATGGTGAAAATCAGTCTATCCACGTTCATAAACACCTCCGCATTATTTCAGCTTTTCAATGCCCATCATCTTGAGAATGAACTTCTCGTGGATGGGATCAGTATCGCCCTTGCGCACCTTGCGCATGAAATATTTTTCAAACCCGATTTTCGCCAGGTGCACCCATTTGCCCTTTCTTGCCCAGGTAACATTGCGCGGCGGAATTTGCGGCAACGCCACAAAAGCCATACCGGTGTCACCCATGTCCGCCAGGCAGATGGTATTCCAGGTGGCTTCTGCCACCGGTTGCTCTCCGGCGATGCAGGAACGGATGTTTTTCACCGTAGCGGCCACCATCGACTCGATCATGTAACCGGTTTTCGGCACACCGGTGGGCACCGGGGTAGGTTTCTGAGGAGCAATGGCCACACAGACGCCGACGGCGTAAATGTTCGGATAGGTCGGGTTGCGCTGCTGGTCATCGACGACCACGAACCCGCGCGGGTTGACCAACCCATCCACATCCCGAACCGCATCGATGCCGGTAAAGGCAGGCAGGATCATGGAATACTTGAACGGCAGTTCGTGGCGCTTGATCTCCTCACCACTGTCGTTGTGCTCCGCCACAGTCATGGTGCCATCCTCGATCTTGACGATCCTGGCATTGGTAATCCAATTGATGTGACGCTCACGGAATTCACTTTCCATCAGACTTTTGGAGTCGCCCACGCCATCCAGCCCCATATGTCCGACATAGGGTTCTGAAGTGATATAGGTAATCGGCACCTTGTGGCGCAGCTTGCGCTTGCGCAGGTCCGCATCGACGATAAAGGAAAACTCATAGGCAGGACCAAAGCAGGAAGCCATCTGTGCCGCACCAATGACCACGGGACCGGGTTCCTCGACAAACTTTTCCCATTTTTCCCGTGCAGTGACTGCATGATCCACATGACAGACGGATTCGGTGTAACCGTTAACCGGTCCCAAACCCTCAATTTCATCAAATGCCAGTCTTGGACCGGTCGCAATGGCCAGGTAGTCATAATCCATCATGGAACCATCGTTCAGTTCGACCTGGTTCTGTTGCGGATGAACTTTTTTCACGCCCACCGAGGAAAACCCGATTTTCTTGCGCTTCAGGCAGGGCTCGATTTCGATCACCACATCCTTGCGCTTGCGCCAGTCCACCGCCACCCAGGGGTTGGAGGGGACAAACTGGAATTCCGGAGAATCTGAAACCACTACAATCTCGTTTTCCGCACCCAGCGCTTCACGCAACTCATAGGCCAGCGAGACACCGCCGATACCCGCACCCATAATCACAATCTTGGCCATAATGATTCCCTCTAGATATCTGTTGATCGCGGCTGCAGAGCATCGACACCGCAATAAATGCCATGCATGGTTTCCAGGATGGCCGCCACATGGGGATTGGATAACCGATAAAACACCCGCTGCGCATCCCGCCGGGAACTGACAATGTCCTCATCCCGCAGGCGGGCCAAATGCTGGGACAAGGCGGACTGGCTGAGGCCAGTCAACTCTTCCAGTTCGGAAACGGTGTATTCCCGGGTAATCAGTGCACAGAGCACCATCAACCGGGACGGGTTAGCCAGGGACTTCAGCAATGCCGCCGCCTTGAGCGCATTGGCTTGCATCATTTCCAAATCCATACTGTTATTCATGGGCGGATCTACACGGATAGAATAAATATTAGTTGACTCTAATATGAGTCAAACCTAATATTAGACACATCTAAAGTATTGGTCAAGCATTAACCAGGGAACGAAAACACTATGCTCAACAAGCTCTGCGCAGGAATGGTTCATCTGGCGCTGAACCGCCCCAAGGCCGTGACATGGGTAATGGCGATCTCTACCCTGCTGGTGATCACGCTGGCCGCGGTACCCTCTATCTGGCCGGAGAAATTTCAGCCGTTCCACCACATCACCGTGGACACCGATCCCGAGAACATGCTTTCCCAGGATGAACCGGTGCGGGTATTTCACCATGAGGCCAAGGAGCGCTTCGCTCTCAGCGATATCGTGGTGGTGGGGATCATCAACCACCGCAATCCCCAGGGCGTGTTTAACGCTGAATCCCTGGGTCGAATCTACAAGCTGACGGAATTCGCCAAACGCCTGCAATGGGATGGCGAGGGGGTCATCAGCATCGATCTGATCGCTCCCTCCACTGTCGACAATATTGAGCAGGGCGGCCTCGGCAGCGTCAATTTCTCCTGGCTGATGCCGTCACCGCCAAAGAGCGATGAGGACGCACTGCAGGTATTGCAGCGCGCCCAACACATCCCGTTCCTGAACGGTACCCTGGTATCCGAAGACGGCCAGGCACTGGCCCTGTATCTGCCCATCACCAAGAAGGATCTGTCCTACCGCATTCGCTCGGAACTGCTGGATTTCACCAGCGACTGGGCTGATTACGGCGACGAAGTCCATATCACCGGTCTGCCCGTGGCCGAGGACACCTTCGGAGTGGAAATGTTTATCCAGATGGCCATCTCTGCACCGCTGGCGATGCTGGTGATCTTCCTGCTGTTGTGGTGGTTCTTCAAGAAACTGATTCTGGTGGTATCGCCGATGATCATCGCCATGGTCAGTTCACTGGTCACCATGGGACTGCTGATTGCCACCGGCAACACCATCCACATCATGAGTTCGATGATACCGATCTTCATCATGCCCATCGCGGTGCTGGATGCAGTGCATATCCTGTCGGAATTCTTCGACCGCTACCCGGTGTACAAGGATCGGCGCAAAGCCATCGAAGAGGTGATGAACACCCTGTTCGCACCCATGCTGTTCACCACCCTGACCACCATGGCCGGTTTCGGTTCGCTGATGCTGACCCCCATTCCGCCGGTGCAGGTATTCGGCCTGTTCATCGCCATCGGGGTATTCCTGGCCTGGCTGTGGACCATCCTGTTCATCCCCGCCTACATCATGCTGATCGACGAGCAGCGCCTGGAGGGCTATGGCCACCACGTGGGTGAAGAAGACCACAGCACCCTGGGTCGCGTTCTCAATGCCACCGGCAAACTCACCACCCGTCGCCCCGGCGTCATCATGGCCTTTACCCTGGTCGCAGTAGTGGTGGCTGGCTACGGTATCAGCAAAATCGTGGTCAACGACAATCCCACCCGCTGGTTTGAAGCGGAACACCCTATACGGGTAGCCGACCGGGTACTGAATGAACACTTCGGCGGCACCTATATGGCCTATCTGGAACTATCCGCGCCAGATCAGGCCACCACGGTGGACAAGCAGGCGTTGCTGCAACAGCTGTCAAGTCGTCAGGCTGACGGCGAGGCGATGGGCAACACCGGTGAGCCCTACCAACAGTTTGCCACGGCAATTGAGCAGGGTGATGCCAGCAACGCTGACAGTTTTATGGCCGCACTTGCCAAACTCGCCGATCAGGAACTGTCCAACGCCAGCGACGAGGACTACTACAGCTGGGATGACATACAGTTGTTCCTGGAGGAGCAACAGCAGCGCAACGAACTGTTCAAACAGCCGGAAGTATTGCGCTGGATGGAAGACCTGCAGGCCCACCTGCTGAGCAATCCCAAAGTGGGCAAGGTCAACTCCCTGACTGACGTGGTGAAAACCGTCTACCGGGAACTGCAGCTGGGCGAGCAATCCCAGTTCCGCATCCCGGACAGCGCCAACGCGGTGGCCCAGACACTGATCACCTACCAGAACAGCCACCGACCCCACGACCTGTGGCACTTCGTCACCCCCGACTATCGCCGCACCGTGCTGTGGCTGCAACTGAGCAGTGGAGATAACAAGGACATGGAAGCAGTGGTGCAGACACTGGATGACTTTCTGGTCAGCAACCCGCCGCCGGTGGCCATCGACAGCCAGTGGTTCGGCCTCACCTACATCAACGTGGTATGGCAGGGCAAAATGGTGTCCGGCATGCTGGAAGCCTTCCTCGGCTCCTTTGTGGTGGTGCTGATCATGATGATTGCCCTGTTCCGCTCACTGACACTGGGGGTACTGGCGATGATCCCCCTGGCCGTCACCGTGGGCTTGATCTACGGCATCATCGGCCTGATTGGCAAGGACTACGATATGCCAGTGGCGGTATTGAGCGCCCTCAGCCTCGGCCTCGCCGTGGACTACGCGATCCACTTCCTGGCACGCTCACGTTCGCTGGTAACAGAGGCCGGCAGCTGGCGGGCTGCGGTGCCCCAGGTGTTCGGCGAACCGGCCAGGGCCATCTCCCGCAACGCCATTATCCTCGGCGCCGGCTTCCTGCCGCTATTAGCCGCGCCGCTGGTGCCCTACCAGACAGTAGGGATTTTCATCGCATCGATTATTCTCAGCGCCGGAGCGGCCACCCTGCTGATCCTGCCAGCTCTTTTGACGCTGATGAAAAAACTGATTTTCAAGGTAGAGGAGTAACGCCATGAAACTGACCAGAACCCTTTCCCTTGCCAGCGGCCTGCTGGCCTCCCTGTGGCTGTCGGGAGCTATCGCAGCCGACACCCCCACTGTGGACGAAATCGTCCACCGCACCAACCAGACCGCCTACTACCAGGGCAAGGATGGTCGCGCCCAGGTGCTGATGACCATTACCGACAGCCAGGGCCGGGAGCGGGAACGCCGCTTTACTATCCTGCGCCGGGACGTCTCCGACAGCGATGACATCGCCGGTGAAGCCTACAACGGTGACCAGCAGTTCTATGTGTTCTTCCAGCGCCCGGCGGACGTCAACAAAATGGCGTTTCTGGTGTGGAAACACCTGGATCGCGACGATGACCGCTGGCTGTACCTGCCCGCCCTGGATCTGGTGAAACGCATCGCCGCCTCCGACCAGCGCACCAGCTTTGTCGGTTCCGACTACTTCTATGAGGATGTCAGCGGCCGTGATATCAACGCCGACAGTCACGAACTGCTGGAAGTGACCGACAACTACTATGTGCTGAAACACACCCCCAAGGACCCGGGCAGCGTGGAGTTTTCCCACTACGTGATGTACGTGCACAAGACCAGCTTCATTCCGGTGCAGACCGAGTACTTCGACAAGAACGGCGAGAAATACCGGGTGGCCACGGCACTGGGCGTCGATACCATCGACGGCTATCCCACCGTCACCAAAGCCAGCATGGAAGACCTGCGCAGCGGCAGTAAAACCCTGATGAGCTACAGCGCGGTTACTTACAATGTCGGCCTACCGGAAGAAATTTTCAGCGAGCGCTACCTGCGCCGGGCACCGGTAAACTATCTGCGTTGATCGGAATGGCATCATGAAAAGGACTGTTAACACTCTGCTGTTTTCCTCCGCCCTCCTGTCCAGCTTCCTGGCAGTGGCGGAACCGCCTCTGCCAGGGGGATTGGGTGGTGACAAGCCATCTGCCAGCGGACCGGCGCTGCCCAGCGGACTGGGTTTGCCAGGCAGTGCTGATGCTGAACCCACACTGCCTTCCGGTCTGGGCGAGGACAGCACATTCAGCATTTCAACCGCAGAGTACAGCCCCTTTTCCCTGCACGGTTTTGTGGAGGCCCGTGTTGGCCAACGGACCCACGATGACGAGTTGCAACGCAACACGTCCATTGGTGAGGGGCGGGCACAACTGTCTCTCGACTACGCCGGGGAGAAGGTCATAGCCCGTATCACCGGGGACGTCCTGCTCGATGATGTGCAACGGGACGAATCGGTTCAGCTGGACCGGGGTCGCGGCCCCGTTGACCTGCGCGAGGCCTGGTTTCAGATGCCGGTCAACCAGCACCTGGACGTGAAAGCCGGGCGCCAGATTCTCACTTGGGGAGTTGGCGACCTGCTGTTTATCAATGACCTGTTTCCCAAGGACTGGAACAGCTTCTTCAGCGGCCGGGATACCGAGTACCTGAAAGCCCCGTCGGACGCTGTGAAACTGGCCTTCTATTTCGAGCCCGCCAACCTGGATGTGGTGTATGTGCCGGAGTTCGACAGCGACCGCTTTATCGACGGTCGCCGCATCTCCTTTTACAACCCGTTGATTGGCGATCACAGCGGCCGTGACATGCCAGTGAATCCGGATTTTCCCCACGGCCGGGAACTGGCGTTGCGGCTCTACCGGAATCTGGCTGGAGCTGAAGTGGCTTTTTATGGCTATGACGGCTACTGGAAAAGTCCCAATGGATACGATCCCTATAAGGGCCAGAACACCTTCCCGGAACTTCGGGTATGGGGCGCCAGTCTGCGTGGCAATATGGGCAAGGGCATCGCCAGTGCCGAAGTGGGCTATTACGACTCCCGGGAAGACCGCAACGGCGACGATCCGCTGATCAGCAACAGTGAATCACGGCTGTTACTGGCCTACGAACAGGAGCTGGTACCCAACCTGACGGGGGCGCTGCAATACTATGTGGAGCGCCTCGAGGATTACGACAACTACCGGGATAACCTGCCCACCGGCATGCCCCAAAAGGACAAATACCGGCAACTGCTGACCAGCCGGCTGACCTGGCTGACACACAACCAGAATGTTACCTGGTCGCTGTTCGTTTACTACTCGCCCACAGACAAGGACTGGTACGCACGACCCAAAGTGAGCTGGAAAGCATCCGACCAGTTATTGCTGGAAACCGGCATCAACAGCTTTGGCGGCAGCGAGGAAACCACCTTCTTCGGCCAGTTCGAAGAAGCCAGCAACTTTTACGCAGCAATCCGTTACAGCTTCTAGCAGTCTGCAAGGCTGCTGCCAATCGGAACTTCAGGGCGCCAAGCGGGAAATGTTCCAAGTACCGTCTTGCAGCAGATACTGGAAGCGGTCGTGGAGGCGATTTTCACCCCCCTGCCAGAATTCGAATTCCCGCGGCACCACCCGGTAACCACCCCAGAAATCCGGTACCGGCACCTCGCCGGCAGCGAACTTTTCCTTCATTTGCAGGAACTGGGTTTCCAGTGCCTGGCGGGAGGTTATCCGCGAGCTCTGCTTTGAAGCCCAGGCAGCCAACTGGCTGCCGCGGGGACGCTTGAGGAAATACTTCAGTACTTCAGTCTTGGACAGCTTCTCCACCTGACCGCCGATAATGACCTGACGGTCTAGATCCAGCCAGGGAAAGATCAGGCTGACATTGGGATTACCCGCCATGTCCCGTGCCTTGCGGCTGCCAAGGTTGGTGTAGAACAGCAGGCCGCGGGCATCAATGCCTTTCAACAGCACCGTGCGCTGCCAGGGTCTGCCTTCGGCATCCACCGTAGCCAGGCACATAGCTGTAGGGTCGGAAAGATTGGCGTGGATGGCCTGTTCCATCCACATATTGAACTGAGCAAAGGGGGAGTCCAGTAATGACTCCCGGGTGAGGCGACCGTATCGGTACTCGCGGCGGCTATCTTCCAGCGACATAAACAGGTACTCCTTGGGCAACCGGCATTTTATCCCGCATGGCCGACCATTGTCCTTCCCTGACCAACGGATGTCTAAAGTCACCTGACGCGCTTCGCGGGGGCTGATATTCCTATCTACACGACATAGAATGTGCAGGTTTGCAGATCAAATCTGGAGAATCCTCCATGCCCCGAAACCGTTTTCTAGCTGCCACAGCCGGGCTGTTGTTTAGTCCTTTGCTGTACAGCCAAGAAGGGGCATTTATCACCGAGGACGATGTGCTGGGCGAGTTGCCATCAGTAACCTCTGTGTCTCGCATGGTGCAACCCCTTTCCAAAGTACCTGCCAGTGTCACCATCATCGACCGGCAGATGATCAAGGCATCCGGGGCTCTGACCTGGGTAGATGTCTTCCGCTTGGTGCCCGGCTTCGAGTCCTATTACATCAACGGTAATCGCTACGGCATTTCCTATCACGGCTACGGCCGAGAATTCCCCAACCACCTGGAAATCATGGTGGATGGTCGTTCCATCTACGATCCGGTATTTGCCAGCATCGAATGGGGCTCTCTGGGTATCAGCCTGGACGATGTCGACCACATCGAAATTG
This sequence comes from Porticoccaceae bacterium, assembly GCA_041395745.1. Lineage (GTDB taxonomy): Bacteria > Pseudomonadota > Gammaproteobacteria > Pseudomonadales > Porticoccaceae > Porticoccus. The sequence goes on along the minus strand of JAWKZV010000004.1, from coordinate 194,609 downwards.
TGCGTGGCTCCAATGCTCCCGCCCATGGGTCCAATGCATTTCTTGGGGCAGTCAACATCATTACCCGCAAACCGGTCCAGGACCGGGGTTGGCATGTTAGTACTACCACAGGTGAACAGCACACACGCAACAGTAACGTCCGCTACAGTGGCAACGCTGACAAGCTCGATTACCAGGCCAGCTTCAATTACGAGCACAATGAGGGATTTCCTGCCGTGCGTTCGGGGGAGGACCAGGGTGACATGGAGGATGGCAAGGAAAAGCTGTCACTGGATCTGCGGACCATGTACACCCCGAACATCAGCGACACCTTCGACTTTCAGGCGGGTTTCAGCCATAGCAACATGGGCTGGGGAGATGCCGACCACCCGGATGAATATGCACGGGTCAATTTCAAAAATCAGTACCAGTCTGTTAAGTGGAACCGCGACCTGAATAGCACAGATGCACTTCAGGTGCATTTCTACCGCAACAAAATTGAGGGAGAGAATTACGTCAATCTGGGGCGGGTATCTGACCTACTGTCACAAGAACTCGGCTTTACCGTTACCCCCGATCAGGTACCTGTTTTTTTCCAGACGATTGATCCCAGCCTGAACATACAGGACCAGGACTACATCACTGGTTTTCGAGGAGTTGAGTCCGAACGCTATGACCTGGAATTTGAGCATCGGCTCCAGTTGACGGAGACCCTTCGTGCGACATGGGGTTCCGGTATCCGCTATGACAACATAGAAGGAGAAACGATTCTGGGCCGCGATGACGAGGACTCACTGACAAGCAGGAGACTGTTCTCTCATCTGGAATGGCAACCCAGTCCACACTGGACGTTCAATGCCGGACTGATCATGGAAAACAATGCTGTCGTTGACACCATTAGCTCCGGTCGTCTGGCGGTCAATTACCATTTCAACGATTTTCATACGTTGCGATTGGGTTACGCCCTGGGCAAGCGCTCACCCTCCCTGGCAGAAGCCAAGGAATACAATGCAGATATCCTTGATGACCAGATTTTAGTTACCGCTATTCGTCGCAGTGCCGACAACATGGAAGAGGAGCGACTGCGCAGTTACGAGATAGGTTACCTGGCTCAGTTACCCGACACAGGTCTGACCTTTGACGCGAGGCTCTACCGGGAAGAAGTCCGAGACGGTCTGGAGGTGTACCAGGAACAGTTGGATGTGGATATCCCGGTACTCGACCCCAATGAGAATTTTTCCGTGCGCGACAATATTCTGCGTTCGGACGTGACCGGTGTTGAGTTGCAGCTCCGCTATCAGCCTACGGAACGCACCCTGATCAACGCCCATTACGGCTACCGGGACATAGACAGCTTTTATATTTCCCGCTTCCACCCGGGAATTAACACCAACGACGTGAACGATACCAGCCCACACCACACCGCGGGCCTGCTGTTGCACCATCAATTTACTGAGAACTGGTCCTCTGGCTTGAGCCTCTACCACATAAGCGATGCAAGGTGGCGCGACGGTAATGCAGTGGACCAGTTCGTCCGCACAGACTTGATGTTGGGTTACAACTTTCAGGTCGGTACCACGGCGGGCAACCTGTCGCTGATCGCCCAGAATCTGGGCGATGACTATGAGGAACACGCTCGTAACAACGTTTTTGAAACCCGGTTTTTTTTACGACTGACACTGGACTTCGACTAATTGCTTAATCATTTTTAACTAACACACGATATATAATTGACCGCGTATTCCAAAATACAGATAGAGCCCAAGGAAGGCCATTGAAAACACTAGTTGTCAGGACACGACAATTCAGAATGATGCCTGTAATCGGCGTTATCTGCTTGTTATTGCTGCTAACCAGCCAAGCACACGCCGGCGTGTTATTGTTGCTTTCCAGCAATGCCCCTACTATCGCGAAACTGCCGAAGCACTACGTGAGCAGCTATCACCAGCAGAAACATCTGTTGAGGTGGCCACGCTTGAACAACAGGATCTCAGCACGATACTCGGGCGGCCCCATCCGTTAATCGTTGCCATCGGTAGCAAGGCCACCCGGACTGCACTTGACCAAGGCGGCGATTCTGCGCTCTTAAGTATATTCATTCCCAAAAACGCTTACGACGCACTCCAGGTACCAGCTCTGAATACCAACCAGCGCTCCCTTTCAGTTATCTATCTTGATCAGCCATTAAACCGTATCGTTTCTCTCGCGACCCTGCTTGAACCCCGCGCTACCCGCTTTGGCACAGTATTCGGCCCAATCTCCAGGGAAAGCGAGGCGGACCTGAAGGCCTTGACCAATGCCAGAGGCATCACCCTGAAGCAGTCGTACCTGAACCATGAGGACAATCCTCTCGCCATTCTCCGCCCCCTGGTCAAAGAGGCCGATGTGTTCATCGCCCTGCCCGATCAGGCCATACTCAACCGGGCTATCGCCAAGTGGATTCTGCACCTCAGCTTCCAACAGACAGTACCCGTTATCGGCTTTTCCAAGGCGTACACCAATGCCGGCGCACTGGCATCGATCTACTCTGCTCCGGAGGATATTGGCAAACAGGCCGGCGAATTCGTACGAAACTGGCTTAGCAACCCCAACCAGCGTGACGCACAGGAGCAGTACCCCAGATATTTCACCATCAGCACTAACCCGGCGGTGGCACGCTCCCTGAACATCAATTTGCCACCGGACAACCAGCTTTACCGGGCCATTGAACAACAGGAGCAAACGGCGCCATGACCCGCCACCCGCTGCTTAGCCATTCTATCCAGCATCGGTTTCTCGCGGTCGCCTTGCTACCACTACTGTTGACCACCATGCTGCTGACTCTCTACACCGTAGAGGCGCGCCGCAATGACTTGTCACAGAACCTGATGCGCTTGGGGGATGCCTCATCAAGCTACCTGGCCACCATTTCTGACTTTTCCCTCTATACGAGGAATATGAAGTTACTGTCAGGCACGGCGGCGACCGCATTGCAGATTCCGGATGTGGCAGGCATGGCATTTCTCGACGGCAATGACACACTGGTTCTCAGTACTGGCAGCCTTTCCGAGCAGATTCCTGAGAACCTGTCGGAACGGCAACCCCTGCAAACTTCCCGTTTTGTGTATTTCAAAAAGCCCGTCTACCTGTCCGGTGTCGACTTCAACGACTATCAGGAGGAACTTGCTCCGGAAACCAGTGACCAGGAACTGGTGGGATGGGTCATTCTTGCCCTTGACCGCACCAGCCTCTTGAAAGAACAGGAAGGCATTCTGCTCACTTCGACACTGCTATTCCTGATCGGCATGTTGATCGCGGCCGTCTTTACCTACTATCTGGGACTGGCCCTCATTTCACCGATACGGAAACTAACAGAAACCATCAAGCTGATGGCTGCAGGTGACCTCGGCGTTCGAGCTGCTACCGGCACCAACGATGAGCTGGCAATTTTGGCCGCAGGCATTAATCAATTGGCTGAGTCCGTTGCAGAAGGCCGGGAAACTCTCGAACACCGCATACGCCTGGCGACCAGACAGCTGCAGGATACTCTGGAAAACCTGCAATTTAAGAATCAGGAACTGGAGCTTTCCAAGCAGGCTGCCGAGACCGCCAACCAGTCCAAAAGCGATTTTCTGGCTCGCATGAGCCATGAACTGCGGACACCAATCACTTCGATACAGGGTTTTGTGCGATTGCTGGATATCGCCAAACTATCGGAAAGCGATCGCCAGTACTGCCAGATTATCGACCAGTCAGCACTGCAACTGCTTACTCTGATCGACGATATCCTGGCGTTTTCAAAACTGCAGTCGAACACCGTGGTGTTAACCCAACAACCCCTTGATCTGGCAGAGTGTGCCGAGCAGGTAATCGCCATGTTCGGCCCCCAGGCACAACATAAAGGGCTTTGCCTGGGGGTAGACTATGCCCCGGACCTGCTGCTGGACCGCGTAGGTGATACCATCCGCATCCAGCAAATTCTCAGCAACCTGATCTCTAATGCCATCAAATTCACGGATGAAGGTGGTGTTTATCTCACTCTGAAAACCGATGAAGCCCAGGCTGTCATCATCGAAATTCGGGATACCGGAATCGGTATTCCGGAGAGCGCACAGAACCAGCTGTTCAATGCTTTCGCACAAGCCGACACTTCTATCTCCCGCCGTTTCGGGGGTACCGGCCTAGGCTTATCCATTGTCAAAAGTCTGGTGGATCTGATGGACGGCGACGTCCAGCTACATAGTCAGGAGGGGAAGGGTTCAACGTTTAGACTCCGCCTGCCTCTGTCGATGGCTTTGCCGATCCGCAGCTGGCAACTGCAGCCCTTTCGGCTGGTTATTTCCAGCTGCAACGAATTTATCGACAAGTCACTGATCCACGCCATGAAGCGCTTTGGCATCAGCGACATCACAAAAATCCCTATCGAAAAGGTTGTAGACGTTTCGGCTCACCTGAGCCCAAATGACAGGGTCATCCTGTGTGTGTCACCACTATTTTCTCCCGGTGTCGACCTGGCATCCCTGATTCTGAAACTCAGGGATGTAACCGTTGCCAAACTGGTACTGCTATCGACCCAATTCAATTTTTATCAGCAGTTCAACGCCAGGGAGCGAGCCGCCCTGAAACCGGTTGATTTCCTGGCCCAGCCCCCATCCCTGGCCGAATTGCATCGAGCTCTCAGTGAAGCGGGTAACGATCAGTCACCAGTCATCAATGATCTGGATACCGCACAGGTACTCGACGGCATCAATATTCTGATTGCAGAGGACAATCAGTTCACCCGCCTATTGCTGGATACCCTGCTCGGTAGACTTGGGGCCTACTGCACTCTGGCCAATAATGGCGTGGAAGCACTGGCGGCATGCCAACAGGATCGTTTTGATCTGCTGTTGATTGATGTGCACATGCCCCAGAAAAATGGCATCGAAACACTTTCTACCCTGCGCCGCAGCAATAATATCAATGCCAACATCCCTGCCATCGCCCTGACTGCAGATATCTTGCAACAGGAAGAGCAATCCCTGTTTGATGCCGGGGCCAATGGCTTGCTACTGAAGCCCCTCGATGAGAACCAATTGCTGGCCAGTATCTGCGAATTGCTGCACCTTAAGATCCCAAGTAATCCGCTACCCCTCGCCGAAGTAACCGGCGACATCTCACCAGATCTATTTCGCCATGAAGTTAATGAGTTACTGCAGAGTGCCAGGGAATCGTTGGCCAGAAATGATCTTCAGGATCTGAGGGAGAACATCCACCAATTGCTGGGGATTGCCGGTGTATTCCAGCTCACGGAACTGGAATACAAGGTCCGCAGACTACATGAACTTGTGAAACGCGAACGTCTCGAAGACGTTTCGGACCTGTTGCTTGACTTGGAACAGGATACAGAGCAACTCGAGTTCTGAAAGGGAGGGGCTTTCCAATTCAGCCCCTCAACCCCCTTAAAGCGCTTGCACCCTGACTACGCCTTCCACGGCACGAACTGCGGCCAACAATTCCTCACCCGGTTCGGCCTCCACATCAATGATGTTGTAAGCGATATCCGCGCGACTCTGATTCATCATATCGATCACATTGATGCCGCGATCTGCCAGCAGTGACAGTACGTGACCCAGAACGCCGGGAACATTTTCATTGCAGAAAGTCAGGCGGTGACCACCGTTGCGGTCCATTCTTGCCGATGGAAAATTGACGGAATTGCGGATATTGCCGTTTTCCAGATAATCCATCAGCTGATCCGCGGCCATTACCGCACAGTTCTCCTCAGCTTCTTCCGTACTGGCGCCGATGTGAGGCATTAACAGTACATCCTGACGTCCAAGCAATTCCGGTACCGGAAAGTCGGTGACGTACTTGGCCAGCCGGTTCCCATCCAGTGCGGCGATTACCGCCCCTATATCCACGACTTCCTCTCGAGCAAAGTTCAGCAAAATGGCTGACGCCTTGGCGCAGCGCAGCATCTCGCTGTTGATCATATGGTGAGTAACGGGGATTGCCGGCACATGCAAAGTAATGAAATCCGACTGTGCCAGCAGACTCTGAAGATTTTCCACCTTCTGGATCCGCCGGGATAAACGCCATGCGGCTTCCACGGAAATGGCCGGGTCATACCCCAGAACCTCCATGCCCAGTTCCACAGCCATATTGGCGACCAATGCGCCGATAGCACCAAGTCCAACCACGCCCAGCCGTTTGCCCGCCACTTCACAGCCGGCAAATTGTTTTTTCTCCTTTTCCAGGAGCCTGGACATCTCTGTGGCATCAGTAATATGGGTCAACCCCTGTACATAACTCATACCGCCAAAAATATCCCGGCTGGCCATGAACAGGGCAGAGGCGACCAGTTCCTTTACCGCATTGGCATTGGCCCCGGGGGTGTTGAATACCACTATGCCCCGACGGGTATAGTCGGCCACCGGGATATTGTTAACACCCGCGCCGGCCCGCGCCACCGCTTTGACACTGTCAGGGATCACCTCGTCATGCAGCTTTTGGCTGCGCAACAAGACAGCGTCTGGCTGAGAGAACTCGCTGGCGATCTCATAACGTTCTCGGGGGAATCGTTCCAAACCCTTTGCCGAGATTTGGTTGTATGTACGTACCTTGAACATGCCGAACTCCCCCTTGGTTTTGATTTATCGTTATTGCGAGACTTCCCGATAGGCCCATTCCAGCCACGGCATCAGTGCCTCCAGATCGGCCTTTTCCACCGTTGCCCCACCCCAGATCCGCAATCCGGCAGGGGCGTCGCGGTAAGCGCCGATATCATATGCAACCCCTTCCGCATCGAGCAATTTCACCACTTTCTTCACCTGATCTGCATCCAGATCAAGACTCAGGCAGATGCTGGTGTTGGAGCGATGAGCTGGGTCCTTAGCCAGGAAATCAATCCAGTCATTAGCGGCAACAAATTGTTCGATCACCGCAAGATTTTCTTTCGACTTGGCAATGGCCGCGTCCAGACCACCAATGGATTTAACCCAATCCAGGGCATCGAGGTAATCGGCCACACAAAGCATGGATGGTGTATTGATGGTTTCACCGCGGAAGATTCCCTCAATCAGCTTGCCGCCCTTGGTCATCCGGAAAATTTTCGGCATTGGCCAAGCTGGCGTGTAGCTCTCCAGTCGCTCCACGGCACGAGGGCTCAGGACCAACATACCGTGGGCCCCTTCACCCCCCAACACCTTCTGCCAGCTGAATGTCACCACATCCAGTTTTTCCCAGGGCATGTCCATGGCAAAAACGGCCGAAGTGGCATCACAGATCGTCAATCCTTCCCGATCATCACTGATCCAATCACCGTTGGGAACCTTCACACCCGAGGTAGTGCCATTCCAGGTGAAAACAGTATCGTGGGCAGGATTGACTTGGTTCAGATCAGGTAGCAGGCCGTAATCAGCAGAGTACTCGCCGACATTTTCCAGCTTCAACTGTTTGATGATATCCGTGAACCAGCCCTGACCAAACGACTCCCAGTAACACACATCCACCGGGCGGGGTCCGAGCATGGACCACAGTGCCATTTCAACTGCACCGGTGTCGGAAGCGGGAACCACACCCACCCGGTAACCTTCCGGCAGGCCGAGAACCTGGGCTGTTTCGACACAGACGCGCTCAAGCGCCGTCTTGCCGATAGCCGCCCGGTGCGAACGACCCAGAGTGGTTAGATCAAGTTGGTTAACATCGTAACCAGGCCTCTTACTACAAGGACCTGAAGAAAAATTAGGATTGGCCGGCTTTTGTGTCGGTTTCATGCTATTCCGCCTGGAAAATAAGAAAACAGGCGGATGATTCTAAGTGGGATTGGAGCGTTGTCAAAGTCGCCCGCTGGAAATTTTGGGCAGAACAGATTCCAGAAACGGGGATCACCCCGGGCCAGAAACCGGACCGGGGCCATTGTGGCTATTACTGGCGGGCGGCCCGCTCTTTCTTGATGAGGTACGCCACCACTTTCAACATCCCCTCCTGGTTACCATTTCCACGACTGGAAACCCGAAATTTGCCATTAACCACCATTTCTGGTGTTCCCTGAATGCGGTAGCGCTCCTGTTTGCTTGCGGCCAGATCCACCGCCATTTCTATTCCCTTGGAAGTAAATACCTTCAGAAATCGCTCCCGATCAATACCATTGGCCTCAAACAGGTCGGCAATCTCATCTTCTGTGCTCAATTTTTTCTTTTTAAGATTCATCGCCTCAAAAATGGCACCATGCATCTTGTCCAGAACCTTCAGTGCCCTGGCTGTGTAGTATGCCTTGGCATGCAGTCCCATCGCTGGATGCCATACAGCCGGAATACGGACAAAATCCACATCTTCTGACAGGGATGCAGCCCAGGGCTCGATCTTCGGCTCGAAGGCAAAACAGTGGCTACAGCCATACCAGAACACTTCCACCACTTCGATTTTTGCAGGATCCGTGGTCGCCACGGGTTCCGGCAAAATTTCGTAATTTACCCCGGCCTTATAAGGCTCATCCACTTCCGCATGGCAGGCCATCAGGGGCAGTAATACCAGAACAAACAACAGCTTGGTGAGAGAATGCCGCATACTAACTTCCTTTGATCTTGAGAGGGTCCGTATCAGGTAGACCACTATGATCCCCCAGGTTCCCCAAAATGCAAGCACAAAAAAGGCGGCTTGCGCCGCCTTTCTCATTCGCGAAGATTACTTCAGGCCAGCGATAAAGTTGGCAACCGCATCAATCTCCACGTCGCTCATGTGCGCAGCAACACCGCGCATGATCCTCGCATCACCATCATTGGTACGAGCTGCGGTGTTTTCCGGATCATCAGCACCAGTGCGGAAAGCGCGCAGTTGTTTGGCAGTGTACTGGGCAAACTGGCCACCCAGTGCAGGGAAACCTGCCGGGTCATTGCCGTTACCTGCCGGAGAGTGACAGCCAGTACAGGCCGGAACACCGGTTTCCAGGTTGCCGCCGCGGTAGACGCGCTCGCCGCGATCAAGGTTTTCTTCCTTGGCACCGGCCATCTGGATGTTTTTGGAAGCGAAGTAAGCCGCGATGTCAGCCAGATCCTGATCGGAGAAGCCGTTCAGCATTCCAGTCATCTCGAGAACATTCCGGGCACCGGATTTAATATCCATCAGTTGTTTGGTGAGGTACTTTTCGCCCTGACCAGCCAATTTGGGGAAATTCGGTAGCGCGCTGTTACCGTCGGCGCCGTGGCAGCCTGCACACATCGCTGTTTTAGCTTGTCCGGCAGCGGCATCACCGCCGGCAAAAACCAGGGAAGAGGCCAGGCTCAGACCCAGCATGGCAGCTATTCCGATCATCATTTTTTTCATTGGTTAACCCGCTCTCTGCATTCCGCTACAATAGCAAATTCATATTGCCTTCTAAAAAGCGGGGGCATTATATACCAACTCACCCCCGATCTTAATAGTTGATATCGGCTTCATCGCTCTGGATTCCCCATGTCTGACGTCATTTCTTTCCGCAAAGTGCACTTTCTCCTCAGTGCCCCCACCCTGTCACAGTGCCCGGAAGACACCGGTATGGAAGTCGCGTTTGCTGGGCGCTCCAATGCTGGCAAGTCCAGCGCCATCAATGCCCTGACCGGCAATGCCAAGCTGGCACGTACCAGCAAGACCCCGGGGCGCACCCAATTGTTGAATTTTTTCTCTCTCACGGAGGACTGCCGATTGGTGGACCTGCCTGGCTACGGCTTTGCAAAGGTCCCCAAGTCGATGAAACAGGAGTGGGATCGCCATCTGGCAGACTACCTGCAGCGCCGCCGCTCCCTGAAGGGACTGGTACTGCTCATGGATATCCGTCACCCCCTACAGGAATACGACTGGCAGATGATCCGCTGGGCCAGGGCCTCGGGAATGCCTGTCCATCTGCTGCTCACCAAAGCTGACAAGCTGAACAATGGACCAGCTAAATCCGTATTGCTGAAAGTACGCAAAGATCTGGAGAAAGCCGGTTTTCGGGACCAAATCAGCCTGCAAACCTTTTCTTCCCTGAAGAAGACCGGCCTTGAGGAATTGGAAAGCCTGTTGCTAAGCTGGCTTTCACCGGAGCAATAGCCCGACTCGGCATCTGCCTTTACGAGGACAATACACAAAAGAAAAAGCCCTGACCAAAACGATCAGGGCTTGCTTTGCTGTTGCTTGGGGATTTACAAGCTTTGCATCTAGTTTGGGGAGAAAGCAGCAATGTTGCTTGCGTACTGATTAGGCAGACCCAAAGCGACTTAGTTCCAGCAACAGGAACTTTTTTTATACTTTTTTACTAGCCTTATCCTTTCTGTAGTCGCATATGGTTATAAATCATGTGCCCTAATGGGCCTCGTCCCAGTTTTGTCCTACACCCACATCCACAACCAGGGGTACCTCCAGCGCCACAGCATTGGCCATTCTGCTGACCAGGCCCTCGCTAATCACTTCCAGCTCAGCCTCTGGCACCTCCAATACCAATTCATCGTGTACCTGCATGATGACCCTGCTGTTCAGCGATGCTTCCTGTAGCCAGTTGTCCACGGCAATCATCGCCAGTTTGATGATGTCAGCAGCAGTCCCCTGCATCGGGGCGTTAATGGCTGTGCGCTCTGCCGCCTGACGACGCATCCCATTGCTGGACCTGATTTCCGGCAGGTACAGCCGGCGCCCCATCAGGGTTTCCACATAGCCCTGCTCCGCGGCACTGTGGCGGATGTTATTCATATAGTCCTGCACGCCGGGATAGCGGGCAAAATACAAGTCGATGTATTCCTGTGCCTGATTGCGGCCAATCTTCAACTGTCGAGCCAATCCAAACGCCGACATGCCGTAGATCAGACCAAAATTAATGGCCTTTGCACTGCGCCGCTGTTCACTGGTAACGCCTTCAAGATCGACTCCAAACACTTCTGCCGCTGTCGCACGATGAACATCAAGCCCCTTGGCAAAGGCCTCTCGCAATCCGCGATCCCCGGAAAGGTGAGCCATAATCCGCAATTCAATTTGCGAATAGTCCGCCGCCACAATCTTGTTGCCTGGCGTAGCTACAAATGCCTGACGGATGCGCCGACCTTCTGCGGTTCTGACCGGGATATTCTGTAAGTTCGGGTCAGAGGATGATAGGCGCCCAGTGGCGGTGACCGCCTGGTGATAGGAAGTATGGATTCTCCCCGTGGCGGGGTTGATCAGTCCCGGCAACTTGTCGGTGTAGGTGGCCTTCAGTTTGGACAGGCTGCGGTGCTCCAGCAGCAAACGCGGTAATGGATAGTCCAGCGCCAATTCCTGCAGCACCTCCTCTTTGGTAGAAGCTGCGCCTTTCGCTGTTTTCTTTTGAACCGGAATTTTCAGTTTTTCAAACAGGATGTAACCCAGCTGTTTGGGTGATGCCAGATTGAACTCTTCTCCGGCCAGCTGGTATGCCTCCCGCTCCAGCTCGCCAATCCTCGCCCCCAGTTCAACGCTCTGTTGGCGAAGCAGTTCCGCATCCACTTTCACGCCATTGCGCTCGATGTGCGACAGCACAGGAACCAGCGGGACTTCTATCTTCTCGAGCACCTCGCAAAGCCGCCCCTCATCTTGCAGTTTTGGCCATAGCGTCTGGTGCAGCCGCAAAGTGATGTCAGCATCTTCCGCCGCATAGGGCGCAGCCTGCTCCAGAGGAATCTGGTTAAAGGTGAGCTGTGTCGAGCCCTTGCCGGCGATATCCTCGAAATGAACAGTTTTCTCGCCCAGATATTTCAGCGCCAGACTGTCCATATCGTGCCGCGTCGCCGTGGAATCGAGCACGTAGGATTCCAGCATGGTGTCAAAACGAATACCACGCATGGCAATGCCATGGTTGGCAAGCACACTCATATCGTACTTCAGATTCTGTCCCAGCTTGGCCACTTGCGGGTCCTCCAGCAAAGGCTGCAATGCTTCCAGCACCCGCCCTCTGTCCAGTTGTGAGGGCGCACCGAGGTAATCGTGGGCAAGGGGCACATAAGCCGCCTCATGAGGGCTGACGGCAAAGGACAACCCGACAATTTTTGCCTGCATGTAGTCGAGGCTGGTGGTTTCAGTATCAAAGGCGAACAAATCCGCAGCCTGCAACCTTTCCAACCATTGCTGGAAAGCCTCTTCCTCAAGGATCACCTGGTAATTCCGCTCCGCTGCGTCAGAACCCACGGATGCTGTATCTGCACCGTCCGATGCTGACAACAACTCTTCGATCCAACCTTTGAATTCAAGCTGCCGGAACCAGTCGAGCAGCTTACCGTTGTCCGGCTCTCCGTTATGCAGCTCCTGCACAGCGGTATCCAGCTGCACGTCTGTTTTGATCGTCGCCAGCCGATAGGAAAGACGCGCCTGCTCCTGGTATTCGGCAAGCTTTTCCGGCATTTTCTTGGCACCGCGGAATTCCAGTTCGCGGACCCGCTCCAGATCCCCATAAATGGCATCCAGCCCCCCCAGATTCTGGAGGATTGCAAGCGCCGTCTTCTCTCCCACTCCTGGCACCCCAGGAATGTTGTCGGATTTGTCCCCAATCAGTGCCAGGTAGTCGATGATCAACTCCGGCGGCACACCGAATTTTTCGATAACGCCCTGGCGGTCCAGGATGGTCTCGGTCATGGTATTGACCAGCGTGATTTTCTCTCCCACCAATTGCGCCATATCCTTGTCGCCGGTTGATATCACTACCGGTCTCAGATCGGCTGCGGCCTCCAGCGCCAGTGTGCCGATGACATCATCGGCCTCTACACCATCAACCACCAACAAGGGCAAACCCATGGCGCGGATGATCTGATGAATGGGCTCGATCTGTTTTTTCAGATCGTCCGGCATGGGTGGACGATGGGATTTGTAGGATTCAAACAGTTCGTCTCTAAATGTCTTTCCCTTGGCATCGAATACCACTACCACCGGACTGCCCGGATAGTCCTTCAACAGTCTACGCACCATTGAGACGACACCTTTTACCGCACCGGTCGGCTGGCCAGAGGAGGTGGTCAACGGTGGCAACGCATGAAATGCGCGGTAAAGATAGGAGGATCCGTCCACCAGGATCAGCGGGGTTGTCGTATTCATAACCGGGATTTTTCTGTTTTAGCTGGAGTCGCGAAAGGATACCGCAAATTGTTTCTTTCCACCCAGCAAGGGTTTACCCTTGGATTGGTAACTAGGGGTGGGGGCTCCGTCATGTCGGCATTTATGTCACCGGACAAGGACAATCTCCGGGACTTTCTAAACCAGTTTGTTCCTGGTGAAGTCACCGCCATTGAGGCCACCTACCAGGCCCGCAACCATCTCACCTGCCGTTTCCGGAGCACTAGCCCCCAAACTAATTCGCGCTACCTGCTTGTCGCCGCGCTCCCTGGTGGCCGCGACCGTCTCGAGTATGCCGGTAGTTTGATTCCGTATTTAATTCAACTGGGTTTACCCATAACCCCCTGCATCCCATCAAGCCAAGGTGAATATGTCGCACTCTACGGCGACTGCCCTGCCCTGCTTCTGAAACTGCCGGAAGGTCTCTCACCAAAACATGGCGATATTGAAGTTTGCCGTCAAATAGGCTCTTTTCTCGGCAAAATGCATGCAAAATCTCAGGGATTTGAACCACAATATTGCAATCCCCGCAGCCTGTTATGGCTCAATTTTGCGGCTGAAGAACTATCACCACTGCTATCGACAGGAAATGAATCACTGCTCCGGGAACAGCTGAACCGTTTCAGGCGCACCGTTGAATCTGTTACCGATTTACCGTCCGGCCCCCTGATCGGAAGCATCTTCCCAGATCAGCTTTTTTTCCAGGGCGGAAAATTGGAGGCAGTATCCGGCTTTTACTTCAGCTGCACTGACTGGTTGTTATTGGATGTGGCCCAAGCGGTCAATGAGTGGTGTTGCCAGGCCAACGGCGAACTGGACAAGCATCTCTGCCAGGCACTCCTGAATGCCTATCGGGTTGAGCGCCCCTTTACCCACACTGAGGGTCAGTACTGGCAGGATATCCTGTGCTTCTCTGCAACCCGTTTCTGGGTCTCGCGACTTCTTACTTCCCTGACCGGCGAACCCTCAACCACAGCAAGACCTCCGGAAGAATACCAGCAAAAACTGCAGCGCCGGTTGATGGGCTACTATCCACTTCCCATCCAGGATTAAGGTGTCAAACAGGTGGAGAACTTGCTCACCAGATCATCCATAAAGACCAGATAACTCAACCGTCCCAACGGAATCTCCCTGCCCAGGGGGTCCAACTCACCCAGTTTTGCTCCTAACTGGGTTGCCAAGTGGGCCGCCGCCTTGCTGCTGAGCTGGGGCTCAGCAAATACACACGTGACCGCCGGGCCCAGGGACAGCATTTCTGCGTAGTGGCGCGCCCCCTGGTGCTGACCACTGCCCAGCTGGATAGAAGCCAGTTGTTGCAATCCAAAATGTTGCACAAAGTGTCCGTAGCCATCGTGCGTGACCACAAATCCGCGATGCCGCAGTGGCGCCAGGTGATCGTCTGCGTGCCGCTCAAAGTCATCCAACGCCATCAGAAATTGTTGCAGATTGTCCCTGAACAGGGCCGCATGCTCCGGGAACAACTGGCTCAATTGCCCCTCAATAGCCCGGGCCACCACTCGGGCATTTGCGGGATTCAACCACAGATGGGGATCTTTTCCGTAATGGTGTTCATCGTGATCATGATGCTCCCCTGCATGTTCTGCGTGGTCATCTTCCTGCCGCTCGGAAACCGGCCACTGCAACTCTGGCAACGCAGAAAGTTGGAGCACGCGGCCGCCCTCTTCTGCCAAAGGCTTGCGCAAAGGGCTCTCAAGTTCTGGTCCCACCCAAACAACCAACCCAGCCTGATTTAACGAGCGCAGATCAGAAAACTTTAACGAAAAATCATGGGGCGAAACATTGCCAGGCATCAGCACCTTGACCGGCAACGTATCACCGACCACCCCCTGAACGAGCATCGCCAGCGGTTTAATCGACACCAGAATCTCCTGCTCAGGCGCGGCTGACACAGCCAACGCCTGAAAAACAGGCAGCAAAACCAACAACCGGAGCAATCGAGAAATTTTCATACGTTATATTGTTGCATTTATGGAAATGACATGTGCAATGAAATACAGCCGCCAGTAAATGTTGGAGAGAATATTTCGACAATTTCCCTCGAACGGCTTTGATCCAGCAGACTTCTAACGATTGCCAATACTACGCAATGTTATAAAATAACGCTTTCATTTGGAAGACAACGCCATGTTGACCAATTCCCGGCTGGCCTATCATCAACACGACCACAAACGTTGTATCAATGCAGCTCTGAACCGCGCACGCCTGCTATGCGATGACCGCCAGGTACGACTGACGCCTATTCGTGAAGCGGTGTTCAAGACTATTTGGACAAGCCACCGACCGCTGGGCGCTTACGACATCGTCGACAAAATGACGCTGGCATCTTCGCCCGTCAAACGCATCCTCCCCCCCACGGTATACCGCTCCATTGAGTTTTTGCTCGAGCAGGGGTTGATTCACCGACTCGCGTCTCTCAACGCTTATATCGGCTGTCCTTTCCCGGGCAGTGACCACAACGACGTCTTTTTAATCTGCCGGGCATGTGGCTCTGTTGCGGAGTGCAGCGCGGAGTACCTGAACACCGCTATAGCTCAGACAGCCACTCGCACCAATTTCAAGGTTGAATCTCAAGTCGTCGAAATCGTCGGGCTCTGCCCGGAGTGCCAGTCATGAGTCAGCCACTGGTCCAACTGACAGATATTTCCAAGTCTTTCAGGGGTAACCAGGTCCTTTCCAGGGTAAATCTGGCGATTCAACCCGGCCAGATCATTACCCTGATCGGCCCCAATGGCGCAGGCAAAAGTACCTTGGTGAAAATTGTCCTGGGGCTACTGAAGGCCGATACCGGGGAAATAAACCACGCCGACAACCTGCACATCGGCTACATGCCCCAGAAAATGCAACTCGATCCGACACTGCCCATCACCCTGAAGCGCTTTCTGGCGCTGGCTGAACCCGATCGCGATCGCTGCCTGAGCGCACTGCGGGAGGTAGGCATTGAACGACTGCTGGATCAACCCCTGCAATCTCTCTCCGGCGGTGAACTGCAACGAGCACTGTTGGCAAGAGCGATCCTGAGACAACCAAACCTGCTGGTCCTTGACGAGCCTGTCCAGGGCGTCGACGTGGTAGGGCAGGAGAGCCTGTATCGGCTCATCGGACAACTTCGCGAGCAACTACATTGTGCCGTATTGATGGTTTCCCACGATCTGCATCTGGTGATGTCTGCAACCGATGAGGTTATCTGTCTCAACCAGCATATCTGCTGTCATGGGCATCCGGATCAGGTGAGCAACAGCCCGGAATTCATCGAGCTATTCGGCACCAAAACAGCAACCTACACCCACCATCACAACCATCGCCACAATCTCCACGGCGATGTGGTGGAGCCGCCAAAATCACACCAACACACCGGGGAATGCCACCATGATTGAGGTACTGCTCCTTGCCCTGTTGGCTGGACTTGGTGTTGCCGTTGTCACCGGACCACTGGGCGCGTTTATCGTCTGGCGCCGTATGGCTTATTTTGGCGATACCCTTGCCCACTCGTCACTGCTCGGGGTAGCCCTGGCTCTGTTGCTATCGATCGCCCCAACCATTTCCGTCGTCATTGTCTGCCTTGCCCTTGCTCTGCTCCTGGTGGCACTGCAACAGCAGCAGACACTGGCATCTGACACCCTGTTGGGCATTCTTTCCCATACTTCCCTCGCCGTGGGGATGGTAGCCATGTCACTAATGCCCACTGTACAGGTGGATTTATTGAGTCTGTTGTTCGGCGACTTACTGACCGTCACGACCAGGGACGTCATCACCATCTACGTCATCGGCGCCATGGCCATCGCACTACTGATCCGTCTCTGGAAACCGCTACTGGCGATTACTATTCACGAGGACCTGGCAAGAGTAGAGGGCGTACCGGTTACCGCCGTACGCACCGCATTGATGCTGATCGTGGCATTGGAAATTGCCATTGCGATGAAAGTGGTCGGGGTGCTGTTGATTACCGCGCTATTGGTTATTCCCGCAGCAACCGCCCGCCGCTTTGCGCACAATCCTGAGCAGATGGCCATTTTTGCCAGCCTGCTCGGGGGCTTGTCTGTACTGATGGGATTGGCTGCATCCTGGTTCATGGACACACCAGCAGGGCCGTCCATTGTCGTCAGTGCAGGCCTGTTGTTTATGGCATCACTGCTTAGAAAAGAGTACTGAGGAAACTAGAAGCTGGCGGCGATGGAGCGCCAGGCCAGCTGCATGCGATTCTCCTCGAAAGGCGGTCGGAAGAAACCGTGGTAATGACCGTAGGGATTGATGAGAATCAGATTGCCACTGTGGTCAATGGTGTAGTCGCCGTTCTCCAGCTCGACTTTATTGAACGCCACATTCAATTCGGTAGCCAGTTTTAGCAATACGTACTTATCGCCACTCGCTCCTACAAAATCAGAGTTGAAGTAGGGCACATACTTTGCCAGTTGCTCGGAGGTATCGCGCTCTGGATCCAGCGATATCATCACGATCTGCAGCTGTTCACGCTCTTTCGGCGACAGCCCCTGATACATTTTCGCCGCTGTAGCCAGGGTCGTCGGACACACATCAGGACAGTGGGTGAACCCGAAAAAAATCAGTGTCCACTTGCCCTCAAGGTTCTGTAGCGAAAAGGGGTTTCCATTCTGGTCTGTCAGCTGAAAATCACTGAACTTGCGCGGCGTATCCAGAACCACGGCACCATTGGCCTTCAACTCGGATTGACTGAGAATGCGCGGCTGGGTCAGCTTATAGGCAAAACCTGCAACCACCAGTCCGATGAACGCCAGAATAATGGTGACGGTCACTCGCACACTGCCTACGGCCATTCTTTTTGAAGAAACCACGCTAAACTCCGCCTTCCTGTTCGCTACTGGTTACTGGACAAACACCGGAACGGTAATCAGATAGTGATCCAGCAGCATGATGACAAACAGTGCCATCAGATAAATGATGGAATATTTGAAGGTATCCATACCTGAGTCGGGTTTCTTGCCGATCATCATCACAATCGCCCAATACAGGAAGCCAACGCCCAGCACTACGGCACCAAGCAGGTAGAGCCAGCCACTCATACCGGTTACGAAGGGGAGGACGCTGATCACCAACAGGATCAGCGTGTACAACAGGATGTGCAGCTTGGTGTATTTCTCACCGTGCGTTACCGGCAGCATGGGAATGTCCGCTTTGGCGTATTCGTCTTTGCGATGCACTGCCAGCGCCCAGAAGTGAGGCGGGGTCCAGGCAAAGATAATCAGCACCAGCAACAGGGCATGGCCGTGAATCTCACCGGTTACCGCAGTCCAGCCAAGCAGGGGAGGGGCTGCACCCGCCAGACCGCCAATGACAATATTCTGGGGCGTGGCACGTTTGAGAAACAGTGTGTAAACCACGGCATAACCCAACAACGATGCCAGTGTCAGCCAGGCCGTCAGCGCGTTGATGTACACCAACAGAACGGCCATCCCTACGGAGCCAAGAAGGGCAGCAAAAACCATTGCCTGAACGGGCTCAACCCGACCCTTGGCAACCGGGCGGTTGAAGGTGCGAGCCATTTTGGTGTCGATCTGCCGGTCGACCACATGGTTGACGACCGCTGCTGCGCCAGCACAAAAGGCAATACCCAGATTGCCAAGAATGAGGACATCCAGGGGCACCATCCCCGGCACAGCCAGGAACATCCCAATCACGGTTGTCAGGATCATCAACGCCACCACGTTGGGCTTGGTCAACTCCAGATAGTCCCGCCAGCTGGCTTTTTCCACGTTGACTTCCACTTCGTTAATCATTTTCACTCCTGCGTCGCATAGTCAGGCCTGGCCATCCAGATCCCCGTTACCAGGGTTGCCAGCACCAGTAAAATGAGCGCGCTAAACAAATGGTGTAATAGGGCAGTGAGCATTGGGGCCATCAGCAGATTGTTGGCCACACCCAGTAATATCTCTCCACCCACAAGCATCAACAATGTTGTTGTCAGCAATCGCACCTGGTTATTTTTTACTCTCATCAGGGAGCCGCCAATTATGAACGTCAAAACTGCCAACACCAACCCCCCCAGACGATGGGTGACGTGTATCGCCACCCGCGCCTCGGTTTCGAGTCGCCCCCCCAAGTAGTTGGGGCCGACCGTCTGCATCAGATCAAAGCCGTTTTTGAAATCCATTTCCGGCCACCACTCGTTTTGACAGGTGGGGAAATCACTACAGGCAAACGCCGCATAATTCGAGCTGGTCCATCCACCCAGGGCTATCTGTAGTAGCAGCCCGATAACCAGAACCACCAGCCACGGCCTGATCCCCTGTAATGGTCGCTGAGCATCCACGTCTATCTGCCAGGGCCTGCTACCCAAACGCAAAGCCAGTACCCAGAGTAGTGCGAAGGTGATCATCCCCGCCAACAAATGAAAGGTCACCACCTGCGGTAATAACTTAAGCGTGACTGACCACATCCCGAAAAACGATTGCCAGACCACCAGGAACAGAATCAGGGTTGGCAACCGAAAGGGGTAATCCTCCACTTCCCTGCGTCGCCAGGAAATGATTGCCAGGGCAATCACCAATGCTCCAAGCGCCGCAGCAAGATATCGGTGCAGCATTTCAAGCCAGGCTTTACCCGCTTCCACTGCAGATTGCGGATACATTTTTTCTGCCTGAGCGATTTCACCTGCATCACTTGGCCACAACATGTACCCATAACAGCCAGGCCAGTCCGGACAACCCAGCCCAGCATCATTCAGACGGGTATAAACTCCGAGCAACAACACCACTGCCGCCAGGGCAGTCGCCCAAAGCGCCAGGTGGAAGCCTGCTTTGCGGTACCTGGGTTTACTGAACCTGATCATGATGCCGTTTGCTGTTCCAGACCAATTAACCAGCCGGTGAATATTTCATCAGGTGCTCAATATCTTCGATGATATCGTGCCCCTTATTGGCCAGGGTGTAACTCATCATCACCATCCCGTTCTGGTCTACCAGATAGGCCCTGGCTTCATCGGTATTCAACGGCGTATTGGTACCAGAGAGCAGCTGACTGAATGCTTGCCTGTCACCTTGAAGCGTGTGAAGAAAAGGGTGCAACTTCAGGTATTCAACGGTTTCACCATCAACGTGGTCATCGAAATTGAGATAATAGCGCTCGAAACGACGACTATATTTTCCCAAGCTGATGTGGACCTGGCGGGTCAGGTAGAGCAGGTCGCGGCATTGCTGTTCACAGCTTGCACTGCCTGGAATAATCATGCGCCATTTCACTTTCTGCTGATCAAATAGCCATGGCTGATCTTCAGCATCCCTCAGCTCGATCTCTTTTATTGATACAGCCGGTGTGACAAATTCTCCGTGATTAGTCGTGCCGAGTTTTTTCAGTATCCGGTCACGCTGTTCCTGGGTGTGCGGAAATAGCAGAAAACCGGCGACGATTACCGTGGACAACATCGCCACCATCACCCACACCTGCCAGTAAACGGGTTTTTTCCCCTCACTCCGGGCCATCAATCTTCCCCTTCCACATCTCGTTTCATGTGGCGCCGTGCTGTTATCACGGCGCCCAGGTTTGAATTCGCAAACAGACTCAATATGACCAGCGCAACTGCCAGCGCGGTCCACTGGACGGCGTAGCCTATATGTTTTCCCGGCGACAGGTTGATCACTGTCCAACCGGTTTCCAGCGCGCCAGGCTCTTCCTGATCGAGCCTGAGCCTGTACTGGTAAAAAGTCGTCGCCAGTTTTTCTGAAACATATTCCGGCGCCGCATTCTGAATAATTTTCGCGCCTTCCTCAACCGGCCATGGGTCATCCCCGATCATCAATTGCTTGCCCGGCGAGTGATACAGATAACCTGTCAGATGAACGATTCCCTCAACCGGGGGCACGTCCGGTATCTGGCTGCGATCCAAACTACCCGGTATCCAGCCTCGATCCACCAACAACCACTGCCCGGTTTCCGTTTTGAACGGTGAAACCACTTCAAATCCTGGTCGCCCGTGCCTGACCTGATTATCGAGCAACAGGGGAGAGCGGTTATCGTATTCCCCACCAACCTGCACGCGGACATAAACCTGATCATCCAACTGGCGTGCCTCGGCCAGCATTATTGGCGCGGCCTGTCCCCGGAGACGGTAATTCTCTATCAGCGCCTCTTTTTCTTCCGCTCTGTCCAACTGCCACAACGCCAATTTAATCGTCACGGGCAAAAAGAAGGCGGTAAAGAGCAATATCTTCCAGTTCAATTGCCACTGGAAATTCGCTCGGGTTGGTCGTTGGGTATCGTCAGACATATGTGGTTAAATCATTTTCTTTGAATAGTGAATCCAAAGATCATGCTTCTTAAAGCCATTATCGTATTACTGTTTATCGCAGTGCTGATCAGTCTCAGCAGTGCACTGGTTTTCCTGATGAAAGACGTTGGAAACTCCAGGAAGAGAACACTTTATGCGCTGGGTATCCGTGTAATTCTTGCTGTAGCCCTGGTCGGTACCATCGCCTGGGGCATCTACTCTGGGCAACTCACCAGTAAGGCCCCGTGGGACCGTCAACTCCACCCCGATCGCGTTACTCCTCTCCAGCAGCCCTGAAAAGTTAGCCTTCGCCAGAGATAAAAACGGCCAGGATATCCTGGCCGTTTTTACGACTGGAGGTCGGTACTACTGGATCAGGCCAGCACGTATACGAAGATGAACAGGCCTACCCAGACCACATCCACGAAGTGCCAGTACCAAGACGCTGCTTCAAAGCCGAAGGCATCGTCATGACTGAAGTGGCCTTTCAATCCGCGCAGGAATTGCACCAGCAGCATGAACGTACCCATGGTCACGTGCGCGCCGTGGAAACCAGTCAGCATGAAGAAAGTGGTGCCGTAGATACCGGATTCCAGCGTCAGGCCCATGTGCTGATATGCGTGCATATATTCTTCCGCCTGCAACACCAGGAAGATAGCACCGAGCAGAACCGTGAAACCCAACCAAGCATTAAACTTGGTGCGATTGTGGTTCTTCAGCGCGGTGTGTGCCATATGAACGGTCACACTGGAACTCAGCAGAATGATGGTGTTCCACAGCGGCAGCCAGCTCAGCAGTTTATCCCAACCGGGGAAACTCATGTTTTCTTCAGGGCCTTTGAACTGCGCAGCTTCGCCATTCACCACCATATCCGGGGTAGTCATCAGCGGCCAGGCCGGTTCGAAACCCTCCCACAGCATAGGACTGTTGGGATGTCCGCCTTCACCGCCGAGCCAGGGCAGCACCAGCACACGAACGTAGAAAAGTGCGCCAAAGAAGCAGGCAAAAAACATCACTTCGGAAAAAATAAACCAGCTCATGCCCCAAACGTAGGAGCGCTTGAGCTGTGCGCTGTTCATGCCAGCCATGTTTTCCTTGATGACAGTGCTGAACCAGGTATACATGGTGAAGGCCATGAGCAAAGCGCCAGCCAGGAAGAACATGGCACTGTGGCCCTGAACCCAGGTGCCAGCACCATAAGCCATGAGCCCAAACCCGGTGGCTGCCATGATCGGCAACCGACTCTGTTCGGGTACGTAATAGTTGCTCTCAGTTGACATTGGTATTCTCCAATTATCGCCGGACAATTCAGTCCGGCACGAATTCAATTCACTTGTACCAGCGAATCAGCTACGCGATCCGTGATATCAAATAAGGTGTAAGCAAGCGTTATTGTCGTCACCGCTTTAGGCAGGTCCTTGTCCACAATGAACACCAATGGCAAGTCAGCTTCTTCCCCAGCTTTCAGGGGTTGCTGGTTAAAACAGAAGCACTCTGTTTTATGCAGATATTCGGCCGCATTGAAGGGCGTCACATTGGGAATGGCTTGCGCCACCATATCCCGGTGAGTGCTGTTTTTGGCAAAAAATGCCACCGCTGTGGGCTGCCCCGGATGTACCTCAACCTGGTACACCTTGGGGCTGAACTCCCAGGGCATGGCGGCATTGTTGGTTGCCACAAACTGTACCTTCACTGTACGGCTGGTATCCACACCAGCATCCGTTACCTGATAGGGACCACCTGTCTTGCCGCCGATGCCCGTGATTTCACAGAACATGTTGTAGAGAGGCGGCATTACAAATAACGCAAAGAGGAACATACATACCACACCGCTCAGCAGCTTGATCAGCAACCACCTGTTCGGCTTGTTCTGCATGCTCCTCTCCTTTCAGTTCCTTACTTCACTTCCGGAGGAGTAGAGAAAGTGTGGTAAGGCGCAGGGGTGGCAACTGTCCACTCCAGACCTTCTGCACCTTCCCAGGTTTTCGGCTCGCTCACAGGAGTACCCGCCTTGATAGTGCGGATCACGTTGAACAGGAACAGCAGCTGGGATGCACCGTAAATAAATGCACCGATACTGGAGATCATGTTCCAGTCCGAGAACTGCAGGGCGTAGTCAGCATAGCGACGTGGCATGCCGGCCAGACCGATGAAGTGCTGCGGGAAGAACGTGATGTTGAATCCGATAAAGGAGATCCAGAACTGCACCTTACCCCTGGTTTCGCTGTACATGCGTCCGCACCACTTCGGCAGCCAGTAATAGGTTGCCGCGGTGCCAGAGAACACCGCACCTGCCACCATTACATAGTGGAAGTGAGCCACTACGAAGTAGCTGTCGTGGTACTGAACATCAGAGGGGGCAATCGCCAGCATCAGGCCAGTGAAACCACCAATGGTGAACAGAATAACGAACGCGATCGCGAACAGCATGGGGGTTTCAAAACTGATAGAACCACGGAACATGGTGCTTACCCAGTTGAACACCTTGGCAGCTGTCGGAACGGCAATCAGCATGGTGGCGTACATGAAGTACAGTTCACCACCCACCGGCATACCCACCATGAACATGTGGTGTGCCCACACGATGAATGACAGGAAGGCGATGGAAGCGGTTGCGTACACCATGGAGCTGTAACCAAACAGCGGCTTGCGGCTGAAGGTCGGAATGATGTGAGAGATCACACCGAAAGCCGGCAGAATGATGATGTATACCTCGGGGTGACCGAAGAACCAGAACACGTGCTGGAACAGAACCGGATCACCACCACCAGCGGCATTGAAGAAGCTGGTGCCAAAGTTGATATCCATCAGCATCATGGTTACTGCACCGGCAAGTACCGGCATTACAGCAATCAGCAAGAATGCTGTGATCAACCAGGTCCACACGAACATCGGCATTTTCATCAGCGTCATACCGGGAGCGCGCATGTTCAGCACGGTGGCAATGATGTTGATGGAACCCATGATGGACGAAGCACCCATGATGTGAACACCGAAGATGAAGTAGTTCACTGTGCTGGGAGCATAGGTCGTAGACAGCGGCGCGTAGAAGGTCCAACCAAAGTTGGGAGCACCTCCTTCCATGAACAGCGTGGATGCCAGCAGCGCGAACGCAAAAGGCAGAATCCAGAAGCTCAGGTTGTTCATGCGGGGCAGGGCCATATCCGGAGCACCGATCATCATCGGAATCATCCAGTTGGCCAGGCCCACAAACGCCGGCATGATGGCGCCGAACACCATCACGAGACCATGCATTGTGGTCATCTGGTTAAAAAACTCGGGTTTGACGATTTGCATGCCGGGCTCAAACAGCTCGGCGCGAATCACCATGGCAAAAAAGCCACCCAGTAGGAACATTGCGAAGCTGAACCAGAGGTACAGCGTGCCGATGTCCTTGTGGTTGGTGGTAAAGAGCCAGCGGCCAATACCTTTAGCGGGACCGTGTGCCATGACTTAATCCTCCTTATTGGCCTTGCTTGAATTTGAGAACGTCAATCGGCTGAACCACGTCACCGGTAGCATTACCCCAAGCATTACGCTCGTAAGTAATGATCGCGGCCAGATCCACTTCCGAAAGCTGTCCACCAAACGCCTGCATCGCAGTGCCTGCCTTACCATGGACAACGATGTCCAGGTGGCCCGCAACAGGACCAGTAGCAATCGCACTGCCCTTCAGGCCAGGGAACACGCCAGGGATACCTTCACCATTACCCATGTGACAGGCTGCACAGGAGCGGTTGTAGGCAGCCTCACCCTGAGCCATCAGCTCATCCAAGGTAAAGGTTTTCTTGGCCAGTTCACGAACGGCAGCTACTTCAGCCTTCTTCTTGTCGATCCACGCCTTGTACTCTTCTTTCTCGAGCACATTAATGACGATCGGCATGAAAGCGTGACCCTTACCACAAAGCTCAGCACACTCACCGCGGTAGATACCGGGTTCTTCTACGAAGGCCCAGGTTTCGTTCACCAAACCGGGAATAGCATCTTTCTTCACACCCAGATCCGGCACCCACCAGGAGTGGATCACGTCTTTAGCCGTGATCAGGAAGCGAACCTTGGTCTTGGCGGGGATCACCAGCGCCTGGGAAACTTCCTGGAGATAGTATTGGCTTTTCGGGGCAGTGTTATAAATCTCTTCTTCAGGCGTGGCCAGCTCACTCATGTAAGCGACGTCTTCGCCAAGATATTCATACTGCCACTTCCACTGGTAACCAGTGATCTTGATATCCATCTCGGCTTCGCTGGTATCGTAAACATCCAGCAGAGCGCTGGTGGCAGGAATTGCCATTACGATCAGCAACAGCGCAGGAATCACTGTCCAGACTATTTCTGCGGTGGTGTTTTCGTGGAAGTTAGCAGCCACTGCACCCTTGGACTTACGGTGTGCAAACATGCTGTAAAACATCACTGCGAAAACGCCAATTCCGATAACGACACAGATCCAGAAAATGATCATGTGAATATCGTAGATTGCGTTGCTCACGGGGGTTACCCCCTTGGGCATATTAACCGCCCAACGTTGTGCGTCTTCCGCAAAGGCCTTGCCCATCAGGGCCACGGACATTACGGGGGCAAGCACAAGCGCGAAAAGCATACGTGCTCTTCTTGACATCGCCCTATCTCCAGTCATTCAGTTATTGGTTATAAGTAATACGTTTTCCCGCCCGCGACCGGGCACCCAGCCTTGGACAGGGAAAACCGCGCGAGTATATCAGACTTTTTCCACCCCACTCCAGACAATTCCCCCCTCAAACACAGGGGTTTTTCTGTCAAAATATCCTCTTAACAGTCCTTTCTTACCATGCCGTTACCATGCTGTGTTCCCCTATTTCCAGACAGGTTTTCAGAATTGCCGTGCCAATGACCCTGGCCAGCATCAGTATTCCTTTGCTCGGTCTGGTCGATACCGGCATTCTCGGGCATCTTTCAACGGACAACTATCTGGCCGCCGTTGCCGCCGGCAGCAGCGCACTGACCATGCTGTTCTGGCTGTTTGCTTTTCTGCGGATGGGTGGCACTGGCTTGACTGCCCGCGCCTGGGGCGCGGGTGACCAGGAACGCTGTCGCGAATTGCTGCTCCAGTCTCTGACCCTGGCTATTTTTCTGGGGCTGACCTTGGTTGTGTTGCGTCATCCCGTACTCGAGACAGTATTGTCGCTGATAAAGCCATCCTCCGAAGCATACCCACTGGCACTCGAGTATTGCCTCATCCGCATCTGCGCAGCGCCGGCAACGCTCGCCACTTACTGTTCTATCGGCTGGTTACTTGGCTTACAGCGGGCACACAGCACACTTGCCGTGATGCTGCTTGTGAATGTGTTGAATATTGCCCTGGATGTCCTGTTTATTATCGGTCTGGGCTGGAACAGCCGAGGCGCGGCCTGGGCCTCACTGACCGCCGAGTACGCGGGTGCGGTCTTCGCACTTTTGCTCATCTACTTTAATTTCACACAGCTCTCCGGGTCCTCCGAGCTGCGACAGCTGCTGGATCTATCTCGCTATCGAGAATTCTTTGCGGTCAACCGACACCTCTTCATCCGCACTGCGCTGCTGGTCTTTACCATGACCTTTTTTACCGCCCAGGGTGCCCGTCAGGGAGATGCCATTCTTTCTGCCAATGCCATTCTGATGCAATTACTGCTGCTGGTGGCTTTTACCCAGGACGGCTTTGCCCATGCCGCAGAATCTCTAACTGGCCAGGCAATTGGCGCCGGTCAGCTGCAACGTTTTTTCCAAATCTGCCTCAACGCCTCCCTGTGGGGTTTCGTTATCGCCCTCACCGCAACACTGTGTTACCTGCTGTTTCCCGAAACCATCATCAGCCTGTTTACCAGTCTTCCCCATGTGGCCGCCGCCACCCGGGAATATTGGCCATGGTTGACCATGCTGCCGCTGGTCGGGTTGGCATGTTTTATGGCTGACGGCATTTTTATTGGCGGGGGGAAAACCCGTGCTATGCAATACAGCATGCTGGTCGCCGTAGTTCTGGTTTTTCTCCCGGTCTGGTATCTGTCCCGCCCCCTCGGCAACCACGGCCTTTGGTTGGCCTACTTGTCCTTTCTTTCTGCCCGCAGCCTGTTAATGGCCGGATTGTTCACTTACTTCTCACGCCGACATCATTGGTTTTGTGACAAAAACTGAGTGGCCCAGAACATCCATTTCTTATGACTAGATGTTCTTTGCCTTTTGAATCCGCTCAACTAGTTTTTGATTATGGACACCGTCAACATACGCCAGGCCATTGCCACCGCCAAAGCGCACGAGCACGCAACGGGACAGCTTGCGACCCTAATGCAAGCAAGAGCGGCACGGTTGCACCACGCGATCCAGTTGCCTCCCCAGAACATCGTACCCGCCCTGCTGAATTTCATTATTCACTACATCGACCACGTACCGGAGTTTATAGACGCGGTGGACAGCATCGCTGACGAGTGCAATCTCACCGACCACACAGAGCCGGTAATGCAAGTGGCCAAGGAGTTCTTTGTGCAGCCGCCGGAGCTGATTAATGGGCACCACGGGCTCAACGGCCTGATGGATGAATCCTACCTGGCGCACCGGCTGATCGAAGAGGTTAACGACCGTTTCATGTCCCGCTACAGCATCCCCCTGGTGCCAATGGACATGACGCGCTCCAACCTGATCATCCACCATCTCATTGGCGAGCCTTTCGCCAATCATTTGGATCATGCGGTACACCTGATCGTGGACAACCTGCAAGGAAAAGACTTGATATTTGTACCTGACGCCTGCAGGGAAGACCGCAGTGACCGGTGGGCACGTGACCTGCAGCGCTGGCCTTGCCTGGTGGACAACCTGTCTGTCAATCTGTTGCTGAACAGTCAGTCAGCCAGGATCATGATCAACTGATTAGGACGTGGTATCTATTTTTTGCCTGGATCAATGAGTTTCACCGCCTGCACTTCGGCACGCTTTTCCTCCTCAGTGCGATTAACCCGGGTCTCCAGTTCCCGGGGCGGGCTCTGCAGGAACATCTGCTCCTTGAAGTCACAGTTTACGCAGGCACGGTAGTCCTTGCCGTCCTCGCTGAACACCACAATCTTGTCCATTTCATTGCAGCGCGGGCAAACAGCACCGGCGATAAAACGCTTCTGTTGATTGAACATGGTTGCAGAACCTGCCTTGCCTAACTGATCATGAGATTGAGGTTATCGGGACAGCCCCTCCAGAGGTTTGAGGGCGTCGCGGTGCCGGTTATTATAACTTCTATCATTAACGACTTTGCGAGAATCACCATGACAGACAACATTCGTGCTCATAAAGGCATCACCCCCAAACTGGGAGAGCGGGTCTATGTGGACCCGGCCGCCACCGTTATCGGTGATGTGACCCTGGGCGACGATGTTTCGGTGTGGCCCGGTGCGGTGATTCGTGGCGACATGCATCGCATCACCGTCGGCAACCGCTCCAACGTACAGGACACCGCCGTGCTGCATATCACCCATGCCAGCGACTTCAATCCCGGCGGCTGGCCGCTGACCATCGGCGACGACGTGATTGTGGGTCACGGCGCCATCCTCCACGGCTGTACCCTTGGCAACCGGATTCTGGTGGGCAACGGTGCCATCGTGAACGACGGGGCTGTTGTCGAGGATGAAGTGATCATCGGCGCCGGTACCATCGTGCCACCGGGCAAACGTCTCGAGAGCGGCAACCTCTATGTGGGCAACCCCTGCAAGTTGCTGCGTCCGGTGAGTGACAAGGAACGGCAATTTTTCACCTATTCACCGGGCAACTACGTCAAGTTGAAAGACCAGTACCTTACCGAGCAGGAAAGCGACTGGCGCAACGCGGCTGAATAGCAGACCCTCCGCTGGCGGTTGGTCCGCTCAACCGCCTGTCAGGGACGCCCTCACACTGGCGATTACCGGCGCGGTATCGGGACTCACTCCGCGCCATAGCCGAAAAGATTCGGCCGCCTGTTCCACCAGCATGCCCAGGCCATCTGCTACAGCCCGGGCACCGTGCTGTCGGGCCCACAACATAAAAGGGGTTGGCTCCGCGCCATACATCATGTCGTAACAGCGACCATCGCCCGTCAACAAACCGCCAGGCAGCGGTGGCAGCTCTCCGGCCAGACTGGCACTGGTGCCATTGATCACCAGATCAAACTGCTGGCCCTCCAGCATGTCGAAGCCACAACCGAGCAGGTAACCCATCTCGGCAAAGCCTCGTGCCAGTTGCAATGCCTTGTCGATGGTGCGGTTGGCAATCACCACGTGTTGAGGCAACTGTTCCAGTAACGGCTCCAGTATTCCCCGCACCGCACCACCGGCCCCCAATACCAGCACTTTTTTCGCGCGGATTTCCCAGCCGAGATTTTCCAGCATATCCCGCACCATACCGACGCCATCGGTATTGTCTCCAAGGATAGTGCCGTCATCCTGCAAAGCCAGGGTGTTCACTGCACCTGCATGGCGCGCCCTGGGAGTCAGCCTGGCAGCATAGCTGTAGGCATCCTGTTTAAACGGCACTGTGATGTTGAGACCCTTGCCACCGCCGGCAAAAAAGGCGTCTGCTGCGGCATTGAAGCCGTCCAACTCAACCAGCTGCTTGCTGTAGGCCATGTCCTGGCCGGTCTGAGTGGCAAAGACCGTGTGTATGGCCGGCGACTTGCTGTGTTCGATGGGGTTGCCGAAAACGGCATATTGGTCGGTCATGTTTTCGTTCCCCCTCAGACCCATTCTTTGGGTTGCAGGTAGCGTTCATACAATTCCGCTTCCGGGGAACCCGGTTGTGGCTGCCAGTTGTATTCCCAGCGAACCAGCGGCGGCAGGGACATCAGGATGGACTCGGTGCGCCCGCCGGTCTGCAGGCCAAACAATGTGCCGCGGTCATACACCAGGTTGAATTCCACGTAGCGACCGCGGCGATAGAGCTGGAACTGTCGCTCCCGCTCACCCCATGGGATATTTTTGCGGCGCTCAATGATCGGCAGATAGGCCTCCAGATAACTGTCACCCACCGCGCGCATCAGGGCAAAACTCTGCTCAAAGCCCGGCTGATTGTAATCGTCGAAAAAGAGGCCGCCGACACCGCGCGGCTCGTTGCGGTGTTTGAGGAAAAAGTAGTCGTCGCACCACTTTTTAAAACGTGGATAGATATCTTCCCCGAACGGCACACAGGCGGCCCTGGCCGTGCGATGCCAGTGGCGACAGTCCTCGTCGTTACCATAGTAGGGCGTCAGGTCATAGCCACCGCCAAACCACCAGACTGGCGCTTCGCCCTCCTTCTCGGCGATGAAAAAACGCACGTTGGCATGGGAAGTGGGTACGTAGGGGTTCTCCGGATGCATCACCAGCGAAACCCCCATCGCCTCGAAGGAGCGACCGGCCAACTCCGGGCGTGCTGCTGTGGCTGAAGGCGGCAGGCGCGTGCCATGCACGTGGGAAAAATTCACGCCGCCTTTTTCAAATACCGCGCCATTGGTAATGACTCGACTGCGGCCTCCGCCGCCCTCTTCACGAATCCAGCTGTCTTCGACAAAGCTGCTACGACCATCCTCTGCCTGCAAACCAGAACAGATACGATCCTGTAGATCCAGCAGGAAGTTTTTTACAGCAATTTTGTCGGTCATGAGGATTACCCGATTCAGGTCGATTTGATTCAGGAGCGCAAGTTTGCGTTCCCCTCACACAGATGACAACCGCCTGGATAAATTTATCGGGGCAGGGAAGCCTTGATCCGCAGAGACTTAACCTGTTCGGACTGTTTCACCGGTCAGCAGATTCCTGATCGGGGTAGGCCTGGCCAGCCCACCTAACGAACCAGGCACCACCGCGTCCAGACTGTTGTGGAAATAGAGTTCCACTTTGAGGCGGGAAAGGGCAGGCTGGCGGCCGTGGGGATTGGCAGAAGTGGAAATCAATGGACCGCCGAAGGCCCGACACAGTGCTGCGGCAACCGGGTGAGCCGTCACCCGCAGTGCCAGGGTGGCTCGATCACCCGTTACCCAGCAGGGGGCGCGCCTGTTGTTGGGCACCAGCCAGGTTTGCGGACCCGGCCAGCTGGCCATCAGCTGTTGCCTGAGATCAGGAGCGAGACCGGACAGAAACGGCGCGAACTGCTCGATATCGGCAGCGATCATGATCAGTCCCATCCCCATGCGCCGCTGCTTGAGGGACAGGATGCGCTGCACGGCCCGCTGGTCGAAAGGGTCGCAACCCAAACCCCAGACAGCCTCGGTGGGGTAGGCGATTACCCCCCCATCGCGCAGGGCGGCCACGGCCCTGGTGATCTGCAGAGCTGGAGCTGGATAGCTGGCCAAGTGGGACAAACTCAACGGTTGTTGAGTTTTTCCTGCAGCGCAGCGTTCTTTTCCAGGATGGCCTGGGCATTGGCGGCCCGCTCCTCAACCAGCTTGCGGTGCAGTTCTGCATCGCTCACACCAATGATCTGGGCTGCCAGATAGGCGGCGTTCTTGGCGCCAGCCTTGCCAATGGCCACAGTAGCCACCGGGATACCGCCAGGCATCTGCACAGTTGAGAGGAGGGCATCCAGTCCATCCAGCGACGAGTTGATCGGGACGCCAATCACCGGCTTGAGGGTATTGGCGGAAACCGCTCCGGCCAGATGCGCCGCCATACCGGCAGCACAGATGAACGCCGCACAACCGCGCTTGTCAGCCTCTTTCACGTAGCTGTGTGTGGCCTCCGGGGTGCGGTGGGCAGACAGCACGTTCACTTCGAAGGGTACGGCGAACTTGTTCAGAACTTCAAAACTGGCTTCCATCACTGGCAGGTCCGAATCTGAACCCATGAGGATGGCAATAAAGGGTTTGCTCATGTTTACTCCCCCGTTGAAAAACGCGGCAGGCTACCGGAACTATGGTGTCAGCGCAAGAATAAACGTGCGATAAGGGATTGGTTTTGTTACTAAAAACCGACCAACGGTCACTTTCATGGCAATCGTCGGTCTAGTCCTGTCGCTGGTAACAACCATTAATGGAAACCACTTTGCCATCCAGCTCTAACAGCATCAACATGTGCGTAACATCCTTCACGGACAGCCCCGTTCTCTCTACCAGAGTGTCCATATCGACCGAATCAAATCCCAGCGCATCCCACAATATATTCCCGGTCTCCGTCCCGAGTGACGTTTCTGGAGAAATTTCTTCAGCCAGATAACCGAGCATTCCGCCCAACTGGACCACGATATCAGCGGCGGATTCCACCAGTGCTGCACCTTCCTTCAACAGTTGGTGGTTACCTTTGCTGAGCGGGTTGTGTATGGAGCCCGGTATGGCAAACACTTCCCGGCCCTGCTCCAATGCATAGCGCGCTGTAATCAGCGAACCACTCCTCAGTGCAGCCTCCACAACCAGCACCCCCAGACTGAGCCCGCTTATCAGGCGATTGCGACGGGGAAAATGGGAGGGCAACGGTGCAGTACCCGGAGGAAATTCACTGACAATGGCACCGCCCTGATCGACAATTTGTTGATAGAGCTGCCGGTGCTGGCGCGGGTAGACCACATCCACCCCGGTACCCAACACTGCTACGGTTTTACCCGATAGCAACGCACCGCGGTGAGCGGCGGCATCGATGCCAAGCGCAAGACCACTGGTGATGGCAAAGCCGTGAGCGGCCAGAGCCCCGGCAAACTGTTCCGCTGTACGAATTCCCTGAGGGCTGGCACTGCGACTGCCCACCATCGCGAGTTGCGGCAGTGACAGCAGCAGTGGGTCGCCCCGCACAAACAGTAGTGGCGGCGCACCAGCTATCTCCTTCAACAAGGGTGGGTAATCTTTATCGAGCAATGTCAGGCAATGTACCTGGTTTTCTCTGCACCAACGGAGTGTTTTGTCTGCCTCCGCAACGGCTTCATCACGGCGACCGTGCAGAGTGAGAAGTTGCCGGGCTGCTTTTGTGGATACTCCGCTGACAGCACTGGACGACTGCGCGAAGACCGAG
This sequence comes from Porticoccaceae bacterium, assembly GCA_041395745.1. Lineage (GTDB taxonomy): Bacteria > Pseudomonadota > Gammaproteobacteria > Pseudomonadales > Porticoccaceae > Porticoccus. The sequence goes on along the minus strand of JAWKZV010000004.1, from coordinate 161,414 downwards.
GACAGAGGCTCGGACCTTTGGAGAAGTTCTCGTAAAGATGATGGACTGATTTCCGGCGCCAGGGATAAGGCCACCAGTGTCCTGACTTCTGTATCCATGCTGTTCGCTCCCTGAACAGTTGATGGGTTCCTGAATGATAAGAGCCTGAATAATAGGCACCCGAATTCTAACCAAAAAAAACGCCGACTGGTGTCGGCGTTTTCAGTTCAATTTGTTCGATCAGGGGTTTTGCACCAGATCGTTGACCGCCAGAGGCCGTTCGGCTTTGAGCACCAGGCCATAGCTCATTTTCTCGAAGGTGCGGAAAACCATCACCAGACCGGCGCGCTCGTTGGGCAGAGTGATTTCCTCCTTGGCAATCCGGTCACGTACCGTTTCTCCCCGCTTGTAGATGGCCAGCACATTGCCAATCTTGAGGCCTTCGCGCTCGCCGCGGTTGATGGCGACCACATCCAGATGTCCCACCTGGGTGATACCGCCCTCCACAGCCATGATCACACCTTCCACCTCACCTTCCGGGCTGGCCGGGAAGAAGTTGGCATCAATGGGGCGCTCTTCATGGGGCAACAGTCTTTCACCAATACGGACTTCCTCAGCAACCCGGGTTGCCATCAACGTGGCAATTTCGCCATCGACAGCCTTGACCTTGGCGGAACCGATATCCTGGGCGCGGATACCCAGCACTTCCTCGGTCTCGGGGTCTACATAGGGTTCACCGATACGGTACAGACCGTAGGACGGCGTGTCGTCAAACTGGCCACGGGCATAGAAGTCGTCATTGTGTCCGGTCAGGATGCGTTTCTCGTGACCAGCCACCACATAGGGTGCGGCTTCAGCCTCTTCCTCTGTCACCAGGCGATTGCGGGACAGGAAGTTGTTGATGATATCCAGGGGCAGGGTAGGGATAGCCTCGGCATGGGGCAATACTTTTATCCCGGGAGACAATTTTACATTGCGACTACCACGCTCAAGCATCAGCCGGGGGCGGCCATCGATATATACCAGGGAGATAATGTCACCCGGGTAAATGAGGTGAGGATTGCGGATCTGCGGGTTTACGTACCAGATTTCAGGCCACAACCAGGGGTCGCGCAAATACAGTTCGGAAATATCCCAGAGAGTGTCACCTTTCTTGACGGTGTATTTCTCGGGCACATTGTTATTAAAGGGTGCTTCCGCAGCCATCGCCGCGACCGCAATAACGCAGGCAGCTATTGCTCCCAACAATGCTTTCTTCATCTTGTGGCCGTCCTGTGTGCTATATCCCGATTCTGTGTATACTTCCCAGCCGCCGGTATTATTGCAAAATACCGTAACGATAAGCCTATGTTAGCAGTGGTTTGCGCCAGATTGCTAGAAACCCGTCACAAACAAATGGCAATACTGAACATACTCGAATTTCCAGACGCTCGCCTGCGCACAGTGGCAAAACCGGTTGCAGAAGTCGACGACAGGATTCGCACGCTCGTGGACGACATGCTGGAAACCATGTACGAAGCCCAGGGTATAGGTCTTGCGGCGACCCAGGTCAACGTACACCAGCGCGTGGTCGTCATGGACTTATCCGAGGCCGGCGATGAGCCGATGGTACTGATCAATCCTCAGGTTGAAGTGCTGGACCAGGAAACCTGTCCCTACCAGGAAGGGTGCCTGTCTGTACCGGGGTTTTACGAGACCGTCGAGCGCCCGGCTCATATTCGCCTGACGGCGCTGGATAGCGATGGCAAATCATTCGAGCTGTTGCCGGATGGCCTGCTCGCCGTGTGCATTCAACACGAAATCGATCATCTGGATGGCAAGCTGTTCGTGGACTACCTGTCCCCCATCAAACGACAGCGCATCCGCAAAAAACTCGAAAAACTCCACCGCAACCCGGACTAACCCACAAGCCGAGGACCTTTTTTTGCGCGTTGTCTTTGCAGGCACCCCCGAATTTGCCGCTCATCATCTCCAGGCCCTGTTGGACGCCTCTGACGTCGAGGTGGTGGCTGTCTATACCCAGCCGGACCGACCCGCCGGGCGCGGCAAAAAACTCACTCCCAGCCCGGTTAAAGTACTGGCTGAAAAGCATCAGCTGCCCGTCCACCAACCCCTGAGCCTCAAGTCCGCGGAGGAACAACAAATCCTTGCCAACTACGGTGCAGACATCATGGTTGTGGTGGCCTACGGACTTATCCTCCCCAGGGATATCCTGGTAACTCCGCGACTTGGCTGTATCAATGTGCACGCCTCGCTGCTGCCCCGCTGGCGCGGTGCGGCACCAATCCAGCGCACCATCGAGGCGGGTGACCGGGAAACCGGCGTCACCATCATGCAGATGGACGTGGGACTGGATACCGGCGATATGCTGCTCAAAGCCCACTGTGTCATAGAGGACGCAGATACCGCCTCGACCCTGCATGACAAACTGGCCGGAATCGGCCCGTCGGCGCTGCTGGCCTGTCTGCAGGAACTGGCCGATGGTACAGCCGTGGCAGAAAAGCAGGACGATGCCGCCAGCAACTACGCACCTAAAATCACCAAGGAAGAAGCCGAATTGGACTGGTCGAAAGCTGCTGCCGATCTGGATCTGAAAATCCGCGCCCTCAACCCCTTTCCGGTGTGCTTCACCACAGTGAACGGAGAGCGGGTTCGCATCTGGGAGGCCACCCCCGAGCCTCACACCCAGGCCAATGTGTCTCCGGGCACCATCTGCCGGGCCGACCGGGAAGGCATTCGCGTCCAGACCGGCGCCGGGCAACTGCTGATCAGAGAGCTCCAACTGCCGGGCAAGAAGCAGTTGGGTGCTGCTGATGTATTGAATGCCTACGCCAGCCTGTTTGCTCCCGGCACGGTACTCGGCCAATGAACGTCCGTGTTGCCGCCGCGCAAATCATCGCCGCCATTCTACGGGACGAGGGTTCCCTGAGCTCACTTTTGCCGGTTTATCTGGCGAAGGTCAACGAGCGGGATCGCGGCCTGTTGCAACAGCTCTGCTACGGCACCCTGCGCTTCTACCCACGCTTGCAGGCCTACCTCAAGCAATTGCTCGCCAAACCTTTTAAAGCCAAGGACCTGGATGTCGAAGCGATTCTGGCATGCTCCCTGTACCAGCTGCTGGAAACCCGGATTCCCCCTCATGCGGCGGTCAATGAGGCTGTCGCCACTGCCGTTTCGCTGAAAAAAAACTGGGCCAAGGGGCTGGTCAATGCGGTATTGCGCCGCTTTCTCCGGGAACAGGGTATGCTCGACGAGCGCCTGGCCAAGGATCCGGTATTTCGAACTGCTCACCCGGCGTGGCTGCTCAAGATGCTCGGGCAGGCGTGGCAGGATCGCCTTGATGACATCGTGGCCGCTAACAACCAGCAACCACCCATGACTCTGCGGGTGAATTGCCGACACGGCGACCGCCTGAGCTACCAGAAGCGGCTTGAAGAAGTGGACATTGGCGCGTCGCTGACCGAGTTCAGCACGGACGGCCTACAACTGCTACAGCCCTGTGACGTTGCCGCTCTGCCCGGGTTCAGCGAAGGCGATGTCAGCGTACAGGATGAAGCCGCCCAGTTGGCACCATCACTCCTCGACATGGCACCCGGCCAGCGTCTTCTCGACGCCTGCTGTGCCCCGGGAGGGAAGACCGGCCATCTGTTAGAGCGGCTTGATGGCAGCGGTGAGGTGGTGGCGCTAGATGTTTCCCCCCTGCGCCTGCAAAGGGTGGAAGAGAACCTCGAACGGCTGGGATTGCAGGCGCAGTTAATTGCCGCCGACGCCCAGAACCCGGGAAGCTGGTGGGACGGTCAACCTTTCGACCGCATCCTGCTGGACGCCCCTTGTTCCGCCAGCGGCGTTATTCGCCGACACCCGGATGTGAAACTACTGCGTACGCCTGCGGATATTGCTAAGCTTGCGACTTTGCAACTGGGGCTGCTTCGCGCCCTGTGGCCACTGTTGGCCGAAAACGGTTTGTTGCTGTACGCCACCTGCTCGGTTCTGCCCCAGGAAAACGACGAGGTAATCGCCGAATTTTCCCGCAGCACAGCCGACGTCAAGGTTGAGCCTGTGTCTACCGATGCGGGGATGGAGACTTCGATGGGGCGGCAGCTTCTGCCCCAGCTCCGCGGCCACGACGGTTTTTACTATGCCCGGTTGAGAAAATCGGCTACAGCTTAATTAGCGATTGCCCCGATCCCGATGGGGTGATCGAACGGCTTAACCAACGGAACATAACGGTCTGCTATGAAAATCGTCATTACCGGTGCCGGCCAGGTAGGCGGCACACTGGCAGAACACCTCGCCGGAGAAGCCAACGACATTTCCGTGATCGACCTTGATGATCGCCGCCTGAGGGAGCTTCAGGACCGCCTCGATATTCGCACCGTACAGGGCATGGCATCCCACCCGGATGTGCTGATGCGCGCCGGGATCGAGGACGCCGACATGCTGGTGGCCGTCACCAACAGCGATGAAATCAACATGGCCGCCTGCCAGGTGGCCTACACCCTGTTCCGCACCCCCACCAAGATCGCCCGTATCCGCAATCGCGCCTACACCACCGGCAATCTGGCTGAGCGGCTGTTCAACGAAGCCAACTTTCCGGTGGATTTTCTGATTACACCGGAACAGGTGGTTACCGATTACATCTACCGCCTGGTGGAACAGCCGGGCGCCCTGCAGGTGCTGGACTTTGCCAACGGCCTGGCACAATTGGTGGCTGTGCGAGCCATTAAGGGCGGCCCCCTGGTCGGCCGTGAGTTGCGCTTCCTGAGACAGCATATGCCCAACGTGGACGCCCGAGTCGCCGCCATTTTCCGCCGCGACCGGCCGATTTTCCCGGAAGGCAACACGGTGATTGAGGAGGACGACGAAGTCTTCTTCATCGCCGCCAAGAAAAACATTCGCAAGGTGATGGGTGAACTGCGTCACCTGGAAAATCCCTACCGCCGGCTGGTGATAGCCGGTGGCGGTAATATCGGCTACCGTCTGGCCAAGGCGCTCGAAGGCCGTTACAACATCAAGATCATTGAATACTCCCTGGAACGCTGCCAGTACATTTCCGAACGTCTCAACAAGACCGTGGTGCTGAACGGCTCCGCCACCGACCAGGATCTGCTGCTGGAAGAGAACATTGAGAAAACCGATGTCTTCCTGGCCCTCACCAACGATGACGAGGTCAACATCATGGCCTCTCTGCTGGCCAAGCGACTGGGCGCCGCCAAGGTGATGACACTGATCAACAACCAGGTCTACGCGGACCTGGTGCAGGGGGGCGAGATCGATATCGCCATTTCTCCCCAGCAGGCCACCACCAGCACACTTCTAAGCCACGTGAGGCGAGGAGACACCGTAAGCGCCCACTCACTGCGTCGTGGCGCGGCCGAGGCCATGGAGATTATCGTCCACGGCGACAGCAAGACCTCAAAAGTGGTCAACCGCGCCATTGAGGAAATCAAGGCCCCCCCCGGGGTGACGCTGGCAGCACTGGTGCGGGGGGACGAGGTGCTGATCGCCCACCACGATACGGTCATTGAAAACAATGATCATGCCATCGTGTTTGTGGTGGACAAGCGCCGCACCCGGGAAGTGGAAAAACTGTTTTCCGTCGGTTTCACGTTCTTCTAGGTACCGCTGTCAGCCATGCAATTCCGGATGATTTCAAAAATTCTCGGGCTGATGCTGATGGCCTTCAGCCTGACGCTGTTGTCACCCATCCTGATTGCCAGCCTGTACGGCGAGCTGACCCACGAGGCATTCTTTCTGTCCTTTGCCATCACCTTCTCGCTGGGTATGGTTTTGTGGCTGCCCTACAGCCGAAGCAAGGGGGACCTTCGCACCCGAGACGGCTTCCTGATCACAAGCCTGTTCTGGACCGTTCTGAGCCTGGTCGGCGCACTGCCGTTTATGCTGGTGGACGCCGTCCATATCCCATTTACCGATGCCGTTTTTGAATCCATTTCCGGGCTGACGACTACCGGGGCAACGGTCCTTACCGGCCTCGATTTCCTGCCCAAGTCCATTCTCTATTACCGGCAGCAACTGCACTGGTTGGGCGGTATCGGCATTGTGGTAATCGCCATCGCCATCATGCCGATGCTGGGCGTGGGTGGTATGCAGCTTTACAAGGCGGAAACCCCCGGACCGGTCAAAGACAGCAAAATGACTCCGCGGATCACCCAGACTGCCAAGGCGCTGTTCACCATCTACCTGTCGCTCACCGTGGTCTGCTCCCTCTGTTACTGGGTCGCGGGAATGACCCTGTTCGATGCCATCACCCACGCCTTTTCCACCATTGCCACCGGCGGTTTCGCCAACTACGACGCCAGCATGGGTTATTACGACAACCCGGTCATTCTGTGGCTGTGCATCTTTTTCATGACGATTTCCGGCATCAGTTTTGGCCTGCATTACTACGCCTGGGTGAAGGGCAGTGTGGTGCATTACTGGCGCAACTCCGAATCGAAGATGTACCTAAACATGATTTTCGGCGCCAGCCTGATTTGCTGTGGTTACCTTTATCTCACCGGCACCCTGTCGCTGCACGACAGCATCCTGCACGGTATTTTCCAGCTGGTTTCCATCATGACCAGTACCGGTTTTGCCACTGTTAACTTCAGTGCCTGGCCTACCTTTTTGCCGGTATTCCTGATCGTACTGTCGTTCTTCGGCGCCTGCGCCGGCTCCACGGGCGGCGGCATCAAGATGGGCCGGATGCTGATTCTGGCCAAGCAATCCCTCCGGGAGATTTATCGCCTGATTCACCCCAACGCCATCTATCCGATCAAGATGCGCAGCCGCACCGTACCCGAACGGGTTGCAGACAGCGTCTGGGCCTTCTTCGGTGTCTATCTGGCGGTGTTCTACATCCTGGTGCTGTTACTTCAGGTAAGTGGCCTGGATTACCTGACGGCCTGGTCATCCACCGCAGCTGCGCTCAACAATATGGGCCCAGGTCTGGGTGAGGCCGCCGCCCATTACGGTGAAATCAACAGCATGGCGAAGTGGCTGCTGTCTGCGGCCATGATCATCGGTCGACTGGAAATCTTTACCGTACTGGTGTTGTTTACCCCGATGTTCTGGCGGCGCTGAGTAGCCGGCATGGACAATCGGGAAACCCTTCAGCTGCTTCAGGAAATCCGCGATAACCAGAGGGCCATGCTCGAGCTCGGCCAGCGACACCTGGAGCTGGTAGAGCAGCAATATCAACGCAGCATTGCCTTGCAGGAGCGCGCGGAAGCCATTCAGGAAAAAAGCGCCAGGCTGGTAGAAACCGGTCGCAAGACCATGGCGGTGGTGCTTCCCATTATCGCCCTGCTGATCCTGTCACTGCTGGCTCTACTGGTGTTCTAAGCGCCATGCCCCTGATTGAGAATCTCGAAACCATGCTCGCCCGGGGACAGGATTCCGCCATGCTGCGTTTCGGTCTCGGCAGTGCCTATTTCAACCAGCAACAGTTCGAGCAGGCCATCCCCCACCTGGAACGCTGCCTGGAACTGGACGAAAACTATACGGCGGCCTACAAGTTGCTGGGACGCGCACTGACCGAGCTGGACAAGCCGGAGCGGGCCAGGGAGATCTTCAATGTCGGCCTGGTAAAAGCCGGCCAGACCGGTGACAAGCAGACCGAGCGGGAAATCGGGGTTTTCCTGAAAAAACTATCCCGCCGCGACACCCCCTGACAGGAACATAATCGAGGACTGACATGCTGATAGGCTGGCGAGAATGGCTGGCTCTGCCCGACCTGGGTATTGCCCGAATCAAGGCCAAGGTGGATACTGGCGCCCGCACTTCCTGCCTGCATGCCCACCACCTGGAACCCTTTATGGAACAGGGGGCACCCTGGGTGCGAATCTGGGTCCACCCCCTGCAGAAAAGTACTCTGAGTCTCTGCTGTGCGGCACCCGTCGTGGATGAACGAATCGTCACCGATTCCGGCGGCCACCGGGAAAAGCGCCTGGTCATCCAGACCACTGCTTTGCTGGGTGATAAAACCTGGCCCATTGAAATGACCCTGACCAACAGGGATACCATGAAATTCCGGATGTTGCTGGGCCGTTCGGCCCTCGCCGGTCACTTTACCGTCGACCCAAGCAGCTCCTTTCGTTGCGGAAAACTTAGATGAGAATTGCCATCCTGTCGCGCAATCCGGATCTCTATTCCACCCGGCGGCTCAAGGAAGCTGCCCTGGAGAGAGGTCACGAAGTCAGGATTATTGACGTGTTGAAGTGCTACATGAACATCAACATCCAGAATCCCAGCATCCACGTCAAAGGGGTGGAGCTGCCGCCATTTGATGTGGTGATTCCCCGTATCGGCGCCTCTGTCACCACCTACGGTACAGCGGTATTGCGCCAGTTCGAAATGATGGGTGTTTACCCCCTCAATGAATCCGTAGCCATCACCCGCTCCCGGGACAAGCTGCGCTCCCTGCAACTGCTGTCCCGCAAGGGCATCGGCCTGCCAGTCACCGGCTACGCCAACAAACCCAGCGACATTCCCGACCTGATCGATATGGTTGGCGGTCCGCCGCTGGTAGTAAAACTGCTTGAGGGAACCCAGGGCATCGGCGTGGTGCTGGCAGAAACCCGCAAGGCGGCGGAAAGCGTGATCGAAGCCTTCATGGGCCTGAAGGCCGACATCATGGTACAGGAATACATCGGCGAATCCGGCGGTGCTGATATCCGCTGTTTTGTTATCGGTGACAAGGTGGTAGCGGCCATGCAGCGCCAGGCCGCCCCCGGCGAATTCCGCTCCAACCTGCATCGGGGCGGTACGGCCTCGCTGGTGCGCCTGTCACCTGCGGAACGGGCCACTGCAATCCGTGCGGCAAAGACCATGGGTCTGAATGTAGCCGGCGTCGATATCCTTCGCTCCAATCACGGCCCCCTGGTAATGGAGGTAAACTCCTCTCCGGGACTTGAGGGAATCGAAACCGCAACCGGCAAGGATGTTGCGGGCTCGATCATCCATTTCATCGAGAAAAACGCCCGCCAGTCTCGCACCCAAACCCGGGGAAGAGGATAGAGGACAGCCACCATGCCCAGAGCCGGAAGAGAACCCTTCACATTGGCCGGAGTGTCGGTCAAACCCGGGGAAACCCGGCTCATCTCCATTCCCGCCGCCAGGCTCTACACCGATACCCCCATCGACCTGCCGGTCGAGGTCATTCACAGCCGCCGACAGGGGCCGGTACTGCTGGTCTGTGCCGCCATTCACGGCGATGAGATCAACGGCATCGAGATTTGCCGGCGGATTGTTGGTAAACGCTTACTGAAGCGGTTGAGCGGCACATTGCTGATTGTTCCCATCGTGAACATGTTCGGCTTCCTGCAACAGTCCCGCTATTTGCCGGACCGCCGCGACCTCAACCGCTGCTTCCGGGCTCCCCCAGAGGCCCCTGGGCAGCCGGCTCGCCTACCTGATCCACAGTGAATTGCTCAGCCATTGCAGTCACGTCATCGACCTGCATACCGGTGCCATTCACCGCAAGAACCTGCCCCAGGTGCGCGGCGATCTGGACAACCCGGTCACTCTCAGCATGGCAGAGGCCTTCGGCGCCCCGGTGATCATGGACGCGAAGGTGCGGGACGGTTCACTGCGCGCCGCGGCCAGTGAATTGGGCATTCCCGCCATTCTCTATGAGGCGGGGGAAGCACTGCGCTTCCACGAACCCTCCATCCGCGCTGGGCTGCGCGGCATTCTCGCCGTAATGCGCCATCTGGGTATGCTGCCCCCTTCCAAGACGGACAGTACACCGCGCAAGCTGGTCCCGGTGAAAGCCCGGCGCAGTTACTGGCTGCGCGCAGAGCGGGATGGCATCGTGATCACCAAAATCAAGTTGGGACAGCGGGTCAAGGAAGGACAGTTGCTGGCTAGCCTGGCTTCACCTTTCGGTGGACCGGAGAAAGCGCTGAAATCCCGCAGTGACGGCATCGTCATCGCCGCATCACAGATTCCGCTGGTGAACGAAGGGGAGGCGCTGTTCCACATCGCCGAGTTCAGCACCCTGCGCAAGGCCTCCGACAGCGTCGAGGCCTTCCAGGAACATTTTCAAAGCGAACCGGAACAGGAGAACTTCAAGGAACCCTTGTAGCCCCCCTGTTCACCGGCGGTCACTTCAGCTCGCGAGCCCGGTAGTAGGCCTCTTCAGAGATCTTGCCGTATTCCTCGGCCTGCTGCTGGAAGGTTTTCTGTGACTCGTAGACTTTCTTGAACATCAGATCGGCAGCCGCCAGCTCCTCCATCACCTGATCGGTCACGCGGCTCAGCTCTGCCAGCACGTCATCGGGCAACTGTCGCAGCTGCACGCCATGGTTGGAGATCAGCTCATGCAGGGCGGCATTGTTGCGGGCTGTGTAATCGTCCAGCATATCCTGGTTGACGGCCCTTGAAGCGGTTTCAACAATGGCCTGCAGATCCGGCGGCAGGGATTCATAGGCCTGCTTGTTGACGATCAACTCCAGGGTCGGGCCGGGCTCCTGCCAACCGGGGAAGTAGTAGTATTTCGCCACCTGGTGGAATCCGAACGCCAGGTCATTGTAGGGACCGACCCACTCGGTGGCATCCACCACGCCGGTCTGCATGGAGGTATAGAGTTCGCCACCGGGAATATTCACCGCTTCTACGCCGACCCGGCTCATCACTTCGCCACCCAGGCCGGGAATACGCATTTTCAGGCCCTTCAGGTCCTCCAGGGAATTGATCTCCCGGTTAAACCAGCCCGCCATCTGCACTCCGGTGTTGCCCGCCGCAAACGGCACCAGATTAAAGGGGGCATAGAGCTCGCGCCATAGAGCCATGCCGCCGCCATAGTGCAGCCAGCCATTCATCTCCTGGGCATTGAGACCAAAGGGGATACTGGTAAATAGAGCAGAAGTCGGTGTCTTGCCCTTCCAGTAGTAGGCTGCGCCATGCCCCATCTCCGCAGTGCCCTGGGAGACGGCGTCGAACACCTCAAGGGCAGGCACCAGCTGACCGGCACCGTAAACTTTCACCTGCAGGCGCCCGGCACTCATTTTGTCCACCATCACGGCAAAATTTTCCGCTGCCATGCCCAGGCCGGGAAAATTTTTCGGCCAGGTGGTGACCATTTTCCATTTGTAGACCTGCTGGGGTTCCGCCTGCTGACCGGGACTGGCCGCACTTTCCCCGCCGCCGCCACAGCCGGCCAATAGCAGGGTGGCCAGAAGGGCCATCAACATTTTTGTTCTCATCACAAACCCCTTGATCTTCAGTAAAGCGGTGTCAGCTTGGCATAGGAGAGCACCAACCACTTGCTGCCCTCGTTATCGAAATTGACCTGTACCCTTGCGTGGGCGCCATTGCCCTCGAAGTTTAACACCACGCCCTCGCCAAAAATGTTATGGGACACCCTCTGCCCGAGGGACAAGCCGGTTCCGGTGCCCTCGTCGCTGAATCTGGTGCCGGCTTTTTGCGCGTAACTGGTCGGTCTCTGGACCTGATTGCGCAGTCTCACTTCCTCAATCAGCGGGGCGGGAATATCGCGCACAAACCGGGATACCGAGTTGTAACTCTCGGAACCGTACTGCTGGCGGGACTCGGCAAACGTCAGGTACAACTTGCGCATGGCCCGGGTGATTCCCACATAGGCCAGACGCCGTTCCTCTTCAAGACGCCCCGGCTCTTCCACCGACATCCGGTGAGGAAACAGGTTTTCCTCCATCCCCGCCAGAATCACCAGAGGGAATTCCAGCCCTTTGGCTGAATGCAGTGTCATCAATTGCACTGCGTCTTCCCCGGCATCAGCCTGGCGATCGCCGGCGTCCAGCGCTGCCTGATCCAGGAACTGGGGCAGGGCGGGGGCCTCCCTGTCCTCTGGCTCAAAAGCGCGGCAGGCGGTGACCAGTTCCTGCAGGTTTTCCACCCGGGATTCACCGCGCTCGCCTTTCTCCCGTCGGTGGAAGTCGATCAGACCGCTGGCCTCGATAACATGGTCCGCCTGTTCAAACAGTGGCAACTCTGTCGTTTCTGCATCCAGTCGGTCGATTAATGCCAGAAATCCCGCCACCGCATTGGCACCGCGGCCAGTCAGTACTCCGTTTTCAATGGCCCGCTGCGCTGTACGCCACAGGGACATACCCTCATCCCGGGCCAACTCACGGAGCCCCTGAACAGTCTTGTCACCAATGCCCCTTGTCGGTGTGTTCACCACGCGCTCAAAGGCCGCATCGTCGTGGCGGTTGACCAGCAGGCGCAGGTAGGCGAGGGCGTTGCGGATTTCCTGGCGCTCGTAGAATTTCTGTCCACCGTAAATCCGGTAGGGGATGCCCGATCTCAACAGGGCATCTTCGAGAACCCGGGACTGGGCATTGGAGCGATACAGGATTGCCGCCTCTTCGCGCAAATTGCCCAGCTCTGTCCACTCCCGCAAGCGTTCGGCGATAAAACGCGCCTCATCGTGTTCGTTAAACGCGGCATACAGGGAAATGGCTTCCCCTTCGGTTCCCTCGGTCCAGAGATTCTTGCCCAGCCGATCGGCGTTGCGGGCAATCACCGCATTGGCTGCATCGAGAATGTTCTTGCTGGAACGGTAGTTCTGTTCCAGCCGCACGGTCTGGGTATCCGGGTAATCACGGGAAAAGTTGAGAATGTTTTCCACCCGGGCGCCGCGCCATCCGTAGATCGACTGATCGTCGTCGCCCACCGCTGTCATCGGCACTTGGTCTCCAGCCAACACCCTCAGCCAAGCGTACTGGATGGCGTTGGTATCCTGGAATTCATCAACCAGCACATGGCGAAACCGCTGCTGGTAATGTTGCAGCAGTTCCGGTTGCTGCAACCACAACTCGTGAGCTCGCAGCAGCAATTCGCCGAAATCCACCAGGCCACCGCGCTCGCAGGCGTCCTCGTAAGCGGCATAGATCTGCTGCATGGTGCGCTGGTAGGGGTCGTGTGCCGGTTGCAGATGACGGGCGCGAAGTCCCTCATCTTTCTGGGCGTTGATGAAGCCCTGGGCCTGGCGATAAGGCCAGCGGCTGTCGTCGATACCAAGACTCTGGTAGACCCGCTTGACCAGGCGCAGCTGGTCGTCGGCGTCGAGAATCTGGAAATTCTCCGGCAACTTGGCCTGCTGCCAGTGCATCTTTAACAGACGATGAGCCAGACCGTGGAATGTGCCCACCCACATACCCTGGGCGGAATAACCCAGCAACTCCTCGATGCGGCCACGCATCTCCCGGGCTGCCTTGTTGGTAAAGGTCACCGCCATGAGGCTGTAGGGGGAAATCTGTTCCACCTGAATCAACCAGGCGATGCGATGCACCAGTACCCGGGTCTTGCCACTGCCAGCCCCTGCCAACACCAGCAGGTGTTTTGCATTGCTGGATACCGCTTCGCGCTGGGCGGGGTTGAGGGGGTCGAGAATAGCAGTTACGTCCATGGGCGGGGATTCTACCAGAAGCCCTCTTCGCAGGGGCCAATCCGGAGGACCTTGTGGTCACTACAAGAATTCCAATTTTGTGTAAATTATTTACAATAGGGTTTGTTTCGAACAGGGACTTGCCATGAAACCCGCTGAACTGACCTGGGCTATCAGCAACAGCCTCCCGGAACTGCGCAAATCCGAGCGCAAGGTAGCAGAGTACGTTCTCGCCAATCTCACGGATGTGATCCGTATGCGCATCGTCGACCTGGCAGAAAAAGCCGAGGTCAGCGAGCCCACCGTGGTGCGCTTCTGTCGCGCCGTCGGCTGTGACGGCTTCCAGGACTTCAAGCTGGCACTGGCCCAGCAACTGGCTGCCAGCCCCAGCTACGGACAGATCGCTGTGACCGACAAGGATTCAGTGGCGGAATACACCTTCAAGGTATTCGACTCCACCGTGGATACCCTGCTCAAGGTGCGCGACACCCTGGATCTGGACATGCTGGACAGGGCGGTAAAAGCCATCTGCGCTGCCAACCGGGTGGATTTCTATGGTTTCGGCGCCTCATCGGCGGTGGCCTTCGACGGGCAGCACAAGTTCTTCCGCTTGCAGGTTTCCGCCTCCGCTTATGCGGACCCGCACCTTCAGAACATGTCTGCCTCTTTCATGTCTCCCGGCGATGTGGTGATTGCCATTTCCCAGTCTGGCCGTACCACCACTCTGCTTAACGCAATGGAACTGGTGAAGAAGCGCGGCGCCATCGTCATCGGCATCGCTCCATCAGATTCACCGGTAGCGAAGGCCGCCACTATTCCGCTCACCGTCGACGCCAAGGAAGACTTCCAGATTTACACCCCGTTGTCTTCCCGCATCGCCCACCTAGTATTGATCGATGTCCTGGCCATCGGCATTGCCCAGCACAAGGGTAGCCAGCTACAGGAGCACCTGCTGGAAATGCAACGCGGCCTGGAAGAACTGCGCGCTCCTGTTGAACAGCAGGACTAGGACTTTGTGTTCTTGCCGCAGGTGCGGTTTGCCGGCACCGCCACATCCATGAATTTGGGATTCGGCAGATGCAGGTTATTCATCAATTCGATAAAGGCCGCCTTGTCTGCCACCAGCAGGCGGGGGTTGTGAAGGCGCTCCTCTCCCAGGGTACTGCGAGTCCAACCCTTGTAATCGTGGGCCGGATACACCCAGGTAGAATCCGGATAGCTGTTCAACAACCGTTGCAGACTGTCATACAGATGGGCAGGATTGCCGTTCTGGAAATCCGTGCGCCCGGTACCGCGAATAAATAGTGTGTCGCCGGTAAAGAGGTAGTCCTCTCCATTTTCCCTGACGTGCAAACACATGGAATCATCTGTGTGGCCAGGCGTATATATGGAAGTGAAGACTAACTTACCCACCCGGATCTGCTCGCCATCAAACAGCTTTCTGGAAGCACAGTCCATCAAGGCATGTTCATTGACCAGTGTTTCACAGCCAAATTCATCGCGCAGAGTTCCCAGCGCCGTGACGTGGTCTGCGTGAATGTGGGTGTCCGCGGCATAGCGCAGAGTTAAATCCAGCTCCTCCAATAAACGTCGGTAACAGGGCATACGCTCTATGACCGGATCAATCAGCAGCGACTCCCGGCTCTCTTCATCGCCCAGCAGATAGGTATAGGTCCAGGTTTCCTGATCAAATAACTGACGTAACAACATCTCTTATCCTCCCGGCAATCACCCTTTCAACAGTGCTTGCAGCAACACCCCATTGGCCAGCAGCACCATCACAACCGCAAAGGTTTTCTGCAATATTGGTCCCGCCATATACCTGGCCAACCAGGTACCGGCCAACATTCCCAACGCGCCGCCAATAGCCAGTGGCAGTAACAATTCGAGTGATGTCCCATCGTGGTCGAGTAGAAAAAGGCCAAATCCGGAGCCGGCTACCAGAGTAATCACCAGCAGTGACGTCGCCACCGCCTGATGTACGCTGATACCGGTGAGGAATATCAGTACCGGCACAATGACAAACCCGCCACCGACGCCGAACAGACCGGACAACACCCCCGCCACCAGGGCCGCCAGGGCCAACTGCATAAAACACCGGTAACCCGGCTTTCCCTGGGTAAAACGACAGACCGGTTGGCGTGTTTCCGCGTTGCGACCATGTGCCCGAACAACCGCGGCATCATCCGGCTGATAGGTTGCTTGACGCCAGAGCCTGATCGCGACATAGAGCACCAGTATGGCGAATAATGCCAGCAGCAGCATTTCCGGTAACAGGCGATTGAGATAACTCCCCAAGGGTAGGGTAGCCGTGGCCACCGCGGCAAAGAACAGTCCCGGCATCCAGACAATGTCGCCACTGCGCAAGCGCGCCAGCAACCCGGTTGCCGCCGCCACCGCCACCGCTCCCAGCGCCATGCCCGCCGCCACAGGAACAGGCAGTTCCAGCGGCCCCACCAGCAAGGGTAGGGCTACTACCGAGCCACCCGCGCCGGTCAGTCCGAGGATGGCCCCAATGCAAAACCCGATCAGATAAGTCATTTATCTCCCGTTCGAAAGGCTCTCTACGTTGGTACGAACCCCAATCCCGAGGGATGTGTGCGACACTTCCGGTTATCTGTTTTCACTTACTCCACAGTAACCGATTTGGCCAGGTTACGGGGTTGGTCGACGTCTGTGCCCTTGAGGACGGCTACGTGGTAAGACAGCAGCTGCAAGGGGAGGGTATAGACAATGGCTTCGAGGCTCTGCGGAACGTGTGGCAGGTTCATAACAGTCACATCCGATTCATTTTCAAACCCGGCATCCTTGTCTGCAAAAACAAACAGCTGTCCACCCCGGGCCTTCACTTCATGGAGGTTGGATTTGAGCTTCTCCAGCAATTCATTGTTGGGGGCCACTGCCACGACCGGCATGTCATTGTCCACCAGTGCCAGCGGACCGTGCTTGAGTTCACCCGAAGGGTAGGCCTCAGCATGTATATAGGAAATTTCTTTCAGTTTCAGGGCTCCCTCCAGGGCCACTGGATACTGCACCCCGCGCCCCAGGAACAGGGCATGGTGTTTCTCTGCAAAGCACTCGAAAGTCCGCTCGATCTCCTTGTCAAGGGAGAGCGTCTCCCGGCACAGCTCGGGCAATCGATGCAACGCCGCTACTAATTCTCTCTCTTTCCCTGGACTTAGTCCCTTGTGCTTGCCCAAGCCGATGCACAACAACTGCAGTGCTACCAGCTGGGTAGAGAATGCCTTGGTCGAGGCTACGCCGATTTCCGGACCGGCATAGGTCATTAATGCCATGTCAGATTCACGGACCAGTGAACTGTTGGCCACATTACAGATTACAAGGCTGGCCAGATAACCGCCTTGTTTTGCCGCAGTCAAGGCTGCCAGGGTATCCGCCGTTTCACCGGATTGGGAGATGGTTACGAACAGAGTATTTTGGGGAACGACTACCCGGCGGTAACGATACTCGCTGGCCACTTCCACTTGACAGGGAATTCCCGCCCAGTCTTCCAACCAATAGCGGGCGACCAGCCCTGCATGATAACTGGTGCCACAAGCAACAATATGTACAGCCTCAACCTGGGGAAAAACACTCTTGGCCCTGGTACCAAACGCCTCTTCCAAGACCTGGGTTGCACTGATCCGCCCCTGCAATGTCCCTTCGAGAACCTTTGGCTGCTCGAAAATCTCTTTCATCATGTAATGGCGGTAACCACTTTTGTCCGCCAGGCCATCATCCCCTGACAATTTCACCACTTCCCGATTCACCATTGCACCGTCGTGATCGACAATGATGTATCGGCCAGATCTCAGCTCCACCAGATCACCGTCCAGCAGATAGACAAACCGGTCTGTAACCTGGCGCAATGCCATTTGATCTGAAGCGATGAAATTCTCTTCGATGCCGACACCCACAACCAGTGGACTACCGCTGCGGGTACCGATCATTACCTCGGGTTCCGTGGCACAGATAACACCCAGGGCGTAAGCACCGTCCAGTCGCGCAACACACTGTTGAACGGCTGCTCTCAGGGAACCGGCACTGCTCAACAAATGGCGGATCAGGTGTGCAACCACTTCTGTATCTGTATCGGAAACGAAAGTGTAGCCCTGCTCAATCAGCTCGCGACGCAACTCCTGATGATTTTCAATAATACCGTTGTGGACCACTGCCACCGGGCCGGATGTATGGGGATGGGCATTGATTTCATTGGGTACACCGTGTGTCGCCCAGCGTGTGTGGGCAATGCCGAGGGTTCCACGTGCAGGATTCTCCACCACTGCGTCGACCAACGCGGCAACCTTACCCACTCTTTTCCTGACCTGCAGGCCGCCGGACTTATCCAGTACGGCCAGACCGGCTGAGTCATAGCCACGGTATTCGAGCCTTTTCAGTCCTTCGATCAGGATGCCTGTGACATTGCGCTGCGCCTGGGCGCCAACTATTCCACACATAAATTTTTTCCGTCTGGGTTCCTTCTCAGGACTTTTTCACCGGGCGCTGCCACCCGCAAATATTGTGTTGTGGTGGCCGAGTAAGGGCCAATTCATCATCCAGCACGTCTTTGGTTATTGTTGATCCCGCGCCAATCGTTGCTTTGTTACCGATCCTTACCGGCGCAACCAGAGACGTGTTTGATCCAATAAAAGCCTCATCGCCGATTTGCGTACGATGCTTGTTCACTCCGTCGTAATTGCAGGTGATTGTTCCTGCTCCAACATTTACATTTGCGCCCAGCTCCGCATCGCCGACGTAGCTCAGGTGGTTAATCTTGCTACCCTGACCGACGCGTGTTTTCTTGGTTTCAACAAAATTTCCGACCTTGGCATCCCGCTCCAGGACGGTTCCGGGCCGAAGTCGCGCAAAGGGCCCGACCACACAACCTGATGCCACCTGGCTATCCTCAATGATACTGTTAGCCTTGATTTCTACATCTTCCGCGATGGAGCTGTTAATTATCTGGCAGTTTGGGCCAATAGACACACCACTGCCCAATGTCACCTCGCCCTCAAGTACCACATTGATGTCGATGAAAATATCCGGACCGGTTTGTACCGTACCGCGTAGATCAAATCGCGCGGGATCCGCTAACGTTACCCCATCCATCATCAGCTGCTCAGCCTGCTGTCTCTGGTAATAACGCTCCAACCCGGCGAGCTGGGAGCGGTTATTGACGCCCTGAACCTCTTCCTCACACCGGGGTTGCAGGGTACAGATGCTGACGCCTTCACGACAGGCTATACCGATGATGTCGGTGAGATAATACTCCCCCTGGGCATTTTCATTGCCTATCTGCGGTAACCACTCACGCAACAGGGTTGAGGACAGTGCCAATACACCGGTGTTCACCTCAGAAATCTTGCGCTGTTCCGATGTGGCATCCTTTTCTTCGACGATCGCCACCACTGACCCGCCTTCATCGCGGAGAATGCGTCCATAGCCAGTCGGATTGGCCAGCGCCACGGTCAATAGCGCTATTTGCGTATCAGACACCTCTGCCACCAACGCTGAGAGCGTCTGGGCAGAAATCAGTGGCACGTCGCCGTATAGGATGAGAGCAGTGCTGTCCGCACGCAATGCCGGCAACGCCTGTGTCACCGCATGGGCAGTGCCCAGCTGTTGCGCCTGCTCCACAAGGCTTACTGTAGTACTCTGAACAGCGCCATTTACAGCCTCCGCGCCGTGCCCGGTAACCACAACGATGTGTGCCTGCGGCAGCTGACTGGCAGTTTCCACCACATGTTGCAGTAATGGCCTACCAGCCAGGCAATGCAACACTTTGGGCAGTTCAGATTTCATTCTGGTGCCCTTGCCGGCAGCCAATATAACGACGTCTGTGGTCATTTGTTTATTCCTTTAATTGCGACGTATTTAATCAGGAACCCTGTGTATATGTCATGACTTGAGGGTCGTTAATAAAGCAAGGGGCTTATTCTAGGACAAAAAAAAGGCAGCTTACGCCACCTTTTTTTCAATGCAGTGCAGTACAGCTTATTTTTTTAGCTTCTTGCGCAGTTGCTCAATGGTACGCAGCTGTGCCGCTGCTGCTGCCAGCTGAGATGCTGCCCGAGAGTAATCGAACTCGCCACTCTGGTTTGAGATGTCGTGTTCTGCCTGCTTTTTCGCTTCGAGTGCTGCGGCCTCATCGAGGTCGTCAGCACGCAGAGCTGTATCGGCCAGGATAGAAATCCTGTTCGGTTGCACCTCAAGGAAGCCTCCGGAGAGATAGTAAATCTCTTCTTCGCCATCCTGTTTGATGATGCGCACCGGGCCAGGTTTCAGATCCGTCAGCAGCGCCGCGTGGCCAAAGGTAATACCCAGTTCACCTTGGGTACCTGTGGCAACGAGCATCTCAACAAGCCCTGAAAACAGGGATTGTTCTGCACTTACTATGTCGCAGTGGACGGTCATAGCCATATCTTAACGCCTGTGTTGTCGCGTTTATTTCAGTTTCGCAGCTTTCTCAATAGCTTCGTCGATAGAACCAACCATGTAAAACGCCTGTTCTGGCAGGTGGTCGTAATCGCCGTTGAGAATGCCCTGGAAGCCAGCAATGGTGTCTTTCAGGGAAACGTATTTGCCGGGAGAACCGGTAAATACTTCCGCCACGTGGAACGGTTGTGACAGGAAGCGCTCGATCTTACGTGCGCGGAACACAACCTGTTTGTCTTCTTCAGACAGTTCGTCCATACCGAGGATGGCGATGATGTCTTTCAGTTCCTTGTAGCGCTGCAGAACAGACTGCACACCGCGAGCAACTTCATAGTGCTCCTGACCGATGATCAGCGGATCCAGCTGGCGAGAGGTGGAATCCAGCGGATCTACCGCAGGATAGATACCTTTCGCGGCGATATCACGGCTCAGTACTACAGTGGAGTCCAAGTGAGCGAAGGTGGTGGCCGGGGAGGGGTCAGTCAAGTCATCCGCAGGTACGTATACCGCCTGTACGGAGGTAATGGAACCCACTTTAGTGGAGGTAATACGCTCCTGCAGTACACCCATCTCTTCCGCCAGTGTCGGCTGGTAACCTACCGCAGAAGGCATGCGACCCAGCAGTGCGGATACTTCGGTACCGGCCAGTGTGTAACGATAGATGTTGTCAACGAACAACAGTACGTCACGACCTTCGTCACGGAATTTTTCTGCCATGGTCAGACCGGTCAGGGCCACACGAAGGCGTTTGACGTGAGGCTCATTCATCTGGCCGTACACCATTGCCACTTTGGACTTGGTGAATTCTTCAACGTTTACAACACCCGCTTCCTGCATCTCGTGGTAGAAGTCGTTACCCTCACGAGTACGCTCACCCACACCGGCGAATACGGACAGACCGGAGTGCTCGGTTGCGATGTTGTTAATCAGTTCCATCATGTTTACGGTCTTGCCCACACCGGCACCACCGAACAGACCTACTTTACCACCCTTAGCGAACGGGCAAACCAGGTCGATTACCTTGATGCCTGTTTCCAGCAGGTCGGCAGATGCTGCCAGTTCATCGTAAGCCGGCGGCTTGCGGTGAATGGAGGCGCGCTCTTTCTCGCCGATAGGGCCCAGTTCGTCGATGGGGTTACCCAGTACGTCCATAATGCGACCGAGGGTTTCGATACCCACCGGGACGCTGACCGGAGCGTTGGTGTTGCTCACACCGAGGCCGCGGCTCAAACCTTCCGAAGAACCCATGGCAATGGTACGTACCACGCCGTCGCCCAGCTGCTGCTGAACTTCCAGGGTCAGACCTTTTTCCTCAACTTTCAGTGCATCGTATACGTTGGGCACTTGATCGCGGGGAAATTCCACGTCAATTACCGCACCAATAATTTGCACGATACGTCCGCTACTCATGTCCGGTTCCTCTTAAACTAAACTTTTAAAATCTTTCGTTAAACCGCTGCTGCGCCGCCGACGATTTCCGACAGCTCCTGGGTGATCGCCGCTTGGCGAGCCTTGTTGTAAAGCAGCTGCAACTCGTTGATCAGTTCGCCCGCATTTTCCGTGGCGTTCTTCATGGCAATCATCCGGGCCGCTTGTTCGCAAGCCTTGTTTTCCACGACGCCCTGATAAACCTGCGATTCCACATAGCGCACCAGCAAGCCATCGAGTAGCTCTTTGGCATCGGGCTCGTAGATGTAATCCCAGTGGTGCTGGAGCTTGTCATCTTCGATGGGAAGCAACGGCAGCAATTGTAGTACCAACGGTTGCTGTGTCATGGTGTTAACAAACTCATTTGAAACCACAAAGAGTTTGTCGATCTTGCCATTTTCGTAGGCATCGAGCATGACCTTAACGCCACCGATCAGATCCGCCGCAGCCGGCTCGTCGCCGAGATCGCGGACGGTAGCCACAATGTTGCCACCGAGACTACCAAAGAAGGAGGCCGCCTTGTTGCCGAGTGCACACAGGTCGATATCAACACCCTGATCAGACCAGGTCTTCATTGAGCGGATAGTTTCCTTGAACAGGTTGGTGTTCAGGCCACCGCAAAGACCGCGATCTGTCGAGATGATGATGAAACCCACGCGTTTTACTTCGCGCTGTTCCAGATACTGGTGTTTGTATTCGGAATCCGCGTTGGCAATATGACCAACCACCGCGCGAATACGGTCGGCGTAGGGCTTGCTGACTTCACGGCGGTCTTGGGCGCGCCGCATTTTACTGGCGGCAACCATCTCCATCGCACTCGTAATCTTCTGAGTGCTTTTGATGCTGTTGATTTTCGTTCTGACTTCTTTACCGACTGCCATAATTTAAGCCTTTCAATAGAAGGCTGGCCAAAGGCCAGCCCCCATTAGAAATTACCAGGTTTGGGTGCTCACAAATTTGTCGAGCGCCGCCTTGTAACTGGCATCAAGATCGTCGTTCCAGTCACCGGTCTCGTTAACCTTGTTCAGCAAATCGCCATGCTCGGCCTTCATGTAGGAGAGCAGAGCCTGTTCGAAATCGCTGA
This sequence comes from Porticoccaceae bacterium, assembly GCA_041395745.1. GTDB lineage: Bacteria > Pseudomonadota > Gammaproteobacteria > Pseudomonadales > Porticoccaceae > Porticoccus. The sequence goes on along the minus strand of JAWKZV010000004.1, from coordinate 139,116 downwards.
TTTTGTTAACTGCAACCTGCTTCAGGTAGCCTTTGTCCGCTGCGTAAATCATCAGCGCCATTTCGGCTACGCTCTGCGGAGAGTACTGCTTCTGCTTCATCAGCTCGGTAACGCGTTCACCGTGATCCAGCTGTGCCTTGGTGGCTTCGTCCAGATCGGATGCGAACTGGGAGAATGCCGCCAGTTCACGATACTGTGCCAGAGCGGTACGGATACCACCGGACAGTTTCTTCATGATCTTGGTCTGTGCTGCACCACCTACCCGGGATACGGAGATACCGGCGTTCATGGCAGGGCGGACACCGGCGTTAAACATACTGGCTTCCAGGAAGATCTGACCGTCGGTAATGGAGATCACGTTGGTCGGTACGAAAGCAGATACGTCACCCGCCTGGGTTTCGATGACCGGCAGCGCTGTCAGAGATCCGGTTTTACCTTTTACTTCACCGTTGGTGAATTTCTCTACATAGTCAGCGTTAACACGGGCAGCACGTTCCAGCAGACGTGAGTGCAAGTAGAACACGTCACCGGGGTATGCTTCACGACCCGGAGGACGGCGCAGCAGCAGAGAGATTTGACGATATGCCCAAGCCTGCTTGGTCAGATCATCGTAGATAATCAGGGCGTCTTGGCCGCGGTCGCGGTAGTACTCACCCATACTACAACCGGCGAAAGGAGCCAGGAATTGCATGGCCGCCGGATCGGACGCGGTCGCAGCAACCACAATGGTGTGGTCCATAGCGCCGTGTTCTTCCAGTTTGCGCACTACGGCAGCAATAGAAGAAGCCTTCTGGCCTACCGCTACGTAGATACACTTAATACCGGAACCTTTCTGGTTGATGATGGCATCCACTGCAATAGCAGTTTTACCAATCTGACGGTCACCGATGATCAGCTCGCGCTGACCGCGACCGATCGGCACCATGGAGTCGATCGCTTTCAGACCGATCTGCACCGGCTGGTCAACAGATTGACGGGCGATTACGCCGGGTGCCACTTTTTCGATAGCGTCGGTCAATTTGGCATTCAGCGGGCCTTTACCGTCGATGGGGTTACCCAGCGCGTCGACCACACGGCCCAGCAGCTCCGGGCCAACCGGTACTTCCAGGATGCGACCAGTACAGCGAGCTTTTTGGCCCTCTGCCAGAGACTGGTAGTCGCCCAGGATAACGGCACCTACGGAGTCGCGCTCCAGGTTCAGTGCCATACCGTAGATGCCGCCTTCAAATTCGATCATCTCACCGTACATTACATCGGCGAGGCCGTGAATACGGATAATACCGTCCGATACGGATACGATGGTGCCTTCATTTTGCGCGTCAGATGAAACATCAAGGCTGTCGATACGCTGCTTGATGATTTCACTGATTTCGGATGGATTCAGTTGCTGCATTTGCTCTGGTCCTCAATCCTAGGAATTTAATGCTTCGGCGAGTTTTGCCAAACGACCGCGAATGGAACCGTCGATTACGGTATCCCCGGCCCGCACCACTGCGCCCCCGATCAGGCTGCTATCGATAGAAACCTGCATGTTGACGGTGCGTTCCAGTTTTGCGCTCAGCGCACTGGCCAGCTTTTCTTGTTGTTCGCTGCTGATCTGCTGAGCCGCGATCACTTCCACCTCGATGGTTTTCTCGCGATTCGCCTTCAGCACTTCGAACTGCTGATAAATTTGTGGCAGTAATTTCAGCCGGTGATTTGCCGCCAGAACACGAACAAATTTTTGCGTGTTCGGTGCCAGGGCATCACCACAGACCTCTACCAGCTTCTGCGCCTGCTGGGCCGCCGTATAAGCCGGCGAGCTCAACAGCTCATTTACTGCCTTTTGTTGTGCTACGGCAGCGGCTACCGCGAGGCTGGTTGACCAGCCTTGCAGGTCGCCCGCATCAGCGGCGTATTCAAACGCCGCTTTCGCATAGGGCCGAGCCAGAGTGCTCAATTCAGCCATGTCAAACCTCGGTTACAGCTGTGCTGCCAGATTATCGACCAGCTCGCGATTAACGTTTTCGTCGATGTTTGCCTGCAGGATTTTTTCCGCTCCTGCAAGTGCCAGTACAGCGACCTTCTTGCGAAGATCTTCCTTCGCACGGTTCACTTCCTGGTCAATTTCTGCCTGGGCAGCAGCCTTCAGACGATCACCTTCAGTTTTCGCCTGTTGCTTCGCTTCATCGACAATCTGGTTTGCGCGCTTGTTAGCTTGCTCAATGATAGCCGCAGCTTCTTGCTTGGCTTCCTTGAGTTGCTCTGACGCTTTTTCCTGAGCCAGCTCGAGATCTCGAGAGGCACGGTCGGCAGCGTCCAGACCATCGGCGATTTTCTTCTTGCGCTCTTCCATTGCGTTAACAAGGGCGGTCCATACAAATTTCTTGCAGAACCAGATAAAGAACAGGAAGGAAATCAGCTGCCCGAATAGGGTCAGGTTAATATTCACACCAACACCTCGTTCTTGGGTTTATGTAAAAGAATCGGGTTGTTGTTGCTTAACCGGCGTATACCGCAAAGATCAGGTACATACCGATACCCACACCGATCATCGGGATCGCATCGATCAGACCAGCCAGCAGGAACATTTTACCTTGCAGCATCGGACCCAATTCCGGTTGACGCGCAGTGCCTTCCAGCAGCTTGCCACCCAGCAGACCCATGCCGACAGCGGCACCCAGAGCACCAAAACCAACCATAACTGCAGCTGCAACTAAGATGAGTTCCACCATTTTTTTTCTCCTAATACTAGAGTAAGTTGTAAAGTTAAAAGTAAAACAGCAAATCAGTGATCTTCGTGTGCCATGCTCAGGTACACGACGGTCAAAACCATAAAGATAAAGGCCTGCAGGGTAATAACCAGAATGTGGAAGATTGCCCATCCCAGTTGCAGAACACCACCAAACGTGCCCAGTATCCACCCGGCGCCATACATCATGGCAATGAGGATAAAGATCATTTCACCGGCATACATGTTGCCAAAAAGTCGCAGACCGAGAGAGAAAGGCTTGGCCAGCAGGCCTACCAGCTCGAGTGCGAGGTTGATGGGAACAAAGATTGCCTGTACCAGGGGATTCTTGGCACCAAAAGGCTGCAGTGACAGTTCGCCGAGGAAGCCGCCAACACCTTTCACCTTGATGCTGTAATAAATGATCATGACAAACACGGCCAGAGCCATACCCAGTGTGATGTTGGGGTCTGTCGATGGAACGATTTTCTGGAAATGAACACCTGCAAGACCCATCAGGTATGGCACAACGTCCACCGGTATCAGGTCCATCAGGTTCATCAGGAACACCCACACGAAGATGGTCAGCGCCATCGGAGCGATCCAGGGGTTACGGCCGTGGAAGCTGTCTTTGACGGTGCCATCAATGAATTCCACCATCATTTCCACGAAATTTTGCCAACCGGTAGGAATTCCGGTTGTAGCGCGTTTGGCAGCCCAACGGAACAACAGGGCAAATAACAGACCAAGGCCGATCGACCAGCCCAGGCTGTCCACATTCACTGACATGAAACCCATTTCCTTGGCTTCTGCTGCATTGTGGGCAAAGCCCCAACCATGTTCAGTGTGACCAAAGGTAAGGTTGGTCAAGTGGTGCTGAATATATTCTGTTCCGGTCGGTTGCGTATCGCCTGCCATTTCTTGTCTCTCAAACCAGCTAGGTCTTTTCCTTAGCGATTAAGCACCTTGTGGGCGCAAAACCACTGCACAATTACCATGGCGCCATACCCGAGAAACAACATCGGCACGTGCAAAGGCTTCACATAACTGAATGTGAGGCCAAACAGTACCGCTGTGAGCAATAACTTGCCCGTTTCTCCCCAATATATGGCTCGCAGGATTTTTGGGGTTTGCCTGGCTCCCCGATAGCGAAAGGCCAAACGTGTGAAGTAGGCCTGAGGGCCTATCTGAATCACACCACCCATCATCAGGGAACAGGAAAGGGTTTTGTCGACCGGTAGTAATCCCAGTCCAGCTACTGCTAAAACCAGCAACTGAATCAGCGCAATGCGCCCTACCGGCGGTACCTCAATGGTAGCTTTCATTTCTCGCTACCCCCCATCCGCGTTCTTTTTGCCCGGGCCCGCAATTTTACGGACTCAAACGGGCGGCAATTATAGGTAGTCCATTTTTCATATTCAACAAGTCTTTAGCGCTGTCTGCGGCATCCAAAGGCTGTTGTGCGAATAATGGCAATAGACAAAACTTATGACTGATGATCATTTGATGTGATCAAGTATTCCATCCAGTTCATCCAGGCTGTTGTATTTCAATACCAAGCGACCCTTGCCCTTGGCACTGTGTTCAATCAGCACCGGCACACCCAGTTGATCTGCCAGTTTATCCTGTAACTGCTTAATATCCGGATCAATTTTATGGTTTTTCTTCTCTTCCGGGTGGGCTTTTCGCTGCAACAATTGACGCACCAGGGCTTCAGTCTGCCGCACTGTCAAGCCCCTGGCCACGGCGGTCCTCGCCGCTTCCACCTGCAATTCACCTTCCAGGCCAAGCAGTGCCTTTGCGTGACCCATCTCGAGATCACCGTGTTCCAATAATTTCTGTACTTCTGCCATCAGGCTGGTAAGACGCATGAAATTGGCCACGGTACTGCGGGATTTTCCAACAGCTTCGGATATTTGCTGCTGTGTCAGCCCGAATTCCTGTTGCAGCCGTGTCAGTGCCTGCGCTTCCTCCATGGCATTGAGATCTTCCCGCTGGATATTTTCGATCAACGCCATGGCCATGGCCGATTCATCGGAAACATCCTTGATCAGTGCAGGAATGGCCTCGAGGCCAGCCAATTGCGCGGCGCGCCAACGCCGTTCACCAGCGATGATTTCGTAGCGATCAATTCCGATGGGGCGAACCACGATCGGCTGCATGACGCCCTGGGCTCGTATGGAATTGGCGAGATCTTCCAGTGCTTCTGGATGCATATCACGACGCGGCTGGTACTTGCCGCGACTCATGAACTCCACAGGCAGCTCTTTCAAGCGGTCGCGACTTTCAACCTCCTGTTCCGGCTCACTGGATTCACTGCTCCCCAGCAGCGCATCCAGCCCCCGGCCCAAGCCTTTTCTTTTTACCATGAGTTACCCCATTGTTTCCGGCTGTGGCTTCGCCGCCTTGGCGCGCCTGATAATTTCACCAGCAAGCCCCAGATAGGCCAAAGCACCCTTGGAGTGTTTGTCATAACTCAGTGCGGGTTGACCATAACTGGGCGCTTCGGCCAGCCGCACATTCCTTGGAATGGCAATCCGATAGACCTTGTCGCCAAAATATTGGCGCAGTTGGCTGGTCACTTCGTTGGTCAGGCTGTTGCGCGGATCGTACATGGTGCGGAGGATCCCCTCGACCTGCAACGTCGGATTCAAAAACTTACCGATCTTGCCAATGGTATCCACCAATGCCGACAACCCCTCCAGGGCATAGTATTCACACTGCATCGGTATGATCACCCCGTCGCAGGCAACCAGGGAGTTGACCGTCAACATACTCAGGGAGGGGGGGCAATCGATGATGATGTAATCGTACTGATGTTTGACACGGGTGAGGGCGTGACGCAGACGGCTTTCCTTGCCGGTCATATTGAGCAGCTCCACTTCGGCTGCCGTGAGGTCCCCATTAGCCGGAAGCAGGTCGAAGTTTCCCGTATCACAGCGCTGCATGGCGTTTTCAGTAACTTCGTCCCCGGTAAGGACATCCAGCACGGTCACTTCCAGCTGGTTTTTGTTCACCCCGCATCCCATCGTGGCATTGCCCTGTGGGTCCATATCCACTAGCAGTGTGCGCTTGTTGAAAGTCGCCAGCGATGCCGCCAGATTGACACTGGTAGTGGTCTTACCCACGCCGCCCTTCTGGTTGGCGATGGCAAATGTCTTAGTCAAAACGGGGTCCTCAAGCGAGCGCTATCTCCACCAGGTGTCTCTGACCTTCTACGCCTGGCACCTGTAGCTGGTGTGAGGCAATGACATTATATTTTTTTGGCAGCTCACTCAACTCCTGTGCCGGGTATTGTCCCTTCATGGCATAGAAGTGCCCACCGTTCGCCAGCAGATGTGTACATTTTTCCACCATATCGACCAAACTGGTGAATGCCCTGCTGGTAACGGCATCAAATTTTTCTGACGGCTGATAAGCTTCAACCCGGCTCTGGATTTCCTGCACATTTTCCAAGCCGAGGCTGTTCCTGACCTGGAACAGGAAACGGGTCTTCTTGCCGTTACTGTCCAGCAGTGTGAATTTCCGCTCGGGGAAGCAAATTGCCAGGGGGATGCCCGGAAGACCTGGGCCGGTACCCACATCAATAATGCGATTGCCACAAACCAGGGGGGCAATGCTGAGACTATCCAGCAAATGCAGGCGCAGCATTTCTGCCGGTTCGCGTATGGCGGTGAGGTTATACGCCTGATTCCATTTGGCCAGCAAATCAAGGTAATCGAGCAGTAATCTGATCTGGGTATCATCCAGTGTCAGTGATAGTTGCGCCAAACCCTGGCGCAACGGCTCCTCCTATTCTGACATAACTCAGTCAATCTTCTGTTCAGCGGTGGATTTTTTCTTCAGATAGATCAGTAGCAACGACACTGCAGCTGGCGTCACTCCAGGGATTCTCGAAGCCCTGGCGAGGGTTTCCGGCCTGGCTTCCGTGAGCTTCTGCTTGACCTCATTCGATAAACCTTTTACCGCCTGGTAGTCAAAATCCGCCGGTATCGGCGTATTTTCCTGACGTCGCATACGATCGATCTCATCCTGCTGGCGATCGATATAACCGGAATATTTGGCCTCGATTTCCACCTGTTCAGCCACATCCGCAGCGATTTCAACAACTCCAGCTAGATCACAGACATCCTGATAGCCCAGTTCCGGGCGTTTCAACAGGTCGTGCAGACTGTACTCGCGATTGAGTGCAGCTCCTGTCTTTTCAACAATTTTTGCAGCCGACTCACTGCTGGGCTGAACCCAAGTTGAGCGCAGCCGCTGCTGCTCAATCTCGATCTGTTCACGCTTTTCACTGAAAGCCCGCCAGCGGTTGTCATCAACCAGGCCAAGCTCGCGACCCTTTTCCGTCAGGCGCAGATCAGCGTTGTCCTGACGCAGCAACAGGCGGTATTCAGCCCGGCTGGTGAACATTCGATAGGGTTCACGGGTGCCCATGGTGATCAGGTCGTCCACCAGCACACCGATGTAAGCCTCATCGCGGCGCGGACACCAGGACTCCTTGCCTTGGGCCTGCAGCCCGGCGTTCAGTCCAGCGAGCAGCCCCTGCGCCGCAGCCTCTTCGTAACCGGTGGTACCGTTAATCTGCCCGGCGAAAAACAGCCCGTCGATATGCTTGTTCTCCAGGGAATACTTCAGATCCTGGGGATTAAAGAAATCGTATTCGATGGCATAGCCGGGGCGGGTAATGTGGGCGTTTTCAAAACCGGGGATGGAACGCACCAGCTGCATCTGCACATCGAACGGCAGGCTGGTGGAAATACCATTGGGATAAAGCTCATGGGTGTTCAGCCCCTCCGGCTCAATAAAGATCTGATGGCTGTCCTTATCGGCAAAGCGCACGACTTTGTCCTCAATAGAGGGACAGTACCGCGGGCCAATGCCCTCGATCACACCGGTATACATAGGGGAGCGATCCATACCACCGCGAATGATTTCATGGGTGCGCAGGTTGGTGTAGGTCACATAACAACAGGTTTGCTGTGGGTGTTCATTCAGCGAGCCGAGAAAGGACATTACCGGCTCAGGCTGGTCACCCCACTGTGCCTGCAAGCCCTCAAAATTGACACTGCGGGCATCGATGCGGGGCGGAGTCCCCGTTTTCAGCCGGTCGACCCGTAGCGGCAGCTCACGAAGGCGCCGGGCTAGGCCTATTGACGGCGGATCGCCCGCGCGACCACCGGAATAGTTTTCCAGACCAATATGAATCTTGCCGCCGAGGAAGGTGCCGGTGGTAAGCACCACCGTGCGGCCTTCAAAACGCAATCCCATCTGGGTAACTGCACCGGTCACCCGGTTGCCCTCGACAATGAGGTCTTCCACCGCCTGCTGGAAAATCCACAGGTTGGGCTGGTTTTCAAGAATCTGGCGGATCGCAGCCTTGTAGAGCACCCGGTCTGCCTGGGCACGGGTGGCTCGCACTGCCGGCCCTTTGCGGGAATTCAGGATGCGGAACTGTATTCCCCCTTTGTCCGTGGCGTGAGCCATGGCCCCACCGAGCGCATCTACCTCTTTCACCAGGTGGCTTTTGCCAATACCACCAATGGCCGGGTTGCAGGACATTTGCCCCAGCGTTTCGATGTTATGAGTCAACAGCAGCGTCTTGCAGCCCATTCTGGCCGCAGCCAGACAGGCTTCAGTGCCAGCGTGACCGCCGCCAATGACGATGACGTCAAAGCTATCCGGGTAATGCATGACGCAGGTTGCCTCAAGGGTAAGGGGAAAAGGCCGGACATTATACGGAATAGTGCCTAAAAAATAATCGACTTTTTGTTGTGGGGTCAAAGGGGTTGAGCAGATGGCTCTAAAAGGGCTGTTTGTTCTTTGAATATGATTAATGAAGAATATCTTAGGTAAGAAAGAAAGATTATGTTTTTTATGTTTAATAGGGGCGGGCTGAGCTGTGAATAAGCCGGTTTATCACTACTGGAACAAAGGGTTGAGTGATGCACAATGTCGTTGATAAATTGCTCGCAGCCAGCTGAATAGGCCTGTATAGAGCGGGGAAAAAAAGGCGGTCTATCCACAGAATTCAGCCAGCTCTAGTTATCCACAAAATCATCAGGAGGTTATTCAGTGGGTTTTACCCCCTGTTTTCCACAGGTTGATCAAGGGTGTGGATAATATCTTTCCGGTGTGGATAAGTCTGTGAGTAATCAGTGGTGCAGATAGTCGCCTGAATGGAAGGATATTCCGTTGCTATGGCGATCGTTTTTCATTAAAATCGCCCGCCCTTTGAAAGGTATTACTCAGTTAACGGAAGTCAGCCATGAAAAGAACATTTCAGCCTAGCGTCCTGAAGCGCAAGCGCACCCACGGTTTTCGTGCCCGTATGGCCACCAAAAACGGCAGACAGGTGATCAACCGTCGCCGCGCCAAAGGTCGCAAGCGTCTGGCAGCCTGATAGATCGCTTCTACCAGGGCAGGCATGTGCCCGATTCAACCTTTGGTAGAGAAAAGCGCCTTCTGACAGCCCGGTCCTACCGGGCTGTTTTTGGTGACACCTGTTATAAAGTTGCTCACCCCAACCTTTTATTGCTGGCGCGTCCCAACGAACTATCCCATCCCAGACTGGGGCTGGTTGTCGCCAAAAAACATATACGCCATGCGGTAGATCGCAACCGGGTAAAACGGGTTGTGAGGGATTCCTTTCGCCGTGCCCAGGACTTGCTGGACTCACTAGATATCGTTTTTCTTGCCCGACAGGGTATAGATCAACTGTCCCCGGCAGAACAGACAGCCCTGCTGGAAAATAGCTGGCGGCGGCTGTCCAGAAAGCTGCAGGCGAATTCCTGATGAGCAGGTTCGTTATAGCCCTGATACGTGCCTACCAGTACCTGCTTAGCCCGTTGTTGGGTCAGCGGTGTCGCTTTTACCCCAGTTGCTCCTGTTATGCTATGGAGGCTGTTGAGCGACACGGATTGCTCAAAGGGGGTTATCTAACTGGCCGCCGGCTTATAAAATGTCACCCTTTTCATCCCGGGGGCTATGACCCGGTTCCTGAATCAGAACAAATACAGAGTTGAAATCACTATGGACTGGCAACGTTCGCTGCTAATTGGCGCCATGCTTGTGGTGTTGTACATGCTGTTTCTCGAATGGAATACCTTCCAAGAGGCCCACAAACCTCAGGTTGATAGCAGCATGCTTGAAACCCTGGTGCCCGATGTTGCACCGGAGACACCAGTGGTTGCCGATCAGGCATTGGTAGGTGAGTTGCCCGAGATCGATTCAACAGCACAACCACCTGCAGTAGCTGATTCGGTAGCCGCACCTGTCCAGGGCCAACTGATTACTATTGCCACAGATGTTCTGAAGCTGGTCGTTGACACTCGCGGCGGTGACATCATCCGCGTCGAGCTGCTGAAGCATCTGACTGAGCTGGAAAACAGTGACAGTCCCTTCATTTTGCTGAATCGTACCGCTACCACTACTTATATTGCACAGAGTGGCCTTATTGGCCGCGATGGCACAGACACCAGTGATTCCCGTCCGGTATTTACCGCATCAGCGGACAGTTTTTCTCTGTCTCAAGGCGAGGACACACTGTCAGTTGATCTGACATATCGTCAGGGTCAGGTGGATATCAGCAAGCGTTTCACTCTGCGCCGCGGAGATTACCTGATCGATGTGGATTACCTGATTGATAACCGTGGCAGTGACAATTGGCAGGCAGGCGTGTTCGGCCAGATCAAGCGTGACAGCCATGAACCACAGGTGACCAGTGGCATGGGTATGCATCCATACCTGGGTGCCGCGCTGCACACCAATGAAGAGCATTACAAGAAACTGGATTTTGACGATCTCGCCAAAGCGCCCTTCAAGGATTCCCTGACAGGCGGTTGGGTGGCAATGCTGCAGCACTATTTCATCAGTGCCTGGGTGCCGGATCAGAGTACTGAAAATCACTACAATCTGCGCAAGCTGGGCAATCAGGACCTGTATGCGCTGGGATTCACATCACCCCAGGTTACCGTTGCCCCAGGTACCTCTGGTGAGCTGAAAGCCTCTTTTTATGCGGGCCCCAAGGATCAATATCGACTGGAGGAGATCTCTCCCTATCTGGATCTGACAGTGGATTACGGATGGCTGTGGTGGATTGCCAAGCCGATTTTCTGGGTACTGAACCATATCCACGGCCTGATCGGAAACTGGGGATGGTCAATTATCCTCCTCACTATCATGATCAAGCTGGCTTTTTTCAAGCTGTCCGCTACCAGCTACCGCTCTATGGCCAACATGCGCAAGCTGCAGCCGGAGATGGCCCGCCTGAAAGACCTTTATGGCGATGATCGCCAGAAGTTGTCTCAGGAAACCATGAATCTTTACAAGCGGGAAAAGGTTAACCCCATGGGGGGATGTCTGCCGATTCTGGTACAGATGCCGGTTTTTATCTCGCTTTACTGGGTTTTGTTCGAGAGCGTTGAGCTGCGCCACGCCCCCTGGATCCTCTGGATTACGGACCTCTCCGTCAAGGACCCCTTCTTCATTCTGCCTCTGTTGATGGGTGCCAGCATGTTCTTCCAGCAGCGCCTTAATCCCACGCCGCCGGACCCGACCCAGGCAAAGATCATGCAGATGATGCCGATCGCATTTACTTTCTTCTTTATGTTCTTCCCGGCCGGATTGGTGTTGTACTGGACAGTCAACAACCTGCTCTCCATCGCCCAGCAATGGGTGATCACCCGGCAGATTGAAGGCGCCAGCGGAAAAAAATAGCATAAAGGCTCCTTCGGGAGCCTTTTTAATGCCGGGAGACCGCATTGGATCAAGACACCATTGTTGCCGTAGCCACTGCCCCAGGTAGGGGGGGGGTCGGTATTGTGCGAATATCCGGCAAGGATGTATCGCCTTTTATTGCTGGATTCCTGGATAGGAAGCTAACACCACGCGCGGCAACCTTCTGTGATTTTCTTGATGACTCCGCAACTGTCATGGACCAGGGGCTCGCCATCTATTTCAAGGCACCGAATTCTTTTACCGGTGAGGATGTGCTGGAGTTACAGGGCCATGGTGGGCCAGTAATTCTGGATATGTTGGTGCAAAGAGCCCTGAAGCTGGGAGCGCGGTTGGCTGGTCCCGGTGAATTCACCAGGCGGGCTTTTCTCAATGACAAACTGGACCTGGCCCAGGCTGAGGCAGTTGCCGATCTGATTGATGCCGCCTCTGCCCAGGCGGTGCGTAGCGCTGTGCGTTCTTTGCAGGGTGAGTTCTCCAATCGTATACACGAGCTGGTGGAATCACTGACGGAACTGAGAATTTACGTCGAGGCGGCTATAGATTTTCCCGAAGAGGAAATTGATTTTCTCGCGGATGGGCAGGTGGCGGGACAACTTCAGGCCATCCAGCAAAAACTCCACCAGGTCTTTTCCCGTGCCCAGCAGGGCAGTCTGTTACGGGAAGGTATGACTGTTGTGATTGCCGGTAAACCCAATGCCGGGAAATCCAGCTTGCTTAACGCCCTTTCTGGTAGGGACAGCGCTATCGTCACAGACGTGGCGGGTACTACCAGGGATGTGCTACGGGAAGAAATTACCCTGGACGGTATGCCCCTTCACGTGATCGACACCGCCGGGTTGAGAGAAACGGGTGATCTCGTTGAACAGGAAGGTATACGCCGGGCGTGGCTGGAGATTGAGAAGGCCGATCGTGTGCTGTTTGTGATTGATAGCACCAAGCCCTATTCCCTGGAAGCGGAACAGAACTGGCCTGAATACTTTGCCCGCTACCCGGACCAACGCAACATCAGTTTCATTCTCAACAAAGCCGACTTGTCCGGTCTGGCGGCTGGCCAGGCGGAAAAGAATCGCTACCCTGTCATTGCATTGTCGGCCCGGCATGGCGTTGGCATACCAGAGTTGGTTGACCACCTGAAAGGCTGTATGGGTTACAGCAATGTAGGGGAGGGTGCCTTTACAGCCCGTCGACGACATCTGGATGCATTGCAGAGGGCGCGGAGTTTTCTCGACAACGGACAGGAGCAGCTTTCAGGAGCCGGTGCCGGAGAGTTACTCGCGGAGGATTTACGCCAGGCTCAGCAGGCACTGGGCGAGATAACAGGCGAGTTCACTGCGGACGATTTATTGGGTCGAATCTTCTCCAGCTTCTGTATAGGGAAGTGACTTTTTTGTTGTGTGCAGTCACCAAAACGAAGCCCTTGCGGGCTCCATGTGACATAGGTCTCCAACTCCATCGCTAATCCCCTGAAAGCTCACTGGGTATGCACAGGTTATCCACAGACAATGGTTAAAAAACAACCATGATGGGCCACTGTTTTAGCCCGCTACGATTTTGCTTGATTTTTCATAACATCATGAAAAATAAATAATAATTATTTTGTTATCGACCAACGGCTAAACATCAAGATGTGGATAACCGCGAGCTTTCCCGATAGACTAGCCGGACAAAATGAGATCGCATAAGTAAGCGACCGTATGGATTGCACCAACTAGGAACAAGGGGATTAGCTTGGCTCAGGTTTTGTGGGAAAAGTGTTTGGGCTGCCTCCAGGAAGAGTTACCTTCACAGCAGTTCAACACTTGGATAAGACCGCTCACACTAGATGCGGGTCAGGAAGATCAAGGTGACACACCAAAAAGTATTAGCCTCCTGGCACCAAATCGTTTCGTAAAGGATTGGGTCTCGGACAAGTTTCTCGATCGCATCATCGAGATCTTTCAGCAACTCAGCGGCGAACGCTGTTCCGTTACCGTAGAGTCCGGCGTTTCAGCGAGAACCCAGGTCATTAGCCCGGTAGCTCCAGAGCTGCCTTCGATTGTAGAAAGCGCGACGGCACCCAGCACAACACGTGTTCAGGTAGTGCCAGACAAGCGCAATTCAGGTATTGAGGGTGGCCTTAATCATCAGAGCAATATCAACGAAACATTCACTTTTGCCTCATTTGTAGAGGGCAAGTCCAATCAGTTGGCTCTGGCAGCTTCCAAGCAGGTCGCCGAAAATCCCGGTAGTTCCTACAATCCATTGTTCATTTATGGTGGAGTAGGCTTGGGCAAAACCCATCTGATGCATGCCGTGGGTAACGCTCTCAGAAAGCAGAAGCCTAATGCGAAGATAATTTATCTCCATTCCGAGCGGTTTGTTGCAGATATGGTGAAGGCCCTGCAACTGAATGCCATTAATGACTTCAAGCGTTTTTATCGCTCTGTTGATGCTCTGTTGATCGACGACATCCAGTTTTTTGCAGGCAAAGAGCGTTCTCAAGAGGAGTTTTTCCACACCTTCAATGCTCTTCTGGAGGGTGGCCAGCAGATGATCCTCACCTGTGATCGGTATCCCAAGGAAATTGATGGCCTGGAGGAACGCCTCAAGTCCCGTTTTGGTTGGGGTCTGACGGTTGCGGTTGAGCCGCCAGAGCTGGAAACCAGGGTTGCGATCCTCATCAAGAAGGCGATGCAGGCCAAAGTGAACTTGCCCACTGAATCAGCCTTTTTCATTGCTCAGCGGTTGCGCTCCAATGTTCGTGAGCTAGAAGGTGCACTGAAGAGGGTAATAGCGAGCGCTCACTTCACGGGAAGACATATCGATATAGATCTGATCAAGGAGTCGCTACGCGATCTTCTGGCATTACAGGACAAGCTCGTCACCATAGACAATATCCAGCGGGTGGTCTCCGATTATTATAAGGTTAAGCTTTCCGAGCTGTTGTCAAAGCGACGCAGTCGTTCTGTGGCGCGGCCACGCCAGATAGCCATGGCATTGGCGAAAGAGTTGACCAGCCACAGTTTGCCTGAAATAGGAGAGGCATTTGGCGGTCGCGACCACACTACAGTACTTCATGCCTGCAGGAAAGTGAAGGAGCTTCAGGAAAGCAGCCGGGAACTCAATGACGACATGAAACAGTTGATGCGGACCCTAACGACCTGACCATTTTTTTGCATTTTTATCCTGTCAAGGGCACAGTAATCGATCATAATAAGCAGCCTTTTTTACTTCAATTTTGGGAAGATCAGCGGATGAAGTTCAGCGTATCGCGAGAAGAGTTTTTGAAACCCCTTCAGCTGGTAGTGGGCGTTGTTGAGCGCCGCCAGACTCTACCGATCCTTGCCAACGTGCTGATCAGTTTGAAGAGTGGAAGGCTCGCTCTTACCGGCACTGACCTGGAAGTGGAGATTATTGGCCAGCTCTCCCTGGAAACTTTCTCTGATGAGGGAGAAATTACTGTTCCCGCCCGTAAACTGATGGACATCTGTCGTTCGCTCCCAGAAGGCTCAGAGCTGACACTGACGCTCGCAGAAGACAGTGGTCGTATGTTGGTGACCAGTGGCCGTAGTCGTTTTATGCTGTCGACACTACCTGCAAGTGAATTCCCAAGTGTAGATGATGGTCCCGGCAATACCGAGTTTAATATTGAACAGCTGGTGTTCAAGCATCTGCTGGACAGTACTGCTTTTGCCATGGCGCAGCAGGATGTTCGCTACTATCTAAACGGCATGTTACTCGAGGTAGGTGATGGCCGTGTGCGGGCAGTATCCACCGACGGCCATAGGTTGGCCATGAAAGATGCTTCCCTGCCTATGGTTCAGAGTTCGCCTATTCAGGCTATCGTACCCCGCAAAGCTGTCCTCGAGCTTTCCCGCCTCTTGGGCGGTGAGGGCGTAGTTGATGTGGTTCTGGGAAATAATCATATCCGTGTCACCACACCTGATTTCCGCTTTACTTCGAAATTGGTGGATGGTGCTTATCCGGATTACGAGCGGGTGCTTCCCAAGGGTGGAGATAAATTACTTACCGGAAACCGCGAAGAACTGCGTCAGGCATTCAGTCGAACCTCTATTCTCTCCAACGAAAAATACCGTGGTGTGCGGTTGTTACTCGGAGAAGGCCTGCTGACATTGACGGCCAATAACCCGGAACAGGAAGAGGCGCAGGAAGAGGTCGTCGTCAACTATAATGGTGGTGATCTTGAGGTTGGGTTTAACGTTGGTTACATCATCGATGTTCTAAATGTTCTGAAAGGACAGGATGTAAGCTTCCATCTTTCCGACGCCAACAGCAGTGCACTGATGCAGGACCCGGCAGACGCCACCGCCGTTTACGTCGTCATGCCAATGCGTCTTTAATAGACATTCTCTCCGAGCGGTAGCTAACCTAACTAACTTTATGCCCCTGACAAAGCTGGATGTGTATGGCTTGAGAAACCTCAAGTCAGTCCAGCTTTCCCTCTCAGTAGGGGTCAACCTTTTTTATGGCAAGAATGGCAGCGGCAAGAGCAGCCTTCTTGAAGCCATTTTTCTGTTGGGGCGAGGGCGTTCGTTTCGCAGCCGTCTGCTAACACCCGTTATCAATAATGATGAAAGCCAGTGCACGGTTTTTGGTCTCCAGGCACATGGGGGCCGCGATATCCCTATTGGCGTGACAAGGACGAGGCAGGGTTCCGGAGTTTTCAAGATCAACGGACAACCCGTAACCACGGCGTCCTCGCTAGCAGAAACCCTGCCGTTACAGCTCATTAATCAGGACGCTTTCAATCTCCTCGAAGGGTCGCCCCTTTATCGCCGTCGTTTTATCGACTGGGGAGTGTTCCACGTGGAACAAGGCTATCAACAGTCATTCCAGAAGTTCCAGCGCACCCTGAAACAACGGAATTCACTGTTGCGACATGATAGAATGGATGAGCATATTCTCGCCTCCTGGGACAGGGAATATGTAGATAGCGCAGCAGATATGACGCAACGGCGAAACCGCTATCTGGAAGACTTGCTGCCGATAGTTAAAGATGTCTTGGCTCGTTTGACGGCGGCACTGCCTGATGTGGAGTACAGCCTTTATCCAGGATGGGATGAGGAAAAGTCGCTGGCTGTTGTCCTTGAAGCGGATCGACGAAGGGATGTTCAGTATAAGACAACTCATCACGGACCACACCGGGCAGACTTGCGCATCCGATATGGCAAGCATCCAGCAGCTGAAGTCCTCTCCAGAGGGCAGCTAAAAATCCTGGCAATAGCCATGCTCATCGCGCAGGGTTTTCTTTTTCACGCGCGCACGGGAAGACACTGTATTTACCTGATCGATGATCTGGTAGCAGAGCTGGACCTGGAGCGCCGGACACATGTGGCAAAACTGCTGATAGAACTTGGTGGCCAGGTAATTATCACTGGGGTAAGAAAAGAAGACCTAGTCTCATTATGGCCAGAAACTGAGACATTGAAACTGTTCCACGTGGAACAGGGCCAGATTGCTGAAGAGCGGCTAAACCCTGGTATCTAACGAGATTAAATATAGCTGCAAGCATGTGGCTTACGCAGTTACAGGATATCGCTATGAGTGAAGATCAAAACTACGACTCGTCCAGTATCAAGGTCCTGAAAGGACTTGATGCCGTCAGGAAACGACCCGGTATGTATATCGGTGATACCGATGATGGCACCGGGTTGCACCACATGGTGTTTGAAATCGTCGATAACTCCATTGATGAAGCGCTGGCAGGACATTGCTCTGAGATAAAAGTCGTTGTTCACCCAGATGAATCGGTATCGGTTGCAGACAATGGCCGCGGGATTCCGACGGAAATCCATGAAGAGGGTGTGTCGGCGGCAGAGGTCATCATGACCGTGCTCCATGCCGGCGGCAAGTTTGATGACAACACTTATAAGGTATCCGGCGGCTTACACGGTGTGGGTGTTTCCGTAGTTAATGCGCTTTCAAAGGAATTGCGATTGACCATTCGCAGAGCCGGCAAGGTCCATGAGCAGGTTTATCGCCATGGTGTGCCAGATGAGCCGCTGCGCATCATTGGTGAGTCAGCGGAAACAGGCACAGAGGTTCACTTCGTGCCATCCCCGGACACATTCAGCAATATCAAGTTTCACTACGAAATCCTCGCCAAGCGCCTGAGAGAACTGTCGTTTCTCAACTCAGGGGTGCGAATCCGCCTGATAGATGAGCGCAGTGGCAAAGAGGACGTTTTCCAGTATGAAGGCGGACTGCGAGCATTTGTTGAATACCTGAATACCAACAAAAACACCATCAACCAGGTAATGCATTTCGATGTCCAGCGGGAAGATGGTATTGGTGTTGAGGTGGCTCTGCAGTGGAATGACAGTTTTCAGGAAAATATCTTCTGCTATACCAATAACATTCCCCAGCGGGATGGTGGCACACACCTGGCAGGATTCCGCGCAGCCCTGACGCGCAGCCTCAACAACTACATTGAAAAGGAAGGTCTCACCAAAAACGCCAAGGTGAATACAACCGGCGATGATGCGCGAGAGGGACTGACAGCCATAATTTCCGTAAAAGTTCCCGATCCTAAGTTCTCCTCGCAAACCAAGGACAAGTTGGTGAGTTCCGAGGTCAAAGCGGCGGTTGAACAGGAAATGGGCAATAAATTCAGCGAGTACCTGCTGGAGAGCCCCCAGGATGCCAAGAGTGTCGTAACCAAAATGGTTGAAGCCGCCCGGGCTCGGGAGGCGGCACGCAAGGCCCGGGAAATGACGCGTAGAAAAGGCGCTCTCGATATCGCCGGATTGCCGGGTAAGCTGGCCGACTGTCAGGAAAAAGATCCTGCCCTGTCTGAACTCTACCTAGTGGAGGGTGATTCGGCAGGTGGTTCTGCTAAGCAGGGCCGAGACCGCCGCACCCAGGCCATTCTTCCCCTGAAGGGCAAGATCCTCAACGTAGAAAAGGCCCGTTTTGACAAGATGTTATCAAGTGCCGAAGTGGGTACCCTGATTACAGCACTGGGATGTGGTATTGGTGCGGAAGAGTTCAATCCGGACAAACTTCGCTATCACACCATTCTCATCATGACGGATGCGGACGTGGATGGCTCACACATCCGGACGCTGTTGCTGACCTTCTTTTTCCGCCAGATGCGTGAACTGGTAGAGCGCGGCCATATCTATATTGCACAGCCGCCGCTCTACAAGATCAGTAAGGGCAAGCAGGAGCAGTACCTGAAGGATGACCAGGCACTGACAGAGTTTTTGACGCAGTCAGCGCTTGAAAATGCCAGTCTTCACGTCAGTGAAGCAGCTCCCGGCATTGGCGGGACCGCCCTGGAAAGCTTGGTTAGCGATTATCGCCGGGTAATGAGCATCATTGAGCGCATGTCTCGGGTCTATCCGGAAGGCGTGTTGCAAAAGCTGGTCTATATGCCAGCAGTGGATGTCAGCATGCTCAGTGATCGGTCAGGATTAGAGGCTTGGTGCCAGCAGCTGTCTGAAAGCCTGGAACAGGACAATGTGGCAGGGGGCTTCCGCTACCGGGTATACGTTGAAGAGAACCAGGAGCGACATATTTTCCTGCCGGGAGTAGAAATTACAGCCCACGGCGTGCCGACCTGCTACCGTATCAGCCAGGACTTTTTTGCCTCTGGTGAGTACGCGGCCATTCGTTCTCTGGGGCAGCAGCTACAGGGCTTGATCGAACCAGGAGCCTTTATACAGCGGGGTGAGAAAACCAAGCCGGTCGCCAGTTTTGATGAGGTAATCAGCTGGCTGATGGCTGAATCCCGTCGGGGTTACAACATCCAGCGCTACAAGGGGCTGGGAGAGATGAACCCGGAGCAACTGTGGGAAACCACCATGAACCCGGAAACCCGGCGCATGCTACGCGTAACCGTAGAAGATGCCATCGCAGCAGACCAGATGTTCAATACCCTGATGGGTGATCAGGTGGAGCCGCGGCGGGAGTTCATAGAAACAAACGCGTTACTGGTAAGCAACCTCGACGTGTAACTAGTTGATACAAAAGAAAAAACCCGGCATCGCCGGGTTTTTTCATGGTTCTTTTACAGTCATTCTTCACGCTGTTTCCAGATATCACCATCGGTTTTGCGACGACCGCGACCCTGGCGGCGATCATCCTTGCCCGGCTCAAAACGGATTTCCACGCGACGGTCTTGTGTCTTTCTGCGCTGATCCCTGCGGCGCTCTGGCCCGTTATAAGTGCCATTATCGATGGACGAGATCATGTCGTCGCTCCTTGCGAGTTGTTAGTGGGGTTAGTCTAGGTGAATGGGGTTGCCGCTGCCACTGACCATAGATGCAATTCTTCCCGGCGTTCCTATCTGGTGGATAAACGGTGCTGTTGCTCCTCAATCCAGGCTTTCAGCTCTTCGGTGAGCTGTTGGCTGTCGGCGCCTTGTGTATCGATGGGTTTGCCGATGACAACGTGAATCTTGCCGGGTCGCTTTAAAAGCTGATGGGCCGGCCAGCAGAAGCCGGCATTGTGTGAAACGGGTACCACAGGCACACCACTGGCAACGGCCAGGGCAGCACCACTGCGCCCATATTTGCCAATTTTGCCATAGGGAATGCGTGTTCCCTCGGGGTAGATGACCACACGGTTGCCTTCAGCCAGGCGCTCTTTACCCTGTTGCATTACCTGCACCATGGCCTGGCGGGGGTTGCTGCGGTCGATAGCGATAGGGTGCATCAGGCGTATTCCCCAGCCAAAGAACGGTATCTTTAGCAGCTCTTGCTTGAGGATGGTACTGACAGGCATAAACAGGCGTTGCAGCAAATAAACTTCCCAGGTTGACTGGTGCTTGCTGAGGACGACACAGGGACCATCGGGGATATTTTCCAGACCATCGATCTGAACCTTGATGCCGCAGGTTAGGCTCAGCGCCCGGTTGATTAGCATACCTGCAGTAGTGAGCAGGCGGTGCCTGTTCATATAGCTAAGAAATGGTCCGGACAGGGTGGAAGCCAGGCCGAAGGAAAACACGATCAGGTAGTAGAGCACATAGAACAGAACGGAACGGACAATCATGATCGGTTTATTCATCAGAGTTCTCCGGTATTGACCAACAGGCTATCGACAGCCTGGGCCAGATCATCAAACACGGCGGCTTGCTGTAACTCGGTTTCCAGCTGTGCCGCCAGCTTGGCTTCAGTGGTAGCCCCCTTGCCGGTCCGCACCAGAATGAGCTTGCAGTGGTGGCTTAATCCGGCCTGCAAATCCCGGAGGCTGTCGCCAATCAGTGGTACTCCACAGAGGCTCTGGCCGAATTCAACAGCGATGGCATCCAGCAACCCCGGTGCCGGTTTGCGACAGTGACAACCATCTTCTGGGGTATGCGGGCAGTAAAAGATGCCATCCAGCTCGCCACCCTGATCGTGAACCAGCTCGTTTAGCCGGGCGTGCATGGCCTCCAGTTCATCGAGATCAAACAGGCCTCGACCGATGCCGGATTGATTTGTGGCAACGACCACCCGATAACCCGCCTTGGATAGACGGGCAATGGCTTCAATGCTCCCGGGAATGGGGATCCATTCAGCCAGTGATTTGATGTAATCATCAGAGTCCTGATTGATTACACCATCCCTGTCGAGGATCACCAGCTGGAACATTTACTTGGCCGGGACCAGAAGTGAAATATCGGCCACTTCAAGGAACAGTGCACGCAGCTGTTGTAACAGTGCCAGGCGGTTGTTGCGCAGGGCGACATCTTCCACCATCACCATCACATCATCAAAGAAGCGGTCAACCGGAGCGCGCAAATTCGCCAGTTGCTTGAGGGCATCGGTGTAATCACGAGCCAGCAACAGCGGTTTCACCCGATTGCTGAGTTCTGCAAGTGCTTCGGCAAGGGCCTGTTCAGCAGGGTCGCTGAGCAGGGTATTGTCGATCTCTGTATGCTCCATACCTTCTGTCTGTTTGGACAGAATATTGGAGACCCGTTTGTTGGCTGCTGCCAGGGCTTGGGCTTCCGGTAGCTGGTTGAAGGCGTTGACTGCCTGAACCCGAAGATGAATGTCCAAAGGATTGTTGAGTTGCCGTGCTGCAACGGCGAGGAAAACTTCCACAGGGATTTTTTCATCTTCATACCAGGCGCGGAAGCGGTCCAGCATGTAAGTAAGTACTTGCTCGGCGATTTCTTCCCGCGACAGCTTGTTTTCCTGGAAGCTGTGGGCAGAAACAGCTTGCTCCAGTGCCGCGCGCAAATCGAGATCAAACTGCTTCTCTACCAGGATACGCAATACGCCCAGACTGGCCCGGCGCAACGCAAATGGATCGCGCGACCCAGTGGGAGGTTGGCCAATGCCAAAGATCCCGGTGAGGGTGTCGAGTCGATCGGCGATCGCCAGGGTTGCACCGGTAGCTGTTGTGGCCAGGGCGTCACCGGCAAAGCGGGGCAGGTACTGCTCAAACAGGGCTTCGGCCACTTCAGGGTGTTCAGCATCATTAAGTGCGTAATAGCGCCCCATGATTCCCTGCAGGTCATCGAACTCGCCAACCATTTCACTGACGAGGTCAGACTTGCTCAGATGCGCGGCGCGCGCTGCCAGCTCGGGTTTGGCACCAGTGGCGGGGGCCAGAGCCGCTGCCAATTTGGCGACCCGCTCAGTCTTGTCGAAAACGGTACCGAGCTGAGCCTGGAAGACGATGGACTTAAGCGGTTCGCGGCGGGCTTCCAGAGTGGTCTTGCGATCGGTTTCATAAAAGAATGCCGCATCGCTCAGACGGGGGCGAATGACCCTCTCGTTGCCATCCACCACCTGGACAGGATCGATACTCTCGATATTGGCTACAGTGATGAACAGTGGCAGCAGTTTGCCGTCGGCGTCGACGGCGTGGAAATACTTCTGGTGTTCCTTCATGGAAGAAATCAGTGCTTCCGAGGGAACCTGGAGGAAGCGTTCTTCGAAGCGTCCTACCAGTGGAACCGGCCACTCGTTCAGTGCGGAAACCTCATCGAGTAGGCTGTCGTCGATCACCGCCTTGCCACCGGCAGCCGCTGCTGCTGCGGTAACACCTTCACGAATCAGCTCCCGGCGTTCGGCAAAATCGGCAATGACATAGGCATTGCGCATCTGTTCCCGGTAACTGGAGGGTGCCTGGATAGTGATTTCAGCCGGGGCATGGAAGCGATGGCCGCGACTTTGGTTGCCAGTGGCCAGGCCAAGCACGGTGGTGTTGATGACACGAGTGCCGAGCAGCATGACGACCCAGTGAACCGGGCGGACAAACTCTTCCCGTCGTGCTCCCCAGCGCATGCGCTTGGGGATCGGCAACGCTGCCAGTGCTTTCTCTACGACGGGGCCGAGCAGTGTCTCAGTGGCCTCACCGGGTAGCGTAGCGCGATGGCACAATTTGTCCTGCTTGCCATCACTTGCCACTTTATTGGCGAGGTCGGCGAGATCAATGCCATTTTTATCGGCAAAGGCTTCAGCTGCACGGGTGGGTTTGCCTTCCTTGTCGAAAGCAACACTGACGGGTGGGCCCCAGGCGACTATTTCCTGTGCTGGAGTCTGTTCAGCCAATCCTTCGATCAGCAGGGCCAGCCGGCGGGGCGCGGCAAAGCTTTGTACCGAGCCAAAGGAAAGCTCACGGTCGGATAGTTGGGCCAGCACTTCATCGCGAAAGGCATTCGACAGTGTCAAAAGGGCTTTGGGCGGCAGCTCTTCGGTACCGATTTCAACGAGAAAATCTGCGCTCATGCTTTTGCCTCCGCAGCCATACGGGTCACTTCCTCCGCCAATGCCTTGGGGGCCAAGGGGAAACCGAGGGCGAGGCGGGAATCAAAATAGGCCTGGGCCACTGCGCGGGCCAGGGTTCGTACCCGCAGGATGAAACGCTGGCGCTCGGTGACCGAGATGGCATGGCGGGCATCCAGCAGGTTAAAGGCGTGGGAGGCCTTCATGACCATTTCGTAGGCCGGAAGGGGCAGCCCCTTGTCGATCAGGCGCTGGCTCTCCTGTTCGTACACGTCAAAGCTCTTGAACAGGAAGTCGACATTGGCTTCCTCAAAATTGAACGTGGACATCTCGACTTCATTCTGGTGGAACACGTCACCGTAGGTCACAACTCCTTCCGGTCCGCGGGTCCACACCAGGTCGTAAATGCTGTCCACGCCCTGCAAATACATCGCGATACGCTCAAGGCCATAGGTGATCTCACCGGTGACCGGGTAGCATTCCAGGCCACCCACTTGCTGGAAGTAGGTGAACTGGGTGACTTCCATACCATTCAGCCAGACTTCCCAGCCGAGACCCCAGGCACCGAGTGTCGGTGATTCCCAGTTGTCTTCCACGAAGCGGATGTCGTGAACGGTGGTGTCAATGCCAAGCTCCCGGAGAGAGCCCAAATACAGATCCTGGATATTGTCCGGGGACGGTTTCAGGACCACCTGAAACTGGTAATAGTGTTGCAGGCGGTTGGGGTTTTCACCGTAGCGGCCATCAGTGGGGCGACGGCAGGGTTGCACATAGGCGCTGTTCCAGGTTTCCGGGCCCACTGCGCGCAAGAAAGTGGCCGGATGGAAAGTACCGGCACCCACTTCCATGTCCAGTGGTTGCAGAATGACGCAGCCGTGCCGCGCCCAGAATTGTTGCAGGGCAAAAATCAGTCCCTGGAATGTTGAAACGTCCGCTGATGGTTGTGACACCTGGGCTCCCCTATGGCGTGCAAAGCTGGCAATTATAAGGGGGCAACCCCTGAATAGTAAGGGGTTTTTGGTTGCCGGGCCGGTTGGCAAGGGGGCTGCTGGCGGCCTGAATTGGCTGGTTGCCAATAGGATTAGCCGGGGTGGTTTGATATGGTTCATGTTCACCCGTTGGCGATAGGGCGGACGCCGTGCAGAGGGATACCAAAAGGAAGGTAACGTGAAGAAATGGCTGTGTTTGTCGTTGTTGTTGTGGGGCCTGGTAGGTTGTGAGTCTGCTTACTACAGTGCCTGGGAAAAAGTGGGCGTCCACAAGCGGGACATCCTGGTGGACCGCATCGAAGATACCCGCGCTGCCCAGGAGGATGCCCAGGAACAGTTCAGGGATGCCCTGGAACAATATCGCGCCGTGGTTGATTTTGATGGCGGCGATCTGGAAAAACATTACCGCCGGCTGGAATCGGAGTATCAGGATAGTGTGCGTGCGGCGGATGCCATTTCGGAGCGTATTGATGCCGTGGAAGATGTAGCAGAAGATCTGTTCGACGAGTGGGAGGGCGAGTTGTCCCAGATTGAGAATCGCAGTCTGCGCGAGGACAGTGCCAGGAAGCTGCACGATACCCGCTACAAGTACCAGCATATGTTAAGGGCCATGCGCAAAGCGGAGAAAAGTGTCCAGCCCGTGCTCAGTGCCATGCGTGACCAGGTGCTGTACCTGAAGCACAATCTCAATGCCCGCGCTATCGCATCCCTGAAAGGGGAGCTGAATAGCATCAATTCAGACGTGAACCGCCTGTTACTGGACATGCAGAAATCTATCGATGAAGCTAACTTGTTTATCGATCGCATTCGGCAGTAGCTGCAAATGAACCCCTATATTTAAGGTCAGCAAGATGAAATACAACAACATTCTCGAAACCATCGGCAATACCCCTCATATTCGGCTGAATAAGTTGTTTCCCGGTGATGTGGAAGTCTGGATGAAGGCGGAACGCTTTAATCCCGGCGCCAGCATCAAGGACCGCATTGGCCTCGCCATGCTGGAAGATGCGGAAGCAAAGGGATTGATTAACAAGGATACCCTTATCATCGAACCGACATCCGGTAACACCGGTATCGGTCTGGCTCTGGCCTGCGCTGTGAAGGGGTATCGCCTGATCCTTACCATGCCGGAGTCCATGTCCATCGAGCGGCGCCGCTACCTGAAGGCTCTGGGGGCCGAACTGGTGCTGACACCCAAGGAATTGGGCATGGGTGGCACTATCGCCAAGGCTAACGAGTTGCTCGAGCAAAACAGCAATGCCTGGATGCCTCAGCAGTTCAACAATCCCGCCAACGTCAAGGTGCACCGGGAGACCACTGCGCAGGAAATCCTCGCCGACTTTCCAGAGGGCATTGATTACCTGATTACCGGAGTCGGTACTGGCGGCCACATCACTGGATGTGCCGAGGTTCTGAAAGAAAAATTCCCTAATACCAAAGTGTTTGCCGTGGAGCCGGAAAAGTCTCCGGTCATCAGCGGAGGGGAGAAGGGCTTGCATCGCCTTCAGGGTATTGGTGCCGGCTTTATCCCCCAGGTGCTGCGCACAGACCTATTGAACGGCACCATTCTGGTGGCGGAAGAGGAATCCTTTGAAATGGCGCGCCGTTGTACTAGGGAAGAGGGAATCTTCGTCGGCATTTCCTCCGGAGCAAGCTTGGCTGCGGTGAAAAAGAAGCTGCCGGAAATCCCCGCGGGTAGCACTGTGTTGGTATTCAGCTATGACACCGGCGAGCGCTACCTCTCCATTGAGGATCTGTTCTGATTCACCCCTGATTTGACAAAGGCCCCGGACATTCCGGGGTTTTTGCGTTCGGGGAGAGGGGAAAGGAACTACACTTTTAATATCCAGGGATAAGAACCATGAAAAAGAGCATCAAGAATTGGGCGGCAGGGTTACTCCTTGCCGTGGGCGCCAGCCAGGCGATGGCAGATCATCACTGGGACGATGTGAACTATCAGTCAGTACCGGTTGGGGAGGGAATCTATGCCCTGATCGCAGAGGGTGGAAACATCGCGGTGGCGGTAGGTGAGGATGGTACTTTTCTGATTGACGACCAGTTTGCGCCGCTGACACGCAAGCTGCTCTGGCAGATTGAACAGCTGGGTGGAGGGATACCCCGTTTTCTGGTCAACACCCACTGGCACTATGACCATACAGGAGGCAATGAAAATCTTGGCGCCGCAGGTACCCTGATCGTCGCCCACGATAACGTCAGAAAACTGCTCGCTGTGGATAATCGACTCA
The DNA here is from genome assembly GCA_041395745.1 of Porticoccaceae bacterium. Taxonomy (GTDB): domain Bacteria; phylum Pseudomonadota; class Gammaproteobacteria; order Pseudomonadales; family Porticoccaceae; genus Porticoccus. The sequence continues at coordinate 112,766 of JAWKZV010000004.1, read as the reverse complement.
GCGCCTTTAACGCCGACATTGCCGCGCTCTCCAGCGAGGGCCTGCCGGTCATCACCTTCAGTCATGACACCAGCTTCCACATCAATGGTGAAACAATTCGCGCTTTCCATGTCCGCAATGCACATACAGACGGGGATGCGGTGGTGCATTTCCAGAAGGCCAACGTGATTCATGCCGGTGATGTGTGGTTCAACGGTTTTTACCCGTTTATTGATGTGGAACACGGTGGCAGTCTGGCAGGGATGATCGCCGCCGCGGATCAGGTGATCGCCCTGGCGGACGATAACACCCGCATTATCCCGGGCCATGGACCGGTGGGAACAAAAACAGAATTAATTGCCTATCGAAAAATGTTGCACGACGTACTGACCAGATTGCGCACGTTTAAGACCGAAGGCAAGACGCTTGAGGCTGTGCTCGCCCAGCAGCCGACAAAAGATCTGGACGCCGAATGGGGGGATGGTTTTCTGGCGGCTGATAAATGGTTGGGAATTATTTACGACGGCCTGGAAATGCCCTGAAAAATGTTAGAGTTTCGCGCCGCAAAAAAAGAAGACTGCCGAACCATCGCAGAGCTTTACAGTATTTCCTCTGATGGCGTGGCAGACTATATCTGGACCAAGTTGGCCGAAGAGGGTGAAAAAATTCTTGATGTCGGCCAGCGGCGCTATGAACGGGAAGAAAGCGTCTTCAGTTATAAAAATTGCATCATCGCCGAAAAAAATAAAAAAATAATTGGCATGCTGGTGGCATTTCCGATGAAATCGGATGGTTCGATCTCGGATGATCCGGTGCTCGCGCCCTATAGTGTGCTGGAGGCAGATGACAGTTTCTATATTTGTGGGGTCGCGCTGAAACCGGAATACCGTGGTCAGGGTATAGGTACGCAGCTGATGAAGCTGGCGGAGCAGCAGGGGAGGATCAGAAAATTTAAGTCTCTAAGCCTGGTAGTGTTTGAAGCTAACAGCGCCGCAGTAGAGTTGTATAAAAAACTGGGATACCGGGTAATCAAACGCGAAAAAATAGTTCCACACCCATTAATTCATTACACCGGTGATGCGCTGCTGATGGTAAAAACTATTTCCTGAAAATGTCGCAAAAATTAAAAATTATTTTTCTTATTATAATCGTCCTGGTTTTTTCCATTTTTATTTTTGTTGATCCAATCTCGCAGCCAAAGAGTTACCATCTTTTTTCTGATACAAGATATTTTTTTGGCGTAACAAATTTTTTCAATGTTGCCTCGAATATTCCTTTTCTGATCATCGGAATTATTGGCCTCATTTTAGAAAATAAAAAACGATAGAGGAGATATCGCCAAAAATACCAATCTACCGAATCCTGTTTGTTGGTGTTTTTTTAACAGGGATTGGGTCCGGTTATTATCACCTTGCTCCGGACAACCAAACCCTGGTTTTGGATCGCCTGCCCATGGCATTGGTGTTCGCCGCATTTACTGCATCGGTACTGGCTGAACACCTGGGACGTCTTTCGCTGGAAAAAGTCTTTTACCTGCTATTGGTGTTGGGGCTGGGATCCGTAATCTACTGGCACATCGGTGAGTCAGTGGGCAGGGGTGATTTGCGGCCCTACCTGTTGGTGCAATTCCTGCCGATGATTCTGCTGCCAGTTGTAATGCTGACCCATAACAGTCGGTTTACCCGTCGTTGGGAAATCTGGTGGGTATTGGGTTGCTATGGCCTGGCCAAGGGATTTGAATTGTGCGATGAGGCAATATACCAGTTGGGTGGCCTGATCAGTGGCCACTCCCTCAAACATCTCGCCGCAGCCACTGCGCTGCTGTTCCTGCTCGATATGTTGTCACGGCGGAAAAGGATAAAAGCATAGCTGTTTCCTATTGGTCGGATAGCTACAATCAAGTGGAGCTATAATCTACCGACTCCTATAGTGAAACCCATAGATGACGCGAAAACAGAGGAGGCTCATCATGCAACGTTTCACTATCTTCGGGCATGACGCATGTGGTTTTTGTCGCCAGGCCAAAGCTGTTTTGGAAGCCAAGGGGTTGCCCTATCGCTACGTGAACATTCACGAAGAAGGTATCAGTCCGGCCGATCTGGCCAAGACCATTGGCAAGCCGGTCACCACGGTCCCGCAGATTTTCCACGGTGAACAGTACATCGGTGGTTATCAGGAACTTACCAAATACCTGCCGACCCTGCCGGCAGAGGCCAACGCCTGACCCGCATCAAAGCGTCGAATCAGCTTAAGGTTTAATGTTCAGAACTGGCACCCGGAGGGTTGGAATAGACCGTCCGGGTATTGCCATTGTCGTCGATCGCGACGAAGACAAACTGCCCCTCGGTCACCTTGGCCGGTTCATTGCTGGATTCGATATTGATCCACACTTCCACATTGATGGTCATGGAGCTACGGCCCACCTGTTGTAGTTCGCAATAGCAGCTGACAATGGCGCCAACCGGAACCGGACGCAGGAAGGACATCCCGCTGATGGCGACAGTGGCAATTCGACCCTTGGCTATGCGATGGGCCATGATGGCACTGCCCAGATCCATCTGTGACATCAGCCAGCCACCAAAGATATCGCCATTGGCGTTGGTGTCCTTGGGCATGGCAATTGTTTGCAGCATCAGCTCGCCGGAGGGAGCAGGTTGTTGATTGATGGTGCTCACGGGTTTGTCCTCGTGTGGTCAAGATTGCTGGAAAACAACAGCTGGTAGCCAGGTGGCCAATCCAGGCCATAGGGCCAGCATCAGCAGAAGCAGTAGCTGGATGATAATGAAAGGCACAACGCCGCGATAAATATCACTGGTGTTGACCGTGGCTGGCGCCACGCCCCTCAGATAGAAAAGGGCAAAGCCGAACGGCGGTGTCAGGAAAGACGTTTGCAGGTTGATGGCGATCATGATGCCGAGCCAGATAGGGTCGAGACCCATTGCCAGTAATACCGGACCGACGATCGGCACCACCACGAAGGTGATTTCAATAAAGTCGAGGATAAAACCGAGCAGGAAAATCACCAGCATGACCACCACCGTGGCCCCTATCACACCACCGGGAATGTGGTTGAACAGGTGGGCGACCAGCTCCTCGCCGCCGAAGCCGCGGAACACCAGTGAAAAAACTGCAGCGCCGATCAGGATCAGGAACACCATGGCGGTTACTTCGGTCGTGGAGCGGATCACCTCACGGGTTCGATCCAGAGACAGTTGCCCACGGGATAAGGCCAGCAGGGCTGCACCCAGGGCACCCACACCGGCAGCTTCCGTGGGAGTGGCGGCGCCGGTGAGAATGGAACCCAGTACGGCGACAATCAGGGTAACCGGTGGCAGCAGACTGCGCAGCAGGCGGCTGGCGCTGAGCCGGGCAGATTCATCTTCGGGCACGGCGACTGGAGCCACTTCAGGTTTGACTCGGGAAATCACCAGCAGGTAAGCGATATACAGCACTACCAGCAGGAGTCCTGGCACGATGGCGCCCACAAACAGATCGCCGATGGAGACGGTCTTCGGTGTAAATATACCCTGGCTGAGCTGAGCCTGTTGATAGGCGCTGGAGAGGATGTCACCGAGCAGCACCAGTGCAATGGAAGGCGGAATAATCTGCCCAAGGGTGCCGGTTGCACAAATGGCGCCGGTTGCCAGGGCGGGGCTGTAGCCCCGCTTTAACATGGTTGGCAGCGACATCAGTCCCATAGTCACTACGGTGGCGCCAACGATGCCGGTACTGGCGGCCAGCAGCATGCCCACAACCACCACGGAAATGCCCAGACCACCTTTAAACTTTCCGAACAGTAGCGCCATACTGTCCAGCAGGTCCTCAGCGAGTTTCGATTTTTCCAGCATCACCCCCATCAGCACGAATAATGGCACCGCGATCAGGGTGGTGTTATCCATGGTGCCGTAGAGGCGGTTAGGCAGGGCATGTAGAAAAGACATGTCGAAATGGCCGGTGGCGGTCCCCACCAGGGCAAATAACAGCGCAGTGCCCGCCAGGGTCAGAGCCACCGGGTAGCCAGCCATCAATGCCAGGCAGACAACGGCGAACATCAGCAGGGGGATATACTCGGCCATCAGACCATGCCCTCCTGCTGCTCACCCACATGGGTGCCGCCCAGCCCAAAGAAGAACAGGGTGTTCTTGATGAATTCCGCCAGCCCTTGCAGCAACAGGGTGACAGGCATGATCAACAACAGCGATTTCAACAGGTAAACCCAGGGCAGACCGCGGGCTTCCTTGGAGACTTCGCGGATTGCCCAGCTGTTGGCCACATAGTCCCAGCACAACAACAGTATCAACAGACAGACCGGAATCAGGAACAACAGTGTTCCGATGGCGTCTATCAGAGCCTGGGTTTTCGGGCTGAAACGCTGATAGAGAATGTCGACCCGCACATGGCCGCCACGTTTCAGGGTATAGGCCGCACCCATCAGGAACAGCAGGCTGTGTAAATAGGTGACGGATTCCTGCAGGGCGATGGAGCCGGTTTCCAGGAAATAGCGCATCACCACGACAGCACAGGTCAGCAGCATCATCGCCAGGGTAAGCCAGGCGATCAGCCGCCCGGTCCATTCCGTGAAGCAGTCGATGGCTCTGGCTAGAGAGTCCAGAGCGCGGATCAGATTTGGCATGTTATTGGTGTTCTCCCCACAACAGCGTTTCATTATAAAGGCATTAATCTGCCGACTAGAAGGAAGGCAAACTGCGGAGAAACAGGCTTTGTAACAATTCTGTCACACAGTATTCATATAGTTGTCACGAATGATTAATAGCATGTCGTACGACGTTTAACGACAAGCCTTGGAGGCAACAGTGAAAAACACTCATAAATTAGCAATCGCAGGCGCCGCCATGGCCCTGTCCATGGCCAGCACCACTGTGCTCGCCGCTGCCCGCGACTACATCAGCATTGTTGGATCATCTACCGTATATCCGTTTTCCACCGTGGTAGCCGAGCGTTTCGGTAAGTCCACCGGCAATGCCACTCCGAAGGTGGAGTCCACCGGTACAGGTGGTGGCATGAAGCTGTTCTGTTCAGGTGTTGGCACCGAGAACCCGGACATCACCAACGCTTCACGCCAAATGAAAAAGTCCGAATTCGAACTCTGCCAGGAAAATGGCGTCAAGGACATCATTGAAGTGCTGATCGGTTATGACGGTATTGTGGTTGCGAACTCCAAGGAAGCGCAGCATCTGAACCTGAGCCGCAAGGACCTGTTCATGGCGCTGGCCGCCAAGGTGCCGGGCGCTGATGGCAAACTGATCGACAACCCATACAAGACCTGGAAAGACGTTAACCCGACTCTGCCTGCCACCAAGATCGAAGTGCTTGGCCCGCCGCCCACTTCCGGTACTCGCGACGCTTTCGCCGAGCTGGCTATGGAAGGTGGCGCCAAGAAATTTGCCGACCTGGGTAAACTGCGCGACTCCAAGGATGAAGCGGAAATCAAGTCACTGATGGAAAAAATGGGCATTCCCGCCAGCGCTTTTGATGCCAAGGGTGAAAAAGTGTTCCAGGCCGTAGCCCATGCGATTCGCGAAGACGGTCACTACATCGAAGCTGGTGAAAACGACAATCTGATCGTGCAGAAGCTGGAAGCCAACCACAATGCCCTGGGCATCTTCGGTTTCTCCTTCCTGGATCAGAACAGCGATAAGGTGCAGGGCTCTACCATCGAGGGTGTAGCGCCGGAATTTGAAACCATTGCTGACAAATCCTATACCATCTCTCGTCCACTGTTCTTCTACGTGAAGAAAGCCCACATTGGCGTAGTTCCCGGAATCGAGGGTTATCTGGCAGAATTCACCTCTGAAAAAGCCTGGGGTGAAGATGGTTACCTGGCTGAGAAGGGCATGATCCCGATGGCCGCGAAACTTCGCACAGCCTACGGTGCTGATGTGCTGAATCAGAAAGTCATGACCGGAGAAGGTCTGCACTAATTGCATACCGGCATCTGAAATGTCTTCTCTGAAGCTGAAACAGAGTTGAAGCAAGAACGGGCCTGACTGTTGTCGGGCCCGGTTTTTTTATTGAAGTCTCCAAAAATGTTGGAAAAGCTTTCATGGAAACGGTAAATCTTCTGATCGTCCTGCTCGCACTGAGCGCGGTGGCTTACATGATGGGCCATAGCCGTTCGGTTTCATTGGCGCGGCCGCTCGGGGGAATCCGTCACCTGCATTCACTGCCGTTCTACTACGGCATGCGTGCCACCATCTGGACGGCTCTGCCAGCCATTCTGCTGCTGCTGTTGTGGCTGATGTTCGACGAGCCGGTAATCAGCATGGTGTTGATTGACGGTCTGCCGGCTTCTCATTTGCCGGCGAGCACCGCAGATCACAATCTGCTGTTGAACAGCATCGAAAACCTGGCCAGTGGCGCACTCAGCCGGGACGGTGCCGATCCGGTATTGCTGGCGGCTGCGGACGAATTGAACCGCATGCGCAACACCGGACAGTACCTGGTGACAGCCGTGGTGCTATCCCTGGGTGTGCTTGGCCTCGGCTGGGGTTGGGTAAAGGTATCTCCGCAATTGCGTGCCCGGCAGCAGGTTGAAAAAGTTTTCAAGGGAATCCTGTTGGGCTGTGCCTGTGTGGCGATCCTCACCACCCTGGGAATTCTCCTGTCAGTACTGTTTGAATCCATGCGCTTTTTCAAGTCCATTCCCGCCACCGACTTTCTGTTCGGGCTGGAATGGAGCCCGCAGATGGCCATCCGCAGTGATCAGGTGGGGTCATCCGGCAGCTTCGGCGCCATCCCCCTGTTTGTTGGCACCCTGTTGATTTCCATGATCGCCATGATCGTGGCGGTTCCGGTGGGATTGATGTCAGCTATTTACCTGGCTGAATACGCTACTCCCACCCTGCGTGGCCTGGCCAAACCGGCACTGGAAATCCTCGCCGGTATTCCCACCGTGGTGTACGGTTTTTTTGCGGCCCTGACGGTCGCGCCTTTCCTGCGCAACAGCGGTGAAAGTATGGGCCTGCAGGTGTCCTCGGAAAGCGCCCTGGCAGCGGGTTTGGTGATGGGCGTGATGATTATCCCGTTCGTTTCCTCTCTGGCCGATGACGTGATCAACGCTGTGCCCCAGAGCCTGCGGGATGGCTCACTGGGGTTGGGCGCCACCAAGTCCGAAACCATCAAGCTGGTGATTTTTCCGGCGGCGCTGCCCGGAATTGTTGGCGGAGTACTTCTCGCCGTATCACGGGCAATCGGCGAAACCATGATTGTGGTGATGGCCGCTGGCCTGGCCGCCAAGTTGACCCTGAATCCGCTGGATACCGTAACCACGGTAACTGTGCAAATCGTCACCCTGCTGGTAGGTGACCAGGAATTCGACAGTCCCAAGACCCTCGCGGCATTTGCGCTGGGTCTAATGCTGTTCCTGGTGACACTGGCGCTGAATTTCATCGCCCTGCGGGTCGTGAAAAAATACCGGGAACAATATGACTGATAAACAATCGCAAAAGGCCATAATCGAGCGCAGTCTGGCACGCCGCTACCGGGCGGAAAAACGTTTCCGCGCCTACGGCATGATGGCGATCGCCTTTGGCCTGCTCTGTGTGGCCCTGTTGTTTGTGGACATTATCGGCAAGGGTTACAAGGCTTTTTTCCAGACATCCATTCAACTGGAAGTCACCTACGATGCCGACGTTCTGGGCATCAGTGATCTGAATGATCGTCAACAGCTGGCGCTGGCAGATTTCCAGGGACTGGTGAAAAAAGCCCTGCAAAAAGAATTTCCCGACGTGACCAACCGACGGGAAAAGCGGGAGCTGTTCTCCATCGTGAGCAGTGGCGCGGGCTATGCCCTCCGCGATCGCCTGGTGGCTCACCCCCAGTTGCTGGGACAGAGTGAAAGCCTGTGGCTGACAGCCGATGATGATGTGGATACCTATTACAAGAGCCTGGGAGATGAGGCAGGTGCCTTCACCGGTCGTACCAGCAAACAGCGCCAGGCATGGATAGATAAGCTGGAGGACGATGGCGCTATCAAGCTGGAGTTCAACACTACCTTCTTTACCCATGGGGACTCCCGCGAACCGGAACAGGCGGGGATCTGGAGTGCGGCAATGGGTTCCCTGTTCACTCTGATTGTTACCCTGACGCTGTCATTTCCCATCGGGGTGGCAGCGGCGGTCTACCTTGAGGAGTTTGCCCCGCGCAATCGCTGGACCGACCTGATCGAGGTGAATATCAACAATCTGGCAGCCGTGCCTTCCATCATTTTCGGTCTGTTGGGGTTGGCCATTTTTATCAACTTCTTCCATGTGCCGCGTTCGGTACCCCTGGTGGGTGGTCTGGTGCTGACGTTGATGACACTGCCGACCATCATCATTTCCAGCCGCGCGGCCATCAAGGCAGTGCCACCCTCCATCCGCGAAGCGGCGATCGGCGTTGGCGCATCGCCGATGCAAGTGGTGTTGCACCATGTGTTGCCGTTGGCGATGCCCGGCATGCTGACCGGCGCCATCATCGGTATGGCTCAGGCGCTGGGTGAAACCGCACCACTGCTGATGATCGGTATGGTGGCCTTTATCGTCGATATTCCCGCCGGCTTTACAGATCCAGCCACCGTCTTGCCGGTACAGATTTTTCTCTGGGCCGACAGTCCCGAGCGCGCATTTGTGGAGAAAACCTCTGCGGCGATTATGGTACTGCTGGCATTCCTGATCATGATGAACACTTTGGCGGTGGTGCTGCGCAAGCGCCTGGAACGCCGCTGGTAACCTTTACAGGACAGGTTGATAATGGTGAACAAATTGGTAGCGGACACAGCAGTAATGCTTGAGGAAAAAACAGCCACCCGCAACACTGCAGAGATAGTCTATCCAGAGCAGGCGTTTGGCAAACCGTTCGTCAAGAACCCGCGTATGTCCATGCGCAATGTGAACGTGTTCTACGGTGACAAACAGGCCATCTTCAATGTCAGTGTCGACATCGGGCAAAACGAAGTTATTGCCATGATTGGTCCGTCTGGTTGTGGCAAATCCACCTTCCTGCGCAGTATCAACCGTATGAATGACACCGTGGACGGTTGCCGCGTGCAGGGCGAGCTCACCCTCGATGGCGAGGATATCTACGGGGCCAAGATGGATCCGGTGGCGCTGCGAGCCCGGGTTGGCATGGTGTTCCAGAAGCCGAATCCATTTCCCAAGACCATCTACGACAATGTGGCCTACGGTCCGCGTTTACACGGCTTGGCAAGTCGCCGCGCCGAGCTGGACGACACGGTGGAGCAGAGTCTGCGCCGCGCCGGTCTCTGGGAAGAGGTCAAGGATCGTCTGGATCAGCCGGGCACCGGACTGTCCGGGGGACAGCAGCAGCGTCTCTGTATCGCCAGGGCCATTGCCATCAGTCCGGAAGTGATCCTGATGGATGAACCCTGCTCGGCGCTGGACCCCATTGCCACCGCCAAGATTGAAGAATTGATCGCGGAGCTTTCGGAGAACTACACCATTGCCATCGTCACCCACTCGATGCAACAGGCGGCAAGGGTTTCCCACCGCACCGCCTATTTCCATCTGGGACATCTGGTGGAAGTGAACGATACCGAGAAAGTCTTTACCGCACCGGAACACGAACTGACTGAAGCCTACATCACCGGACGCTTTGGTTAACAGGAGCCTTTGATGGACAAGTTAAATCTGGATCAGCATATCTCCCGGCAATTCAACGAGGACCTCGAGGCGATCAAAACCAGCATGCTCGAAATGGGCGGGCTGGTTGAGTTGCAGGTGGGCGATGCCATTCGTGCTCTCGAAGATGCCGATAGTGGTCTTGCCGAGAAAGTTATCGAGGTGGAGTCCCGCATCGATGAAATGGAAATGAATATTGACGAAACCTGCACCACCCTGATTGCCCGTCGTCAGCCTGCGGCCAGCGATCTGCGTCTGGTGATGGCCGTATCCAAGACCGTTCGCGACCTGGAGCGCATCGGTGACGAGGCCCAGAAGATTGCCAAGATGGCGATCAAGTTGTCGGAAGAGGGCAGTGCGCCCCGCGGCTATATTGAGGTTCGCCACATTGGCAATTGTGTGCGCAAGATGCTCAACGATTCCCTGGATGCCTTTTCCCGTTTTGACGCGGAGGCGGCGATCGACACCATGAAGGATGACCGCCAGGTGGATATGGATTACAAAACCGCCCTGCGGGAAATGATCACTTACATGATGGAAGATCCGCGCAGCATTTCCCGCTCCGTGAACATTCTGTGGGCGCTGCGCTCACTGGAGCGGATCGGCGACCACTCCAAGAACATTTGTGAGTATATTGTTTACCTGGTACAGGGACGGGACATCCGTCATAGCCGGTTAGACGGCGAGAGTGAGAGCTGACAGGTATAATGACTGTGAAAAAACCGGATTTTTCATCCGGTTTTTTTGTGCCTGAATTGATCGTAAACTCCCATTTCCCCCTTTCTGAACTGAACATCCATTCGGAGTTATCACCTTGAAAGAACTGTTTGAAAAAAATGTCGCCTGGGCTGAATCCATGAAGCATGAGGACCCGACTTTTTTCGAACGGCTATCCAAGCAACAGGCGCCGGAATTTCTGTGGATTGGCTGCTCCGACAGCAGGGTGCCTGCCAACGAGATTGTCGGGTTGATGCCTGGAGAGCTGTTTGTTCACCGCAACGTTGCCAACATGGTGGTGCACAGCGATCTCAACTGCCTTTCCGTCATGCAGTACGCGGTGGAATACCTCAAGGTCAAGCATGTGATAGTGTGCGGTCACTATGGCTGTGGCGGTGTAAAAGCCGCTGTTGAAAAGCAGAACCTCGGCTTGATCGACCACTGGCTGTTGAATGTCCAGGACGTGCAGTACATTCATCAGGCCTACCTCACCGAGGGATGTGACCACGACAAAGTGGTCGATGAAGTCTGCGAATTAAATGTCATCGAGCAGGTGGTGAATGTCTGTAAGACCAATATCATCAGGGATGCCTGGGCTCGGGGGCAGGATCTGACCGTACATGGATGGATCTACGGAATCAGCGATGGCCTGTTACGGGATCTGGAAGTGAACATAAAATGCCGCGAGGAAATTCGCAGCATTTATCACGCGGCGGCGGAAAAAATTAAACGGCGTTACGCTGCATCATCCTGATAAGATGGAGCTTCAAATGGTTCCGAGGCGGCCTTATGAGTAACACTGACGACCCGGTTTTGTTAACAGTAGATGGCGCTGTTGCACGCATCCTTCTCAATAACCCTGCCAAGCACAATTCCCTCACCGCTCAGGGCATCGACCTGTTTATCGATTGCCTGAACCGGGTGGAAGCCAATCGTGAAATCCGTGTGCTGGTGATAACCGGACAGGGGGAAAAAACCTTTTGCGCCGGTGCCTCGCTGGAGCAGATGTCTTCCGGGGATATGACCGGGGAAAAATTCGAAACCCTCACGGACCGTTTGGCCTCCATGCCGCTGCCGGTAATCTGTGCCCTCAATGGCAGTGTCTACGGTGGTGGCTCGGAAATCGCGCTATGCTGCGATTACCGGATTGGCGTGCACGGCATGCGCCTCAAGGTGCCGGCGGCGGAAATCGGCCTTTGCTACCCCATGAACGGGATCCGACGCTATGTTCGTCGCCTGGGTGTCACTACTGCCAAGCGCATCCTGATCGCCTGTGAGATCCTGGATGCGGAAACACTGCTGCGTGTAGGTTACCTCACCCATCTGGTTCTTCAGGACGAGCTTGAAATCGAAACCAGTAAATTGGTGGATAGCCTGTTACCTCTTTCTCCCCTGACCGTGTCTGCCATGAAACAACTTTGTGATCAGATGGCAGATGGTAATCTGGATCTGGCCAAAGCGTTGAGTCTGATTGAGCGCTGTCACACCTCTGGCGATTTGAAGGAAGGTCTACTGGCGCGCCGTGAAAAGCGCGACCCGCAGTTCCGCAGCCGCTGATTGCCAGGTTCAGTCATCCGGTAAGCCGAATAGCGCAGTATTGCCACCCCGCGCCGCAATGTTCTCGGTGCGGGTTTTCTCAATGGCAAATGCTTGCAGGTAGTGTGGTCCCCCTGCCTTGGGGCCGGTGCCAGACAGGCCGCAGCCGCCGAAGGGCTGACAGCCGACCACCGCGCCCACCATATTGCGATTGATGTAGGTGTTGCCCACCCGGGTGTGCCTGAACACATAGTCCGCAAAACCGCGAATGCGGCTATGAATCCCCAAGGTCAGCCCAAAGCCGCTGCGATTAATCTGGGAAATCACATTGTCCAGTTCTTTGCTCCGGTAGCGAATCACATGCAGGATCGGCCCGAATACTTCCTCCGGCAGCTGTTCCAGGCTGTCTATCTCGAAAACATGCGGCCCTAAAAACGAGCCTTTGAGCTGGTCGGGAACATCCAGTTTTGCCAGCAGCCTGCCTTCACCAACCATGCGCTCAATATGTTGCAACAGCGCATCCCTGGCGCGTCCATCAATGACCGGGCCGATGTCTGTTGAGAGTCGTGCCGGGTCGCCGATTCGCAGGATTTGCAGTGCGCCGCTCAGGCTGTGCAGCAGCCCATCGGCGATGTCATCCTGGACAAACAGTACCCGCAGTGCCGAGCAGCGCTGGCCGGCACTGAGAAAAGCGGAGCGGATGACATCATCCACCACCTGTTCCGGCAGGGCGGTGGAGTCCACCAGCATCACATTCTGGCCGCCGGTTTCGGCAACCAGCGGGACGATCGGACCGGGACGTGTGGCCAGGTGGTGCTGGATGGTGCGGGCGGTGGCGGTAGAACCGGTGAAGGCCACTCCGGCAATGCGGTTGTCGGCCAGCAGCCAGCCACCCAGGGTGCTTCCTTCTCCCGGCAGCACTTGCAGTACTCGGGATGGGATTCCGGCACGGTGAAATAACTGGGCAGCAAATGTCGCCACCAGTGGCGTCTGTGCAGCGGGCTTGGCGATTACCGAGTTACCTGCGGCCAGAGCCGCCATCACCTGACCGGTAAAAATTGCCAGCGGAAAATTCCAGGGACTGATGCAGAGAAAGATCCCGCGCCCGTGCAAGCTCAGGCGGTTATCTTCGCCAGTAGGGCCGGGAAGGGGGATGTCATCACTGAAATGCGTGCGTGCCTGCAGGGCGTAGTAACGACAGAAATCAATGGCCTCGCGCACTTCGGACAGTGCATCGGCAATGGTGCGACCGCCCTCGGCGACAATCAGTGCCATCAGGCTGGGCATCTCCAGAGCCAGTGCGTCTGCGGCCCGCTCCAGCAATTCGGCACGTGCCACGCCGCCTTGCCGGTCCCAGTCCCGTTGGGCGGCACTGGTAATATCCAGCGCGTCGCGGACATCGGTTTTGGTGGCGGGAGAAACCGTGCCGACCGGCAGGTTGTCGGTAGGAGACAAGACCGGTTGCGGATTGGAGAAGCGGAGTGTGCCATCAATCAGCGGTCCTGCCTGCCAGTTTTGCTGCCTGGCGTCACTCATCTGGACCAGAAGTGGCTCAACTTCGAGAGGGTTGTTCAGATCAATGCCGGGGGCATTGGTGCGATTTTCTCCGCTGGAATGGTAAAGGTCGGCTGGCCTGGGAATATGACGGTGACGGCGCTCTTTAGACGCTGTCACCTGGGGCAGTAGTGGCTGCACCAGCGCTTCCAGCGGCGTGTGCTCGTCCAGCAGGCGGTTGACGAAAGAGCTGTTGGCGCCGTTCTCAAGCAGCCGCCGCACCAGATAGGGCAACAGGTCCCGGTGTTGTCCCACGGGGGCGTACACCCGGACCGGTGGCAGTTTGCCGCGAGTCTGTTCTGTGCCTGTATTCTCAAAATGGTGTTGCTGGTGCCGATACAGCAATTCGCCCATGCCGTGCAAGCGCTGTAATTCGTAGCGGGCATCGCCGGCCAGCTGAAGCACGGAGGCAATGGTCTGGGCGTTGTGGCTGGCGAACTGCGGATAAATCCGCGCAGGGGAGGAGAGCAGCAGTTTTGCACAGTGCAGGTAGCACAGGTCGGTATTCACCTTGCGGGTAAATACCGGGTAGTCCGCCAATCCCTGCTCCTGGGCGAGTTTGATTTCGCTGTCCCAGTAGGCGCCTTTTACCAGTCGCACCATGATGCGACGATTGGTTTCCTCCGCCAACGCAAGCAGCCATTGAGCTACCAGTGGGGCACGTTTCTGATAGGCCTGCAGGACAAAGCCAAGACCATCCCAGCCCCTGAGAGCCGGGTCCCGGGCAAGGGCTTCAAACAGGTCCAGGGAAAGATCGAGCCTTGCGGCTTCCTCGGCATCAATGCTGAGCCCGATATTGTATTTGCTGGCGGAAACGGCCAGGGCGCGAATACGTGCCAGCAACTCCGTCATCACCGCTTGTCGCTGGCTGTACTGATAGCGGGGATGCAGGGCGGAAAGTTTGACGGAAATACCGTCGGCAGCGTTAACGGTTGCTGCTGAATGGGCTTCGCCAATCTGGCGAATGGCTTCGGCATAAGCATTATAAAAACGCTCGGCATCCTCATCGGTGCGTGCCCCCTCTCCGAGCATGTCGAAAGAGAACGTGGTTTTACCAGGAAACTCTTCGTGGCCACGGGCCATGGCCTCAGGGAGTGTTCTCCCCATCACATACTGGCTCCCCATAATCCGCATGGCCTGCATCATCGCCTTGCGCACCATTGGCTCCCCAAGACGATTGACCAACCGCCTGATCCAGCCGGGGGTGTCTTCAGTAATGTCCCGATCCAGCGGCAAGACTTCCCCGGTCAGCATCAGCCCCCACACAGAGGCGTTCACAAACAGTGATTCCGAGTGCCCGCGGTGACTGGCCCAATCCCCTTCGCGGATTTTCTCAGCGATTAACTTGTCGGCAGTTGCATCGTCCGGCACTCGCAATAGTGCTTCCGCCAGGCACATCAGGGCGATGCCCTCGCGATTGGAAAGCCTGAACTCTTGCAGAAAGGATTCTAGCGTACCGGCTCGTTGACGGTCCTCGCGGCAGTCAGCAACCAGTTTTCGGGCGAGCTTCAGGGAAAGTTGCTCCTGCTCATCATTCAGCACAGGGGTGGACAGCAGTTGCTCCACGCAAACCTGCTCGTCCATGGCGGTAGCCTGGCGGATCTGTAATCTGAGCGCGGATAGCGTCATAAGCATCCCGTGAAGCGGAGAATTGCCCTAAGTATGGAAGGTGTCTGGCGGGAGAGCGAAAAAATGACGTTAATGGGTGCGAGCAGCAGGCGCGGAGAAAGGATCAAACCGTCGGTAAGTGAATAACTGATGTGGGCACCGGCCGACGGTTACACTGGCAATGTCGTCGTATCCTGCGGCGACTTCAACACAAACGATGACTGCACGCCGCTCACTCCCTCAATGCGGGTGATCTTGTTGAGCAGGAACTGCTGGTAGCCGTCCATATCCTCCACCACCACCTTGAGCAGGTAATCGGCGGCCTGCCCGGTGATCAGGTGACACTCCAGTACTTCCGGAAAATTCGCCACAGCGGATTCAAAGCGGTCGAAGCGCTCGGGGGTGTGCTTGTCCATGCTGATCTGGATGAACGCCATCAGCTTCAGGCCGAGTTGTCGGGCGTTGAGCCGGGCGGAGTAGCCCTCGATAACCCCTTCCTCTTCCAGCCGTCTTACCCGGCGCAGACAGGGCGAGGGTGACAGGTTTACATTCTCCGCCAGGTCCTGGTTGGAGATGCGTCCGTCCCGCTGCAGCTTTCTCAAAATGGCGCGGTCAAAGCTATCGAATTCCATAAATTGCCAATAACTGTATTTTGTTGGAATATTATTGCGCAATATATAGGATTTACCATGTAAATGGCAATTATATGCCCCTGGGGGCGCATTAAACTGGCTCCATCCTGAAAAAAGCAGCGGGCCAGAAGCCCCCGGTACTGTTCCAGGCCGGCTATCCGCAGTCCTCGCACCAGTTACCGGCTTTTTTCAGGGCCCGTTAATCGACCCTGGAGAATCACATGATCAGCAATCCCGCCAGCAAGTACCGGCCCTTTACCCCCGTTAGGCTGGACGACCGTCGCTGGCCCGGCCGCGCCATCGAAAACCCGCCCATCTGGATGAGCACTGACCTGCGGGATGGCAATCAGTCCCTGATCGACCCCATGTCGGTAGAGACCAAGCTGCGCTTTTTCGAGATGCTGGTGGAGATTGGTTTCAAGGAGATCGAAGTGGCGTTCCCCGCCGCCTCCGATACCGACTTCAACTTCGTGCGCAGGCTGATCGAGGAAAACCGCATTCCCGACGATGTCACCATCGAAGTGCTGACCCAGGCGCGGGAAGATCTGATTGCCCGTACTGTGGAATCCCTGGTGGGCGCAAAACGGGCCATCGTGCATATGTACAACCCGACAGCGCCGCAATTCCGCCGCATTGTCTACAACACCGACGTGGCCGGGGTGAAGACCATTGCCGAGCAGGGCACCCGTTGGGTTAAGCACTACACCAGCCAGCACCCGGAAACCGAATGGGTGTACCAGTACTCACCGGAAGTGTTTTCCGGCACCGAGCTGGAGGTGGCCCGTGAAGTGTGCGACGCGGTCAGCGCCATCTGGCAGCCGACCCCGGAACATAAAATGATTTTCAACCTGCCCGCCACGGTGGAGATGTCCACTCCCAATGTCTATGCCGACCAGGTGGAATGGATGGATCGCAACCTGGCGCGCCGGGACAGCATTATTATCAGCGTTCATCCCCACAACGACCGCGGCACCGCCGTGGCGGCGGCGGAACAGGCCCTGATGGCCGGTGCCGACCGGGTGGAAGGCTGTCTGTTCGGCAACGGCGAGCGTACCGGCAACGTGGATATCGTCACCCTGGCGTTGAACATGTACAGCCAGGGCATTCATCCGGGGCTGGATTTCTCCCGCATCGACGCCATCCGCCACACCGTGGAGGAATGCAACCAGATTCCGGTTCATCCCCGCCACCCCTATGCCGGCGAGCTGGTGTTCACCGCCTTCTCAGGGTCTCACCAGGACGCCATCAAGAAGGGTTTTGCCCAGCGGGTGGAAGGAGACATCTGGGAAGTGCCCTACCTGCCCATCGACCCGGCGGATCTGAACCGCGGTTACGAGGCGGTGGTGCGGGTCAACAGCCAGTCCGGCAAGGGCGGTGTCAGCTTCCTGTTGCAACAGCAGTACGGCCTGGAATTGCCGCGCCGCCTGCAAATTGAATTCAGCCGCGCAGTGAAAGCGTTTACCGACAGGGAAGGTCGCGAGGCCACCAGTGCGGATATCTTTGCCTTGTTTGAGCAGGAATATTTACAGGACAGCGGTGCCTACAGCTTTGCTGACGCGGATGTCAGTACCCACAGCCATGGGGACAGGGGTGCCACCGAAGTGCAGATCCAGTTTATGGAACAGGGCAAAGCCAAAACCGTTAACGGCATTGGCAATGGCGCCATCGACGCGGCGGTAAAAGCCCTGGGCGGCAATATCCGCGTAATCGACTACCACGAACACGCTCTGGGAACCGGGTCTGAAGTAGAGGCGATGTGCTATATCGAAATGCAGATCGACGATGGCCAGGCCATCTTCGGAGTGGGAGTGCACCGCAACATTATCAGCGCGGCGATTAAGGCGATATTTAATGGAATAAATCGTCAGCGTGGTGAAGTGAAATTGGAAGAATCGGTGCTGGAAACGGCGTAAAAAAGAAAGCTTTTTTCTATTAAATACCGGGGAAAAACAAACCCCGGTATTTAATAATTGAGGTTAGTAATCGTAGATTTTATGAATCGGGTGGCCTTCATTTAAGTAATACCTGATATTTCAAAAACACATATGGTACTCACTTTACCGACTTGAAGGGTGTAATGTCATGACCTGCGGTTCTGGGCGTGAGCTTCTGGGTTTTGCCGCCGGGCCGTCACCACGATTATTTCTGCAATTACCGTGTATATTTCTCCTAATAATTCTCTTAACTTCTTCAGCTTCTTCAAAAAGCTTAGCATTTGACCTAAAGATTTCATCTTTCATGCGGCCCTCCAGTTTGACTCAAAGTTTTTTAATGAATCAAAAAAATCCCTTTTTAGAAATTGATATTCTAAGAGCAGCTTAAATGGATAGACATGCTCTTCCATGAAATCCTGCATCTGTTCCTCATCTGAAAATAATGGATTGTGATGAAATTCTATATTTAAAAATCCAAATAATAGATTGCCAGAGTAAAGCTTGCAGCCTAAGTAGTGCTGGATTGATTTATGTCTGTTTGATGCGCCTTTTGCGTAGTCAGATTTCGCGTCAAAAACATAGCTCGTTGTTTTTGGTGAGCTTATGCATTTTACGCATTCATAGTGACTATATTTCTCTGCATTTAAATCAATGGTTTTTGTCTCTACAAGATCCCTTTTCGGATCGAAATGAAGCACATACTCAAGAACAGACCCTTTGTTATCATAGCTGTATAAAGATATGAACAGGTCTTTTTTCTTAATTTTAATGTTAGTTATTGATTTTCTGATGTGCTCTGCCATTGACTCTACAATTAAAGCCAAGTTGACTTTGAAACCATGCTGCTCATATATAGTTTTTATGTCAGTAAGCTCAGTTTGGGTACACTTATCTAAGTGGTTGCAAATTTCACTATTCATTCTATGAAGGCAGTCTGATATTTCATCTGGTTCTACAAAATTATGTGCCATCACTGGAAAATGCTCATAATACAAAATTATAACCTTCGATATTATGGCGATAATAAGAAGTGAAATTGATATAAAAACATAAGCATTAACTAAAGGCTGCTGGAATGCGTTTTCCAAGAGCCAGTTTGAAATAGAAAAGCCGACGGCTTTCTTTATCATAAGGTAGCTAGAAGCTGAAAGAATTATAATATCCGTACCTAATTTTAGGTGTTTGTTCGTAGCTCTTTTACCTAGCCATTTTCTAAATTTCATAAGATCGATTCTTATTCCATTGTTGGTCTATAAATACAAGCCATGCGTATGTAAGACACTGATAGACAGGGTTAATTGGATCAATTAGTAATATAGTTATTCACTAATTTGATCCGATTCTCTAGCGATGCTGTGATTTGTATAACACACAAGTAGTGAGCACAACTTTTCATGGATTTAACACCTGGGCAAAGGTGAGATTTTGGGTGTCACTATGTTGTCTATGTCGTGAGCGGGTTGCCTATATTGGAAGCAAACATCCTGTCGCATATCACTTATATCCCTGTTGTGATGTTGCGTGCCGCCGAGAATGGCGGCACGGTGAGTTATAGAACTGAAATATAGAGCATTGAATGGCGTATGGGTATCAGGTTTTTGCTGAAGTTGAAGGTAAGCGGACCTAAAGCAGCATGCAGGCCTCTTCAAAATCCAGTCGCTTGCCCCGAGGGAAAAGTTTTTCCGGATCGCCGTAGCCCATGTTGATCAGGAAATTGGATTTCCAGCCATTGTCAGAAAAGAAAATCTCATCCGTTTTGCCGTTGTCGAAGCCGGACATGGGGCCGCAGTCCAGCCCCAGGCCGCGGGCGGCCATGATCAGCCAGGCGCCCTGCAGGGTGCCGTTGCGAAAAGCGGTGCCTCTGGACAGTTCCTCGTTGTCGGCAAACATCTTGTCGGCCCCTTCGGCATGGGGAAACAGTTGTGGCAGGTGGCGGTAAAAAGTCGGGTCGTGGGCGACGATCACGGTGACCGGGGCTGCCAGGGTTTTGGCCTTGTTGCCTTCGGCGAGGGCGGGCAACAGGCGCTGTTTGGCCGCCGGGGTGGTGAGAAAGACAAACCGTCCCGGTTGGGCATTCATACTGGTGGGGCCCATGGCGGCCAGCTGGTAGAGCTGCCGCAGGGTGTCGGCGGCGATGCCGCAATCCCGCCAGTGGCTGTAGGTGCGTGCTTCAGTAAACAGTTGCTCGATGCTGTGTTGATCAATGGGTTTCATTCTTGTTTCCTTGGTAAGGCGTTCCTTGATAGGAGTCGGAGGGGATATCGAATACCAGCGCAAGGCTCTCCCTTTGTGCCTGGTAGTCGGTGGTGGTGGCCGGTTCGGCAATCAGCCCGTCACCGGGCGACAGGGAATGGCCATTTGCGGTCATGCTTCCTTCGATCAGCTGGATGCGCCGCAGCCAGCCCTCGGCCAGGGGCTGGTGTAATTGCCCGCCGGCGCTCAGGCGCAGTTGCCAGATATGGATATCCTGGTCGAGCAGGAATGCCTGCGGGTCCGGATCGCCACTGGCCACCAGCTGCAAGGGCGCGCCTTCTTCAAAGCGTCGGTATTGATAATCGGGCAGCCCGCCCTTGTGGCGGGGGATGACCCAAAGTTGCATGAATCCCAGGGGTTCCCGATCGCTGGCGTTGGCTTCACTGTGGGTGATGCCGCTGCCAGCGTTCATGAACTGGTAGTCACCGGTGAGCAGCAGGCCGCTGTGGCCGCTGCTGTCTTCATGCTGCATGGCGCCGTAGAACACCATGCTGATGATCTGGGCGTTCTGGTGGCCGTGGGTGTCGAACTGACCGCCGGGAGCCACATGATCCTCGTTGATCACCCGCAGGGGGCCGAAGCCCATGTGGGCGGGATCGTAGTAACGGTTAAAGGAGAAGCTGTGGTAGCTGCTGAGCCAGGGCAGCTGAGTGCTGCCCCGCTCCTTGGCTTTGAAGAATCTATGCATGGTCCACCTCCATTAACGAAGATAGTGCATTTACCGGGTAACGGTATTGCCGGTTTGCAGTGCCAGGCTGCCGTTGCCTTGCAGGGCGATGACCGCGGTAGCGATGGCGAGGAACAGCGGGTACTCCCAGCCGCCGCCGGCATTACTGAATACCCAGCCAGCGCCGCTGTGTGCCCAGGTGGCTCCCAGTGCTACCGGAACCAGTGCCAGTGCTGCCCAGCGAGCCTGGTAGCCGATTAACAGTGCTACCCCGCCGATGGCTTCTGCGGCAAAGGTGGCGTAGGCCAGGATGCCGGGCAGGCCCAGGCTTTCGAAAAAGGCCGCGGTGCCGGGGAGAGTGAAAATGACCAGTTTCAGGTACAGGCTGTGAGCGATATAGATGATGCCCAGGCTGATGCGGAGCAGGGCGGTTCCGTGAGTTGCTGTGTTGTTCATGGCGTTGTCCTCAGTGGTTGAATGCTGTGGGTGCCAGTATCGTTATTGCATTAGTGAAAGAAAATCCGCATTCTTTTCAAATGATTATTGCAAATATGCAAACAGCAGATTCGACACGAGAGAACCTGGATGAAGATTGATGGATAGCTGGGATGATCTGCGGTATTTCCGGGCCGTTGCCGAGAGCGGCAGTCTCAATGGCGCCCGCAAGAAACTGGGGGTGAATCACTCCACCGTGTTTCGGCGCATTCGCAGCCTCGAAGAAAAACTCGGGGTGAGATTGTTCGAGCGCCGGGATGCGCGCTATCACCTGACCGGTGCCGGCGAGGCTTTGATGGTGCGGGTCGAGCAGGTTGCCCAGGCCATTGATGAGGTGGACCGGTTGATCCTCGGTGGTGACCAGACCCTGGAGGGGACGGTGCGCATCACCTGCCCGGACGGGTTCGCCTACTACGAGCTGCCGCCCTTGCTGGCGGAATTCCGCCAGCAGTACCCGGGTATCGAGGTGGAACTGCTGGCCAGCAGCGATGATTACAACCTTTCACGGATGGAGGCAGATATCGCCCTGCGCGCCACGGTTGCTCCGCCGGAACATCTGGTGGGGCGCAAGCTCCGCACCGTGCCCTGGCATCTTTACGGTAACAGCGAGGCCGAACGGTTTGCCGATGCTCCCCTGACGCCGGAACTGCTGGAAGGGCGCCCGGTCATCGGTCCGGACAGAACATTGTTGCGCCTGGCGCCGATGCAATGGCTGGAAAAACACAGCAGCCATTTCGTGGTGACAGCGCGAGCCAACACCCTGATGGGCATGGCAGCACTGGTCCGCGCAGGCGTGGGTCTGGCGCTGTTGCCTGAGGATGTGGCACCGGATCTGGTGCCGCTGGGGGAGTTTGAGCGGCGCTTTGAATCGCCGCTGTGGCTGCTGTCACACCCGGACTTGCGCAGCAATGTCCGGGTGCAGACCTGTAGCCGCTTCCTGACTGAGAAACTGTCCCGCTGAGTTTGCGGTGTTTTGTCCTTACTGTTCCGGCACTTCTACCCGCGACACCTGTACCCGGTAGCGACTGGCTTCAGCGCTGTCCTTGAAGGGGCCGATGCGGGTTTTGATGGTGACCTGTTTGCCGGGCGCCAGTTGGGACGGGCCATTCAATGTGGTGCTGTTACCGGCCATGAAGGCATTCAGCATCTCGGTGACCTGAAGCTGCACAGAAGTGACTGTAACGGGGCTGTTGTTCTTGACCACGATGTACAGGTAGCCGTCATCCGCCAGATAGAACTTGCTGGCGATGTGCTTGTAGGGAGCCGTGGCCAGTTCCAGCACCGCCAGTCGTCCCTGGGCTTTCTTGGCGACTTCGCCGCTCCCTGAGGCCGCCGACTGGAAGTAGCGAATGGCATTCTGCTGGTCGCCGCTATCCAGCGCGATTTCACCCAGGTAATAGCCCGCGTAGGGTGTCGGCAGAATCTGATAACTCCTTTCCAGGTCCGAACGGGCGGCAGTTTTGTTGCCCTGGTCAAAGCGCAGTGCACCGCGGGCCAGGTAGTGGCTGAAGTAATCGGGGTTCTTGCCAATGGCTGTAGTGAAGGATTTCTCGGCGTTGGCGTAGTTTTTCTGCATTTCCCAGGCGTGGCCGCGCAGCTCCCAGAAGTAGCCGTCATTGGGCTGAATGGCGATGGCTTTGTCCAGCTCGGCCAGGGCGGTTTTGGCGTCCTTGGCGTTAAGTGCCTTGATGGCTGCGTCCTGGGCCTTGTAGGCCGGTGCGTCGCGCTTCAACTGGGCGATCTTGCGCTGGTAGATATCGCGGTTGGTCACGCCCTTGGGCAGGGTGGCGGCCTTGGCGCGGTTGGCAGTTACCCGTTCCTGGGATGGCGGGTGGCTGGCAAACAGGCCGCTGACGAAATCCTGCTGGCGACCTTCACTGAGTTTCACGAAGGTTTCCTGAAGCTTCACTGCGCCGTAGGGGTCGTAACCGGCACGGGTCATATAGTCCATGCCGTAGTTATCGGATTCCAGTTCGTCCTCGCGACCGTATCTCGCCATCCAGGCGGCGGCACCCAGTTGTGCAGCCTGGGAACCCACTTCTCCCAGCCCGTAACTGGAGCCAGCGATTCCCACCGCGGCAGCACCGATATTCAGCAGGGTGCCGCGGGTCATCTGGGAAGCGCCGTGGCGGGCTGCCGCGTGGACGATTTCGTGGCCCAGCACCGCTGCCAGTTGCGATTCATCGTCCAGGTAGGTGAGCAGGCCGCGGTTGACGGCGATCTTGCCGCCCGGCAGTGCCCAGGCGTTGGGAACGGAATTGTTCAGTACCACGAATTCATAGGGCAGGTTGGGGCGGTCGCTGACCGCGGCCAGTTTGCGCCCCACGGAGCTGACATAGACCTGCAGGTCCGGATCGAGGTAGTAACGCCCGCCCTGGGATTGCTGGGAGGGGGCGTAATTGTTGGCGCCGATGGCGACTTCCTGGTCCGCCGACACCAGCGAAAATTCGGATTTGCCGGTAACCGGATTGACCGAGCAGCCGGTAATGGCCAGCAGAATGGAAACTAGAGGTATGGAAAGTGTGCGGAACCGACGCATGTGTACTCCTGGCAGGCGGCAGTGGTGAAATGAGTATAATGACCCACATCCCTGTGTAAACGATTACCCCGTTGGACAACAAATGCTGACAGTTATTTCCCCTGCCAAGACACTGGATTATGAAAGCCCTCTAACCACCGAGGCACACAGCCAGCCGGGCTACCTGGAAGACTCCGCGGAATTGATTGAAGAACTGCGTAAGCTGTCGCCACCGCAGGTGTCGGAATTGATGGGTATCAGTGACAAGCTGGGGGCGCTGAACTTCGGGCGCTACCTGGACTGGCAACCGGAGTTCAGTCCGGACAATGCCCGCCCCGCCGTGCTGGCCTTCAAGGGTGATGTCTATACAGGGTTGGAGGCAGAGAGTCTCTCCGAGGACGATTTCAACTGGTCCCAGCAACATCTGCGTATTCTGTCCGGTTTATACGGGTTGCTGCGTCCCCTCGACCTGATGCAGCCCTATCGCCTGGAAATGGGTACCAAACTGGCCAATCCGCGGGGAAAGGATCTTTACCAGTTTTGGGGCAGCAAAATCACCGAGGGGTTGAACAAGGAGCTGGCGGGGATGAAAACCCCGGTGCTGATCAATCTGGCGTCCAATGAGTATTTCAAGTCGGTGCAGCCGCTCAAGCTGAGCGCCGACATCATCACCCCGGTGTTCAAGGACTGGAAGGGTGGCAAGTACAAGATCATCAGTTTCTACGCCAAGAAGGCGCGCGGCCTGATGAGCCGCTATATCATCGAGAATCGCATCGACGACGCGGAGCGTCTCAAGGAATTTGATTACGCGGGATACGCCTATCAGCCGGCCATGTCGTCGGCCCGTGAGTGGGTATTCACTCGCGAGCATACGGAAGAATAATCCTCATGTTGGCCGACAAACCTTTCTCCCAGGCCTGCGAAAACAACCGCGAGCCGATACTGGAAATCCTGCAGCGAGTTTTTGCCGACCGCCGCCGGGTTCTGGAGGTGGGCAGCGGTACCGGTCAGCATGCCGTGTATTTCGCACCCCGACTCCCCCAGCTGACCTGGCAGACCGCCGACCTGGCGGTGAACCACCCGGGGATCAACGCCTGGATCGACGATCAGCCGGTCGACAATTTGCGGCGACCGCTGGTGTTGAACGCCGACCAACGTCCCTGGCAGCTTGAGGGCTACCAGCCGGATGCACTGTTTACTGCCAATACCTGCCATATCATGGCCTGGTCATCGGTTCAGAATTTCTTTGCCGAGCTCGGCGGGCAGTTGTCGATAGGGGCCGTGCTGGCCATCTATGGCCCGTTCAATTACAGCGGTGAATTCACCAGTGACAGCAATGCCCGCTTTGATGCCTGGCTCAAGCAACAGGTGCCGCACCAGGGTATCCGGGACTTTGAAGCGGTTAACAGACTGGCGGAAGCAGTCGGGTTTACGCTGGCGGAAGACAACGGCATGCCCGCCAACAACCGGCTACTGGTATGGAAAAAAATCTTGAGCACCTGAGACTGAAAATTCCGCCGCTGGCGCATTTCGCGCTGGCGGCCCTGCTGATGTGGCTGCTGTCCCGCTGGCTTGATGCGGAGACCAGTTACAGTGTGTTGTGGAGTCTCCTGGTGATACTGCTGGTGGTGGCCGGTCTGGCGATCATCATACTGGCGGGATTGACGCTCTACTTCGGCAAAACCACCCTTGACCCCCGCCGTCCGGAACAGACGGCACGCCTGATTACTGAAGGCGTGTTCAGTTTCTCACGCAATCCGGTGTATCTGGGGCTGTTGCTGGTGCTGCTGGGATTGGGGTTCTACTTGAACAGCCTTTACGCCGTTCCCGGATTGCCCCTCTACTGGGGAATGGTGACCTGGCTGCAAATCATACCCGAGGAGAGGGCGCTGGCGGCCCGCTTTGGGGAGCCCTATCGGCAGTATTGCAGCAGGGTGCGTCGCTGGCTGTAACGCCAGCGACAGGTGTGGTTAGCGCACGATAGGCGTGATCTTTGCGCCTTCGATGGTCAGGTTGTACATCAACCCCTTGTTGGAAAAGATGAAACCGATAATCGGCTGCTGGGCGGTGTTGGTATCAATCTCGCCGCCGGCGCCAAAGGTGGCAATGGCGACGCTGCCATCCACCCCCGCTTCCCAACCGGAGCTGTTACGAAATTTGTTCAGGGCGTCGTTGGTCATGAACAGGATGATCTGTGACTTGATCTGGGCGCCGAGCTGGAAGCCGAGGGATGCCGAGGCGATGCTGTAGTATCTGACGTTGCTGCCGCCGATGCGCAACGCGCCCTCACCGTATTCGCCGCCAACCCAGAAACCTGCCTTGTAGACTTTCGGAAACACCAGGATGCCTCTGGCTCGGGAGGCCAGGTCACGGGCTGCCGGAGACTGCTTGTAGAGCTCCGCGAGTGATTCCTGGACGTAGATATCGATTTCAACCTTGCTTGCGGCCTGGGTCGCCCCGGAGATGGAGAACAACAGGCAACCCAGCATCAATAACCATACGGGCTTAAACACGGCTCATCTCCTCCTCGGAATCCTGGCCACCCCTTTCACGGGGCCTTGTATGGTAACTGGCCGCAGGCTTCCTGAATATAGTCCAGCACATAGCGCCTTTCCGCCGCCACGTAGCGGGAGATAGCGCTCGAAAACTCCGGATGCTTGATCCAATGCACGGACATGATCTCCTGCGGTATAAAGCCGCGCCTGACTTTGTGTTCGCCCTGGGCTCCGGCATCAAAGCGGGGTAATTTGCGCTCAATCGCAAACTCGATACCCTGGTAATAACATAGTTCAAAGTGCAGGTAGTCGTGTTCCTCGACGCATCCCCAGTAGCGGCCGTAGAGGTTTTCGTTATCGTGAAAAAACAGCGCCGCGGCTATTTTTTGTTCCCCCCGCTCGGCCACAGCGAGCATGATCTGACCCCGCATGGTTTCTCCCAGTCCCTGGAAAAAAGCCTGCGTCAGGTAGCCCTGATTGCCGCTGTGCTTGAGATAGGTGTTGCGGTAGACGTGGCAGAAAAATGACCACCACTCCGGGGTGATCTCTTCATCGCAAAGCCGTCGCACCTGGAGGCCCTGCTGGTGTACTTCCGAGCGCTCCCGTTTGATCCCTTTGCGCTTGCGGGAAGCCAGCGCGTCGAGAAAATCGTCGAAGGATGCGTAGCCCTGATTTTCCCAGAGGTACTGGATGGTGCTGCGGGTGATGCAGCCGGCCCGTTTCAGGGTATCGATCAGCGGAGGCTCCGGAAACAGCAGGTGCCAGCCGCTGATATGACGCTTTTTGGCCAACAGTTGCAGTTGATCCAGTACCTGAGGGGCGACTTCGTCGACGGTTCTGCCGGGGGCTAGCCCCAGGCGCGGGCCGATGGCGGGGGTGAAGGGTACGGCACTCAACAGCTTGGGGTAATAGCTCACCAGTTTCTGTTCGTAGGCTTCGGCCCACGACCAGTCGAACACATACTCTCCCCAGGAGTGGCTTTTCAGGTACAGGGGCATGGCCGCGACGACCTGGTCCTGATCCGTCAACAGCAGGTGACTGGGTTGCCAGCCGGTCATTTCGCTGACACTGCCGGAACGCTCCAACAGGGACAGGAAGCGGTGCTTGAGGAAGGGATAGCTGCTGTTATAGAGACTGTCCCACAGCTCCGGGTCGCACTGGTCGATACTATCGAGAAGCCGAATATCCAAGGGATGGTCCATGTCAGATTCGCGCTGGGCTGTTGATTAGCTCAAGGCTGAGTGGCTAGAGACTGAGCCAAGCTCCGGACTAACGGAGCCTGGTGTTACTACTTATGCTACTACAGTGGGCTTGGGGAGGTGACAGCGAAAACAACTGCCTTTGCCGAGCGTGCTCTTGATCTCTAGTCTGCCGCCGTGACGCATCATCACATGTTTGACGATGGCCAGGCCGAGGCCGGTGCCGCCGGTGCTGGAGGAGCGGCTGTGGTCCACCCGGTAGAAACGCTCGGTGAGACGGGGTAGGTGTTTCGGGTCGATGCCGAAGCCGTTGTCGCAGACTTCGACAATGATCTCGTCGTCGGTGCTGTGGCCCTTGACCGAGATGCTCACGCCGCCCGGATTGTGCTTGATGGCATTGAACACCAGGTTGGAGATGGCGCTGTACAGTTCCTTGTGTTCGCCGCGCAGTTCCAGTCCCTCTTCACACTCCATGCTGAGATGATGTTTGTCGCTGGCGATCATGCGGCCGTCCTCGACGATCTGGGACAGCAGTTGAGCCAGCTGCACGGGGGTGCGGAGTGGCGGTTTGCGGTTGGATTCCAGTTGCGACAGCATCACCAGGTCATTGGCCAGCGCGTTGAGTCGTTCGGATTGCTGATCCATCTGGACGAGCGCTTTTTTCCAGGTTGAGGGCAGCTCATCGCTGTTGTCCTGCAGCGTCTCGATATAGCCGGACAATACCGTCAATGGGGTGCGCAGCTCGTGGGAAATATTGGCCACGAAGTCCTGGCGCATCTGTTCCAGATTGCGCAGGCGGGTGATGTCCTGTACCACCAGGATGATGTTGCCGTCACCGAATTCCGCGGCGCTGAACATCAGTGTCCGGCTCGGGTCTTCCGGAGAGGAAAGCTCCAGCGGTGGCGGCAGCTCCCGGTGTTGAATAAAGGATACAAAGCGGGGGTCGCGGACGATGTTGATAATGGACTGACCGCGGTCGTCCTTTTCCAGTCCCAGCAGGGTTTCCGCAGCCGGGTTCCACCATTCCAGAACCCGGTCCGGGGTCAGTGTCATGATGCCGTCGGGGAGGGCAGAGGTAATATTGCGCACCCGCTCGGACAGCTGGCGGCGGCTCTGTTTGGCGCGATCGTTGCGCTGCTGCATGCGGTACAGGTAGTCGGTCATGTCCCCCCAGACACCGCTGGCATCCGGAGGCAGCCCAGTGGCGCCCTGGTCCAGCCAGTCGTACAGGCGGGCGATGTGGGAGAAGGTCCACAGCATGTAAACACCGCCACCGACCAGCAATGTCAGCAGGATATTGCCGAGCATAAAGCCGACAAACAACAACAGCAGCGTGATTAGCGCAATGCGCCGTATTTCCGCCTGTAGACCTCGATGCAAGCGTCAGTCCTATTCTTCAACAATCTTTGTGGAGAAGCGGTATCCCGCGCCCCGCACAGTCTGTATGAAGCGGTCCTGGCCATCAAGGGAAATTGCCTTGCGAAGGCGGCGAATATGCACATCCACGGTGCGCTCATCCATATAGACATTGCCGCCCCAGACGTGATCGAGAATCTGGTCCCGGGAATAGACCCGTTCCTGGTGGGTGAGGAAAAAACTGAGCAGACGAAATTCGGTCGGACCCATGGAGACGGGCTGCCCGTCGATGGTCACTCGGTGGCTGATCGGGTCGAACAGCAGCTGGTCGACGGCGATGGGTTCCTGGGGCAGTTGTGGTTCGGCCCGGCGCAATACCGCGTTGATGCGGGCCACCAGTGCCCGGGGTGAGAACGGCTTGGTGATGTAATCATCGGCGCCCACTTCCAGCCCTTGCACGACATTGTCCTCATTGGCCTTGGCGGTGAGCATGATGACCGGCACGTTCTTGGTGAGTTCGTCCCGTTGCAGGCGGCGAATCAGTTCAATGCCGCTGGTGCCGGGCATCATCCAGTCCAGCAGTACCAGGTCAGGCTTTTCGTCAATGATCATGGCGTGAGCTTGCTGGGCGTTTTCCGCCTGTAGGCACTCGAAACCAGCCACGTCCAGCGCAGTGCTGATCATGTCACGGATGGCGGGTTCGTCATCGACGACGAGTATGGTTTTGTCGTTCATATCCCTGTGATCTTCCATAGTTCAAGCCTATTACATGACGTGCCTGTGACAGAAATATGACATAGGATCGGTTAATCAGCTCGCCCTACCCGGCTGAAAACCGGTAATCGAGAACCAGCCCGAGGAAAATCGCCGCGCCCACATAGTTGTTGTTGAGAAACGCCTTGAAACAGCCGCTGCGTTCCCGGTTGCGGATCAGATATTGCTGGTAGAGAAACAGGATTGCCGCTACCCCCAGGGAGAGGAAAAACCAGAAGCCGCGACCGAAATCCGCACCGATCATGGCCATGGCTACCAGCACCAGTAACTGCAGGGTGGCGGTGATGGTGATATCCATGTCGCCGAACAGGATGGCTGTGGATTTGATGCCGATCTTCAGGTCGTCATCCCGGTCCACCATCGCGTAGAAAGTATCGTAGGCCACGGTCCAGAGAATGACGGCCACATACAGGGCCCAGAGGGCCGGCGGCAATGAGTTGGTTTCCGCCGCGAATGCCATTGGAATCCCCCAGGCAAAAGCAGCCCCCAGCACCAGTTGTGGCAAGTGGGTGTAGCGCTTCATGAAGGGGTAGCAGAATGCCAGCGCCACCCCGGCGAACGCCAGTTTGATGGTCAGGGTATTAGTCAGCAGCACCAGCAGGAATGACAACAGGCACAGGGAGACGAACAGGATCAGGGCTTCCCTGGAGGAAACTGCACCGGTGGCCAGTGGGCGGTGGCGGGTGCGCTCGACGTGGCCGTCCACCCGGCGGTCGGCGAAGTCGTTGATGACGCAGCCGGCGGCGCGCATCAGTGTGACGCCCAGGACAAATATCAGCAGGTTCTTGAGTGAGGGAACGCCTTCCGCCGCCAGCCACAGTGCCCACAGGGTGGGCCACAGCAGCAGCAGCGCCCCGATGGGTTTATCGAGTCGCATCAGGCGAATGAAATCTGGCAGCCGTTCCCGAAAAGCGTTCATGGACAGAGCCCTGACTGAAACCTAAAGCCGGTTATTGTAAGGGGTGTAGGGTGGAAAGTCCGGCAAAAACATCTCGCATACCAGCAGGGGTTTGCCGTCCAGTCGGAATACGGATCGACGGCCCGGGATCTGTGCGTGCAGCTCCCGCAGGGGGCCGGGTAACGGCAGCGTGCGGCTGTTCTGCCACGCCACTTCGATAGGACCCCGGGACATGCCGGGATCGCTGAACAGCAGGGCGCCGAGAGGACGGTTGTCAAGTTTGCGCAGGCTGCGCAGTCGCCCGGTGAGGGTTTGCTGGGGAATAACGCTGCGGGCGTAGACCCAGGGCCGCTCGCAGCCGAGCAGCATCACTTCACGAATCAGGGCTGGCTGGCGGGGAGTGATGCCGAGCAGCTGCTGTTCGGAGGTGGGGTACTTCCATGCGCTGGCTGATGATTTCCACCCGGAAGTGGCCGCCGCTGAACCGGATCAGGCGCTCGGTCAGAGAGCCCCGGTCCAGCAGCCAGGCGCGTAGACCGGGATCTGCGACCAGGCGGTTGGCGTGCAGGCGGTTATACCAGCGGGGCTCGCGGTTGATGGATGGCTGTCTCGGCATCAGATCGGGCAGTGATTGGCCTGTAAAAACATCGGGTGGTGAATGTTAACCCGTGGCTGGGTCCGGCAGGGCTCAGCGGGACAATTTTTCCAGCAGCAGGGCCATGGCCTTGCCGCGGTGGCTGATGCGGTTCTTGGCAGCCTTGTCCAGTTGGGCAGAAGTGCAGCCGAGATCGGGTACATAGAACAGCGGGTCATAGCCAAAGCCGTTCTCCCCCTGGGGTGCGAAGGCGATGCGACCTTCCCAGGTGCCCTGGCAGATCAGCGGGGTCGGGTCCTCCGGGTGGCGCAGGAAGACCAGCAGGCACTGGAAGCGCGCGGTGCGCTGTTCATCGGGGACGTCCTGAAGCAGTGAAAGCAGGCGCAGGTTGTTCTTCTCGTCGTTGGCATTCTCCCCGGAAAACCGGGCTGAATAGATGCCGGGTGCCCCATTCAGAACATCCACCTCGAGGCCCGAATCATCGGCGATGGCGGGCAGGCCGCTGAGTCGAGAGGCGTGACGGGCTTTGATGATGGCATTCTCAACAAAGCTCAGGCCGGTTTCCTCGACGTCGGGCACCTGGAATTCGGATTGTGGGACAACAGTCATATCCAGCCCGGCCAGCAGTTGCTGGAATTCGTTGAGCTTGCCCTTGTTGCCGGTGGCCAATACAACTTTCATCAATCGGAATACCTGTGGCTGTGTTGGTTAAATGACGACCGCCCGCAGCGGGGCGGTCAGTACAGAGTGAGGGATGATCAGTCGTCCTGATAGAGGGTTTTCTGGAACGTCAGGGACAGGGGAGGCTGGTTCGGGTCCGGTGTCACCTCGATCTTGAAGGTCAGATAGTCCTCGTTGTCGATGCGGAATGGCGCCAGGTAATAAACCGTATCACCTTCGCGCACCTCAAAAAATGCCAGGGTTTGTTGCTGGGCGATGATGTTGGTGACGGTGCCCTTGACTAGCGCGGTGGTGCCGCCAGATTTGCCGTCGCGCAGCACCGCGATATTGACGAGGCCGCGGTCCTTGCCGCGTACGATTTTGTGGGCATCGGCGATCTCGGGTTGCACAAAGCTGCTGTTAAAGGCGCTGTAGAACACCTTGATATCGCCAAATTCCTTATAGGGTTTGTCGTCCGCCTGCACGGACAGGGCGAGCAGCGCCAGGGCGGCCAGCCAAACAAATCTGTACTGTTTCATGATCAGTCCCTCGTAACGTTACCGCACCCTAAACAACGTTATTTACTCAAATGATAGATGGCGGTTTCACTAAACAGATTAGGCCAAATTCCCTTGATCTGCCGGTCTGGCAGGCGCGCCGCAACAAACTCGCGGTGCAGGGTGCGGATGCCCTTTTCGACGCAAAGGGCCTCGAAATCATCGACCGTACAGAAGTGAATGTTGGGGGTGTCGTACCACTGGTAGGTCAGCTGTTTGGTCACCGGCATACGCCCACGGGTGAGCAGGTAAAAACGGGCTCGCCAGTTGCCGAAATTGGGGAAGGTGATGATGCACTCCTTGCCCACGCGCAACATTTCATCCAGCACCAGGTGTGGAAAGCGCATTGCCTGCAGCGCCTGGGTCATCACCACCGTGTCGAAGCTTTTGTCAGTAAACTGGGTGAGACCCTTGTCCAGGTCGGCTTCCACCACATTTACCCCGCGGGCAATGCAGTTGGTGATCTTGTCGGGGTCGATTTCCAGCCCGTAGCCTTCGACGCCCTTCTGTTGCTTGAGCATCTGCAACAGGGTGCCGTCACCGCAGCCGAGATCGAGAACCCGGCTCGACGGAGCTATCCACTGGGGGATGATGTCCAGGTCGATACGGCTGATCATCGGTGACAAACCTCTTCAGCAATGCGGTTCATATACGCAGTGAGTACTTGCTCATACCGCTCGTTGGGGAGCAGGAATGCATCGTGACCGAGGTTCGAGTCGATGGCGGCGTAGCAGACATTCTTGTTGGCGGCCATCAAGGCTTCGACGATTTCCCGCGAGCGCTCGGGGGCGAAACGCCAGTCTGTCGAGAAGGACACCACCAGAAAATCGCACAGCGCATGACTGAAGGCGGCCACCGGGTCGTGGTTGTATTCGCGGGCCAGATCGAAGTAGTCGAGCGCCTTGGTCATAAGCAGATAGGTGTTGGCGTCAAAGCTGTTGGCAAAGGCATCGCCTTGATAGCGCAGGTAGCTTTCCACCTGGAATTCGATGGGATCGTCCTGGCCGCGTTGGAATGAGCCCGAGCGCAGTTCGCGACCGAATTTGTCGCCCATCAACTCGTCGGAGAGATAGGTGATGTGGCCGATCATGCGCGCCAGCCCCAGGCCGTTGCGGGGCAGGGTATGGTCTTCCAGATAGTGGCCGCCGTGAAATTCCGGGTCTGTGCGGATGGCATTGCGGGCAATCTCGTTGAAGGCGATATTCTGGGCACTGAGCTTCATTGCGGAGGCGATCACCACCGCATGGCGCAGCCGCTCGGGGTGCTCCAGGGCCCAGCGCATCACCTGCATGCCGCCGAGGCTGCCGCCAACTACCGCGGCCCATTGCCGGATGCCCAACCGGTCTGCCAGGCGCACCTGGCTTTCCACCCAGTCCCTTACCCGCAGAGGGGGAAAATCGGCGCCCCAGGGGTTGCCCGTGTCCGGGTTGATGGAGGTCGGCCCGGTGCTGCCGTGGCAGCCGCCGAGGTTATTCAGGCAGACCACGAAGAAGCGATTGGTGTCGAAGGGTTTGCCGGGACCGATGTGGTTATCCCACCAGCCCGGCTTGCGGTCATCCATACTGTGGTAGCCGGCTGCGTGGTGGTGTCCACTCAGGGCGTGACAGATCAGGATGGCATTGCTGGCCGCGGCGTTCAGCTCGCCGTAGGTTTCGATCACCAGCTGGTACTGTTCCAGGGTGCGTCCGCAGGCCAGGGTCAGCGGTTCATCGAAATGAACCACCTGTGGGGTGACGATTCCGACGGAATTGGCGGGGATCACTTCAGGCATTGACGGGCTTGCAGCTCCTGGCTAATGGGGTTTGCGGCAGTCTAAAGAGGGGCGGACGTCAGTGCAACCAACGGGTGCAAGGAGATCATCCACAGCTAAACTGCGGGCCCCGGTCAGAGTGATTCCATGTCGTAATCGACGATAACGGGCAGGTGGCTGGAAAAGGTTTTTGCCTTGTAGAGCACAGCGTATTCCACCTTAGTGCGCAAGCTGTTGGAGACAACCTGCAGGTCGGTGCGCCAGCCGCAACCCTCGCCCACTTCGCCCGAGGGCCAACTGGTGAATTCGTCACCCTCACTGTTGTAGAGCCGGAAGGCATCGGTATAACCGATGCCGTTGTACAGCTGGCTGAGGGTCTGCCTCTCTTCAGGGAGGAATCCGGACAACTGTTGGCAGACCTTGGGATCGCCGACGTCGGCGTCGCGGTGAGCGATATTCCAGTTGCCACAGAAAATGTAATCCCGCCGTTTGTGGCTGATCTTGTTCATGTGGTTTAGCAGGTCGCGGAAAAACCGTTCCTTGCGCTCCTGGCTCTTGGTTTCGGCAACCGCTTGAGGTGCCAGCATGGAACAGATGCTCACCCGATCGAAATCCGCTTGCAGGTAACGGCCCTGCATGTCTTCGCCATTGCTGGCGCCAAAGCCGTACATGATGGCCTTGGGCATGTCGCGGGTGTAGATGGCGACGCCGTTGTCGGCGGGGTCAGAAGCATCGAAGAAATAGCTGAAGAAACCGTCCAGCTCGTATTCGCGGCGCTGTTCCAGCTCGTAGGCGGGCGCGCGCAAATCCTGCAGGCAGATGACGTGCGCATCCTGGGACGCCAGCCACTGGAAGAGTCCCTGCTTCGTTGCCTGTTCAATGCCGTCGACGGCAAGACTGATAATGCGCATTATCGCCCCTTGTTTTGGGAGGGTGTATGATAACCGGCAAGCAGAATTTGATGAATACAGGTCCGGGCTCTGTGAAAGAAACCGGGATAGGGATTCGTAAGGGCCGGGGTGTATTAGTGACAAACGCCAGAACTATCTACAAATCCATTGGTGCAATGGCCGGATTACTGCTTTGCCTGGCGCCTATGTTAACAGAGGCGGGCAATCTTTACCGCTATCGAAACAGTGAGGGCAACCTGGTTATTGATCACCAGGTTCCCCCGCAATATATCCCCAAGGGTTACGAAATAATTACCGAAAGCGGCCGTGTCGAGGAAGTGGTTCCGCCGCAAGTGGAGAAGACCGAATCTGCCGAGCAGTCAGCGGTTTCCACAGCTGAGGTCGCCAGGCAGCTTGAGGAAGACCAGATGCTGTTGCGCAGCTACAGTTCCCTGAATGAATTGCAGGGTGCCGGAGTCCGGCGCCTGGAGCAGCTGGCCCGCGAGATAGACATCATCGAGTCGAACATGGCCAAAAATCAGCGCCAGTTACAGCAATTTCGTGAGCGGGCGGCACAATACCAATTCAACGGTGAAACGCTGCCAGATTCATTACTGAAAAATATCGATGGCGTATTGTTGGCCCAGCGCGATGCTGAACAGATGATGGAATTGCGTCGTGCCGAGTACCGCGGAATGGAGTTGCGCTATCAGCGCTATGCAGACCGCTTCACCGAATTGACGGCGAAACGCGCTAGCGAATAAATACCGCTGAAGCCACCGCCCACTGTTCCTGCCAGTTCTCGGTGGGGGGGCGGGTGAAGCCGCTCCTGACGAACTGGCTGATCCGGCCCTCCGCCAGCGACAGAATGAAATTGGCTGCGGCTGTCACGGTGGTGGCCAGCCGCAACTTCTCCGTCATTTCCCCTTCCCTGAGAATCTGCTTCAGCTGGGTTTCCAGCCGATCGAACAGTTGCTGGATGCGCTTGTGCAGCCGGTCGGTTTCGCCGGTCAGTGCGTCTCCGGTGAGCAGGCGGGTAATGCCCGGATTGCGTTCGGCAAAGGTCAGCAGCAGGGTGAGAATGCGATAGCAGCGTGCCGCGGTGTCCGGTTCTTCGGCAACGATCGTGCGCACGCGGCTAAACAGGGTTTCCTCGATAAAATCGATAAGGCCCTCGTACATCCTGGTCTTGCTGGGAAAGTGGCGGTACAGCGCCGCCTCCGAAACTCCGACTTCTGCCGCCAGGGCCGCAGTAGTGATGCGGCCGCCAGGGGTGGCTTCCAGCATGCGCGCCAGTGACTGGAGTATCTGCTGTTTGCGGGAGGTTGTGTCGGTGGTCACTGGCGTTATCCGTTCGCATTGGTGATCAGGGTGCCGACGCCCTGGTCAGTGAAAATTTCCAGTAGGGTGGCGTGATTGACCCTGCCGTCGATGATGTGGGCGCTCTTGGTGCCGCCTTTGACCGCGTCGAGGGCGCACTGGATTTTCGGCAGCATGCCACCGTAGATGGTGCCGTCGGCAATCAGTGCATCCACCTGTTGGGTGGACAGCCCGGTAAGCACCTCGCCATTCTTGTCCTGCAGGCCGGCGACGTTGGTCAGCAGCATCAGTTTTTCCGCCTTCAGCACTTCGGCTATCTTGCCGGCCACCAGGTCGGCGTTGATGTTGTAGGAATTGCCCTGGGCATCCACGCCGATCGGGGCGATCACCGGAATAAAATCGCTGTTGGTGAGCATGTCAATCACGCCGGTATTGATGGACTCCACTTCTCCGACATGACCGATATCGATGATCTCCGGCGCTTCCATCTCCGGGGTGCGATGGGTGACCTTGAGTTTGCGCGCCATAATCAGCTGACCGTCCTTACCGGTGATGCCTACGGCCTTGCCGCCCGCATGGTGGATCAGGTTGACGATCTCCTTGTTGACGGTGCCGCCCAGAACCATTTCCACTACATCCATGGTCTTGCTGTCGGTGACGCGCATGCCGTTGACGAAATGGGATTCGATTTGCAATTTATTGAGCAGATCGCCGATCTGGGGGCCGCCGCCGTGAACCACCACGGGGTTCATGCCCACCAGTTTCATCATCACGATATCCCGGGCGAAGCTGGCTTTGAGCTGTTCGCCCTCCATGGCGTTGCCGCCGAATTTGACGACGATGGTTTTGCCGGTAAAACGCTGAATATAAGGCAGTGCCTCTGACAACACCTTCGCGGTGTTGGCGGCGGCTTCACGGGTTAGCGACATTGAGATTCCTGTAGCTTTTTTTGTTGGGGTTAAAACGTGAGGTTGCTGTCTATGCTACGAAGTTGCTGCCGGAAAAGCGACTGGATTTTCTCCAGGGTTTCATTGGAATCCGCCTCGAAACGGAGGGTCAGTGCCGGGCCGGTATTTGAGGCACGTACCAGTCCCCATGCTTTCGGAAAATCCACTCTCACTCCGTCGATGGTGCAGACATTGCCCTCCTTGAAGGCTTCGTTATCCCGTAGGCGTTCGACGATATTGAATTTGGCTTCCTCGCTGACATCGATACGAATTTCCGGTGTGGCGACCCGGGTTTCAAAGCTGGCCATGATGTCATCCAGGCCCTGCTCACGAATGTTGATGATCTCTATCAGTCGGGCTGCGGCATAAAGGCCGTCGTCAAAGCCGTGCCAGCGGTCGTGGAAGAAGATGTGTCCGCTGAATTCGCCACCCAGAGGTGCCTTGCTTTCGATGATCTTGTTGTACATGTGGGAGTGCCCCGTTTTCCACATCACCGGGCGGCCGCCATAGCTGCTGATCAGGCTGTTGAGGCGACGGGTGCTCTTGATGTCGAACACCACATCAGCGCCAGGATGGCGAGAGACCACATCGCGGGCGAAGATCATCAGCAGTTCATCCGGCCAGATAATGCGGCCGCTGGCAGACACAGCGACAATCCGATCCCCGTCACCGTCCAGGGCAATACCCAGATCGGCGCCTTGATCCTTTACAAACAGTACCAGGTCATCCAGGTTACCCGGTACGGAAGGGTCGGGGTCGTGATTGGGGAAGGTGCCGTCCACATCACAGTAGAGGGGTATCACATCGCAGCCGATGGCCTCCAGCAGCCGTACGCCCAGTTCTCCGGCGATGCCGTTGCCTGCGTCGAGGATCACCTTCAGCCCCTGGGCAGGAACAATATCGGCAACAATGGACTGAATGTAATCGCCGGACAAATCCATATCGTTACGCTGCCCCTGCGATTTTGAGGGCGGCTCGCTGGACATTTCATCGCCCAGGGCACGAATTTCTTCACCGCAGAGTGCGTGGTGCTGGAAGAACATCTTGAAGCCGTTGTATTCGGCGGGATTGTGACTGGCGGTAACCATCACCCCACAGTCGCTCTGCTGTAGCTGGTGTGTGGCAAAGTTGAGCAGGGGGGTGGGCACCGGGCCGAGATCAATGATGTTGCAGCCGCTGTCGATAATGCCCTGAGCCAGTGCCGCACAGAGCGCTTCGCTGGTTTGCCGGCCGTCCCGACCGATGATCAGGGAATGCTCCCCCAATGCCAGAGCGCGATTGGCCAGGACTCTGCCCAAGCGGTTAGCAAAGGTCGGGGAAATTTGCTGGTTGGCGATGCCGCGAATATCGTAATCCCGGAATACTATTGGAGGGATAATCAGGCTGTCGTCCGATTTTTCCTGTTCGGCGGGGGTATCGGCTGTTCTTTTGTCGACGCCCGTTGTTGAGGGAATGATGTCCAGGAATGATTCGCCAGCGTCATCCACAGGGTCTTCCGGGGGAATATCATGCCGGATCTTGGCAGCTTTGGCTTTGGCGATCTTGTTACGAGGGACTTGCGGAGTGAAGCGCAAAATCAGGTAGATCACCAGTGCTGTGGCTGCCAGTAACACCAGTAGCACGGCGGCAAACAGGGTATAGGACGGCTGGCTGTTGCTGATAAGGCGGTCATCACCGCTGTAGCGCAGCTGCCAGTTGGTGAAAGCCAGATTCCGGCTAACCGGTTCCAGAGCTCTGGACTTGCTCCCTGTGCTCAGAAAGCTTGTAACCTTGGCTCCAGACCGAGTTTGTACCAACTCTGTGGTGCCCAGTTTTGCTGCCGGGGTTGTCTGCAACAATTCCGTGAGCTTTTCCGGTGAAAGGATGGCCAGCAGTGCGCCGCCAACAGTTCCTTCTGTATTTTTCAACGGATAGCAGAACAGCAATTGCCACTTGCCACCAATAAGTGCTGCCGCTGGTTCTTCTATCTTGCCAGTGAGGGTGTTTGCCACCAGCAGCTGGCCGGCGTAATGGTGCCGTTCGATCAGTCGAGGGTCATTTGCAGTCAGCAGCAAGGCGTCCTGTAAATCCGGAGCCCATTCCCGCAGAAGTTCTTCGGCGCTGGCCAGTTCTTGCTGGTCGTCAGAAAAGACTGCTTCCTGGAATACATCTCGCTGAGACAGCTCCGCAATCTGTTGGCGTTGTTCCGTGAGGTATTTGTCTGCCAGCTTTTGTTGGTCAAGTGCGTATTGAGCGGCCAGCTCCATTGCCTGTTGACGCCTGCTGCTGTCAATCATCTGGTGATACAACTTGAAGGCAGCAAAGCCAGCGGCCAATACTAGCAGTAACACCAGCGCCAGTACCTGCTGATTATGTTTGAGCTTTTGCAGGACGCCGGGTTTTGTCTCGGGTTTTGTCATGGTGTTACTCAGTGGTCTGTCAGCATGTCAGCTATCTTGGCGATCAGCTGGCGTGCCAGAATGGATTTATTGATTTTGGGAATGGCTTCTGAACCCTTCAGTTCAACCACCAAAACAGCGTTGTCGTCGCTGTTGAAACCGATGGTGCGGTCCGATACATCATTGGCGATGACCAGATCGAGGTTTTTTCTTTCCAGCTTGCCGCGGGCGTAATTTTCCAGATTGGCGGTTTCCGCTGCAAAGCCCACGGTGAAAGGTTTGTTGGGCAGGGCTGCCACAGCGCTGACAATATCCGGGTTTTTCACCAGCTCGATAATCATGCGGTCGGCATCTTTCTTGATTTTCTGCTCTGCGGGTTGCACTGGTCGGTAGTCTGCGACGGCGGCAGAGGCAATAAACAGCTGGCAACCATCAGCCTCCTGCAGGGCGGCATGGTACATTTCCTCGGCGCTGGTGACGGCGATCATGCGCACACGATCCGGCGGGTTCAGATTGACCGGGCCGCTGATCAGCACGGTTTCAGCGCCGGCTTCGGCGGCGGCCTCCGCCAGGGCGTAGCCCATTTTGCCGGAGCTGTGGTTGCTGATATAGCGCACCGGGTCGATGGCTTCGCGGGTGGGACCGGCGGTGATTACCACTTTCCTGCCGGCCAGAGCGCCGGTTTCAAAGATGTCGGCGGTGAGTTCAACGATATCCTCGGGTTCGCTCATCCGCCCCGGGCCGACATCGCCACAGGCCTGGCTGCCTTCCGCGGGTCCGAAGATGTGCATGCCTCGGTTGCGGAGCTTGTCCAGGTTGGCCTGGGTGGCCGGATTGCGCCACATGCCCTGATTCATGGCGGGTGCGATGGCCATGGGAGAGCGGCAGGCGAGACAGAGCGTTGACAACAGGTCGTCGCCCTGTCCGTTGGCCAGTTTGGCGATAAAGTCGGCACTGGCCGGTGCGATCAGCAGGGCGTCTGCCCAGCGGGCCAGCTGGATGTGGCCCATGGCGGCCTCGGCTTCGGTGTCCAGCAGCTCCAGGTGGACCGGATTGCCTGATAGGGCCTGCAGGGTCAGGGGTGTAATAAATTCGGTGGCGGCATGGGTCATGACCACCTGGACACTGGCGCCGGCGTCCTGCAACCGCCGGATGATCTCCGCGCTTTTGTAGGCGGCGATACCGCCAGTCACGCCCAGTAGAATCCGTTTATTGGCCAGTGACAGCATGGGGTTTCCTTAATATCTAGCGTGGGGGCTAAGATAACACTGCGTAAAAAGTTTGCGTAGTCAGGACTCACATAATCGGAAACACAGGGAGGTGTTATGTCGATTCGCGACTGGCCGGAGGGTGAACGCCCCCGGGAAAAACTGTTGGCGAGGGGTGCCGAGTCCCTCTCGGATGCGGAGCTGCTGGCCATTTTTCTGCGCACCGGTTGCGCGGGGACGTCGGCGGTGGATCTGGCCCGCGCATTGCTACAGCAGTTCGGCAATCTGGGGGCATTACTGTCTGCGGATCAGCAGAGTTTCTGTGCTGCCCGGGGCCTGGGTGAAGCGAAATATGTGCAATTGCAGGCGGTTCTGGAACTTGGACGGCGCCACCTCAGCGAGCAGCTGCAACGGGAGCATGTATTTACCAGCCCCACGGCGGTGGCTGATTTTCTACTCGCCCAACTGCGCCACTGTCACCAGGAAGTGTTTGGCGCATTGTTTCTGGATGCCCAGCACAGGCTGATCGCTTGGGAAAAGCTGTTCTATGGCACCGTCGACGGTGCCAGCGTGCATCCCCGGGAAGTGGTTCGGCGAGCTCTTCATCACAACGCAGCGGCGGTGATTTTTGCTCACAACCATCCATCCGGGGTGGCAGAGCCCAGTGAAGCGGATCGGCATATTACCCGCCAGCTCCGGGAAGCGTTGCTGTTGGTGGATGTACGGGTGCTCGATCATCTGGTGGTCGGTGCGGGTTGCACGGCGTCACTGTCGGAGCGCGGCGTTCTGTAACTCACTGTAAGCCGGATTGCACGCCGGAACTGGCTGCAATTTAAGGAAATTTGTTTGATTTCAGGTTTCCCTTCTGGTATAAAACGCGGCTCTTCGCGGGGCCTTCCCCGTAGACTGTTACCCAAAAGCCAGGATTCAAGCGCTCGCCAGAGATTGGTGGCGCCAGTTAGCAGAGGCAAAGCAATGTCCAGAGTATGTCAAGTCACCGGAAAAAAACCGATGACCGGAAACAACGTTTCCCACGCCAAAAACAGAACCCGCCGCCGGTTTGAGCCGAACCTGCACACTCACCGTTTCTGGGTTGAGGCCGAGAAACGCTTTGTCAAACTGCGTATCTCCTCCAAGGGTATGCGGATTATCGACAAGGTTGGTATCGAACAGGTGCTGGCGGACATTCGCAAGCGCGGTGAGAAGGTTTAAGGAGAACGACCATGGCCAAGTCAAATCGCGACAAAATCAAACTGGTTTCCAGTGCTGGCACCGGACACTACTACACCACCACCAAGAACAAGCGCACCCAGCCCGAAAAGCTGGAGTTCAGCAAGTATGATCCGGTGGTACGCAAGCACGTTCCCTACAAGGAAGCGAAAATCAAATAAGCTTGCCCGGTGATCTGAAAAAGCCTCGACCCAGTCGGGGCTTTTTTGTGGCTGTGTTGTTTATGGAGCAGACCGCGTCAGGAGGTAGTGGTCAGGGCGATATCGGTGACGCCGGCTTCCCGGACCTGATCTGAAACCAGCACGAAGGTGGCAGTTTTGGCCTGGGGGTGTGCCTCAATGATGACTCTGGTTTGGGGGTTTTCTGCGTGGGCCCGCTCAACATTGGCGCGCACTGCGCGCACATCAATGCGCCGTCCTTCCAGCCACACACTGTTGTCCGCGTCGATGCGGAATACCATAGTGCGCACCTGCTGTTCCGCTGGTGGCGGCTGGTCACTGACCGGTGGGCGGTTGACGTCAATGCCGCTTTCGCGCACAAAGGTCGCGGTGACCACGAAAAAGATCAGCAGGATGAATACCACATCCAGCATCGGGGTCATGTCTATTTCCGCGGGTTCCTCGGCAATGCGTTTTCGGCCAAGCGCCATTTCGGTAATTGCTCCTGGGGTGATCGGGATGCCCTTTTTCAGGGGGTGCATTAGTATGCCAGAGATTTTTGACAGCCACCTGCTGGCGGGAGTGAAAGATGCCGGAACTGCCTGAAGTGGTTGTGACGCTGCGGGGGGTAAGCCCGCACATTGTCGGGAAAACGGTGGCCGAAGTGATCGTTCGGGAAGCGCGTCTGCGCTGGCCTGTTCCCGCCGACCTGCCGCAGCTATTGCCTGGACAGGTATTGCTGGACGGTCGGCAGCGGGGCAAGTATCTGCTGTTTCGTTTTCCCGCCGGACACCTGATGGTGCATCTGGGAATGTCCGGGAATCTGCGCATCGTTGCCGCAGGCACCCCGGCGGGCAAACACGACCACGTGGATTTCAATTTCAGCGATGGCACAGTGCTGCGCTATGCCGATCCGCGCCGCTTCGGCACGGTGCAGTGGCTGGTTAATGAGCCGGAATTGCATCCATTGCTCAGCGGGCTGGGTCCGGAGCCTTTCGATGAAGCCTTTGGTGCGGACTACCTTTACCGGCTATCCCGCGGACGCAAAGTGCCGGTAAAGCAATTCCTGATGGATAACATGGTGGTGGTGGGGGTGGGTAACATCTACGCCAACGAGTCGCTGTTCCGCAGCGGCATCCGTCCGACCCTTGCGGCAGGGAAGGTGTCTCCGGTCCCGTTATGAGGTGTTGGTGGCACAGGTTCGCGAGGTGCTGGCCAGTGCCATTGAGCAGGGCGGCACCACGCTGCGGGATTTTGTTGGTGGCGACGGCAAGCCCGGGTACTTCAAGCAGAAACTGTATGTGTATGGACGTGGCGGGGAAGCGTGCCTGCAATGCGGCTCAACTCTCAAGGAAGTCCGCCAGGGGCAGCGTGCGACCGTCTACTGCCCCAGTTGCCAGCGCTGATCAGTTTTCGCCATAGCGGCGGTTGAGCGCTTTTTTGACCGCCGGGTGTACGAACGCGTTGATATCGCCGCCCAGTGAGGCGATCTCCTTGACCAGGGAGGACGATAAGTAGGAGAGTTTTTCCGACGGGGTCAGGAAGATACTTTCGATGTCCGGCGCCAGGTTGCGATTCATGTTGGCCAGCTGGAATTCGTATTCGAAGTCGGATACCGCCCTCAAGCCCCTCAGAATGGCGTCGCCTCGGCAGTCCTTGACGAAATTTACCAGCAGATAGTCAAAGCCCCGGACCTCCACATTGTCCAGGTGCGCCAGTGCTTGCTGGGCCAGATCGATTCGCTCGTCCAGGTCGAACAGCGGGCGTTTCCGTTCACTGCTGGCCACCGCCACAATCACGTGATGGAAAAGCTTGCTGGCGCGTTCCACCAGATCGATGTGGCCATTGGTGATGGGGTCAAATGTGCCGGGATAAACGATTGTTTTCACGGTGGTTCTTCGCTGTGGAGGGGGCTGGCATGGTATACCTTTTAGGCGCCATTCTCAAATGAGTGATAGAGACGGTAACAGACCTGGCCGGCGGTCTTTTCCTTATACAGGCTCATGCCCTGTGGCGGAACCGGCGCAGGCTGGTGCCGTTCACTTTCGACGTAGAGCAGGGCATTGGCCGACAGCAGACCGGGGCGGGATAGCAGGTCCATGCTGGGTTGTAACAGCTCGGCACTAAAGGGTGGGTCGAGGAACACAATGTCATAGGGGTGTTGGGGGGTCGCTTTTTCCAGCCAGCTGAGAGCGTCCGCCTGGAGAATCTCGGCTCCTTCCGCTCCCAGCAGTTGACAGTTCTCCCGCAGTGACGAGATCGCCTGTGGATGGCGCTCGATCAGGGTTGCGCTGGCCGCTCCCCGGGACAGTGCTTCCAGTCCCAATGCTCCGGAACCGGCGAACAGGTCAAGACAGCGTGAGCCGGCGATGATCGGTGCCAGCCAGTTGAACAGGGTTTCGCGAATGCGGTCGCCGGTGGGGCGCAGTCCGTCGACTTCCCAGAAACGAAGTTTGCGCCCGCGCCACTGGCCGCCGATAATACGCAGCTGTCCCGACGCCCCCCGTCCGGAGGGTGATAACGTTGAACGGTGGTGGTGTTTCAAAGCTGGTGTACTCCTCAAAGGGTAAGCATACACCGCCCAGTAACTACTGAGAAAATCGATGTCGGATTCTGATCCAAGTAACCCTGACAATAACCCCCCCGGCGAAGAGAAGCGCTCATTTTTGCAGCGCTTTCGCCGCGACAAGGTAGAGCAGCCGGCAGAAAAGCCGGCAGAGCAGCTCGCCCCCGCGACCGGGGAGGATGAAATACCCAGGGAGCGGTTGCGCGATCGCTTCAAGCGCGCCCTGTCCAAAACCAGTCGCAGCCTCGGCAATCTGTTTCTCGGTGACCGGGAAATCGATGATGAACTGCTGGAAGAGCTGGAAA
Source organism: Porticoccaceae bacterium (assembly GCA_041395745.1). GTDB lineage: Bacteria > Pseudomonadota > Gammaproteobacteria > Pseudomonadales > Porticoccaceae > Porticoccus. Next base: position 67,949 of record JAWKZV010000004.1, on the reverse strand, counting down.
CCCTGTTGCTGATGGCAGATGTGGGTATCGAAACCACTGTGGAAATCATCCGCGATCTGGCAGAGCGGGTGCAGCGCCGCGAACTGTCACACAGCCGGGCTCTGGTGGCGGCATTGCAGAATGCCATGGTGGACAAGCTCAAGCCTTGTGAGAGGCCGTTGCAGATTGACAGTCAGCACCGTCCCTATGTGATCCTGGTGGTGGGCGTCAATGGTGTGGGCAAGACCACCACCATCGGTAAGCTGGCGCGCCGTTACTTGAGTCAGGGCAAATCGGTGATGCTGGCCGCCGGTGACACCTTTCGGGCCGCCGCGGTGGAACAGCTGCAGGCCTGGGGCGAGCGCAACCGGGTGCCGGTCGTTGCCCAGCACACCGGTGCCGACAGTGCTTCGGTCATTTTTGACGCCATCCAGTCCGCCCAGTCCCGCAATGTGGATGTACTGATTGCCGATACCGCCGGTCGCCTGCACACCAAGAGCAACCTGATGGAAGAGCTCAAGAAGGTGAAGCGGGTGATGGCCAAGCTGGACGAGAGCGCACCCCACGAGGTGTTGCTGGTGCTGGATGCGGGAACCGGACAGAATGCCATCAACCAGATGCAGCAGTTCCACGACGCGGTAAATGTTACCGGCGTGGCCCTGACCAAGCTGGATGGCACCGCCAAGGGCGGCATTATCTTCTCGCTTTGCAAGCGCTTTGGTATACCGGTGCGCTTTGTGGGGTTGGGTGAGGGGATCGACGATCTGCAGCCCTTTGATGCCAGGGAGTACGTCCACGCCCTGCTTGACCGCAGCGATTGAGGTAGCCAACCGACGGTATGATCCACTTTGACAATGTCAGCAAGCGTTATCCATCCGGGCATGAGGCGCTCAGCGGGCTGAGCCTTCATCTGGAGCCGGGTGAAATGGCTTTTCTCACCGGGCACTCGGGTGCGGGGAAGAGCACACTTCTCAAGCTGATCATGCTGATGGAGCGCCCGACACACGGTCAGCTGCTGATCAATGGCAAAAATCTGGGTCGTCTGCACAGCAGCCAGATTCCCTATTACCGTCGTCGGGTTGGCGTGGTCTTCCAGAACCACCAGTTACTGTTCGATCGCAATGTGTTCGACAATGTCGCACTGCCCCTGCAGGTGTCCGGTTACCAGCCCCGGGACATTGGTCGCCGGGTGAGGGCCGCACTCGACAAGGTCGGTCTGCTGGATAAGGAAAAGATGAACCCGATCGCCCTGTCCGGGGGCGAGCAACAGCGAGTGGGTATAGCCAGGGCGGTGGTGCACAAGCCGCGAATCCTGCTGGCTGATGAGCCCACCGGTAACCTGGACCCGGAATTATCTGCCGAAATCATGAAATTGTTCCGCCAGTTCGGTGAGCTGGGGGTCACGGTGCTGGTGGCCACTCACGACGTTGACCTGATTTCCCGCATGGGCCAGCGATTGCTGCAGTTGCAGCAGGGCAGACTGGTGCACGACGAGGTGGCAAACCATGTCCTCTAAGGGGAATTCACGGGCCGTTCGTGGGCCGCAGCCGGTGGCAAGGGACGGACGGCGGGGCGCTAGCGAGGGTGCTGCGCGCTGGTCGGACAAGCTGAAAAGCTATTTTCAACATCACCGTGCATTGTTTATCAACACCGGCCGGCGATTGCTAGCAGAACCGGTGCAGACCTTGATGACATCGCTGGTTGTCGCCATCGCTCTGGGACTGCCTGCCGCACTGTATGTGGGGGTGGTCAACCTGCAACAGCTGGGCGGACGGGTAGAGAGTACCGCGCAGATGACCATTTTCCTGAAGAAGGGTCTGAATGACGCCGCTGTTGATCAGTTGCAAAAACAGTTGCGCGAAGACGCCGACATTCGGGTGGTGGACTACGTATCCAGGGAAAGGGCGCTGGAGGAATTTCAGCAGTTGTCCGGGTTTGGCAACGTATTACAGCTGCTGGACGAAAATCCCCTGCCAGCGGTACTGCTGGTGCAGCCCGAAGACCACTTTCGCACGGACCTGGCTGCCAGTGAAGACCTGGTCGCGCGTATAGCCGCCCTGCCCGGTGTAGACGATGTTCGCCTCGACATGAAATGGATGCGGCGCCTGCAGGGCATGCTGGAAATTGGCCAGCGGTTGGTATTTTCCCTGGGCTTGGCCCTGTCCCTTGGAGTGTTGCTGATCATCGGCAATACCATACGGCTGGCCATAGAGAGCCGCCGGGATGAAATTGTGGTGGTGAAACTGGTGGGCGGCACGGACAGTTATGTGCGCCGGCCGTTTCTGTACACCGGCATTTGGTATGGGCTGCTGGGCGGCATACTGGCGTGGCTGCTGGTGTTGCTGGCATTGCTGTGGATCGGCGGTCCGGTAGCGAAGTTGTCGGCGCTCTATCAGACCGAGTTCCAGCTCATCGGGCTGGGTGCCGCAGGTTTTGTCGCACTGGTGGGCTGTGGTGTGCTGTTGGGTTTGATCGGGGCCTGGCTGGCCGTGGCAAGACACCTGGCCGACATCGAGCCGAGATGATTTTTTGATTTCAATCAACCGGTTATTGCAACTTTTGGATGATGTGGAAATCTAAGGGCAAACTGTTAAACTACAGCCCCTTAAGCTGTTGAGGCCGACATGAAAAAAGAGTTACAGACTGTTGAATGGATGGCGCCTGGCGCCAATCTCTCAGCCTATATGCAGGGCGTGAACACCATTCCGGTTTTGTCCGCTGACGAAGAACGTTCACTGGCGGAAGATCTCTACTATCGCGGTGAACTCGATGCGGCACGTCGCCTGGTACTTTCACACCTGCGTTTCGTGGTGCACATCGCTCGCTCCTACAACGGTTACGGTCTGCCGCTGGGTGATTTGATCCAGGAAGGCAACGTGGGCCTGATGAAGGCAGTGAAGCGTTTCAATCCTGAAAAGGGTGTGCGGCTGGTGTCCTTTGCGGTGCACTGGATCAAGGCGGAAATCCACGAATACGTGTTGCGCAACTGGCGTATCGTCAAGGTGGCCACGACCAAGGCTCAGCGCAAACTGTTCTTCAACCTGCGCACTGCGAAACGCAAGCTGGCCTGGCTTTCCAACGATGAAGCGCAGGCGATTGCCGAGGATCTCGGTGTGGAAGTTGCCCAGGTGTTCGAAATGGAACAGCGCCTGGCGGCCCGCGATGCCACTTTCGATGCACCGGAAGACAGCGAGGACGACAGTTCTTACCAGGCTCCGGCGCTGTATCTGGAAGACAAGACTGCTGATCCCGCCTGGCAACTGGAACAGGCTGACAGTGAGCAGGACAGTTTCGGTCGCATGGCTGATGCCCTGGAAGAACTGGATGAGCGCAGCCGCGATATCATCCATAGCCGTTGGTTGGCCGAGAACAAGGCTACCCTGCACGATCTCGCCGACCGTTACGGGGTGTCCGCCGAGCGCATTCGCCAGCTGGAGCAGAATGCCATGAAAAAAGTGCGGGCGATCATGGAAGCCTGATCGGTCTCGACCGGTAAGAAAAAAGCCGCGATTGCCGCGGCTTTTTTATTGAACGGCTCACAGGGGAACATCATGAAATCGATAGCTATCTTTACCGGTTTGTCCGGGTTTCTCGCCGTTGCTCTGGGAGCGTTCGGGGCTCATGGCTTACGTGGCAGTGTCGCCCCGGAAATGCTTGCCGTGTGGCAGACAGCCGTGCTCTATCAAATGTTCCACGCCCTTGTGTTGCTCGCCATTGTCATTGCCGGAACCCGACAACCATTGCCCCTGTTACAAAAAGCCGCCTGGTCAATGATGGCGGGAACAGTGCTGTTTTCCGGTAGCCTTTATGTGTTGGTGCTGAGTGGCGTCAAGGCGCTCGGGATGGTCACGCCGTTGGGCGGTGTATTGTTTATGCTGGGCTGGTTGCTGCTGTCCGTTGCCCTGGTGCAGTGGGTGGCTCAACAGTCGCAGGGGGACTAGTTTGGATATCAAGCCGGAATTCAAAAAGAAATCGATTCGCAGTTACGTGGTGCGCGCCGGTCGCATGACCGAGGGGCAGCGCGCGGCGTTTGAGAAATACTGGCCGCAGTACGGCTTGAGTCTGCATGACGGACTGCTGGATGCCACACAGGCCTTCGGTCGCGATGCCCCGCGAGTGCTGGAGATCGGTTTTGGTATGGGAGATTCCCTGTTACAGATGCTGCAACAGGAGCCGGAAAAGGATTTTATTGGCATTGAGGTGCACCCCCCGGGCGTCGGGCGGTTGATCAACAATGCCGGAAAACTGCAGCTGGCGAATCTGCGCGTCTACCTGGCAGATGCCATAGACGTGCTGGAAGATTGTATCCCGGAGAATAGCCTGGATCGGATACAGATTTATTTCCCCGATCCCTGGCACAAGAAAAAGCACAACAAGCGCCGCCTGGTGCAGCCGGAATTTGTGGCTCGTTTGCGCCGTTATCTCAAACCCGGCGGGGTACTACACCTGGCTACTGACTGGGAGCCCTACGCCGAGCACATGCTGGAGGTGATGGAAGTCGCTGAAGGTTTTGACAATCTGGCTGGCCCCGGCCAATTCTCCCCGCGCCCGGATTACCGCCCGGTTACCAAATTCGAGAAGCGCGGCGAGCGACTTGGCCACGGGGTTTGGGACTTGCTGTACAGCAAGGGTTGAATGGTCAGTTGACCACCAGCAGATCTCCCGGGTATTTCTCAAGCAATCGCTCCGCCATGCAGCCCAGCAGGGTGGCAGTAAAGCTTTTTCCCTTGCTGTTACCCACTACCAGGACAGCTGCTGACAATTGTCCTGCCCAGTCGCTGATGACGCTGCAAGGTGGGCCCAGTTGCAAGTGGATACGCGCGGGGTCCACACCGTACTGCTGGGCGATGGCCAGCTGAACCGTGTCGAGGTTTTCCAGGTAGTCAAAACCCAGGTGCTCGGCTATGGCTTCACGTTCATCCAGTGCACAGACCAGATTCAGGTAGCGCCCAGTGTCCTCGGCCAGGTTGCAGGCGGTGGCGAGCACATTGTGGTTCAGGGCGGTATGTATATCGTCGTCACAACGCGGAAAGATCGACGCCAATACCGGGTGACCTCCGGTCATTTCTTCACTCTCTGCTGTCAGGTACAGAGGGGTGGGCGCCTGGTCGAGCCATCGCTGTAACGGCTCCCTGCACTGGCGATCCAGAAACATCATACAGGCATCGTGGTGTTGAGCCCTGAGGCAGGCGGTGGTGACGCAGTCCTCATTCCAGGCCGACTCACAGCTGATTCTTGTGCGGCCATGCAACTGGCTGGTCTGGTTGTATATCCACTGTTCCAGTCGTTGGCGCGCGTCGTGTTTAGCCTCGTGACGGGAGTTGAAGTGCAACAGGGATTGTTCATCAAGGTAGCAGCAGGCAAAGGCGACTACACTGGCGCCGCTGTGGTTGGCCAGAGAAACCGCTCGGGTCAGCGCGAACTGCTGCGGCGCATCGGGATCCATCACGACCAGGTATTTGAGGCAACTAGCCATGGCATCTACTCCCGGAGAACCGTAGGAATCTCGTCGGTAGCTCCATATAATCGGGATATTCTCTAACCATAGACTATTTTTACACAGTGTTAGTTTGACTCAGCGTGGGGGTTTTTCATGGCTAAGCGGGTGGCAGTGGTTCTTTCCGGTTGCGGGGTATACGACGGTTCCGAGATTTATGAGTCCGTCCTCACTCTGTTGCGTCTCGACCAGAACGGCGCACGGGTTCAGTGCTTTGCCCCCAATATCGAGCAACTCCATGTGGTCAATCACGCCAATGGGGCAGTAGCCGAGGGAGAGAACCGCAATGTCATGGTGGAGGCCGCCAGGCTGGCACGTGGCAATATCAAGGATCTGGCCGAGGCCGATGCGGGAGACTTTGACGCCGTGATTCTGCCGGGAGGCTTCGGAGCAGCGAAAAACCTGTCGGATTTCGCCCTGAAAGGGGCGGGATTGAGTGTGAACCCGGACCTGCTGAAATTTGTCCAGGCCATGCGTAGCGCGGGCAAACCGGTAGGGCTGATGTGCATCGCACCTGCCATGACCGGCATTCTGTTTGGTCATGGTGCGATCTGCACAATCGGCAACGATAAGGGAACCGCCGAAGCCATTGAAGCCACTGGTGCTGTCCATCGGGATTGTGCAGTGGACAATGTCTGTGTCGATCAGACCAACAAGCTGGTGACAACACCGGCCTATATGCTGGCGAGTAGCATCAGCGAAGCGGCCAGCGGCATCAACAAGCTGGTGGATACCGTTCTGGATATGGCCTGATCTGGCCATGTCGGAGGGTGAAGAAAACCCATTCTGGGACTATTCCCTTGCTCACTACGCGCGACCGGAAGTGGCACAGACCTGTCTCGCTTTGCAGGATAGCCTCGGTGCCAACGTCAATCTGCTGTTGTTCTGTTGCTGGCTGGGCAGCCGCGGTGAATCCCTGAGCGATGCCCGGCTTTCCAGGGCAGTCCAGTTGATTGCTGAGTGGGATCTCAATGTGGTCCAGCCCCTGCGGCAGGTGCGTTGTTTCCTGAGGCAGTGTCCACAGGCTGCGGAGAAAATGGCTGCAACAGTCGCGGAGTTGGAACTGGACGCCGAGCGAGTGGTCCAGAATAGTCTGGCAGGCTGGTGGCTTGGAACGGTTGGCGGTGAAAAGATCGCTACAGAATCGGAGCCTGATGTAGCCGTGTTGCAGCGACATAATATTGGTCTGTACCTGAACACGCTGGGATCTGCGGTCCTGTCGGAGAACAGCCCGTTATTCTGGCCGCTGAACAGCTCGCACTAACCGGGACAAATTTGCGTTAAGATGCCCGACACTCTATGACCTTTGAAAGGGAATACCTATGAAAACAAAAACACTGCTGCTGGCTTCTGTAGCCGTGCTCGCGTTGACAGCCTGTAAGGACGATTCAGAGCCGAAGCAGGCGGAAGTAAACCCGACGCTGGAGAACCAGACGCAGAAGCTCAGCTATGTGATCGGCATGGATACCGGCGGCAAGCTGGCCAGGGCTGAAATCGAACTGGATCGGGAAGCTTTCGTTGCCGGTGTCAATGACGCGCTCGATAGCCGCGACTCACGTCTGAGCCAGGAAGAACTCAGCACCGTGATTGATGCATTCCAGACCCAGCAGATGGCCAAGCAGGAAGCTGCGAATGCCGAGCATGAAGAGGCCATGCGTCAGGCCGCCGAACATAACGCTGCTGAAGGCAAATCTTTCCTGGCGGATAATGCTTCCAAGGAAGGTGTTGTGACCACCGAATCCGGCCTTCAGTACAAAGTGATCATCGCGGGAGCTGGCTCCAATCCCAAGGCGGATAGCACCGTCCAGGTACAGTACCGCGGTACTCTGGTGGACGGCACCGAGTTTGATGCTTCTGCCAATCACGGCGGTGCGGTGGAACTGCGGGTCGACCAGGTTATCCCTGGCTGGACCGAGGCACTTCAGCAGATGCAGGAAGGCGCCAAGTGGGAGTTGTATATCCCGGCGGAACTCGCCTATGGCCCTAGCGGTACCTCTGGTTTGATCGGTCCCAACGCTACCCTGATTTTTGAGGTCGAGCTGGTCAAGATTGTCGACGGCGAATAATCGTTCGCGACGAAACGACAATAAAAAAGGCCCCTGAGGGGCCTTTTTTATTGTGTGTGGTGCAATGCTAAAGTGCCGTTAGCTTGTCGCGATGGGCGGTGTGCAGTACCTCGATCATGCAATCTTCCGCTTCCATTCTGGCGCTCAGCCACTCGCCCAGTTTTGAGAGATCTTCCGACAGGACTGAAAGGTCGTCGGTTTCCAGGTACTTGTCGTTGAAATCGAGGATCATTTCCGTTGTGGCGTCGATGGTTTTCATCAGCTGGTTGGCTTGTTGCAGACCCTCGTTGTCCTCGAAATCCTTTCCTTCCCGCACCAGCTGACCGTAGATTTCAAAATGACCGGCAGAGGTGTAGTCCACCAGCAGCTCGCAGAACCCTTTGACTTTGTGGCGATGGGCTAGATCTTCGCTGTCGAAAGTGCGGATATCTCCGAGGCTGCAAAAGCGTACCAGCATGTCCTGGCGTTCCTGAAGCCACTGGTCGATCAAATGACTTACGCCGCCCCAGCGTTCCCGGGCTGATTTACAATTTTCAAGCATAATACTTCAGCTTTTTATCGTGATTATGGGAAATCAAGCATAGGGAATCGCCACGGGGCTGGCAAGCACTGCAATGGTGCGGGAATCGTTGGAGCAAGCAGCGTTAGTGGGCCAGCCAGATGATGAGCCAGGGGAGAGTCAGCGCGGTGAGTGCGCCCGTTAAGCCCAGACCGAGACTGGAAAAAGCACCGCAGCGGGAGCTGATTTCAAATGCGCGGGTGGTGCCGACGCCGTGAGCACAGATTCCGGTGACAAAGCCGATGATGCGCTCATCGGTGATACCCAGTTTACGGAACATCGGTGGGCCAAAAATGGCGCCTATCACGCCGGTGACCACTACCACCCCGGCAGTAAGTCCCGGCAGTCCGCCGATCTTTTCAGCGATGCCCAGGGCAATGGGTGTGGTGACGGATTTCGGGGCCAGTGAAACCAGGGTTTCCGGCGAGGCACCGAACAGCCAGGCAATAGCCAGGGCGCTGAGAACCGCAAAAGTAGCGCCAAATAACAGGGTGGCTAACAGTGGACGCGCCAGTTGGCGGATGTGGTGGAACTGCTGATGCAGAGGAATAGCCAGCGCTACAGTGGCCGTACCGAGCAAAAAGAAGAACGGACTATTGGCCTGGCGGTAGTGATCGTAGTCGATGTCAGTGAGTAACAGCACCGCGGCCACCAGTAGCGGGCCGGTAACCAGCGGGTGTAGTAGTGCCTGTAGGGAGGGGTGCTTGCTGCAAGACCGATAGAGCCGGAAGACAAGGGCAAAAGCCACGCCGGTCAGGGCCAGCAGAGTTGCCAACAGCAACCAGTCTTTCACGGCTTGCCTCCATTGGACATCAGTTTGTTCATCAACAGAGCGGCCACAGCCATGGTTAACAGGGTGCCGAGAACCATGGCGCCGATAATACCGGGCCACTGATTGGCAGCGATGTCCGGCAGAAAAAACAGCCCGGTACAGGCCGGCAGAAACATCAGTGACAGCCAGCGGATCATAAAATGGCCCATCCGGCCCAGCCAGTCCGGGGTTTCCGCGCCGCTTAGCTGCAGGGTGGCAAACAGGAGCACCATGCCGATTACTGGCCCCGGAATGGGGATGTCGCTCAGGAAGACGATGCCTTCACCGATACCCTGAAACGCCAACAGGGCCAGCAGGCCCTTGAGTATGTTCACTGCCGGCGCACCGCCTGCCAGATGCCGAGGGCAGCCAAGCCGAAGAAACAGATGATAGTCCAGCCGGGGATGCTCAGATTGAGGAAAGTCCATTGCACTTCGGCGCAGTTACCGTCTCCGCGCAGCAACATGCCCAGCGCCTCATTGAAACTGAATACATCGAACAGGTATTCCGCAGGCGGACCGCAGGCGGGTACCTGGTCTTCCGGCAGGCTCTGCAGCCAGAGCTGTTTGCCAGAAAAGAAACTGCCGCCCAGGGCGCTCAGGGCTGTCAGGGCACCGTAAATACGCAAGTGGTGATTGTGGAAAAATGCCAGCAGGGCAATGCCACCCGTCAGCATGACAAAGACCCGCTGTGTGATACAGAGATAACAGGGGTTCAGTCCCATCACGTGCTGCATGTAAAGCGCGATGAGAATCAGCAGCAGGCAGCCGAGGAAGACGATCAGATTGGTCTGTCTGGGGGTGGGTAGAGGCATGGGGGCATCCTTATCAGGTGTCTGGAGATTCTAGTCGTTGCCCCTCGGAAAACTCAACGAGGCGGGGAAAGACGAGCAGGAATTCCTCCTGCATGAGGTCGTAATGACTGATGAGTTGGGGAAAGGCGTCATGCAGTGGTACGGGCGTGCGGAAGCGCTGGCCGATACGTTCGAGCATGGTTTCCAGTTGCTCAAACTCCGCGTAGTTTTCCAGCCAGTTTACCTGGGGGGCCATTTCGCAGAAGCGCTGGGCCCTGGTGGGTAAGGTGTCTGGAAACGCGGCAAGGGCGCAATAAAAATCCTGGCAAAAATCCGCAAGCGGACGTGAGTGGAATTTAGTCCAGTGAGCGGCCAGAAAGTGGTCGTAACAGAGATCGGTGAGGATGCCGCCAAAGCGCCTGAAGGGTGGCTCGAATCGGGCTATGGCCTGCTGGATTTCCGGCTGGCTGTCAGTGAAGACGTCGATGCGGCGGTGCAGTTGAATACCCGCCTCAACGGGTTTGGGATACTCGCCGGACAGCGGCCCCTTGACGAAGTCCCCCAGCAACCCGCCGATCATCCACTGGGGATCGTCACCCGACAGGTACAGGTGGGCCAGGTAGTTCACAGCGTGAAGTCGTACTGCCGGTAGTAATTGGCCAGAAACTGGTCGAATGACAGCGTGTCGGCAACTTCAACTTCCCGTTGTCGTTCCAGCGAGGCTTCTGCTTCTTCGCGGAATTGCTCTTCAATATCAGCAGATAACTGCGTATCGAGAAAATACTGACGGTGTTGTTCCGCATGGTTCATGGCAACCCGGAAATAGCTCTGTCCGGTTTCCTGCATGATGTCCAGTATCTGTGCCGAGGGCGTGAGCGCGGTGTCGACGAGGCGTGCCCGCACGGTCGCCAGTGTTTGGCAATAGCGGTCACCCTGATGATGCCGGTCCATCAGTTCTGCCACCGAGCTCATATCGGCAAACAGGCACTCCGCCCATTCGCGCATGGGGCGTTCGGTCTCGCCACACATAAGAGTGAGATCGGGGTCGCGCCCCCGATAAACGGTACGCCGCTGGTTTTCCAGAATGTTGCGATATTCCTGGTCATCCGTAGCCGGGCTGCTGGAGAGCAGGCAGGTCAGCAGAAAAATATCGAGAAAATCCACCTGCAACCGATCAATGCCCAGAGGCAGGAACGGATTGAGGTCGATACAGCGCACCTCAATGTATTCCACACCCCTTTCCCACAGGGCCCACAGTGGAATTTCTCCGGAAAGGGTGGTGCGTTTCGGGCGGATGGTGCTGTAGAACTCGTTCTCGATCTGTAACAGGTGGGTGCTGAGTTGCTGGTATTCGCCGCTGCTGTCTTTAAGCCCCACATTCTCGTAATCGGGATAGGGTTTTACCAGGGCTTGCCGGAGGGTGGAGACGTAGTTGCGCAGGTCGTTGTAACAGACCACCAGTTGTTCCTGGGCCTTGCTCTGATAGCCCAAATCGCCCATGCGCAGGGATGTGCCATAGGGGGCGTGGAGGCTGTGATTGTCCGTGCCAAAGGGCTCGAGTTGGTGCTGGCGATCGCGAACAAAGCTGCGACAGACACCCGGTGAAGCACCAAAAAGGTAGAGCAGCAGCCAGAAGTGACGGCGGAAATTGCGGATCAGGGCAAAGTAGTTTTCTGTTTTGAAATCCTGCAGCCCCCGGCCGGGTTGTTCGTGCTTGCGCAACAGTTCCCACAGTGAATAAGGCGCTGAAAAGTTGTAGTGGATGCCGGCGATGGTCTGCATCAGGCGGCCATAGCGATGGCCGAGGCCCACCCGGTAAATGGTTTTCATCCGGCCGATGTTGGAGCTGCCGTACTGGCCGACGGGAATATCGCTGTCGGTACCCAGCTGGCAGGGCATGCTGTTGACCCAAAGTCGCTCATCACCGATCTGGCGGTAGGTGTAGCGATGAATTTGCTCCAGGGTATCGAGAACCTGATCTGCACCACTGGAAGGCGGGGTAATGAACTCCAGCAGGGCTTCAGAGTAATCGGTGGTGATCTGGGGGTGGGTCAGCGCCGAGCCCAGTGTCGTCGGGTGTGGTGTCTGGGCCAAAGTCCCAGTGGGGGTAACCCGCAGGCTTTCTTTCTCTATGCCGCGCGTAATTCCGGCCAGTAACCGGGAGTGGGGGTCGGCGGCGAGCAGCGCCAGTCGGCTTTTCAGTAGCGGCAAGTTGAATTCCTTGTGGTGGGGTCAGCCGGCGAGATCGGAGGTATCGACCCGGTTGCTTTCATCGGCGTGGCTGGCCAATTCATGACGTTCGACTTCGCCGCGCAGAGAAATATCCCGTGCATTCAGCTCCACCAGCTGGTTCAGGGCGACGTCGTGATGCGGCGTCTTGAAGCGCTGCCCCGGCGGGCAGTGATCCAACCAGTTCAATGACTTGTCCAGCCACTGGCCGTGCTGATTCCTGAGCATGAATACCATCATACAAGTGGAGACCTACTGCGATGAGGGAGGGCCAAGTGTAACTGAATTTTCTCTGCGATCAGAACTGCGGATGTTGCCATAAAACCGCAACGTTTCTGACATGCTTCTGTCATGCCTCGGTCACACCATCAATGGAACCATAGGATCGGGATGAAGGCGATGAAAGTAACCGTATTTGGTGGTGGCTATGTGGGGTTGGTGACCAGCGCATGCCTGGCCCATGTCGGTCACCAGGTTATCTGCGTGGAGCAGGATGAACAGAAGGTGGCCCTGCTGCGGCAGGGCATCTGTCCCATTTTCGAACCGGGACTGGAAGATTATCTGCTGGAGGGGCAGCGGGAACAGGTATTGGAATTCACCTCTGATGCTGTTCGTGCTATCACCCATGCGGAGGTTATTTTTATCGCCGTGGGGACACCCACTGATGAAGACGGCACCGCGGATACCCGTCATGTACTGGCGGTGGCCGACAGCATTGGCCAACACCTGAATCGCTTTGCGGTGGTGGTTACCAAGTCCACCGTTCCGGTGGGAACGGCAGATTCAGTCAGCGCCCAAATTCGGCGGCAGCTGGAGCTGCGCGGAGCTGCAGTCCCCTTTGAGGTCGCCTCCAACCCCGAGTTTCTCAAGGAGGGTGCGGCGATCGGCGATTTCATGAAGCCGGACCGCATCGTGGTAGGCACCGGTTCCGAGCGGGTGGCGGAGATGATGCGCGAGCTCTATGCGCCGTTTAACCGCAACCACGAGCGGTTGATGGTGATGGACGTGCGCTCAGCCGAGCTGACCAAATACGCAGCCAACGCCATGCTTGCCACCAAGATCAGCTTCATCAACGAGATCGCGAACCTGGCGGAATACCTGGGGGCTGATATCGAGAAGGTGCGCCAGGGAATCGGAGCCGATCCGCGCATCGGCTATCACTTCATTTACCCCGGCTGCGGCTACGGCGGTTCTTGTTTTCCAAAGGATGTACGCGCCCTGCAGGCCACCGCCGAGCAGGCGGGGTACACCCCGCACCTGTTGACGGCGGTTCAACAGGTCAATGCGGGGCAGAAGCAGCGGTTGTTCGACAAGCTGCACAGCTACTTTTCTGGTGATCTGGCCGGCAGGACCATTGCCGTGTGGGGGTTGGCATTCAAGCCGCGTACGGATGACATGCGCGAGGCACCCAGCCGGGTGTTGCTGGAATCCCTCTGGCGTCACGGTGCCAGTGTCCAGGCCTACGATCCCCGGGCCATGGAAGAGTGCCAGCGTATCTACGGCGACAGGGAAGACCTGGCGCTGATGGGTACCAAGGAGGCGGCACTTAAGGGGGCTGATGCCCTGGTGATCTGTACCGAGTGGAAGCATTTTTGGGCGCCGGATTTCCAGGCCATGGCAGATAAGATGAAGCGCCGGGTGATCGTGGACGGACGCAACCTGTACGACCCGAAGCGGATGGTGGCAGCTGGATTCGATTACCTGGCCGTTGGCAGAAGTGCTACAACAGCGCCACATGAGATCAGCGCTGAAACAGCAGTCGGGAACAGCCCTGAGCAGAGTTCTGCAGCGGCCTAAGATAATGGCTGTTTGGACTCGACCTGAACGGTCGGTAAATCATGGAAGTCACGCGGGGCTTCAGTCAGGGTGACAGGCGGGGCAGTCGGTAGGGGGCGCTGATAGAGGCGTCATTGGCGGCCTGGTCGCTCTTGATGGCCTGCTGTAAATCACCCCAGTGCACCAGCTCCAGCTTGCCGCTGCGGTGTTCGATCAGGGCGGTACAGCTCTCCACCCAGTCGCCGTCGTTGCAGTAAAGTACTCCATCGATAGTGCGGATTTCCGGTTGGTGGATATGGCCGCAGATGATGCCATCCACCCCCCAGCGTATGGCTTCCAGAGCTGCAGCCTCTTCAAAGGCAGTAATGGCTGCGCGGGCATTCCGAACACGGTTCTTGACGTAGTAGGCCAGGGACCAGTAGGGCAGCCCCATCCAGCGTCTGATTCGATTGCTCCAGCGATTCATGTGCAACAACAGGCTGTAGCCGGCATCGCCGACGATGCGATTGAAGCGACTGCACAAGACGGCATGGTCGAATTCATCGCCGTGCATCATCAGCAGTTGCTTGCCTTCACGGGTGGTGTGAACGTAGTGGGGGTGCACTTCGATATTGAGCACGGAACTACCGGCGATATCCCGCACCAGGCCGTCGTGATTGCCCGGTACGTAAATAACCCGGGTGCCGTTGTTGGCCAGTGAAATGATCTTGCGCAGCACTTCGTGGTGACTGGCAGGCCACAGGAAGGTGCGTTTCATGGCCCACAGGTCCACCACATCGCCCACCAGGTAGAGGGTGTCGCAGCGGGTCTTGTTGAGAAAATCCAGCAGGAATTCCGCCTTGCAATCCCGGTAGCCCAGGTGGATATCCGATAGCCAGATAGCGTGATATTGCATAGTTTTTTCCTCTTTAACCGCCACCCTATGGGCGATAAATGACCGGATGGTGGCAATTTCAAGAAACTTTAATGACACCCGAGGGTTCCAATGAGCTCAATATCCGGGAGTGGCACCACAGGGGGTGGGGTGAAGCAAGCCCGGGTAGAATTTTGCGATAATGCCCACCTCGACATAAGGAACATTGAACAGGCATGGCTTCGCTGAAAAAGATCGTTATTCCATTGGCAATCCTGGCGGCAGCCGTGGTGATTGTGTACTTGTTGTCGGCGGCCAGGCCGGTACCGCAGCGGCAGGCTGTGGTAGAAACTGCACCCCCGAAAATTGCCGCCATACTGGCCCGGCCAGTGCAACGCCAGATCAGTGTTCAGGCTCAGGGTACGGTTCGTCCGAAAACAGAAATTGTCCTGACAGCCCAGGTGGGCGGTCAGGTGGTCGCCGTGTCGGAAAATTTCCTGGATGGCGGTTTTTTCAAGCGGGGTGACCGACTGCTGCAACTGGATGATCGCGACTACCGGATCGCCCTTGTACAGGTCCAGTCCCGTCTGGCAGAAGCGGAAAAACTGCTCGCTACGGAGCGCGGTCAGGCTCGTCAGGCCAAGCGGGAGTGGCGTGATCTGGGCAACACCGAGGGCAATGCGCTGTTCCTGCGCGAGCCGCAGCTGCGAGCTGCCGAGGCGGCGGTCGCCGCTGCCAAAGCCGACCTGGAGCAGGCGCAACTCGATCTGGAGAGGACGGCGATCCTGGCGCCGTTTGACGGTCGTGTGCGCAAGATTCAGGTGAATTTCGGTCAGTATGTGGCAGCTGGAACCCAGGTGGCGGAAATCTTTGCCACTGACACCGCTGAAATCCGCCTGCCGTTGACGCCGAACCAGGCACCGCTCCTGGATCTTCCTCTGCAGCCTGGCAGTGCAGCACCGCTACCCGTAACACTCACTGCCAATTTTAACGGCATGTTCGCCCGCTGGACGGGCCAGCTGGTGCGCACTGAGGCGAGCATCGATACCCGCAGCCGAGTGCTCTATGGCATCGTCGAAGTGAATGAGCCACTTTCATTTCAACCACCGCTGGTGACTGGTTTGTTCGTCAATGCCGAAGTAGCGGGAAAAACCTTCGCAGATGTACTGGCGGTTCCACGACAGGCGCTTTACGAGAAGGAGCATCTGCTTGTTTTGGACGCGGACAATCAATTGCACATTGTCCTTGTGCAGGTGCTGCAATTGCTTGGTGATCAGGCGTTGGTGAGAGGCATTGCCGAGGGCGAAAAGGTTCTGCTGGAGCGTCCCGGCTATGTGGTCGAGGGAATGGTGGTTGAGCCGCAGTTTGCCGATGAAGTGAGCCTCGCGCCATGACTGCCAAGGGAAAGGGGCTGATAGCCTGGTGGGTCAATAACCCCATCGCTGCAAACCTGTTGATGTGGATGATACTCGCCGGGGGTGTAACCAGTTTGGCGGGGTTGGATAAGGAGATGTTCCCCAAAATTCCACGGGATGTCGTGCAGGTGGAGGTGCCCTATCCGGGTGCCGGGCCGCGTGAGGTGGAGGAGCAGATTTGCATCCGGATAGAGGAAGAAGTTCACGACCTGGATGGTATTGAGGAAATTCGCTCCTTTGCCTATCAGGGTGGCGGTCGCATTGAAATAGAGGTATCGGACGGCTACAGCACCCAGAAGCTACTCAATGACGTCAAGTCACGCGTAGATGCTATCAATACCTTCCCTGAGGATTCCGAGCGCCCGCAGATCAAGGAGGTATTGGCACGGACCCAGATTCTCAGTCTGGCGGTGGCCGGTCCGCTAAACGAGGCGGACCTGAAGCGACTGGCAGAAACCATTCGCGACGAAGTCATCCACCTGCCCGGTGTGACGTTGGCGGAAATCGGTGGCACCCGCCCCGAGGAGGTCTCCGTGGAGATTTCGGAGCAGACGTTGCGCCGCTACCAGTTGCGTTTTGAGGATGTGGTAGCGGCCATACGCCGTTCCTCGGTGAACCTGCCTGCGGGTGAGGTGCGCGAGGTATCCGGTGACATTGTCCTGCAGACCCGTGGTCAGGCGTACCATCGGGCAGATTTCGAGCGTATCGTGGTGCTGCGGGATGTGGATGGCACGGAAGTCAAACTTGGGGATATCGCCACGATCAATGATGGCTTCGCCGAGCAGGATCTGGTGTCCCGCTTTAATGGTAAGCCGGCGGTTTTCGTCAATTTGTTCAACACCCGCAATCCCGATGTGATCGCAACTTCAGAGGCGGTAAGGGCGTACATCGACAATAAGTTGCCGACCCTGCAGCCGGGTGTCGAGCTGGAAGTGTGGCGCAACATGTCGGTGTACCTGAACAGTCGTATCGATTTGCTGCTGCGCAATGCTCTGGGTGGGCTGTTGCTGGTGTTTGCATTGCTGGTGCTGTTCCTGCGCCCGGTGTTGGCATTCTGGGTGGCGGCGGGAATTGGCGTCGCCTATGTGGGAACCCTGTGGTTGATGCCCTACCTGGGCATCAGCGTCAATGTGGTGTCGCTGTTTGCTTTCCTGCTGATTCTCGGCATCGTGGTGGATGACGCCATCGTGGTGGGTGAAAGCGTCTACGCGCACTACGAACGCGGTTTGAGCGGGGCGGAAAGTGCCTCTCTTGGCGCCCGGGCTGTCTCCAAGCCAGTGACCTTTGCAGTGCTCACCACCATGATCGTGTTCGTTCCCATGCTGCTGTTGCCCGGGGATTCCACCAAGCTGATGGTTGAGATGCCGAAGGTGGCACTGGTTGCCCTGGCCTTTTCCCTGCTGGAATCATTCCTGATCCTGCCTGCCCACCTGCGCAACCTCAAACCGGAGCGGGAGCCCTCCTGGTTTCCGGCCCGTCACCTGCACCGGACACGTCTGTGGACCTCTGATTGGTTGAGGAGATTTGTCGAACGCCGTTACCGGCCGCTGCTGGAGCGGTCGTTGCGCAATACCGGTGTCACCATTGCATTGTTTGTGGGAGCACTGATTGTGGTGTTGGGCATCTTCTTTACCGGTTGGCTGCGCACCGCTTTTTTTCCGGTGGTGGAGGGGGAATACCTGAGAGCAACGGTGGAGTTGCCGGAAGGTAGTGGTTTCAGTCGTTCCCTGGAGATCATGGGCCAGATAGAGCGAGGCGTGACAGAACTGAAAAAAGAACCCTTGCTGATTGATCCGGAAGGTAATTCGATCCTTCGCAATCATTACGCCGAGAGCAATGAAAACCTGGTGACCATGGTGCTGGAACTGGCCAGCAACGAGAGCCGTTCGGTGTCGTCTCGCCAGGTGGCCGAACTGTGGCGTAAACATATTGGTCCGATGGAAAACGTGGAGGAATACGAGGTCGAGTTCACTCTGATGGGCCGGCCAAAGGACATCAATCTGCTGTTGAAAGGGCGGGACACGGATGCCCTGCGGGCGGCCACCGCAGAGGTGGAGGCGGCGTTGAATGGCTATCCAGGGGTGTTCAATCTGTCCAGTTCACTGCGCACGGTCAGAAAGGAAATCGAAATCAGTCTGCGGGATAACGCAGATACCCTCGGCATCGGTCTCAGCGATATTGCCGGTCAGCTACGCAATGCCTTCTACGGTGCCGAGGCACAGCGAATTCCCAGGGAGCGCGAGGATGTGAAGGTGATGGTGCGCTATCCGGAGAACGAGCGCGCCATGGTGTCGACGCTGGATGAACTGCGGGTTCGTACGGAGGACGGGCGTGAGTTGCCGTTCGATTCGGTGGCTGAGGCCGAGTTTGTGCCCGGTTACACCGAGATCAAGCGACAGGACCGGATGCGGGTGGTGGAAATTGAAGGTGAGCTGGCGCGGGGCGCGGCATCCGCTAACGAGATAGTCTCTGAATTGCTGCGAAAGCAGTGGCCGGCCATGGCGGCTAGGTATCCCGGATTGGTACTCGAGGTTGCCGGGGCGCAAAAGGACCAGCAGGAATTTGAGGTGGGTTTCCGGGAGATGATGTTGCTGGCATTACTGGCCATTTACGCGTTTCTTGCGGTGGAGTTTCGCTCCTACTGGCAGCCGGTCATTATTCTCAGCGCTGTACCTTTTGGTGTTGCCGGTGCCATTCTTGGCCATTTGTTGTTCGGCAAGGAAATCAGCATGCCCTCCATGATGGGGGTGATGGCGGCGGCGGGGGTGGTGATCAACGACAATCTGGTGTTGATCGATCGCATCAACCAGTTGCGGCAGGAAGGGTGGCATGCCATGGAGGCTGTGGTGCAGGGAGCCAAGGATCGTTTTCGGCCCATTGTGCTGACGTCGTTGACCACATTCTTCGGCCTCACGCCGATCCTGTTTGAACGCAGCGCCCAGGCGCAGTTTCTGATCCCGATGGTGATTTCACTGGCCTTTGGGGTATTGTTGGCGACGTTTGTGACCCTGCTGCTGGTGCCCGCTATTTATGTCTGCGGGGAGAGGCTCCGCGACAAGTGGCGGCTGTTGGGTGCAACAGGCGTGCAACCGATGGATCTATAAGAGGGGGAGCTGAGCGTTGATTCTCAATCCGATTATTACGGCGACGGATCTGGCGCAGATTATCCAGCTGTCAGTGGCACCGGTATTTCTGTTGGCCGGTATTGCGGGCTTTCTCAATGTCATGTCCGGGCGACTGGGGCGCATCGTTGATCGCGCCAGGGTGCTGGGGCTGCGGGAACTGCGCCTGTCGGACCCGGAACAGAAAATCATCTGCCAAATGGAGCTGAGAATACTGTGGCGGCGCGCCAAGATCACCAACTGGTCCATTGGCTTGTGCACTGCGGCGGCATTGCTGGTGTGTACCCTGATAGTTAGCCTGTTTGTGGGAGGTTTCTGGAAATTGCACATCGGGACACTGATCATCGGTTTCTTTGTGCTGGCCATGGTGCTGCTGATTGTCGCGCTGACCCTGTTCCTCAAGGAGGTGCAGCTGGCTACGCGTACTTTGCGAATCGCCCGAGAGTTTTCCATTGATGATACCCACGCCGGTGGGGTCTAGCCCGGGCGTATCGCCACTGAAAACAAAAAAGGCCGACGATGAGCGTCGGCCTTTTTTATTGTGTTAAAGCTACTGTTAGGGGCGCTCGATACCGTACTTTTTCAGTTTGATGTACAGAGTGCTCTTGGCGATGTTGAGTTGTTTGGCCACCTGGGTGAGGTTGCCGCCCTGTTCGCGGATGGCGCGGGTAATGACTTCCTTCTCGGCCAGATCCAGCGGATTGGCATCGTCATCCTCAGGGCTGTCCATGTGCGCGGCAAGGAATTCCTTGGGCAGGTCGTCCGGACCGAGTTCTTCTCTTTCTGAAAGGAAGAATGCCGCCGTGATCAGGTTACTCAGTTCACGAATGTTACCGGGCCAGCTGTGGCGTTCCAGCAATTCGAGCACGTCCTTGCTGAGACGTTTCTGGTCTCCCGAGTGCTGCTCGAGCAGGTGGGCAAAAATATTCTGCGCCAATAGGGAGACATCGCCCTTGCGCTCGCGCAACGGGGGAATGGTCAACGTCATGGACGAAATGCGGTAGTAGAGGTCCATGCGGAAGCGACCCTCGGCAACTTCCTGGGCCAGATCGCGGTTGGTGGCGGCAATCAGACGGAAGTTAACCTTGCGGGGCCTGGTTTCACCTACCCGGCAGATCTCCGACTCTTGCAGCACGCGCAGGAACATGGGTTGCAGGTCGAGGGGCATCTCGCCAATTTCGTCGAGGAACAGTGTGCCGCCGTTGGCTGCTTCAATCTTGCCGATCATGCCGCCGCGACGGGCGCCAGTGAATGCGCCTTCCACGTGGCCGAACAGCTCGCCCGCCAGCAGGTCGCGGGACAGGCCGCCACAGTTCAGGGCGACAAACTCACCGCTCTGAGAAGGGCCTTCCTCGTGCATGGCCTTGGCAAACAGCTCCTTGCCGACACCGGTTTCGCCCTGTAACAGTACTGGAATCGGAGCCTTGGAGATTCGCTTGGCTTGCTGTACTGCCTTGATGAAAGGAGCACTTTGTCCTACGAGGCGGAAGAAACCGGTTGATCTGGATGGTGGTGGAATATTCGCCACGTGGTTGGAAACTCGCTGTGATTGACGGGCTGGCATGGGAATAATGGCCAGGTAGCCGATCTGCTCACCCTGATGAATGACCGGTTCGACCCAGTCCTGATCGATCTGGTTCAATGCGCGATCCGATTCAGGGGTGAAAACCCCTTCACTGTTCAGTGTCAGGATAGGGTTGTACGGGGTGAGGTTAATGCGGATGCCCCGTGCTGCCAGAACTTTCTCGGCCATGGTGTTGGCGCGCACCAGTTTGCCATCCATATCGAACAACAATACCCCGTCGTTACCAGATGACGTGAAATGGTCGATGGTGGCGCCAAGCAAAAGGTCACGTTGGGCCAGCTTCAACTGGGCAAACTGACCCTCGATCCTGCGCGCTCCTGAGATTGCCAGGGCCAGACAGTAATCATGCAGAGTGTTTTTCAATCCCGAGATGTTAAGTGCGCCGAGCAGCCGTTTTTCGAACGGGTCGCGGATTACCGCTGCAGAGCAGGTCCAGCGGCTGATGTTTTCGCAGAAATGCTCAAACGCATGTACTTGCACGGGGGCGCCGATGTTTAACGCTGTGCCGATGGCGTTGGTGCCAGCGGCCTGTTCATTCCAGTTGGCACCGGGGATCAGGCTGTAATTGCGGGCCAGCTCCAGGGTGGCCGGGTCGCCCTCGTAATCAAGAATCATGCCGGCGGGTGTCACCAGGTGCATGATGGTGCCGGATTCGGCCAGGAGCTCTTTCGCCTCACGCATGATGACTTCAGAGGCGGAGATCAGTTCCTTGTGTTGGCGGCGAATCCCCAATAGCTCATCTGTGCCGAGTTCAAGACTGCGTTTTGCAACCAGCGGGTCAACCTGCCCCGACATGCAGCGCTGCCAAGAGGCTTTGATGACTGAGCGAACCGTGTTGTCGGGAAGATTGCCATCGGTTAGCAGTTTTTCTCGGGCGGAAGCAATACGACTCGGATGCGAAACGGCAGCCGATCCCTTCAGGGAGGATTCGTAACTCATGACACTCTTACTCACCGGCTTTTATAGTTATCACTCTATGAATTATAGAGTAGGGCCGGCTATCTTCTCCATCTGAGGGTGAAATTACAAGCCTTTTCCAGTAGTTAAGCGGCTTTGAGGCCTGTTTTTCGACGATTTTGGACCATTTGCGGGTCTGTTGGGGTGGTTCCAAGGTCGAAAAAGGGCTCTTGTAGACAGAAAAATATGCCCATGCTTTAATCGCGGTTCGATTAATGTCCGTCCGACGAACGATTTTCGAACGATTTTCGAACGATCTGAGATGGCGTTGATTTGAAGATCCTTATAAGACAATAAAATTTAACAATAAATTTAAATTGGCACGGCTATTGCTATAGCCGTAAGCGAGGGCTCTCCACCCCTAAATCATAACAATGACCCCGTTCGAACGGGTCCATGACAGGGGTGGGGTAGAAGTAAATCAACAAAACTAGAGGATTAAACCTTGAATGATTTAACAACCAATCCCGTTGAAGTGATGGGCATCGATGCCGGCGGCACGATGACCGATACCTTTTTTGTGCGTGCTGACGGCGAGTTCGTTGTAGGTAAGGCGCAGAGTGACGCTGATGAGCCGAGTGCGGTAATGGAGTCCAGTAAGGACGCCCTCGCTCACTGGGGTCTGACCGTAGAAGAAGTATTCCCGCAAATGGTTACCTGCGTATTCTCCGGTACCGCGATGCTGAACCGTGTGGTTGGTCGTAAAGGTCTGCGCACTGGTCTGATCGTAAGTAAAGGTTTCGAAGACTTCCACCGTATGGGTCGCGCCATCCAGTGCTACCTGGGTTATGCGTTTGAAGACCGTCTGCACCTCAACACTCACCGCTACGATGAGCCGCTGGTTCACATTCATGACACTCGCGGTGTAACTGAGCGTGTTGACTCCAAAGGTGGCGTTGTATTCCCGGTTCGTCTGGACGAAGCCCGTGACGCAGCTGCTGAGCTGATCGATCAAGGTTGTAAAGCGATCGTAATCAGCTTCCTGAGCTCTTACCTGAACGGTGACCACGAGCGCGCAGTACGTGACGTTGTTCGTGAAGTTGCTAAAGAGAAAGGTGTAAACGTTCCGGTATTCGCTTCTTGTGACTACTACCCGGTTCGTAAAGAAACTCACCGTACCAACACTACTATTCTGGAAGCTTACGCTGCTGAGCCTTCTCGTGCGATTCTGTCCTCTCTGAGCGACCGCATGAAGTCTGTTGGCGCAAACTACGATCTGCGTGTAATGGCATCCCATGGTGGTACCATTAGCTGGAAAGCAAAAGAGCTGGCTCGTACTCTGGTATCCGGTCCTATCGGTGGTGTAATCGGTGCGAAATACCTGGCTGAGCAGCTGGGCATTGACAACATCGCTTGTTCCGACATCGGTGGTACCAGCTTCGACATGGCTCTGATTGTTAAGAGCAAGTTCTCCATGCACCAGGACGGCGATATGGCTCGTCTGGTACTGTCTCTGCCTCTGGTAGCGATGGACACCATCGGTGCGGGCGCTGGTAGCTTCGTACGTATCGACCCCTACAGCAACTCCATCAAACTGGGTCCTGACTCTGCTGGTTACCGTGTAGGTACCTGTTGGCCGGCCGGTGGTGTTACCACTGTTTCTGTTACTGACTGTCACATCATCCTGGGCTACCTGAACCCCGACAACTTCCTCGGTGGTATTCTGGAGCTGGACGTACCGCGTGCCAAGCAGTGTGTTAAAGACCAGATCGCTGATCCGCTGGGTCTGTCTCTGGAAGATGCAGCTGCTGGTGTAATCGAGCTGCTCGACCTGTCTCTGCGTCAGCACCTGCGTGCGATGATTTCCGCTAAGGGTTATGCACCTAGCGACTTCGTATGCTTCTCCTACGGTGGTGGTGGTCCGGTTCACGCCTATGGTTACACCAAAGGCCTGGGCTTCAAAGAAACTATCATCCCTGCCTGGGCTGCTGGCTTCTCTGCCTTCGGTTGTGCGACTGCTGACTTTGAATACCGTTACGATAAATCTACCGATATCGGTATCACTGACGAGTCAACTGCTGAAGACAAGCAAGCTGCGATCGATACCCTGCAGGGTGCTTGGAACGAGCTGACTGAGAAAGTTCTGGAAGAATTCCGTATCAACGGCTTCGGACCGGAAGAAGTTACTCTGACTCCCGGATACCGCATGCAGTACCTGGGTCAGTTGAACGACCTGGAAATCAGCTCTCCGCTGCAGTCTGTTTCTACCGCTGCTGATTGGGACAAACTGGTTGAATCGTTCGACGAATACTACGCCCGTGTATACGCTGATGCCGCCCGTTCTCCTGAGCTGGGCTTTGGTATCACCGGCGCCATCCTGCGTGGCTCTGTTGCAACCAAGAAACCTGCCGTTCCGTCTGAGCCCGATGCTGGCCCGACTCCTCCGGAAGAAGCCTTCCTCGGCACTCGTCCGTTCTACTATGGCCGCAAGTGGGTTGAAGCGAAACTCTACAAAATGGAATCTCTGCTGCCGGGCAACCGCATTACTGGTCCTGCTGTTATTGAATCCGATGCTACTACTTATGTTGTTCCTACTGGCTTCGAAACCTGGTTGGACGGACACCGTCTGTACCACCTGATCGAAGTGTAAGGACTGAGTACTAGCTATCCATAGAGAATTGCTAACGTCGACAAAATAGACGAAAAGATACAGAGGATAAAAAATGACTAGTTTACAAAACCCCCTGGGTACCAAGCCGGGTTCCCTGCTGAAAAGCGGCCTGACTCTGAACGAGTACCGTAATTCCGTTCTGGAGCGCACCGCCAAGTCTGGCTTCTACAATGGCCTGGAAAAACTGGCTTTTAAAGAAAGCGATCCTATCGGTTTCGAGCGTATTTTCTCCAAGGTTCGTGCTGGCCTGGTAAACGCCCGTGAAGTTGCTAAGAAAATTGCTGCTTCTCCGATCGTTGAGCAGGAAGGTGAGCTGTGTTTCACCCTGTACAATGCGATTGGTGACTGTGTTGCAACTTCAACCGGTATTATCATTCACGTAGGTACCATGGGTGCTGCGATCAAATACATGATCCAGAACGACTGGGAAAGCAACCCTGGCATCGAAGACGGTGACATGTTCACCAACAACGACTGTCAAATTGGTAACGTTCACCCCTGTGATATCGCCACTATCGTGCCGATCTTCCACGATGGCATCCTGGTAGGTTGGGTCGGTGGTATGACTCACGTTATCGATACCGGCGCAGTAGGTCCTGGCTCCATGTCCAATGGCCAGATCCAGCGTTTCGGTGACGGTATCCAGATCAGCTGCCGTAAAACCGGTCGCAAGGACGTACCTCTTCGCGACTACCTGCACGAGTCTCAGCGTAACGTTCGTACCACCAAATACTGGATTCTTGATGAGAAAACCCGTATTGCTGGTGCTCACATGATCCGCGACATGCTGCTCGAAGTGATCGAAGAAGAAGGCGCAGAAGCTGTTGAAACCTTCATGTACGAAGTGGTTGAAGACGGTCGCCGTGGTCTGATTAGCCGTATCAAGGCTATGTGTATCCCCGGTAAAGTTAAAACCGTTGCTTTCGTAGACGTCCCTTACACTCACGAAGACGTTCATGTTCCGTCCACCTTCGCAAAAGTGGATTCCATCATGCACGCTCCTTGTGAAATCACTGTGAACGCCGACGGTACCTGGCGTCTGGACTTCGAAGGCTGCAGCCGTTGGGGTTGGCACACTTATAACACCAACCCGACTGCATTTACTTCCGGTATCTGGGTAATGATGACTCAGACTCTGGTTCCGACCGAGCGTATCAATGACGGTCCTCGTTATGCTACTAGCTTCCGTTGTCCTAAAGGCACCTGGACTAACCCGGATGACCGCCGTACAGCTCACGCTGACGCATGGCACTTCCTGGTATCTTCCTGGAGCTCCTTGTGGCGCGGCCTGAGCCGTACCTACTTCGGTCGCGGTTACCTGGAAGAAGTTAACGCTGGAAACTCCAACCCCTGTAACTGGCTGCAAGGCGGCGGTGTAAACCAGGACGGTGAAATCCACGCGGTTAACAGCTTCGAAACTGCTGCTTGTGGTACTGGTGCATGTGCTGTTAAAGACGGTCTGAACCACGCTGCTGCGATCTGGAACCCTGAAGGTGACATGGGTGACATCGAGATCTGGGAACTGGCTGAGCCGCTGCTGTACATGGGTCGTCGTATCAAGACCAACACCGGTGGTTACGGTAAGTACCGCGGTGGTCTGGGTTACGAAACACTGCGTATGGTTTGGAACTCTACCGACTGGACCATGTTCTTCATGGGTAACGGCTACATGAACAGTGACTGGGGTCTGATGGGTGGTTATCCGTCTGCTACCGGCTACCGTTTTGAAGCTCACAAAACCGGTCTGAAGAAGCGTATCGCTGAAGGTAAATCTCTGCCGCTGGGTCAAGACCGCGATCCTCGCGATAAAGAGTTCGAGAAGCACCTGGAGCCGGGCGCGATCGTCAAGCGTGACAAGCAGTGTATTACCACTGAAGAAATGTTTGACAACGGTGACCTGTACCTGAACTACCTCCGTGGTGGCCCGGGTCTGGGTGATCCGCTGGATCGTGAACTTGACGCTATCCAGGAAGACCTGAACGAAAACTTCATCCTCGAAGAGTTCGCTCAGAAGATCTACGGTGCTGTATTCACTAAAGATGATGTAGGTGTTTACACCGTTGACGTTGAAAAAACTAAAGCTCGCCAGGCCGAAATCCGCAAAGAGCGTATTGCTCGCGGTGTTCCGGTTCACGAGTGGATGAAAGGTGAGCGTCAAAACATCATCGACAAGAAGGCATCACTGTCCGTTCAGCAAATGTTTGCATCAAGCTTCTATCTGTCACCCAAGTTCCTGGCAGAATTCAAAGAATTCTGGGATCTGCCCGACTCTTGGGAACTGCCTGAAGAAGAACTGGGTACTCCTATGTACGGTGCTCGCATCACCATGGAAATTGGTGATCTGCCCGACGTAACCCCGGTCGTCATGGTAGAAGAATAAGGCGATCTTATTTGCCTAAATGAAGAGCGGGGCCCGGGTCCCGGCCCCCGCTCTATCACTTGATGAATTGACAGAACACAAGAGAGTTTAGATATGTCTACTTACACTAAGAAACAGGTCGCTGACCTGGTTAAAGGTGATCTGGACTGGGATACCGTCCACCTGATGTTGTCCATGCCTAAGGACCAAGATCGTTACAAACTGTACATGGAAGTTCTTAACGATAACGTTGACTATGATGATAAAGTCATCCTGGCTCTGGGCCCGCGCCTGAACGTTGTTGAGCGTACTTCCGACAAGGAAATCGTTGTTAAGTGTGACTGTGGTCACGACTTCGGCGACTACCGCAAAAACTGGAAGCTGGGTGCACTGATCTATGTTCGCGACAGCGAAGAGAAAATGGCCCAGGTTTATCCGCCGATCATGGCTCCCGACACCAACTGGCAGGTATACCGTGAGTACTACTGCCCGTCTTGCGGCATTCAGCACGACGTGGAAGCTCCTACTCCGTGGTACCCTGTAATGCACGACATCCAGCCCGACCTGAAGACTTTCTTCGAGTGGATGGGTATGGAAGCTCCTGCCAAAATCTAATGGCAGTTGCTATGGGTCCCGACCTTAGGGTCGGGACCTTTTTTATTTCTGGTACGGCAAAACCGCCCGGTTGCGCTATTTGATTCTATGAACTCCCATTGTGGCTGGCTTTCCATAGCCAGGTGGCGAGACTATACTGCTCACCCTGCCGCACTTCGTGGCGACATCTGATCACGCGCAAACTAGCCAGAAATATTGCCGAGTTGACGATCCATGGCCTGACGCTGTTAGAGCCGTAGTTGATGTGTGTAAAAAATATTAGAGGAATAAGCTATGTCTCAAGCTGGAAATCAAAACAATGGGCCGCATTTTTCAATGCAGAAAATCTATCTGAAGCAGAATGAGTACGAAGCCCCGAACGCTGCTACAGTATTCCGCGATGACTGGAAACCGGAAATTAGCCTGGACATGGACATCAAGACCAACACGATTGAAGACGGTCGTTATGAAGTCTTGCTGACCATCTCTATTACTGCACACAATGGAAGCATGGTGGCCTTCAAGCTGACCGTGGTACAAGCAGCATTGTTCCTGATCAATGGTTTCCCTAAGGATCAGCTGGAAGAAGCATTGGGCGCGGCATGTCCAGCGATTATGTTCCCTTACCTGAGGGAAACTGTGGACCATATGCTGATCAAGGGCGGATTCCCTCCCCTGGTATTGGCGCCGATCAATTTCGATGCGCTGTACGAAGAAAAGAAAAACAAAAAGTCGTCCTAAGTCCGGGAGCACTTCACGAGGTGGAGTGCTGTGGACAGAACAGTATCGAATAAAACGGGTACTGTTGGATGCGAAAAAACCGCCGGTAATGTCGTTACCGGCGGTTTTTTTTGTGTCGGAAATGGGAAAGCGTATGAATGTTATCTAGGGTTAAGAAAAACCCAGTTTGCAGGCGATTAAGGCGAAATGATAGGCAGACCCAAAAGTTACGGAGCCGTGAAAGCTGGCTGAAGAGTGACTGTAAAGGCAGCAGAATAAATAATGCTGTATAGCTGTAATGTCTACGATGCATTGATTGCAGTTTTTTTACTGCCTGCATAGTAGGCCGAGTATAAAAAATTGGGTATGTTCGTGATTGTGGAAAAGCTCGAAAACTCCCAACAAGCTGAAGAATAAAGACAGTCATACATGCTGTCATAGAATGTATCGTAGTGAGCCGTCTGCACGGGGTGATAGTTAAAGTCATTCGGCCAATCTAGGAATCACGCTGGGAGACGAAACGTGAATATAAAAATAGCAAATGTGAGCTAATTGGCGAGTGAAAATTACTATAACAACCGGCGCTTGAAGATAGACCGGAAGCATTGGGCAAAGAAGGCGAAGAGTTGCTTTAGAGGGCTAAATATCTCAAATACTGATGGCGCAGTGCAAAGAGTGGAGAGAATTATTCTACCGAACATTTAACAGATCGCTTAAAGTCGAAAAGGATCAACTCATATCGTTGTGACTGATGGCTCCCGGCATACTCACCTTGCAGGCTAGCCTGGAGGGGATGATGGGTTTCGGTGGATCGAACCGGATACAGAGAGCCCTTTTACAGGTCATTAGCAATATGGTGGATTTTGGCATGACCCCAGAGCAGGCCGTCGAGGTACACCGGGTACATTTCGAAAACGGCTTACTGAGTTGTTAGCCGGGCTGGGAAAAGGCACTTCAAGCCTATGGCGCGGAATGCGAACAACAGCTGTGGGACAAGCGCAGTCTGTTTTTCGGCGGAGTTCACTGTGCCTATGGGGACGAGAACGGGGAGTTTGGTGCTGTAGGTGACCCGCGAAGGAGAGGTGTGGGACTAGTTGCTATGCACTACTGAAGTTATGACCAAATAAGTGATTACCTGGTACGGTTTCGTTGACTGATGTCAATGTCAGTAACCGTGGCCCTCTGGGGTAGGGGTAGTTTCACCTGTCCAAGATGCAGGAGTTTTTCGAAAGCATCGCGGGACATGGGACGACTGAAATAATAGCCTTGTAGGTACTCGCAACCGGCTTCCTTGAGGTAATGAGCCTGGTGGAGGCTTTCCACACCCTCGGCAGTGGCTGTCAGGCCATAGGAGCGACTCAACATCAGGATGACATCTGCGATACGGAATTTTTCACTGGCATCGTCAAGTTCGGCAATGAACGTCCGGTCAATTTTCAGTTTGTGGACGGGATAGGCTTTTAACTGATTGAGTGAGGTAAACCCTCGACCAAAATCGTCCAGAGCGAGGCTCAGGCCCATCCCCCGAAGACGCTCTAGAACACTCATGCTGCGCTCATCATGATCGACCAATTTGGTTTCCGTGATCTCGATTTCGAGGTCGGATGACGTCAGACTGTAGCTTTTCAGGCAGGCATCAATGAATGTGGGTAGGGACTGGTTACGCAGCTCCCCCGCCGAGATATTGACGGAGCAGGGCACTACCGGGAGCCCCCGACTGCGCCAGTCGCTGAGCATTTCGCAGCATTCGCTGATCACCCATGCATCAATTTCTTTCATCATCCCGCAAGATTCGGCAATGGGGACAAATTCCGCCGGTGAAACGCGACCCAGAGCATTGCTGTTCCAGCGCAGGAAGATTTCCACTCCCGCCAGTTGAAAGGTTTTGGCTTCCACGTAGGGTTGAAGCTCAAGGTGAAACTCGTTGTTGAGCAGTGAAGTGCGAAGGGCCTCCTGGACATATCGCTGCCGCTGCAGGATTTTTGAGAGGCTCTTCGAGAAAAAGTGATAGGTGTGTTTACCTGAGGTCTTTGCCTGATACATGGCGGCATCCGCATGGCGGATCAGTTCATCACCATTGTGGGCGTCGTCCGGGTATGTGGCGATACCGATGGAGGCGTGTACATAAAGCAGCTTGCTGTCGATCTCCACGGGGAGGAGTGTGGACTCCAGCAACCTTTCCGCAACTGAGACAGTCGCAATGGTGTTATCCAGATTGGGCAACAAAATAGCAAACTCGTCTCCGGCCAGTCGCGCGATACTACTTTCCGTGGGGGGCATCGCCGAAACCATATCAGAGCTTCGAGTGATGCGTTTGACTCGGCTGGCGAACTCAGAGAGCACCCGATCGCCAATATGGTGGCCGTAGTGGTCGTTAATTACCTTGAAATTGTCCAGGTCGATAAACAGCAGGGCCAGTTTTTGCTGGTTTCTCTGCGCTGCAGCGATGGCGTTGTCCAGGTAGATCTTGAACAGGCGTCGGTTTGCCAAGCCGGTTAGCGTGTCGTAATAGGCGAGATTCTGTATCTGCTCCTTGGCCCTGGTTTCTGCGTCGAACACCCTTGCGAGAACCCTGTGTAGCTGCTGTATTTCATGGATGCCACTGTCGGTGTCCAGCAGGATATCCTCACCTTTCGCCTTTTTCTCAACTGCATTGGTCAGATGGACAATGGGCCTGATGGTGGTGCGATGGGTGAAAAGAACGATGATGGCCAGGATGCCCAGGAAAATGGGCAGCAATATATAGAAAACGAGAGTCCAGTAAGGAGCGATGGCCGCTTCGATGGCTTGTGGGGTGATGATGCCAACCCAGAGATTGTCTCCCTGGGAGAGGTAGACCAAACCCGGAAATGAAGTGGGATATCCAAACAGGGATGACCAGGCTCCCTGTGACTGTCCCAGTTGATGTTGGAAAAAAGCCTTCTGCAATGATGCTGGATCAGCACCGGGTTGGCGTATCAGCGGAGTGCCAGAGGCGGAAAAAAAAGTGATCCACAGGCCGCTATCGGGAAGCAAGCGGTCTACGCTACCGGCAAAAAAACTGAGGTCATAATCAATAACCAGTTGCCCGCCGGGGAGATCGGACGTAACGGGGGTAAGGGGAGTAGTGGTTCGCAAGCGAAGCCCGTCTCCCTCCGAATAGAAGCCACTTGGCGCGACGGTGATGCTTCCTGAAGTGGCGAGGGAATGCAGAGCCCCAGCCCTTTTTTCAAAACCGGCAATCGGTCGCTGTTGTGCGTCAAGTAGTAACAGCCGTTGTATTTCGTGGTCTTCCTGGAAGGCGAAGCTCAGCCGCTCATTCAGGGCAGTACTGTGTTGGGGGGAGCTGGCGAAAGCCTGGGTCAGCGCGCTGTCATTGGCCAGAGAGTGAGCCCGGAGGTTATATGCTGAGGTTTGTTCTGTCAGTGAGGATGCCAGAGCATCAAGCTGGCTTTGGAGCAGGGTGGAAAATTGTGTGACGATGGTCGTCCGATAAACATAAAAGCTGCCGGCAAGCAGCAAGATGAGTCCCAGCAGGGCGGCTGGCACCATCAAGCTGGAGATGCGATAGTTGACTCTCATGGCTACAAACTCTCTACACCGCAAACCTGGTTAAGTGTCTGACCTGAGAAAGAAAACTGATATCGGTAAAGTGCCTGCAAAACTTGCTGCTGGCAGCAGAGACGCTTCCCTGCGTTTATTTTGACATCGCCCTTTCCCTGGCAATAGGTTGTGCTTGTCGTTTGGCATGGTTCTGGCCATAAATGGGACAAGCCCCCAAGGATAGGAACAAACTTCAGAGAAAATCACCCCAAAGCGACTGGAGGACACTTATGGCGACGATTGGTGCCGTTTCAGTGCGCAGTACCCTAGGCCCCAGCCTTAGCGGCTGAAAACCCTGTGCGAGTGCAGCCGTGATTTCCCGGTCACTTAAACCTCCTTCCGGACCTATCAGCAGGGCGCAGGAATTGGCTTGGTTATGGCGGAGTTGGGCCAGAGTCTGTTCGCTGCGGTGGTGCAGCACCAGTTTCTGGTCGGCGCATACCTGGTTGAGCCATTGATCCAGGGTAATGGGTTCGTGTAATGTCGGCAGGCGATTGCGGTAACTCTGCTCACAGGCGCTGGCGCAGATCTGCTGCCAGTGACGCTGTTTCTTGTCTGATCGATCGCCTTTCAGTTTTACTTCGGTGTGCTCGGTATAGAGCGGGGTAATGTCGCTGACACCGGCCTCAGTGGCTTTCTGCATGACCCAGTCCATGCGTTCGCCCCGCGACAAACCGATACCGAGGTGGATGCACAATGGGGATTCCCGCTCGATATCGAGAAAATTGCCAACCATTGCCGTTACCCGTTTGCCGCTGCAGGTACCCAGGGCGGCCTCGTACTCCCCGCCGCCGCCATTGAACAGGGTCACAGGGTCGCCGGGTTGCATGCGCAGGACTGTGGCCAGGTGACGCGCGACACTTTCCTCCAGGGCAACTTCTGTCCCCGAGGAAAGTGGCTGGTCCGTGTAAACCCTTATTTCACGCATCAGTGTTCAGGAAATCCGAGGTTGCGACACAGGGTGGCGCAGGTGTCGGCCTGATTCATGGTGTAGAAGTGTAATCCCGGCGCACCACCCGCCAGCAGGGTTTCACAGAGTCGGGTCACCACTTCAAGCCCAAATGCGCGAATGCTGGCGCTGTCATCACCGTACTGCCTCAGGCGCTGGCGAATCCAGCGTGGGATGTCGGCGCCGCAGCTGTCAGAAAAACGCACCAGATTCTGGAAGTTGGTGATGGGCATGATCCCGGGGATGATCGGCTGTTCGATGCCAACTTTGCGGCACTGCTCCAGGTAGTAGAAGTAGGCGTCCGGGTTGAAGAAATACTGGGTAATGGCGCGATTGGCGCCAGCCCGGAATTTCTCTCCCAGCCAGTAAATGTCCCGATCGTAGCTCTCCGCCTGGGGATGGATTTCCGGGTAGCAGGCCACAAACAGTTCAAAATAGTCGCCAAAGTGCTCGCGGATGAAGGCCACCAGCTGGTTGGCGTATACCAGTTGCGCCATGCCGCCCATGCCGGAGGGCAGGTCACCGCGCAGGGCGACGATACGGTTGATCCCGGCCTCTTTATAGCCCTGCAGCAGTGACAGCACGGACTCTGCGCTGTCGCCGCCAAAGGACAGGTGCGGTGTGGCGCTGGAACCGGATTGCTGGATTTCCAGCACGATATCCCGGGTAAATTCCCGGGTAGAGCCGCCGGCGCCGTAGGTTACCGAGAAAAATTCCGGGTTGAAGCGCGCCAGCTTCTGGTGGGTGGTGCGCAGTTTTTCACGCCCCTCTCCGGTCTTGGGCGGGAAAAATTCAAAGCTCAGATGTCGATCAGTCATGGTCAGGGGTGTTCCTGTCTTCGATGGTGGCATGGCCCATTAATAGCGGTAGCTGTCGTCTTTGTACGGGCCTTCCATGGGCACGCCGATGTAGTTGGCCTGCTCGGGCTTGAGGTGAGTGAGTACTCCGCCGAAGCCAGCCACCATGTGGGCGGCCACTTCCTCGTCGAGTTTCTTCGGCAGCACTTCCACGCGCAGCAGTTCGCGCTGCTTGTCGGCATCACAGTCGGCGAATGCCTGCTGGAACAGGTGAATCTGGGCCAGTACCTGGTTGGCGAAGGAGCCATCCATGACGCGGCTAGGGTGGCCGGTGGCGTTGCCCAGGTTCACCAGGCGGCCCTCGGAGAGCAGCAGCAGGTGATCATTGGCTTCGCGGTTGCGGTAAACCTTGTGTACCTGGGGTTTTACCTCTTCCCACAGCCAGGTCTTGCGCATGTAGGCAGTGTCGATTTCGTTGTCGAAATGGCCGATATTGCTGACCACACAACCGGTCTTGAGGGCAGCAAGAATCTTGCTGTCACAGACGTTGTAGTTGCCAGTGCAGGTCACCACTAGATCAGTGTTGGCCAGCAGTGCTGCATCCACCGGGTTCTCAGGATCGCCGTCCAGATAGGGGGAAACCACCTCAAAACCGTCCATACAGGCCTGCATGGCGCAGATCGGGTCGATCTCGGTGACCCGGACGATCATTCCTTCCTGGCGCAGGGACTGGGCGGAACCCTTGCCAACGTCGCCGTAACCGATGACCAGCGCTTTCTTGCCTGCCAGCAGGTGGTCGGTGGCGCGTTTGATGGCATCGTTGAGGCTGTGGCGACAACCGTATTTGTTGTCGTTCTTGGACTTGGTGACCGAGTCGTTGACGTTGATGGCGGGCACTTTCAATTCGCCCTTTTTCAGCATGTCGTAGAGGCGGTGCACCCCGGTAGTGGTTTCTTCGGTAATGCCGTGTACCCGCGCCAGCACTTCCGGGTATTTTTCGTGCAGTTTGGCGGTCAGGTCACCGCCGTCGTCCAGCACCATGTTGGCGTCCCAGGGCTGGCCGTCCTTGAGAATCTGTTGCTCCAGGCACCAGTCGTATTCCTCTTCGGTCTCACCTTTCCAGGCAAACACCGGAGTGCCGTTGGCAGCAATGGCCGCGGCGGCGTGGTCCTGGGTGGAGAAGATGTTGCAGGAGGTCCAGCGCACCTCGGCACCGAGGGCTTCCAGAGTCTGGATCAGCACGGCGGTCTGGATGGTCATGTGAATACAGCCGAGGATTTTGGCTCCCGCCAGAGGTTGTTCGGCGCGATATTTGTCCCGCAGTGCCATCAGCGCCGGCATTTCGGTTTCGGCGATGGATATTTCCCGGAAACCCCACTCGGCGAGGCTGATGTCGGCGACTTTGTAATCGTTGGCAGTGGTCATGCTATTTATTCCTTTCGCTTAGGGGTTACAGGGCGGCGCGCAGTTCGGCGGCCTTGTCGGTTTTTTCCCAGGTGAAGTTTTCGAGTTCGCGGCCGAAGTGGCCGTAGCTGGCAGTGGGGCGATAGATGGGGCGCTTCAGGTCGAGCATTTCAATCAGGCCGCGGGGGCGCAGGTCGAAGTGTTCGCGAACCAGGGCGGCGATTTCATCGTCGCTCAATTTTCCGGTACCAAAGCTGTTGACGCTGATGGAGGTGGGTTCGGCCACGCCAATGGCATAGGACACCTGAATCTCGCAGCGGTCGGCGAGGCCGGCGGCGACAATATTCTTCGCCACATAGCGACCGGCATAGGCCGCGGAGCGGTCCACCTTGGAGGGATCCTTGCCGGAGAAGGCGCCACCGCCGTGGTGGGCCATGCCGCCGTAGGTGTCGACGATGATCTTGCGCCCGGTCAGGCCACAGTCACCCATGGGGCCGCCGATAATGAACTGGCCAGTGGGATTGATATGGTACTGGGTGCCGGCGTGCAGCCACTCTTCCGGCAATACGTGCTTGATGATTTCTTCCAGTACCGCTTCTTTCAGGTCGGACTGGGAGATGCTCGGTGCGTGCTGGGTGGACAGTACCACCGCATCTACCGCTACCGGTTTGCCGTCTGCATAGCGCAGGGTCACCTGGCTTTTGGCATCCGGGCGCAGCCAGGGCAACACACCTTGTTTACGCAGATGGGCCTGGCGCTCCACCAGGCGGTGCGCGTAGTAAATCGGCGCCGGCATCAACACTTCAGTCTCGTTGGTAGCGTAGCCGAACATCAGGCCCTGGTCGCCTGCACCCAGATCCTTGTTGTCAGCCTCGTCCACCCCCATGGCGATATCGCCGGATTGCTTGCCGATGGCATTGAGCACCGCACAGGAAGCGCCGTCGAAGCCCACATCGGAACTGTCGTAACCGATGTCGAGGATCACCCCGCGGACGATCTCTTCAAGGTCTACATAGGTGTTGGTGCGGACCTCGCCGGCAATAATCGCCATGCCGGTTTTTACCAGGGTTTCAACCGCTACCCTTGAGTGGGGATCATCCCGGAGGATGGCATCCAATACGGCGTCAGAAATCTGGTCTGCCATCTTGTCGGGATGACCTTCCGAGACCGATTCCGAGGTGAAAATGCTGTATGTAGACATATTCAGGGGTCCTGTCAGTTAGTATCTGGGTGGTTGTCGGCATTCAGGTACCGGCTTAAAGGTTGAAAAAACTGTCGCAGCTGAATCTGGAAGCCGTTGCGCTGGGCCAGGAATAGGCCTTCTCCTTCGGTCAGTCCTGCAGCCGTTGCCCAGTGGCCGAGGTCCTCTGGCTCGAAGCCAAGCCAGAGATCGCCACAGGTCTCGCGCGCCCAACTTTGGTCGTGATGGCACAGTTCAGTGACCAGCAGGGTGCCGCCGGGGCGCAGTAACTCTGCCAGGTCGGTAAAGATCTGGGCCGGGTCCGGGGTGTGGTGCAACACCATGTTGAGGGTGATGCAGTCGGCGCGTATTTCCTGGCGTTTTGCAAATTCGGTATCACCGAGAACCAGCTCCACGTTGCCCAGTTGCTGTTCCTCGACGGTTTTTCGGGAGCGGCTGAGCATTTCCTCGGAAGTGTCCAGCGCGATCACCTGCTGAAAGCGCCTACTCAGTGCCGGTAGGAAACCGCCTTCGCCGGGGCCAACTTCCAGTACGGTAAGGCGATTGCCTGGGGTGGCGTCGAGAAATTCGGTAACCGGCTCGCCGTACTGGTCGAAGCTGGCAATCAAGTCCTGGTTGACCCGGAAGCGGTCTGCATTCTGCTGGAAAAAAGCCAGGGAGGCCGCTGTGCGCTCCCGGTTGACGGACTGGATACATTGCTGGCGCTGTGCCGACAGTGGCAGCTGGTCAACGGTGGCAAACAGCGCCCTTTGCAATTCGTGGTGGGCCGGGTTCTCGGGTGCCGGCGAGCGGCGGTAAAAAATGCTGTTGCCTTCCCGGCGGGTGGCTACAAGTCCTGCTTTTGCCAAGACCTTGAGATGGTGGCTCATGCCGGACTGGCCGATATTCAAAATCTGGCTCAGCTCCAGTACTCCGTAAGCGTTGTGGCGCAGCACCCGCAGGATCTCCAGGCGCAGGGAGTCCCCGGCGGCCTTGCAGAAGGCGGCCAGTTCGTCGCTGTCGAATGGGGCTGCGGGTATGCCCGCGGGTTGGAGTGCAGCTGTCATGGCGGGCACTGTAGCACAGCCTTTTATCTATATCAAAAAACTTTGATATAGATAAAAGGCGCCCGCTGGCTGTTTACTGAGCAGCGCGAGTACGAGAAAATAGCGCCCCTTTTTTCAACCCCCCGAATTTCCTGCAGGAGCCAGTCCCCGATGCCTTCCAGACGTGAACTCGCCAACGCTATTCGTGCGCTCAGCATGGACGCCGTTCAACAGGCCAATAGCGGCCACCCCGGCGCCCCGATGGGGATGGCGGATATTGCCGAAGTGCTGTGGAATGATTACCTGGTACATAACCCGGCGGACCCCTCCTGGATCAACCGCGACCGCTTCGTGTTGTCCAATGGCCACGGCTCCATGCTGCTGTATTCACTGCTGCACCTGACCGGCTATGACCTGCCGTTGGAAGAGCTGAAAAACTTCCGCCAGTTGCACTCCCGCACCCCGGGTCACCCGGAATATGGTTACGCCCCCGGTGTGGAAACCACTACCGGCCCTCTCGGACAGGGCATCAGCAACGCAGTGGGTATGGCGCTGGCAGAGAAAATTCTCGCCGCCCAGTTCAATCGTCCCGGTCATGGCGTGGTCGATCACTACACCTACTGCTTCCTCGGCGATGGCTGCCTGATGGAAGGTATTTCCCACGAGACCTGCTCCCTGGCGGGCACGCTCAAGTTGGGCAAGCTGATCGCCTTCTATGACGACAATGGCATTTCCATCGACGGAGAAGTCGAGGGCTGGTTCACTGACAATACTCCCGGCCGCTTCGAGGCTTACGGTTGGCAAGTGATTCCCAATGTGGATGGTCACGATCCGGCGGCGATCAAGGCGGCTGTCGAGATGGCGCGCCTGGAAACTGAAAAGCCGACGCTGATCTGCTGCAAAACCATCATTGGTTTTGGTTCTCCCAACAAACAGGGCAAGGAAGAGTGTCACGGTGCGCCGCTGGGTGCGGATGAAATCCTCCTGGCCCGTGAGCAGCTGGGTTGGAACTACGGCCCTTTCGAGGTTCCCGCCGATATTTATGGCGGTTGGAATGCCCGTGAAAAAGGCGGCAAGGCCCAGTCTGCCTGGAAAGAAAAGTTCGAGCGCTATCGCGCTGAATTCCCGGAATTGGCGGCGGAATTGACTCGTCGCACCAAGGGTGAGCTGCCGGCAGACTTCAATGAGAAGGCCGATGCGTATATTCGCCAGTGCCAGGAGAAAGGCGAGAAGATCGCCTCCCGCAAAGCCTCCCAGAACTGCCTGAATGCGTTCGGTCCGCTGTTGCCGGAACTGCTCGGCGGCTCCGCCGACCTGGCCGGCTCCAACCTGACCCTGTGGTCCGGTTGCAAGGGTGTCAGCGATGAAGATGCCTCCGGTAACTACATCTATTACGGTGTGCGTGAATTTGGCATGAGCGCCATGATGAACGGCATCGTCCTGCACGGCGGTTTTGTTACCTATGGGGCCACCTTCCTGATGTTTATGGAATACGCTCGCAATGCCGTGCGCATGGCGGCGCTGATGAAGCAGAAGAGTATTTTTGTCTACACCCACGACTCCATCGGTCTGGGTGAAGATGGCCCCACCCACCAGCCGGTGGAGCAACTGACCGCATTGCGCTCCACGCCCAATCTGCACACCTGGCGCCCCTGTGACACAGTGGAGTCGGCGGTTTGCTGGAAGCAGGCGATTGTTCGCAAGGATGGCCCGAGCGCCCTGATTTTTTCCCGCCAGGGGCTGGCGCCCATGGCTCGCAACGACGAGCAACTGGCCAATATCCAGCGCGGCGGTTACGTGCTGAAGGACTGTGAGGGCAAACCCCAGGCGATCCTGATCGCCACCGGTTCCGAAGTGGCATTGGTCATCGACGCGGCGGCCGAACTGCGGGCTAAAGGCGTAGCAGTGCGGGTAGTGTCCATGCCCTGCGCCGAAGTATTCGATGCCCAGGATGCCACCTACCGCGAGAGCGTGCTGCCTTCCCAGGTGCGCGCCCGTGTGGCGGTTGAAGCGGCTCACAAGGACTACTGGTACAAGTACGTCGGCCTCGACGGCCGCGTGGTGGGCATGTCTTCCTTTGGTGAATCCGCTCCCGGTGATCTGCTGATGAAGCAGTTCGGTTTTACCGTGGAGAATGTGGTGGAGGCGGTCAACGCGATCCTGTGATTGACGCTGGCTGGCAGCAACAGGTCCCGAACGGGGGCAGGGCATGATCCGCGCGGCGATCAACGGCTATGGCCGTATCGGGCGCTCGGTGCTGCGCGCCCTTTATGAGTCCGGTGCTCGCCAGCACATTCAGGTGGTGGCCATCAATGAGCCGGCGGACTGTAAGACCATCGCCCACCTGACCAAATACGACTCCACCCACGGTCGTTTCCCCGGTGAAGTTGCGGTCGACGACGATGTGCTGACCGTCAACGGCGATGAGATTGCCATCTTCCACCGGGAAGATATGTCGACCCTGCCCTGGGCGTCGCTGGGGGTGGATGTGGTGCTGGAGTGCAGTGGCGCCTTCACCGATCGCGCCAGCGCTGAACAACACTTGCAAGCGGGCGCGGGCAGGGTACTGTTCTCCCAGCCGGCAGAGTCTACCGTCGATGCCACCGTGGTGCTGGGCATCAATGAACAGCTGCTCGACGGCAGCGAGACGGTCGTCTCCAATGCCTCCTGTTCCACCAACTGCGTCATACCGGTGATCGACACTCTGCACCGTGTTTTCGGTGTCGAGGGTGGCGTGATCACGACCATCCACTCGGCCATGAATGACCAGCCGGTGCTCGATGCCTATCACCACACCGATCTGCGCAAAACCCGCGCCGCCATGCAGTCGATCATCCCGGTGGACACCGGTCTGGCTCGCGGTATCGACCGGTTGTTGCCGGAGCTGAGTGGCCGTTTCGAGGCACAGGCAATGCGGGTGCCGACCCAGAATGTGTCGGCCATTGATCTGTCCATCCTGCTCAACAGCGATGTGGATGCGGCTGCAGTTAACCAGGTGTTGGCTGAGGCGGCGGAAACCAGGCTGGCGGGTATCCTCGGTTATACCGATGAGCCGTTGGCCTCCTGCGATTTTAATCACGATCCCCGTAGCGGTATCGTCGATGCCGGCCAGACCCGGGTCAGCCAGAAACGGCTGGTCAAGGTGCTGGTGTGGTTCGACAACGAGTGGGGTTATGCCAATCGCATGGTGGAACTGGTGAAATACTGGTTCGCCGTGCCAGAGAGTAAAAGGTAACCACGACATGGCACTGAATGTACTGAAAATGACGGACCTGGATCTGGCGGGCAAGCGGGTGCTGATTCGCGAAGATCTCAACGTGCCGGTAAAAAATGGGGCGGTGACTTCCGACGTGCGGATTCGCGCGGCACTGCCCACTATCGAGCTGGCTCTTGAGGCGGGTGCCAAGGTGATTCTGATGTCTCACCTGGGCCGCCCGACCGAAGGGCAGTTCGAAGCCGAATACGCCATGCAGCCAGTGGCCGACCACCTGGGCAAGCTGCTCGGTCGCGAGGTAAAGGTGCTGGCGGACTGGCAGAGCGGTGTCGAGCTGGAAAATGGCCAGCTGGCGCTGCTGGAAAATGTGCGCTTCAACCCCGGTGAGAAGAAGGACGACGAAACCCTGTCCCGGGCCTATGCCGCCCTGTGCGATATTTTCGTGATGGACGCTTTCGGCACCGCCCACCGCGCCCAGGCTTCCACCCACGGGGTAGCGCGCTTTGCACCGGTGGCCTGTGCCGGTCCGCTGCTGGCGGCGGAACTGGACGCGCTGGATAAATCCCTCGCCAACCCGGCCCGTCCCATGGTGGCCATCGTCGGCGGCTCCAAGGTGTCCACCAAGCTGACCGTGCTGGAAACCCTCTCCAACAAGGTCGATCAGTTGATTGTCGGTGGCGGCATCGCCAATACCTTCCTGGCGGCTGCGGGCCTGCCGGTGGGCAAGTCCCTCTGTGAGCACGAGCTGATCCCGGACGCGCAGAAGCTGATGGCCAAGACCAGTATCCCGCTGCCCAGTGATGTGGTGGTGGGCAAGGAATTCTCCGAATCCGCAGTGGCGACGCTGAAAAAAGCATCCGAAGTGGCCGAGGACGACATGATTTTCGACATCGGCCCCGATGCCGCCGCTGCACTGGCGGAGATCCTGCGCAACGCCGGCACCATTATCTGGAACGGTCCGGTTGGCGTGTTTGAGTTCGATCAGTTTGGCGCTGGCACCAAGGCTATCTCCGAGGCCATTGCCGCCAGTGAAGGCTTTTCCATTGCCGGTGGTGGCGACACCCTGGCGGCGGTAGACAAATACGGCATCGCTGATAAAGTCTCCTATATTTCCACCGGCGGTGGCGCCTTCCTCGAGTACGTGGAAGGCAAGGTGCTGCCTGCGGTGGCGGTGCTGGAAGAGCGTGCCCGCGGCTGATTCGGGAACCACACAGACATTAGTTGAAGGATAATCTCATGGCACTTATTTCAATGCGTCAATTGCTGGATCACGCCGCCGAACGCGGTTACGGCGTACCGGCATTTAACGTGAACAACCTGGAGCAGATGCGCGCCATTATGGAAGCGGCGGACGCAACTGACTCCCCGGTGATCGTGCAGGCCTCTGCCGGGGCGCGCAAATACGCCGGTGCCCCGTTCCTGCGCCACCTGATCCTGGCGGCGATCGAGGAATTTCCGCACATCCCAGTGTGCATGCACCAGGATCACGGCACCAGCCCGGCAGTGTGTCAGCGCTCCATCCAGCTGGGTTTCAGCTCGGTGATGATGGATGGCTCCCTGAAGGAAGACGGCAAAACCCCGGCCTCTTACGAGTACAACGTGGAAGTGACCCGTCGCACTGTGGATATGGCTCACGCCTGTGGCGTATCCGTGGAAGGCGAACTGGGCTGCCTGGGTTCCCTGGAGACTGGTCAGGCCGGTGAAGAGGACGGTATCGGTGCCGAGGGCACACTGTCCCACGACCAGCTGCTGACCGATCCGGAAGAGGCGGCGGACTTTGTCGCCAAGACCGGGGTGGATGCCCTGGCCATCGCCATTGGCACCTCCCACGGCGCTTACAAGTTTTCCCGTCCTCCCACCGGCGATATCCTGGCTATCGAGCGCATCAAGGAAATTCACGCCCGCATCCCCAACACTCATCTGGTGATGCACGGCTCCTCCTCTGTGCCCCAGGAATGGCTGGCGGTGATCAACGAATTCGGCGGCGAGATTCCGGAAACATACGGTGTGCCGGTGGAAGAAATCGTCGAGGGCATCAAGCACGGGGTGCGCAAGGTCAATATCGATACCGACCTGCGCTTGGCGTCCACCGGTGCGGTGCGCCGCTTCCTGGCGAAAAACCCGGCCGAATTCGATCCGCGCAAATACCTGAAGGAAACAGTGACCGCCATGAAGGAAATCTGTGTGGCGCGTTATGAAGCCTTCGGCACCGCCGGCAATGCGTCAAAAATTACCCCTCTCAGCCTGGAGGAAATGTTCCAGCGCTATCAGGCTGGGGGTTGAGTCCCAAGGTTGACTGAGGGCCTGAAGGGCGGTTGTACCGCCCTTTTTTGACCCCGGTTTCTGCAGGTGGCTGACAGCTGTCAGGAGAGCAGATCCAGTGATCGACAAAAAATATCAGCATGTGGTGTTCGCTTTCTTCATGGCCATGCTCATGTCCTGTTTTATGTCGCTGGTGATCAGCATTTTCAATGTTGGGCTGGTGGATAACATCGTCGAGATCTGGTTGCACGCCTGGGCGTTCGCCTTTGTCGTGGCTTTTCCCACGGTAATGGTGGTGGCGCCAATGGTTCGTCGACTGGTTGTTCTGGTCATTCGCAACGATGAGCACTGAGCGGAATCAGGACGCCAACCCCCTGGCGAGTGTGCTGGGGTTGGCCCGGCAGCAGCTGGAGCAGCTGCGTGCCAGTATGCCGATCCTCAAATTTGAGGCTTCCCTCGATTCGCAATCCCCCAACCCTGAGCGGGACTGGTATCTCGGCTACTACGGCCTGGAGCTGCCAGAGGATCTGGCCGTTGTCCAATACCGCATGGGGCGCTTCCCCTCTGCCGGTTTCGAGATCGCCACCCACTACTGGGTGCCGGAGAATCCCCGCGGTACCTATCTGGTCGTACACGGCTATTTTGATCACATCGGCCTTTACGGCCACCTGATCCGCTACCTGTTGCGGCGCGGCTACGCGGTGGTGGCATTTGATCTGCCCGGCCACGGCCTTTCCAGTGGTGAGCGAGTCAGCATCGAAAGTTTCGATCACTATGTGGATGTGTTTTCTGACCTGCTCCACCATTGCGAGGCGCACTTCCCCAAGCCCTGGAAGGCGGTGGGTCAGAGCACAGGCGGTGCCATATTGATCAAGTATGTGATGGCCGCCAAGCCCCACCACTATCCCAACGATCTGGCTCAGGTGACCGTACTGGCGCCGCTGATCCGGCCCCGGGACTGGATCAAGAGCCTGCGCACCTTCAAAGTGTTTCACAAGGTTCTCAGGAAGGTATCGCGCACCTTCAGACCCAACACGGCCAACGAGCTGTTTAACGACTTCCTGATGAATGCCGATCCGCTGCAGTACAACTTCATTCCCCTGGAGTGGGTGGCGTCGATGAAGCGCTGGACTGAGGAGTTCGCTGCGCTGCCACCCTGTGATTACCCCTTGCGGGTGGTGCAGGGAGACTGCGACGCCACGGTGGACTGGCGCTATAACCTGGCGGCGCTGCGCCGGAAGTTCGTCAATCTACAGGTGGATGTGATCCAGGGAGCGCAGCATCATCTGGTCAATGAGGCGACCTGGCTGCGGGACAGGGTGTTCAAAGCCCTAGGCGAGGACTGATCAGTCGGCAGGCTCAGCAGAAAAGCCAAAGTGTGGAAACTGTTGCCCAATAAAAAAGGCCGCCATCAGGCGGCCTTTTTGCTGGGCTGGTGCTTAGAACAGCACCCGGCAGCGAATGGTGCCCTCAATGGCTCTCAGCTCCTTGAGCGCCAGATCGCTGTACTCGGCATCCACATCAAGGACCACATAGCCCACTGACTCGGTAGTCTGCAGGTACTGGCCACTGATATTGATGTTGTTGTCAGAGAACACGTGGTTGATGGCGGTCATGATGCCTGGCACATTGTGGTGGACGTGCAGCAGGCGGTGGGCGCCGGCGTGGGACGGCAGTGACACCTGCGGGAAGTTCACCGCGCTGATGGTGGTGCCGGTATCGCTGTACTTGACCAGTTTTTCCGACACTTCCAGGCCAATGTTTTCCTGGGCTTCCTGGGTGGAACCGCCAATGTGAGGGGTCAGGATCACGTTGTCGTACTTGCGCAGGGGCGAGACGAATTCTTCCTGGTTGGATTTCGGCTCCACCGGGAACACGTCGATCGCTGCACCGCCGAGCTGTTTGGTTTCCAGGCGACCGCAGAGAGCGTCGATATCCACCACCTTGCCGCGGGCGGCATTGATCAGCATGGCGCCTTTTTTCATGGCGGCCAGTTGCTCGGCACCCATCATGTTGCGGGTGGCCGCAGTGTCGGGTACGTGCAGGGAGACCACATCGGAAATCCGCAGCAGCTCGCGCAGGGTGCCTACCTGTTCGGCATTGCCCAGGGGCAGCTTGGTGATGACGTCATAGAACTTCACCTTCATACCCATGGCTTCCGCCATGACGCTCACTTGGCTGCCGATGTTGCCGTAGCCGACGATGCCGAAGGTCTTGCCGCGGACCTCGTAGGAGTCGGTGGCGGTTTTCATCCAGTCACCGCGGTGGGCGGCGGCATTCTTCTCGGGGATACCGCGCATCAACATGATGG
The DNA here is from genome assembly GCA_041395745.1 of Porticoccaceae bacterium. Lineage (GTDB taxonomy): Bacteria > Pseudomonadota > Gammaproteobacteria > Pseudomonadales > Porticoccaceae > Porticoccus. Next base: position 23,278 of record JAWKZV010000004.1, on the reverse strand, counting down.
TTTCGGCGATCACCAGTTCCGCCACGCTGCGGGTGTTGGAGTAGGGGGCATTGAATACCACTACGCCGTGCTCGGTAGCGGCCTGCAGATCCACCTGGTTAGTGCCGATACAGAAACAGCCGATACCGATCAGCTTGCTGGCCGCTTCGATTACCCGGCGGTTGAGCTGGGTGCGGGAGCGAATGCCCACAAAGTGGAAGTCCTTGATCTTCTCCACCAGCTGATCTTCGGAGAGGGCGGATTTGAGGTACTCCACATTGGTGTAACCGGCAGCTTCCAGTGTGGTCACTGCAGACGGGTGAACACCTTCCAGTAGCAGGAATTTGATCTTGGATTTGTCGAGAGAAAAATTGACCATACGCTCCTCGGTCCCGTGGCCATACAGCTATCTGAAAAAAAGGCGGCTATGATACCATGCACGCCCTTCGATAACTGCCCTTATTTTGTGGAGGATCCAGAGATGACGGTCGCACCTCCGGTCATTGAAAAATTGTGCGAAATCGTCGGCGAACAACGCGTGCTGACCGATGAAATGTCTTTCCAGCAGTACGGTGTTGACCGCACTACTATCTGGCAACCTTCTCCGGGTGTGGTCGTACTGCCGGATACCACCGAACAGGTGCAGGCCATCGTGCAGCTGGCCAATGCGGAAAACCTTGCCGTGGTGCCCTCCGGCGGTCGCACTGGTCTAAGCGGTGGCGCCGTGGCCCTGAATGGCGAGATCGTCATTGCCATGGATCGCATGAACAAGGTGGTCGACTTCAATGCTGTGGATCGCACGGTCACAGTCCAGGCGGGCATGATCACCCAGCAGCTGCAGGAATTTGCCGAGCAGCAGGGGCTGTTCTACCCGGTGGATTTTGCTTCCGCCGGTTCCAGCCAGATCGGTGGCAACATCGCCACCAACGCCGGCGGCATCAAGGTGATCCGCTACGGCATGACCCGGGACTGGGTGCTCGGGCTGAAGGTGGTGGACGGCAACGGCAATATCCTCGAGCTCAACCACGGTCTGGTGAAAAACAATACCGGCCTGGATTTCCGTCACCTGTTTATCGGTTCCGAGGGCACCCTGGGCATTATCACCGAGGCCACCATTGGCCTGACCAAGCCGCCGAAGGAGCTGAGTGTACTGGTGCTGGGGGTGGTGGATTTCCCGAGCATTATCGATGTGCTGAAAACCTTCAACGACGGCATGGAACTTACCGCCTTTGAATTCTTTACCCACAATGGCATGGTCCGGGTGGTAGAGCACAGCGAAGTGCCGGTGCCGTTCGAGAGCGAAGCGCCTTTTTACGCCCTGCTGGAGTTCGAGCAAACATCGGAAGCCGAGTTGGACAAGGCCATGGAGCTGTTCGAGACCTGCGTGATGGAGGGCTGGGTGCTGGACGGCGTGATCAGCCAGAGCCTGTCCCAGGCGGAAAACCTGTGGAAGCTGCGCGAGGACATGTCGGAAACCCTGTCCCAGTGGAAACCCTACAAGAACGATATCAGCGTCAATATCTCGCGGATGCCGGAATTTCTCGCCAAGGTGGAAGCCCTGGCGGCAGAGCAGTACCCGGATTTCGAGGTGGTCTGGTACGGTCACATCGGTGACGGCAACCTGCACCTCAACATCCTCAAGCCCGACGAGCTGTCAATCGAGCAGTTCACCGAGCGCTGTAGCGGCGTCAGCAAGCAGATTGCCGCGCTGGTCGGTGAATTCCAGGGCAGTGTCTCCGCCGAACACGGTGTCGGTCTGCTGAAGAAGGATTACCTGGGCTACAGCCGTTCACCGGCGGAGCTGCTGCTGATGCAGCAGGTGAAAAAAGCCTTCGACCCGAATGGCATCATGAACCCCGGCAAGGTGGTAGACGCGGCCTGAACGGTCGGGACAAAACGTTAGGGAAGACCTTATGAGCGAACAGGACAATCCACGTGAAACACCACCGCTGAGCGGCGAGCTGATGGCGGCAGTGGACGAGGAAAAGCTGAAAAACCTGGTGTTGCTGGTCTATATCCTCCAGGCCATCAGCCTGGTGGTGGGGCTCACGGCGGTGGCCGGCGTCATCATCAATTACCTGAAGCGGGACGAGGTGCGCGGCACCTGGCTCGAGTCCCACTTCGAGTGGCAGATCAAAACCTTCTGGTGGTTGCTGGCAGGTGTGGTGATCGGCTGGCTGCTGGCCATTGTGCTGATCGGTTTCCTGGTGCTGTTTGTGGTGGGCATCTGGTACATCTACCGGATCGTCAAAGGCTGGCTGGCACTGAATGACGGCAGAGGACTTGGCAATGCATTACTTTGATCACTCCATTCACTTCGCCAACGGCAGTTCCGCCCAGATTCCCGGCGGCAAGGTGGTCTGTGTAGGTCTCAATTACCGGGATCACATCAGCGAAATGAACAGCCAGGAGGCTGGCGAGCCGGTGCTGTTCATGAAACCGCCGACCGCACTGGTCTCTCTGGAACAGCCAGTGGCCATCCCGGTGGCATTCGGCGCCTGCCACCACGAGGCTGAAATGGCGGTGTTGATCGGTGAACAGCTCACCGAGTGCACCGAGCAACAGGCTGATGACGCCATCATCGGTGTCGGCGTTGCCCTGGATCTGACCCTGCGTGAACTACAGGCAGAGTTGAAAAAGAAAAGCCATCCCTGGGACAAAGCCAAGGGTTTCGATGGTGCCTGTCCGGCCTCGGCCTTTGTGGATCGCGCTCGCGTGGCGGACCTGCAGGATCTGCGGGTGCGCCTCACCCTCAACGGTGAAGTGCGGCAGGAATCCAGCACCAGTCTGATGATTACCTCGGTGCCGAAACTGCTGGCCTATATTTCCCGCTTTTTTACCCTGATGCCCGGTGACATTGTGCTCACCGGCACTCCCGCCGGCGTCGGTCCGCTGACTCCCGGTGACAAGCTCACCCTGGAACTGGTGGATCTGATTTCCGTTTCCACCACCGTGGTGGCCCGCTGAACGATCCATAATCGGAGAATCTGCCATGACCATTTCCGTTGGCGACACCCTGCCCAATATCACCCTCAAGGTGATGGGGGAGAAGGGACCGGTGGTCATTACCACCGACGAGATTTTCAAAGGCAAGAAAGTGGTGCTGTTCGCTGTGCCCGGCGCCTTTACCCCCGGTTGCTCCAAGACTCATCTGCCGGGCTATGTGGTGCTGGCGGACGAGATCAAGGCACGGGGTGTGGACACCATCGTCTGCATGGCTGTCAACGACGCCTTTGTGATGGATGCCTGGGGCAAGGCACAGAATGCTGACGAGCTGCTGATGCTGGCGGATGGCAATGCCGATTTTGCCAGTGCCTTGGGCCTGGAGATGGACGCCAGGGGCTACGGCATGGGTGTGCGCAGTCAGCGTTTTGCACTGGTGGCGGACAATGGCGTGGTTGCCCATCTGGCGGTGGAGCCCGCCGGTGGTGTCGATGTCAGTGCCGCGGAAAAAATCCTTGCCATCCTCTGAGACCCCTCGCATTGCCAAAGGTCGCTATCGCCACTACAAGGGCAATGATTATCAGGTGATTGATGTGGCCCGCCACAGCGAAACCGATGAGTGGCTGGTGGTGTACCGGCCGCTCTACGGCGAAGGAGGTCTCTGGGTGCGACCGCTGGCGCTGTTCGAGGATACTGTGCAGTGCGATGGAGAGGTGGTGAAGCGCTTCCGTTTTATCGGAGATGAACGCTAGCCGTCAGTGGCGGGGTAGCAGCGGGCGGCCATCGAAATAGTCACTGCGGCGGATCAGTTCGTTGGTGATGGCGGCGATAAACCCGCTTTCCATGGCGCAGCCGGGAATTTCAGAGAGTCGCAGGATGTCCCACAGCTTGCTGCTGGAGAGCATATCCACCCTGGTGTCGATCCAGTGGTAGATGCGCTCGCCGTTTTCGCTCACTTCCACGAAGAAGTTTCCGGACTGCTGGCGCATCACTGCGTCGATGGGGTGTTGTCTGGTTTTGATCTGTTGTGCCTTGTTCATGGCATTTCCTCTTTTTCATTTCTCTTGTGTTCGCGGAGCAGGTTAGCCGTTACCTGTGTCAGCACCGTGAAAATTCCATGACAGATCAATGACAGAAGCCGTGCCGGTGAAACCCCTTTCATCTGGACTTTTGGGCCTGCAGACAGCAAAGTACGCACCTTTCAAGATGGCTGACGGGAATGACACATGTCTTCAATTCTGTTTGAAAAGAAGCGCGCCAATATCAACGGAATTGGCGCGCGGCTGGCGACAATCCTGGTGGGCCTGTGCCTGTCATTCTTCTGGCAGGGACAGCCGTTCCTGCAACAGCAGCTGGCCAGCGAGGCGCTGGCACTGCATCCCTGGATGCCGGCGGCGGTTTTTTCGGCAGCGGTGTTGCTGGGGTCGCTGTTATCCATCTTCTTTATCCGCCTCGGTGACTGGCGTCGCCTGACGCTGATCGGCGGTCTGGTCAGTGGCTTTGCTTTTGCCGTGCCCGCCTTTGTCCCCGGCGCCACGGTACTACTGGTCTGCCTGGGGTTGGCAGGACTGTTTGCCGGTTTCGGTTTGAGCGCAGCGATCACCTGTCTGGGGGATACTGCCAACCCCGTCGGCAGTTTCGGCGGATTGCTGCTGTTGCAGGCGCTGGTGGCGGTGGGGCTGGAAAGTGCTGAGCCAGCACTGCAACAGCTTGGCAGTTTCAGGAATGGCCTTCTGGTGGTTGCCGCGGTTGCACTGCTGGCTATTCCCTTCAGTCGCCTGATGCCCTCCAGCGGTTCGAAGCGGGTCAGCCTGCTCAATAACAGCGACAGCGGCCTGTCTGCCGAATTGCTGACGGCGCTGGCCGGTGGTGCGCTGCTGTTTCTGGCCGCCGGGGTGCTCTGGTACCTGTCCGGGCCGTTGGCAGATGTCCAGCAGTTGAGCATCGGCGCAGCCCTGATGTTGGTATTGTTGCTGGCCAGGGCTGCGGGAGGTCTGGTTGCCACCCTGCTGGGCAATCGTGCCGGTGTGGTGCCGCCGCTGGTGCTGGCGGCGGTACTGGTGCTGATCGGGCTGGGACTGCTGCAATTCCTCGCCGGTGAAAACGGTTATCTGGCGGCCTTTGCCCTGATCGGTGGCGCAGGTTTCCTGGCTGCCGCCTACGTGATGGGGTTGATTGCACATTTGGATGGCAGTGGCCGCTTTGCGCCACTGGCCCTGGCCGTACCCCTGTTTGGCCTGATGGTCGGCCATCTGGTGGCGGGCAAGCTGGCCGGTGGTCAGAGCCCCGTGGTGCTGTGGTCCGCCATGGCTGCACTGTGGGTGGTGGGTACCTTGCTGCTGCTCTGGGCAGCGAAGCGCCGCTGAAGTTTATCCGGTGATGAACGACGGGGATCGCGAAGATCAGGGGCCACAGGACGGCAGCCAGCCGTTCTATCAGCTCGGCCCCGATGTGGTCATGGATGCCGTGGAGAGCCTTGGTTATCTCTGTGACGGTCGCCAGTTTCCTCTCAACAGTTATGAAAACCGCGTCTCCCAGGTAGGCATCGAAGGCGAGGCGCCGCTGATCGCCAAGTTTTATCGCCCCGCCCGCTGGAGCGATGAGCAGATTCTGGAGGAACACCAGTTCTGTTTCGAGCTGGTGGAGCAGGAGCTTCCGGTAGTGGCGCCGCTCCGGAATGATACGGGACGCAGCCTGTTCGAGTATGACGGTTTCCGCTTTGCTCTCTATCCTCGCAAGGGAGGTCAGGGACCGGAGCTGGACAACCTGGACAATCTACACCTGCTCGGCAAATTGCTTGGCCGCATCCACGCGGTAGGCGCTGTGCGGCCGTTTGTGCGCCGCCCGGTGCTGGACAGTCACAGCTTCGGCCACGAGGCTGCGGCGCTGGTCAGCACATTCATCCCCGGGGAATTGAAGCTGTCATACGACTCGCTGGTGCGGGATCTGCTGCAGGGGGTGGACGAGGTGATCGCCGCTGCCGGGACGGTTAAACACCTGCGGGTTCATGGGGATTGCCACGCCGGGAATATCCTCTGGCGGGACGACAATGCCCACTTTGTCGATCTGGATGACGCCCGCATGGCGCCGGCTGTGCAGGACATCTGGATGCTGTTGTCCGGCAGCCGTGACCGCCAGTTGGCGCAGCTGTCAGAAATCGTCGACGGTTACGATCAGTTTTTCACTTTCCAGCCCCGGGAATTGCAGCTGATTGAGGCGCTGCGCAGTCTGCGCATCATTCACCACGCCGCCTGGCTGGCCAGTCGCTGGGAGGACCCGGCATTTCCCATGGGATTTCCCTGGTTCAACACCATGCGCTACTGGAGTGAACACATCCTGGAGCTACGGGAGCAGTTCGCGGCCCTTTCCGAGCCGCCCCTGCAACTGATGTAGGACTGGCTTGTAGGTCTGGCTCAGTCCTTCGGGTAGAGGGTTTTGACGCCGTCGGCAGTGCCCAGCATCAGCACGTCTGCCCGGCGCAAGGCAAACAGTCCATTGGTCACTACCCCGGTGATATTGTTGATCTTTTCTTCTAGCTCCCGGGCCGGGCTGATGGGGTGCAGATGGTGCACGTCGAGAATGACGTTGCCATTGTCGGTGACGACGCCCTGGCGATAGACCGGATCACCACCCAGTTTTACCAGCTCTCGCGCCACGTGGCTGCGGGCCATGGGGACCACTTCCACCGGCAGCGGGAAGGTGCCCAGGTGGTCCACCCATTTGGATTCGTCGGCGATGCAGAGGAATTCCCTGGCCACCGCAGCGACAATCTTCTCCCGGGTCAACGCCGCGCCACCGCCCTTGATCAGTTCCAGATGGGGATTGGTTTCGTCGGCGCCGTCCACATAAATGGTCACTTCATCCACGGCGTTGAGGTCGTAGACCGGAATGCCGTGCTTGCGCAAACGTTCCGCCGAAGCCTCGGAGCTGGCCACCGTGCCGGCAATACAGGCTTTGTGCTGTGCCAGCAGATCGATATAGCAGTTGGCGGTGGAACCGGTACCGATACCGACAATGCTCTTGTCGTCGATACGCTTCAGGGTGTATTCCACCGCGGCGGCGGCCACGGCCTGTTTCAGGGCGTCCTGGGGGGAAGTATTTGCGGTCATGGGTGGGGCCATCGGGAATCAGAAGCGGCTAATTATACGGATCGCATGCCGAAAGGACAGATAACCCGTGACAGTGCTGGCTTTGAGCGGGGCGAAAATTTACTATTGCCCGCTGATTCCTGATAGAAAACTGGCCAGACAATGCCACAAAGTTACGTCAAACGTATTCTCAACGCCCGCATCTACGACCTGGTGGTGGAAACCCCGGTGGATGAGGCAGCCCAGCTCTCCCAGCGCCTCGGCAACCGGGTGTTGCTGAAGCGCGAAGACCTGCAACCGGTGTTCTCCTTCAAGCTACGCGGCGCCTACAACAAGATGCTCTGCCTCAGCCCCGAACAGCTGGAGAAAGGTGTCGTTGCCGCTTCCGCGGGCAACCACGCCCAGGGGCTGGCCATGGCCGCCAAAAAAATGGGCGTGAAGGCCACCATCGTCATGCCGAGCACCACGCCGCAGATCAAGGTTAACGCCGTGAAGGCGCGCGGTGCCAAGGTGGTGTTGCACGGGGATACCTACGACGAGGCCTCGGATTACGCCCAGAAACTGGTGAAAGAAAAGGGCATGACCTATGTGCATCCCTTTGACGACCCGGAAGTGATCGCCGGGCAGGGCACCATTGCCATGGAGATCCTGCGCCAGGTGTCCGGTCCGCTGGACGCGGTGTTTATCCCGGTGGGTGGCGGCGGTCTCTGCGCCGGTATGGCGGCCTACATCAAATACGTGCGCCCGGAGATCAAGGTCATCGCCGTGGAACCGGATGATGCCGCCTGTCTCGCCGCGGCCATGGAAAAAGGCAAACGAGTGCGTCTGAAGCACGTGGGTATCTTTGCCGATGGCACCGCCGTGGCACAGATCGGCAAGGAAACCTTCCGGGTACTGAAAGACACCATCGACGGGGTGGTGACGGTCAATGCCGACGAGATCAGTGCTGCCATCAAGGACATCTTCGACGACACCCGCTCCATCTGCGAACCCTCGGGTGCGCTCGGGGTGGCGGGCATGAAAAAATACGTGGAGCAGCACGGCATCGAAGGCCAGAGCCTGCTGGCTGTGGACAGCGGCGCTAACATCAACTTCGACCGGCTGCGCTACATCTCCGAGCGCACTGAAATCGGCGAGCGCCGGGAGGCCATTCTGGCGGTGACCATTCCCGAGCAGCCCGGCAGTTTCAAGACCTTCTGCACGGCGTTGAGCAAGCGCAACATCACCGAGTTCAACTACCGCATGGGCGATCCGGACAAGGCCCATATCTTTGTTGGTGTGCAGGTCGCCGGCGATGAGGACCGTGAGAATCTGGTGGCCGACCTGGTTGCCAAGGGCTACCCGCTGTCAGATATGACCGACAACGAGATGGCCAAACTGCACATCCGCCATATGGTGGGAGGGCGTGCCCCGGAAGCCGTCGACGAGGTGGTGTACCGCTTCGAGTTTCCGGAGCGTCCCGGTGCGCTGATGAATTTCCTCAACCAGCTGGGCGGTCGCTGGAATATCTCCATGTTCCACTACCGCAACCACGGTTCTGCCTACGGGCGGGTGCTGGCGGGTATGCAGGTGCCTTCCGGAGAGGAGCGACTGGTCAAACAGTTCCTCGACGAGCTCGCCTACGAGTGGGTGGAGGAGACCAATAACCCGGCCTACAAATTCTTCCTCAGCTAGCAGTCGGTTGAAAAACTATCTGCGTGGCTTCTGCGTCGTTAACATTGGACTCAAAATTGCTCATTTATGAGTTATAAACTCCGCTTTTTCGTCCAATGTTGCCTTGCATAACCGGCCTCGAAAACGTTTTTCAACGGGCTGCCAGTATTTGTGGGAAGCGACTGCTGCTAGTGGTCGCTCACTTCAGTCCAAGATGATCTGCCATAAGGCGGTTGATCTGGCGCTGGTCCATCAGGGACGGCACTTTCGCCGCCTCGATGCCGTATAGATAGACCGGCACGTTGATGCCCGTGTGCACTTCGCTTTCCCCCTGGGGTGGTGCGTTGGTGGCGTAACTGACGGCCATCAATTCCCCGGAGCGGGTTTTCAGAACCGCGTAGTAACCCGGCGGATACTGCTTGTTGCCCCAGCCAAGAAAATATTCCGGTAGCGGTACGATTTGTCCCGCCTGGCCGTGATCGGCGGTGACGATAACCAGCGTGTTGGGGTGACTGTTGGCGAATTGCCGCCCTGCCTGTACTGCCAGGTCAAAGGCCCGCAGCTCGCCGATTTCACCGCAGGGATTGCGCCGGTGAGCCTGTTTGTCGATGGAGGCTCCCTCCACCATCAGGAAGAACCCCCTGTTCGGGTCTGCCGTCAGCCGCTCCAGGGCCGCCTCGGTCATTTCAGTCAGCGTCGGGGTGTCACTGTGGCCCGGGTTTTTCTCGCAGGAGAAAGCGGCCGGGAAACGGGGGTTGCCCTGTTTGTCCCGTGCCACCGGTTCGGCTCTGCGATTCTGCTCACCGCGCCATTCAACGGGCAGGTGGCTTTCGGCGAACAGACCGAGCAGTGGTCCGGTTGTATCCTGTCCCTTGGCCAGTAACTCTGCGCGTCCGGTCAGCAGGCGATAGCCGTGATCGCCGGCATTGGCTGCCAGCGACTGGTGGCCGCTGGCGCGGGAAAAATGTTTTCTGCCCCCACCCAGCAGCACCACAACACCGGAGTTGAGCAATTGCTCGGCAATGGAGCCGGGACCGCCGTTGCTCGGCAGATCCCGCTGACACTGCTGGGTGGCGGGCGCGTAGCCGATGGGTTGCCCCATGTCTGCGGGACTCTGGCAGTGGCGATGGGCCGTGTGGCTTGCGAAGGCGGCGGGGGTGGCGTCGGTGAGGCTGGAGGTAGTCACCAATCCGGTGCGCAGTCCGGCCTGCCGGGAACGTTCGAGGATGGTGGCCATATCTTTGTCACTGGCCGGACTGGTGGAAATGCGTCCGAGGCTGGTGAGCTGGCCGGTGGCCAAGGTGCTGGCGGTGTTGGCACTGTCTGCCACATAGCGAAAGCGGCCCGGGTCTTCCTCCCGCAGGGTCTGGACGCGCGCCGAACTGCGCAGCGGCAGCTGCTCCATGGTCAGACTGCCTTCGGCGCCGTGCAGGTAGTTGCGGGCCAGGGTGACCTGGTGCTCATCCATGCCATCGCCGATAAACAGGATGACATTGGCGGGAGGTGCTTCACCGGCTTGAGAGCCCGCAGCCGCCAGGGCTATCAGCAGCAGGGCGGCACGGGTGAGGGCTGTCATTGGCTGCTCGACATTACTCGGTGGGCAACTTCAGCAGGTCGCCGAGCTGGCGGATCTGGATGGCATCGATGCCAGAGCCGGCCAAGGCGTCGGAAATGACCACCAGGCGGTCTTCCGGGGAAAACTCGGCGCGCGCAATGAGAATGTTGGCGGCGGTGGCCAGGGTTTTTTCCGGGTCTTCGCTGAAGTTGATGCGGAAGCTCAGCACGTTGCGGTTAAGTACCAACTGGCGGCGGGTGCGGCTGTCATTGGTGAAGGCGCAGATGATCGGTGCCTGAGGGTGACAGTTGGTGACGTAGTTGGCCATGCGCCCGCGACGGGTCGGTACGATAATGCCCTTGGCCTGGATGGACTCCGCCAGTTTCACAGCCGCCGCTGCAATTTCTTCCTTGTCGTTCTTGAGGATCAGGCCCTTGGCAAACTGGAGGCCGGGACTCTGCTCGATGGAGCGGGCAATGCGGTCGAGGATTTCCACGCACTTGATCGGGTATTTGCCAACGGTGGTTTCCCCGGACAGCATAATCGCATCCGCTTCCTCGTATACCGCGTTGGCCACGTCGGTGACTTCGGCGCGGGTCGGGATGGGGTTTTCGATCATCGATTCCAGCATGTGGGTGGCGACGATTACCCGTTTGCCCTGCTGGGCGCAGAGCCGGATGATGCGGCGTTGCACACGGGGCAGTTTCTCGATGGCGATTTCCACGCCAAGGTCGCCGCGGGCCACCATGACGCCGTCGGAGATCGCGACGATCTCCTCAAGATTCTTGACCCCTTCCTGGTCCTCGATCTTGGAAATGACCTTGATCTTGTCCGCCTTGTCGCCGAGCAGTTCGCGCAGTTGATGAACGTCGGCGGCGTCGCGCACGAAGGACAGGGCGATAAAATCCACTTCCTGCTCGATGGCGAATTCGATGTCGCGCTTGTCCTTTTCGGTGATCGCCGGCAGGTTGACGCGGATACCCGGCAGATTCACGTGACGCTTGCTCTTCAGCACGCCGCCGTCGACTACGCGGCAGCGCATCACCCGGTCTTCCTTGCTTAGTACTTCCAGGTTGATCAGGCCGTTGTCCACGGTGATCTTGTCGCCGATTTGCACGTCGTGGATCAGATCTTCGTAGTTGATGCGGATGGAGCTGGCCTCCACATCATCCTCGCCGCGGGCCACCACGGAAATCTCGTCGCCCTGTTTCAGGTCCAGCTCATTGTTGATGTCGCCGGTGCGGATTTCCGGTCCCTGGGTATCCATCAGCACCGCAATCGGATGGTTGAGTTTCTTGTTCAGGGAGCGCACTGCCTTGATCACCCGGGCGTGGGACTCGTGGTCGCCGTGGGACATGTTCAGGCGCACCACATTCATGCCGGCGTTCGCCAGTTGTTCCAGCATTTCGTAGGACTCGGTGACGGGGCCGATGGTGCAGATGATCTTGGTCTTGCGCATAGCGGAGTGCCTTATTCAGTGGCTCTAATCTGGATAATCTCCCGGTCCGTCACAATCGCGTGCAGCGGAATGTCCCAGGGTTGCCGGGCAATACTATCAGTTTCCTGGCAGCTGTGGGCCAATCCGATCAGCAGTGTGTGAGGGGCTCGGCGGCTCAGGGTGCGGTCGTAAAAACCACCGCCCATGCCGAGCCGGTTGCCCTGGCGGTCGAAGGCCACCAGCGGCAGCAAAATCAGGTCGATGGCGTGCATGGAGGCGATGGCCCGGTGGCGCAGGGAGGGTTCCGCAATGCCGAAACGGTTGCTGGTCAGCGGGTCGCCCGCGCGCTGGCGAACGAAATAGAGGCGATTCATCTTCAGCGGGTGCAACACCGGCAGGAAACAGGTCTTGCCCGCCCGCTGGGCGATGCCCAGGGCAAAGCCGGGATCGATTTCCCCGTCATTAGCCAGGTAAAAGGCGATGCGCTGGCGATAGCGAAAGGTCGTCAGGCGGGTCAGCTGGGCGGCGAGGGCTTCGCTGGCCCGTTGCTGTTGCTGCGGGGTCAGCGACCGGCGGCGTTGGCGCATCAGGCGGCGAATGGCCTTGTTGTCCATGGGCGCGGTGTTACCTGGTAGCGGAATAGGAAATCAGAATGTCCCCGGTGGTGCCGCTGTCAACGTGGCCTTGAACCGTACAGTTCAAGGTGGAGACTACAGCGGTACTTTAGGCTTTCCGTCACGCGGACATGCACACCGTACCGGCTTGTAACCCCCGGGTTACAGATTATCGGCTCAAGGACTTGTCGACTGGCAAGCACCCCAGGGCGTTGGGGGATTATAACTCAGGGCGTGATTAAAAGGTGGAGGTCTCTTCAAAACTCTCCAGCGCTGCGGACAGTTTGCGGTCCAGGCGCTGGAACGCCTCGTCGGACAAACTCTGGCCGGCACTTTGCGCTTCCAGTTTGGAGAGATCGTAGGTCAGGTTCAGGGCGGCCATTACGGCAATGCGCTCCAGACCGATGACGCTGCCGGAATTGCGGATAGAGCGCATGCGCTCATCCAAAGCGCGGGCGGACTGCAACAGGGCGTCGCGCTCCTCGGCGGGGCAGCTGACCTGGTATTCCTTGTCGAGAATGCGGATGTTGACGGTTTGCTGGCTCATCTCAGTCAGCTTTCATTGTTGAGGTTCTTGAGGCGCACGATCATGTGCTCGACACGGCTCCTGGCCAGTTCATTTTTTTCCAGCAGTCGGCTGCGTTCCCGCAACAGGCTCGACTCCCGTTCCCGCAGGGACAGGTTCTCTTTCTGGAGGCGTGCGCAAATATTGATCAAGCGATCAATCTTCTGTTCGAGGGTGTGGAGATCGTCTGACATCGCCGTGGCCGTGGGTGATCCTTCCCGGCAACTATATTGTGCTGCCACGAAGCGGTCAATCGCCCTTAAAAGTGTTTCGAGATGTGCGGTCTATTTTATTGCTCCAAGTGGATTTTTTTGCGCCGCCTGTCGAGTGGGATGCTTGCCGGGAGGAAGGGTGTTAGGATTCCCGTTCTTTCGCCCCCGGAACACAGGGTTTAGCATGAATTTTGACGACATTGCCGACGCCTTTATACGCGCCAATATGCCGGGTAGCCCCTCCGAGCTGCACGGTATGTTGTCCGGCCGCATCAGTGGCGGGCAGCAATTCGATGAGAGCCAGCTCACCGAGCTGGTGGCGGAATGGCTGGAGGAAGAGCCGGAACGCATTGAAGACCTCGGCGACATGCTGCCGGATCTATACGCCTTCACCCGCAAGCAGATCTGCAGTGACGGCTTCGAGTTCCAGCCCATCCTGCCCGAGGACGACATCGAGCTGAACGAGCGCCTTGAATCCCTCGGCGAGTGGTGTCAGGGATACCTCTACGGCCTCGGCAATTCCGGCCTGTCCGGTGAGACCGAACTGGCTGGCGATATTGCCGACGCCCTGCGCGATCTGGCGGCCATTTCCCAGATCGGCATGCTCGATGAAGAGGACGAAGACGACGAGGTCAGCTACGCTGAACTGGTGGAGTACGTACGGGTTGCCGTATTGCTGGTGCACGCCGAACTCGGGGTTCACGCTGGCAAGCCGCCGCGCACACTCCATTGATGACCATGCCTGGTGGTGCCCAGGTGCCCGCGGAGATACCCTAACCAGATGATTACCAGACAGGAATTCGCCAAGCGCAGGGAAACCCTGATCGAGCTGATGGCGGAAAACAGCATCGCCATCGTTGCCGCGGCGCCGGAGCGGGTGCGCAACCGCGATGTTCACTACCCCTACCGCCAGGATAGCGATTTTTATTACCTCACCGGCTTTCCGGAGCCGGAAGCAGTGCTGGTGCTGGTGCCCGGTCGGGAGCAGGGCCAGTTCCTGATGTTCTGCCGCGACCGCAACCTGGAGCGGGAAATCTGGGACGGCTACCGCGCCGGCCCGGAGGGCGCCTGTGAAGAATACGGCGCCGACGACGCTTTCCCCATCGACGATATCGACGAGATCCTGCCGGGTCTGCTGGAGGGCCGCGACCGGGTCTACTACGCCATGGGCAAGGACCCGGCCTTCGACCGCCACCTGATGGAGTGGGTCAACAACATCCGCTCCCGCTCCCGCGCCGGAGCTACTCCTCCCGGAGAGTTCGTCGACCTCGACCACCTGCTGCACGAGCTGCGCCTGTTCAAGAGCGCTGCCGAGCAGAAGATCATGCGCACCGCCGGAGAAATTTCTGCCCGCGCCCACTGCCGTGCCATGCAGGTTTGCAGACCGGGTATGTACGAGTACCAGTTGCAGGCGGAGATCGAACACGAATTCGCCATGGCCGGCTCCCGTTTCCCGGCCTACGGCTCCATCGTTGGCGGTGGCGCTAACGGTTGCATCCTCCACTACGTGGAAAACAGCGCCAGGCTTCAGGATGGTGACCTGGTGCTGATCGATGCCGGCTGCGAGCTTTACCACTACGCCTCGGACATTACCCGCACCTTCCCGGTGAACGGCAAATTCACCGCGGAGCAGAAGGCGCTTTACGACGTGGTGCTGGAAGCACAGATGAAAGCCATCGAAGTGTGCATGCCCGGCAATCACTGGAACGAACCCCACCAGGTCACGGTGAAGGTGATCGCCCAGGGTCTGATCGATCTGGGCATTTTGCAGGGCAGCCGCGACGAAGTGATCGAGAGCGGCGCCTATCGGGATTTCTACATGCACCGGGCCGGTCACTGGCTCGGCATGGACGTCCACGACGTGGGCGACTACAAGGTCCACGACGAGTGGCGGGTGCTGGAGCCGGGCATGGTGCTGACCGTCGAGCCCGGTATCTACATTGGCCGCGACTGCCACCAGGTGGACCCCCGCTGGCGCGGCATCGGTATCCGCATCGAGGATGACGTGCTGATCAAATCCAAGGGCTACACGGTGTTGAGTGCCGATGTGCCGAAAACCACGGACGATATCGAAGCACTCATGGCAGGCTGATAGCAGGCGTACCGATGACCGTGACAACAGCTCGAAATCACAGTGCGGATATCGTCATTGTCGGCGGCGGCATGGTCGGCGCCAGTCTGGCGCTGTTGCTATCGTCCCTGAATCGCGACTGGCGCATCCGGGTGATCGAGGCGGTGGCGTTGGATACTGCCGGCGAACCTTCACAGCCCAGTTTTGATGCCCGCTCCACCGCGTTGTCCCACAGCACCCGGGAAATTTTTGAATGGCTCGGTCTGTGGCCGAAGCTGCAAACGGGGCTGGCGGCCATCCGCCATGTGCACGTTTCCGATCGCGGCCATATGGGTACTACAAGGCTGAGCGCCGAAGAGCAGCGTCTGCCGGCATTGGGTTATGTCGTGGAAAACCGCTGGCTCGGCCAGGTGCTGATGACGGCGGTGCAGAACAATGACGCCATCGAATGGCTTGCGCCCGCCAGGGTGGCGGGGGTGCGCCCGCTGCGGGATGGCGTGTCGCTGACAGTCGATGCCGGCGAGCAACAGCAATTCACCTGCGGCCTGCTGGTAGTGGCGGACGGCGCCCAGTCCCGCACCCGCGAGCTGCTGGGCATCGGCGCCAGCAACAAGGATTACGGCCAGGTGGCGATCATTGCCAACATCTCCCTGGATCGGGACCACGAAGGCGTCGCCTTCGAGCGCTTTACCGATCTCGGCCCCATGGCGCTGTTGCCATTGCAGCCGCTGGATGGTGCGCACCGCTCGGCGCTGATCTGGACCCTGCCGCCGGAGCGCGCCGAAGAAATGCTGGCGGCGGATGGCGCCGCCTTCCTGAACGAACTGCAACAGCGTTTCGGCTACCGACTGGGCTATTTTCAGCGGGTGGGCAGCCGTCACAGCTACCCCATTCGCCTGATTACCAGCGACGAGCAGGTGCGCCACCACGTGGTGGTGACCGGCAACGCCGCTCATTCCCTGCACCCCGTGGCCGGCCAGGGTTTCAACCTGGCATTGCGCGATCTGGCGGTGCTGGCGGAAGTGCTGGGCGAGGCGGCAGAGAACGGTGAGGATATCGGCGACCTGGCCGTCCTGCAGCGCTACCTGCAGCGGCAGCAGGCGGACCAGCAGCAGACCATTCTGCTCAGCGACCTGCTGCCCCGGGTATTCGGCCTGGATTCCTCCCCGGTGGCGCTGGCGCGCAACATTGGCCTGCTGACACTGGATGCGGTGCCGCTGCTGCGCCACCGTTTTGCCCGTCTGGGCATGGGGCTGGAAACCCGCGGCACACCGAGCCTGAACAACATCAAGGGTATTGCCAATGGCTGACCGGCAGTTCGATATCGTCGTGGTCGGCGCCGGTATGGTGGGCGCCAGCTTTGCCGCGCTGGTGGCTGGTTCTCCCTGGGGTGCGGGTCTGCGCATCGGCGTGCTGGAAGCCAGCCCCTTTGTAATGCCCGACCTCTCCGAAACCTTTGATCCCCGGGTGGTGGCGCTCACCGAAGCATCCCGCGGGCTGCTGGAGCAGGTGGGTGCCTGGCCGCAGATCGCCGCCCGTCGCGTCTGCCCTTACCGCCATATGGAGGTCTGGGAAGCGGACGGCACCGGCCATATCGAATTCGACTGCGCCGAGGTGCGCCAGCCCAGCCTCGGCCATATCGTGGAAAATGCCCTGGTCGTCGAGGCGCTGTTGCAGCGTCTTGAGGATTTGCCCAACGTGGAACTGCTCTGCCCGGCGCGGGTGTCTGGCATTGCCCGAGTGGCCCGTGGCGAGGAATTGCTGATCGAGCTGGATGGCGGCGAAACCGTTGCCACCCGTCTGGTCGCTGCCGCCGATGGCGCCCGCTCCAAGGTGCGCGAATTGTGCGGGCTGCAACTCCGTCAGTGGGACTACGGCCATCAGGCTATCGTCACCACCATTACCACCGAACGCGAGCACGGCTACAGTGCCCGCCAGCGCTTCCTGCCGGAGGGGCCGCTGGCGTTCCTGCCGCTGCGAGATGAGCAGGGCGACTGCCACCGCTGTTCCATTGTCTGGTCCCAGCAGTCGGAGAAGGCCTCAGAGCTGGTGGCGCTGGACGACGCTGAATTCTGTCGCGCCCTGACGCTGGCCAGCGATCACTGCCTGGGCGAGGTTACCGCCGTGGACAAGCGCTACTGCATCCCCCTGTGGCAGCGCCACGCGGTGGACTACGTGCTGCCCGGGGTGGCGCTGATGGGCGATGCCGCCCACACCATCCACCCGCTGGCGGGCCAGGGGGTGAACCTCGGTTTTCAGGATGTGCTGGCGTTGGCGGAAGAAGTGCAGCGCTCCCTGTCGCGGGGGCTGTCCCCCGGCGAGTTGACCGGCCTGAAGCGCTACCAGCGCCGCCGCAAACCCCACAACCTGGGGATGATGGCCACCATGGAGGGCTTCAAGCGGCTGTTTGAATCCCAGGCCCTGCCATTGCGGCTGCTGCGCAATGACGGCCTGACCTTTGCCAACAACCTCGGCCCCCTGAAAAACCAGTTGGTGCGCCAGGCCATGGGGCTGGGCTGACAAGGCCGCAGACAACACTTTTTCCAACCCTTCAGTTTGTGCGCGTTCGGGTTTAAAATCCCCCGCAGTTTTTGATCCTATTTTTTGAGGAAGTCACCATGAGCGAGATCCCATCCGACCTGAAATACGCCAGCACCCACGAATGGGCTCGCGATGAAGGGGACGGCACCGTCACAGTGGGTATCACTGACCACGCCCAGGACGCCCTCGGCGACGTGGTGTACGTGGAACTGCCCGAGGTGGGCTCCACCGTTACCGCCGGAGACGAAGCGGGTGTGGTGGAATCCGTGAAAGCGGCTTCCGACATCTATGCGCCGGTATCCGGTGAAGTTGTCGCCGTAAACGACGTGCTGGAAAACAAGCCGGAAACCATCAACGATTCCCCCTACGACGACGGCTGGTTCTACAAGATCAAAATGTCTGATCCGGAAGAACTGGAAGACCTGCTGAATGCCGACGGCTATGCCGACGCCTCCGGCGTATAATTTCGCAGGAATCCACGAAAAAGGGCTGCCATTGGCAGCCCTTTTCATTTGTCGGTAATTTGTGGGATAGCAGCTGGGAAAAAATCCCTTATTTGTTTAACAGTCTTGCCGCTTCCATCGCGAAATAGGTCAGCACCCCGTCGGCGCCGGCGCGTTTGAAGCACAGCAGCGATTCCAGAATGATCTGCTCCCGGTTCAGCCAGCCGTTCTCAAACGCCGCGCAGTGCATGGCGTACTCGCCGCTCACCTGGTACACAAAAGTGGGGGCTTTCAATTCGTCTTTCACCCGGCGCACCACGTCCAGGTAGGGCATGCCCGGTTTCACCATGATCATGTCCGCCCCTTCCTGCAAATCCAGGGCGCACTCCTGCAGAGCTTCGTCGCTATTGGCCGGGTCCATCTGGTAGGTCTTCTTGTCGCCGCCCTTGATATTGGCGGCGGAGCCCACTGCATCCCGGAATGGGCCGTAATAGCTGGAGGCGTACTTGGCGGAATAGGCCATGATGCGGGTATTCACGTGGCCTTGCTGTTCCAGGATATTGCGCACCGCACCGATGCGGCCGTCCATCATGTCCGAGGGTGCCACCACATCGGCACCGGCCTCGGCGTGGGACAGCGCCTGTTTCACCAGGGTTTCCACGGTGATGTCGTTCAGCACATAGCCGCTATCGTTGTCGATAATGCCGTCCTGGCCGTGCACGGTGAACGGGTCCAGTGCCACATCGGTCATCACCCCCAGTTCCGGCACCGCGTCCTTGATGGCTTTCACCGCCCGCTGGGCCAAGCCATCCGGGTTGTAGGATTCTTCGGCCAACAGGGTCTTGGCAGACTGCGGCGTCACCGGGAACAGCGCCACCATGGGAATGCCGAGATCGGCGATCTCCCGGGCCTGCTGCACCAGCAGATCGATGGACAGCCGCTCGATGCCGGGCATGGAGGAAACCGCCTCGCGCTGGCCGGAACCCTCCAGCACAAACACCGGGTAAATCAGGTCGTCGGGTGTCAGCACCGATTCGCGCACCAGGCGGCGGGAGAAATCGTCGGCGCGGTTGCGACGCAGGCGGGTGGCGGGAAAAGGGCCGCGATTGTGGCTGAAACTCATGGCTGCTCCGGGTTGGCTAAGCCTGAGGATAATAGGTGGGATAGGGCGGTTAATCAATTTGTTGCAGCGTAAGCTCCTTGGGATAAGTTGCCAGTCAGTGGTGGGAGTGGAATACTGGTGCTAATTGTCAGGAAAGGCCGCTCTAGCGGCCTGCTGCTGGAAGCGCACCTCAAACCAGGGAGTGGTTATGAAAACTCTGCAAAACCATCATTTCACATTAGCAAAGCACGCAGCTTGCCAGCTTTTTTTTCCACCAAACAAAATACGACCCTGATAACAGGTTTGGGAAACCTGGAAATGTCTGGATTAGTATTAAATTCGATGTATTACAGAAGATTATGGTTGCCAGAATAATATATTACAGTAGCCGCATTTTAATAATTATTATGAGGCCGAAGGCCTCATTAACAGACTGTTAAATGCCTATGAAGAGTATCGAGTACATTCAAAAAGAAGTAGCACGGATCGGCAAGCAACTCTGTGGTGAAAGCAAGCCCGCTTACTTATTTGCTGTCGCTAGTTCACCTACACATTCCGGTGCTCCGCATGTTGAAATAGTTGGCGACGAATACCACTTCGTAGTTACCGAAAGAGGCTCAGAATTCGAGCGCCAGAAAACCAAGAATGTAGATGACGTTCTTTATTGGTTCGTAGAAGGTGACGTAGGCGATCTTGCGAGAACATGGGAGCTTAAAAACAGAGTCGAGGGTCAAGATTCTAGACGTCTATGGTTCAAAAAAGAAATTGAGCTTTTGAAATCCGTCAACTCTGAGTGGGCATTTCGTAAAGAAGAGGAGCAAAAGCAGGTATTAACTGAGCATCCGTTTAATGACAGAATTTAACAAGGTGGTCAAGTTCACTCCGGCCGCAAAAAGCGCGGCCTGCGCGGGACAGCCTACGCGTTGCTTCGGCTGCCCCTTACCACGGCGCTATGTAACCTCTCTTCCAGAGTAAGGTTAAATAAGTTATGAACATAACTAAAGTTCAAAGGGAGGTGTTGGAGCTGCTTAAAAATGGAAAGATAATGGTTGTCGATGAGCGCAACCTTCCGTTTATAAATGGGAAGTTTATATCACCTCAAACTAGAGATTCACTTACTGATAACTGCTTAATATGTAAGAAGGATAAAAATAAGCGTGTAAGGGCAAAGGGAAATGGATTTGTAATAACTGAGAAAGGGTTGGAAATATTATCGAAGAGCTTTAAAAAGAAAAAAGTCCAGAAAATCCATATTAAAGAAAAAAGATGCCAAGAATGTAAAAATATAAAAGGGATAGAAGAATTTGTAACAATTTATGAATTTCCAAATTCAAGAGGAAAATATTGTAAGACATGCTTTTTGTTGCATCAGCAACAACATGCTATGTCGTTAATGGATGGACGAGATTATTGCCTATATTGTGGACTAAAAATATCTAAGGTCTATGATTGGACCCCTGAGGATAGGTCTCATAAAACATATTTACACCGAGATCATATGGACCCTCTTTCTCTTGGTGGTGAAGATATTGAAAGAAATACAGTTTACTGTTGTGTGACTTGCAATCTTCGAAAAGGAAATAAATTTTATAAAGATTGGTTAAAAGAGTTAGAGCCAAAATATAGAGAAATTGCATACATAAAATATGTAAAAAGCCATGGCAGGACTCCTGAAGAATTTATTCAATCAGAACCAAATTACGCTTGCTAAATTAACGGAATAGCTTAAATCAAGTGCGGGTCATAACAAGCCAATGAATCGCCACTAATTTCCTAGACACCTTTCAGCTAGATAAACTAGCAAAAAGAGAGGTGTACATGAGCAGTAAACGCTACCCCGAAGAATTCAAGATCGAAGCCGTTAAACAGGTCACCCTTGCTGGCCACAGTGTCGCTGATGTGGCAGCTCGGCTGGGCACAACCACCCACAGCCTTTATGCCTGGATTAAACAGTATGGTCCCGATTCTGAAGAGCATCGACAGAAGTCCGATGATGCAGCCGAGATCAGGCGTTTACAGAAAGAGCTGAAACGGGTCACTGAAGAGCGAGACTTGCTAAAAAAAGCCGCGGCGTACTTCGCAAGCCACCCCGAGTAAGGTACGCCTTTATCCGAGAGCATCACGGCCATCAGTCACTCCGCCAGCTGTGTCAGTTGCTCGATGTTCATCCCAGTGGGTACTACGTCTGGAAGCAGCGAGCAAAATCCAATCGTCAGCGGGAAGATGAGCGCCTAACAGGGCTGATCAAGCAGTTTTGGCTGGAGTCTGGTTGCGTCTATGGCTATCGCAAGATTCACCGGGACCTCCGTGACACAGGGGAACGCTGTGGTATCAATCGGGTACACCGGTTGATGAAGTTGGCAGGACTTGGGGCTCAAGTGGGTTATCGTAAACCCAGATCCAGGGGCGGAGAACAGCATGTTGTCACTCCAAATATTCTGGATAGGCAGTTTGATCCGGCCCGCCCCGATCAGTCATGGGTGACGGATATTACTTATATCAAAACCCATGAGGGCTGGCTTTACCTTGGGGCAGTAATGGATCTGTTCTCGCGCCGCATCATTGGCTGGTCGATGAGTAGCAGAATGACCAAAGAGCTAGTTCTCGATGCGCTGTTGATGGCCGTCTGGCGCCGTAAGCCGAAACAGCCAGTGCTGGTGCATTCCGATCAGGGTAGCCAATACACGAGCCATGATTGGAGTGACTTTCTCAAGACGCATGGACTGATGGGCAGCATGAGCCGACGGGGCAACTGTCATGACAATGCTGTTGCTGAAAGCTTCTTTCAGCTGCTAAAGCGAGAGCGGGTAAAGCGGAGAATCTATCCAACACGCGAATCCGCCAAGCTGGATATATTTAATTACATCGAGATGTTCTACAACTCCAGAAGGCAGCATGGTTCCAATGATGGCTTGCCACCTGTAGAGTACGAACGTCAGTATTTTAATGAGGCTGGTAAGTGTCTAGCTAACTAGTGGCGATTCAGTCGAAGATTTTTCGCATGTCATCACTAAGCCGTGATACTTAAGTTTGCCTGGCTTGTGATCGTGCTCTGGTAATAATAATGCAGTGATTCCCTTCTATATGGGAGTCTGTCATTAAAGTGTGTTCACTTGGATGCAACTTTGCAGCATGTCAGAAGCTGGTAGGAGAGATGCTTATGTCATTAATTCCCGTTGTTATGGCTGGTGGTTCTGGAACCCGTTTGTGGCCATTGTCACGTCAGCTGTATCCCAAGCAATTTCTCCCACTGATGGGAGGGCGTACGATGCTGCAGGAAACCTGTGACCGCCTAAATGGTATGGAATGCCAGCCTCCGCTATTTATATGTGGAGAGGACCATCGCTTTATCGTTGCTGAACAACTGAGGTCAGGGGGGAATGCTCAGGGAAAAATCCTCCTGGAACCTGAAGGACGGAATACTGCCCCGGCACTAGCTCTGGCTGCTTGTTATGCTCTGGAAAATGCGGAGGAGGGCAGTGATCCAGTCTTGTTGGTATTGGCAGCGGATCATGCCATTAAAGATCCTCAGTCATTCCAATCTGCCGTAACTCAGGCTATGCATTATGCAATTCAGGACAAATTGGTGACATTTGGGATTGTTCCCTCAGCACCAGAAACTGGCTATGGCTATATCAGAAGTGGTGCCGTGCTTGAAGACGGGCCTGCTCGAGTCGTTGATTCTTTTGTAGAAAAGCCTTCCAGAGAGACTGCCGAAGCCTATTTGGCTGAGGGGGGGTATTTCTGGAACAGTGGCATGTTCATGTTCCGGGCTGGTCAATTTCTTGAAGAGTTGGGAAACCATCGTCCAGATATTTTGTCTGCATGCAGTCGGGCCATGGCGGATGCGAGTTCGGATGTGGACTTTGTCCGTCCTGATCGGGAGGCTTTTCTGAATTGCCCGGAAGAGTCTATAGATTATGCCGTGATGGAAAAAACGCATTCAGCTGTAGTTGTTCCAATGGACTGTGGATGGAGCGATGTGGGCTCTTGGTCGGCGCTCTGGGAAGTTTCCGAAAAAGATGTACAGGGTAATACCCTAAAAGGGGATGTTGTGGCATTGGACACCCACAA
>JAWKZV010000003.1:0-585228 GCA_041395745.1 Porticoccaceae bacterium | reverse complement strand
ACTGGCGAATTTCGAGACCGATGGTTTTATCAAATTGGTGACGGAAAAAGCCACTGGCCGCCTGATCGGGGCGCAGATTCTGGCGCATGAAGGTGGAGAACTGATCCAGAGTGCGGCGCTGGCGATCCGCAACCGTATGACGGTGACGGAATTAGCCGACCAGCTTTTCCCTTACCTGACTATGGTGGAGGGTTTGAAGCTCTGCGCCCAAACCTTTAACAAGGATGTCAAAGAACTGTCCTGTTGTGCTGGGTAACGAACTTGAGTTGATCCGTATTCATTGATGGAAATGGCATTTTTCATTCGTAGTACGAAAGTGCCAATCAATTTTTTGAGTATAAGTAAAAAAGCAGTCAATTTACTATGACCTTGTTTTTTTAGGGAGGATAGATGAGCGACCATCTGCAAATTCGTTTACCCAGTACCAATATTTTTTTTCGCTCAGGCTTAGTTCTCGACCGGTATCTTTCAGTTGTCTTTGAAATAAATGGATTAGTCCGCTTAAGCCTAAGAAGGCTAAACCGACACATAAAATTGTCCAACTCGCTTGCCAATATGCGATTGCTAAAAACATAGTGGTGATGGTTATAAGGCCGATAGGACTAGCAATTGCTTTGAATCCCAAGTAGCTGAAAAAAACGATGGTGCAAATCAGAAATGGCAAAGCCGCTAACTTGGCAGATGCCGTTAATATTTCTGAGGGAAAAAAATGAGCCGCAGCCAAAGTCGCCAGAAAAAGCCCCAGTGATATAAACCAGCAGCGTGCTGGTAAAGATTTAAGTAATTTTATCATCTTAGTACTCTCAAAGTGCACGGGCGGTGCACAATCAAATCATGCATCAGCATTTTAGTTCTCAAAAAGTGCTCTAGTGGTTTGCTCGGCCATAATCTCGCACACAGGACATTTAAGCTGAATGCGCTGTTGAGATACCGTCAAATACAGACTGCCGCATCGACACCGGTGTAAGGATGCTAGCTGTGATCTTAAATCACGAGCTAGAACCCAACCTTCATTGATGGTCAGTTTTTTCCAGGGGATCTCAGCTGGAAGATCTGCTTCTTTTCTTGCAACCAAATACGCATCGTAAGCCTTCATCAAAGCATCGATATTTAATTGCTTGTAGACATTATCACCACCAATATTGACATAAAGCGCCATAAGCAGGGAGCCTTCAACTAATGCTCTTCTGCTTTTGACGATGGCATCAGATTCTGGCAATTGACCAGGACAAGGTGACTTGCCAGTCACTTCTTTGTGGAGCCTTCTGATAATGTGGATTGGCAAACCTGTATCGAGCGCGATAATGGTTGTTCGAAATCCGTATTTAATAAGCAGCGAGGCTCGGGTAAACAGCTCACTTTTGGACAGGTTATCAATCATGCATCCCCCTTGTTGTTTAGGGTTGATAATAAATAAGCGATTCTTGGGATACCTGTGCCTTTGCTCTTCACCATCTCAATCAGTTGGCTTTGGTTACCCCTTGGTTGAAACAGCATGAATGATGAGGTCGCCACTCGTTGCAGGTCGTCAACACCAGCATTAATCAGAGCATCAACCACATCGCGTGTAAGTCCAAAGCGCAAGACAGCCTCTTGCGGATCAATGCGCGCCAATTCCCGTGCTGCGTGCAGGTACGCCAAGTTTAATTGATAGAAGTCTTGTTGATTGGTTGTCATTGACGGACCTCCAGTTCATGTAAAATATTGCGATAAATAGAAAGCACTCTTTGCCCATACCAGCGTGCACGCTCTTCGTTCCAACTGTGATAGCGGCCTATGCCAAGCTCTAAATCGTTAGGTGAAGACTTGATTGCTTCGGCCAAAATACTGGAGCCGACGGTAAGGTTGGTGATGGGGTCTAGCAGTTCCGCCGCTGAGCTCACCCGATGCCCATGCCAATGCAAATTGATTTGCATTAGGCCAATATCGAGCTGGTATTTTTCACTCTCTTGCAGTGCTTGGTTTAACAGTTGCTCCGCTTCTGTCTTAGATTTGGCGTAGGTTGCATTTGAACCATTGCGAATTGCGTATGGCCATGGACTGGTCATGTTAAGACCTCGATGTGAGGCCGACTCAGCCAAGGCAACGGCGTAGAGCATGACTGGATCAATACCAACACTTTGTGCTGCTTTTTCCCACTGATAGCCCGGAAACGCATAGACTGAAGTGCTTGCGGACATGGCTATCACTAGGGCAATGGTTTTTGCTTTAATCGTTTTCATTTTTGTCCTCTAATTGATTTCCGAGAAGCGCCTGAATGGCTTTCGGGCTTATTCTTTTTAATGGCACTGCGCTAAAGTCGGCGATGCCTCTCGTATAAACTTGTGCCGCTTTTGACCAGTCGCCTACGGCAACAGGCGCTTGCATATCAAATCCTTTTTGCTGGTTCTGATGGTCTGCAATACCCTGTAATAGCCTTGGGTATTCACCCACTTCGTCCCGTAGCAAGTAAGCCTGGTAGCGTGTTAAAAACTCTTTTTGCTTAAAGGGGTATTCCCTGTCATCAACCTTGCAGAGTTCAACCCATCCACCCATATCTGAAATCACGCGGTGGATAAGCGCATCGTCAAACATCACTGATGTCCAAGCGCCAACCTGACGAACAGCCTTGTCAACTTTGTTCCAAGCAACCATGGCTCTTGAGCCCGAGTTGCCGTCGATATGCTTGATGACGTCAGCGGGCTTTGGAAAAAATTGCCCAGTATCCGGTGATTGAATATGCCGAGTCAGACCGATTCGCACTTCTTCAATGCTATAAGCACGAAGGGCTTCAAATGCGATGGATAGCAATTGTGGTGATACGCTTTTGCCATACATGGCCCAAGCAGCTCCCCAAACTTCAGCAAACTCGCGTTTATCAACCTCCTGCACTTGAACGAACCTCCCGAATACCCGGTCCGGCCCAGCTTTCAGCAATGCGGCGATTGCTTTCTTCAATATTCAATTGGTGATTGCTGCCCTTTAGGCTCGTCGATGATTGCTGTACTTCATCAATGCGAACGTACTCGTCTTCCCATTGCCGGTTTAAAAGCCAGTTATGTGGCATAGGGGTCTTAGTCCGATCTTGATACTGTAATCGGTTGTCTCGTTGCTCTTTCCAGCGTGTTAGCACTTCCAAGGCGAGTTCATGGTCTTCATTGAGGCCCATGCGTAGCCATTCTTCTTTGGCTTTCGCTTTTTTTTCTTTGCGTATTTGTACATCCCAGAAGTCTTCAAACTGTATGTGGTCAACAGTTTTAACTGTTGGTTTATTGCTTCTCTCAGAGTCATCCGACCGTTGAGAGTCCCTTACCGGGTTGCCATCAGGCATAAACAATGATGAAAACTCTTCTGGTAGCCGAGCTTGAAAAGCGGCAAGAGATTTCAAAAGCGATGCCATACCAATGAAGTCGGCAGGTACATCTTTAAGCAACCGAAAGGCTGCCTTACCTTGGTTTGGGTTTTCGATTGGGTTGTGCTTCAGAAAGCTTCGAATCAAAGTCCAACCAGATGCCTCGCAACGAATCAGGAACTGATCTTGTTCTAACTCACTTAACGTCTTGGCAACCTGTTGCTCATCCCAGTTCAAGTCAGAAGCAACGTAACCAATCGGCAGTCGAAAGCAGCCAAGCAAATTACAATGTGGGCATGTAAGCAAATACAGTCCTAGCAACTTCGCTGAGTCACTCCAGGACAAAACATTTTGCTTTAGCCAAAAGCGGGTATAGACCTTGCCATAATCACGCATGGAGGAACTCGCTTTTGTGTTTACGTAAAATGCTGACCATTATTTGCCCTTAATCCTACTGGTTACTGGCTTTCAGCTCGCTTGGGCATTCGGGATAGATGTCCGGTCTTAACTGAGATCGGGTTACCTGTCCTTGCGTAGCTTGTTCGATGGGTAAAACGAATTCAGCGGGAACACGCCCTGATTTATTCAACCAAAACCAGACGTTTTGCTGTTTTGAGTTGATGGCTCTTGCTAATGCTGATTGCCCGCCGACCAAGTCAATGGCACGGCGGAGATGTTTTTGTGTCGTGTTGAACACTTCCATACCGTCTCCTGTTACAATAATAACTGTTACAAGATTGAATGTTACAGTTTAAACTGTAGATAAGTCAACAGTTAAAATTGTTGAAAGACTACAGTTTTATTTGTAGAATGCGGGCTTATGAAAACTTTATCCGAACGACTAAACCATGCCTTGCAGCTTACTGGGGTAACTCAGTCTGAGTTGGCTCGTCGCATTGGTATCAAACAGCAGTCGATCAGCCAGATTTGCTCTGGTAAATCGGCTAGGTCTCGTTACACCATGCAGATCGCGGAGGCGCTTCGCGTGAATGCTCATTGGCTCGCCACAGGTGATGGCGAGATTGGCTTGGGGGTCGGTAATGTAGAAGTCGGGCCTGATATTAAGGGAAGAATTCCTCTCATTAACTGGGTTCAGGCCGGTGATTGGACTGAAATAGCGGAGGGATTTGCCCATGAAGATGCTGAGGAGTGGCGTGAAGTCACTGGGAAAGCACATGAGGGTTGTTTCGCACTTCGCGTAAAAGGCGACAGTATGGAAAATCCAAGCGGAAAAAAATCCATACCTGAGGGGGCAGTGATCGTTGTTGATCCTGAGTTACCTTACTCTTCAGGTTCATTGGTTGTTGCGCGTTTGGATGATTCGAAAGAAGCAACCTTTAAGCAGTTGGTTATTGATGGTGAACAGAAGTATCTAAAACCTTTGAACCCGCAATACCCTGCAATACCGATCAACGGCAACTGCACCATCATCGGTGTAGTACGACAAGCTATCATCGATTTCTGGTAGTATGGCCCTAGTAAGTTTTGTCCTTGAGCTCGGATTCTGAGCGAACCGGTTGTAGCTCAATGTTGGACTCCGGTTTTTAAATTTTAATTGATATGTGTGTAAATAAGCAGTGATTGAAATTGCGGGTATGAATGCGGGTATGGTTACCATCGCTTTGATAAAATTTGCAATTAAAACAATAAGGTAATGCCCGTATGCTATTAATGATTGATAACTACGACTCCTTTACCTACAACGTGGTCCAGTACCTGGGTGAATTGCACGCCGACGTAAAAGTGGTGCGCAACGATGAAATCACCCTGGAGCAGGTGGCAGAGCTGGCGCCGGAGAAAATTGTCATTTCCCCCGGCCCGTGCACGCCCAATGAGGCTGGCATCTCGGTGCCATTGATAAAAATCTTTGCCGGCAAGATTCCGATGTTGGGTATCTGCTTGGGACACCAGAGTATCGGTCAGGCTTTTGGTGCCGACGTGGTTCGCGCCCGCCAGGTGATGCATGGCAAGACCTCGCTGATCTACCACGCCAACACCGGGGTTTTCCGCGGCCTGTCCAACCCCTTCGAGGCGACCCGCTACCACTCGCTGGTGGTGAAGCGTGAAACGCTGCCGGATTGTTTCGAGATTACTGCCTGGACCCAGAATGAACAGGGTGAGGTGGATGAGATCATGGGCCTGCGCCACAAGGAGTTTGCCATTGAGGGAGTGCAGTTCCATCCGGAATCCATTCTCACCGAGCACGGTCACGACCTGCTGGCCAATTTTTTGAAGGGTTGAGCGACGATGGATATTCAACAGGCCATAGCCGCTGTGCTCGAACGACGCGATCTGACTATTGCCGAGATGCGCGAAGTGATGCAGCAGATCATGACCGGAGCTGCGACCGATGCCCAAATCGGCGGCTTTCTGGTGGGTCTGCGCATGAAGGGCGAAACGGTAGCGGAGATAACCGCCGCAGCCCAGGTGATGCGCGAGCTGGCGGCGCCGGTGGAAGTCGGCGGTGAGTATCTGGTGGACATTGTGGGAACCGGCGGAGACAGCTCTGGCCTGTTCAATGTGTCCACCGCCAGCACCTTTGTGGCGGCCGCTGCCGGTGCCCAGGTGGCCAAGCACGGCAATCGCTCCGTCAGCAGCAAAAGTGGTAGCGCGGATCTGCTGGAAGCCGCCGGTGTTCGCCTGGATCTGTCACCATCGCAGGTGGCGCTCTGTGTCGGGGAAGTTGGTGTCGGTTTCATGTTCGCGGTGAATCACCACAGCGCCATGAAACATGCCATCGGCCCGCGCCGGGAGCTGGGGGCGCGCACGGTATTCAACCTGCTGGGCCCGCTGACCAATCCCGCGCGGGTGCCCAATATGCTGCTGGGAGTGTACGACCGCCGCTGGCTGCGTCCGGTGGCGGAAGTGATGCGCGAATTGGGTGCTAACCATGTGCTGGTGGTGCATTCAGCTGATGGTCTGGATGAGATCAGCATCGCCTCGGAGACCTGGGTCGCCGAGCTGCGCAATGGTGAGATCAGCGAATACGTTGTAGCGCCTGAGAATTTCGGGTTTGTTAGAGGCGATCTCCAGGACTTGCGGGTGGCCGACGCATCAGAGAGCCTGGTCATGGTGAAGCGGGCGTTGTCCAAAGATGGTGGCAGCGCTTCCGATATGGTGGCGCTCAATGCCGGTGCGGCACTGTATGCGGCGGGGATCGCTGCCAGCCTGGAGGAAGGTGTTAGCCTGGCTCAGGATGCGATTGGTAGTGGCCTGGCCAAAGCCAAGATAGATGATCTGGCAGCATTTACCCGCTGCCTGAAAGAATTGGACGAAAGAAGATGAATTCCGTAATGAATCAGCCCACTGTGCTCACAAAAATTCTCGATCGCAAGGCGGAAGAAGTGGCCCGCCGCAGTCAGCAAGTTTCCCTGGAGGAACTGAAGGAGCGGTGCCAGGAGCCCCGCGAAATCCGTGGTTTTGCCTCGGCCCTGCAGTTCAAGATAGATCAGGGCTTGGCGGCGGTCATTGCCGAAGTCAAAAAAGCCTCTCCCAGCAAAGGGATCATTCGCGAGGACTTTGATCCGGTGAGCATCGCGCGTAGTTATGAGAAGGGCGGTGCGGCCTGCCTTTCTGTGCTGACCGAAGAGGAGTTCTTCCTGGGCTCTGATGAGTATCTGAAAATGGCACGGGAGGCGACTCGCCTGCCGGTGTTGCGCAAGGACTTCATCATGGACGCCTACCAGGTGTATGAATCCTATGTGCTGGGCGCTGACTGCATTCTGTTGATTGTGGCGGCCATGGGGCAGTTCGAACTGGAAGGTCTGCACGATACGGCCAGGGAGTTGGGGCTGGATGTGCTGATTGAGGTGCACAACGAGGACGAACTGGATCGCGCCCTGCTGATAGACAATCCGATGATTGGTATCAATAACCGGGATCTGAACACCTTCAACACCACTCTCGACACGACTTTCGGGCTGCTGAATAAAATCCCCGATGATCGCATCGTGGTGACAGAGAGCGGCATCCTGACCATTGATGATGTGGCCGCCATGCGCGGACACAATGTTAACGCCTTCCTAGTGGGTGAAACTTTTATGCGGGCCGAAGAGCCCGGTCTCAAGCTGCTGGAAATGTTCAACTAAAAGCTAGCTGTGTTGCCCGCTCGGTGTTAAAAATCGGCTCAATTCGGTCACTTATTGCAAATAAGCTCTCCCATCTCGCTGATTTTTGCCTTGAGCGGGCTGCCTCGCAAACGCTTTTCTCAAATAGCCAATCCGGTTGCCAGGATTTGATTTCATAGAGAGCCCCGCTTCTGCGGGGCTTTTTTATGGGTAGTGGTAGATTGGCGTGCCCCTACCAGGGCTGTGTCGGATGCTGTTCCACGCCTTCCGGGATTTCGAACCAGTCCTGTTTTTCGCTGACCCAGACGTGCAGTGTGGGCTGGATGATGCGGGTGTCTGCCAGAGTGCTCGGCTTCAGTTTGATGATTTCCGGCTGTGCGGGGTTGTAGTGAAAGATGCGATTGCCGCACTCAGGGCAGAATTCTGCGCTGTTGACATTGCCGCTATCTGCCATTCTTTCCCAGTGCTTGAGCGGGCCGTTGAAACGAATGGACTCTACTTTCACCATGGCGGTCAGGCTGAAGGCACTGGTAGAGAGCTTCTGACATTCTCGACAGTGGCAGGCTATCACCCGCAGTGGGGGTTCCAGTAGTTCATAGGTGATCAGGCCGCATTGGCAAGAACCGCTGATGGGATAACTGACGTCCTGCATGACTGCACCTCCGTGGTGTTTAGGGTGATGATAGAAACGTTATAGCTCGGACTCAATTGCAGACGGACATAAAAAAGGCCTCGTCAGAGGCCTTTTGCACCTTTTTACGAGGAAGGTGCATTACCGGGTGCCGAACACCACCATGGTTTTGCCCTTGACGGAGACCAGCTCCTGGTCTTCCAGGGTTTTCAATACCCGGCCCACCATCTCGCGGGAGCAGCCGACGATGCGGCCGATTTCCTGGCGGGTGATTTTGATCTGCATGCCATCGGGGTGAGTCATGGCGTCCGGTTCCTTGCATAAGTCCAGCAGGGTGCGAGCCACACGACCGGTGACGTCCAGGAACGCCAGGTCGCCCACCTTACGGGTGGTATCGCGCAGGCGTTTGGCCATCTGCACTCCAATGGCGAACAGAAATTCCGGATGAGCCTTGGTCAGGTCCTGAAACTTGCTGTAGCTGATCTCTCCGACCTCGCACTCGGTTTTGGCGCGAATCCAGGCGCTGCGATCGCGCTGCTTGAACAAGCCCATTTCGCCAAAAAAATCACCTTCATTCAGGTAGGCGACGATCATCTCTCTGCCGTCGTCATCCTCGATCAGTACGGTGACTGAACCTTTGACAATATAGGAGAGAGTATCTCCTTCGTCGCCAGCGTAGATGATGGTACTTTTGGCGGAGTACTTGCGTCGGTGACAGTGTGAAAGAAATTCTTCCACGTTCGGAATATGAGGGGTAATCGGTGCCGGTGCCAACTCGGGATCCTCTCTTTTGTGCTTGTATTGTTTTTCGAACAGTGAGCCCATTATGGGCACAAACTCTTCGTTGGCCAAGTTGGGATTATCCATGAGCATCCTCCTGAGGCGGCAGGCTTTTGGGTATTGGACCGCCAATTCTATGAGTAACGACGCATCAATTATGTTAGGCTCTCGACATTTTTGAACTGAGGTAGGCATGAAAACCAAGGTTTCCTGGGGCGGCGACGCCAAATTCGTGGCAGAAACGGAAAGTGGTCATCAAATCGTGATGGATGGTCCTCCTGATCATGGGGGATGCAATCAGGGTGCCCGCCCCATGGAGGTGGTGCTCAGTGGTATGGGGGGTTGTTCTTCTTTCGACGTGGTGCATATCCTCAAGAAGAGTCGCCAGGGCGTAGTGGGTTGCGTGGCCGAGATAGAGGCGGAGCGGGCTGACGAAGTGCCTGCAGTGTTCACCAAAATCCATATCCATTTTTTGGTCACAGGCCGCAACCTGAAAGAAAACCAGGTAGCCAATGCAGTGAAGTTGTCCGCGGAGAAATACTGTTCCGCATCAATCATGCTGTCTCGCGGTGGTGTCGAGATCACCCACAGCTACGAAATCCAGTCCGTTGAATAGCCCTTCTCCCCGGCTGCCGTGGGTGGCTGGTTCTTTTCACTCTCTGAAGTAATTAAACCCTAAAAAAAATGGGCAGCTTACGCTGCCCAGAAGGATGTTAAGAGGGGGTAGAAAATGTCAACTAGGAGGATTGCGCTTCGGTAGGTATGGCCCCGTAACTAGGCTTTTGCCTAAACCATGTGCCTACCTCGGCAAACTATGGGTGTCACTTTAGGGAAAATCTTAACATAAATGAAATGCATTCTTTTTATTTTGAAAATAACTGGTATTTATTATCCGGATGGGCATAAAAAAAGGCAGCTTACGCTGCCTTAAAAAGATCTAGAGGGAGTAAGAGATTGAAGCGCGATCAGGGGATGGATAAAAGCGAGGGGGGTGCTTTGTTCATCCGGTGATCTCACGCGTTCAATGAGGTTACCCAAATGGTGAGAGGGTGGGGGGTAGACCCTATGAATCTCGGCGATTGAACGGCGTTGCTTCGATTCAAAATGTAGTTGTCGACACAGCATTACTCAAATGTATTAATATAATAACGAACATAATTCAGAGTAATTATTGTGGTTACCAAAATCCTTGCCAGGATCGATCTCAATCTGCTAGTGGCTCTTCAGGTGTTGATGGAGGAGCAGAGTGTTACAAAGGCGGCAGAGCGTCTGTACATTACACAACCCGCCATGAGTAAAACGTTACAGCGACTGCGAGAGCTGTTTGATGATCCGCTGTTTATACGCAGTGGTCGCGGCTTGATACCCACGCCGCGTGCAGTAGAGCTCGCTACAAAGCTGCCACTGGTGTTGTCCGGAGTATCGGAGTTGGTGGTTCAGGGGAATTTCGAACCGCAGACCTATGACGGCGAAATACGGATCATGACAGCTGAATTCATTGCTGTTCAGGTGATCCCCGAGCTGACGCGCCGGGTGATCAGCGAAGCCCCTTTCATGTCGTTGACGCTCATCAGTGAGGCGGGAGAAGAAGCTCGGGCACTCGAGGATGGAAGCCTGGACTTTACCATTGAAATCGCCCGCCCCTACGGTAGTGAATTCCATGTGACACCGCTGGGCAGCTTTACCCCGGCAGTATGGATGCGCACCGGTCATCCCTTGGCGGAGAAGGAGAAACTAACTCTGCGGGAAATGCTGGAGTATCCATTTATCCAGTACTACCTGTTGCTGTCAGGAGAGGTATCTGCCCGGGTGGAGAGTCGCTTTGACCGAGAGCTCGCTAAACTTGGTCTAAGGCGCAAGAAAACCCTGGTGACCACTCAGTTGATGACTGCCATGGATGCCTTGTGGCAAACCGATTGCCTGATGATGGCTACCATGCACGACCTGAAAATGGAGGGGGAAAGCTACGGTATTGTGCGCAAAGCCTACCCAGAAGAGCTGGATTTCGACAATACCGTACCGGTAGTACTGGTGCAGCACGCGCGCACCATCAAATCGCCTGCCCACCAGTGGGTCAAAGAGCAGATCATCGGCATCGTTCAGGACATCAAGGAAAAGGCAAAGCTGGCGGCTCGTTCCCGCTAGCCCTGGCTGCAACACTGCAACCCGCCTCAGATCTAAATGCGATAACTGGTCTCAGTCATCGCCTTGGAAACCAGGCTCATGAGCGCCTTTACCGGCGACGGAAATCTTACACCGCCCGCTTCCTGTGCCGTGTGGGCGTGCCGGGCTTCATCTTTCAGCATTTGCCCGACAATGGCGCGGCTTTTATCGTCCTGGGGGGGGAGCTTCTGCAGGTGGCTTTGCAGGTGATGGCAAACCTGCTCCTCTGTAGCAGAGACAAATCCCAGGCTCAGTTTGTCGCTGATCAGTCCCGCGGTAGCGCCTATGCCAAAGGACAGACCGTACCAAAGCGGGTTAAGAACGCTGGTATGACTGCCCAGTTGCTTGACCCGCTCCTCGCACCAGGCCAGATGATCGATTTCTTCATCGGCGGCCAGCTCCATGTCCTGGCGGACTGAAAGCAATCTGGCAGTCATGGCCTGTCCCTGGTAGAGCGCCTGTGCACAGACCTCCCCAGAGTGATTGACCCGCATCAGCCCGGCAGCATGACGTTTTTCCTCTTCACTCAGGGGCTGCTCTCCGGCCACTTTTGCGGGAGAACTCCGGGCCGGGGTTGGCGCATCGGCCACCAGGGTGCGCAGGGCGCGGTCCACTTGCAGCAACAGTCCGTCGAAAAGAGTGTGTCGTCTGGAGTTCATTGGTCTAATGGTTAACTGGTTGATGACGGACTATTGTAGCAAAATCGCAAACGAAACAGGGGGCTACAGATGAAAGGGGCTACAAAGGAGCAACTTGGGCACGGTATTTACTGTGTGGATGCCTGTTACATCAGGGAGGGGCTGGCCTGTTGTTATCTGCTGGTGGAAGGTACCCAGGTAGCCATTATCGAAACAGGCACGGCTCACACCGTGGCGGCGATTGAGGCCGTGCTGGGCGGGCTCGGCCTGTCTTTCGACGCCGTTCGTTATGTTGTCCCCACCCACGTTCATCTGGACCATGCCGGGGGTGCGGGATTGTTAATGCAGCGATGTGAAAATGCCACCCTGGTGGTGCATCCTCGGGGTGCCAGGCACATGATCAATCCCGCCAGGCTTATTGAGGGGGTGATCGCCGTCTACGGTGAGGAAACCTACGAGGAACTGTACGGAGAACTGATCGCCGTTCCGGAGCAACGGGTGTTGGCTGCCGAGGATGGTGCCCGCATCCAGTTGGGTAGCCGTTCTCTGGAGGTCCGCCACACGCCTGGTCATGCGGAGCACCATTTCTGTGTCTGGGATGCGGCCAGCAAGGGGTGGTTTACCGGTGATACTTTTGGGCTCTCCTATTGTTTTGACTCCCTGGGCGGTGACCGCTTTGTCATGCCCACTACCACGCCGGTACAGTTCAACCCGGACCGACTGCTCGATTCCCTGGAGCTGTTGATGAGTTACGAGCCAGAGCGGATGTACCTGACGCACTACGGTGTGCTTGAGCACCCCGCCAGTTACGTGCAAACCCTGAAGGAGCAAATCCGTGAGTGGAGCTCTATGGCTCAGGGGATGGAAAAAAATGAAGAGCGCGAGTCTCTGATTGCCCAGCAGCTGGCTGGTATGCTGGGTGAGCACATTGCTGGACAGTGGCCTGATGCCGATGTGGCAGCAATCGTCGATGAGCTGAACATGGACATCGAACTCAATGCTCAGGGTATTGAAGTCTGGTTGAGAAATAGTGAACAAAAGGAAAGTTAGCGGATGCAGGATGCCCACGATCTTGGATTGATTGTCGACAGCCGGGTGCCACTGGTGGTGCTCGAAACCCATGAAGAACCGAGAGCCATAGACTTGTTGTTGCGGGTGGCAAGACAGCGGGATAAACCCCTGTTCCAATGGACCCTCACCGATGGCTTGAGGCGATCGGATTTTGGTCTGCAACTGGCGGGCAACAGCCAGTACACGGAGCCGGAAGCGGTGCTGTCATTCTTGAAGGAGCGGGCCGAACCTGGCTATTACGTGCTCTGCGACTTTCATCCCTGGCTTCAAGACGAACCGAAAAATGTGCGCTTGCTGAAAGACATTGCCCTGCGTAACAACGCCGGGCAGATCACCGTGATTTTACTCAGTCACCGTCTGCAATTACCCCCGGAACTGTCCCGTTTGGGTGCTCGCTTCAGCATGTCTCTGCCCAATGATGAGCAGATCCTCACCCTGATTCGCGAAGAGGCGAAACACTGGGCTCAGGGCAATGGCGGGCGCAAAGTCAAAACCGATAACGGCACACTGCAGCAGTTGGTGGCCAACCTGAAAGGCCTCACTCAGGGGGAAGTGCGCCACCTGGTGCGCGGGGCCATCATCGACGACGGAGCAATTACCGACACCGATCTGCCGGAGGTCAATCGGGCCAAATTCAAGCTGATGGATCTGGAGGGTGTGCTCAGTTACGAGTACGACACCGAGAAATTTGCCGCTGTCGGCGGTATGGACAACCTGAAAGCCTGGCTGGAAGCGCGTCGCAACGTTTTTGCCGGAGAAAGGGCCGCTCCCGGTATCGAGTCTCCGCGGGGCATCCTGCTACTGGGTGTCCAGGGCGGTGGCAAAAGTCTGGCGGCGAAGGCGGTGGCCGGGTTGTGGCAGGTGCCGCTGCTGCGCCTCGACATGGGGGCGCTGTACAACAAGTTCCACGGTGAGACCGAGCGCAACCTGCGGGAGTCCCTGGCCCTGGCGGAAAAAATGTCCCCCTGTGTGTTGTGGATCGACGAAATCGAAAAAGGGATCTCCGGGGATAGTGCGGACTCCGGTACCTCCCAGCGGGTGCTGGGCACGTTGCTCACCTGGCTGGCTGAGAAGCGTGAGCCGGTATTTGTAGTGGCTACAGCCAATGATATTGCTCGCCTGCCACCAGAACTGGTGCGCAAGGGGCGGCTGGACGAGCTGTTTTTTGTCGACCTGCCGGACGCAACCACCCGCGAGGCGATCTTTAGCATTCACCTGGGCAAGCGCGAGCTGGATGTGACAAGATTCCAGCTGACAGAGCTGGTAGTGGCTTCAGAGGGCTTTACTGGCGCTGAAATTGAGCAGGCGGTGGTGGCAGCGCTGTACAGTGCCCTGGCTCAGAATGAAGTTGTCAGTCAGTCGTTACTGCTGGCGGAGCTGGCCAAGACCGCGCCTCTCTCACTGGTGATGGCAGAAAAGCTTGCGCAGCTGCGGCAGTGGGCCAGTGAGCGCAATCTGGTGCGTGTCTAATCGATTTGATAAAGCAAAAGAAAAAGCCCGGCTCCAGCCGGGCTTTTTACTGGAGTATGCATAGGTGGAACTTACTTGCCTTGTTCCCGCGCCACTGCCCGATAGCCGATATCGGTGCGGTAGTAGACGCCGTCCCAGTTGATCTGCCGAGTCAGCTCATAGGCGCGCTGCTGTGCTTCGAACACGCTGTTACCCAGGCCTACCGCGCAGAGTACGCGGCCGCCATTGGTGGTGACCTGACCATCAATCTCTTTGGTGCCGGCGTGGAATACCTTGCGGTCTTCCTGTTCAGTGCTGGGCAGTCCTGAAATGACATCGCCCTTGCCGTAGTCATTGGGGTAGCCGCCGGCAGCCAA
Organism: Porticoccaceae bacterium; assembly: GCA_041395745.1. Taxonomy (GTDB): domain Bacteria; phylum Pseudomonadota; class Gammaproteobacteria; order Pseudomonadales; family Porticoccaceae; genus Porticoccus. Next base: position 570,721 of record JAWKZV010000003.1, on the reverse strand, counting down.
TACTACTCCCAGTGCCGCGCGCTCATCCCAGATGGCTTCGCAGCGATCAAGGGATTTGTCCAGTGCCGCGTTGCACAGGGCAACCAGGTCAGATTTCAGGCGCATCATGATGGGCTGGGTTTCAGGGTCGCCGAAGCGGCAGTTGTACTCGATCACCTTGGGGCTGCCGTCGGCCATGATCATCAGACCGGCGTAAAGAAAGCCGGTGTAGCTGTTGCCTTCCGCAGCCATGCCTTTGACGGTGGGGAGAATCACCTCGGCCATAACGCGGTTGTGGATTTCGGGGGTGACCACTGGTGCCGGTGAGTAGGCTCCCATGCCGCCAGTGTTGGGTCCCTTGTCGCCGTCGTCCCGGGCCTTGTGGTCCTGGGAGGTGGCCATCGGCAGGATGTGTTCGCCGTCCACCATCACGATAAAGCTGGCCTCTTCCCCGGCCAGGAATTCCTCAATCACCACTCGGTGGCCGGCTTCGCCGAAGGCATTGCCCGCCAGCATGTCGCGCACGGCGTTTTCCGCCTCGTCGAGGGTCATGGCAACGATCACACCTTTGCCCGCCGCCAGGCCGTCAGCTTTCACCACAATGGGCGCGCCCTTCTCCCGCAAGTAGACTAGGGCCGGTTCGATCTCGGTGAAATTGCAGTATTCCGCGGTGGGAATGTTGTGGCGGGCCAGGAAATCCTTGGTGAAGGCCTTGGAGCCTTCCAGTTGCGCAGCGCCCTTGCTGGGACCGAAGGCGCGCAGGCCGCGTGCGGCAAAGAAGTCGACGACGCCGTCCACCAGCGGCTGTTCCGGGCCGACAATGGTCAGGCCGACATCGTTTTGCTCGGCAAATTCTGCCAGTGACGCAAAATCACCAACATCAATGGCAACATTCTTAAGGTTGGGTTCAAGTGCCGTGCCGGCATTGCCTGGAGCCACGAAAACCGTTTCAACGCCCTCACCCTGCGCAGCTTTCCACGCCAGTGCATGTTCCCGGCCCCCGGAGCCGATCACCAGAATATTCATGGGTAGTTCTCTTGCCTGAAATGAAAGCGGCGATTGTACCGGTCTGGCACAATCGCCGCAAAATCAATGTAATAGCCGGAGCTAGAACGTTGCTAACAGTTAGTGACGGAAGTGGCGCATGCCGGTGAACACCATGGCCATGCCGTGCTCGTTGGCAGCGGCGATCACCTCGTCGTCGCGGATCGAGCCGCCGGGCTGAATCACGCAGCTAATGCCCACCTTGGCGGCGTTGTCGATGCCGTCCCGGAACGGGAAAAACGCATCGGAGGCCATCACCGCGCCTTTCACTTCAAGACCGGCGTGTTCTGCCTTGATGGCAGCGATTCGTGCGGAGTTGACGCGGCTCATCTGGCCGGCGCCAACACCCACGGTCTGACGGTTCTTGGCGTAGACGATGGCGTTGGATTTGACGTACTTGGCCACTTTCCAGGCAAAGATCAGGTCGTGCAGCTCCTGTTCGGTAGGGGCTCGTTCGGTTACCACTTTCAGGTCTGCTTCCGTGATCATGCCGTTGTCGCGGTCCTGCACCAACAGGCCACCGTTGACCCGCTTGAAGTCGAAACCGGCGGTGCGCTGGGCGGGCCATTCGCCACTTGCCAGCAGGCGGACATTTTTCTTGGCCTCAACGATGGCTGCCGCTTCTGAAGTGACTTTGGGGGCAATGATCACTTCGACAAACTGGCGGTCGACAATGGCCTGGGCCGTTTCAGCATCCAGTTCACGGTTGAAGGCGATGATGCCGCCGAACGCGGATTCGCTGTCAGTGGCAAAGGCCAGGTCGTAGGCCTTGCGAATGCCGCCATCGGCATCCGGTACCACGGCCACGCCGCAGGGGTTGGCGTGTTTCACGATCACGCAGGCCGGCTTGGTGAACGATTTCACGCACTCCAGCGCGGCGTCGGTGTCGGCCACGTTGTTGTAGGACAGCTCCTTGCCCTGCAGTTGTTTGGCGGTGGCAACGGATGCTTCAACGGGATTGGCTTCCACGTAGAAGGCGGCCTTCTGGTGCGGATTCTCACCGTAGCGCATTTCCTGGCTCTTCAGGAATTGCATGTTGAAGGTGTCGGGGAAATCGCGCTTCTCGTTGGCAGTGTTGCGGGCTCCAAAGTGGTTGGCGATCATGCCGTCGTAGGCGGCGGTATGCTCAAACGCTTTCACCATCAGGCCGTAACGGGTGTCGTAGCTGAGCTGGCCGCCGTTACCCTGCATTTCGTCCAGCACGGCATTGTAGTCGCTGGCGTTAACGACGATAGCGACGTCCTTGTGGTTCTTGGCTGCGGAGCGAACCATGGTGGGACCGCCGATATCGATATTCTCAATGGCGGTGGGCAGGTCACAGTTGGGATCTGCGACAGTGGCCGCGAAGGGGTACAGATTCACCACCACCATGTCGATGGGCAGAATGCCGTGTTCGGCCATCACTCCGTCATCAGTGCCGCGGCGGCCGAGGATGCCGCCATGCACTTTCGGGTGTAGGGTTTTGACCCGGCCGTCCATCATTTCCGGAAAGCCGGTGTAGTCGGACACTTCGCGCACGGCGATACCGTTATCTTTCAGCAGTCGGTGGGTGCCGCCGGTGGACAGCAGTTCCACTCCCTGATCGGCCAGGGCGCGGGCGAATTCGACGATGCCGGTTTTATCGGAAACGCTGATCAGGGCGCGGGAAACTTTTCGCAGGTCGCTCATGGTGTCCTCAGATTCTTATAGCAGATTGTATTGTTTGAGTTTTTTGCGCAGCGTGCCGCGGTTCAGTCCGAGCATTTCCGCTGCCTTGCTCTGATTGTTGCGGGTATAGGTCAACACCGCCTCGAGCATGGGGGGTTCAATTTCGCTGAGTACCAGCTGATAGAGATCGTTCGCCGGCTGGCCGTCCAGGTGCAGGAAGTACTGTTGCAGTGCGTGGGCCACGCATTGATGAAGAGATTCGTGGCGGTGACCGGTCTCCACATGTTCGGCGGTCATCTCCGCCTGAATAGTAAAGGTATCAATAGCGCTCATGCGGCTGTGTCCCATTCTTCTTGGCCTGTCAGAAAATGATTCAGGCTTTGTCGTTGTTTGCTGGGGTCGTCCAGCTTGTTGAAGTACTTCCGAAATGTCTCACCGCTCGGCAGATTGCCAACGTACCAGCCTATGTGCTTGCGGGCAATCCGTGTTCCCAGATAGTCGCCATAATGTTGATGGATGGCGCAGACATGGTCGCAAATGGTGTCGGCCAGTTCCTGGCGGGAGGGAGGGGCGACCTCAGTCCCGGTTGCCAGAAAATGGTTTATTTCCCGGAACAGCCAGGGATTGCCCTGGGCCGCGCGGCCGATCATCACAGCGGCGGCACCAGTGTGGTCGAGCACCTGTTTGGCCTGCTGGGGGGTATGGATATCACCGTTGGCAAATACCGGTATGGAAACAGCGTCCACTACTTCGGCAATGGTGTCGTACTCAGCCTCGCCGTTGAATCGGCAGGCCCGGGTGCGGCCGTGTACCGCCAGTGCCTGTATGCCGCAGTCTTCGGCCAGGCGGGCGATAGTCACCGCGTTGCGGTGCTCCAGGTCCCATCCGGTGCGTATCTTCAGAGTGACAGGTACATCCACGGCCGCGACTACGGCGGCGAGTATCTCGGCCACCAGGCTTTCATCCTTCAACAGGGCTGAACCGGCAGCTCGTTTGCAGACCTTCTTGGCGGGGCAGCCCATGTTGATGTCGATGATCTCGGCACCCAGCTCCACATTGCAACGCGCCGCTTCGGCCATCATGGCAGGAATGCTGCCGGCGATCTGAACCGAGCTCGGGGAGGGTTCGTCCTGATGGGGTAAGCGCTGGCGGCTTTTGCGACTGTTCCAGAGGCTCGTGTCGGAAGTGACCATTTCCGATACCGTCATGCCGGCACCCAGGCGTTTGCACAATTGGCGAAACGGACGGTCGGTCACGCCGGCCATGGGGGCCAGAATAGTCCGTGATGCCAGCGCGTGATTGCCGATGGTGACCAAGGTGGTGTGCCTCGATGAGCGGTGTCGGGAAAGGGGGGTGGCTATAATACCCGCACTTGGGGTGTGGAAAAAGTTATTCCAGGATGAAAAGTGAGTAACTGACGGCCTTTTGACCAGGGTCAACCAGTGCCAGAGACAGGCGCACCGGCTGCCTTGCCGGCATCATCGATTGGCCGGCCAGCTCACCGCTGAGGTATTCCTTCGGTCTGAAGCGCCGCTGGGCGACAACCTCTCCCTGTAAATTTTCAAAACTCAGCAGCAGGTCCGGAAACGGCTGGGCGAAATCGGCGTGATTGATGATGACGGCATCTACCGTCAGGGCGCCTGGACTTTCCGGTCGACTGTATACCAGTAGCTGGTCGCTGGTGATTTTGGAGATGTCGCGAATGGCCGGCACCGTACAGCCAGTGAACTCGCAATAGCGCTGTATCCAGGGACGATATTCGGTATTTCTGGCCAGCTGGTCCGCGTAGAAGAAAAGATATTGCGCGGCGATGAGAGCGGCTGCCAAAAGTGACAGAACCGTCCAGCCCCAGGGGAAAGGTTGGCGGTGTTTTTGCTGAAAGACTATTGAATCCAGTTCCGGCGCCGCGACACTGATTTCGGCTTCGGCTTCGGCTTCGGCTTCGGCTTCGGCTTCGGCTTCGGCTTCGGCTTCGGCTTCGGCTTCGGCTTCGGCTTCGGCTTCGGCTTCGGCTTCGGCTTCGGCTTCGGCTTCGGCTTCGGCTTCGGCTTCGGCTTCGGCTTCGGCTTCGGCTTCGGCTTCGGCTTCGGCTTCGGCTTCGGCTTCGGCTTCGGCTTCGGCTTCGGCTTCGGCTTCGGCTTCGGCTTCGGCTTCGGCTTCGGCTTCGGCTTCGGCTTCGGCTTCGGCTTCGGCTTCGGCTTCGGCTTCGGCTTCGGCTTCGGCTTCGGCTTCGGCTTCGGCTTCGGCTTCGGCTTCGGCTTCGGCTTCGGCTTCGGCTTCGGCTTCGGCTTCGGCTTCGGCTTCGGCTTCGGCTTCGGCTTCGGCTTCGGCTTCGGCTTCGGGAAGCCCTATGTCGATATAGGCAAGTTCGGTGACAGGGTATGATTCGCTTGCGGGCGCATTCTCTGTACAAACATCCGGAACAGATATTTCGGATTCGGGCTGGGGTTCGTTGAGGGACAGATCCGCTGATACTTGCCGGTCTCCGATGTCGAACAGATCTGCGGTGTAGGCAGTCGGTTGTTCTGCTGGCAGACTTTCGTCCTGCTCCTGCTCCTGCTCCTGCTCCTGCTCCTGCTCCTCATCAGAGATGAACAGGTCGCTGTCCATGTCGTCGTGAATCAGCAGATCATCGTCGTTCCAGGGGTTGGCGGTAGCCTGTGTGGGAGCCGTTTGGAAAGTTGGGGTGTCGGCAACCTGATTTTCCCGGGCATTGAACACCAGCAGGCAGGCGCCACAGCGAACCAGGCCATTGGCGGCCTGTAGGTGGGCGTGGGTAGCTCGGAAGGAGACCGAGCAACCGGGGCAGCGGGTAATAATTTCGTTCATCGACGACGGGGCAGCCAGGGCTGAGTTCTGCCTATTCTAGCGGCATGGTTCAGCGCTTGACAGCAGTCAGCCTGATCCACTGCTCCTGTTGGGCTGGAGGGTCGAAATCAAACCAGGGGGCGTAGCTGGCCATTACCTCTTCAGCCTGGGTTTCAATGAGGCCGGACAGGCATAGCCGACCACCCGGATTGGTCAGCTCCGCCAGTTTGGGTGCCAGGGCGACCAGTGGTCCGGCGAGGATGTTGGCGATGACCAGGTCTGTTGGCTGTGTCGGTGCTTGCTGGGGCAGAAACACAGGGATCTTTTCGAGGTCCAGGTGATTGCGCAGGGCGTTGTCGTGGGTGGCTGTCAGCGCCTGGGGATCGATATCGACACAGTTAGCCGACTCAGCGCCCAGCAGCAGGGCGGCGATGGCCAGGATCCCGGAGCCGCAGCCGTAGTCGGTGACGGTTTTGCTGCGCAGGTCGAGGGTATCGAGCCATTGCAGGCACAGGAACGTGGTGGGATGGGTGCCGGTGCCGAAGGCGAGGCCGGGATCAAGGAGCAGATTGATGGCCTGTGGCTCGGGTGGCTCGATCCAGCTGGGGCAGATCCACAGCCGCTCACCGCAGCGGATCGGCTGGTAGTGTTTCATCCATTCCCGTTCCCAATCGCGGTCTTCCAGTGGTGACCAGCGGCAGTCCAGCTCGGGGTTGCCCAGTTGTTGCTGCAGAAACGCGGTTACCCCGTCCGTATCGGCGGCGGCGTCAAACAGGCCGGTCACCCGGGTCTGCTGCCACAGGGGTGTTTCCCCCAGCGCGGGTTCAGAATGGGTTCGTCGGCATTGTCTTCGAAGGTGACAGATGCGGCTCCCGCATCAAGAAGTGCGTCTTCGATGGCCTCCGCCGCTTGGCGGGTGCTGTTGATGCTCAGTTGTAACCAGGGCATGTGTGCTCCGCAGTTAAAAAAGCCCCGGCTGGCGGGGCTTTTCGGCTGTTGAATTAAAGTGGGGTTAAAGTCCCAGCTTCTTTTCCAGATAGTGAATGTTGACTCCACCCTTACGGAATTCAGGGTCGCAGACCAGATCCCGCTGCAGCGGAATGTTAGTCTTGATGCCCTCGATGTGCAGTTCGTCCAGGGCATTGGCCATGCGCGACAGGGCCGCATCCCGGGTTTGTCCGTAGGTGATGATCTTGCCCACCAGTGAATCGTAGTAAGGGGGTACGGTATAGCCCGCGTAGACGTGGGAGTCCACCCGGACGCCATTGCCACCCGGTGCATGGTAGGCAGTGATTCTGCCGGGGCTGGGTAGGAAGGTTTTTGCGTCTTCGGCATTGATACGGCATTCGAAGGCGTGGCCGCGGAAGATGATGTCTTCCTGTTTGAGGCTCAGTTTTTCGCCGCTGGCAATCAGCAGTTGCTGTTTGACAATATCCACGCCGGTGATCATTTCGGTGACCGGGTGCTCCACCTGAACCCGTGTGTTCATCTCGATAAAGAAGAAACGACCATCCTCGTAGAGGAATTCGAAGGTGCCCGCGCCGCGATAGCCAATTTCGACACAGGCGTTGACGCAGGCCTGAAGTACTTCCTGTCTGGCCTTCGGGGGAATGCCGGGGGCTGGCGCTTCTTCGAGTACTTTCTGGTGGCGACGCTGCAGGGAGCAGTCGCGATCGCCCAGGTGGATGGCATGGCCCTGGCCATCTGCCAGCACCTGCACTTCAACGTGGCGAGGGTTTTCCAGATATTTTTCCATGTAGACGGTGTCGTCACCGAAGGCAGCCTTGGCTTCGGAGCGGGTAATCTGGATAGATTGAATCAGGTCTTTCTCTTCCCGCACAACACGCATACCGCGACCACCGCCGCCGGCGGCAGCCTTGATGATCACCGGGTAACCGACTTCGCGACCGATGGCTTTGCAGCGATCTTCGTCGTCATTGAGCGGACCGTTGGAGCCCGGTACGGTGGGTACGCCGGATTTGCGCATGGCGTCGATTGCGGCGACTTTGTCGCCCATCATGCGTATTACATTCGCAGTGGGGCCGATAAAGATAAAGCCGCAGTTTTCCACCTGCTCGGCGAAGTCGGCATTCTCGGCGAGAAAGCCGTAACCCGGGTGTACCGCCTCGGCGTTGGTGATCTCCATGGCGCTGAGGATAGCCGGTACGTTCAGGTAGCTCTGCGATGACGGGTTGGGGCCGATGCACACGGTTTCATCGGCCAGCAATACGTGTTTCAGGTTGGCGTCGGCCTGGGAGTGAACGGCCACAGTCTTGATGCCCAGCTCCTTGCAGGCACGCAAAATTCGCAGGGCAATCTCGCCGCGGTTGGCGATGAGTACTTTTTTCAGCATTGCTGATATTCCTCCAGCCTGCGGCTTAGATAATCATGATCAACGGTTGGTCGTATTCGACCGGCTCGCCGTCTTCCACCAGGATGGCTCCGATGGTGCCGGATTTGTCGGCTTCGATCTGGTTCATCATTTTCATGGCTTCGACGATGCACAATACATCGCCCGCTTTGACTTGCTGGCCGACTTCAATAAATGCTTTGGAGCCCGGGGACGGAGAGCGATAGAAAGTGCCCACCATTGGGGATTTGAGCGCGTGGCCTTCCTGCTCGGTTGGAGCAGCCGGTTCTGCGGCTGCAATCGGGGCAGCTGCGGCGGGAGTGGGAGCTGCGGCTACCGGTGCGATCGGCGCGGACATCATTACCGGGGCGGCAGCCGGACCATTGCGGCTGATACGTACTGATTCTTCACCTTCCTTGATCTCGATTTCGCCGATGTTTGATTCTTCAAGCAGTTCGATCAGTTTCTTGATTTTGCGGATATCCATTTGTGGTTACTCCAAGCGGTCAGATCAGGATTGTTTGTCAATTTGTTGCAGGGCAGCTTGCAGGGCCAGTTCGTAGCCCAGGCTGCCCAGGCCGCAGATCACTCCGCGGGCAACGTCAGAGAAATAGGATTTACGGCGGAACCCCTCGCGGGCGTGGACGTTGGACAGGTGCACTTCAATGAAGGGGATGTCCACCGCCAGCAGCGCATCGCGCAGGGCGACACTGGTGTGGGTAAATGCTGCGGGATTGAAGATAATGAAATTCACCCCTTCCTTTTTAGCGTCGTGAATACGGTCAATCAGCTCGTATTCGGCATTGCTTTGTAGCGTCAGCAGGTGGTGTCCCTGGCGAATGCAGCTTTCAGTGAGTTGCTGGTTGATATCGTCGAGGGTTTCGCTGCCGTAGAGGGTAGGTTCCCGAGTGCCGAGCAGATTCAGGTTGGGGCCGTTGAGTACCAGAATGGTTGCCATGGTGTCCCCCAGGTTGAGTCATCGGAAGGTCTGTCGGCCCGTCCTCAGGCCAGTGGTTGCGGGCAAGTCTGCAACAAATTTGCAAAACTGTCCAATTTTTTATCTTTTGCTGATTTTAGCCCCGTTTTCGCTTATTTTTCCATGAAAATCCCGCTTTTTATGTGATTTGGTCTGGCGGGATTTGCACGATCTCGGGGTTTTTGCCGCATTTTCGCCGGAGAATCGTCGCAAAGTCGGACTAATTTGGATAACTTCCCAAAAATATAGGTTAATTTCGGGTATTTTGCGGCGAAATGGTCGACAAAACGATATCTGTGGTCAGAAGTTGCGGCAAAATGATCGGCTTGCTGCTGCCCGCCGGGTAAAACAGGTAGAGCGGCACGCCGGAGCGATGATGGCGGTTTAGCAAACGGGTGATTTCCGGGTTGTAGTTGGTCCAGTCTCCTTTCAGGTAGGTAATCTGACGGTCCTGGAAGGCCGACAGCAATTCCGGAGAGCTGAGTGCGAGTTTTTCATTGGCCAGGCAGGTGATGCACCAATCTGCGGTGAGGTTAATGAAGACAGCGGTCTGCTGTTGAAGTAGTGATTCCAGTCGTTCCTCTGTATAGGGTTCCCACGGGTGCTGGGCGGTTTCGCCGTTGTGGTGGGTCTGCCAGGGCAGCATCAGGGCGGTGACCAGACAGATCAGGGCAACGGCTCTGGTCAGCAGGGTTTTACTGGTGCGGGCCAGCCACAGGGCAAACAGGATCGCTACGATCCCCGCAACAGTGGCGGCAACGGTGTCGCTGCCCGCCTGGCGCCCCAACACCCATAGCAGCCACGTTGCGCTCAGGTAGAGGGGGAAGGCCAGAAAGCCCTTGAAGGTCTCCATCCAGGGGCCGGGTCGCGGCAGCCGCCGCCCCAGTCCCGGCCACCAGGACAGGGCCAGCAGCGGCAGCGCCATACCCAGTCCAAGGGCCGAGAACACAGTCATGGCGACCCAGTTGGGCTGGGCCAGGGCAAAGCCCAGCGCGGTGCCCATGAATGGGGCGGAGCAGGGGCTGGCCACCAGGGTGGCCAGCAGGCCGGTCATAAATGAAGAGGTGAGGCTGTGTCCCTGCGTAGTGCTCTGGCCGATATTCATCAGGCGGGAGCCGAAGCTCAGCAGTCCCGAAAAGCTCAGTCCCATCAGTACGAACAGGTAGACCAGCAGTCCCACGAAAACCGGCGACTGCAACTGGAACCCCCAGCCAACCGCTTCACCGGCCTGGCGTAGCGCGATCAGCAGGGCGGCAATGGCCATGAAGCTGAGCACGATGCCGAGGGTGTAGGCGAGCCCATGCAAATGCTTGCCGTGGGGGCTGAGGTGCGATTTGGTGAGACTCAGCGCCTTGATGGAAAGCACGGGAAACACACAGGGCATGAGATTGAGGATCATGCCGCCGAGCAGTGCAAACAAAAGCATCACTGGCAGCCCGGTCATGGGCGGAGCCGTGTTTTGTCCAGGTTGTGTGTGGGGTTCTGCCGCATCTGTGACCGTAACGAAGCCAGTTTGCCGGTCGATGGAGAGTAGTTGCCGTCGCGGTGGGTAGCAGAGCCCGGCGTCCGCGCAGCCCTGGGATTCGACAATGAGTCTCTCGGGTGCGTCCAGGTTTGCAGTGACGCTGGTGCCCCCGTAATACACTGTAAGCTCCCGCTCATAATAGTCGTCGTATCGCTGTATGCCGGGCTCAAATTGCAGTGACGTCGGGAGAGGATTGTGATCGGTGTCAAAAAGTGTGAAGCGATGTTGGTACAGGTAGTAGCCGGGGGCGATTTGCCAGTCCAGTATCAGATTGTGGTTGTGGTAGCTGCCGGACAGCTGGTAGGCCTCTTCTACGGGGAGGAAAGTGACGGGGCTGCTGCCCAGCAGGTCACTACCCGGAGAGCGCTCAAATAACTCGTCGGCTAACACCGGGGTGCTGAAACAGAGCAGGCATGCCAGCAGTATGCCGGACAGTCGAAGGTGCATAGGGCTTTCCGTCTTTCCGTGGGGTTGCCGTGACCAGGTTGGACCGGGGTGATCTGATGTTGGTTCACTATTGTACGGAGAGCAGCGCGTAGGTGCGACGGCCATTTTACGGTGCGGGGTGCGATGTTATAGTCTCGGCATGACTAAAAAGGGGATGTGGGCGCAGTGAAAGTGATTTTGATGGCAGTGGCGGCGTTGTTGGCGCTGCCGGTGATGGCGGGAGAGTTTGTGGTTGAGTCGGCCTATATCAGAGGTCTGCCGCCCGGTCAGCCCGTTACCGCTGCCTTTATGACCCTTCGCAATGGCCTGGATCGGGATTGCCATCTGGTGGGCGCTATCACTCCGATCGCTGGCAGCGCGGAAGTGCATGCCCACAGTCATCACGGTGGCACCATGTCCATGCGTCCCGTCGATGCCCTGCCCATTCCTGCTGGTGAGCAGGTTAGTCTCCAGCCGGGTGGTTACCACCTGATGCTGTTTGGCCTGAAAGAGCCCCTCGTCGATGGAGACGTGCACACCCTGATTCTGAACTTTGAAGATTGTCCTGATATCGAGCTAAATGTGCCAGTGCGCAGTGTGCTGGCGGAGGATTGAATGGAATGAAAATGCCTCTCTGGGCAAGGAAATGGTCGCGTCGCGCCAGTGATGCGGGCGAGGCGTTGGCGGAAGACTACACCGGCCCCGGAAACCCCTTCTGGATTAGGGCTGGGGTGCTGCTACTTATAGGCTATCTGCTGGTTGTATTGGTATTGAGCTGGCTGTGGAGCGACGAGCCCGGAGAGTTTGACGTGCAGGAAAATGCCCATCTGAGGGCATCCCGGCAGGTGGTAGGCAGCACATCCACCGCGGCATTGGTTGCTGTCGTCGACACTCTGCTCAACAAGCGAGGTGGTTACCTGAGTAATGACATCGCTCCTCCCGGTATCTGGCTGGATAATCTTCCGAGCTGGGAGTACGGGGTGGTCATTCAGGTACGGGACTTCAGCAAGGCCATGCGGGAAGCCTTTAGCCGCTCACTTTCCCAGTCCACCGAAGACAATGATCTGGCACTGGCCGAATCCCGTTTCAACTTTGACCACAGCAGCTGGGTGGTGCCCGCATCGGAATCCGAATACCGCGACGGCGTACACTATCTGGAGGGTTACCTGAAGCGGCTCACTAATGACGACGAGTTTGACGCTCAGTTTTATGCCCGCGCCGATAACCTGCGCTATTGGCTGGGCACTGTGGAAACCCGCCTTGGCAGTCTGTCCCAGCGGCTCAGCGCGAGTGTTGGCCAGCGTCGCATCAATACCGATCTGGCGGGAGACACTGCCAGTCAGCAGTCCACCACAACACCGGGTGAGCTGGAGGTGAAAACCCCCTGGCTTGAAATTGATGATGTGTTCTACGAGGCACGGGGCAGTACCTGGGCACTGATCCATCTGCTCAAGGCCATTGAAGTAGACTTTGATGAAGTGCTCCGCAAGAAGAATGCTCGGGTCAGTCTGCAACAGATTATCCGTGAGCTCGAGGCTACCCAGGAAACTGTCTACAGCCCGATGATCCTCAATGGCAGCGGGTTCGGGTTTGTCGCCAATCACTCTCTGGTGATGGCCTCTTATATCAGTCGAGCCAATGCGGCGATTATCGACTTGCGGGAACTGCTCGCACAGGGTTAGATGAGTCAGGATGTTGGTTCTAGCGAGGGAGGTTAAGTGGTGGGACAGACTGTGAATACAGACCTATCTGCGCTATTTCATGCGTCCTCCTCGCTTTCTTCCGAGTTCGCAGTGGCGATGCTGGAACACCAGGGCCTCGGGGTCGTTCTGCTGGATAGCCGATTGCGCATCCGTTTCTGGAATCACTGGCTATCCGACTGGACGGGGCTGTCCGGACAGGATGTCGCCGACCGTCCCTACGACACAATATTTCCCGGCTTGGTGGGAACGGCATTTGCCGAGGCTGTGGATGATGCTCTCTATCAAGGGCGTATTACCACTTGGGACCAGTTGCGCCAGCCCGAATGCCTGGACAATCTGGAAGTGGTGATGGCAGGCAGCCCCCGCCAGATGCCCCTGAATCGGGTGCAGTTCACCCCCCTGAGTCTGTCGGAGTTGGGCGACTGCTGTATGGTGCAGATAGATGAAGCGCCTTTTAATACGGTCGTTAGCCATCCTCCCCGACGCGAACCTCCTGCCACTCCGTTGCAGTCCGAGCGCTGTCCCGTGTACATGGAGGGGGCGCGTTTGCCGATGCTGGTACTCGATGGACAGCAATTGATTGTAGATGCCAATGAGTCTCTCCAACACCTGTTTGGCTATAGCTGCCAGCAATTGCAGAATCGTCCGTTGCGGGTATTGCTGCCCGGGCTAAGTGGCGAGGCTGATGTCAATCTCAAGCTGGCCCTTGAAGGGCCGCCGGAAACAGACGCTGCGTATATTCAGGAAGGGGCCACCGCTGACGGTGAGAGTCTTGCTTTGCGTGCCAGTTGTTTCCCCTCTGCGACCCAGCGGGGCGGCTGGGTGGTGCTCTTGCAGGATGTCACGCTGGAGTCTGCTAATCTGGAGGCGTTGTTCCACCAGCGCAAATTGCTCAGTGCGGTGTTCAGCCAAGTAGTGGATGGCATCCTGCTCACGGATCGCCATGGCCTGGTGGAGCACCTGAATCCGATCGGCATGGAATTGCTGGGGGTGAATGATCCCCAGCCGAACCGCTATGTGGGCGAGCTGATGGCGCTGATCAGCGAAAGTGGTGATGGGGTGGAATCTCCGTGTTTGGCAGCCTTGGCAAGGGGTAAGACAATAGCTGTACCGGAAAACACCTTGCTGAAAGTACCGGGACAGCAGCCCCTGCAGGTAGTGGCCACCGCCACCCCCCTGCGCAATCGGCTCAACGAGATTACCGGGACGGTATTGGTGTTCCGGTCCATCAGCGAGGCCCGACGTGTATCGACCAGGCTGACCTGGCAGGCAACCCACGACCCATTGACTCAGCTTGCCAACCGCCGTTTGCTGGAAAATGAAATACTCAAGGCTATCGACGCCGCCCACTCCGCCGAAACTACCCATACCCTGTTGTATATCGACCTGTATAACTTTTCGGTAATCAATGATACCTGTGGCCACAATGCTGGCGACGAGCTGCTTTGCCAGTTTGCCCGGATGCTGGAAAAACAGGCGGGTCCCCGGGATGTGGTAGCACGCATCGGCAATGATGAATTTGCCCTGTTGATCAATGACCGCAGTGTCGATGAGAGTCGCGAGGTGGCTGAGCAGCTGCTCTGGCAGATTAAGGAGTTCAGCTTCCCCTGGGGTGAGCGACGTCTCAAGGTGGGTGCCAGTATCGGCGCCAAGGTGATTGATCGCAGTACCACGTCGGAAATCGATGTGCTTGTGGCGGCGGGCACTTCCTGCGCCACCGCAAAGGAATCGGGCCGCAACCGAATCAATTTCAACTACCGCAATGTAGAGGTGAGTCAGCGGCAGAGCATCGCCCAGTGGATTCCTATTATCTCTGAAGCCCTGGAAGAAGACCGTTTCGTTCTCTATTGTCAGCCGATTGTGCCGGTACGGGAAGGTCGTGCATCAAAGGTGCGTCATTACGAGGCATTGGTGCGCATGGTCGACCGGGAGGGCAATATTGTGCCACCGGGCAAGTTCATTCCAGTGGCAGAGCACTACGGTCTGGTGGAAGACATTGATCGCTGGGTGTTGAACCGGATTTTCGACCACCTGCAGCACAATGCAGACAAAGAACAGCGCTTTGCGGTAAATCTTTCCGGTAATACGGTGGGGGATGAGGGGCTTAAGGATTTCATTATCGATAAGTTCCAGACTACCGGTGTAAGCCCATCAAGGCTGCAGTTCGAAGTCACTGAAACTGCTGCCATTCGCCATTTTGACCGGGCCATGGAGCTGATCCATGCTCTCAAGGATCTAGGCTGCTATTTCTCGCTGGACGATTTTGGCAGCGGTCTCTCGTCACTGGGTTACCTGAAAGAGCTGCCGGTGGACTACCTGAAAATCGACGGTAGTTTCATCCGCAATATGGAGCTGAACGAAGTGGATTACTCCATGGTCAGCACCATCAACCACCTCGGCCATATCATGGGCATATCCACCATCGCTGAATGCGTGGAAAATAGCAGTCAGCTTTCTATGCTCCAGGAAATCGGTGTCGATTATGCCCAAGGTTATCTGATAGCCAGGCCGTTTCCACTGGCCGACCTCGGTTAGAACCCTGACGCCACGGAGCTTTCAAAGGCGCTGAGAATTTCCGGATACTGATTCAGCGGCAGTCGTGGCCCGAACTGGCTGACTACGTTTGCTGATGCCAGGCTGGCCAGCCGGCCAGCGGTGGGGTAATCGTAGCCGTGGGTGATGGCATAGAGGAAAGCCCCGGCAAACATGTCTCCGGCGCCGTTGGTGTCCACGGCTGTGACGGCGTGAGCGGGAATGCGGTGAAACTCATTGCCATCGCATACCAGTGCACCTTCCGAGCCCAGCGTAATGGCGAAGCTATTGGCAATCTCGAGCAACTGGCGCGCGGCGGTTTCGATGGAGTCTGCACCGGTCCAGCCGAGAGCTTCCGCCTCATTGCAGAACAGCAGGTCGACCCGCTGGCCGATCATCTGCTGCAGTCCCTCCCGGAAGAATCTCACCATGCCGGGATCAGACAGGCTCAGAGCAGTCCTGACGCCGTGCTGTTCGGCAATTTCGCGGGCGCGAATCGCTGCGGCGCGGCCACTCTCTGACGTGACCAGATAACCTTCCAGATAGACGTACTGTGAATTGGCAATGGCCTCCGGGTGCAACTCCTGTTCCGACACCGTTTCACTGATGCCGAGAAAGGTATTCATGGAACGTTCCGCATCCGGCGTGATCAATACCAGGCACTTGCCGGTGATGCCGTCCGCCAGTTTGCCATTGTGGTGATAGTCAACCCCGGCCGCGGACAGATCGTTCAGGTAGAAGTGGCCGTGCTCGTCATCAGCCACCTTGCAGGAATAGAAGGCCTGGCCGCCAAAGCTGCTGACAGCGATGATGGAGTTGGCCGCCGATCCGCCACTGGCCCTTTTTGAGGCGGTCAGGTGTTGGCTCAGGTGTTCCAGCAATTGATGGTGGCGTTGTTCGTCCACCAGAGTCATCAGTCCCTTGTCCACATGGAGTTGTTGTAAATCCTGATCAGTGACTTCGATTTCTGTGTCGACGAGAGCGGCGCCGAGGCCGTAGACGTGGTATTGGCTCATGGGGACAGTTTATGAAAGTGAATCAGGCGGCTATTATGCCCGGCCCCGGTAGAGAGTAAAGGATGGTGTGGACAGGCACTGCGCTGTCCCCCTGGAGAGGAACACGGTTTGGTCAGTAGACGACGCAAGAAACAGAAACGCGGCAAGCGCAAGTCACCATCCGGATGGCGCTGGTTATGGCGGCTGTCGATTCTGGCGATGATCGTCGGCGTCGTTGGCGTGTTGATCCTGGATGCGGTGGTCTACCAGAAATTTTCCGGGCGCAAATGGTCCCTGCCGTCCCATGTCTACAGCCGTGCCCTGGAGTTGTACCAGGGCCAATCCGTCGGTCGTGAACAATTGCAATGGGAGCTGGACAACCTGGGTTACCGGCGCGTCTCGGCTGCCAAGGAACCGGGGCAATACAGTGTGGCCAGTAGCCGGGTAGAGTTGTACTCCCGCGGCTTCGAGTTCTGGGATGGTTCCGAGCCGGCTCGCCTGATGAGAGTTTCTTTCAACGGCAACAGCGTGTCCTCGCTCAGCGACAGCCATGGCGGCACGCTGCCATTGGCGCGGCTGGAGCCGATGGTGATCGGCGGCATCTACCCCTCCCACAAGGAAGATCGCGAGCTGGTGCAACTGACCCAGCTGCCTCCCTACCTGGCCGACGGTCTGGTCGCAGTGGAAGACCAGGGTTTTTACGAGCACCACGGTCTGTCATTTCGCGGTGTCGCCCGCGCCATGGTCGCCAACCTGAAAGAGGGTCGCCTCGCCCAGGGGGGCAGCACCCTGACACAGCAGTTGGTGAAAAACTTTTACCTCAACCAACATAGAACCCTGTCGCGCAAACTCCAGGAAGCCGTCATGTCGGTGTTGCTGGAAGTTCATTTCAGCAAACAGGAAATTCTTGAAACCTACATCAACGAGGTCTATCTGGGGCAGGCCGGGGATCGCGCTGTCCATGGCTTTGGTCTCGCCAGCCGCCACTATTTCCAGCGCCCGGTCGAAGACCTGGAGCTGCATCAGGTAGCGCTGCTGATCGGGCTGGTCAAGGGTGCTTCCTATTACAACCCCTGGCGCCAGCCGGAGCGTGCTCTGCAACGCCGAAATCTGGTGTTGCGACTGATGGCTGAGCAGGGTGTTATCGATTCCGCTCAGGCGCAGCGGGCCCAGCAGCAGCCTCTGGGTGTGGTTGATGCCCAGAATGGTCGCGGCGGGCGCTGGCAGTATCCAGCCTTTCTGGAACTGGTGAAACGGCGCCTGCGGGAGCAGTACGACGAGGATGACCTGCAGAACGAAGGGTTGCGCATCTTTACCCATTTTGATCCCCAGGTGCAGCGCATGCTGGAGGGGAAAATGGCCAGTCGTGTCGCCAACCTGGAGAGCGGTTATCGCATCGAGTCAGGAAAGTTGCAGGGTGCGGCGGTGATTGTGCGCGTCGGCTCAGGTGAAGTGGTGGCTATGGCCGGGGACAGGCAGGCGGGCTACGCCGGCTTTAACCGTGCCCTGGACGCCCGGCGGCAGATCGGTTCCACCGTCAAGCCGGCAGTTTACCTGGCCGCGCTGGAGCAGCCCGTGCGTTATACCCTGGCCAGCCTGATCGATGATTCGCCTCTGTCAGTGAAGGGGGCCGATGGCAACGTTTGGGAGCCGCGCAACTTCGGTCGTGAGAGTCATGGCCCTGTGCCCCTCTACCAGGCCCTGGGGCAATCCTATAACCAGGCGGCTGCCAGGCTCGGACTGGATATCGGCGTTGGCAAAGTGGTGAACGTGCTTCACCGACTGGGATATCAGGAATCGTTGCCCGAATTGCCGTCGCTGCTGCTAGGGGCGGTGTCCATGTCGCCGGTGGAAGTGGCTCAGCTCTACCACACCATCGCTGCCAACGGTTTTTATACCCAGTTGAGGGCGATTGATTCGGTGTTTACCGCCACTAACACGCCCTTGCAGCGTTACCCCTTCAAGGGTGAGCAGCGCTTTGATCCCAAAACAATGCACCTCCTGCACTATGCCATGCAGGTTGTATTGCGCGAGGGCACCGGCAAGAGCGCCTACCGGCGACTGCCTGAGTCCCTGGTGTTAGCAGGCAAGACCGGTACAACCAACGATCAGCGGGACAGCTGGTTTGCTGGTTTCAGCGGCAATTACCTCAGTGTGGTCTGGATGGGGCGGGACGATAATGGCAAGACGCCGCTCACCGGCGGCACGGGGGCACTGCAACTGTGGACCGACGTGATGGGCGGTCTGGATAACCGTTCCATGGTGTTCCACCAACCGGATGGGGTCAGTTACCATTGGGTGGAGCCCTATGCTGGGCTACTGAGCTGGGAAGGGTGCGAAGGTGCCCGCTATCTGCCCTTCGTCGACGGCAGTGAGCCACAGCAGTACAGCAGTTGCCGACCCGCCAGCTTCGACGGGGTCATAGACTGGTTCAAGGATAAATTCGGATGGTGATGAAAAGGCTATTTCCCGTTGCGCTGGTGTTGATGCTCGGCTTGTTGAGTGGTTGTGCCCAGGTGTACGTTCCGGTTAGTGAATCACGGCCAGCGGGTTCCCCTCAGCCCGGAACGGTCACCCAGCCGCCCCGGCAGACAGGTGGTACAACAACCCCGGTGCAGCCGCCGCCGGTCATGGAGCAGCCTTCTGGTCAGCGCATCGAGCCCACGGTGTCTGCGCCAGTTAGTGGTAACACGGCGGTAATGGCATTGCTGGAGGATGCCTGGCAGCTCAATCGCAGTCGCGAGTACGACCGGTCAAATGCAGTGGCAGAGCGCGCCCTGCGTATCGACCACGCGGAGCCGGAAGTGTATCTGGTGATGGCAACTAATTATCTTGCCATGATGCAGTTGCAGTTGGCGGAACAACTGGTGCGACAGGGGCTGCCCCTTTCCGGTCAGAAGCCGGGTATCAAGGGGCAGTTGCAATCGCTATTGGTCAAAATTCAGGCGCAAAAGTGAGTCGCGCCGCCGTTCGGCAGAATGGGCTTGTATTTGCGTCAATTTCATAACACTATCCCCCGCCTAGGTACCCATTCTCTTGCATATATTTAAAAAGGTGGCGGCGGAGTCATGAACAACTGGCGTGGGCTTTCCGACCGGGGCGTAGCCCTGATTCGCGAACTGGTCCTTGAAATGTCCAGGGCCGCCTTCAAGCAGTTTCTCCATACCGTTCATGATCGGCTGATCGATTACGCCCAAAAGCCCTCCGAGGGTGAGCAGGGCTTTGAATTTCTGCATGCACGCTCCCAGATCAGTGCCCGCCACAACGAAATCTCCCGTTGTTTTCTGCGTTCCCTGGATGAGGCTTTCGACCGTTTTTCTGCTCCCGAGCCCGGCCGTCACCTGGCTGGATCAATGGCTGGCGAGGAAAGGCGTCCCCTTCATCCCTCATCGCACCGTGATATGGCCTTGATGGGTGATGAAGATGTTGAAGAGGATCTGGCCCTTTCGTCCATTCGCAAGCGGGCGGAAGTGGAAAATGTTGAAGTCCTTTGGTCGCTGGCACAGCGGATGGCGCTACTGGCTTCTGGCAAGAAAGTTGAAGAAGACAATCTTCCTCTTGCTCCCGGTGCTTTCTGTGAGGCATTGAAGCGATCCCTCGCCATCACCGATATCCAGTTGGCGGCAAGACTGGTGATCTACAAACTGTTTGATCGACTGTTTATCCCTCAATTGGACGACCTGTATATGCAGGCCAATGGCAAGCTGATAGAGCTGGGGGTGTTGCCCAATCTCAGTTACCAGGTGGAAAAGGCCAAAGAAGGAGATTCCGCCCGCTTCACCGGAGCCGAGCCACGCCGCCGCTCTGCACGGACACAGGCGCAGCAGATTCCGGTATTGCAGGAGATAGTGGCAGCCGATGGATATGCAGTTACGCCTCCTTCCCGGGAGCTTCCGTCCCGGGAATACCAGAATCAGTTGCTGGACAGCATCCAGTTATTGCAGCGGCGGCTTGTTTCCTCGGTGTCGACTGAGCGTGTGGCCCTCGCCGGACAGCCTCTTCAGTACACGGAAAGGCAGTTGGTCGAGGCGGTGGTGCAATTGCAGCATTACGAGCAGGCGATGGCGGCTGATTTTTTGGCTGCTGCCAACCAGATCAAGCCGCTCGATATCGCCCGTGCCAGATCAACCCTGGTTGATCAGCTGAAACAGATTACCCATGCCACGGAAACGCCCGCCATGGGTGGTGATGACATCCGTACCATTGATCTGGTGGGTATGCTATTCGAGTACATCCTTAATGACGAACAGATCCCCGACTGCGTCAAAGCGCTGCTCAGTTACCTGCACACCCCGTTCCTGAAGCTGGCGTTTACCGAAACCGACTTTTTCCGGCATCAGGAGCATCCTGCGCGCCTGCTGCTGAATGTGCTGGCAGATGCAGGCTCTCAATGGGTCAGTAATGACGGCTCCTGTCAGTTCGATATGCTGGAGCAGATCCGCGTTACAGTCCGACAGGTGCTCGATGCCCCTGATGTGGAAACACGACTGTTTGCTTCCCTGCTGATGGCGTTTAATGGCTACGTGCAAAAAGTCGAAGTGCGCATCAAGCTGTTGGAAAAACGTGCTATGGAGCGCGCTCGTGGCGAGGATCGCCTGATTGAGGTGAAACAACGGGTTAACCGGGAGTTGCGTCAGCGCATTGCCGACAGGAATATCCCTTCCGCCATGTTGCTTTTCTTTCTGCAACCCTGGACTGATTACATGGTGCATATATTGTTGCGCCACGGTGAGGAGAGTGAGTCCTGGCGGCAGTCCATCAGCCTGGTGGAAGATATGCTGTGGGGGCTGGAGTTGAGTGGTTCTGCCGGGGAGTGGTTGCGCTGGCGACAGCATTATCTGTGGATCGAGTCAATGATCCAGTGTGGATTCGACATGATTGGCTATGCCAGTGACAAAGCGTTGAAACTGAAACGCTCAATTGATCGCATCTACCAGTTGAGGGAGCGCAATCTCAAGCCTGAGCCTGCCCCTGAGGATCTGCGCAACAAACTTGTGCGACTGGCGGAGCGCCGTGCTGGAGAGCGTGCAGATATCTCTCAGCTGGGTGATCGGGAAAAAACTGTGATAGAAAAGCTGAAGCTGATGGAGTTTGGCACTTGGTTCGAGTATCGGGATGGTCGCAGGGAAAAAGTAGCCTGGTTCAACCCAAACAGCCTGCAATTTCTGTTTGTGGACCAGGCCGGCAAGCGATCCGGCATGAAGACGGGCAACGAGCTGGCCAAAGCGATTGTTTGTGGTGAGTTGCGTATGCTTGATGCCGGCACCAAACCACTTGTTGAGCGTACCATGGAAAGCATCTTTGGAGATCTGAACGAGCGAGCTAGAGCTGCTGCGGGGGCCCAAAGGCATGTCATCTGAGAGCGATCGTCGCCGCCTGCCCCGCCACCAGCTCGATCTTCAGGTCGAGCTGGTGGAAATACCTTCTGGCAACAGCTTGGGGTTGCTGGTCAATATTCACACCGAGGGGTTGTTGATGATGGGCGAGATGTCGTTGCAGCCGGACCACCTCTATCAGGTGCAACTGCGACCGTTGTCCCATACCGACATCCTTTCTCCCGTCAATCTGGTTATGGACTGTTTGTGGACGCGTGCGATGGGGCAGCAGGATAGGCTCTGGGCCGGTTGCCAGATCGTTGACCTCAGTCTTGAGGATATGAGGAACCTGGCTGCACTGATAGATCGCTTCTCTCACAAAACTGACGAACTCAGTTGCGATGGGGCGTTGCCCTGAGTTGAATCTGGTCGCGTAGCTAACGTTGTAGTTGCAGCAGCTTAAAGCTGCGGTCTTCGCTGACTTTAACCACCTTCATCCCGATATCTTCCGCACGTTTTTCAAGCGGTACAAAGCGATTCACCACAAACAGCGCTTTGCCCGCCGGTTTCAGATGCTGTTTGCAGCTATCCACAAAGCGGGCGGTGAGGTCGTTGTCGGTGCCGAATCCCTGGTGGAAAGGGGGGTTGCAGACGACGGCGTCAAACATGCCATCCACGGTATTGCCACAATCCCCCGTCACCACATTGCCGGCAATCTTGAGGGCGTTAAAGTTGGCCTGGCAGGATAGCAAAGCGGCGGCATTGTTATCGGTAGCGGTAATGCGGGCATTGCTGAGGCGGCTGGTCATCACGGACAGGTAGCCGTAACCACAGCCTAGATCCAGTACATTGGCGGGCGGGGTGCCGAAGGTGCCCAGAAACTCGGGTAGCTGCTGTGCCAGCATGGCGCTACCCTGGTCTATTTTGTTCCAGCCGAACTGACCCGGCTTGCTGAGCAGGTGCAGGCTGTCGAGGTCTATGCAGGGACGCAGCACAGGATATTGCTGGTCCTCGAGCAGTGGCTCGGTGCTGCTGTGCTTGTGCAGGATGGCCAGGTAGTCATTGCCGTGTTTTTCCGCCTTACGGGCGTCCCCCAGAAAGCCTGCCGCCTTCTCCGTGTAGGTCTTGATGCCGTCATTTTTGGCGCCGGTCATTGCCAGGATGCCATTTTCGCAGAGCAGGCGCCGTGACTGGTTGATGATATGGTGGGTCACCGATTTTTCCTTGGAAACCCGGTAGAGAATCTGGGAAAAACTATCGGCGGTGAATTCATTCAGGTCAAAATCGTTGAAGCGACAATCAAACCCCTCGGACAGGGCCCGCTGGTATAGATCATAGCGGTTGGTGACGACGGTGAGTTGATCCCGCTGCAATAGCGATAATGGTGCCGCACTGAGGTTTTCGTCAGCGATCAGGAGCTGTGGGCCATCAGCCAGAAGTTGTTGTCGGGATAGTAGAAGTAGGGGGTCACTCATGGCGATTTATGCTGTCGATTTCCTGTTGGGTCAGGGGACGATATTCGCCGGGTTCGAGCGCGGGGTCCAGTTCAATCTCGCCGACACGGACACGATGCAGCTCGGTGACCTGGTTACCGACCGCGGCAAACATTCGCTTCACCTGGTGATACTTGCCCTCGCTGATAGTGAGGCGGGCGCAGTGTTCGCCAGTGATTTCGAGATCGGCGGGCAGGCAGCGGCGTTTCTCACCATTCAGCCACAGGCCGTCGTGGAATTTTTTCACCAACTCTGCCCGCAGTGGCTCGGCCAGTTCCACCAGGTAGGTTTTCCGGCAATCACTGCGGGGTGAGGTGATGCGGTGGTTCCACTGGCCGTCGTCGGTGATCAGCAGCAGGCCGGTGGTGTCGATGTCGAGGCGTCCGGCAATTTGCAGTTGTTCGGGGCGGGGTTCGTCCAGCAGATCCAGGGCGGTGGGGTGTTCGCTGTCCTTGGTGGCCGAGACAACGCCAACGGGCTTGTGCAGCATCAGGTAGCGCGGAGCCGGTGTGGATAGCGCCATCCCATCGACGGTGACCTGGTCAGCATCACTCACCGGGGTGGACGGGCTGGTGGCGGGCTGGCCATTGATCAGCACCTGCCCTTCCCTCACCAGTTGTTTGACCTGGGAGCGGCTGTAATCGGAAGTATTGCTGATAAAACGGTCCAGTCGCACCGGTTTCTTTCCAACGTGTAGGGCAGCAAGTGTGCGGGATGCCGGCTGTTCCGGCAACGGTCCGGGTGGGATCAGTCGCGCAGACTGATGATTTCCCAGTTCCTCTGCTGGGCGACTTCGCGCAATTGATCGCAGGGGTCTACGGCGATCGGCCGATCGACGATCTCGAGCAGGGGCAGGTCATTGATGGAGTCGCTGTAAAAGCAGCTGTCCGTCAGATTGTGGCCGGTATCCTTCAGCCAGGCGTTGAGTCGCACCACTTTGCCCTCCTTGTAGCTGGGGACGCCTCTGACCTTGCCGGTATAGCGCCCGTCTATCTGCTCCGGCTCCGTGGCGATTAGCACGTCTGCACCCAGCCGGGCGCTGATCGGTTCGACCACAAAGCGGTTGGTAGAGGTGATGATGATCAGCAGATCACCTTTTTCACGGTGCTGTTGCAGCAATTGCTCGGCACGGGGCAGCCACATCGGAGCGATGACTTCGTCCATGAACTGCCGGTGGAGACGTTCGAGCTCTTCGGCCTGCAATTGCGCGAGGGGTTGAAGGGCGAATTCCAGGTAGGCGTTCATGTCCAGACGGCCTTCCTGATAATCCTGGTAGAAGCCGTCATTCATGCGTTTGTAATAGTCCGGATCGACAATGCGATGGGCGACGAGGAATTCGCCCCAGCCGTGGTCGCTGTCCCCGGCGATCAGGGTATTGTCGAGGTCAAACAGGGCTAGTGGCATGGTGGTGGCTGGGCTCTCTGGTCAAAAAGGCGGCTTAGCTTAACGGGACGGGGGCTGTCCTCAACTACGTATTTGATGTAAGTTTCCCGATTGGCATTATTATTAATAATAAAAATCAGGGGTTGATGTTAGTGGTCGATCGTGAAGGTTTTCGCCCCAATGTAGGCATAGTGATATCCGATGGCGCTGGCAAATTGCTGTGGGCCAAGCGGATTGGTCAGGATGCCTGGCAGTTTCCCCAAGGTGGGATCAATAGCGGAGAAAAGCCGGAAGATGCTCTTTTTCGCGAACTCTATGAGGAGGTTGGTCTGGAGTCCGATGACGTTGAGATTCTGGGTTGTACCCGTGGCTGGTTGCGCTATCGGCTGCCGAGGGCCATGCAGCGCAAGAATAGCAAACCCCTGTGCGTGGGCCAGAAACAGAAGTGGTTCCTTTTGAAGTTGGTGGGAGAAGAGAATCGTATACGCCTCAACCTGAACGTAAAACCGGAATTTGACCACTGGCAGTGGGTTAATTACTGGTACCCGGTCAGTCAGGTTATAGAATTCAAAAGGGATGTTTATCGCCGGGCCCTGAAGGAACTGGCCCCCTGCAGTGTGAGCTGGAGCGGCAGAGCTAAGATGTTGGAGTCACTCAGAACCATCGTACAGGAAGTCAATGCCGCCAAGGACTTTGGCGAGGTGTTGCGGCTGATCGTACACCTGGTGAAACAGGTGATGAATACCGGGATGTGCTCTGTTTACCTGTACAGTCCCGCTACCAACTCCTATGTGCTTATGGCTACAGATGGTCTCAACCCGGATTCTGTGGGCAAGATACATCTGTCCAGTCGCGAGGGATTGGTGGGGCTGGTGGCTTCCAGAGCGGAGCCGATCAACCTGGAAGAGGCCGACGCCCACCCCAATTTTGCCTTTTTCCCCGAGACTGGAGAGCAGCGTTTCCGCTCCTTTCTGGGGGCGCCCATCATTCATCATCGCAAAGTGCTTGGCGTTCTGGTGGTACAGCAGCAGGAACGGCGTCGCTTTGACGAAAGCGAGGAGTCCTTCCTGGTCACTGTATCAGCGCAGCTGGCCGGGGTGATTGCACACGCAGATGCTACTGGTGAGTTGGATCGACTGTTCAACCCCCGCCAGGAAGGTGTTCACGAGCGTATTTATCCCGGCGTGGCCAGTGCTCCGGGTGTGGCCATCGGCACGGCGGTTGTGGTGGCGCCATCTGCGGACCTGAATGCGGTACCGGAAAGGCGGGTAGTGGATATTGAGGCGGAGCTGTGTCAGTTCCGTCAGGCCATGGAGCAGACCAAGCGGGATATCCGCGCCCTGGATGCCAGCATGGTAGGCAAGCTCAGCGACGAAGAGCGGGCTCTGTTCGATGTTTATGTCCGCATGCTGGATGATCACTCCATGGGTGGCGAAGTAATTGGCATGATCAGGGAGGGCCTCTGTGCCCAGAGTGCCTGGGCGCAGGTGGTGCTGCGCCATGTGCGCATGTTCAAAAGCATGAAGGACGCCTACCTGCGTGAGCGGGCCTCCGATGTGGAAGATCTGGGTCGACGTGTGCTGGCCAATCTTCAGCAGAGCGAGACCAAGCGGACCTCCTTCCCGGACCATATGGTGATGATCGGTGAGGAGTTGTCCGCCGCATCCTTCGCCGATGTGCCGTTGGAAAAAGTGGCCGCTATTGTCTCAGTGAAAGGTTCTCGCAGTTCCCACATGGCAATCCTCGGTCGGGCTATTGGGATTCCTACGGTGATGGGGGTTGTGGATCTTCCTTGGGGGCGCCTTGAAGGAGAGGAGGTGATTGTCGATGGGCACAGTGGTCAGGTGATCATTTCTCCCCGAGAGGAATTGCGCCAGTCGTACATGCAGAAAATCTATGAAGAGAAACTGTTGGCGGCCGACTTGGAGAAACTGACGGATGAACCCTGCGTCACATCGGATGGTCAACACCTATCGCTTTGGGTGAATACCGGGTTGCGGCTCGATTCTCAGCTATCTCTGGACCGGGGTGCGGAAGGGGTCGGTCTCTATCGCACCGAGATTCCGTTTCTGATGCTGGATCGTTTCCCTTCAGAGGAAGAGCAACGCAAGGCTTACCGTGAACATCTGGAAATGTTTGCCCCGCGCACTGTGACTATGCGTACCCTGGATATAGGTGGCGATAAGGATTTGCCTTATTTCCCCATTGAAGAGGCCAATCCGTTCTTGGGTTGGCGAGGCATCCGTATCTGTCTGGATCATCCGGAAATTTTCCTGGTGCAATTGCGCGCCATGATGCGGGCCAGCGAAGGGCTTAATAACCTCAGCATCCTGTTGCCAATGATTTCCAACGTGCCGGAGCTGGAGAGCGCTCTGCAATTGATCTACCAAGTGTACGACGAGCTTACAGAGGAAGAGGGCTACCAGATCGAGATGCCTAACGTGGGCGCGATGATCGAGGTGCCGGCGGCGGTCTACCAGATTCGCGAGCTGGCCCGGCGGGTGGATTTTCTGTCTGTCGGTACCAATGACCTGACCCAGTATCTGCTGGCGGTGGACCGCAACAATCCCCGCGTGGCAGAGCTGTACCACGCGTTTCACCCCAGTGTTCTACGTGCCCTCTGGGCCGTTTCCGAAGGTGCCAGGGGTGAGGGAACGCCGGTGAGTGTCTGTGGTGAAATGGCTGGCGACCCGATTGGCGCGGTGCTGTTGATGGCGCTGGGGTTCCGGGTCCTGTCCATGAGCGCCACCAACCTGCTCAAGGTCAAGGCTATTCTAAGGCAGGTGAGTCTGTCGGAAGCGGAGCAGTTACTGGAAGAAGTGATGTTGATGCCGGATGCTGGTTCGGTGTTAAAACACATGGAAAAAGCGCTGAAAAAGCCAGAGGTAGCGGCCTTGTTCCGGGGCTCAAGTATTCACTGATTACCCTGCTCTATAACGAATTCCCGGCGCTCGCCGGGAGTGCCCCCCTGTTGATATCCCTGCTCCAGAAACCGGATGCGACCACTGCGGTGTTTCATCAATACAGTGGAACAGCGGGTGCCGTAGCTCTCAGAGCGAATAAACGGAGGGGATAGCAGCCGTTCCAACTCGATTCCCACGCCGGTGTTTGGCAGCAATTCGTCCGGATAGGGCTCATCGCGTTGTAGGCAGGCAAGCAGCTCCACCGGGTCGGGTTCCACGGCGCAGATCTGTTTGGCCAGCGCCTCCCTGGCATGCTGGGCCTTGGGCCAGGGGGTGTCCAGCAGGTGGTTGGAGAGGGAGTGAATTCCCGCTTGCAGATGATGCGGGTTGGGTTGCCGGTTGGAGCAGTACAGCAATTGGTCATCTTCCCCGAGCAACAGATTAAAGCCGCCGTACCGGGGCCCTTCGCGCATAACTGAAGTTGCGTATTCCGTCAGGGGTTGCTCGGTCTTCAGAAAAGCGCTCGTCAGTTCTCCCCTGGAGCGAGGGGCCGTTGCGGTGGCACCTTCGCGATAATTGGTGACAGCGGCCCAACGGCCATCCTTTCGCACCCCGAGCCAGGTGCCGCCGGCTTGCAGGTCGCGACCGCCCAGGATACGCGAATCATCCGCCCAGAACTGCGCATCGGCGGTAGGACGCCGGTAGTATTCATCCCGATTGGCCACCAGAATCAATGGGTAGTCGGGATGGCTTTGCCAGGCCAGAACGATCAGACACATGGCGTTATTGTAGCCCACCAGTCGACAGGCTATGATCCCCTGCAACCTGAGTTGTAGCCCAAAAATTTCATGCTGAATTACCCCGCCATCGATCCCGTCGCCTTTGCTCTGGGGCCTATCAAGGTCCACTGGTACGGGTTGATGTATCTGTTCGGATTTCTCGGCGCCTGGCGTCTGGCGTTGCGTCGCAGTGACAGGCCCTGGTCTCCGGTGCGCCGCAAGCAGGTGGAGGATCTGGTCGTCTACTGTGCCTTCGGGGTGATCCTTGGCGGTCGCTTTGGCTATGTGATGTTTTATAACCTCGACAAGTGGCTGTCTGATCCGGTCTGGTTGTTCCGGGTCTGGGAGGGCGGCATGTCTTTCCACGGCGGTTTGCTGGGAGTGCTGGCGGCGCTGTGGTTCTACGGTCGCCATATTCAGCAAGGCTTTCTGGCACTCGGTGATTTTGTGGCGCCGATGGTGCCCATTGGACTGGGGTTGGGAAGACTCGGCAATTTTATAGGCCAGGAACTGTGGGGTCGTCCCACCGATAGCTGGGTGGGTATGGTTTTTCCCAATGATCCGGAGCAGTTGCCCCGGCACCCCTCGCAGCTGTATGAGGCCGCGCTGGAGGGTTTGGTGCTGTTCCTGGTGTTGATGTGGTTTTCCCGCAAGCCCCGCCCGGCGGGCATGGTGGGCGGCCTGTTTCTGGCCCTGTATGCCAGCTTCCGCTTCCTGGTGGAATTTGTGCGCTCCCCGGACAGCCATATCGGGTTTGATTTGCTAGGCTGGATGACCCGCGGTCAGTTGTTGTGTCTGCCGATGTTTGCGGTTGGGGCTCTGGTGATGTTTTGGAGCTGGTGGCGAACCCGGATGACAAAGGCCGCCTGAACGGCTCAAAGGAAATTTAATGAAGCAATATCTCGACCTGATGCGCCATATCCGCGACAACGGTGTGCGCAAGGAAGACCGCACCGGTACCGGTACCCTCAGTGTGTTCGGCTACCAGATGCGCTTCGATCTGGCCGAAGGCTTTCCCCTGGTGACCACCAAGAAAGTCCACCTGAAATCGATTATCCACGAACTGCTGTGGTTCATTCGCGGCGATACCAATATCCGCTACCTGGTGCAGAACGGCGTCAACATCTGGAACGACTGGCCGTTCCAGAGCTGGCTCAATCAGACCGGCCAGGCCGAAGATTTCCCCATGTACAGTCCCGAGTGGCGGGAGCAAATGAAGCTGTTTGTCGCTAGGGTTTGCGAAGACGAGGGCTTCGCTGCCCAATACGGTGACCTGGGTCCGGTGTACGGCCACCAGTGGCGCAATTTCGAAGGCGTGGATCAGTTGGCCCAGGTGGTACAGGACATTCGCAACAATCCGGACTCCCGTCGCTTGCTAGTCTCCGCCTGGAATCCCAAGGATATCCCGGTGATGGTCAAATCCGGCCTGCCCCCCTGCCACAGCCTGTTCCAGTTCTACGTCACCGAGGGACGGTTGTCCTGTCAGCTCTACCAGCGCAGCGCCGACGTGTTCCTCGGTGTGCCGTTTAATATCGCCTCCTATGCGCTGCTGACCATGATGGTGGCCCAGGTCGCCGGCCTTGAGTCCGGCGATTTCGTGCACACCTTTGGAGATGCCCACCTGTATTCCAACCACTTGAATCAGGTGGAAGAGCAATTGGCTCGGGAGACGTTCCCACTGCCGACCATGGCGATCAATCCGTCGGTGACAGACCTGTTCGCTTTCTCCTTCGAGGACTTCGAACTGCAGGGTTACCAGGCTCATCCCCATATTTCTGCACCGGTGGCGGTGTAATCCCGTGGCGGAGCTGACCCTGTCGCTGATCGTGGCCATGGCCCGCAACCGGGTGATCGGCCGGGACAACGGCCTGCCCTGGCACCTACCAGAAGACCTCAAGTACTTCAAGGCGGCGACCATGGGCAAACCCGTCCTGATGGGTCGCAAGACCTTTGAGTCCATCGGTCGTCCCCTGCCCGGCAGACTCAATATCGTGATTACCCGCGATCCCGTCTGGCGCCATGAAGGCGTGAAGGTGGTGGGTTCCCTGGAGGAGGCCCTGGCGCAGGCCTCCAAGGATTCTTCCGCACTGGCGGCCGGAGAAATCATGGTGATCGGCGGGGAACAAATTTACCGCGCCACCATCGAAAAAGCGGACCGGCTCTACATCACCCGGGTGGATGCCGAGGTGGAGGGGGATGCCTTCTTTCCCGAGTTTGACGAGTCTGATTGGCGGGAAATCAGTCGCCTGCTGCCGGAGCAACTGGGCGATACTCCCTATTTCTTCCAGGTGCTGGAGCGGCGTCGCGGCTGAATTTGCCCGGGGTATTTGCCACTGTTGAGAGTGAACTCGATAATGGCAGGCTGATTTGGCACAGGATGCCGAGATAACAGGAATTCCATTGATGAAACAAAACAAAACCGATGTCGCAGCCACCGGCTGGGGCCGGCGACGGTTGTTGGCACTGCCAATACTGGCATTGATGGCGCTGTCCGCGCAGGCAGCGGATGTGGATACACTGCTGCAGGCGGAAAAAGCCAAGACCAGCGCCGCCCAGGCGTCCCAGCAGCGGGTTGATCAGCTGGCGGACCAGGCGGATGAGCTGTTCCAGTCCTTCAAGCAGGTCAATAAGCAGATCGAGGGGTTACAGATCTACAACGCCCAGCTGGAAGCCCAGCTGGCGGATCAGCGCCAGACGCTGGCCGACCTGCAATCCTCCATCGAGAATGCCACCCTGATGGAGCGCCAGCTCACTCCATTGACCCTGAAGATGATCGATGCTCTGGAGCAGTTCGTTGCTCTGGACATGCCCTTCCTGCTGGAGGAGCGCCGCGAGCGCCTGGAACGGCTGAGGAACAACCAGTCTCGCGCGGACCTGAGCAGTGCCGAGAAATTTCGCCAGGTACTGGAGGCCTACAAGATAGAGAGCGAGTACGGCACCCGCATCGACAGCTATGCCGACACCGTGGAGATTGACGGCCAGCCCCGGGAAGTGACGGTGCTGCGGGTGGGCCGCATCGCCCTGCTCTACCAGACCGCCGACCAGCAGCTGACCGCGGCCTGGGATAAGCAGGCTGGCAACTGGGTCGCGCTGGACAGTGGTGATTACCGCCAGGCCGTGGCTCAGGGCATCCGCATCGCCCGCAAGCAGGCGGCGGTGGACCTGTTGCAGCTGCCGATTCCGGCTCCGGAGGTGGTGCAATGAGGTGGGGTGCAATGAGAAGTGACGCGATGAAAACGCTGAATCGGCTTTTCCTGGGTGTTTTCCTGCTGCTGTCCATTAACGGCATTGCGCAGGCACAGGAGCAAGAACAAAAAGCCGCCTCCCTGGATGAGCTGTTGCGGCTGGTCAAGGAAGCGCGGGTGACGGAGTCCCGTGAGCAGGCGGCCCGCGAGGCAGAGTTCAAGCAGGCCAAGGCGGAGCGGGCGAAACTGTTGCAGCAGGCACAGGCAACCCGCAACGGAGAGGAGAAACGCTCCGAGCAACTGGAGAAGCGCTTTGCAGACAACGAGCGGGAAATTGCGGCCTTGCAGGAGCAGTTGCAGGAACGGCTCGGCTCGCTCAAAGAAATGTTCGGCCATCTCACCGCGGCGGCGGGGGACACCCGCACTACCCTTAATCACTCTCTGGTCAGTGCCCAGTATCCGGGGCGAATCGAGTTTCTGGATCAGCTGATTGAGCGCATGAGCGGCAACACCCGGTTGCCCTCCATGGCCGAGATTGAGCGGCTCTGGTATGAGATCAACCGCGAGATGATCGAGGGCGGCAGGGTTGTCAGCTTTCCGGCTACCGTAGTCAAGGCCAACGGAGAGCAGGGACAGCAGCAGGTGGTGCGAATCGGGGTGTTCAACCTGTTGTCCGATGGCAGCTACCTGAATTATCGCCCGGAGACCGGCACCCTGGCAGAACTCTCTCGCCAGCCGGACAGCAGCTATACAAAGGCTGCCGCAAACTTGCAGGCCTCCGGTGAAGGCTTTACCCGCACCGCCATTGACCCCACCGGCCCCAGTGGTGGCTCACTGCTGGCGGCGCTGGTGGACAGCCCCGACTGGCTGGAGCGCTGGCACCAGGGGGGCTGGATCGGTTACCTGATTAGTGCCGTCGGCGCGGTGGCGCTGTTGCTGGCTCTGTGGCGATTGCTGGTGCTGTCCGGGGTTTCCCGTCGGGTCAGTACACAACTGGCCAGCGATTCCCCCGATGCCAACAACCCGTTGGGACGGGTGCTGAAAATCGGTCTGGACAACCGCAATATGGATGCGGAGTCCCTGGAGCTGAAACTCCATGAGCAGGTGCTCAAGGAGCGCCCGGCCATCGAGTCCGGTCTCAACCTGTTGAAGATCATCGCCATGGTGGCGCCACTGATGGGGCTGCTGGGCACGGTGACCGGCATGATCGTCACCTTCCAGTCCATTACCCTTTTTGGCACCGGCGATCCCAAGACCATGGCCGGGGGGATTTCCGCCGCGTTGGTGACCACGGTACTGGGCCTGTGTGTGGCCATTCCCACGGTGCTGTTGCACACCTTCGTTAACAGCCGTGCCCAACGAGTGCTGCACATTCTCGAAGAGCAAAGTGCCGGTATTGTGGCGGAGCAGGCAGAGGCCCACTGATGCCGGATTTCCTGGGCGACATCAGCAAACTGATCAATGCCGGTGGACCGGTATTGCTGCTGATTGCCGCCCTGCTGCTAGTGATGTGGACCCTGGTGTTCGAACGGCTGTGGTATTTCCGTGGCGGTTTGAAACGGGACCTGGCGGCGGCGCTGGTCCGTTGGGAGGATCGCACCGAGCGCCGCTCGGTGCGCGCCCACCAGGTACGCGAGGCGCTGATTTCCCGGGTGACTCTGAATATCAACCGCAACCTCGCGCTGATCCGCACCCTGATAGCCATCGCCCCGCTACTGGGCCTGCTGGGAACCGTGACCGGCATGATCGGTGTGTTCGAGGTGTTGTCCCTCGGCGGTGGTGGGGATGCCCGTGCCATGGCGGCAGGGGTCTCAAGGGCGACGATCCCTACCATGGCGGGCATGGTGGCGGCACTGTCCGGGGTGTTCGCGAATATTTACCTGCGCCGGGTAGCGGAGCGCGAGCAGCAATTGCTGGCCGACCACCTGACCATGGATCACTGAGGGAGCCGTAGCAGCCATGCGGGAACGCGTCTATCGCCAGCCAGAACCACCCCAGGCCATCGACCTGACGCCGATGCTGGATGTGGTGTTTATCCTGCTGATCTTTTTCATTGTCACTGCCACTTTTATCCGAGAACCGGGCATCGATGTGGAGCGCTCTGTCGCCACCACCGCCGAGCAGCGCAGCCCGGCCATTCTGGTGGCGGTGGCTGCCGACAACGGCATCTGGATTGATGGCCGCCAGGTATCGGCGGACAGTCTGCGTCTGCACATCCTGCGCTTGCGCAATGAGAACCCGCGCGGTGGTCTGGTCATCCAGGTGGACCGACAGGCGGATATGGCCACCCTGACCCGGGTGGCGGACGCGGCGCGGGCTGCGGGTATCGACGATGTCGCGGTTTCCACCGGGGAGCGCTAGCGGATGCCACTGATTCGCTACAGTGCTGCAGCAGGGCTGGCCCTGCTGGTGACCCTGGTATTGCTGGTGGGCATGCAGCGGTTGATTCAATCCGTTGGCGAAGCACCGGAGGTGGGTGAGGGGCGCAAAATAGCCGACATATGGCAGCCCAAACGCACCATCGAGGAACAGCGCAAGACACCGAAACCGGACAAGCCTGAAGAGCCGGAGCCATTACCGCCGCCCCCGCCGCAGATGAATGTCAGCGTGGATGCCCTTGTCAGTGCTGTGTCCATGACGGCGCCGGTGGCCGCCGGTCTGGAGATCGGCATGGGGGGTGCCTTCAGCAGGGATTCCGATTACATCCCGGTCTATGTGCCGCAGCCGGATTATCCCCCCAGGGCCTTGCGCCAGGGCGTGGACGGCTACGCGGTGGTGGAAGTCACCATCACCACCACCGGCAGCGTTCGGGACATCAAGCTACTGGAGGAATACCCGCCCAACAAGGATTTCGGCAAGTACGCCCTGCGTGCGGCAGAAAAGCTCAAGTACAAACCCCGCGTGATTGATGGTGTGGCCGAGGAAGTGCCGGGGGTGCTGTACAAATTTTCTTTCAGGATTGCGCGATGACGGGCATAACCCTTCGCCGTTTGCTGCTTGCTGCGTTGCTGATTCTGGCCCTGCCGGTCGTGGCGTTGGCCGAGGACGATGCCGGGGACAAGAATCAGCGCAAGTTCGAGAATGTGAAAAGTCGCCAGCGCCAGGCTGTAGGTCAGGCATGTGCTGCGCGGCTGGAAAAGATCCAGCAGATTTTTCAGGGAGATGCAACGCCGCAGCCGGCCCAGCTCCGGCAGCTGGTGGTGGAGCTGAATGGTCTAACCAACAAGGTCTGCGCCAGCAGCTATGAAAAATCTCAGGTCTACAACCTGCTGGGCTACAGTCACTACTCCCTTGAGCAATACCCGAAGGCGGTCGACAGCTACCTGGCGATGATCGCCGAGCCGGAGGTGGATGAGCGGCAGAAAACAGCTACTCGATACACCGTCGCGCAGCTGTATTTCCTGCTGGAGAACTACGCCGAAGCGGCCAAACAGCTGGAGCGCTGGCAGGCCGAGGCCACTGTGGTCAGCGCCGATGGCCGGGTGCTGCTGGCCCAGGCCTACTATCACCTGAATCGCAAGAATGACTCGCTGAAACTGGTCAATGCTGTGGTGGACGAATCCCAGGCTGCGGGCAAGCTGCCCAAGGAGGGCTGGTGGTCGTTGCAGCGGGTGCTGTACTACGAGCGCCAGGACTACAACAAGGTGGTGGCCATCTTGAAACAGCTGGTAGCTCACTATCCGAGAACCAGTTACTGGCAGCAGCTCGGAGGTATCTATGGGCAACTGGAGCGCAGCGGTGACCAGTTGGCAGTGAACGACCTGTTGCGGTTGCAAAAACAGTTGAATGGGGAGCGCCAGTGGTTGTCCCTGGCCTATCTCTATCTGGGCGCTGAGGCGCCGTTCCGGGCCGCCAAGGTACTGGAGCAGGGAATAGAGGTCGGCGAGGTGGAAGCCAGTGCCAAGAACCTGGAAATCCTTGGTACGGCCTGGCTGCGGGCGCGGGAGACTCGCAAGGCATTGCCGGTGCTGCAGCGGGCGGCCAACCTGTCAGACAGCGGCGCTATTGCGGCGCGGCTGGCATCTGCCTACCTGGATGTGGATGACAATGGCGCGGCGGTGCGCGAGGCTCGCAATGCCCTGCGTAAGGGCGGTCTGTCACGCCCCGGTTTGACCCAGCTGACCCTCGGCGCGGCGCTGGTCAACCTGCAGTGCTACCGGGAGGCGGCGCCGGTGTTCCAGGAGGCAGCCAAGGATCAGGGGTTGCGCAAGAGTGCCGAGCAGTGGCTGCGCTACGTGAGTGGTGAGGGCGCCCGCCGGGAACAGCTGATTGAAAGCGGTGCCGATTTGCCGGGCTGCCAGCTGGGCTAGTTGTTTCGCTCCAGCAGCTATAAAAAACCGGCCTTTGTGGCCGGTTTTTTATGGGACATTCAGTGAAGTTGTTGGGATTATTTCACCTGGTTGAGATCCCGCACCGCACCGCGGTCGGCACTGGTGGCTAGCAGCGCGTAGGCTTTCAACGCAGCGGATACCCGGCGTGGCCGTTTTTCCTTCGGGTGCCAGCCCAGTTCATCCTGTTTCTGGCGGCGCTGTTCCAGCTCTTCCTCGCTCAATGCCACGTCGATGCGGCGGTTCGGAATGTCGATCTCGATGATATCGCCCTGCTTGACCAGGCCGATGGCGCCGCCGGCAGCGGCTTCCGGGGAGACGTGACCGATGGACAGCCCGGAGGTGCCTCCGGAGAAACGACCGTCGGTAATCAGCGCGCAGGCCTTACCCAGTCCCTTGGATTTCAGGTAGCTGGTGGGGTAGAGCATTTCCTGCATGCCCGGTCCACCGCGGGGACCTTCGTAGCGGATGATCACCACATCGCCTGATTTCACCCGGTCGTTGAGGATGTCGTCCACCGCCTGGTCCTGGCTCTCACAGATGTGGGCGGGGCCGGAGAACTTGAGGATGGAGTCATCCACCCCGGAGGTTTTCACCACGCAGCCATTGCGGGCGATATTGCCGAACAATACCGCCAGCCCGCCTTCGGTGCTGTAGGCGTGCTCAAGGTTGCGGATACAGCCGTTTTCCCGGTCGGCATCCAGGGAACTCCAACGGGTGTCCTGGCTGAAGGCTGTTTGGGTGGGAATGCCGGCGGGGCCTGCCTTGAAGAATTTGGCGGTGGCTTCGTCGTTATTGAGCATGATGTCCCATTGCTCCAGCGCTTCCGCCAGGGTGGAAGAGTGAACGGTGGAGACATCGGTATGCAGCAGGCCAGCGCGGTCCAGTTCGCCGAGGATGCCGAACACGCCGCCGGCGCGGTGTACATCCTCAATATGGTATTTCGGGGTGTTGGGGGCGACCTTGCACAACTGCGGTACTTTGCGGGACAGGCGGTCGATGTCTGCCATGGTGAAGTCCACATCCGCTTCCTGAGCAGCGGCCAGCAGGTGCAGGATGGTATTGGTGGAACCGCCCATGGCGATGTCCATGGTCATGGCATTTTCGAAGGCTGCGAAGCTGGCTACGGAGCGCGGCAATACCGCCAGGTTGTCTTCTTCGTAGTAGGACTTGGCCATGGTCACGATACGCTGGCCAGCTTCCTCAAACAGGCGGCGGCGGTCGGCGTGGGTGGCCAGGGTGGTGCCATTGCCCGGCAGGGACAGGCCCAGCGCTTCGGTGAGGCAGTTCATGGAGTTAGCGGTGAACATACCGGAGCAGGAGCCGCAGGTGGGGCAGGCGGAACGCTCGTATTCTTCCGTTTTTTCTTCTGAGGCATGGGGATCGGCGGCGATCACCATGGCATCCACCAGGTCCAGCTTGTGTTCGCCCAGCTTGGTCTTGCCGGCCTCCATGGGGCCGCCGGAGACAAAGATAGTGGGAATGTTGAGGCGCAGTGCTGCCATCAGCATTCCGGGGGTGATTTTGTCGCAGTTGGAGATGCACACCAGCGCGTCGGCGCAGTGGGCGTTGACCATGTACTCCACGGAGTCGGCGATGATGTCGCGGGACGGCAGTGAGTAGAGCATGCCGTCGTGACCCATGGCGATGCCGTCGTCCACCGCGATGGTGTTGAACTCGCGGCCGATACCGCCGGCCTTGGCCACCTCTTCCGCCACCAGTTGGCCCAGGTCTTTCAGATGTACGTGTCCGGGCACGAACTGGGTAAAGGAGTTGGCAATGGCAATGATCGGCTTATTGAAGTCGTCATCGGTCATACCGGTGGCGCGCCACAGGGCGCGGGCGCCGGCCATGTTGCGACCCTTGGTGGTGGTGTGTGAGCGGTATTTGGGCATCTCTGATCCTGCCGTCCGTTAAAAACGAGGCGGCAAGGATAGCAGAGAGTGCGGTGGTGAATCAGCAGTCAGGGCAGATTCTTGCTGAAAATCCGCGACTTGCGCTGGAAGTTATAGAGGGATTTGCGCTCGGTGGGCAGGTCGTCGAGGCTGGCCTCGACAAAACCCTTCTCCTTGAACCAGTCGCTGGCGTGGGTGGTGAGCACAAACAGTTGCCTGATGCCCTGCTGCATGGCCTGGGTTTCGATCTGAGCCAGCAAGCGGGAGGCGAAACCCCGGTTGCGAAAATCCGGATGGGTGGCGACACAGGCCAGCTCCGCAGAGATGCCATCGCTGAAGGGGTAGAGGGCCGCGCAGCCCACCAAGTCGCCCTCGGCGTGCTGTAGCACTGTGAAACGGGTAATCTCTGTTTCCAGCAGTTCCCGGGAGCGTTTCACGAGAATGCCCTTCTGCTCCAGAGGCACAATCAGTTCCAGCAGGCCGCCGACGTCATCGATGGTGGCCTGACGCACCACTTCCTTGCCGTTTTTCAGCACCAGGGTACCGCTGCCCTCACGGGTGAACAGTTCGGTGAGCAGGGCGCCATTATCGGCATGGCTGATGATGTGGCCGCGCAGGACGCCGTTCTCGCAGGCCTGGTAACAGGCCATCAGGTCCCGCTGTACCGGGATGTTGTCGCTCAGCATGCTCAGGCAGTGGGGCACTTCATTGAGGGACAGCATCTTGATCAGGTGGCCCTGATTGTCACTGATGCCGCTATCCGCGCTGAACATGATCAATTTTTCCGCGCCGAGACTGACCGCCGCCTGGGTGGCGATATCCTCGTAATTCAGGTTGAACGCTTCGCCGGTGGGTGAATAACCGATCGGTGACAGCAGCACCAGGGCTCCATCGTCCAACTGCTTCTGAATCGCTTTCTGGTCGATGCGACGTACTTCACCGGTGTGGTGGAAATCCACGCCATCCCTCACCCCCAGGGGTTTGGCGGTAATCAGGTTGCCACCGAACACGCGGATGCGGGCGCCGTGCATCGGGGAATTCACCGCTCCGGTGGAGAGTTTGGCCTCGATGGAAATCCGCGCACTGCCCACCGCATCCTTGACGCAGGCCATGGTGGCACTGTCGGTGATGCGGGTGTTCTGGTCAAAGCGCGGCTCGATGGCGCAACTGGCCAGCCGCTCCTCAATCTGCTGACGGGCGCCGTGCACCAGTACCAGTTTGATGCCAAGACTGTGCAGCAGGGCGATATCGTGGACGATATTGGTGAAATTGGCGTGGGCGATCCCCTCGCCGCTGAGGGCCAGGACAAAGGTTTTCCCCCGGTGCGCATTGATATAGGGGGAGGTATCGCGCAGGAACTTCACGTAGTCGGACACGGCATCTGCCTGATTTATTAGGGCCTGGTTACCCTATTTGGGTTGTCGGCGTTGTGGCTAAAAAAGTGCCAATTTAGGCGCGAGAAGTGTGGTTTGGTTCTTCCAAATAAACGACGAGCAACGACAAGTGGCGTTTTTTTAGCCGCAACCCGGAGGGCTGGGGCTTTTTCCCTGGCCAGCGTCGTTGTCAGTCGCTCACT
Source organism: Porticoccaceae bacterium (assembly GCA_041395745.1). Lineage (GTDB taxonomy): Bacteria > Pseudomonadota > Gammaproteobacteria > Pseudomonadales > Porticoccaceae > Porticoccus. The sequence goes on along the minus strand of JAWKZV010000003.1, from coordinate 531,879 downwards.
TAGACCCACTAAATTTCTCTCCTTCCGCTCGCTGGTCAGGAAAATTGCCGCCAGCGACGATTACCCAAATAGGGTAACCAGGCCCCCGGATTATAAACAACAGCGCCCGATCAGTTGAATCAGAAAATCCACTGTGGGTTGAATGCGTTCCAGGAGCAGGTATTCATCCGGCTGGTGTGCTTGCTCGACGCTGCCAGGGCCGAGGATCACCACATCCATGCCCAGGTCCTTCAGGTAGGGAGCCTCGGTGGCAAAGGACACTGATTCGCAGCTGTGGTTGGTGAGGGATTCGCAGATCTTCACCATGGCGGAATGGGGTTCGGTGGCATAAGCCGGCACGCAGTAATGTTCGATGCTGATGTTGACGCCGTCCCGCTGCTGAAAGGGCAGAATGCGTTCGCGAATGTTCTGTTGCAGTGCCGCCATATCCATTCCCGGCAGGGGGCGAATTTCAAAGCCCAGCTCGCAGCGGCCGCAGATGCGGTTGGGGTTGTTGCCGCCGTGGATGCAGCCCAGGTTCATGGTGGGATAGGACACAGCGAAGGCCGGGTTGTGGTGCTGGCTTTTCAGCTCGTCGCGCAGGCTCAACAGCTCCCCGAGTACGCTGTGCATGGTTTCCATGGCATTTCGCCCCAGGGATGGATCGCTGGAATGGCCGGAATGTCCCTCGACCACCAGTTTTTCCACCATGATGCCCTTGTGCATGTTAATAGGCTTCATGCCGGTGGGTTCGCCGATCAGCGCGTAACGTGCGCGGGGTCGGCCGGCGGCTGCCAGCATCTGTGCCCCGGCCATGGAGGACTCCTCGTCGGCGGTGGCGAGGATGATCAGCGGTTGCTGCAGTGGTTGGCCAACAAAGTGCTTCACCGCTTCGATCACCAGCGGGAAAAAGCCTTTCATGTCACAGGTGCCGAGACCGTAGAGGCGGTGGTCTCTCTCCACCAGCTTGAAGGGATCGTGACTCCACTGGGTTTCATCGCAGGGCACCGTATCGGTGTGGCCTGCCAGTACCAGCCCCCCGGGGCCTCTGCCCAAAGTGGCGATCAGGTTGGCCTTGCGAGGGTCTGCCAGCGGTATGATTTCTGTGGAAAAACCCATGTCCTGCAGCCAATTGGCCAATAGCTCAATAACTGCGCGATTTCCCTGGTCGATGGATGGGTTGACACTGCTGATGGAGTTGGCGGCGATCAGCCGTTGGAGCATGGGTATCAATTGCATGGCCTGAGTGTACGGGGAAGGGTTAAAAAAGCAATCGTTCTTACCGTAGAGCTCTTGGCTGACGAGGCCTTGAGCTCATTCTGGTACATAGAGTGGTGTAGGGGATTATTTCAGGGAGTAGGCCCTGAGCTGGTATTGATGCGACATGGTGTTGATTTCTGACTGACCGGAAAGAACATCCTCGGTGTAGGCGGCTGCGGCTTTCTTCGCGTGTGCTTTTGTTTCAAACGGTCCAATCAGTTCGGTTTTTTCCCGTATAGCAAAATACCATTTGCCATTGGTGCAAAGGATTCGCTCAGAGCGAAAATGTGTTACCTCTTTTTCGCCGTGTCTGGCAGACATGAAAACCTCCTGGAAACATGACGTTGTAACTGGTTTTTTAGCCCGGACAACTAGATAGTAGGTCATAAAATAACCACCGGCATTGCCGTTTGTCGGAGAGTTTATTGCGCAAGACGGACTGTTTGAGCGTTGAATATGTTCATTGAGATGCAAGCAGAGTCGAGACATTGTCGCTGCCATCGGGAGCGTTCATACTCGGATCATGTTGGGAAAGGCATCTCGGGTAGGTGATTATGGCTGTAGGGGAAGTGGCAGAGCGCCAACTGGATTTGAGTAATGTGCTCAATGACATGGTGGCCGATGGGTTGTTGACGCGTCAGGATGCCAACGTCATTGCTGGCAGTCAGCGCAGTCGAGAGCAATCCCTGCTGCACCCTCTGGCCTATATTGCCGGGCAGCGTCCACAGAACCGGGCCGAACCGGGTAGGCAGCTCTCCATTGAAGAGCTTACCCGCTGGATGGCGGGTAAGGCGGGCCTTGAAGTGGCCCACATTGATCCTCTCAAGGTCAATGTCACGGCGGTCACCGGGGTGATGTCATTCCAGTTCGCGCGACGCCACAACATTCTCTGTATTGATGCGGGTGGTGACGAACTGGTGATTGCCACGTCCCAGCCGTTTATGACGACCTGGCTTTCCGACCTCAAGCAGACCACTCGCAAACCGATTCGCAGGGTGGTAGCAAACCCGGTGGATATCGGCAAGTACACCCTGGAATTCTATTCCCTAGCGAATTCCGTGTTCGGCGCCAAAGGCATTGCCGGCAAGAACCGCTCGGCGGTGACCAATTTCGAGCAGCTGTTGCAGATTGGTTCCCTGAAAGACCCGGATGCCCAGGATCAGCACATCATTAATATCGTCGACTGGTTACTGCAATACGCATTTGACCAGCGGGCCAGTGACATTCACCTGGAGCCGAGGCGGGAGAAGGGCAAAATCCGCTTTCGCATCGATGGTGTGCTGCACCAGGTCTACGAGCTGCCGGATGCGGTAATGACTGCGGTCACCAGCCGCCTGAAAATTCTCGGCCGTATGAATGTGGCGGAAAAACGTCGCCCTCAGGACGGCCGGGTGAAAACGGTCACGCCCGAGGGCAACGAGGTGGAACTGAGGCTGTCCACCCTGCCGACCGCCTTCGGCGAAAAACTGGTAATGCGGATTTTCGATCCCGATGTGCTGTTGAGGGGGTTTGGCGAACTGGGACTGAATGGCGACGACCTGAAACGCTGGCGTGAAATGACGGGGCGGCCCCACGGCATTGTGCTGGTAACCGGCCCCACTGGTTCTGGTAAGACCACCACCCTGTACTCCACTCTCAAGGAGCTGGCCACCGAGGACGTCAATGTCAGCACCGTCGAAGACCCGATCGAAATGGTGGAGGACAGCTTCAATCAGAGCCAGGTGCAGCCCAAGATTGACTTCGATTTTGCCGCCGGTATCCGCACCCTGATGCGCCAGGACCCGGACATCATCATGGTGGGCGAGATTCGCGACCTGGAAACCGCCGAAATGGCTATCCAGGCGGCACTGACCGGCCACTTGGTGCTGTCCACATTGCACACCAACGATGCCCCCACCGCCATTACCCGGCTGCTGGATCTGGGGGTTCCCGCGCACCTGATCAAGGTGACCCTGAATGGTGTCATGGCGCAGCGCCTGGTGCGCACTCTTTGCCCCCATTGCAAGGAAGCAGTGCCGGTGAACGCGGCCGATTGGGAGACCCTGGTGAGACCCTGGAAAGTGAAATCACCAGAGCAGATCTACCGCCCGGTGGGGTGCCTGGAATGCCGCAACACCGGTTATATGGGGCGGCAGGGAATCTACGAGATTTTGCCTGTTACGGAGAGCATCCGACCTTTGATCACGGCAGATACCGATACTTCAGTCCTGAGATTGCAGGCGATGAAGGAGGGGATGCGTACCTTGCGCCTCAGTGGCGCCCAGAAAGTGGGGGCGGGCACCACTTCGGTGGAAGAGGTGCTCAGGGTGGCTCCGGCTTCCGGAAAATAAAGGCTGATTTCGCTCCAGCCTGATTTGCAATAACAATAATTGGCAGCGCTAGACGCTGTTTTATTCGACCGAGAGAACTCCATGAATGCACTTCCGTTGCCTACCGAGATGTTGGAACAATGGCAACAACGACTTTCCCAATTCAACAGCCGGGCAGCTGCGGAACAAGCCGAATGGTTGGCCGCCGCGCTGAGTGGCAGTGCCTTTGCTGACTCCATTGCCAGAGCGTGGAGTGGCAGTGAGTTTGTCGCCGCTACCTGTATCGGCCAGCCGGCCATGTTCCAGCAATTGGTGCAATCCGGTGATCTGGGGGCATCGATTGCTGCGGATGATTTCAGCCGGCGGCTCAACCAGTTTCTTGATACGGTGACCTCTGAGGACGAGTTGCTGCGTGCGCTGCGGCACTTTCGCAACCGGGAGATGGTGCGCATCGTCTGGCGGGACCTGACCCGCGCCGCCCAGCTGGAAGAGACAACTGCGGATATGACGGCACTGGCCGAGTCGGTGTTGCAATGCACCCTAGACTACCTGTATCCCCGCGCCTGCCAGGATTGGGGTACGCCGGTAAATCGCCAGGGTGAGCCCCAGCAGTTGGTGATTCTCGGCATGGGCAAGCTGGGCGCCTGGGAATTGAATGTTTCCTCCGATATCGACCTCATTTTTGCCTACCCAGAAGCGGGCGAAACGGTTGGGGGGAAGCGCAGCCTGAGCAACCAGGAGTTTTTTGTCCGCTTGGGGCAGAGACTGATCAAGGCCCTGGATGCCCGCACCGCTGACGGCTTTGTGTTCAGGGTGGACATGCGCTTGCGGCCCTACGGGCAGAGTGGCGCGCTGGTGCTCAATTTCGATGCCCTGGAAGAGTACTACCAGACCCAGGGGCGGGATTGGGAGCGCTACGCGATGATCAAGGCCCGGGTCGTCGCGGGCGATCGCCAGGCTGGCGCCGAGTTGATGGCCATGCTGCGACCATTTACCTACCGCAAGTACATCGATTTCAGTGCCTTCGAGTCCCTGCGCAGTATGAAGGCGCTGATCAACCGCGAAGTGCAGCGCAAGGGTATTTCCGGGGACGTGAAACGCGGTGCCGGGGGTATTCGCGAGGTGGAATTTGTCGCCCAGGCCTTTCAGATTATCCGCGGAGGTCGTGACAGTCGTTTTCAGACCCCGGCACTCAAGGACGTATTACCGCTGCTGGCCTCCGAGGGGTTGTTGCCCCGGGAGCATACCGAGGCATTGTACGAGGGCTACCGTTTCCTCCGCGACGTCGAGCACGTGGTGCAGGGCTGGCAGGACAAACAGACCCAGTTGCTGCCCGCAGACGAGTCCGGTCAGCGGCGCGTCGCAGCGCTGATGGGGTTTGAAGACTGGGCCGCTTTTGTCGCCCGCCTGGATGAACATCGCGAGCGGATTCACAGGTTGTTCGAGGATGTGGTCGCAGAAGAGCGCCGGACGGATGATTCACCGGAAACCGAGGCCCATCGGCTCGCCAGTTGTATCTGGGAGAGCGCCGACAGCGAGGGGGTGATGCCGGAGGCGCTGGCATCACTCGGCTACGCTCAGTCGGATGAGGCGTCGATGTTGCTGGTTGCTCTGCGGGACAGCCGTGCTGTGCAGGCGATGGCCAGTGACACTCGGGTGCGCCTGGACAGTCTGATGCCCCTGGTCATTCAGGCCTGTGCTGGCGTGGCCAATGCTGCCGAAACCCTTGGCCGGGTGCTGAAGCTGGTGGAAGCAGTGGCGCGGCGCAGCGCCTATCTTGTGCTGTTGCGGGAGAACCCCCTGGCATTGCAAACCACCGTGAAGCTGTTTGCAGCCAGCTCCTGGGTGGCGGATCAGCTGGTGCGCTACCCGGCCCTGCTGGATGAGTTGCTGGACAGTCGCACGTTGCTGACCCTGCCGGATCGGGATGCCCTCTCCGATGAGCTGCGCCAGCAGTTGCTGAGAGTTCCCGGCGAGGATCTGGAGGCGCAGATGGAAGTTCTGCGTTACTTCCAGCGCTCACATGGCCTGCATGTGGCTGCCTGTGAAATTGAAGAAATATTGCCTCTGATGAAAGTGAGCGATTACCTCACCTGGTTGGCTGAAGCCATTCTCGAGCACGTGCTGGAGATGGCCTGGGATCAGATGGTGGAGCGCCATGGTGTGCCGAAAACTGCTGATGGCAGTGACGCCGGTTTCCTGATCGTGGGTTACGGCAAGCTGGGTGGGCTGGAGCTTGGCCACGGTTCCGATCTGGATCTGGTGTTCCTGCACAACGCGGATGCGGCCAAGCCAACTGACGGTGACAAGCCGATAGACAGCGGATCGTTCTTTGCCCGGCTGGGACAGCGCATCATTCATATCCTCACCGCCCGCCTGCCTTCGGGGGACCTCTACGAGGTGGATATGCGCCTCCGGCCCTCGGGAAATTCCGGGATGCTGGTGTCTTCCCTGGCCTCGTTTGAGAAATACCAGATGGGTGAAGCCTGGGTGTGGGAGCACCAGGCGCTGGTCAGGGCCAGAGCCATTGCCGGAGCGGAAGAGCTGGCTAACGAGTTTGCGGCCATTCGCGAGCGGGTGCTGTGCAACCAGCGGGACCGGGACGAGCTGAAAGCTGCAGTGGTCGAAATGCGTGAAAAGATGCGAAAACATCTGGGGACGGCGGTTGCAGCGGGTTCGGAGCCGGAAATATTCCACCTCAAGCAAGATGCCGGTGGTATCGTCGACATCGAATTTATGGTTCAATTTGCAGTCTTGGCCTGGTCCCACGAAATCCCCGGTTTAACCCGCTGGAGCGACAATATTCGCATCCTCGAAACCCTTGAGGAGAGCGGTGTTATTTCCGGTGACGATGCCCAATGTCTGATCAGTGCCTATAAGAAATACCGCTCCGCCGGACATCGCCTGCAGTTGCAGCAGGCCACAGGAGTCGTTCCCGCGGCGGAATTTGCCGCCGAGCGCGAGCTGGTCAAGGCGGCCTGGCAAAGGCTGCTGGGGTAGATTTGAATGCCTGGAGAGTTTTCTTCAGGCCAGTGTTTTTTCAGGAGACGTTCGATGTCATTTGCCGATCGCGATGGCTACATTTGGTTCGATGGTGAAATGGTTCCCTGGCGCGATGCCCAGGTCCACGTGCTGACTCACACGCTGCATTACGGTATGGGCGTGTTCGAGGGTGTGCGTGCCTACGAGACCCCGGATCGGGGCGCTGCCATCTTCCGTTTGCAGGATCACACCGATCGCCTGTTCCGTTCCGCCAAGATCATGGGCATGAAAATGCCTTACAGCAAGGAGCAGCTGAACGAAGCGCAGAAGCAGGTGGTGCGTGAAAATAATCTGCATGCCGCCTACTTGCGTCCCATGGCATTTCTCGGCTCCGAGGGTATGGGACTGCGTGCTGACACGTTGCAAACACATGTGATTGTCGCCGCCTGGACCTGGCCGTCCTACATGAGCCCTGAGTCACTGGAGAAAGGGATTCGCATCCGCACCTCCTCCTACACCCGTCACCACGTCAATATCGCCATGACCAAGGCCAAGGCCAACGGCAACTACATCAATTCCATGCTGGCGCTGCGCGAGGCACTGGATTGCGGCTGTGACGAGGCACTGCTGCTGGACCCTGAAGGCTATGTGGCCGAGGGCAGCGGCGAGAATATTTTTGTGGTGCGCGACAAGGTGCTCTACACCCCGGAACTGACCTCGTGCCTGGATGGCATCACCCGCAAGACGGTGATGCAACTGGCTGCCGAGGCCGGTTACAAGGTGGTGGAAAAGCGTATCACCCGCGATGAAGTGTACGTGGCGGATGAGGCGTTTTTCACCGGTACTGCAGCAGAAGTGTTGCCAATTCGCGAACTGGACGGTCGCGAGATCGGCAGTGGCGCTCGTGGGCCTATCACCGAGCAGATGCAGTCCACCTACTTTGACCTGGTGCGTGGTCGCCGTTCCGACCACGGCGAGTGGCTGGCTCCGGTGAGTCTGTAAGACCCGGCTTGCCGGGAGATTTCATGGCCGCTGGCAAGAAGATTCTCATCATCGGTCCCTCCTGGGTGGGGGACATGGTGATGGCTCAGTCCCTGTTTATCCTGCTCAAGCAGCAACATCCGGATTGTCGAATTGATGTTTTGGCTCCCGCGTGGAGTCGCCCGCTGCTGGCGCGTATGCCGCAGGTTCACAGGGCCATCGATATGCCGGTGGGGCACGGTAGCCTGATGTGGTCGCTGCGCCGCCAGATTGGGCGGACCCTGAAAGCCGAGCGTTACGACCAGGCCATCCTGTTGCCCAATTCACTTAAATCCGCATTGATTCCCTGGTTTGCCGGTATTCCCGAGCGCACTGGCTGGAAGGGCGAGTTTCGCTATGTGCTGGTCAATGATATCCGCCTGCTGGATGAAGAGCGTTATCCGCTGATGGTGCAGCGCTTTGACGCCCTGGCATTCCCGCCCGGAGCAAAACTGCCGGAGAAACTGCCGATCCCCGACCTGCACGCCGATGGTGGCAGGGTGCCGGGATTGCGACAGCAATTTGGCCTGGGCAGTGAGCGGAAAATTCTCGCTCTTTGCCCCGGAGCAGAATTTGGTCCCGCCAAACGCTGGCCCGAGCGCCACTACGCCGCAGTCGCCGCGCACCAGCTGGCGCAGGGTTGGCAGGTGTGGTTGCTGGGATCTGAGAAAGATCGCCAGGTGGCGGAAGACATTATTGCGGCCCTGCCGGAACAGCAGCGTCAGCACTGCCACAACCTGGCCGGGGTCACCAAGCTGGAGGATGCCATCGATCTGCTGTCGGTGTGCGACGCGGTGGTCAGCAACGATTCAGGCCTGATGCATATCTCTGCAGCCCTGAACCGTCCGCTGGTGGTGGTGTACGGTTCCACTTCGCCGGGTTTTACTCCGCCCCTCAACGAGCGGGTGGCGATTCTCTCCATTCCTGTAGACTGCGGCCCGTGCTTCCAGCGGGAGTGCCCCAAAGGTCACATGAAATGCCTTAACGACCTGTCTCCGGCGCTGGTGATTGATGCGCTGGACAAACTGGTCGCTTCCCCTGAGCGGATCGTCCACTGATGCCGCGAGTGCTGGTGGTCAAAACCTCCTCATTGGGGGACGTCATCCACACCCTTCCGGCCCTTACCGACGCGGCGGCGGCCATCCCCGGCATTCGCTTTGATTGGGTGGTGGAAGAAGCCTTTTCCGAGGTGCCCGGCTGGCACCCTGCCGTGGATCGGGTTATCTCGGTGGCGGTGCGCCGTTGGCGCAAACATCCCTGGCAGGCCTGGCGCAGTGGTCAGTGGCAGGATTTCAAGCGCCGTATCGGAACCCACAGCTACGACGCGGTAATCGATGCCCAGGGGTTGCTGAAGAGCGCCTGGTTGACCCGCTATGCCCGGGGGGTCCGCTATGGACTGGATAAGCAATCCGCCCGGGAGCCGATGGCATCCCGCTTCTATCAACACCCCCTTCACGTGGCCAAGGGGCAACATGCAGTAGAGCGCACCCGACAGTTGTTTGCCGCAGCGCTGGGTTATGAGCTGGGAGAGGGCAAAGGCCGTTACAACCTGAGTTTCGATGGTCAGCGACAGCCCGTAGTGGTGTTGTTACACGGCACTACCTGGGCTTCCAAGCACTGGCCGGAAGACTCCTGGCAGGCTCTGGCAAGATTGTTGACCGATGCCGGGTTGCGGCCGCAGCTGCCCTGGGGCAACGACGAAGAGCGGCAGCGGGCCGAGCGTATTGCTGCTGCCAGCGGCGCTGAGGTGTTGCCGCGGCTGTCGCTGACGCAACTGGCTAAGTTGCTGGCCAGCGCAACAGGTTGTGTGTCCGTGGACACCGGGCTAGGACATCTGGCTGCGGCGGTGTCGACGCCCACTGTGGCGCTATTCGGGCCTACCAATGCAGCATTGACCGGGTTTTACGGTGAGAATCAGCATTTCCTGCAATCCGGCTATCACTGCTCCCCCTGTATGGAGCGGCGATGTCGTTACGATCTGCCTCCGGGAGCATATCCCCCCTGCTTTGATGAGCTGTCCGCGCAAAGGGTGTTTGATGAGCTGATGGCTCTACTGGAGAGCTCAGGCAGAGCACAAGGGGGGCAGCAGTGAAACTGGCCTTTTGCCTGTACAAGTATTTCCCCTACGGCGGTTTACAGAGGGATTTCCTGCGCATCGCCAGGGCGTGTGTGGATCGCGGCCATCGGGTCAGTGCCTATACCCTGAGTTGGGAGGGAGAGCGCCCTGATTGGCTGGAGGTTGTGGTGGTTCCCCTGAAGGCAGCGGGAGGTCCAGCCAAGTACCGCAAGTTTTCCCGGTGGCTCGCACGGCGTTTACACCGAGCCCCGGTGGATGCTGTGGTGGGCTTCAATAAAATGCCGGGACTGGATATCTATTACTGCGCCGACCCCTGTTTCGAGCACAAATCCCGTCACCTGCGGCCCTGGTGGTATCGACTGACGCCCCGCTACCGGCATTTTTCCCACTATGAACGGGCGGTCTTTGCGCCCGGTGAGTCGGTGGAAATCCTGATGATCTCGCCTGTGCAGCAGGCGTTGTTCGAGCGCTACTACGGCACTGAGCCTTCACGTATGACCATGCTACCGCCTGGTATCAGCCGGGATCGTCGCGCTCCTGCCAATGCGGGCGAGGTGCGTGCGGAATTTCGCCGCGAATTTGGTTTATCTGATGACCAGCTGTTGCTGTTGCAGATCGGTTCCGGGTTTCGTACCAAGGGGCTGGATCGGAGCCTGGAGGGAATGGCATCCCTGCCGGAATCACTGTGCAAGCGCACCCGTCTGTTCGTGATTGGCCAGGATGACGCCGCGGGCTTTCGCTCTCAGGCCGAGGGCCTGGGGATTGCAGAGCAAGTGCAGTTTTTTTCCGGTCGTGACGATGTGCCCCGTTTCCTGCAGGGTGCAGATTTGCTGATCCATCCGGCGTATGCCGAGAATACCGGCACGGTGTTGCTGGAAGCGGTGGTGGCCGGACTGCCGGTATTGGTAACAGATGTCTGTGGCTACGCACATTACGTGGCCGAGGCCGGTGCCGGCAAGGTTTTGCCTTCCCCCTTCGACCGGGAGGCGTTTAGCCGTGAGCTGATGTCGATGCTGCTGGCAGACCGCAGCAAATGGCGTAACAATGGCCTGCAATTTGCGGACACAGCGGATATTTACGATATGCCGGCAAGGGCAGCAGATGTGATTGATCGGGTACTGGAGCGGAAGCGTGAAACTGTTTCTGGCTGAACCCTTTGCCTCCCGCTGGGCTGGGCGCGACCCCTTTGCTGAAGCCTTTGCTATCAGCGGTGATACATACCGGGACATGGGGGATCGTCGCACCAGCCGCTTTGAATTCGATGGCGGTGCCTACTTCATCAAGACCCACAGCGGTGTGGGGTTGGGCGAAATCCTCAAGAACTTTTTTTACCTGCGCATCCCCGTGCTGGGCGCCGAGAATGAATATCGCGCCATCTCCCGCCTGCAAGAGCTGGGTGTGGATACCATGACGGCAGTTGCCTTCGGCAGTCGTGGCTGGAACCCGGCACAGCAGCAATCCTTCCTGATAACACGGGCGTTGGAGCCCACCGAACCGCTGGACGAATATTGCGATCCACAAGTGTTGGCGGCCATGGGGGTGTCCGAGCGGCGTGCACTGGTGAGACGGCTGGCCCGTATCTCGCGGACGCTGCACGATAATGGCATTAACCACCGGGATTACTACCTCTGCCATTTCCTGCTCGATACCTCGGCCAGCTATGCCGATGTGCCGGTATCTGAGAGGCCAATCTACGTGATTGATCTGCACCGGGTGCAGATGCGCCGTCGCACCCCGCGTCGCTGGCGCCACAAAGATTTGGCAGCACTCTATTACTCTGCCCGCAGGGTGGGGTTTGACCGTCGGGATGTCTGGTGTTTCCTGCGGGAATACAAGCAGCAGTCCCTGCGCCGCCTGTTGGCCGAGGGTGCCGGGCTGTGGCAATCCGCAGCCCAGGAGGCGGATCGCCTCTTCGCAAAAGGGGTGAGGAAGGGGTATCACCAGTGAAAGACTTCTGGGTGCTGGATAGGGCGCTGGTGGATTCCGGCGCCTCAACACAGCTGTCATCCCTGGATACGGTTCTGGGGTTGAGCGGGGAGCGGGTGACCGCCAGCCCGATCAGTGAGTTGATCTACCTGAAAATCGACGGCGTAGGGTACTACGTCAAACGTTATTTCCAGCGCGGCAAGGCATTGCGCCGCTGGTTGGGACGCAGTCGGGTGCGGGCGGAGTGGGAGAACCTGCTGTTTTTCAAACGGAGCGGCCTGACAATTCCGCCATTGGTGGCCTACGGCGCATCAGGGCAGAAAGGCGCCATCGTGACACGCGAGGTTCCCGGCGCGGTGGACCTGCAAACCCTGGCGCAACAGCAACCGGAGTTGTTGAGAAACCGCTATTGGTTGGACTGTGTTGTGGGCCAGGTGGCTTGTGCCGCACGACGCCTCCATGAACAGGGATTTGCCCACAACGACTTCAAGTGGCGCAATATTCTGGTGACCACCGGGGAAGAGCCGGAAGTGTTCTTTATTGACTGTCCTACTGGGGAGCACTGGTGGGGGCCGTTGCTTGCCTATCGCAAGATCAAGGACCTGGCCTGCCTGGACAAGGTGGCCAAGCACGAACTCAGCCGTACCCAGCGCCTGAGGTTTTACCTCAGCTATGTAGGAAGTCCTTCGCTGAGCGATCGTGACAAAAAACAGATCCGGCGCACACTGGCCTTTTTTGAAGGCAGGGAATAAATGAAAAAACATTTCTTCCAGGTGGATCCTCAGTGGGCGTCCCTTTTCAGTGCAAATGGGTTGGATCATTTCGATGCCTTGTGGAACGCCCATATTGACCTGGTGGACGAGCCCAACCGAGCCCGCGGTGGTTGGAGTGAGGTGGGGGTATTAAGTCTGGTTGTAGAAGGCCGTGAAGAACGTTTTTACCTCAAGCGTCAGGAAAACTTTAACTGTCGAACGCCAAGGCATCCGTTTCGGGGTATTCCCGTGGCGTTGCGGGAGTGGCAGACCATTCAATGGTTAGGCAGTCGGGGTATCGCGACTCTGGATGTGGTGTGCAGTGCCCGTCAGTGTGGCGCATCGGATCGAGCGATTCTGGTCACCAGGGCGTTGGAGGGGTTTCTGCCTCTGGATACATGGTTGTCTCAACACCCTTCTGGAGAGTCTCACCAGAAGGGGCTGCTGGCGTTGGGGCGGCTGATTGGTCGCCTGCACAGCGCGGGAATGAAGCACGGTTGTCTCTATCCTAAACATGTTTATTTCCCCGAAGATGAAACCCTTGGGCTGCGCCTGATCGACCTGGAAAAGTGCAAGCGTATCCGCTCCCGGGATGCCGGCCTACGCGATCTGGATACTTTGCTGCGTCACACCCCCGAGCTGGATGCGGATGACCAGCAACGGGTTTTTGCCGGTTATATCGAGACCAGTCCACATAGCTGGACGGCAATGGCCTTGTCCCGTGCGGTAGAGGAGCGGGTTCGTGCCAAATCGGGAGCAACCGGTGGTTGAGCTGAAGTCGCTGGTTGAGCTGAAGCAGGCGGCAGTGGGGCTGGCCCCGCCATTTTCAGTGGATGTCCCCGGTGGTCAGCCATTGGTCTGTGAGGAGATTCTTCGCCACCTGCCGGGACGACGATTGGCATTCCGTTCCCGCTGGGGTGGCAAACCGGTGATGGTGAAGCTGTTTTTTCGCCAGCGGGATTTTCTCCAGGAACGGACCGGGTTGGCGGCCATTGCCGGCGCAAAGATTCCCGTGCCAAGGGAGGTAGGCTCTTTCAGGGATGAGGGCGAGCGGGGCGGTTTCCTGCTGTTGACCGAATTTCTGGAAGACTCCGTCAGCCTGCAAAACTGCTACCAGCAGCAGTCATTAGCAGAGTTTGCGCACTGGTTGCGCCAGGCTGTGAGTTTGACTGGTCAGCTGCATCAGGCTGGTTATATGCAGGCTGATATCCACCTGGATAATTTTCTTGCCAAGGGAGATCGGCTCTATCTGATTGATGGCGGAGGTGTTGCCCCCGTCGGTCAACCGCTGCTGAACCTGGCGTTGTTGTATGCGCAGATGACGCCTGAGTACGATGTCCTGGCTGAGAACACACTGAGCGCTTATGGCGCAGATGTCCCCTCCACTGCTGATTTTCTCCGGCTGGTTGAAAAAATGCGCGAAAGGCGCATCCGTCACTACCTCGCCAAGTCCACTCGCAGTTGTAGCCAGTTCCTGGTGCCGCCGGTCAAGAGCGGTTTCGCGGTGCTGGAGCGCGAGTTTGCCAGTGACCGCCTATTGAAATTGTTAGCTGAGCCCGAAGCGGAGTTCGGCCAGGCGCAGTTCCTCAAGCGAGGCAATACTGCCACGGTGGTCAAGGTGGCTGGAGATCACGGCGATTGGGTGCTGAAACGCTACAATATCAAGAACTTCTGGCATGGCCTCAGCCGTTGTTGGCGCCCCAGTCGCGCCTGGATTTCGTGGAAAAGTGCCCATCGGTTAGAATTGCTCGGAATTCGGACCCCCAGGCCTGTTGCGATGTGCGAGGAACGCTTTGGCCCACTGCGGCAGCGGGCGTATCTGGTGACGGAGTATGTCGGAGATGACAATTTGCAGGCCTGGTTGCTGCGCTGTGACGGACGTGAAATTCCGGCCTGGCTGGACCGGCAGGTGGTCCAGCTGTTCGACAATCTGTGGCGGGGCAGTACCAGCCACGGGGACATGAAGGCTACCAATCTTCTGGTGGTAGATGAGCATCTGGAGCTGATTGATCTCGATGCCCTGCAACATCACCGTAGCAGAAGATGTTTTATCAGACAGTTCCGCAAGGACCTGCAACGTTTTATGGATAACTGGCAGGGAGATACCTGGCAGCATTTTGAAGAATTGCTGAGACCCATTGCCACTCGGTCCGGCATCACACTCGTCAATAAAAAGGTTTAACTGTGTCGACAATTGTTCTCGGTATTTCCGGCGCCCTGAATCATGATCCATCTGCCGCACTCTACGTGGATGGCAAGCTGGTGGCCGCCGCCGAAGAGGAGCGCTTTCTTCGCGACAAGCACGCCAAGGGCAAGATGCCCTATGAGGCGGCGAAATTCTGCCTTGAGTACGCCGGCATCAAGCCCGAAGCGGTGGATGTTGTGGCGGTCCCGTTTGCCCCGATATCGATTTTCACCCCTGCTCGTTGGCACTTTGCAAAACGCTACTGGTACGCCCCGGATCGGGCCCTGGATGCCCTGCTCAACGGTAATCGCCGCTACCGCCGCTATCGCAACCGGGTGTTTGGCCTGCTGCGTGACCTGGGTATCGACCCTGCCCAGATCGAGTTCGAGCCGGTAGAACACCACCTGGCCCACGCCTCCAGTGCCTATCACCTGAGCGGCTTCAAGGAAAAAACCGCCATCATGGGGGTGGATGGCAAGGGTGAGTATGCGACCACTTTCTTTGGCTATGGCGAAAATGGTCGCATCCACAAGATCAAGGAGTTCTACGATCCGGACTCCCTGGGAGGGCTTTATGGCGCGCTTACCGAATACCTCGGTTTTGAAATGCTCGACGGTGAGTACAAGGTCATGGGCATGGCTCCATACGGCGACCCGAGCAAATACGATTTTTCCCGCCTGATCGATTTCGATGGCAAGAATTTCAAGGTGAATACCCAGCTGGTGAACACCGTCGGCCTGCGCCGCTACAAGCAGGATGGCGTCGGTTACTATTTCAGCCCCAAACTGATTGAATGGCTGGGTCCTAAGCGTGAAGGTGATATCGCCGACGAGCCCTATATCGATTATGCCGCGACCATTCAGGCGCTCTACGAGGAAGTGGTGCTCAAACTGATGGAGCACTACCTGGGCGATATCATCCGGGAAACCGGCAAGCTGGCCTTTTCAGGCGGTGGTGCTCTCAACGTCAAATTGAACCAGAAAATTATTGCTCGCGGCGACGTCAAGGAGCTGTTTGTACAGCCTGCGTCTGGCGACGCGGGTACTGCTGTGGGAGCGGCGTCCTATGCGCTGGTGAAGCGGGGCATTCAGCCGGAAGCCATGGGGCATGTCTATCTGGGGCCAAAATACAGTAATGAGGATTGCATTCGCGCCTGTGAACAGCACCCGGAGAAACCGCAGTATCAGGTGATCGAACAGGTGCCCCAGTACATTGCACGGGTGCTGGCAGACGGCAACCCGGTTGCCTGGTTCCAGGGCCGTATGGAGTTTGGTCCTAGGGCATTGGGTGGCCGCTCTATTCTCGGTTGTCCCAGCTCGCCCGGCGTGGCAGATCGCATCAATGAGCAGATCAAATTCCGCGAGCGCTGGCGCCCGTTCTGCCCCAGCATGCTGGATCGGGTTGCCCCGGAAATGTTCAAGGTGGATCACCCGGCGCCGTTTATGACCTTCACTTTTGAAGTGAATGACGAGTGGAAAACCCGTGTTCCGGAGGTGGTCCACGAGGACGGCACTGCTCGTGCCCAGGCGCTCAAGCGGGAGTACAACCCGCGCTATTACGAGCTGATGGAAGAGATGGAAAAACTCACCGGCAACGGGGTGGTATTGAACACCTCTCTCAATCGCCGCGGCGAACCCATGGTCTGCTCGCCCACAGATGCGCTGAATATGTTTTTCGGATCTGATCTGCAATACCTGATCATGGAGGATGTGCTGGTGGTGAAAAAGTCTGCTGACGCCCTGTCTGCCAGCAGTAGCTGAGAGCATTCGGGGCTATGGGTTTATCTGTGCTGGCAGCAGAATGAAAGGATTGAGCTTGCTGAAGGGGGATGGGTGATGACAGAGCGTTCTGGCAATTGGGTATTGCAGCTCTGTCACGGTTACTCCCCACCCTTTGATGACGTCGCCCGGCAGTGGCGGACGCTGTTCGATGGCACTGATTACCGCGTGCTTACGGTGTTCCTCACGGGTAAGCCGGATAAGCGCATTGAAACTCTGGTGGGTGGTGAGGTGGCCTTTCTCGGCTTCAAATCGAAGGATTTGCGCGGTCTGAAAATCAGGCAGATCCGTGCCGTTAAGGCTCTTCACCAAAAATTCCAGTTTCGTTTTGCCGTGGCGCACCGCTACAAGTCGATTTATATCGCCAGCCACTTACCGGAAATCAAGGTAATCGGCGTGAGCCATGCTTATGGCGTGTACGATCGTTTCCTACGCAAGCGTTATGTGAAGAAAAAGGCGGACAGATTGCTGCTTGCTGGTGTTTCCGATGCCATTCGAGATGATGCCCGTCGGGCGCTACCGGGATTTCCTGCCTCCCGCATTCAGACGGTCTATAACCATATCGATGTTGAAAAAGTCCGTGCCAACCTTTTTTCGCGGGAAGAAGCTCGTCAGATGCTCGGCCTGACAAATAAAGACTTTGTAGTGGGCAATGTCGGGCGGCTGCATCCGGACAAGGATCAGGCGACCCTGATAAATGCCTTTGTCAGGGCTTTGCCGGATATGCCTGAAGCCCGCCTGGTGATTCTCGGGGAAGGACGTCTGCGTCCCGCACTGGAGGAGCAGATCACAGAGCTGGGTGTTGCCGAAAAAGTTGAGCTGAAAGGGCGGGTGCCGGAAGCATATCGTTATTTCAGGGCATTCGATGTGTTCGTCCTGTCATCGGATTACGAACCATTTGGCATGGTGTTGCTGGAGGCAATGGCTGCGGCTATTCCAGTGATCAGTTCCAATTGTGGTGGAGCCCCGGAAGTTCTCGGCAGTGCCGGGTTGCTGTTTCCGGTCGCCGATGTAGAAGCATTGGCTCGGGCCCTCGACAGTGTCCATCGGTCCACGCAGAAAGAAAGAAATGTCATGGGTGAGGCTTTACGCAATCGGCTTGAGAAGCACTTTACTGATGAGGCTGTGAGACTTGTTTTTTGGAGTCGGCCTTTTTCAAAGGAGTTTTGCTGAGATGAAAGTGCTGTTTCTGGTCCAAAAGGAACAACGTGTCATTCTTGACCGTTTTTACGATTCCATTTGTCGTCATCTCGGTGATTGTGATTTGCGATGGCTGTCTTCGTCAGAGCAGGCGAACCTGAAGCAATACTTTAACAACATTGATGTAGGCTCTTACGACCGGATCATTTTTTTCCTGCGCTTCAAGAAGGAAATCAGGCAAGTACGCTTTATTCGCAGTCTCCCAAACCTAGTGATTCTTGAGCACGATGCCTATCAAAACTATATTTCCGGTAAATATCAGGGCAAGTTCTCATCTCATTACCTCAAGTTACCCTGGGCCAGAGTGATTTGCTCCGGGTACGAGGTTAGTGAAAAGTTGAGGGCCGAAGGGGTAGACGTGACTTTTGTTCCCAAAGGCTATGACCAGGCACTGCTGGTTAATCGCGGCGCTGAGCGCGATATCGAACTGGGCTTCCTGGGCAGCCTCGGGCATGAGATGTACAGCCAACGACGCGCTTTGTTGGAGGCCCTCGCCGAGCAGGAAAATATGGTGGTCACCCGCACCCAATCTGGGGAGGAGTATGTCGCCATGCTTAACCGGATCCGCATTTTCGTGGGTGCTGATGTCGGTTTTGGTGAATATATGATCAAGAACTTCGAGGCCATGGCTTGCGGTTGTCTGTTGCTGACATGGAACCAGGGAGAGGCTGAGAACCACGCGTTGGGGTTCAGGGATATGGAGAATGTGGTCCTTTACAATTCTCTTGAAGAGCTCAGGGATAAGCTGAATATTCTGCGCTCCAATCCAGGTCTGATCGAACAGATTGCCGGCGCTGGACGGCAGTTGGTAGAGGAACAGTACAGTTGGGAGGTGCTGGGTGCAAGGGTGGCAGAGGCCGTTTCGGCACCCATGCGCAGAAAAGTGACGAAGCGTTTTTTGGGGTTCAAACGCTATGCACTTGAATTGTAGATGTATGGGAGAGGAAAGCTGCGTGACAATGTGGCCCTCAATATGAAAAAAATTGTTTTTATTATTCCGTACTTTGGCAATTTTCCTCCCTGGATGGATTATTTTCTGGCCTCATGCAAGGCTAACAGTGATATCCAGTTCATTCTCTTCAGCGATAACGCCCCCCCTGAAGAACTGCCAGGCAACATTTCTTACCAGCCGATTTCATATCAGAATTACCTCGGCTTAGTCAGTCGTCGACTGGGGATTCACTTCCACCCTGAGGACCCTTATAAACTCTGTGACCTGAAACCGGCTTTGGGGCTCGTTCATCAGGATCTGCTGAAGGGGTATGACTTCTGGGGCTTCTGTGATCTGGATGTGGTATTTGGTCGGCTGCGCCACTTTCTTACGGAAAGTCTATTGGAGTCTCATGATGTTATTACGACTCATGCTAGAAGAATTGCGGGTCATTTCACCCTGATCAGGAATCTACCCAAGTACAATAATGCCTTTAAGCAAGTCCCTGGCTGGCAGCAGCTATTGCTGGATGTTGAGCACAAGGCGTTTGACGAAAAGGATTTCTCTCGGCTGTTTCGCCGCTTCAAGAATTATCCAAAAGCGTTGGCCAAGCTACTGAACTGGCTGTTCCTGCCTTTAGGCAGAAAAGCGTTGTTTCGGGAGGCATTCTCAACTCCCGGTTTGCGTTGTGATTGGGTGGATGGGTCAAGAGTATTTCCTTCGGAGTGGTATTGGAAGGGCGGGCGCCTTACTAATGATCGGTCCGAAAAAGAGTTCTTGTACCTGCATTTTCTGGCATGGAAGCGTCAGTGGTGCGGTAGAATGCGATCTGGCGTGCCTTCGCACGAACTTGATCAAAAGTGGAAGGTTACTGCTCGTGGTTTCGAGGTCATTTCGTCAATACTTATAATCTACTATCATGCCTTTATTGCTTATATGTCTTGTTTTGAAATAGTAACACTTTGATCAAGAAGAGGATGTCTTGATAGTCAATATTATCTACAGTGCTGGAGCGCAGCACAGTGCAACTCGATTGATACATGGCCTGATTACTGACGTATTCATTACCGAGGGCCAACGGGTTATGGAGTTGGCCCTGGTTGGCAAGGGCGAAAATTTCTCCTCGTGTGTGGAAGAGACAGCCATTTCTACCAGCAATGTTGTTCACCACAAAGGGATATGGCGCTACCTCCCCACGTTTCTCACGCAAAAAATTACGAATACGCTGAATAGGGTGGAGGCAGAAACAGTAATCTGTGATGGCCTGGGTGTCATGAGACCATTACTGAAGGTTTTGGCGCGAGCAGAACAGCTTAAATTGATGGTTGTCGTTCATGGGCGGGTTAAATTTCGTCCATCAGACATACGCCAGTTGGCGAAGTTCTCTGAGCGGATTCGACTGATAGCAGTCTCTCACTATCTTGCGGATGAAATTGCCTCTAATTATCCCGAGTTGCGGTCGTTCCTCAGAGTTGTACCCAATACCATTGCGCCGAATTTTAATGAGCAACTGCTTGATCGGCAGGTTGCCAGAGTCGAGTTGGGCCTTCCGGTAACCGGGAATCTTGTGGCAATTTCCTCTCGCCTTGTTCGAAAGAAAAATGTGGACTTCGTGCTGCGATCATTTGCTGTAAGTAAATCGCCAGAGCAAGTACTGGTGGTGATGGGGGACGGTCCGGAAAGATGTGATCTGCAACAGTTGGCCGAGGCTCTCTCCATATCAAATCGCATTATCTGGCTTGGCTGGGTGCCATGCGCGGGCCGCTATTTAAAGGCGTTTGATTTATTTGTGTCTGCGTCAGAAATAGAGGGCTTTGGCTTGTCTGTCCTAGAGGCCCTTGTTGCTGATTTACCAGTGGTTTGCTCCAGAATTCCCGCCCATCAGGAAGTACTTGGCGAAAGTGCCAGCTATTTTGAGGTGGGTGATATCGAGGGCTGTGCTAGCCTGCTGGCTGGTACGCCTGTGGCGGGGCAGCCGAGTGACATACATGGGCGCTATGCCCGATTTTCGTCCGGTTACAGGCAGATTTACAGGGAATTACAAGAATAATATCCCGCTCTCTGTATCGGTCTCCTTTGGTTGAAGTTTTCTGAGGCAGTTTCATGCTTTTTTCTGGTGACAACAAGTTTCTTTCCATTGTTCAAGGGCTAATGGCTGTCGGGCTTTTTCTACAGATACTCGGCCCGGTACTGTACACCTCGGGTAGCGCTAATGGGGTACATGTCTATCTGCTATTGATTTTTCCTTCCTTGCTACTGTTGATTTGGGGAGTCTGGAACAAAGTTCAACTGTTCTCAAAGGACACCATGAGATTTTTGCTGGCAGCCGGTCTTTTTATATCGGTTTGTACCATCTCAGCTGCTTGGGGAGATGGAGAAAATACTGTTGGTTATGTATTTCGCAAGGGCCTGGTCATCATGCTCTACCTGTCAGGAGTGATATGCCTGGTTTCGATGGCCAGCTGGCAAAACTTAAAATGGTTCATGATCATTATTTGTGCAGTGGCCGCTATTGGGGCTGTTGTCTCCGTGTGTTACCAGTTGGTCGTAGTCAATGAGTCCTTTGGCTGGCGTACATTCAGGATTTACCGAATGGGATTGGGCGAGTGGGTCGATTTGGGTTATCCCGTTATCGCCGGTATTTACTTTGGTCTGTTTGCGGCGCTCGCAGTGTGCCTGATCGTCATCGATAGTAAGAACAACAAGGCTGTGGTGATCTTGGGTGTATCGGTACTGCTGCTCCTGCCCTATGTGTTTTTAACGTTCTCCCGGACATCCTGGATAGCGGGTGCAGTGTCTGTAGGCTATCTGTCATTAATTTTTCGCCATCGGGCAAGTCTGGTATTGGCCGCATGTCTAGCTCTGATTGCAATAGTTATGGCGGCTGTCTATCACAATGAACTGTTGATTGAGCTGACGGAGAGGCAGTTATCTAATCGGGAGCAGATTTGGGTGTGGACGCTTAACAACATCCTCGAGCATCCCTTGTTGGGGCATGGCTTTGCTCATTCCTTCTGGCCTGAAACGGTATTTGCCCATGCCCATAATTTTTACCTGCAGGTACTCTTTGAACAGGGGATTGTGGGCCTGTGCTCATTTTTGGCTATGCTGTCTGTCGTAATACATGCCGTATGGAAAAATAAGGAAGAAAGGTGGGTCGTAGGTTTATTTGCACTCGTGATATACATCTTGATGGTTATGATGGTTGAAATTCAGCATGTAATCACCAGGCCTGGTCTTTATTGGACAGTTTTCTGGTTCCCACTTGCTTTGGTTGTCGGGTTAGTTAATCGGAATGCGTCATTGAATTTGACTCTTGGAACCCAAAAAAAATTGGATTGAAGACAATGTTACACCTCAAGGGATTGCCGGATACGTACTACCAGAATTTCTGAGAGGAGATGATATGTTTTTTACCTGACAAGTATTCCCGCGTTTTGGAAGTCGGTTGTGGAGAAGGTAATTTCTGAGAAAACCTAGAAGAAATGTGTGAGTGTTGGGGGGTGAAGCCCTGTGAGCGAGCTGCAGAGATTGCAAAATCCAGGTTTGATAATGTCTTTGCAGGAAGGTTAGAGGATGTGGCTACTGATCTGCCTGATCAGTACTTTGATCTCATCATATGCAATGATGTAATTGAGCATGTACCAGACCATGATCAACCTCTCGAAATATTGATGCAGAAGCTCAACGAAAGAGGTGTTTTGGTCGGCTCCGTGCCTAATGTGAGGTACTGGAAATGCCTTTTTAACCTTCTCTTCAAAAAGGATTGGTTGTATACAGATCAAGGCGTTCTGGACCGAACACATTTGCGGTTTTTTACGCAAAAAGTCTGAAGCGTACCTTGGGGCAGCACCGGTTTAGTATTCTCAAGTTTGAATATATCAATGGAGACAAATTTAAGTCGTTGTCTCCCAAGAACATTGCAAGGCATGGCTTGTTGGCGCTGACAGCAGATACCGTCAGTTCGGTTTCAGCGCGCGTAAGTGTTCATAATTAACTCGTTAGTTACTATTAGAAAAAAATTTTTATCAGTCCCCTTACGGTTTTCATCCTATAAAAGCGGAGCTGGATCTCAGAGAGAATCTTTCTAGCCAATGGTTTGTTTTTTCTGCTCGTCTTAAGCAGCATGCTATGAAGAAAACGAGTCATGACCAGAGGGTAGTAGGGGGCTTCACTGAAACACGCGTAGGTTTTTATGGCATTGCTGTACATAAATTCAATGTCTTTATATGTGTTGGTAGGGTGAATTCGATAATAGGCCAACACGTCATTCAAAAAGCCAAGCTTGTGGCCCTGGCGGGTCATGTTTAGCTGGATATAGACATCTTCCAGACGGATTTCCGGATTAAATCCACCTGTTGACCTAATGGCGTCTGTTCTGAAGAGTAATGTTGGAGCTGGGCCCTTTGATTTTCGTTCAAGGAATATGTCGTAAAAGTCGAGAACTGCCTGGGGATGAAATTTCTGCTTGTCTGGCAAAATATCGCCTGTGGCATTGATTTTGAGAATACTGCAGGCGCAGATGCCTATGTCCGTTTTTGATTCCATGTAGGCCACTTGTTTTTCTAGACGGTCCAGCATCATGATGTCGTCCGAGCCAAAAGGTACGTAATATTTTCCCTTCGTCCGCACCAGCGCTTTGTTCAGCGTGGCCGGTAACCCCATGTTTTCCTGTGCTTCAAAAAAGATCCGTACTGATCTGAGAGTTTTCTGATTCGGGATACACTATCGTCGCTGGAGC
Organism: Porticoccaceae bacterium; assembly: GCA_041395745.1. Taxonomy (GTDB): domain Bacteria; phylum Pseudomonadota; class Gammaproteobacteria; order Pseudomonadales; family Porticoccaceae; genus Porticoccus. Next base: position 508,739 of record JAWKZV010000003.1, on the reverse strand, counting down.
CATCGTCCAGTACAATCAGTTCAACAGGAGAGTATGTCTGACGTGACACACTGAGAATGGCTGGCTCAATGTAATCCTGGTGGTTGTAGCAGGAAATTGCTACGGTCACGAGTGGCTGTTGGTAGTTAATGTCGTTCATTAGAAAAGCTGTCTGTTTGTTCCTGTTATGAGGTCTGTAGCGCTGCGACTAACCTCTCCCGGGAAATGGGTTCAGAGTCGTTGCTAAGATACCCCTGTAAAAAACTGCCGATATGTGACTCGAGTGCCTCAATATCTTCACGATACCTTGCAATATGCTGGAAATTTCTCAATCGCAGCTCCTCAGATAAAGGTCCTTTGCCAATTTTCATATCGGCGATATCAATCAGACCCAGACGATTCTCCTGGGAGATCACGATGTTGCCCAGATGCAGGGAGCGGAAATAAACCCCTTTTTCGTGTAATTCGCGAATAAACTTGCCCAGCTTGTTGGCAATGATTGTGTCGAGCTTGCCCAGCTTGCGCAGGGTTTTCCCTGTCAGTGGATAGTAATGCACAGCCGTGCGATTGATTGAGGGAATCTTGTAGGATTCGATGATGGTGACTGTTGGGATGCCCTTTTCCATGAGCTTGCCGACATTTTTTACAAACCGCTTGGAATAGGGATAAAAACGGGCCGCAGAAAACAGGCGCTTGACACGAAATAATTTCAGATAGGTGCCGTCTGCCAGTAGCAATACCTTGTCACCATAGAGATCTGCCTCGATGACAGTGGCACCTTCACGCAGTGCTGCGTATTCGTCTTTGGACAGTTTTTTCATGGCATTACGACCCCTTATGGGTCAGCATTATAAAGACCGCCCCTATGGTAAGATACCCGCAATTCTGGACCATGCCCTTTCGATGGAATTGTGAGCCCTTTCGATGAAATTGACTGTCCCCCGTTTTGATCGCGCCCAAGTGCTGGTGGTTGGTGACCTGATGCTGGATCGCTATTGGCACGGTGCCACCTCGCGGATTTCGCCCGAAGCCCCAGTCCCCGTGGTGAAGGTAGGGCAGCGGGAAGATCGCATCGGCGGGGCCGGCAACGTAGCATTGAATATCGCTTCTCTCGGTGCCGGCGCGTCCCTGGTGGCTGTAGTGGGGCAGGATGAAGCGGCGGAAGCGTTGAAAACCCGTCTGGACTCCGCCGGAATCTATTCAGATTTCCAGGTCTCGGAAACAAAGCCGACCATCACTAAGTTGCGGGTAATCAGTCGCCATCAGCAGTTGCTACGCCTGGATTTTGAGGAGGCGTTTAATGCGGAGGACTGCGATCAGTTGCCCGCCAAGGTCTCTGGCCTGCTGACCAATGTCGGGGCCCTGGTGCTGTCAGATTATGCCAAGGGAGCATTGCTGGACCCCCAGCCATTTATCGCTGCCGCTCGCGCAGCTTCCGTGCCGGTACTGGTTGACCCCAAGGGCACTGATTTTGAGCGCTATCGCGGCGCTACCTTGCTGACTCCAAATCTTTCCGAGTTCGAAATGGTTGTCGGGCACTGCGCAAACGAGCAGGCGCTGGTCGACAAGGGCGTCGCTCTGATGGAATCCCTCAATATAGATGCGTTGCTGATTACCCGCAGCGAGCACGGTATGACCCTGCTGAGAAGGGATAACCGCGAACTGCATCTGCCGGCCCGCGCCCGGGAGGTATTCGATGTCACCGGTGCCGGTGATACGGTGATCTCGGTACTGGCTGCAGCCCTGGCTGCCGGCGAGCCCATGCCAGAGGCGGTTGCCATGGCCAATATCGCAGCCGGAATTGTGGTCGGGAAGTTGGGAACGGCGACGGTGAGCATGCCGGAGCTGCGCCGGGCGATCCAGCAGGAGCAGGGATCAGAGCGCGGAGTGGTCAATGAGGAGCAGTTGGCGGTGGATGTAGCCGACGCCCGAGCTCACGGTGAGCGCATTGTTTTTACCAACGGCTGTTTCGACATTCTTCATGCTGGTCATGTGGGCTATCTGGAACAAGCGCGAAAACTGGGCGATCGCCTGATTGTGGCGATCAATGCCGATGCCTCGGTAACACGCCTCAAGGGAGAGGGTCGACCCATCAACCCGGTGGACCGCCGCATGGCGGTGTTGGCCGGTCTGGAAGCGGTGGACTGGGTAGTCTCTTTCGAGGACGATACCCCTGAGCGACTACTGGAGCTGATCCGCCCGGACATCCTGGTCAAGGGTGGAGATTACAGTCGCGAACAGGTGGTGGGCTGGGAAATAGTCGAAGGTTACGGCGGCGAAATCGCGGTGCTGGATTTTCTTGATGACTGTTCTACCACGGCCATCGTCAACAAGATCCAGAAAAAGTAAGCGGTCACAAACCTGCTGTTGCTCGCACTGCTTTGGCAACATTACTGCTGAGGTGAGAGGGGTTGATGGAGCCGACGATGGCACTGCTGACCCCTGAGTGAGCAAACAGCATCTCGAAGGTTTTCTGCACCGGATCTTCCTCGCCCAGAGCGGCATGGCCGCTGGCCAGCGCTTTCTTGATCAGTACACCTTTACCGTGATCCCGACAGTAATCAATCACGGGTAGCTCGTCCGCATATTGTAGATTCCAGGTGACCATTACCCCGTCGGATTTTTCTGCTGCCAGCAGGCCGCCGCTGACGGTCTTTGTGGACATACCAAAGGCGCGGATTTTTCCCTCGGCTTTCAGTGCAGCGAGGGCATCCAGGGTGCCGTACTGGTTGATGATGACTTCATCGTTGCCATCGGAATGCACCAGCACCATGTCGATGATATCGGTATGAAGCCGTTTCAGGCTGCGCTCAATGCTGAAGCGGGTGTGTTCGGGAGAGAAGTCAAAATGTGACAGGCCGTTTTCGAATTCCTCCCACCTTGCTGCAGATTACCCACTGATCCCGTTGGCCCTTGAGTAGCGTCCCCAGACGCTCTTCACTGTTGCCGTAGGCCGGCGCGGTGTCGATTAGGTTGATGCCTAGATCATGGGCTAGGGAGATCAATTTACTGGCCTGGCGGTCGTCGGGAATAACAAAGCCATTGGGGTACTTCACACCCTGGTCCCGCCCGAGTTTGACTGTACCGAGGCCGAGGATACTCACGTTGATGCCGGTGTTGCCAAAAGGACGTTTGGGTAGCTGCCGTGATACCAAGGTCAGTCTCCGAAGGCTGTCTGCCAGGGGGTGGGGGCAATTGGCGGACGTTCCAGGAAATCCAGTACGGGAGGGGTATCGCCGGAGGGGTGCTCACCTATCTTGCCCAGGAGTGCCATGACCTCGTCTGCCAGATTGGGGCTCAGGGTAAGTTTGGTCGGCCAGGCGACGATGACATTGGCGCAGCCCTCTGCCCGATTGGCATAGGCCTTGTCCGGGCGGGCGAAATTGCGCTGGCGGGGCTCAGCCCGGTCCACCGGCAGGGTGGCCCAGCGGGCAGCCGATAAATCAAGCCAAGGCATCAGTTCTGCCAGTTCCCGTTTGGCGCAGCTGATGAGTTCCTCGGGGGGTTGTTTGGCCCCTTTCTCTGCCAGAGTGCCGCCGAGATACCAGACCTGGCTGCCATCATCGCAGGGGTGGCTGGAAATAGTCAGTCTTGGGGTGGTTTCCGCACCCAGGCAATGACCGTAGAAGCGGTGAGGGTGGTCGAGTTTCACCATGACCTGTTGCAGTGGGCGACGCTGCATCTGTGGTGAGTTGATTCCCAGTTCTCTGAGCAACGTTTCATTGCCCTGCCCGGCGGTTAACACCACCTGGCGAGGGGCCAGGCGCCTGGTTTGGCCATTGAGGGAGAACTCGATGGCCACAGACTGGTCGGGCTGGCGCTGCCAGCGGGCATGTTGCCAATCGATTTTGAAGATCCGTTCCGGACATTTCTCTGCTAGGGCTTTCACCACGCTGGGGACATCCAGCACCATGTCTACCAGCTTGTAGAGGCTGCCGCTGAATTCCGGATGTTGGAACAGGGTCGGGCGCTCCTTCTTGCCCACCTTGTTGACCCGGCCGCGGGTCGCCTTGCTGGCCAGGAAGGTGGACATACGGGAGATGGCGCTGCTGCTGGACCACAGATAAAAGTGGTCGCTGAGGATGGCGGCGCCGCGCAGGTCTACATCGCCATTTCCGGCCAGGCAGGCGCGCCAGTGATCAGGCATGTCGGCGATCGCTTCCGAGGCGCCGGTGAGGGCGCCGCCGAGGGTGTATTTGATGCCGCCGTGGATCATCCCCTGGCTGGCCATGGTCTGGTCGCTGCCCAATGCTGTCTGCTCGAATAACACGGCGTTGTAGCCGGCATTGACCAGGCGGTTCAGGAGCCATAGCCCGGCGATGCCTCCGCCGATAATGGCGATGTCACAACTGAGCGGAGCGGATTGATCGGTGGTGGGCATGATGGTGTTTGTGACTCCGGCAATAACTACGGCAGCGGTGAAATCTTGCCCCGGTCAGTAATGGGGCAAAAACAGATGGGTTAGGGCCTGTTCCCACTCATTGAGTTGTCCCTGTTGTGACTAAAAAACCACCAATTAAGGCGCGAGGAATGTGATTTGGTTATTCCAAATGAGTGACAAGCAACGCCGAGTGGTGGCTTTTTAGCCGCAACCCGAAGGGCTGGGGCCATTTTCCCGCCCAGCATTGTTATCAGTCGATCAAATAGAACCACTATTTTCACTCCTTCTGCCTGGCTGGACGAAAAAATGACCTCCAGCAGTGATAATTCAATGAGTGTGAGCAGGCCCTAGTATACCCCGGTCATTGTCTTTATGCTTTCGGCAGAATTCATGGTGCTGCCCTTCATTGGAGAGATTTTGGCCCGATTCCTTTACACCCTGCTGTTTTACCTTTTGACCCCGTTGATTCTGTTGCGCCTGTTGTGGCGCAGCCGCCGCGCCCCCGACTATCGTTGTCGCTGGGCTGAGCGCTTTGGCTTTGTGCCACCGGTGGCGCATGGGCGGCCGGTAATTTGGGTGCACTCTGTCTCCGTAGGCGAAACCCTGGCGGCAGTGCCGATGATTCGCGCCTTGCAGGTTCGCCATCCAGAATCGTTGCTGGCGGTGACCACCATGACGCCCACCGGTTCGGCGCGGGTGCGAGCCGTGTTTGGCGACAGCGTCTACCACGTCTACGCCCCTTACGATTTACCCTGTGCCCTGGGGCGCTTTCTGAAACGGGTGCGGCCGCAGCTGCTGGTGATTATGGAAACGGAGTTGTGGCCCAACCTGATTCACAGTTGCCACAGCCGCGGTGTTCCCATTGTGCTGGCGAATGCGCGTTTGTCGGAAAAATCAGCAGGGGGCTACCGCAAATTTTCGGTGCTCACCGGGCCCATGCTGAAGGTAATCGACGCCATTGCCGCCCAGCACCGGGACGACGGCGAGCGTTTCCTGTCACTGGGATTGCCTGAACCCCGATTGACGGTCACCGGCAATATCAAATTCGACCTCGATATCGACACGTCGCTGTCGCAGCAGGCGGCAGACTTGAAAGCACAGTGGCAGGGTGAAAGTGGTCGGCCGATATGGCTGGTGGCCAGTACCCATCGCGGGGAGGATGAGATCATTCTGGATGCTTTTGCCCTGCTTCTGGAGAAGTTTCCTTCCCTGTTGTTGGTGCTGGTGCCACGCCATCCGGAACGCTTCAACGAGGTGGCCCAGCTTTGTGAATCCAGAGGAAACACGTTGGTCCGACGCAGTAGTGGCGCGATCCCCGGCAGGGGAGATCAGGTGTTGCTGGGGGATACCATGGGGGAATTGCTGTTGTTTTTCGGCGCCTGCGATATCGCCTTTGTCGGCGGCAGTCTGGTGCCCGTGGGTGGGCACAATTTGATTGAGCCCGCTGCCTGGCAGGTGCCGGTATTAAGTGGCCCGCACCTGTTCAATTTTGCAGAGGCGTCGAGATTGTTACTGGATGCCGGCGGGATGGCTGTATGTGTGGATGCTAGCGGGATTGCTGAAAAAGTAGGTGAGCTGTTGGCCACTCCACAGGCCGCCACCCAGATGGGCGAGGCGGCCAAATCGGTGGCGGAGAGCAACCGCGGTGCGCTGGCGCGGCTGCTGGCGGTTATTGAACGCCAGCTTTCGTAACGTTGATGCCCGGGTCCAGCCAGGCGTTGAGCTGATAGATATCCTCTGGGCTCAATTGTCCTGCCACTTCCTTCAATCGCAGCAGGCTGCCGATATAGTCGTAACGGGCGTTGGCGTAGTCGCGGCTCGCCTGATAGAGATTCTGTTGTGCCACCAGCACATCGACAATATTGCGGGTGCCCGCCTCATAACCTGCCTGGGTGGCTTCCAGTGCGCTTTCCGCCGAGGTGATCGCCAGCTTGCGCGCCTTGACCCTTTCGGTATTGGTGACAACTAACAGGTGCTGTGAGCGAGCCTGTTGCACGGTGTTGCGCTGTGCGCCGATAAAAGTCTCATCGGCCTGGACATACTGTTGGAAGGCCTGGCGGCGCTCGGCGCTGACCAGTCCCCCGGTAAAGATCGGCACGGTCAGTTGCAGGCCGATGGCATGGCCCTCCTGATCGGTGGCTGAGGGGGTGCTGGAAAAACCGTACTGGTCTGTGCCGCGAAATTCACTGTCGGTCTGGTCGTCGTAATAGGACAACGTGCCGGTGAGGGTCGGGGCGTGTTCGTACTTTTTCGACTTGGCGTTCTCGTCCGCTGCGTCCCGCTGGTACCTGGCGGCCTGCAGGCTGAAATTGTTTTGCAGGGCAAATTGCACCCAGTCTTCCCTGTTTACTGGTTCGGGTTGTACCACGGGAAAGTTGGGCACCAGTCCAGCCAGTTGTTGGTGGGGTTCGCCGGTCAGTACGGTCAGTCCTTCAAAGGCGATATCCAGTGCCCCTCGGGCTTCCAGGGTGTTGACCCGTGCGTTGTCGTAGGCGGCCTGTGCCTCGTGGACATCGGTGATCGGCAGCAGCCCCACCTCGAAGCGCTCTTTGGTCTGTTCCAGCTGGCGCTGGATGGCTTTTTCCTGGGCGAGGGCGGTTTCCAGGTTTTCCCGCGCGCGCAGTACTTCAAAATACGCATCGGCTGAGCGCAGGATCAGGGATTGCTGGTCTGCCGCAAACTGCAGGCGCGCCTGCTCGCTGAGGGCCTTTCCCTGCTGGAAACTGAACCAGGCGGGCAGGTCAAAAATCGGTTGCGACAGGTTCAGGTAATAGCCGTGGCTGTCCGTGTCGGTGTGGCCGCGGCGACTGAAAATGGCATTCTGGTTCAACACCGTAGTGGATGAGCCGTTGGTTTCCAGTTCCTCGTATTCTCCAGTGGCGCTAATCTGGGGGAGCAGAGCGGCGCGGCCGATATTTTTGGCCTCCTGGCCGGCCAGAAAGGCGGCGCGGGCGGCGCGTAACTGTGGGTCGTTCTGGAGCGCCAGTTCATAGATTTCGGACAGGGTGTTGGCCAGGGCGACCGGCGTTGCGAAGGCGACGATGAGAGAAAGTGCGAGTCTGCGAAAGCGCATTTCAGGTCCTTGTCTGATGGGGGGGAGGTTCGTGAGTCTAGCAGATTTTGAGAGGGTGGACAGTGACAGTTCCTCTGTGTACGGTGGCTGGAACTGGCCCTGACAGGTGGTCCCTGCGGGAGGCCCTCTGCGGGAAAATCTGCACGGTGGATATAGACATGTCTCGACAGAATGGGTTCACCAATAAAGATGTTGAAGTGCTTGAACGCCAGACGGTTTTTCAGGGCTTTTTCAGGATGATTCGGGTGCGATTGCGCTACCGGTTGTTCGCCGGTGGTTGGTCAAGGCCGATCGAGCGGGAATTGTTCGAGCGCGATCCCTGTGTGGGTGTGTTGCTTTACGATCCGAAACAAGGATTGGTGGGGCTGACTGAACAGTTCCGCATCGGAGTACTCGGTGCCGAGCAGAGCCCCTGGTTGTATGAGGTGGTGGCGGGAATGGCCGAGCCGGGGGAGTCCTTGGAAGAAGTGGTCAGAAGGGAGGTTCTGGAGGAAGCCGGTATCGAGACAGGGGAGCTGGTGCCAATCTGCGATTACTGGGTCAGTCCCGGTGGCAGCAGTGAGAGGATGTATCTTTTCTGTGCCCTGGCAGACCTGGCCGATGCCGGTGGGTTGTTCGGTCTTGACCACGAGGGTGAAGATATCCGCTTGCATGTCCTGCCGGAGCAGCAGGTGTTCGAGTGGCTGGATCAGGGGTGTGCAACAATGCTGCCACTACAATCTGTCTGTTGTGGTTGAGAAGCAATCGACAACGATTTTTGTGATGAACTATGCTCTTCTGAACTGCCCACCGGGTAATCCCGGCAAAATGTGATTCAGTGCTGTGATTGAGAAAACCAAAATGAGCTACAAAGTCGACCTGAGGGGATACATGGCGGAGTGCGATGCCAATTATTTCCGCCTGATGAAGCTGTTTCCTGAAATGACCCGGGAAGCGGCGGAGCGGAGGTTGGGGCTCAGTCACGACAGTGATCATGAACTGCACATGATGGTCCGTGAGAACACCCGCTATACCACCCTCATTGAGCTGAGCCAGGTGGCCTGCGCCGGGAATGACAATCCCTGGTTCCGGCTGCCGGTCATGCTGCTGAGGCTGTATCACGATGCGCGAGTGGCGGAAGTGGTTTCATGTGATGGTATTCGTCATCTCAGGCCGAGTTACGGATACCCCAATCAGCAGATGCACCATCGGGACGAGAAGGCGCAGTGGAACCGTTTTCTGGGCGAGTGGCTTTCCCACTGCCTGGCGCGGGGCTACTATCCCGAACCCCTGTTTGGCGAAGCTCCCTGACGACCAATGTCGGTCGATGGTGTCCACCGTTAGGTGAAGGGAGAGCATAATTGTCCTTGTCATCACGAGATAACCACGTCACCCGGGTAATTCAGTTATCAGACTGCCACCTGGGTGCGGGTGAGCAATTTGTCCTTGCGGGTATCAACACGGCTCGCAGTCTGTCCCGAGTGCTGGACGATCTCGGGGAGCAGCTTGCCAGCTGTGATCTGCTGGCCGTTACCGGCGATATCGCAGCCGACGGCGAACGCGAGGCCTACCAGCTGTTTGACAAATTACTGGCCGGGCGGGCTCCTGCGATGGCCGGGCTTCCCGGTAACCACGATGACTTTGCCCTGATGCAGCGGGTGCTCCGGCAACCCTTCCTGCGGGTGGTAGAGCTGAATGGCTGGACTCTGGTTTTTCTGGTCAGTGCTGTGCCAGGAAAGGTATGGGGACAGCTGGCGGAGGCGGAGCTGGCACAATTGGATGCGCTGCTAAGCACTTGCCGTGATCGACATGTGGCATTGTTTGTCCACCACCCTCCCGCTGAAATACAGTGTCGCTGGCTCGACAGACAGCGCATTGCCAATGCTGATGCCCTGGCCGAACTGGTTGCCAGGCACGGCCAGATCAAGGTGATTTTCAGTGGCCATGTTCACCAGAGTTGTGCCGTGGATTGGGCCGGTATCCCGGTCTATACCGTTCCTTCTACCTGCTTTCAGTTCGCTCCGGCCTGTGATGAGTTTGAGCTTTGCGGGCAACCGCCGGGCTACCGCTGGATCAACTTTCATGACAATGGCGCTGTCGAGACCGGTGTTGTGTTCGTCCGTGAAGGCCATCAAGCAGTGGATCAGCACTGTATCGGTTACTGATTTCCCGGGGTGACTCACAGCCTGCCGAAGCAGTTCTTTCCGCTGCCGTTATACCGCTATAATCCGGGTCATCTTCAGAGGAGGTCGGCAGCCCGGCATGGCGTTGATTTACATTCATGGTTTCAATAGTTCACCCGCTTCCCTCAAGGCTCGCCAGACAGACGAGTGGCTGTCCCTCCACCATCCCCAGATCCCTTTTTTCTGCCCAAAACTCAGTAATGAGCCTGATCGGGCGATCCGGCAATTACAGGATTTAATCGAGAATGCCCCCGGGCCGACCGGGTTGGTTGGCAGCTCTATGGGTGGCTACTACGCCACCTGGTTGGCGGAGCGCTATGAGTTGCCGGCGGTATTGATTAATCCGGCGGTCAAACCCTACGAATTGATGCTCGATTACCTGGGGGAGAACACCAATTACCACACCGGCGAACGCTATGTGCTGGAGGAGCGTCATGTGGACGAGGTTCGCCAGCTGGAGGTAACGACGTCGCTGCACCGGGAACGCTACTGGGTGTTGTTGCAGAGTGGCGACGAAGTACTGGATTATCGACAGGCGGAAGCCAGATACGCAGGGTGTCGCATGACAGTTGAGAGAGGTGGTGATCACAGCTTTCAGCGCTATGAGCGGTACCTGCCCGCCATTTACGAATACTTGCAGTTGTCATCGGGGGCTCATGAATAAGTACACCGCAGAAGATATTGAAGTTCTCACCGGGCTTGACCCGGTGCGCAAGCGACCGGGTATGTATACGGACACATCCCGCCCCAATCATCTGGCCCAGGAAGTGATCGACAACAGTGTCGACGAGGCGCTGGCCGGCCATGCCAGCAAAATTGATGTGGTGCTGTATAAAGACGGCTCCCTGTCGGTGGCGGATAACGGTCGCGGCATGCCGGTGGATATCCACCCGGAGCAGGGCCTGCCGGGGGTGGAAGTGATCCTCTCCACACTGCACGCCGGCGGCAAGTTCTCCAACAAGAACTACCAGTTCTCCGGGGGGCTGCACGGGGTCGGGGTATCGGTGGTCAACGCCTTGTCCAGCAAACTGGAGGTGACCATCCGCCGCGGCGGCAACGTCCATCGCATGGGCTTTGCGGGTGGTAACAAGGTGAGTGACCTGGCGGTGGTGGATCGCTGTGGCCAGCGCAACACCGGTACCGAGGTACGTTTCCTGCCTGACCCCAAGTATTTCGATACGGTCAAATATTCCGTGTCGCGTCTGAAGCATGTGCTGCGCGCCAAGGCGGTGTTGTGTGCTGGATTGGAAGTTACCTTTAAAGACGAGAACACCGGTGAGAGCGAAAGCTGGCACTATGAGGACGGCCTGGCGGATTACCTGCGCGGTGCCACTGCCGGCTGGGAAGTGCTGCCCGACATGCCTTTTGTCGGCAGTTTTTCCGCTGAGATTGAAGCGGTGGACTGGGCGCTGCAATGGCTGCCGGAAGGCGGTGAGCTGACCCAGGAAAGCTACGTCAACCTGATTCCCACACCCCAGGGTGGCACCCACGTCAACGGCTTGCGTACCGGCCTGCTGGAGGCGATGCGCGAGTTCTGTGAATTTCGCAACCTGCTGCCCAGAGGGGTCAAGCTCGCACCGGATGATATCTGGGACAAGTGCTGCTTCGTACTGTCGTCTAAGTTGTCAGATCCGCAGTTTTCCGGCCAGACCAAGGAGCGACTCTCCTCCCGGGAGGCGGCCGCTTTTGTCTCCGGGGTGGTGAAAGATGCCTTCAGCCTGTGGTTGAACCAGCACACCGAGGACGCCGAGCGACTTGCGGAACTCTGCATCAGCAATGCCCAACGGCGGCTGCGCGCCAGCAAGAAAGTGGCGCGCAAGAAGGTGACCACTGGCCCGGCATTGCCCGGAAAGCTGGCGGACTGCGCCAGTGACAGCCCGGAGCTCTGTGAGTTGTTCCTCGTCGAGGGTGATTCGGCGGGCGGTTCCGCCAAACAGGCCCGCAACCGTGAATATCAGGCCATCATGCCGCTGCGCGGCAAGATCTTGAACACCTGGGAAGTGGATAGCCAGGAAATCCTCGCCTCCCAGGAAGTGCACGACATTTCGGTAGCCCTGGGTATCGACCCTGCAACCGACGAACTTGAAGGCTTGCGCTATCACAAGATCTGTATCCTCGCCGATGCGGACTCCGACGGACTGCACATTGCCACGCTGCTTTGCGCGCTGTTCGTGCGCCACTTCCGGCCGCTGGTGAGTGCCGGCCATGTTTATGTGGCGATGCCGCCGCTGTACCGCATCGATGTCGGCAAGGATGTCTATTACGCCCTCGACGAGGGTGAGAAGCAGGGCATTCTCGATCGCATAGAGGCGGAGAAAAAACGCGGTAAAGTGAACGTGCAGCGTTTCAAGGGGTTGGGTGAGATGAACCCGATCCAGTTGCGGGAAACCACCATGGACCCGGATACCCGCCGTCTGGTGCAGCTCACCATTGAGGCCGGCGACGATACCAATGGCCTGCTGGACATGCTGCTGGCCAAGAAGCGCGCCTCGGATCGTAAGGAGTGGCTCGAGGCGCGAGGCAACCTGGCGGACGTCTAGTGCCGGGAGGTAAGGACAGGTTCACCGGGTAATGCAGGGTGCGTTGCCCATTTGCACAGGACAGGGAGCTGGCTCATGAAGTCGATATCTAAGGCGATCAGGTTCATTCTGCTCACCCTTGCGGTGCTGGTGGTGGTTGTCATTACCTTGCTTCCATTTGTGGTGCGCTGGCAGGCCATTGCCTGGTTGGAGAAGCAGGGGCTGGAAGCTTCCATCGGCTATGTCGATATTCGCCCGATACTGGGATCCGTGCAGATCAACGATATAGATATCCATTCCGCCATCGGTGAACGACTGGTGGTGGGTGAGCTGGAGCTGAACATCGACTGGGCCCCGCTGTTGGATCACTGGCTGCAGATCCAGTCGGTCCGGCTGGAGAACACCTCTGTCGACCTGGCAATGGGGCCCGATATCCTGCGCGTCGGTGGCATTGTCATCCCATCCGGCAATTCCGAGCCGGCGCCAGATGGCGAGCAAACTGAAGCGGCTATCAGTCGCATCACCGTAGAGCAGGTTGAAGTGGAAAACCTGGTGTTCTGTTACCTGCGAGTCGATGGTCAGGATCAACCGGTTGCCAACCAGTGTGTCTCCGTGGAACAGTTGTCCCCCCGAGGAGAGCTCGTTGTGGCTTTTGGTGAAGAGCGTTCTCTTGGGCTGCCGGGGCTCGACATCAGTGGAGTCGGTTGGTTTGACCGCTTGCAACCCCTGGAGTTGGCATCCATTGATGCCATCCGGTTGTCCGGCGTTGCCAGCCCCGATCTGGCAACCTGGCAGTTGGAGCAACTGAAGATAACCGAGTTGGGCATTCTGCCGGCCAGTGACCGGGCCCTTGTGCTGGATACACTAACCCTGGGCGGATTGTCCGCTGGACAGGGCATCTCCATGAAGAGCCTGTCACTGGGGACATTGCAGTTGCATTTGCAGCTTGATGAGCAAAGCGGACTGACTTTTGCACCCGCGCTGATGGCCCGGCTTGCTGCCCTGAGCCCTCCTGCCGCCGAGACAGCTGTTTCCCCTGACGACGACCCAGGGCCATCACCGGTGATACAACTGGATAGCCTGGCGCTGGACGCCATTGAGGTCGCTGCCGATCGCCCGTTGCTTCGCTTTGCCGGATTGAATCTGTCGGCGCTGACCCTGCAAGGCGCGGAGGTGTCGCTCCGAAAGGCCGGGGTGTCGGACCTCCAGGTGCTGTCGGGCAATGATGACGTGTTGTCACTGGATCACTTTGCCCTGGCAGGCCTGGTCGTGAAGGGTGATGTCGCTGTTGATAGCCTGTCCCTGGGCAATACCAGCATATTGCTTCAACCGGGGGATAACGGTGCTCTGACGTTTGCTCCCGCACTGATGGCGCAGTTGAACCCATCGGGTTCTGGCGACAGGAAGCCCGGGGTCGATACGGGCGCGGAGGCGTCCCCGGCGATGGGGATATCCCTGGGAAATCTGCAAACCGGAAACATCTCGGTGGCCGCCGATCGTGAGCTGGTGGCCATCAAAACGCTGGCATTGCAGCAATTCAACCAGAAAGGCGAGGCCATCGGCTTGGGTGGGCTGTCCATTGAGGCCCTGCAGCTGTTGGCGCCGCTGGGTAAGGTTAAGGGTGTTGGCCATTACGTGGAGGTTCCCGAGCTTTCACTGAATGGCTTGACGGTGGATAGCGCCAGCGTCGGCCTGGAACGCCTGGTGATCAGCGATCCCGAGCTGTACCTCCATCGCGGAAAGGATGGCCGCCTGGTTATGGTTGAGGAGCTGACTGCCCTGGCGGGGACGTCGGCAGAACAGACTACCGACGAAAATGGCCCGGCGTCGCCCTTGCGGGTAAAAATTGGCGAAGTGCACATCGGCGACAATGGTCAGCTGCGGGTGCTGGATGAAAGTGTTTCACCACCGCTGGAGCAGCAGTTCTCTAAATTGGCATTCACCATTCAGCATCTGGATGCCAGCCGGCCCGCTGAGAATGCGTCCGTTGATTTTCATCTCGGGGTCAACCGCTTTGGATATTTCAAACTCTCCGGAGACATGACGCCATTCGGTGACACCCTCAACAGCTCGATTGAGGGTGAGTTGAGTGGCCTGGATGTACGGGACCTGTCGGGTTACTCGGGCAAATACATCGGCTATCACCTGGACCAGGGTACGGTGGATGCGGATATCCGGGTGAAGGTGCGACAGGACGAAATCGATGCCACCATCGATACCCGCTTCAACAAACTGGAGGTATCGGCGATTCCCGAGACAGACCTGCCGGAGGGGGCAGAACAACTGGGGGTGCCCCTGGAGTTTGCCCTGGCGCTGCTGCGGGACAACGACGGGATGATCGGCCTGAAGCTGCCAGTATCCGGCAACATCCACTCACCGAACTTTTCCCTCAACCACATCATTGGCAAGGTGTTGTTCAAGGTGATCGGCGAGACGGTGATTAACTACTATCTGCCCTTTGGACTGTTGGCCAAATCCATGGTCTCCAACGGCCTCGCCAACCTGGCGTTCCAGTCGGTAATCTTTGCCCCGGGCGCGGCGGAGCTGGATGTTCCTGCCAGGGAAAATCTCGGTAAATTGACCGAGATGCTGCTGAATCGCCAGCAATTGCACCTGGTGTTCTGTGCTCCTTCGACGCTCCAGGATTGGCAGGCAGCTTATGCCCCGGAGCAGCTCGACCAGCCGGAGGGTAACGGAAAAAAATCGGAGGACGTACAGCGACAGGGAGAGGCAACTGGTGAAGCCTCCAGTGAATCAGTAGTGCCGGAAATTACCGATGAACAGCAGGCCTCGCTGGTGCTGTTGGCTGATCGGCGGACTGAGGCTGCCAAGGCATTCCTGGTGGACGCCGGGGTCAAACCGGGGCAGGTGATCCCCTGCACGGGCGAGTTTCAGGTGGGCAAGGACAGTGCGCCGGAAATGACGATTTCCATCGGACAATAATCAGACATTCAATCAAGGTACCTATTACCAATGACCGAAACCACACCCCTCAACCCCGCCATCGAGCAGATTGCCCTGCGCAGTTATGCGGAAAAGGCCTACCTGGATTACTCCATGTACGTGATCCTGGACCGCGCCCTGCCGCACATTGGTGATGGCCTGAAACCGGTACAGCGCCGCATTGTCTACGCCATGAGCGAGCTGGGGTTGAAGTCCACGGCCAAGTACAAGAAGTCAGCCCGCACAGTGGGGGATGTGATCGGTAAATTCCATCCCCACGGCGACAGCGCTGCCTATGAGGCGATGGTGCTGATGGCGCAGCCTTTTTCCTATCGCTACCCGCTGATTGATGGCCAGGGCAACTGGGGTTCCTCGGACGACCCGAAATCCTTTGCCGCCATGCGCTATACGGAATCGAAGCTGGCCCCTTTTGCGGAAGTGCTGTTGTCTGAGTTGGGCCAGGGCACAGCGGACTGGAAACCCAATTTCGATGGCACCCTTGACGAACCGACCATCCTGCCGGCCCGGGCGCCCCACGTATTGCTGAACGGCACCACCGGCATCGCGGTGGGGATGGCCACCGACATTCCGCCCCACAATCTGCGGGAAGTGATCAGCGCCTGTGTGCACCTGCTGGACGAGCCGGGTGCGACGGTGGCGCAACTCTGTGAGCACATTCAGGGGCCGGACTATCCCACCGAGGCGGAAATCATCACCCCCCGGGACGAGATCCTGAAAACCTATGAAAGTGGCCGCGGCAGTTTGAAAATGCGCGCGGTATGGCAGCGGGAGGACGGCGATATCATCATCACTGCTCTGCCCTACCAGGTATCCGGGGCCAAGGTGCTGGAGCAGATCGCTGCCCAGATGCAGTCCAAAAAGTTGCCTATGGTGGCGGATTTGCGGGACGAGTCCGACCACGAGAATCCCACCCGGCTGGTGATCGTGCCGCGCTCCAATCGCATCGACCTGGACGGTCTGATGAACCACCTGTTCGCCACCACGGATCTGGAGAAGAACTACCGCATCAATCTCAACATGATCGGTATCGACGGCAGGCCGGAGGTGAAGTCTCTGGACAAAATCCTGGCCGAGTGGCTCAGCTACCGTACCGAGACCGTGCGCCGACGCCTGCAGTACCGCCTCGATAAGGTCGATCACCGCCTGCACCTGTTGGAGGGCCTGTTGATCGCCTTCCTCAATATCGACGAGGTGATCCATATCATCCGTACCGAGGATGAGCCCAAAGCCGTTCTGATGGCGCGTTTTGCCCTCACCGAGTTGCAGGCTGACTACATCCTCGACACCAAGTTGCGGCAGTTGGCGCGGCTCGAGGAGATGCGCATTCGCGCCGAACAGGAAGAGCTGGCGAAGGAAAAAGCGGAGCTGGAAAAAATTCTCGGCTCCAGCAAGCTGTTGAAGAAAAAGGTGCGCACGGAATTGCTGGAAGTGGCCGAAGAGTTCGGTGATCCGCGCCGCTCTCCCCTGAAGGAACGGGAGGAAGCCAAGGCGTTCTCCGAAACCGAATTGCTGGTGTCCGAACCGGTGACGGTGGTGTTGTCTGAAAAGGGCTGGGTTCGCGCCGCCAAGGGCCACGACATCGATCCCACATCGCTCAGTTACAAGTCAGGCGATCACTTCCTCTGTGCTGCCAAGGGTCGCAGCAGCCAGAATGCCATTCTGCTGGACACCACCGGTCGCACCTATTCTCTGGCGGCACACAGCCTGCCCTCGGCGCGGGGGCAGGGTGAACCGCTGACCGGTCGGCTGAGTCCTCCATCCGGAGCCAGCTTTGTCAGTGTGCTGATGGGCGATGACCGACAGCCGGTGCTGATGGCTACCGATGCTGGGTATGGCTTTGTCGCCAGCCTGGAAGACCTGCAAAGCAAGAACCGCTCCGGCAAAAACGCCCTGTCCATTCCCAAGGGTGGGCGGGTGATGAGGCCGGTAGTTATCGCTGAGGGAGAAAGCAGCCTGGTCGTGGCGGTCAGCAATGAGGGGCGAATGCTGGTGTTCCCCCTGGATGAACTGCCGCGCCTGGCCCGCGGCAAGGGCAACAAAATCATCAATATTCCTTCCTCCCGTCTACAGAGCCGAGAGGAATTTGTGATTGCCGTGGCGGTAGTAACACCCCAACAACAACTGGTGGTTCACTCAGGCAAGCGCTACCTGAATCTGAAGCCGGCTGATCTGGAACACTACCGTGGAGAGCGTGGGCGCCGGGGTAATAAACTGCCACGGGGCTTTCAGAAGGTGGACCGGGTAGAAGTGGCCGGAACAGAGTGATGTCCACAGGGCCAGCAGTAGGGTTGAGCTATAGCCAATAATGTTTACTGAAAAAGAGCTTTTCACTATATTGAGGGTCCATGATTTGCCTTGGACGTTAACGACAATACCGTGAGGAAAACGGATGGATAACAAAATTCTGCTGATTATTGCGTCATTGCTGCTGCCCCCCCTGGCGGTTTTTCTGAAGAAAGGAGCCGGCAAGGACCTGATTATTAATATTGTGCTGTGCCTGTTTTTCTATGTACCGGGTATTCTGCACGCACTCTGGGTATCCCTGAATTAATTAAAGGAAAAGGACTGACATCCCGACCTTTGAGCGGGACTTCGGCCTGTTTTGCGGTCTGTCACAGGCCCGATGTAATCACTGAAGGAGAAGGTAATGGAAACTGCGGGTAACTTTATTTTGTATTACGGCTTTAAGTTGCTGATGGCACTGGTGATCCTGTTTGTGGGTCGCTATATCGCCAAATGGCTGGGAAGCACGGTCGAGTCGCTGCTGAAAAAGCGGGAAATGGATGTTGCCATCCAGCACTTCGTTTCCGCGCTGGTTTACTACGCGGCACTGGTGTTCGTGGTGATCGCTGCCCTGGGGCAACTGGGTATCCAGACAGCTTCTTTCGTGGCCGTAATCGGTGCTGCCGGTCTGGCCGTTGGTCTGGCCCTGCAGGGCTCACTGGCCAACTTTGCCGCCGGGGTGCTGATCCTTATTTTCAAACCGTTCCGGGTCGGTGATTTTGTGGAAGTGGCCGGGGTCGCCGGGGTGGTCTCGAAAATCCTGGTATTCACCACCGAACTCAATACCGGTGACAACAAGCGGGTGATCATCCCCAATGGCCAGGCCATGGGCGGAACTATCACCAATTTCTCGGCGAACGATACCCGCCGCGTCGACCTGATTTTCGGCATCAGCTATGGCGATGATATCGACAAGGCCAAGGCTGCCCTACAGTCGGTGGTGGATGCAGATGCCCGTATCCTGAAAGATCCTGCTCCGACCATTGCAGTGGTGGAGCTGGCGGACAGCAGCGTCAATTTTGTCGTCCGTCCCTGGGTCAACAAGGCCGATTACTGGGGCGTATACTTCGATGTGACAGAAGCAGTGAAGAAACACTTCGATCAGGAAGGCATTTCCATCCCCTTCCCGCAGACCGATGTACACCTGTACAAGGCTGCCGATAACGGCTGATCGGTTCACCTGTAAAGGCCCCCAAAAGGGGCCTTTTTTTATAATGAAAAAAGGAGAGACAGAATGGGAATTTTATCCTGGATAGTATTGGGCCTGATCGCGGGCATCCTGGCTAAATGGATTATGCCCGGCAAGGACGGCGGCGGCTTCATCATGACGGTCCTGCTCGGTATTGCCGGCGCGTTCGTCGGTGGCTGGGTGGGCTCCCTGCTGGGCTTTGGCAGTCGTGGCGGTTTCAGTCTGGGCAGCATTGCCACTGCGACAGTGGGCGCGATCCTTATCCTTGTCATTTATCGTCAGATCAAGGGGAAAGGCACCTCTTGAGGTTTTACTTGTCATAGGAATAGTTCGAGGCCAGTCTGTCTGAGGACAGATTTGGTTCTGTGAGGTGCGAATTGTTGGAGAGATGGATATGAAAAAATTCACGATTGCCCTGACTGCCGCGGCACTGACTTTTGGCGCCACTGGCCTGGCGTTGGCCAAGCAGCCGGATGGAGCCGGTGGCAAGGGCTCTATGATGAAAGATATGGAACACAGCCGGGACATGAAAATGGACCGTGACATGCGCGAGGAACACCAGCGCAAGATGGACAAGGATATGGATGACCACGAACCCATGCGCGACCGCGATATGGAGATGAAGAAAGACAGGGAAATGAAGCTAGAGAAAGAGAAGGAAATGAAAAAGGATATGGAAAAACAGCGCGAAATGAAGTCTGAGCAGGAGCGTAAGGAACTGGGTCAGGGATCTGAACAGGGCCAGGAAATGCGCGAGGAGCATAGCCGCAAGTGGTGGCGCTTCTGGGAGTAACCAGAATTGTCCAATAAAAAACGCGGCCACTGGCCGCGTTTTTTATGTCTCAGCCTCGTTGGAGGAAGAAAGCGTGGGTAAAGGTTCAGTCGTTGTTAGCATATCCCTGAACATAAGCGGGATAAAAAGTGCAGCGAAAAAGTGTTGCCTGCCCCCACTTATTCTTCCCCACTTATTCAAAAAAACCGTCATCTTTCATG
Source organism: Porticoccaceae bacterium (assembly GCA_041395745.1). Lineage (GTDB taxonomy): Bacteria > Pseudomonadota > Gammaproteobacteria > Pseudomonadales > Porticoccaceae > Porticoccus. The sequence goes on along the minus strand of JAWKZV010000003.1, from coordinate 489,196 downwards.
TTAGAAAGCACTTTTCGATACATGTTTTTTCTGACTTCTTGAATTTCAGACAAATTCTTGAATGGAAACACAAACATCATAGGTAGCCACTGAACTAAGGTCGTAGAGTCATCAAGTGCATACTCTTTTTTAAGGCCGTCTTTTCTCTCGGCAGTGGCTGTTAAATTAAAATGATCGGTCGCCCATGATGGTATGATATATAGACTGAGACCTGTGATTACAGCTGGCACTAGAGCAGCTGGATTTCCTGTGTTGGTAAGCTTAACTTTAAGGTTAATGTCAGCATGCTCGTCGTCTTTAGCGATATTGCTAAAATATGCAGATGACTCAAGTTCAGAAAAAATCTCATCCTCAATTAATTTTTGCCCGGATTCAGGAAGCTCTTTTGTAGATGAAAGCCCGCCCATTGCTAGTGAAGAGTAGGATAAAGTAGGTTTTTTGTCATCATTATTATCAAAACTAGACAGCGTGGTTGGTGGGACTTTTCCTCCGTCAAATACAGCACAACCGGAGAGGATTGTCATCGTTAATATCAAGATTTTTTTCATCATTTAATCCATGATGTAGCTTTTAAATTATGCGCAAATATTTATTTAGGATGGCTCGAAATGTTCAAGGCGGCGGTTTGTCATCTGCCTTTGCTTTCTATGACTCATTTAGATTCTTTAGCTTATTGCTTGCCTCAATTTTGCTCCTCTGAACCAACCATTCTGATGCTGCTATGCCAACAGCTGGAGTGACCATAATGTCAACTATAGAGGTAGTCCATTCAATGAAAATAACTTCGCCTGATGAGCTGGAAAACTCAATTGAAGGCTCGTCTCCTATCAGGAATGCACTTTTCCGTACCTCTAGTAGATGCTTGCCAGGTGAAATTTCAACACGAATATAGCCGCCATTCTTCAAGCACCCAACTTTCTTGCCTTCAAGATACATAGCAGGGCAATAAGCTGCACTTTGGAGCTTTGATTCTCTAAAAATATACAAAGTTGATGTGGCTTCGGAGAATGCAGTTATCCCTGGAAATTTTTGACCAGTAGCAGCGCAACCAGCAAGTAGCATAAAACACAGGATTGTCAGTATTCTTATCTTCATCATTATCCGGTTTTTAATAGATGTGATTGTCATAACGTTTCAATAGCCGGCGGAGTTTGTTGCGTCCGGTACCGCATGTTTATAAACGTCACATTTTTTCTTTATCTCGTAGTGCAGAGTCGTCACCCTCGATACTTTAGTCTAAGGCTGAAGGCGATTGATAAATAAAGCGGGGAGGTCGTTGATATAACCGTAGCTGGATAGAGGGGGGCATGGCCGGGTCACCGTTCCTTGGTTTCATTATTAAGTGCGAGCTGGTCAGGTGCTATGGCCCAGCATCCTTAAATCGCACCTGCACAGGATTAAACGCGATATCCTTTTTCATGGCAAGACAGCCCCGGGGTGGCTGCCTGAAGGCCATATCGAGTCGTTTTGACACCGACTAACTGATTGAATCCGGCATGGGGCAGGCCGCGCCGCAGTTTAGCGATTGCGATCGAAGCGCCGGCGGCGGCGGTAGGGGAACACGTCCACAATCTTACCGTTGCGGATCTGCTCCTGTAGTCCCCACCAGAATTTCACATCGTAGATATCCCCGTGCATTTCCTCGAATGCTTTTCTCGCGCCCGGGTTGCCGGAGAAGAACAGGCGGAATTCTTCCGGGAATACGTCGTTGGCCGCCACCGTGTACCAGGGCCGCAGGGACATCTCCTGTTCTTCTGTCTGCGGCTCCGGGATGCGTCGGAAGTTGCACTGGGTAAGCGGGCAGATTTCGTCGTAGTCGTAGAACACCACCCGCTTGTGGCGGGTGACGCCGAAGTTCTTCAGCAGCATGTCGCCGGGGAAGATATTGGCGGCCGCCAGCTGTTTGATGGCGTTGCCGTATTCCTCCATGACGCTGCGGGTTTCCTCTTCCGTGGCCGTTTGCAGGAACAGGTTGAGCGGCGTCATGCGCCGTTCGGTGTAGAGGTGCTTGATGATCAGCCGGTCGCCCTCGATATGTAGCAGCGAAGGGGCAACTTTCTGCAGCTCCTCCATCAACTCGTCAGAAAAACGACTGCGGGGAAAGGAGAAGTTGGCGAACTCCTGGGTGTCCGCCATCCTGCCAATGCGGTCGTGGCGGGACACCAGGCTGTACTTGCTGCGCACGATTTCGTGGGTGACTTCCTTGGGCGGGTCAAACTTGTCCTTGATGATCTTGAACACGATATCGTAGGACGGCAGGGTGAACACCGACATCACCATGCCCTTGATGCCGGGGGCGATGACGAACTGGTCCTGGGAGTTGCGCATGTGGCTGACAACTTCCCGGTAAAACTCCGTCTTGGCGTGCTTCGGAAAGCCGATGGAGGCGTAGACCTCGTTGTCGCCCTTGTGGGGCATCAACTGCTTCAGGAAGTGCAGGTAGAGGTAAGGCAGTGGCGCGTCCACCATGAAATAGGTGCGGGTGAAACTGAATACCACGCTCATCTCTTCGCGGTTGAAGATGGCGGTGTCCACGAACAGTCCACCTTTCTCGTTGTTGAGAATGGGCAACACGATTGGATAGTAGCGGTCGCCATCAACGATCCGGCCGATCAGATAGGCAGCTTTGCTGCGATAGAACACCGACTCCAGAATATCGAACTTCAGGTCGGACAGGCCGGACCTCAGCTGAGGGGACACCTGTTCGTTAAATTCCTGCAGGATGGCGGAGACATCCCGCTCAAGATTCTCCCAGGGGATGGAAAATTCCGTGTCCAGCAGAATCTGGGAAAAAATTCCGGCGATAGCTTCACTGCCGTCGTAGCGGATGTAGATGCTGTACTCCGCTTCCGGAATCGACGCCATCTGTGACGACAGCACGTAAATCAGGTCGTCGTCTATCTTGTCGTGGTCGTTGATAAAACCGAATACTGAGTTGAAGAAAGTCTCGGCGATTTCGTAGTTCGGAAAGTTGAACACCAGCTGGGTGTAAACCGCCTTGGCCTGACGCCAGAGCTCGAGGTCGGTGATGTCCTTGTTGGTGACAGTGGACAGCAATTCGGCTACCTGGCGCACCTTGGCCTTGTAGAGCTCCAGCCGATCCACATTGGCCCGCTGCACTGCGTGCCAGTCCGCCTTTTCGAAGCGCGCCTTGGCGCCCAGAGTCATGTTCAGGTAATCGGCGAAATAACTGCGAAAACCGTTGAGGATGGTTTTGGCCATCCTCCGGGCGGTGCTGTTGCGGAAAAATACGGCATCTGGACAGTTCATAATGAAATCCGGAGGTCAGTTGTCCAGGGCGAGGCTGGACTTCAATTCCGCCAGTTTCCGGCGGGCTTCTTCCCTGCTGAGCGGCTGTTTTTCCTGCCCGGAGTTGTCCGGATCGGGTAATGCCAGTTGCTGGCCGCGGGCCAGTTCCCGGGCCAGGCGACGGTAGTGTTCCAGAAAGGCCGGGTAGCTGCTGTTTTCCGGTTCATTGGCCAGCCGGTACCAGCCGGTGGCCAGGCCGGCGTGGTAGACCAGCGGGTGTGACCAGTGAAATTCCGCCTTGGGTGAGGGGGCATTGCAGGCTTCCAGGTAGGCCTGGCGCGGCGCGGGCAGCCCCTCGGGAGCGCTGAACTCCTCACAGCATTGCATCATGCGGTTCAGTGTGGGCAGATAGTCAGAGGTCTCGATTACCCGCTTGGCGCCCTGCAGTATCTGCTCACTGCTGAAGTGAGCGAGCGCCTCAAGCCACAGCCGTTTGACCTGATTGAGCAGGTCAGTATCCGAATAGGCGCTGTAGAACTGGTTGTGGTAATTCAACCGGAACAGGGCAAATACCTGGTTGATGGTGTCGATCAGGTGTAGCGGTCGCTCAGGTTGCTGCCCAGCTGCGGTCGCTGAGTTCGTCGATGAGGGTGCGAGTTCGCGTACTGTCTGGTCGATGAGATCGTTGCTGTTGTCCATGGTGTATATCCTGGCTGTTGGCCATTGCCTGACGGGACCACTCCCGTTTTACCTGCTGCAGGAACTTGGTGTTCCACGAGCCATAGAGTTGACCGCTCTCGCGCCAGTAAAGCACGAATTCCGGTACCAGTTTCTCGGCAAAGGCGCGGGGAATGTTGGCCAGCGTCAGTACGTCGAACAGTTCCTCGCTGGGGCGCCAGTCCGGGGCCAGGGGGCGCGGCATGGTGTCGTGCTCCATGGCAGAGGTAAAGCGCGCCCACTGGCGTTTCACGTGCATGATGAAGCGGGAATTCCAGGTGCTGGAATTCTCGCCACGTTCCATCCAGTACAGTACAAACTCGGGAATGGCATCTTCCGCGAAATTGCTGTTGATGCCGGCCTGGCGGGTGAGAATTTCAACGGCATCCCGGGAGGGCTGCCAGTCCCTTGTCATGGGGGTTTCCTGGCCCCGTCGGGCATCTTCGGTCTGTTGTTCGCGCCACAGTCGCAGTACGTGTTTGATAAATCGAGATCCCCAGCTGTAACGGGGTTCTCCGCGCTCGGACCAGTAGGTGACGAATTCCGGGATCTGTGCCGCACTAAAGTCGGCGGGGATGTTGTACTGTGCCAGTTGCTGTATGACGTCAGTCTCCGGGCGCCAGTCGGGTGAAATCGCACGGCTGGCGGGTCGTGACACCGGTGCTGGTTGGCTGGGTTCCCCGTGCGTACGCTCGTTGAAGGCAAAGCGCAGTTCACCACTTTCCTGCAGGGGAGCGGAGGCGATCAGCAGAATCCCTTTGTCTCGCAGGCTGCCGGCGATGCGTTGCAGGTCCTGCGGCCGCCAGAAGGGCAGCAGGTGGAGCAGCTGTTCGGTGCAGGTGGTCAGCCAGGCGTAATTCCCCTGTGATTCTGGCTGCCGGTGACACATCAGTTCGCTCAGAGCGTGCAGGAGAACTGCCTCTTCCAGGCCGATCGTTGCCGCCAGGGACGGAGAGATGACTAGGGGCTTTTCAGGAATCAGGGACATGGCGACACTCTATCAGAAACCTTTTGGAAAATTTAGGCGCTACATCGCGAGTTGTTGTTTTGTATTGATGAATCCTGCCGGTAGAATCGGACGCCAAAAAACATAACACCTTTATTGGTCAACAGATGAAGCAACGGAGACATGCTGTCCTAGGGATAGGGGCTTTGCTCAAAACGGGATGGACCCTGTTGCCGACACTGACCTTGATGCTTGCACCTGCCGGTTCGCTGCGGGCAGATGACAACATGACCGAAGATGACTTGATGACAGACATCCCGGTTACCCTGTCGGTCACCCGATTGCCCCAATCCACCTCCGATACTCCGATGGCCACTACTGTGATCAATCGTCAGATGATCGAAGCTTCCGGTTTTATCGAGATTCCCGATGTATTGCGGCTGGTGCCGGGCTTTCAGGTGGGCCTGAGCTGGCGCGACCATCATACGGCGGTAACCTACCACGGCCAGTCCGATGGCCTGTCCCGGCGCATGCAGGTATTGATCGATGGGCGGGTGGCAGTGGGCTCACTTTTTGGTCTGGTGGACTGGGATCGACTGGGTATTACCATCGACGATATTGAGCGCATTGAGGTGATTCGCGGACCCGCTGGGGTAGCCTTTGGTTCCAACGCTTTTATCGGTGCCATCAATATCGTGACCAGAGGTCCATACGCTAGTCCTGGCTGGCGTTTCTCAGCAGCTTCGGGGCAGCCGTGACACCAGCGTGGCGACGGCACAGTATGCTGAAACTGGTGAACGCTTCGATTACCGAGCCACTGTCAGCTATTACCACACAGATGGTTTCGAGGATGTGAATGACCAGTCCATTGCCCGATCCGGACGTTTTCAGGGGCATTACCAGATGGATTCTTTTACGTATTTGGACTTCCAACTGGCTCGCTCACAAGGTCCGTGGGGGCGTGGGGGGGCAGGTACGCTATTTGATCCTGTCGGCACGAAAAATGCCGAGGAACAGAATGGCAACTTTCGTTTTACCCATGCCAGCTCTACGGGTAATGAGTGGTATCTGCAATTTGGTTTCAGTAGTTCAGAGGAGGCGGATGATTTTTTCATTGCCCCGCTGTCGACCATTTTGGGTGTGGCCCCAGGAGATGTGCCTCTGGTGTTGCCAGGCCAGCAGGAGCAAGAGGTCCTTGGCCACACGTTTGACTATCAGGTCTATCGCAGGGATTTAGAGTTTCAGCAGTTGATCAGCGGTGATCGCTACCGACTGGCTTGGGGGGGCGGCTACCGCAAGGATTTGGTGAATATCCGTGAAATATCGGGCATCAAGGAGTGGACCGATATGGAAACCTACCGGTTTCAGGGGAATATCGAGTACCGGCTTACCGACAACTTGTTGCTCAACATGGGGGCCATCCGCGAAGACAATGATATCAATGAAGGTGAAACCTCCTGGCGCCTCGGTCTGAATTACACCCTGTTGCCAGGCCATGTGCTACGCGCTTCTGTCGCACAGGGATGGCGGCAGCCGTTCCTTTTGGAGAACAGTCACAATATTGCCCTCAGACTTGAGGATGGAACTCCGCTGGACACCATACAGATGGCTCCAAATGGACTGGAGGCCGAGCAATTGACCAGCTACGAGCTGGGTTATATTAGTCGCTGGTTCGGGGGGCGTCTGGAAGCTGAGGTGAAGTTATACCGGGAGGAGTTTGAGCACGAAGTGGAATACATCTGGGATCCCTCCTACCCTGAGCCGGTTTCTCTGGCTAATCCCGGTGCCATTCTTGATGTAAATGGTGGTGGCACCGTTATCGAAGGGTTTGAAACCGGAATCCAGTGGCACCCTGATAATAAAACTCATTTGTGGTTGAGCTACGCTTATGCTGATGCTGACCATGCTTGCGATCCTATGGCTTTCCACAGTTTCTTCTGGGAAAACAGTGCCACTCCCAGACATACTGCCAGCCTGTTGCTGTCTCGTGATTTCGGTCGAGACTGGCAGGTGAGTGCAGGGTATTACTATGTGGATGAAATGGCATGGATACTCTGGGGCTCGGATATTGATTCCTATGATCGTGTGGACTTGCGTCTGGCCAAGGATATCCGTTTCGGTGACGCCAACCTCAAGCTGGAGTTAATTGGTCAGAATCTGGGGGGGGATTACCACGAATTCAATACACTTAACGAATTCGAAACCCGCACCTTCCTGCGCGCCACCCTGCAATTCCGCTAATAGGCTATAGACTGGCGGTCTGGAACAAAGAGGCACAAAAGAACGTGGCGAAGAAGAAAACCACCGCCTATGTCTGCAACGACTGCGGTGCGGATTACAGCAAGTGGCAGGGGCAGTGCAGTGAATGTGGTGCCTGGAATACCTTGGTGGAAATCCGGCTGAGCGCCGTCCCCTCTGTTTCTTCCAGAAGTGGCAGCGGCTTTGCCGGTGCCGCGGATGGGGTGGTCAGCACCCTTGCCGAGATCGAACTGGCGGATATCCCCCGTATCAGCACCGGGGCCGGCGAACTGGATCTGGTACTGGGCGGTGGCCTGGTGCCAGGCTCCTGTATTCTGGTCGGCGGAGAACCCGGTGCTGGCAAAAGCACCCTGTTGTTACAAACCCTCTGCAAGCTGGCGGAAACGCTACCTGCGCTCTATGTCACCGGGGAGGAGTCCCCGCAACAGGTGGCGATGCGCGCCCACCGCCTGGGATTGCCCACTGACAAGTTGCAGATCATGGCCGAAACCGCGGTGGAAACCGTTTGTGCCACTGCTGTCCGCCTGGCGCCGAAAATCCTGGTGGTGGATTCTATCCAGGTGATGCAGCTGGAAGACATTGCTTCGGCGCCGGGCAGCGTTTCCCAGGTCCGGGAAAGTGCCGCCATGCTGGTGCGTTTTGCCAAGCAGACTGGCTCCGTGTTGCTGCTGGTGGGCCATGTCACCAAGGACGGCAGCCTGGCCGGTCCCAAGGTTCTCGAGCATATGATCGACTGCTCGCTGATGCTGGAGGGCTCCAGTGACAGCCATTTCCGCACCCTGCGCAGTCACAAGAACCGCTTTGGCGCCGTCAATGAACTCGGTGTGTTTGCCATGACCGAAAAGGGCCTGCGCGAAGTGTCCAACCCGTCTGCCATCTTCCTGCAGCGGGGGGAGGAAGTGGCCTCCGGCAGCCTGGTGATGGTGGTGTGGGAAGGCACCCGTCCCCTGTTGGTGGAATTGCAGGCGCTGGTGGATGACAGTCACCTGGGCAACCCCCGCCGGGTTACCGTGGGGCTGGAGCACAACCGCCTGGCCATGCTGCTGGCGGTTCTGCACCGCCACGGCGGCATCATGGTGGGTGACCAGGATGTGTTCGTGAATGTGGTCGGTGGTGTCAAGGTGCTGGAAACCAGCGCTGACCTGGCCTTGATCCTGGCGGTCATTTCCAGCTTCCGTGACCACCCGTTGCCGCGGGATCTGGTGGTGTTCGGCGAGGTGGGCCTGTCCGGTGAAATCCGCCCGGTACAAAACGGCCAGGAGCGCCTGCGTGAGGCCGCCAAACACGGCTTCAAACGGGCGATTGTGCCCGCCGGCAACACCCCGCGCCAGCCCATTCCGGGCATGGAAGTGGTGCCGGTGCGCAAGCTCACCGAGGCCCTCCAGGCCCTCGGCTAATACGTCCTTCAATTGACTTTGCCCCCCTGTGGGCGTAAATTCCCCGGCCTTGCTTTGGCAATAGGTTCCCACCGCGCCGCCCGGCGCTGTGGGTGAAACGGGAAGTTGGTGCGCTATGCAAACGCTTTGTATTTCAGGCGGTTAGCTATTCCAACACTGCCCCCGCAACGGTAATTGAGTGAGCCCTTACCGGGTTCGAAGCCAGATCACACGGCCACTGTGCACACGCATGGGAAGGCGGTCTGGCAGGGAAACCGCTCATAAGTCCGGAGACCGGCCTGTCGCTATGCAAACGAACCACGGGGTGTGGTTGCGTTGGTGTCGGCAGCTCAGTCGTCTATCCCGCCAATTGTGCCTCCGTGGACTCATTCCAATCAAAACGCGTTCGGGGCTGAACGCCGGAGACACACAATGCACAAATCCATTCCTGCCAGCCTGCTGGCACTTTCCGCTATTGCCTCTGCCCAGGCGGGTGACACCGCAACGAAAGAGGAAGCTCCAAACAGCAACCTGCAAGAGGTAGTGGTAACCGCTTCCCTGACACCGGTTCAGCTGCAACAGACAGGAAACGCTGTTCACGTTATTTCATCCGATGATATCGAGCGCAGTCATGCGGCGATGGTCAGTGACCTGCTGCGGGATGTCCCTGGTGTAGCGATCAACCGGGGTGGCGTGCTGGGTTCCACCACACAATTGCGGATGCGCGGTAGCGAGGGCAACCATGTGTTGGTGCTGGTGGACGGCATGGAGGTTAACGACGGCTCCCAAGGCGATGAATTCAACTGGGCGCACATGCCGACGGCGGGAATTGAGCGCATTGAGGTGGTCAGTGGCGCTCAGAGCGTAATGTGGGGGAGTAATGCCGTGGGCGGGGTGATCAATATCATTACCCGTCAGGCCGCCAGTGGAAGCCAGGGTGATGTATTTACTGAAGTCGGCAGTCATGGCACTTCCAACAGCGGGTTCAGCCTTGGTGGTCGCACTGAAACGGCCCACTTGAGCCTGCGGGCATCCCACCTGGCATCCGATGGCGAAAACATTTCCCGCCATGGTGGAGAGGAGGACGGTTATCGCAATACTACGGTCAACTTGAATGCCGGTTGGCGCCCCATTGAAAACCTGTCTTTTTCCCTGAGTGGTCGCCAGACAGAGGGGGAGAACGAGTTTGATGCTGGTGATCCGCCCTCTGATGCAAACAATGAGTCAGAAATTCGCCAACGATTTGTTCGAGCACAGGCAGATCTGTCTCTGCTGGATGATCGCTGGCAGCACCGGGTAGCGGTGGCGGTCAGTCGCCATGGTAACGAGAATTTCACTGATGGCCTGTTAACCGGTTCCAGCCGCAGCCGCAAGAAACAATACAGTTACCTGACCAGCTACGCCTGGGACGAGCAGAAACAGCGTCTGTCGCTACTGGTTGAGCGCGAGACAGAGACATTCAGCCAGCGTGGTCCGGTCTTCTGGTGGGGTGATCCGAATCAGAATCGTGACCGCGAAACCAATGCCGTGGCTCTGGAATACCGGGTCGTTCTGTGGGAAGACCTGACCCTGGGTGCCAGCCTGCGTCACGATGACAACACCGAATTCGATGATGCCTATACCCGTCGTTTTGATGCCAGTTACCTGATTGCTGAAACCGGTACCCGCCTGCGAGCAACCTGGGGTACGGCAGTGAAAAATCCTACTTTCTCAGAACGTTATGGATATTTCACCTCGTTCGTGGGAAATCCTGACCTGAGACCTGAGAAATCGACCAGTTGGGATGTGGGAGTCGACCAGTCGCTGTTCAACGAACGACTACAGCTTGGCCTGACCTATTTCAAGGCGCGTCTTGAAAACGAGATTGACGGTTTTGTCTATGATCCAACGATCCCTCCGTTTGGTGCCTACACGGCGGAAAACGTTTCTGGTACCAGTTACCGCGAGGGCGTGGAATTGACTGCGCGAGCCGCCCTGTCGCCCACCGTGACGCTTAAGGGCAGTTACACATACACCGACGCTACGGAGCCGGATGGCTCTGGCCGTGATGTAGATGAGCATCGTCGCCCACACAATCTGGGCAGCGCCACTTTGCAGTGGGATCCTAGTTCAAAATGGTCGCTGGCATTGAATGCCCAGTACAACGGTCATCAGGATGATAGTGATTTCTCGTTATATCCGGCTCCAGTTGTTAGGTTAGATAGCTACACCCTGTTGAATTTGAGCGCATCTTTTCACGCAACGAATCAGCTAACCGTTTATGGTCGTTTCGAAAATATTCTCGATGATGATTATGAGGAGGTCTTCGGGTACCAGTCCCTAGGTTTTGGCGCCATGGTGGGCGTTCGTTATAGTTTTGCCCGGTAGTAACGAAAGCTGATGGAGAGAGCCCCGTGACTGATTTGAGCGTATCCAGCAAAACCCGTGTACTGCTTTCCTGGAGCAGCGGCAAGGATTTCGCCTGGACGCTCTATCAGCTTCAGCAGAACCCTGAGCTGGAGGTGGTCGGCCTGATGACCACCTACAACCAGGCGTTTGAACGCTCCGCCATCCACGGTGTCCGCCTGGAACTGGTTCGGGCCCAGGCTGATGCGGCAGGTCTGCCGCTGATTGAAATTCCCCTGCCCTGGCCATGCAGCAATGCACAGTATGAACAGGCCATGACGGAAGCCTTGGACCAGGTGCGGCGTGAACTTTCGCCGGATGCAGTGGCATTCGGCGATCTGTTCCTTGAGGATATCCGCGCCTACCGGGAGAGCCGCATGGCCGACACCGGTCTGGAATTGCTGTTTCCCGTGTGGGGTATTCCCACCGACCAGCTGGCCCGGGAGATGGTTGCTTCCGGTTTGCGGGCCTATCTCACCTGTCTTGATCCCGGGAAAATGCCAGAGGAACTGGCAGGTTCACTGTTCAGCAAAGAATTCCTCGACTGTCTGCCTGCCGGAGTCGATCCCTGCGGCGAGAACGGCGAGTTCCACAGTTTTGCCTGTGATGGTCCCATGTTTAAAAAGCCGGTGCCGGTCACAGTAGGCGAGACGGTCACCCGAGACGGTTTTGTGTATACCGACCTGATTTCGGTAGTTGCTTCCGGAGCCGCGCAGTGAGAATTGTCTCGCTGCTGCCCAGCGCCACGGAAATCATCTGTGGCCTCGGGTTGCGAGACAGCCTGGTCGGAGTGACCCACGAGTGCGATTACCCCGCTGATGTGCTGGGGCTTCCGGTAGTCACCACCTCACGTATTCCCAAGGGTCTCGACAGTGCCGAGATTGATGCCCTGGTCAACGGTCAGCTGGAAACCGACAGCGCCCTCTACAGCCTGAAGACCGATGTGCTCAACCAATTGGCCCCCGATTTGATCGTCACCCAGGCACTCTGCGATGTCTGTGCGGTATCCGCTGATGAGGTCAATGCGGTGTCCTGCCAGCTGCCTGGTGATGTCAGGGTGATCAATCTGGAGCCCTCCTGTCTCGACGATGTACTGGATACGGTTTTGCTGGTGGGAGAGTCTGCCGGTTGCAGCGCGACGGCTCAGCAGTACCATGCCGGGTTGAAACGGCGGGTGGAGGCTGTGGCGGAGCGTTCTGCCGCCATTGCCAGAGAGAGCCGACCCCGGGTGGCCATTCTGGAATGGATCGAGCCGCTGTTTGACGGCGGGCACTGGTATCCCGAGCTGATTGAATTGGCGGGCGGAATCCCCTGTTTTGGCCATCGCCATAGTCCCTCCCGGAGACGCAGCTGGCAGGAGTTGGTGGATGCTGCGCCGGAGGTCGTACTGGTCTCCCTGTGCGGTTTCGATTTGTCCCGCACCGCCCTGGACATCCCGCTGCTGACAAAGTGTCCCGAGTACGGCATGCTGCCCGCAGCGCAGGCAGGTCGCGTCTACGCAGTGGATGGCAACAGTTATTTCAGCCGTCCCGGACCGAGGCTGGTGGACAGCCTGGAAATTCTGGCGCACCTGCTTCATCCGCAACGGCACCCGCTGCCAGCGGGCCTCCCGACCGCCGTTGCCATTGACCGTATGGCTGAGGAACTCTGATGGCAGACAAACACCAGCAGAAAATGCAGAAGCTCAAGGAAAAAGTGGATGCCGGTATCGCCGCTGCCGACCAGGAGCGCGGGGTGATGATCCTGCTCACCGGCGATGGCAAGGGCAAATCCAGCTCTGCATTTGGCATGGTGATGCGAGCGCTGGGTTACGGCTACAAAGTCGGGGTGGTGCAGTTCATCAAGGGAGAACAACTTTCCGGTGAGGAGCTGTACCTGCGGGATCGTTGCCCGGAGGTGGATTTTTACCAGATGGGTACGGGCTTTACCTGGAATACCCAGGACCGCCAGGGTGACATAGAGGCCGCCCTGAGAACTTGGGCCGAGGCCGAGCGCATGCTGGCGGACGGGCAGTACCACCTGGTGGTGCTGGATGAGCTCACCTACATGCTGAGCTTCAAGTACCTGGATGAAGAGCGCGTGCTGAACGCGCTCAGTCAACGCCCGGCAAGCCAGAGTGTGGTGGTGACCGGTCGCGGTGGCGGTTCCGCACTGCAGGAGCTGGCAGACACTGTTTCTGAAATTCGCGAAATCAAGCACGCCTATCGCGCAGGTATAAAAGCCCGTCGCGGCGTGGATTATTGAGACGGTTATTCGTCCCCCATGCACCGTGTTTCCCCGCAACTTTTTCTCGTATCCGCGGCAGTCATGCTGCTGTTGGCACTATTGTTGGGCCTGTTGAGCGGCCCGGTGGATATTGCTCCCGGAAAATTGTTGGGGCTGCTCTTTTCTGGGGGTAATTCGGGCGGGATGGATGAGCGCATCCTGACCAGCATTCGTTTGCCGCGGGTGCTTTTGGCTGCCCTGGCGGGGGCCTGTCTTGCCAGTTGTGGCGCCGTGATGCAGGGGCTGTTTCGCAACCCGCTGGCGGATCCTTCCCTGATCGGCGTTTCCAGCGGTGCCTCCATGGGAGCAAGCTGTGTGATCTTTCTGGGAGGCACGACACTCTTGGGGGGCATTGTGCAGTTGTCTGCCGTGGCGCTGGGTGCTTTTGTCGGTGGTCTGCTCGCTACGGCACTGGTTTACCGTCTGGCGACAACGGTGACGGGTACCTCCGTCTCCACCATGCTGCTGGCGGGAATTGCCATCACTGCACTGGCGGGCGCTGCCACCAGTCTGTTCAGCTTTTTTGCCGACAACGAAATGTTGCGCCGCATCAGCCTTTGGCAGATGGGCAATCTCGACAGTGCCAGCTGGAGCCGCGTGGCGATTATTGCCGCGGTGGTTCTGCCGTTGGTGGGGGTGTTGCCGCGGGAGGGGCGGGCGTTGAATGCCATTTTGCTAGGAGAGTCAGAGGCGCGTCACCTGGGTGTGGCGGTTGAGTCTCTCAAGCGTCGGCTGATTCTCCTGACGGCTCTTGGTGTGGGTGTTGCCGTCGCGGTATCCGGTGTGGTGGCCTTCGTCGGGCTGATTGTGCCCCATCTGGTGCGCTTGATGATTGGTCCGGACCATCGTTACCTGATACCCGGTTCGGCCCTCCTGGGGGCCGTTCTGCTCTTGCTTGCAGACACCGGGGCACGCACATTGATGGCTCCGGCTGAGCTGCCCACCGGTGTGGTCACGGCGCTGCTGGGTGCCCCTTTCTTTGTGGCACTGCTGGTGCAGCGGCGTCGCAAGGTGCTGGATTAAGATCATGCTGGAAGCCCGCAACCTCTCCCTGAATGTCGCCGGTTTTTCGCTGTTGCGGGACATCAACTTGCGGGTAAAACCTGGTGAGATCACCGCCGTACTCGGTGCCAACGGTGCAGGCAAAACCAGCCTGCTGCGACTGCTAACAGGGGAGCACAAACCCACTGGTGGGGAGGTGCTGTTCAATGGTCGCGCCATCGGTCAGTGGCCCCAGGAGCAGCTGGCACAGATGATGGCGGTGTTACCCCAGAGCTCTCGCCTTGATTTTCCTTTTACCGCCCGTGAAGTGGTGATGCTTGGCCGCATTCCCCATGCCACAGGTCTGGTGCGCGATGCGGAGATCGTCGCAGCTGCCTTGCAGGCGGTGGATGGCAATTATCTCGACCGGCGTTTCTACACCCACATGTCCGGTGGTGAAAAACAGCGGGTTCAGTTGGCGCGGGTGCTGGCACAAATCTGGGAGGCGGTGCCTCAGGGCGACCGTATTCTGGTGCTGGATGAGCCGACTTCCTCTTTTGATCTGGCCCACCAGCAGATGACGCTGGAGCTCATGCGCAAACTGGCGGAGCAGGGCGTGGCGGTGCTGGTCGTCATCCACGATCTCAACCTGGCTGCCCGCTGTGCCGATCACATCCTGGTACTGAGTTGTGGAAACATTGCCGCCTCGGGTGCTCCAAGGGACGTGCTCACCCCGGACCTGGTTCGTGAAGTCTTCCATGTGGAGGCGACTATTGCGGTGAATCCGGTAACAGGAACCCCCCTGGTGATCGCCTGATCATGGCGACAAACCTGTGCGTTTTGTTCATGTTGCTGGTGCTGGCCTGTGGCGCCAGGGCCGATATCCTGGTGCAGGATGATCTCGGCGACAGCATCAGGTTATCCAGGCCAGCCCAGCGAGTGATCAGCCTTGCGCCCCATCTCACGGAAATCGTCTATGCGCTGGGTGCGGGCAAACAGATGGCAGCAACCGTAGCCTGGAGTGATTTTCCCGAAGAGGCCAAACAGCTGCCGGTAATCGGCTCCAATAACAGGATTAATTACGAAGCGCTGCTGGAATTTCAGCCGGATCTGGTGCTGGTCTGGTTGAGCGGTAACGGTGAAGGCATCATCGGCAGGCTCAAGGCGCTGGGTTTGAATGTTTACGTCAATAAGCCCCGGCATCTTGAGGATATTCCCCTAAGCCTGGAAAAACTGGGTGTGCTGCTTGGCAGGGAGCAATCTGCCGGGAAGGTGGCAGGAGAATTTCGCGACGCATTGCAAACCTTGTCAGACCAGTATGGCCAGGCTGATTCAGTGAGCGTGTACTACCAGATATGGCAGTCACCGCTGATGACGTTTGGGGGAAGCCACCTGGTCTCTGACGTGATTACCCTGTGTGGGGGGCGCAATGTATTTGCTGCTGTTCCGGGTCTGGTCCCAAAGCTGGGGCCGGAGTCGGTGCTGGCGGCAGATCCGCAAGTGATCATTATCGGACAGTACGCCGAGCTGGATGCGGCTTTTGCCTACTGGCGGCAATGGCCGGAATTGCAGGCAGTCAAAGCGGATCATCTGTTCAATGTCGACCCTTATCTGCTGCACCGCCATACTCCGCGAATCGTACTGGGGGCGAGACAGTTGTGTGAGGCGATTGATCGGGCCCGAGACTCCTGACAGTCTGCTGAAAAACTATCCACGTGGCTTACGCGTCGTTAACTCTGAACTCAACATGCTCATTGATCAGGTATAAACTCCGCTTTTTCGTCCAATATTGCCTTGCATAACCGGCCTCGAAAACGTTTTTCAACAGGCTGCCAGCTAATGATGAAAGACACAAAAAAACCGCCATAAGGCGGTT
Organism: Porticoccaceae bacterium; assembly: GCA_041395745.1. Classification (GTDB taxonomy): domain Bacteria; phylum Pseudomonadota; class Gammaproteobacteria; order Pseudomonadales; family Porticoccaceae; genus Porticoccus. Next base: position 473,142 of record JAWKZV010000003.1, on the reverse strand, counting down.
TTTTTGGTTGGGGTTTCCCGTCTTAGATGTCGTAACCACGTTCGTCGTGTTGCGACAGGTCCAGGCCTTGGACTTCCTGCTCGTCGTCTACGCGCAGTCCGACCATAACATCCACCACCTTCAGCAGCACAAAGCTCACCAGTGCGGTGTAGACAAAGGTGCTCAATACACCGATCGCCTGCACCTTGAGCTGGGATGCCATGGTGACGCCCTCGGCGTAGCCCTGACCGCTGAACACTCCCAGTTCGGCAGAAGCAAAAATGCCTGCCAGCAGGGTGCCGAGAATGCCACCCATGCCGTGAACCGGGAACACGTCCAGTGAGTCGTCGATCTTGAATTTCAGTTTTACCAGTTGGGTGGCGAAGTAGCAGATGATGCCAGCGGTGAAGCCGATCACCAGTGCGCCGCCAGGGCCGACGTAGCCAGAAGCCGGAGTGATGGTGCCGAGGCCAGCTACCATGCCGGTGACAATACCCAGCACCGAAGGTTTACCGTGTTTGACCCATTCCATCATCATCCACGCCAGCGAACCGGTGGCGGCGGAGATGTGGGTTACCAACATGGCCATACCGGCATCGCCGTTGGCAGCCAGTGCGGAACCGGCGTTAAAGCCGAACCAGCCCACCCACAGCATGCCGGCGCCGGTGACGGTCATGGTCAGGTTGTGGGGCATCATGGCGTGTTGCTGGAAGCCGCGACGATTGCCAACTACTAAAGCGCCAACCAGTGCGCCAACACCGGCAGTGATATGGACCACGGTGCCACCGGCGAAATCCAGCAGGCCCATCTGGCCCAGCCACCCACCACCCCATACCCAGTGGGTAACCGGCACATACACGGCCAGCAGCCAGAAGCAGCTGAACAGCAATACCGCTGAAAAGCGGATGCGTTCGGCAAAGGCGCCGATGATCAGTGCCGGCGTGATGATGGCGAAGGTCATCTGGAACATGGCAAACACGGTTTCCGGAATACTGCCGGAGAGGCTGTCCTCGGCAATATTTGCCAACATGAAGTTCTGCAGGTTGCCGATCCAGTTATTGCTGTCACCGCCATCACCGAAAGCCAGGCTGTAACCACAGATCATCCAGATCAGGGAGGCAGCACAGGTAATGGCAAAACACTGCATCAGCACCGACAGTACGTTCTTGGTGCGCACCAGTCCGCCGTAGAACAGTGACAGCCCTGGAATGGTCATGAACAGGACTAATGCTGTGGCAGTGAGAATCCAGGAGGTGTTGGCGCCATCCACTCCATCTGCGTATACCAAAGATGGTGCAAGTGCAGTCGAAAGGAGGGCAAAAAGAATGGAAATGTGATTTTTCTTGATGGTCATGATGGCTTCTCTCGGTTTTGCGCACCAAATATGCGCATCAAATAACCCATATTTGGTGCGCATGCATCAATATAGGGCGATTTTTGTAATTTTATGCCTCTTTTGGGCGTTCAAGAATTTCACGGCAAATGCTGTGCCAGAAATGAGCGAATATCGCTATGATGGCAATCCGCCAGTTCATTGGTGCCTGTCCGGCGTCAGGATGCGTCGATTTTTCCAAGGGTGAGTGGTCCAGTTTTAGGTGGTGACCACTGTCTCTACGTGGCGCTAAAAGGCATATACTTGATACGAGTAATTGCGGTCTCCTGGGGCGCCCCGGATGGCATGGGGGTAGGCAGCAGTGGGGCATGGTCAGGATCAGAGGTAAAAAATATGACAAATGAAGATTTGCAGGGTCAATTGCAACAACTACATCGGGAGCTGGAGCAGGCCAAGAATGTAGCCGCTGAGGACCGGGACATGCTGAGTCACCTGATGTCCGATATGGTCGAGATTGCCCAAGGTAAGGAGCCGGAGGATAAGCCCCTGCATCACCTTCTTGATCAGCTGGAGGAAAGAGCCAGTGAGTTTGAGGTTGATCATCCCCGTTTGGCGACAACCATTCGCCAGGTGCTGGATGCGTTGAACCGCATGGGAATTTAAAACTTCAGCAAGTTGAGGCGCTAGAGTAATCCTCCATGAACTATCGGAATCTTGGGCTGGTGATGTTGGGAAGCCTGCTGGCGGCCTGTGCTTCCCAGCAGGAAGATGACAGCTATATGAGCTGGGTGTGCACAGGCCAGAAAAACAGTGCCAACTGGTCATGCGAAATGCGCGAGTTCAGGGACGGCCAGATGGTGGCCGTTGCCCCAACGGTAGAGGAGAAGACAGCCCCCGCTGCCGCAAAGAAGGAGCAGCCAGCTGATCCGATCATGGAGGTGGCGGGTTTTCCCAGCCAGCAATGGCGTCAGCAGCTGCCCAGTCTGACCAATGAGCCCGTCCTGGCTCCAGGAGAAAATGCGTCGGAGATCAAGGTCAACAAAGCCCGTCCTCCGCGAGTGGCCGAGCCGATACCGACTGCCTGGCAGACGACTGCCAAGCCAACCAGTAGTGCTGTGGATCAACCGGTGGTCCATACTATCGCAGATGACAGCCAGCCGATTCGCGCCAGTGACGTGACGGGTGCCCGCTCCGGGTACACCATGCAGTTGGGGGCATTCTCCGACGAGCCCCAGTTGCAGGCATTTGTTGCGGCGCACAGCCTTGCCAATCTCCCGGTGCGGCAATTCCGCTCGTTTAGTAAAGAGAAGTATTGGCAGGTACTCACCTGGGGTGAATTTGAGTCCCCGGATGAAGCGCGCAATGCGTGGAATGCCATCGCCAAACAGTACCCCGGAGTTGAGCCCTGGGTTCGGGCCGTCAGTTCCCTTGATAACGCTGCCGATGCGGCAGCCGAAGTGGATGGCTAGCCCCGACGCAGGCAAGAAAGAGCCTCTCACTGTCTTTTACGACGGCGCCTGTCCGAGCTGTGTCAGGGACCGTGACAATTTCTGCAAGCTCTCCGGCGACGAGAGCAATGTCAATTGGGTCGATATCACCGGTGCCGACGATGAATTGCGCACGCTCGGCATTGATCCCCGCAAGGCACTGACAGAGTTGCATGTCCGCGATGGGCAGGGCAACATCGTTTCCGAGATTGATGCCTACCGGTTGCTGATGGCTCGAGCGCCGCTGCTGCGCCCCCTCGGATGGTTGATCGGCTTACCGATCATTCGCCCGCTGGTCAGCCGTTTCTACCACTGGTGGGTGACACGCCGTTTGACCAGAGAAGGAAGAATTTAATGGCCACAGACAGTCCTGTGACGTATGGCAATCTGTTTAAAAACATCCCCATTATCACAATGGACGAACTGTTTGAGGATGTGATCGTCACTGATTTCACGCGTATTCAGCGCATTATTTCCCGTGGCCAGAGCTCACCGCCGGGCTTCTGGTACGACCAGCCAGAAAATGAACTGGTCATTGTGATGCAGGGAAAAGGTCACCTCGAGTTTGACGATGGGGAAAAGCTTGAGCTGGGGGTGGGCGACTTTGTGGCGATTCCCGCTCATCGCAAGCACCGGGTGGCCTGGACCGATCCCAACATCGAAACCATCTGGCTGGCGGTGTTCTACTGATCAGCCCAGCAGCCGGGATCCCAACAGCCAACTGGCCATGGAGCCGGCCAGAAGAAATCCTCCCGAATAGAGAAGCGCGCCGCGGCGAAAGCGACCGCTCAGTTGCTGCTGCTCGTCGCTGCCAATAATAAATGGCAGGCTGTCGTGCCGGGGTTTGGCCAGCAGGTGTTCCATCCGCTGCTGCGACAGTTCCCTCTGTTGGCGGTGTGCCTCTTGCAGGGCGGCATCGCGCACCTGCTGCCATTCCGTCATATCGAGTTCGCCATCACCGTTGCGGTCAAAACGCTCCAGCAGCGCGGCAAAGTCCGCTTTCCAGCTCCGCAGGATGTCGCCGCTCAACTGTTGTGGTGACAGTGTGCGCCGGCCAGTGCTGTCACTGATGAATTCACCAAGGGCGTAGATTGGGTCACCCTCCAGAATCAGGTATTCCGAATAGCGATAGCGCTGTCCAAAGGAAAGGCTGCCGCGGATGCTGAAAAAACTGCTGTTCAGTTCGCCGGGCGTGGGCATCGTCAATGGCCGGCGAGTGCTGCCGTACCAGCGGTGGTGGTGTTTACAGCTGATATCGGCGCCTTCAGGATCAACCAGACAGACGCCGGTGCTGTCCTGCAAGGTAAAGGGCTGGCTGCAGGAGCGGCTTTCAACGGTGACCCAGTGACTGGATTTGCCGGAGCTCTGGTATTTCTCGATGGTGTAGCGCCACCACAGGCACAGGGTATTGCTGAGCGGCGCCAGCTGCGGGGTGTCTCGCAGAACCGCAACCCCCACCAACTCCGTGTAACCCTGGCTGGCAGAGCGGATTTTCGAGGTGGGCATGTCATCGATCAGGCGGGCGTGCTTGAAGCGGTTGTGGCCTTTCCTGAGGCTGAACAGGGAGGCCGCCACGGCGATGCCCAGCCACAGGAAAAACTCCGGCACGGGCATGGCGCGTATGCAGTCGGCGCAGAACAGGGCGGCGAAGTCCAAAGGGCGTATCCGGACAGTGGTGAGTGGTCAGGTAGCGCGCGATAATCTCAGGATTGGAACAAACCCTTGATATTCACGTCTGCGGTTTCTTCGTCGCTGAATTCCAGTAATTGTTTCGGACCAAATTTGAAAAAGTTGGCGATCAGCACATCCGGGAATTGCTCGATGCGGATGTTGTTCTGGTTGACCACTTCGTTATACAGCTCGCGGCGATCGGCAATGCCGTTTTCCAGGTCGCTAATGCGGGATTGCAGATGCCGGAAGGATTCGTTGGCTTTCAGCTCGGGATAATTCTCCGCCAGGGCAAACAGTTGTCCCAGCCCCTTGCGCAGTGCGCTTTCAGCCATCCCCAGCGCCGCCAGGTCACCACTGGAGGCCGCGCTGGATACCTGGTTGCGGGCATTGATCACCTTCTCCAGAGTCTGCTGTTCGTACTGCATGTATTCCTGGCAGGTGGCGACCAGTTTGGGCAGCTCCTCGTGGCGCTGCTTCAATAAAACCTCGATATTCGACCAAGCCTGTGCCACCCGGTGTTTGAGTGCCACCAGGTTGTTGTAGAGAGTGACGCCGTAGCCGAGAACCAAGACCAGCAGGCCGAGGAGAATAAAGAGAAAAACGCTCATGACTGTTCCCTGTGATGTCCCTGAGAAAGCAGGGTTTCGAGCATAGGGAGTTTGTGGGAGGGGGGCAACTGGCTCGTCGTAAAAAGCGGGTTGTGTCGTGTTTTGCAGAAAAAGGGCGGCCCGGGATACGGGCCGCCGCTATTTCAGGATCAGAGGATCAGGATTTCAGACGCTTGTACTTCATGCGCTGGGGAGCGGCCTGATCGCCTTTGCGCTTGAGGAAGTCCTCGTGATACTCGGTGTAATCGCCCTCAAAGAACACCACTTCACTATTGCCCTCATAGGCGAGGATGTGGGTGGCGATACGGTCCAGGAACCAGCGATCGTGAGAGATCACCAGCACGCAGCCGGGGAAGTTCTGGATCGCTTCTTCCAGGGCGCGCAGGGTTTCCACGTCCAGGTCGTTGGAGGGTTCGTCGAGCAGCAGCACGTTGGCGCCCTGCTTCAGGGTGTTGGCCAGGTGCAGACGGCCGCGCTCACCGCCGGACAGTTCGCCGACGCGTTTCTGCTGGTCGCTGCCCTTGAAGTTGAAGCGACCTACGTAGGCCCGTGACGGAACCTGGTAGCTGCCGATGTGCAGGATGTCCTGGCCTTCGGAAAGCGCCTCCCAGACGGTTTTCTTATCGTCGAGGTTTTCCCGGCTCTGCTCCACAAAGGCCAGCTGCACGGTCTCGCCAAGGGTCACAGTGCCATTGTCGGGCTGCTCGGTACCGGCGATCATGCGCAACAGGGTGGATTTACCGGCGCCGTTGCCGCCGACGATGCCGATCACCGCACCTTTCGGCACGCTGAAGGACAGGTTGTCGATCAGCAGTTCATCGCCAAAGCTTTTGCTGACGTTGTCAAACTCGATGACTTTGTCGCCGAGGCGCGGGCCCGGCGGAATGTAGATTTCGTTGGTCTCGTTGCGGGCCTGGAATTCCTGGGAGTTCATCTCGTCGAAGCGGGCCAGACGGGCCTTGTTCTTGGCGTGGCGGCCCTTGGGATTCTGGCGCACCCACTCCAGCTCGTGCTTGATGGTGCGCTGGCGGGCGTCTTCCTGCTTCTGCTCAATCTCCAGGCGTTTTTCCTTGGCTTCCAGCCAGGTAGTGTAGTTGCCCTCGTAGGGAATGCCGTGGCCGCGGTCCAGTTCAAGAATCCAGCCGGCGACATTGTCGAGGAAGTAGCGGTCGTGGGTTACTGCCACCACGGTGCCGGGGAATTCCTCAAGGAATTTTTCCAGCCAGTACACGGATTCCGCATCCAGGTGGTTGGTCGGTTCGTCGAGCAACAGCATGTCGGGCTTGGACAGCAGCAGGCGGCACAGGGCGACACGGCGCTTTTCACCGCCGGACAGTTTGGTGACATCCGCATCCCAGGGCGGCAGGCGCAGGGCGTCAGCAGCCACTTCCAGGGTGTGGTTAAGGTTGTGGGCGTCCCAGGCTTCGATGATGTTTTCCAGTTCGCCCTGGCGCTTGGCCAGCTTGTCGAAATCCGCATCCGGCTCGGCGTAGGCGGCGTAGACCTCATCCAGTCCCTTTAGGGCATCCACCGCCTCGCGAACGCCGTCCTCCACATTGCCGCGCACGTCCTTGGCCGGATCGAGTTGCGGTTCCTGGGGCAGGTAACCCACCTTGATACCGGGCATTGGCCGGGCTTCGCCCTGAATGTCGGTATCAATGCCCGCCATGATTTTCAGCAGGGTGGACTTACCGGCACCGTTCAGACCCAGTACGCCGATCTTGGCGCCGGGGAAGAACGACAGGGAAATGTCCTTGAGGATTTCGCGTTTCGGGGGGACGATCTTGCCCACCCGGTTCATGGTGTAAACGTATTGGGCCATGGGAATACTTGCCTGACTCTCGCTATGGGGCTAAAAGAGGATGGATTGTAGCGGAAACTGAAACAGGTCAGAAGCGGCCCGGTTGGAGACGGGGCGCCGTTGGCGCGGACCGGCAGGAACAAGATGACAAAAACAAAAATAGATAAGGACTGTGATCGCTACCCGCTGAAGCTGTCCGGGGTGGACTGCAATATCGCGCTGCGGGACAAAGATGAATACAAGGCGCGCCTGGATGCCGTGCAGCTGGAGCTGCTAAAGATCCAGCAGGCCTATTATTCTCAGGGGCGCAGGGCTGTGGTGGTGCTGGAAGGCGTCGACTGCGCCGGCAAGGGTGGCATTATCCGCCGCATGGTGCAGCCCCTGGACCTGCGCGGTGTGCACGTCTGGCCCATTGGTGCTCCCAGTGCCGAGGAGGGGGAACACCACTATCTCTACCGTTTCTGGCAGCGACTGCCGGCCAGCGGCGACATCGTCGTGTTCGACCGTTCCTGGTATGGCCGGGTACTGGTCGAGCGCGTCGAGGGTTTTTGCAGCAAGCAGGAGTGGCAGCGGGCCTACCGGGAAATCAACGAGTTCGAGCGCTTGCTCTGCGACGATGGCGTGAGGGTAATCAAGCTGCTGCCGGCGATTACCCGGGACGAACAGCTGAAACGCTTCGAGGAGCGCATTCGCAACCCCCACAAGCGCTGGAAGCTCACCAGCGAGGATATTCGCAATTGGCGCCGCTGGGACGAATACCAGCTGGCCTTTCAGGATATGCTCGACGAAACGTCCACCGATATTGCGCCCTGGCATGTCATTCCGGGCAACCGCAAATGGTATGCCCGCATCAGGGCGTTGGAAGTGGTCGCCGAGGTGTTGTCCGAAGGCGTGGACATTGCAGAGCCTTCCCTGGATTCGGCATTGCTGCAGGAGGCGCTGGAAATGCTGCACCGGGAATTGAATGGAAACAGGGAAAAGGAATGATGATCCCCAATCAAAAACCGGGCTGAAGCAGCCCGGTTTTTATTTGTGGTAGATCACCCCTGTCACCGACGTTATTCGATCGGGGACAGCAGCTTCGGATTGGTAACCAGCTTGCGTACACCGTGAGCATGGTCCTCATCGAATGCATTGCCTTTACACCATTGGCCCACGGAGTTGATGTCCAGCTTGGCGCACTTGGGACGGACGCTCCAGGTAACCTGGTAGGGAGAGCAGACCGCTTCGGAGAATTTCGGGCCGGTGGTTGAGCCGAGGAACTGCACCGGCTTCCCGGTATCTGTGGGCAGGTCGCCGGCCAGTTTCAGTTCGTTGAAATCCAGGGCGTCGGGGTCGTTGACCAGTGTGAACACCTGGGTTTCCACGCGCAGGTCAGGGTTGGCGCACGAGGAGGAGACGCAGGCACCGAGGGTTGGGCCGGGTTCCACATCACAGGATGTATAAACCCAATGTACCTCGATGGTATCGCCGGGTTTCAGCTCGCCATGTTCGCCGCTGCAGATGGATTCCTTGGTGGGGGCCAGTTCCGAGGCGGAAAGATTTTTACTCATATTGCACTGAAAACCGCCGCCGTAACCGTGGTCCCCATCGCCCTTGTAAATTGAAAAATCCATGGACTTGTGCTCCGCGCCCTCATGGAAATGAATATTGCATAAATTCATATTTGAGAACGCCGGTGCCATGGAGAAATCAACCGGGTTTTCACCGGAAATGTTATCGATATTCCTGGGGGTTTGCGGGCCAAAATCCTCGCAGCTTTTTCCGGGGTCCGTAGTCTGTGTATTGCCTTCATTGGCCGCATATCCAGTAATGGAAAAACCAATCAGCGTAGCAAAGATAAAACGTTTCATAATGTTGTATGCCTTTATTATGGTTTGATCTATAAGTTGATGAAAACCTGATGTTAATTAAATTATTTCTATAAAAAACAATAGTTTCCGTTATCGAATATATTTTTTGGGGGAGATGTTTACAACGCTTTAAGGCGGTTTTTAGCGTGTTTTTATCGCTGTTGGCAGGGGTTGTCCCATCGTGTTTGTGGCTCTTTTCGCATGGGTGTGTGTGGGTGTTACATCCAATATGATGAGTTGCTTGCTGGAGCAGAATCCGGGCTGTTCGATCATTCCAACTGTCTATTAATAAATGGCTAATTTAGCCCCGATAAAAAAATTCAATCCGCCCCATAGCGCAAAAAAAATGTCCAGTTTCCCGGTTGGTGACTACCTTGTAGGAACTAAAAATATTTATTAACCGAGGGGTACACCAAAATGCTTAACAAACCATTAACGGTATTAGCTGCCTTGGCGGTGACGATGTCGCCGCTGGTGGCGTCTGTGCATGCCGAGTCTATGCATGCCGATTCCATGTCCAATCAATTCTGGTGGCCAGACCGGCTGGACCTTAGCCCGTTGCGCGAGCATGACGCCCGTTCCAACCCGATGGGCGCCGATTTTGACTACGCCAAGGCCTTTGCCAATGTGGATCTGGCGGCCTTGAAAGCGGATATCGCCAAGGAAATGACTACTTCCCAGGATTGGTGGCCTGCAGACTGGGGCACCTATGCCGGTCTGTTCATTCGCATGGCCTGGCACAGTGCCGGTACCTACCGAGCGGCGGACGGCCGTGGTGGTGCCGACGGCGGGCAGCAGCGCTTTGAGCCACTGAACAGCTGGCCGGACAACGCCAACCTGGATAAGGCTCGCCGCCTGCTGTGGCCGGTGAAGAAAAAGTATGGCCGCGATGTTTCCTGGGGCGATCTCATGGTTCTGGCCGGTAACGTCGCGCTGGAAAAGGCCGGCTTCAAAACGTTCGGTTTTGCCGGTGGTCGAGCCGACGATTGGGAAGCGGACCTGGTGTATTGGGGGCCGGAAACCAAGTGGCTGGACGACAGCAAGCGCTACAGTGGTAAGCGCGATCTGGAAAACCCCCTCGCGGCTGTGCAGATGGGCCTCATTTACGTGAACCCGGAAGGTCCCACCGGCCACACCGGTGACCCGCTTGCCGCCGCTGTGGATATCCGTGACACCTTTGGCCGTATGGGCATGAACGACGAGGAAACCGTCGCCCTGATCGCAGGCGGTCATACCTTGGGCAAGACCCATGGCGCCCATGGCCCCGGCAAGTGCGTCGGTGCTGATCCAGCTGCCGCATCGCTGGAAGAGCAGGGCCTGGGATGGAAGAACACCTGTGGTAAGGGCAATGCCGAGGACACCGTGACCAGTGGCCTGGAAGGCGCCTGGACCCCCACCCCGACCCAGTGGACCGCAGTGTTCCTGCAGAACCTGTTGAACTTCGAATGGGAGATGACCAAGAGCCCGGCCGGCGCCGTGCAATGGGTGCCCAAGGACAAGGCCCTGCATCAACTGGCTCCTGATGCCCACGTCAAGGGCAAGCGCAACCCGGTGGTCATGCTGACCACAGACCTGGCGTTGCGGGAGGATCCTGCCTATCGGAAGATCTCCGAGCGTTTCGCCAAGGACCCGGATGCGTTCAATGATGCATTTGGCCGCGCCTGGTTCAAGCTGACCCACCGGGATATGGGCCCCAGCGCCCGCTATGTCGGCAGTGAAGCGCCCAAGGAACAGATGATCTGGCAGGACCCGATTCCCGCAGTTGACTACGCCATGATCGACGCCGCTGACATCAAGGCACTGAAAGCCAAAATCCTGGCTTCGGGCCTGACTGTGCCGGAACTGGTGCGCACCGCATGGGCTGCCGCGTCCAGCTTCCGTGGCTCTGACTATCGCGGTGGTACCGATGGCGGTCGTCTGCGTCTGGCCCCTCAAAAGGACTGGCCTGCCAACTCACCCAAGGAGCTGGCGAAGGTGCTGACGAAGCTGGAAGGCATTCAGAAGGACTTCAATGGCAGCGCCTCCGGTGGCAAGAAGGTATCCATGGCAGACCTGATCGTGCTGGGCGGCGCCGCAGCCATTGAGAAGGCGGCCAGCGATGGCGGTCATAGCATCACCGTGCCGTTCAAGCCGGGCCGTGCGGACGCCTCGCAGGAGCACACCGATGTGCAGTCCTTCTCGCTGCTGGAAAACCGGGCGGACGGTTTCCGCAACTACTACGCCGGCGGCAGCTCTGCCTCACCTGCGGCCCTGCTGGTGGACCGCGCCAGTCAGCTCAAGCTGACAGTGCCGGAAATGACTGTGCTGGTAGGCGGCATGCGTGCGCTGAACGCCAACACTGACGGTTCCGTGCAAGGCGTGCTCACCAGTAAGCCGGGAACCCTGACCAATGACTTCTTCGTCAACTTGCTGGACATGTCCACCAAGTGGCAGAAGTCTGCCAAGGACGGGGTGTACGACGGCATTGATCGCAGTACTGGCAAGACCCGTTGGACCGCTTCACCGGTGGACCTAGTGTTCGGTTCCAGCTCAGAGCTGCGTGCAGTGGCGGAGTTCTACGCAGCCGATGATGCCAAGGCCCAGTTCGCGAACGACTTCGTCGCAGCCTGGACCAAGGTGATGAACCTGGGCCGTTTTTGATCTCTATTGATCAAGCAGCACCAGTATTGGTAAGCCAGAAGTCGGCAACGACTTCTGGTGGCGCCGACGACAGCAGGGGCCCATGGGCCCCTGTTTTTTGCACTGAATCAGTCAAAGTGTAAATTCCGCTTTCTGTGCGATGGGCTTTGCTCCACTATAAATCCCTTACTGACTAATAAGGTCAGGGCCAATGCCTGCGGGCACAATGGTTACAAGTTACCGGGGATCTCACCATGCATGACCTGACACTGCTGGCCATTATCTGGCTGGGGGTTTTTGCGGCATCCTTTGCCGCCCACCATACCCGACTGACGCCGGTGCTGTGGTACCTGTTTTTCGGCGCGACCATGGTCAACCTTGGCTGGCTGCCGGAACAAATGCCGATGTTTATCCAGGATTTTTCAGAGCTTGGCATCATTCTCATCATGTTTGCCTTGGGCTTTGAGGAAAATACCGGCAGCTTTCTCAGCAGCATCAAGCGCAGCTGGGGGATAGCCTTCTTCGGTGCGGTGGCGCCTTTTGCGGTGGCCTACTTTGCCAGCCTCTATTTCTGGGGTGACAACAACATGGCCCTGCTCTGTGGACTGGCCATGACCGCAACTGCGGTTTCACTCACGATGGTTTCGCTCAAAACCGAGGGGCTCAGCAAAACCCCCGCCGCCACCGGCATCATGACCTCTGCCGTGCTGGACGACATTGCCTCCCTGGCACTGGTGGCCGTGTTGGTGCCCATGGCGACCGGTGAAGCCAGTCTGTCGTTTGCTGGTATCGCCATGGTGATGGGCAAGGTCCTGCTGTTCTTTGTGCTGATTACATTCCTGGGGGCCTGGCTGTTCCCCGCCAGCGAGGGCTGGGTAGCACGGATTCCCTTTATCGGTCACTTCAGCCTGCGGCAGGTGCTGTCCATGGCCCGCGGGGAGTACACCGTATTGGCGTTGCTGCTGGTGGCGGTGATGGTGGCAATTGCAGGCCATCATTTCGGTTTTCATCCGGCGGTGGGGGCCTATATGGCGGGGCTGGTGATCAAGCGGGAATACTTTGACTTCCACCCCGGCGAGCAGATCGATTTCCACAGCCAGGCGAAGCAGATTATCGATAACGTCGCCTTCTCATGGATTGGCCCCGTGTTCTTTGTCACTCTCGGCACAAAACTGGTGTTCGACCTCGATGTATTCATCTCCGTGTTGCCGCAGGGATTGTTGTTGTTTGCTGGCCTATTTGTTGGCCAGGTGCTCTCGGCGGCCCTTGCCGCACGCTATACCGGCAGCTTCGATTGGCCTGCGAGCTGGATGATCGGCTTCGGCATGCTGGGTCGTGCTGAACTGGCATTCGTGGTACTGGATATCGCCTATGTGCAGCACCACATCATGACGGTCGACGCCTTCTACGCATTGATGCTCTGCGCCTTTCTGCTGAACGTGTCGGTGCCGCTGACAATCCGCTGGTGGAAGAAAAAATATGGTGAGAGCAGTCAGTCGCTGCCATAAATTGCGGTTGTTATTCTATTTTGCAGAGCCGGGAGAGATGAAAATGGATGGAATCAGCAACTGTCTTGTGACCCCGAAGAAGCGCAATTTTTATATGCGTTAGCGGCTTTTCCATATCCGCGCCACGGCGCGGTCGCTACCCAGAAACGCCACAATCTCACAGATGCTGGCCACAACAAGAAACACGATGGCAGGGAGCAGGCCCGCAGCAGAAGAGGCAGAAAGAGAAGCGTAGAAACAGCCGCCTGATAGCAGCAGAAACAGCAGCCCCAGGGCCATAAGAAGTTTGCGATGGGATGGCCGGTACTGATATTCCCCGGTGCCAGTTTCGAAGTGGCGGAGGATAGGTTCGCAAAGGTTTCTCAACTGGGCTTTCATTGGTGGTCTTCAGCAATCGGAGGAACGAGCTGAAGATAATACCCCAATTATCAAAACGCGTTGGGGCAAACAACAGGGCTGGTCTGGATGACACCCAAGGTTGCTATACTCTGCCGCGTCCACACCACAGATTGGAGTGAGTAAATGCGTATTAAAGATAAAGTTGCAGTAATTACAGGAGCTGCCAGTGGTATTGGCCAGGCAGTTTCAACGTTGTTGGCCGAACGTGGCGCCAGGAAGATTGCCGTTGTAGATATGACCGACCGCATCGAAGAGGTTGCCGCAGCCATCAATGCCGAGGCAGGGCGCGATGTTGCTGTGCCTTTCCAGGGCAATGTCACCGATGCCGCGTTCCGGCAATCGGTTTATGACCAGATGGAGAAGGACTACGACCTGGTTAGCATCTGCGTGCCGGCCGCCGGTATTACCCGCGATGACCTGGCGGTGCGCGTCAACAAGGAAACCGGAAAGGCCAGCATTTACCCGCAGGAAAATTTCGAAATGGTGGTCAACGTCAACCTGATCGCCCCGGTCTACTGGGCCATGGAACTGATCGCTCGCATTGCCGAGGACCGCGCAACCAAGGGTAAGAAAAAGTGGGTGGCAGATGAGGACGTGCAGGGCACGGTAATCTTTATCGGCTCCATTTCATCCCAGGGCAACAAGGGCCAGGTGTCCTACGCCTCAACCAAGGCGGGTCTGGAAGGGGCGGCCTCCACACTGGCCAAAGAGGCTACCTTTCACGGTGTGCGCTGTGGCGTGATTCACCCCGGATTTACCGATACGCCAATGGTTCGCGCCATGGGTGATGACTATATCAACAAGCATATTCTGCCCTATACCCAGCTGGGTCGACTGATCAAGCCGGAAGAAATCGCCGATGCCATCTGCTTTATGATTTCCAACTCGGTGGTTTCAGGTGAGCTCTGGGCAGATGCGGGATGGCATCCTTCGGCCTGATCGGAGATTGATTGTTGGTGCAGTAAAGACTTTTGGTCCTGCACTCAGATTGAAAAAAAGCCGCGCAATGCGCGGCTTTTTGGTTGTTGAGAAAGATTGATCTGCCCCTGCTTATTGTGACCCCGCTTATTGAGAGATGTCGGGCAGACATAGGCGAGGTAACCGAGCCATTGATTTTGCTTGATAGCAGTTCGCTGGAGAGAGGCCCTAATTTGCGGGTTGTGTGGGGTGCGGCAATGGGGAAAGGTTTTTACTCTGACCCCAAATATTGGACCCCAAATATTCCCAAATATTCTTTATAAACATCCTTTTTTTGATAAAAAAATACTCGAATAAGTATGGGTTGTTTTATGTTGTTGTGAAAGGATCTGCCCTAATTGATTAGGGGTTTGGCATTATAAAATACCATTTCTCATTTGCTGATTTTAAAAAATTTAAGCTACCGTAAAAAAACGGTGCAGCACCCATATTTCTACAGGTCATTGTGCTCACTACGACCTCAGGCCTGGTTTTTGTGAAAAATTTTTTATACCTTTCATACTCAGGGTGACTCTCAGTAAATTCGTGCATATAAGAAAAATAGACAATCTCGCCAGCAATGAAAGGACCTTTTCCTTTTTCTATTCTTTCTCCTAAATCCTTATAGGCAGCAGTATCTAAGTTTTCATTTATATATAAATTTCTATATGAATTTTCATCTCTGGAATTGCTGTAAATGAAAGCCTCTTCAAATAAAGCAATCTGCGCTTCTATGAGCGGTTTGCTGCCTGAAACCTTATTAATAGAAATATCATTATTACATTTAGTTTCGCTCAGCTCCTGAAGTGGATTATTTGGAAACTTGTGTAGCTTTTGAAAAATGATGCTTAGCTCTTCGTTTTCAGCCGCATTAATGACGGTGCTTGCAAGAAATATGACTGCTAACCATATAATTCTCAATGAGGTTTTCATAAGTTTTCATCCGATTTTTATTTTAATGCTCTGAGCTGCTCTAGCGCCTGCAAGTGGGGCATACTTTGTGCGTCATTAGAAACTTTGTCCCTGCCTGCTTGCGGTTTTTAGGTTTCGAGTTCGCGAGACTGGATGATTCCATTGCACACATACAGACAGCTTCTGAACGTTTCTTCAGCCTTTTCAAAAAAACTATCATTCAAAGCCAGTTCTTGGTGCCCACCACTATAGTATTTGAGAATGTACCCATCATGCAGGTCGTGTATGACCTGACCATGAGCGAACGCATTTCTCCATAGCATTAGCTTATTTAGATTTGCCTTTAGTGTTTTAATCCCATCAGGCTCGAAAAGCTCAAACTGTTCAAGCATCCTGGTGAAAGCCTTTCGCTTAAAGGAAAAAGAAAAATCTGACGTGCCAACGATTTCATTAATAAAAAAATCTCGCTTAACCTTGGACTCTTTGAATAAGTACTTGCTCATAGCCTCAATAATTCGATCCTCGATCGTAATCATTGCTACGAGTATTTCAGATCGGTTTTTTTCGATAACGGACATATCTTCTGTCGGTGTAGACGGAAAGCATTGAGCTTTATCCTCGCGATCCAGATTTAGCCGGTATGTAATCGCTTTGGGAAAGTTGAACTCTTTCATGCAAACATAACAGCTAAATAGACAGTACAGTGACGTAAACTTTTACGTCACTGAACCATATATCCCATGAAGTGATTCGTCTGAATTTGAATACAACATCCTGTTTCATCTCACTTAATTTCCATGTGGTGATGTCTTGCGCCGCCAAGATTGGCGGCACGGTGATTAACTATCTCAAAAATATATCGCAATAAAGCTGTATTGGGTACAGAGGGCGTTATTCAGAAGCGCTGTTCTTACCCCTGCACCGGCTGATCAAACCCCAGATTGCCCATCTCGATGCCGCGGCGGAAGTCGCGCATATGTTTCTCCATCCACTCTTCGGCCTTGTCCTGGTCGCCGGCACAAATGGCGTCGTAGACATGGCGGTGAGCCACCAGGATGCGCTCCCCCGGTGAGAGGGCGC
The DNA here is from genome assembly GCA_041395745.1 of Porticoccaceae bacterium. GTDB lineage: Bacteria > Pseudomonadota > Gammaproteobacteria > Pseudomonadales > Porticoccaceae > Porticoccus. The sequence continues at coordinate 456,935 of JAWKZV010000003.1, read as the reverse complement.
GGATCACCGCACCCCAGGCGGGGTAGAACAGTTCATTGAGGGGGGCGCGGGCCAACAGCAGGGCGCTGTTGTGGGAGCTTTCTGCCACGAGATTATGAAACTCGATTTCCACTTCCAGCAGGGCGTCGTGGTCTTCCATTACCTGTTCGGTGCGCGCCAGGTTGTCCGCCAGTAACTGCTTTTCTTCGTCGGTGGCCGACAGGCAGGCCAGTTTGCCCGCCAGGGGTTCCAGTCCCATCGCCACCTGCCACAGTTCTTCAAACGTCACCTGGTGCATCAGCATCGCCGAGCTCACGGAGCGGCCCACGGCTTCTGCGCCGGGCAGGGTGACTACCAGTCGTTTGCGTCCGGCGCGGCCAAGTATGCCGCCGTGTTCCAGCAGCCGGATCGCCTCGCGCACCGTGGAGCGGGTGACGCCGAATTGTTCCGCCAGGTCGGTTTCCGTGGGCAGTAGGTCCCCGGCGCGGATTTCGCCGGAGACGATGGCGTCGCGGATTTTCTCGCTCACCACCCGGTAGGCGGGCTGGTGGGCGAGGCGGTTGAAACTGACGGATGTCGTCATGACGCTGTATTTCTCCTGGCGGCGTTCGTCGGCCATTTTCCTATCAATGCCTTGAGAATAACAGAATTTCCTATAATTGACATATTGTCCGACAATATGTCAGCATCCGATGGTCTATATCAATAACAGGCGGGGGCTGTCGTGTCTCAAACCGGCACTCCGCAAAAAGGTAAAAACAAGGGGGTAGCCATGACCGCGGCCACACAAGAAAGGCAACAACCGGCAACCGAGAGCACACCGCTGCGCATCGTTACGGCGGCTTCGCTGTTCGACGGCCACGATGCCGCCATCAATGTGATGCGCCGGCTGATCCAGGCCAGCGGCGTCGAGGTGATTCACCTGGGCCACAACCGCAGCGTCGACGACGTAGTGCGCGCCGCCATTCAGGAAGATGCCGATGCCATCGCCATCAGTTCTTACCAGGGCGGGCACATGGAGTACTTCCGCTACATGCTGCAACTGCTGAAGGAGAACAGCGCCGCGCACATTCAGGTGTTCGGCGGCGGCGGTGGCACTATCACCCTGGAAGAGATTGCCGAACTGGAGGCCGAGGGCGTCAACCGCATCTACCACCCCACCCACGGCATGGAGCTGGGGCTGACCGGCATGATTGAGGACCTGGTGACCCGCGCCAAACATGCCCGCGCCGCCACGTTGGTTCCGAAGCAGGCAGCGCTGGTGGATGAGATTGCCGTGGCGCAGATGATTTCCGCCATTGAGGAAGGGACTGTTTCAGAAGCAGAACTCGCGCGGTTGAAGAAGGCCTGGCAACTGGCCGCCGGGGAAACCCCGGTGGTGGGCATCACCGGCACCGGCGGTGCGGGAAAAAGCAGCACCGTGGATGAGCTGTTGAGCCGTTTCCTGCTGCACCGCCCGGAAATGCGCATTGCCGTGCTGGCGGTGGACCCCACCCGCCGACGCACCGGCGGGGCATTGCTGGGCGACCGCATTCGCATGAACAGCCTGTCGTCGCCACAGATTTACATGCGCTCCATGGCCACCCGCCGCCAGCACCTGGCTACCAGTGAAATGCTCGGCGACGTCACCCTGTTCCTGAAATCCCTAGGTTACGACCTGGTGCTGGTGGAAACCGCCGGCATCGGCCAGAGCGATTCTGAGATTGTCGACCTGGTGGATTTCTCCCTGTACATCATGACCAGCGACTACGGTGCGGCCAGCCAGCTGGAAAAGATCGACATGATCGATTACGCCGACATGATCATCCTTAACAAATACGACAAGCGCGGCGCCGAGGATGCCCTGCGGGATATCCGCAAGCAGTGGCAGCGCAACCGCAATGCCTTCGACATGAACGGTGAACAGCTTCCGGTGTACCCCACTATCGCCAGCCAGTTCAATGATCCGGGTGTTAATCGCGCCTTCTTCAACCTGTGCCGGATGCTGACGGAGAAGAAAGGGCTGGATGAAAACACCTGGATGCCGCCGGCGGTGGAGGGGCAGGCTGAACCCCGCTCCGTGGCGCTGATTCCCGGCAGCCGGGTGCGCTACCTGGCGGAGATCAGCGAAGGCGGTCGGCAGATCAAGGCGCGAAATGCCCGGCAGGCAGAGTTGGCTGCCAGTGCCTATCACTGTTATCAGGTGCTCGGGGAGCTGGACGATCCGCTGCGCCCGGAACCCCTGGCCCTGTACCCGGCTTCCGCGCTCAGTGACGGCGAGGTGGACAACAGCCTGCGCACCCTGCGCCAGCGTTACAACGCGGCGGTCTCCGATCTCAGCGGCGATTCCATTCGCCTGTTGCAGGAATGGCCCACCCGCAAGGCCGGGGTTGAGGCTGACCAATACTGTTACCAGGTGCGCGGCAAGGACATCACCGGCGACAACTACGTGGAATCCCTCAGTCATCTGAAAATTCCCAAGCTGGCGCCACCGCCCTACCGGGACTGGGGTGAACTGCTGGCGTTCCTCCTGGCGGAAAACCTGCCCGGCAGTTATCCGTACACCGCGGGTGTGTTTCCTTATCGGCGCATGGGCGAGGACCCCACCCGTATGTTTGCCGGGGAGGGCACCCCGGAGCGCACCAACCGCCGCTTCCACTACCTGTCCCGGGGGCAGTCCGCTGCACGCCTGTCCACCGCTTTCGATTCGGTGACCCTGTACGGCGCCGACCCAGACCCGCGTCCGGATATCTGGGGCAAGGTGGGCAATTCCGGGGTGTCCATCGCCACCCTGGACGACATGAAGAAACTCTATTCCGGTTTCGACCTGTGCGCGCCGACCACCTCGGTGTCGATCACCATCAACGGCCCGGCGCCGATGATTCTGGCGTTCTTTATGAACACCGCCATCGACCAGCAGGTTGAGAAATACCTGCAGGAAAACAACCTGTGGGATGGGGCGCAAAAGAAAATCGACGCCTGGTTCGGCGACAAACCCCGCCCGCAATACGCGGGAGAGCTGCCGGAGGGGCACAATGGCCTGGGATTGGCGCTGCTCGGCATCAGTGGCGACAAGCTGGTGGACGCTGATACCTATGCCCGCATCCGCGCAGAAACTCTGGCAGCGGTGCGCGGCACCGTGCAGGCAGATATTCTCAAGGAGGACCAGGCGCAGAACACCTGCATCTTCTCAACCGCCTTTGCGCTGACCATGATGGGTGACGTGCAGGCGTTCTTTATCGACAACAAGGTGCGCAATTATTACAGCGTGTCAGTGAGCGGTTACCACATCGCCGAGGCCGGGGCCAACCCGATCTCCCAGCTGGCGTTTACCCTCTCCAACGGTTTTACCCTGGTGGAGTACTACCTGTCCCGGGGCATGAAGGTGGACGACTTCGTGCCCAACTTCAGTTTCTTCTTCTCCAACGGTATGGACCCGGAGTACACGGTGATGGGGCGGGTGGCGCGGCGCATCTGGGCGCGGGCCATGAAGGAGCGCTACGGCGCCAGTCCGCGCAGCCAGATGTTGAAGTACCATGTCCAGACCTCCGGCCGCAGCCTGCATGCCCAGGAGATGAGTTTCAACGACATTCGCACCACGTTGCAGGCGCTTTACGCGATTTTCGACAATACAAACAGCCTGCACACCAATGCCTACGATGAGGCCATCACCACCCCTACCGCCGAGTCGGTGCGCCGGGCAGTGGCGATCCAGATGATCATCAACAGGGAGTTTGGTCTCAACTACTGCGAAAACCCCTGGCAGGGTTCATTCATTGTTGAGCAGCTCACTGACCTGGTGGAAGAGGCTGTTTACGCCGAGTTCGAGAGCATTTCCGAGCGCGGCGGGGTGCTGGGTGCCATGGATACCATGTACCAGCGGGGCAAGATCCAGGAAGAGAGCATGTATTACGAACACCGCAAGCACGACGGCAGCCTGCCGCTGATCGGTGTCAACACCTTCCTGCCGGAAGCTGGCGCCGAGGAGACCATCGAGGGGCGGGAGCTGGCCCGCTCCGATGACCGCGAAAAGCGGCAACAGGTGGACAACCTCAACGCCTACAAGGCGCTGCACGCAGAGCAATGTGCCGATGCCCTGAAGCGGTTGCAGCAGGTGGTGCTGAGTCGCGGCAATACCTTTGAATGCCTGATGGAAGTGGCTAAGAGTTGCTCTCTGGGACAGATGAGCGAGGCGCTTTACCGGGTGGGGGGGCTGTACCGCCGCAATATGTAATTTTCATACTGTTACGGGGCGTTTTGGCGTGGGATTCGATGGTGGATTTGTGTACAATTCGCGCTCTTTTTTCAGGCCAACCCCCGAGTGTGAGATCCATGTTCGATAAAGACGTCACCATCGCCAGTTTTGACCCGGAAGTGTGGGCTGCCATCCAGCAGGAAGAGCAGCGCCAGGAAGAGCACATCGAGCTGATTGCCTCCGAGAACTATACCAGTCCCGCTGTGATGGCTGCTCAGGGCACCAAGCTCACCAACAAGTACGCCGAGGGCTATCCCCACAAGCGTTACTACGGTGGTTGTGAATTTGTCGACAAGACTGAAGAGCTGGCTATTGAACGAGTGAAGGCGCTGTTCGGCGCCGGTTTCGCCAACGTACAGCCGCACTCCGGCTCCCAGGCCAACAGCGCCGTCTACCAGGCCCTGTGCCTGCCCGGCGACACCGTGCTGGGTATGAGCTTGGACGCCGGTGGTCACCTGACCCACGGCGCCAAGCCGAATTTCTCCGGCAAAATCTACAACTCGGTTCAGTACGGCCTGAATCCGGAAACCGGTCTGGTCAACTACGAACAGGTTGAGGCGCTGGCGCTGGAGCACAAGCCGAAAATGATCGTCGCCGGTTTCTCCGCCTACTCCGGGATCCTGGACTGGCAGCGCTTCCGCGATATCGCCGACAAGGTCGGCGCCTACCTGATGGTGGACATGGCCCACGTGGCCGGTCTGATCGCCGCAGGCGTCTACCCGAACCCGATGCCGTTTGCCGATGTGGTGACCTCCACCACCCACAAGACCCTGCGCGGTCCCCGCGGCGGCATCATCCTCACCAACAGCGAGGAGCTGGCCAAGAAGATCAACTCCGCGGTATTCCCCGGTGGCCAGGGTGGCCCGCTGTGCCACGTGATCGCGGCCAAGGCGGTATCCTTCAAGGAAGCCATGAGCCCCGAGTTCAAGACTTATCAGCAGCAAGTGGTGAAAAATGCCCAGGCGATGGCCGCTACCTTCATGGAGCGCGGTATCAAAATCGTCTCCAAGGGCACCGAGAACCACCTGATGCTGGTGGACCTGATCGGCAAGGAATACACCGGTAAGGATGCGGATGAAGCCCTCGGCCGCGCCTACATCACCGTGAACAAGAACGCGGTGCCGAACGATCCCCGTTCGCCCTTCATCACCTCCGGCCTGCGGGTCGGTACCCCGGCCATCACCACCCGCGGCTTCAAGGAAGCGGAGTGCGTCCAGCTTACCCACTGGATCTGCGATGTGCTGGACAGCCTGGAACAGGGCACTTCCGAGCAGGTGATTCCGGCAGTGAAAGCCAAGGTGCTGGACATCTGCGGTCAGTTCCCGGTTTACGGTTAAGTCCTGAAGCCCCGCTCCGGCGGGGCTTTTTGTTTGTCTGCTGCGGTTTTTCGAGAGAAGCTGCGGGGCGGGATGGCACACAAAATGTGGTACCATGCGCCCCTACCCGATCAGGTGGCTTGAGCCATGCATTGTCCCTTCTGTAATGCCGATGACACCAAGGTCATAGACTCGCGGCTGGTAGCCGAGGGCGGCCAGGTGCGTCGTCGTCGCGAGTGCCTGTCCTGCAAGGAACGCTTTACCACCTACGAAGTCGCCGAACTGTTGATGCCCCGGGTGATCAAGCGGGATGAAACCCGCGAACCCTTCGACGAGGACAAGCTGCGCGCGGGCCTGCTGCGAGCGCTGGAGAAGCGCCCGGTAAGCATTGAACGCATCGAAGGTTCAATCTCCCAGATTCAGCATCAATTGCGCGCCACCGGCGAGCGCGAGGTGACCTCGCGCATGGTCGGTGAGCTGGTGATGGAGCAGCTGCGGCAACTGGACGAAGTGGCCTATGTGCGGTTCGCCTCCGTCTATCGCAGCTTCCAGGATCTCAACGAATTCCGCGCCGAGCTTGATCGGCTGGAAAAGAGCCTTCCCGACAGCAACAGGGATTGATTCCCATGCCCACCCACAACCTGGATATCACCATGATGGCCAGGGCGCTGAAACTGGCTGCCCGTGGCTGCTACACCACCATGCCCAATCCGGCGGTGGGCTGCGTGATTGCCCGTGGTGAAGAGGTGGTGGGTGAAGGCTGGCACCAGCGCGCCGGTGAGCCCCATGCGGAAGTACATGCATTGCGCGCCGCCGGGGAGCGGGCGCGGGGTGCGACCGCCTATGTCACCCTGGAGCCCTGCAGTCACCACGGTCGCACGCCTCCCTGTGCGGATGCGCTGATCGTCGCAGGTGTTGCTCGGGTGGTCTATGGCGTACTGGACCCGAACCCGAAAGTGGCCGGTCAGGGGCTGGAGAAACTCAGTGCGGCCGGTATCGTCGTGGATGGCCCGGTGCTGGAAAGTGAAGCCATCGCGGTCAATCGCGGCTTTATCAAGCGCCAGCAACAGCAGTTGCCCTGGGTAACGGTAAAGCTGGCCATGAGCCTGGATGGTCGCACCGCCATGGCCAGCGGTGAGAGCCAGTGGATTACCGGCCCCTCCGCGCGCAGTGATGTGCAGCGTTTGAGGGCGCGCAGCTCCGCGATCATCACCGGACTAGGCACGGTGGTACACGACAATCCGGCACTGACGGTGCGAGCCAGCGAACTGGGGTTGGACAACGCAGAAGAGGTAGCCAGTCGCCAGCCGTTGCGGGTGGTAGTGGACAGCCGTTTGCGGTTGCCCCGGGATTGTCAGTTGTTGACCGATGGCGGCGCCACCCTGGTGGCCAGTGCTGTGGGCGGTCAGTTGCCCGGCACTGAAGTGGTCGCCCTGGATAACGGCGCCGGCCGGGTGGATTTGAAAGCGCTGCTTGGCTTGCTGGCCCAGCGTGAGTGCAATGAGGTTTTGGTGGAAGCCGGGTCGGAGTTGGCCGGGGCTTTCATGGCGGCAGGCCTGGTGGATGAACTGATCATCTACATGGCGCCCAAATTGCTCGGCAGTGCAGCGCGTCCGCTGCTGTCATTGCCGTTGCTGGCGATGTCCGAGGCGTTGCCCATGGAGATCGCGGATATCCGTGCTGTGGGCAGTGACTGGCGTATCACGGCGCGCCCTCGTTTCCAGTCTTAAAACGGTACAAGGTTGTATGGAAGTATTGTTGATTCTGTTGGCGATAGCGGCATTCCTCGGCGTTGTGCTGGAGGAGGTCATTCACGTCAACAAGGCCAAGGTGGTGCTGCTGTTCGGCGCCCTGGCGTGGATGCTGATGTTTATTTTTGCGCCCGATCTGGCTCACCGGGAAAAGGTTGAGGCAGCCCTCGAACACAACATTACCGACATCGCCAGCCTGTGGCTGTTCCTGCTGGCGACCATGACTTTTGTGGCCTACCTGAACAAGAAGGGGCTGATCGAGAACCTGGTCCACGCCATCCTGCCGCGGCGAATTACCGAGAGGAAGCTGCTGTTCCTGATCGGGATTTTCGCCTTTGTGTTTTCTTCCATCGCCGACAATATCACGGCGACACTGGTGTCTGTGGCGCTGATCCTGAGCCTGAAAATGGATGCCAGGAAAAACCTCAAGTTCGCTACGCTGGTGGTGTTTGCGGTGAACTCCGGCGGTGTGGCCATGATTACCGGCGACGTCACCACCCTGATGATTTTCCTGGAAGGCCATGTGCAGATCGCCAACCTGCTGCTGTTGTCGCTGCCGGCACTGATGGCGGTGTTGTTGCTAGCGACGCTGTTGAGTCGCGGCATGAGCGGTGAAGTGTTGGTCGAGAAAAATGGTGCACGGGCCATCCGCAAGGTAGATCAGGGGATTGCCATGATCTTTATGGCGACGATTCTGTGCACCATTCTCGGCAGTTTTTTCTACGGCATCCCGCCGGTGCTGACCTTCCTCACCGGTCTGGCGATCATGTTCCTGGTGGCGCGTTTCTTTAACGAGGACATCGACAACGACCCGATCCTCGAGTACATCCGCATTATCGAGTTTGAAACCCTGCTGTTTTTCCTCGGGGTGTTGCTGGTGGTGGGCATGTTGCAGTTCATCGGCACTCTGGAGGGGCTGACGCACCTCTACAACATCATGCCCAGTCTGGTTGCCAATTACCTGATGGGGCTGTTGTCTGCGTTGATCGATAACGTGCCGCTTACCGCGGCGCTGCTGAAAGCCAACCTGCAAATGAACACGGCCGAATGGATGGGATTGACCTACGCGGTGGGCGTGGGCGGTTCGCTGCTGGTGATCGGTTCAGCGGCGGGTATCGTGGCGATGAGCAAGATCAGTTCCTTGACCTTCGCCAGTTATTTTCGCAGCCTGTTTGCCCTGCTGGTGGCGTTCACCGTTGGTTTCCTGGCGGTGTATGGCCTGGGGCTGGTTCTGGGCGGTTGATGGATTGGTGTAACGAAGGGGAGTTGAAGAGTCATGTTTACCGGTATTGTCGAGGCTGTGGGCGAAGTTGCTGTGCGTGAACAGCGAGGCGGCGACGTGCGCCTGCGGATCAAAACCAATGATCTGGAACTGGCGGACCTGCAACTGGGCGACAGCGTCAGCACCAATGGCGTGTGCCTGACGGTGGTGGAACTGCCCGGCGACGGCTACGTGGCCGATGTGTCATCGGAAACCTTGTCGCTGACCACCATTGGTGACTGGTCCGTGGGCTCGCCGGTAAACCTGGAGCGGGCGCTGACGCCGCAGACCCGTATGGGGGGACACCTGGTATCCGGTCATGTGGACGGTATTGGTGAGGTGGTGAGTCGCCATCCCGATGCCCGCTCGGAACGCTTCCGTTTGCGCGCTCCCCGGGAGTTGGCCAAGTACATCGCCCACAAGGGCTCGATCACTGTGGACGGCACCAGCCTCACGGTGAACAAGGTGGAAGGCGCCGAGTTCGAACTGAATATTGTCCCTCATACCCTTGAGAAAACGGTCATTGGCACCTATAAACCGGGAACCCGGGTCAATCTGGAAGTGGACCTGATTGCGCGCTACCTGGAGCGGCTGCTGCAGGGCGACGCTGCGGCGGATGCCTGATAATCGAATCCGCACTTGAGAAAACAGAAACTCACGGCATTGAAATCATGGTATTGAATAGTATTGAAGAACTGGTTGCGGATATCCGTCAGGGCAAAATGGTGATCCTGATGGACGACGAGGACCGCGAGAACGAGGGCGACTTGGTGATGGCCGCTACCATGGTGCGGCCTGAAGATATCAATTTCATGGCCACTTACGGGCGGGGTCTGATCTGCCTGACGCTCTCCGAACAGCGCTGTCAGCAGCTCAACCTGCCGCTGATGGTGGATGCCAACAAGTCCGGTCATGGCACCAATTTCACCCTGTCTATCGAAGCGGCTGAGGGCGTCACCACCGGGATTTCTGCTGCTGATCGGGCTCGCACCATTCAGGCAGCCGTCGCCAGCAATGCCCGTCCCCAGGACATCGTCCAGCCCGGACATATCTTTCCTCTCAAGGCAGAGCGCGGCGGTGTGTTGAGTCGCGCTGGCCACACCGAGGCGGGCTGTGATCTGGCCCGTATGGCCGGCTTTGAGCCGGCAGCGGTGATTGTCGAAATCATGAATGACGACGGCACCATGGCGCGCCGTCCCGATCTGGAGGCCTTTGCTGCCAGACACAACCTGAAGATCGGCACCATCGCGGACCTGATCCACTATCGCCTGGTGACCGAGAAAACCATCAATTGTGTCAATGAGCGAACCATCCAGACACACTATGGCGAATTCACCCTGAAGACCTATCTGGACAGTGCTCGCAACGAAAAGCACTTTGCCCTGGTGAAGGGAGATGTGTCCAACGGCGAACCGCCACTGGTGCGGGTGCATATCAACAAATCCGCCCGTGATCTGTTCGCCATGTCCCCGGAAAAGGGCTTCCGCAGCTGGAGTCTGCCCCGTGCCATGGAGAAGGTGGCCGAAGAGGGCCGCGGTGCGGTGGTGCTGCTCTACTACCCGGAAACCGCGGACGACATCGACGCCTCCGTCGATGAGCTGCTGGAAGGCACCCCGGCAAAACCCCGTCGGGCGGGGGACGTGGTGTTCCAGCAGGTGGGCACCGGTTCGCAGATCCTGATGGACCTGGGGGTGCACAAGATGCGCCTGATGAGCGCACCGTTCCGCTTTACCGGCATTTCCGGCTTTGATCTGGAAGTGATCGAATACATTGACTGTGATTGATACGCCGTTCCAAAACAGTTTGCACAGAAGTTAAGAGAAATCGGAAAACAGCATGAGTGAGTATCGGCCCGACGAGGGCAGTTTTGATGTCGAGGGAGCGCGGGTGGCCATTGCCGTGGCGCGCTGGAATAGCCAGATTACCGATAGCCTGTTGCAGGGGGCTGAACTCGCCCTGTCACGCCACGGCATCAGTGCGCAGGACGTTGAGGTGTTTCGTGTTCCCGGCGCTTTTGAATTGCCCCTGGCGTGCAGCAAGCTGGCCCAGTCCGGTCGTTTCGATGCGGTGATTGCCCTGGGTTGTGTGATTCGCGGCGGCACCCCTCACTTCGAGTACGTTTCCGGTGAAACGACCCGTGGTATCGGCGAAGTGGCCCTGCGGGAAGGGCTGCCGGTGGCCTTTGGTGTACTGACCACAGATAACCTGGATCAGGCCCTGGAGCGCTCCGGCGACAACGCCGAGAACAAGGGCGCAGAAGCGGCGCTGACCGCGCTGGAAATGATTTCTCTGTTCCGTCGGATATAGGAGCCAATTCGTGTCACTGCCTTCTACCCGTAAAAAGGCCCGCCAACTGTTGGTGCAGGCCCTCTATCAATGGCAATTGTCCGGCTCCGATCTGCACAGTATCGAAGCGGAGTTTTTCGTCGACAACGACATGCGCAAGGTGGACACCGAGTTCTTCCGCGAAGTGTTGCACGGGATTCCGAAAAAACTGGATGAGATTGACGCGGCCTATGAGCCTCATCTCGATCGCAAGTCAAAGGACCTGGACCCGATCTCCCGGGCACTGCTGCGCATGGGCTGCTACGAGCTGTGTTTCCGCATCGACATTCCCTACAAGGTGGCGATTAACGAGGCGGTCAACCTGGCCAAAACGTTCGGTCCCACCGACGCTTATAAATACATCAACGGTATCCTCGACAAGGTGGCCGCCGATCGCCGCGCCATTGAGGTCAAGGCCGGGCAGCGGCGCTAATGCGTCGTCCGGGTTGCCATGCCCCTGAATGAGTTTGCGCTGATCCGCCAATACTTCACCGGCCTTGGTCGCAGTGAAGATGGCGGTGATGGCGTCGCTCTGGGGGTGGGCGATGATTGCGCCCTGCTGGACGTCCCCGAAGGGCAGCAGCTGGCGGTGACCGTCGATACTCTGGTGGCGGGGGTCCACTTCCCCCGTGATGCCGCCCCGGAAGATATTGCCCGCCGCTCACTGAGGGTGAACCTCAGTGATCTCGCCGCCATGGGTGCTCAGCCGAGATGGTTCACCCTGGCTCTGACCATGCCCAATGCGGATGCTTCCTGGCTCGAGGCTTTTGCCGCTGCGCTGGCCGATGATGCCTGCCAGTTTGGGTGTGCTTTGGTCGGTGGCGATACTACTGCCGGACCGATGACCATTTCTGTCCAGATGATGGGGCTGGTTCCCCGCGGCCAGGCCCTGACTCGCGCGGGGGCAAAAGAGGGTGATCGGGTTTATGTCACCGGAACTCTGGGTGAAGGTGCGGCGGCACTGCAATTGTTTGAGCCGAACCCATCGCTGCCGGAGAGCGTGAAGCATGAACTCCTCGGACGTTTTTATCGGCCAGCTCCGCGGTTGCGTGAAGGCGTGATACTGTGCGGCCTGGCCTCGGCGGCGATTGATATTTCCGACGGCCTGTTGGCGGACTTGGGACATATTGCCGAGTGCAGTGGCCTGGGTGCCGAAGTGGAATTGTCGCGGTTGCCGCTGGCACCCTGGCTGGCGGAGCTGGCAACGTCCCGGCAGATACAGGAGTGGGCTCTATCTGGTGGTGATGATTATGAGCTCTGTTTCACCGTGCCGGAGATTCTCTGTGTCGAGGTGGACAGGTTGATTGCCTCGGGCGATCTGATGGCTACCCGAATCGGTCGGATGACCCGGGGGAATGGTGTGAGTTGTGTTGACGCAGCAGGTCAGTCGGTGAGCGTGGTCGGAACCGGTTACCAGCATTTTCAATGACCGGCTGTTACAAATAGGTGGAATATGGATCATCGAATTAATCCCTCCTTTGCCCAGTTGCTGAAGAACCCGGTGCACCTGCTGGCCTTTGGATTTGGTAGTGGTCTGGCCCCGAAGGGGCCCGGTACCGCCGGCACTGCGGTAGCGCTGGTGTTGTGGCCACTGTTAGCCTGGATGCCCCTTTATGCCTATCTGGCAGTGGTGGGAGTGGCATCCCTGGTGGGTTTCTACCTGTGTGGCAAGACGGCCCATGATATGGGCGTACATGACCACCAGGGCATTGTCTGGGATGAGATGGCCGGTTACTGGCTGACCATGACGGCGTTGCCGGTGTCCTGGCCGTGGGCGCTGGCGGGTTTTGTGCTGTTTCGCCTGTTTGATATCTGGAAACCCTGGCCGATCAGCTGGTTCGACCGCAATGTCAGCGGCGGGGTGGGCATCATGATGGACGATCTGTTGGCCGGAGCCTTGGCCTGGGCGATACTCTTTACTGTATCGCAGGTATTTTTCTAGGGATTCACCGGGAGGTGGCGATGACAGGACGTATCCTTGCGTTGGCCATTGCGGCACTGATTGCAGCGACGGCATGTTGGGCCTCTCCCGACATTAGCGTCAATGGCCTGTTCGGCGGTCGGGCAGTGCTGGTGATCAATGGGAAGCAGCGATTGTTGAAGCAGGGGCAGACCAGTCCTGAAGGGGTAACGCTGATCGAGAGCGACAGCCAGAAAGCGGTTCTGGAGGTGGATGGACAGCGTATCACCCTGGGGCTTTCCGAGCGCATTTCCTCCAGCTTTCAGGCGGCGGAAATTGCTGAAGTCCGGATACCCCGGTCCGAAAATGGCCATTACTTCGTCAGTGGCTTTATCAACGGCAGGCCGGTGGATTTTATGGTGGATACCGGCGCCACTTCGATCGCCATGAACCTGCATCATGCCGAACAGTTGGGAGTGAATTTCCGCCGCGGTCGTAAGGGCGCGGCCAGTACCGCCGGAGGCATGGTCAGTGCCTATCATGTGCCCCTGGAAAAGCTGACTATCGGCAATATCACCCTGCACCAGGTGGAGGCGACCGTCGTGATCGGTGATTTTCCCTCCGAGGTCCTGCTTGGGAACAGTTTCCTCAGTCGCGTGGAGATGAGTGAGGAGGAGGGGGTGATGGTATTGCGAACCAAATACTAGCCCGTTGTTTCCAATGGAAAAACTGTTCCCTCCCTTTACTCGGGGTGGAACCCGGCTAAAATAGCCACCCGCCTGATCGTTAGGAGTCTTGAGTGATCCTCCGTTTTGTTGAAAGCTCCAAATTGCCTACCCGCTGGGGCGTGTTTGATATTCACGGCTTTGAGGACGCGGAAAGTGACAAGGAGCATATCGCTATCACCATGGGGGATGTCGCCGGTGGTGAACCGCTGCTGTTGCGTATTCACTCCGAGTGCCTGACCGGTGATGCCCTGTTCAGTGTGCGCTGTGATTGCGGTGCCCAGCTGGAGGAGGCCATGCGCCGTATCGCGGCGGAGGGGCGCGGGGCTATTCTTTACTTGCGCCAGGAGGGTCGAGGTATCGGCCTGCTGAACAAGATCAAGGCCTATCATCTGCAGGATCAGGGGGCGGATACCGTCGAAGCCAATGAACAGTTGGGCTTCAGCGCAGACATGCGCGATTACAGTATTTGTCGCCCTATGCTCAAGCACCTGCAAATCAGTCGCGTGAAGTTGCTGACCAATAATCCGCGCAAGGTCGAAGCCTTGGAGCAACTGGGCGTTGAGGTTGCGGCGCGGGTGCCGTTACAGACCGGACGCAACCCGCACAATCTGTATTATCTGGCGACGAAAGCCGGCAAATTGGGCCACCTGTTCGATGAGCAGGATGAAGGCCGGGGGAAAGAGTGATGTTGGCCAAGAGAATTATTCCCTGTCTGGACGTGGACAAAGGGCGTGTGGTGAAAGGTGTCCAGTTTGTGGATATCAGGGATGCCGGTGATCCGGTGGAAGTGGCCAAGCGCTACAACGAAGAGGGAGCTGATGAAATCACCTTTCTTGACATTACCGCCAGCCATGAAGAGCGGGACACCATGATCCATACCGTGGAGCGCATGGCCAGTGAAGTGTTTATTCCCCTCACCGTCGGTGGCGGTGTGCGTACACTGGAAGACATCCGCGCCCTCCTGAACGCCGGCGCCGATAAGGTCAGTATCAACTCCGCTGCGGTGAAGAGTCCGGAGTTTGTTCGTCAGGCGTCCCAGCGTTTTGGCTCCCAGTGCATCGTGGTGGCTATTGATGCCAAGCAGGTTAGTGGCGAGGGAGAACCGCTGCGTTGGGAGATTTTCACCCATGGTGGCCGTAAGCCCACTGGCATTGATGCTGTGGAGTGGGCCGTGCGTATGGCTGAGTACGGTGCCGGAGAGATCCTGCTGACCAGCATGGACAAGGATGGTACCAAGAGTGGGTTTAACCTGCCGTTGACCAGAGCGGTGAGTGACGCGGTGGATATCCCCGTGATTGCCTCAGGAGGTGTGGGCAATTTGCAACACTTGGTGGATGGGGTTGTTGAGGGTAAGGCCGATGCCGTACTAGCGGCGAGTATTTTTCATTTTGGAGAGTACACCATCGCCCAGGCCAAAGATTACATGGCTGAGCGAGGTGTTGAAGTCCGGCGTTGAGCTGCTAAACACATCAGACCGCGTAGCGGGCGTTGGAAGAGAAGAACTCCAATGCCTCCGGTCCGGCTTTCTGAACAAACTCAACGTAGTCGGATACCGCTTGAACCGCCCCTTCTTTGGAATCAAACGGACCAACTGCCGCGCCTTCGCGTGTAGCGAAGAACCAAAAGTTATGCAGCTTAAAAAAGCGGTCACTCCTGACCGACGGCTTCTGCTTTTCGGATTCCCCTGTTCTGGGCATCACCATGTCGTTTCCTCTCTTGGTTAACTACTTACATCTATTGTCATTATTATTTTATACAGTCCGTGTACAACGCGGATTGTTTACATGCTATTGACGTAAGAGCAACAATCTTTGCTAATTCAGCCCAAATTTGACATAAAAGTCAATGAGTTCAGTCGGCGCTAGGGAGTGCTCCATCGGCATCTTTGACCGTTCGGTCAACTCCCTTCAATCCGGAGAAAATATTAAGCCCTTTTAACAGGTTGAGGGCCTCATACAGCTGGTTGTCATCCTGAGAGAGATTCTTGGATTCCACCGTTTTCTTCTCTCCTTCATTGCTAAGATGGCCACTGAGATTGGCCTCCTTGATCTGTTCCGGAGACTCCAGCAAGTGGACTTCCGCTGGCCTGACCAGTATATCAGGGTGGATGCCATCCGCCTGGATAGAGCGTTTGCTGGGGGTGAAATAACGGGCAGTAGTGAGTTTGATGGCGCGGTCTTCTCCGAGGGGGATGACGGTTTGCACTGAACCCTTGCCAAAGCTGCCGGTGCCGAGAATCAGGGCGCGGTGGTGATCCTGCAAAGCTCCTGCAACGATTTCCGCCGCGGAGGCAGATCCCTCATTAATCAGAGCAACCACCGGCAAGCCGTTCAACAGATCTCCCGGCGTAGCGAAATACTGGTTGTTGGCAGTGGCGACACGGCCCTCTGTGTACACTACCAGGCCGCTATCCAGCAGGGCATCGGCTACTTCAATCGAAGAGTCCAGCAGGCCGCCGGGGTTGTTGCGCAGGTCCAGTACTAGTCCTTTCAGGTCGGAGTTATCACGTAACAGTGTCTGGAGCGCTTTGGTGAATTCGGAGCCGGTGTTCTCCTGGAACTGGGCGATACGGACATAGCCATAGCCAGGCTCCAGCATCCGGGAGCGCACGCTATGGATCTGGATGGTGTCACGAATAATCTCTATTTCAAAAGGACCGTCGCGGTTTGGGCGGACGACGGTCAGGATAATTTTTGAACCTTTCGGGCCGCGCATCAGCTCAATGGCCTCACCAAGGTTCATGCCCTGCACCAGTTGGTCATCGAGTTTAATGATCAGGTCCCCGGCCTGAATGCCGGCCCGTTGTGCGGGGGTGTCATCGGTAGGGGTAATTAGTTTGATGAAGCCGCCTTCCATACTGACTTCAATCCCGAGGCCGCCGAATTCTCCGCTGGTGTGTTCCTGAAGGTCTGTAAAGTCCTCCTTATCCAGGTAGACAGAGTGGGGGTCCAGGCTGGCGAGCAGTCCTCTGATGGTCATTTCCAGCAGGGCTTTGTCGTCAATTTCTTCAACGTAGGACTGGCGGATCTGGTCGAACACCTGAGTGAAGTGGCGCAGTTCTTCCAGGGGCATTCTCGCGTCTTCAGGTACCTCCTTGGCAACGGTATTGGAGGAGGAGGCCAGCAGTGCCAGCATCATCATCAGCGACTTGCTAAACGCATTCATGGGGTAGTCCTGGAATTGTTAACGCGGTTTATCACGTTGTGGTTTGTTGGAGCGGGAAACAGCGTTTCCCGGCCCCGCGGCTTTCCTTCGCTTTTGTTCTTTACCCCTTGCTGGTCAGCCAGTATTTGGGGTTTGTCGGCCTGCCATTATGTCGAATTTCAAAATAAAGTGCATGATCCCGTTGGCCGCCGCTGTTGCCGACCTTGGCTATGGGTTCCCCGGCCTGCACCCAGTCCCCCGTGACTTTCAGCAACACCTGATTGTGGGCATAGAGGCTCATGTAGCCATCGCCGTGATCGACAATCACTAGCAGGCCGTGGCCGCGCAGATAGTCGGAAAACACGATCCGCCCGTGGTGGATAGCTCGAACGTCAGTGCCCTCCCTTGCCTTGAGAAGCCAGCCGTTCCAGGTGATATCCGCAGTTCGTGTGGCACCAAAATACTGGCTGAGCTGGCCCTTTACCGGCCAGGGCAGCTTGCCCTTGCGTTTGGCGAAAGGCTCGGTGCTGGATGACGGCGTCAGGCGGGCGAGACTTTCTTCCAGTGCCTTCAGAACGGCCTCTAGGCGTTTTCGCTCGGTTTTCAGGCGGACCAGTGATTGCTGGGAGTCTGCTATCTGGCGGTCGAGGCGGGCCAGTACTTCACCCCTCGCCCGACGGCTTTCTTCGAGTTTCTGTTGTTGTTCGGTCAGATTGGCACGGTTTTCCGCCAGTGATGCCTGGCGCACGGCAATGCCCTGCTCCACAGTTTGCAGTTCTTCGATGGTGTTCAGGTAGAAAGCGATTTTCTCGGCCCGGGCCTGCAGGAAGTAGTCGTAGTATTTAAGGGTTCGACTGACCCTCTCCGGGTCCTCCTGGTTGAGCAGCAACTTGATGGATTCCTCGTTGCCTAATCGATAGGCAGCGGCTATCTGGCTGGCGATCAGTTGTTGCTGGTCCCTTCGCGACTGTTGCAGGGTGGCCTGGCGGGTTTTGAGGCCATCCAACTCTTCGTCGAGGGTGGTGAGAGTTTGTTCGATCTGTCGGATCTGCTTGTTTAAATCAGCTGCCGCCAGTTCGGACTTTTTAAGCTCATTGGACAGTTGTCGGTGTTCCTTGCTGTCGCCCTGAATGGTTTGTTCGAGCTTGAGGATGTCCTTGCCCAGCTGCTGCAGTTTCTTGCGGTCTTCCTTTTCGCTCGCAGAGGCGAAGGCAGCCACCGCCAGCAGTATGGTTGCAACGACTGTCCAGCGGAGGCGTGTCATCGTTCCGGGTGCCAAGAAGTCGTTCAAGCTCCCAAGGCGACCAGAGAATGGCCGGTCATTTCGGGAGGTTGTGGCACTCCCAACAGGGTGAGCATGGTGGGAGCAATGTCTGCGAGAGATCCGTTGCCCGACAGACTCAGTTGGCGGTTGCCAACGTAGATCAGTGGTACTGGCAGTGTGGTGTGCTGGGTGTGTACCTGTCCGGATTCGGGGTCAAACATCTGCTCCACATTGCCATGGTCTGCGGTGATCAGGCATTCACCGCCGATGTCGTTGAGGGCGATCAGTACCCGTTCAAGGCACTGGTCGACCACTTCGACGGCTTTGACGGCGGCATCGAACACGCCGCTATGGCCGACCTGGTCGCAGTTGGCGTAGTTACAGACGATGATGTCGTAGGTGCCGCCTTCAATGGCATCAACCAGTTTGTCGGTCAGTTCGTAGGCACTCATTTCCGGCTTCAGGTCATAGGTGGCGACCTTGGGCGAGGGAATCAGGATGCGGTCTTCGCCGGGAAACAGGGTTTCCTGACCGCCGTTAAAGAAGAATGTAACGTGAGCGTATTTTTCCGTTTCGGCAATGCGCAGCTGGGTTTTGCCCAGGCTGCCCAGATATTCGCCGAGGGAGTTGTGCAGATTTTCCGGGGGAAAAGCGCAGCTGGTATGAATGTCAGCTGCGTACTCAGTGGTCATCACGAAGTCTGCCAGCACGGGGCGGGATGTGCGATCAAATCCGTCGAAATCATCATTCACGAAAGCGCGAGTGAGTTGTCGCGCCCGGTCCGGGCGAAAGTTCATGTACACCACGGCATCGCCGTCGTTGATGGTGACCGGTGCTTCTCCCTCGGGAGCGATGGCGGTCGGCAGGACGAATTCGTCGTTTTCGCCGCGCTCATAGGCTGCGCGAAGGCCTCTGACGGCATCTGCGGCACGGTGTTCAGTTTTTCCCTGGGTGAGCAGGTCATAGGCGGCCTGTACTCGGTCCCAGCGGTTGTCCCGGTCCATGGCATAGAAGCGCCCACAGATGCTGGCAATGCGGCCGCGACCTGTGCTGGCCAGAACCTCTGCCGTATGTTTCAGAGACGGCTCGGCACTGCGTGGAGGGGTATCCCTGCCGTCGAGGAAAGCATGAACGTAGATTTTTTCCGCACCCCGTTGCGCAGCCAGCTCAACCATGGCGTTGATGTGCTCTTCATGGCTGTGGACGCCGCCTTGTGACAGCAGGCCGAGAATATGTACGGCGCCGTGGTTCGCAATGGCTTTGTCGATAGCGGCGCAGTACACCGGATTGGTGAAGAAGTCGCCATCGCTGATGGCCTTGTTGATACGGGTAAAGCTCTGGTAGATCACCCGGCCGGAACCCAGTGTCATATGCCCCACTTCACTATTGCCCATCTGGCCTTCCGGCAAGCCGACAGCCAGTCCGGAGGTGTCAATAAAGGTGCGAGGGCAGCTCTTCCAGAGCCTGTCGCGCACCGGTGTATTGGCGGCTTGGATGGCGTTGAACTCGGGGTTGTCGCTGTGGCCACAGCCGTCGAGCACCAACAACAGTAGTGTTTTTTTGGCTTCAGTCATGATCTCAATGGGACGATGTGTGTGGGGATGAATAATCCGCGAATCTTACCCGCAAACGGTTATCAGTGCCATTGGTGGTTCCGTGAGCAGTTTGCGCTGTGTATACTTTTCGGCCTTGCGGGCCCGGTGGGTCCTGGCTGACTTTGCGAGAGACCTCAAACAGTGGAATTTTTTACGTTTATCAGCGAACAGTGGATTCTGGTCAGTGTCTTGTTGATCCTGATCTACCTGCTTGCCATTAATGAGCGCATCAAGAGTGGCAAGCCGATTTCCGTGCATGCTGTCACGCGCATGCTGAATTCGGATGAAGCGGTGCTGCTTGATATCCGTGACAGCAAGGAATTCAAGGCCGGACACATTGCCGGCGCATTTAACATCCCCCAGACCAAGTTGCAGGACAAGATCAGCGAACTTGACCGCCACCGGGAGAAATTCATTATTCTCGCCGACAAGCTGGGACAGCAGTCCGGCCCTGCGGGTCGCAAGTTGCAGCAAGAGGGCTTCAAGGTGTTTCGCCTGACCGGCGGTATGATGGAGTGGCAAAACCAGAGTTTGCCTGTCGTCAAAGGCTGAAATGGCCAGGGTACGGATCTACACCACACGCACCTGTGGTTACTGTGTGGCCGCCAAGAATTTGCTTGCAAAGAAAGGGCTGGCCTACGAAGAAATCCCCGTGGATGGTAATGCTGCCCTGCTCAGTGAGTTGGTAGTCAAGACTGGTCGCCATACCGTGCCGCAAATCTGGCTGGGTGAAAAGCATGTCGGCGGTTACGATGACTTGCGTCGCCTTGAGCAGAGCGGTGAGTTGGACCGACTATTGGCCGCCCTTGTCTGAGCCTGATGTCGGTAGTTTTATTCCCCGGTGGCAAACCTTTAATCGAAACAGCTAAGAAGAGAAGACGGAAACATGACAGAAGAAAACAATGTCGCTGCTGCAGATATGCCGCAGCAAGATGGTGGTCAGTTTGCCCTACAGCGCATTTACCTGAAGGACCTGTCCTTTGAAACACCCATGGGACCCGTAGCTTTTCACACGGAGATCAAGCCGCAGGTTGGTCAGGAGCTGTCGACCGAGGTCAACAAACTCGATGAAGATCATTTCGAAGTGGTGCTGACTGTCACCATCACCGTGAAACACGGTGATGAGACTGTCTATCTGATCGAAGCGCACCAGGCGGGCATCTTCCTGGTCAAGGGGCTGGAAAATCGCCAGATGGCCCAGGCTATCAACGTGCTCTGTCCGGCGACGCTCTACCCCTTTGTTCGGGAAGTGGTGGACAACGTGGTGATCAAGGGCTCTTTCCCGGCACTGATGTTGCCACCGGTCAATTTTGAGGTTCTGTTTGCCCAGGCACTGGCCAAGGCCAAGAAAGATCAGGAAGCGGCTGCCGCCTCAGAAGTCACCCACTAAGAAAAAATACTATCTCCAGTGGTTCGGGGTGCTCCGAACCACTGGTATTCCTTTATTCGGCCTGGTTTAAAGGTCGTCCTCGTCGTTCATCCCCAGCTCCTTTAACTTGCGAGTCAGGGTATTCCTGCCCCAGCCGAGCAGTTCGGCGGCATCTCGTTTACGACCATTGGTATGGCTCAGAGCGGTTTCTATCAAGGCCCGTTCAAATGTCGGGACTGCAGAGGCCAGAATGTCGTGGTGTCCTGCGCTGAGCTCGGTATCTGCCCAATTGCGCAATTGTTGTTCCCAGTTGCCATTGATGGTGGTTTTTTCAACGGGGCCATCCCTCAATTCCGGGGGAAGATCTTCGATGTGTACTTCCCTCCCGGAGGCCATAACGGTCAGCCAGCGGCAAATGTTTTCCAGCTGTCTTACGTTGCCAGGCCATGACAGCATACTCAGATACTGTTCGGCTTCGGGTGAGAGTGTCTTGGGTTCAGTTTCCAGCTCTTTCGCTGCACGCTGGAAGAAATGGTGCATCAGTTTGGGAATGTCTTCCCGGCGGTCTGCCAGCTTGGGGAGGTGAATCCGGATCACATTGAGGCGGTGGAAAAGGTCTTCCCGAAAGCGGTTTTCTGCCACCAGATGTTCCAGGTTCTGGTGGGTCGCTGCGATGATACGTACATCGACCTTCACCGGGGTATGTCCCCCGACCAGGTAAAACTCCCCGTTGGCCAGTACCCTGAGCAGGCGGGTCTGGGCCTCCGGTGGCATGTCGCCGATTTCGTCAAGGAACAGGGTACCGCCATCCGCCTGTTGGAAGCGTCCTTCACGGCGCTGGGTGGCGCCAGTGAAAGCCCCTTTTTCGTGGCCGAATAGCTCAGATTCAATCAGGTCGTGGGGAATCGCAGCCATGTTCAGTGCGACAAAACGATTATTCCTGCGAGGACTGTGGTCGTGCAGGGCTTTTGCCACCAGCTCCTTTCCGGTGCCTGACTCCCCGTTAATGAGCACGGTGATATTGGAGTGAGAAAGGCGGCCGATGGCTCGGAAAACTTCCTGCATGGCCGGGGCTTCGCCAATGATTTCTCCACTGACGCCCTCGGTTGCCGGGGCTTTCTCCCGGCCCTGTTCGCTGGCGAAATTGATGGCGCGATTGGTAACGGCAATCAGCTCTTCCAGATCGAATGGTTTGGGCAGGTATTCAAAAGCGCCGCCCTGGTAGGCCGCCACGGCACTGTCCAGATCCGAGTGGGCGGTGGTGATGATCACTGGCAGGGTAGGCTTGGAAATGTGTATCCGTTGTAAAAGCTGTAATCCGTCGATGCCGGGCATGCGGATGTCGCTGATGATGGTGTCCGGTTGGGATTTGTCGAGTTTTGCCAGCAGATCTGCTGGATCTTCAAAACTGGTGACGTCAAGTTCTGCTCTGCTCAGGGCTTTTTCCATTACCCAGCGAATTGAGCGGTCGTCGTCGACTATCCAAACAGTGCGCTTTCCCATGTTTAGGTATCCAATGGTAAGTAGATGGTGAAACGAGTTTCTCCCTTCTCGTTTTCACATTCGATCAGTCCGTGATGCAGGTTGATGGCCGACTGGGCTATGGGCAGGCCGAGCCCACTTCCTTCTGCGCGACCACTGATCATGGGGAAGAAGATCCGGTCGATCAGGTGCTCCGGAATCCCTGGGCCGTTATCTATGATGTCGATACGGCAGACCACCCGGTGATGTACTTTCCCGATGGTAAAGTGCCGTTGAATCCGGGTGATCAGCTTGATGGTCGGACGCTTCTGGTTACTGGCGCGCAGAGCCTGGATCGCATTGCGCACAACATTCAGGATCGCCTGAATCAGTTGGCCTCGATCCCCCTGTAGCTCGGGGATGCTGGGATCGTAATTGCGTTTGATGGTGATGCTGCCACGGGTTTCAGCTTCCGCCAGGGCGGCCACATGTTCCAGAACTTCATGAATGTTGACCGGAACAAATTTGGGCATCGTGGTGGGGCCAAGCAGGCGGTCAACCAGGTTGCAGAGTCGATCCGTTTCCGCAGAGATGATTTCTGTGTATTCGCGCAGTTCGGATTGTTCGTCCAGATCCTCGGACAACAACTGGGCAGCGCCGCGAATACCACCCAGGGGGTTCTTGATCTCATGGGCTAGCCCTCGCACCAGATTGCGGGTGGTGTCATGGGTGGTGATCAGTGCCTCCTCACGGTTAATGCGCATTAGCCGGTCCATGGGTTGCATCTCGACAACCAGCATTCGCGCCGAGGACATCTGTACCGGTGTGGCGGTAAAGTCCACGGTGATGTGGGAGTGGTCTGGCAGCACCATCGAGGCCTGGCGCTGGGTAAATGGGTGGTTGGAGGTCAGTGCTTCCTGCAGCGCGTTGATGGGCGTGCCATCTTCGGTAAAAAGCGTATCGACACTGTTACCACAAAGACGCACGGCACTGACTGCGAGCAGGTTTTCGGCCGCAGGATTCAGGTAACAGATCTCGAGACCTCTATTCAGCAGCAGAACAGCGGTGCTGAGGTTATCCAATAGCAGGTGATGTAGCTGGTCGTTAGTCATCCGGTGATATTTGTATGCTTGTGACTTGAGTCCGGTAAGGGCTTTGCCCTTTTATGGTTCAGTAATGCTTAAAGGGTTAGCAAATAGCGGGCCAATTTTGGGGCACGGCTAACGCCAGTAAAAATGCCTGTTTAGTTATTTGAAGTTTAGCATCGCGCACCATGATGGTGCGCGATGCTCAGAAGAATTTCTGATTAAGTGGGGGATGCGGGGTTAGTTGGCGCCCTGAGTGGCCTGTTTTACCCGTTTTGCTCTTTCTGTGTTTTGTGTCTGGATGGCATCTTTATTGAGGGGTGAATGGCGTTTTACATGAATGGTAATGGTGCTTGATTGGGCAATTACTGCACCTGTTTCATTCACAACCTGAGCTTGCAGTGTGTGCTCGCCCCGAATCAGTGAGTCTATGGAGAAGGATGGGCCGAAGGACGGTTCCCCGGAAGGTTGGCCGTTGTGGAGCAGCAGAATCAGGTGGCCCGGTTTCAGTGCGGGTTCCAGGAACACCTGAACAACCACATTGATCTGGCCCGGTGGAATGGTGGCATCCTGAGCGGGAGCCAGAATGGCTACCTCCTCATAACCTTCCATGTCCTCCGATTGTTTGGGCGTCGTTTGCCTGGTCTCCAGTGCCGGTTGTGTATTGATGGGGGGGAGCTTTACCGGTTCTGCATTGCCGTCATCAGAAGGCGGTGTGTCCGTATAGGTGACATTCCCTTTTTCGTCGACTGTTTTATAGACCGCCGCGAGACCGGGAGACATCCCCAAGATCAGGCAGAGCGGTAAAATCAGCCAGTTGAATCCGTTACTCATGTGAATACTCCGCATTGCACAGGTTAAAGACTAGCCTTCCTTTGACCCAAGAAAAAGCCCGCCATTCAAAAAATAGCGGGCTTTTGGGAGAAGAGGAGAGCCGGTGAGGCAGCTCTCCTGATCAAGCGGTGTCGACTTATACGGAGTAGTACAGGTCGAATTCAACCGGGTGAGTAGTGTGTTCAACACG
Source organism: Porticoccaceae bacterium (assembly GCA_041395745.1). GTDB lineage: Bacteria > Pseudomonadota > Gammaproteobacteria > Pseudomonadales > Porticoccaceae > Porticoccus. Next base: position 432,499 of record JAWKZV010000003.1, on the reverse strand, counting down.
GTAAACGTCTTGCATCTTCAGATTGATGTAAGCGTCGATCATGTCGTCGGTGAACACGCCGCCCTTGGTGAGGAACTCGCGGTCCGCATCCAGTGAGGACAGTGCTTCGCGCAGGCTGCCACACACTTGAGGGATAGCGGCAGCTTCTTCCGGAGGCAGATCGTACAGATCCTTGTCGGCGGCATCGCCAGGGTGGATCTTGTTCATTACGCCGTCCAGGCCAGCCATCAGCATGGCAGCGAATGCCAGGTAGGGGTTGGCGATCGGGTCGGGGAAGCGGGCTTCAATACGCTTGCCTTTCGGAGAGGCAGTGTAAGGGATGCGGATGGAAGCGGACCGGTTGCGAGCAGAGTAAGCCAGCATTACCGGGGCTTCGAAACCGGGGATCAGACGCTTGTAGGAGTTGGTGCCCGGGTTGGTGAACGCATTCAGTGCCTTGGCGTGCTTGATGATACCGCCGATGTAGTACAGAGCGGTTTCGCTCAGGCCAGCATAGCCGTCGCCTGCAAACTGGTTGACGCCGTCTTTCCAGAAAGACTGGTGACAGTGCATGCCGGAACCGTTGTCGCCAACGATCGGCTTGGGCATGAAGGTAGCGGTTTTGCCATAGGCGTGGGCAACGTTGTGCACGCAGTACTTCAGGATCTGGGTTTCGTCAGCTTTTGTCACCAAGGTGTTGAATTTGACACCAATCTCACACTGGCCAGCAGTGGCCACTTCGTGGTGGTGTACTTCAACAGACAGGCCCATTTGGGTCATGGCTTCACACATGGCTGCGCGAATATCGTGCAGGGAGTCAATCGGAGGAACGGGGAAGTAGCCGCCTTTGACGCGCGGACGGTGACCCATGTTGCCTTCTGCGAACTCGTGGCCTGTGGCCCATGCTGCTTCTTCAGAGCTGATCTTGACGAAGCTGCCGCTCATGTCGGCGCCCCACTTGATGTCGTCAAAGATAAAGAATTCGGGCTCGGGACCGAAGAAAGCGATGTCGCCCAGGCCAGTAGACTTCAGGTATTCCTCGGCGCGTCTGGCAACGGAGCGGGGGTCGCGCTCATAGCCGGTCATGGTGGAGGGCTCGAGGATATCGCAACGCAGAATCACGGTGGTGGCGTCGGAGAAGGGGTCAATGATGGCAGTGTTGTCATCGGGCATCAGCACCATGTCGGATTCGTTGATGCCTTTCCAGCCAGCGATGGAAGAGCCGTCGAACATTTGGCCGACTTCAAAAAACTCCTCATCTACTGCTGCAGAGGGAATAGTGACGTGCTGCTCTTTACCATGGGTGTCGGTGAAACGCAGGTCGACCCATTGAGCTTCGCTTTCTTTGATCAGAGTGAGGGTTTTGTTGGACATTAGCTCCTCCAGTTGTGGATATCCAGATTAAACCGGTTTGCCGGAATGCGGCGATAATGTGAAATTGCCTAACAAGTCAGATTTAATTGGTGTTCTGCAATCAGTGTGCCAAAGTGAAGCAAAAGCTATGCCAGTGATGTCGGATAATAAATTCAGTGGCTTAGCTGTGCTGTACGGACGATTTTCTGGCTGCATGACCCAATATGGTGCACATGGTTTTTGCCTGTGAATCATTCTGGTGCATTAAGGGTGATCCTTCAATGCAGGACGCTCATCATAAGCGGAAATGGGTATCTTTTGTAATATAATCTGGCGCCTTTCAAGCCCCGTTGTGGTGAATAACTGTCTCATGCATTTTGTCATCAAGCTTTTTCCTGAAATAACCATCAAGAGCACGCCCGTGCGCAAGCGCATGACTCGCCAGCTGCGGGAAAACCTGCGCAAGCTGTTGCGTCCCCTCAGCCCCGATATCCAGGTCGAGCAGGATTGGGAAAAGCTGCAGGTGACAGGTCCTGACGATAGTGCCCTCACTGCACAGGTGGCCGATCTTTTGGGGCGAACGCCGGGTATCGCCAATTATTCCAAGGTGCAGCATTTTCCCCTGGGTGACTTCGAGGATATTCTCGCGAACACCCTGTCCGTCTGGCGTGCAAAGCTTGAGGGAAAAACCTTTGTCTTGCGGGTGAAGCGCAGTGGCAAGCATGATTTCTCGTCCAGCGATGTGGAGCGTCAGGTGGGAGGCGGACTGTTGCATCAGTCCGGTGCCGTTGGCGTTAAGCTGAAAGATCCCGATGTCACCGTGCGATTGGAGATTCGCCACGGTGAGCTGTTCGTTATTGAGGAGACATGCAAGGGGCTGGGTGGTTTTCCTCTTGGCACTCAGGATACGGTGATTTCACTGATTTCCGGAGGATTTGACTCCACAGTTTCCAGTTACCTGACCACCAAGCGGGGACTTCGCACCCACTATCTGTTCTTCAATCTCGGTGGTCGCGCCCATGAGGTTGGCGTCAAGGAAGTCGCCTTTTATCTGTGGAACAAGTTCGGCAGTTCCCATCGTGTGCGTTTTATCACCGTGCCGTTTGAAGATGTGGTGGGCGAGATTCTGGGCAAGGTGCGCAATTCCGAAATGGGCGTCGTGCTCAAACGCATGATGTTGCGCGCCGCCAGCAAAATAGCCGGAGAAATGGAAGTGCAGGCGCTGGTGACCGGGGAGAGTGTTGCCCAGGTATCTAGCCAGACTCTGACTAACCTGGCCGTGATCGACTCTGTGACCAATATGCTGGTTCTGCGCCCGCTGATCACCTCTGACAAAAACGACATTATCGATGTTGCCCGTGCCATTGGCACCGAACAGTTTGCCGCCAACATGCCGGAATATTGCGGGGTGATCTCGGTCAAACCCACTACCCGTGCCAAAGAGGAGAAAGTCGCTGCCGAGGAGGCGAATTTCGACTTTGCGGTGTTGGAGAAAGCGGTCGAGAGGATGCGGGTGCAGAATATCGACGAAGTTATGGATGAGGATGCGCCTCTTGCTGAGGTGGAAGTCTTTCCGATTCCCCAGCCTGGAGCAGTGATTCTCGATATTCGCCACCCGGACGAAATAGATGTGCGACCGTTAAAGGTCAGTGGCACAGTGGTGCAGGCAATACCCTTCTTTACCTTGCAGAACCGCTTCAAGAATCTCGAAAAGGATACCCGCTATCTACTCTATTGCGAAAAAGGCGTTATGAGTCGCCTCCACGCCGAGTTGTTGCTTGAGCAGGGGTTTGGCAATGTGGCGGTCTATCGGCCCTCTTGATATGGCGCCTGGCGGCTCTGTTTGATGTCAAAATAAAAAAGTCTTTTGAGACTTCAGTTCGCTGCTCTTTGCTGCGCCTATTCACGGGCTCGCAGAGAGAGAAGTTGAATATGGATTGGCAGGGTCCTTGCCTTGGCGCTCGTGGCAGGAGCACTGCTGGTATTGGCATTGACGCGCATCGGTCCTCATCTGGTCATGATGACCGTACTGTGCATTATTGGTGTGACAGGAATCCTCAGCCCGGCTGAGGCGCTGTCCGGGGTCAGCAACAGCGGGGTGATCACCGTGGCGGCGATATTTGTGGTTGCTGCTGGTACTCATGTCGCCGGAGGGGGGGATCTTCTGGTCAGTCGGCTACTGTTCGGTCAATCGGGCGAAAAAGAGCCTGGATTTGATGGCTATTGCCACCATTGCCACTTCATTATTTGCGCAGCGACGATTCTGGTGATGCCGATCGTAATGGAGATGACAGCAAAAAATCGGTCTGAATCATGAGCCTTTTATTTTCGCCATCATCATGGCGGCGTCGGCGAGTTTCGCCACGCCATTGGGTTACCAGACCAATCTGATGGTTTACGGCCCAGGGGGATATCGGTTTAGCGATTTTCTGAAGGTGGGTTTGCCCATGAATGTGTTCATTGGGGCGGCAACTCTGGGAGTATTACTGCTGGGCTGGCCGCTGCAGATTCGCTAAAAAACTTTCTGAATCCCTTGTCGCAGCCATGGTGTCGGCCTAAAGTCCCTGCCTGCGACAGAGCGGTCAAGGAGATCTCATGTTAGAAGTACTGTTACTGGCAGTAGCTCTCAGTATGGATGCCTTTGCGGTATCCATCGGACTTGGCGCAAAGCATCAGCGGCGGTGGTTGTCCCTGGCGCTGATGGCCGGTGCCTACTTCGGTATCTTCCAGGCGCTGATGCCTTTGATCGGTTATCTCGGTGGCCGAGGTGTTCTGGGCTGGATCGAAGCCTTTGCGCCCTGGGTGGCCTTTTTCCTGTTGCTGCTGATCGGTGGCAAGATGATCTATGAATCCTTCGCAGAAGGGGTGGAAGAGGATATCGTCACCATTACCCACAGGGTCATGCTGATGTTGGCTATCGCCACCAGTATCGACGCCATGGCTGCGGGCTTTGCTCTGACCTTGTTGGATGTGGCGCCGCTGCTGGCCTGCCTGATCATCGGGGTGACTACCTGCCTGTTCAGTATGGCGGGCGTCTATATCGGAACCAAAAGCGGCACCTGGCTGGAAAGCAAAGCCGAGCTTTTCGGCGGTGTGGTGCTGATTCTGATTGGCCTGAAAATGATTCTCTTCTAGTGTGTATGTAACGGGTGGCAGATTAGGGTAATCAATCAGTTTCGGCACAGAAGCTCTGGTTGCGGCCACCTGCTTTGGCTCTGTACATGGCTTCATCCGCTAGAGTTAGTAAGTTGGCCGGCGTGTCATTTTCGGAAGGTGTGACACTGGCAACCCCAATGCTTAGCGTGACCCACTGTGATACGGGGCTGGAAGGATGGGGAATCTCCAGTTCCTCTATGTTGGCACAGATGCGCTCGGCAATTTTTGTCGCTCCCTTCTGCTGGATTCCTGGTAGTAGAACGCAGAATTCTTCACCACCGAAACGTGTAGCGGTATCACTTCCTCGTAACAGGCTGCGCTGGATCGTGCCTGCCACTGACCTCAGACACTCGTCACCAACTAGGTGGCCATAGCTGTCGTTGTATTGCTTGAAATGATCGATATCAAGGAGGATCACCGAGAGCGGGGTGCCTTCCCGCGCACATCGATTCCATTCAGAGTCCAAATGGTCGTTGAAATAGCGGCGATTGAAGAGGCCTGTCAGCTCATCAACGATGGCCAGTTCCTCCAGTCTCTTCTGCGCAATTTTCTGGTCTGTCTGGTCTCGGATGGTTTCTACAACGGCAATCAATCTGCCATGGTTATCGTAGATTGGGCCTGCATCGGCGGCCAGATAAAGCCTTTTGCCGATGCGGGGCATGACGCACCAGTTTTCTGCCTTGTAACCATTTCCGTACACTGAAGGTTGTGCAGATACAGTGTATAGATTGTCCAATTCATTCGTGCGGCCTTCGATGATGGTGTCTGCAAGGCAAAGGCGATGATTGGAATAGAAGGCTTTCCAGTGATTGTTGGTGCCGATGACTTCATCGGCCCTTATGCCGGTAAGCCGTTCGCATGAACGATTCCAGATAATCACGTTGCCATCAGTATCCAGTACAAAGGTAGCCGTCACCAAGTGCTGCATCAGATTGATGGCAAATTCAGTTTGCTCGGGTTTGTTGATCATCCGGATCGCCCCTATTCTCATAATTTGCGGGAGATAATACGACTACACCACTCTGCTGTCGATTATGGTATTCAGATCCAAAATCATCGAATTTGAAGGCTACAGTAGGGCTAAGCGAAGAAATATCTGTTTTCAGACAAGACAGCAGCTATAATCCGCGCCTGTTTTTTTTCCTGTCGAGACCTCCCGTGATCGAGAAACTCCGCAATATCGCCATCATTGCCCACGTTGACCATGGCAAAACCACCCTGGTGGACAAACTGTTGAAGCAGTCGGGCACCCTGGATCGCAAGGACATGGGCGCCGAGCGCATCATGGACTCCAACGATCAGGAACGTGAGCGTGGCATTACCATTCTGGCCAAGAATACTGCCATTGAGTGGAACGGCTATCGCATCAATATTGTGGATACCCCCGGACACGCCGACTTCGGTGGAGAAGTTGAGCGGGTGCTGTCGATGGTGGATTCAGTTCTGCTGTTGGTGGATGCCGTCGATGGCCCGATGCCGCAGACCCGCTTCGTGACCCAGAAGGCGTTCGAGCAGGGACTCAACCCGATTTTGGTGGTTAACAAGGTGGACCGCCCGGGTGCCCGCCCACACTGGGTAATCGACCAGGTATTCGACCTGTTTGATCGCCTCGGCGCCACTGACGAGCAGTTGGATTTCCCAATAATCTATGCCTCCGCGTTGAATGGCGTTGCCGGCCCCGAGGCGGATCATCTGGCCGAAGACATGACGCCGCTGTTCCAGATGATTGTCGACCAGGTCAAGCCGCCGGAGGTGGATCGCGACGGCCCGCTACAGATGCAGATTAGCGCCCTGGATTACAACAGCTACGTAGGGGTCATCGGCATCGGTCGTATCACCCGCGGCAAGCTGAAAACCAACGAGCAGGTGGTCGTGGTGGACCGGGAAGGCAAGACCCGTCGTGCCAAGGTGTTGCAGGTGATGGGCTACCGCGGCCTGGAACGCTTCGAGGTGGACCAGGCTCAGGCGGGGGATATTGTCTGTATCACCGGTATCGACAAGCTGAATATTTCCGACACCATCTGCAACCCGGAAAACCCCGAAGCGATGATTCCGCTGAGCGTGGACGAGCCGACTGTGAGCATGACTTTCCAGGTTAACGACTCGCCCTTCGCCGGTCTGGATGGCAAGTTCGTCACCTCCCGCAACATCAAGGAGCGCCTTGAGCAGGAGTTGATCCACAACGTGGCGTTGCGGGTGAAAGAGGGCGATAGCCCGGACAAGTTTGTGGTCTCCGGTCGCGGCGAGCTGCACCTGTCGGTACTGATCGAGAACATGCGTCGCGAGGGCTTCGAGCTCGGCGTGTCACGTCCCGAGGTGATTCAGAAAGAGGTCGATGGCGAAATCCAGGAGCCCTACGAGCAGGTGGTGATCGATGTCGAAGAACAGCACCAGGGCTCGGTGATGGAAGAACTGGGCGTGCGCAAGGCGGAGATGACCAACATGGAGCTGGACGGCAAGGGCCGGGTGCGACTGGAATTCATCGTGCCGTCCCGCGGCTTGATCGGTTTCCGCTCCCTGTTCCTGACCCTGACCAGCGGTTCCGGCATCATGACCAGCATTTTCGACCACTACGGCCCGGTCAAGGCCGGCGAGCTGGGCGGTCGCCAGAATGGCGTGCTGGTTTCCATGATCAAGGGCAAGACACTGGCCTATGCGCTGTTCAACCTGCAGGAGCGCGGCCGCCTGTTTCTGGGCCATGGCGCCGAAGTGTACGAGGGGCAGATCATCGGTCTGCACTCCCGCAGCAACGACTTGCCGGTAAACCCCACCAAGGCGAAACAGCTCACCAACATCCGCGCAGCGGGTACCGATGAGAACCTGATTCTGACGCCACCGGTTCGGCACACCCTGGAGCAGGCGCTGGAATTCATCGAGGATGACGAGCTGGTGGAAGTGACTCCCCACTTCATCCGCCTGCGCAAGAAACTGCTCACCGAAAACGAACGCAAGCGCGCCGGCAAGGGCTGATCGCGGGCTTCATCCGGTAAGTGTGGCGGTATTCTAGTTGCCGCCACATTCCCGGTAGCGGAAGCAGTCCACCAGGTGGTCGTTGACCACCCCGGTAGCCTGTAAGTAGGCATGGCCGATGGTGCTGCCGAAGAAGCGATAGCGGCGTTTTTTCATGTCCTTGCTGATGAGATCAGACAAAGGCGTACTGGCCGGCCTCTGTGGTTCTGGATCGGCGTGCCGTCTGAAAATCCCCACAGATAGTTGGCAAAACTGCCTTGCTGTTGCTGTAGTTCCAGAAACTGCCTGGCATTGTTGATGGCGCTGTCAATCTTCAGGCGGTAGCGCACGATCCCGGCGTCGTTCAGCAGTCGTTCCATATCCCCTTCATTGAAACCTGACACTATCCCGGGGTCGAAGCCGACAAAGGTGCTGCGGTAATTCTCCCGTTTGCGCAGAATGGTGATCCAGGCCAGGCCGGCCTGCGCGCTCTCCCGTACCAGGATTCGTGGTCGTGGTAGTGCTGGTACAGTTCATTACCCTTGCACCAGGGGCAGTGGATGATTTGAGAGGGAGCGGTGGTTGGCATAGGTTTACTCTATAGATTATTCCCCGGAATGGGGATACCGTAACCCGACTGTTTTTCCTGGATGGTTCCGGATGAGAACGTTCTACCCGCGTATAAAACCCTACATCACCCACTGGCTTGCGGTGGACGAGTTGCACACCCTTTACATTGAGGAAGTGGGAAATCCCGAGGGTATCCCTGTGTTGTTTGTACACGGGGGTCCCGGCGGTGGCTGTACGGAAAACGACCGTCGCTTCTTTGATCCGGAGAAATACCGCATCGTGTTGTTTGACCAGCGCGGCAGCGGCCGTTCGAAGCCTCACGCTGAACTCACCGGCAACAGCACCCCGGAGCTGGTGGCTGATATCGAACAGATCCGCAATTTTCTGAATATAGATAAGTGGGTGGTGTTCGGTGGTTCATGGGGCTCGACGCTCAGTCTGGTGTACGCCCAGGCGCACCCTCAACAGGTGTTGGGGATGGTCTTGCGGGGAATTTTTCTGTGCCGCCGTCAGGATATCCAATGGTTCTACCAGGATGGTGCCGGCCATGTGTTTCCCGATTACTGGGAAGATTATCTGGCGCCGATTCCTGATGAGGAGCGGGGCGATCTGCTGCATGCCTATTATCGGCGCCTGACCGGGGATAACGAGATAGAGCGTATGGCGGCCGCCAAGGCATGGTCAATTTGGGAGGGACGCTGTGCCAGCCTGCATCCCAATCACGATCTGGTGGCGCATCTGGGCAGCCCGCACACTGCGCTGGCCATGGCCAGGATTGAGGCGCATTACTTTGTTAACGATGCTTTTCTGGAAGATGGTGAGATCATCTCCAATGTCGATCGTCTGAGAGATATTCCCGCCATCATCGTGCACGGGCGGTACGATATGGTGTGTCCGGTTGACCAGGCCTTTGCGTTGCATCAGGCCTGGCCCGAAGCAAAGCTGGAAATCATCCGCGATGCGGGACATGCCTCATCGGAGCCAAGTACCCTGGCGGCATTGGTGGAGGCGACAGACAGTCTGGTGAAAACCCTGGGGGAAGCGTCCTGACCTTCAGTTTGCCAGCCTACCTCGACCGTTATTAACTGTGTTCCCGTAGATACTGGAAAATTTTGCGAGCGGCTGCCGGCGGCTTGTTCTGGGACGCTTCCTTCTGAGCCTGGCGAATCAGCTGCCGCAGATGCTGGCGGTCCAGTTCGGGTTTTTCCTCCAGCAGTTCCTCCATGGCCTTGTCGCCTTCAGCCAGCAGGCGATCGCGCCACTGCTCCAGGCGATGGAAGTGCTGGCGGAAAGCCAGGCTGTCGTGGTGAAAGCTTTCCAGTGCCTGGCGAATGGCATCACTGTCGATCACGCGCATGATCTTGCCGATATATTGCAGCTGGCGGCGTTTGCCTTCCCTGTTCTTGAGTCGGCGTGCGAGCATCACCGCTTCCTCCAGTTGCTCGGGCATGGGGATTTTGGCCAGCTTGGCCGGCGCCAACTCTACCAGTTCCTCCCCCAGCTTCTGCAGGGCAGTCATTTCCCGTTTGACGGCAGATTTACTTTTTGGCTGTTCTTCGTCCGGGGTGAAGTCTGGAAAGTCGTCGTCAATATTCATGATGTAATCGTTAACCGTAGAACAGGGTGGCGAGACCCAGGAATGACATAAAGCCGACCACATCGGTCACCGTGGTGAGGGCCACGCTACCCGCCAGGGCGGGGTCGATACGGCAGGCCTTGAGAAGGAGGGGAAGGCCGGCGCCAGCGATGGCAGCGGCCACCAGATTGATGACCATAGCGGCCGCAATGATTACGGCAATTAGCGGATCCTTGAACCAGAGCGAGGCGACAGCGCCCATCACCATTGCCCAAAGCATGCCATTCAGGGCGCCCACTGCGAATTCCTTGCTAAGTAGCCAGCGCATGTTGTTGCGGCTGATCTGGCCCAGCGCCATCCCGCGAATGACCACGGTCAGGGTCTGGCTGCCTGCCACCCCGCCCATGCTGGCGACAATCGGCATCAGAATGGCCAGAGCCACTACTTTGTCGATAGTGGCTTCAAAGATATTGATTACCGCAGATGCCAGGATGGCTGTCATCAGGTTGAGGCCAAGCCAAATGGCGCGGCGCGGCGCGGTTCGCTTGACAGAGGCGAAGGTTTCCTCCTCGTCGCTTAGGCCTGCCAGGCCCAGCAGGGAGTGGGCTGCATCTTCCATGATGACGTCCACCACGTCATCGATTGTGATACGGCCGAGCAGCTTGTTGTTTGGGCCGATGACGGGGGCGGAGACCCAGTCGTGTTTTTCGAACAGGTGCGCGACCTCGGAGTCGGGCATGCTGGCGGGGATGGCTTCCACTTCGGTGACCATGATTTCCCGCACAGTGATGTTGGGGCTGGAGGTCAGCAGCTTCGACAGGGGCAGGGTGCCTAGAAAGGTGTCCTCGCGGTTGACCACAAAGATGTTGTCCGTGATTTCCGGGATCTCTTCGTGGCGTCGGAGATAACGCAGTACTACGTCGATGGTGATGTCGGGGCGCACCGTGATAGTGTCCGTGTTCATCAGACCACCGGCGGTGTCTTCGTTGTAAGTAAGTACTCGCTCTACTCGCAGCCTGTCCTGACTTGTCATGGCTTGCAGGACTTCGGGAATGACCTGGTCGGGCAACTGTTGCAGGATGTCGGCGACATCGTCCGGATCGAGACCCTCGGTGAGTGAGGCCACCTCGTGGCTCTCCATCTCGCTGAGAATCTCGCCGCGCAGCTCTTCGTTGAGCTCGCCGATGACTTCCCCTTCGAGTTCACTGTCCACTAAATCCCAGAGTACCCGGCGGACCTTGGGGGGGGCTGATTCGATCTGATCGGCAATATCGGCCGGGGTCAGGTTGTTCAGCATGTGGCGCAACAGCCGAACATTGTTGGAGTGCATCAGTTCATCAATGCTGGCGAGGCGTGAGATTGGTACAACTTTTTCGCTGGGCGCCTGCATTTGATGAGTAATCCCTGGCTCTCGTTTGGATGGCCGATAGTGTATCGGTGAGTGTCAAAAATTGACAGGGAAGTTGCACCGGGTTGGCGCTATTGCTCCTCGTCAAAACGATTGGCAATCAGTTGCTCAATGTCTCTGTGGGCTCTTTCTGCGTCGCTACCCTCAAAGTGGAAGTGCAGAGTGGTGCCTTGTGTAGCGGCAAGCAGCATCAGGGACATCACGCTTTTTGCGTCGACCAGTTTTTCCGGGTCGCGGCCGGTTCTGATGGTGCAGCCGTATTTGCCAGCAGTAGAGGCGAGTTTCGCTGCCGCCCTGGCGTGCAGGCCCAGGCGGTTAATTATTGTTAGTTCTGTGCGAATAGTTTGTGACATAGGTGTCCTTGTTTCCGGCTGTCATGACAGCTCGCGGTGCCTTACCTGCACGTTTGGATAAAGTGTGGAGAAATGGTTACCCAGTTGGTTGCAGATGTAAACAGAGCGATGTTGCCCGCCTGTGCAGCCAATGGCAATGGTCAGGTAGCTGCGATTGTTGGCGCGAAAGGAGGGTATCCAGTGGTCGAGTAGCTGTTTCAGGTCGCCGACCATACGAGAGACTTCGGGCTGCGTCTGCAGAAACTCGACGACCGGCGCATGGTTGCCGGTAAGTGGTCTAAGTTCTTGCTTCCAGTGAGGGTTGGGCAAACAGCGCACATCCATGACGAAATCGGCGTTGGCCGGGATGCCGCGTTTGTAGGCAAAAGACTCGAACAGAATGGCCATGTCATCCTTGCTGTCCGGAACGATCTGTTGCTTGATTACATCACGCAACTGGTGCAGGGTCATGGTGCTGGTGTCGATGCGACGGCTGGCGATTGAGGCGATCGGGTCCAGCAGTTTGGTTTCCAATGCAATGGCTTCGTTGATATCGATGCGATCGGAACTCAGTGGGTGCTTGCGTCGGGTTTCGCTGAAGCGCTGGATCAGGATGCTGTTATGGGCATTGAGAAACACAACTTCATGATTGATGCCAGACCCTTTGAGCTGGTCGAGAATCTGCGGCAACTGATTGAGATCTGCCGACAGGTTGCGAACATCAATGCCGACGGCGATTTTTTCCAGCCAGTGACGATTGCTGGCATTGCCTGCCAATTGAAAAAGGCCTGGTAAAAGACTGGCGGGGAGGTTGTCGATGCAGGTAAAGCCCACATCTTCTAGTACGTTCAGAGCGGTACTTTTACCGGAACCTGAACGACCACTCACTACCACCAGTCTCATGGAGAAGCCCTTCAGGAGGTGTGGTCGGCTATGGCGATTTTGTAAAGAGCATCGCTGGAGCCTGCGTCTCGCAGTTCCTGACGCACTGCTTCGTCTTGAAGTAGTTCGGCAATGGCAGAGAGAACCTGCAGGTGTTGATCGTTCTGCTCTTCGGGGACAATCAGGGCAAAGATCAGGTCAACCGGTTCGCCATCAATGGAATCAAAGTCCACAGATTCTTCCAGCCGAAACAGGGCGCCGGTAATCTTGTCGCAACTGGAAAGTCGGCAATGGGGAATGGCAACTCCTTCGCCAATACCTGTGCTGCCCAGACGCTCACGAGCCAGCAAACCCTGGTAGAGCTCATCGGCCGTTACAGTGCCCATCCTTTCTGACAGGAAGTCGGAGAGGTTTTCGAGGACTCTTTTTTTACTGCCCCCCGGGGCATCAGCGATGATGTTTTCCGGGGGGAGGACGTCGTTAAGTTTCATCGGATCTTATCTGCCGCGGTTTTTTTCCTTGTGCTTGATCAGCTGGCGATCCAGCTTGTCAGCGAGGATGTCGATAGCTGCGTACAGGTCTTCACCTTCAGAGTTGGCAAAGAATTCACCGCCACTCACGTGCACAGTCGCTTCGGCTTTCTGGATCAGTTTGTCCACGGAAAGAATCACATTGGTGCTTGTGATGCGGTCGTGGTGGCGCTCCAGTTTGGAGAGCTTGCTGGTTACGTAATCCTTGATAGCATCAGTGATTTCGAGGTGATGTCCGCTAATATTCATTTGCATGCGGTACTCCTTATCTAGTTATTGGTCATGTTAAACATTGGGGTTATAGCGCTTCCTTTCGCTGGAAGAGGGGATGCCCATTCCCTCCCGGTACTTTGCCACGGTGCGCCGTGCCACCTGTATGCCCATGTCTTGCAGCAGGGAGGTGAGCTTGTTGTCGCTCAGTGGCTTGCCGGGATTTTCCGCACTGATCATCTTTTTCAAGATAGCGCGAATGGCGGTGGATGAACACTCTCCACCACTGGCGGTGGAAACGTGGCTGGAAAAGAAGTATTTGAGCTCGAACACGCCCTGGGGAGTGTCGATATATTTCTGGGTAGTGACTCTGGAAATGGTCGATTCGTGCAGTTCAAGACGTTCGGCGATGTCTGCCAGCACCATCGGTTTCATGGCAACCGGGCCCTGCTCCAGGAAGGCCTGCTGCATCTGCACGATACAGGATGCTACCCGCATCAGGGTGTCGTTGCGGCTTTCTATGCTGCGCAGAAACCATTTGGCTTCCTGCAAGTGATTTTTCAGGAAAGTGTTTTCCTCACTGGAATCCGCGCGGCGGATCATCTGGGCATAGTGCTGGTTGATGCTGAGCCGTGGAGTGATGTCTTCATTCAGGGACACCTGCCAGTGGTTGTCCAGTTTCACCACCCGTACGTCGGGAACCACGTATTCGATATCGTCGTTGCTGATAGCCTCGCCGGGGTTAGGAGACAAGCTCTGAATCAGCTGGATGGCACCCTCAATATATTCCTGGCTAAAACCGGTATGGCGCTCTATCTGTCGGTAGTCTCTCTGGCCTACCAGTTCCAGATGGTTGCTCACCAGTTTTTTTGCCTCCAGCAAGAACGGGGTTTCGGATGCGAATTGGTTGAGCTGGATGGATAGGCATTCGGCGAGACTTGAAGCGGCAACCCCCGGGGGGTCGAACTGCTGGACCAAGTGTAAAACGGCCATCACTTCGTCGAGTTCAATCTCGTCGTCCAGGGATGCCCAGATTTCCTCGATTGGCATTGCCAGCATGCCACGACTGTCGATGGCGTCGATGATGTTCTCGGCAATCAGGTAGTCAGTGGGCGACAGCGGGGTGAGGTTGAGCTGCCATAACAGGTGATCTTGTAGCGACTCGGTGACACTGTGTACGTTTTCAAAGTCGTGGGATTCCCCGCTGGCGGCTTTCATCGTCGTAGCCGGTTGGTAAATGTCGTCCCAGTTGGCATCTACCGGCAAATCGGTGGGGATTTTGTTGTCCCAGTCTTCGCCGTTCAGGTCGGCAACGTCGTTGTCCTGAGATTCCTGCTGGACTTTATTGTCGCTGGTGTTGTCACCTACATCAATCTGGTTTTCTGATTCCTCTGCGAGCTCCAGCAAAGGGTTGTCGTAGAGGTTCTGTTGTATTTCCTGATGCAGATCCAGGGAGGAAAGCTGTAACAATCGAATAGCCTGTTGCAGCTGAGGGGTCATCGTCAACTGCTGACCAATTTTCAGTTGCAGACTGGCTTTCATGCGTGATTACAACAGATGGTGTCCGGTAGAAAATGCGTATAAGGAAAGTGTAGACCTCTGTGGTGCAATGTGACAAGCAAATTATGTGCCTGCCTGCCCCAAAGTTGGGCGGAACGAAACTGGTTTAGAGTGTGAAGTCATCGCCTAGGTAAATATCCCTAACTTGCTGGTTGGCGACGATCTCGCCGGGAGAGCCCTCGGCAATCACGCGTCCTTCGCCGACGATGTAGGCGTGTTGACAGATGTCCAGTGTTTCCCGGACGTTGTGGTCAGTGATCAACACGCCGATGCCCAGATCTCGCAAATGGCGGATGATCTGCTTGATGTCATTAACCGAGATCGGGTCTACCCCGGCAAAAGGTTCATCAAGGAGAATGAAGGCGGGCTCCATGGCCAGTGCGCGGGCAATTTCAACCCGGCGGCGCTCTCCGCCCGAGAGACTCATGCCCATAGCATCACGAATATGGGTGATATGGAACTCCTGGAGCAGATTTTCCAGTTTCTCCATACGTTGTGTCTTATCCAGGTCTTTTCTGGTTTCCAGTATGGCGAGGATGTTGTTCTGCACCGTCATCTTGCGAAAGATAGAGGCCTCCTGGGGGAGGTAGCCGATGCCCTTGCGGGCCCTGCCGTGCATGGGCAGGTGGGTGATGTCCTCGTGATCTACCTGGACAGAGCCTCCGTCCTGTTCAATCAGTCCTACGATCATGTAGAAGCACGTGGTTTTCCCTGCACCATTGGGTCCGAGTAAGCCGACAATAGAGCCGCTCTCAACTGACAGGGAAACATCACGGATGACCGGGCGTTTTTTATAGCTTTTCGCCAGGTTACAAGCCTTCAGCAGGGGCATCAGTTTCCTTCCTTCAGGTTGCTGGGAGGGATGACCATCTGGATGCGCTCCTTGGAATTTTTGCTGGCGCTGGCTTTGACCACTTCAGCCTTCAAGTCATATGTGATTTTTTCGCCGGTAATGGTGGTGCCGTTCTGCTTCAGACTGGCATTTTGTAGCAGGTCGATGCGATCTGATGCCAGGTAATACTCAATAGTATTGCCGCTGGCCAGCAGCAACCCCTGTTGTGGTTTGGGTTGCTGCTGGTAGTGGGCGGGTTTGCCAATGCAGACAATGCGGTCCACCTTATTGTTATTGGTATACACGATCACCTTGTCGGCGCGGATCTTGATGGTGCCCTGAATGATCACCACAGAGCCGTCGTACACAGTGGTGCCCTTTTTATCATTTCGCTCAGCGCGATCTGACTCAATCTTGATTGGCTGGTTGGCATCGCTTGGCAGGGCGGCACAGAATGGAGCCGGAAAGGCCAGCATCATTATTAACAACAACTTAACGCGCACGGTGGGTCCCCTTTACATTCGCTAGCAACTTGAACACCTCTGCGTTCAGGTCTGCCCACATGCCTACACCAGTAGTTTTGCCCTGTGCGGTAATAATGGTCACAGGGCTTTCGGTTTCGGCAATGTGTTTGTCCGGATACAAAATCAATTTTTCAGTAAGTAATTCTTTCTTGCCGGTGTCGCCGGTATCCTGCCAGGCGTAGACCGAGCCGGTGAAAACGGCACGTTCACCACCATTATGTACGGTGCCCTTTTTGGCAGTCATGTGCCATGGTTGCTCTTCCGTGCGCTGATTGTAGGAAACCATGTCGGGGTTTTCGGCTTCCAGTCGATTGCCCCGTTTATAGTGGCGGGCTTCTGTGGCCAGCATGCTATTAGCCTTTTCGCCATTTTTGTCGTAGGTCAGCATGCTTATATTGAGCATGTAGCTGTCCGCCTTGGGCAGGTCGTCGCCCTCGCTGACAGGTTTTTCGAGGAATACTTCCGGCGGAGACACCCAGAACAACAGGAAAATACCTGTGAAACTGAGCAGCATCGCCATCAACAGAATATTGCGCATGGTTTACAGGTAGCTCGCCAATGTGGATTCGAGTTTGTCCTGCGCGTGCAGGATAAATTCGGCCAGTTCCCGCACGGCGCCGTATCCGCCACGGGTTTCTGTCTGCCACAGGGCATTTTCTGCTACCACTGGTCGTGCATTGGCGACAGCGACGCCGAGTCCTACTCGGCGAATGACGGCCAGGTCGGGTAAGTCGTCTCCCAGAAAGGCGATTTCATCCATTTTGTAATCGCAGGTATCCAGTACTTCGTTGAGGGCTGTCAGTTTATCTTCCCGGCCTTGAACCACCAGTTCGATACCCAGCTCTCGCGCTCTTCGTGCCAGTAATTCAGAGCTGCGACCAGTGATGATGCCCACTTTGATGTCATTCTTCTGCAGAAGTTTTATGCCCAGTCCATCTTGGATGTTGAATGCTTTCAGCTCTTCGCCGTTGTTGCCATAGTAAAGGCTGCCATCGGTGAGTACTCCGTCCACATCCAACAACAGCAGGCGGATCTGGCGGGCACGATTGATGATCTTGCGGTCGAGAATGGACATTTCACATGACTCCGGCACGCAAAATATCGTGCATGTGCAATACGCCGATGGGGTGATGGCTGGAGTCTTCCACCACCAGTGCGGTTATTTTGTTGTCTTCCATGATCTTCAGCGCTTCTGCGGCGAGTAGCTCCCGGTGCACTGACTTGCAACCATGTTTGATCAGCGTACCGATCTCCGTGTGGTTGATGTCAATGCCATGGTCGACGGTGCGTCGCAGATCGCCATCGGTAAAGACGCCCAGCAATTCTCCTTGATCGTTCACTACGGTAGTCATGCCAAACCCTTTGCTGGTCATTTCCAGCAGCGCATGTTTCAGCGGGGTTTTTTCCGCCACTTGGGGCAGATTGTCGCCACTGTGCATGATGTCTTCCACCTTCAGCAGCAGTTTTCGGCCCAGTGCCCCTCCGGGGTGTGAAAAGGCAAAGTCCTCGGCTGAAAATCCGCGGGCTTCCAGCAGCGCAATGGCCAGGGCATCGCCCATCACCAGTGTGACCGTGGTGCTGGTAGTGGGGGCTAGTCCAAGGGGACAGGCTTCGCTGGGTACGCGAACGTCCAGGTGAGCTTCCGCCGCTTGGGCGAGCAGGGAGTCGGGATTTCCGGTCATGCTGATCAGTGGAATCCCCATGCGCTTGATCAGCGGCAGGAGAGTGACCACCTCGGCAGTTGTTCCGGAATTGGAGAGGGCGAGAACCACATCGTCCTTGGTGATCATGCCCAGGTCGCCGTGACTGGCTTCTCCGGGATGAACGAAAAACGAGGGGGTGCCGGTACTGGCAAGACTGGCCGCGATCTTGCGGCCAATATGGCCGGACTTGCCCATGCCGGTAACAATCACCCTGCCGCGACATTGCAGTGCCAGTTGGCAGGCGCGATCGAAATCTGCCCCAATGCGCTCTTCCAGCAGGCTTACAGCCTCGGCTTCAAGGCGGATAGTGCGGCGGGCCGCCTCTGCAAAGTGACTGTTGGACATTGTGTACCTGACAAAATTTTCGCAAGTATACCGGCAACCCCCGGTCCCTGTAAGGCCTGTGCCCTGCCAATCGCAGCTGAATTGGCATGTTGTGCACCTAGGTTGTGCACTCTCAATTGAATTGCTGAAAGGGGACGTTGTTTCGCAATGTAGAGTGCGGTGGTATAGTGCACGCCTTTAATTTGGCGGCCGCTTCCGGCACTAGGGTGCTGCACTGTGGTCCAAGAGTCGACAGCCGATGGGGCTGGCGATTTGAGTTGGGATTTGAGAGAGGAATCTGTGATGTTCAGCAGGTTAAAACATGCGATTACGCTGGTTGCGTTCATGATCTTTGCAGCAGTCGCCGTTGCCGAAGAAGTGGCAGGCAATACTGCCGTGACCGGCGAGCCGGTCGATCAGACCCCCCACCAGCTGGTGGAGTCCATTACAGGCGAGTTGTTAAAGTCGATTGGTCAGCACCGCGCTTCTTTTGACACAGACCCCGAGCCGTTCTTTTCAGAGCTTGATTGCCTGCTTGGTCGGGTGGTTGATTTTCGTTGGATTGCTATGAACGTGATGGGGGCTTACCGTGCCCAGGCCACTGATGAGCAATTGCAGCGTTTTGCCAAGGCGTTCCGTCGCGATCTGATCGAGACTTACGGGCGCGGTCTGGTGTCCTATGGCGATGAAACCATCGTGGTACTGCCTCCTGAAAGTGATCTTGCGGGCCAACGCAAGGTGACTGTAGCCCAGGAAATTCGTGGTGTGGACGGTGTGTTCCCCCTCTATTACTCCATGGCCCAAAACAAGGAAGGCGTATGGAAGATCACCAATGTGGTGATTAATGGTATCAATCTGGGCAAAACATTCCGCAACCAGTTTACTCAGCGGGCACAGAAGTTTGGCGGCAACCTTGATCAGGTGATTGATAGCTGGACCAGCAAAGCTGAAACCGAGGCTTGAACGAGAGATGAATGCCGATGATGTGAAGGCTGTGCTGATCGAGGGGTTGCCTGGCTGTGACGTAGCTGTTGACTACGACGGCCACGATTTTAATATCTCTGTTGTTGGTGACGTGTTTCAGGGATTGCGTAAGGTGCAGCGCCAGCAGAAAGTATTGGGAGTGCTACATCAGCTGATTACCAGCGGTGCGATCCATGCGGTTAATGTTAACGCCATAACTCCTGAGGAGCAGGGTTAGGCATGACGGTGTGGCGGGACTGATTGCCTCGCTCGCTCCCCTTGTCATACCCTGTCTTATCTTCGCAATCATCAAAGGTCTTCAATGGATAAATTGTTGATCTCCGGGGGCGGCCCACTCTCCGGGGAAATCCGTATTTCCGGCGCTAAAAATTCCGCCCTGCCGATTCTGGCGGCAACGCTGTTGGCCGACGGCCCGGTCATGGTTTCGAATATTCCCCATCTCAATGACATTACCACGATGTTCGAGCTGCTCGGTTGTCTTGGTGTCAGTGTCGTGCTGAATGAAAAAATGCAGGTTGAGGTGGATGCCACCACGTTGCGCAGTCATGTGGCTCCCTACGAGCTGGTGAAAACCATGCGTGCATCGATTCTGGTGCTGGGGCCGATGTTGACCAAGTTTGGCGTGGCAAGTGTGTCATTCCCGGGGGGCTGTGCCATTGGCAGCCGACCGGTGGACTTGCACCTGCGCGGGCTGGAAATGATGGGGGCGGAAATTGATATTGCCGGCGGTTACATCAATGCCAAGTGCAAGGGACGCCTGAAGGGCGCGCACATCCTGATGGACACAGTTTCCGTGGGCGCCACGGAAAACCTGATGATGGCTGCCAGCCTGGCAGAGGGTACGACGATCATCGAAAATGCCGCCCGAGAACCGGAGGTGGTGGACCTGGCTAACTGTATCAATGCGCTGGGAGGAAAGGTCGGCGGTGTTGGTACAACCACCCTGACTATCGAGGGTGTGGACACGCTGCGCAGTGGCAACTACAGAATCATGCCCGATCGCATCGAGACAGGAACTTACCTCGCTGCGGCTGCGGCCACCCGTGGCCATATAAAACTGAAAGATACCGACCCTCACACTCTGGAGGCGGTGCTACTGAAGTTGGAAGAAGCCGGCGCCAAGATCACAACCGGTGCCGATTGGATCGAGCTGGATATGGAAGGGCGGCGACCGAAGGCGGTGAATTTCAAAACCGCACCTTATCCGGCGTTTCCCACCGACATGCAGGCGCAACTGACCACAGTGAACGCAGTGGCCGATGGGGTGGGTACTATCACCGAGACCATTTTTGAAAACCGCCTGGTGCAGGCCCATGAGTTGAATCGCATGGGTGCCAAGATCAATATTGAGGGCAACACGGCCATTGTCACCGGCGTGGAGCGCCTCAAAGCGGCCCCGGTAATGGCTTCGGACCTGCGGGCATCCGCCAGCCTGGTGATCGCTGGATTGGTGGCCGATGGTGAAACCATCGTCGATCGCATTTACCATATCGACCGCGGTTACGAATGTATTGAAGAAAAATTGCAGCAACTGGGTGCCAATATACGCCGCATTCCCGGTCGCTAGCCCCTTTGCCTGTCAGGTTGTGATTACGATGCAGATTACCATTGCGCTCACCAAGGGGCGCATTCTTGAGGAGACCCTGCCGCTGCTGGCTCAGGCCGGTATTGAGCCGCTGGAAGATATCAAGACCAGTCGCAAACTGGTGTTTGAGACATCTCGCGAAGGTGCCAGACTGCTGGTGCTGCGCGGTTCCGATGTGCCCACCTATGTGCAGTTCGGTGCCGCTGATCTGGGGGTGTCGGGCAAGGATACTCTTATGGAACACGGCGGCGATGGTCTCTACGAGCCCCTCGACCTGGGTATCGCCCGCTGTCGCATGATGACTGCGGGAGTGGTAGGTGTTCCTCTGAAGCAGGGACGCATCCGGGTGGCGACCAAATATGTCAATATCGCCCGCCGCTTTTACGCTGAGCAGGGGCGTCAGGCCGACATCATCAAACTTTATGGTGCTATGGAGTTGGCTCCTATCATGGCCTTGGCCGATGAGATTGTCGACATCGTCGATACCGGCAACACCCTCCGGGCCAACGGACTGGAGCCAAGGGAAACCATCGCCGATATCAGCTCCCGCCTGATCGTCAACAAGGCGGCCATGAAGGTCAAACACAGCCAGTTACAGGGTATTATCGACTGCCTGCGCGGCGCGGTGGCGAGGTAAGGTCCAATGGCTGATCACGTCAATATCAAGCGCCTGTCGGCAGCAGATGAGGACTTTGATTCCCGTCTGGCGCAGCTAGTGGCCTGGGAAACTGTTTCCGATGCCAATGTTGAGGGTGTGGTCGGCGAGGTCTTGAGCCAGATTCGCTTGCGCGGTGATGAAGCGCTGCTCGAATATACCAATCGTTTTGATCGCCGTACCGTCACTGCCGTGTCGGAACTGGAGATTTCAGCAGGTGCCCTGGCTGACGCACTGGAAACCATCGGTACTGGCGAGCGCCAGGCGCTGGAGTTGGCAGCCGAGCGCGTTCGTCGTTACCACCAGCACCAGAAACAGGAATCCTGGAGTTATCAGGAGGCCGACGGTACCCTGCTGGGGCAGCAGATCACACCTCTTGACCGGGTGGGTATTTACGTGCCCGGCGGTAAGGCCAGTTACCCCTCTTCGGTGTTGATGAACGCCATTCCTGCAAAAGTGGCCGGGGTGGCAGAGATCATCATGGTGGTGCCTGCGCCGGGTGGCGAACTGAATCCGCTGGTGCTGGCTGCAGCGGCGATTGCCGGCGTGGATCGCGTCTTTACCGTGGGTGGCGCTCAGGCCGTGGCCGCTTTGGCCTACGGGACAGAAACGGTGCCCCGCGTCGACAAGATTGTTGGCCCCGGCAATATCTACGTGGCCACCGCCAAGCGTGCAGTATTCGGCTCGGTGGGGCTGGATATGGTGGCTGGTCCCTCGGAAATCCTGGTGGTGTGTGATGGTCAGACCGATCCCGACTGGATTGCCATGGACCTCTTTTCTCAGGCGGAGCACGACGAGGATGCGCAGTCCATTCTGTTGAGTCCCGATATCGACTTCCTGGATCGCGTGGCGGCAAGTATTGATCGCCTGCTGCCCGAGATGGAGCGTGCGACGATTATTCGCGCCGCGCTGGAAAATCGCAGCGCCCTGATAGCCGTTGCTGATATGGACGAAGCGGTGGCCCTGATCAACCGCATTGCGCCGGAGCACCTGGAGCTGTCGGTGGCAGATCCGCAGGCATTGTTGCCGCGCATTCGTCACGCCGGCGCCATTTTCATGGGGCGCTATACAGCTGAAGCGCTGGGGGACTACTGTGCCGGCCCCAATCACGTATTGCCAACCTCGATGACAGCCCGTTTTTCGTCGCCCCTGGGAGTATATGACTTCCAGAAGCGCAGTTCGGTAATCATGTGTTCCGCGGAAGGCGCCTCGGCTCTGGGTAAAACTGCGTCGACGCTGGCACGAGGGGAAAGCCTCACCGCCCATGCCCGCTCCGCCGAATATCGTATTCGGGATTGAGGTGAAGTTGTGAGCAATCCTTTCTGGAGCGAGATTGTCGGCGAACTGGATCCCTATGTGCCTGGTGAGCAGCCAAAGCTAGCCAACCTGGTCAAGTTGAATACCAATGAAAATCCCTACGGACCTTCGCCGAAAGTGCTTGAGGCGATTGCCTTGGAAAACGGTGACAGCCTGCGGCTTTACCCTGACCCCAACGGGTCGGCGCTGAAGTCTGCCATTGCCAAGTACTATGGCGTCGCATCTGAACAGGTGTTTCTGGGCAATGGCTCCGACGAGGTGCTGGCGCATGTGTTTCAGGGTTTGCTGAAGCACGCCGGGCCAATTCTCTTTCCTGATATCACCTACAGTTTCTACCCGGTCTATTGCGGCCTTTACCAGGTTTCCTTTGAGCTGGTGCCGCTGGCGGAGAATTTCAGTATTCGGGTGGCAGATTACTGCCGGGATAACGGGGGGATCATTTTTCCAAACCCCAATGCCCCAACGGGTATGTTGCTGTCGCTGTCTGACATCGAATGGCTGTTGCAGAACAACCGCCAGTCGGTGGTGGTGGTGGATGAAGCCTATATCGATTTTGGTGGCGAGAGCGCGGTCTCTCTGGTGTCCCGCTATCCGAACCTGTTGGTCACCCAGACGCTGTCCAAGTCCCGCTCCCTGGCGGGATTGCGCATAGGTCTTGCCATTGGTGACGCCGGACTGATTGAGGCGCTGGAGAGGGTCAAAAACAGCTTCAATTCCTACCCTTTGAGCCGGTTTGCAATTGCTGGCGGAGTGGCTGCTTTTGAGGATGATGCCTACTTCAGGGATGTCTGCGAGCGGGTAATCGCCAGCCGCCGGAAACTGGTATCAGAGTTGGCTGGCATGGGATTCGAAGTTCTGCCATCGGCTGCGAATTTTATCCTGGCCCGGCCTCCCGTGAGCTCAGCCTCTGAGTTGATGGTTGAGCTGCGTCAGCGCGGTATCATTGTTCGTCATTTCAGGCAGTCGAGGATCGAGCCGTACCTGCGTATTACCATCGGTACCCCTGAACAGAACGCCAAGTTGGTGTCTGCTCTCGCCGAGCTGCTTGCCTGATAGCTGCTCAGCCGCCCGAAGATGGCCTGGTGCCAGCCACGGCCATTATGGTGCTCTTTTCACCGTTGCGAACCACTTCCAGCTTTACCGAATCGCCCGGTGAAAGGTTTGCGATCAGGTTCATGCTGCGTTCGTTGTCCACCACCCAGTAGTCATTGATACGAGTGATGATATCGCCTGGTTGCAGCCCGGCCAGATTTGCCGGGCTATTGATGTAGATGTTGGTGATCACTAGCCCGGACGGAGGATCAAGTTTGAGTTGTAGTGCTGCCTGACGTGTCAGCGGGCTGGCTTCGACGCCCAGCCAGCCGCGGATAACGTAGCCGTGTTCGACGATATCCTGAAGGACTTTCATGGCGGTGTCGGCGGGAATGGCAAAGCCGATACCCACCGAGTAACCGGTGCGGTCGAGAATGGCAGAATTGATGCCCAGCAGATTGCCGTGGGCGTCCACCAGCGCACCTCCTGAGTTCCCGGGGTTGATGGCGGCGTCGGTCTGGATGAAGTTTTCAAAGGTGTTCAATCCAAGACCGTTGCGACCGGTAGCGCTGACAATGCCCTGGGTGACGGACTGACCTACCCCGAAGGGATTGCCGATAGCCAACACTACGTCCCCCACACGCGCCTGACCCGGTTCCCCGATATGGGCAGGGGTCAGTT
Organism: Porticoccaceae bacterium; assembly: GCA_041395745.1. GTDB lineage: Bacteria > Pseudomonadota > Gammaproteobacteria > Pseudomonadales > Porticoccaceae > Porticoccus. Next base: position 408,357 of record JAWKZV010000003.1, on the reverse strand, counting down.
TGTCGAGATCAACCTTGAGCACGGCGAGATCGGTGTCGGGATCGCTGCCGACCACCTTGACCATCGCCTCCCGGCCATCCTGCAATTGCACCACGATTTCGTCAGCGCTGCTCACCACATGATTGTTGGTGAGGATATAGCCCTCTTTGGTAAGAATTACACCGGAGCCCAGCGAAGACTCCATGCGCTGTTGCTGTGGCTGGTTGCTGCTGTTAAAAAAGCGGCGGAAGAAGGGGTCGTCGAGCAGCGGGTGACGTGGGCGGGACAGGGTCTTCTGCGTGTAGATGTTGACCACTGAGGGAGCAGCCCGGCGGACGGCCGAGGCATAGGACACGGGGCCTTCCCAGTTATTCCCGACATCCGGAGAGAGGCCGCCTGTTTCCATATCGTTGCGGTGGTTAAGCACCTGGGGAAACAGCAGCAGGGCGAGAGCCGCCATCAATAAACCGGCGATTGCGGGCCAACTGATGTAACGCAGTACTCGGAACAGGGTGGACACTCGCCTCTCCTCACAATGACGGGTTGGCCATTATGGCATAAACCTGAGGAATTCGAGTGGCGGCGGGTTGTGTTGAGAGCGATAGGAAAGGTGTGCGGCACCGACAGGAGTGGGTGCCGCACCCGGAGTCAGCTGACCTTGAGAGTGGGGTCCTCGTCATCGGAAACATCTGCAACACCATTCACCACTTTCAGGTGGCGTTCATCCTGGGCGTTGGCGTCGTCACGCAGACCATATTCTTCGCTGAGTACGCCGCCCGGGACCTTGGGAGCGTAGTCCTTGGGCGCTTCCGGCAGCTCGCTCATTGCCGCTTTGCCTTCTTTCAGCTGGCCAAAACCGGCATCCATCAGCTTTCGGCTGACTTCGGGGGTTGCCAGACGTGTAGAAGCAGACGTGAAATGATCATGCAATGCTCGGTAGCTGTGGGACAGCTCGTTCAAATGCTTGGCGGTTTTGGCAAAGTGATCAGTGACCTCGTGCTGGTAATCTTTCAGTTGGTCTTGCGCCGCTTTGAGTCGGCCTTCCACATCTTTGCGCTGCTGCTCTTTGGGATGCAATGCGCGCCCCAGATACAGGCCGGCTGCCAAACCAGCGAGCAGCGAGATCAGTCCTGTGAGTAGAATGGTGGTATCCAAACTTTATTCTCCGCAATTTCTTGATTGGGTTTTGGGGTAGTCTGAAAGAAGGTGCTACGAGAGGCAACCGTTTTTAGGTGTTTTTGGCTGCCGCGGGTGCTGTGGCAGTGGCTCCGGGTTGCCAATCTGACGGCGCGCCGCTACAGTTCACGCCCTACTATCTATCCGTGTCTCCCGACGATATTCCAGCGAATATGACCCCGACCGGCTCCAGCCAGACACTGTCGCCACAGCAGCGCTATCAGCAGGACTTGCAACAGCAAGGGTTCAGCTACGACCCCTCTCAGGAGAAAGCCGTAGCACTGTTGCAGTCGTTGTATGACAGTCTCGTTGAACCGAGCCGCAAGGTCTCAGGGGGCTTGCTGGCGAGAGTGAAAAGCCGCTTCCAGGCTCCGGAACCTATTGTGCCAGTGAAAGGGCTCTATTTCTGGGGCGGTGTCGGGCGCGGCAAGACTTACTTGATGGATAATTTTTTTGAGTCGCTGCCTTTTCCCGACAAGCTGCGCGCGCACTTTCACCGCTTTATGAGGCGGGTCCACCGGGAGCTGAGGCTGTTTAAGGGCGAGAAGAATCCCCTGGAAAAGGTGGCGGACAATATCGCCGCTGAGGCGCGGGTTATCTGTTTCGACGAGTTTTTCGTATCCGATATCACTGATGCCATGTTGCTTGGCACCCTGTTGGAGTTACTGTTTGCCCGCGGGGTGACGCTGGTGGCTACGTCAAATATCGTACCCGACCGCCTCTATGAAAACGGTTTGCAGCGGCAGCGATTCCTGCCCGCAATTGCACTGCTCAATCGCCACACTCAGGTGGTGAATGTGGATGGTGGGGTGGATTACCGGCTGAGGGCGCTGGAGCAGGCGGAACTCTACCATGCTCCGTTAGACGCAGAGGCGGAGCAGGCGATGCTGCTGGCATTCAATAGCCTGGCCCCTGCAGCTGATGAAGTCGAGGAGGCGGTGGAGGTTGAAGTTGAGGGGCGCCGTATTGCATGCCGCTTTGTCGCTGAGGATGTCATCTGGTTTGATTTTGATGTCATCTGCAACAAACCCCGCAGCCAGAACGACTATATTGAACTGGCCAGGGAGTTTCACGCGGTGCTGGTATGTAATGTAAGACAGATGGGGCGCCAGAACGACGATCACGCCCGGCGCTTTATCAATATGGTGGATGAATTTTACGACCGCAACGTAAAGCTGGTGCTTTCGGCGGAAGTGGAGATGGCCGACCTGTATACGGACGGCCGCCTCAATTTCGAATTCGAGCGCACTCGCAGTCGTCTGCTCGAGATGCAATCCCACGAATACCTGGCGCGCCCACACCGCCCGTGAAGGCGGTTTGGCTGCTTTGGCAGAGGGTGCTCAGGTATTGATTTTCAGGCGAAAAAATATCCTTGAAAAGGGTATGCACGATCTGTAAAATGCGCCCTCCTTTTGGGAAGGCCAAAAAGTTCAGGCAGGAAAAGATGAAAACATTTATTGCGAAGCCCGAAACTGTCCAGCGCGACTGGTTTGTCGTAGATGCTGCTGGCAAGACATTGGGCCGTTTGGCTGCCGAAGTTGCTTCTCGCCTGCGTGGCAAGCACAAGCCCGAGTACACTCCTCACGTGGATACCGGGGATTACATTGTGGTGGTCAACGCCGAGCAGGTTCGCGTTACCGGCAACAAGGCAAAAGACAAGATTTACCACAGCCACACCGGTTATCCGGGTGGTCTGAAGTCCATCAGCTTTGAAAAACTGATCGACAAGGCTCCTGAGCGCACAATCCAGAACGCCGTTAAAGGCATGCTGCCGAAAGGTCCTCTGGGTCGTGCCATGTTCAAGAAGCTGAAAGTATATCCCGGCGCAGAGCACCCCCATACTGCTCAGCAGCCGCAAGAACTGAATATCTGACGGATAGTTAATTATGGCAGACACCCAATACTACGGTACCGGCCGTCGCAAAACGTCTTCTGCTCGCGTGTTCCTGAAAGCGGGTAGCGGTAACATCACCATTAACAACCGCACGCTCGACCAGTATTTCGGTCGTGAGGTGGCACGGATGATCGTGCGCCAGCCGCTGGAGTTGGTGGATAGCGCCGAGAGATTTGACTTGAAGATCAGTGTTGCCGGTGGTGGCAGCTTCGGTCAGGCCGGTGCGATCCGTCACGGCATTGCTCGTGCGCTGGTGCAGTACGACGAAGGCTTGCGTAGCGACCTGCGCAAAGCGGGCTTCCTGACTCGTGATGCCCGTGAGGTTGAGCGTAAGAAAGTGGGTCTGCACAAAGCCCGTAAGCGCCCTCAGTACTCCAAGCGCTGATCTGGGATTTGCATTCCGGAAAACCCGGCTCCAAGGCCGGGTTTTTTTATGTTTTAAAACAAGTAATTACCTACTTTTTGTGGGTGTTTGTCTTGTAAAGAAAAGTTGTTTTCTTTACTATTGCACGCCATTTTCCAGACATAAAAATTTGCCAACCTTTGCTGTTAACGGGAGAGCGTCATGAGTAATGACGGTGTTAATCAGGGGCGTCGACGCTTCCTGACAGGGGCCACCTGTGTGGTGGGCGCTGCCGGGGTAGTGGGTGCAGCCGTTCCTTTTGTGGGTTCCTGGAACCCGAGCGCTAAGGCAAAAGCCGCCGGTGCGCCAGTCAAGGCCAATATTTCCAAAATTGAGCCGGGTCAAATGGTCACCGTCGAGTGGCGTGGTAAGCCGGTTTATATCGTGCGCCGTACCAAAGAGGTTCTGGATGGCCTCAATGGTCACGACGATATGTTCCGTGATCCGACATCCCAGCAGTCAAAGCAACCTGTCTATGTTGATGGTGTCAATCGTGCCATCCCAGGCAAGGAAGAGTATCTGGTCCTTGTTGGCCTCTGTACTCACCTGGGTTGTGCACCGATGTATCGCCCTGATGTGGGTGCCCAGGATCTGGGTGGCGACAAGTGGTATGGCGGCTTCTTCTGTCCCTGTCACGGTTCCAAGTTCGATCTGGCTGGCCGGGTTTTCACCGGTGTTCCGGCACCGACAAACCTGGAAGTGCCTCCGTATTCCTACGAGAGTGATAGTGTCATTGTCATCGGTGTAGATCAGGAGGCCGCGTAATGAACTGGTTAGCTTCAATGTGGGGTTGGGTTGACAAACGTCTCCCGGTTCAGCGGGCGTGGGATACCCACATGGCCAAGTATTACGCCCCGAAAAACTTCAACTTCTGGTATTTCTTCGGTGTTTTGTCGATTGTTGTGCTGGTGATCCAGCTCCTTTCCGGCATCTGGCTGCTGATGAGTTACCAGGGCTCTTCCGAGCACGCGTTTGCCTCCGTGGAATACATCATGCGTGATGTGGACTACGGATGGATTATCCGCTACATGCATTCCACCGGCGCATCTGCATTCTTCATCGTGGTGTACATGCACATGTTCCGCGGCCTGCTCTACGGCTCTTACAAGCCGCCGCGTGAGCTGGTATGGATCTTTGGTATGACCATCTATGTAGCCCTGATGGCAGAAGCCTTCCTCGGCTATGTGCTGCCCTGGGGCCAGATGTCCTACTGGGGTGCCCAGGTGATCATCTCCCTGTTCGGCGCAATCCCGGTTGTCGGTGAAGATATCGTGCAGTGGGTGCGTGGTGACTACCTGATTTCAGGCATCACACTGAACCGCTTCATGTCCCTGCACGTGGTAGCTGTGCCGATCATTCTGCTGGCGCTGGTGGTTCTCCACATTCTGGCGCTGCACGAAGTTGGTTCCAACAACCCTGATGGCGTTGAGATCAAGAAGAACAAGGACGAAAACGGTATTCCCCGCGACGGTATCCCCTTCCATCCCTACTATACCGTTCACGACATGGTGCCGATTGTGGTGTTCCTGTTCGTGTTCTGTTTCATCATGTTCTTCGTGCCGGAAATGGGTGGTTACTTCCTGGAACATGCGAACTTTGAGATCGCCAACCCCCTGAAGACTCCGCCGCACATTGCGCCTGTATGGTACTTCACCCCGTTCTACTCAATGCTGCGGGCGGTACCTGACAAGTTTGCCGGTTTCATGGTGATGGCTGCAGCGATTGCAATCATGTTTGTACTGCCCTGGTTGGATCGCAGCCCGGTGAAGTCCATTCGCTATAAAGGCACCTTCAGCCGTGTAGCCATCCTGGTGTTCGCTTCTTGCTTCATCATTCTGGGTGTGCTGGGTGTGAAGGCTCCGACTCCGGAGCGCACCCTGCTGGCCCAGATTTGCACCATCATTTACTTCCTGTTCTTCCTGGCGATGCCCATCTGGACCAAGCTTGAGAAGACTACTCCACAGCCGGAAAGGGTCACCACCAATGGCGGTTTCGGACCTTGGAAGTCACTGGCGGCCCTAGTTGTCGTGGCGCTGCTGGCATGGCTGCCGTTGAAGGCGGTTGGCTCTGAAGCGGAACATGAGTGCGGCGCCATCGCCTGTGATGAGTTCGAAGCCGATCTGTCTGACAAGGAATCACTCCAGCACGGTGCCAAGCTGTTCGTGAATTACTGCATGGGCTGTCACTCCGCACAGTACTCCCGCTGGGAGCGTGTTGCGAATGACCTGAAGATGCCTGCCGGTTTGGTGATGGACAATCTGGTATTCGCCGATCAGAAAATCGGTAGCCTGATGAACATTGCCATGCCAGCAGCCAAGGCCAAGCAGTGGTTTGGTGCGGCTCCACCGGATCTGACTCTGGTGGCTCGCGCCCGTTCACCGGAGTGGGTGTATACCTATCTGCGTCACTTCTACGTTGACCCAACTCGTCCGGTTGGCGTCAACAACAAGGTGTTCAAGGACGTGGGTATGCCCCATGCCCTGATGGATCTGCAAGGTCTGCAAGACTGTGCGCCCGGCCCGGTCCATGCGGCCAATGGCGGTATCAAACGCGACCCGCTGACTCGTGAAGAAATCCTTGAGGATGATTGTGGCCGTTACAAGCTGGTTAAAGAAGGAAGTCTGACTCCTGAGCAGTACGATGACGCCGTTTATGACCTGGTCAACTTCCTTACCTACGTTGCAGAGCCGATGGCTGAAGACAGAGAGCGTATCGGTACTTACGCCCTGCTTTTCCTCGCCTTCCTGTTTATCTGGGTATGGCTACTGAACAGAGAGTACTGGAAAGGTATTCACTGATTTCTACGGGGATGGCCGCCGCAGGGCGGCCATCTACTTTTTATAATTTGTAAATGATTGTTTGAGGTTCTCATATGGGGGTTGTTGCAAAACGATCTTCGATGACTTTTTTTTCCGATCCCTCCTGTCACTACAGCCATCGAGTACGTATCGTCTTGGCTGAAAAAGGTGTAACTGTTGATATCGAAAATACTGATGCCCAAAGTCTTCCGGAAGATGTACTGGAGCTGAATCCCTACGGATCGCTGCCCACGCTGGTGGATCGCGACTTGGCTCTGTACGAAACCAAAGTGATGATGGAATATCTGGATGAGCGTTTTCCTCATCCACCGTTGTTGCCGGTCTATCCTGTAGCCCGTGCATTAAGCCGTCAATTCATGCACCGTATTGAGCGGGATTGCTGCTCGCAGATCGACACCATCATTGCCGATCCCAGCAGCCCTGCAGCCGATAAGGCGCGCAAGGAACTGGGGGAAAGTCTGTGCAGTATTGCCCCGATTTTTTCGGATCTGCCCTACTTCATGAGCGAGGAATTCACTCTCGTGGATTGTTGTCTGGCACCTATCCTGTGGCGTCTGGATAGTCTCGGCATCAAGTTGCCGGCCACCCGGCAGGTAAAGCCCTTGCAGGATTATATGAAGCGCTTGTTTGATAGGCCTTCATTCCGGGAGAGCCTGTCGGAGCTCGAGAGGGAAATGGGGGTATGACCGCACATGCGGGCATCGTGAAAAGGGACCATGTTGTCCCTTTTTTTGTACAATGATGCCCCCTCGACCCCGGAATACACCGCGCACATGAAAATGACTTCAAATCGACCGTATCTGATTCGCGCATTCTACGACTGGATTGTCGACAATCAGTGCACACCCTACATGGTGGTGGATGCCTATTACCCCGGTGTTGAAGTGCCACAGGAACATGTCAATGACGGTCAGATCGTGCTGAATGTTGCCCCTCGGGCTGTTGCGGCTTTCATCATGAATAATGACGAAGTGGCTTTCAGTACGCGTTTCGGTGGGGTGCCCAGCAGTATTCGCCTGCCCATTCACTCGATTACCGGCATTTATGCCCGCGAGAATGGTCAGGGTATGGTGTTTCAGCCCGAAAAAAATACCGATCCCGACCCGGAAGGGACGGGACCTGGAAAACCCTCCAGTGGAAAAGAGGGAATAACCGGAGGGTCAGTTGAGAAGATCAGGAAACCCTCCCTGCGAGTTGTCAAATAGAGGTTATTGCTATGTCAGATCCTATTGTAATTGTCGGTATGGCACGCACGCCGATCGGCAGCATGCAAGGTCAATTTAACGGCGTTGCCACGACCCACCTCGGCGCGACTGCGATCAAGGCGGCTGTAGAGCGTGCCGGTGTGACCCCCGAACAGATTGGTTCCGTGGATATGGGCTGTGTACTGACCGCAGGCTTGCGTCAGGCTCCGGCGCGTCAGGCTGCCCTGGGTGCAGGCTTGCCGATCAGTGTTGGCGCTACCACTCTCAACAAGGTCTGCGGTTCCGGCATGCGGGCAGTGATGAATGCCTTTGACAGTCTGACATTGGGCAATGTGGATATTGCTGTGGCAGGTGGTATGGAGAGCATGAGTAATGCCCCCTACCTGATGTTGCAGGGCCGTGGCGGTTACCGCTTTGGCCATGCCCAGATCTTTGATCACATGACCATGGATGGCCTGGAAGATGCCTACAATGGTCAGGCGATGGGTATGTTTGCAGAAGACTGCGTGGCCAAGTATGGCTTTACCCGCGAAGACCAGGACGCCTTTGCCATCGCTTCTCTCGAACGAGCCAACAAGGCTATTGCCGAAGGCAAGTTTGAAAGTGAAATTGCCCCGGTCGCTGTAGCCGGACGCAAAGGTGAGGTGCTGTACAGCGTTGACGAGCAGCCCGGCAAGTCCAGCGCCGATAAAATTCCGACACTGCGTCCCGCCTTTATCAAGGACGGCACAGTCACTGCGGCCAACGCCAGTTCCATCAGTGACGGTGCTGCCGCCCTGGTGCTGACACGTCAGTCCGTAGCGGAACAAAATGGGCTTAAGCCTCTGGCCCGGATTCTGGCCCACACGACTCACTCACAGGAGCCGGAGTGGTTCACCACCGCACCGGTAGGTGCCATCAATAAGCTGCTGGCAAAAGTGGGCTGGAACAAGGATGAAGTAGATCTGTTTGAAATCAATGAAGCCTTTGCGGTTGTTACCATGGCTGCAATGAAAGAGCTCGATTTGCCCCATGAGAAAGTAAACGTTCACGGTGGTGCCTGTGCACTTGGCCACCCGATTGGTGCTTCCGGTGCGCGTATTCTCGTGACACTGCTGGCTGCCCTGCAAACCTATGGCAAGTCCAAGGGTATTGCGGGTATCTGCATCGGTGGAGGTGAAGCTACAGCGTTGGCGGTAGAGCTGCTGTAAGCTGATTCACAGCATAAAAAAACGGCCCTTTGGGCCGTTTTTTTATGTCTGCTGTTTTAGTCGATATATTCGAACACCTTGACCACTCTGCGCGCTCCCCGAGTAGTGCTGGCAATACGGGCTGCGTGATCACCGGTGCTGCGGGTGACCAGGCCCATTAGGTAAATCACGCCGTTTTCCGTCACCACTTTGATCCGGGTCGACTTCATGTTCTTTTCAGCAATCAATTTGGACCGCACCTTGGTGGATAGCCATACATCGTTACTGCGGGAGATCAGTGTGGAAGATCCTGTTACTTGAAGTTCATTGTGAACCTGGCGTACGCCGCGATAGTTGCGGGCGGTGTCACCAGCCAATGTGCGCAGATCATTGCTGGCGACTTCCCCGGTGAGCAGAATCACCCCGTTGTAAGCATTGATGTTGACGTGGGCGTGTTCAAGGAAGGGGCTGGCCTTCTTGATATTCACACCGATCAGGGTCTCCAGTTGCCAGTCATCGATGTCTGTGCCCACAGAGGTCTTGGTTGGGTCCGGCTTGATAGGTTTATCGGTGGTAGCATGGATGACGTTGGTGCATCCGCTCAAGGTGACGACGCTGATCAGCAGCAGAGCTGCCAGGCGTTGCAACATTAGTAGGTTCCTCCAAAAAGTTGTTTGTCGATGAGATCGCAGAGACAGAACAGGCTCAGTAAGTGCACTTCGCTGATACGGTGACGGTCGCTGTGATCTACCCGAATTTCAATGTCATCCCCGCTTAACAGCGCTGAGAGATCCCGGTCTCCAGCCCCGGTGAAGCCGATCACGGACATGCCGCGGTCGTGGGCGGTGTGAATCGCCTGCACAAGATTGCTGGGGTTGGTTCCGAGGCTGAAGATCACCAATAGGTCACCCGGTTGGCCAAGGGTTTTTATCTGGCGGCTAAATATCTCGCTGACGCTGTGATGGTGGCCGATGGCTGTAATCAATGTACTGTCATTATTGAGACAGACCGCAGGAAAGCCCGGGCGTTCCAGTTGGTATTGAAGAACCAGGGATTTGGTAAACATATTAGACAGTGATGCGGACAAACCATTGCCGCAGCACAGTACCTTGTGGCCCTGTAAAAGCTGCTCAACAGTTTTGCTGCTGGCTTTTGCGATAAGAGGAGCAAGGGCTTCACCAGCAGCCATTTTCGCTTCTATGCTCTGGTGAAAAAGCTCGATGACACTTGATTCCATGGTTCTCTAGGGCAGGCTGAAAGCATCTCGCAGCCATTCTACCTGATACGCTTTGGTATTGCCTTGATCTTTGGTGAGGCATACTGCATCAAAGCGACAGGGGTGTTTATCCCCCAGTTTTGTTGCCTGTAGATAATGCTCGGCGCTGGCAATGATTCGTTGTTGCTTTGCATGGGTGATGCTCTGGGCGGCGCTGGCATATCCAGGATTGCTGCGTAGGCGTACCTCCACGAAAACCAGCGTATTGCCCTCCAGCATGATCAGGTCGATTTCACCTCTGGGCGTGCGGTAATTGGCCTCCATTGTGCGCAGTCCATGTTGTTCCAGGTAGTGACGCGACCACCGTTCCGCCTCCCTTCCCAGGGAATTCTTACTGGAGGTGGGTTCCTGGGGTTTTCTCATCGTCGTGAAATCCTTTTCATATGAGTATCGAGCATCTTGCCCTGAATGGTGCGAGTTGTACGGCTTGCCTGCCGAGTTCTGTCCAGCCTAACATGCGGCCATTAATTTGAGCGGGCATTACCGTGGAGATGAGTATGGCATACCAATTCCTTGTTCGTCGGAGCTTTCATCTGGGTGCGGCTTTAGCCTGTGCCGCCGGGCTGAGTTGGGCGGCGGAGATGGCTGTTCCGGAAAAGCTGGATCTCAGCGGACTGGTAAATCAGCACGGACAGCCGTTCCAGGCTGCGGACAGCATGACCACAGTGATGTTGGTCAGCGGTATGAAGATGAAAGGTATGGTCAGGGATGCCCTCGAGGAATTGAATGTGGACTGCCTGCGTGAGGGGCGGGTGGTTTACCTGGCCAACATCAGTGGGATGCCAAAGCTCATTTCGAAAATGGTGGCCGTGCCGAAACTGCGTAATCTGGATTATCCGGTATGGTTAGATTACTCAGGGGATACTGCTACGACTCTTCCCGCCAACAAGGGTGAGGTGACCTTGCTCTCTATAGCATCGCCCGGACAGGTTTCAGTAGTGAGCTTCGTCAGCTCACCTGAAGCGCTGCTGGAAAGGTTGCTGCCGGAGTGTGGTGCCAGAGCGCCAGCCGAAAACTAGTTTTTACTCAACTGCTGGGACTGTCTGACCCGGCCGTTGCGAAACTCGGCCCAGGGCTGCTGTCGGGTGATGGCGCCATGATCCCCCAGCTGCAGCGTTCCCGTACTGCCTGACAATCGTGTTTCAGGCAGCAGTAACATTTGCTGCAGGCCCTGATGAAGGTGATATGCATCGATGCCAAGGGCAAACATGTGCCGATAAATAGCTGGTAGTTCGGTAGCTGGCTGGAGCTTGTCATCCCCCCCGCCGGGCAGGGTCCAGGGCATAGCGCTGAACCGGATACTCTCCAAATCGCGGTTGCGTCCGGGGTCCTGGACGCCACTATAGAGCTGGGATGTGCTGTAAATTTGTAGGTCACTGGCAAAGAGGAAGTCCAGAGTCGGTTTGATCTGGCGAGCCTGATCCGGGTAGGCCAGCATGAAAACCATCTCCAGATCCTGGCGACGACGCGGAGTGAACGTCAGGTTCTTGCCTAGCAGTTGTTGCAGGCGTTTCCGGCGCTCCTCGCTCTGATCAATGTTCAATACCGGTTTGAGCAGAGGGGTGAAGTCACTTTGTGTTGTGCCATAGGCCGGGGCCTCAATCAGCTCGCCACCATGTTCGGCCCACCGTTGGCGAAATGCTGTCAGGGCGCGCTCACCCCAACTGGAATTGGGGGTAACCGCCAGGGCGGTACGCTGTCCTTCCACCCAGGCGCGATCGGCGATCTGTCGCGCTTCATCGCTGACAGAGAGGCCGAACTGGAAAAAATTGCTGGGTGATACCGACTGCTGGTTTTCCAGGTAGTTGAGGGCAATGGTCGGCACCGGTAGTTCCGGCAGGGCTAGCAGCTGCTCCACTTTTTCTCTTTGCACCGGACCTATGACAAGCTGCGCTCCCTCGCTGATGGCCTGCTGGTATAAAGGCATGACGTCTTCGCTGGTCGAGGTGTCGAAGAAGCTGATCTGGGGTGCTTTGCCGCCGTTGCTGCGCGCTTCATACCAGGCTGCCAGTAGTCCCCCGCGAATGGCCTTGCCCGCTTGGGCGAGGGAGCCTTCGAAGGGCAATAACACGGCAATGTGTGTGGGCAGGGTATCGGCGACTTGCTGTAAGGCCAGCAGACTCTGGGGCGGTGAAAGCGCAGCCGGGTGTGATGGCCATAGGCTTTGCCAGCGGGAGATTTGGGCCAGTTGCTGATTTATATCACCCTGGCTACTTCGAACCAGACTGGCCAGACTGTACCAGCCCCGCAGGGTTTGATCTGTTTCTGTGGATTGTAGGGAGGCTAGATAGTCACTGGAGATATGTGTGAGGACCTGCCAGAGTTGCTCATGGGTATCTACCCGTTCCTGGGGATCGGAGGTCAGGTTCGCCAGTTCCGCATAGGCTTTGATACTGCTTTCGTCCTCTCCAAGCAGGGCAAACAGGTCTCCGCGCGTTTTCAGCCACTGGCGTTGCTGTTGCAGGGGTAAGCGGAAGGCGATGGCGGTCATTCGGCTGTCGGCCAGTAGCTCCCTGGCTTCAAAATATTGCTCGGCTTGCTGAGACAACTTAGCGTAAATAAGTATGAATTCGCCGTAGCGATCATCGGGCAGACCCGATCCATCGATTGTGCCGAGGACCTTCAGTGCTCGTTTGGACTTTCCTGCATTTGCCAGTAACTCCGCGGCCTTCAATTGGTGGAGTTGTCGTTGCGGTGTTATGCTCGCGGCAGCTTTTTCCAGCTCCTGCTCCGCCAACTCCAACGGTGTTGGAAGGTGCTGGCTGACAGGTGTGACTGCGGCGGGCTGGCTGCACCCACCAAGCATAAGGGCCAGCAGGAACAGAGATACGGCGGCAATTCGAAACTTGAGCATAGGTGTGACTTCTTTAATGACAGGTGAATTGTATGTGGTGGCTACGCCGATCGGCAATCTGGGCGATATGGTACCCCGGGCTGTCGAGGTTCTCCATGCTGCAGATCTCATCGCCGCCGAAGATACTCGGCACAGTGGTCGGCTGCTGAAGTATCTGGGCATCGAGAAGCCCATGGTGGCCTATCACGATTACAGTGAACAACGGCAGCTGGGGCGGATTGTCAGCGCACTGGAGCAGGGGCAGAAGGTGGCCCTCATATCCGATGCGGGTACACCGCTGATTTCCGATCCCGGTTACCGCCTGGTTCGGGAAGTTCGGCAGCTGGGTGTCAGGGTTGTGCCTGTTCCGGGCCCCTGTGCCGCTATTACCGCCCTCTGTGCTTCGGGGTTGCCCAGCGACCGATTTTCCTTTGAAGGTTTTCTTCCTGCCAAGTCAGGTGCCCGGCTGAAAAAGTTATCCGAACTGGTATCCGATAGCCGCACCCTGATTTTTTATGAGTCTCCCCACCGCGTTGTTGAGTCTCTTACCGACATGGCGACTGTATTCGGTGACGAGCGCGAAGCTGTGCTGGCCCGGGAATTGACCAAGGCGTTTGAAACATTTCTGGTGGGGAGCCTGGATGAACTTCGTCGCACGGTGGTTGAAGATGCGAACCAGCAGCGCGGAGAGATCGTGCTGTTGGTTCGTGGCGCTCCAGAAAGCGTGAGCGGAGAAGATCAGGAGGAGCAGCTGAGAATGCTGAAGCTGCTGATGGCGGAATTACCTCTGAAACAGGCCGCTGCCCTTGCGGCAAAGATTACCGGTGGCCAGAAAAATGCGCTGTACCAACTGGCGCTATCCCTGAAGGAGTGAATTTAGACCAGACTTGTCAGGGCTATGCTCTGGGGGCTGAGTCGCTTACCCGGTGCTTCCGATAGTGCCGATGCAGTTGAAGTGCACCAATTCGCTACTCTGCTGATGGCGCGGCGGTCGTGGTGGTAGTGGCTGCCCGTCATTTCGCAGACACCCCTTCCCTCGCTGGCGGCTTGCAGGAAAGTTCTTGAGTCTCTCAGGTGGCTGGCTATGGGTAGCTCCAGTGTTCTGGACAATTCATCCGCGCGTTTGATGGCGGAGGTCGATTGGGGTGAACGATTGATGATCAGTGCGAGGTTTTTGCACCCGGGAAGTAGGCGGCGCAACTGTTGCACATTGTTGGTTATGGCATGTAGGTCAAATTCTGACAGCAGGGTGGGCAACAGGATTGCGGTTGCCTCCCTGAGCAAAGGGCTGAGGTTTGTCAGGTCAGGCCGGGCGGGGGTGTCCAGAATCAGTACTTCGGTATTCCTCGGCGGCTGGATGGCCCAGCTTCGGGTGACATTCTGGGGGCAATTGTGTGCGTCGACCAGTTGTACGTGAGGTGCGGATTCCGGCCGGTTCAGTGCCCAGAATACACTGGCTCCCTGTGGGTCGAGATCCATCAGCGTGGTTACCATCCCCTGCTGGCTATAGAAGCTGGCCAGATTTGTGGCTAGGGTGGTTTTGCCGCTGCCGCCCTTGGGGTTGATCACCACGATTCGTTGCATCTTACGTTTTCCCCTCGCGTAGAATTCGATAAGACTACCGAATACAGCTCCAGTTCACTATCGATCAGGTCAAAAAATGACCAAATGATTGCAGGTGATTGCAGGTGATTGCAGGTGATTGCAAGGGGGCTTTAATCTCGCCGGAATAAGTCCTTCGTGTTACCCTTGCCGTGGGAGTTGGCCGGACAATCGTCGCCGTGTTTCTCTCTGTCTCCGCAGGTGACAGTGGGTGCATGGGGGAGGAAAGTCCGGGCTCCGCAGGGCAGGGTGCCAGGTAATACCTGGGGGGCGTGAGCCTACGGAAAGTGCAGCAGAGAGCAGACCGCCGATGGCCGTTCGCGGCACAGGTAAGGGTGAAAGGGTGCGGTAAGAGCGCACCGCACGACTGGTAACAGTTCGTGGCACGGTAAACCCCACTCGGAGCAAGACCAAATAGGGGTCCTTTGGCGTGGCCCGCGCTGGACCCGGGTAGGTCGCTTGATATGTACGGTGACGTGCGTACTAGATGAATGATTGTCCTCGACAGAACCCGGCTTACAGGCCAACTCCCATTTCTTTTTCCTTCCTCGGATACTTTTAATCCCCCTCCACTTTGGGGTGCACTGTTTCGCGATTGTCTCGCTGCTTTTTTGGTTAAAAAATAAACACAACTTGGTTATTTTTTGTGCGATCGAATTTTTGCGCCCCTTTACTTAAAGTGGTTTGTGAAGTGATTTTTCTATCGAGCTGTTTCTAAAAATGATATTTTTTGGTCGCCTTTTGTGAAGGTGGCGCCGGCACGCAACTTATTGAGTTTTTAAGACTTTCTTCTGAATTTCTCCCCGATTTTGGCCTTGACTTTGCCCTTGGTCGGCATATAGTGACGAAAAGTGGGAGAAAGTGGGGCAAAGTGGTTTTTTGCCCTTAAAGGCAGGCAGAACCCGGAACGGTTGAGTGGGCGTGTTCAGAGGCAGCAATGAAATCAACATGGATGCCAAGGGTCGCATGGCGATCCCGGCACGCTATCGCGATGCCATTGAGTCCGGCTGTAGCGGTGTGTTGATTGCGACCATCGACATACAAGACAAGTGTTTGCTGATCTATCCCCTGCAAGAGTGGGAAAAGATCGAAGCGCAAATCGCTCAATTACCCACCTTCAATCCCACTACGCGCAAATTGCAGCGCATTCTGATCGGTCATGCTCGTGAAATGGAGCTCGATGGCAATGGTCGGGTCTTGATTCCCCCGGAGTTGCGCCAGTACGCGCAACTGGACAAGAAGGTGATTCTGGTAGGTCAGCGTCACCGTCTCGAATTGTGGAGTGAGGAAAACTGGAATGCCGGAAGGGCGGATTGGCTGGCGGAAACCGCTGGCGATCTGGAAATTCCGGAAGAAATGCAATCACTGTCGTTGTAACGCTGAGGACGGGTTTATGTCGGCACAGGTCGAACATGCGACCGTTTTGCTGGACGAGGCAGTCGCTGCCCTTGTCGCCGACCCCGACGGTTTCTATATCGACGGTACCTTTGGCCGCGGAGGCCATTCCTCTCTGAT
Source organism: Porticoccaceae bacterium (assembly GCA_041395745.1). GTDB lineage: Bacteria > Pseudomonadota > Gammaproteobacteria > Pseudomonadales > Porticoccaceae > Porticoccus. The sequence goes on along the minus strand of JAWKZV010000003.1, from coordinate 392,486 downwards.
TCTTTCCAGATTGAGTCCTGACGGCAGACTGATGGCCGTGGATAAGGATCCGGCGGCCTGTGCAGCGGCAGCGGCAAAACTGGCTGGTGAGCCGCGGTTTGAAATGGTGCGAGGGTCCTTTGCCGACCTGGCAGCCATGGTGGCGGAGAGGGGACGCAGCGGCAAGGTGCAGGGCGTGTTGCTGGATCTCGGTGTGTCGTCCCCGCAGCTGGACGAGGCGGAGCGCGGGTTCAGTTTTCTGCGAGATGGCCCTCTGGATATGCGCATGGATCCCGATAGCGGCATCAGTGCGGCTGAATGGTTGGCCAAGGCCGATGAGTCCGAAATTGCCAATGTCCTCTGGGAGTACGGCGAAGAGCGTTTTTCCCGTCGTATGGCCAAGGCCATCGTTGCCGCCCGCGTTGAACAGCCTATAACTCGAACAGCGCGGCTGGCTGCGATTATTTCTGAGGCGAATCCAGCCTGGGAAAAGGGCAAGCATCCGGCTACCCGCGCATTTCAGGGTGTTCGAATTTTCATCAATCGCGAGCTGGAAGATCTGGAGCGCGCGTTATTGTCAGTTCTCGACGTGCTGGCGGTTGGTGGGCGGCTGGTGGTGATCAGTTTCCATTCTCTGGAAGACCGCATGGTAAAGCGCTTTATCCGCGAGCAGGAAAAAGGAAAGCCGCTGCCCAAAGGGTTGCCGGTCATGGAGAAAGATATCGTGCGTCGCATGCGTTCTGTGGGCAAGGTCGTTAAGCCCGGCGATGTAGAAGTGGGGGCCAATCCCAGGGCGCGCAGCGCAGTAATGCGTGTGGCGGAGAAGGTGGCCTGATGCGTTTGTCCGGCGTCGCCCAAAAACGAGTGGGTTGGCTGCTGCCGCTGCTCTGGCTGGGGGTGATTCTGTCTGCCCTGTCGGTGGTTTACGTAAGCCATCTCTGTCGTCAGCTTTATAACGAACTGGCCAAGCTGGAGCAGCAGGCCAATGCATTGCAAGTAGAGTGGGGGCGCTATCTGTTGGAACAGAGTTCCTGGGCGTCCCTAAGTAGGGTGGAGCAGCTGGCCAAGAGCCAGCTGCAGATGCGTGTGCCAGAGCCGACCGAGATTGTCATCGTTCGCGCTCAGAGTGTTGTGGAATAGGTGGATAGGCTGGTGCTTCCTGGCAAGCTGACCATATCGCGCTGGCGCTACCTGCTGGTAGTGGCGGTGTTGGCGGTGCTGCCCATTGCGGGATTGTGGCATATCGCCGGTCTGCAGGTTCTGCCGGATGTGGATAAAGGCTACGAGTTCCTGCAGGGGCAAGGCATGGCAAGGACTCTGCGTACCGAGTCCATTCCCGCCTATAGAGGAGTCATCACCGATCGCCGCGGTGAGCCGCTGGCGGTGAGCACCCCGGTGATTACCCTGTGGGCCAATCCCAAGCTGGTGAATCTGGAGTCTCCTGCTCTGAAGAATCTGGCGGCAGCGCTTTCGATGAGTCGGGACGAGCTGAAGCAGCGCTTTGCCCGTTACGCCGACAAGGAGTTCATGTATCTGGCCCGGCAGTTTACCCCCGAGCAGGCGGACGCGGTGCTGGAACTGGAGATTCCCGGTATTTACGGGCAGGGCGAGTACAAGCGCTTCTACCCCGCCGGGGAAGTGGCGGCCCAATTGATCGGTTTCACCAATATCGATGATCGCGGTCAGGAGGGCATGGAGCTGGCCTATGACGAGTTGCTGACCGGTAACCCCGGCGCCAAGCAGGTACTCAAGGACCTCAAGGGCCGGGTGATCAAGGAGCTGGGGCTGCTGCGCAGCGAGAAGGCCGGTGAAAACCTGGCACTGAGTATCGACCTGCGGCTGCAATATACCGCTTATCGCGAGCTGAAGGAGGCGGTGGCCAAGTTTCAGGCGGCTTCCGGTTCCGTGGTTCTGCTTGATCCTCAAACCGGTGAAGTGTTGGCCATGGCCAACCAACCCTCCTTCAATCCCAATGACCGGGGTCAGTTGAGCTCTGATGCCCTGCGCAACCGCGCAGTCACTGATTTGGTCGAGCCTGGCTCAACCATGAAGCCGCTGACAGTGCTGGCGGCAATGGAAAGTGGCAAATACACACCGGAAACCATTATCGATACCAACCCTGGCTATATCCGGGTCGGTCGCAAGACCTTTTACGATCACAGTAATTACGGGGTGATTGACCTCACCACATTGCTAAAGAAGTCCAGTCAGGTGGGCACTACCAAAATTGCCCTGGATCTTGAGCCGGAACACATACGCGAGATGTTTTCGCGAATGGGGCTGGGGGAGAGTCCCGGAACGGGGTTTCCGGGCGAAAGCCCCGGCAGCCTGCCGGAGCATCGTCGCTGGCGGCCCGTAGAGCGGGCCAACTTTGCTTTCGGGCACGGGCTATCGGCGACGGCGCTGCAGATCGCCGAAGCCTATGCCGTGCTTGCCAACGATGGCGAGAAGAAGCCAGTGTCCCTGCTGAAAGTTGACGAGGCCCCGGAAGGAGTGCAGGTGGCGGATAAGGCGCTGGTTTCCCAGCTCAGGGAAATGATGACCAGCGTCACCCGTCCCGGCGGCACCGCAACCCGGGCGGCAATTCCCTCCTATGACGTGGCGGGTAAAACCGGCACGGTGCACAAGGTGGGTAAAAACGGCTACGAGAAAAACCGCTATGTGGGCCTGTTTGCAGGGATGGTGCCGGCGGACAATCCGCGCCTGGTAGCCGTGGTGATCATCAACGATCCCCGCGGTGGCAAGTACTTTGGTGGTGAGGTCGCCGCCCCGGTGTTCTCCAATGTGGTGGCTGATGCCCTGCGCATGCTGAAAATCCCGCCGCAAATGAAGGGCGAAGAAAAGGTGACCCACGTGGTGGGCAAGCCGGGAGGTGCCACGTGATGGCGGCATCCCGAAATGCCCAGGTAGTGCGTTTGTCTGAGCTGCTGCCTGATGTGACGTTATCGAACGGGCTGGCTGCCTTGGAGGTAACCGGTTTGTGCCTGGACAGCCGCAAGCTGTGTCCGGGCGACCTGTTCCTGGCGGTGCCGGGTGCGACAGTGGACGGTCGCGACTTTATTGACGCGGTGCTGAAAGCGGGTGCTGTGGCGGTGTTGGCAGAAGCTGAAGGCTTGCAGCAGGCCGGAGAGCTAATCATTCCTCTGTCGGGCTTGGTATATCGGCTCAGCGAGATCGCCGGGAAGTTTTACGGCGAACCCTCAGAAAACCTGGTTCTCACCGGGGTGACTGGCACCAATGGCAAGACCACCTGTACCCAGTTGCTGGCGCAACTGTACAGCCTGGCCGGTGAAAAATCCGCCGTGCTCGGTACCCTGGGACACGGCATTTATGGAGATGGTTCGGTGACACTTTCCGACACCGGCATGACCACGCCGGATGCGTTGACAGTGCAGGCGCTGCTGGCAGATGACGTGGCAAATGGTGTGGCGCGTGTAGCAATGGAGGTCTCCTCCCACAGCCTCGCGCAATCGCGGGTAGCGGCGCTGAATTTTACCACCGGCGTGTTTACCAACCTGTCCCGGGACCATCTGGACTACCACGGCAGCCTGCTCAACTACGCCCAGGCCAAGCGACAGCTGTTTGCGATGCCCGGTTTGCAGCATGCGGTGATCAATGTGGATGATCCGGTTGGTGCAGAGATAGCCAGCCATTTGCCGCCAGCTGTGGCCCTGTACGGATATTCGCTCAACAACCCGGGTGCGGCGGTTAGCGCCGATCAGGTGGTGCTGTCTCCTGCGGGCATTTCAGCCCGTGTGCAGACTCCCTGGGGTGAGGGGCAACTGAACAGTGCGCTGTTGGGCCGTTTCAATCTGGAAAATCTGTTGGCGGTGGTGGCAGTGGCCTGTGCGCAGGGTATGGCGCTTGAGCAGGTTCTCTCCTTGATTCCGCGGTTGCAGTCTGTGGCCGGGCGCATGGAAATGGTGATGGGTATTCCCGGCCCGCGGGTGGTGGTCGATTACGCCCACACCCCGGACGCGCTGGAGAAGGCGCTGGCTACTTTGCGCGAACATTGCGCAGGACAGCTGTGGTGCGTGTTTGGCTGTGGCGGTGATCGCGATCGCGGCAAGCGGCCGCTGATGGGTGAAATCGCCAGCCGCCTGGCGGATCGTGTGATTGTGACCAGTGACAATCCGCGCTCTGAAGACCCCGACGGGATAATCCGTGACATTTTTGAGGGTGTTGTACCGGAGAAATCCGTCGACGTCATTCCCGATCGCGCCCAGGCGATCCGCAATGCGATCTGGGAAGCCGCGGACAGCGATCTGGTATTGATCGCCGGCAAAGGCCACGAAGATTACCAGCTGGTGGGTGCCCGACGCCTGCCGTTCAGCGACTTGGCGGAAGCGAGATTGGCGCTGCATCAGCGCGGGGGGTGCCGATGATCCGTGCCCTAAGCTTGTCGGCAGCAGCTCAGGAATTTGGCGGTACGCTGATGTACCCGGATTGCCAGTTCTCAGAGGTCAGCACAGATAGTCGCAAGCTGGCGGAAGGTGAACTGTTTGTGGCATTGCGGGGAGAGCGTTTTGACGCTCACCAGTTCCTTTCGGACGTCGCCACACGTGCCTGTGGCATGGTGGTTGAGCGTCCGGCCCGGGACATTAACGTGCCTCAGTGGGTGGTGCCGGATACCACCTTGGCCCTGGGGCAGCTGGCGCTGCTCAACCGCCGCGCCTTTCACGGCCCGCTGGTGGCGGTGACTGGCAGCAGCGGCAAAACCACCGTCAAGGAAATGATCGCTGCCATTCTGGGCGAATGTGGTCCGGTACTGGCCACCCGCGGCAACCTTAACAATCAGATCGGTGTGCCGTTGACCCTGATGCAGCTGGAGTCCCGCCACCGCTTTGCCGTGATCGAGATGGGGGCCAGCGGCCCCGGCGAGATCGCCTACCTGTGCAGTCTGGCTCGTCCCGATGTGGTGCTGGTCAACAACGTATTGCCGGCGCATGTCGCGGGTTTTGGGAGCCTGGATGGCGTGGCGCTGGCCAAGGGTGAAATCTACCGCGGTGTGGCTCCCGAGGGCGTCTCAGTGATCAACTTTGATGAAGCCTGGGCGGATCGCTGGCGCGCCTCTGCCGCGGCCCCGGTGCTGGGCTTCTCCATGAAATCGGAAGTGGCCGATTTCCGCGCCCGGGATCTGCAAGCAGACGAATCCGGTTGTTACCGCTTTGTGCTGATTACCCCGGTAGGAGAAATGGCTGTGAGCTTGACCATCAGCGGTCGCCACAATGTGGCCAATGCCCTGGCGGCAGCGGCCTGTGCGTACGCTGCAGGGGCCGAACTGGAAGCAATCGCTATCGGTTTGGGCAAAATGCAGCCGGTTCCAGGACGCATGAATCGCAAGGTGCTTTCCACTGGTGCCACTGTCATCGACGACAGCTACAACGCTAATCCGGGGTCGGTGAAGGCGGCGGTAGACGCGCTGCTGGCGATGAAAGGCGATCCGATTCTGGTGCTGGGAGATATGGGGGAGCTGGGTGCTGACGAAGCAGGGTTGCACGGAGATGTGGGCCGCTATGCAGCTCAGCAGGGTGTCCCCCGTCTGTTGGCCGTTGGCCCCCTGAGTATTAATACCGTGCGCGAATTTGGCGCTGGTGGAGAACATTTCGACAGCAAGGATGCGCTGGTAAAGCGTCTGCAGCAGCTGCTTGAGCCGGGCTCGGTGGTATTGGTGAAAGGTTCCAGGTTTATGGCGATGGAGACGGTAGTGCAACAGATAACTGACAGGGGAGAACTGTAATTATGCTGCTTTGGCTTGCCGACTACCTGTCGCAGTATTTCACGGTCTTTGGAGTGGTCAAATACCTGACCTTCAGGGCCATTCTCGGTGTGCTGACCGCACTGGGCATCGCGCTGATGCTCGGTCCCAGCATGATCCGCAAACTCAATTACCTGCAGATCGGCCAGTCTGTGCGCACCGATGGGCCGCAGAGCCACCTCAGCAAGTCCGGCACTCCCACCATGGGCGGAGCGTTGATCCTGTTGTCGATCTTCGTCAGCGCCCTGCTCTGGTCAGACTTGAGCAATCACTATGTGTGGGTGGTGGTCATTGTCACGGCAGTGTTCGGCGCAGTGGGCTGGGTGGACGATTACCGCAAGGTGGTGGAAAAAAATTCCAAGGGTTTGCCGGCGCGCTGGAAGTACTTCTGGCAGTCCGTAGCGGGACTGGGCGCGGCCGTATTTCTGTATGTGACTGGCAGCACCGGTGCCGAAAACGAACTGATTATTCCCTTTTTCAAAGAGGTGGCGTTGCCACTGGGCATGTTCTATGTGGTGCTGACCTATTTCGTGATCGTCGGCAGCAGTAATGCCGTGAACCTCACGGATGGACTCGATGGCCTGGCAATCATGCCTACCGTGCTGGTGGCGGGTGCGCTGGGAGTATTCGCCTACCTGGTGGGCAACGTCCAGTTCTCCGATTACCTGCGCATTCCCTATGTGGCTGGCGCGGGAGAGTTGGTGGTGTTCTGTGCAGCCATTGCCGGAGCCGGACTCGGCTTCCTCTGGTTTAACACTTACCCGGCCCAGGTGTTCATGGGCGACGTGGGCGCGCTGGCACTCGGTGCTGCGCTGGGCGTCATTGCGGTGGTAGTCCGCCACGAAATTGTGTTCTTCATCATGGGTGGGGTGTTCGTGCTGGAAACTGTGTCGGTGATCATGCAGGTCGCATCTTTCAAGCTGACCGGGCGCCGAATTTTCCGCATGGCGCCGATCCATCACCACTTTGAATTGAAAGGCTGGCCGGAGCCGCGGGTGATCGTGCGCTTCTGGATCATCACCCTGGTGCTGGTGTTGTTCGGCCTGGCAACGTTGAAGCTGCGTTGAGCGGGACGGGCGGAGAGTGGCAATGACGCAATTGATAGCCAGCAGCAAACTGAAAGTGATCGTCGGACTCGGCGTCACCGGTTTGTCTGTGGCCCGCCATCTGGCGCGGCTTGGCGAGCGTTTTGCCATTTGCGATACCCGCGCGCAGCCGCCGAAATTGGAGCAGTTACAGCAGGAGTTGCCGGACGTGCCGGTAATGCTGGGGGGGCTGTCCGATGATGCGCTGCTGGATGCAGATGAGGTGATTCTCAGCCCAGGACTGACCCGCCAGCATCCGGCGGTACAGCGGGCTATTGCCGCTGGCATCCCGGTCATCAATGACATCGAATTGTTCGCCAGGGCAGCCAATGCCCCCATCGTGGCGATTACCGGTTCCAACGGTAAAAGCACCGTTACTACCCTGGTAGGGGAAATGTGTGCAGACGCCGGTGTCAGTGCCGGGGTTGGCGGAAACCTCGGGGTCCCTGCCCTGGATCTGCTGGACCCGGCTGCGCAGCTCTATGTGCTGGAACTGTCCAGTTTTCAGCTGGAATCAGTGCTGGCCATGAACGCCGAAGTGGCGACGGTGCTGAATATCAGTGCAGATCACATGGATCGCTATGCGGGGCTGCTGGATTATCACCAGGCGAAACACCGCATTTTTATCGGGGCCCGCCAGGTGGTGATCAATCGCGATGATGCGCTCACCACGCCGATGGTAGGCGAGGCGGTCAAGCAGTGGAGTTTTGGGCTCGGTCAGCCGGACTTCAAAGGCTTTGGCATGAGAGCCCACCAGGGCGAACCCTGGCTGTTCTACCAGTTCGAGCCACTGATGGCGGAGCGCGAACTGGGTATCAAGGGGCGCCACAACACGGCCAATGCCCTGGCGGCTCTGGCGCTGGGTAACGCGGTTGGACTACCAATGGCTTCCATGCTCGCCACGCTGCGCCATTTCAAGGGGCTGGAACACCGCTGTCAGGTGGTGGACGAGCGGCAGGGAGTTACCTACATCAACGATTCCAAGGCCACCAATGTGGGCGCCACGCTGGCGGCCATTGCGGGGTTGGCTCAGGGGGAGAACCTGATCCTGATTGCCGGTGGGCAGGGCAAAGGCCAGGATTTTGCGCCGTTGGCTACGGCGCTGCCTGGCGCGGTCAAGCAACTGGTGCTGATCGGGGAAGATGGCCCGGAGATCGATAATGTTGTGTCCGGAGCGGTTGCCACCGTTTATGCGACTGGCATGGAAGCAGCGGTTGCCGCAGCCCGCCAAGTGGCTCAGCCGGGGGATGTCGTGCTGTTGTCGCCGGCTTGTGCCAGCTTTGACATGTTCAAAGGTTTTGAGGACCGCGGGCGCTGTTTTGCCGCAGCCGTGGAGGGTTTGGCGTGAGCACCTTGCTGGCTGGATGGTCTCGCTGCTCAGCCTATATCCGCGAGCTGGACCAGGCGCTGCTGTTGTCTGCCCTGGCGATCGCTTCCATCGGCCTGGTGATGATTTTTTCCGCTTCCATCAGCTTTGCGGAGCACAGCTATGGGGACGCCTTCTTTTATCTTGAGCGACACCTGATGTTTGTGACGATGGGACTGGCGGTGGCGGCGGTGGTACTCAATATCCCGTCCCGTTTCTGGTTCCACTACGGCCTTCCCCTGTTGGTCCTGACAGTGTTGTTGCTACTGGCGGTGCTGGTTCCCGGCATCGGCCGGCGAGTCAATGGCAGCCAGCGCTGGATTCCCCTAGGGCCGCTCAACCTGCAGGTCTCGGAAGTGGCCAAGTTCATGATGATCCTGTTCACCGCCGGTTACCTGGCGCGCTACCAACGGGACCTGCGTGAAAATTGGCACTATTTTGCCAAGCCGATCGGACTGGTGGGGCTGATAGCCCTGTTGTTGCTGCTGCAACCGGATTTCGGCTCCTCCGTGGTGATGGCTGCCACTGTGTTGGGCATGCTGTTCATGGGCGGGGCGAAATTGTGGCAGTTCTCCCTGATTCTGGCTGGCGGTGTCAGTGCACTGGCTTCCGTGGCGCTGCTGTCCCCCTATCGCTTGCAGCGCCTGGTGACTTTCCTGGACCCCTGGGCGGACCAGTATGACACCGGCTACCAGTTGACCCAGTCCTTGATTGCTTTCGGCCGCGGGGAATGGTTCGGCGTTGGACTGGGCAACAGTGTGCAGAAGCTGTTCTACCTGCCGGAAGCACACACGGATTTCGTGTTTGCCATTTACGCCGAGGAGTTCGGCTTGATGGGTGTGGTGCTGGCCATTGGACTCTACATTCTGCTGGTGTCACGGATTGTCCACGTGGCCAGGCGGGCAGTAGCACTGGAGGACTGGTTTGCCGCCTATAGCTGTTTCGGCATCGCCATCATGCTGGCGGGTCAGGCCTTTATCAATATGGGCGTTACCTCGGGGCTGTTGCCCACCAAGGGGTTGACCCTGCCATTTATCAGTTACGGCGGCAGTAGTTTTTTGATGTGTTGCGCCATGGTGGCGCTGGTGTTGCGGATCAACCGGGAGATGGATGATGTCCCGGCAGTAGCCAGACAGGTGAGACGTGACAGAGCGGAGATGTAACAAAGTGGTGGTGATGGCTGGCGGTACCGGCGGTCACGTGTTTCCGGCGCTGGCGGTGGCGGAAGCGCTGCGTGCTCGTGGCGTCGCTGTTTCATGGCTCGGTACCCGGCGCGGTATCGAGGCGGAGCTGGTGCCTGCCAAAAACTTCCCTATCAACTACATCCATGTCGAAGGGCTGCGCGGCAAGGGTTTCGCGAAACTGCTGTGGGCACCGCTGCTTTTGCTGCGGGCGCTGTGGCAGGCCCTTGGGGTGCTGCGCCGGGAGCGGCCCGACGCGGTGCTCGGGTTGGGTGGCTTCGCCTCCGGTCCCGGTGGCGCTGCCGCGAAACTGTTGGGAATTCCACTGGTGATTCACGAGCAGAACGCCGTAGCCGGCACTACCAATCGCCTGCTGGGCAAGGTGGCGAATCGGGTCCTGACGGCATTCCCCGGGGCGTTGCCGCGTGGTGAATGGACCGGCAACCCGGTCCGTGCAGAGATCAGCGAATTGCCCGAACCGGGCACGCGGATTGCCTTGGAGGACCGTTCTCGCCACTTGCTGGTACTGGGGGGCAGCCTCGGCGCCTTGGCGATCAACCAGCTGGTACCGGAGGCACTGGCCCTGTTGCCGGAAAGCGAGCGCCCACAGGTGCGCCACCAGTGTGGTCGTGCACATCAGCAAGCGACGGAAGAAGCCTATCGTCAGTGTGCCGTTGAGGGACAGGTTGAGCCGTTTATTGCTGACATGGCGGGCGCCTACGGCTGGGCAGATCTGGTGGTCTGTCGTTCCGGTGCTCTGACCGTATCTGAGCTGGCGGCAGCCGGAGTGGCTTCTGTTTTGGTGCCTTTCCCGTTCGCCATCGACGACCACCAGACCGGCAATGCCCGCTGGCTGGTGAATGGCGGCGCGGCAGAACTGATCCAGCAGGCGGATCTGACAGCCGAGAAGCTTGCTGCCCTGCTGCGGGAATGGATGGGCGATGCGCAGCGCCTGCGCAACATGGGCGGCAATGCCCGCAAGCTGGCAAAGGTCGGTGTGGCGGAGCGGGTAGCAGACATTTGTGAGGAGGTGTGCCATGGCAAGTAACGGCGTGCACTCCGTGCCGGAAATGCGTCGCATCCGTCGTATCCATTTCATTGGTATCGGCGGCAGTGGCATGTGCGGTATCGCTGAAGTGCTGCTCAATCAGGGCTATGAAATATCCGGCTCTGATCTGGCGGACAACAGCAATACTTCCCGGCTGCGTCGCCTCGGGGCCCGCATCATGACTGGCCACAATGGCGCCAACATCAGTGGTGCCGATGTGGTGGTGCAGTCTTCTGCCGTGTCCGAGAGCAATCCGGAAATGGTCAGTGCTCGGGAGCAACGTATCCCGATTGTGCGCCGTGCGGAAATGCTGGCTGAACTGATGCGCTATCGGCACGGCATTGCCGTGGCGGGCACCCACGGCAAGACCACTACCACCAGTCTTCTGGCGTCGGTTCTGGCCGCTGCCGGAGAGGACCCGACATTTGTGATCGGTGGACTGGTGAAAGGAGCCGGCACCAACGCGCGGCTGGGGGTCAGTCGCTACCTGGTGGCCGAGGCGGACGAGAGCGACGCCTCCTTCCTGCACCTGCAGCCGATGGTGGCAGTGGTCACCAATATCGATGCGGATCACATGGAAACCTACGGCTTTGATTTCAATCGGCTGAAGCAGACCTTTGTGGAATTCCTGCACAACCTGCCGTTTTACGGTTTGGCGGTGCTCTGTATCGACGATCCGGTGGTGCGCGACATTCTGCCTTCGGTATCGCGACCGGTGCTGACCTACGGCTTTGCCGAAGATGCGGATTTCCGGATCTCCGATGTGGTTATCAGACAGGGTAGCAGCCGCTTTCTGGTTCACCGGCCAGAGAGTGCAGAACCGCTGGCGATTGAGCTGAACATCCCCGGAGTACACAACGTGCTCAATGCCACGGCGGTGGTTGCCGTGGCCACAGATGAGGGGCTGGCCGAGGAAGCTATCCAGAAAGGTCTGGCGGGATTCCAGGGCGTCGGCCGTCGCTTTGAGATTTACGGTGAGTACCCGGTTACTGGCGGAACAGCGATGCTGGTGGACGACTACGGTCACCATCCCCGGGAAGTGGCTGCGACCATCAAGGCGGTTCGCGAAGGTTGGCCGGAAAAACGCCTGGTAATGATTTTTCAGCCCCACCGTTACACCAGAACCCGAGATCTCTACGAGGATTTCGTGCAGGTGCTGTCGAGCTGTGACGTGCTGATCCTGCTGGAGGTATACCCGGCCGGTGAGGAGGAGATCCCCGGTGCAGACAGCCGCGCCATGTGCCGCAGCATTCGCCAGCGAGGGCTGGTGGACCCGATTTATGTGGCCGACATCGAGTCTGTGGGGGATGTGCTCAAGGATATCGTACAGGGCGACGACATGGTCATCACCCAGGGTGCCGGCAGTGTCGGCAAACTGGTGAAAATGCTTGATGAAAGAAAGCTCAGATAGTGGGTTGTGGATACGAATATGGCTGTCAGTGAAGCGATGAAAGAGAAGTACGGACGGGTGGGGGTGCTCTATGGAGGCACTTCGTCAGAACGGGAGATCTCATTGATTTCCGGGCGCGCCGTCATTGCTTCGCTGGAGCGCAGTGGTGTCGACCTAGAGCCTGTGGATGCCGGCACGGATCTGTTGACGCAACTGCCAAACCTCGGCCTGGATCGGGTGCTGATCATGCTGCATGGCCCGGGTGGGGAAGATGGCTCCCTGCAGGGCGCCCTTCAATTGCTGGGGTTGCCCTACACCGGCAGTGGTGTTTTTGCCTCGGCCCTGGCCATGGATAAATTGCACACCAAGCAATTCTGGACAGGGGTGGGTTTGCCCACAGCCAAATTTGCCGTGCTCGATGAGTGCAGCAACTGGCAGGACATTCTGGATCAATTGGGCGGCGTAGTGATGGTAAAGCCGGCCCACGAGGGCTCCAGTCTGGGTATGACCCGCGCTGATAGCCCGGCAGCACTGGAGGCGGCCTGGCGCGAAGCGGCGGCACTGGATAGCAGCGTCATTGCCGAACAATGGATTACCGGGGCGGAGTACACCGTGGCCATATTGAATGGTGAGGTGCTGCCTCCCATCAAGCTGGAAACAGACCACAGTTTTTACGATTTCAATGCCAAGTACCTGGCGGATGACACCCGTTACCTCTGTCCCTGCGGACTGGGGGCTGAAGAAGAAACGGCCTTGAAACAGCTGGCCTGGCAGGCATTCAGCAGCCTTGGCTGCAGCGGCTGGGGGCGAGTGGACGTCATGGCCAATCAGAGCGGGGAGTTCTTTCTGCTGGAGGTGAACACCGTGCCGGGTATGACAGATCACAGCCTGGTGCCGATGGCGGCCAGGGTGGCCGGTTACAGCTTTGACGAGCTGGTACTGAAGGTGCTCGATACCAGCCTTGCCCGGGGGAAAGGCTGAATGTTTGGTGCCGGCCAGTCCCATGGTGCTCTGCGGCAGAAGCAGCGTACGCCGTTGCGTGAGCGGCTTGGCTGGTTGCGTCAGGCGGGAACCCTGATGCTGGTGGCGATGCTGTTGAGCGCTTCCGGCTGGGGACTGGAGAAAATTTACCAGAGGCTCAACGTGGCCATTGGTGTGATCGCGGTGAATGGAGAATTTACGCAGGTGGAGCAGGTGGACGTGCAGCAGATGGTTGAGCCGTTGGTCACCGGGGGCTTCCTCAGTCTGGATCTGCAAAAGATACGCCGTGAGCTGGAGCTGCACCCCTGGATTCAGCAGGCCAAGGTGAGCCGTCGTTGGCCGGACAGCCTGGTAATTACCGTTACTGAAGAAGTCCCGATTGCCCGCTGGGGCAGCAGTGGTTTCCTGAATGCGCGCGGAGAGCGCAAGGAGATCGGGGATAACGTCAGGTTGGCCTTCCTGCCGATGTTGCTGGGGGGGGATCAGAGCGAGCGGCAGTTGATGAAGTCCTACCGGGAAATGGTGCAGCTGCTACAGCCCTCAGGTCTGCGAGTGGCGGCGCTGAAGCGGGATGACCGCGGTGCCTGGTGGCTGAAGCTGGACAACGGGCTCGAGCTGGTGATTGGCCGGGATCACGTGATGGAAAAAATGCGCCGCTTTCTGGTGGTTTGGGAAAGTGAATTGAAAAGCAAGGTTGAACAGGTCGCCAAAGTAGATATCCGCTATGACAACGGCGTCGCCGTGGAGTGGTTGGCGAAACAGGCCTGGTCGGGTGAGCAGGTAGGGCAGAAATTGAGCAGTGTCTCTGCGGTGACGGAACGAGTGTGAGGTCGAAAATGGCGAACTCAAATGACGAAAGATTGATAGTCGGGTTGGATATCGGTACGTCCAAGGTGGTTTCTATCGTTGGAATGGCCGGCCCCGGCGGCACTCTGGAGATCGTCGGCACTGGCCTTCATCCCTCCTCAGGCCTGAAAAAAGGGGTGGTGGTGAACATCGAGTCCACGGTCCATTCCATCCAGCGCGCCATTGAGGAAGCGGAGCTGATGGCGGGCTGTCACATCCACTCGGTTTACGCGGGGATCGCTGGCAGCCACATTCGCAGCCTCAATTCCCACGGGATTGTGGCGATAAGAGATCGCGAGGTGATGTCGCTTGATATCGAGCGAGTGATCGATGCGGCACGGGCGGTGGCGATTCCAGCGGACCAGGAGATCCTCCACGTGTTGCCCCAGGAATTCATCATCGACAACCAGGAAGGCGTGCGCGAGCCGTTGGGGATGTCAGGGGTGCGCCTGGAGGCTAAGGTGCATCTGGTGACCTGCGCCGCCAATGCCGCCCAGAACATCAAAAAATGTATCCGCCGCTGCGGCCTGGAAGTAGATGACATCATCCTGGAGCAGTTGGCTTCTTCCTATGCGGTACTCACCGAGGACGAAAAACAACTCGGTGTCTGCCTGGTGGATATCGGCGGCGGCACTACCGATATCGCCATTTTCACCGACGGTGCGATCCGCCATACCGGTGTGATTCCGATTGCCGGTGATCAGGTGACTAACGATATCGCCCACGCGCTGCGTACTCCTACGGCCCATGCCGAGGACCTGAAGATCAAGTACGCCTGTGCGCTGGCCAAGCTGACCGGCCCCGATGAAACCATCAAGGTGCCGAGCGTCGGCGAGCGCCCGCCGCGGGATCTGTCACGCCAGGCGTTGGCGGAAGTAGTGGAACCCCGTTACGACGAACTGTTCACCCTGATTCAGGCAGAACTTCGTCGCAGTGGATTCGAGGATCTGGTGGCGGCTGGCATGGTGCTGACCGGCGGTACCGCCAAGATGGAGGGCGTGGTGGAGCTGGCGGAAGAAATTTTCCACATGCCGGTACGCCTGGGCTCTCCACAGAACATCAAGGGGCTGATCGATATCGTCGACAACCCCATTTACTCCACCGGGGTCGGATTGCTGATGTATGGCATGCAGCAGCAACAGGAAGGCAACAAGGTGAGCCGCCGCCGGGAAGTGAGCAAGGAAGGTTTTATCAGCCGACTGAAAGGCTGGTTTCAGGGCAATTTGTAATCAACAGGCGTTTAACTCAGGACCAATCGAGGGGTATTAATTATGTTTCAGATCGTTGATAGCGTGCCGGACAGCGCGGAAATCAAAGTCATCGGGGTCGGTGGGGGCGGTGGTAACGCTGTTCGCCACATGATGAACAGTTCCGTGGACGGTGTGGAGTTTATTTGTGCCAATACCGATGCTCAGGCTCTCAAGGACATCGGCGGTGCCACTATTCTGCAACTTGGCAATGGCTTGACCAAGGGGCTGGGAGCAGGTGCCAATCCGGAAGTGGGTCGCCATGCGGCGATCGAGGATCGCGACCGCATTGCCGACGTTTTACAGGGAGCGGACATGGTCTTCATCACCGCCGGTATGGGTGGTGGTACCGGAACCGGTGCGGCACCGATCGTGGCGGACGTGGCCAAGGAGCTGGGTATTCTTACCGTGGCTGTGGTAACCCGTCCGTTCGTTTTTGAAGGCCGCAAGCGTATGGCCATCGCTGAAGAAGGCCTGAAAGAATTGAAGGATAAGGTGGACTCCCTGATCACCGTGCCTAATGAAAAGCTGTTGCAGGTGCTGGGCAAGACCACCAGCCTGCTGGAGGCTTTCAAGGCTGCCAACGATGTACTGTTGGGTGCGGTACAGGGCATTGCCGACCTGATCATCCGTCCCGGTATGATTAACGTCGACTTTGCCGACGTGCGTACCGTAATGTCTGAAATGGGGCAGGCCATGATGGGTACCGGTGAGGCTACCGGTGAAGATCGTGCCCGCATTGCCGCGGAAACGGCCATTCACAGTCCGTTGTTGGAAGATATTAATCTGCAGGGAGCTCGCGGAATTCTGGTCAATATCACCGCCGGTCCCGATCTGTCCCTGGGTGAGTTCTCCGATGTGGGTGATACGGTTGAAGCCTTCGCCTCTGACAATGCCACCGTGGTAGTGGGCACGGTTATCGATCCTGACATGGGTGACAAGCTTCGTGTTACCGTGGTGGCAACCGGGCTGGGCCAGAGCATTGAGCGCAAGCAGCCCACCAAGGTGGTGGACAATGGTCCCGCTCCGGCAGTTAACCTGCGCAAAAGCAGTGGTGAACCGGATTATGAGGTGCTAGACAAACCCACTGTGATTCGCCGTGGTCCCAGCACTGGTGAGGCAGTTGCTCGCAAGCTCGATCCGCGTGCCGATGCCGACATGGACTACTTGGATATTCCGGCGTTCCTGCGTCGCCAGGCGGATTGATAGCCGCTTGCCAGGACCGAGGCCTGAAACGGGCCGCCGACTAAACCCCTCGAACCGGTCGGCGGTTCGTTTTATGGAGCTCTGGGCGCTGTTCTGCTAGTATGGCGCCCAGTTTTCATTTCCACTGCTTTTCTTGCAGGTAATCGGTAAGGCATGATTCGACAGCGTACCCTTAACAACATGATTCGCGCCACGGGTGTTGGTCTGCACACGGGCGAAAAAGTGTACCTGACCCTCCATCCCGCTCCAGTGAATACAGGGATCATTTTCCGCCGCACCGACCTTGATCCGGTGGTGGAAATCATCGCCAAGGCAGAGAATGTCGGCGAAACAACACTTTCAACTACCCTGGTCAATGGCGATGTGAAAGTCTCCACGGTGGAGCACCTGCTATCCGCCATGGCTGGCCTGGGTATCGATAACGCCATCATCGATGTGACCGCTCCGGAAGTGCCGATCATGGATGGCAGTGCCGGTCCCTTTGTATTCCTGCTGCAATCAGCCGGTATCCGGGAACAGGAAGAGCCGAAGAAATTTATCCGTATCAAGCGACCGCTTACGGTGACCGATGGTGACAAGACTGCTTCGTTCCGTCCCTATAACGGTTTCAAGGTCAGTTTTTCCATTGATTTTGATCATCCGGTGTTCCACAACCGGACTCTCAAGGCAGAAGTGGATTTCTGTAGTACCTCTTTCGTGAAGGAAGTTAGCCGCGCTCGCACCTTTGGTTTCATGCACGAAATCGAATATTTGCGTTCAAAAGGGCTGGCTCGCGGCGGTAGTATGGACAACGCTATTGTCGTCGACGAATATCAGGTGTTAAATGAGGACGGTCTTCGCTACGAAGACGAGTTTGTCAAACACAAGATCCTCGATGCGATCGGCGATCTGTATTTGCTGGGCAACAGCCTGATTGGTGAATTTGTCGCCCACAAGTCCGGGCACGGACTGAATAATGCGTCTCTCCGGGCGCTGATTGCCCAGGAAGATGCGTGGGAGTTCGTCACTTTTGAAAATGACGAAGATGAGGCCCCGATCTCATACATGAAGCCGTTGCTCGCCGTATAGTGTGGGCGTAAGAAAACAGAAGCAGGTAATGCCGGTTACGCCGTGAAAATCATTTTCATCAGCAATCGCAAGGGTACCACCCGTTCCCTGACCCTGAATAACTGGGCCCGGGTGCTGTTGTCTATGTGTATGCTGGGGCTGCCCGTGACGGGCGGCATTCTGATTGGCTCCCTCCTCACCAGCAACGCTCTCCCCATTGATCTAAGCCTTATCGAATCCATGCGCCAGGAGCTGGAGCTACAGCAGGCTGAGCTGGATTCCGGTCGTGAAGATGCCCGCCAGAAAGTGGAAGCATTGACCCTGAAGCTGGCGGAGTTGCAGGCGAGACTGGTGCGCCTGGACGCCCTGGGCGAACGATTGTCCGAGGTTTCCGGACTGGAAGACGGGGAATTCGATTTCAGCCAGCAACCGGCAGTGGGTGGTCCTGAACAGGATGCCCAACAGTCCTATCAGTACGCTGAACTGGAGGACCTGTTCCAGCAGCTGGAGGCGCAACTGGATAGTCGGGAAAGCCAGCTGGGCATTCTCGAGTCACTGATGATGGACCGCAATGTTCAGCGGCAGAGTGCCGTTACCGGTCGCCCGGTCAAAAAAGGCTGGATGTCATCCGGCTTTGGGCGTCGCACAGATCCCTTCACTGGTCACCGCGCCTGGCACAACGGTGTGGATTTTGCCGGCAAGCTTGGTTCAGAGGTTGTCGCTGTTGCCGCCGGGGTCGTGACCTGGTCCGGTGAGCGCAATGGCTATGGCCAGATGGTTGAACTCGATCACGGCGAGGGTCACGTAACCCGCTATGCCCACAACAGTGAGAATCGGGTCAAGGTCGGCGATCTGGTGAAAAAGGGTGAGGTGATCGCCCTGATGGGAAGCAGTGGTCGTTCCACCGGCCCTCATGTCCACTTTGAAGTCTATAAAAATGGCCGCGCGGTTGATCCCGCCAGCTATATTCGCCGTACCATCCGTTAACTCCCCCCTCCCTCCTTTTTTCTCCTACTGATTTAGATACCCGCGCCCGTGCGCGTTTAGTGACGTGGATTTTGATGATGAAACTCATAAAGAAACTGTTTGGCAGTAAAAATGATCGTGAAATCAAGCGGATGCGTAAGCTTGTCAAGCAGGTGAACGGTTGGGAGGAGAGTGTCTCTTCCCTCAGTGATGAACAGCTGAAAGGTAAGACCGACGAATTTCGCCAGCGCTACAGCAGTGGTGAATCTCTGGACCAGTTGCTCCCAGAGGCCTTTGCTGTAGTCCGGGAGGCAGCTCGCCGCACCCTGGGAATGCGTCATTTCGATGTGCAGCTGATCGGGGGTATTACGCTGCATGAAGGTCGTATTGCTGAAATGCGCACCGGTGAGGGTAAGACCCTGGTGGCAACGCTGCCCGCCTACCTGAATGCTATTCCTGGTCGCGGCGTCCACATCGTGACGGTGAATGATTACCTGGCCAAGCGTGATGCCCACTGGATGCAGCCGGTCTACGAGTTTCTCGGTATGCAAGTTGGTGTTGTCGTTTCCCAGCAGGGGCCCGAAGAGAAGTACCAGGCCTATCAGGCAGACATCACCTATGGCACCAACAACGAATACGGCTTCGATTACCTGCGCGACAACATGGTGTTGCGTGTTCAGGACAAGGTACAGCGGGGGCAGACGTTTGCCATTGTCGATGAGGTGGACTCCATTCTCATTGATGAGGCGCGAACGCCCTTGATTATTTCCGGCGCCGCCCAGGACAGTTCCGCGCTGTACAAGCGAATGAATGGACTGATTCCGTTGCTGAAGGTACACAGCGATGAAAATCCTGGGGATTTCAGTATCGATGAAAAATCCCGTCAGGTGGAGTTGACTGAAGATGGCCACAAGAAAATTGAGTCGATGCTTGAAAGTGAAGGCTTACTTCAAGAGGGAGATAGTCTCTATAACGCCAGTAATCTGGGTTTGTTGCATCATGTGCAGGCAGCGCTGAAAGCGCACAATTTGTTCCACAAGGATGTGGAATACATCGTCCAGAACGGCGAAGTGATTCTAATCGATGAGCACACCGGTCGTACCATGGTGGGGCGCCGTCTGTCCGAAGGTCTGCACCAGGCTATCGAGGCGAAAGAGGGGGTGAATATTCGCAGTGAGAGCCAGACACTCGCGTCCACCACCTTCCAGAACTACTTCCGTCTCTACGAAAAATTGGCCGGGATGACCGGTACTGCAGATACTGAAGCCTATGAGTTCCACCAGATCTATGGGCTGGATGTCGTGGTGATTCCAACCAACAAGGAAATTGCCCGTAAGGATCTGAATGATCTCATCTACCTGACGACTGATGAAAAATATGATGCGGTGGTGGAGGATGTGCGCTCCTGTATCGAGGCCGGAGCCCCGGTGCTTGTGGGCACCGCTTCCATTGAGACATCCGAGGCAATGTCCGAGCGGTTGCGGGTAGCTAAGATTCCCCACCAAGTACTGAACGCCAAGTACCACGAGAAAGAAGCCCAGATCATCGCTCAGGCAGGGCGTCCGGGAAGCGTGACTATCGCTACGAATATGGCCGGTCGCGGTACTGATATCGTGCTCGGTGGTAATTGGGAGGCGGAACTGGCTGAGTTGGAAAATGCTTCCGAACAGCAGATCGCCGAGGTGAAGGCTGGCTGGCAGAAGCGTCACGATCAGGTGATTGCTGCGGGTGGTCTGCACATTCTCGGTACGGAGCGACACGAGTCACGCCGGATTGATAACCAGCTCCGCGGTCGTGCAGGGCGTCAGGGCGATCCCGGTGTTTCCCGTTTCTACCTGTCGCTGGAAGATCCTTTGATGCGCCTGTTTGCCTCTGATCGGGTGAAAAACATGATGCGCGCCCTGGGAATGGAAAAAGGAGAGGCGATCGAACACCGCATGGTGACCAACGCCATCGAGAAAGCCCAGCGCAAGGTGGAGGGCCGCAACTTCGACATCCGCAAACACCTGCTGGAATTCGATGACGTGGCAAACGACCAGCGTCGGGTCATTTACCAGCAGCGCAATGAATTGTTGGCGGCGGAAGACATTTCCGATGTCATCGACAACATTCGCGCGGATGTGATCGACAATGCCATCAGCTTCTATATCCCTCCGCAGAGTCTGGCGGAGCAATGGGATGTGGTCGGGCTGGAGGAACACCTGTACGGAGAGTTCGGATTGAAACTGCCGTTACGGGCATGGCTGGATGAGGATAATCGCCTTCACGAGGAAGGCCTGCGCAGCCGTATTCGTGAAATCGCCGACCAGGCCTATGCAGAAAAGCGCGATGCATTCGGCCCGGATATTCGCATTATCGAACGCCAGATCATGTTGCAGGTACTGGATACCCTGTGGAAGGAACATCTGTCCAATATGGACCACCTCCGCCAGGGCATCGGACTGCGTGCATACGCACAGAAGAACCCCCGTCAGGAGTACAAGCGGGAATCCTTCGAGCTGTTCCAGCAGATGCTGGACAACATCAAGCTGGACACAGTACGTTTCCTCAGCCGCGTACAGATGCGCAGTCGCGAGGAAGTGGAAGAGCTGGAGCGGCGGCAGCGGGAGGCGCAACAACGCCAGCAGCTACAGATGCAGCATGAGGAAATGTCTTCGCTCGGGGCTCCTCAGGAAGCGGATGAGAATGGAGCCCAACCGTTTGTTCGCGACGGGCGCAAGGTGGGACGCAATGATCCCTGTCCCTGTGGTAGCGGCAAAAAATTCAAGCAGTGCCACGGACGTCTCGCCTGAGGCCCAACGGATAACTCCGAGATTGGAGGCGACAGTGACCGTAGCGTCGTCTAAAGAACGGCAGTCGGCATTGTCCCTCCGGCTGTTTCGGGGTTAAATATCGCCCTTGCAAGGCCAACTGTGGCCACAGTTGGCCTCCAACAATAAATAAATCGGAGAGCCGCGTCTCAAGCACGCGGCGCTTCTTTTTGGGTGTTTGAGAGATATTGCAATGGCTGTTGGAAGAAACAATTTTCCGGTAATGCACCCGGTAGCGGGGTTCAGGCTGGGCACTACCAGTGCCGGCATCAAGAAGCCAGGAAGGTTGGATCTTGTAGTCATGGAAGTGGCTGAGGGTGGTTCGGTGGCGGGCGTGTTCACCAAGAATGCTTTTTGTGCCGCGCCAGTACAGCTTACCAAAACACATATTTCAAAGGCTCAAAGTCGTTATCTGGTAACCAATACCGGCAATGCCAACGCTGGCACTGGAGAGCCGGGCCGTCAGCATGCCCAACAGGTCTGTGAGAGAGTGGGCAAAATTGGCGGGGTCTCATCTGAAGCGGTGCTGCCATTTTCCACCGGGGTGATTGGTGAGCCGCTGCCTGTGGAAAAGATTATTTCTGCCTTGCCGGACGCCTTCACGGCCTTATCGGAAGATGGCTGGAGCCTGGCTGCCAAAGGCATCATGACCACAGATACACGCCCCAAGGGCGCCAGCGTGAAGCTGCCATTGTCTGGCAAGATCGTTACTATTTCTGGTATTGCCAAGGGCGCGGGAATGATTAAGCCCAATATGGCGACCATGCTGGGCTATGTCGCCACAGATCTCGGCGTGAAGCCGGGGCAGTTACAGGAGTTGGTGCGAAACGCCGCCGACTGTTCCTTCAACCGCATCACCGTGGATGGCGATACTTCCACCAATGATTGCGCCATGTTGGTTGCCACCGGGAAGTCAGGTGTGCGCTTCGAAAGCCTGACTGAAGAAGAACGCGGCCATTTTGTGGTGGCGCTGAACAACCTGTTTACCTCCCTGGCACAGCAGATAATTCAGGATGGTGAAGGTGCAACCAAGTTTGTCACCGTCAATGTCTGCGGTGGTCGCGACAGCAAGGAGTGCCTTAATGTCGCCTATGCGGTGGCGGAATCGCCGCTGGTGAAAACGGCGCTGTTCGCTTCCGATCCCAACTGGGGCCGCATCCTGGCGGCCATCGGTCGCAGTGGTCTGGAGAATCTGGATGTCGAGATTATTCAGGTCTATCTGGATGATGTGCTGATCGCAGAAAAAGGTGGTCGTGCAGCAAGTTACACAGAAGAAAGGGGAGCAGAGGTCATGGGGCGGGAAGAAATCACCATCCGTATCCTCCTCAACCGCGGAGAGGTGGATGAGACCGTCTGGAGCATGGACTTCTCCCACGATTACGTCACCATCAATGCCGAATATCGGACCTGATGAAGGTTGTTCATGTGGCGGCGGCCGTCATCCTGGGTACTGATGGCAGCATATTGATTGCGCGGCGCCCTGATCACATCCACAAGGGCGGGCTGTGGGAATTTCCGGGCGGAAAGGTGGAGGATGGCGAAACTGTTTCCGACGCTTTGGCCAGGGAGCTGGATGAGGAGCTGGCCATCCAGGTGCTCGCTGCCGAGCCACTGCTGGAAGTGCGTCACGATTACCCGGACAAATCGGTGTTGCTGGATGTCTGGTGTGTCAGCGAATACCGTGGTGAACCCCGGGGGAATGAAGGGCAGCCTACCCGCTGGGTGATGCCGACACAGCTAATCGATTTTCCGTTCCCGGAAGCCAATCAGCCCATTATCGACGCAGTGATCAGCCGCTTTTCTGAATAATTCTATTTCAGTGCCGGGTGGTGTCGTCCGAATCGAGATTGGGCAGAGCCTCTTCTCCCGGAATGCTGAAACTCTCTGAGGCCCAGCCGCCAAAGTCCAGTTGCTGGCAGCGTTTGCTGCAGAAGGGACGGAATGGTGATTCTTCTTCCCAAATGACGGGTTTCCCGCATTCGGGACAGGTGACTTCAAGCGTTTTTTTCATGGCAATGTCAGTGTCTGTTTTCGTCTCAGCTATTTATATTATTGTCGCTGTCATCTAACTGTTTGGCGAGAATCAGGTACTGTTGATGCAATTTCAACACGGCCTGTCCAAGTTCCTCAGGTGTGCCACTGTTATCAACTACCTCGTCGGCCCTGGCTAGCCGATCCGGGCGTGCCATCTGGCTGGCCATAATGGCGCGGATCTGCTCCTCATTGTTGTTGTCCCGCTGGCCGGCCCTTTTGATCTGCAATTCCTCGGGTACATCCACCACCAATACCCGGTTTGTCAGGGTGTGCTGGTCCGTTTCAAGCAGGAGTGGGGATTCGAGGATCACATAGGGGCTGGCTGCCCGGTTGAGAGCATCAATAACGATCTTCCGAATGATGGGGTGTAACAGGGCTTGCAGCCAGAGACGCTCTGTTGGGTTGGCAAAGACAATCTCGCGCAGGGCTGCCCTGTCCAGGGAACCGTTTGGCAACAATATTCCGTTTCCAAAGTGCTCTGCTATCGCCTTAAGGGCGGGTGTGCCGGGGAAAACTGCTTCCCGGGCAGCCTGGTCAGCATCGACGACAGTAATTCCCAGGTTTAGAAACTCATTAGCAACTGCACTTTTGCCGCTACCAATGCCACCTGTCAGGCCGATGATGTAGCGGCTGTTGGCAGGGGCGGTGGCCGTCATGGTCGTGAAGGGGTTAGCCAAACAGAGACAGGTAGTTGTTGGTAATTTGTTCGCCCCACATAAACGCAATCCAGCCGGCGGCGGCCAGATATGGGCCAAAGGGGATAGGAATCTGGCGGTCTCTTCCGGCGATCAGGATCAATGCCAGGCCGACGACGGCGCCAACCAGCGAAGAGAGCAGGATGATCAGTAATAACTGCTGCCAGCCCAGCCACGCCCCTAAGGCCGCCAGCAACTTGAAATCGCCGTGGCCCATGCCTTCCTTGCCGGTAAGCAGCTTGAACAGCCAGAAGACCCACCACAGGCTCAGATAACCGAAGACCGCGCCGAGCACGGCACTATCAAGCGTGGCAAAGGTAACGCGCAGGTTCACCAGCAGCCCCAGCCACAGCAGCGGCAGGGTAATGTTATCGGGCAGTAGCTGTTCATTGAAGTCAATGCCTGTGAGGGCCAGCAGTGACCAGCTGAACATTAGTGCCAGGGCACCTTCCGGGGTCAGGCCAAACCGGTAAATCACAAAGGCCGTCATCAGTCCGCAGACGAGTTCTACCAGGGGATATTGCAGAGAGATAGGGGTGGCGCAATGTGCACAACGTCCCTTAAGAAGGAGGTAGCTGATCAGCGGAATATTTTGCCAGGGTTTGATTTTTGCCCCGCATTTTGGGCAATGGGAGGCGGGAAAGACAATATTGACCCGTTGTGGCGGCGGAGCTGGTTCGAGCCCCAGGAAATCTATGGCATCCCGTTTCCAGGCGCTGGAAAGTTGGAGCGGGAGGCGATAGATCACCACATTGAGAAAACTGCCCACGAGCAAACCAAATACTAGGCTGATGGGCAGTACAATGGCTAATGACAACCCGAAAAAATCAGATGTGGCCAAATTGAAAGCCCGTTAGATAACCGAGCCGAGTTTGAAGATCGGCAGGTACATGGCGATCAACAATCCACCCACCAGAACCCCCAATACCGCCATGATAAGTGGCTCCAGCAGAGTGGTCAGGTTGTCTACGGCATTATCTACAGACTCCTCGTAGTGAACTGCGGCTTTCTCGAGCATTTCATCAAGCGCCCCGGACTCCTCACCAATAGATGCCATTTGTAGCAACATGACCGGGAACTTGCCAGTGGATCGGAGTGCTTGGTGTAACTGAATACCTGTAGTTACATCATCTCTTACCCGAATAATGGCTTCTTTGTATACCGCATTTCCAGATGCTCCTGCTACAGAGGTCAGTGCATCAACGAGAGGCACCCCGGCGGCAAATGTGGTGGATAGTGTGCGGGCAAAACGGGCGACAATGGCTTCGTAGAGGATGGTGCCAATAACCGGAATCTTGAGAGAATACTTGTCTAGGAAAGCCTCGAATTTTGGTGAGCGACGCTTTGCCTCCCTGAGGCCAAATATGGTGGCGATGATAGAAGCCAGCCAAACAAACCACCACTTCTGCGCGGCATCTGACAGGCTCATAACAAAAAGGGTAAAGGCGGGCAGATCTGCACCAAAATTTTTGAACGTTTCAGCAAAAACAGGAACAACTTTCACAAGTAGAATGCCTGTTACGATTACAGCCACACAAATAACTGCTGTCGGATAAGTTAGAGCCTTGCGAATTTTGGCCTTAAGAGATTCGGTTTTTTCCTTGTAGGTGGCTATTCTATCCAGCATGGTTTCCAGCGCGCCAGCCTGCTCACCGGCTTCTACAAGGCTACAGAATAGATCATCGAAAAATTTCGGGTGTTTACGTAAAGAAGAGCCAAAGCTCAAGCCTGCAGAAACATCATCGCGTATATTTTGAATCATTTCCCTCAGGGTCTGTTTTTCAGCCCCTTCAGCGACAATCTCGAAGCTTTGTACCAGCGGTACGCCAGCTTTCATCATGGTAGCCATTTGTCGAGTGAAGATGGCAATGTCGGCTGGCTTTATGGGTTTTGATGCGCCGCTAAACGGGCGGGCTGTTTTTTTCTTTACAGTCGTGGGGATAATTCCCTGTTTGCGCAGCTGAGCCTTGATGAGGGTTGGGTTGGTGCCCTTTACTTCACCTTGGATCGGTTTTCCTTTCTTGTCCTTGCCTTTGTAAACAAAGGTTTGCACCTGCGCAGTTGCCATGGATTAGTCCTTGGTTACCCGGTTTGCCTCTTCCAGGCTGATTATACCTTCAGCTGCCCGGCGAAGTGCCGACTGGCGCAAAGTTCTGAAACCTTCCTTACACGCAGCTTCCGCAATGTCGATGGAATTGCCGCCTTCCATGATAATTCTAGAAATGCGAGGTGTCACTTCCAGCACTTCGTAAAGACCGACCCGTCCTTTGTAGCCATTGGTACACTTGGGACAACCCTGGGGTGGTATAGGGTGATTTCATCCATGGGGCGTCCGATCTCGTTAAATCCTTCTTCAATCAGGATGCTTTCCGGGATATCTTCAGCAGGCTTTCTGCAGTGTGGGCAAAGCCGCCGAGCCAAGCGCTGGGCAATAATCAGGTTGACTGACGTGGCAACGTTGAATGCCGGGACACCCATATTGAGTAGGCGGGTCAAAGTCTCTGGGGCGCTATTGGTGTGTAGTGTAGATAATACTAGGTGACCTGTTTGTGCAGCCTTGATGGCGATTTCAGCGGTCTCAAGATCCCGAATTTCGCCCACCATGATGATATCCGGGTCCTGGCGGAGGAATGCTCTGAGCGCTTCAGGGAAAGTAAGTTTCACCTTGTAGTTGATTTGCACCTGATTGATGCCAGGCATATTGATTTCAACCGGGTCCTCCGCGGTGGAGATATTCCGTTCAGAAGTATTGAGAATATTCAGCCCGGTATAAAGGGAGACTGTTTTACCACTACCTGTGGGGCCGGTGACTAGAATCATCCCTTGCGGCTGATGTAAGGTCTCCATATAAGCCTTTTTCTGGTCTTCCTCGAAACCCAGATTCTCAATGCCTACCTGTGCACTGGTAGGATCGAGAATACGCAAGACAATTTTTTCCCCGAATTGAGTGGGCAGGGTGTTGACTCGAAAATCGATTGCGCGGTTCTTGGATATGCGCAATTTGATCCGGCCGTCCTGAGGCACTCTGCGTTCGGAGATGTCGAGTTGTGACATCACTTTGAGGCGTGCTGCCAATCGGGGTGCAAGATTTGCAGGAGGTTTGGTGACCTCCCTCAAAATACCATCTGTTCGGAAGCGGATCCGATAGGTCTTTTCATAAGGCTCAAAATGGATGTCAGAAGCTCCCTGCTTGATGGCGTCCAGCATCAGTTTATTTATGAAACGAACAATGGGTGCGTCATCAGCATCGGAGAAATTCGCTGGGCCGCTATCATCCTCGTCAATCGCTTCGACATCCAGGTCATCCAGGTGAACATCGTCCATCGTGCCCAGTGCGTCCCCGATATCATCGTCGTGCACATCGAGAAAGCCTGCGAGGGCGGTTTCCAGCTTGTCATGCTCTACGAGAAGCGCTTCAATTGAGAGCCCCGTCTGAAAGCGGACCTCGCTGATTGCCTGGTGATTAGTTGGGTCGCTCTGGGCAATAAACAACCGGTTGCCGCGCTTGTAGAGTGGTAACACTTGGTGCTTGCGGATCAGTTTTTTTTCCACCACATCCTTGGGGCAGAGTTGTATATTGTGAGCGTCCAAGTCGTAGAGTGGTGTGCCAAATTCATTGGCGGCAACCGAAGCGATTAGATGTGATGGGAGGATATTATGATGAGTCAGGTAGTGAACGAAGTTAATTTTGTCTCGCTCACAATCACTCAGAGCATCAAGGGCCGCTTGTTCGTCCAGCAGTCCATCCGCAACCAGGCGTTTTGGCAGTCCTTTCAGTGTTTCGGTATTTTTCATGGGCAATACTTCCATAAGCTGCTGCACGCTGGGGCAGATGTTAATACAAGCGTGTTGGTCCGGCCAGTATGGGCAATGAGTTAGTGGGGGATATATAGCAATGAGGGGCAAACAGTGGCTGCTTGTGACAAAAAATGGCACTATCCATTGGCTGCTTGCGCGAGATAGAAGTGGCTTTCACTGTTGGCGCAAAATTTGCAGCGGGTGTAAAGTGTTTTAGTTTGTTCTTAGTTAAGGGAGAAACACAATGAAAAAGCAAGTGAAGCAAATGCAACAGGGTTTTACCCTGATCGAATTGATGATCGTAGTCGCGATCATCGGTATTTTGGCCGCGGTAGCACTGCCGGCTTACCAGACCTACGTCATCAAGTCCAAGCTCTCTGAGGTGATTATGGCTACCAGCCAGTGTCGTACCGCAGTGAGTGAGGTTTATCAGACCTCAGATGCCGGTTCTGGCCCTGGCTCTAACAACTGGGGTTGTGAGGATTCCGGTGCTGGCGGTGGTGTGACCAAGTATGTAAAAAGCATAAGCACTGATACGAATGGCGTGATTACGGCTGTGGTGCAAGGAATTGATAGTGCGGTGGATAGTGGTGCCATTACACTCACACCTTACTACGACTCCAATTCTCTCATGACAACTGGCAATATCGGCAAGCAGGTTTTCAAGT
Source organism: Porticoccaceae bacterium (assembly GCA_041395745.1). Classification (GTDB taxonomy): domain Bacteria; phylum Pseudomonadota; class Gammaproteobacteria; order Pseudomonadales; family Porticoccaceae; genus Porticoccus. The sequence continues at coordinate 364,381 of JAWKZV010000003.1, read as the reverse complement.
TTAAATGTGCTCCCGATAGTACTGCTACGCCAACTATTGAAGGCAAGTACCTGCCAGGTTCCTGTAAGTAGCAGTGAAATAAATGTTGTGAAAAAGCCCCACTTTGTGGGGCTTTTTTATGTTTCAATATAGTGGAATTTATTGCACGTGAAGGATGTTATGTCGATAAGTAACCAGCTTCCGTCTGATGATAAAACCATTTCCCGAAGCTTGTTTTTGCGATATCTGGGCTTGGTTGTTGTGCTTATCCTGTTTGTAGGTGTCATTAACTTCTACCAGATACTTCTGGTGGCCCCTGACACAGTGGGGATGCGTGCCTTCAAGGCCGCCTTGTTCTCCAGCCCCGGATTTTTAATAGATTTGTTCTGGTTTCTCGGGGCGACGTTAGCCCTCCACCTGTTGTTGCTGGCCTTCCTGTGGTTGGGTACGGTCGGATGGTTGGCTGCCCCGCAGATGCGTGAGCGACAGCGCAAGATTACCAGCTATTTCGCCTTTGTTGTGGTCTGTGCCTGGATCATGATTGTGAACGCACGATATTACCCTAACATGCCCAGCAGCTTTGTTCATTACAATCCGCTTATGATGGCGGATGCGACGCTCTACGTGCTTTCTGGGTTAATCGTTTTTTCGTTTGTGATGAGCCTCTATCGTTTATGTAAAAGCCGGTTAAGCCAAATGGTTGCGTGTTCATTGGCGGTGGTGTTGGTTGGAGCGTTTCTTTTTCCAAAATTTGTACCCGAAAGTCAGGCAAAAGTTTCCTGGGCGCACAGTGATCAGCCCAATATTCTGGTAATTGGGATTGATTCCCTACGGCCGGATGAGACTGGGTATTTTGGTAGTGATGGTGAGCTGACTCCCAACATTGATGAGTTTCTTGAGCACAGTTCGGTTTTTCGTAGCGCTTATACCCCTTATGCAAGAACTTTTCCTGCCTGGATGAGTATTCTTACAGGCAAGGAGCCGCTCAATCATAAGGGCCGTTTTAACCTGATTGATCACTCTTACCTTGAGCCTTCCCAAACCATTGCTTGGTGGATGAGAGAGCAGGGTTATCGAACAGTTTATGGTTTTGACGAGCGCCGCTTCAATAACATTGATACATCATTTGGATATGATGAGGTGGTTGGACCTGATCCAAGTGCCATGGGTTTTGTGCTGGGACAGTTTGATCACCCGATGATTAATCTGCTGACCAATACAGTGGTAGGAAAGTACTTGTTTCCAGAGATGTACCTCAATCGTGGCCGTCCTGGTAACTATGATCCTGAGCGATATAATCAGGCATTGCTGGATGCAATAACTGTAGACAGAAGCAAGCCTGTTTTTCTTACTGCCCATTTTCTGTTGCCTCACTTTCCTTGGTTCTCGAGGGATGTGGAAGAATTAGAGAAATTCGATAATCCTGAAGAGCCTGCGGATAAATTTGCCTATCAGTATCGGATGATGCTGAAGCAGGTGGATCGTCAAGTGGGTGAATTCCTGGCTCAGCTTAAGGCTTCGGGTGTGCTGGATAATGCTCAGGTATTTCTGTTGTCAGATCATGGCGATAGCTTTCGCTTTGAAAAAGACCAGCTAGCCCCTGCTAGAGATGACTTCCCATTTGAAATCGAAACCAATACACGTGGGCATGCCACCAATATTTTGAGTTTGGGGCAATACCATGTGCTGCTTGCAGGACGCAGCTACGGTAACAGCGTATTCAAGCCGGGTGATATTGATGGTAATGCTTCGTTAATGGATGTAGTGCCAACTATCTTTGATATTCTTGGTATGCCGGTTGACAGCAAAGGTGTTGATGGTCTCTCCCTGTTGTCTAGCAATAAAGAGCAGCGGGATAATCGCTACCTTTTCCTGGAAAGTGGGTTTAAGACCCTTTCTGTCACTGCGGACGATATGACCGAGGCGCAGTTGCTCAAGGAGGGAATCAAGGCATACACAGTAAATGATGATGGTAAGCTGGTTGTGCGTGATGTCTGGTACGACCCTATTTTACGTTCAAAGCACCGGGCGGTAATTAGAGGTGACTGGCAGTTATCCATAATTCCGGGGATGGGTGAATATATGGTCTTAACTAATATCCCTGAGAAAAAATGGTGGTCGTTGGCTCAGTACAATGGTGAAGCTAATACGCAAGGGATGTTTGAAGCGCTTTGTAAGCATTATAAAAGTGATCCTGGATTTGATGGAAATCACTTATGTCAGTATTGAGGATTTCAAATATAACATCCGTCTGAAACCATTTCTGGTAAGGGCGGGTGTCCTTAAGTATCAAGCCTAATATTTGAAGTTTGATTTTGTGAGATTCTTTTGTGGAAAAAAAAATACATTTAAATTTCGTAAGTTATTTGTCGTTAGTTGGCCTATCGGCGTTTATATATGTATTTTTGGAGTGGGTTTTTTTTATAACTAAGCCATCCGTTCTTTCGGTTATGGTGTTGTCAGAAAAAATTTCGGCCATATTTATTACTTTCTTTTTTCTTTTTTCCTTTGGGTTGGCTGCCCAGTTTTTTATGTATCTGATTTCAATTGGCGCCAGGAGATTGGGTTATGGAAAGCTGGCGGACTATTTGTTGGTTTTTGTTGCCAGCTTGATTTGTTGCGCGGCAACGTTTCTTCTGATCGATAATTTTACTTACACAATGATAGGCTTCGCGTCGTTCTCATTTTCCGGAGTTGGAAAATATGTATATATGGCCTTGATTGGGTATCTCATATTTTTCTATTGCAAGCATTTAGCGAATGTCAATAAATTATACGAGTCAAGGGTGTCAAAATATGCCCCTCTTCTTGTAATGGTGGTGTTTGTTGTTTCAGCGGTTTTTGTTCTTTTCTCGAGGCAATCTTTAGAGGCTCAGGCTGAATACACAAATAGCTCTTCAGCTAAACCAAAAATCAATGTGTTATTTCTCTTTGCCGATGGTATTGATGCGAGCAGTATGTCCTTGTATGGATACGCTAGAAAAACAACCCCTTTTCTAGATTCAATTAAAGATGAACTTCTCATCTTTGAGAACCACTTTACTAATGCTGCAAAAACTACTGGATCTGTTGGTTCATTGTTGAGTGGTAAATATCCGTCAACAACACATCTGATATACCGACCTGATGTTTTTTTGGGGCGGGATATTTATGAGCACTTTCCAGGTGTGCTAAAGAGTTATGGATATCAAAATGCGGATTTCAGCGTAAGGCATTATGTTGATCCTGTGGATTTAAATCTGCAGGGTGGTTTTGATGAGGCTAATGGAAGAGCTCTCGATGCAGATCATGGGGTTATGTATGAGCTAAAGTCGCTTTACCCGGCCGCATCGATTTTTGGGAGTGAGGTGGCAGATCGCATTGTGGGTAGAATCCTTCATGTGTTGGGTTTAAGGACGATGTACAACCCTTTTGCAATAGTGACTTCACCAGAGGCTTATGAGTATAAGTCATTGGATAGGGGTAGAATTGACAGCTTGAAAAACTTTATCGAAAGTGCCCCGGGTCCTTTCTTTGCGCATGTCCACCTTTTGGGAGCTCATGGGCCTACTTTTTTTTCTGAGGTTCATGAATTTGCTGCTGGCGATCAGAAAAGCTATTGGTCAAGGGATCATTACGATGACGCTGTTCTTCAGTATGATAAATACATAGAGGAAGTAGTCGATTTTCTAAAAGAGCAGGGTTTGTATGAAAAAACTTTGTTGGTAATAAATGCAGATCATGGTTTTCAATGGGGAATATCAACACCCATTCCACTGGTGTTTCATTTCCCCCATAAAGAAAAAGTCGGCGTCAGAAATTATAATACCCAAAGAATCGATATCCCCTTTTCAGTGCTGGAATATTTGGGTATTAATCCGCCAAAATGGATGGAAGGCGTTTCCTTGTTTGATGAAAAAAGAGATTCATCCAGCCCAATTTATATTGTAAATCGTGCTGCTTCGTCTGATGTTAATGGGTGGAGGCAGGTTGCGAATCCTACCGCTCCTTTCTATACGTTGGGATTTGTTAGCGCAGTTTATTGCGACACAATTTATCATCTTAATGTGTCAGTTAAATATCATTTGAGTGTTGAAAAGATAAAAAACCACATGGGAGACTGTGGTGGAAAAAATCAGCCTAAAACCAAGCGAATCTACTACGACATAGTTGAGCACTTAAAGGCGAGAGGCTATGACACAGCTTCATTGGAGTAGGTCAATTTTCGAGTTTTTTCATGACATAGAGAGTTCTCTCGGTGTCTTGTATTTTGTCCTTTGTTTGAATGCTGTAAAAGGATTTAAAGGCACTCTCGAAGCCTTCTTCTGTGTAGAGCGGAAAAATATCTTCTCTGGTTTTTAGCAAGCGCTTCACCTGAGAGTCGCTTTTGGGGACAAATTCTATTATGAGGTTGGGTGCGATGCTAGACAGAAACTGAGCGATATTCCATAGAGGTAGATTGTTTGAAATGGCAAGGTGGTGAACTAATGCAAGCGCAAGTGCTGCGTCGCCCTTGCAGCGGTCTGAGATTGAAAGGCGTTCCTGATTGTTCCATCCGATGGCTGGGGATGGGTTCGTAAGGTCTTGAATTAATGGTATAACCTGTCCTAGGTTGTTTTCCTTGCATTTTATGTAGTTGTACTCTACAGCTACTTCGTCAATATCTAAGGATATTACCGTGTCGCAATGTTTTGCGGCAATCCGGCTAAACTCTCCATTGTTCGCACCTAGATCTACCAAAACGCGTGGGTTAATTTTCTTAATTTTTTCATCAACAAGTGTGATCTTTTCCTTCATTGATGTTTCGGAATAATTCGTATTTTCATAATAGGAGGCCCATTCAGTATTTTTCTTTGTCTTTTTTAGTTTCGATATAGATGTTTCTAAAAAATTAACTAGCGCTTTAGCTCGGTTTATATCCATTTTTTTATGGATCGGTTTGATCGCGCTGTCATTATCATCGCCATATGCCTTCTGAAACTTGGCATGCATATGAATATGCAAAAGTGAACCAAGATTAAGATAAGACCTTGCTGGCAACAACTTGCTTGCTATGTCTAGAGGTATTCCATCAATATTGCTTGCCATAAGTTTGGTAAGGCGATGGTCAATGTAAGACGACAAGAAAAGGGGGGCCAAGAAGTGCTGGCAAAATTGTTTGTAAGCCTTCCATGGTGTTGGTTGAAATTCTTCAAATGACAAGGTGTCTATGAAGATAGTTTTGCCATTCATGAATTGTATATTGTAAGCGCTGGCATCCTTTAGCATCATGTTGTGATCTAGAGCATACTTTTGAACGGTTAATGTATGTAGTGCTGCGTCCTTTAGCTGTGAAAATGACCACTCATAAGGGTAGGATATTAGCTTGATGGCTTCTGGTCTTATAGTTAGGGCGCCAGTTTCTTTGCAGGAGCTGATTTCTGCGTGGGATACGAGCAGTTTTTTTTGGATCAGGGTTTCATACAGGCCAGAGTTCATAAGTAACTGATAAGAATACATTCCTTTTTCCGTGATTCTCCTGTATAGCTTTCCGTCCTGTTGAAACATAAAGCCGTCAGGATCTCTGAACGAAGAGGGAAGTTTCTCAATTTGCATAGGTGTTATACCGTTCAATTTTTAGTCCTTTTCAACTCTTTATTCTATCATCGTCGTATAGTTAGTGACGATTGGTGGTATGATCTTTCTTCTATTATGCGAGGAGATGCTTCGGTGCGTTATTATCATTTTATGTTATTTGGCCTGACTCTCGTTCTTGTGTCTATGGAGAATGCATATGCTTATTTAGACCCGGGCAGTGGAAGTATTATTCTTCAGGCGATTATTGCTGCTTTTGCGATGGGGTTATTCGTTATTAAAACATGGTGGTATCGCATTATGGGGTTCTTTAAGGGAGAGAAATCCAGGCAGGAGGACGGGGCAGATAAAGGAGACAAGGAACAGGGGTGATGTGGCCGAGTTTACCCCATCAAATATTGCACGGCATCTCTATGTGATTAATCTCTCTTTGATCTATAAGGTTTTTTCTACACACCCGTGGCTGCTGTATAGAAACGCATAGATAAATCAATCGCTCGGCAGTGCTTGGTCAGGCTGCCAGACGACACATAATCAATTCCCGGAATGGCCTTGCTCGCGAGGTTGCCAGCTTCCAGGTTGCCGGAAACTTCCAGTTTTGCACGTTTGCCATTAATCAATACAGCTTCTCGTATCTGCTCTGCGTCAAAGTTGTCGAGCATGATGATGTCAGCACCAGCATCCAGTGCTTGATGCAGTTCATCCATATTTTCCACTTCCACTTCCACGGGTTTTCTTGGGGCAATCTCTCGGGCTTTGGTTACTGCATTGGTAATGTTTCCACAGGCGGCAATATGGTTTTCCTTTATAAGGAATGCATCGTAGAGACCGATGCGGTGGTTGTAGCAGCCGCCGATTTTAACGGCGTATTTCTGGGCCAAGCGCAGTCCGGGGATGGTTTTCCGGGTATCCAGTACCTTGATGTCGGTGCCTTCCACCAATTTGGCGTATTGCCGTGAGAGGGTGGCAGTGCCGGAGAGGGATTGCAGGAAGTTGAGGGCAGTCCGTTCGCCAGTCAACAGGCTGCGAGCTGGACCGCTCAGTTCCAACAGGGGTTGGCCTGGTTGGACTTCTTCGCCATCTTGTACCAGCCAGTGGGTGGTCACGTTCGGGTCCAGTTGTCGGAAAACTTCGTCTACCCAGGCGATACCACAGATAACGGCTTGCTCACGAGTGATCACTTTCGCTGTGGCACGGTTTTCCTGAGGAATCAGTTGTGCTGTGATGTCGCCATCGCGGATATCTTCTTCAAGGGCGCGGCGCACGGATTCTTCGATGTCTTTGGCTAGCAGGGTGTCGATCATTTTTGCGTTCCGGTAAACAGACCGCGATTATATCAGGCCCTTGCAGGCGGTTGGTATTCATAGGGGGGGAGGGTAAAAGGGCTATGTCGAGCCTGGCGTCATCGTAAAAAAGACTGACATAGATGTTATGTATAGTGCTGACCCGCTTTTTATGCGGGGTAATCAGTATATAATGGAATCAATTAGATACGCCAAAAATATAGAATGGATGAAAGCAAGGGGCTGGCTGGCGTACCAAGATCTTGTTTGGCAGGCGTCTCGCTAGAGTTTCACTGTGATTGATACTGACAACCCGCCACATATTTTCTTCAAATTGCCTCAGCCGGTCTTGGCATTGCAAGGACGGGCTAGGACCTGTTTTGCCGCCTGTCTGAATGCCATGTTCGATCAAGTGGATGACACCTTCTTTGATCTGGCCGATCGTGCCGACAATAACCGTCAGCAGACCATGTATTTTGATGCCATGCGCCTGCTTAGGGTCGAACGCAAAAATATTGAGCACAATTTCTTTCGGGCATTAACCCAGGGCTTCCAACAATTGGGGGATTCAGTCTCGTCGGATAGCGTTGCGCTGGGCTCTAAAGCGGGGTTGGAGGTCGTTGAGAACGAACAGCTGGAGGAGATCATTGCCTTGGATACAATGGTGTCCAAGGCCATTGATCTGTGTAAGGGGGAATTGGAGGCTCTAAATGCCCGCATTGGTTCCCAAGTGCCCGCCAGTGTAACCATGAAGAATAATCCGGTTGGCCCGGATATGATCTGTGATGCTTTTAATGAGGCAGTTTCCCACCTGAATTTGAAGATCCCCATTAAGCTCGTACTCTTCAAATTGTTTGAACGCCATGTGTTGGTTTTGTTAGCGGACTTTCTTTCCGAGAGTAACCGTCGTCTTCGAGAGCAGGGCATCTTGCCAGAGTTTGAGTAGCAGCGTAGGGTCAAGGTGGAAAATTCACCCCAAAAGCCTCAGCAGCGCAAGAAAGTAGCGGATGTGATGCAGTCATCTGCTCCTGCAGGTCGTTCGACACCTGGCAGCTTTTCAGACGCTAGGACTGCGGGGACTACGGCAGTAGACGGTTCGGCACGCTATGGTCAGTTTATTGCGCAGTTGAAAAACCTGTTGCAATGGGAGAGTCGAGAGACGGCTCCGGTTAGTGGGGCTGGAGCTGGGTGTGAGCGAGTTGGCGCCGAACAGTTGTCCTCAATGGTAGATAGTTTGCAAGAAGATTGGGGTAACAGCGTAAAGGCCGAAGGGCACTCTGGCGCCAGCCTGCTGAATGTGGTGGAACAGCATCTGCAGGAACAAGGGCGCCAACTGGGTGGAACTGAGCGGGGGGTGATCGATTTGCTGGATCGCCTGTTCAATCGGGTTAACAGCCAGTCCATTGCCTCTGGTGAGATGGCCGGGGAATTGCAGAAGCTGGAGCTGCCAATCCTGCAGATTGCCCTGCGCGATGCCACCTTCTTTGACCGCGAAAAGCATCCGGCACGACGCCTGTTGAACGAAATTGCCGAAGCTTCCATCGGCTATGTTGATGGTGTCGGCACTGCCGATGATCCGGTTGCCAAAGCCATAACCGGGGTAGTGGATGAGCTTTGTCGTGAGTCGCGCAGGGATAATGTGGCGCTGACCCACCTGCTGCTCAATTTTATCGATCTGGTTGAAAAGGAGCGCCGTCGGGTGGCCGTGCTTGAACAGCGTCTGATGGAAGAGATAGCCGCGTCCGAAAAGGTCAATCAGGCGCATCAGGCGGTGCTCAAGGTGCTTATGGATCGGGTGCAGGGTAAGACCTTGCCCCGCTTCGTGATGAATTTTGCTGAGGATGCCTGGTGCAAGGTGTTGTTTTTGAATCATCTGCGCCAGGGCGTCGATTCGCGGGAATGGCAGCAGAGCATCGAGGTTTTTGATCACCTGCTGGCGTTGGTGCGCACTGGCAATCGCGATGAAGGTGCAGTCAGGACGGTGCTGGCGGCCATCAAGGAGGAATTGGAAGCAATCTCCTTTGACGCATACGACCTCGGAAGGCTTATGGGGGCCATGGAGGAGTATTTCCGCAGCGAGCCCATTCCCTATCGAGGGGCAACGGAAGATGTTCTGTCCCGGGGGCTTGCCGCCAACCCGTTGGAGGATGTGTTTATCCAGGTGCTGCGCACGGATATTCCCGGCAATGCCAATGGCTTCGATGATGACCTCGATGAAGAAGTCGATGAACAGTTCCTGCGTCGCGCCGACAGCCTGTCCAGGGGCGTCTGGGTGGAAATGGACGACATCGATCCCGCCCGCAAACGCTGCAAGGTGGCAGGCGTCATTTTGCCGGCAGGCAAGTTCGTCTTCGTCAATCGCTTTGGTGCCAAGGTGGGGGAAAAACACCGCAACCGTGTGGCGCAGGAAATCAAAAACGAAAAACTGCGCCCTCTGGACAAGAACAGATTGTTTGATCGTGCCTTGGAGGGTGTTATTGACGACCTGTGTCAGAACCGCTCACTTCATTAATAAAGAACAATCCTCACTCAACAATACCTTGCGTAAAATGGTTTCTCGACGCCGCCCTCCGCGGTTGCGGGAATGCCCTGTCGATAGACAAGTGTCAGCTCGTTACCTATTATTTTTTAAGAGAATTTTTGAGGATGGCTGTCATTCGTTCTTCATCGATTGATCAACAGGGGTGGTTGCAGGGGATAACCAGGAGTCCTTCGCCAAATTTCAATCAGCGACCGACGGGAGCTGAGGTTTCTCTGCTGGTGATTCACAATATCAGCCTGCCGCCGGGTGAGTATGGCGGTTCCCATATCTGCAACTTTTTCGGCAATTGCCTGGATGTGGCGGCGCATCCCTACTTCCGGGAGATTGCGCAACTGCAGGTATCAGCCCACTTGCTCATTGATCGTCAGGGAGAGGTGACCCAGTTTGTGTCCTTTGCAGACAGGGCCTGGCATGCGGGCCAGTCCTGTTTTGCCGGCACCGAGAACTGTAATGATTTCTCCATCGGCATTGAATTGGAAGGGGCTGATGACATTCCTTATACAGATGCCCAGTACCAGACCCTGCGCCATGTCACTCGGCTGCTGCGGCAACACTACCCGGCGATCACCAAACAGCGTATTGTCGGCCACAGTGATATCGCCCCTGGCCGCAAGACCGATCCGGGTCCGGCATTTGACTGGGATCGCTATTTGAACGAGTTGGAGACCTGATATGGAATTTATCGTGATCGTTGTCGGTTTGCTGCTGATGCGGCAACTGGGGTCACTGGCGGCGTTGCAACGGGATAGCTGGTTCCTGTCTCTGGTGACCAAATTGCACCAGGCGCTGGTAGCGGCCCCATGGCTGGCCAAACTGCTGGCGATGATTGTTCCCGTGGCTGCTCTCGGAGTGGTCAGCTGGTGGGTTACCGATCGCTGGTTGGGAGTGCCACTGTTCCTGATCAGTCTGCTGGTTTTTCTGTACAGCCTTGGCCGTGGTGACCTGGAAAAAGATGTCGAAGAATACCAGGAGGACCTGGGGCGAGGTGATGAGCAGGCGGCATACCACGATATTGCGGCCTTTACCGATAACAACCAGCAGGCTGTTGCGGAGAGCGCCGAACAGGCCCATCAGGAAGCGGTGCGTATGATTGCCTACCGCTATTTCGAGCGGTATTTCGCAGTGATGTTCTGGTTCATCCTGGCCGGAGCCCCCGGCGCGTTGCTGTACCGCCTGGCAGTGATTTATCACCGGCAAAGCTTGCGCGATAACCCGGAAAAAGCTGCCGATGACCGCTGGTTGTGGCTGCTGGAGTGGTTGCCGGCGAGGCTGGTGGGAATTTCTCTCGCTGTGGTGGGTAATTTCCCCGCCTGTCTGGCCCGGCTGACGGAGTCCATCGTATCCGGCGAAGGCAGTGCCGAGGTGCTGGGCAAGTATGCACTGGCGGCGTCCGCTACCGAGATCAGGGATGAAGATGGTCTGGTGGCAACCTCGGACATTGAGGCGCTGTTTACTCGCACACTGATCTTTGCGGTATTTATGGTGGCGGTGTTCGTGGTACTGCTATAGATCGTCAGTCATGCCACTTGAACAGGAAGCCGGACAGGATCAGGCAGACTGCGGTCATGACGGTGAGCACCAGCAATTGTGGCATTACCTGAATCCACCCGGCACCTTCCAGCATTACGGCGCGGGCCGCCTTGACCAGGTGGGTCAGCGGCAGTAGCTGGGATACTTCCCGCAACCAGTGTGGTGCGTCGTCCAGGGAAAACCACAGTTCCGACAACAGCAGCATCGGGAAGCTGATCAGGTTGAGCAGGCCATTGGCCAGTTCCTCACTGGCAGTGCGGGTGGCCATCAGCAGGGAGATGCTGATGATGGCCAGGTTGCCCACCAGGGCGATCAGCAGTAGCAGCAGATAGCTGCCATCCATGCGGAAATCAATAAACAGGTTGCAAGCGGTGAAGACTATGGCGGTAACCGCCAGCATGATGCCCAGCCGTGACAATGCCTGGGATAGCAGGAATTCCCATGATTTCAGCGGCGTGGCCTGGAGCCGCTTGAGCACACCGTTTTTGCGGTAGCGGACGATCACGTAGCCGATGCCCCAAAGGCCGCTAAACATCATGTTCATGGCCAATACTCCGGGAATTACCCAGTCGATGTAGCGGATCTGCGCGCCATAGACTTCCTGGCGCTGCCAGTTGCTTTCTTCTCTGGGTAGGCCTTCTGTCAGCAGTAGGTCTTCCAGAATGCGGCCCTTGGTGGATTCCGGGTTAACCCAGTAGCGACGGGGTTCGCTGGCGGTAATCAGGATATCGAGCTGGTGAAAGCGAATACGCCGCAGCGCGCTGTCCTGATCCAGGTATTCGATCATTTCAACGGCAGGTTCGCCAGCAAACGGCAGGCTAGCCGGATAGGCTCCGGGGGTGTCCAGCAACAGTCCAGCCTGAAACAGGTTGTCGTTGCTGGAGGAGAACGCGACTGCCAGTACGATGACGATGAAAGGGGTGGCGATAAACGACCAGAATAGGGAGCCTTTGTCCCGGTAGTACTCACGGTTGCGGGCCATCCACAGTGCCAGTATTCGCTGCATGGCATCAGTTCCTCAGGTGGTGGCCGGTGAGTTTCAGGAACAGGTCGTCCAGTGATGGATTCCTGACCCGTAACGAGCGGAGGCTGATATCCATCCTGACTAGTTCAGCAAGGGTTTGCTCGACAGAAGGAGTGGCGATGGCGATGCAGTCCTCGCGCTGTTCGATGGCAAACGGTAGCTTGTTGAGGTCGGGGTGAAAATCATCAAGGTCGATGCAGACGTAACTGGAATCAAAGTGCTGTCGCAGCAGGCCCTGCGGACTTCCCTCTGCAATGAGTTTACCTTTGTCCATGATCACCAGTTGGTCGCACAGAAGCTCCGCTTCTTCCATGTAATGGGTGGTGAGCAGTACCGTCTTGCCCCGTGCCTTGATGTCTTTGATCAATGACCAGAAATGGCGTCGGGATTGCGGATCGAGACCGGTGGTCGGTTCATCCAGAAACAGCAATTCGGGGTCGTTGATCAATGCTACCGCCAGCAGCAGCCGTTGCCGCTGTCCGCCGGACAGGCGGGTGGCATAGGTGTCGAGGAAGTCCCCGAGCTGACAGAGATCGACCAACTGCTCCAGTGGCAGGGTTTGGGAATAAAAATTGCCGAACAGCTTGAGGACTTCCCGGGTTGTCAGGTAGTCCATCAGCGATGTGGACTGGAACTGGATGCCGGTCTGTTCAAGGAAGGTTTTGTTTCTGGGCTGGCCTTTGAAGAGAATCTCACCCGCACTCGGGGTGGTAATTCCCTCAATCATCTCAATGGTGGTGGTTTTTCCTGCGCCATTGGGTCCCAGCAGGCCAAAACAGGTGCCCTGCGGGATGGCAAAGGAGACACCGTCTACCGCCTTGAGTTGGCGGAAAGATTTACTGAGGTTACGGATTTCCAGGATGGTCGTCATGGGCGGCTAGTGTATAGCATCTGTCGAATTATCTGTTAGGGTATGCGCCTGTCTGGAGTGGGTGATATGGCGGAACAGCAAGATCCGGTTAAGCAGCGCGCAGCCAGGGGGTTGGTGAGCTGGGGCGAGGCGGTGCGGGTTTATACCCGTCCGCAGGTAATCACCATGCTGTTTCTCGGTTTTGCCGCCGGTTTACCGTTTTTGTTGGTGTTTTCCACCCTGACGGCCTGGTTGCGGGATATGGATATCAGCCGCAGCACCATCGGTTTTTTTGGCTGGGTGGGTATTACCTATTCCATAAAGGTGATCTGGGCACCGGTGGTTGATCGACTGCGCCTGCCTTTGTTGACCCGGGCCCTGGGACAGCGCCGCAGCTGGATGTTGCTCGGGCAGCTGGGGGTCATGGTGGGGCTGGTGGCAATGGTGCTGACCGATCCCCAGGTTTCTCTTACCAGTGTTGCTCTCTGTGCAGTACTGGTGGCTTTTTCCTCATCCACCCAGGATATCGCTGTAGATGCCTTTCGAATTGAATCGGCGGTGGATGAATATCAGGGTGCCATGTCCGCCAGTTACATTTTCGGTTACCGCCTGGCGATGTTGGTGGCGGGTGCCGGGGCGCTTTATATCGCCGACTGGTCCGGCTGGGATACGGCCTATCTGGTGATGGCGTTACTAATGCTGGTGGGGGTGGTGACGGTGTTGTTGGCGCCAGAGCCGGAGCATCGCGCGGTTGCATCGACCGAAGTGATGGAGCAGACGCTGAAGCATCGGTTGCATGTGGATCGACCGGGCCGCTGGCATCGCCTGGAGGCCTGGTTTGTTGGCGCCGTGGTAGCGCCCTTCGTGGAATTCTTTCGCCGCAACGGTTCCTGGGCGCTGATGGTGCTGGCGTTCATCGGCCTGTTCCGCCTCAGCGACATCACCATGGGGATTATGGCGAATCCTTTTTATCTGGACCTGGGTTTCAGCAAGACCGATATCGCCAATGTCGGCAAACTGTTCGGCTTTTTCATGACATTGGCCGGTTCGTTTCTGGGTGGTTTGCTGGTGGTGCGCTACGGGATCTTCCGGCCGCTACTGGCTGGGGCAATCATGGTGGCGCTGACCAATTTGTTGTTTGTCCAGCTGGCCAGCAAGGGCCCTGACCTGATATGGCTGACCGTGGCGATTAGCGGCGACAATCTCAGTGGCGGTTTTGCCAATGCCACTTTTGTTGCCTACCTGTCGAGCATGACTAATCGCGCCTATACGGCTACCCAGTACGCCCTGTTCAGTTCATTGATGACACTGCCAGGAAAATTCTTCAGCGGGTTTTCAGGTGTGATTGTGGATGCCAGCGGTTACCAGGTGTTCTTCCTTTACGCGGCGGTGATGGGGATTCCAGCGATTGTGTTGTCCTGGCTGCTGTGGCGTCACGCTTCGGAGCGGTCTTGCCAGCCGAATACGCTGAGATCAACTTTACCCTGAGCGACGGAGATGCCTTCCATTTCCAGCATGCGCTTCTGGCGTCGGTAGGCAGGGCTGTTGGGGGGGAAGGCGATCTGGCCATTGGCTTTCAGTACCCGGTGCCAGGGCAGGGTGGTGTCGTCGGGAAGATGGCTGAGAATGCGTCCGATCAGGCGGGCCCCCCGGGGCAGGTGGGCGTAATGGGCAACTTGTCCGTAGCTGGTGACATAGCCTTTCGGAATGGCACTGAGAATGCTGTAGATCAGCACCTCTATTTCGCTCTTCATGGTTTGCTCCCTATAGCCTGTCCATCATAGAGACTTTTCCGTTGCGGCGTCCAGCCATCACTTGAAATAGGGCGGGATGCCCCCATGTTCCTTTCATGCCTAGAGGGAAGAAGATTTGAGATACCTGTTGTTGCTGTTTATCGTGATGCCCATCCTGGAGATGTGGTTGTTGATTACCGTAGGACAGCAGATAGGTGCCCTGCCCACTATCGGTCTGGTATTGCTCACGGCGGTGGTGGGATTGTCCCTGTTGCGACGCCAGGGGTTTGATACTTTGTTCAGGGCGCGCAGCAGACTCGACGCCGGGGAACTACCGGCGATGGAAATGGCCGAAGGACTGGTTCTGGCACTGTGCGGTGCACTGCTGTTGACGCCGGGATTTGTCACCGATGCGATCGGATTTGCCGGTTTGATCCCCCCCCTGAGGCGGAGAATTGTTTCCCAGCTGGTATCTCGCATGGAGGTGGTGAGTTACGGCGAATACCGGGTTCACAGACCAGCCAATGGAACAAAGGAAAAACAGAACGGCCAGGTTTATGACGGTGAATGCTGGCAGGACAGCGACGACCGGCATCTTCCGAAATAGCTTTCTTGAAACACAAAATTTTTTTATCAGCCCCCTTGAAATACCTTGGGGTGCCCCCACGTTAGGCTCAGCTCGGTTCAAGTGAACCCTGTTGAATTGAACAAGGTAGACCATAATAGTTGGAGAAAAGACAATGAAAATTCGTCCCTTACACGATCGTGTCGTGGTTCGCCGCAAAGAAGAGGAAGAGAAATCCGCTGGCGGCATTCTGCTCACTGGTTCCGCCAAGGAAAAACCCAATCAGGGCGAAGTGGTTGCAGTGGGCATCGGTCGTGTGCTGGATAACGGTGAAGTGCGCCCTGTGGACGTCAAAGTGGGTGACATCGTGGTTTTTGGCAAATATGCCGGTAGCGACACCATCGAAGTGGATGGCCAGGAATTGGTGATCCTCAGTGAAAGTGACATCAAGGCTGTTATCGACGCCTGATCCAATAACCAGACAACCCCGTAACGAATTGTTTAAGGAAGGTAAGTCATGTCAGCAAAAGACGTAAAGTTTGGCGATAGCGCCCGCAATCCGATGTTGGAAGGTGTGAACATCCTTGCCGACGCGGTGAAAGTTACTCTGGGTCCGAAAGGCCGTAACGTAGTGTTGGACAAGTCTTTCGGTGCTCCCACCGTCACCAAGGACGGCGTATCTGTGGCCAAGGAAATTGAACTGAAGGACAAGTTCCAGAACATGGGTGCACAGATGGTCAAGGAAGTGGCTTCCAAGGCATCTGACGAAGCCGGTGATGGCACTACCACCGCCACCGTGCTGGCACAGGCCATTGTCAACGAAGGTCTGAAATCCGTGGCTGCCGGGATGAACCCGATGGATCTCAAGCGCGGCATCGACAAGGCGGTAACTGCGGCCGTGGCTGAAATTGCCAAGATCGCCAAGCCCTGCGCTGACAGCAAGGAAATTGCCCAGGTAGGCACCATCTCCGCCAACAGCGACACCCATGTGGGTGACATCATCGCCGAAGCCATGGAGAAAGTGGGCAAGGAAGGTGTTATTACCGTTGAGGAAGGTTCCGGCCTGGAAAATGAACTGGACATCGTGGAAGGTATGCAATTCGACCGCGGTTACCTGTCCCCCTACTTCATTAATAACCAGGAGAGCATGAGCGTTGAACATGATTCTCCGTTCATCCTGCTGTACGACAAGAAAATCTCCAATATCCGCGAACTGCTGCCGATCCTGGAAGGCGTAGCCAAATCCGGCAAGCCGCTGGTGATCATCGCGGAAGACGTGGAAGGCGAAGCCCTGGCTACGCTGGTGGTCAACAACCTGCGCGGTATCGTTAAAGTGGGCGCCTGTAAGGCTCCCGGTTTCGGTGATCGTCGCAAGGCAATGCTGGAGGACATCGCTGTCCTGACTGGCGGTACTGTGATTTCAGAAGAAGTGGGTATGGATCTTGAGTCCGCTACTCTGGAGCACCTGGGTACAGCCAAGCGCGTGACCATCTCCAAAGAAAATACCACCATTGTCGATGGCGCTGGTGACCACGGCCTGATCCAGGGGCGCGTTAACCAGATTCGTGCCCAGATTGAGGAAACCTCCTCCGACTACGATCGCGAGAAGCTGCAAGAGCGCGTTGCCAAGCTGGCTGGCGGTGTTGCTGTAATCAAGGTTGGTGCCGCTACAGAAGTGGAAATGAAAGAGAAGAAAGCCCGCGTTGAAGATGCCCTGCACGCTACCCGCGCCGCTGTGGAAGAAGGTGTTGTGCCCGGTGGCGGCGTAGCCCTGATTCGTGCTTTGCAGGCCATTGACGGGCTGAAAGGCGACAACGAAGACCAGACCGTCGGTATTAACCTGGCCCGTCGCGCCATGGAAGCCCCTCTGCGCCAGATCGTTACCAACGCCGGTGAAGAAGGCTCCGTGGTGGTCGACAAGGTCAAGAGTGGCAGCGGTAACTTTGGTTACAATGCCGGTTCAGGTGAGTACGGTGACATGATCGCCATGGGTATCCTCGACCCGGCCAAGGTGACCCGCACTGCATTGCAGGCCGCAGGTTCCATCGCCGGTCTGATGATTACCACTGAAGCCATGGTGGCTGATTCCCCGGTTGAAAATGCCGGTGGCGGTATGCCCGATATGGGCGGCATGGGCGGAATGGGCGGCATGATGTAATTTGCCCTTCAAACTACCCACATAAAAAAGGCTCCCGACCGGGAGCCTTTTTTTGTTGCCCTGATAAACGGGGCTGAACAGCTTATGCGAAATTGCTGTTCACGAATTCCCAATTCACCAACTTCCAGAAAGCTTCCAGGTAGTTGGGGCGGGAGTTGCGGTAGTCTATGTAGTAGGCGTGTTCCCAGACGTCAACAGTCAGCAACGGGGTGACGCTGTCATCGGTCAGGGGGGTGGCGGCATTGCTGGTGTTGACAATAGCCACCGTGCCGTCGGCCTTTTTCACCAGCCAGGTCCAGCCGGAGCCGAAGTTGTTGGCGGCGCTGGTGCTGAACTCTTCCTTGAACTTGTCGAATGAGCCGAAGGCGCTGTTAATGGCATCGGCAATTGCTCCTGTCGCTGCGCCGCCGCCGTTGGGGGACAGGCAGTGCCAGTAGAAAGTGTGGTTCCAGATTTGGGCGGCATTGTTGAAGACGCCACCGCTGGAAGATTTCACAACCTCTTCAAGGGTTTTGCCTTCGAAGTCGGTTCCGGGTACAAGGCCGTTGAGTTTGTCCACATAGGTTTTGTGGTGTTTCCCGTAATGGTATTCCAGGGTTTCCTGGGAAATGTGGGGGGCGAGGGCATCCATCGCGTAGGGGAGTTCGGGTAGTGTAAAAGCCATGGTGGTCATCCTTAAGTTACAACTGATAAAGAGCCCACGGACGGTCTCAAGAAAATAGGTAGAAGTTGAGCAGCTCTGCGGGCAAATAAACTCCAAGCGGACTGCAGGCTGGTGGGAGGGCAATTGCGATTGAGCCGGGGGCAAAAAAAAGACCACCGGATAGGTTGCTTGAACAGCTGCTCCCGACCAAAGCCGCATGGGATCTGGGAGCCCGTTGGAGTCTGGTAGTTTAACAAAGACGATGTGAAATGATAGGTAATCTTTACGGGAGGCCCAGCTGGTCATTTATTCAGGCAGAAAAATCGGGGTAGAATCAGCGAAGCCTCGGTCGGTGCCTGTGCTCGAAGTTGTCCTTGGCTAACAACAATAACAAATGTCAGGCGTTTTCGGACGCACTAGTACAACAAGCGAAAGCATTAGGTGAACCAAGGAGAAACTCGATGACCATGAACTTTATTAACTTTCTGTTCCGTTGGGGACATTTGCTGT
This sequence comes from Porticoccaceae bacterium, assembly GCA_041395745.1. Taxonomy (GTDB): domain Bacteria; phylum Pseudomonadota; class Gammaproteobacteria; order Pseudomonadales; family Porticoccaceae; genus Porticoccus. The sequence continues at coordinate 346,011 of JAWKZV010000003.1, read as the reverse complement.
TCGGTATTACCTGGATCGGCATGCTCTACTACTTCAACTTCGTTCAGGGTGGCTATTTCAAGAAGGCTACGCCTGAAGGACTTGCGGATGCCAAAGCCAAGCTGGCCCCCAGCGCGCTCTGGTGGTTCCGCTGGGGAGCGATGTTCACATTTATCACAGGTGTAGTGTTGTTGATTGGCTTGTCCCATTCCGCCCGTTTCAACAACTCTATTGTGGTGGGTGCAACTATGGGTACCCTGATGTTCCTCAACGTCTGGCTGGTGATCTGGCCCAACCAGCAAATCGCCTTGGGTATGAAAGCGGGTGATGGCCCTGCGGCAGGCGCCAAGGCACTGCTGGCATCACGCACCAACACCCTTTTCTCCGCGCCGATGGCATTTGGCATGCTGGCTAGCCCCCATGCGGCAGAGTGGGGCGGTAGCGGCTACGGCACCAGTGTTGGTGGTCTCGACCTGATCCTGTGTCTGGTCATCATCGCCGCACTGGAAGTAAATGCATTGGCTGGCAAGCAGGGACCGATGACCACTGTTAAGGGTGTGATTCACTGCAGCCTGGCGCTGACCGTTGTGTTGTTTGGTATTCTTTACTACCTGTAACCAGACGGATTGCAAAAAAACCGGCCCCATGGCCGGTTTTTTTGTGGATGGCGTATAATGCCTGCCCCATGTGTATCCAGCTATTATCCCAACTACCTTTTCTTTGAAACACCTTTTGCAGGTTTGATTGATTATGAGCGACAGGGACTACAACCGTTTTGATCCCATCGTGCCCACCAGTGATGACCGTATCGGTCGGGGTGAAGCCAGGGAGCGAACTTCCGAGAGTAATCAGCGGCCGGTGCGTGAAAAAGCACCTGCCAAACCGCGATCATCAGGTGGTGGTGTGGGAACACTCTGGAAGTTTCTGGTGTTGGTGTTGGCCGTGGGCCTTGGTGGTTTGGGTTATTTCTTTGTCGAACAAACGCGCCGCTTTGAAGTCCTGCAAACCCGTTTCAATGATCTTGAGTCCAAAATCGCTTCCACTGACGAGTCATTGAGCCAGTCCGGTGCGGCGCTTTCCATCAAGATAAAAGATCAACAAAAGAGTCTTGATGAGCATTGGTCTGAGATCAAGAAGCTTTGGGGCGTGGCTTATGACAAGAACCGCAAGGCCATTGAGGATCAGGACAAAACTCTCAAGGGCTTGCAGGCATCAATGGCTGCCCGGAAAAAAGAGATCGACGCTCTGGGCGGTAAGGTAGATAAAGCCGGCAAATCGGTGGAGACTGCTGCCAGTTCAGCGTTGGCAGTGAAGCTGGAGGTGAATGACATGGTTGGTCAGGTGCAGGATATGGCCGACCGCATGAATCGCCTGGAGAAAACACTCAAGGATTCCCAGCAAAACATGAATTCCCGCATCGCGGGGAATGAGGAGGCGATTCGGGCCATTGATGCCTATCGCCTGCAAATCAATCGTGACCTGCAGCTGATCAAGCAACAACTGGGTGCTCCCCAGGGCTGATGGTCCCTGATCTGGATTTCTCGAAAACCGACACGTTGTGAGAGTGTGAAATGACTGTAATACGACAAGACGACTTGATTGAGAGCGTGGCCGATGCGCTGCAATTTATTTCCTACTACCACCCAGTAGATTTCATTCAGGCGGTCAACGAGGCCTATGAACGAGAGGAATCACAGGCTGCCAAGGACGCCATGGCGCAGATCCTGATCAACTCGCGCATGTGTGCCATGGGCCATCGCCCGATCTGCCAGGACACCGGCATCGTCAACGTTTTCGTCAAGGTCGGCATGAACGTGCAGTGGGAGGGTGACATGAGTGTTACCGACATGATCAACGAAGGCGTGCGCCGCGCTTACAACCATCCGGATAATGTGCTGCGCGCCTCTGTGCTGGCTGACCCAGATGGCGCCCGCAAGAACACCGGTGACAACACCCCGGCGGTGATCAACTACGAAATCGTCCCTGGCGATACCGTGGAAATCGATGTGGCTGCCAAGGGTGGTGGTTCCGAGGCGAAGTCCAAGTTCGCCATGCTGAACCCATCTGACTCTGTGGTTGAGTGGGTGCTGGAACAGGTGCCGAAAATGGGCGCCGGTTGGTGTCCTCCGGGCATGCTCGGTATCGGCATCGGCGGCACCGCTGAAAAAGCCATGCTGCTGGCGAAAGAGTCCCTGATGGACTCCATCGACATTCACGAGTTGCAGGCACGGGGTGCCTCCAACCGCGCCGAGCAGCTGCGCCTTGAGTTGTATGAAAAGGTAAATGCGCTGGGTATCGGTGCCCAGGGTCTGGGTGGTTTGACCACGGTGTTGGATATCAAAGTGAAGGATTTCCCGGCGCACGCGGCGAACAAGGCCGTGGCGCTGATTCCCAACTGTGCCGCCACCAGGCACACACACTTCAAACTGGATGGCAGTGGCCCGGCTAAGCAGAAGCCGCCGCGCCTGGAAGACTGGCCGGAAATTTCCTGGGAAGTGGGCGACAGCGTGCGTCGGGTCAATCTCGATACCGTGACCAAGGACGATATCAAAGACTGGAAGTCCGGTGAAACCGTGCTGCTCTCCGGCAAAATGCTCACCGGTCGAGATGCCGCTCACAAGCGCATGGTGGATATGCTGGCCAAAGGCGAAAAACTGCCGGTGGACCTGACCGGACGCTTTATTTACTACGTGGGTCCGGTGGACCCGGTCCGTGAAGAAGTGGTGGGACCCGCAGGCCCCACTACAGCGACGCGGATGGACAAATTTACCCGCACCATGCTGGAACAGACCGGTTTGATCGGCATGATCGGCAAAGCTGAGCGTGGCCCCACTGCCATCGAAGCGATTCGCGACAGCGAAGCGGTCTATCTGATGGCGGTAGGTGGTTCCGCCTATCTGGTATCCAAGGCGATTACCGGTGCCAAAGTTGTTGCTTTCGAAGACTTGGGCATGGAGGCGATCTACGAATTTGAAGTCGTTGATATGCCGGTAACAGTAGCAGTAGATACCAAGGGTGAGGCGGTTCACCAGACCGGCCCGAAAATCTGGCAGGCGAAAATTGAGGAACGCAAGTTGGCAATCTGATTCTGGATGCACAAAAAAACCGGGACCAATGGTCCCGGTTTTTTTGTGCATGCAATTGTCAACCGATGTGTATGTAGCGCGTTTTACTCTGGTGGTCTCTGAAGAATCCCCGCTATTTTTTTGATAAAACAACTCTTTTGTCATAAAAAAGTCATTCGGTTGGGGAAAAAAAACTGTGGATGTACTATGATATGTGCGCTGTTTTTATTGTGCAGGCAATGGGTGCCTGACTTTTTAAATCGGAATTAAATGGGGAAGTTTATGAAAAAGCTTGCTGTTGTTGCTGGCGTATCCATGCTGGCGCTTTCTGCTGCCACTGTCCAGGCACAGGAAGGTTTGTACCTTGGTCCGTCATTGGGTTACCACTACCTGGATAGTGGTCGAGTTGTTAACGGTCATGATGAGGCGGGTGTAGCCGGTATTAACCTGGGTTATCGCTTCTATAACGATTGGGCTCTGGAAGCGGGCTACGGCCACGATGTGGCTGGTGATGACCTGGAAGTGGCGCAAATCAACGCCTATTACTGGCTTGGCGACGACGATGGTGGCTGGCGTCCTTACGTGGTAGCTGGTTTCAGCTATTATGATCGCGATGGTGAAAATAACCTTCAGGACAATGAAGAATACACCACTCAGGCACAAGTCGGTTTTGGTCTGTCCAGGATGTTGAGCGACCACTGGGAATTCCGTGGTGATGCCCGTCTGGCGCACAAGATTAGTGGCGGCAATGAAGGAGTAAATGACGGCTCCCTGAACTTCGCCCTGAACTACTATTTCAACACCCCTGCGGCCCCGATCGTCGAGGAGCCGGTAGAGCAGCCTGCTCCCGAAATGCCTGCTCCGCCGCCGGAAACTCGTACTATCACAGTGCGTCTCAATGTAGAGTTTGAATTCGACAAAGCCATCGTTCGCGCTATCTACGGTGATGAGCTGCACGCCGTGGCCAACGCCATGAAAGTTCACGATGACATTACCCTGGTGCTGGAGGGTCACACTGACTCCAAAGGCTCTGATGCCTACAACCAGAGCCTGTCCGAACGTCGTGCCGCTGCGGTTAAAGCCAAAATCGTCGAAGATTACGGTATTGACCCGAGCCGCATTACCGCCGAAGGTTATGGTGAAAGCCGCCCGATCGCAGACAATGCTACCGATGAAGGTCGCGCTCGTAACCGCCGCGTAGTGGGTGAGATGACCTACACCGAAGTGGCCGAGTAATTTGATCGGATAGCACTTCAAGTGCGAAAGTAAAGCGGCGTCTTCGGACGCCGCTTTTTTTTGGTCCAACGCCATAGGGGAAAGGGAGCTCAAGCGGAGTGAACACGCTTTACTGGCACGATTACGAAACCTGGGGGGCTGATCCCTCCCGGGATTGTCCCTCTCAATTTGCGGGGGTGCGCACCGACGAGGACCTGAATGTTATCGGTGAACCTTTGTCGCTCTACTGCCAGCCTCCAATCGACCGCCTACCTTCACCGGTTGCCTGTCTGGTAACGGGAATTACGCCACAAAAGGCCAGGGCAAAAGGTGTTGCTGAACCTGAATTTATTGCCCGGATTTACCGGGAGCTCTCCCAGCCCGGTACTTGCGGGGTTGGCTACAACAGTATCCGTTTCGATGATGAAGTGACCCGCTATGCACTTTACCGTAATTTCTTTGATCCCTATGAGCGGGAGTGGAAACATGGTAACTCTCGCTGGGATATCATCGACATGGTCCGGTTGACCCGGGCGCTGCGCCCCGAGGGCATTGAATGGCCCAATTACGATGATGGCTCACCCTGTTTCAAACTGGAACAGTTGACCCAGGCCAACGGCATCAGCCACGAGTCGGCTCACGATGCCCTGTCGGATGTCATGGCGACCATCGCCATGGCAAAGCTGATTCGCGACCGTCAGCCACGACTTTACCGGTACGTCTACGAACATCGCCTGAAACAGAAGGTTGCCGCGTTAATCGATCTACAACGTCAGACCCCGTTCCTGCACGTGTCGGGCAGGTTGCCTCGCGACAATGGCTACACCGGCTTGATGATTCCACTGACCCGTCATCCGACCAATAACAATGCCATTATCTGTTTCAACCTGATGGGGGACGCCCAGGCCCTGCTGGAGTTGCCCGCAGACAAAATTCGCGAGCGACTGTTTACCCGTGCGGAAGACCTGAAGGAAGGGGTTGAGCGATTGCCGTTGAAGAATGTACAGATCAATCGCTGTCCGGTGGTGGCTACCCCGAAATTGCTGGACAGCGCTGCGGCCCGCAGGCTGGGTATCGACCTCGGTCGTTGTGAGCAAAACTGGAGCCTACTCAGCGGAAAGGACATCTCTGCAAAGCTGATTCAGGTATTTTCCGGAGAGGGATTTGGCAGTGTCGAAGAGCCGGACCGCCAGCTCTATCAGGGATTCCTTGGGGAAGCCGACAAAGTACTGCTGAGTCAGGTGAGATCGGCATCGCCAGCAGAGCTTGCCGGAGACAGCTTCCATTTCAATGATGAGCGATACCGTCAATTGTTGTTTCTGTACCGTGCCAGACATTACCCCGAAACGTTAAAAGAAGAGGAAATGCACCAGTGGGAAGAATGGCGCTTTCACCGTCTCACCAGTCCAGGCAGTGGCTACCTGAGCCTTGATGCCTTCTATTCGGAAATTGATCAATTCCTGGCCAAGTCTGATATCAGTGAGCGCGACCGGGTTCTTCTGCATACATTGCAGGAATGGGGAGACCAGATTTTATAGGGCCATGATAGGGATTTGGCCGCTGGTTCGATTTCGGCAAAATCGCTAAAATGCAGCGCTTGGTTTGTCATCCGTGGGGGCATTGTGGAATTCAAGGGCAGCAGCATTCTTTCCATCAGTCAGTTTGAACGCGGAGACATCGACCGCATTTTTCGTGTCGCAGATCGCATGGAGCCCTACGCACAGCGCCAGAAAATTACCCGGGTATTGGAAGGTGCCATTCTCGGTAATATGTTTTTCGAGCCCAGTACCCGCACCCGTATCAGCTTTGGTAGTGCTTTTAACCTGCTCGGTGGGGAAGTGCGCGAAACCGTGGGCTTTGAATCCTCGGCCCTGGCCAAAGGTGAGTCACTACAGGACACCGCCAGGGTATTGTCCGGCTTCAGCGATGTCATCTGCATGCGTCATCCCCAGTCGGGTTCGGTGGCAGATTTTGCCAGTGTTAGCCGGGTGCCGGTGATCAACGGCGGGGACGGCAGCAATGAGCACCCGAGTCAGGCATTGCTGGACCTCTACACCATCGAGAAAGAATTGAAAGGCCACGGTCGGCAGCTCGATGGTCTGCGCATAGCCATGATCGGTGACCTGAAGCACGGCCGCACCGTTCACTCCCTGTGTAAGTTGCTGATGCTATTCAAGCAGGTATCTGTGCAACTGGTGTCTCCGGTGGAGCTGGCCATGCCCAGGGAGTTGGTGGAAGACATGCGTGCAGCGAGTGTACGCGTTGAGGAATCAGACCTCCTGGAGTCCAGTATTTCCCACGTGGACATTGTGTACTCCACCCGTATTCAGGAAGAACGCTTTGCCAGCAAGGATGAGGCAGATTTGTATCGTGGGCGCTTCCGCCTCAACCAGGCTATTTATACTTCCCACTGTGAACCCAATACCGTCATCATGCATCCGTTGCCCCGTGACTCACGGGCCGAGGCCAATGAGCTGGATCGGGATCTGGACGACAACCCCAATCTGGCGATCTTCCGCCAGACCGATAATGGCCTGCTGGTCCGTATGGCATTGTTCGCCATGATTCTCGACGTTACCCACTTGATCGAGAAATTCTCCACAGAAGTGCGCTGGTATAACCCCCGCCTGTCTCCGTGACGGCGGCGGTTTATTAGTGTTTAAAAAGAATTAGTTGCACGCCCACTATGAATGAATTTGACGATATCCGTCCCTATTACGATAACGAAGTCCCGGAAGTGCTGGCGCGGCTAGCCGCGAGCCGGGAGTTTGTCGATACCCTGATGTCCATCAAATATCCGTTGATGGGACGCCTGGCGCCCTGGTTGATGCGGCCCTTGATTTCCTCCGCCCTGCGCCGAGCGTTTGCGAAGATCCACAATGTGCGGGACTTCCAGGAGGCAGTGGGTGTCAGTATGGGCAAGCTGCTGGAAAGGATCGAGTGTAACCTGAGCGTTTCTGGACTCGATAAATTATCAGCCGATCAGGCCTACCTGTTTATCAGTAACCACCGCGACATCGCCATGGACCCGGCTTTTGTCAACTATGTGCTGTATCACGATGGCCGCGACACCGTGCGTATAGCCATTGGTGACAACCTGCTGAGCAAGGAGTTTGCTTCCGACCTGATGCGTATCAACAAGAGTTTTATCGTCAAGCGCTCGGTCGAGGGGCGGCGGGAAAAACTCGATGCTCTGTTGCAGCTATCCCGGTACATCCGCTTTTCGCTGGTGGAAGAACACTCCCATATCTGGATCGCCCAGCGGGAGGGGCGTGCCAAGGACGGAGTCGACAGAACCGAAAAGGCACTGCTGAAAATGCTTTCCCTCAGCAAGCAGAAAGAGCAGTCCTTTGCCGATTCCACCCGGGAACTGAAAGTGGTCCCGGTGGCCATTTCCTACGAACTTGATCCGCTGGATGCCGCCAAGGGCCGTGAGCTGTATGCCAAGCGCACAGCCGGTGCTTACCAGAAAGAGGCTCACGAAGACTTGCTCAGCATCTACAACGGTATTGTCGGACGCAAAGGGGCCGTGCACGTGGCATTCGGGGAGCCGCTGCAGAGTGGGATTGATACCCCGGAGGAAATGGCCGAGGCGGTCGACCGTCAGGTTATCGGCAACTACAGGCTACACCCCAGCAATATCATCGCGTTCCAGAAACTGGAGGGTGACTGCCCGGAACTGGCAAACTGGAAAGCGCAGATGAAGTGCGACTGGGCGAAAAAGATCCAGGCCTTCGAAGCTCGCATCGATGCCATGCCGGCAGAACACCGCGATATCGTGCTCAATATGTACGCCAACCCGGTGCGCAGCAAACTGCAATTCGGTCTCAGTTAACGGTGCTTGATGCCGCGCTGAAAGAGCAGATTCAGCAGGGCTATCGGGACTTCCTCGAAGCCAACGGAGTGCGCCCGCGGCTGGGGCAAAGACAGATGATTGCTGCCATTGCCAACGGCCTGGCAGCTATCGAGACCGACGGCGAAGGCCATCGCGTTTCGCAAAATCCGGTTACAGTGGTGGAAGCCGGCACCGGAACCGGAAAAACTCTCGCTTACCTTCTCGCGGTGCTACCGATTGCCCGCCACCTCGGCAAACGGGTGGTAGTGGCGACGGGCACCGTGGCCTTGCAAGAGCAGCTGGTCAACCGCGATATTCCCGGCCTGCTGGCCAGTACCGGTTGGGACTATCACGTCGCCCTGGCCAAGGGGCGTGGCCGCTACCTCTGTCCGGTACGCCTGGAGCAGTGCCTGGATGCGGCGACGGCCAGGGACAACGGGCTGTTCCTGTTCGAAGATGAAATCAACTTCAATCCGACCGGCCGACTGATTGCCAGTTACCGGGAGATGGACAGTGCCTTGAAGGTCGGTGACTGGGCCGGCGACCGCGACAGTTGGTCGGAATCTCTGGATGACAGCGACTGGCGCCCGCTCACCGTGGATCGCCGCCAGTGTACCGGACGCCGCTGCCGACTGATTCGTGAGTGCTGTTTTTTCAAAGCCCGGGATGAGCTGGAAGAGGCGGACTGTATTGTCGCCAATCAGGACCTGGTGATGGCCGACCTGTCCCTTGGCGGCGGCGCTATCCTGCCACCTCCTGAGGAAACCATTTATATCTTTGACGAAGGTCACCGCCTCGCAGTCACGGCGCTCAGCCATTTTTCCGGCACCTGCAAGTTGCGCACCACTACTGCCTGGTTGGGCCGTATACACAAGCAGGCGCAAAGCTGGTTGCCGCTACTGAAAGAAGCGCCTGAATTGCAAAGCCGGGCTGAAAAACTGGTTGCCTCCGCTACTGATGCCGAGCGTCTAATGGGACTCGCTTATCCATTGCTTGAGAAGTATCTGGAGCATTTGCCCGAGACTGCGGAGGAGTTGCGCTGGTGTTTTCCCGGCGGTGACCCCGGCGATGATATTCGCGAACTGGCGGGGCACCAGGTGCAGGCGTTGGGGGTGTTGACCACCGCTCTGGAGGTAATGTCTGATCGCCTTGGGGATGCCATGGAGGAACCCCATTTCCCGGTGCCCCGTGTCGATCTGGAGCAGTTGTTCCAGCAGGTTGGTATCTGGCAGGGGCGTGTGGAGGGAGCTCTGCAGTTGTGGCAGTGTTTCAGCCACAAGGATGACTCGACTGCGGGGCCGCCCTATGCGCGATGGCTCATTCTGGAAGAGGGCGGCGGTAGCCCTGATATCCGTATCTCGGCCTCGCCAACCGATGCCGGTGGCATTTTCCGGGAGACCCTGTGGTCGCGCTGTTTTGCTGCCGTCATCACTTCCGCCACCCTACGTACCCTGGGTTCTTTCGACAATTTCAGCCGCCGCAGTGGCCTGCCGCCGGAGACATCTTACTCGGCCGTGGCGGGCGCTTTTGACTATGCCCGTGCGGGCGTTATCCAGGTGCCGGATATAGGTGCCGATGGCAGCGACAGTCGGGCTCACACCGAGGCGATCACTGCGACATTACCGGAATGTATCGATTGGGATGAAGGCACATTGGTACTGTTTTCATCCCGGCGTCAGATGGAGCTGGTCTTCGAGGGGTTGCCGGCGGAGTTACAGGAGCAGGTGCTGATGCAGGGGCAGTGGTCCAATCAGGAAATCGTGCGCCGCCACCGTGCAGTTATCGATGAGGGCGCTGGCAGTGTTATTTTTGGCCTGGCCAGTTTTTCCGAGGGCATGGATTTTCCCGGTGATTACTGTCGCCATGTGGTGATTGCCAAATTGCCTTTTGCGGTCCCCGATGATCCGGTTTACCAGACCCTGTCAGACTGGATGGAACAGCAGGGCAGCAATCCCTTTATGGAGTTGATGCTGCCGGATGCTTCGCTGCGCCTGCACCAGGCTTGCGGCCGCCTTATTCGCACGGAGCAGGACAGTGGCCGCATCACGATCCTCGATCGCCGCATCGTCAGCAAGCGCTATGGCCGGCAGATGCTCGACGACTTGCCACCCTTTCGCAGGGAAACCGGCTAGTATCAGATAAGCGGGCCATTGGGGAGAGCATCGTTGACAGATATTCACCGGGAACTGGCCACAGTATTGTTTGCCCTGGAAGGCCAATTGCGCGCGATGGCGCTGTGGTCTGAACAAGTCCCGGATCCAGTGGCGCTGGCAAGCACCCAGCCGTTTGCAGTGGATACCCTGGCCTTTGAGGCGTGGCTGCAGTTCATTTTCCTGCCGCGGATGCGACAGTTACTGGATAGCGGTTCACGATTGCCCGAAGCCTGTGCTATCGCTCCCATGGCGGAAGAATATTTTCGCCTCCAGGGACGCGAAGCCGAGACGTTGATTACCCTTCTGGCCGAGATAGATTGCTTGCTGTCACCCAAGGCTGCCGGTGGCAGTCAACCCTGTTGAGGAATCCCCTATGACCCGATGTTCATTTGATTTCAGCGGCTGCAATGTCTTTGTAGCCGGGGGCACCAGCGGTATCAATCTGGGGATTGCCAAAGGTTTTGCCCGGGCTGGGGCCAGTCTGGTGGTGCTGAGCCGTTCCCAGGAAAAGGTGGATGTCGCCGTGGCAGAGCTGCAACAGTTTGGCGGCCGAGTGCTGGGCTACAGCGCTGATGTGCGCGATGGTGAGCGGTTACAGGAGGTCTTTGCCGCCGCTCACGGCGAGCTGGGAATGTTTGATGTGCTGGTGTCCGGCGCGGCCGGCAATTTCCCTGCTGGCGTGAACAGCATGTCCAGCAATGCCTTTAAAGCGGTGATGGATATTGATCTGCTGGGGACCTTTCACGTGCTGCGTTTCAGTCACCCCTATCTGTGCCAGCCAGGTGCCTGTGTGATCAATATTTCCGCTCCCCAGGCGTTTGTGCCCATGGAGATGCAATCTCACGTCTGCGCGGCCAAGGCCGGAGTCGATATGCTGACCCGCACTGCGGCCCTGGAGTGGGGCCCCGCGGGTATCCGGGTCAATTCTATTGTCCCGGGGCCGATTTCAGGTACCGAGGGAATGAAGCGGTTGGCACCTCCCGGAGAGGGCGGAGAAGGGGTAGTGGCGAACACGGTGCCGTTGCGGCGCATGGGCGTCAGCGAGGATATTGCCAATGCGGCACTGTTCCTCGCTTCCCATGCGGGTAGTTTTATCAATGGGGCTGTGTTGCCTGTGGACGGCGGTTGGAGTCTCGGAGGGGCCGCCGAGCTGGGGCGCAATCTGTTGACCCTGGCGGATCAACAGCCCCGTTAGCTTCCCGGTGGGGTGTCAGGATACAGCGCCCTGCAAGCTGCCGAGCTCTTTTATACGCTGATCCACAGCTCTTTGAATTCCGGCAGCATCCAGACCAACTGCAGCCAATTGCTGCTGGTGGCTGCCGTGATCGACGAACTGATCCGGCAATCCCAGATGCAAAATCGGCATCACCAGTCCGGCACAGGCCAGGTGTTCACTCACAGCGGCACCTGCACCGCCCTGCACAGTGTTTTCTTCCACCGTGACCAACAGTTCGTGTTGGGAGGCCAGCCGGTCTACCAGCGCAGTATCCAGGGGTTTGACGAAGCGCATGTCGGCGACAGTGGCCCCAAGCTGTTCTGCTGCCGCGAGAACGGCTGGCAACAGGGTGCCAAAGTTGAGAATAGCCACGCGGGTGCCGGAGCGTTTCAGAACTCCTTTGCCGACGGGTAGTGCATTCATGGCCTTGTCGATGACCGCCCCGGGGCCAGTGCCGCGGGGATAGCGTACTGCCGCTGGCCCCTGGTGGATAAAGCCGGTGTAGAGCAGTTGTCGGGTTTCGTTCTCGTCCGAGGGCGTCATCACTAGTATGTTGGGAATACAGCGCAGATAGGTGATATCAAAACTACCTGCATGTGTCGGGCCATCTTCTCCCACCAGCCCGGCACGGTCGATGCCGAACAAAACGTCGAGATTTTGCAACGCCACATCGTGTATCAGCTGGTCGTAAGCGCGCTGCAGGAAAGTGGAGTAGATCGCCACTACGGGTTTCATTCCTTCGCAGGCGAGTCCCGCTGCCAGAGTCACGGCATGCTGTTCGGCAATCGCGACATCATGGAAGCGGTTGGCAAAGCGTTTGGCAAAATCCACCATGCCAGAGCCCTCGCACATGGCAGGGGTGATGCCGATCAGGCGGTTGTCTTTCTCCGCCATGTCACACAGCCAGTCGCCAAAAACCTGTTGGTATTTCAGTTTCGGGGCAGTTACTTCCGCAGTGGAGCGACTGGCCACGGCGACCTGGGGCTTGGTTTTGGGCTCGATTTTGTTGAGGGCGTGATAACCCACCGGGTCGGCTTCTGCTGGACCGAAACCCTTGCCCTTGCGGGTAATGGTGTGCAGCAGGATAGGGCCGCTCAACTGCTTGAGATTGTTGAGGGTCTGTACCAGTAACGGCAGATCGTGGCCGTCAATTGGGCCAATGTAGTTGAAGCCCAGCTCCTCAAATACGATGCCAGGGGCGACCATGGCCTTCAGGTGCTCTTCGGTTTTGCGCACAAAGGTCGCGGCGGAGGGCACTGAACGCAACACTTTTTTTCCCCCTTCGCGAATCGAGTTGTAAAAGCGACTGGACCAGAGCTTGGAAAAATAGGTGGCCAAACCGCCCACATTGTGGGAGATGGACATGTTGTTATCGTTCAGCACCACCAGCAGATTGGCGTTGGTATGCGCTGCGTGGTTGAGGGCTTCAAAGGCCATTCCGGCCGTCATGGCGCCGTCGCCGATCACTGCTACCACTTCGCGCTGCTCTCCTTTCATGGCCGCACCGAGTGCCATACCGAGGGCTGCGCTAATGGATGTGCTGGAGTGGCCAACCCCGAAGGTGTCGTATTCGCTCTCATCCCGCTTGGGAAAGGCAGACGGCCCATTGGCCTGGCGAATCTCGGGCATCATTTCCCGTCGTCCGGTGAGGATTTTGTGCGGGTAAGCCTGGTGTCCTACGTCCCAGACCAAGCGGTCGTGGGGGGTGTTGAATATGTAGTGCAGGGCAATGGTCAGTTCGACGGTGCCGAGTCCCGCACCGAAATGCCCGCCGCTTTTGCCGACGCTGTACAGCAGGTAGGCTCTCAATTCATCCGCCAGCGCCGGCAATTGATCGGGATCCAGTTCACGCAGGTGAAACGGGTGATCAATGCTGTCCAGCAGCGGGGTCGCCGGGCGGGTCAGCGGGATGTCGTTGAAGGTTTTGGCCATGCGGAGTCAATCGGACGCAAAGGGGGCAATCTTACACCAAAATGATCATTCAAGCCCCAATGGCTGAACATGGCGTTGCCGATACTAGTAGCTGCGGTTGACGATATAGTCGGCGATGGCGCGCAACAGGTCTGCACGCTGGTCGAAACGCTCCAGCGCACCGAGTGCTGCTCCGTGCAGTTCGATGGCTTTGTTCCTGGCGCCGTCGAGCCCCAGCAACGTGACGTAAGTGGGCTTGTTGAGTGCCTGATCGGCCCCCTGCTGTTTGCCGATTACTGCTGTCTCCCCGGTGACGTCGAGAATGTCGTCCTGTACCTGAAAGGCCAATCCTATGGCATCCCCGTATTCCTGAAGTGCAGTCAGTTGGCTTTTATCGGCGCCGGCTGAGATGGCGCCCATGAGGATGCTGGCAGTGATCATGGCGCCGGTCTTGTGGCGATGGATGCGTTCCAGTTCTGACAGCGACAGGTCACGGTCGACAGCGGCAATATCGAGGGCCTGCCCGAGCACCATACCCTCCGCGCCTGCGGCTTTGGCCAGCAGGGAGAGAAGTTGGAGAACCAGCTCCGGGGCGCAGTGTTGAATCCCGAGCAAATGTTCGAAAGCCAGTGCTTGCAGGGCATCACCGGCGAGAATGGCCGTCGCTTCGTCGAAGGCTATATGGCAAGTGGGCTTGCCCCGGCGCAGATCATCATCGTCCATGGCCGGCAGGTCGTCGTGAATCAGGGAGTAGGCATGGATCATTTCCACTGCGGCCGCAGCGTGATCCGTGACTTCATTGATTTTGCCGATGGCGCTGGCAGATGCATAGGCCAGAATAGGGCGGATGCGCTTGCCGCCGTTGAAGGTGCTGTAGCGAATAGCTTCCTGCAGGCGAGAGCAGTTATCGGCCGGAACGGGAAGCGCTGCATCCAGGTGTCGGTCCACCCGCAGCATTGATTCCCGGGCAAATTCAGCAAAAGAGATGGTGGACATCAGTCGCTCTCGATCTGAAAGTCACTGGGTGACACTGTTCCCCGTGTGAGCATGTCCACTTTCAGTTCTGCTTCCTTCAGTGCCTGCTGGCATTCGCGGGTGATTTTTATACCTTCTTCAAAAGCTTTCAGAGAGTCTTCCAGAGACAGTGAACCTTTTTCCATTTCTTCGACCAGTGCTTCCAGTTGGTTGAGCTTCTGCTCAAAGTCCACTGTTTTCTTGCGTGTTGCCACGTTTATCTTCTCCTGCGACCAAGTGGCAACACTAACTGAGCACTGTGATTCGGTCAATTTTGGCTTGTAGGTTTTTTCCTACATAAAAAAAGGAAAATCGCCAATGTTGCCTGTCCCCGAAATGGGGGATAGTAACCCTGCATGGAGGCTGCGGCACACGGATGTGATTTGCCAAGGAAGCACAAGGACGTTAGGTGTTTTTCAGTTCCATGGTTGGATAAGCGACTTTCCTATACTGCCTTAAGCCCTGATACCTCCTCGTGTCAGGGCTTTATTTTTGCTGTCTTTTTTTGACATTGACAGCTTCCCGGCCTGGGGTATGATGGGGTAAACGCACTCCCTTGGAGGGTAAGCCTTCAAACGCTGCATTGACTATCGGGCGTTTTACCGCCCACAGCGCATACCGGATACTCTTCGCCAATGGCGGAGCTGCCTTCCCTCCCTCTCCATTTCGCGGCTATTTTCGAAAACCCCGTCAGAACAGTCTGACGGGGTTTTCTGCTTCTGGACAATCTATTTGGCTATCGGCGCAATCAGGCAGGGGAGACACTGAGCATGCAACCGAGAATCTTGCGTCTGAATCAAGCCGGACAACCCATTGAGTGGTTGGATTGGCAGGAGGCAGTCTGCCTGTTTGCCCGGGAGATGATCGTCTGGACCCTAGGAGATGTGGTGAAGGAGGTGCGTGGCGGATATTCGCGGGTGACCGGGAGGCCATCCAGAATAGCGTTGCCGAGCATCATTGCCTGTGGTGGTGAACACCTGGCAAAGCCGCGAATCAACTATCCGCTCAACAACCCGGCACTGTTCGCTCGAGACGGATACATGTGCATGTACTGTGCCCGGACTTTCCACTCGTCCCTGCTGACCCGGGATCACATTGTTCCCACTTCCAGGGGAGGGATGGATCGCTGGGAAAACGTGGTGGCTGCCTGCCGCCGCTGCAATCAGCACAAGGCGAATTTCCTTTTGGAAGAGGTCGATATGGAACTGGTGGCACTGCCGTTCCGACCCAACAACGCGGAATATCTGGCGCTGATCAATTCCAAACGCATCCTCGGAGACCAGATGGAATTCCTGCGCGGGCAATTTTCCCGCAATTCACGCTGGCTGTAGCTTTACCGTTCCGCAGAGTTTCGTGCTAGCCTCTGCTTCCTGTTATAGGTCTTGGGGATGTGGCTGTGGATCTGGGAATTGCCGGAAAAAAAGCGCTGGTCTGTGCGGCCAGTAAAGGGCTGGGCAAGGGCTGTGCCTTGGCGCTGGCCACCGAGGGTGTGAAGTTGATTATCCTGGCCCGCACTTCGGAAGTTCTCGAGCAGACAGCGGAAGAAATTCGCAGACGCACGGGGGCAGATGTCACTGCGGTAGTGGCGGATATCACCAGTGAGGCCGGACGTGATGCAGCACTGGCGGCCTGTCCCGATCCGGATATCCTGGTCAACAATGCCGGTGGGCCACCCCCCGGCGACTTCCGTGACTGGCGCCAGCAACACTGGTTTGATGCCGTCAACAGCAATATGTACAGCCCCATCGATATGATCCGCCGCACTCTGGATGGCATGCTGGCGCGCGGTTTCGGTCGCATCATCAACATCACCAGTGCAGCGGTAAAACAGCCTATTGATGTGCTGGGGCTGTCAAACGGCGCCCGTTCCGGCTTGACCGGGTTTGTCGCTGGAATTTCCCGGGATACCGCCCGCAACAATGTCACTATCAATAACCTGTTGCCGGGGCTGTTTGATACGGAGCGGGGACACGGTGCTGCAACACTGATCGGTGGTGGGCGTGGTCTCTCCAAGGAGGAGTTTATCGATACCCTGCCAGCCGGACGTTTTGGGACCATTGAGGAATTCGGCTCAACCTGTGCATTCCTGTGCAGTCAGCAGGCGGCTTACATCACCGGCCAGAATATCCTGGTGGATGGTGGGAATTACCGGGGGACTTTCTAGAGCCTTTCTAGCCTTTCTCGAGAGTCCTTTTTAACCGGCTTTCAGGGTTTCCCATCCCCGGCGAAAGTTATCCGATCAGGCTCTGGCCCAGCATGAGTGCGATCAGTACCGGACAGCAGTATTTGGCGTAGCCGGGCCAGATCTTCCAGAACAGACTGTGCTCCACTTCAGGGTGGCCGCTGCGGATTTCCTCCAGCACCAGATCCCGATGCCATACCCAGGTTGCAAAGATACAGAGCATCAGTCCCAGCAGTGGCTGGCTGTATTCGGTGGTCAGGGTGACTACCAGCCCGAACAGTGCGTCGAAGTTAAAAATGATCAGGGAACTGACCGCGAAAATGGCGCAACCCGTCAGCCAGGTGGCGCTGCGACGCCGTGTGGCATGGTTTTCAATGGTATAGGACACCGGTGCCTCAAGCATGGATATGGATGAGGTGAGGGCGGCGATCGACATCAGGGCAAAAAACACCAGCGCGACCAGCAGTCCGGTTGTGCCCATACCATCGAAGAGGGCCGGGAGGGTCTGAAAGATGAGATCAGGGCCTGCCATCAGACTGCCAGCCTCGGTGTAGATATTGAGCCCCTGTTGCTGTGCCACAAACAGGGCCGGCAACACTAACAGCCCCGCCAGAAAAGCCACTGATGAATCCACCAGGGTGACAATGGCGCCCATGGCAGGCAGGTTTTCCTCGGGACGCAGGTAGGAACCGTAAATTAGCATGGTGCCGACGCCCAGCGAGAGGGAAAAAAAGGCTTGGCCGAGGGCGCTGATCACCAGCTTGGGGTTGCTGAGCTGACTGAAATCCGGCACCAGGTAAACCCGCAGTCCCTCAGCGGCACCCGGCTGGAGCAGTACGTAAAGAATCAGTCCGCCCATCAACAGGAAAAGGGCCGGCATCAGCCGGCACGACCATTTCTCAATGCCATGTTCCACACCGGCGGCGATGACGGCGCAGGTCAGGGCCAGAAATATGCCTGTGAACAGCAGGTTGCGCCCATGACTCTGTCCTGTCAGCCAATTGCCCAAGCCATTCAGGCCCGCCAGGCTTGCCAGTGGCTCGCACAGATAGGCGATCATCCAGCCCGCGACAATGGCGTAAAAACTGAGAATGAGGGATGCCACGAGAATCCCGTAATATCCGGTGAGCCTGCCGACAGTGCGGGCAGTCGGTCCCGGGGAGATAGCCTGGAGTGCATGAACCATGTTGGCCTTGGTATAGCGGCCGATGATCAGTTCTGCCATCAGTGCCGGGTAGGCCAGGCAGAATGCCAGCACAAAGTACATCAGCACAAAAGCGGCGCCACCATTTTCAGCAGCGTTGGTGGGAAAGCCCCAGATATTGCCCAGGCCGACTGCGGAGCCGGAGGCGGCCAGGATAAAACCGGCTTTTGATGAGAAGGTGCCGCGGCTGGTGGACATAGGCAGAACTCAAATCGGTAAAACTGGCATGTTACCGGGTTTGCCGCCCGGTCGGAAATTCAGCCGTTCAGCAGCACAATTTTTCCGGTCTGGTGGAAGTCGGCCATCAGCTGGTGGGCTTCTGCAGCTTTTTCCAGGGGCAAGACCCGGTCGATGACGGGGGTAATGCGGTGTCGCTCGACAAAATCCAGCATGGCGGCGAATTCGCGATTGCTACCCATGGTTGTACCCTGAATGCGGATATGGCGGAAAAACAGCTTGGCCATTTCCAAGCCTTTGTCGGCATTCCCGAGGGTGGCACCGAAAAAAACAAATCGCCCGGCGGGTAACAGGGTATCCAGCAGCGCATTCAGGGCATTGCCGCCGGCACTGTCGACCACCGCGTGAAAACCACCAGATTGCTGGCGCAGCTTTCGGTAACAGTCCGGATCGCGGTAATTTTCACCGCCGCTGGCCCCCAGTTTTTTTGCCGCAGCCAGTTTTTCCCCACGGCCACTGGTGACATAGACTTCCGCGCCCAGATGCAGACACCAGAGTATGGCGAAGCTGGAGACACCGCTACCGGCACCGGTTATTAGTACCCGCTGACCGGGTTTGACGTCGGCCTGGGTGACTACGGCGCGCCAGGCCGTCAAACCTCCCAGTGGGATCGCCGCCGCCCTGGGCCAGTCCAGGTGTGCCGGTTTCGGGTAGACGTTCCCGGCGGGAACGCAGATCGCTTCGGCAAAGGTCCCCTGGTCGGGCATGCCCAATACCCGGAAATCGGGTCCGTAACAGGACTCGTCCTCTCCCCAGGCCATCGCCGGGTAAATAACCACCTCTCTGCCAAGCAGTGTTTCTGAAACCCCGCTGCCAATGGCTTCAACAATGCCCGCGCCATCCGAGCCGGCCACACAGGGCAATTGAATCTTCGGGTATTTGCCGAGGGTGATCCAGTAGTCGCGGCGGTTCAGGGCGCTTGCCTTTAGGCGGACGCGAACCTCTCCTGCTCCCGGCGCAGGAGTATCGATTTGCTCAAGTGACAGGCCCTCTGGCCCAATGGCCTGTTGCAGTACCACGGCTTTCATCGACGGTTCCCCTCCGCGTGCCCCCGTTGAAGAGGACGGTTTCTCTATCTATGATTTTGGGATGCTGGGCTTTACAGCGTTGCCCTTGTTATGGAGAAGTAAACAGCAGGTAATGATGATGTTCAAAAAAATTCTCGTGCCCACAGGTCTGGCCGATAAAAACGAAAATGCGATTCGAGCCGCTCTGGATCTCGCCCGCCAGAATGGTGGGCAGATTTGTCTGTTACATGTATTGGAGAAGTTGGGGGGCGAACCGGACGGTGAAACGGAAGCGTTTTACCAGAAGCTGGCGGAGCAGGCCGACAGGACACTTTCCCAATGGCAGAAACGTTTTCAGGCGGAATTTTCCGGTGTGCAGATTGAAAAAAATATTCTGGTGGGAAAACGTGTCGGGGAAATTATCAGTTTCTGCGAGAGCGGCGGTTTTGACCTGATCGTCATGGCGTCGCGCAGCATCAGTACTGAGCACCAGCCCTTTGGCACGCTCAGTCATCAGGTGGCGCTGTTTGCCCCAGTTTCCGTACTGATGGTCCGTTAGCAGCCGCCGGTTTTTCATCCGGTTATTTTTTTATCCCTTGAAATTTTGTTTGTCGCACATAAATAACTAGTGCGGACGTCAGGTCTCTCGAAGGCTGACAGTCCGCACCCATGTTTCATATTGCTTCTAATGGAGAATATATTATGGCGACAATTGATTTTGCCCCCCTGTACCGCAGTACTGTTGGTTTTGACCGCCTGGCCCCCATGCTGGAATCCGCCATGCGCAAGGAGCACGCGGCAACTTATCCGCCTTACGATATCGAGGTGATCGACGAAAACCGATACGCTATCACCATTGCGGTGGCCGGTTTTGAGCGCAGTGAACTGGATATCCATGTCGAGAAGGGCGTGCTGACAGTCCGCGGCCGGAAAGAGGCCGCACCGACCGACCGCCGCTATCTGCATCAGGGTATTGCCCGCCGCGCTTTTGAGCGGAAATTCAACCTGGCGGACCATGTCGAGGTCACCGATGCCTCGTTGCGCAACGGCTTGCTGATGATCAGCCTGGTTCGGGAAATTCCCGAAGCGATGAAGCCGAAAACCATTCCTATCAACGATGCCGAAGCCGCGCTGGAACACTGCGAGGGGCAGGCGGAATAAATTCTCACCCGGGGCAGCCGCACAGGTCTGCCCCGTTTTCATTCTGGCTGTTCGGAATTTTTTTCAGCGAGCCTTGTCCCATGAACAACGATTCCTATTGATCGTAGCCGGTATCCGGACCGCAGCCGTAAACGGTTTTCCCGACCTGGATCCACCCAATAAAAAATGACTGGCTCCCGATGAGTTCCAGTTCGAAGAAACGACCCCAGCCATTACCAGGAGTTTTTACCATGCAGCAGCTAAGACATTTCATGCTCGCGGTATCCATGTTGTTCGTTTTTGCTTCAAGTCAGGCGGCGCTGCCCCTGCAAGACAGTTCCGGCAAATCACTGCCTTCACTGTCCCCCATGTTGAAACAGGTCAACCCGGCCGTGGTGAATATCGCCACTTTTTCCACCCAGCAAGCCGGCAATAACCCGCTGTTGAACGATCCTTTTTTTCGCCACTTTTTTAATATTCCCGATGACCGCCAATTCCGTCAGCAGCCACCGAAAAAACGCCAGCAGAGTGCCGGATCGGGTGTCATCATCAATGCCGATGACGGCATCGTGATGACCAATTACCACGTTATCAAGGGGGCCGATGAGGTGCAGGTCTCCCTCGAGGATGGCCGCTCCTTCACCGCGGAAGTCAAAGGCTCCGACCCGGAGCTGGACATCGCCATACTGCAGATCAAGGCAGACGATCTGGTGGCAGTTCCCCTGGGGGACTCCAGCGCACTGGAAGTGGGCGATTTTGTGGTGGCCATCGGCAATCCCTTTGGTCTTGGCCAGACCGTGACCACCGGGGTGGTGAGTGCCCTGGGCCGCACCGGCCTCGGCATCGAAGGCTATGAAAACTTTATCCAGACTGATGCCTCCATCAACCCGGGTAACTCCGGCGGTGCACTGGTCAACCTGCGCGGTGAACTGGTTGGTATCAACACCGCCATTCTGGCGCCGTCCGGTGGCAACGTCGGTATCGGCTTTGCAATTCCGGTCAACATGGCCAGAGCCAGCCTGGAGCAGATTGTCGAGCATGGGGAAGTGAAACGTGGTCAGCTGGGCATCGGTATCCAGGACATTACCCCGGAACTGCGCGAGGCTTTCGAGCTGAAAAATGGCCAGCAGGGTGTGTTGGTCACCGGTGTCAGCGATGACTCTCCTGCGGAAAAAGCCGGTATCCAGTCCGGAGACGTAATCATTGCCGTTGACGGTGAGGAAACCAGTTCTGCCGGCCAGCTGCGCAGTCAGATTGGCGTCAAGGCCATCGGTGATAAGGTTCGCTTGACCGTCATCCGCGATGGCAAGGAGAAGAAGGTGGATGTGAAAGTGGGCGAGCCCCAGCAGCTTACCTCCGTGAACGGCAAACTTCACAATCTGCTGGAAGGTGCACGCTTTGAAAACAATCCGGATGGTGAGGGGGTGATTGTCGCAGGACTGTCTCCCAACTCGGCGGCTGCCTACAGCGGTCTGCGCCCCGGTGACATTATTCTCGGTGCCAACCGCCAGCGGGTGAAGGATATCGATGAGTTCAAGCAGGCTTTGTCCCGCAGCGACACTTCCGTGCTGTTACACATTAATCGCAACGGCAATTCCCTCTACCTGGTGGTCAGGTAGTTGCCGACGGTTTTCCCTCGCGGATAGCATTGATAGGGAATAATCTTCCAGAAGAAAAAAACCGGGACAAAAGTCCCGGTTTTTTTATGCCCGACATCTGCCGTCATCAATCACCGAAAGATACCGGTTGTCGCTTTTATTTCGAGCCGAGATGCCTGACACCTGGATTGGAGCTTTTCGCTGTGACGAGAGCCGGCTGTAGCGGGAATTGGGCACAGGAATGGTCGATTGTGTGAGGTGGTCTGATGAGCCCCGGGAGGGTTAAACCCTCCCTATTGTGGGGCTATGTGTAGATGGCAGCCGTGCAGTTTTAGTGAACCGGTACGTACAGTTTGCGATAGCCTTCCAGCTTGCGCAGCAGCACGTAGAAGATCGGTGTGAAGAACAGCCCGAAGAAGGTCACGCCGAGCATTCCCGAAAACACGGCCACGCCGATATCACTGCGCATTTCGGAGCCGGCGCCACTGGAAAATACCATCGGCACTACCCCCATGATGAACGCAAAAGAGGTCATCAGGATGGGGCGCAAACGCATGCGACTGGCTGTGACGGCCGCGTGCCAGGTATCGGCGCCGCGGTGTTCCAGTTCTCGAGCAAACTCCACGATCAAAATGGCGTTCTTGCTGGCCAGGCCGGCCAGTACAAACAGGCTGATCTGGGTGAAGATGTTGTTGTCACCACCTGTCAGCCACACGCCGATCACGGCGGAGAGTACCGACAGGGGCACAATGCTGATCACCACCAGAGGCAGTACCAGGCTTTCATACTGGGCCGCCAGTACCAGGAATACCAGCAGCAGACATAGAGGGAAAATATAGATGGCCGTGTTGCCGCTGAGCACCTGCTGATAGGTCAGGTCGGTCCATTCGAATGACATGCCGGTCGGCAATATCTCCTCGAGGATCGAGCTGATGGCATCCTGTGCCTGGCCACTGGAATAGCCGGGGGCTGCGTCGCCGTTGAGGTCGGCAGCCAGGTAGCCGTTGTAGTGAGCGGCGCTTTCCGGACCATAGCTCTCCTTCATCTCCAGCACACTGCCCAGTGGCACCATCTCACCGCGGTCATTTTTCACCTTCAGGTTGAGGGCGTTTTCAGGGGTGGCCCGATACTCGGAATCCGCCTGTGCGATGACCTGGTAGGTGCGGCCGAAGCGGTTGAAATCGTTCACATACAGTGAGCCGAGATAGACCTGCATGGTGTCAAAGATGTCCTTGACGTTCAGGCCCAGTTGCTTGGCCTTGGTGCGGTCCAAATCGGCATAAAGCTGTGGCACATTGATCTTGTAGTTGGAGTAGACGTTCATCAGCGCCGGGTCCTGCCAGGCGAGCTGCTGGACCATGGTCACGACCTCGGCCAACCGCTCGTAACCCAGGTCGGCACGGTCTTCAATTTGCAGTTTGAAGCCGCCGGTGGTGCCCAGCCCGCGCACCGGTGGTGGCGGAAAATGGCGATGAAGGCTTCTTCAATGCCCGCATATTGCTGTTGCAGCCGACCAGCGATGGCCGAGGCCGAGAGTTCCGGGCGGTTGCGTTTGTCGAAGTTGTCCAGGGTCAC
This sequence comes from Porticoccaceae bacterium, assembly GCA_041395745.1. Taxonomy (GTDB): domain Bacteria; phylum Pseudomonadota; class Gammaproteobacteria; order Pseudomonadales; family Porticoccaceae; genus Porticoccus. Next base: position 322,680 of record JAWKZV010000003.1, on the reverse strand, counting down.
GAACACGATGCCGGCGCTGGGGCTGTTGGTAAAGCCGTTTACCGACAGGCCTGGGAACTGCACGGCACTTTCCACACCTTCTTGCTGCATGGCGATACGGCCCATTTCCTTGATGACTTCCTGGGTGCGAGCCAGGGAGGAGCCGTCGGGCAGTTGGGCGAAGCTGATCAGGTATTGCTTGTCCTGGGGGGGGACGAATCCCTTCGGCAGGCCGTTGAAGCCAATGGCAGTGGCGCCGATCAGCAGCAGGTAGATGAAAAAGGCCACGGTCTTGTGTCCCAGCAGGCCGGAGACGGAATTGGAATAACCCTCCGAGGAGCGCTTGAAGGCCTTGTTGAACAGCCGGAAAAAACCGCCGAACAGGAAGTCCATGACGCGGGTCAGGCGATCTTTCGGCGCGTCGTGACCACGCAGCAGCTTCGCCGCCAAGGCCGGGCTGAGGGTCAGGGAGTTGAAGGCCGAGATCACCGTGGAAATGGCGATGGTCAGGGCGAACTGCTTGTAGAATTGCCCGGTGAGGCCGCTGACAAAGGCGATCGGTACAAACACCGCCACCAGGGTCAGGGAGATGGCGATGATCGGGCCGCTCACTTCCTGCATGGCGCGATAACTGGCCTCCTTCGGGTCCAGTCCGTCAGCAATATTGCGCTCCACATTTTCCACCACCACGATGGCGTCATCCACCACGATGCCGATGGCCAGTACCAGGCCAAACAGGGACAGGGTGTTGATGGAGAAACCGAACAGCCACATCAGGGCAAAGGTGCCGACAATGGATACCGGTACCGCCAGCAACGGAATGATCGATGCCCGCCAGGTTTGCAGAAATACCACCACCACGATGACCACCAGCGCCAGTGCTTCCAGCAGGGTTTTTACCACCGCCTTGATGGAGTCGCGCACAAACACAGTGGGGTCGTAGATGACCTGGTATTCCACCCCTTCCGGAAAGTGTCCCTTGAGGGACTCCATGGTGCTGCGCACCGCGTCGGAGATGGCAATGGCATTTGCGCCCGGTGCCTGGAAGATTGGAATCGCCACGGCAGGCTGGTTGTCGAGCATGGCGTTGAGGCTGTAGTCAGCCGCTTCCAGCTCAACCCGGGCCACATCCTTGAGCCGGGTGATCTGGCCGCGGTCGCCGGCGCGGATAATGATCTCACCGAACTCTTCCGGGGTTTCCAGACGGCCCTGGGCGTTGATCGGCAACTGGACGTCCACCGGGCTGGTCATCGGCGCACCGCCAATAACCCCGGCGGCCACCTGCACATTCTGTTCGCGAATGGCGGCCACCACTTCGTTGGCAGTGAGGTTGCGCTCGGCAATTTTTTCCGGGTTGAGCCAGATGCGCATGGCGTAGTCGCCAGACCCGAACAGGCGCACGGTACCCACGCCATCCACCTTGGCCAACTCATCCTTGACGTGCATCAGCGCGTAGTTGCGCAGGTACAGCTCATCGTAGCGCTGGTCGGGCGACACCAGGTGCACCACCATGGTCAGGTCCGGTGAACTTTTCACCACGGTGACCCCTAACTGACGGGTCACTTCGGGGAGTCGCGGCAGTGCCTGGGAGATACGGTTTTGCACCATCTGCTGGGCCAGATCCGGATCGGTGCCGATCTTGAACGTGACTGTCAGGGTCATGCGACCGTCGGAGGTGGCCTGGGAAAACATATAGATCATGTTTTCCACCCCGCTGAGCTGTTCTTCCAGGGGGCGGGCCACGGTGTCGGCAATCACCTTGGGGTTGGCGCCGGGGAAAGAGGCATTCACCACCACCGACGGCGGCGACACTTCCGGGTACTCGGAAATGGGCAGCTGGAACATTGCCAGCAGGCCGGCAATCAGCACCAGCAGCGACATGACCGCAGCAAAGATGGGGCGATCGACAAAAAACCGGGAAATATTCATGTTATTCCTTCAGAGCAATCCTTGTGGGCGGCCTGTCAGTGGGCGCCGGTTTCTGTCTCAATTTCCTCGGTGGCTGGGGTTGGGTCCACGACCATTCCCGGGCGGATGTGGGACAGCCCGTTCACCACAATCCGCTCACCGGCCTGCAGGCCTCTCAACACCACACGCTGACTCAGGTGGTGTGCGCCGAGGGCCACCTCCCGATAACTGATGATGTTGTCTTCATCGACCACGTAGACATATTTCTTGTCCTGGTTGGTACCTATAGCCTTACTTGGCAGCAGCATTACTGCCTCCGCTTCCGGCGCGCCGAGGTGTACGTTGGCGTACATGCCTGGCGTCAGTGCGCCATCGGTATTGTCAAAGACCGCCCGGGCACGAATGGTGCCAGTGGAAATATCCAGCTGGTTATCAAAGGCGTGGATCTGGCCGTGGTAGACCTTGTCGTCGCCAGACAGGGTCAGGTCTACAGGCATGGTGCCGCTGGCGGCCTGTTGGCGCATTGAACGGATATAGGTCTGTTCATCCACATTGAATTCCGCGTAGAGCCGCTTGTTGGCAACCAGTGTTGCCAGGATTGGCGCATTGGAGCCCGCTTCCACGATATTCCCCACGGTCAGTTCGGCACGACTGATACGACCGTCGAAAGGCGCTTTTATATGGGCGTAATCCAGGTCCAGTTTTGCTTTGGTCAGGGCGCTCTGGGCTTCCTGGATGGATGCCTGGGCTACCCGGTATTCATTCTTCGCCGCATCAAAAATGCTTTCTGAAACCAGCTGCCGCTCAACCAGTTTGCGTGCGCGTTCCAGCTCGTCCTTGGCCAGGGTGGCTCGTGAGCGGGCCGATTCCAGCTGAGCCTCCGCCTGTTGCACGGCAGCGGCGAAAGGTCGTGGGTCGATGACAAACAGCTCTTCACCCTGTGTTACCAGTTGGCCATCATCGAACAGCACTTTCTGGATTTCACCGCTGACTCGGGGTTTGATCTCGGCACTGTCCACTGCCGTCAGGCGACCGGAAAAGTCAGTCCACAGGCGCACCGGCTCTATCTTCAGTTCAATGACTTCAACCGGCGTGGGAGGCGGGGTGGCGCCAGCTGCGTCACCGGTATGGCCATCGCTAGGCACAACTGCGTAATAGAGCCCGGCGGCGGCTGCCAGAACCAGGGCCGTGGTGCTGAAGAGGGGGCGACGAAATCCTTTGTCCGCTTTATCTGTCATGGTGACTCCGAAATCCCGAGCCGAGGCGCGTGACGGTGTCGTCCCGGCGTTGGGTGAGGTTTGGTAGTTAGACGTGCTAGCTTACATACCGACCGGTATGTACGTCAATGGGATGACTGCTGCCTGTTATCAGCAAAAACCACAAGTATTGTGTAAGTATTACAGTTGGTTAGCTTCAGAAAAGTAGGCTGGCCAGAGGGCGTGAGTCAGCGTATACGGTTGTAATGTTTATCTTGAGTCTTGCCCGACAAACCAATGGGTATCTATACTTGCGGGCGAATTCCCCCTAAAACTATGTGACTATGTCTGTATCTGATACCCGAGAGCGGCTGCTGGAAATTGTGTTGGAGTTAATCTGGCAGAGTAACTACAGCTGTGTCGGGGTTAATGAAATCTGCAAACAGGCCGGAGTGACCAAGGGGGCCTTCTATCACCACTTCGAGTCCAAGGCGAGCCTGTTCTGCGAGGCTACGGCCTATTACTGGCAGGTGATCAAAAATGATCTCGACGCCGTTTTTTCTCCCCTCAACTCTCCGCTGGTGCAACTGGAAAACCTGCTGCACTTCCTGATCATGGCCAAGCTGGGCAATGACCAGGCTGGTATCCGCGGTTGTCCGTTCTATACGGCGGGGGCTCAGATCGGCAGCACCGAGGAGAAGGTGATAGAGGCGCTGCAACTGTTGTCCCAGAACGCCGTGAAGTACAACACCGCTCTGGTGCGCGGCTTACAGTCCGGAGGCTATCTGGAGGAGGGCGTGAATGTGGAACAGACAGCGCTGTTGCTCTACCATTTCATTCACGGCGTCTTCAGTTACGTTCAGGTCCACGAAGGTGTTGAAAATATCAAGCGGGACCTGACCGTGGGGCTTTATCGTTTGCTGACCTTGAAGCGTGAACACTGGTATGCCGAAAAGCCCAATTGGGTGCCCCAGCAAGGGGGCTCCCACTTTGTCGAACAGATCCTGTTGCCCCGTTGAACGAATGTTTTTGAGACGAGGCTGAGTTAACCGCCGGATTTTGACGCCAGTAAGTCACCGATCTGGCTTTCCGTGCCAATACGACCTTCCAGCACTACCTCGCCGTCTATGGCCAACGCCGGAGTGTGCATTACCCCGGCATCAATGATCTGGTTCATGTCAGTCACTTTTTCCATTTCGTAATCGACCCCCAGAGTTCTGGCTGCGGCTTCGGCGTATTGCTGCAGCTTTTCACACTTGCTGCAACCTTTGCCGTAAATCGTCAGTTTCATTGGTGTTGCTCCTAGAAAAAGTTGCCGTAAAGAAAACCGGTCAGGGTGGCCATCACTACCACCAGTGCACAGTAGATCAGGGTCTTCTGCGTGCCGATGATGGTGCGGATCACCAGCATGTTCGGCAGGGATATGGCGGGGCCGGCGAGCAGCAGTGCCAGGGCCGGGCCCTTGCCCATGCCGTTGCCGATCAGTCCCTCAACAATGGGCACTTCAGTCAGTGTCGAGAAATACATAAAACCACCCACCAGCGCCGCCAACAGAGTGGATAGCAGGCCATTGTCACCCACCGCGGCCGTGACCCAGTGGGAGGGAATCAGGCCTTCGAAACCGGGGCGACCCAGCAGCAGCCCGGCGACAAAGACCCCTGCCAGCAACAGCGGCACGATCTGTTTGGTGAAATCCCAGCTCTGGGCCGCCCACTCCTGGTCGTCTTCGCGCTGAGCCGCCAGCAGCAACAGGCCGATGATGCCAACGGCGAAGGGCAACTCATGAACACCGGGAAACAGCAGCGTGAGAGCCAGAATGAGTGCCCCGAGGGCCAGCAGGGTGCCGGGAGACCAGTTCCAGCGCCACACCAGTAACATGCCAAAGGCTACTGCCAGCAACGCGGTTATGGGCCATTTCCACTGGTAAACCATCATCCAGATGGCGCTGTCGGCGGCTGCCCAGTTGGCAAACACCAGAATGCCGATCAATAGCGAAAAAAAGGCAATGACCGCGCTCAGCGGTTTTTCTCCCGCATCGGCGGTGAAGCCTTTGCCGGCGGCGCTGGAGCGCGCGGCTTCTTCCCGGCGGTAGATCAGATGCATGATTGCGCCGATGACCACTGAGAACAGAATCGCGCCGATGGCGCGGGCTATGCCCAGTTCCGCCCCGAGCACCTTGGCGGTGACCACGACGGCCATGACGTTGATGGCCGGTCCCGAATAGAGAAAGGCGATGGCCGCTCCCAGTCCTGCACCGCGCTTGTAGATGCCGCCAAACAGCGGCAGCACCGTGCAGGAACAAACGGCGAGCAGGCAGCCAGAAACTGAGGCTACCCCGAATGCTACCGGTTTGGAGGCCTGGGGACCTAGATGGCGGATCACTGCTCCCTGGCTGATGTAGACCGCCATGGCGCCGGCGATCACGAATGCGGGAAGCAGACACAGGATGACGTGCTCCCGGGCATACCAGTTGGTCAGGCGGAAGCCTTCCATCAGGGCATTGTCAAAACGCGCTGTGCCGAGGGGTAAAAAATAAATGACCAGGAAGCCAGCGATCATCAGGAACATCAGGCGAGCCTGACCGGGATCCTGCTGGTATAACTTCAGCAACTTATTATCCATCGCCATTCCTGTGAGTCTGTTGCAAGCACTCAGGTCCGCTAAAAAACTCCTGTCTGGGCAGTTTTTTCTCCTGCCAGCTCAGTATACGCACGGAGGGATGTGAAGCCAGTTGTCCCCGCATGATACAAATCAGTTAACTGTCCGGTTGATGTGTCGGTAGTTTCAGGGAGATCAGCGCAGCGCTGGCAATCAGTGTCGCCGATACCCACAGACAGGCAACCAGCCCGCTGGCCTGAAACAGCCAGCCTGACAAAACCGTTCCCAGTAACCGCCCCATGGCATTGGCCATGTAATAAAAACCCACGTCCAGGGATACGCCATCTTCCCGCGCGTAACTGACGATCAGGTAACTGTGCAGGGAGGAATTGACCGCAAACAACACCCCGAACAGCAGCAGCCCGGATAACAGTGCTGTGGTGGGATGCCAGTCCAGTGTCATTGCCAGGGCAATGGCCGCCGGTGCCAGTATCAGCGGCGATGCCCAGAGGAAGGCGCTGTGGCCGTCCGGTACTCTTCCCCCCGACACTCTGCCCCCCGACACTCCGCCCCCCGACACTCCGCCGCGATGCGTTCCCGTGAGTAGTGGCGCGGCGGCCTGCACTGCACCGTAGCCGATCACCCAGAGGGCCAGAAAACTGCCCACCTGCCAGTGATCCCAGTCGAGAGTCACTGACAGGTACACCGGCAGTGCCACCACAAACCACACATCCCTGGCAGCGAACAGGCACAGCCGGGCGGCAGACAGGTAATTGATAGCGCCACTGCGGGAAAACAGCTGGGAAAACTTTGGCTTGTTTTGCGCCTTGCCAAGGTCGCCGCGCAGGGCCAGCACGCTCAGCAGCCACACCACCGCAAGGCCTGCGACCATGCTGGCGATGGTGGTGCGAAAACCCAGTAAGGCCAGCAGTGATCCGCCGAGAAAAAAGCCGGCGCCCTTGAGGGCATTTTTCGACCCGGTCAGCAGCGCCACCCAGCGATACAGGGAACCGGATGCCTCCTTTGGCACCAGCAACTTGATGGCGCTCTTGGCGCTCATTTTGTTGAGGTCCTTGGCGATGCCGGACAGGGCCTGGGCGGCCATGACCCAGGGTACGGTGAGCCAGTTCGTCGGCACCAGCAGCATGGCCAGTGCCAGCACCTGCATCAGCAGTCCGGCGTTCATGGTGCGGTTGAGACCCAGATGGGCTCCCAGCCAGCCTCCAAGCAGGTTCGTGACGACACCGAAGAATTCATAAAACAGGAACAGCAGGGCAATTTCCAGCGGGCTGTAACCGAGTTCGTGAAAATGCAGCACCACCAGCATGCGCAGGGCCCCGTCGGTCAGGGTAAAGGCCCAGTAGTTGCCCGTGACGATCAGGTACTGGCGAACGTCCGGTCTCAATCTGGCAAGTGCTTGCATGACGCTTACTGGTCCCGGGTTCCAACCAGGCGTGCCAGTTCCACGGTGCGGTTGGCGTAGCCCCACTCGTTGTCGTACCAGGTGTAGAGTTTCACCTGGGTGCCGTTGATTACCATGGTGGACGGCGCGTCGATGATGCTTGAGCGGGGATCGGTCTTGTAATCGATAGAGACCAGCGGGCGCTCCTCGTAGCCGAGGATACCCTGTAGCTCGCCTTCGGCAGCGTCTTTCAGCAGCTGGTTGACCGCTTCGGCGGTAGTGGCGTGCTCCACTTCGAACACACAGTCGGTCAGGGAGGCATTGGCCAGCGGTACCCGCACCGCATGGCCATTCAGGCGACCCTTCAAATCCGGAAAGATGTGGGTAATGGCTGTTGCCGAACCGGTGGTGGTGGGAATCAGGCTCATGCCGCAGGCCCTGGCCCGGCGCAAATCCTTGTGCGGCGCATCGAGAATGGTCTGGGTATTGGTCAGGTCGTGGATGGTGGTCATGGAACCGTGGCGAATGCCGAGTTTTTCATGGATCACCTTGACGACAGGTGCCAGGCAGTTGGTGGTGCAGGAAGCCGCGGTAACAATTGAGTGGCGGTCCTTGTCGTACAGGTGGTGATTGACGCCCATCACTACGTTCAGCACGCCTTCCTCTTTACCGGTGCAGTCACCACCACCCGCTTTACCCCTGGTCCAGGTAGGCTTGTAACACCTGGGTGGATTTCATCTTGCCGGAGGCCTCGATCACCAGGTCACAGCCGGACCAGTCGGTCTCCCCGATTGTCTTGTTGCGGCTGCAGCGAATGCGCTGCGAGCCCACCAGTATCTCTTCGCCCTCGGCAATGGCCTCGCGGTTCCAGCGACCGTGGACGGAGTCGAAATTGAGCAGATGCGCCAGCGTGGCTGCGTCGCCGGCGGGATCATTGATCTGCACAAATTGCAGCTCATCCCAGCCCCAGGCGGCGCGCAGGGCCAGTCTTCCCATGCGGCCAAAGCCGTTGATACCTACTTTGATGGTCATCGTCGTCGTTCCTCAATTGGAATCGGTGGGGAATTGTCTTTGCAGAAGGTCTAGCAGCAGGTCTTGGCCCGCTCCGGTCGCTCACCCATGTGGCAGAGATTGGCAAGGCTGTCAGCCAGAAAGGCCTTGTTTGCCCCGGTTGCTTCAGTGATGACCGCTCTGGCCCAGTCTGGCAGATCGGGGTTGAGGCGGTAGAAGACCCATAGTCCCTGACGGCGATCCAGCAGCAGCTCGCACTGGCGCAGCTGCGCCAGGTGGCGGGAAATTTTCGGTTGGCTTTCTCCCAGGGCTGCGGTGAGTTCACAGACGCAGAGTTCCCCTTCCTGCTCGATCAGCATGAGGGTGCGCAAGCGGGTCTCATCGGCGAGAGACTTGAAAAAATTGACCGGATTCATGGCGATGCCAGAGCTTTTACAAACCGCTGGGGATTGTATTCGTTATTCCATATATATGGAATAACGAATACAGTGGTTGATTTATCGCCGGGGGTTAAAAAAGCCGGTTGGCTTCTGTGTTAAAATTTAAATAAGCATTATTCGGTCAGTAACCCCACCTATGAGTCATTCAAACAAGCTCCATATTGCCAGCGAATCGGACCACCGCCAGATCGTCGAGCGTTACCTCGACCAGGTGCACGACGAGCCCAGGTACACTCCTGAGGAGGAGGCGTTCTACAAGGAGCGCATCAAGCAGTTGTTGAAGGAAAAGGATGCCGTCATCGTGGCTCACTACTACACCGATGCCGTGATTCAGCAACTGGCGGAGGAGACCGGCGGTTTTGTCTCCGACTCCCTGGAAATGGCCCGGTTTGGCAATAACCATCCGGCCAAGACGCTGGTGGTGGCCGGGGTAAAATTCATGGGGGAAACCGCCAAGATTCTCACCCCGGAAAAAACGGTGCTGATGCCGACTCTGGAAGCGACCTGCTCTCTGGATATCGGCTGTCCAGCCGACGATTTCACCGCCTTTTGCGACCAGCATCCCGACCGCACTGTTGTGGTTTACGCCAATACTTCGGCGGCGGTGAAGGCTCGGGCGGACTGGGTGGTGACATCCAGCATCGCCCTGGATGTGATTGATTACCTGGATAGCCGCGGTGAGAAGATTCTCTGGGCGCCGGACAAATACCTCGGCAGTTACGTGCAGAAAAAAACCGGTGCCGACATGCTGTTGTGGGATGGCAGCTGCATTGTTCACGAGGAGTTCAAATCCCGTGGCGTAGCAAGCCTGAAACAGCTCTATCCCGATGCCGCCGTGCTAGTCCACCCGGAATCTCCGGAGGCGATGGTGGAGATTGCCGATGCAGTGGGTTCCACTTCACAGCTGATCAAGGCGGCCCAGACGCTGCCGAACAAGCGCATGATTGTTGCCACCGACAGCGGCATCTTCTACAAGATGCAACAGGCGGCGCCGGATAAAGAGCTGATTATTGCTCCCACCGCCGGTGAGGGGGCTACATGCCGCAGTTGTGCGCACTGCCCATGGATGGCGATGAACCATCTGGAAAACCTGATGGCATCACTTGAGCAGGGCACTAACGAAATTCATGTGGACCCTGAGGTGGGCAAGCAGGCGATGGTGTCATTGCAGCGTATGCTCGACTTTCGGGAGCAGCAGTTGGCGGCAGAACCGCGCTGATATTAGAGTTGTGTGAGGCCTGCTTCGGAGTAGTGGCAGGCAGTGAGTTTTCCTTCAGAAGGCCCTCTGAGAGGGCCTTCGTGTATTAGAAATCCTTCATTTTCTTTTCCAGCTCGGCCAGGTCGCGCAGTTGCTGATCGATGATGGCCACTTCCTTGAAATCGTTGATCAGCAGTTTGCGGGCGTAGCCCAGCTGTTCCCGCGCCTTGTCGAACACGCCGTTGAGCAGGAAATACTGGGCGCGAGCCTTGTGTACACCGGCAATGTTGCCCGCCAGACCGCTCACTTCCGCCAGCTGGAACCAGATATAGGGAGTTTCCGGGTAGTCGACTGCCAGTGTTCGCAGTATCTGTTCGGATTCGGTGTAGCGGTTGGCCTTCAGGTAGGTTTCCGCCAGAGACATGCGCAGCGGGTAGCTGTTGCCGTTGAAGCGCAGCAGTTGCTGGCTCTTTTCAATGGCGCTGATGAACTTGCCTTCCTGGCGATCCAGGGTGATGTCCTCAAGGCGATAGGTGACTCGGTCCGGCGATTCCTTCAGCAGGATGGCCATGGCTTCGCGGGCCTTTTTCATTTCACCGAGCTGAGCGTAGGCCAGAACCGTGCCGTAACGGGCAGCTTCCCGGCTCAGACTGTCGCCACTCAGTTCCCGCTGGAAACGGTCCAGTGAGGCGGACGGGTTCTGGTCTATGGCTATCAGCGCCCTGACCCGCATCAGGTGAAATTCAACATTGTCCGGGTAGTACTTGGGTGGGTATTGGGCGATGCGGTTTTTGGCATCGGCCACGCGGCTTTCCGTGAGCGGGTGCGTCAGCAGAAACTCCGGCGGTTTGCTGCCGGTGTAACGAGTGGCGCGCAGCATTTCCTCGAACATGGCGCCCACTGCCGCGGGGTCCATCCCGGAGGCGTAAATGGTCTCAATGCCCAGCCGATCCGCTTCCTGTTCATTCTGACGGCTGTAGCGCAGGGTGTTTTGCAGGCTGGCGGCCTGGGTGGCGGTCATTGCCGCGATTCCCGCATCACCGCCCACTGTGGCGGCCAACACCAGGCTGGCGAGCATTCCCGCCATGGTCGTCATGGAATTTTTGCGCTGTTCGGCGACACGCCGGGCAAAATGCCGCTGGCTGAGGTGAGCCAATTCGTGCGCCAGTACTGACGCCAGCTGGTGTTCGGATTTGGCGTAGCGGAACAGCCCCAGGTGTACGCCAATGACCCCGCCGGGGACAGCAAAGGCATTCATGGTGGGGTTATTGATGGCCACCAGGGACAGACGGTGGTCTTCCAGCTGGCTGTGCACGGCCAGTTTGACCAGCAGCTGTTCCAGGTAACTGTGCAATTCGGGATCGTTGAATTCGGGGATGCGGCTGCGGTATGCGCGCAGCCAGGCCTGACCCAGTTCATATTCCTGTTGTTGCGAGATGACAGCAGAGGTTGTGTCCCCCAGAGATGGCAACTCAATGTTGGCTGCCCTCGAGGAGGGAATCAGCAGGGCGAGTAACAGGGCAAAAGTGAAGAAATGGGGGATACGTCTGATCAGCACTGAAAAAGTCCGTTGAACCGCCTTAAGAGCGTTGTTTTGGGATAGTAACGTATCTGTAAGACCAAATTCATGGGGATTCGTGCCCTTTGTGGTGAAAAACGTTCCGGTGGGAAAAAGGTTGCTCCCGGGTCCTTGAAGCGCTTCGGGGGATTCCGTAATCTGCCGTTTCTTTTAGCGGGCTTTTGTCCGGTGGGGTGTCGGTATGTGGAAAGTGCTTGGAAACTGGGTCGACCGCTATTTCGGAGAGGAAGAGGCGGTATTGTTGACCTTCCTGCTGCTGGTGGCCCTGGTCGTCATGGTGACCATGGGCGAGATACTGGCGCCTTTCCTGGCAGCGATCATTTTTGCCTTCCTGTTGCAGGGTAGCGTCAACCGCCTGATCAAGTGGAAGGTGCCGCGGCTGGTAGCCGTGATCCTGGTGTTCCTGATGTTTGTGGGCATATTTCTGGCCATCCTCATCGTGCTGCTGCCGCTGATCGGCCGTCAGGCTGCCAATCTGACCAGTGAGATCCCAAACATGGTTAAACACTGGCAGGGCGTGTTGATGCTGCTGCCGGAGAAATACCCCCATATCATTTCCGAAGCCCAGCTCAAGGACCTGCTCAGCCAGGCCTCAAAGGAAGTGGCAGGGATGGCTGAGCGTCTTGTCACTTTTTCCTTCAGCACCTTTCCCAGCGTGGTGGTGATGATGGTGTACCTGGTGCTGGTACCGCTGCTGGTGTTCTTCATGCTCAAGGACAAGGATGAGCTGCTCGGACTCATGTCCTCTCTGCTGCCCCGGGAGCGCCCGGTGATGTGGCGCATCTGGCATGAAATGAATCTGCAGATGGCCAATTATGTTCGTGGCAAGGCCATCGAAATTCTGGTGGTCGGGGTGGTCAGTTACGTGACCTTCCTGGTGATGGGGTTGCAATACGCCGCGCTGCTGGGGTTGCTGGTGGGCTTGTCGGTGGTCATTCCCTATATCGGTGCCGTGGTAGTGACCATTCCCGTCACTCTGGTGGCCTACTTCCAGTGGGGCTGGGGCGGTGACTTGTTCTGGCTGGTTATCATCTACGGCATCATCCAGGCGCTGGACGGTAACGTACTGGTACCCCTGCTGTTTTCCGAAGCAGTCAATCTTCACCCCATTGCCATCATTCTCGCCGTGCTGGTGTTCGGCGGTTTGTGGGGCTTCTGGGGGGTGTTCTTCGCCATACCCCTGGCCACCTTGGTCAAGGCACTTTATAACGCCTGGCCGCGAACTGATGCCGGGGAGCCGCTGTCCGAGTAGTCCCGGTTTCCCAGTTATTACCCGATAAGAAAGACGGATTTCCATGAAAAGACTTGTTGTTGCCTTTGTTTGTTTCCTGTTTGTTTTTCCCGCCTTTGCCGAGGCGCCGCTCTCCAGTGAGGATATCGCCCGCAGTGAGAGCGATACCTCCTCATACCGCTACCTGGTGTTGCCCAATGAGTTGCAGGTATTGCTGATCTCTGACCAGAAGGCGGACAAGGCCGCCGCTGCCCTGGATGTCTTTGTCGGCAGTTCCAGTGATCCGCAGCAGCGCCAGGGGCTGGCGCACTTCCTGGAGCACATGCTGTTTCTCGGTACCGACAAATACCCTGAGCCGGACGAGTACCAGGCGTTCATCAGCGAGCACGGTGGGCAGCACAATGCCTATACCTCGTTCGAGCACACCAACTATTTCTTCGATATCAATCCCGCTGACTTTGAGCTTGCGCTGGACCGCTTTTCCCGTTTCTTTGTCGCCCCGCTTTTTAACGGCGATTACGTGGATCGCGAGAAGAACGCCGTGCACTCGGAGTACAAGGCCCGGATCAAAAATGATTACCGGCGCCAGATGGATGTCTTCAGTCAGGTGGTGAATCCTGAGCACCCGGCTGCCAAGTTCAGTGTCGGTAATCTGGACACTCTGGCGGATCCCGATGGCAAATTGCGGCAGGACCTTCTGGCGTTCTACAAAGCACACTATTCAGCCAATCGCATGGCACTGGTCGTGCTCGCACCCCGGACTCTGGATGAGCTGGAAGGGCTGGTGCGCGACCGCTTCGAGGCGGTGCCTAACTTCCACAGTGACAAGCCTGAGCATGGCAAACCGCTGTTCAAGGCGGATGCCTTGCCGTTGCTGGTGACCATGCAGCCAGTGCGCGAATTGCGTGAACTGTCTGTCACCTTCCCGATGCCGGCGGTGACCGAATTCGATCGGGAAAAGCCGCTCAGTTACCTGGGCAATCTGGTAGGCCATGAGGGCAAGGGTAGTCTGCTCGGTGTGCTGAAAGCGCTGGGATGGGCGGAGAGCCTGCGAGCTGGAGAAGGCATCTCCGATCTCAGCGGCAGCAGTTTCGATATAACTATCGGTTTGACGCCTGCCGGCTACGAACATTGGCAACAGGTGCTGACGCTGGTCTATGACGAGATCGCGCTCGTGAAGAAGGGCGGCGTCGACCAGTGGCGGTTCCGGGAGCAGGGTGCACTGGCCGACCAGCAGTTCCGTTACATGGAATTGAAAGACCCGGTCAGCCGGGTAAGCGCTCTCGCCACCAATCTCCAGGAGTACCCCTACGTCGATGTGATTCGCGGGCCCTACCGAATGGATCTTTACGACCAGGCGCTGATTGAGAGCATGCTGGGTTACCTCAGGCCGGACAACGCAATGGTGATGCTGATGGCTCCCGAGGTTAAAACCGAGCAGGTCACCGAGAAGTACCAGGTTCCCTACGGTGTGACCAGATTGCCGGCCTTGCCGGGCGATATTGCTGCCGCGGATCAGCTGGCACTGCCCGAGCCCAACCCCTACGTGCCGGAAAATCTTGCGCTCAAGCATCCGCAAAAGGCGGCGGAGCCGGTCAGACCCGCACTGTTGGTCAATCAGCCGCAATACCGCCTGTGGCACTATGCAGATGATTTCTATCAGGTGCCAAAAGCACAGTTGTATGTGGCCATCCATGCCCCTAACACAGTAGGCGTCAAGGCGGCTGCCATGACTGACCTCTACTTGCGGGTAGTGGAGGAAACGCTCAATGAAACCAGCTACGAAGCGGCGCTGGCCGGGTTGCGCTATGGCGTGAACCGCCGCGATGACGGCATCGGGCTGTTATTCAGTGGCTTCGATGACAAGCTGCCGTTGCTGGTGAACAGTGTGGTGGGTGGTCTGTTGAAGCCGGACCTGTCCAATGACTTGATTGAGCGACTGCGTCAGGAGCTGATTCGTCACTGGAACAACAGCAGCAAGGACACCCCCTACCTGCAGTTGATGCGCGAGCCAGGCTACTTGCTGGATATTAATGCCTGGCAGCCCACGCGCCTGGCAGAGGCCCTGGAGCCCTTTGATGCAGATACATTCCGCAACTTTGTCTCCTCTCTCTACCAGGGCGCGTCCCTGGAAATTCTCGCTAGCGGCAACCTGGACAGTGCTGCGGTGAAGGACATGGCTGGGACGATGGCGTCGCGGCTTGCCGCTCCCCAGCCCTCGGCCTGGCCGGAACGGGGCATCACCCAGGTGTTGCCCGGGGCGAAAATACAGGTGCCCATGGCGATTGAGCACCGTGATGCCGGCGTGCTCCGCTATTACCAGGGGCGCAGCGATAATGTGGACGAAACCGCCCGCTTCATGGTCCTGCGACAGATCATCAAGGCGCCATTTTTCCATGAACTGCGCACCCAGCAGCAATTGGGCTATGTCGTCGCCGCAGTGGATCTTGGGCTCGACCGGGTGCCCGGTTTCGGGTTGCTGGTGCAGTCGCCAGCGGCGGATGTGCCCAAGCTCGAAGGAGCGGTGGATAAGTTTGTGGCAGATTTTGCCAGCGTGATGAATACCCTGACAGACGTGGAGTTCGATCGTCACCGTGCGGCCATTCTGACTGGTCTGAAAGAAAAGCCGAAGAGTCTGGCGGAACAGTCTTCCCGTTACTGGGGCAGCATTGATCTGCGCGACTACGATTTCTCGCGGCGCCAGCAGTTGATCGCCGCTGTGGAAAAAATGGATCGCGTCGACGTCATCGAAACTTACACAGAGGTGATGGTGAACGCCGGCTATTCCATGCAGCTGGACGGTCGCGACGGCGGCTTTATGTCAGGGCTGGGGATGAACGACGGTAGCAAGGTGTACCATTTGCCTTCGCCAAATATGTAATAAAACTATTTTTTGTGTAGTTTTTAAATTTCATTAAAAAACATATAGTTAAATAAATTTATCAGGGCTTTCAATCCTACGGCCGTTTGTGCGGATAGAGGTTGAAAGCCCTTTTTTATGTAGTTATACTACACGCATCCGGCGCGCGGAAACCCCGTGAAACCGTTTAGCGGGGATGTTGTATAGTGATAACAGTCGCATCCCCACACGCCAAAATAACGACAGAATAGAAAGGTACTGGACATGCACGAAGATATGGATCCTGTCGAGACCCGAGAGTGGCTCGAATCGCTGGATTCTGTGTTGAAACACCAAGGGCCGGAGCGGGCGGCCTATCTGCTGCAAAAACTGTTGGACCGGGCGACATCCACCGGTATTGGAATGCCCCCGGCGATTACAACACCCTACCGCAATACTATTTCTGTGACCCGGGAAAAACGCATGCCGGGAGATCTGTTCATGGAGCGGCGCATCCGCTCCCTGATTCGCTGGAATGCCCTGGCGATGGTGATGCGAGCCAATAAAAATCCCGACGAGGGTATCGGTGGTCACATCGCTTCCTTTGCCTCTTCTGCCACCCTGTACGATGTCGGTTACAACTACTTCTTCCGCGGCAACGAGGGCGATGAGCTCGGCGACCTGATCTACTTCCAGGGACACAGCGCCCCCGGAATCTACGCCCGTTCATTCCTCGAAGGCCGTTTCGACGAGCAGACCCTGGACAATTACCGCCGTGAAGTAGGCGGAGAGGGCCTGTCCTCCTACCCTCATCCCTGGTTGATGCCCGATTACTGGCAATTCCCAACGGTATCCATGGGGCTTGGCCCGTTGCAGGCCATCTACCAGGCCCACGTGATGCGCTACTTGTCTGCCCGCGGACTGGCTCCCCGGGGCGACCGTAAAGTGTGGGCATTCCTAGGCGATGGTGAATGTGACGAACCGGAAACCCTGGGCGCCATTTCACTGGCGGGCCGTGAGGAGCTGGAGAACCTGATTTTCGTGGTCAACTGTAACCTGCAGCGCCTGGACGGACCGGTACGCGGCAACGGCAAGATCATCCAGGAGCTGGAAGGTGTGTTCCGCGGCGCCGGTTGGAACGTCATCAAGGTAGTGTGGGGGCGCCACTGGGACCCCCTGTTCGAGAAGGATGTGAATGGCCTCATGCAGAAGCGCATGAATGAGGCCTGCGACGGCGACTACCAGAACTACAAGCACAACGGCGGAGCCTATACCCGTGAACATTTCTTCGGCGCATATCCGGAGTTGAAGGAGATGGTGGCCGACCTCAGTGATCGCGACATCATGTACCTGAACCGCGGTGGCCACGACCCCTATAAAGTCTATGCCGCCTACGCTGAGGCCGTGGCCCACAAGGGTCAGCCCACCGTGATCCTGGCGAAAACCGTAAAAGGTTACGGCATGGGTGTGGGGGCTGGTGAAGCGGCCAACGATACCCACTCCATCAAAAAGCTGGACTTCGAAGGTCTGAAACACTTCCGCGACCGTTTCGGTATCCCCATTCCCGATGACGAGCTGGAGAAAGTGCCCTATTACCGGCCACCGGAAGACAGTCCGGAAATGGTCTACATGAAGAAGCGTCGCACTTCCCTGGGGGGCTCAGTGCCCACCCGCCGTGCGGATTTCCAGTCCCTGCAGGCCCCGGCCCTGGGTGACTTTACCAAACTGCTGGAAAGTAGCGGTGAGCGCCGTATTTCCACCACCATGGCCTTCGTGCGGATGCTGGGGGCGCTGGTAAAAGACAAGAACATCGGCGAGCGGGTCGTGCCGATAGTGCCCGATGAGGCGCGTACCTTTGGTATGGAAGGCATGTTTCGCCAGTTGGGGATCTATTCCTCTGCGGGACAGAAATACGTGCCCCAGGACCGCGATCAGATCATGTATTACAAGGAGGACAAGCGCGGCCAGATTCTCGAAGAGGGAATCAATGAAGCCGGAGCCATGTCCGCCTGGATGGCTCTGGCCACTTCCTACAGCAACTACGAATGCCCGATGATTCCGGTCTACGTGTACTACTCCATGTTCGGTTTCCAGCGCATCGGTGACTTTGCCTGGGCGGCCGGTGACATGCAGGCACGGGGTTTCCTTATTGGTGCCACTTCCGGGCGCACCACCCTGAACGGTGAAGGCTTGCAGCACCAGGACGGTCACAGCCACCTGCTGGCGAATACCATCCCCAACTGCCGCACCTACGACCCCGCCTACGGTTATGAAGTGGTGGTGATCATGCAGGACGGGCTGCGCGCCATGTTCCAGGATAAGGAGAACTGCTTCTACTACATCACCACCATGAACGAAAACTACCTGCAACCGGCCATGCCGGAAGGGGCGGAAGAAGGCATCGTCAAGGGTATGTACCTGTTCCAGGCCGGCGGCGAAGCCAAACTGAAAGTGCAGCTGATGGGAGCTGGCGCCATTCTCAACGAGGTGCGGGAGGCGGCCGATATTCTGCGCGAGCAGTTTGGCGTTGAGTCTGATATCTGGAGCCTCACCAGCGTCAACCAGCTGGCCCGGGAGGGACAGGAAACCCAGCGCTGGAACCTGTTGCATCCGGAAGCGGAGTCAAAAGTCCCCTACATCACCCGGCAATTGTCAGGGCGTCAGGGACCGGTAGTGGTGGCTACCGATTACATGAAGAGCTATTCGGAACAACTGCGAGCCTTTATTCCCGCTCGCTACCACGTGCTCGGCACCGATGGTTTCGGACGCAGCGATAGCCGTGAAAAATTGCGCCATTTCTTCGAGGTGAACCGTTACTTCGTGGCCGTTGCGGCACTGAAGGCGCTGGCCGACGAGGGGCTGATCGACAAATCCGTGGTAGCCAAAGCTATCGTGGACTTTGGCATCGATCCCGAAAAAACCAACCCTCTGAGCTGCTGATTAAGAGAAGAGACAGTGACAGC
Organism: Porticoccaceae bacterium; assembly: GCA_041395745.1. Taxonomy (GTDB): domain Bacteria; phylum Pseudomonadota; class Gammaproteobacteria; order Pseudomonadales; family Porticoccaceae; genus Porticoccus. The sequence continues at coordinate 304,336 of JAWKZV010000003.1, read as the reverse complement.
TGAAACTATTCTGGTACCCGATCTCGGTGGCGCCGACTCGGTAGAAGTAATCGAACTCTGTGTTGCCCCCGGTGACCGGGTCGAAGTGGAACAATCCCTGATTGTGCTGGAGTCCGACAAGGCCACCATGGATGTGCCCAGCACCAGGGCTGGGGTGGTGAAAAACCTGTTGGTGAAGGAGGGCGACAAGGTCAGCGAAGGCTTCCCCATTCTCGAAATTGAAATCGAAGGTGCCGGAGAGAACGCTGTGGGGGAAAACCCTGCAGGGAATAGCCCGGCAACTGAAACCGCAGTGGAATCGGCTCCGGTTGCAGAGTCTGTGACTGAAACAGCTCCCGCCGCCGTTGCAACTGTTTCCGAGCAGACCGTCACCGTCCCCGATACCGGCAGCGAAGAGCCGCTGGAAATCATTGAGCTGGCGGTGGCTGTGGGTGACGAGATTGCCGAGGGCGATGGGCTGGTGGTGGTGGAAACCGACAAGGCCACCATGGAAGTGCCTTCATCCCACGGTGGCACAGTCAAGCAGTTGCTGGTCTCCGTCGGCGACAAAATCAACAGCGGTGACGCCATTGCCGTGCTGACAACGGCAGGAGGTACAGCCATTGCCGAGGTGGCAAGCGAAACGATAACCCCTGTAGCACCTCCATCGGCGCCGGTTGCCGCCCCTGCGCCACCTCCTGTTGCCAGCGCGCAGGACGTGCTGGTGCCCGAGGGCGCTGAAGGGGTGGAAGTGATTGAGATCGCCGCTGAGCCGGGTTCCGTCTTGAAAGAAGGTGACGGTATCCTGTTGGTGGAAACCGATAAGGCCACCATGGAACTGCCGGCGCCATTTGACGGTGAGCTGTTGGAAGTGCTGGTGAAAGTGGGCGACAAGGTGACCACTGGCGACCGCATCGCACGGATGAAAACTGCCGCCGTGGCCGAGGCAGTCGCAACGGTGTCTGCCGAGGCGGCCCCAGCGACTGCAGCTCCCACGGTTGAGCCCCCCGCCCCAGCAGCACTCCGTGCCCCTGCTTCTGTAACGGCGCCCTTCGCTGAACAGGCCGCTGCGGGCGATGTATACGCCGGTCCTGCTTCCCGGGCACTGGCTCGCGAACTGGGCGTCGATCTGCGCAAGGTAACCGGTACAGGGCCTCGCGGGCGCATCCTCAAGGAGGACCTGAACAACTATGTGAAGCAGGCGGTGGCCAAGGCTGAGTCCGCCCCGGCGGCAGCTGTGGCTGGCGGTGGTGCCGGTATCCCGGCGATTCCCGATGTGGATTTCAGCAAGTTTGGCGAGATCGAGATGATCCCGCTGCAGAAAATTCACAAGCTGACCGCCGTCAACATGCGGCGCAGCTGGCTGAACGTGCCCCACGTAACCCAATTCGACGATGCGGATATCACCGACCTGGAAGATTTCCGCAATTCCATGAAGAAGGAGGCAGAGAAGCGTGGCTCGAAACTGACGCCGCTGCCGTTCCTGCTCAAGGCCTGCGCCCATGCTTTGGCGGCCAACCCGGAATTCAACCGTTCCATCACCGCCGATGGCGAACACTTCGTGCAGAAGAAATACATCCACATCGGCATGGCGGTGGACACGCCACGCGGGCTGGTGGTGCCGGTGTTGCGGAATGTGGACAAAAAAGGCTTGTGGCAACTGGCCGATGAGGCCAACGAGCTGGCCGCCAAGGCCCGGGATGGCAAACTCACTGCCGCCGAAATGCAGGGGGGCTGTTTCACCATTTCCAGTCTCGGCGCCATTGGTGGCAACGGCTTTACCCCCATCGTGAATGCCCCGGAAGTGGCGATTCTCGGTGTTTCCAAATCACAGATGAAACCGGTGTGGAACGGCTCGGAATTTATTCCCCGGCTGATGCTTCCGCTCAGCGTGTCCTACGACCACCGGGTCATTAATGGAGCAGATTGTGGTCGCTTCTTCACCTATCTGGTGTCTGTGCTGGGCGATATCCGCCGTTTGGCACTGTAAAAACGATTACCTCCGCGCCATGCACGCCCGGCTCCGGCCGGGTTTTTTTTGCCTATAGTCCGGCTCGAAGATGTCGTGCAGATGCTATGTCGCCAGATCGAATTTGGAACTGATCCGCCATGCCGACTATCCTAAAAATGAAAGCAGTCTGTGAATGGTCGGACCGAGGACAGTTTCATGGCTCTCTTCAACAGAGGGGGCGCGAGTGCCAGCGCAAGTCTCGGAGGTTTGATATTAGCTGCCATAGTTGTGGCAATCAGCCCACTGGTGGTTGCGGAACAGCCGTTGGGGGATGTCGATCGCCAGGCGGTGCAGTGGGTCATCAACAGTCAGATTTCGGCCTTCAAGTCTGATGACTACAAGTCAGCCTACTCGTTTGCCGATGACAGTGTCCGGCAAGTATTTCCCTCTGTAGAAAAATTTATCGACATGGTGCGGCGGGATTACATGCCGCTGTATCGGCCGGTTTCCTATACCTTCGGTCGCAGTTCCCTGGAGGGGGGTGAAGTTTTTCAGGAGCTGCTGATAACGGATGGCGAAAGAAAGTTATGGCAGGTGATCTACACACTCAGACAACAGGAGGACGAAACCTGGAAAGTGACCAATGTGTTGATGTTGCCCTATCGGGGCATCTCCGCCTGATTTGGGCGGCAAAAAAAACCGGGCTGTAGAGCCCGGTTTTTTTATGGGTACAAAACCCTCAGTGACGGGGTTTGCGCGCCTTGTGCTCTCCGCGGGGTGGTTTGCCGCCCTTGCCCTTGGCTGGAGGCTTTCCCTTGGGGCCGGCTTTGCGATCGAAATGTCCCCGTGGGGATGATTTCTCTTCTCTATCACCGTTTTCCAGCAGGTGCAGGCGCATGGGTTGCTGGCAGACGCGCACCTTGTTCTTCAGGTGGTCGTACAGCTCCTTGGGCATGCCTTCCGGCAGCTCCACGGTGCTGTAATCGTCATACAGCTTGATGTGTCCGATATAGCGACTTTCGATGCCCGCTTCATTGGCAATGGCGCCGACGATGTCACCCGGGGTCACGCCCTGGTTTCTGCCCACTTCCATGCGGTAGGTGAGCAGGCTGTATTCGCCGTATTCATCCCGCTGGCGCTGTCTGTCTTTGGGGGCTTTGTCACGTTGGCTGTCCCGGGGAGCTTTGTCACGTTGGCCGTCCCACTGGTTGTCACGCTCTTTGCGTCCGGGTTTTTCACGCTGTCTGCCTTCCATGCGGTCGCCGGTCTCAATGGGCGGCAGTTTCGGGAACAGCGGCCTTTCCCGTTGCAGTTGCCAGGCCAGGGCGGCAGCGATGTCAGACATGGACAGTTCACGGTCGTGGGCCAGGCTTTCCAGCAGTTCCCGGAAGCTATCGAGATCTTCGGTTTCCAGGCTCTGCACAATCTGCTGTTGGAACTGGGAAACCCGCTGATTGCTGACTTCCTCGCCAGTGGGCAGGGCCATGGAGCTGATGGCCTGGCCGGTGGACTGCTCAATGGAGCGCAGCAGGCGGCGCTCCTTGGGGGCCACGAACAGAATTGCCTGCCCCTCACGACCGGCGCGACCGGTGCGACCGATGCGGTGCACGTAGGCCTCATTGTCGTAGGGGATGTCGTAGTTGACCACATGGCTGATGCGTTCCACGTCGAGACCGCGAGCGGCCACATCGGTGGCCACGACGATGTCGATTTCGCCCTTTTTCAGGCGATTGATGGTGCGCTCGCGCAGTGCCTGGTTGAGGTCGCCGTTGAGGGCGGCAGCGGAGAAACCGCGCGCTTCCAGTTTCTCGGCCACTTCAACGGTGGCGGACTTGGTGCGCACGAAAATAATCATGCCGTCGAACTCTTCCACCTCGAGGATGCGGGTCAGGGCATCCATCTTGTGGCGTCCCTGAACCATCAGGTAGCGCTGGCTGATGCGCTCCACGGTGCGGGTTTTCGCGGCGATGCTGACTTCCCGGGCATCGCCCAGGTAGCTGGCAACCACCCGGCGAATGGCCGGTGGCATGGTGGCGGAGAACAGTGCCCGCTGGCAGCTTGTGGGAGTTTCCGAGAGGATGGTTTCCACATCATCGATAAAGCCCATGCGCAGCATTTCATCGGCTTCGTCCAGTACCAGTCCGCGCAGCTCTCCCAGATTCAGGCTATTGCGGCGCAGGTGGTCGAGAATCCGTCCGGGGGTGCCGACAATGACTTGGGCGCCCCGTTGCAGACCGCGCAGCTGGCCGCGCATGTCCTGGCCGCCGTAGATGGGCAACACATGAAAGCCCTTGATATGGCGGGCGTAGGACTGGAAAGCCTCCGCAACCTGGATTGCCAGTTCCCGGGTAGGTGTCAGAACCAGGACCTGCGGCGTGCGCTGGCTGGCGTCCAGACGGCTCAGCAGTGGCAGCGCGAAGGCGGCGGTCTTGCCGGTGCCAGTCTGGGCGATGCCGAGCAGATTGGCGCCTTCCAGTAATACCGGAATACTCTGTGCCTGGATGGGGGAGGGCTGCTCGTAACCGAGTTCCTGAACAGCCTGCAACACCGGGCTGGCAATGCCCAGTGATGAAAAATCGGGGGAAGACATAGGGGACCTGTGTGGCCGGGGGCCAGGTTGAGTGAGGGGCGCAAGTATACGGATATCGCCCTGAAGGATAAAGGATTTTTCCCGTATCTGGTCAGTTTTTGTGCGTCGTCAGCAGACGGTCCAGGGCGTTGGCAAACTGTTGGCGTTCGGTACTTCCCATACTGGCCGGTCCACCGCGAACTTCGCCGGTGCTGCGCAATTCCTCCATCAGGTTGCGCATGGCCAGACGCTGCTTCACGTTGGCAGTGGTGAACTGTTCGCCCCGGGGGCTGATCACTAGCGCGCCCTTGGCCACCGCCTCGGCGGCCAAGGGGATATCGCCGGTGATGACGATGTCCCCCGGACTCAGTTGCTGGACAATAAAGTTGTCTGCCACATCGAAGCCACTCTCCACCTGGCGGGCCTTGATCAGCGGTGAGGGCGGCACACGGATGACGTGGTTGGCCACCAGGGTCAGTGGTACCTGGCAGCGCTGGGCTGCCCGGAACAGGATTTCCTTGATGGGATTCGGGCAGGCGTCGGCATCGACCCAGATTTGCATCACAGTTCCTCTTCTAACCCAGGACCAGTTGCAGTACCAGGCTGATTACCAGGATACCGCAGATATTGAGCCAGAAGCCGGCCTTGGCCATCTGCGGGATGCGGATCAGGTTGGAGCCGAACACGATGGCATTGGGCGGTGTCGCCACCGGCAGCATGAAGGCGCAACTGGCGGCGATGGTGGCCGGAATGATGATCGGCAGTGGATCAATGCCCAGCCCCTCGGCCATCACAGCAAAGATCGGCACCAGGGCTGTGGTGGTGGCGGTGTTGCTGGTGAGTTCGGTGAGGAAAATGATCAGCGTCACCACCAGCAGGGTGAGTACCAGCGGTGGTACATCGTGAAATCCGGCCAGTTGCGCAGCCAGCAGTTCGCCGACGCCGCTGGAGCGGATCGCACCGGCCAGGGCCAGCCCGCCGCCGAACAGCAGCAGGATGCCCCAGGGTAGTTTCAGCGCGGTATCCCAGTCGATGAGGAATTCCCTCTCCCTTAAGTTAACCGGCAGGGTGAACAGCAACAGGGCCGCGATGATGGCAATGCCGGTGTCGGTTAATCCGGCCAACATCGGCAGCTTTACCAGCAGCGGCCGTCCGATCCAGCAGGCGGCGGTAAGCAGGAAGATGACCAGGGTCATTTTTGCACCGAGGTTCCATGGCTCAGGTGGTTCCTGGAGGATGGCGCCGTCGATGGCCTTTTCGCCCGGTGGGTAGATCCAGCGGGTCAGCAGCCACCAGGTGAGGGGAATAAAGATGATCACCACTGGCAGTCCGAAGGTCATCCAGCGGGCAAAGCTGATTTCGGTGCCCAGTTCCTTCTGGATAAAGGAGACGGTAAACATGTTGGGCACGGTGCCGACGATGGTGCCGATTCCGCCGATGGAAGCCGAGTAGGCGACACCGAGCAGCAGGCAGAGGCTGAAGTTCTCACGGTTGGGAGCGTCCTTGTCCAGCAGCTGGATAATGCTCATCAGGATCGGCAGCATGACCAGGGTGGTGGCGGTGTTGGTGATCCACATGCTGAGTGTTGCTGCGACAAACATGAAGCCGCCCACCAGGGTGGCGGGCTTGGTGCCGACCAGGCGCAGTACAGCCAGGGCAAAACGGCTGTGCAGGCGCCATTTCTCCAGTGCCAGTGCCAGGATAAAGCCACCCATGAACAGGAAAATCAGCGGGTGGGCATAGGCCTGTGCGGTGATATTCATGTCGGTAGTGCCCCCGAGAGGCAGCAGGGCCAGGGGCAGCAGGGCCGTGGCGTAAATGGATACCGCCTCTGTGAGCCACCACATTGCCATCCATACCGCCAGGGCGGCGGTGAGCCGTCCGGCGGTGCCGAGAACCAGTGGTGTGCCATCTAGGTCGGTCGCCTGTTCCGGTACCAGCCAGTACACCACTGCGGCCAGCATTGGGCCTCCCAGCAGGGCAGCGAGACGGAGCTGTTTGACGAACTGTTGGGAGGCCAAGCTGTTCATTATTGTTGTCGTCGCTGTGGGCGGGCAGTCGGTGAATTTGTCAGGGCAGTATAACCGCTATAACCGTTGCGCTGGTTCAGCGCGGGGTTGCCGTTTCTAACCGATAATCTTTTCTTTCAGTGCCCGTGCCAGCCACATGGCGCGGGTTGACCGTCCTGAATGTTTCTGCCGGGTTTTCTGTAACCCCTCGCCGAAGGCGCTGCGGCGGCTGTAGTCGATGTGCACATCCACCAGCACTGGTTGGTGCTGGCTTGACAGGGTCAGGGCAGTGTTGAGACCAGCATCGATTTCCTGATTGTCCTCAATGGCCACATATTCGCAGCCCACCGCGTGGGCGAAGGAAATCCAGTCTGCCTCCCCCAGCTTGGTCATGGCGTCGTGGCGGTCGCGCCGTTGTTGACCCGGCTGCGAGATTTGACCGTCATTGAACAGGCAATAGACGACGCCGAGCTGGTATTTGCTGGCGGTGATGGCCTCCATGCCGCTCATCATCATGGCGCCGTCGCCGACGATGCCCACCACGACCCGATTCGGGTGAACCAGTTTCAGGGCATTGACTGCCGGTACGCAGTAGCCCATGGCGTTGAAATCGCTTGGGCAGAGAAAGCCGCCGCTGCTGTGAATCGGAAACAGTTCGGCGGCCAGAAAGGTGTGATTGCCATCGTCACAAGCCAGTAGGGCATCGTCCGGCAGGAGGCGGCGCAATGAGGTGAAAAACCGGGCAGGGTTGACCCTGCCCGGCGGCAGTGATTGCCAGCTGTTGAGATATTCCCGTTTGTCGAAGGCAATATGGTTGCTCAGGGTCGTGCTATCGGCCTTGTTGGGTCGCAACTCAATGATTTTCTCCAGCAGGGCGCTGACAATGGTGGTGGCATCACCCTGCAGGGTGATGGCTGCCGGGTAGTTGGCGTTAAACACCTCGGGGTTGATGTCCACATGGATCAGCCTGGCGGGAGGTGCCAGGGCGAAATGGCCGGTGGGAATCTCTGCCAGCCTGGTGGCGATGGCGAGTAGGCAGTCACAGTCGGCAAAGGCATTCTGTGTGGCTGGTACCGCCGTAGGACCCAGTCCCATGCCGGTATGCAGGGGGTGGTCGGCGGGAAACACGCTCAATCCCTGCAGGGTGGTGGCTACAGGCGCACCGATATGAGAGGCCAGCAGCTGCAAAGCTTCACTGGTATAGCGAGCGCCCCAGCCCACCAGCAGACCTGGCCGCCTGGCGCCAAGCAGCATGCGGGCAGCTTGTTCGATGGCGTCGTTGTCCAGAGGCGGTCGCGTCGGGTGGCCATGAAACACTGGCAGATGGCCGGGCTCCACCGTCGCTGATTGCAGCTCGATGGGTATTTCCACAAATACCGGTCCAGGCTCTCCCTCCACAGCGGTTCGATAGGCTTCAAACAGGGTGGGAACGATGTCGACGGTGCGCTCAACCAGATAAGTGGTCTTGGTGATCGGTTTTAGCAGGGCGTGATGGTCGATGTCCTGGGCCTGGAAGCGGTGACCACTGCTGCGTTCGATACCGCCGGCAATCACCAGCATCGGTATGCCGGCCAGGAAGGCTTCGCCGATACCGCTGGCAGCGTGGGTAATGCCGGCACCGGGCACGATCAGCAGGGTGCCGATACTGTCGGTGGTGCGACTGATGGCGTCGGCCATGAACGCGGCGGCTACTTCATGGGTGACCAGGTGGGGGGTGATGGTGGTCGAGTGCTCCAGCTCCTGGTAGATCTGGGCATTGTGTGCCCCGGGGATGCCGAGCACGCGGGTAACCCCGATCTGTTCCAGTGCGTAACGGGTGAGCCAGGCCCCGGTTTTCTTCATCAGTCCCTCATTGCGCTGTCAGTCACAGTATCAATCCATGCTATTAAGCGGGACGGGGAGAGTCAACGCCGCCCGGCAGGGGCGGCGAGTCAACAGTGAAAGTATTGCCGAATTTGTGATCGGGACGGCGAATCAGCTGATGGCACCGGTGGTGCGCACCCGCTTGGAACCGGCGGTCACCGGGATCTTGCCAGCTGCCTTGCGCTGTTCGATGCGACTGTCGATCACATTTTTCAGCGCGATCAGCATGCCTACCACCAGAAACGCGCCGGGTGGCAGCACTGCCACCAGGAAACCGTAGTCATCGCCGAACAGGTGCAGGGTCCAGTTTTGCGCCATCGGGCCGAACAGCAGGTTCATGTTGGCGAACAGTGTGCCGCTGCCGAGAATCTCACGGATGGTGCCGACCAGTAATAGCACCAGGCAGAAACCGCTGCCCATCATCAGTCCATCCAGTGCTGACGCACCCACAGGGTGCTTGCTGGCAAATGCCTCAGCGCGGCCGAGGATGATGCAGTTGGTGACGATCAGCGGGATGAAAATGCCCAGGATGGTGTACAGCTCATAGGTAAAGGCCTGCATCAGCAGCTCGGTGCAGGTGGTAAAGGTGGCGATGATCATCACGAACACGGGAATTTTCACCGCTTCCGAAACATGGTTGCGGATCAGTGACACCACTGTGTTGGAGCCAGCCAGTACCAGCATGGTCGCCAGGCCCAGACCCAGGGCATTGACGATGGAGCCGGTGACCGCCAGCAGCGGACACAGCCCGAGTAACTGAACCAGGCCGGGGTTGTTCTTCCACAGGCCGTTGTAGACGATTTCGCGGTTGCTGATATCAGCCATGTTCCTTGTCCTCGCTGCCCTCGTGTTTGACGGTGGGCTTATCCCGGGCCGCCTTCAACAGGCGCTCGCGGTCTTCATTGTAGTACTTCAGCGTCCTGTAGACTTGCTTTACCACCGCACGCGGGGTGATGGTGGCACCGGTGAACTGGTCAAAGTCGCCCTTGTCCTTCTTCACTTTCCACAGGCTGGAGTCCGGATTGCGCAGGGATTTGCCGTTGAAACCGAGAATCCAGTCGCTCTTCTTCAGATCAACCTTGTCGCCCAGCCCGGGTGTTTCGTGGTGTGACAACACCCGTACCCCGGCCAGGGTGCCATCGACATTGATGCCGATGATCAGCTGAATATCGCCGTTGTAACCGTCTGGCGCCACGGCGGGCACAATCACCGCCACTGGCTCATCGCCCTCCCGGGCAATGTTGACCTCGCCGCCTTCGATACCCAGGGTATGCCAGAAGTTGGCGGGTACCGGCACGGTATCCAGCAGCAGGTCGTTGTTGTGGCGGTCGAGGGGAATGATCTCCAGCAGCGCCCGCTTGGCCACTTCCCGTTGCGCGGCGGCAATACGGTCTTTGGTGCCCAGGTAGGTGCCGGCCAGCATGGCTGCGGTGACCAGGGCAAACACGCCCAGCACCACGCTGTTGAAACCGATGGACTTGCCGAGCCTGGCCATGGTTATTCCTTCTTCTCGGTGGCGCGGCGCGGCTTCTGGTGGCCGTAGGTGCGCGGCAGAGTGTAGTTGTCGATCAGGGGTGCCGCAAAATTCATCAGCAACACCGAGAATGCCACCGCGTCAGGATAGCTGCCCCAGCTGCGAATAATGAAGATCAGGACGCCGATCAGGGCGCCGTAGACCAGTCGTCCGCGGTTGCTGGTGGCGGAGGTCACCGGATCAGTGATGATAAAGAAGGCCCCCAGCATGGTGCCGCCGGACAACAGGTGCATCAGCGGTGAGCCGTGGCTGGCAGAGCTGCCGCTGTCGTAGAACAGGGCGGCGCAAAGGGCCAGACTGGCGAGCATCGCCACCGGCGCGTGCCAGGTAAAGACACGCTTTGCCAGCAGCAGGCAGCCGCCGGCCAGGAAGCCGAGATTGACCCATTCCCAGCCCAGCCCCGCCAGTTGGGCCTGGTTGAACAGCGGGGTTTTCTCGTAGAGCTGTGCTACCAGCAAGCCGCTGTTGTGCTTGAAGGTGTCCAGCGGTGTAGCGGCGGTGACCGCGTCGATGTGTTCCGCGCTGAGTATCGGGAAGACGATCTGCAATGACTCCCAGAGCCCCGGGATGGCGGCACCTTCGGGATAGAGATCCAACGGCGCCGGCCAGGACGTCATCTGCACCGGGAAGGAGATCAGCAGCACCACATAGCCGACCATGGCCGGGTTGAACGGGTTGTACCCGAGCCCGCCATAGAGGTGTTTGGCGATCAGGACGGCGAAGCCGGTGCCCACCACCACCACCCACCAGGGAGCCAGCGGCGGCAGTGCTAGGCCCAGCAGTACCGAAGTGACCATGGCGCTGTAGTCGCCCAGGTAGAACATTACCGGGCGCTTGCGCAGATGCATTACCAGGGCTTCACAGCCCGCGGCCACAACAGCGGCGAGCAGGACGTTGATCAGCGAGCCCCAGCCGAAAAATACCGTCAACGCCAGCAGCCCCGGAAGGGTCGCCAGCAGCACCAGGCGCATCACCGCAGCCGTATTCTGGGCAGTGTGGGCGTGGGGTGAGGTGATTTTCAGCAACGCCATGGGGGTATCCGTCAGGAGTGGTAGTCAGCCAGCTGCTGCTCTGCAGCGGCCAGCTTGGTTTGCAGTTTTTCCGCCGCGGTGCGCAGGGCGTCAACGTGCTCGGAGCCTTCGGCTTCGGCGTCGCGGAGTTTCTGGCGGGCCTTTTCCACACGGGACTTCAGGGAGGCGACGCTCTCCTGCAGCCGGTCCAGTTCAGACATATTGGCCAGTTCGGCGGCCCGGGCCTGGGCGCGGGCGATGGCCGCAGAGGCGGCATCCGCTTCTTCCGCAGGCGCGCTATCAGCGGTAGACTCGGTCGCCTTGGCTCCGGCAAGCGGCTTGCCGGTCAGGGCGGTGTACTTGTCGCGGCTTTCGAGCAGTTTCTGCTGTAACTTGTCGAGGCCGGTCTGCAGTGCGTCGACATGGTCGGACTCGCCGGCTTTGGCTTCGTCCAGTTTGGCCTTGGCTTTTTCGATGCGCCCTTCCAGGGAAATGATGGACTCCCGAAGTTTGTCTTCTTCGGACATGTTTTCCATGGCCGCAGCGCGGGCCTGGGCTCTGGCGATGGCCGCAGCGGCTGCATCGTTGGTGGCCTCTGGCGCCGGTTCGGCTGCGATGGGGGCTTCCGCCAGCTGCTGTTCAGCTTCCCGCAACTTGGCGAGCTGCTTGTCCAGGCCACTCTGCAGGGCTGTTTTCAGGCTGTCGTCGTCAGCTTCGGCAATTTTCTGTTCGGTGACGGCAACGCGTTCTTTGAGGCTGGCGATTTTCTTTTCCAGCGCATCGCGGGGGCTGGCCTGTACCCGTGCCATCACCTTGTCGGCGGTGTTGTCGGCAGTCCCCAGTTCTGACAGTTTGCGGCGGGCATCTTCCAGCCGCAGGCGCGCGTCTTCCACGGAGGCCTGGGCCTGGGCAATCTGCTGTTCAGAGCCTTCCTGTTGTGCGGTCTGCAAGTGGTGCTCGACTGTTTGCAGATGGCTCTCGGCGCGGGCCACGCCCCGCTCCAGCTTGCCGCGCTGTTCTTCCGGGGAGGCCTGCTTCTGTGCCGCGCGAGCCATGGCTGCCTTGATGACATCGTCCGGACCGGGTGCGGCTTTTCCCCCACCGGGTTTGTCGGCGGAAAGGGCGCGCGCCTGTTCCGCAGCCTTGAGGCGAGCTTCCCGCTTGGCGACTTTTTCCGCTTCTTCCTTGGCCTTGCGAGCCTGCTGGAACTCGAAACGGGCGCGGGCGCGGTCGGACTTCATTTTTTCCTGGGTCTGCTTGCGGATTTCTCCCTTGGCAGAGCGGTAGTACTGCACCAGCGGGATATTGCTGGGGCAGACGTAGGAACAGGCGCCGCACTCAATGCAGTCAAACAGGTTGTGGGCCTCCAGCCGCTCGTAGTTCTGGGACTGGGCGTACCAGAACAATTGCTGTGGCAGCAGGCTGGCCGGGCAGGCTTCGGCGCACATGCCGCAGCGAATACAGGCCTGGGCCGGCGGTGGCGCGGGCAATTCTTCCCGCGATGGCGCCAGGATACAGTTGGTGGTCTTGATTACCGGCACTTCCTGGTCGGTGAGGGTGAAACCCATCATCGGTCCACCCATGATCAGCCGTGCACAGCGGTTGTGATCGTAACCATTGTGTTTCAGCAGGTGGCTGACCGGGGTGCCGATCAGCGTCCGGTAATTGCGATTGATGGTGCAGGCGTGGCCGGTCACTGTGGTGACCCGCTCGATCAGCGGTTCACCCAGGCAGATGGCGCGCTGGATGGCAACGGTGGTGCCAATATTCTGGCAGACGATACCGACATCCGCCGGCAGGCCGCCACTGGGGACTTCCTTGCCGGTGAGAATCTGGATCAGCTGCTTCTCGCCGCCAGAGGGGTAGCGGGTGGGAAATTCCACCAGCTCGATCTTGGTTCCCACCAGATGGGGCTCCAGGGCTTCGTAGGCCTCCGGTTTGTTGTCCTCAATACCGATGAGAATTTCTTCCGGCTCGCCGAGGAGATAGGACAGTATCTGGATGCCCTCGACGATCTCCCGGGCATGCTCCCGCATCAGCATGTCATCGGCAGTGATGTAGGGTTCGCACTCGGTGCCGTTGATGATCAGGGTGCTGATCGGTTTGCGGGCGGATAGCTTGACCGCGGTGGGAAAGCCCGCGCCACCGAGGCCGGCGATACCGGCTTCGCGAATCAGCTCCAGCAGCTTGGCGGGGCTGAAATCCCGGTAGTTTTCTATGCCGGCGTGCTCGATCCAGCGGTCTTCGCAATCGGGGATCAGGGTGATACAGCGGGCCGACATTCCGGACGGGTGGGGAATGGGGTGGTCGCTGATATCGGCAATGGTGCCCGAGGTGGGCGCGTGTACACCGACGCTGACCATGCCGTTGGGCTCCGCCAGAACCTGCCCTTTCAGTACGTGATCGCCACTATTGACCACTAGCTTGGGCGGTGCGCCGATATGCTGGTTCAGGGGAATGATCAGTTTTTCAGGCAGCGGCAGCCGACCAATGGGCTGCTGCACCGACTGGTGTTTGTTCTCGGGGGGATGTACGCCGCCGATCAGATCCCAGATTTTTCTCATGCGGCCTGTTCTCCGCGATCTGTGGCGATGATGTTGCCGGGCCGCAGTGCTTTGGCTTGTTCGGCGCTGGAGGCCGGGCGTTCCCACTTCCAGTCCGCCAGGCCCTGTGGTACCGGTCTCATCTCGATACAGTCAACCGGGCAGGGTTCCACACATAGGTCGCAACCGGTGCACTCGCTGGCGATCACAGTGTGCATCTGCTTGGCGGCGCCGAGGATGGCGTCCACCGGACAGGCCTGGATGCACTTGGTGCAGCCGATGCATTCCGGTTCGCGAATGTAGGCGACTTTTTTGACGTCGCTTTCCTCGCCGTGCTCGGCATCCAGGGTTGGCGCTTCCACATCCAGCAGTGCCGCCAGGGCATTGATGGTGGACTGGCCGCCGGGCGGACACTTGTTGATGGCGTCGCCATCCGCGATGGCCTGGGCATAGGGGCGGCAGCCGGGGTAGCCGCACTGGCCGCACTGGGTCTGGGGCAGCAACTTGTCGATCTGGTCGACAATGGGGTCCCCTTCCACATGGAATTTGATAGCGGCAAAACCGAGCACCGCACCGAACACCAGGGCGAGCCCTACCAGCGCCGCCAGCGCCGCGATCAACGGGTGTTGAATGAGAAGGTCGTACACGGGATTCCTTCCTCTAGACCAGTCCGCTGAAGCCCATGAAGGCCAGCGACATCAGGCCGGCGGTGATCATGCCGATGGCGGCGCCCTTGAACGGTACCGGTACGTCGGCCACTGCGAGTCGTTCGCGCATGGCGGAGAACAGGATCAGTACCAGGGAAAAGCCCAGCGCTGCGCCGAAACCGTAGAGGGTGGACTGCAAGAGGTTGTGGGCCTTGGCGGTGTTTTGCAGGGCTACCCCGAGCACCGCGCAGTTGGTAGTGATCAGCGGCAGGAAAACACCCAGTACCCGATACAGCAGCGGGCTGCTTTTCTCGATAAACATCTTGGTGAACTGCACTACAACGGCGATCACCAGGATAAAGGAGATGGTTTTCAGGTACTCCAGGTTGAGCGGTACCAGAATCCAGGTATTCACTATGTAGCTGGACAGGGCGGCCAGGGTCAGCACGAAAGTGGTGGCGCCGGCCATGCCGATGGCGGTTTCCAGCTTGTTCGAGACTCCCATAAACGGGCACAGGCCGAGAAACTGGACCAGAACAAAGTTGTTCACCAGTATGGCGCTGATCAGAATGACGGCAAATTCCTGCATATCGTCGGTCTCGTCGGGGCAAACATTATAACGGCCCCGGTTTTAGGCTTTTAACTATAAAACACAGTCTGTTTAGTTTATTTGGCCATAAGTCATAGCGTTTAGTGCTAAAGACGCACTAAAACACTCAGGTAATCCGCTGGCCGGGTTCGGCGCCGCTGTCCGGAGACAGCAGGTAAATACCCTTGTCGTCCCCGGCGGCCAGCACCATGCCTTCGGACATGCCGAAGCGCATTTTGCGCGGTGCCAGGTTGGCCACCATCACGGTGAGGCGACCTTCCAGGTCTTCCGCCTTGTAGGCGGACTTGATGCCGGAAAACACGTTGCGGGTTTCGCCGCCGATATCCAGGGTCAATTGCAACAGCTTGTCGGCACCGTCCACCGGCTGGGCCTTGACGATGCGGGCTACCCGCAGGTCCACCTTGATGAAATCATCAAAATTGATTTCAGCCGCCAAGGGTTCATCCACCAGCGGACCGCTGGCAGGTTTGGCTGTGGCGGACGCCAGAGCCTCTTTGCTGGCTTCCAGCATGGCGTCCACTTTTTCCTTCTCAACCCGCTGCATCAGCGGCTTGAACTCATTGATGCGGTGGTTCAGAAGCGGTGTGATCTCGCCCTGCCAAACCGGCTGGTCATTCAGGAAGGCCTCGGCGGCCTCCGCCATGGCGGGCAGGATTGGCTTCAAGTAAATCATCAGGGCGCGGAACAGGTTGATGCCCAGGGAGCAGATATCCTGTACTTCCTGTTCGCGACCGGCTTCCTTGGCCAGCTTCCAGGGCTCCTTGGCGGCGATGTATTCGTTGGCGGCATCCGCCAGCGCCATGATATCGCGCACGGCCTTGCCGAACTCGCGGTTTTCGTAGTGCTCGGCGATACCGCCGGCGGCACCGGCCACCCGCTGCCACAGCGCCTGGTCGGCGATGGTTCCGGAGAGTACGCCGTCGTTGCCCTTGCTGACGAACTTGGCGCAGCGGCTGGCGATATTCACCACTTTGCCCACCAGGTCGCTGTTGACCCGCTGGATGAAGTCATCCAGGTTCAGGTCCAGGTCATCCACGCCGGCGGACAGCTTGGCGGCAAAGTAGTAGCGCAGGTATTCCGGGTTGAGGTGGTCCAGGTAGCTGCGGGCATTGATGAAGGTGCCGCGGGACTTGGACATTTTCTTGCCGTTGACGGTCAGGAAGCCGTGCACGCACACCTCGGAGGGGGTGCGGAAACCGGCATTGGCCAACATGGCGGGCCAGAACAGCGCATGGAAGTTGACGATGTCCTTGCCGATGAAGTGGTACAGTTCGGTGTCCGAGTGTTCGCCCCAGAACTCGTCAAAGTCTATGCCTTCACGGTCGCAGAGGTTCTTGAAGCTGGCCATGTAGCCGATCGGCGCGTCCAGCCACACATAGAAGTACTTGCCCGGCGCGTCCGGAATCTCGAAACCGAAATAGGGCGCGTCGCGGCTGATGTCCCACTCCTGCAGGCCGCCGTCCAGCCACTCGCCGAGCTTGTTGGCCACCTCTTCCTGCACGTGGCCGGCGCGGGTCCAGGCCTTCAGGAAGTCGGTGAAATCGGGCAGCTTGAAGAAGTAGTGGGTGGATGCCTTCTCCACCGGGGTGGCGCCGGAAATGGCGGACACCGGATTGATCAGGTCGGTGGGCGAATAGGTGGCGCCACAGGCTTCACAGTTGTCGCCGTACTGGTCCTCGGTCTTGCATTTCGGGCAGGTGCCCTTGATGTAGCGATCCGCCAGGAACAGTTGTTTCTCAGGGTCGTAGGCCTGGGTGATCTCGCGGGTAGCGATGTGACCCTGGTCCCGCAGCCGGGTGTAGATCAGCGAAGCGTAGTGGCGGTTCTCCTCCGAATGGGTGGAGTGATAATTGTCGAAGCGAATCAGGAAGTCGCTGAAATCCTGCTGGTGTTCAGCGCGCACCTGATCGATCAGTTGCTCGGGGGTGATGCCAAGCTGTTCCGCCTTCAACATGATGGCGGTACCGTGGGCATCGTCGGCGCAGACGTAGTAACATTCGTGGCCACGCATTTTCTGAAAGCGCACCCAGATATCTGTCTGGATGTATTCCACCAGGTGTCCCATGTGAATCGAGCCATTGGCGTATGGCAGGGCGCTGGTGACGAGAATTTTTCGGCGTTCGGTCATGGTTACGGCTGCTTTGGTCTGAGCTGTGAACTGAATAGTTGTCGAGCGTTGATAAAGGGGCGCAACTATACCGGTTTTCCGCCGGTTTTTCATCTGCCGTCAAGAGGATAGCGAATGGCTGAAGCTGCAGTTTCTCCCGGCCTGAACCAGGTCAAACAGATCGTCGCCGTTGCCTCCGGCAAGGGCGGCGTGGGCAAATCCACCACTGCCATCAATCTGGCGCTGGCCCTGGCTGCCGAGGGCAACCGGGTGGGTATTATCGATGCCGATATCTACGGCCCCAGTGTGCCGATGATGCTGGGGGTGCCCGCCGGCACCCGCCCGGAAATGATCGGCGGCAATCTGCTGGCCCCGGTGGAGGCCCACGGCATCAAGTCCATGTCCATGGGCTATCTGGTGACGGAACAGACGCCGATGGTATGGCGCGGTCCCATGGCGACCGGTGCCCTGCTGCAACTGCTCAACCAGACCCTGTGGGGTGAACTGGATTACCTGGTAGTGGACATGCCCCCCGGCACCGGGGATATCCAGCTGACACTGGCACAGCAGGCGCAGGTGGCCGGTGCGGTGATCGTCACCACACCCCAGGACATCGCCCTGCTGGACGCCCGCAAGGCCATCGAGATGTTCCTCAAGGTGAAAATTCCGGTGCTCGGCATCGTCGAGAACATGGCGGTGCACCAGTGCAGCCAGTGTGGTCACCTGGAACACATCTTCGGCGAGGGCGGCGGTCAGAAAGTGGCGGAGGAATACGGCACCCGGATGCTCGGTGCATTGCCGCTGGAGCGCAGTATCCGCGAACAAGTGGACAGCGGCGCCCCCAGTGTGGTGGCCGACCCGGACGGCGCCGCGGCGTCCAGTTACCGGGACATCGCCCGGAAAATCATGGGGCTGCTGCCGCCGGAAAATACCGCTTCCGGCCCGGAAATCGTCTTCGAATAGTCGGTGAATAAGCCGCGGACTGGCGACGCTTTGACCAGCCGCGGCAAACCGGTATCATTGCCCACTTTCATCAGTATCGGCCCTCCAGGGTCACCAACTCCGAGTAGTGATTATGAGCATCAAATCCGATAAATGGATCACCCGCATGGCGCTGGAGCACGGCATGATCGAGCCATTCCAGGGCAAACAGGTACGCCAGCCTGACCCCAACGGCCAGAAGGTGATTTCCTACGGGGTGTCCAGCTACGGCTACGATGTGCGCTGCGCAGATGAATTCAAGATCTTCACCAACATCCACTCCAAAACCGTCGACCCGAAAAACTTCGATAACGACGCCTTTGTGGACGTGCAGGGGGAATACTGCATCATTCCGCCCAACTCCTTTGCCCTGGCGCGCACCGTGGAGTACTTCCGCATCCCGCGCACTGTGCTCACCATATGCCTCGGCAAATCCACCTATGCCCGCTGCGGCATCATCGTCAACGTCACCCCGCTGGAACCGGAATGGGAAGGCCACGTGACCCTGGAATTCTCCAACACCACCAACCTGCCGGCGAAAATCTACGCCAACGAAGGGGTGGCACAGATGCTGTTCTTTGAATCCGATGAGGTCTGCGAAACCTCCTACCGGGATCGCGGCGGCAAATACCAGGGCCAGACCGGCGTTACCCTGCCCAAGGCCTGATCACCAGGTTTTCCATTGCTGCAGCTCGTTGCTCGCCCCGGTTTATAACCAGGGTGAGTGAGTGATCGCTACCGCGAAGATATAGCAGAAAATAGCTGCAGCCATCAGACTGAACAGCAGTCGGCTGCCTGCTGTCTTGCCGCGCTTGATCGCAAAAGTACCCACCCCGATATAGGCGAACAGTGCCAGCAGCTTGGCGGTGAGCCAGCTCTGGGCGAACGGGTACTGGCCGCTGGCGGTCATCAGGTAGATGGCGCAGCTCAGCAGCAGGGTGTCGTTCAGGTGGGGGACGATCTTCACCCATCTCCGTTGCAGCTGTGGCGACTCCATTACTGACCAGCTGGCGCGCAACATGAACAGGCAGATGCTGATCATGGCAAAGGTCATGTGGGCGTGCTTGATGGTGAGGTACATGGTCTGCTTCTTGTGTCAGTTGAGTCGCAGGGGCATCTTAACGATTTCATGGAGATGAACCCAGCATAAACGGAAGTGAAGAATTGCCGGGTTTTTTGCAAGTGAAATCCGGGATAAATGGTGGTCTCTCCGTCCGCAAAAAAGCTCGCTGGGGGCTATATTCAAACGCCATTACCCGGCGCAGAATCCGCCCAATATCCACAGGGTTTTTGGCCATCTTTCCGCGCGGGGAATCCATGATTATCGTGCCCACCTATCTGGAAAAAAGTGACATTCACGGTCTCGGCGTTTTCGCCAGGGAATACATCCCCAAGGGCGCCAAAGTGTGGGAATACCACCCGCAGTTCGATCTGACTTTCAGTGAGCAGGAATTCGAGAGGCTGCCGCCCTCGGTGCGCGAGGAGCTGGAGATTCACCTGTACCAGCCGGAGAAGGGCGGCCTGCTCTACTACGAGTCCACCATGGGCAAGTACATGAACCACGACCGCAATCCCAATGTGGATTTCACGGAAGTGGGTGTGGGCTGGGCGACCCGGGATATCCATCCCGGCGATGAGCTGACCTGCGACTACCGCCACTTCATGGCGGAGACAGATCACATCGGATACCTGTAACTACCGGTTCCCGGCAGTGCTATGAAGGTACTGGAGGAGAAGGAGCGAAGTGAGCTGTCACTTACCCCTTATGACTTTAGCGATCAAGCAGTCCCAGAATCCGCCGGGCATTTTCTCGGCAGTGAAGGATGTGGTGGTGGGGCAAGTGGACGTCCCCCATCATCTCCAGCAGGGTGTCATCGTCCACGTCGAGCAAGGCGACAATACTGATCAGTTCCTGCTCGTAGGGATCATCCGTTGAGTTCATCAGCTCCAGGGTGGAACAGCACTCGATATACCTCTTTTCCACCCACGGGCGTAGATCCGCGTCGGAAACCTGGCAGAAGCAGTGGGTGGGGTGAAGAATATGGTCATGCATTTTCATTGATCTCGGCGCACTCGATCATTGTGTTGGCTTTCCGTAAACAGCAAACAGTTCACCACAGGTACATGCTGCATTCCCTGTTAAGGATAGTTAGGGAAAACTGTTCGGGGCAAGGCGACTGGGCAGCGCCGTAACAGACGTGCAATGGCAACAGATGTTCCTCCCGGGGGTGGCAAAAGCGTGCGCCCGGTGCGTCCGCCCAATGAATCAGCTTTGAAGCCCTCTCCACTTCGGAGTAGTCAGGATTGCAGCAGGCATCTGCCAACCATTCCTCAAACGAGTGGTTAAGGTTCCGAGACTCGGTAGTCGTCGCGGCAAAAAAGGCTTTCAAGTTATGGAAGGAAAAGCCGGAGCCAATCACCAATACATTTTGTTGACTCAGTGCCTGGAGGGCACGGCCTATCTCGATGTGGCGGGCGGGATTGAGGTCGTTGACCAGCGATAGCTGAACACAGGGGATATTGGCCCCGGGATACATGATCTTCAGGGGTACGAACAGGCCGTGATCAAAACCTCGGTCCTCATCCAACCTGGCCTCGATTCCAGCGTTTCCCAGTAACCGATGTATGTCACCGGCCAGGGAAGGTTCTCCGGGGCAGGGATATTGAATTCGATAGGACTCCTCCGGAAAACCGTAGTAGTCATAGATCAGGGAGGGGCTCTGTGCCGACGTAATGGTGGGAATCTGCTCCTCCCAGTGGGCGCTGACCACCAGTAGTGCATCTGGCCTGGGTATACGTGCGGCAGTTTTTTCCAGGCAGGCGATCATTTCCCGGTGCCCGGGATCACCCAGCAGGGGCATAGGGCCTCCACCGTGGGAGAGAAACAGTGCTTTGGGTAAGTTATTCATACGCGGATGTGTGGAAAGTGGTTCGTGGCTAAAGCCAGGGTTCCAAAACCAAAGTGTAGTGGGGATACGGACTTTTTGTGGGTGAAAACGTTACTCAATTAATCTCCGCCACAGCTCCCGCCACAGCTGCTGGAATCTCCGCCACAGCCATCAGAAAAGCCACCAGAACCTGAAGTGGCGCCAGAATCACCCGTACATCCAGAAGCGCAGCCGATGTGCCCCGCGCAGTAGCCATCACCATAGAGCGGTGACGATTTATCTTTGCAATCTAAAGAATATTTAAAGCCATCTTCTATGCCGAGTAGGGAATCAATCGCAAAGAGTAATGGCAAGCGTGTAGGCGTGGAGGGGTTAATATTGCTTCTGGTGCATGCCAGTCGCCAGGCGCGTTTTATTCCATCTTGTGCCAACGTCTGAGTCCGCATGGCTTCTGTGGGCGTATGGTGAAGAAACCTGCCTAGGGCCTTTTTACAAAATATCTGGTATGGCCTGGTGAAAAGAATGAATTCATGCCAGGCGACATCAACAACCTGAGATGGCATTGCAACCATCCTTCGCTTTGCCTGATTACAAATATAAAAATAATCCCGGAGCCCCTTTATGACCAGATCGATTTGGTCTTGAGTCAAGTGGGGATATTTATTCTGGACCTTTTTGCCGATAGAGGAGCTGAAGCGGTAGTTATCAATAAATGCAAGTTGAGCCTTCTTCTTGTTCCAGTAAAAGAAGCAGGGTATCAGCGCGAGGAATAATAATAAAATGATTTTATCAAAACTCATGGGATATCCATCAAAGCGGGGGAGCTACAGAATGAACTTGAGTAACTCGTTATGAATGGCTAGTAGCACGAATCACCCGAATATTGAGCCAAAAATATCGCCGATTAACTCGAAAATAGAAAGCACACCTTCCAGGAGAATTTCGAAGAAACCTGTGACGCACTCTAGAACACTTTCAGCAGCCATCACAGCTGGAGTTGCGATGCCCGCAAAAGATGAAATGAGTACTAAAGTAGCTATCAGGTTGAACCCGGCAACAACGATATAAGTTGTTGCGCCAATTAGAGCTAGCGAAGAGATTGCTCTTAGCAGTCTTGTCCAGATAGATCGCTCTTCTTTATTTTTCATCTCATTCCTTGGATTCATAACGCCGCCAACAAAGGCCGAGCAGTGGCGAGGTCCAGTCCCGTTATTCGTCGCAGTTTTGCTTGGCTTTGTTAGGCATGGTTATTTAAATTGTAATATTGAATCTTGTGTATTTGAGATGGCAAAGTAAACCGGATAATAAGTGTTCAATGCCACATAATGAATGTTTTTCGAACACCCCTGTCCTTTTTTCCATTCATTCAGGCACACATTAACTTCCCAAATCGAGGTTCCATTATTATAGTAGCCAGACATCACCTGATATGCCGAACTACTTAGCCTAGGTTTTAACAACTTAATATCTTCAATTACACCAACCAATAAAGAGAAATCCATTTTGCAATTGTCTTGAACTAGTGGGTCACATAAATATCGTGGAATATCTCCGCTAGCGTATCCTCTAACCTTCGATGATCTATCATCATAAATGGGCTGAACCCTGCTTGATTTTGAGGTCTCTGGAATTGAGTTGGTTACACCTAAATCATACCTTTCGGGGTTTTTACCACCATGCTTTCTATCTGTGAAATGCTTCTTTCCACTCTCGTCTTCCCAAACATAAATCTCCGCCCAAGAAGACGAACAGAAGCAAAAAACAATTAAATATATAAATAATCTTAAGGTCATGATTGCCTAACAGTCTGTTAATGAGGTTTTCGACCTCATAATCATTATTATCGGGGCACCCTTATAGCAAGTTGTCGGGGCTCTCCTGGTGTCATTTAACTTTTTTTTTACAAAAAAGTAGCGTGGTTCTGATTTTTTATCAGGAATTATCGGGGCAACTTTTTGCCCGTAGGGTAAAAAAAGCTGACGTGCTTTAGCAGCACACAGAAGGAAGAGGGTGTCTTGCGAAATGAGCATAACCATTCCTTTGGTTATTGCAGAGTTGCTCTGGTTGTTTGCCCAAAGCAACCCTGAATTTAGGAAAAATAAAACCGGGTTTAAAGTTACTGCTGAAGCAGCGCTTCCCGGATAGCTTTTGCTTTAGCCTGAACCCGTCTGGTGTTGTCCGGCCCCATGCGGATCAGCTGCTTTTGCAGGTCCGGCAGGGCTTCCAGGGCGGGGTCGGCAAATTTGTAATTGACGGATTCCGCTGTCAGGTAAACCGGTTGCAGGGGGAATGGGGTGGCCAGGATCTGGTCGAGGGCGGCAATCACCGCCTTGTCCATTTTCTCGCTGGGATAACCCAGTTCGGCATAGGCCTGTTCCATCAGCGGGCGCAGCAGGTGGAACAGTTTCACCATGGTGTCGGTATCAAGGGCCTCGAAGGCTTCCACCAGGTAGGTGTAGCGCTGGTAGTTGGCCGGGTCGATGGAGATTTTCGCACCGTCTTTTTGAACCAGGAATTTGCCTTCCGGGGTCGGCGCGTTGATCATCTTGCGCAGCACGATGCCCCGTGACAGGCCGTCGATCAGGGTGACGCCGCGGCGGACGATGTAGTCACCGGGCAGCCAGGATTCCAGTTTGCCGTCGGGAGAGAGTTGGGCCAGTTGTTCCCTGGCCAGTTGGTCGCTGTCATCCAGGCTGGGTAGTTTGGCTTTTTTCTCTTTCGGGGCCGGCGCCTGGACGGGGATTTCTTCTTTGACGTCCGGCAGTTCGGCTGGTGGAGCTGGCGGTGTTGGCAGCGGCTCCGGTTCGGGCGCGAGTTCGACTACCTGTTCGGTGGCTTCACCCTGGTCGTCCATAAACAGGAAATAGTAGGTGCCGCCGCCGACCAGAATGGCGGCCAGGACCAGAGCAATCCAGAGGGTAACCGTATCGCGGGTGGGGGTCATTTCCGGCCGCTCGTCCGGTCTGTCTTCTGGTCTGATTTCCATATGTTACTCCTGTTGCAATCAGGTATGAGAACCGTCGCAGAGCGGGGCATTGCCAGTGCGCTTGCAGGTGCAGAATGCCACCTTGCCGGTCCTGGGGGCTGTCCATGCCAGGGGCGTAAATTCAGTGCCGCTGTGGGACCCGTCGCAGAAGGGCTGGCTGGCGCTTTTGCCGCAGGCACACCACCAATAGGTTTTACCTTCGACCACCTCGGTAACGATGGGAGCGGTGCCGCCTATCTGGGGTGTTGCCACGGGTATGATCTCCTAGGGCTTGGTGTTGTCGCCTGTGATCGGTTGATTATTTATTGTTCCGGATTTGATCACCAGCTTGTGATCGTCACCGTCTTCGTGTTGCCACAACTGTACCAGTAAATATTTCAGGGACGGAGCAAACCACATGATGGTTTCGCGGTCGTCGTCCTCGCGTACTCGCCGCACCTTAACCGTCTTGAACGGCCCCAGTGGGGTTTGCAGGTTTTCCTCGCCGAGAATTTCAAAGTTGTAGTCCTTCAGCCTGCCGCGGGCGATCACCTGGTATTGCAGGTCCGTGACGCCGTTGAGCAGATCGCGCTGAAGTTGTATCTGGTAGGAAAGCTGGTTGAGGTAATTGCCATCCAGTTTTACCTGGCGCTTTTTCTTTTTGCTTTCGTAGTTGGCGACACCGGCAGTGCGGTCGTAGGAGAGTTCTTCCTCCTTTTTCATGCCGATGATGTTGCGCTCGTACTGATAGCCCTGGTCGACAATGACACCCTTGCCGTCGAGGGTGAATTTTCCCTCTTCGGTAATGCTGCCGAGCATGTTCTTTGCACTGGTGACCAGTTGGTAGTTGTCACCGTTGATGCTCAGCTGGCGCCAGGCGTTGATATCCATGCCATTCATGGTGGCGGCATAGGACAGCCGGTAGGGTTGCAGTGCCGCATCGGTACCGGCTGCCAGCGCAGGGCCGGCGAGCAGGCAGAATGCGGTCAGCAGGATGGCGCTGAGAGAGCGGCGCGGGGCATTGAGCATAACTTTAGTGGGTCCCTGTCATGGAGTTACAGTGAGGTTAGATAGCATTTGCCCGTTATCGTTCACGGCGCGTGAGACTGAACGGGTGGCCCGTCGGCGGCAGCGGACGTCCGAACATGCAGGCGCGACCGTTGATCAGGCCCAGCCTGCCCTGGCAGAACCAACGCACGGCCATGGGGTAGATCAGATGCTCCATCTCGAAAACCCGCTTGGCGAGGGTGTCGGCATCGTCGTCTTCCAGAATCGGTACCCGGGCCTGAATCACCGCCGGTCCGCCATCCAGTTCACTGGTGACGAAGTGAACGGTGGCGCCGGCCTCCTCGTCACCGGCGTCAATGGCGCGCTGGTGAGTGTGCAGGCCGGGGTATTTGGGTAGCAGTGAGGGATGGATGTTCAGCATGCGGCCCTTGAACTGCTCGACAAAGGCCGGAGTCAGGATGCGCATGAAGCCCGCCAGCAGTACCAGGTTGGGGCGATAGCTTTCCACCACCTCTGCCAGAGCGGCATCGAAACTCTCGCGGTCGGCGAAGTCGCGGTGATTGACCACCTGGGTGGGGATGCCGGCTTTCTCGGCCCGCTCCAGGCCGAGTACGC
Organism: Porticoccaceae bacterium; assembly: GCA_041395745.1. GTDB lineage: Bacteria > Pseudomonadota > Gammaproteobacteria > Pseudomonadales > Porticoccaceae > Porticoccus. Next base: position 279,057 of record JAWKZV010000003.1, on the reverse strand, counting down.
CCGGGTTGTTGCTGATGACGGCGACAATCTGGCCGTCGATGACACGCATTTGCACGGCGTCGATAAAGGATTGCAGGTTGCTGCCCTTGCCGGAGATCAGCACCACAATCCGGGGTTGGTGGGGGTGATGCATTGTTATAGTCCTTTCAGTTCTACCTGATGGTCGCCGGGCTCTGCGTGGGCGACGTGACCGATGATAAAGGCGTTTTCACCGGCGATATGTAATGTGTCGAGTGCAGTCTGGGCGGCGCTTTCCGGTACGCAGACCACCATGCCCACACCGCAGTTGAAGGTGCGGTGCATTTCCACCGGGTCCACATTGCCTTTTTCCTGCAGCCAGTCAAATACCGCCGGGGTTTCCCAGCTGCTGGTGTCGATAACTGCCTTGGCGGTTTCCGGCAATACCCGGGGAATGTTTTCCAGCAGGCCACCACCGGTGATGTGGGAGATGGCGTGTACCGGCACGTGGGCGTGCTCCACTAGGCCGAGAATGGATTTCACATAGATGCGGGTGGGTGTGAGTAGCAGCTCGCCGAGGGGTTTGCCGTCGACCATTTCGGTTTTGGGATCGGCGCCGGACACCTCAATGATCTTGCGAATCAGCGAGTAGCCGTTGGAGTGGGGGCCGCTGGAGGCGATGCCGATCAGGGTGTCGCCGACATGGACCGCGCTGCCGTCAATGATGCCGTCTTTTTCGACGATACCCACGCAGAAACCTGCGAGGTCGTAATCTTCCCCTTCATACATGCCGGGCATTTCGGCGGTTTCGCCGCCCACCAGGGAGCAGCCCGCCTGGGCGCAGCCCTCGCCGATGCCGGTGACCACTGCGGCGGCGGTATCCACATTCAGCTTGCCGGTGGCGTAGTAGTCGAGGAAGAACAGCGGCTCTGCACCACAGACCACCAGGTCGTTGACGCACATGGCCACCAGGTCGATGCCGATGGTGTCGTGGATGCCCAGATCCATGGCCAGTTTCAGTTTGGTGCCGACGCCGTCGGTTCCGGAAACCAGCACCGGCTCCTTGTAGCCGCTCGGCAGACTGAACAGCGCGCCGAAGCCTCCCAGTCCTGCCAGCACTTCCGGTCGCCGGGTGCGCTTGGCCACCTGCTTGATACGTTCGACCAGCGCATTGCCCGCATCGATATCGACGCCTGCATCTTTGTAGCTGAGGGAAGGTTGCTTGGGATTACTCATAAGGGAGCCTTGTGGTGAGACGGATTTAACAAAGGCTGGCTATTTTATATGAAAAGGGCAAATCTGGCAGTTGGAGAATGGGTCTCTTCATCGCCTGCTGCTACAATCGCCCCCATGAAACGATCGCCACTGTTAAAAATCCTTTCCTGCCTGCCACTTGCCCTGGCTCTTCTCGGCCCCGGCGCCTATGCCGTGACGGTTTCCAACCTCTATCAGGCCCAGGTGCCGGTATCTGATCAGGAGCCTGTCGAGCGCAGCCGCGCGTTGCGGGAGGGGCTGGCCCAGGTGCTGGTGAAAGTCACCGGCAACAGTGCTGTGTTGGCTAATCCGGAGATTGCCCAGACCCTGGCCAATGCCGAGGGCTATGTCACCGAATACGGCTACGTGGGCTATGCCGAGCCGGGAAGCGACCAGAACACCGGCCTGGCGATGAATATCAATTACTCCGAGGCTGTGGTGGACCGCCTGGTACGTCGGCAGCAATTACAGATCTGGCCGGCAGACCGGCCGGAAATGCTGGTGTGGATGGTGGTGGATACCCCCGGTCAGGGGCGGCAGTTTGTTTCCTACGATGAGCGGACCGAAATGTTGGCGCTGCTCAGCCGGGCCATGAAGCAGCGCGGTGCGCCGTTGCTGGTGCCACTGCTCGATCTGGAAGACCGCGCCGTCATCAGTGAGGAAGCTGTGTGGAATTTTGACGCCGAGCGCCTGACCCAGGCGTCGGCCCGCTACAACGCCAGCAACTGGATGGCGGTGCGCCTGTACCAGAGTTCCACCGGTCAGTGGCGCGGTGCCCGCCTGCTGAAGGTGGAACAGACGGATAACCTGCGCAGCCTAGTGGCGGATAGCCCCACCCAGTTGATCGACCAGTTGGTGGCGGAGTCCGTGGACAGCGTGGCCAGCCGCTATGCTTTTGTGCCCCAGTCCACTTCCCAGGAGCTGGCTCTGGATATCGAGCATGTGGAAAGTTTCGCCGCTTTCAGTGCCGTCACGGAATATCTGGAGTCCATGGAGTTGGTGCGCAATGTGATGGTCGACTCTGTGAATGGCGACCGTCTGGCCCTGCGGGTCGCCGTGGATGGCGATGTCGCCCTGTTGCTGGATACCCTGCGCCGGGACAGCCGTATGACTGAAACCACAACCAGCGATTTCTCCTCAACCAGCACGGGTTCCTACCTGTTCCGCTGGACCAGGTAAACGCGCTTCCCGTTGCCGCCAGCTCTACCGCCGTGCCCCGCCAGCTCAGCCTGCAAATTAAACTGAACGACGATGCCACGTTTGGCAATTTCCTGCTTCCCGAGGGGGACAGCAGGCAGTTTCTGATCGTGCTGCTGCGGGATCTCTGGCTCAAGGGCGACGAGACAGTGATGTACCTGTGGGGGCGACGGGGCAGCGGCGTTTCCCACCTGCTGCAGGCCTGTTGTCACCGGGTGACGGAACAGGGCTTGCCGGTACAGTACCTGCCTTTGGGCGAGCTGCTGGAGTATCCACCGGAAGCGATTCTGGCCGGGCTGGAACAGCTGCCGCTGGTTGCCATCGACGATGTCCAGACAATCGCTGGGCGACAGGACTGGGAAGAGGCACTGTTCGGACTGTTCAACCGCATGCGCGATGCCGGCAGTCGCCTGCTGGTGGGGGCGGATGCATCGCCCCGGGAATTGCCGCTGACACTCCCCGACCTGGCGTCGCGGTTTGGCTGGGGGCCGGTGTTTCAGTTGGAGTCACCGGATGACGGGCAGCGGGAACAGATCCTCAAGTTTCGCGCCGCCAAACGGGGCATGGCTCTGGATGACGAGGTGGCCCGTTTCCTGGTCAACCGCGCCGCTCGCGATCTGCACGGTCTGATGGATTGTCTCGAGCAGTTGGAAAAGGCGACCCTCGAGGCCAAGCGCCGCCTCAGTATCCCCTTTGTCAAACAGGTATTCGGCTGGTAGGGATTTGCCAGTTCCCATTCAAAAAACTATCTGGAGGTCGTTTTTGCTTCCAGCTAGGCGGAATGAGCGTGGTTTAGTGAAACTAAATGAGCGAGTGACAACGACGCTGGGGGCGAAAACGGTCCCAGATCAGCCGCTGATCGCCTTGATCTCGAGATAATCCTCGAATCCCATTTCTCCCCATTCACGGCCATTCCCGGACTGTTTGTAACCGCCGAACGGCGCACTGTAGCCGTGGGAGGCGCCGTTGATTCGCACCATGCCGGCGCGCAACTGGCGGGCGATGCGACGGCCGCGCTCGGCGTCGGCGGTCTGGATGTACGCTGCCAGGCCGTAGGGAGTGTCGTTGGCGATCTGGATGGCCTCCACTTCATCCCGGTAGGGAATCAGTACCAGCACCGGGCCGAACACTTCCTCCCGGGCAATGGTCATGTCGTTGTCGACGTCGGCAAAAACTGTGGGGCGGACAAAATAACCGGTTTCAAAACCTTCCGGTTTGCCGGGGCCACCGGCCACCAGCCGGGCGCCTTCATCCATGGCGAGCTGGATCAGCCGCTGCACCTTGTCGAATTGTTCGCGGCTGGCCAGGGGCCCGATATGGGGGCCTTCCTCGTGGGGGTGGCCGACGCTGATGTTGTTGGCTGCCTCCGCGGCCAGCGCCACCACTTGTTCATAATGGCTTTCCGGCACCAGCATCCTTGTTGGCGCGTTGCAGGACTGGCCGGTATTTTCCATGCACATGGCCACTCCCCTGGGAACGGCGCGCGCAAAGTCGGCGTCCTCCAGCAGCAGGTTGGGAGATTTGCCGCCCAGTTCCTGGGCCACCCGCTTGACGGTGTCGGCAGCTGCCTTTGCCACGGCGACGCCGGCCCGGGTGGAGCCGGTAAAGGACATCATGTCGATTTCCGGGTGTTCTGCCAGCCCCTGGCCAATCACTGGTCCGGTGCCGTGAATCAGGTTGAAAACTCCTGGTGGAAAGCCCGCCTCGTCAATCATTTCCGCAAACAGCTGGGCGCTGAGGGGGGCTATCTCACTGGGCTTGAGCACCATGGTGCAGCCGGTGGCCAGTGCCGGGGCGACCTTGCAGGCGATCTGGTTGATCGGCCAGTTCCAGGGAGTGATCAGACCGCAGACGCCGATCGGTTCCCTGGCGATCAGGGTTTTGCCGAGGGGCTGTTCAAACGGGTAATTGCGCAGGGCGGTAATGGCACTTTTCAGGTGACCGCGACCGCAATCCGCCTGGTCGCTGCGGGAAAAGCTGATCGGGGCGCCCATCTCCAGGGAAATGGCCTGGGCCATGTCCTCGTAGCGCTCCAGGTACACAGCCAGCAGTTTTTCCAGCAGTATCAGGCGCTGCTCGCGGGTGGTCTGTGAGTATTCGGCAAAGGCCCGCCGAGCGGCCATCACCGCCCGGTTGAGGTCTTCCACCGATCCCTGGGAAATGACAGCCACCGGCTGTTCGGTAGCCGGGTTTTCCACCACCAGCTCGTGGCTGGTCTCGGGGTCGACCCACTGGCCATCAATGTAGAATTGGCGGCAATCGCGCATGCTCGACACTCTCCGGTTACGACAGTACTTTCATTACAGCACTTTTTATCACAGCACGTTATCACAACACGCACTGTGGGCTTGCGGTCGGGAGGTTGCCGGATTAATGACTGCCGGAGAACTGTGCCAGCACCGCGCTGAGCTTTTCCTCGGTCTGCGGCCCGAGCAGGACCTGGCGGAATTTGCCTTCGCGATCGATCACCAGGGTCTCCGGCAACACCCCGCTGGGTTTTACCGCAAACTGCTGGCGGGGATCGCCGGCCAACACCGGGAACTCGATACCCAGTGCCTCGGCCTGCTGTTGCAGCGGCTCGCCGCCGACGCCGTCAAAGTTCACCGCCAGTAATTGCACCTGATCGCCATGGCTTTTCTGGAAGGCGTTCAGCTCGGGGATTTCCTCCCGACAGGGTTTGCACCACTCTGCCCAGTAATTGATCAGCACCACCTTGCCGTGCAGTTCCTCGAAGCGCAGTTCGCCGCCGCCGACCACGGGATAGCTGGGTGTTCGGTCGGCGCAGGCGGTCAACGTCAGCAGGGAAGCCGCCGCCAGATTAATGATCTTGTTCAACTTGTTGTGATTCCTGTTCAAACAGCTCTGCCACGGTGGGTGACAGGGCCTGTTGCATCTGTTCGTTGGCCTGGCGCAGGATTTCCTGCAGGGTTCCGTACCAGGGATAGCTGGAAAGCGCCTCGTTGGCCTTGGTGCCGGGCAGCGCGGTGACGCTGCGGCCCCCGAGCCGGGTCAGGTCAGACAGCTTCAGCTGGTGGGGGTCGCGGGTCATGATATAGCGTCCGTTGTGGGTGACCACCAGCATCCGCTTTCTCAGCATCAGGTCGCGCAGGCGGCGCCAGTGCTGCTCTTCAAGGCCGCTGCTGATGATGTCCCGATCGGACAGGGAGCCGCCCACCTGCTGTTTGCGCCAGCATTCCCACATCACCACCAGCACCGCGATCAGGTCGGGGTAATCGTAGCCGCGCCAGACTGTCTTGAAGGTCTCCATTGTCCGCACCAGTTCCGCCCCGCCGAGCACGATAATCCACATCAGGTAAATCCAGATCAGAAACACCGGCACGATGGCGAAAGCCCCGTACACCGTGGTGTAGCTGGAGTGGGCAATCATGGCGCCGAAGGCCAGTTTGGCCAGTTCGAACAGCATGGTGGTGATCAGGCCGCCGATGGCGGCGTAGCGACCGGACACCTTGCAGTTGGGTACGGCGAGGAACAGCAGGGTGAAGGCAGCCCAGGTAAACAGCACCGGCAGGTATTCGAATACCAGGGCGGTGACACCGAGTACATCCACTTCATCCACCAGTAACTGGAACGACACCAGGTAGGTGCGCATCATCAAGCCGATGCCCAGCAGTAGTGGCCCGAGACTGAGAATGCCCCAGTAGAGCAGGAAGCTGGAAAGCCCCCGGCGGGCGCCGGCGGTGCCCCAGATATTGTTGAAGGTGTGCTCAATGTTGGTGAGCATCAGGTAGGAGGTGATCACCAGGATGATGGCTCCCGCAGCGGACAGGGTGCGCGCCTGCTGGGAAAACTCGCTCAGGTAGTCCTGGATTTCGGCGCCGCTCTTGGGTACGAAATTGCTGAAAATCAGTTGCTGCACCTGCTCGCCCAGTCCCTGGAACGCCGGGATCAGGGAGAACATGGAATACATGAGGGTCATCAGCGGCACCACCGCGAATAAACTCATATAGGTGAGCGCTGCAGCGCTCTGGCGGCAGCCGTCATCGGCAAAGCGCCTTCCCAGGTGGCGGAAAAAAAGGCTGGTCATTTCCAGCCGTTCATTCAGCGTCATCGTTACGCCCCTTTACTCGTCTGGCCCAGCTGGTCCATTTGCAGCTAGAATGCATTCTCTATCGAGGCCATTTTACACAAAGATCATGATTCGTATTTATCACAATCCCCGTTGTTCAAAGTCCCGCCAAACCCTCGCCCTGCTGGAGGAGCGAGGCATCAGCCCGGAAGTCATTCTCTACCTGGATACTCCCCCGGATACCAAAACCCTGGCGGACCTGGTCGCCAAGCTGGGTATCACTCCCCGGCAACTGCTGCGCAAGGGTGAGGACGCCTACAAAGAGAATAATCTGGCTGACGAAAGTCTGACCGACGAACAGCTGATCAGTGCCATGGTGAGCCACCCGAAATTGATCGAGCGACCGATCGTGGTCAATGGTGACAAGGCTGCCCTGGGTCGTCCTCCCGAACAGGTACTGGATATCCTCTGATGCCTTACATTCTGATTCTCTATTACTCCCGCTATGGGCACACCCGCGCCATGGCGGAAAAAATTGCCCTCGGTGTTGAGCAGGGTGGCCTGGAAGGCCGACTGCGCACAGTGCCTGCGGTTTCTACTACTTGCGAGGCCACCGAGCCCGCCGTGCCGGCAGAAGGGGCTGTGTACTGCAGCAAGGACGAGTTGCGCGACTGTGCCGGACTGGTACTGGGTAGCCCAACCCGCTTCGGCAACATGGCCGCGCCGATGAAGTATTTTCTCGATGGCACCAGTGACCTGTGGCTGAACGGCAGCCTGATCGGCAAGCCGGCTTCGGTGTTTACCTCCACGGCTTCACTACACGGCGGTCAGGAAACCACCCTTGTCAGCATGATGTTGCCTCTGCTGCACCACGGTATGGTGATTGCCGGTCTGCCCTACAGTGAGCAGGCGCTCAATACCACTACCGCTGGCGGCACACCCTATGGCGCATCCCATCAGGCGGGTGATGGCAGTCGTCCGCTGACCGGCGAGGAGATCGAGCTCTGTATCGCCCAGGGCAAGCGCATGGCTGAACTGGCCAAGAAGCTGGCGGGGTGACAATGATTAAAATCATTCCGCAACTGCATCAGAAGCTGCATGTGGCGCGACGCCTCACCTGGGGCTGTTATGTTCTGTTGATGGTAGTGTTGCTGGTCAACGGCGTTCTCTCTGCCACGCCTGCCAGTCTGATGGTGTTTACCATGGTGCCGTTGCTGATTTTCCTGCCGGGGCTGCGCAAGGAACGCTACAAGACCATTTCACTGTTGTGTTTTGTCACACTGATGTATTTCATGGTGACGGTGTCCAACCTGTTTGCTCCCAACGCCAACGGGCTGGATTTCGCCGAGTTGGTGCTTGAGGTGGTGTTGTTCGGCGCCGCCATGATGTTCAGCCGCTGGAAACAATACTCGCTTTATCAGGAAGATACCCCATGAGTGAAAAACCCGGTCTGATTCGACGCTTCTTTCGTTTTATCGGCAAGCTGGTCTACGGCATCCGCATGCTGATCAACCTCCTGTTCCTGCTGCTGATCGCCGTGCTGGTGATCAGTCTGTTCCAGAAGGAGGCGAAGCCTTTGCCGGAGCGGGCTGCGCTGAGCCTGACGCCGGGCGGTTTTCTGGTGGAACAGAAAACCTATACCGATCCGCTGACGCAATTGATGCAGCAGAGCAGTCCCGCCGATGCGGAGACGCTGGTCTCTGATGTGATTGAAGCTATCGACCGGGCCAGCACGGACCCGCGTATCACTTCACTGGTGTTGAGGCTGGACTATCTGGTGGGCGGCGGGCTCACCAAGCTGGAGGACATCGGCCAGGCCCTGAATCGCTTCCGTGACAGCGGCAAGCCGATCATCGCTGTGGGTGATAATTTCACCCAGGAACAGTATTACCTGGCCAGTTATGCGGATGAGATCCATCTCAATCCCATGGGCTCGGTGTTGATCACCGGTTACGGCAGCTACCGCAACTATTTCAAGGATGCCCTCGACAAGCTGAAGGTCAACGTGCACGTGTTCCGGGTAGGCACCTACAAGGATGCCATCGAGCCCTTTACCCGCAACGATATGTCGCCGGCCTCGAGGGAACACAACAGCGCCTGGCTGAACTCTCTGTGGGCGGTGTATACCGATCGGGTCGAGTCTCAACGGGATCTGCCCACCGATGCCATCAATGATTACGTCAACAATCTGGGCGCGAAGCTGGCGGCTCATCAGGGCAACGCCGCCGAGCTGGCACTGGCCAGTGGCCTTGTGGACAAACTGTCGACCCGTCCGCAGATGGCCGAGCGCTTGCGGCAGTTGGCCGGAGTCAACGACGAGGGCGACTTTCAGGGCATTGACATGAAGCGCTACCTGAGCCACATCCGCCGTGCTGACATGCTGGAAGCGAAACCGGATGTCGGCAAGATCGGCCTGATTGTTGCCAAGGGAATGATTCTGGATGGCGAACAGCCCTCCGGCACCGTGGGCGGCGACAGCCTGGCGGCACTGTTCCGGCAAGCCCGCAAGGATGACCGGATCAAGGCGCTGGTGCTGCGTATCGACAGCCCCGGCGGCAGTGCCTTTGCTTCGGAAGTGATTCGCCAGGAAGTGCTGGCCACCCGCGATGCCGGTCTGCCGGTGATCGTGTCTATGGGTAGCGTGGCCGCTTCCGGCGGTTACTGGATCGCCATGGGCAGTAATGAAGTGTGGGCGAGCCCCACAACCATTACCGGCTCCATCGGTGTGTTTGGCGTAATCCCCACCTTTGAGGAGAGTCTGGCCGCATTGGGGGTCAGCAGCGATGGTGTCGGCACCACTGGCCTGGCGGATCTCTACCATCTGGACCGGCCCATGTCGGAACAGGGCAAACAGGTAATCCAGTCCGGTGTTAACCACATCTATGACAACTTCCTGTCACTGGTGGCGCAGGCGCGGGGCAGCACTCCGGAACAGATCCACCAGGTGGCCCAGGGCCATGTCTGGACTGGCGAGAAAGCACTGGAACTGGGGCTGGTGGACCAACTGGGCAATCTGGACAAGGCCATTGAATCCGCTGCCCGGGCGGCGGGACTGGAGCAATACGATGTAGAGGAGGTCCGCAAGCCGCTGGATTTCCGCGAGCAGTTATTGCAGGAGATTGCCGAGGGCCAGGCGGGCGTCTGGATGGCTGGTCTGGTGTCCCAGTGGCAGCCCCAGGGTTGGTTGGCTGGTCTGTATGACCTGGGCCGCCGTCTCGAGCCGTTCAGCCACTTCAACGATCCCCGTGGCATGTACTTGCAGTGCTTTGACTGCGATGCACCCTGACCTGAATCCCGGGCACGAAAAAGGCGGCCATTGGCCGCCTTTTTTATGGGGTACCGATTGCCCGGTTGGAGCGATCAGCGCTCCAGATATTTCAGTTTGTCCGACACGCCATCCCATTCCTCGGCATCGGGAAGGGAATCTTTCTTCTCGGTGATGTTGGGCCACACGTCTGCCAGCTCAGCATTCAGTTCCAGGTAAACCTGCTGGTCTGCGGGCAGTTCGTCTTCGGAGAAGATCGCCTCGGCGGGACACTCGGGCTCACAGAGGGCACAGTCGATACACTCGTCCGGGTGAATCACCAGGAAGTTGGGGCCTTCGTAGAAGCAGTCTACCGGGCAGACTTCCACGCAGTCAGTGTATTTGCATTTGATGCAGTTTTCGCCGACGACAAATGTCATGGGTGTTCTCCGTGAAGCGGCTAATGGAACAGCGGCGCATTATACAGAAATCAAAACGGCGATTTAAACCTTCAGCGGGCAAATTTGCCGGTGTTTTAGGCAGATCAGCGGCCTTTGCTGAGTGCTTTCAGTGCGTAAAGCTGTTCCAGTGCCTGTTTGGGGGAGAGGTCGTCCGGGTCGATGTCCGCCAGTGCCGCCAGCAGTGCAGCCCCCAGTGGATCTGAAAACAGATCGCTCTGGCGAGGTTGGCTGGTGGCTTGGGCGGGCACCACGGTGGGGTGGGCGCCGGCTTCAAGGCTGGCCAGCTCGCGGCGGGCCAGGGCAATCACCTCTGCGGGGATGCCTGCCAGCTTGGCCACCTGGATACCGTAGCTCTGGCTGGCGGGTCCTTCCTGTACCGCGTGCAGGAACACGATATCGTCGTTGTACTCGGTGGCGTCCAGATGCACGTTGACCACCCCGACGGTTTTGTCCGGCAGCGCCGTCAGTTCGAAGTAGTGGGTGGCGAACAGGGTAAAGGCCTTCACCTTCTCCGCCAGTTGTACCGCGCAGGCCCAGGCCAGGGACAGACCGTCGAAGGTGCTGGTGCCGCGGCCGATCTCGTCCATTAACACCAGGCTGCGCTCGCTGGCGTTGTGCAGGATGTTGGCGGTCTCGGTCATTTCCACCATAAAGGTGGAGCGCCCGCCCGCCAGGTCATCGGAGGAGCCGATGCGAGTGAAGATGCGGTCCACCAGGCCGATGCTGGCGCTCTCCGCAGGTACACAACTGCCGATATGTGCCAGCAGCACGATCAGTGCCGCCTGGCGCATATAGGTGGATTTACCGCCCATGTTGGGACCGGTGATTACCAGCATGCGGCGCTGCTCGTTGAGGCTCAGGTCATTGGCCACGAAGGGGCCGTCCAGCACCTGCTCCACCACCGGGTGGCGGCCGCCGCTGACCTCTATTCCGGGCTGCTCCTGCAGGGTAGGCTGGCTCAGGCTGAGGCTGTCGGCGCGCTCCGCCAGGCACACCAGCACATCCAGTTCGGAGACCGCGGCAGCGCAGTCCTGCAGTGGCAGCAATTGTTCGTTGAGCGTCTCGACCAGCGCCTCGTAGAGGGCTTTTTCCCGGCTCAGGGCACGGCTCTTGGCGCTCAGAGCCTTGTCCTCGAACTCTTTTAGCTCCGGCGTGATGTAGCGCTCGGCGTTCTTCAGGGTCTGGCGGCGGATATAGTCCATCGGAGCCTGCCCAGCCTGGGCGCGGGAGATCTCAATGTAGTAGCCGTGAACCCGATTGTAGCCCACCTTGAGGGTGCTGATGCCGGTGCGGGATTTTTCCCGCTCTTCCAGGTCCACCAGGAACTGCCCGGCATTGGTGCTGAGGTTGCGCAGTTCGTCCAGTTCGCTGTCGTAGCCTTCGGCGATGACGCCGCCATCGCGAATCACCACCGGTGGATTTTCGGCAATGGCCCGTTCCAGCAGCGCCACCAGTTCGGGAAATTCGCCGGCCTGTTGTGAGAGTTGCTGTAACCGATCCGATTCAGTAGCTGAAAGTATTTGTTGAATGCCCGGCAGGGCGGCCAGTGACTGACGCAGCCGGGTCAGATCCCGGGGCCGTGCCGAACGCAACGCCACCCGACCGAGAATGCGCTCCATATCGCCCACCTGTTTCAGGTGTTCGGTGAGGGATTCGTAGCGGTAATCGAGGCGCAGGGCGGCCAGCGCCTGCTGGCGGCCCAGTAAAATATTCAGGTTGCGCAACGGCCGGTTGAGCCAGCGGTTCAGCAGCCGGCTGCCCATGGCGGTGGCGGTAGTGTCCAGCACCGACAGTAGGGTGTTGTCGGTCTCGCCGTTGAGATTGAGGCTCAGTTCCAGGTTGCGCCGGGTGGCCGCGTCCAGGATCACGCTGTCGTCGCGGTTTTCGTGGCTGAGGCTGCGGATATGCGGCAGTGCGGTGCGCTGGGTTTCGCGAGCGTACTGCAACAGGCAGCCGGCGGCGGCCAGGGCCAGCGGCAGGTTATCGCAGCCGAAGGCGGTCAGGTCCTTGGTGCCAAACTGGTCGATCAACTGGCGGCGGGCGGTGTCCGCCTCGAATTCCCAGGGCTGGCGATGGCGCACGCCGCGCCGCTGTTGCAGCAGTTCCGGGTGCGGGAAGTCGTCACCCACCAGCAGTTCTGCAGGGTTCAGCCGTTGCAGTTCACTGAGCAGCCCCTCGGGGCTGTCCACTTCCAGAACCAGGAAGCGGCCGCTGCCGATATCCAGGGTGGCGATGCCGAAATGGTCCCGGTGGTAGGACACTGCCGCCAACAGGTTGTCGCGACGCTCGTCCAGCAGGGCCTCGTCGCTGATAGTGCCGGGGGTGACGATGCGCACTACCTGCCGTTCCACCGGCCCCTTGCTGGTGGCGGGATCGCCGATCTGCTCACAGATCGCCACCGATTCGCCGAGTTTCACCAGCTTCGCCAGGTAACCCTCCGCCGCGTGGTAGGGCACCCCGGCCATGGGAATTGGCTGGCCCGCCGACTTGCCGCGGGCAGTGAGGGTCACGTCCAACAGCCGGGCGGCCTTTTTGGCGTCGTTGTAGAACAGCTCATAGAAGTCCCCCATGCGGTAGAACACTAGTTCGTGGGGGTGCTGGGCCTTGATGCGCAGGTACTGCTGCATCATCGGGGTGTGCTGTTCGGGCATTGCCGCTGAGGTCATGTCGGGGTTGTTTTTGGCTGGGACAAGCGCTGGATTCTACGTGAATCGTTGGGTCAGCAAAACACCGGGCTTGATGTGGGGTAAGCAGCAGGTAGTCAAGTCAGACAGCCTTAACTATTATCCACGCTGTTAAGCACAGGGATATTTCATGAAATGCTGTTTTCACCGGAGGGACGGATGTTACAGAAGGATATCAGTGACAGAATTTGGATTACCCGCTATTTGATGGTCATCGGGATTGTGGTTCTGCACCTGCCGGTTTATCAGTCTCTAAGCAGCGTTGGTGTTAATGGAGCCTTTGATTATTTTAAGGCCTTCTTCGCTCACGGGGTGTTCCGGGCCACTGTGCCTGTATTGACGGTCATGTCAGGCTATCTGTTATTTCGCTCCGGACTGGATAGGCAGTATCTTTCCCTTCTTAAGAGTAAGACCAACTCTTTGCTGATCCCCTTGCTCATCTGGAATTTGCCACTGGCCTTGATCGTTTTTGTCCTTCAGAAATACCAACTCGGCTCCCACAGTTTTTCTGTCAAGTTGTATCCGATCGAAGGGCTCAGTTGGTTAAACGCGGTCACTGGACTGCATGGCACTCCAGTGAATTATCCACTGAATTTTCTTCGAGATTTATTTGCCGTTTCACTTCTGGCTCCTGTTCTTGGTCTGCTGTTGAGGCGTAGTCCCTATGTGGGGCTGGCTTTGGTGATGCTTGTATACTTTTTTAATCTGGATGGCCCCTTTGTGATTCGCAACAGTATGTTGGTTAGCTTCTATCTGGGAGGGCTTGCCTATACCCAGAATTGGGATCTGGCGGCGCTTGATCGATACGCTCCAGTACTGCTGGCGTTGTTTTTAGCTAGCTGCGCGATGATTGTCTTGTTGAAAATACAGAACAGGGAGTGGTTCAGATTGATTTCACCCTTTCTGGTATGGCCGAGCATGGCAATGCTGATGGGTACTGCTCCTGGGCGCTTCCTATTGGAAAATTCCCGAAGCAGCTTTTTTACCTTTTTGGCACATGGCCCCATCTTGCTGTTGCTGTGGTTTGTTTTTCAGAAATGGCTGTCCGGATTCCCATATATGGCGTATTGGTTTGCAGCGCCGGTACTGACGGTATATGGCTGTATTCTGTTTAGTGGGTGTACGAAAAAATGGTTCCCTCGTATAACCGCTTTTGCCTTGGGTGGGCGCTAGTCTGAAAGTCAGCCAAACAAACTATGGCGACGAATTAATTATTTCACTTGTAAACAGAGAGAGTTTTCCTTGAAGAAAAGGCCTTATGTGCGGAGTTCAAAAAAGCGTATTTCCCCTGCTCACACAGGGAAAGTGAGCTTCATAATAGAAACCATGGACGCCATGGGACAGGGGGTCGCGCATATTGACGGTAAACCCTGCTTTATCCCGAAAACCCTTCCTGGTGAGCAGGGGCAGGCTACCATTTTCCGGGCCAGCAAGGGTGTCCTGTTTGCCCGCATGGATGAGTTGGCTGTGACGGCGGATAACCGGATCGAGCCCGAGTGCCCTCATTTTGGCCGCTGCCCCGGTTGCCATTTTCTACACACGGATTACAGCAGTGAATTGCAATACAAGCGGGGTGCCCTGGCAGATCACCTGAAGCGCCTGGCAGTGGTGGTGCCTGAGATTGACGTGGTACCTGCGCCGGAGCGTCTCGGCTATCGCAATCGCATGCAGTTGCACTATCGCCACAAGTACATCGGCCTGATCGACCCGGTGGCAGACAGTGTGCTGGAAATTCCCGGCTGCCCGATTATCGAGGAGCCATTGCGGGAGAGCTTTGACGATCTCTACCGGGATCGCAGCTGGGCTGCGGACCGGGAAGGTCAGGGACACTGCGAGCTGTACCTGACCGAAGAGGGTGTCAGTGTGCAATGGGACAAGCCCTATGCACACGGCGGTTTTACCCAGGTCAATCGCGCTATGAACCAGGCGTTGCGGGAAGCAGTGCTGAGCCAGCTCGGCGACGCGCCGGTGGGTTCACTACTGGACCTGTTTTCCGGTGAGGGCAACCTCTCCGACCTGGCGCTGGAAAAGTATCCGGCCATGGAGCGGGTCATGGTGGATTTCGCCCCCGACCGAGTGAAGGGGGAGGCGCTGAGTTTTGTCCATCTGGATCTGTTTTCGGATACGGCATTGCGCACTTTTCGGGCCCGCTGCAAGCGAGAGCGCTTCGATGTGCTGCTGGTAGACCCGCCGCGCAAGGGTTTCCCCGATCTGCAGCAGTGGGTCAAGGCCTTCAAGCCGGAGAAGCTGGTGTATGTAAGCTGCAATGCTGCCACTCTGGTGCGGGACCTGCAGTCGCTGGGCGACAGGGCTCGCATCGACCAGGTTGCATTGATTGATCTGTTCCCCGGCACCTATCACTACGAAACACTGGTGACAGTGACTTTTCGCTGAAGGCTCGTCCTGCATAGTACTTGCCAGTGAATGTGACACTGGCTTACCGTCATGTCATGGAAAAATCGATTCGAACATTGGCCGCCCGTCTCGGTGAACTGCTGCTGAATGGGCGCGCTACCGTCACCTGTGCCGAGTCCTGTACTGGCGGCGGCGTCGCCAGTGCTATCACTGACATTCCCGGCAGTTCCAGCTGGTTCCGTCAGGGGGTGGTGACCTATGCCGACAGTGCCAAGGAGCGCCTGCTCGGCGTATCCCGACAGACACTGGCCCAGCAGGGAGCCGTCAGTGAGGCGGTGGTGGTAGAAATGGCCCGTGGCGCATTGCGGTTGGCGGAGGCGGATATTGCCGTTGCCATCAGTGGCATTGCCGGACCAGGTGGCGGCACAGCGGAGAAACTGGTGGGGACAGTCTGGTTCTGTTGGGCACGCGACAACGGGGAAACCGTCACCCGCTGCGTGCATTTTGATGGCGACCGCAATGCCGTGCGCACTGCTTCGGTATTGCAGGCGCTGACCGGGTTGATCAGTCTGCTCGACAATTAAGATACTGTATGACTATACAGTAGTTGTTCGTTGGGGTAAGCTAGCCCCCATTCCGTTTTAAAGTAAGCTCTACACAAGTACCAAAGAGGCATCGGTCATGGATTCAAACAAGGAAAAAGCACTTCAGGCGGCACTGAGTCAGATTGAGCGCCAGTTCGGCAAGGGCACCGTGATGCGTATGGGTGACCGGGAACATGTGGCCATTCCTTCCATTTCCACCGGCTCGCTGGGGTTGGATATCGCCCTCGGTATCGGCGGCCTGCCCAAGGGACGTATTGTTGAAATCTATGGCCCGGAATCCTCCGGTAAAACCACTCTCACACTACAGGTGATTGCCGAAGCCCAGCGGCTGGGCGGTACCTGTGCATTTGTGGACGCTGAACACGCCCTGGACCCGATTTATGCGGAAAAACTGGGTGTTAACGTCGACGATCTGATCGTGTCCCAACCGGATACCGGGGAGCAAGCCCTGGAAGTCACCGATATGCTGGTGCGTTCCGGCGCCATTGATGTGCTGGTGGTCGACTCCGTGGCGGCATTGACTCCCCGTGCCGAAATCGAGGGTGAGATGGGTGATCACCACGTCGGCTTGCAGGCGCGTTTGATGTCCCAGGCGCTGCGCAAACTGACCAGTAACATCAAACAGGCCAATTGCCTGGTGATTTTCATTAACCAGATTCGCATGAAGATCGGCGTGATGTTCGGCAACCCGGAAACCACCACCGGCGGTAATGCGCTGAAGTTCTATTCCTCCGTGCGCTTGGATATCCGCCGCATCGGCTCGGTCAAGGAGGGCGAGGAGGTGGTCGGCAACGAGACCCGGGTCAAGGTGGTAAAGAACAAGGTTTCGCCGCCGTTCAAGCAGTGTGAATTCCAGATTCTATACGGTGCCGGTATCAACCGCCTCGGTGAAATAATCGATCTTGGTGTGAAGTGTGGTCTGGTGGATAAGTCCGGTGCCTGGTATGCCTACAATGGCACCAAGATTGGCCAGGGCAAGGCCAACGCCTGTGAGTTTCTCAAGGAAAACCCGTCTGTGGCCGCGGAGGTCGAAAAGAAGATCCGCGAGCAGCTGCTGGTGGAACCGAAATCCTCAAAGCGGGCTGAAAGTGCCGATCCTGAGGAAATGATCGAAGCGGATGCCTGATACCCTATTGGCTCCACCGTTTCGCAAAGCCGCACGCGCAACCGTGCGGCTTTTTTGTGACAATTGCGCCCTGACGCTGTCTGTAATCATGATGAACAATTGCGTTAAGGGCAACAGTTGGGCTTGGGCTTGGGCTTGGGCTTGGGCTTGGGCTTGGGCTTGGGCTTGGGCTTGGGCTTGGGCTTGGGCTTGGGCTTGGGCTTGGGCTTGGGCGTTGCGGCTGTAGCGGATGGCAGGATATGTCTGAGTTGCTGGCCTACAAGAGTGCGGTGGTGCTGGCACTGCTGCTGTTGCTGTTCCTAGTGGAACGGTGGCGACCGGCAGCTCCCGAACCGGCCTGGATTGCCAATGGTCCGAGGTGGGCGCGCAACCTTTCCCTGTGGGGTTGCAATGTGCTGGTTTCGCTGCTGATCGTGTTGCCGGTTACCCTCTACGCAACGGCTCACAGCCGCTATTGGTGGTCGAGCTGGGTGCCAGCCTGGTTCTCGCTACCGCTGGATATCCTGTTGCTGGATTTCTGGATCTATTGGTGGCACCGGGCCAGCCATCGTATTGGCCTGCTGTGGCGCTTCCACTGGGTCCATCATCTGGACCAGTGGCTGGACGTCACCTCAGCAGTGCGCTTCCATTTCGGGGAAGTGATTCTCTCGGCAATGGTCAGGGCGTTGTTTGTGTTCTGCTTTGCGGTGCCGATCACATCGGTCATTCTGTTTGAATCACTGATCCTGATTCTGACCGGGTTTCACCATTCGAATATTCGCTTGCCCCGTCGTCTCGAACAGGGCTTGTCGCTGGTGATTGTGACGCCGTCCATACACTGGGTTCACCACCATGCGGTACAAAGGGATACGGACAGTAACTACTGTGCAATTTTCAGTATCTGGGATCGCCTGTTTGGGAGTCGGTCGGCCAGTCACCGTGCTCCGGATATGGTGATAGGGTTGGATCACCAGCGAGACAAAAGTCTGCCGGGGCTGCTCGCAGCGCCTTTCCGTCGCGAACAGGGCGGCTTGCCATAGGTTGGGCGGGGCAGGAACATAGAAAGGGCCCTGGAGGGTCAAACCATTGCCGGATGATATCCGGCGGGAGTGAAGAATGGATAACTATCAGGAACTGATCAGTGTCATCGCACTGACTATGGGGGTCGGTTGGGCCAGTGGCATCAACCTGTACGCGGCATTGTTGGTGCTGGGGCTGGCCGGCGCTACCGGCAACGTCCAGCTGCCAGCTGAGCTGCAGGTTCTGCAGGACCCATTGGTGATCTTTGCCGCCGGAGCCATGTACCTGGTGGAATTCTTTGCCGACAAGGTGCCTGGTGTTGATACCGGGTGGGATACCCTGCACACCTTCATCCGCATCCCGGCAGGTGCCATGCTGGCAGCGGGAGCGGTGGGCGATGTCACCCCGGCACTTGAAATAGCGGCAGGGATTATGGGCGGCACCATGGCCAGTGCCAGTCACTTGACCAAGGCCTCCACCCGGGCTCTGATCAATACCTCGCCGGAACCCTTTACCAACTGGGTGGCCTCTATCAGTGAGGATCTGATGGTGTTGGGCGGGCTTTGGGCAATGTTCAATCACCCACTGCTATTCCTCTGCCTGATGATCCTGTTTATTGCCCTGGTGATCTGGCTGCTACCGAAACTGTTGCGCCTGGTGGTGAGAATTTTCAGAAAAATCGGCCAGTGGTTGGGGTTGGTGGAAAAACCCGAGGAAAAACCGCCCGAGGGGCAAGCGGCTGAAGGGCAAGTGTCAGCCCTGGACACACCGGCGGAACTGAAGCCGGCACAAAAGTGAGTTCCAGTAGAGCAGGTGCAATAGCGCTATGACCGAGGGGGAGATAAAAGATCCCAGGGCGCAACTCCGCTTCCGGGCCATGGATTTGCTGGCCCGACGGGAGCACTCACAGCGGGAACTGCAAAACAAGCTGGCAGAACATTTTCCGGAGCAGGTAGTGCTGCTGCCGGAGGTGATCGAGTCGTTGCAGCGGGATGGATTGCAATCCGATAGCCGTTTTGCCGAAGCGTTTATCGCTGCCCGCTCCCGCAAGGGGCAGGGACCCTATCGCATCCGCCAGGAACTGCAGCAGCGGGGTGTATCAGCTGAACTGGTCTCCCGAGTCATGGCGGAATGCGAGGTGGACTGGTTTCAGCTGGCGGCCGAGGTGGCGGCGAGAAAGTACGGTGCCAAACCCTGCGACAGCATTCAGGAACGGGCACGCCGCAGCCGTTTTCTGCACTACCGCGGCTTTAGCGGAGAGCAGATTCAGGCATGTTTCGATGGTGATTGAAAATCAGTGACAGGCAGCGATCACTCCAGCAGTTGAGCTTGTAGTCTTCAATAAAACCGCAGTGCCCACCCAATTCAGTCACCACCACTTTGAGTCCAGCCGGCTTATTCAACAGCATCAGGTCAGCAACCGGCACGATGGGGTCGTCGTCACTGGTGATCAGGTAGGCCGGAATTTCCAGGGCATTCAACCGATCGCCACTCAGTGCGTAAGCGGCGAAATAGTCAGCTGCGCGCTCGAAAGGGGTGAGTGAGCTGACGAAAAATTCGTTGAGGGCGTCCAGAGATTCGAAGCGGGGCAGTTGGTTGTTTTCCAGCAGCTCAGGAAAATAGTGCAACTTGGTACGCAGGGAGCGACTCCATTTGTCGAGGAAATAATCCCGGTACAGGGGCCCGGCCATGATTTTGGCCATCGCGTGGGCCGGATCGACCGGTGGACAAATTGCCGCCACTGCCTTCAGTCCCAGTTCCTCCCCCCTGTCAGCAGCGATGCGCAAGGCAAAATTCCCGCCCAGGGAGTAGCCGGCCAGGTAGCATTCACCGTGTGGATGACGCTCGAGAAAGTCCAGCATGGCGGTCGCCACTTCTTCCGACAGGGTGGAATTGAACGTGGTGGCGTTGAGGTGGAAACTTTCCCCGTGGTCGCGCAGGTTCAAGCGCAGGATGTTGAATCCCTGCCGGTAGAGGTGGTCGGCAGCGGAAAGCAGGTACGTGGATTCCCCACTGCCTTCCCAGCCGTGCAACAGGATGGCGAGGCGATGATTGCCCTTATCCCCCTGGTCGAAATGAGCTAAAAGCTTAACCGGTTGACCGAGATGACTGCCGTTGAGTAACAGTGGCTGACTGCGTGCTGACATGGCAGAACAGCGCCGGTTCACCTGCCAGGGACGAAGCCCCACACTGTTGATTGCGCTCTGCAGGTGTGCGTTGCGCAAGCCCTTGGGGGGCGTGAATTCTGGCAGTTCGATGTGCATGTTTTCTCCTGCTATCTCCCTGTCTCCGTTGCGGGTCATCATAACACCCATAAAATAATTCCAGAGGTGGTCGGAACAGAAGCCGCGACAGGCTATCTAACCAGAAAGTGTGAGTATTCGTTTGAGGTATGAGATTGCGCTCCCGCAAAACGTTTATACATCTACTGGCAATGGTGGTGAGTACAGTTGTCGCGCTGTTGTCGCTTTCGCTCCAGGCTGGCCCCACTTCCATGGTTTCCAATGCCGACACCAAATTATCGGGGTGGGGGATTGAAAATGGTTGCCTGAACAGTGGGCTGGTGCGCCATTTTTATGTTCTGAATGCCCACGCGGCGGTGATTGAGCTCGCTGATGGCAAGCGGGTGTTGATGCGCTTCAGCGGGGACTGCCAGGGGGTGGAGCAATACGGGTTTGTCCACACCGCCCACAACAACAAGCTCTGCGTCCACTCCAATACTATCCGGGTACTGCAAATAGGAACGCGCTGTGAGGTAGAATCCCTGGAGCCCTATCCCTGAGTGTTCATAATTACCGCACCGAGAAATTAGCTGTTATGCGCCTCTTTCCAATCCTTCCCCGCCTGATCCTGGCTGTTTCATTTTTTTCGCCGATATTTGCCCTGGCACTGGAATTGTCCGGTGAGCTTGTACAGGGTGGCATGGTGATCGGGAAGGTGTCTCCAGGTGAGCGGGTGGAGCTGATGGGGCGGGATATCCGCGTCGAAGATGACGGTCTGTTCGTGTTCGGGTTGGGTCGTGATGCTCCGCCGCAACTTGATGTATTAACCCGCAACGGCTCCGACAAACCGCAACATCACCGCTTTGCTGTACAGCAGCGCACCTATCAGGAGCAACGGGTCGACGGTGTCCCCCAGCAGACAGTCACTCCTCCGAAGGAGGTTCTGGAGCGCATTCGTCGGGAGGCGGCACTGGTTGCAAACGCCCGTACTGGAGATGATCCCCGCCTGGATTTTCTGTCCGGTTTTCGCAAGCCTCTGGAAGGCCCCATTACCGGGGTTTACGGTAGTCGCAGAATCTATAATGGCACACCCGGCAACCCTCATTACGGCTTGGACATTGCAGCTCCCACCGGTACGAATGTGTTTGCGCCGGCCCCGGGGGTAGTCAAGCTGGCCCATAAAGACATGTTCTATTCTGGCGGCACCCTGATAATTGACCACGGCCACGGTATCAGCTCCACCTTTATCCACCTCAGTGACGTGTTGGCCAAAGAGGGGCAGGTGGTGACCCCCGGTGACCTGATTGCCAAGGTGGGTGCCACCGGTCGTGCCACCGGCCCGCATCTGGACTGGCGCATCAACTGGTTCGACGTGCGTCTCGATCCCGCCCTGGTGTTGAAGTTTTTCCCCGGAAACGCCCTAGTTCCCTTCCCAAACGTGGCGGCAACGCCGCCTTTCCCTTACACTTCACCCCCTGGAAACTCTCTTCCCAGGGGCTGTGATGATTGACAAGAAACTGCTCAGTATTCTGGTGTGCCCGGTGAGCAAGGCACCGCTGGAATACGACAAGGAAAATGACGAGCTGATCTGCAAGGCCAGCGGTTTGGCCTATCCGATCCGCGATGGCATTCCGGTTATGCTGGAGAGCGAGGCCCGTCAGCTGACCGTCGATGAAAAACTCGGCAGCGACCATTAACAGAGATAGTGACCGCCATGTCAGAAACTACGCTTTTTACCCGGATCATCAACGGGGAAATACCGGCTGATATCGTCTACGAGGACGAACACTGTATTGCCATTCGGGATATCGCACCCAAGGCTCCGACCCATTTGCTGGTGATTCCCCGCAAGCCGATTCCGCGCCTGGTCGATGCCTCCGAAGAGGACAAGGCGTTGTTGGGGCACCTGATGTTGACGGTGGGCGATATTGCCCGCAAGGCCGGTGTCAACGAAGCTTTCCGGGTGATCATCAATAACGGATCCGGAGCTGGCCAGACAGTGTTTCACCTGCACCTCCACATCCTCGGCAACAAGAAGTTTTCCGAGGATAGCCTGGGCTTCTGATTCCGCTCTCTCCAATCCCATTTTGCAAACGGACCTGATGACAGGTCGTGGAAATTGATTGTTTATGAAAAGTGCCGACATTCGCGATGCGTTCCTGAAATACTTTGAAAGCGAGGGGCATACCGTTGTGCCCAGCAGCAGCCTGGTGCCGGGCAACGACCCGACCCTGCTGTTCACCAATGCGGGCATGGTGCAGTTCAAGGACGTGTTCCTGGGTGGAGAAAAGCGTCCCTATACCCGCGCCGCTTCCTCCCAGCGCTGCGTGCGTGCCGGCGGCAAGCACAATGACCTGGAAAATGTCGGCTACACCGCACGCCACCACACCTTTTTCGAAATGCTCGGCAACTTCAGTTTTGGCGACTATTTCAAACGGGACGCCATCCGCTTTGCCTGGGAATTCCTCACTGGCGTGTTGAAGCTGCCGGCGGATCGGCTCTGGGTCACCGTGCATATTTCCGATGACGAGGCGGCGGATATCTGGCTGAAGGAGATGGGTGTCAGCGCCGAACGCTTCTCCCGCTTGGACGAAGACAATTTCTGGCAGATGGGCGATACCGGCCCCTGCGGTCCCAGCTCGGAAATATTCTACGACCACGGCCCCGATGTGCCCGGTGGTCCTCCCGGCCACGAGGGTGATGACCTGGATCGCTACATCGAGATCTGGAACCTGGTGTTCATGCAGTTCGAGCGCAGCGCCGACGGTTCCATGACACCGCTGCCGAAGCCTTCCATCGACACCGGCATGGGCCTGGAGCGCATCGCAGCTGTGATGCAGGGGGTGCACAGCAACTACGAGATCGACCTGTT
Organism: Porticoccaceae bacterium; assembly: GCA_041395745.1. GTDB lineage: Bacteria > Pseudomonadota > Gammaproteobacteria > Pseudomonadales > Porticoccaceae > Porticoccus. Next base: position 256,053 of record JAWKZV010000003.1, on the reverse strand, counting down.
CCAGGCCCTGCTCAAGGCGGCTGCGAAACTGACTGGCACCGATGACCTGGAAAACAAATCCCTGCGGGTGATCGCCGATCACATTCGTTCCTGCAGCTTCCTGATTGTGGATGGTGTATTGCCTTCCAACGAGGGGCGCGGCTACGTGCTGCGCCGCATCATCCGCCGCGCTATCCGCCACGGCCACAAGCTCGGCCAGGATCAGGCGTTTTTCCACCAGCTGGTGCAGGCACTGGTAACCGAGATGGGCGCAGCCTATCCGGAGCTGGCCCAGGCCCAAGCCCAGGTGGAAAAGGTGTTGCTGGCGGAAGAGCAGCAGTTTGCCAAGACCCTGGACAACGGTATGACAGTGCTGAATGCGGCGCTGGACGAGCTGCAGGGTGAGGTGATCCCCGGTGAAGTAGTGTTCACCCTCTACGACACCTACGGTTTTCCGGTAGATCTGACCAACGATATCGCCCGTGAGCGCGGTCTGTCACTGGATATGGACGGCTATGAGGCCGCCATGAACGAGCAGCGCCAGCGCGCCCGCGCCGCCGGGCACTTTAAAGTTCCTCAGCTTCATCTCAAGTCGCGGATGTTGCCTGACACTCTATTTGTCGGATACGAAAAGACTTTCTCAATCGGAACGGTTGTAGGAATAAATGACCAACAAGGAGAGGTGGTAGATTCAGTATCAGAAGGTAATGAGGCTACGATTATTCTTGATAAAACCCCCTTCTATGCCGAATCCGGTGGCCAGGCGGGCGACTGCGGCTATCTCAAGGCTGCGGGTGTTGAATTCGAAGTGCGCGACTGCCAGAAGCAGGGTGGTCACTATCTGCATATCGGTGCAGTGTTGTCTGGCTCCATTTCGTTGGGTCAGCAACTGGAAGCCCAGGTGGACGACTCCGTGCGTACTGCCACGGCCCTTAACCACTCTGCCACCCACTTGTTGCACGCGGCCTTGCGTGAAATCCTCGGAGACCACGTCAGCCAGAAGGGCTCACTGGTGGACAGCAAGCGGCTGCGTTTCGACTTCAGTCATTTCGAGGCGGTCAAGCCGGAGCAGCTGAAGGTTATCGAGCAGCGTGTTAACGATGAAATCCGCCGCAATACAGCGGTACAGACTGATGTCTGTGACATGGATACCGCCCGCACCAAGGGCGCCATGGCATTGTTCGGTGAGAAATACGGCGATGTGGTACGGGTACTGACCATGGGTGACGGTTTTTCCGTGGAGCTTTGTGGCGGTACCCACGTGTCCCACACCGGTGACATCGGTTTGCTGAAAATCACCACCGAGGCCGGTATCGCTTCCGGGGTGCGCCGTATCGAAGCGGTGACCGGGGCGCAGGCGCTGGCCTATGTGGATAACCTGGAAGCTCAGCTCGGTGAGGTGGCCGGGGTGCTGAAAACCAACGCCGACAATGTGGTGCAGAAAGTGGCAGCGCTGTGGGCGGAACTGAAGGAGCTGGAGAAACAGAACGCCCAGCTCAAGGGCAAGCTGGCCAGCAGTGCTGGCAGTGATCTGGCGGCTCAGGCGGTGGACGTTTCCGGCGCCAAGGTGCTGGTAGCCAACCTGGAAGGGGCCGATCCAAAATCCCTGCGCGATACCGTGGATCAGTTGAAGAACAAACTGGGTTCCGCGGTGGTACTGCTGGCTGCTGTCGGGGACGGCAAGGTGGCACTGGTATCCGGTGTGACCAACGATCTGACCGGTCGTATCAAGGCCGGAGAGCTGATGCAGTTTGTCGCGGCAGAGGTCGGCGGCAAGGGCGGTGGTCGCCCCGATATGGCACAGGGTGGAGGCACTGATCTGGCCGCTCTGCCTGGGGCTCTGAGCGCAGCTGAAAACTGGGTGAGAGACAAGCTGTAGGACTAATGTCCAAGCAGCTTTTTCCTTAACTTTAATGGTTATTTGGTGTTTAATTGCCGGCCATTTCCGGCAGATACTTCTGTAGAAAATCCCATGAGCCTAATTGTCCAAAAATACGGTGGTACCTCCGTAGGCAGCGTTGAGCGCATTGAAGCCGTTGCCAGAAAAGTACAGGCCTTCCGCAACCGTGGCGATGATGTAGTCGTGGTGGTGTCAGCCATGAGTGGTGAGACCAACCGGTTGATTGCCCTGGCCAAGGACATTCACGCCGAGCCTAGTGCCCGGGAAATGGACGTTCTGGTTTCCACCGGCGAGCAGGTGACCATCGCTCTGTTGAGCATGGCGCTACACAAGGTTGGCTGTGACGCCCGCTCCTATACCGGTGGACAGGTGCGCATCCTCACCGACAATGCCTACTCCAAGGCTAGGATTCAGGATATTGATGCTGAGCGCATGCGGCAGGATCTGGATGCCGGTCGCGTGGTTGTAGTCGCCGGATTCCAGGGCGTTGACGAGGATGGCAATATCACCACCCTGGGCCGCGGTGGTTCCGATACCACAGCGGTGGCGCTGGCAGCTGCGCTGAAAGCGGACGAGTGCCAGATTTACACCGATGTGGACGGGGTCTACACCACCGATCCGCGCGTGGTGCAGAGTGCCCGCCGTCTCGACAAGATCACCTTCGAGGAAATGCTGGAAATGGCCAGTCAGGGCTCGAAGGTATTGCAGATCCGGTCTGTTGAATTTGCCGGCAAATACAAAGTTCCATTGCGGGTGCTGTCCAGTTTTGAAGACGGCCCCGGTACGCTGATCACCTTGGAGGATGATGACGATATGGAAAAACCCGTTGTTTCTGGCATCGCCTTTAATCGCGACGAAGCCAAACTGACCATCCGTGGCATTCCCGATGTGCCGGGTATTGCCTCCAAGGTGCTTGGCGCTGTGGGTCGTGCGAATATCGAAGTGGACGTGATTGTGCAGAATGTGGCGCACGATAACACCGCGTCGCTTACCTTTACCGTTCATCGCAACGAACTGGCAAAAGCGAAGGAAGTTCTTGATAAAGTAGGCGAGGAGCTCGGTGCGTCGGCAGTTGATACCAATGCCGGAATCGCCAAGCTGGCTTTGGTGGGCGTAGGAATGCGCTCCCACGCTGGTGTAGCAGCAAAGATGTTCGAAGCCCTGGCGAAAGAGAACATCAACATTCAGATGATCAGTACTTCAGAGATCAAGATCACCGTAGTGATCGATGAGAAATACCTCGAACTGGCAGTGCGCGCCCTGCACAGTGCCTTTGAACTTGAAGAAAAGGATCGGGAAGAATAAAAGCTGCTGGTTTACGCGATTGTGGAATGATTGGTATAGTTTGACGCCCGTTTCTTCAGAAGTTCAGAAATGGGCAGCCCGGTAACAACAACAACAAAACCGGGTTCATAGGAAAGCCAGTAAAAACTGGGATAGGCAGTATATGAGGAGCTAAACCATGTTAATTCTTACTCGTCGCGTCGGCGAAACGCTCATTATCGGTGATGATGTCAGTGTTACCGTTCTGGGAGTCAAGGGCAACCAGGTCCGCCTGGGTGTCAATGCCCCGAAGGATGTGAGTGTACACAGGGAAGAAATCTACCAGTGGATTCAGCAGGAAAAGGGGACCCCGGAGTAACGGTAAACCCCCTTTGATTTTGCCGATGGTGTGTTATCATGCCGCCACTTTTTCGGAGGCGGCATGGTTTTCCCTTCGAATAATCCAAAAATAAGATCACGTCTTGACACTGGCCACGGACAGTTGTTTGTAAACGCGTTTTTCTGAGTTTCGGTGAGGTGGCCGAGTGGCCGAAGGCGCTCCCCTGCTAAGGGAGTATAGGCTAATCCCCTATCGAGGGTTCGAATCCCTCCCTCACCGCCATCATTAAAAAACCCGGCTTTGGCCGGGTTTTTTATTTATCCGAGACGGAGAGTCTGACAGAGAAGAATTAATCGACATCTTCGTCGTCTTCATCGTCAAGGACCCTGATAATGGGGCGATAAATCTCTATCCGATCCCCGGCGCTCAACAAAGCGTCCAGCTTGGTGAACTTGCCGAAAATACCTACTTTGACCCGTTGGATATCTATTTCCGGGAACTGGCGGAGGATCCCGGAGAGTGAGATAGCCTCGTCCACAGTACAGCCTTTCTCGACTTTGAGTTCATCCACGACTGGGCTCTCTCCCCGGTATAGACCACGCTGATTTCCATGGCTCCCGCTCCTTCGCTTAATGTTGCAACGCTACCAACGGCGTACCCGGCGAAGTAGCCCGGGCGTCGCAGCGGCGGTGATGTATTTCAGTCCAGAACTGGAACAGGCAGTGCACTTCGCCGGGGAGAGTTCCCGAACCACCCATGGCGCCCGTGAGTGGGTCGACGCCTGCCGCTACTTCGCTGCACTTTTGCACACGGCCTATCAGGGTGTAAGCAAGGGCTCACTGCTGGCTTGTGATCTGTACGCGCCAGAGACCCCCAAGGTGGCAGCCATTCAGCAGGGCAGCTATCGGGACAAGGACATACAGCAGATCAAGGGCAGCGGTTATGTGATCGACTGCCTGGAGGCGGCGCTGTGGTGTTTCGCCCGGACCGACAGTTTCGCCGAGGCGGTGCTGGCCGCCGCCAACCTGGGGGACGATGCCGACACCACCGCGGCGGTGTGCGGGCAGATCGCCGGGGCCTATTACGGCCTGGAGGGTATTCCCGCCCACTGGCGCGAGCGGGTGACCATGGCGGAAGGGATTCTGGAATTGGCGGATCGGCTGCTGGATAAGCTTTGATATCTAACTCTATGCCCTTGGCCGACGAGGGTTAGTCAGCAATCAAGCGTGTGCCCACGGCAATCATCAGGCCACCGGCGGTTACTTTAAGAGTCCTTTTCAGTTTGAAATCTTTAGTACGGGATACCAGGTGTTTCGCAACGTAGGCATAGCCCAGTTTTATCCCGCCGACGGTGATCACTGTCAGGGCGCCTACAATGGCAACATCCGCAGTCTGAAGGTTGGTCGGTTCTACAAAGGCCGGAAACAGACTGGCATAAAAAAATAGAGCTTTCACATCCCCGAGGGTTATCAGTAACCCGGCGAGAAAACTTGTAGACAGCGTTGCTGCCGGGTGAGGGTGAATAGCTATGGACTTCAAGGTTCCGGATTTCAATACCGTAATCCCAAACCAGATAAGGTAGAGCCCGGCTGCATACTTTAAAACCACAAACAGTCCTCCCAGTGCTGCCGACATGGCTGTCATCCCGAGGATGGCCAAGCTGACAAGGATAAGATCGCCGAGGACGATTCCACCTGCTACTGCAGCACCGTTGGCGAAACCTGCGGTCGCGGATCTGGTGATGACAAGGGCAACGCTGGAGCTTGGGACCAGTGCGAGGGCTGCCATCAGGGCAAACAGAGTGAGTATTTCAAATAGGTTCATATTCCCTCCCTGGATTAAAGATTCTGCCGGAGTCGACCTTTAGCGCGTCAGCGTCAGCAGTATGTCCGCAAACCACGCACAGTTCAGCCCTAGCGCCTCGTCGATGCGGGTGTCGCGGGTGACATCCATGCGCGCAGAGTGAATGCCCATCAGTTTCCACGGCAATTTGCCATCGACATCGTCAGCGCGCATCACCACTGGTGCCTCTATGAGTGCGGGCGTCGGTGAGGAAATAGCCCTGACCCTGAAAGCGCAACGCAAAGGATGAGGCAGTGATGGCGTGGCGGGCTACCGGCAGGTGGTGCAGGGTGTCGTGAAAGCCCAGGGGGAATCCCACCACCAGCATGGGCGTGCCGATTTCGATGGTTTCCAGTGCCTCGTGCAGGTGTTGTGGCGTGAAGGCGGCGTAGAACGCTTCTTGCGGCAACGCCCTGCCGTCAATCTCGATGGCTGCTACATCAATGGTTCCTGCGGAATCGGTGCCCTGTCGCCACAGCGGCTGGCGGTTGCGGTACAGCGGAATGGAATAGCGCACTGAACGGGTGGCGTTGTTGTGATCAATGTGCAGCTCTATCTCTATTCGATCCGGGAAGTGGCTGCTAACTTCGTCGATCAGCACATGCCGACTGGTGACCAGGAACAGTTTGCCGCTGTTTTCGAAGAAAAAGCCGCTGGCGTTGGTCAGGGGTTGGCCTCCGGTAAAGGTGGTGATGGCGGTGGTGGTGAGCAGCAGGGATTCGATGGCCATGACCCAGTCTAACCCCCTTTGATGCCTGAGGCGCACTGAATACTGAATGTTGCCCTGAGCAAAGCGTTATGGCGGGCGTGGCCAGGTGAGTGGCGGAGTTCAGCTGCGCTGCTTAACGGCCCAGTTGATGGCATCTTCCAGACGGTCATTGCCCCAGAAGAGTTCATCTCCCACCAGGAAAGACGGTGCGCCAAAGATGCCTTTCTGGCGTGCCAGATCGGTCTGTGTTCTGAGCAGCAGTTTGTTATCTGCCGACTCGGCTTCCCGGATGATGATGTCCGGTGACTCGCCAGCGTTAGCAAGGCAGTCTGCTATTACATCCCTGCTGGATATATCCCGATCCTCGGCAAAATTGGCCCGATACACCCGGCGAACAAAATCCGGCAACCAGGCGGCATCGGCATAACGGCAGACTATTCGCGAGGCGAGCAGGCCGTTGCGGGGGAACTGCGAGGGGCGTTGAAAAGGAATGCCCTGTGCAGCACAGAGACGTTCCATATCGCGCCACATATAGGCCCCCTTCGCCGGGTAAATATTGAAGGGGGAGTCATTCCAGCCCTGGTCATTGAAAATGGCCCCGAGCAGAAATGATCGCCAGACGATCGCAACGCCTTTTTCGGCGGCGAGGGATTCTATGCGTATGGCAGCGGGGTAGGAGTAGGTGCTGCCAAATTCCAGCCAAAACTCGAGGCTCATGCTTCATGTTCCTTGATATTGCCAAGGGTCTGCGCGTCGAGGGTTACATTTTTTGGGCGACAGCACCACTGCCGGGCAATAAAAAAGGGACGCCGGTGAAGGCGTCCCCTTGAAACATCGCCGGCTCTGGCGGTTTGCCAGAGCCTGGCTGAGCGATCAAAGCTCTACGTTGTGGTAGACCTGTTGCACGTCGTCCAGGTCGTTGAGCATGTCCAGAAACTTGTCGAACAGTGCCACGTCGTCACCAGCCAGAGTAGTGTAGCTCTGGGGGATGAACTGGATTTCGTCCACTTCGAATTCGATGTTGCCGAGGGCTTCGACCAGCGCCTGGCGGGCCTTGGCGTAATCGGTGTGGGGGGTGAACACGGTGATTTTGCCGTCTTCGTTCTCCACGTCGGTGACATCCACGTCCGCTTCCAGCAGGGCTTCCAGTACCGCATCTTCATCTTCGTAGGGGAAAACGAAAATGGCGGCGTGATCGAACATGTGGGCCACGGTGCCCTGGGTGCCGATCTTGCACTTGGTTTTGGTGAACGCCTGGCGCACATCGCCGAAGGTGCGGTTGGGGTTGTCGGTCAGGCACTCGATGATCGCCATGCTGCCGCCGGGACCGTAACCCTCGTAACGGGCCGGGGAGAAGTCTTCACCGGAGCCGCCCTTGGCCTTGTCGATGGCCTTTTCTATCACGTGGGCCGGAACCTGATCGCGCTTGGCGCGTTCGATCATGCCGCGCAGGGACAGGTTGCCAGAGGGGTCGGTTCCACCCGACTTGGCGCAGACGTAAATCTCGCGGCCATAACGGCTGTATACCTTGGCCTTCATGTCGGAAGTTTTGGCCATTGCCACTTTGCGGTTTTGATACGCTCTGCCCATGCGGCGCGTGCTCCGTAATCGTCAAAAAGGAGGCGATTTTACTGACAACCGGGGGATCAGGGGAAGAGTTTTGGTCGGCTGTTGCCCTGTTCAGGCGCGGGTTTTGGAGCTGGACTTGGGGCTGATCTTGGGGCGATAGCTGAGCAAGCCTATTGTCGCCAGCAGGGCAAAGGCGGCACCCGCGATAAAAGTGGCAGCCGGACCGTAGCTGCTCCACAGCCAACCGGCGATAACACTGGCCAGCAGCAGGGCCCCGCCGCTGACCAGGTTGAAGATGCCAAAGGCCGTGCCGCGCAGTCTGGCCGGGGCGGTATCGGCCACCAGTTTGGCGAGCAGGCCCTGGGTGAGCGCCATGTGCAGGCCCCAGAACGCCGCCCCTGTAAATGCAAGCCAGGGGGTTGTCGCCAGCGCCAGCGCAATGTCGGCGACAAGGAGTGCTCCCAGTCCGAACACCAGCAGGGTACGCGCGGAAAACCGGTCGGATGCCGCGCCTGCGGCATAAGCGAAAGAGGCGTAGACGAGATTCATGACGATCATGATGGCGGGAACATAAGCCAGTTTGAGGCCGACATTTTCGGCGCGCAGAATCAGGAAGGCCTCGCTGAAACGGGCGAGGGTAAACACCGCCCCGAGTGCCACCACCAGCCAGTAGCGCAGGGGCAGATCTCCGGCAGCCGCCCCTGCACCTTTGAGGGAGGGTCGATCCCGTGCGGTGGCACTGTGTTCCGCGGGTTCCCGCACGGCCACCGCCAGCAGCAACACCGCGATGAAGGCCGGTATCACGGCGATCCACAACACGCCTTTGATATCGTTCGCCAGCCAGACCATGAAGGCCAGAGCCAAGAGTGGGCCCAGAATGGCGCCGACGGTATCCAGTGCCTGGCGCAGGCCGTAGGCGGCGCCGCGCATGTGGGATGGCGTGACATCGGCGATCAGCGCATCCCGGGGAGCGCCGCGAATGCCCTTGCCGATGCGGTCGATAAAGCGCGCTCCGAATACCCAGCCGATGGTGGTCGCCAGCGGGAATATCGGTTTGGCAATGGCGCCCAGGCCGTAGCCGAGCACGATGAGAAACTTGCGCCTGCGGAAATAATCGCTGAGCGCCCCGGAGAACACCTTGACGATGGAGGCGGTGGCTTCGGCAATCCCTTCGATAATGCCGATGGTGACCATGGATGCACCGAGCACTGTGGCCATGAAGATGGGCAGCAGGCTGTGGACCAGCTCGGAGGACATGTCCATGAACAGCGAGCCGAAGCCGAGTACCCAGATGGTTTTCGGCATCCTGTGCGAAAGGATTCCAGAGGCGGGCGTGGGAACCGTTGGCGGATCAGGCGATTGTGTTGGTGACGGCCCCTGCACGCTGCATCTCTCGCTGACTCAATGTTCTAAGCATAGGCCCAGGGCGTGAGAGCAGAAGGTGGTGGTTAGCCTTCAAACAGCGCGCTGCTAAAGCCGCGCAGGTGCTTGGGCAGATCATCACTCACATCGACGACCCGCTGCTCATAGAAAATATGGGCAGTGGACGTTAATTCCTCGGGCAGTTGGTTGTCGTGACTTTTGGCAATCAGCAGTTGCGGCACCACGCGCCAATCCACGCAGTTGGTGTTGAAAAGCACCTCGCCGCAGTGGCTGCAAAAGTATTTCTTCATCCGCAGAGTAGGGTGCTGGTAGATGCTGATGTGCTCTTCCCCTTTGGTGAAGGAAGCGTTTTCTTCCTCCCAGGCGGTTGCCGGTGCAAAGGGGCTGTTGAGCAGTGCCCGGCAGTCGATGCAGTGGCAATAGGCTCTGACCTTGGGCTCACCGGAGAGAGTCAGTTCCACACTGTTGCAGTCGCAGTGGATGGTATAGGTATTCATGTTTGCTCCTTACGATGTTGGCCTTTGCCGTAAGCCGTCAGGAATGGCTTTACTTGCGCCGCCATGGCGAAGGCCGGGCGCTCGGGGTGGATTCCTGCAGCACTGGCACCGCTCGACCCATAGCAGCGAGCCGGCGGGAAAGCCTGAAAGCGTAAGACTCTACCACGCGCCAGTCCCAGTCGGTTGCCGGGCCCAGATCGGTATAGCGATCCTGGCGTGACAGGGCGCGGGCTTCGGAATTGACACTGACTCTGCATTGCAGGGTATTGGGGGGTGTGAAATACAGGTGCAGGTGGATGAGGCCCCAGCCGCCCAGGGAATAGCGAAATGTCTTGCCATCGCGGGGTGGATCAAAGGTTATCTTGCGCTCAACAACCTTTCCCTTCATTGAGGGATACCACAAACCGAAGGCGTAGTTGTGCACCCCGGCTTTGGCGCACTCCGCCACCTTCGCCAGAATGTCTGCCTGACTGGCAAAGTGCTGCAGCGGCTCGCCGAGATCGGATTCCGACGAGGTGACAACCGGGGTCTCCTGCTGGAATGCACAGTCGAGCAGATCTCTCAGGTCGGAAGTGGTAATGATGGTGGCAAGCGTCACAGAAGGTCCTTTCGTGGTAAGGGTGTGCTAGTGCAACAGCCCGGATATCGGGCTGCTGTACACATGATAATGGTTGTCGGGGCAATCAACGAAGATTGAAACAGATAGATTCTAGCCGGGGAATGGATGCTGTGCCTGTCCCGGCGCCTTTTCGATGGGAGTTTCAGCAGTGCTTCAGTCCTCGCCGGGTAACAGCGGAGCGTGGTGAAAGGCTTCGACGGTTTCCAGAACGCAGTCAAACGAACTGACGTGGCAGGTCGTGTTTGGGGTGTTATTTCTGAGTGATGTAGAGCACCGTCAGAATCAGGGCTAAAAAGAAGAGACCAGTGAAGAATAAAAATTTGTTGAATACCCGGTAAGCGTGCTGGTCGGATGCCGATTCCAATTTCAGCAATTCCTCTTCGGGCAGCCCTGATGTCACCTCATGGTTTTCGTCGGCCAGGTACGCGCAAGCATCTTTATATTGGGCGTCGAGCACCGCCCACAATCCCACCTTGAAGGCCCCAGTGACATACCCGGAAACAACAAACGAATTCTTCGAAGAAATGTGAGTCAGTATGCCCTGCTGACGCAGCCTCAAGGCTGCGTCTTCTGCTTGCATTAAATCCAGGTATTGGCCGATGAGTTTCACTTGATGCTTTTAACGCCAAGCACGGCAAGATTGTTGAGTAATATGATTGTTTGTTACTTATAAAAAAGCCCCTAAGTTTTGCGGCTTATGAAGGGATTGTTTATAGATTTGTTAAACTACTTTCTTTTTCCTTAAAAGGCCTATCCACACTAGTCCTAGACCAAGTAGCAAAATACTCATGGGTTCAGGAACATTGTTGTTGCTTAGGTTAAAAGAGGTAAGCCGTGCATCGCAGCCATTATCGGTAGCGCAAGAGAATGAACGAACATCAAAAGTCATAAAGGCTGTATCAATAAAGCTTACCCATGATATGCCATTTGGAATCCAGAGCTCATTGGCAATATCAATATCACCTATGTCAACCAGTGTGCCCAATGTGTGTCCGCCTGCTGTTTCTGTAAAGCTAGTTAACTCTGTAAACCTTAGGAATCCATCATTATCGAGATCTTCGCCAGTGAGTGTTCCCGTGTAGTTATAACTGCCATTAAGTCCAAATTCGAAAGCCGCATTAACTATTAAGCCTGCGCTGGCATTGGCTGCAAATAAAAAACCCAGTATAAGAATTAGCTTTTTCATCAATATCCCTTGATCGATTCCTAAAGTTTTTAAGCTAAAGCAAAGTTTGTGCCGAGCCAGTATCTTGTTGATATTTAATACATATGTCGTATTCCCTGTGAGCTAATGTAAAGTAAGTTGACATTTGTTGTGATGGGTTTGTTTGAAATAAATGCTCAAGCACTGTGGCACTGGCTCTGGTGGTTGTCGGAGTAATCGTTGTAGTGACAATAGGGGTAATGTAATTGGTGTAATTATCGTGGTAATGGTGTCGGCGCTTAACAGGCTGTCCGATAGATTGAATGACCTGTTGTCATTTCACCATTGAGGCGCAATTTATGAAGGCCCGGCTAGTCTTTGGTGACTCTAGAATATATCTGCGAAGATCACGCTCCTGGCGCAGAACAAATAAAATATAAATGGTTTCTTTCTGAAACTTGTAGAAAACCCGCACCGGGTTAACCACCACTTCGCGATAGTTGAATTCACTGAGTTCCCCTGGAATGCGGCCAGACTGGTGAAATTGTGCCAATCGATCTATCGAATAGAAGCCACGCTGTACCAAATCTGACGCGGCCGGTGGATTGCTTAACGCGATGTATTCAGCGATGTCATCAAGATTATCGAGAGCGGGTTCCGTCCATATTACTTGAGCCACTTCGACATTCTCTGCTTCGCATCCTGCTGTTCCATCACGCGGCCTTCCAGAATCGCCTGCTCCCCACGGGCAATGCCTTCCAGTATTTGCATGCGCGCCAAAAGAAACTCGTAATCGGACACGTCGAGAAGATAGGCAGAGGGTTGCCCTGCTCAGTGATGAGAACAGGCTCCTTGGTCTGGTGAAGGTCGGCGAGAATCTTGGTTGCCTGACGTTTAAGGGTGGTAACCAGTGCCGTTTTCATGGGGATGGACCTGGGTAGGAACTAAAGTGTCACTATAGTAGCACTTTGCTATGGGTGGCCCAACCATGGATGGCCTCAACCAGATGCGGACGGAAGTGTGAATGGGTCAGCTAACACTTCCCCAAAGTCTTATCTGAGCCCACTTGTTTCGATAGATTAAGTGGTTGTTTTTTTGTGGGCTTTGTGTCGGTGTTTTTTACATTGAGATGTAAGTATGAAATAGAAAAACACAAAAATCTTTTAATATCAAAGGGGCTATATTATTGGCCAGGTTTTTGCTTGTCGGTTTTCAGAAGGTTCTATTGTGAGTTAATTCAAAGTTAGACAGGGGATTCTGTAATGAAAGGAATAACTAGATTGGTACTTGTGCTTGCCATGTCAATTTGGTCAATCGGTGCATATGCCACTTTAATTGATAACTCTGCCTGGACAGGTGATACCAATAATGGTTGGGTTCAGTCAGCTCAGACACTTACTTTTGCAACCGATGTTACGTTGGATTCTTTTGGTTGGTGGTTGGGGCAGGACAATACTCATGAGGTTTCAGTCGTTGAGTGGTCCAACGGTCCAGGGGCCGTATTGTTTTCCTCTACCCAGGCTTGGAGCTCTGGCTTCAATGAAATCTTTCCTGCGGTAGCTTTATCTGCTGGTGTTACGTATGCCGTTCAGTTTAATTATCTTGGTGCCATAGGTTTCACGGTTCAGTACAACTTTACCAATGACTACGCGAATGGGGAGTGGTGGCTCTTATCTGGTAGCTGGTTTCCTTGGAATGGTGGTAACGATATACGATTTATAGCCAACTTTACTGAAGCAGGTGGTGAAAACAACAATGTTCCTGTTCCTGCCACTCTTGCATTATTTGGGTTAGGCTTACTCTGCTTGGGTGGGGTAATGCGAAAGAGCGCCGTTTAAGTTGTCAAGTTTTTAAAAAAGCCCACTATTTAGTGGGTTTTTTTTGCGTGCCCTTCAGGCAGGGGCGTGACCGTATGCGTATGGACGATTGGCTTTTGATATCAACTACTTGGTAGAGAAATACTGCTGATTCAGATGTATCACCCCAGAATTAAATGGGCCGGCATGTAATAGCCGGCCCAAAGTGTTTTCAGTGCCCGCGAAAACAGGCAGTGGCTGGATCACGCCCGTTTGGCGTTGAGTTCCTGGCTGGAGAGGTATTCCTCGTAGGTGCCCTGGAAGTCGATCAGTTTGTGGTCCTTGATTTCGATAACCCGGGTGGCGAGGGATGAAACGAACTCCCGGTCGTGGCTGACGAAAATCAGCGTGCCGGGGTAGTGTTCCAGTGCCAGGTTGAGCGCCTCGATGGCTTCCATGTCCAGGTGGTTGGTGGGCTCGTCCATGATCAGGACGTTGCAGTCCATCATCATCAGTTTGCCGAACAGCAGGCGGTTTTTCTCACCACCGGAGCAGACCTTGACCTTTTTCTTGTAGCTGTCGGCGGAGAACAGCATCCGCCCCAGGGTGGCCCGCACGATCTGGTCGTCGTGGTTGGGTTTGCGCCACTGGCTCATCCAGTCAAACAGGTTGAGGTCGCAATCAAAGTCTTTGGTGCTGTCCTGGGCGCAGTAGCCCAGGCTGGCGTTCTCGGCCCATTTTATGTCGCCGCTGTTGGGGGTGAGTTCGCCCACCAAACAGCGCAGCAGGGTGGATTTGCCGGCGCCGTTTTCGCCGATGATCGCCAGTCGCGCACCAGCTTCCAGCAGCAGCTTGCCGCCGCTGAACAGGGTTTCGTCGTAGCCGTGGCCGAGATCCTTGAAGGTCAGGGCCTGGCGGTGGAGTTTTTTCTCCTGGTTGAAACGGATATAGGGACTGACCCGGCTGGAGGGCTTGATGTCCTCCAGTTTGATTTTCTCGATCTGCCTGGCACGCGAGGTGGCCTGCTTCGCCTTGGAGGCGTTGGCCGAGAAGCGGCTGACAAACTGTTGCAGCTCGGCGATCTGGGTTTTCTTCTTCTCGTTTTCGGATACCAGCAGTTCCCGGGCCTGGGTCGAGGCGGTCATGAAGTCGTCGTAGTTGCCGGGGTAGACGCGCAGTTCGCCGTAGTCGATGTCGGCGATGTGGGTGCACACGGCATTCAGGAAGTGACGGTCGTGGGAGATGATCACCATGGTGCTCTTGTGCTGGTTGAGGATGCCTTCCAGCCAGCGGATGGTGTTGATATCCAGGTTGTTGGTCGGTTCGTCCAGCAGCAGGATATCCGGATCGGAGAACAGCGCCTGCGCCAGCAGCACCCGCAGTTTCCAGCCCGGTGCGACGTCGCTCATGGGGCCGAAGTGGAGTGACTCGTCAATGCCCGCGCCGATCAGGATTTCCCCGGCACGGCTCTCGGCGCTGTAGCCGTCCATTTCGGCAAAGCGCACTTCCAGTTCCGCCACCTTCATGCCGTCTTCTTCGGACATTTCCGGCAGGGAGTAGATGAGCTCGCGCTCCTGTTTCACCTTCCACAGTTCGCTGTGGCCCATGATGACGGTGTCCACCACGCTGTACTGTTCAAAGGCGAACTGGTCCTGGGACAGCTTGCCGATCCGCTCGTTGGGGGTGATGGAGATATTGCCCGCCGTGGGCGCCAGGCTGCCATCCAGAATTTTCATGAACGTGGATTTGCCGCAACCGTTGGCGCCGATCAACCCGTAGCGGTTGCCGTTGCCAAACTTGACGGAGATATTTTCAAATAACGGTTTTGCACCAAATTGCATGGTGATATTCGCGGCAGAAATCAAAGGGTTAATCCTGAATGGTTGGGGCTAAACGGGGGATGAGGCGCGTACTATAAGGGCTGCTGGCAGGTTCGTCGAATCTAACTGTGGACAATTGCCCTCACTGGGGCCCATTTTCGGCCATACGCTCCCTGCGGCTTTCTTCTTCCAGCAGTGCTGCCTGGATTTCCAGCAGGACGCTGTCGACATCGGCGGCCCCGTCCGGGTCATCAAAATGGCCGGTCAGGGCGATATCCGGATGCAGTTCACCCCGCTCAAACAGCGACCAGATTTCCTCGGCGTAGCGAGTGGTCAGGAGCTCCGGTGCGTACTGGCCGTAGTAGTCGGTCATGTTGTCGACATCCCGGGCGAGCATGGCCCGCGCGTTGTTGTTCGCCGCTGCGTCCACCGCCTGGGGCAGGTCGATAATCACCGGACCATAGGCGTCGACCAGCACGTTGAATTCCGACAAGTCGCCGTGAACCAGTCCCGCGCACAACATGCGCACCACATAGTTCATCATGGTGGCGTGATCTTCCAGCGCCTGCTCGGCGGACATGGTCACGTCATTGAGCCTGGGGGCGGCGTCGCCGTCATCGTCGGTGATCAGCTCCATCAACAATACCCCGTCGATGCAGCCATAGGCGGTGGGCACCCGCACCCCGGCCTCCGCCACTTTGTAGAGGGCGTTGACCTCGGCACTTTGCCATCTCTCTTCCTGCTGCTGGCGCCCAAACCGCGTGCCCTTGCCCATGGCCCGGGCCCGGCGGCTGTTGCGGTCTTTCCGTCCCTCCTGGTACTGCGCGGCTTTTTTGAAGCTGCGCTTGGCGGCTTCCTTGTAGACCTTGGCGCAGCGGGTTTCATTGCCGCAGCGCACGATATAAACGGTGGCCTCTTTGCCGCTCATTAACTGGCAGATGACCTCATCTACCAGGCCAATATCCACCAGGGGTTGAATGCGTTCTGGAACTTTCATTGCTTCCTTTGGAGTACGGGGGCCGGGAATAAGTGGGTGGCGCGCCCCGGGGTGAGTAGTCAAACAGGTTTTTATAGGCAATGACACCTAATTGCGGGTTTTTGGCAAATATTGCCGACGCAGTCACCGCCACCGGAACCCGGGGTGGCTGCCCCGGGGCCGATAGCGCCTGCTGGTTCAGTTAGATGTCGGCGCGACAATATCCGCCTTGGTGGAATCCACGATGGCGAGCAGCTCGCCGGCTTCCTGTTCCGGCACATTGTGCTTGGCCAGCACGCTCATGAACAACAGCACCATCTGGTCCCATTCCGCCTCAGTGATATTCAGGTGGGAGTGGGATTCCTTCATGGTGCGGCCCTGGTACGGGCAGGGGCCGCCGGTGGCATGGCAGACCAGGGCCGTGACCTGGTATTTCAAATAGGGGGTGGGCACCCGTTCTCGGGCGGCATCAATGGCCGGGTTGGCGTTGAGTACCTCGTCGGGCACCAGCACGTCGAGAAAATCGCTGACCACCACCGAAATCGGCATCAGGCCGCCGAGTCGGTCGTACAGCGAGGGGACTTTCGACTCGGCCATTTCTTCTGCGAGTGCGGGTTGGTAGCCCATCATTAACATCATGCAGGTGACCAGGGCTAGCCACCAGTTTTCGAATGCGCGTGTCATCTCTCCTCCTGGCCCGGAAGCGGGGGCGAGACAACGCGGCGGTCGGTGGGATCGTTGTCAGCCCCTTCCACAGGCGTCCACAACAGTATGTTGGGCCTGTTAATACTAGTTGAATTGCCACTGTTGTGACTAAAAAAACGCCAATTTAGGCGCGACGAGCGCAGTGTGGTGGTGCCAAATAAGTGAGGAGCAACGCCGATTGGCATTTTTTTAGCCGCAACCCGAAGGGCTTGGGCCATTTTTGCCCCCGGTTGTGTTGTCAATCGCTCATTTAGAATGACTAAACCTCGCTCTTTCCGCCTTGCCGGGAACAAAAATGACCTCCAGCAGTGATAATCCAACTAGTGTTAACAGGCCCTGGTATAGATAACAGAGTCTGGCAAGCCGGTTCAGCCGACGTGCGGCACCGTTACTGAATAATCGCCACGGACTTGATCTGCGCCCAGATCGGTTTGCCGGGCGCCAGTTCCAGGTGGTGGGCGGAACGGTGGGTGAGGCGGGCCACCAGCGGAGTGTTGCCGATGCGAAGTCGCACCAGCGCCAGACCGGGATGCTGTTCAGTGGAGATATCCTCCACCACCGCGGGCAGGGAGTTGACGATGCTGGTGTCGCCATGGTGTTGCAGGGACAGGCTGATGTCCCGGGCAAACACCCGCACCCGCACTTGGCTGCCTATGGGGTGGCCGCTGTCCCGGAACCAGAGTTCACCGCCGTCGAAGGCGACTTTGGCCAGCTGCCACTGGCTGTCTTTTTCGACCACTGTGGCCTGCACCACGGAACCCACTTCCTCCCCCAGCTTGATGGGGAAGTCGAGGCGGGTGAGGGTTTCGTTGAGGGGGCCGCTGGCGACGATCCTGCCGTCTTCCATGGCCACCAGGGTGTCAGCCAGCCGCGCCACTTCATCGGGGGAGTGGCTGACGTAAATGATCGGCACATCCAGCTCGGTTTTCAGGGTTTCCAGGTAGGGCAGTATTTCCTGTTTGCGGGCCTGGTCGAGGGAGGCCAGCGGCTCATCCATCAGCAGCAACCGCGGCTTGCTCATCAGCGCCCGGCCAATCGCTACCCGCTGCCGTTCACCGCCGGACAGTTGCGCCGGAGTTCGGTCCAGCAGGGAGCCGATGCCGAGCAGTTCGATAATCCGCTGCCGCTCGGCTTCCGGCATCACTTCGGCGGCGCGTCTGCTGGCAAATTCCAGGTTGTCCCGGGCGCTCAGGTGCGGCAGCAGACTGGCTTCCTGGAACACATAGCCGAGGTGCCGCCGGTAGGTGGGGGCGAATGTTTTTTCGTCCTGCCAGGCGTGGCCGTTGAAGTGCAGAGTGCCCTGTGCGGCCTCTTCCAGCCCGGCGATACAGCGCAGCAACGAAGTCTTGCCGGAGCCGGAGCGACCGAACAGGGCGATCACACCCCGGCAGGGCAGTTGCAGATCCACATCGAGACTGAAGCCGGATCGCCGCAGCTGGAAGCGGGCATTGAGAGTGGGTGAGTTCATCGCGCCGGCCTCACTTGATGACCAGCGGGCGCTTGCGGCTGTATAGCACCGCCAGCACCGCGAAGGAGAACAGCACCATGGTGGCCGCCAGCCAGTGGGCTTGGGCGTAATCCATGGCTTCCACGTGATCGTAGATCTGCACCGAGATCACCCGGGTGGCGCCGGGGATATTGCCGCCGATCATCAGCACCACCCCAAACTCCCCGAGAGTGTGGGTGAAGCCGAGGATGGCGGCGGTGACAAAACCGGGCCGGGTCAGAGGCAGCACTACGTTGAAAAAGGTGTCGCGGGGGCTGGCGCCGAGGGTGGCGGCCACTTCCAGCGGCCGTTCGCCCATGGCCTCCATGGCATTCTGGATCGGCTGCACCACGAAGGGCAGGGAATAGAACACCGAGGCCACCACCAGGCCCCAGAAGGTGAACGGCAGGGTGCCGATGCCCAGCGCCTGGGTGAGCTGGCCCACCGGGCCGTTGGGGCCCATGGCCAGCAACAGGTAAAAACCGAGGACGGTGGGTGGCAGCACCAGCGGCAGGGCGATCACCGCGCTGATCACCCCCTTCAGGCGGCTTCGGGTGCGGCACAGCCACCAGGCGATGGGGGTGCCGATCAGCAACAACAACAGGGTGACGATGGTCGCCAGTCGCAGGGTCAGCCAGATGGCTTCGAGGTCCGCCGCCGAGAATCCCACAGATCAATCCTTGTCAGGTTGGCCGTAGCCGTAATTTTGCATGATAGCGATAGCCGCGTCGCTGTGCAGAAACTGGATCAGGGCCAGCGCGGCGGGGTTGTCGGCGCCGTTTTTGAGCAGCACGGCATCCTGGCGGATCGGGCTGTACAGTTCCTTGGGCACCACCCAGTAGCGGCCGGACAGTTGTTGATTGCCGGCAACCTGTGACCGGGCGACAAAGCCGAGTTGGGCATTGCCGCTGATCACAAACTGGTAGGTCTGGGCGATGTTTTCCCCTAGTACCTGTCTGGGGGTTGCGGTTTCGGTCAGCCCTAACCCGGTCAGCACTTCCATGGCCGCGGCGCCGTAGGGAGCCAGTCGCGGGTTGGCCAGGGCCAGTTTCTGGTAGTTGCCCTCGCGCAGCAGGGTTTCCGGGTCACTGCCCGCCGTTGAAGCCAGCAATACCAGGGTGCCGAGAGAATAAGTAAAACGAGTTCCGGTTTCCGCCAGACCATCCCGTTCCAGGGCTGACGGTTTTTCCTGGTCGGCGGAGAGAAACAGCTGGAACGGCGCGCCGTTGTGGATCTGCGCATAGAGTTTGCCGGAGGAGCCGAAGGAGACCGCTGTGCGGTGACCGCTCTGCTGTTCGAAGGCGGCGGCGATTTCCTTCATCGGTGCGGTGAAGTTGGAAGCCACGGCCACGCTCACTTCGGCAGCGGCAGATGACAGGGTTGTCAGGGTCAGCAACAGGCCAAGCAGGTACTTCATGGTTTGATCTCCATTCCGTTTGGGCTCAATCGTTGACGGCGACAATGACGTGAGAGGCCTTGATCAGGGCGCAGCAGTCGCTGCCGGGGGCAAACCCCAGTTCCTTGAGGCTCTCGTTGGTGATAACCGCGGCGAGTACCCGTCCTCCGGTCAGCTCGATCTTGACCTCGCTGTTGACGACACCCGTGAGGCTGCCGATCACCTTGCCGGGCCACCGTTAGCCACTTCCACTAATTGTCTGAATCTAAAGAAAAACTGAATAATTTTCGGGAAAATTCAGTGGGGCTGGATTTGTCTTGTATGCGACAAAGCCGACACCGATATATCCCGTAATATATAACGTTGTCCGAGTTGCGACAGCATTTATTTGCTTTTTTGTGTCAGGCGGCCACGTGTCGGTGCAGCAGCCGCAGGCACTCAATGATTCCCTCCTCGCTAATAGGGATGTGATGTTCCTCGGCCACTATTGTCGGTGATATGACAGAAACTATACTGATGATGAATATGGGGTCGTGGTAAACCTACCCCAGTCTGACGCACACACAAAGGCAGGGTGCAGCTATGCAACGCGCGATCTCAGGGTTTCACAAGGACCGGTTCCAGGAATGGGTGGCGGAACTTGAATGCGGTCACCAACTACAGATGCGCCACAATCCTCCTTATATGGAGTGTCGTTGGATCGGTACCGGCAAGGGCCGGGATGAACACATCGGCGATACCATCGAGTGTGTGGATTGTGATATGCCGGCCCTGCCTGATGGGTTGGCATTACAGGAGACCAGCCCCGTCTATAACCGGGAGCATTTTCCAACTGAACTGCAAGCGGACTTTCGGACCCCCGAGGGGCAATGGGGCAAGGTGGTGGTGAAAAAAGGTATGTTGCAGTTTGTGGTTGATGACGGCACGGCTGCCAGCCGAGGGTTTCTACTCGACCCGATGTTTCCGGGGGTGATGGCTCCCTGCACTCCCCACAGTCTCAGCGCGGCCATGGGTGACGCCGAGTTCCAGATCGAATATTACGCCTGAGCCGGACCGGGGGATTTGCCCCGGTCAATCCCTCCCTTTCGTCCCCCCTCGTTTTTTCTATTCCTGACTATACTCAATGCTCGACTGGCGCAGCTTATCAGCGGTATTGGAGGCCTCTCCAGCCAGCTCAGGTGTAGCGACTTAAAACAGGTGAATGATTTCCGGACAGGTGTTCGGCGCTTTGTTCGCGCTCGGATACTCATGAAAAATTAATATAAAACATATAGATGGAGTTTATATCTCAACAGAAAAACAGTTGGCATTAAAGTTGCTATAAACCTGTAACTCTCTGGGGGCGTTCGGCCGATCGAACGCACTGCAGTGAAGTTTTATAACCCTAACTATCTCGGCTAGAAAGAAACTTAACTACTAAGGTAACTCGATATGGGAATGCTGATAAATATCGATAACGGCGGTACGCTGACAGATATCTGTTTGCTGAAGGACAATAACTTTTATAAGACGAAAACCCTGACCACGCCTTACGATCTGAGTAAGTGCTTCTTCGACGGTTTGCGCAAAATCTCCGAAGTGGCCTATGGCAAAGAAGATGTTGCCCGCCTGCTGGCAGAAGTGGATCACATCCGTTACTCCACTACTCAAGGCACCAACGCGATCTGTGAGCGCAAAGGCCCCCGTCTGGGCCTGGTGATCAACAAGGGTTCTGATCTGCCTGCTCGCCTGCGTGAAGAAGACGTGGAGCTGTATGACTTCTTCGTGGGTGACCGGATCGCCGAAGTTGACCTGCATGCACTGGAAGACGAAGCTCACGGCGCGGAGACCACTGCAGTAATTACCCGCCTGACCTCTGTCGGCGCCAACCGTATCGTGGTTTGTTTCGAAAGTGACAAGGCCAACGAGTTCGAAGCGCAATTCAAGCGCCTGGCTTTCGACAACTACCCTCGTCACCTGCTGGGTGCCGTACCGATGCTGTTCGCCAGCGAACTGGTGGATGATGTGTCCACCGAGCGTCGCGCCTGGTCTGCCATGATCAACTCTTTCTTGCACCCGGCGATGGAAAACTTCCTGTACAACGCAGAAAACCGTCTGCGTGAATACCGCACCAAGAACCCTCTGCTGATTTTCCGCAACGACGGCGACGCTTCCCGCGTGGCCAAGACCATTGCGCTGAAAACTTACAGCTCCGGTCCCCGCGGTGGTATGGAAGGTGTGAAAACCTTCAGCAAGCTGTACAACCTGAAAAACGTGCTGTTCATGGATATCGGTGGTACCACTACGGATATCGGTCAGGTAGTCGACCACTTCGTTGAAGAAGACCGTCGCGGTCTGGTGGAAGGCGTGCCGATTTCTTTCAGTCTGTGTGAAATCGCCAGCCCCGGTGTCGGCGGTAGCTCCATCCTGTCCGTTAAGAACGGCGCTATTCAGGTAGGTCCTGAGAGTGTGGGCGCGGTGCCTGGACCGGCCTGTTTCGGTCGCGGTGGTAAAAACGCCACTATCACTGATGCAAATCTGCTGCTGGGTCTTCTGGATCCCACCACCTATTTCGGTGGCGGTCTGGCTCTGGACGCTGACCGCGCTCGTGCGGCTATCGCTGAGAACATTGCCAACCCGCTGGGTATTTCCGTTGAGGAAGCCCTGTTCCAGATGCGCGATGCAGTAGAGCAGAAGGTTGCCAATGAGCTGAAAGCCCACGGCACTATCGATGCTGAAACTGTGCTGATGGCCTTCGGTGGCGCGGGTCCGATGAACGCCTGTGGCGCTGCAGACAAAGCTGGTATCTCCACTGTGTACGTGCCGAAAATGGCTGCAGTATTCAGTGCCTTCGGTATTGGTTCCTGTGACATCGGTCAGAGCTACGCAGTGGTTCTGAAGGGTGATCGCCAGGCTTCTCTGGAAAGTGCTTACGTCAACCTGATGGAGCGCGGTGAGCGTGACATGTTCGCGGAAGGCTACGGCAAGGGTGAGTACACCTTTGTAGCTCGCCTGGTGGCTGAGAAAGACGGCGTTGAGCTGACTCACAAAATCGATGGCGCCATTGCCATTCCCCAGGAAATGGCCAAAGCCGACGCAATCACTCTTGAAGTATCTGTCAGCAAGAACCTGAAAACCGAGAGCGACGCTCACGCAGGTGTGAAAAAAGGCAACCCGGCAAAAGCGGCTAAAAACCGTTCTCTGTTCATGGGTGATGCCGGCTGGCAGGACGTGCCCGTCTACGAAGTGAACTACATGGAGCCCGGTGCCTACGGTGTCGGCCCCGCTGTAATCGAAGAAGAGTTCTTTACCTGTCTGGTTCGCGAAGGTTGGGAATTCGTAGTGACTGAACTGGGCGATATCCGCCTGACCAAGGGGGACAAATAATGAAAGTTTTGATGACTGAATATCTCCGCATCGACCTGGATTCGGAAAATTGGGAATGTCGCGTATGTGATCACGTGATCGGTTCCGCTCGCGGTAACTACAAAGAAGGTCTGTTGGTATACAACCGTGATCCGGCTGACATTCACCCGTCCATCATCGACCCGGACAAATATCGTTTCACCTTCTGTCCTGACAGAGAGTGGGTAAACATCTATGAGTTTTACTGCCCGTCATGCGGTACTCAAGTGGAAGTGGAATACACATTCCCCAACCACATGCCGCTCTACGATATGGAAGTAGACCTGGATGCCCTGAAGGAGCAGTGGAGCCACCGCGAAGAGATTCTCGAGCCGGTGAAAGGCCCCAATGTTCTGGTAGACCGCTGTCACACCCACAAGCACTGATATCCGCTTGTTGACTGTGAATGTGAATTAGGACTGATTAGGAATATAAGGTTATGAAACGTATATCAGTAGATATCGGTGGTACTTTCACCGACTGCTTCACCGTGTGGGACGGCAAGTACATTGAAACCAAAGCGCTGACCACTCACCACAACCTGGCTCTCGGTTTTAACGAGGCTGTAGAGAAGGCGTACACCGAACTCGGCATCTCCATGGAAGAAATCCTGGGCGGTGTGGATTCCGTTCGCTACGCGACCACTCTGGGTACCAACGCCCTGATCGAGCACAACGGTCCCCGTATCGGCATGCTGGTAACTGCCGGTTACGAGGCGATGGTTCCCCTGAGCCGCGGCCGTGGTTACGGTGAAGGTCTGGACGAGCTGGGCAAACAAAACCTGCCCGATGCACAGCGTCCCGCTCCTCTGGTTCTGCCCCACATGATCGAAGGCGTTCGCGAGCGTCTGGGTTTCCAGGGCGAGCTGGTTATGCCTCTGGACGAGAAAGACGTCCGCAACAAGATCCGCTCTCTGGTGGACAAGGGTGCCCAGGCTATCGTTGTCTGTCTGGTTAACTCTGTGGTTAACCCCGATCACGAGAAGCGCATTGAGCAGATCCTGCTGGATGAGTATCCCTCTCATCTGCTGGGCTCCATTCCGGTGATCCTGTCTCACCGTGTGGCTGGTCGTAAGGGTGAATACGTGCGTGCAACCTCCGCAATCGTGGACGGTTACCTGCACTCCACCATGTACCACGCCATGAGCCAGCTGGAGCAGAATCTGCGCGCCAACTCCTACTCCAAGCCGATGCTGGTAATCCACAACTCCGGTGGTATGGCCCAGCTGAACTCCACTGACGCCCTGCAAACCATCCACTCTGGTCCGGTTTCCGGTATCAGTGCTGCAGAGCACCTGGCGAAAGAAGCCGACCTGGGCAGCGTAGTTGCTACCGACATGGGCGGTACTTCTTACGACATCGGTATCGTGGTGGAAGGTGGTATCAAACACTACGACTTCAACCCCGTTATCGACCGCTGGCTGGTTTCCGTGCCGATGGTTCACCTGGTAACCCTGGGTGCCGGTGGTGGTTCTATCGCTTCCTTTGACCGTATGTACAACTCTGTTGCCGTTGGTCCGAAGAGTGCTGGTTCTGACCCGGGCCCCGCCTGTTACGACCGCGGTGGTATGAACCCGACCGTCACCGACGCTGACCTGGTATTGGGTTACCTGGATGCGAAAAACTACGCCGGTGGCCACATTCCGCTGAACCCGAAGCGTTCTGTCTTCGCCATTGAAGAAGCACTGTGTGACGATCTGGACTGTGAAGTCATTGAAGCGGCACTGCTGATCAAGGAAAAAGTGGACAGCAACATGGCCAACGGTCTGCACACAGAACTGCGTGTACGCGGCTATGACCCGGAAGACTTCACTATGTTGGCTTACGGTGGTAATGGTCCATTGCACGCTTGTGGTATCGCCAGCAACCTGAATATCGAAAAGATTCTGGCGCCGCCGATGAGTTCCGTGTTCTCTGCACTGGGTGCCGGCAACATGCACCAGATGCACATTCACGAAATGTCCCTGTTCCTGGTGCTGTACGATTCAAACACCCGCAAAGTGTTCAGTGATTACAAGCGTTTCAACGACATCGTTGCTGAGCTGAGCGAGCGCGGTAAGAACGATCTGCTGCGTCAGGGCGCTGATGCCACCACCATCCAGCACTCACTGGAACTGGATATGCGCTACGGTAACCAGCTGGTACAGACCACTGTGGTGATTCCGAAGCACAACCTGGAATCTGCGGCTGACGTAATGGCGATTCTGCAGCAGTTCTCTGCTGACTACGGCCACCGTTTCGGTGAAGGTAGCCAGGCGCCTGAAGCGGGTATCCGTATCAACACTATCCGTGTGGCTTCTTACGTTGAGCACGATACCGTGCACTTCAAACACATCAAGCCTGTTGCCCAGAGCGAGCGCACTGCACCGCCGGCTCCGCTTGCCACCAGAACCTGCTACTTCGTTAGCGAAGGTCCGAAAGGCATCGAGACTCCGGTTTGGCGCAAGAGCGACATTCCTCCGGGTACTGAAATTGTGGGGCCGGGCATCGTGGCTTCCGACGTAACTACCTACTTGATCGAGCCGGGCTGGAAGTATGTCTCTGCTGAGCAGGGCGCCGTTTGGTTCTTCCGCGTCGATTCACAGAATTAAGTAGCTATAGGGGTATTTGATTATGAATAACGAAACCAACAACCCGGCTCTGAAGGATCAGGAGCTGATTGAAAAATTCCTCAAGGAAACCACCCTGTTCCTGGGTCCCGACCCGGAGATCATGCGTGACCACAGCATCATGCCGCGCAGTGCTGACGAAGAGCGTTGCATGGAGAAGTACACCGACCTGAACCAGATCGCTTCTATCCGCGACCGTCTGCAGTCTGCCTGTGAAGAAGGCTTCGAGATGGTAGAGCAGATGGGTGCGGCTCCCGGTGCGAAGTGGGGTGACATCATCACCGGTATCTACTCCGCTTCTGGTGACCTGACCATTGGTAGTGCCGGCGGTGTATTGATCTTCTCCGCACTGGTTCACCACCCGATCAAGTTCATCATCAAGAACTGGATCACCGAGAAAACCGTGGGTGTGAGCGAAGGCGATGGCTTCATTCACAACGACTCACGCTACGGTAACGTGCACAACACTGACCAGAGCATGATCATTCCGGTATTCCACGAAGACAAACTGGTTTGCTGGGTGGCATCTACCGTGCACGAAGGTGAGAACGGTGCGATTGAGCCGGGTGGTATGCCGTCCATGGCGGAAACTTCCTTCGACGAAGGCCTGAAAATGTCTCCGTTCAAAATCGTTGAAGGCTACCAGATCAAGAAGGACCTGCTGACCTTCCTGCAGAACTCCGTGCGCGAGCCGAAGCTGCAGTACGAAGACATCAAGGTGAAGCTGTTTGCTTGTATGCGTCTCGAGAAGCGTATCAAGGAAGTTCTGGCCACTGACGGTCCGGACGCCCTGACTGCCTGTCTGCGCTACACCAACGAGAGCGTTGTGACCGAAGTACGTCGCCGTATCTCCGAGTGGCCCGACATGACTGTTCGCACTCAGACCATCATGGACAGCACCCTGCGTGAAAACGCCCTGCTGAAAATCAACCTGGCTGTGACCAAGAAAGGCGACCGCCTGATCTTTGATTTCACCGGAACCAGCCCCGAGTTGACCAACCGCGCCATCAACACCCAGTTGCCGGGTATGAAAGGCATGGTGGGCCAGGCGTTCATGAACCACATCTGGCCCGATCTGCCCCGTGGCCAGGCTGGTCTGTCTCCGGTTGAGTTCATCACTCAGGAAGGTACCCTGGTTGACTGTTCCTACGCAGCGCCTAACTCCCAGAGCTTGATGTCCATCTTCCACAGCTTCACTGTGGCTCAGCATGCGACTGCCAAGTTCCTGTACAGCTGTCCGGACAAGTACACCCGTGTACTGGCTCCCTGGCACAACATGATCAACACCTTCATCTGGGGTGGTGTGAACCAGCACGGTGAAACTCTGGGTAACCTCTGTGCCGACTTGAACGGTATGGGTGGCGGTGCCCGTATGGACCGCGATGGTGAGCACGCGCTGTCTCCGATCTTCGCAACCATGGCGGACATCGGTGAACAGGAAATGAACGAGGAAGAAGTACCGTTCCTGCAGTTGGTTTCCAAGAAGATGACCACTAACACCCAGGCGCCCGGTAAGTACCGTGGCGGTATGGGTTACACCCAGATCGCTGCTACCAAGGACAGCACCCAGTGGGGCTTCATGACCACCTGTCAGGGCTCAAAAGCACCCACTATCCAGGGGCTGTTTGGTGGTTACGCTGCCGGTAGTATCCCGCTGTGTAAGGTGACCAATGTGGATGTGTACGACGTCATGCTGAAAGAGCCAGAGCGTTTCAAACACTCCATCGCCGAGATCATGAACGAGCGTCCCTTTGAAGGTGCCAAATACACCACCCATCACTTGGGCCTGGGCTTCGACATCTCCAAGCGCGGTGAGCTGTACATGATCTCCCAGGGTTCTGGCGGCGGTTACGGTGATCCTCTTGAACGTGATCCCACTTACGTGATCATGGACATCGAGGAAAATCTGATCACTGCCGACTGGGCCAAGAAGCTCTACAAAGTGGAATTCAATGAAGAAACCCTCGTGGTTGACATGGAAGCCACTGAGAAGCTGCGTGCTGCTTACCGTGATCAGCGTAAGAAGCAGGGCGTGCCTTACGCGGAGTTCGTCAAGAATCATGTCAAGGAAACCCCGCCGGAAAATATTCCGTTCTACGGTTCCTGGAACAATGATCTGGACTACGTTTACGCGGGCAGCGTTAAAGACAAGCGCGATGCCAAAAACCCGGGTCCGATTTATGTGACTCACCCCAAAGATGTTAGAATCGCCGAGCTTGAAGCCGAGCTTGCTGAAGTGAGAAAACAAGCCGGCATGCCTCCTTCAAACGAAAGGAAATAGTATGGCTCTCGATCTAACTTCTTATCTGGCAGCCGGGGGGGAATCCCCCCGGCTTTGGATTAATTTCACCGACTACACCAAGAAGCTGCTGCTCGGTGCGGGTGAAAACCCGTGGACCAATCCCGCCGCCTACATGTCTTTCTACAGACAGGCTCACGGCTTGGTAAAAGCTGAAGTGGTGGTGCTCGACGTGTGGGACCTGTTCCAGTCCTGGATGCAGGAAGACAAGGAGGCAATTCCCTCCATGGCCGGCAAACGCCGTGTCACAGTCGCCCTGAAATCCATGCTGGAAGCCTTTGCTCCCCGCGAGCTGCTGGCTGAGGTGATCACTGCGCTGGGCAACAACTACGGAGCTTCCACTCCGATGGTGTTGGTCATGCCGTCTCCCCGTTCCCTGCTGGTGAAGGCACACCAAGCCGCCAATGGCGAAGTGGCTGAACCCGATGAAATGAACGTGGATACTGCTTCCATGTACGTTGCGGATTTCCTGCGTTACTTCAGCGAAACTGGTCTGTCCGGTGTGCTGCTGGTTGAAGATCCGGCACTGTTGCCTGCTAGTGGCGAAGAGCTCAGCTGGTACCAGCCAATCTACAACGTGGCCAAGCACTATCGCTGGTCTGTTGGTGTTTCCGTGCCTTCGGCGGATCAGGATTATGATGTTCCTGCTGACGTCAATTTCGCCATTGCGCCTGCCGGTTCGCCGACTGCTGCGAAAGCGAAGGGTGTGGATATCACCGACTACCTGTGGGGTGACAAGGCTGGTGAAGCACGCCCCGCAACCAATGGGTTCTATTATCTGACCATTCCTGCAGACGCCAAACCGGAGGCTGTGCTGGAGACATTGGCAACCCTCAAGGGTTGATAATTATTATTAAAACTGTAGTAGCAGGGGGTGATCATGCGTCTTGTCGATTTCCTCGATAAGAGTCCGGCATTGTCTGGTGATGCGAAGTTTGTTGATCTGGATAAGGGGTTGTCCCTCAGTTACAGACAGGTGGTTAATGCCTCCGTCAAAATAGCGGAGGCATTGCGGCAGAAGGGGGTCAAGGCGCAGGATGTAGTCGCGACCTACGCCCCCAACTCCGTTGCCGCCTACTGCTGTATTTTTGCAATCTCACGTTTGGGGGCTGTCTGGCTGCCTCTGAATGTAAGAAATACCTTTGAAGCGAACCGGAAGCAAATTGCCAAATCCGGCACCGTACAATTCTTTGTGGACGACAGTATCGTCGCTTCACTTCCCGAGATTCTCGAAGTCTATTCAGATCAGCAGATGCTGAGAATGGACGGCCGCCAGGTGGCTGGCGTTGATCTGTCGTCTCTATCCGATGAGCTGTCGTGGCCCCTCGTCATTGATGTCCAGCCGGAAGGTGATAATCCGCTGCTCAATCTGTTTGCCACTGGTGGCACCACGGGTGATTCCAAGCTGGCCGAGTGGAGCAGCTTGAGCTGGGAGACCATGACGGACATCCAGGATGAGGTCATGCCTCCGCCGGATATTCCCTGTTCCTACCTGGTGTCGGCGCCCATGACTCACGCCGCCGGTATTGCCTCCTTCGCGAATATCCGTCGCGGCGCTACTGTAGTGGTGATGGATGGCATGGTGCCGGAAGTGTTGCTGGAGACCATCGAGCGCTATCGGGTAACCCACGTGTTCCTGCCGCCCACCGCCATCTATATGTTGCTGGCTCATGAGGCGGTCAAATCCCACGACTATTCCAGCTTGCGCTATTTCTGGTATGCCGCTGCCCCGATGTCGGTTGAAAAGCTCAAAGAGGCAATCGATGTGTTCGGGCCGGTGATGGTGCAAACCTATGGTCAGGCTGAAGCCCCGATGATCTGCACTTCCCTGTCACCTGCGGATCATCTGTATGCCCTGGAACACAACCGTCCTGAAATTCTGCGTTCCTGCGGCAAAGTGTCCCCCCATGTGGAACTGGCCGTGATGGATGATGACTGGCAGCCATTGCCTGCCGGCCAGGAGGGCGAAATCGCTGTACGTGGCAACCTGCTGATGCGTGCCTACTATGGCAACCCGGATGCCACGGCAGAAATCCGTAAGGATGGTTGGCAGCGGACCGGTGATGTGGGCATCCTGGATGAGCAGGGCTATCTTTCTATTGTCGACCGCAAGCGGGATATGATTATCTCCGGCGGCTTCAACGTCTATCCCAGTGAGATTGAGCAATTGATCTGGGCACATCCAGCCATCAAGGACTGTGCAGTTATCGGTATACCCGACGAAAAATGGGGTGAACAGGTGACGGCGGTTGTTGAACTTAAGGCTAATGTAAAAAAACCGGATGAGCAGGAGATAATCCAGTACTGCAAAAGCAGGCTAGGTAGCGTCAAGGCGCCCAAGCAGGTTCTGTTTTGGGACGAGCTACCGCGCAGTCCGGTTGGCAAGGTGCTGAAAAAGGAAATTCGCAAGGTTTTCTGGCAGGACGCCGGGCGCAACATCTGATAATAGCGGCTGCTATTTATCATTTTCTTTCAACATCAACGACCTAAGCGAGGGCTATGCCGTGAAGGTCAGTATTGTGGGTGCATATAACACCCAGTTCGGTGCGTTTGTGAAACGCGATCGCGAAACTGGTGTTATCGAAGATCTCAAATCATTTTACGAGCTGCTGAATGAAGCGGGCGCTGGTGCGATTGCCGACGCCGGGCTCGAAGCCAAGGATATCGACGCCATCTGGGTGGGCTCTTGCTCTCCTTCCATGTTCGTCAACCAGGAACACGTAGGTCCGTTGGCTCTGGAAATTGATCCGCAAGGACTGCTGCTGAAGCCGACTACCCGCACAGAAGGTGCCTGTGCTACCTCATCGCTGGCTATTTACAATGCTGCCTATGCCGTCGCATCCGGCCGTTTCAAGAATGTGCTGGCGATCGGTGTGGAGAAGATGAACACTCTGGATACCGCCGGGGTAACCCACGCGTTGTCCTGTTGCTCCTACTGGCCGGACGAAGGTGCCCGTGGCATGACCTTCCCAGGCTTGTTTGCCGAACTGGGCAAAGCCTATCAGGCCAAGCACGGTCTGACCGACGAGCAACTGCGGGTTATGCTGGCGCACATCTCTGCGCTGAACTACCGCAACGGTATCCAGAACCCGCTGGCCCACTTTGGCCCGGGCAGCCTGCCGGACAAGAATCAGCTGATTACGGCAGAGGCCATTCTCAACCTGCCCGAATCCGGCAAGGGCAGTAACCCGATGATTGCGCCGCCGCTGCGTCTGCACGACTGTTCGCTGGTTACCGATGGTGCCGCGGCCGTGGTGCTGACTTCTACCGACAACGCAAAGGCCAGCTTCAAGCATGCAGTTGAATTGTCGGGTATCGGTCATGTAACTGATCGTATGACCCTCAAGGCCCGTGAAGGTCGCCTGCATGAGCTGCAGGCAACACGCCACGCTGTGAAACTGGCTCTCGACGAAGCAGGAGCAACGGTGGCTGATCTGGATCTGGCTGAAGTGCACGATTGCTTTACCGTGAACCAGATTCTCTGTACCGAGGCGATCGGACTTTCCGATAATGGCCGTGCCGGTTACGACTTTATGGAAGGCAAGTACAGCCCGGAAGGTGATTGCCCGATCAATCTCTCAGGTGGCCTGAAATCCAAGGGCCACCCGGTAGGTGCCACTGGTGCGTCCATGCACGCGCTGGCATACAAACAGTTGATTGGTGCTCCGGTTGGTGTTGCAGCCAAGGGTAATCCGGAAGTGGCAATGACCGTCAATATCGGTGGTTCCGGTGTGACCAACTGTGTGAGTGTATTGCGCCGTCTTCAGTAACGTTTAACCTCCCTGGCGGGGTATGGCAACTGCTGTACCCTGTCAGTTTTTTTGTTCCCTCTTTCTTTTCCTCTCTTTATTTCTGCTCAAAATGCCTGTTGGGGCGAATACCATTTGTTTTTTCTATGGGGCTGGTTTATTTATTACCCTATAACGAAAATTTTGGGGTTGGTTGTTGGCCCATTCGCTAAAGGTCGCATTCACTGACATTTTTTATCGGTCTATCGTGTAAGGATGGACATGTGAAAAATAATGGATTGATATCGTGAGTTGACCAAGGTCAGCTGCGGGTAAGTGTTGAAGTGATAATTTGGCAGATAACTCGAGCAGGAGAAGTAAAATGTCTAAAGTGGCACTGGTAACCGGGGGAACTAGGGGGATTGGAGAGGCGATCGCTATTGAGCTGAAGGAAGCGGGTTACGATACTGTTGCCAACTATGCCGGGAATGACGAACGAGCAATGGCGTTTCACGAGCGGACGGGAATACCGGTCTATAAGTTCGATGTATCCAATTTTGATGCCTGTAAGGATGGCATTGAGCGTATTGAACGTGAAGTTGGTCCCGTCTCCGTATTGGTCAACAATGCTGGCATCACTCGCGACCGCACCATGCACAAGATGACTCACGATCAGTGGCAGGAGGTGCTGGATACCAATCTCGGCTCCTGTTTCAACATGTGCCGGTTGGTGATTGAAGGTATGCGGGAGCGCAAGTTTGGTCGTATCGTCAATGTCGGCTCACTGAATGGGCAGGCCGGCCAATACGGTCAGGTTAACTATGCTGCGGCAAAATCCGGTATACACGGCTTTACCAAAGCTCTGGCCCTGGAAAGCGCGGCTTATGGCATCACTGTCAATGCGGTAGCACCGGGATACGTTGATACGGATATGGTACGCAACGTACCCGCAGATGTGTTGCAGAAGATTGTTGCCAAGATTCCGGTAGGGCGTCTTGGTACTGCCCACGATATCGCCCGGGGGATTCTATTCCTGGTTTCCGATGAGGGCGGTTTTATTACCGGTTCTACACTTTCAATTAACGGTGGGCAGCATATGTATTGATGTCGTGTGGGGATTGTTTCCCTGTCTCGGTGTCAGCCCTGATCTGGTGAGGTGGAATTCAGTAGCCAGATAAGCCAGGTGAAAAATGAAAAGCCCCCGCTCAGCGGGGGCTTTTTGATTTTTAGGGGTTATGGCTTCTTCAGGCCATACTTTTTCATTTTTTGGTAGAGGGTGCTTTTCGCGATGCCGAGTTGTTTGGCTGTCTGGGTCATGTTGCCCTCTGCCTGTTTTATTGCTGCCTCGATAGTGGCTTTCTCGGCAATGTCGAGGTTGCCATGGGGCTGGCTCAGATAAGTAGAGTAAAGGTCCGGTTGCAAGCTGACTTCGCCTGGGCGATAGCCATCCGGCAGATCATCAATGGTCAATGTCTCGTTGTGGGACATGAAACACATGCATTCAACCACATTGACAAGTTCGCGGATGTTTCCCGGCCATTCACGGCTTTTCAGTGCGGTGAGCAGGCCAGGAGAAAAGCGCTGGGCAGCGATCTGGCCAGGGTTCTCGTTCTTGATGCGCTCAAGTACCAGTTTGGCAATGCCTTCAATGTCATCCTTCCTGCCTGATAACGGGTCAAGACTGATGGTGACTGTGGATAGCCGGAAATACAGGTCTTTCCTGAACAGTCCTTCATTGACGAGGCTTTTCAGATCCCTGTTGGTGGCGGCGATTAGTCTGAAATCAACTGGAATGGGCTTGATATCACCTACCCGATAGATCTTTTTCTCTTGTAGTACCCGCAGGAAGACCGGCTGGATCTCCAGGGGCATTTCACCTATTTCATCAAGGAACAGAGTGCCGCCATTGGCTGCTTCGATTTTGCCGATCAGGCCGCCTTTCTTGGCGCCGGTGAAAGCCCCTTCCACGTGCCCAAATAGTTCGCTGCTCAGAATGTCCTTGGTAAAGGCGCCACAGTTCAAGTCGACAAATGGGCCTTCAGCATAGTTGCTGCTGTCATGTATGGCTTTGGCAAAAACTTCCTTGCCAACACCGGTCTCACCGAGGATGAGTACGGGGAGGGGGGTTGACGCCGCACGCCGAGCCTTATCGGCGCTGGATCTGAAGGAGGGGCTTTCGCCGTAGATTTCATTGAATGGATCAAACCCGTGCTTTAGGGGGGTTACGGCTTCCTGGATTTTGGTGATTCGATGGGTATCAATGCGGCCTGCTGGTACCAGCACCTGGAAACCGAGTATCTGATCTTTGTGTTGAATCGGTTCGACCCAGTCTTCGGAGATCCAAAATCCTTCATCGTGTGGATAGACGATGGTTTCCCCGCCGAAGCGCTCCATGGAGAGGCGTCTTTTGGAGTGCGGGTTGTAGTCAATTCCAAGTGCTTCGAGGGCGGCGCTGGCATTGGATGAAAAATTCACCAGTCGGCCCTGTCTGTCGAGCAGTAGTTTGCCTGAGTTTCTGAAACGACCAAAGCTGCTGTCGCTGTGCTTGAGTATGGTGCTCCACTCTTCGGAGGTCTTGCGCGCCAACCCAGCCTGAATCTGGCTGGCCCAGGCAACTACCAAGGGTACGTGGAATTTGTCATAGATACTGCATAATCCTGACAGGTCGATCACACCCATCATCTGGTTGTCGTATGGGTCGGCAATGACCGCGGCTGTACATGTCCATGGCTTAAAGCCCTGGCAATAATGTTCCTCGCCATGAACTTGCGTCGGGCGGCGAGTGGCCATGGCCGTGCCAACAGCATTGGAGCCGGAAACAACCTCATTCCAGCCGCTGCCTTCAACAAGACCGATCTCGCGGGCGTTGTCCAGCGTACGGGGGTCGCCGACAATTTGTAAATTAAGGCCCTGGTAATCAGTCAGAAAAAGGATTGTCTCCAGGTCTTGAAGGAAAGCGCTGGCCTGAGCGATGACTGGCCGGGCGCAGTCAAGCAGGTCCGAATTTCTGAGCTGGTAGTTATAAAGGTTTGTTTCGCTGGCAAGGAGTGGGGCAGCTTTTTGTTCGGGGTTTACCCCTTGAGACAGACAGCGTTCCCAAGAGCTGGCGATAACATCGCGAATCGGCAGCCCCTCGGCATGGCCTCCCGTGCACAGGAATTTCTCCCATGCATGATCGATGTCCTTTTGGGATCTGGGATCTGAATTGGAACGCAAGTTGAGCTTTTTAGGATCGGAGCCCCTCAAAGTCCTATACCCCCTCGTATGAAAACGATTAGTTACCCACTCTCAATGCATAGCTAATCAATCAAAGTACACCGCGCCTGTTAAATTATAGTTATTCTCTGCCGATCAACTTCAGCGGCTGGCAGAGTACAGCGGTGTGCGGAATCTTACCATGCCTGACATTCGAGTAACAATTGCGCCAAATCTTGATCAGTTAACAGGGCGAATAGTCAAAATTGAATATCTGATAATGCCTGTAGATGCCCTAGAATTGGGAGCGTAGCGCTGTATGACAGGTGTAAATAAAGGTTGCTAAGTTGATCCTTTGATCATACGATTTGCGATCGAAGCCGTTCGATTATAAGACGGTTTCGTTGGTTATTCCCTTTGGTATGAGGTGTCAAGCAAGTACGCGTGTGGCTGAAATCTGGAAAAACGCCCGTTTTTTGGTCGCTGGTATAGCGCTTGCGTAGCAAAACTGTTGTTGCCGTTGGGGGAGAAGCTGTTTATATTGCGCATTGCTGTGCGTAATGTGTGGCGGCAAATAAGAATCATCCAACTATAAAGTGGGAGAAGACAATGGTGAGAAAAAACAACACCAGTATCATGAAGGTTGGTGGTCTGTTGTTGGGGTTTGGCGGGCTGATGGCCGCTGCTACCCCGGCAATGGCCGTCGAGCTGATCGGTGATACGGAATCAGACTTTTCGATCAAGTTTAATGGTTATGCTCGTGCTACCGCTGGCATGCTACTGGAAGATCACGACGAAACCGCAGCAGATGACAAGTGGCGCTTGAATCAGGCGCGTGCCACTGTGAACATCGACTGGGACATCAAAACCGGTCCTCTGAACTGGCGTGTGGTAACCCGTTTTGAGCAGGAACACCAGACAGATTATTTGGATGACCTGGAAGACCGTATCAATGAGACCTCGCAAACTTTTGGAGGTTCATTCTATAGCAACTACGGTAAAGACGGTCGGAAAGGCGACTTTATGGAGCAATATGAAACCACCGATGAGGTGATGGATATGGTCCGTGAAATCTACTTCGACTGGGCTGTGACCGACAGGTTGTTTGTTCGTATTGGTCGTCAGCAGTTGGTGTGGGGTGAGTCTGACTTCTTCCAGGCAATGGACGTGGTGCACGGTTATGACTACCGCGGTCGTTTGTTCTATGAGAATAACGAAGAGTGGCGTAAGCCGCTGTTTCTGTTCAACTTCAACCTGGATGTCTACGAATTGGGTGGTAGTTTGAACTGGTTCATTCGCCCCGGTAAGTGGGATCGCAATGAAGATATGGGTAGTAACTACAACGCAGAAGGTGGTCGCTGGATTCCGCACCCCTATCGCGGTGTGGACTTCAGTCAGTTTACCGGCATGTACGATACAGATCACAAAGCTGGCGACTGGGATAAGACCACTTACGGTATCCGCTGGAACGGCACTTGGGGTTCCGTGGGCTACTCGTTCTCATACATGAAAGCGTTTGTGACTGATATTCCGGTGATGAACCCAGACCCGAGTATGAGTGGCAATGCTGGCTTTGGCCTAAATGGGGTTACCGTCAATTCATACGTTGAAGATCCTAAAAAAGGCAAATTGCTGGGTGACTGGATTTTCCCGGAAATTGACATTTTCGGTTTCAGTATGAACTACTTCAGTATGGCGCTGGACTCTACCTTGAGTGCGGAAGTTGCCTATGTTCCTCACCGCCCTTATAACTATGGTGCGCTCGATTCAGACCTGCCCGGTTGGGAAGGTGTGGTTGAGAAGGATGTGATGAAGATCATGCTGCGCATTGATAAAGAGTTTAAGTGGATGGATGTGCTTGGCACTCACCGCCCCTCTTTGTCCAGTATGCAGCTCTTTGATACTTGGATCATGAATTACGATGATGACGATGAAATTGTCGAATTCGCGTCTTTCGGCTCCAAGAAGAAAGAGCACACTGTCTACCTGACATTCTTCACCTTGTTGAACTATACCCGTGACACCATTAACCCCTCCTTCGTGATCGGTACTGACCTGTCCAATGGCGGCGGTTTTGCCATTCCGGCAGTTGAGTTTGTCTGGGGTGACGACTGGCGTCTGAAGGTCGAAGCCGACCTGTGGTGGAGCGACGGTGACGAGAAGAAAATCTGTGGTACACCGGATACTTCAGGTGCTTCTGCTCTAACAGGCGGTATGTCAGGTTGTGGTACATCCTTTGGTGCAAACTGGCTTGGCGAGCGTGAACACAGTGCCTCGCTGATGGACTGGTTCGCCGATGACAACCAGATTGTCGTTAAGCTGACTCGTCAGTTCTGATTTAATAAAAAGTATATATGCGGCGTCCTCGGGCGCCGTATATTAAGACTGATATTAACTGGGAGTATAACTATGTATAAGAAGTTAATAGCTACGTCAGTGGCTACAGGGCTGCTGATTACAGTTCCCCTGGCAGCTAATGCTCTAGGGCCTAAGGACGAAGTAAATATGTCTATGACTGCGGATCTGGAATTTCCAGGCCCGGGTCTAGATCCGAACAGAGACCCTGGCTACGTTCAGCCCACTGCCTGGGGTGAAAAACCAAACCCCCTGTACTACGGTGATCCACCGTTGGCTGGCCGCTGGAACGGCGAACCAGAACCTACAGAAGCTCTGCCGGCTGGCGTGAGTGAGTCTCAGGTAATGAAGGCTGGCACTGTTATCAGCGCCGCCAACATCGACCAGGTGAAGGATATGTACTTCGAAGGTAAGCGTGTCGGCGACATGATTACCGAAAACACCGAGTGGATGATTCGTGAAAAGAATCTGAAGATTAATACCCGTCACTCCGAATTCATTGAGATGGATGCCAAGTACATGCAGGCCACTCAGGACGGAAAGGGCAAGGTAACGTTCAATACTGCTGATCGTACAGTGGGTAACTGGACTGCCGGTATGTTCTTCGACCCTCAGGATATCCTGAAAACCATGGGTCCCGACGGCAAGAGCTCCGATCCGAATGCCGGTGACAAGCTGATTTGGAACCTGCGTTCACCGACTTACGGTGCAACCATGGACCTGCGTCACATCTCTTGGGTATTCCTCGATGCACACAAAGGCATGGAGCGTATTCAGCGTTGGTGGGCACAGCGTTACTACATGGAAGGCCGTCTTGATGGTGGTCCGGTATCTGAAGGCGATGGCACTATCCTGCAGAAAACTGTACTGGTAGCGATCTTCCCTCAGGACATTAAAGGTATCGGTATCTTCTCAACTCGTTACAACGATCCCACTGCAAAAACGCCTGATGACGTTTGGGCTTACCTGAAGTCCGTACGTCGTGCACGTCGTCTGTCTGGTAACGCCTGGATGGACCCTATCGGTGGTACTGTACAGTTGTATGATGACTGGGATATCTGGGATGCGGTTCCTACCAAATACAAAGACGTGACCCTGATGGGCAAACGTTGGATTTGGGCGATCGCTCACGCACCTCTGATGACTGTGGACCTGCGCTACAAGAACACCATCCAGGAGTTCCCGGCTGTAGCAATGGATACCCCGCCGCACTTCTTCCCTGCCCCTCAGGTTCAGTGGGAGCCGCGTGAAGTATTCCATATCGAAGGTACTCCGCCTGATGAGCACCCCTACAGCAAGAAAGTCGTATACATGGAAGTCGATTATCCCCGTCCATACCAGGGTGAGGCATACGACAAAAACGGTAAATTCTGGAAAACTTTCATTTTCCAAAACCGTGCTGATATCGGTGATGACGGCTACAAAGCGATCATGCCGGTTGTTGGTCACATCATCGACTGGAAAGCTGAGTTCTCTACCACCTGGTCTTCAAACATGAAGGCAAACCCGGCTGGTATTGAAGAAACTGATGTTTCTCTGAAAACTCTGCTGGCTCTGGCTCGCTAATATGTAAGTTCGCTCTACGAGGTAGACTGCCAGAAAACAGTGATGTTTTCTGGCAGTCGCCCCTTTACGAAAGTAAAACCAATAAGATAAAAGCTAAGCAATTTGATGTGGTAATTAAGTGGCTGCTAAAGCCATTAGGATTGTGGGGGTTATATGAACGTTGCTGGACAAGGCATTGCTGTCGAGACAGAAGAAAAAACAGCAGGCCAGAAATTAATTGCTCTTAT
The DNA here is from genome assembly GCA_041395745.1 of Porticoccaceae bacterium. Classification (GTDB taxonomy): domain Bacteria; phylum Pseudomonadota; class Gammaproteobacteria; order Pseudomonadales; family Porticoccaceae; genus Porticoccus. The sequence continues at coordinate 217,267 of JAWKZV010000003.1, read as the reverse complement.
TCTTTCTATCATGCCTTGGGCTATCGTGGGTGCACTTCTCTACGCAGGTTTGTTCATTAAACAGGAACCGGTCATTGAGCAGGTAACGCCTCACGCTATTGACCGTAGGGATATTATTCTCGGTGTGAGCCATGTTGAAGGTGATACTTTCCTTGCAGCAGGCAATTACGGGAAGATTCTGATTTCCAAGGATAAAGGTCTGAACTGGGAATTACAGAATTCAACTATTGATACTCATTTCCAGGATGTCACAACCTGGGATGCCAATCGTTCCGTGGCTGTTGGTAATCTTGGCCGTGTTGTTGTCACCGAAGATGGTGGTAACACCTGGAAAGAGGTCGAAGCGCCTAAATCTGACGTTTCCAACAAGCTGATTCGCGTACATGCCTATCCAAATGGTGAAGCGTTGGCAGTAGGTGAGATGGGAACGGTCATCCAGAGCACTGATTACGGTAATACCTGGAGCCGCCTGCGCGAAGAAGAAGACGTATTCTTCAATGACATTGTTCGCGTTGATGAGAACACCATTGTTATTGCTGCCGAGTTCGGAAATATTTACCGTTCCGCAGACAACGGTGAGACGTGGGAAACTATCACAACTGATAGCCCGAACAGTTTCATGGCGATAGATTTCAGAGATGCATTGAATGGCGTGGCCGTTGGTTTGGCTGGCGCGATTGTGGCGACCGAAGATGGCGGTGTTACTTGGGTATATCATGACACTTCGCAGCCGAAGCCACTTAAAGAAAGCGTTGCCGGTCTGGCAGTTGGAGCCTCCGAGTCCAATACTGAGCACTTGATGGATGTTGCTTGGTCGGCCACAGAAAACGAGTGGGTGGTAGTGGGTAACAAAGGAAGGTGGATGACGTTCTCTGCCGCAATAGATGCATTTGATATTCGCACTTTGTCTGATACGGATTTCACATCTCATTCTGAGCTTGCACTGACCGATGACGGCTTTCTTGCTGTGGGTGAGACAGAAGGTTACATGGATCTTAAAACCAGGGCGTGGAATCTGTTGCACAACTGATCCGTAATAAAAAAACTAAAAAGGTTTTTATCAGTAATAAAACTGCTCATCTGAAGAAGTATGTGCAGTTGGTGGAGGATAAAATGTTAGAGAATTTTGCCCTAGGCTGTATCAAATTCAGGAAATTAGTACTGGCGGTAGTCGCCGTATTGACCTGTATTTTTGGTTATTTTGCTCAAAATATTGAAGTTAAGACAGTTTTTGATGACCTGATGCCAACATCTCACCCCTATATTCAGATCCATAATGAGTATAAGGAGACGTTCGGTGGCACCAACATCATTACCTTCATGATCCAGGCTGAGGAAGGCGATATCTTCCAGCCGGCGGTGCTCAAAAATCCGTGACCTGACTCAGGGTCTCTATAAGATTGATGCGATCAACGAATTCCAGATTTACTCCATTGCGGGTAAAAAACTGAAAGAGGTTCGCGCATCAACTGAAGGTATTGAGAGCTTCCCATACATGTGGCCAGACCTGCCCAAAACTCAGGAAGATATTGATTATCTGAAAGAGGCGATCCTGCGCAGTCCACTGGTGTATGGCCCTTATGTATCCAAGGATCTGACCGCTACTCTGGTGACTGTGGACTTCTTCGACAATTTGCTGGACTACAACCTGGCTTATGAGCAGGCTTACGCGCTGGTAGACCGTCTGGATGACGACGAGGTAAACATCAGTTTGGTGGGTAACCCAATCCTGTATGGCTGGGTTAACCACTACCTGCCGGAAACCGTCAATCTGATCATGGTTGCTGCCCTGATCTTCCTGGTGCTGCTGTTTGTTATCAACAGAACCTGGCGCGGCACCCTGCTGCCGATGCTGGCAGGTGGTATCAGTGCAACATGGGCTTTGGGTGTAGCACATCTGTGCGGTATCCACTTTGACCCTCTGGTTGTTGTGGTCGCAATGCTGATTACTGCACGTGCAGTATCCCACTCAGTACAGATGATCACTCGCTTCCACGAAGAGATCGACAAGATGACCGAGGGGCATGATCTGTGCTCCACCGAAGCCGCGCGTCTGACTCTTAAAGACCTGCTCCGTCCTGGCTTGCTGGGTATTGGAACTGATGCAGGTTGTGTGACCGTAGTTGCGATCAGCCCGATTCCCTTGCTGCAAAAGCTGGTAGTACTGGCCGTTGTTTGGGTAGGTACTGTGGCGGTGAGCTCCATTATCGTGACACCAGTTCTGCTGTCCTGGGTAAGAAAACCCAAGTCTTATGCACACCCGATTAACCTGGACTTGCATGTTATTCGCCCATTCCTGAATGTGTGTGTGAAAATCGTGGAAACCCGTGCCCGCTATGTCGTTGTTGGTCTGGCGTTGGCCGTATTCATCGTCTGTGGTATCAAGGCGGTGGAACTTAAAGTAGGTGATGCAAATCCCGGTTCTCCTATCCTGTGGCCTGAAGCCCGCTACAATAAGGACTCTGCGGACATCAACAAAATGTTTCCCGGTGCAGACCGCATGTTCGTGGTGTTCGGTAACGAAACTCGCGATCAGGAAGGTCTGATTAAGAATGTGGAAACATTGGATTCCATGCTGCGGTTCCAGCGCTATATGGAAATGCAGGAAGAAGTGGGTGGAAGTCTATCACTGGCGGATATCCTGCCTTCAGTGAACCAGACACTGCGGGAAGGCAACTTCCGTTACGTAGAGCTGGGTGAATCGACAACCAACAACGCTGAGCTGATTTACATGTTTGAACGTGCTGCTGAACCGGGCGACTTGACCCGATTCACTGACGTGAAACAGACCAATGCCTCAGTGACCCTGTTCTTCACCGATCGTCAGGGTGACACCATCGCTACAGCCGTGGCTCGTATTAAAGAGTTCGCTAGTCAAATGCGTGTTGACGGTCTGCAGATTCACCTCGCCGGCGGTATCATTGGCGTAATCGCTGCTGTAAACGAAGTGATTCTGTCAGGTCAGATCCAGTCCATCGCACTGGCGCTGTTCATACTGGTGATGATGTGTATAGTTGTATACCGTTCCAGTATTGCTGGTATGTTCTTCATGGTGCCGGTGGTTCTGTCTAACCTGGTAACCTTCGCCTTCATGTCCTGGAACAACATTGGTATGAATATCAATACCGTTCCTGTGGCAGCATTGGGTATTGGTCTGGGTGTGGACTACGCGTTGTACATCTGTGACCGCATCCAGGGTGAATACAATTCAGGTAAGTCTCACATTGAAGCCATTTCAGTGTCGCTTCACTGTGCAGGTCGTGGTGTGCTTGTAACTGCGCTCGTTCTCACTGCCAGTGTGTGCGTATGGTTGTTCTCATCCCTGCGCTTCCAGGCTGAAATGGGCATGCTGATTGGTATGTGGCTGGCAGTATCTGCACTGAGTGCATTGTTCCTGATGCCCGCTCTTGCTTATATCTTTAAGCCCAGGTTTATCTTTGGTGACTGATTAAGAAACCTTAGATACTTACTGCTATGTAGTAAAAAACAAGGCCTTCGGGCCTTGTTTTTTTTGATGGACAGAAAAGTCTTTAAGTCGCTAATTTTTGACTAACGAAAAAAGAAGATGGTTGAAGGTGCCGCTAACGAGAAAATTTCCGCGCGACGGAAATCGCACAATTCTATCCACTCATTGCTACTAAGAAGTATGGAGCTAAAAACCTAAGGTTTATTTCGTGAGGCCTGCTCACTATCTAGAGTGTTATTGAGGTGAATTGGCTTTTCTGTGGATTTAATTTCTTTGAAAAAATTCTCTACGGGTAATTGTGCCCTGCCGATTTGGTGGCAGAAGAGAGAGATTAAATAATTAACTAGCTGTTGATGTCATTTTTTTTATAAAGCCGGACAAATGCTTAGTCGAACTATCCATGTCCTCAAGAGCACCGTCAGTACTGTTCTGAATAGCGTTTGCTATCCCTTTTCCTCGTTCAACGCCCCATTGATCATAGGAATTAATATTCCAGATACTTCCCTGGACAAATATCTTGTGCTCGTAAAGTGAAATAATTTGTCCGAAGTTGTACGGGGTCAACTCATTGCACAAGAGGATGTTCGAGGGACGGTTGCCCGCATGATACTTGTGTGGGGGAAGTCGCTCATCGGTTTGCCCGCACATCAAAGCAGCAGCTTGAGCTAGCATGTTATTGAGCAGGGCGCTGTGGTGTTGATGGTTGCTCGAAGGTTCATTGACGGCGGCTATGAAATCGACCGGTACTAAATGAGTACCTTGGTGGAGTAACTGGAAAAAGGCATGTTGGCCACTTGTTCCGGGTTGTCCCCATACTATTGGCCCTGTGGCATAGTTTATAGCTTGGCCGGAAAGAGATACCGACTTGCCGTTGCTCTCCATATCGAGCTGCTGCAAGTATGTAGGCAGAAGTGACAAACGCTGACAATAAGGCACGATGGCTACCGTTGTCGCATCCAGAAAATTGTTGTACCAAATTCCCAGCAAGGCCATCACAACGGGTAGATTGCTGCTCAGCGGTGCTGAGGTGAAATGGAGGTCCATTGCCCTCGCGCCGTCTAGCATTTGCTGAAATCTTTCGAAACCAACGGCAATGGCGACTGTCAGCCCAACGGTGGACCAGAGTGAATATCGACCACCAACAGAATGGTGGAAGGTAAGTATTCTCGACTCAGATATGCCGAAAAGGCGGGCATTTTCTGGTTGAGCGGTTATGGCGATAAAGTGCTCTGAATTAGGTGAATTTTCTAACCCCAGACTTTCCTTGAGCCAGCATGCAGCAGTATTTGCGTTGATCAGGGTTTCTTGAGTGGTAAATGTCTTGCTGGCGACCACAACGAGTGTGGTTTCTGGATCAAGTGTTTTTAACAGTGGAAGTATTTCAGCGCCGTCGACGTTGGCAACGAAGAAAATATCGATTTCGGGGTGACTGTATGGTCGCAGCGCCTCGCATGCTAGCTCTGGACCTAACGCGGAACCTCCAATGCCAATATGGAGGATTGTGCGAATGGGTTTACCCGTTACGCCAAGCCATTGTCCCGAACGTATTTTTTCACTGATATCAGCCATGTGATCCCGCATCTCGGATGCCATGGTAATCAGAGCATCGTCTTCCGACAGTTGCTTGTCGGTGTGATTACACCGGAGCATAGGGTGGGAAACCGGTCTGTCTTCAGTTACGTTGATGGCTTCTCCGGCAAATAGTGCGCTACGATGTCTTTCAATGTGAGATTGTCTGGCTAGTTCAAGTAGCGTTTCCCAGATGGTGTCATCCACCAGGTTTTTAGAAAAGTCCAGAAGCAGACCATCGTGCTCGATAGCCATGCGCTGAGCCCTGTTGGCATCCTCTTTAAACATTTCCATTAATGACATGGTCTTGGCTGTTGTCGCCAGTTTTGAAAGTTTCTGCCAAGAAGGCAGTGCGGTGGGACAAATATCCAGACCGATCATAGCTGAAGGTATATCCATAGATTGAAGCGTGATTTTATCCATTTCAATGCAGGAGCGGAAATAGTGCGCCCTGTGTCCTTGAGTCCAGATGCTAGAAATCCCCCTGGTCGGGTGTGTGCAAGGTAGGATATCAATATTTAGCGGTTATTACAGTGAGGTATCTCCGGTTTTAAAGAGTTCCTGACAGGTGTCCAGCATACGGTTTGAAAAGCCCCATTCATTGTCATACCAGGCAAGTACCTTGACCAGGTTTCCGTGCACCCGGGTATGTGATCCATCGAAGATGCTTGAGTAGGGTGAATGATTGAAATCTATGGATACCAGGGGCTCTTCCGTATAAGCCAGTACCTTCGACAAGGAGCCGTCTGAGGCCGCTTTGATTACACTATTCACTTCCTCGGCATTGGTTTTGCGATGGGCAGTAAAGGTGAAATCCACTAGTGATACGTTAGCCGTGGGAACCCGTACTGCGATGCCATCCAGGCGGCCATCAAGCTCCGGTATTACCAGGCCAATGGCTTTGGCTGCGCCGGTTTTAGTGGGGATCATGGAAAGGGTGGCAGAACGGGCACGATAAACATCCGGATGGTAGACATCCACCAGGTGTTGATCGTTGGTATAGGCGTGAATGGTGGTCATAAAACCATCTTCAATACCGATGGCCTCATGCAAGGGTTTAACCACTGGGGCCAGGCAATTCGTAGTACAGGATGCATTGGAAACAATCTGGTGCTCTGGGCCCAGCAGTTGGTGGTTGATGCCGTAAACAATGGTGGCATCCATATCCTTGCCGGGCGCAGATATCAGTACTTTTCGGGCACCTGCTGCCAGATGTCCCGATGCCTTGTCCCTGTCAGTAAACAAGCCGGTGCACTCGAATACAACATCCACCCGGAGGTCTTTCCAAGGCAGCTTGGCAGGCTCTTTTTCTGCCAGCACGGCGATATGATCGTTATCGATGATAATAGTGGATTCATCGTGACTGACGTGCTTGGCAAAGCGACCATGAACGCTGTCATACTGGGTTAAATGGCTATTGATGGCGACGTTGCCCTGGTCATTGATGGCGACAATTTCCATTTGCTTGTGCAGTTCGGGGCGCTCGTAGAAAGCGCGGAGAATGTTCCTGCCGATACGGCCATAACCATTGATTGCGATGCGGATCATCTTTTACCCCTTACTTATCAGTGCTCTTCTATGAGGCTTGGATACCTGATTACTTTTCAGCATAACACTGACGTGAAGTCGCCGTGGAGACAAAAAATTCAGAGATTCTCCAGATTGAAAAAACATACCGGAATCTTCTGCTTTCGACTTGACTCATACCCACCACTTCAATATATTACGCGGCCTCACGCGCTCGTAGCTCAGCTGGATAGAGTACCTGGCTACGAACCAGGCGGTCGGAGGTTCGAATCCTCCCGAGCGCGCCATAAACAAAAAGGCCACCCTTGCGGTGGCCTTTTTGTTTATGGTGAGTCTGCCAGAGTTCGAACCGATGGCGGTTCGACAACTTCCGCCAGGAAGTTGGACCCAGCAACCGCAGGTTGCGCCGCCCTTTCGGGTGCAAAATGGCCGTAGGCCGTTCTCACTCAACCCTATCCATTTGCACCAGAGCCTGCGTGCAGGAAATGAGCACTGTTTAGCAGGGGAGGGAATCCTTAGGGCTTAACATCCCTTTGCTGAACATCGCCAATGTCTCGGAACAGATTCTCGGAGCTGAGCAGGATTACCTCGATTTCCTCGGTAATTTCTTCCTGGCGCAGGCCGTTACATGCCCTGGCCAGTTCGTCCGATTCATCATCCAGATGTTTCACCGCGCCTTCCAGGTGTGCTACCCGGTGGTGGTTTTCCGCCATCAGGGAGGTGTAAAGCACTTCGTGAAGCGATGCCAACAGGTAGTGTTGAGTCAGTTGTAGCAGGAACTCCTGTGGTTCCATATGTAGCAGCGGTGCCAGTTGTGAGGATGATGGCTCCTCTCTAGCGGAAAGTGACTGAAATGGCGGTAACAGGAACTGAACCCCGACTTGCTCCGGGCTGTTGTGGTATAGGCAAATGAGAGACAGGGTTTCCTGGCTTTGCTGGAGCTGGCTTAGCTCCTTGACTAAGTTGTTCAGCAGGGGGATAACCTCCTCGGCTATACCGGCGCCATCGAGGGCACGTATCACCCTCGGGTCTTCATCCATCAGGGTGCAGAGCTTATGGCCAACGGCAATTACACGAGCTTCCCTCTGAACCTCTCCTGTCAGTTCATTCAGTCGGTTCAATAGTACATGGTTGTAATCCCCGCAGAACCCTCTTTCCGAGCCTATCAACAGATATACCGGATTGCTGTCGATGCTTTGGGGAAGAATCTCGGGGTAGAAGTCCAGCAAATCCGTGGCAGCCGTTTCAATGCTTCTTACCACCTGTTGCTGTGCCTCCAGAAACCGCGCCAGTTTGCGGGTCTCCATATAGGCCAGGGTCTTCATGGAATGCATGATTTCCCTGATTTCTGCGAGGCTGTGGCGGTGTTGTTCCAGGCTGCGACGGCGGCTCATGATGCCGGCTCAGTGGGGGTGATGTGCAGCCAGCTCTCAACGGCTCCGTGCCACTCCTCCTTAGGGCTGTCCAGGGTTAATCCGCTGTCCCGGGCTCGGTCATAGAGTTGATCCAGGTGGGGGCCGACCTGCTCAGGTTCCAGCTTGTCCATGAGATGATTGTTGAATGCTACCAGCCAGGCCATCTGGCAGATCGCAGGTAGCGGTGACAGCTGTTCCTGCTTGAGAATTTCCCGCAGCAATCGTCCCCGCTTGATGGCGATTTCCATGGATGTCTCCAGCTTTGCCCCAAAGCGGGTGAATACCTCCAACTCCTGGAATTGCAGGTAGTCGAGCTTCATGCGCCCGGCTTCCTCCTTGATGCGCGGATGCTGGGCCTGACCGCCGATACGCGACACCGAGAGGGCAATATCGATTGCCGGTCGGAAGCCGCCGGCAAACAGGTTGCGGTCCAGGTAAACCTGGCCATCGGTGATGGAAATCAGGTTGGTGGGAATGTAGGCGGCGATCTCTCCGAGCTTGGTTTCCACAATCGGCAACGCCGTCATGCTGCCACCGCCGTGGGCGGCGTTGAGGCACGTGGCCCGTTCCAGCAGCCGTGCGTGTACCGAGAAAATATCTCCTGGATAGGCCTCTCGGCCCGGCGGGCGGCGCAGCAGCAGTGACAATTCACGGTAGGTGCGGGCGTGGGTGGAGAGATCATCGTAGATCACCAGTACATCGCGGCCCTGTTGCATCCAGAATTCGGCGATGGCGCAACCGGCAAACGGAGCCAATTGTTGGAGCCCCGGCAGGCCGCTGGCTTCGGCCACCACCAGGGTGGTGTAGTCCATGGCGCCGAATTCCTTCAGGGTTTCCAGGGTATTGACCACCGTGGAACGTTTCTGGCCGATCAGTACATAGACGCAGTAGATATTCTGGCCGCGTTGGTTGATGACGGTATCTATCGCCACTGCGCTACGGCCCAGTCCCTCATCACCAATCAGCAATTGCCTTTGGCCGCGGCCGATGGGTACCATGGTGTCGATAATCTTAATGCCGGTATAGAGCGGTCTCAGGACAAAATCCCTGGCGATAATAGGTGGGATTGGGCTTCCAGTGGTTGCCAGGAGGTATGGGGCGGGGGTTCGCCGCCGTCCAGGGGGTTGCCCAACGGGTCTATGACCCGGCCCAACAGTTCGTCACCTACGGGGATACTGAGCGTGCGACCGCTGCGCTGCACCCCGGTGCCGGCCGTAAGCTGGTCGGTTTCCTGTAGCAGCACCGCACCGATAATATTTTCGTTGAGGTCAAACACCATGCCGCGGCTGCCGTCGGCAAACAGCAGCACGTCGTCCATGGCCGCAGAGGGCAAACCGGTTATCCAGGCGATACCATCGCCGACCGAAACCACTTCACCCTGTTCGTGCAGGCGCAGTCCCGGCTGGTAATTGTCCAGCCATTGGGCCTGCTGTTGCAGGATGCCATTGCTCCCGGCGTTGTTACTGGTCACGGCTGGCCAGCTCTGAAAAACCGCGCAATTCGTCGCGCAAATTGGCCGCCAGTACCCAGGCACCCATGGTGATATGCAAGCCTGCCAGTAACGATGGATCTTCACCAAAAGTCAGGTTGGCCTGCCAGCCGTTGTTATCCAGGGCAAGGTGCAACTGCTGGCGTTGCTGATCCGACAGGGGGTAAGCACTCAGCACCTGAATCCGGGTGCCGTCAGCGCCATTATGGGCATGCAGGGCGGCTAATTGATCGTGGGACAGCTGCGCCAGTTCGGCGATCACCATCTCCACCAGTCGGGCCTCAAGCTCCGGACTGGCTGACTGTTCCAGCAGGCGACCGGCAAACTGAGCGCCATGGGCCATAGCGGTTTCTTCCATTCGCCGCTGGATGTCTGCGACTCTTCGCTGCTCCGCCACCTGTTGCTTCTCCCGCTCAGCCTGAAGAGTGGTCTGTAATTCCTCCATCCTGCGAGCCCGTTCGGCGTCCAATTCGCTCTTCAGCGCTTCACGTGCCTGTTGTCGCTCCTGGTCCCAGTGGTCCAGGCGGGCCTCGTACTGTTGCTGTAATTGCTCGGCTTCCCCGCGCAGGGTTTGGGCGTCCGCCAGGGTCTTGTCGATACCCTCCTGGCGCTTGGCGATGATGGCCAGCACCGGTTTGTAGAGGAAGTGCTTGAGAATCCAGATCAGTACCAGAAAGTTGATGATCTCAAGCAGAAAGGTGGACCAGCTCAATTCCACGAATAGGTTCCTTGTTGAAGCTCAGTGGCTGTCAGCACCTCACCACTATTGAGTGAGGTATTCCAGCAGCGGATTGCGGAACAGGATGATCAGCACGATCACCAGAACATAGATGGCCAGTGATTCGATCATTGCCAAGCCGATAAACAGGGTGCGCATGATTGAGCGCTCCGCTTCAGGTTGCCGCGCCAGGGCCTCCAGAGCCCGGCTGATGGCCCAGCCCATGGCTATAGCGGGCATCATCACCCCCAGCGAAACACCGAACACAGCGGCCACGGTGGAGGCCAGGGTAAAAGTGGATAGGTCAGGCATCGTGATCTCCTTGCCGTTCTTGTCGGGATTGTTGTGATTGGATACCGCCGGCCACGTAGATCAGTGCCAGCATGCCGAAAATATACGCTTGTACCAGTGCCTCGATGATGTGAAGCATCAGTATCGGTACCGGTGCCAGGAAACCTGCCACAATCAGGATCAACAGTGCTGCCATTTCCAGGCTCATCATATTGCCGAATAACCTGACAGCGAGCGCCACGGTTCGGGTGACCTCACTGATCAGGTGGAAGGGCAGCAGTATCGGGCTCGGGCTCAGGTAGTGTTTCAGATAAGCCTTGATGCCCTGGGAGTGGATGCCATACCAGTGAGTAGACAGGAATACCAGAATGGCCAACGCCGAGGTGGCCGACAGGTCTCGGGTGGGGGAGTGCAGCCCGGGAACCAGGCCGCAGAGATTGGCGATCACCAGGAAAATCCACAAACTGGCTATAAGAGGCATGATCTGCCGGACATTTTGTGGCGCTGCCGAAGATACGGCGTCCTCAATGGCGAGGACCACACCTTCCATGGCAGACTGCAATGCACCAGGCTGTAGGCGCAGACGCCGGGACAGCAGCCAGGAAAAAATGCCCACCAGCGCCATGATGCCCCAGGTGGTGACCACCGTTTCGGTGATTTCCACGGGGCCCAGGTGAAACAGCGGACTGATGGCGATATCGGGATTGTCCAAGGGTTACTCCCGGATAAACAGGTAGACGTTGATGGCGCCGATCATCACACCCACCAGAATCAGGCTGACGGTCCAGCGGCTGGAATAGTCGCTGAACAGGCTGTCGATCCATTGGCCGAGATAGGCCCCGCCCACCACCGGCAGCACGAACAGCAGGCCCAGGGTCCCGATGTAGACGGCCTGACCCAGCAGGGTTGGTTTTTCCCGCTCGGCTTTCTGCATGCGCCGTACCTGGCGCTCCACCTGTTTTTTCAGGTCATCCGGCTGCGACATGGCTCAGGTTTCCGTTCTTCGCACTCAATTCCCACAGGCGCTTCAGCACCTCTTCTTCCATGCGTTGCAGGCTGGTTTTGATGGCCTGCAATTGTTCCTCCTCGGCCAGCAACTGCTCCTGAAGGGCCTGGCTGATGCGCTGGTAGTTGTCATCCAGCAGGTAGCGGCGGGTGCTGAGAGTCAGCACATTGTCGTGAAAATAGAGTATCGCTCCGGGCAGCGCCAGGTACTGCCATTTACCGTCTTCTCCCTGGAAGCGTGCCAGGCCGATGACCAACGCCGTCATCAGCCGGGCGTGACCAGCGAGGATGCCGAAACTGCCACTGCTGTCTTCGCCCACGAAGGAGCTGATGCCCTCGATCCGGCGGGATTGGGTCGAGTCCAGCAGTTGCAGGGTAAAGGTTTTCACTTCGGACGCTCCGCCATAGTGCCGCGCATGTAGCAGCGCTCTTCCGGCACCTCGTCGTAGTCACCCCGCAGAAAACCTTCGCAGTCGGCGATGGTCTGTTCCAGGGGCACTGATACCCCGGCGATACCGGAGTGGCCAGCGGTACTCCAGAACGGTTGGGTCAGGTAGCGTTGCAGTTTGCGGGCCCGCATCACGATCTTGCGGTCCTTCGGCGAAAGCTCCTCTACCCCCAGCATGGCGATGATGTCTTCCAGCTCGTGGTAGCGGGCCAGGTGTTCCCGTACTCCTTCCGCCACATCGTAATGATGGGAGCCCAGGGTGTGGCGATCCATCAGCCGACTGCCGGATTGCAGCGGGTCCACCGCCGGGTAAATGCCCTTGCCGGCCTGTGCCCGGGACAGAATCACCGTGGTATCCAGATGACTGAGAATGGCGCTTACCGCCGGGTCGGTCATGTCGTCCGCGGGGACGTAAACCGCCTGTACCGAGGTGATGGCCCCCAGTCGGGTGGAGAGGATGCGATCCTGCATTTCCGCCACTTCTGTGGTCAGGGTCGGTTGGTAGCCCACGGTGGCCGGCATGCGCCCGAGCAGGCTTGAGACCTCGCTGCCCGCCTGCACAAAGCGGAAAATATTGTCCATCACGAACAACACCTCCTTTTGCAGGCTGTCGCGCAGGTACTCGGCGTAGGTGAGGGCGGAGAGACCGATGCGGAAGCGCACGCCGGGGGATTCGTCCATCTGGCCGAACACCATCAGGGTCTGTGGCAATACCCCGGCCTTTTCGATTTCGTGCCAGAGCTCATGGCCTTCGCGGATGCGTTCGCCGACCCCGGCAAATACGGAAACGCCCTGGTGCAGGGTGGCCACCGCGTGCATGAATTCCATGATCAGCACGGTCTTGCCGACCCCGGCACCGCCAAACAGTCCGGTCTTGCCACCCTTGACGAAAGGGCACAGCAGGTCGATCACTTTGATGCCGGTTTGCAATACATCGCCGGCACCCACTGCTTCGCTCAGCGGCGCCGGCTTGCTGTGAACATTGCGGTATTCAGGAGCTTTCAGGGAAGGCTTGCCGTCCAGCGGTTCGCCGAAGATATTCAGCAGTCGGCCCAGGCATCCCGGCTCCACCGGCACATGCAGCGGCGCGCCGGTGTCGAATACGGTCATGCCCCGATAGAGGCCGTTGCTGCGGTGCAGGGTAATGGCCCGTACGTGGCGTTCGTCCAGGTGCTGGTGGACTTCGAACAGGTAGGTTTCGCCATTGATATGGGCGCACAGCGCCTGGTGCAGGGGAGGCAGGGTGTCGCAGGCAATAACCACCACCGGCCCGTGGACTTCCACGATTGCCCCGATGGGCACCAGCCCCTGTTCCCTACAACCTGCTGGTTCAGTCATGGTCGCAGTATATCCCCAATCATTGTAGGGAGACATTGCCCCTACGGGTTTTCGGTCTGCGCGGCGCTGCTCTGCTCCCGGGTCGCATTGGTGATGACATCTTCGCCGGTGCGCTGGCGAATGGCTTCCCGTTGCTGCTCGGCCCGTCTTTCCTCGTGATGGCTCAGGCTGCTGCCCACCCAGCTGTCCATCAGCTTGGCGGTGACCAGGTCACCACTGACGTTGATGGCGGTGCGGCTCATGTCGAGAATTCGATCCACTCCCATGATCAGGGCGATACCCGATGCCGGTATGCCAACCGTGTTCAGCACCATGGCGAGAATGACGATGCCCACCCCGGGGGTGGCCGGTGAGCCGATGGAGGCCCCCACTGCGGTGATCACAATCAGCGCCATGCCGCCGAGACCAACCTCGATCCCGAACACCTGGGCCAGGAACATGGCGGCAACGCCCTGGTAGAGAGCGGTGCCGTTCATGTTGATGGTGGCGCCGAGGGGAATGACGAACTGGGATACCGATGGCCTTACCCCGAGTTTTTCCTCAGCAGTCTTGATGGACAGCGGCATCACCGCGGCGGAGCTTGAAGTGGAGAACGCCAGCAGCAGTACATCCTTGACGGAGTTGATGAAGGCCCTGGGGCTCATTCGGGCCAGCATGCCGATCACCAGCAGGTAGACGCAGAACATGGACAACAGCCCCAGCAGCACCGTCCCCACGTAAACCGCCATGCCCAGCAGGGCGTCCAGCCCCAGCTTGGCGGTCAGTTGCACCAGCAGCCCGAACACCGCAAACGGGGCCAGCAGCATGGCCCAGCGCACCACCGTCATACTGACTTCCTGTAGAGAGCCCATCAGGTCCAGCAGTGGTTTTGCCTGGGCGGGTGCCATCATCACCAGTGCCACACCGATCACCATGGCGAAAATCACCACCTGCAGCATATTGCTTTCCACCATGGAGCTGAGGGGATTGGACGGCAGCAGGGTGACGATCTTGCGCGGCAGGTCGTTGAACACCGCTCCCTGGGTGGGGGCGGTGTCCACAATAGGGGCGGCGCCGAGGGTGGCGTGAAGCGCCTGGCTGTCGACATACTGCCCAGGCTGAATCAGGTTGGCCAGCGTCAGACCGATGACGATGGCCAGGGCGGTGGTGAAAATAAAAAACAGTACCACCCGCAGGCCGATTCTTTTCAGCTGTTCCAGGTCTTCCGTCGCAGCCAGGCCGCGGATGATGGAAGCGAACACCAGCGGAATCACCATCATCTGGATCAGAGCCAGGAACAGCCGTCCCGGCAGGGCCAGCCAATCGCTGGCGGTGGACGCGGTGGACGGGCTTACCCAGCCGACGCTGGGGCCGATCAGGACGCCGACTGCGATGCCCAGCAGCATGCCCACCAGAACCTGGAGCCACAGGCGACCGCGAACCAGTCCCTGCAGGGAGTCGCTCAGATATTTCAGGGAGCGGGGGTGCAGCGCTTCCACCGTGCTCTTGATGACGTGGTTATTCAGTATCGCCAACGGAATATCCTCGGGTAGTGGGGCCGGCACATGGTTTGAGCCATAGCTGCACTGTGGCTGCAGAAGGGACATCCCGCTGGTTGGCGAGCGGGTGTCAGGTGAACCCTAGGGGTGCTCCATACGCAGCAACAGGTCCATGCTCTGGCTTTCTCCGGACTCTGCCTTGACCTTCAGCTTTTCGGTAATCGAGTACTCCAATAGTACACCGGCATTGGGTGACATGAGTTCCTGGATATAACTCACATAGAGCCTGGGTGTCAGGTACTTGCCGATGGTGAGCGCGCTTTCCTCGACACCGCCGTCACTGGATACCGTCAGGGTGTCCAGCCCCAGGTAGTTCTGCAACTGCCGGGTCAACCCCTCGCTCTGGCTGAATCCCAGTGCCGTTGCGGCATTGGTCAGGGTGGTGGCGTCAGCCTGGGAGGCGCTGGACAGGGGCTTTCCCGTCATCAGCAGTGCCATGGCTTCCGTCTGTGGCAGCGCCGGGGTGGAAAACACTTCGCTGGTGAGCGCGCCGGGTGTGCCATCAATGCGGATGCCCACCAGGGTGTCTTCCACCTGGCGGGACGCGCGCATGTGTAGCAACGGGTGATCCGGGTCGCCCTGGAAGATCAGCCGACCGGTGTCGATGTTCAGGCGCTGACCATAGGTGTGATAGGTGCCGCCCTTAATCTCCAGAATACCTTTTGCCAGCAGCGGCTGCCCCGGACTTTCTTCGATTTTCAGATTGCCGCTGAGCCGCCCGCGGATGCCGAAACCCTGGAACTGTACCGAGTCCCCGAGGCTGAGATTTACCGCGGAGTAAAAAGCCTGTGTTGTCTGCGGTGCGGATTCCACGGGGGCGTCCACGATGACGGTGTCCCCTGAGACTGTCACGGCGCTGGCGGGCAATTCCCTGAGGCGGATCTCCGCAACGGGAACGGTGACATCACCGGTTACGTCGATGCGGGAAGCGTCGGCTTTCAGGGTCAGTTGCGGACTGATTTCGGCCTTGAAGTCGTCCAGGGCGATAGCCTGAAAATCCTGACCGTTGATTTGCAACTGGCTCTGCCAGTCGGTCAGGCTGAGCAACGCCAGGTTGCCTTCCAGGTTCAGTGTGCCCCGACCGGATTCCATTGAACCCGCGATCTGCCACTGGTGGTTTTGTCCCTCGGTCAGCTGCAACTGACCATTTTTGATGTCGGTTTCCAGGGCCGGGATGTGGGCGGCCAGCCCGGTCAATCCAACAGCGCCGCTAAGTTGCGGGGATGTATTGGTGCCCCCGATGCTGACGTGGCCCTTCGCTTTGCCCTGCAGGTTATCGACTTGCAGGAGCAGTGGGTCGAGCCATTCCAGGCCGCCGAGGTCCAGAGCCGCCTCCCCTGAAATTGCCTCGCCATGAGCCAGTGGCCAGCTCAGCGAGCCCTTGAGATGGCCGCCGTTGGTCAGGTCGGCGCCGGCGGTGAATTCGAGCACCCCTTCGCGCAGGCTCGCCGAGAGCCTGTTGTCCTTCAATGCCAGGGTGTGCGGCGATTGGGTTGCGAGGTTTAATTCCAGTTGCGGAGCGTGCAGGGCGAATTCACCGCGCAGATTATCTGCTGGCCCGGAAAGCGACAGCTCCCCGTCGATGTTGCCCGTCAACTGTTGCTGTGGCAGCCAGTAATGCAGCAGGCTGGCGGGCAATTGCCGGAGCGTGCCATCAAGGCTGATGGCGCCGGGCTCATGCCATTGAAAACGTCCGCAGATGTTGGCGGCCTGCTGTTGCCAGCAGTGCTGTTCCACCTCAATGCCTGACAGTGCCAGCTGGCCGTGGACCGGCGCGCTGAGTTCCCAGCTTTCCAGGGGCTCGGACTGTATCGCGCCATTTTGCAGGTCAGTGTTCCAGGTATCGTCCTGCCACTGACCTGTGCCTTCGAGATGCAGGGTGCCCCGGGGATGTTCTGCGTCCAGGACATAGCGGTGATTATCCGGCAGACCCTCTGTTTTCAGGGTGAAGCGATGAACAGGTATTCCAGAGAGTCCCAGTTGCTGGCCGTTCAGCTGTACGTTGAAGTGGCGTCCGGTTTGCCGGTTGATTGCAAGGTCGATGCGTCCGGCACGATAGTCTTTGAATACCACTTGCTCGCCGTGGAGTGAACCTGCTAGCTCAGGACTTTCCCGGTTGCCGGAAATCGTGCCGTTGCCCATCAGCCTGCCGGCCAGGGTCGGCAGCAGTGCCTGTAAATTCGGTGCGTCCAGTTGCCAGCGCAGTTGCAATTGCTCTCCCAGCTTGCCGGCCAGCAGCAGGCGGTTGTCGCCTACGTTAAGGCCGAGGCCATCGCTGGAAACATCGCCGTCCCGGTAGGCCAATACACCGCCCAGTTCAAGGGGGTAGTCATTCAACTGCCCGACAAGTCGGTCAATGGCGGCGGTTGCTTGCCATTGCTGGTTCACGTAGCTGCCTTGGAGATGAATTGAACCGGCCAACTCGCCCTTTATGCCGTCAAAAAAGTGGCCGGGGTCGAGCCGTGACAGCTCAACCTGTACCTGTCCAGTGGGGATGTCTTTCAGCGATACCTCTCCCCTCGCTGTCAGGCTGACCACATCACTGTTCAGCTCCAGCGAGTCGAGCGAAAAGACATCCGGGGTGCCGCTGCCGGCCAGGGCCAGTTGCAGCTCCGGCAAGCGGAATTGCTCGGGCAGCAACAGTTTCAGCTGCGCTTCCAGTTGGTAATCATCGAGGGTACCGCGGCTGGTCGCTTTGCCCGCCGTGGTGACGGCCTCGTCTAGTCCCGGCAGCGGGGTATTGTCCAGCTGCCAGCGATGTTGCAGATCAAGCTGGAAATGACCGGGATCAAGCGCAGCGCTCTGCGGGTTAAAGCCGGTTTCAATCCGGCCCTCGGATTCGAGCGCCAGGGGAGATAGCAACTGGTGGCGAACCTGAATATCTGCCAGGTTGCCATCCAGCGACAGCTTGCCCGCGTAGTGGGGTTGGTCGGACGTCGACCATTGCCAGTCTGCTTCCAGCTTCAGCCGGTAGGGTGCCTGCCCGCCAATTTGTCCCGCCACATCCAGGAGGCCTTCCGGTTGCTTCAGCGTCAGGTGGTCGAAGCGAATACCCAGCAGGTTGATCTCACCGGAGACGGCGAGCTCATCCAGGTCAAACTGACTGTCGGGGGCGCGATAGTGCAGTCTGGTGACAAGGACGGATTCCAGTGCCACCGGCAGTGGGCTGGTGAGGGCCGGCCAGGGTGAAGGGGGTGTCTCTGCTCCGCTCGGGGATTCGGTAATGACCAGGTTGTCCAGTTGCAGTTGCCCGATCTGAAGCGTGCCCGAAAAAAGTCCGGAGAGCTGCCAGCGACCACTCACCCGGTCGGCGTTGATGGTCAGTTCCGGTTGCCGGATCTCCAGCTCCCAAAATTGCATGCCGTCCAGCAGGGTGCCGGAGACTTCCTGCCAACTCATCTCGATTCCAGCCTGGCGGGTGGCTTTCTCCAGCAGCCAGCGGCTGCCGTCCTCTGTTGCCAGTAGCAGGTAGCCACCGCCCAACAGGCTGGCCAACAACAGGGCCATAAAAACGGCCAGCAGGGATACCGCCAGTTTTAGCCGCCGGGTCACAGGTCAGGCCCCATGGAGAGGTGCAGCCGGAAGGACTCGTCCGATTCCTCCGGGAAGGCCAGGTCAACGCGGATGGGGCCGAGGGGAGATTGCCAGCGCACGCCAAAACCGAAACTCTTTTTCAGAGTGAAGTGGCTGTTGTCGAAAGCGTTGCCCGCGTCGTAGAACAGTGCCAGGGAATAGTCCTTGTAGACGGGGTAGTCGTATTCCACGGATGTGGTCAGCAGGTGCCTGCCCCCCACCACTTCGCCGACATCGTTCAGGGGACCAAGTTCTTCGTAGTCGTAACCGCGCACGCTGTTATCGCCGCCGGCAAAGAAACGCAGGCTGGCGGGCATATCCTCGAAGCGGTTTACCGTACTGGCGCCGGCTTCCACCCTGCCCAGCAGTCGCCCACCTGATAGTGGCAGGATGCCTTTACCTGCCGCTCGCACCTGCAGGAAAGAGATGTCGGACAGGGCGGATTCCGCGGCGCCGCGCACGCTGAATTTCATGCGCCAGCCGCGATTGGGAAAGATCGGGTTATCCACCTGGGTGCGCTGCCAGCCGATACCGGGAATCAGCAGCCGGGTGTTGTGGTCGTCGTCGGCGACCTGGAACGATTCCACCTGGTAGACCAGTTCCAGTGAGCGCAGCCAGTCGTTGGCCTGGGTGGTGGTGTGGAACAGGCCGGTAAACCAGGTTTCACTCTCGGCGGACTCGGTGTCCTCCTCTTCCCAGCCGCCCTTGAAGGTGAGCAGCTCGCTGGCAGGCTGGTCGAGGGGGATCTGGTAATTCAGGTTGACGAAAGATGCGACCCGCGACAGCTGGGCGTCCGCTCCATAACGGTGTCCCTCCTGGTTGGCCCGGTTGTTGCGAAAGCCGAGAGTGCCCCTGGGACCAGTGTCCGTGGCGGCGCCGACTCCCACTGAAGTGCTGTAACGGGGGCCCGGTGTCAGCACTACCTGCACGGGGATAGCGCGGGTGGCAGCGTTCGGCGGTGCGGGGGTGACGTTCACCTGGTCAAAGTAGCGGCTGTTGATCAGCGCCTGCTGAAACTTTCCCAACTGAATCGCATTGAAGGGCTCACCCGTGCTGAAGGGCACAAAGCGTTGCAGAAAGGATTGCTCCAACAGGTCCTGCTCGAAATTCACCGGGCCGAACCGGTAGCGGGGGCCACTATCGAAACCCAGCAGGATATCCGCCCGGTTTTCCCCGGAGTGCACCAGTAGCTGTTGTTGGGTGAAATGGGCTTCCGCGTAGCCCCGTTGGCGGGCCAGCTGCTGCAGGGCAGTTTTCAGCTCCTCGTACTTGCCGTGGTGCAATTGCTCCCCGGATGCGGGCGCCAGCCGTGCCACCAGCTCCTTGAAACTGCTGTCTTCGGCGGCCTCGCCGAGCAACTCCACCCGGACCTGTTCCAGTATGACCGGAGGCCCCAGGGTGATGTGCAGTTTAAGCCCCCAGCATTTTTCCTCGCTGGTGAGTTCCTTTTGCCAGCTGGTCTGGTAATAGCCGAGTGCCTGCAGGGCGGTGCGAATTTTATTGTCGGCGGATTCCAGCAGGGCCTGGCGGCGGCGCTCGCCAACGGTGCAGCGCTGCTCATCTAGGGAAAGGTGTTGGCGAATATTTTCCACCACTGCCTCAGGGGCATTGTCGATGGTGACTTTCGGGTGGAGAGACTGGGGTTGGGCAACCGCTCCACAGCAACAGAGCAGCAGGGCCAGGGTCCACCAATAGCGATGGCGCACTCTGATCAGGGGGAAGATGGTTGTCTGTCGCTGCTGTGTTGGCAAAATCGGGTATTCCGGACCGAATGCAAAACCGGTAAAACGTCACGGCCCTTCATGATACACCGCCCATTTTCAGGTTGCCGCCCCGTCGGACAGTCCCTGGCGATATTGGCACTGAAACATAGCATTGTTTCTATACTCAAATCAGATATCACCGCTCGGCAAAACCTATTGATCAGTCATAAGCCGGGTGGCAGACCACGATAATGAGAGGGGGCTGTATGCGTATTGGTGTACCCAGGGAAGTGAAGAACCATGAGTATCGGGTAGGGCTGACCCCGGTATCGGTGCGGGAACTGGTGGCGGCTGGCCACCAGGTGTTGGTGGAGCGAAACGCCGGGCAGGCCATCGACTTCACCGATGAGCATTATCGCGCAGCCGGAGCGATGATTGCCGACACTCCGGAAGAGGTCTACGGCCAGGCCGAGCTGATCGTCAAGGTCAAGGAGCCGCAGCCGGACGAGTGCCGCATGCTGCGGCCGGAGCAGGTGCTGTTCACTTACCTGCATCTGGCAGCGGACGCAGGGCAGGCCAAATTGCTGATTGATTCCGGCGCCATCTGTATCGCCTATGAAACCGTCACCGACGATCACGGCAGGTTGCCGCTGCTGGCCCCCATGTCGGAAGTGGCGGGGCGCATGTCAGTACAGGCAGGTGCCCACCATCTGGAAAAGGCCCAGGGCGGCCGGGGGGTCTTGCTCGGAGGGGTGCCCGGTGTCGGCCCCGGCCGGGTGGTGATTCTCGGCGGTGGCGTGGTGGGTACCAATGCCGCCAAGGTGGCGGTGGGACTGGGTGCCAGTGTGACCATTTTTGATCGCTCGGTGGATCGCCTGCGGGAGCTGGAGGAGCGCTTTGACGGTTGCATCACCACCCTCTACGCCACTACCTCGGCCATCGAGGATGCCGTCAGCCACGCAGATCTGGTGATCGGCGCAGTGCTGGTGCCTGGCGCGTCCACGCCGAAACTGGTCACCCGGGAAATGATTCGCGAAATGATCCCCGGTTCAGTGGTGGTCGATGTGGCCATCGACCAAGGCGGCTGTTTCGAGACTTCCCGGCCCACCACTCACCAGCAGCCCACTTTCGTGGTGGATGAAGTGATCCACTACTGCGTGGCGAACATGCCCGGTGCGGTGGCGCGCACCGCCACCCAGGCACTCAACAATGTCACCTTGCCCTATGTGCTGAAACTGGCAGAGAGCCCCGTGGGCGCCCTGTTCAAGGATGGCAATTTGCGCAATGGCCTCAACATCTACACCGGGCAGGTCACCCACCGGGCGGTGGCTGAGTCTCTGGGTTATTCATATATGGATCCTTTCGAGGCCCTGAAGACGTAGCCATCGCGCAGGGGGTGTAACCTCTTGGCGCGGCAGGGAAAATCTGTAGTGATTTTCAATGGTTTTCTATTAAAGATTTGTTGTTGTTCCAGCGTTACCAGCGAGCAACACCGCCCCCTGTCCCACTCAATTATTGTACGTTGTCCCTTTGCCTCCGTGTGTCTAACTGCTCTGCTCAAAGGGTCGCAGTAATCTAATGGATTTCTATAGGCGAGCTCAAAATATTGACGTGATGGTAGGAAAAAACATATATTTAACCGATCGGTAATAAATTGGTAGTTCAATGAGTCAGGCGGAAAAAAATAAAGGTGTGGGTCGCCCTCGAGGATTTGAGGAGGAAAGGGCACTTGAGACGGTAATGAACACTTTCTGGGAAAAGGGTTACGAAGGAACATCGTTCAAAGACTTGTGTCTGGCAACTGGCCTACACAAGGGAAGCCTGTATCAGGCATTTGGAGACAAACATCAGTTATTCCTGAAAGCGCTTGGATATTATATTGAGCGGACATTTAAGAATGTGGCGGCCAGGGCCTATTTACATGATTCACCAATGGATAATCTCCGTTCGCTACTCAATGAAGTCGTCACCATCAGTATAGAAGGTAATGGCTGTATGTTGTTGAATTCATTGGTTGAAATGGCGCCACACGACCCTGATGTAAAGGAAATGATCGGACGCAGTTATGTCATCAAACAGCGCTTTTTAGCCGACCTGATCGACAAGGCACAGCGTGCTGGCGAAATCACCATCAAGCAAGAGCCAGACAGACTTGCTGCCATTTTAATGGTGACTCTAGCTGGACTGGCGGCAACGATAAAGGGCTTTTCTAACACTGATCATATTCGTCACGTGTTAGAAGACGTGTTGAGTTCCTGGGAATAGTTTATTAGGCAAGTTGAGCGGAAACAGGAAAAATTCCGTCCCGCGCCCAGAGGCAACTTGTTGCGAAAGAGATTTTTGGTAATTGTTTACAGGTAGCGTTCAGCTGCATTTTTTAGTCATATTTATGACTGGATGGTAACTAATTGGGTGGGTTCATGGACCGATATTTTGAAGCGATAGACAGATTTTCAACGAAGATGACGCGAGCCATTATTCACTATCGCTGGATCGTGCTTGTCGCAGTCGTCGCAGTGACAGTGGGCATCGGGACGGGGATGTCCCGATTGGAGTTTGCTTCGAACTACCGGGTTTTCTTCTCTGATGAAAACCCGGAGCTGTCTGCTTTTGAGAGTCTTCAGGCAACCTATACCAAGAATGACAACATTTTGTTTGTCCTCGAGCCAGAGGACGACGCGGCATTTACCAATAACACATTGGCCGCAGTAGAAACCCTGACTGCAGAGGCATGGAAAATTCCCTACGCCATCCGCGTCGACTCCATCAGCAACTTTCAATACACCAAGGCCATTGAAGATGACCTGATCGTGGAAGATCTGATTATCGATGCAAAAGATCTTGCGCAGAATGAGTTGGAGTCACGCAAGGCGATTTCATTGGATGAGCCTCTATTGGTGAATCAGCTGGTGACGCCAACAGGAACAGTGACCGCCATCAACGTGGTGCTGCAGTACCCGGATAAGAGTCTCACAGAAGTGCCAGAAGCCGTAGAGGCGGCCAGACAACTGCGTGATCGGATAGGTTCGGAATTTGCCGGCATTGATATTTCCCTGACTGGGGTATCAATGCTGAACAACAGCTTTTCTGAAGTTGGCATGATCGATGCCGGTACACTGACACCGCTCATGTTTCTCGTGATCCTGGTGATGACCTGGCTCATTCTTCGCTCTCTTGCAGGTACGGTTTCTGTTCTGTTAGTCATTCTATTTTCGAGCATTGTGGGCATGGGGATGGCGGGGTTTTTCTCAATAAAACTCACGCCCATTTCTATGAGTGCGACCACAGTTATCTTGACCCTTGCGGTGGCAGACTCGATTCATATCCTGATTTCTCTGCGCAGTTTGTTGCGGGAAGGCATGCCAAAGGTAGATGCGATTGCCGAGGCTGTACGGTTGAACTTTATGCCGGTAACGATTACGTCGGTCACGACGGTTGTAGGATTTCTGGCGCTGAACTTTTCCGATTCTCCTCCTTTTTGGCACCTGGGAAACATCACGGCAACGGGTATTGCTGCTGCCTGGGTATTTTCGCTGACATTGCTGCCGGCACTAATGAGCCTGCTGCCAATAAAGGTGAAAGCGCTACATGAGAGTGAATGGTCCCAGGTAGCAATGACACGGTTTGCGGATGTGGTGATAGCGAACTATCGCAGGTTGTTAGTGGGTGTATGTCTGATTGTGGCCATCTTCATGGCTTGTATCCCGATGATGACGTTCAACGATCAATGGGTCGAGTATTTTGATGAGAGAGTAGAGTTTCGTACAGATTCTGATAAAGCGTTAAAGCATTTTGGGATGTATCCAATTGAATATTCAGTGCCGGCTTTAAACCCTGGTGGCGTCAGTGAGCCAGAGTACTTGGAGAATCTTGAAAAGTTCGTGAAGTATTTGCGTACAAGACCCGAGGTGCAACATGTGTATTCCATCTCCGATATTATGAAGCGCCTGAATAAAAACATGCATGGAGATGACCAGGGCTTCTATCAAATACCTAAAAATAGAGAATTGTCTGCACAGTATTTACTGCTCTATGAGCTGTCTTTGCCCTATGGACTGGATTTGAATGACCGCATTAATGTGGATAAGTCCGCTACAAGGGTGACGGCAATGTTGCGCAAAGTGACGACCTCTCAGACTAAAACATTCCTGGCGGATACAAAAAAATGGATGGCTGAAAATTGGCCTGAGTATATGCAGGCTCAACCGACTAGTGCCCAGGTGATGTTCACTTATATTACCGATCGTAATATTGACAATATGGTTACAGGGACCCTGGTGGCGATTGTTGCTATTGCACTGATCATGATTCTGGCATTACGCAGCATCAAGCTTGGGCTGTTGAGCATGATACCCAACGGGCTGCCGCTCCTGATGACGTTCGGTGCCTGGGCTGTGCTAATTGGCGAGGTTGGGTTTTCAGTGGCCACGGTGGCTTCGGTCTCACTGGGTATCATTGTTGACGATACCGTGCACTTCCTCTCCAAGTTCGTAAGGGCGAGGAATGAAAATGGCTTCTCTGTAGAGGATTCCATCCGTTACGCCTTTCGCAATGTTGGTATGGCCATTATTGTAAACACGATTATCCTGATAGTCGGCTTCTTCGTCCTGACAACTTCAGCGTTCAAAATGAATGTGGATATGGGGCTGATGACCATCCTGTCCATTCTGTTTGCCCTGATTCTGGACTTCCTCTTTCTCCCGGCTTTGTTGTTGCTCATGGAAAAGAAGAGGGTCTATGCGGAGGATGTTCAGCCTGTAGTAGAGCCCTCCTAGCCCCGGCTCTGGAAAAGCAATCCACCTTTGTGAAGATAAATAATTCGAAGGTAACAATATGACAAAGCTAAAGATATTGAGAGCCACACTATTGTCAGTGGTAAGTTTGTTGGGTGCGTTGCCCGCTTTTTCCCAGACGCCTGAAGAGAAAGGATTTGAAGTGGCGGCGCGCTCGGATCGTTCAGACAGGGGGTTTGGTGACAGCGAAGCAGAAATGACCATGATTCTCCGCAATGCGGCAGGTCAGGAGTCCTCTCGAAGCATGTATTTCAGCACCCTTGAAATACCAGATGAGTCTGTGGGAGATAAAAGCCTGGTGTTGTTTTCAACACCGAAAGATATTGAGGGCACGGCATTGCTCTCACACGCAAAAATCCTTGATCCGGATGATCAGTGGCTTTATCTGCCGGCGCTAAAGCGCGTTAAACGAATCTCCTCTAAAAACAAGTCTGGTCCTTTTGTCGGTTCAGAGTTTGCGTTTGAAGATTTTACTGCCAGCGAGTTAAATAAATTCAGTTACAAATACTTGCGCCAGGAGCCCTGTGGCGATCTGCAGTGTGATGTGGTTGAACGTTACCCCCGTTACGAAAATTCAGGCTATACCAAGCAGGTTTCCTGGGTTGATACCACGGAGTTCCAGATACGAAAAATTGAGTTCTATGACCGTCGTGACAGCCTTCTCAAAGAGTTGGTGTTTGAAGATTACAGGAAATATGACGATAAATTCTGGCGCCCTCATCGTCTTTCGATGAAAAACCTCCAGACCAATAAAAGTACGGACTTGGTTTACGGTGAGTACAAGTTTGGTGTTGGTTTAACCGATAATGATTTTGTAAAAGGCCGTTTGTCCCGGCTGAGATGATTTGCTTGAAAAATATAGTTCGCCAATTGTTTCCAGGTTTATTGATTCCCCTGGTGCTGGTCGCTGGTACAGGTCATGCCATTGCGGGTGATTCCGGGTGGGATTTTTCCGGCAATACGGGGCTCCAGTTGCGTGTTTTCGCACAAGATGCCCTATGGCCGGAGCAAAATACCAGTGATGCAGAGATATCTGTTTCCGGGGAATGGGAAGTGCGCTGGCGTAGTGAAGAAGGCAATCAAAGGGCTTCTTTTATCCCCTTTGCCCGCTGGGATGAGAACGACGAGGAAAGAAGTCATCTGGATCTCCGTGAGGCCTATTGGGCCTATGAGGGAGGTCAATTTGAATTTCTGGTGGGTATCAACAAGGTTTTCTGGGGCGTCACAGAATCCCTTCACCTTGTAGATATAGTCAACCAGACCGATCTGGTGGAAGACCTTGATCAGGAGGACAAGTTGGGGCAACCCATGGTTAACCTGGCGGTGCAGCAAGACTGGGGGCTCATAACGCTTTACCTGCTGCCCTACTTTAGGGAACGCACCTTCCCCGGACTGGATGGTCGTTTTCGTGGACCCTTGCCGGTAGATTGGGATGATGCAGACTACGAATCCGGCGCTAAAGATAAACATGTGGATATGGCTTTACGTTACAGCCACTTTTTTGGCGATGTGGATGTAGGGCTTTACTATTTTCACGGCACCAGTCGTGAACCCAGGTTGCTGCTGTCCGACAATGGCCGTGAATTGAAACCGTTTTACGATCAGATTGATCAGGTGGGTCTGGACCTCCAATACACCAGAGACGCCTGGTTATGGAAGCTGGAAGCCATCGTCAGAGATGGCTACGATGAAACGTTCGTAGCCAGTGTTGCGGGTTTTGAGTACACCTTTTACCAGGTGAATGAGTCCGATGCCGATATCGGCATTTTGCTGGAATACCAATACGATGAGCGTTCCTCTAAGGAGCCATTGACCACAGCTGATAATGATGTGTTCGCTGGGGTTCGCTGGTCCTTAAACGACGCACAGGATACCGCTCTTTTGGCGGGTGTCGTGGTAGATAAAAAAACCTCTGAAACATTCTTTAATGTAGAAGCTGAGCGACGTTTTGGTGACAGTATCTTTCTTGAATTGCGCCTTCGGGCTATCACTAATTCCGAGCAGGATGAGCCGCTTTATTCCTTCAGCCGGGACGATTACATCCAACTGCAACTCAGCCGTTATTTCTGAGCGCCTAACCTGAGTTATCCCTGCGTTGCCATGTTGTAAGCCCCTGTTATCTGCTGCCTGGCAGTTGTTTCCTGACACCTAAGCTGGGAAAATCCGCGCTGATTTTTTCAGCGCCTCTTCTCTGAGGCTGTTTTGAGATTAGCCGCACACCGGCTGGAGTGACCATTACAGTGACCAAAATCGGTTTGTTTTTCGGCAGTGACGAGGGGAACACCGAGTCCATCGCCCAGCGCATTGCCTGCCGCCTCGGTGTGGACGTGGTGGACGTCCACGATATCGGCGAGGTCACCCAGCTGGAATTTCTCGACTACGACAAACTGATTCTCGGCATCCCCACCTGGGACTTCGGCCAGATCCAGTCGGACTGGGAGGAGTTCTGGGAAGACCTGGAATCCATCGACTTCTCCGGCAAGACCGTGGCTTTTGTCGGCCTCGGCGACCAGTTCGGCTACGGCGACTTTTTCCTCGACGCCATGGGCATGCTGCACGACGTGGTGGTGCGCAGTGCCGCCAAAGTGGTGGGACACTGGCCCACCGAGGGTTACGACTACGACGCCTCCAAGGCCGAGATTCCCGGCCAGGGCATGTTCGTGGGGCTGGCCATCGACGAGGACCAGCAGTCGGAGCTGACCGCCGACCGCCTCAACCGCTGGTGCCTACAGATTCACGATGAGTTCGGGCTCGATACGCCCGTTATCGAACTGGACGACTGACGTCCCCCGCAGTTTTACGCCCCTTTTTCCTTTTCCTGGTGGTTCTTTCGTAGGCTGGTTGAAAAACGTTGGCGAGGCCGTCAGCGCAAGGCTGTACTTAGAGAAGAAAGCGACTAAATGAGGGAGTTTATAGCGGTATAAATGACCGATTTGAGGAGTTTTTTAACGCCGTGCTGGCAACGCAGCTAGTTTTGCTAGGCTTCAGCGAGAAACACCGCCCGAATCGGCCCCGGATGGCCCTCAATGGTGCGGCTGTGATCCGCCGGGTCGAGGAAATCCGGCAGTGATTCAAAGGTCATCCACTCTGTAGGGCGCTGTTCTTCCACGGTGGTGGGGGTGCAGTCCACCATGCGCGGGTTCTTGAAACCGCACTTGCGCAGCCAGGACAGCATGGTATCGGGACTTGGCAGGAACCACACGTTGCGCATCTTGGCGTAGCGGCCTTCCGGCACCAGCACTTCACCCAGTTTTCCTTCGATCACCAGGGTTTCCAGCACCAGCTGGCCGTCTGGGCGCAGGCAGTCTTTCAGTTCCCGCAGGTGGTCCATGGGCGAGCGGCGGTGGTAGAACACTCCCATGGAAAATACCGTGTCGAAGGCCTGTAATTCCGCCGGCAGTTGCTCTATCCCCACCGGCAGCACATCCGCCGGGCAATCGCCGATGTAGTGTTTCATGGCGTAGAACTGGTGTACGAACTTGCAGGAGGGGTCGATGCCAATCACCCGCCGGGCGCCCTCGCCGAGCATGCGCCAGCAGTGGTAGCCGTTGCCGCAGCCCACATCCAGAATCAGCCGGTTTTTTAGGGGTGCCAGGTGTGGTACCACCCGATCCCATTTCCAGTCTGAGCGCCATTCGGTGTCCAGGTGCAGCCCGAACAGATCGTAGGGGCCTTTGCGCCAGGGGTGCAGGCCCATCAGCACCTCGCGCAGCTGCTGTCTGGCGGTGTCGTCGCAGTCTGCGGCACTACCGATGGTGACGCCTTCTTTCAGGTCGATGCGGGACGGCGTCAGGGCTGGCAGTTGCTCAAGCACTGCCTGCCAGTCCGGCAGATCACCCCATCGTTCAAGTGACATGCCGTCAGCCACCTGTTGCGGCAGCAATTCCGCCCAGGAGGACAGGGGGCCTTTGGCCAGTTCGGCAATCAGCGGGGCAAAGTCGATCATGGTTATTTAATGGCGATCAGTGAGGCGAAGTTGAAACACTGGAACCACACATCGACGCTGCTGAAGCCGGCCTCTCTCAGTCGCTGGCGGTGCACAGCCAGGGTTTCCGGAATCAGCACGTCTTCCAGGGCGGAGCGCTTCTGGCTGATTTCCAGGTCGCTGTAGCCGTTGGCGCGTTTGAAGTTGTGGTGCAGCTCAATCATCAGCTGCTGGTGTTGCGGATCCTCGAAGGCGACTTTTTCCGACAGCACCAGCACGCCGCCCGGTCGCAGTCCGGCAGAGATGTGTCGCAGCAACTCGCTGCGCTGGGCCACCGGGATGAATTGCAGGGTGAAATTCAGCACCACCATGGAGGCGTCGCGAACATCAACGTTCTGGACATCGTCGCAGAGCAGTTCCACGGCAACCGGACCATCATCCTGCGCCAGCACCTGACGACACTGTTCGAGCATGGCCTGGCTGTTGTCCACGGCGATGATCTGGCAATCGTCGTGGGGAATATGGTGGCGCATGGCGATGGTGGAGGCTCCCAGGGAGCAGCCCAGGTCATAGCAGCGGCTGCCGGGCTGGGCATAGCGCTCCGCCAGGGTGCCGGTCATGGCAATGATGGTTTCGTAGCCCGGCACCGAGCGCTTGATCATGTCCGGGAAGACCGACGCCACGGCCCGGTCAAAGCGAAAGCCAGCAATGGTCAATTGCGGCTCGGCGTAGATGTTGTCTTTGCTCATGCGGGACTGTTTTCCAGCAGATGCGGTTGCAGCAGCGCGCGCACGTCTTCCGGGATCGGCTGGGAGGCCTGCTGCCGGTAGTCGAACCACACCAGTACAGCTTCGCCGCGCGCCACCAGCTTATCGTGCTGGTAGGCCTGCTGGCCCACGGTGAACGACTTGGTGCCGATTTTCTGGATGCCGGTTTTCACGGTGACTTCGCCGCCCAGGTGAATCTGGTCGACAAAATCCACCTTGATGCCCGCCAGGATCATCGGCCAGTCCTCACGAGTCAGGCGCGGGTGCACCATGCGGAAGATGTCCGAGCGCGCCGCTTCGAACCACACCGGCACCACAGTGTTGTTGATGTGGCCGAGGGCGTCTGTTTCGGAAAAGCGCGGTTCGATGCGGTATTCAAACACTACAGGGATTCCGGCGTCAGTTTCAGGGTGTCCGCCAGCTTGCCCTGGTCGGGGTTGGTGATCACCGCAGTGCTGGCCCGCTCCGGGGTCAGGTAGGTGGCAGCCACCCGCTTCAGGTCATCCAGTTGTACCTGGCGTACCCGGTTGCGGAAGAGTTCGCGCACTTCGCGGCTGCGTCCATAGAGTTCCGCGTGGAAGGTCTCCTTGGCTTCGCCGGCGGGTGAGCCGGGTTTGTCGAGACTGCTGATCACGCCGAGGATGGCTTCCTCCACCTGGCGCCACTCGTGAGTTTCGTTTTGCAGCCAGTTGAGGGAGGCGTCGAAGTCATTGAGGGTGCCCTCGATGCGCGGGTCGCGATAGGAGAAGAAGCGGAATGCCGCGATGTTGTTCTCCTGGCTGGCTCCGCCGCCGTAGGCGCCGCCCTGTTCGCGGATGGCCCGGTGCAGGTAGCCGTTGCGCAGGAAACCGCCCAGCACTGTCAGCGGCGCGGCATCCGGATGGGATACCGGCACTGTCGGGTAGGCCTTGGCACAGAAATTCACCTGGGTGCTGGTCTTCCACAGCTCCGCCACCGGCTGGTGAATTTCCGGCTGGCTGAAGGACTGGAAGTCCAGGTTGGTGATCGGCGCGAAGTGCTGTTGCAGGGTCTGCTTGTAGTCGCTCAGCTTCTCGTCTTCGCCCACCAGCAGGTATTGCCTGGGCGCGCTGAGCATCAACTGGTGAATGCCAGCCAGTTGTTCGGCCAGGCTTTGTAATTTGCCCTTGTCGGCCAGCGCCGCATCCAGCTTCTTGATCTGGCGAATGCCCGCCAGGCCGCTCCAGTGGTGAGCCAGCTTGGCGCCGGGGCTGATGCCGCTGGCAGCCGCCGCCATGGCCAGGCTGTGGCCGCTGCCGGTGACGCTGGTCTCGCGGCGGGCGCGGGTCTGGGCAATCAATTCACGGATGCGCGACAGCTCTTCAAAGCGCACCTGCTCCAGGGTGGCCTGCATCAGTTCGGTCAGGGCGTCCTGGTTGCGGGTCAGGCCCTTGGAAGACAGGGTCATGAAGCCGGACAGCGCCTGCTCATTGTCCGGTTTGCCGCGCACAGTGGCATAGGCGTTGATGCTGCCGCACACCTGCGATTGCCACAGTTGGGTGGCCAGGTAATCCTTGTCGCCGACCCCCAGTTCGGTGAGGCTCTGGCAGTAGATCGGCAGCAGGTCCAGCTGCTCGTCGCTTAGGGCGGGCAGTGGCAGGATGATCTGCTGGTAGACCAGGCCGTTGGTGCCGGCGCCGTAGCTGGTCAGCGGCAGCGGGGCGGATTGCCGCTCGGTGACGGCCACGTAGGCCATTTCCGGGGGCACGTCTTCCAGACCCACCTTGGGCAGGATGGACTCGTCGTCCTTCCTCTCCTGCCGCTGTTTCAGGGCTTCGGCGCGGGCCACTACAGCCTGTTTGCCGGCGTCGTCGAGGCTGTCCTTGATGGCTGCCAGTTTTTCCGTTTCCTCGGCATCCCGCTGGGCCGACAGCTTGCTGTCCGGCACCATGGTGAGACGCACCCGGTGCGGGTTGTCCAGCAGCAGCTTGCGGGCCAGTTGCTTGATGTATTCCGGGTCCTGAATTTCGGCGCGCAGTTTTTCCAGCACCGGGTCCAGGTTCAGCAACGCGATGGGATCGCCGCGGTGGGTGGCACTGGTGAGAGAGGTGAGGATTAGCTGCAGGCCGTAGGGGTGGCCGTCACCGCCGATCTCCCGCTGTTGCAGTTCCAGCTGGTGCAGGGATGCCTCCAGTTGTTCTTGGGGAATGCCGTTTTCCGCCACGTCCCGCAGCACGTCGAGCAGCATTTGCTCCAGGGCTTCGGCGCGGTCCGCCTCGCTGCCCTCGATGCCGCAGATGAAGCACAGCTCCCGCTGGGAGTCGTCCAGTCCACACAGGGGCGAAGGGGCGGAGCCCAGCTCGGTGGTTTCCAGGGCTTTCTGCAGCGGTGAGGCGCTGTTGTCCAGCAGTACGCTGCTCAGCAGGTGCGCCTCCATGCTGGCTTCCAGATCGGTGGCCTTGCCCAGCAGCCAGCCCACGATGATGTGGGTTTTCTCTTCGGTGCTGCCCTCTTCATTGAAGGCATAGGGCTTCTCTATCGCCAGCGGCGCGTTGTAGCGCTGCTCGTCAGGCACTGCGATGTTCACATCCAGCTTGTCGAAACGGCTCAATGCCTTGTCTTCGAAATCCCCCTGCAACTCTGCCACTGGAATATCGCCGAACGTCATAAAAATGGCGTTGGACGGGTGGTAGTGAGTTTTGTAGAAATCCTTGAGCTGCTGGTAGGTGAGATCCGGAATACAGGTCGGGTCGCCACCGCTGTTGTAGTGGTAGGTGGTGGTGGGGTAGAGGTATTCGCACATGGTGTGCCACAGGGTGGCCGGAATCGAACTCATGGCCCCCTTCATCTCATTGAACACCACGCCCTTGTAGACCAGCGGCGAGTTCGGGTTGTTCGGCTCCTCGAACTCCACCCGGTGGCCTTCCTGGCAGAAGTCCAGCTCGTCCAGCCGCGAGAAGAACACCGCGTCCAGGTACACATCCAGCAGGTTGTTGAAGTCCTTGCGGTTCTGGCTGGCGAACGGGTAGGCGGTCCAGTCGGAACTGGTCATGGCGTTCATGAAGGTGTTCAGGGAGCGCCGGATCATCATGAAGAACGGGTCGCGCACCGGGTACTTTTCACTGCCGCAGAGCGCCGTGTGTTCGAGGATGTGGGCGACCCCGGTGGAGTCGTGGGGCACCGTGCGCAGGGCCACCAGGAATACGTTTTCCGGGTTGTCGGCGCTGATGTGTATGTGCTGGGCGCCGGTCTTGCGGTGACGGTATTCCGCCACGTCAATGTTCAGGGACTCCACGCGCTCACTGCGCAGAAATTCGAAAGCGGGATGTGCCTGTAGACTCATAGAACGACCTCGGTCAGGTATTCGGGCAAAACCAGTATCTTACTCGCCGTCAGGGCGTATATCCATGATGGTTGGCCGCGGATTGGATGGTGCCAAAGGGCGTGGCTCTTGTGCCAAAGTGCGGTGTCTATGATGCCAAAGTAGTGTGGTGTTGATGCAGGTCAAGGCGTAAAAATCAGCTTTGAGGGAGGTTGCTAATTCAACGAGAGGGTTCCCCTTATGTTCGATCACCACAATATTCCCAAAGTCGATATGGAGTTCATGAACCGCGAAAACCAGCAAGCGCTGGCGATCGCCAACCGACTGGAAGCGTTGATTAACCTGGATGACCCGCAGTTCGTCGCCGACCGCATCGACTCCCTGATGCAGGAACTGGTCGAGCACCACCGACAGCACTTTGATCACGAGAACCGCGAAATGGAAGCCACTCATTTCCCGGCCCATGCGCTGCATCTGGCCGAGCACCTGCGGGTGCTGGGGGAAATGGAGGCGGAATATCGGAGCTGGAGCGAGGGTCGGGACGTGGCGCGCCTCAGGGACTACCTGTCACGCCGTTTCCCCAGCTGGCTGATGAATCACCTGGTGACCAGGGATACCGTCAGCGCGACCTACATGAGTCGCGTTGCCGCCAATTCCTAAACCAGACAGTTAAACCAGACCCAGTGCCTTGAGGACTAACAGTCCTCCGGTCACTGTCACCATTCCCAGCAGGGTGGACAGCACCACCATGTTGGCGGCCAGTTCACCGTTGCCGCCCATCGCCCGGACCTGAATGAAACTGGCCACGGCGGTGGGTGACGAGGTGAGGAAAAACAGAATCCCCATCGCCATCCCCTGCACGCCCAGCCAGGCAGCAGTGCTCACAATCAGCACCGGCATCGCGATCAACTTCATCAATGAGGCACCCAGCGTGCTGGCCCCGGAGTGGGACAGCGCGCCCAGATTCATGGAGGCGCCGATGCACAGCAGCGCCAGCGGCAGGGTCATCTGGGCGAAATAGTTGCCGGTGGATTCCAGCAGTTTCGGCAGCGCCAGACCGCTGAACTTCATCAGGAAGCCCAGCGCAATACTGATCAGCAGCGGGTTGCGGAAGGTATTGCGCACCATCCGTCGTAGCGGTGAACGGCCGTCGCCGCTCTGCAGCGGGTTCAGCGCCACCACCGCCAGCACGTTGTAGAGCACCGTCAGCAGCGCAATCGGCACCGCCGCGGTGGCCAGTCCCACCTGGCCGTAGGCGTTGTTGCAGAAGGCCAGCCCGATCACTGCCAGGTTGCCGCGAAATGCCCCCTGCACAAAGATGCCCTGGTCCGCGCCGTTGCGGGTCAGCAGTTTACCCACCGGCCAGGACAGGGCGAACAGCAGTATCGTTAGGGGAACCGCCACCAGCAGCGGCACGCCCATGTCGAAATGTTCCAGGTCCGCCCGGTAGATACTGAGGAACAGCACCACCGGCAGCCCGACGTTGAACACCAGGTCCGAGGCGGGTTTGACGAACTGGCCGGGAATCTGGCCGATGCGTTTCAGGAACAGCCCCAGCAGCACCACCAGGAAGATCGGTCCGGTGATGGACAGGGCAAAGGCAAACAGGGCTATGGGGGTGGATTCGTTCATGACTGCAGGTCGAAAAAACAGGCCGCCATCATACCAGCCGGCCCGGCGCGAAAATATGTCCGATTGATTGCCGTGCCATTCGTCAATTTATCGGGATTGCCGCTTGTTCTGGCCGGAACCGGGCGGGTATAGTTGCCCGACGTCAGATTCAATTGCGAACCAACCATGAATTTCATGTTTTCTGCCAACCCGGTCGTGGCCAAGCGAGTGCGAGCACTCTGCTGGGCGCGTTCCCGTGCGGTGGAAAAATGAGCTGACTAGAACCTCTTTTTTTCAAAGGCCGCAGACGTTCCCTCTGCGGCCTTTTTCGTTTCAGGCTCCAGAGTTTTCGAATGATGCGGCGCGTATTCGGGAGAATACCATGCTGGTACAACTGGCCTATTTGCTGGTGATTTTGGTCTGGTCCACCACGCCCCTGTCGATCAAACTGGGCGGGGAGTCCTTCAGCCCCATGGCGGGCCTCAGCCTGCGCATCATGCTCGCCTTCCTGCTGGGCAGCATCATCTGCACTATCGGCGGCTACGCTGGCCTGAATATCCGTCGCCACTGGAAGATCTACACAGCGGCCTCCGTCAGCCTGTTTCCGAACATGGCGCTGGTCTACATGGCGGCGGACTACATCTCCTCCGGGCTGATCTCGCTGATGTTCGGCCTGTCGCCGTTCGTCACTGCGCTGCTCACCCGGCCCATCCTGGGGGAGAGCGTGCTGCAGCCGCGCAAGCTGCTGGCTATCGGCCTGGCCTTTGTCGGCCTCATCTTTATCTTCTTCGACCGGCTCAACATGGGGGAAGACGGCGCCATCGGCATCGGCCTGATGCTGCTGTCCAACCTGTCGTTCTCCGCCAGTGCCCTGTGGGTGAAGCGACTCAGCAGAACCATGACTGTCCCGGCCTTTGAGCAGACCCTGGGCGCCATGGCCTTTTCCCTGCCCGGCATGCTGATCACCTGGGTGGCGGTATTCGGCGTCGAGCCCATCAATCCCACCCCGGTGGGGTTGGCCTCGTTGCTGTATCTAACCCTGTTCGCCTCACTGGTCGGCTTTGTCGCCTATTACCACATCCTCAACCAGCTGGCGGTGGAAACGGTATCGCTGATTCCTCTGATCACTCCGGTGCTGGCCATGGTGCTGGGAGTGTTTGCCGTGGATGAAGTGGTGACCCCACCGATGATACTGGGGGCGGGGCTGATTCTGGCTGCGCTGGTGATTCACCAGAAGTTGTGGGTGTTATTGGCTAGAAGCAAAAAGCCGCAAGCAGATAATGAGCGGGCTGTGGAGTACTGAGCGGCGAGTTAACTGGATGCTGGGCAAGGGCTTTTTCGAGGGCGGGAGTTATGGCTTAATCAATGGGTAGACCAAAGGAATGGTGACTCTCCCTCCTTGAAAAGAGATTAGTGGAAGGCCTGTTCATCATCTCCCTCAGTTTTTTTCGCAGAGAAAATTGTTGCCCTTAGAAGGGGAGAATTATTTCTACATTGAAACAGGTGGTTAGGCTGTCTTTTGGTCGCCCCGATAACTTGTTATAAGGGCGCCGCGATAATAAAGATTATGAGTCCGAAGGCCTCATTAACAGACTGTTAAGTTTTAAAAGAACATTGCGGCAAGCTGGCGGGGCCAGTAAAAAATAGCCGCAGTGAGGGGCGCACTCTATAGGCCCGGCTCCGGTAATCACCGGAATACCGTTCCCTATAATGTGGTACCACGCCCTGCCGACCGAACTGGTACTTCGGGAGGCAATCCGTCGAAATACCGGATAGCTTCCGGCTTCGGCGGCGTCCCTGGCCTGGGACGTAAAGCTCAGGTTTTTTCACATCCTGAGCCGGCTCGGGAGTATTGAGAGCACTAACAATGTTCACTATCACTACTTCCAAACTACGGTTATCCGTAGATGTAGCTTCTGTCATCGTGGCAATTGCCATTTTGATTTCAGTTTGCATCTAAGGTATTCCTTTGGCGGGGCTGTTAGCGCAGCCCTTAGCCATAAAACTTAACAAAAAAGTGGTGCGGGACTCCGGTGCTGCCGCACCTCCGCCCCTCCGCCCCATACTTAGGCGTTAGGGTTCTTGTGGAAAATTCCAATTCATATTTAAAAGACGAGTTAAGAGAAACCTTCAAAGTCATAAATACATGTCTTTCCTGTGTGTATGCAGGAGAAACGCATATGTATAGAGCTTTGGCTGGTCAACTGAGAATTTTGCTTTGTGATAGAAGGCAGCGGAAAGATAACTCATTGCTTCTTGCTGTCTACCCTAATCTAGAAATATCTGCCTTGGAGTCTATTAATTGGTCCCCTAGGGCATCTGGCTATTTGCATATTAATCAAACCCAAGCTGGCACTAATCGTGTTGCGCAAATGCCTTTTGAAATCACACAGTTTGTTAATGGCTTGTCTATTGCAGATCTTCAGTTGAGTAACACCAAGCTGGTAGCTATCTCTGAATGGAGCAAGCAATATGTGACCTTCAGTCCTGCTGATCTCACAATAGAGGAAATCATTCGTTCAGTTGCTGATAAAGGCGGTGGCGCTCATGTCGATTCAACTATGTCGCCAGCATTGAAATATATGAGGGAGAACACTCCCGTTGGGCTAACATACGCTCAACTTTTTATTATTGCTCTTGCTCGGTTTGTTAACTCTCTAGGTGAAAAACTGTTAAAGCACATCATTTGTAAAGTACCCGATGAGCTGTTTGAACAAGCACATCATAAATATAACTTTGGTATTGTTGCTCACCATGAATGGGCAGAAGCTAGGACAGGTGAAATAGAACCCTAACAAGAAAAGCCATCCGACGCATACAGCGCGGCTGCTTTAAACGTTAAATGGCAATGGGAGAGTTTTGAGTGAATTTAGAGAAAGTACAAGAAATACTTGCTGCCAACGGATATATGGTTGACGAAGTAAAAGTCATTGGCTATGGACAACAAATTAAATTCACCAATGGTTCGTCGGTGAATGTATACGACTCGGGGAAAATTGTAGTAGGCGGAAAAGAACAAGAAAACGTAAAAGCGTTACTTGGGCTTAATCCAGGGGGGCAGCTAGCAGCAGCGCCAGCGGCAGGAATAGTTCGAGGCAATAACAAAGTTTTCGTCGTATACGGTCATGATGAGCCCGCCCGTACCCAGTTAGAGGCTATGTTGCGCCGCTGGGGCATGGAGCCACTGATACTCGATCAGCTGCCTTCAGAAGGTCAAACCATTATCGAAAAGTTGGAAGCGTACACTGCGGATGTTCAATTTGCTGTGGTTCTTGCTACACCGGATGACAAAGGGCATCGGGCACAGCACGCAGATGAGTCGGCATACAGAGCAAGGCAAAATGTAGTGCTAGAACTTGGCATGTTACTTTCCAAGCTCGGTCGTAAGCGAGTGGCCATTCTATTAAAACAGCAAGAAAACATGGAGCGGCCGTCAGATATTCAAGGGCTAATTTACATTCCTTTCAAAGACGATCTTGCTAAGGAAGCTGGGCTTATCTTGGCAAAAGAAATGTGTGCTCAAGGCTACAACATTGATGTCGCACGAATCTAAATTGCCATTTAGCAAGCGGCAGCACTCGGACGGCGCTACGCGCCGCCGGTGTACCGGGCGTTAACAATTACCTATCAGGCCGCTTCCCCAGCCACATAAGTCTCATAGACATCAACTG
Source organism: Porticoccaceae bacterium (assembly GCA_041395745.1). Taxonomy (GTDB): domain Bacteria; phylum Pseudomonadota; class Gammaproteobacteria; order Pseudomonadales; family Porticoccaceae; genus Porticoccus. The sequence continues at coordinate 179,140 of JAWKZV010000003.1, read as the reverse complement.
AAGCACCGCAATCGCTCAGGTGATTCTCAATCAGGGGTTTCACCTCATCCCAGTCGAGTCCGCCGACACCGGTCGCCAGTTTGGGCAGGGCGACGCTGGTCACACCTTCTTTTTCAATTTCTTGGCGCAGTGCACGCAGGCTGTGATTGACGTGGGCCAAGGTGGATTTACCCGGCTTTTCGCCGTGGCCGTAGGCCGCTTCCTGGGTCAACAGATTGGCGATTCGCGCACCGCCCGCTCCGCCCCAAACCCAGACTTCTCCTGATTTCGGGTGGTTCACCTGGCAGAAGTGGCGGAAATCCTTGTACATGGCGGGCCACTGTTCTCTCAGGGAGAGGGCCAAGCCCTGACCGAAGTTGTCATTTGGGGCAACGCTGTGGGCAATCAGTTCTGCCTTGCTCAGCAGGATGTCGCCTTTCACATATTTGATCATTCATTTACTCCTGGTTGGTGTGTTCCCTAAGTTCATAGTGCGCCCCTGTTGAAGCAGTGTTATTGACCTGGATCAGCCCCTGTCACCTTGAGGATACGGCGTCGCTTGCACACTGTTTTTTGCCGCGGCGATGAATGTTGTATGCTGGCAACCCCGGGAATGCGATCGCGCTGTCCTAGGCTGATTTAGGCTCTTTGGTCCATGGTCCGGGAGCTGATCGTTAGAAGTTTCAATCATGACTCAACCAACACCGGAACAGAGCGCAGTGGGTTCGACAGAAGACAAGCAACAGAAGTATCAGGAGCTGCTGGACAGCTTCCTGTATGACGCGAAGAACACCGCTCTCGAAAAGTATCCGGAGTTGCGTCCCGCCTATAAGGCCCAGGAGGTCTACGAGATCTATTTCCTGAAGGGTGCCAGGGATGAGGTGGGACTGATCGAACTGAAGAAGAAGGTTGCCGAAAGAATCATCGGCGATCTGGTTTATGGGAAGGATTCAGTCAGGCCAAAATAGGTATAGGCGGGCTGGTTCCGCTTGATCCCACATTAAAAGCTGGATCGGCGACGGATTATGGTATGAACGCCTGGCCGATTTCATCCTTGTAGAGTCAAAAAATCAGAGCGTCTGGCGCCGGTAATTGGCTGGCGTTACACCGTATCTGGCTCGGAACGCACGGGTCAGGTGTGGCTGGTCGGAAAAGCCGCACTGGGTTGCGATGCATTTCAGCGGCATGTTGCTGTTACGTATCAGCTGACTTGCCCGCTGAAGCCTGCAGTCTTGAACGAAAGAGTAGGCTGATTGATCAATTGTGCGCTTTAGGTAGCGATTGAACGTCCATACACCCATGTTAAACAGGTTTGCAAGCTGTTCCAGTGTGAGGGATTCATCTAAATGCGCCTCCACATACTCCCGAAGCAATTTCATATCCGCTCGCGTGAGCATCCCCGGGCAATTGCGTTGTTTGAAGTTACAGGTGGCGTAGTTTCGAAGCAGATGAACGGCCAGTTGTACTGACAGGGCTTCTACATAGATAGAGGACCCGTGCCCTCCTTTAGCGGCTTCCTGAGTAATTTGGCCGGCAATATGCCTTACAACATCGTCTTGCCCCCGTAACACGTCGTGCAGGGCTATCTCCCCGACTTCACGACCCTCAATTTCAGAAGCGAGCTTGCGCATCATTTCGTCTTTCAGATAGATATGCGATACGACGATATTTTCTTGCCAGTTCCAATGGCTGTCTTCGCCAAAGGTCTGTAACGTGAAGTCGCCGGGTGCGCAGTGGGTGCGGGTCAACCGACTGCCAAATTTTCGCTCCATAGGCGTCTGGCCTTGAAGGTATTGGACTAACAGAAATCTGTCCATTCCCGGGATCGGAACGCTTTGACCTTGGAACTCATAGGTGATTTGTCCAATGTCGCTCCATCCCGGACCACTACCTTTTGATAGTGCTCTTCCGGGAACCCACTTTGGGAGTTCTTCAGGTGTGATGAGGTTCTGAGCGATTTTAGGCTTGTTCATTATCATTCTGTCGGTTGCCGGGTTTCCTGACTCCCCCCCTCCTTGGCCCCATTACGTGGGGTGTCGAAGCTAACGTTTATGTACGGTTGATTACTACATATTGGTGGCAGAGGTCAAGCTGTTCGATTGGCCGGGCGGTCCGCATCCATCCCTTGATCCTGCCAATACTGTTCAAGCAATAGCCCGCTTCGTTCAATACAACAAAACCTGTAATTGTCATCTTTACCCAACTACGTACCGGGTGCCGTATTCCGATAACAAGAGCAACGGACTCGTTTGCTAAGAGATACCCGGAAAATCGTCAAAGACAGAGGCAGGGGGATTCATGCTCGAAAAAACGCAAGGCATTAATGCTGAAATTGGCCAAAAGTATACAAAGCTCGATGCGCTTGTCATCGGTGCTGGTATTGCCGGCATGTATCAACTTTACCAGCTCCGCCAGATGGGTCTGGATGTCATGTGTGTCGATACCGCCCCCGACGTTGGAGGGACCTGGTATTGGAACCGGTATCCGGGCGCCCGGCTGGATTCAGATGGACCTCTTTACCAGTATATTTTCTCGGAAGAACTCTACAAAGACTGGAGCTGGAGCGAACGTTTTCCTGGGCAGGGGGAAATAGAGCAATGGACGCATTATGTGGTGGACAAACTAAATCTCCGTAAGGACATGCAGTTCGATACTACCGTCGAGAGAGCAGTCTTTGATGATCTCTCAAAGCGTTGGGTAGTCCTGACCACTGATGGGGAAATCTTCGATACCCTCTATCTCATCACCTGTTGCGGCATGTTGTCAGCCCCCATGACCAATGTCTTTCCCGGTCAGGAAAGCTTCAAGGGAAATATTTTCCATACAGCTCGCTGGCCTCAGGACGGTGTTGAGTTAGAAGGGAAGCGAGTGGGTGTGATTGGTATCGGTGCCACGGGAATTCAGGTGATCCAGACCATCGCTGACAAGGTGGAAGAGCTCAAGGTCTTTGTCAGAACCCCGCAATATATTCTTCCCATGAAGAATCCGAAATATGATGAGGGTGATGTCGCCGCTTATAAATCCCGGTTTGATGAAATTCAAAAAATAATCCCTCATACGTTTGCAGGGGTTGATTACGATTTGCCATTCAGGTGGCACGAATATACTCCGGAACAGCGGGCTCAATTACTCGAGGAGATATATCAGGACGGGTCGCTAAAAATGTGGCTTGGCTCCTTCGCCGAGATGTATTTCGAAAAGGATGTCAGCGAGGAAGTATCAGAATTTATCCGTGGAAAAATGCGTGAGCGTCTCAAAGATCCAAAACTGATCGAGATGCTAGTCCCCAGCGATTATGGTTTTGGGATTCGCCGTGTCCCCCTGGAAACAAACTACCTGGAAACTTACCACCGTCCGAATGTTGAGGCCGTGAGTGTCAAGGACAATCCAATTGTCGAGGTGGTGCCAGAAGGTATAAAGCTGGCGGATGGAACCGTTCATGAGCTGGATATCATTGTTATGGCCACCGGCTTTGATGCCGGTTCAGGAGCGCTTACCAGAATGGATATTCGGGGGCGACATGGCCGCAGTCTCAGTGACGAATGGAGTCGAGATATCCGTACCACAATGGGGTTGATGATTCACGGATATCCCAACTTATTCACCACGGCCGTGCCCCTCGCGCCATCAGCGGCCCTTTGTAATATGACCACTTGTCTGCAGCAACAAACAGAATGGATCACAGATTGTATCCGCTATTTAGAAGATAACGGCCTGGTCTATATAGAGCCGGATGAAGAAACAGAAGAGGCCTGGATCGAGCATCATGACAAAACGGCTGACGCCAACCTGATTTCCAAAACCGAGTCTTGGTATCTGGGGGCTAACGTTCCCGGCAAACCAAGGCGAGTTCTGTCCTATACCGGTGGTGTTGGCACTTATCGGAAGAAGTGCAGCGAGGTCGCAGAAGCGGGATACCCAGGGTTTACCAAACTTTAAAGGCGAGTTGCCTGGCGAGAGAAAACACATTTGGGAAGATTGTTCCCGAGGCCAATAGGTCAGTTGTGGAACTCGTCTGCACAACTGGTTCGAGAAACCTGATCCAGAAGCAATACATAAAAGACAGGAAAAACCTGTTTGTAGGGAGGAAGGAATGAAAAATCAATTCAATGCTGACGCCATTCTCAAGGGCACCACTGAATCTTCTGTGCGTGTGCCAGGGGTTGTCGCAATGGTCACTGACAGGCAGCAGAATATTTATGAAGGTGCTGCCGGAAAACGCAGTATTGATAATGATGCCGACATGACTCTGGATACAGTTTTCGGACATTTTTCGACGACTAAAGCCTTTACTGCCACTGCGGCCTTACAGTTGTTCGAAGAAGGTCGGCTCGACCTGGATGCCCCTGCAGAGCAATACGTTCCGGATATTGGAAAATTAGCTGTTATTGAAGGCTTTGATGTGAAGGGTGATCCTATCTATCGCCCGCCAAAAAGACAGATAACAACACGGATGTTACTTCTCCATCAAGCAGGGTTCGGTTACGAGTTCTTTAGTGAGGTCTATAACAGGCTGGTCGCAGAAAAAGGCCAGCAGAGTGTGATAAGTGGAACCAAGGCCTCATTAATGGTGCCCCTGTTATTTGATCCTGGCGAGGAGTGGAATTACGGAATTAACCTGGACTGGTGTGGCCAGGTGATCGAGAGCATCACTGGAAAACGCCTCGGGGAGGTGTTCAAAACGCGTCTTTTTGAACCTCTTGGCATTCAGAGTATGACATTTGAACTCAACGATAACTTGCGCCAGAAGCTAGCTGTCATGCATATGCGTGATCCTGATGGATCACTGAATCCGACAGATTTCGAACTGCCAGATCACCCTGAAGTGCATATGGGGGGGCACGGTCTGTACGGTACTGTAGGTGACTATATGCGCTTTATACGGATGTGGCTGAATGATGGTATGGGTGAAAATGGTCGTGTTCTAAAGGCTGAGACCGTAACGATGGCGGCCCAAAATCAGCTGGGGGATATGAAAATAACGCCGCTGATCAGTTCAGATCCGACACTGAGCAATGATGCTGAGTTCTTTTCTGGTCAACCAAAGTCCTGGTCTTTTAACTTTATGGTCAATGATGAGGTTGCACCCACAGGGCGACCGGCTGGTGCCTTGGGCTGGGCTGGGTTGGCCAATCTTTTTACTGGATTGATCGTGAAAATGGTTATGGGGGATTTTGGGCAACGCAAATCCTTCCCTTTGGAGATCCCGTTTCGTTTCCAGGATATATCAAGTTCGAAACAGCCTTTCACGATTGGCTAAGAACAGTGAATAGCTAGGATATCAATGTTCCCTCATATTTCGAATCCCTGGTAAATCAACAGGATTTACCAGGGATTTGTTTTCTATCCTCTGTTCATCCCAGACATCGTGAACAGGAGGAGCTTTTAATGCCTCTAAGGTTCGAGGCCAAGTTTCAATGGCAGGGTTTCATCGAGGACCCATTCATTCATTGATCCGTCGTAAACTGCGACATTGTCCTGTCCGCACAGGCTCATAGCCATGCAGTCCATGGTTGCGGATATGCCCCCGCCACAATAGGCGATTACCTTGTCTGCATTCAAAGCGCCACTCTTCGCAAATAGTGGGCGCAGCTGATCCGGCTTAAGAAATTCCCCGGTATTGGGATTGATAACTGACTCATAGGGCACGCTGTGGCTGCCGGGTAGATGGCCGGGTCTTCCATAACGGTTTAATTCCCCTGTATACACTTCATGGGGAAGAGCGTTCACCATAGTTGGGCCGCCAGCTTCTAACACCTGTAACATCCTGTGTTTATTCACCCACATTTCAGGTCGTGGAGTAACAGACAGGCTCCCTACGGGATACTTGGGAATCATGTTGTTGGTAGGGCGATTTTCGCGTTTCCATTTCTCCCAGCCCCCGTCCAGAACGGCCACATTATCAAAACCGATAGAGCGCAGCATCCACCACACTCTGGTGGCCCACATCTGGCAGCCTTTGCTAAAAAGAACGACGGCGGTATTGTCGGCAATGCCCAGTGCCGTCACAGCTCTGGCAAAGAGTTCTGGTGAGGGCATCATAAATGGGATGCTTTGGTTTGGATCAAAAAGCTGACGACTGATATCGATAAAACAAGAGCCGGGTATGTGTTCGTTTGCCCACTCGTTGCGAGCCGTTTCCGGGTCAAGGTTATATCCACCAAAGCTGCCTGTATCGCCTTTATATTCGACGTAAAGAGTTACGTCATAAATTCTTAAGTTAGGCTCTTCAAGGTTGTCCGCCAGCCAGTCAGTTGATGCTAAGGGTCTCGGTAATCGCATTTTTAGATTCTCTCTTATTTTCATCTCTTGTTAATAAATACGGCCTGTAACATAAGCTGAGTCTTGTTAAGTTTTGTTTTTTACCTTGCCACAAAATATTTGCTAATAGAAATTTTTATCTTTGTGTCAATGTGAAAGTTGACGATATTTTATCAGTGGGCGTTGAACGGAGTAATTTATTGTTAGATCGATATATTTTCAAGAAAAGGATAATGCAATGAAAATGAAATAACTCGGCTTGGCTACTGAATAATCTGTCAGGATCGTTCAAAAAATTGCTGGTTTTATTCAATCTCTAAAACACTCTTGCTGGTACTGTCTCTCCGCAGGTAATGCTGTATGCCATTTCATGGTCACCAGGGGGTAAATATCTGCAACGGTATGGTTTGGCTAATAGGTTGACGTACGACAGTTGAAGCTAAGCTGTATATGACATTGACCATGCCACTTGTTTCAAAAGATTGTCTTGCCAGAGATCCTGGCAGCCCTGGCCATAGAGTTTTTGAGCGAGCATCTTCCTTGGTTGTAGAAAAGATGGTGGTGGATTAGATGTGCGCTGGAACTGAGTGTGCCTGCACCGAGCGGCCGAGCACCAAAATTTCCGGGGTGCGCTTACATTAATGTCATTTCTGGGTTATGTCAGCTAGATCGCTATCATCCATATGCATTATAGATGGTGGTTCCTGCGGGGTTGATGGCGCCTAGTGCTGATAGAAGTCGTATCTGTATAAACCCTGTGGTTTTTAGGTCTGTTACCCAAGGATTAAACCTTATGAGTAAACAATTGATCATTGATTACTACACCGACATTCTTTGTGTGTGGGCTTGGATTTCTCAACGACGTATAGATGAGCTAAATAAAAAGCTGGGGAGTAGGATTGAGCTCCGGCACCACTATATGGACGTGTTCGGTGATGTGCCAACAAAAATGAATACACAGTGGGAGTCAAAAGGCGGGTATGTCGGTTTTGCAGAGCATGTGCAGAAATCTGCTTCTGCTTTCGATTATGCCCATGTGAACCCCAGAATATGGACAGAAGTTAAACCTGTCACCTCGGCCAGCGTTCACCTGGTTCTCAAGGCTATCGAAACGGCCTACGACAAGAACAAGGGCATAGAAATGGCCCTCCAGTTCCGATCAGCCTTTTTTATTGACGCTCTCGATATCAGTCATCTGAATGTTCTCTATGACTTGGTTGAGACCAATGGTTTAGACCGTAGCGTTATTGCCCAGGGTATCAACGATGGCTCAGCAATGGCTTCATTGATGAGCGATTACGTGAATTCAAAGCAACAGGGTTTGAAAGGAAGTCCAACCTATGTTCTTGATGATGGCCGCCAAACGTTATACGGGAATGTAGGTTACCGGGTACTTCTCGCCAATATAGAAGAATTGCTAAAGAATCCGCAGAACGAGGCCAGTTGGTGCTGATAGCCCTGGGTATTCAACTAATGCAACGAAAACCTGGACAGCTTCCTGAATGACCAGAAGAGTGAGGTTCTCGAAAAGTATTCGGAGTAGCGTCTCGCCTATAAGGCCCAGGAGGTCTACAAAAGATATTTCCTGAAGGGTGCCAGGGACGAATTGAATTGGAGAAGAAGGTCGCAGAGAAATTTATCGGTGAATTGGTGTAGGGAGGGGGCAGGCTTAACTTCATCTCTCAACTGAGTGCGGTCCATACTTGTTTGGTAATGGTTCAGATTTTCCAGAAGACACTTACTCTCGATTTTATCCCCCGGTTGTGGCCTGACATAAAAACCCTCTGTAATCTTTGCTACAGACGACACCCCGCATTTTTTTCTACCTTGGTTTCACTAAATACCAAGGAGATAAGTTATGAAAAAAGTCAGTATTGCTGTGATGGGATGTGTTTTGCTGTCTCTGGGAAGTGCCTGGGTGCATGCAGGCGAATTGTTGGATGATGCCACCATTTTGGCTATTTTCGATGAGGCTAATACGGTAGATATCTGGATTGGCCGCATCGGGTTACAGCAGGGACACTCTGATGAGGTCCGCTCATTGGCAAAAATGGTAGTGACAGACCATGAATCGGTACAGCAGATGGGTAGGGATCTCGCGAACTCGTTAAGGATTGTTCCCACACCACCTGCCAACGATCGCAGTGCCGATGACTTGGCGGAAACGGTCTCTTTGTTGCAGTCCAAACAGGGAGTTGCCTTTGACGAAGCTTATCTGCGTCGGGAAATCACTTTTCACCAAGGGGTGATTGATGCCATCCAGCAGGTTCTATTGCCAGCAATTCAGAACGATCAGTTCAAGGAGTTGGTGGAGAAAGTTTTACCAGGTTTTGAACATCATCTTGCTGCCACGAAGCACGCGGCAGATGAATTGGGCATCAGTTACTGATTGCGGGGGGCTGTTACCTGGGGGTAACAGCCCTTTGTTTGATTACCTTTTAAGACAACAGGGATGCCAGGCCCGCTGTGTTGGTGAGGCAGATCTTCCCTCGACCGGTGGTAATCAAGCGCTTTTTACTGAGTTCACCAAGAACCCTGGCAACCACCTCGCGGCTGTTCCCCAGGTGGCCGGCAATCTCTTGCTGAGTCATGGTGACCTCATTGTCGTCGGAAGCCCGGTTGAGTAGAAAGTTGGCCAGGCGTTGGCTTAACGTCCAGCCGTGTAATTGCTCCACCTCGTTCATCAAGCGGAACACTGCTGTGGACAGTGCGTTAATGGTGAGTTTGTATGGCGGTTTCCCGTTGGAAAAGTGCTTTGTAGGTGGGGCCGTCGATTACGGCCACCTCGGTATCAGTTTCGGCGGTTACCCAGGCGGGGTAGAGCAGTTTGTTGAACAGGCAGTTGATGGCAAATACACAGGTTTCGCCGGGGTGAATCAAGTACAGGGTAGATTCTGAGCCATTGGGCGTGTAGGTGAACACCCGCAGGCAGCCTCTGATGACGATGTAAGCGCCGGAAACCTTGTCACCTTTGTGGACAGCGATACTGTGCTTTTCAAGAGAATGAACTCGGGTGTGTTGGTTTAACTTGGATAGCCCGCGTTCTGACAGCTCAAGGTAGGAACCGATTAGACTACCTGGAGGTATGTTGTTGTTTGTCATTGCGTTTGAGGGCGCATATTCGGTTCTGTCTGATTGTACCAAAAGGTGATTTTGGTATCTGTAACAAAGGTTACAGAGGAGTCTGTTTCCGGATATTGCAGAACCATGAAGATGGGAGGAGATGCCACGGGAGCATCTGAACAGTTGCTTTACTGTTAATTGCTCCCGGTGCGTTGACTTGTCTCAGGCTCAGCCTTTCTTCATCGGGCAGGTGTTCAGTCCCAGCAGGCTATACAGGGGACAGTTGCTGATCAGCCCGGTTGCCAGCGGCACCACGCCGATCCAGCCCCAAGGGGTTTGTGGTCCCACAAAGACCAGGGCGATCAGAACCAGCCCAACCACGATGCGAATTACCCGATCCACGGTGCCTACGTTAGCTTTCATAGTGTCATCCTCTACATTTGTGCAGTGAGTCTAGATGTGTTGTGGCAATTCTGATTTGATAGCGGTCAACTCCACTGCACGTTTTCTCCGCTTTAACCAGAACCCACTCTGAGGATAGACCATGGAACGCGTTCGTTCATTTGTCACCCTGACCCTGCTCGGCGGTCTGATGGTGGTGCTGCCCATCGCGTTGCTGGCCATGATCTTTGTGTGGCTGTTCGGGACCATTTCCGATCTGATCAGTCCGCTCACCGGCCTGTTGCAGCAGGAGACGGCGCTGAATGAGTTCGTGGCGTTTCTGGTGGTGTTCGGAATTATCCTCGGTGTCTGTTTCGTGGTGGGGCTGCTGATCAAGACCCGCCTCGGCGGCTGGCTGCACGGCCATCTGGACGGCTGGCTGGCAAAGCTGGCGCCGGGCTACCGGACCATCCGCGAGATCGTGTCACAGTTGCTCGGTGGCAGCAGCGAGGACAGCCTGCTCAAGGGCCAGGCGGCGCTGGCGAAAGTGTTCGGGCCGGATTCTCCGGTGACGGTGACCGCCATTGTTACCAGCCGTCACCCGGACGGTGCCTTTACGGTGTTTGTGCCCACCGCGCCGATTCCCACGTCCGGCATGACCTATCACCTGCCTGCCGATTGCGTGCAGGTATTGCCACACGTCACCGTGGAGGAGGCCATGCGCACCATCATCTCTTGCGGTTCCGGCTCGGCGGAAATGCTGGCCAACAATGCCCGCAAGGCAAAGCAGAAAGTGGCTGATTACGAGGAGTAGGATTTCAGCAGTCAGCGCTTGCCGCGCTTCATATCGCGAATAATAAACCGCCCCGGATGCACCGCCTGGCGCAGCTCCAGGGACATCGGCGGCACTTCCCCACAGAGTTCACTGGCAATCAGTTCCGCGCACAGCGGGGCATAGCTCATGCCCCGGGAGCCGTGGCCGCAGTTCAGGTACAACCCCGGCCAGTAACTGCCCGCCATCGGGATATGGGAGCGGGCGTTTTTCCGCAGCAGTTCATAGTCGCTCAGGTAATCGTCCAGCACCGGGGCAGGTCCGGCAATGGGCAGGTAATCCGGGGTGGTGCAGCGGAAGGCGGCGCGACCGGTCAGCTGTTCGGGATTTGCCGGCTCAAATAGCGCCGCCGCGCCGGCATCGGTTTTCGTCAGTTGCTGCAGATTGGTCCGGTGATCTTCGACGCGCACCTCGCTGCTGGTCTCGCCCAAATGGTAGGTGGCGCCCAGGGTGTGCATGCCGCCATGGGCTGGAGCCAGATAACCTTCGCCGCAGATCACGGTTTTCAGCTTGGCACTGGCTGCCGTGGCGGGCAGACAGCTGATCTGGCCGCGAATGGCTTTTAGCGGCAGGTGGCTGGTTTGCTCGAAGCGGTTGCTCTGGAACGCCCCGGCAATAATCGCCACAGTGGCCGAAGCCGCTGTGTTGCCGTCCCCATCCATTGCCTGCCACTGGCCGCTTTCATAAGTGAGGGTTTCGATTTCAGCGGTCTGGCGCTGGATCAGCGGGTGCTCTGCCAGTGCCTGACAGACGGAGGGGGGATTGATCCAGCCCAGTTGCGGGAAGAACAGCCCCAGCTCGGCATCCAGGGTAATGCCCGCCACCTCGGCGAGTTGTTGGCCGCAGAGCAGTTGCACCAGTTCGACGGAGTGCTGGGCGGCGATCTCTTCGAAGGTGGCCAGATTATCGGTCGATTCCGGCAATACCAGTACACCGCAGCGGCTGCCGCAGTTTTCCAGAAACTGCTGGTGGTAGCGGCTGGCGTTCAGCAGTGCCATCAGGCCGAACTGCGCCAGTGGTGAAGTCTTGTTGGACAGCTTGGGATAGATGATGCCCTGGGGATTGCCGGAGCCTTCCTGGGCCAGTTCATCGTGCCGCTCGATCAGGGTGACATGGATACCCCGTTCCGCCAGTGCTCGCGCCGTGGCGCAGCCGGCGATGCCACCGCCGAGAACCAGGGCAGATTGTGGGCGGGCGACAGTGGCTGGCAGATACCAGGGCGGCTGGTGCTGGGCATTGTGGCTGGCCGGCTGCCAGACTTTTTCCGGTACTTCTTCGGGCACTTCTTCCGTAAGCAGTTCCACCATCTGCCCGCAGAGCATGTCCCGTTTGTGGCCGAAACCCTGGACTTTCTGTACCTCGAAACCCGCGGATTGCAGCCCCCGCTTCACGATACCGGCAGCGGTAAAAGTGCTGAATGTGGTGCCGGGTCCGCTCAGATCGGCGATGGCCTGAAACAGTTCGTCGCTCCACATGGCCGGATTTTTTGCCGGAGCGAAGCCGTCCAGAAACCAGGCGTCGATGCGGGGATTGCCGTTGCGGCGAAATAGCGGGTGGTCGCTGCCCTTGAGCGCCGCGAACATCTCGCCGGCATCGCCGTACAAGAGGGTCAGCGCAATGCGGTTGTCTGCGAGGTAAAGACGATGAATACCTGCCACCGGCGGCGGGTATTGCTCGATCAGCTCGCCTGCCAGCTCGGACAGTTCCGGCCACAGGGCCAGTGCCTGCTGCAGATCGGTTTTCGACAGGGGGTATTTTTCCGCCGAGACGAAATGCAGCCGCGCTTCGCCTCTGCCCGGCTGTGCCAGCCAGGCACTGGCGGCGGCGAGGAAATTGAGGCCGGTGCCGAAACCGGTTTCGCCGATGGTGAACTGCGGCTGAGCAAACCCCTGCCAGCGTTCGGGCAGGCCGTTGTGTTGCAGGAACACGTAGCGGGTTTCCTCAATGCCGCTGGCCCTTGAGAAATACACGTCGTCGAATGCATCAGACAGGGGCTGGCCGTTGTCATCCCAGCGGATGGCGGCCTGTTGAAGGTTGTCTGGCGGGTTTTGTGACATGGTTTTTCGACGGGCTGATGGGGCTGCTAGATGTCCAGCCCGAACTCCCTGCGGATTTGTTCGCACCAGGTTTTGATGCGCTGGTCGGTGAGATCGAACTGGTTTTCGTCGTCGATGGCGAGGCCGACAAAATGGTGTTCGTCCTCCGTGAGGGCCTTAGACTCTTCGAATTCATAGCTGTCCACCGGCCAGCAGCCGACGGTGTTGGCGCCCAGGTTGCGAACCTTGGCCCACAGGTAGCCGAGGGCGTCGAGAAACCACTCGGGGTAGCCCACCTGGTCGCCCAGGCCGAACAGCGCGATAGTTTTGCCGGTCAGGTCCAGCTGATCCAGGTCGTGCCAGCAGTTTTCCCAATCCTCCTGCAATTCACCGTAATCCCAGGTGGGAATGCCGAGAATCAGCAGGTCGTAATCGTCCATAGTGGAAACCGGGGTGTCCGCCACGTTATACAGATCCACCAGCGCTTCGCCGAGTTCGGCGAAGATTTTTTCCGCCACCATTTCGGTGTAGCAGGTGGATGAGCCGTAGAACAGGCCGATGGGGGCTGGGGACATGGGCGTTAATCGCGTTGGTGATTATCGGTCGATGATTTTACGGCCATTGCTCCGGAACTGCACCTTTTCGCCATTGGCTAGATGGCACCCTGAAAGCCCAGTTGTCGCCAGGCTTCGTAGACGATCAGCGCGGCGGCATTGGAGAGGTCGAGGCTGCGGCTCTGGGGTTGCATGGGAATGCGAAGCACATTTTCCTGCGGTAGTGCTTCGCGGAACTCCGTTGGCAGGCCGCGGGTTTCCGGCCCGAACACCAGGGTGTCACCAGCCTGAAACGAGACATCGGTATAACGGCGCTGGCCCTTGGTGCTAATGGCGAATACCCGCTCGGGCTGTTCGCTTGCCACGAAGGCCTCCCAGTTGGGGTGCACCTTGGCGTCCTGCCACTCCCGGTAGTCCAGACCCGCCCGGCGCAGGCGTTTGTCGTCCAGCTCGAAGCCGAGCGGTTCGATCAGGTGCAGGGCGAAACCGGTATTGGCGCACAGGCGAATGATGTTGCCGGTATTGGGCGGGATTTCCGGTTCAAACAGGACGATATTCAACATGTTAGCCATACTTCTGCCGCAGGGTGGGTTATGATGCTACTGCGTTGGCCGCTTGGCCAGTGTCATTCGCATCTCGCTGTGACCGCTCTAGCCGGAGTGACTTGTTTCTGATCCGGGGGCGCTCGGACGTTGTAATGGCCAGGAGTTACGATGGAAAGTCACGACCAGTTGAGTGAGCTGGAGGAATTCAAGGCTCACCACCATCCCCACCTTATCGCACAGCGGCTCGAAGAGGGCCCCGACTCGATTTATCTCAAGGAATTCATCTACGGTGCCGTCGATGGCGCCATCACCACCTTTGCAGTGGTGGCCGGGGTGGCCGGTGCCGGCCTGTCGGCGGGGGTCATCATCATCCTCGGTTTTGCCAACTTGCTGGCCGACGGCTTCAGCATGGCGGTGAGCAACTTCCTGGGCAGCCGGGCGGAAAACCAGCACCGCCAGAAGGTGCGCATGCGGGAAATCGAGGAGATTGAGAAATTCCCCGAAGGCGAGGTGGAGGAAGTTCGCCAGATCTATGCCCGCAAGGGCTTCGAGGGCGAGCTGCTGGAAGAAGCGGTGGAAGTGATCGTTTCCGACCGGGAAAAGTGGGTGGATACCATGGTACAGGAGGAGTTCGGCCTGTCACTGCAAACCCACAATGCCTTCAAGGCGGGTCTGGCCACCTTTGTCGCGTTCTGCGTGGTGGGCTTCATTCCGATGATGACCTACGTGGCCAACTGGATTTTCCCGGGGGTGGTGGCGTCGCCGTTCCTGTGGTCTTCACTGCTGACCGTGGTGGCTTTTTTTGCCGTCGGCGCCATGAAGGGACGCTTTGTGGACCAGCACTGGTTTATTTCCGGGCTGGAAACCGTGGCAATTGGCGGCGTGGCCGCCGCCATGGCCTACGGTGTTGGTGTTCTGTTGCAGGGCCTGGTGGGCTAAAAACGCAGCCGCTAGCCGGCAGGCAATTCCAGCTCCACCATCAGGTCCGCGGAAACTCCCTCCAGCGCTTCCTGCAGGCGATCCCGGCCCAGGTCCTCAGGCAGCTGAACGATGGCGGTGGCGCGAAACAACACTTCTGAACTCATCGGGGCATCTTCGCAGCAGGTGTCCAGTTCTTCCACGTTGACGTGCAGCCGGGCCAGAATCGACGATATCTCACCGACGATACCGGGACGGTCGTTGCCCACCACGGTAAGCAGCAGTTGTTCCCCCGCGGCTGCCTGGGTCATCGAGCAGGGTTCCCCTGTGACCCGAATCCCCATCGAGCGCAGCTGTTCCAGTGTAGCCAGTAGCGCGGCCTGCTTGTCCTCGGCAATATCCACCAGCAGAATGCCGGCAAACTTGCCGGCCAGACGGGACATATTGCTTTCCAGCCAGTTGCCGCCGGCAGAGGCCACAACGTCGGCGATACGTTCGATAATGCCGGGGCGGTCATCGGCAATCACGGTCAACACGAGGTAGTGTTTCATGGGGTTTTTATGCTCTTTGCTGTGTATTGTGGGGATTATGGCTCATACTCCAGACACAGGCCATGCTGTGAATCTGATGAAGGGATTCCGGGAGGTGACGACATGACCAGACAATTTTTCTTTCCCCTTATTCTCTTGCTGGGTGCGCTGTCCGTGGGGCAGGCGCAGGCAAGCCCCTTTGACAGCGCACACCGCACCGCGGCTTTTGTGGCGCGGGATGTCTGGCGCCACCCGGTGGAAACCCTGGCATTTTTTGAGGTGCAGCCGGGCATGAATGTGGTGGAAATCTGGCCCGGCGCGGGCTGGTACACGGAGATCCTGGCGCCGCTGGTGGGTGAGGGCGAGTTTTACGCGGCGCATTTCCCCAGCGGGATCGGTGTGGAATTCTACGACCTGTCCCGCAAGGATTTTGAGGCCAAGCTGGCGGCTGATCCCCAGGTGTACGGGCGGGTGAAACTGGCCACTTTCGATCCTTCCCGCAAGCTGCTCGATGTTCCCGAAGGCAGTGCGGACAGGGTGCTGACCTTCCGCAATGTCCACAACTGGCTGCGTTCGGACAGCGAGGCTGAGGCCTTCAGACTGTTCTTCAGAGCGCTGAAACCCGGCGGGATTCTCGGGGTGGTGGAACATCGGGCGAAGGAAAATACCTGCCGCCCGCAAATGGTCACCAGTGGCTATGTCACCGAGGATTACGTGATCGAACTGGCCCGTGACGCGGGCTTTGTTCTGGAAGGGAAAAGTGAAATTAACGCCAATCCCCGCGACCGCACCATTTATCCCGCCGGCGTATGGACGCTGCCGCCGACCCTGCGCCTGGGAGACCAGGACCGGGACAAATACCTGGCCATCGGCGAGAGTGACCGCATGGCTCTGAAATTTCGCAAGCCGGTTGCGCCGTGATAGAGATTCCCCCCGAGCGCCTTTCGCCGGAATTGCTGGATGCCGTGATCGAGGACTTCGTCTCCAGGGAGGCCACCGACTACGGTGCCGCCGAGGTAGACTTCCAGGTCAAGGTGGAGCAGGTAAAACGGCAGATTGCCCGTGGTGAAGTCGTGATTACCTTTGACCCGGTTACGGAAAGCTGTAATCTCCTCACCCGACATCAGTTCCGGCAGTTACAAGCATGAATTACCTGATCGACCGGGGCGCGCCGGAGCGCGCCTGCGGCACGCTGATCTTTGCCCACGGCGCGGGCGCACCCATGGACAGCGACTTCATGAACGCCCTGTCGCGGCAGTTGGCGGAAGCGGGCATTACCGTGGTGCGATTCGAATTCCCCTATATGGCCCAGCGCCGCAGCGGCGGCAGCAAGCGTCCCCCAGATCGCCTGCCAGTACTGCTGGATTGTTGGCGCGAGGTGTACGGAGACGTCGCTGCACACACTGATTTGCCGGGACCGTTGTTGATTGGCGGTAAATCCATGGGCGGACGCATGGCCAGCCTGATAGCGGACGAGCTGGGCGTCGCCGGACTCTGCTGTTTCGGTTTTCCCTTTCACGCCCCGGGTAAACCGGAAAAACTGCGGGTGGAACAGTTCGCGCAGATGACGACCCCGGCACGTATTTTTCAGGGCAGTCGCGACCCGTTCGGCAAGCCCGATGAACTGGTTTCGGTGGCGTTCAGTCCGGCAGTTCAACTGTGCTGGCTGGAAGATGGCGACCACGACCTGAAACCCCGCAAGGCGTCCGGGCTCAGCCAGGATAATCATCTCAACTATGTGGCCACTGCAGTGGCCGACTTTGCCCGGAGCCTGCCGTGCTGAACCACCTAATGCTTTACTGTCGCGCCGGTTTCGAGAAGGAAGCTGCCGCAGAAATTTCTGATCTGGCCGGTCAGCTGGGTATCCACGGTTATGTGAAAACCACCGATGGCAGCGCCCTGGTCTGTTATGTCACCCACGACCCCGAGGGCGCCCTGCAACTGGTGCGCAAACTTGATTTCATGCACCTGATCTTCGTGCGCCAGTGGTTTGCGGCGGGCCCCCTGTTGGATGACCTGCCGGAGCAGAACCGGGTGGGACCGCTGGTGGCCAGGGCCGCTGAGCTGGGGCAGGGCAAGTACGCGGATTTCAGCGTTGAATATGTGGATACCAATGAGGGCAAGGAGCTGTCGGGTTTTTGCCGCAAGATTACCGGGGCATTGCGCCAGGGGCTGACCAAGCGCGGCCTGTTGAAGTCCTCCAGCAACTTGAGGCTGCACTTGTTGTTCCTGTCTGGACGTCAGGCCTGGGTGGGCATCAGCCAGCTGGATAACAGCAGTGCCTGGGCAATGGGTATCCCCCGCCTGAAAGTGCCGCGGGATGCGCCGAGCCGCGCCACCCTGAAACTGGAGGAGGCGTGGCATTTTTTCATTCCGGCGAACGAATGGCCGGTGCGCTTGAAGGCCCGCACCAAGGCAGTGGATCTGGGTGCTGCCCCCGGTGGCTGGACCTACCAGTTGCTGGCCCGCGGCCTGACGGTGTACGCGGTGGACAATGGCCCGATGGCGCCCGAGTTGATGGCCACCGGGATGGTGGAGCATGTGCGCGGTGACGCGTTTGTGTACGAGCCTCGCAAGCCGGTGCAGTGGCTGGTCAGCGATATTGCCGATAAACCTGCGCGGGTGGCGGAACTGGTTGCCCGCTGGGTGGCCAAGGGCTGGTGTAAGGAGGCGGTGTTTAACCTCAAGCTGCCGATGAAGCAGCGCTACCAGGTCGTACTGGATTGCCGGGATCGAATCGCGAGTCGTCTGGAGGCGGCGGGTATTCGCTATGAATTACGCTTTCGCCAGCTTTATCACGATCGAGAAGAAGTGACCGGGCATCTCAGATGGCTCCCTGAATAAGGGCTTTTTCAGGGTTGCTGGAGTAGAAAAACACAGGGGGTCAAAAGCCTGTCCCAGTCATTACGGCTTGCCGGGTTTTTTGAGGGGCAGAAACCCTCCACCTATCCAGGGCGGATATCTGCCAGATCAGCTTGGAGAGCTGATCAGAATATTGGTCAGGACTCGACTAGCATTGAGATCGCCGCCAGCGCTTCCGGATCTTTTGCCTTGATCTTGTTGGCAATGTGATGCTGGAAGAAATAACGGAAAGTCTCTTCGTCCCTAGCGGGATATAGACATTCATCGCCAGGGAGTACCGGGGTGCTGATCACTTTTTCGTCGTCAATCAGCATGCCGAGCACAGAGCCATCGTGCAGCAAACGCCAGCTAACCACCTCCTTCAGCGTTATGCTTTTAAAACCGTCATTGGAGAGCACTGCGTGGGTGCCAATAGTGTCGGGGATTTCCTGAACCACGTCCTGGTCGGTTTCGCATTCGAAGTCGTAGTATTCGGCAGCGGTTTCCACTTCCAGAACTTTGTGGATCGGGGCTTCGAAGAACACTTCATCGATACCCGGGTCGTAATAACCCTCCCAGTGGCCGTTCAGCGGGTCCTTGATTTCGGTGCAGGGCATGATGTCATCAAGCCAGGGCACCAGACCCACCACTTCGCCATCCGCACGCAACGCCCAGCACAGTACTTTGATGCTGAAGAGTTTGGTGGGGTGAGCCTCGTTGGAATAGATCATTTCCAGACCATCGAGTTCGGGGGCGAGACGGATGATGCGGCGGTTAAAGCGGGAGGAGTAAGGCTTTCCCGTGAAGAGATCGATCACGTTGTCCGTGTTGTGATCAGATATTGAGGTAGTCATAATACAGCCTCCTCAAAGGGCAGTTCGATCAGGGCCTGACGGACTGCGTCCTGGTCGGGCCGGGACCTTAGTAGGGAACCAACAGCTTTCAGGCTCCCATACAAGATAAGGTACTACCGATTATTTCCTAGCACAATACCTTGGGTGTACTTTGTGAGCTTCTATTTTGCTTACGGCTCTAATATGAACCCGCAACGGATGGCGGATCGGGAATTACAGGTGGTGGACCTGTGTCCCGGTTGGCTGGATGATTTCGGACTCCGGTTCAACAAACGCTCCCGCCGCGATGCCCAATTGGCCTGTGCCAATATTACCTATGCTCGCGGTGAGCGAGTGGAGGGTGTGCTGTATCAGTTGGCTTGTGCTGAAGAGATCGTCAAGCTGGACCCCCACGAGGGAACCCCTTTCATGTACAGCCGGGAAATGTTCCCGATCCAGACCTCGGCGGGAATCATTGCCGCCTGGACCTATGTCGCCAATCCCGCTGTGATCGACAACAGTATTCGTCCCGCTCGCTGGTATATCGAGCATTTGCTGGCCGGGCGTGATTTCCTGTCCGAAGCATACCTGCAACGCATTGACCGGACCCTCTGCCGGGAGGAGGTCGATGTTGTCTGGTCATAATGAGTGTTTGATCCGCATTCCCGACAATTGATCGAGGTGTTCAACGGGCTGTTCGCCGGAAGCTGCAACACGCGTTTGGTCGGCGGTGGCGACGAGCCCATCTATCTGCCGGCAGATCAGCAGGATTCACACCACCGACTGATTTTTCGCCACGATTATTTTTCCAGTGCCCTGCACGAAATTTCCCACTGGTGTATCGCCGGCGAGCAGCGCCGTTTACTGGTGGATTTCGGCTATTGGTACAATCCGGACGGACGCACCGAGCAGCAGCAGCGCTCTTTCGAACAGGTGGAGATCAAGCCCCAGGCTCTGGAGTGGATGTTGTCAAATGCCGCCGCGCACCGTTTCCGGATCAGCGCCGACAACCTGGCCGGCGGAGTCGGTGCCAGTGAGGCCTTTGTTGAGGCAGTGGCCAGTCAGGCCCGGAAGTGGTGTGCGTCCTCCATGCCGCCCAGGGCCCAGATGCTGGCCGATGCCCTTGCAGAGCATTTTGGCGGACGGGACTATCAGGACGCTTCTCGCTATACCGTCGCCGAGTTGTGACCATGGCGCCGCTCTACCTGATCGATGCCTATATTTATATTTTTCGCCCCTATTTCGCGCTGCCGGAGCGTTGGCACAGTGGTGAGGGGTACCCGACTCAGGCCGTGTACGGTTACCTCGGTTTTTTGTTGAACCTGCTGGAACAGCAACAACCTGACTACATTGCGGCCGCCTTTGATGAAAGCCTCGGCAGCTGCTTCCGCAATGACATTTATCCCGACTACAAGGCTAACCGGGTTTTGCCGGATGAGGGGCTGGCCTTTCAGCTCAAAGCTTGTGCTGAAGTAACCCATTTGTTGGGTATTGCCGGACTGGCCAGCGACAGCCACGAAGCGGATGACATTATTGGCACCTTGGCTTGCAAGGGGAGAGCAGATGGCCATCCGGTTATGGTGGTGAGTCGCGACAAGGATTTGGCGCAGTTGCTCAGGGATGGGGACAGTATCTGGGACTTTGGCCAGGGCGAGCCGCGGGATCGCGCTGAGATAAAGCGGCAGTTGGGCGTCTGGCCGGAACAGCTGGCGGATTATCTGGCGCTGGTGGGTGACCCGGTGGACAATATCCCCGGGGTGCCCGGCGTGGGTCCAAAAACTGCCGCTGCCATGCTCTCCCATTTTGGAACCCTGGACGCGGTGCTGGCGGCTGGTGAGCGGCTGCTGGAACTGCCGGTGCGCGGCGCTGCCAGCCTGGAAGCCAAAATAATGGAGCACCGGGACAGAATCAAAATCGCCAGGCGGCTGACGGCCATTGCCGAGGACGCACCGGTTCAGGCAGGATCGTTGCGGCGGCAGGCGCCGGCACTGGACGAATTGCGGGAGTTCTGTCGGCGAATGGGTTTTGGCGAAGGCTACTTCAAACGCGCGGCCCGTCTGGCAGAGCAACAGGCACTGATAAGTGAAGAACAAGTCTGAATGAAGATCGTTGCTGACGAAAATATGCCGCTGGTGCGGGAGTTGTTCGCGCCCTTCGGCGAGGTCCATACCTATCCCGGTCGGGAGTTGCGCATTGAGCAGGTGCGGGATGCGGATGTGTTGCTGGTGCGTTCGGTGACCCGGGTGAATGCGTCGCTGCTGGAAGGCAGCTCGGTGCGCTTTGTGGGCTCGGCCACCATCGGCGTCGATCACGTGGACCAGTATTATCTGGAAAACAGCGGTATCGCTTTTGCCAATGCTCCCGGCTGCAATGCCAATGCGGTGGTGCAATATGTGCTCTCCGCTTTGTTTCGCGTGCGACCTGTCTGGATGCACCAGACCGTAGGCATCATCGGTTGCGGTAATGTGGGGGGGCGCCTCTACCGCACCCTGAAGTCGCTGGGGGTAAACTGCCGCTGCTACGATCCGTTCCTGACATCAGAGCAGAATCCGGATTTGTGCAGTTTCGACGAGGTGCTCGACGCCAGCATTCTGTGCCTACACACACCGCTGACGACATCCGGACCGCACCCCACCTATCACCTGTTGGACGAAAAAGCCCTGCGCCGGTTTTCTCCCGGCGGCCTGTTGATCAATGCCGGACGGGGGGCGGTTGTGGACAACGAAGCCCTGCTGCGGCTGTTGCCCGAGTGCGCATGGCAGGTGGTGCTGGATGTGTGGGAACGGGAGCCGCAGCTGTCATTGCCACTGCTGCAACAGGTCAATATCGGCACCCCGCACATTGCCGGTTACAGTTGGGACGGCAAGGTCAATGGCTCCTTTATGGTCAGGGATGCCCTTTGCAACTGGCTGGGGCAGGCAGTCCCTACGCAGGCCGAGCCGCTGGAGACTGTGGATCTGATCAAGGTGACGACCCTCGCCAAGGCAATCCTCGCGGTGTACGACGTCGCCAATGACGATCGGGGTATGAGAGGGACATTGCTCGGTGGCGTGCCGGATATTGGTGAATCTTTTGATCGTCTGCGCAAGCACTATCCACAGCGGTTGGAGTTTCACCATTACCGGGTGCGTGGGGTTGCTGACAGGCAATTGGCCGAGCAATTGACCGCACTGGGCTTCCAGGTGGCCCGTTAGACCGGGAGATCAGTCTCTGGCGGGGATTCAGTCTTTCTCAGAATCTTCCGATGTCTGCTCTTCGAGTTCTTCCAGTTCCTCAAAGGCATCCTGAACCATCTCCTCGGTGATGGGGATCTCATTGCCTTCTTCGTCGATGACGGCGGCGCCGTGAAAGTCGGGATTGATCTCCCCGCTTTCGGCCCCACCCTTGGGATGCTGACTCATAGGTATTATCTTATTGGTTGTCATTATTGCTGTTTCCGTGAACATACCATGATTAGGGGTGGGAGCAAGCCTGGGGCGACAATCTTTTACCCCGATTAAAGGAGTTTTTTGTGTTCAGACTGGGTTTGATCATCAATCCCCTGGCGGGGCTGGGTGGCCCCGCCGGCCTCAAGGGCAGCGACGGTGCCGAGACCACCGCAGAGGCTTTGCGGCGCGGCAGTGAACCGCGCGCCCCGCAACGGGCTGAGCGCGCCCTGCAAGTGGTAGCACAGCAGCTCAATCCCGATCTGATCAGCCTGTTGACCTGTCCCGGCGAGATGGGTGAAACGGTAGCGCAATCGTGCGGGTTCTCGCCGAGACTGATCGGTGAACTCCACACGGGACCAACCACCGCAGACGATACCGAGAGCGCCGCCGCCGCGATGGTGGAAATGGGGGTGGACCTGCTGTTGTTTGTGGGTGGTGACGGCACTGCCCGCAATATCTGTAATGCCGTGCCCGCCAGTCAGCCGGTGTTGGGTATTCCCGCCGGGGTGAAAATGCAGTCCGGGGTTTATGCCATCACCCCGGAAGCGGCCGGTGAGCTGATTGTCTGTCTGGTGCGAGGGGAATTGGTGGATATCCGCCGGCAGGAAGTGCGCGATATCGATGAGGAGGCCCTGCGCCAGGGGCGGGTGAAATCCCGCTATTACGGCGAGCTGCTGGTGCCTCAGGAGGGGCGATTCATGCAGCAGGTCAAATCCGGCGGTCGCGAGGTGGAGGAACTGGTGTTGCAGGACATCGCCGAAACCCTGCTGGAGGAGATGGAGGAGGATTGCCTCTACATCATCGGTCCCGGTTCCACTACTGCCGGCATCATGGAAGTAATGGGGCTGGAGAACACCTTGCTCGGGGTGGACCTGGTGCGGGATCGCCAGTTGCTGGCCGCGGATGTATCAGCCGCAAACATACGGCAGGCAGTGGAGAATCAGGATGGTCCGGTGAAAATTGTGATAACCCCGATCGGTGGTCAGGGCATCCTGCTGGGGCGTGGTAACCAGCAATTGACCCCGGAAATCATCCAGCGGGCTGGTCGGGACAATCTGCTGGTGGTCGCCACCAAGACCAAGATCACCGGCCTTGGCGGCAGGCCGTTACTGGTAGACAGTAACGACCCACTGCTGGATCAGGCGCTGGCGGGTTATCTGCCGGTGTTGACCGGCTACCGGGACCGGATACTCTATCCCGTTGGGTACGGCAGCGACCAGGATCGCTAGGGCGCGACCTGGGTCAGCTGCACCTTTTTCACCGGGTTGTTCAGCCGGTATTTTTCCAGGAAACGCCCCAGTCGCATGATCGCTTCTTCCAGGTCATCTTCCCGGGGCAGGAACACAATGCGGAAGTGGTCCGGGTCGGGCCAGTTGAAAGCCGTACCCTGTACCAGCAGGATGCGCTCCTCCAGTAACAAATCCAGTACCAGTTGTTCATCGTCCTCGATGGGATAGATCTCCGGGTCGAGGCGCGGGAACAGGTACATGGCCGCCTTGGGCTTCACGCAGCTGACACCGGGGATTTGGTTCAGCATTGTCCAGGCCTTCTCACGCTGTTGGTACAGACGTCCGCCGGGCGTTACCAGGTCGTTGATGCTCTGGTAGCCCCCCAGTGCTGTCTGGATGGCATACATGGCTGGCACGTTGGCACAGAGGCGCATGGATGCCAGCATTTCGATGCCCTGGATGTAGCTGCGGGCGCGATGTTTGGCACCGCTGATAATCAGCCAGCCGGAGCGAAAACCGGCCAGTCGATAGGTTTTCGACAGGCCGTTGAAGGTAATGCACAGTACATCCGTGGCCAGGCTGCCCAGGGGTACGTGGACGGCGTCATCGTAGAGAATGCGGTCGTAGATTTCGTCGGCGTAGATGATCAGGTCATGCTGCCTGGCCAGTTCGACGATCTCCTGGAGCACTGCTTCGCTGTATACCGCCCCGGTGGGGTTGTTGGGGTTGATTACCACAATGCCACGGGTTCGCGGGGTAATTTTGCTGGCGATATCGGCGATATCCGGCTGCCACTCGTTGGTTTCGTCACAGAGGTAGTGCACGGCCTTGCCGCCGGCCAGGGTGACGGCAGCGGTCCACAGCGGATAGTCCGGTGCCGGGACCAGAATCTCGTCGCCGTTGTTGAGCAGGGCCTGCATGGCCATGACAATCAGTTCGCTGACGCCGTTGCCGAGGAAAATATCGTCGATTTCCACGTTGGGAATACCCACCAGCTGACAGCGTTGCATCACTGCCTTACGGGCACTGTAGATGCCCTTTGAATGGCAGTAGCCCTGGGCATTGGCCAGGTTGTGGATCACGTCGTGAATGATCTCGTCCGGGGCATCCAGGCCGAACGGGGCCGGGTTGCCAATATTCAGTTTGAGGATGCGCAGACCCTCTTCTTCCAGCCGGTTGGCGTGGTCCAGCACCGGACCACGGATGTCATAACAGACGTTTTCCAGCTTCTGGGATTTCTTGATATGTTGCATAAATTGCCGCTGTTGGTTGTCAAAACCGAGTAAAAAACTCATTGTATATCAAAACCCTGTCATAACTAAGAGGTGCCCTTATGGATAATTGCGAAAAGTCTGATGATGAGCGCTGGCGCGGCCAGCTGACACCCGAGGAATTTCGCATCTGTCGGGAGAAGGGTACTGAGCGACCCTTTACCGGTGAGTACTGCGACGAGAAGGCTGTGGGAACCTACCTGTGCAGGTGCTGCGGCCAGCCACTGTTCCACTCTTCGGCAAAATACGATTCCGGTTCCGGCTGGCCGAGTTTTTACCAGGGCATCGCCGCCGGGGATATCGCCGAGCATCCGGATATGAGCCACGGCATGATCCGCACCGAGATCACCTGTGCCCATTGTGGCTGTCACCTGGGACATGTGTTTGAGGACGGTCCGGCCCCCACTGGCTTGCGTTACTGCGTCAATTCCGCGTCGCTGAAACTGGAAAAGGAGTAGTTTTTAGCCTTGCCTCGGTCGGACCAACTGTCTGCTATTTGTCTCAAGGCGCGACGAGAAAAAAGTGACATGAAAAAAACAAAAGCAGGGTTGACAGGGCAGGGCCTGCTTCATAGAATGCGCGCCTCTCTTGATGAGAAGCACTTGTCCCGTTCGTCTAGAGGCCTAGGACACTGCCCTTTCACGGCGGTAACAGGGGTTCGACTCCCCTACGGGACGCCAGTTTTTCAAAGCCTTTCGGGCTGAAGAAAAGCGGGAATAGCTCAGTTGGTAGAGCGCAACCTTGCCAAGGTTGAGGTCGCCGGTTCGAGACCGGTTTCCCGCTCCAAATAAAAAGCGCAGATCGTTCGCGGTCTGCGCTTTTTTATTTTCATCCGCAAAATTTTTCAAAGTCATTTAGACTTACGGGCTGTCCTTTTCGGAGCTGTCCGAAGTGTCTGGCGCCACTGTCCTGCCGGATCGACGGGCAGAAAATTTACAGATTTGAGATGTTATGACTGCCGCACTTTCCATTCGCAACCTCCACAAGCGCTACGACAATGGCTTCGAGGCACTGAAGGGCATCAACCTGGAGGTGCAGCCAGGGGACTTTTTCGCTGTCCTCGGCCCCAATGGCGCCGGTAAATCCACCACCATCGGCGTGATCTGCTCGCTGGTGAAAAAACCAGCGGCCAGGTGTCGGTGTTTGGCACCGATATCGATGAGAACTTCTCGTTGGCCAAACAGAACATTGGTGTGGTGCCCCAGGAATTCAATTTCAATCAGTTCGAAAAGGTCTTCGATATCGTCAAGACCCAGGCCGGCTACTTTGGCCTGCCCTCCAAACTGGCGGAAGAGCGCACCGAAAAATATCTCAGACAGCTGGGTCTGTGGGACAAGAAAGATCACCGCTCACGGATGTTGTCCGGGGGGATGAAGCGCCGGCTGATGATAGCCAGAGCACTGGTGCACGAACCGCGCCTGTTGATTCTCGATGAACCCACCGCCGGAGTAGATATTGAGCTGCGCCGCTCCATGTGGCAGTTCCTCAAGGAGATCAACGCCCAGGGCACCACTATCATCCTCACTACTCACTACCTGGAGGAGGCGGAGAGCCTGTGTCGCAATGTGGCCATTATCGACCGCGGCCAGATTATCCAGAACACCTCGGTGAAGGAGCTGTTGCGCCAGCTGAACAAGGAGGTGTTTATCCTCGACAGCCGGGAAACCCTGCAGGAGTTTCCCGCCATCGACGGTTACCCGGGGCAGCTGCTGGATGACCACTGTTTTGAAGTGGAGGTGGAAAAGCACCAGTCCCTCAATGAGCTGTTTGCCAGCCTCAGCGAGCGCGGTATCCATGTCGTCAGCATGCGCAACAAGGCCAATCGCCTCGAAGAGTTGTTTGTATCGCTGGTGGAGTCCCACAAGCGGGATAACGGGGAGGTCAAACCGTGAATGCCCAACAGCAGTGGGTGGCGTTCTGCACCATCGTTGAGAAGGAAATTCGTCGTTTCATGCGCATCTGGCAGCAGACCCTGTTGCCGCCGGCCATCACCATTGCCCTCTATTTCGTGATTTTCGGCCGCCTGATCGGCCCGCGCATCGGTGAAATGTCCGGCTTCAGTTACATCCAGTTCGTAGTGCCAGGCCTGATCATGATGTCGGTGATTACCAACTCCTACGGCAATGTGGTGTCGTCGTTTTTCGGTACCAAGTTCCAGCACAGTGTTGAGGAACTGCTGGTGTCGCCGGTGCCCAACTATGTGATTCTGCTCGGTTACGTGATCGGCGGGGTGGCGCGGGGTTTGGCGGTAGGGTTCATTGTGACCCTGTTGTCACTGTTCTTCACCCATTTGCAGGTGAGCCATTTGGGGGTGACCATCGGGATCGTCCTGCTCACGGCGATACTGTTTTCCCTGGCGGGATTTATCAACGCCGTGTATGCCAACAGCTTTGACGATATCTCCATCATCCCCACCTTTGTGCTGACGCCGCTCACCTACCTGGGCGGGGTGTTCTACTCTATCGGTATGCTACCGGCGTTCTGGCAGGGGGTGTCCCAGGCCAACCCGGTGCTGTATATGGTCAATGCCTTCCGCTACGGCCTGTTGGGTGTATCCGATATCAATGTGGTGTGGGCGTTTGTCATGGTGAGCGCGTTTTGTGTGGCGCTGTTCATCTATTCGATCTATCTGTTGGAGCGCGGCAAAAAGCTGCGCAGTTGAGGTTCGCTGTGGCCGATAAACCGCTGTTACTGGGCGCTGCTACCGAGTATCCGGACCATTACAGTCCCGAGGTGTTGCACCCGATTCCCCGCCGGGAGGGGCGCGAAGCGCTGGGTATCAGTCCAGAACCGCCGTTCTTCGGCGTTGATCTGTGGACCGGCTATGAACTCTCCTGGCTCGACCTGAAAGGCAAGCCGCTGGTGGCTGTCGCGGAGATTGCGATCCCCTGCGACAGCGTCAATCTGGTGGAGTCGAAATCCCTGAAGCTGTATCTGAATTCCCTCAACCAGGAGCGCTATCGCACGCCCCAGGACGTGGTTGCCCTGCTGGAGAAAGACATCGCCGACTGTGTTGGCGGTCCGGTCCAGGTTGATATCCACATGGGCGACAGTTATCGCCACCGGGGCGTCGCCGCGTTTCCCGGCATTTGTCTGGATGATCTGCCCATCGAAGTGGACAGTTATTCCCCCGATCCAACCCTGCTGGATTTTGGCGAAAAGCTCGGTCAGGTGACTGAGTCGCTTTACAGTCACTTGCTGAAAACCAATTGCCCGGTGACGGGACAGCCGGACTGGGCCAGCATCCTGATTCGCTATACTGGCCGACCGATTGATCGTGAAGGTTTACTGCGTTACCTGATCTCGTTCCGCAACCACCAGGATTTCCATGAACAGTGCGTGGAACGCATCTTTATGGAGATCAACGACCTCTGCGCGCCTGAACACCTGGAAGTGTATGCACGCTATACCCGCCGTGGCGGATTGGATATCAACCCGTTCCGCAGTTCCAGCAAAATGAACGCCCCGAGCCTGAGACTGGCACGTCAATAGCAGAAGCCGGTTGGGCTGTCGTCAGGGTTTTTTGCGCTTGTGCAGGTAGTTGGCGGCTTCGATCAGGGACTGGAGAATTTTGTCCTGGTCGTAGTTGCGAATGCGGTCGGCATCCAGATAGAACGAAAAGCCATCTGTGATGTGTTCAAAGTAGCGGTGCCGATCGTCCAGGTTCTTGCGCAGGTCGATTGCCGCGTACACCTGAACGGGGTACTGGAAGCCCTTCACCTGAATTTCCCCACGTTCCTCGCACAGCACTACATCCTTCACCAGTGAATATGTTTCGTGGGATATGAGGATTTCCCCCGGTTGTGCGGCTGATTCCAGGCGGCTGGCCAGATTTACTTCGGTGCCGAGCAAGGTGTAGTCGAGGCGGTCCTCGGTGCCGAAGTTACCCACCGCACAATAGCCGGTATTGATACCCATGCGGATTTCCAGGGGCTTGCGAATGCCCTGGTTGGCCCAGCGCTGTTGCAGCTCCTTCATGTGTTTTTTCATGGCGACGGCCATTGACACTGCCGCCACACAGTCTTCCTTGATTCCCTTGGTGGAGGGGTCGCCAAAGAACACCATCACGGCGTCGCCGATGAATTTGTCGATGGTGCCGCCGTGTTTCAGGGCGATCTGTGACATCTCGGTGAGATAGTTGTTGAGCAGGTTAGTGAGGGGCTCACCCTCCATTTCCTCCGCCAGCTCACTGAAGCCCTTGATGTCGGAGAAAAAGATAGTCAGTTTGCGACGATGGGTCTCCAGCTTCACATCCTTCCCGGACTGGATCGCCTGTAACAGCGTGGGGGAGAGGTACTTGGAAAGACGATAATTGTGCAGTTTGAGCTGAATCTGCTGCTTCTCCAGCTCCCGGATTTTCTCACGCTGGTTGCCCTGTTCAATGTAGCTATTGCGGGCATAGATGCAAGTGTAAAGCCCGATGGCGATCAGAGGTGGCAGACCGATCAGGAACTCCAGCTCCGCGGTTGGAACAATTTGCGCCGCAAATCCTATGCCTACCAAACCCAGCAGGAGCGCCAAATTGTCCGACGCGAGTTTATTCCAGCCGCCGTTGGCAAAGGCGTTAAATTCCAGGGTCAGGAAGAGCAGCACTGACGGAAGCGGGCTGAATTTCAGCAGGGCGATCAGGCAGCCGAGCAGCAGGGCATCCGCCAGTGACAACACCTGGTTGGTTCTGTCCGTGGTGGTCCCAATGACGCGCTGCGAGACGATGTGGGCGCAAACAACGTAGAGGGTGGCCAGCAATAGCGGCACAGTTTTGGTCAGGTCATGGGTGAGGTTTCCATAACTGATAGCCAAAGCGGCGATGCCCGCGAAACCGGCGAGAAATCTGAACAGGTTTTGGTTCTGTAAAAACCTTGCTGTCTCCTTCGAACTCGCTGCATTCATCCTGTAAGATGGGCCCCCCGGCACCTTGGTCAGTGCGGCTAATTACACGATGTCCGGCTCTAAATGTCTATGCCTCTGGCCTGGATGAGTCAAGAACGGGAAAAAGGGTTATCTAATGGACGCTCTGCAAGCACTTCACGAACGGGTTTCAGCTCCCAGACTGGCCGCCCCGGCTCCCTCTGGGGAAGTTCTCGCCAATATCCAGAAGGCCGCCTTTCGCGCTGCCGATCATGGTCGCATGCGCCCCTGGCGATTCCTGGTGCTGGAAGGTGACAGCCTGGTTGCTTTGGGGGAACTGTTTGCCCTAGCTGAGGAAGTGAAACAGGGCGAGATCTCGACCAAGGAGCGCGAGCGGGCAATAGGGCGGCCGCTGCGGGCGCCAATGGTGATCGTCGCCATTGCCAGCCCCAAGGCCAATGCCAAGGTTCCCGAGATTGAACAGATCATCTCTACAGGAGCGGCGGTGCAGAACATGATCACCGCAGCCTATGCCCAGGATATTGGGGCGATCTGGCGTACAGGTGATTACGCTTATGACCCCGCGGTAATGTCCGGACTGGGGTTGACGGAGGGAGAGAGAATCGTCGGCTTTCTCTATCTGGGTGCCCTGGAGTTTACTCTGCCTCCGGCTCCGGAGGTGGTCATCTCCGAATACTTCCAAAGCTGGCCATGACAATTGCTTTTTCAGGGGTGCTTGTGTACAGTTGCGCCCCTCAAAATACGCGGTGAATTGCTTGGCCCATTGGTTCAGGCGGTGATCGTGAGAAAGAGCCGTAACTTGCCGCGGCGACCCAAAGGCAAGTGACAGTTTTACCCGGTGAGGTGTCCGAGTGGTCGAAGGAGCACGCCTGGAAAGTGTGTATACGGAAACGTATCGAGGGTTCGAATCCCTCCCTCACCGCCACAAATTAAAAACCCGGCTCAATGCCGGGTTTTTTTATTTCTCAGTAGCAGGCATCGGACGAATGCCCTGATCTTACAAAGCAGCGTAGCTCTGTCAGAGCGGGTAAATCCCGTCTCACAAATTACATTCAGTGAATAGAAATAATCCCCAGATCGCTTAGTTCTGGCTCTCGGGGAACTGTGCCAAAAAGTCCAGCGTGATCTCTCGGTAGGCAGGATTTTGGTATGTGCCAATATGGGAGCCGCTGGTTTCAACAAACTCCACGGGCACATCGGAGTCATGGGGTAATCGTTCAAGCAGCGCCCGGGTGTGGTGAGCGGGTACAACTCCATCGTCACGGCTGCTGAACACCAGCAGGGGCAGCTGGGGCCAGTTATCTGCTGTTTTCTCCGGGCTGAAACGGTCGTCGATCAGCCATGAGAGCAGGTACTGGAATGGCCAGGTTAGCCAGAATTCGGAGAATTTTTCCCGTCCTATGCGGCGGTAGCTGGCGAAGGGGGTGTCCAGAATAACGGCTTTCAGCCCCTTAACATGATGTTCGCTGAGGTAGTAGCTGCTCAGGCTGGCGCCGATACTCTGGCCGAGCCAATAGATTGGAATGCGGACGGACTGTCCACGCTGTTCGAGCCAGTGAGTCGCTGCGTCAATATCCTCAAAGACCGCTGGCAGAGAAGCGCTGCCATGGGATTCCCCGAATCCCCGATAATCCAGCAATAACAGCTCATAGCCGCTCTCCGCGAGCCAGGCGACGCTGTGGATATGGGTACTGATGTTCTCGGCATTGCCGTGCAAGACCAGGATGACGCCCTTTGGCTGTGTGGCTGGCAACAAATGCCAGGCATGGATGCGGGTGCCGTCCTGTGCCTCCAGCACCACATCCCGGTAATCCAGGCCAATTTTGTCCGGGGTGAGGCGAATCCATTGGTCCGGATAGAAAAAAGGACTGCTGCAGGCGGATAGCAGACAGCTGAGCACCAGTGTGATCAGCCAGCAATGGAAGCGGAGGCGGTGTATCAGAAGCGCCATTCCACCCCCAATTGGTGCTGGTGGAAATACTCACCTTCGGTGTGAGTCACCTTCATTTCCCCCACCAGCGAAATATTCAGACCTAGATGGTAACTCAGCTCCCAGCCCAGTTCCTGGTATTCGTGGTTGTAGCCGGCTACCGCCCTGTTGAGTCGGAGAGACAACCGTTGTTGCCAGTGCTGGGCTCTGGTCAGCCAGCCGCCGTGGACGCCGATGCTGGCCGCGTAATTGGAGGGCAACTGGAAGTGTTGCTGCAGCTGGCTTTCCGCCAGCAGGTAGAATTGTCCGCCGCCGAACTGATAACTGTGGCCTGCGCCAACATTGAAAGTGGGCACCAATGGGTCATCACCGTCTTGCAGGAATTTCCGGTAAAGCCCGCCATCTACCCGCCAGGATAGTGGCTTGAAGAAGTCGTCCCTGGGGCTTAGGGAGGTGATGTCGAGGCCGGTGAAGCGTTCCAGCCGCACTGAGCCGGTTTCCCGGAAGGCGAGATCGGTTTCGAGAAACTTGATTTGT
Source organism: Porticoccaceae bacterium (assembly GCA_041395745.1). GTDB lineage: Bacteria > Pseudomonadota > Gammaproteobacteria > Pseudomonadales > Porticoccaceae > Porticoccus. The sequence goes on along the minus strand of JAWKZV010000003.1, from coordinate 147,103 downwards.
GCTCCGTGCGGATACCCTGCCGGCGGGTCGAGCAGGTCGTGATAAGCCGGGCGAAAGCGCAGCAGTGTGGCTTCCACATCCTCAATTTGTCCCCGGCTGAGGGCTACCTGGAAAGTGCGGTGTCCCTGATCGTCTCGCACCGATGGTGTGGGCGGAGCGCTATAGGGTGAAGGCTCCTCGATGCGGCTGCGCAATTTCAACAGGTTCAGGGAAGCACCGGCTACGGCATCCCGGGGCAGTCCCTGTTGCTGGGCGCGGTAGCGTTGCAGGTCGAAAGCAGCTTCCAGGGCAGCTCCCGCAGCTGTCGGATCATTTATCGCCGCCAGCTGATTTTCAGGGGAAGGGCCTTCTGGGGAAGAACCTTCAAAGAGAAAGCCCGGCTCGGCCAGGGCCAGCACAACCGGATGTAATTCTTCCGGGAGTTGCCTAGCTTTGTGCCTGAGTTCTGTCGCCGTGGACGGGCGATAACGCACCTGTTTGACCAGTCCGCTGGCAACCACCGTGCGCAGGGTGTCAGAGGGAATGGCGTAGGTGTGGAACTGTTGAGTCAGTTTCAGGGACGGGCGGGCCACATCCAGCAGTGTCAGGATGCGATAGGCGCAGTTCTCATCGAAAAAATAATAGTCGAACGTGACAGGTAATAGCTCCCAGGTGTGCAGCAGCAGCCGCTGCATTTCCTCCGGCTCGAGGTTGAGCTGGTATTCCCAGATGTCGCGGTTTTCGATCTCGCTGTATTCACGCACCTTTTCGTAATAGGGCATGACTGTGACGACACCAGGATAGCCGCCAAACAGCCCCCGGTAGGCGTAAACGAGTTCGGGGTCATCAAAGTCCACATTGGCAGCGAAATTGATGGTTTTTGCCAACAGTCGGTTGGCGTCGCTCTGGTCGATTTGGTCCACCCGCAGGAACAGGTGCCCGAACATGGACGATGGGCTGTTCAGGTAAGCAGCGGGAAAGATCAGGCTGACATATTCGGCCCTGAAATCCTCTAGCCAGCGGTTGAGTTCGGGGCAGTTGGACTCATCAATGGCCAGTGTCGGCAGCAGTTTTTGCTGATACAGCCATTGCGCCCTGGCTGGAAAACGGCACTGCAGTTCCGGGTGGGCCGTAAATTGCCGGACGTTTTCATCCAGTTCGTCGGCGGCGGAAATTTTGCCTTTTGCGCTGAGGAAAAAATTGTCTGCGTCCACTTCGGAGCGCAACTTTCCATCCCAGTCGCTACGCTGGTATTGCAGCAGCGCCAGCCACTGGGGGTGCCCAGCCAAAGCTGCAGGGCTATTTGGGCTGGATGGTGCTGCCTGCGCCGGGAACCAGGCAGCCAACAGCAGGTAAAGGGTGAAAAGAAAATGTTTCATCCGTGACAACGCGAATCCTGGCAACCGAAAAGGCTGTTGCCGGGTTGTGTGATTAAGGGGATATGGCCCGGCAACCGTGCTGGTTGCCGGGAACTTCGAGGATACTTATACGTACTTGGCCAGGGCTTCGTCCTTGGACATCAGGTCGATCATGGTTTCCAGTACCTGGTTGCTGGTGACTTCGCTGTTGGGGTACAGGGTGTCAAAGTTCTCATGCATGACGCGTTTGAAAGTGGGGACATCCTGTTCCTGAATGCCCATCACCGCTGCGACAGTGGAGAGAATTTCACCATCACCCTTGGCGATGTCATTGGAGAGACGATCCATGTTGTGGAAAACCACCGCACTGGTGCCGGTGTAGCTGATGGTCTTGGATGTATCGCAGCCGTTGGTACCGGAAGTCATCCCGAAGGTGTTGTTGCCGGAGGTGCCGTTGGTTGTCGCGGCGACCACGTGGGAAGCCTTGCCCGACTGGCCCTTGAACAACATGGAACCCCAGCCACAGCCGGGGCCAGAGTCGCTGGCCATAGCCACTGAGCTGGCTACCATCATTACAGAACCGATAAGAAATGGGCGCATCATAGGTAAATTCCTTCTATTGAGTGAATACAACTCCATAAGTTGAGCTCCAAGTATATTGGCTATTGATAGCCATTGGCAGTGAACGCCGGCGCATTTTTTCAGGATTTTTGCGTGCGCATTAAGCGCCTTACAGCTGGTGACTACCAAGCTGAATCAGGACGGTGGTATCAGAATTATTTTGTCGGCGAGGGGATCCCTGCCAATACGCCTAATGAGTGTATTGGCAGGGAGGTGGGGGGGTCAGGCTTTGGCGCTTGGTCTGGCAGACACTTCTTCGTACCAGCGCAGGCTGTTGGTGTTTTCTTTGGGGATGTTGATGTCCACCCACTTGGCGAAATCCACGGCGCAGACAGCAGTGATGTCCACCATGGTGAAACGGTCGCCCATAATGAAATGATTACCGTCCAGGTACTTCTCGAGCCAGTAGAAGAAGCGTTCCAGGGTCCTGGTGCCGCGGTGGATCAACCCTTCAATGGCTGGCAGGTCGCCCACGCCAGGCAGGCTGCGGTAGCAGAACTTGTCGTTGCTAGCCTGGTTACGGAACACTTCCGAGGTGGCAATCATGCCGTCGAATTCCATTTTGCGCTGCATGCACTCGATCTGGGCACGCTCCACCGGTGTGGTGCCGAGCAGAGGCGGTTCCGGGTAGAGTTCTTCCAGATAATGACAGATCGCCATGGTTTCATCGAAGCGGGTGCCGTCGTCAAGTTCCAGCACGGGCAGCAGTCCGCGAGGGTTAACTGCCAGGAATTTCTCGCCAAGGTTTTCGCCGCCGAGAATGTCGATTTCTACTTTCGGGATATCCAGTCCTTTCTCGGCAATGAACATCCGCGCGCGACGGGGATTGGGCGCTACTGCGCAATCGTACAGTTTCATGAGTGACTCCCTCTGTCATCTTTAATTTATTTTTTTATTCCGGCGACCCTGGAGGCCGACAGGATATATTTTTGACTGATCAGTTTAGTTGCCCACGATAATGGCATCACTGCCATTCTGCAATGGTTTGTTGGCGGGGGAAAGTGGTGGGGAGTCTGTCAGAGCGGGAAGAGTCGGCTCACAATTGCAGGTATGGCTGTCTCCACCCGCAGGATACGTGGCCCGAGAGTGACCGGGGTGAACCCACAGTCCTGCAATTTGTGGATTTCATAGTCGATAAAACCGCCCTCGGGGCCGATGGCCAGGGTCGTGGACGTTGAGATGCCCGTCGGGCAGCCTTGAGCACCAGTGGGATGCGCCACCAGTGCAAGAGTATTCCCGGCAATGGCAGGCAGTTCATCTTCAACAAAGGGTTTGAAGCACTGCTTCAGGTGAACCTCCGGAAGCATGGTGTCGCAACCCTGTTCGAGCCCCAGAATTAACTGTTCACGGATCGATTCTGGAGCCAGCCACGGACTCTGCCAGTAGCTTTTCTCTACCCGCCAGCTATTGATCAGGTAAAGCTGTTTGACTCCCATGGTTGCTGCGGTCTGTAACACCCGCCGCAACATTTTCGGACGCGGCAGGGCCAGCAGCAGGGTGAGTGGAAGTGGCGCCGGTGGTGGTGCTGTCAGTGTGACTTCCAGTTCCACGTGGCTGTTGGAGAGGGATAGCAGCCGGGCGCTGCCCATGTTGCCGTTGAGGAGGCCCGCCTTTAGCGTATCCCCTTCCTGCACACCGTGAACTTCCTGCATGTGTCTCAGACGCCTGCCACTCAATACCGCGCGGCTGTCGGAGATAAAGTCACCGGGTTCCAGTAACAGCAGGTTCATGGGAAAGGCCGTATGATGAATGGAATATGGCGCCCCGAAGAGGATTTGAACCTCTGACCTGCCCCTTAGGAGGGGGCCACTCTATCCAGCTGAGCTACCGGGGCGGAGACATATGCTAGCAGCGCGGGTATTCTAGCCTCCGCGCTTGCCAGCGGCAAACTGCGTGTGCCCATAGCGTCACTACCGAACAGCTTCCAATTACAGTTATCAGCCCAATGAATAAAGATCGCAATTTTGATGACCTGGCCGAACGTTTCCAGCGCAAGGTCTATGGCGGCCTCAAGGGGCAGGTGCGGCTGGCGGTGCTGTGGCGTGATCTGGAAGAGTGGGTCCCGCAAATCCACAGCGATGTTCCCCTGCGCGTGCTGGATATCGGTGCCGGACTGGGGCAGCTGGCCGTCCGCCTCGCCACTTTGGGCCATCAGGTCGTCGTCAACGATATTTCCGCAGAAATGCTGAATGTAGCGCGCCAGTCGGCCCGCGAGGCCGGGGTGGAGGATCGTATCCGCTGGATCGAGGGGCCCTTTCAGCAGCTGGAGAATAGTGAATTGGGTGAATTTGACCTGGTGCTGTGCCATGCGGTTGTTGAGTGGCTGGCCCAACCGGAACAGTTATTGCCCACACTGAAGGAATTCCTGGCTAACCAGGGCATCCTGTCATTTACCTACTACAACCGCCATTCCCTGGAGTACCGCAACCTGATTCGCGGCAACTTCAACCTGTTGAAAAAGGAAACCTTTGTACCCGACCCCGGCAGCCTGACGCCGGGCAACCCCCTCTACCCGCAACAGGTAAAGGAATGGGTGGAGGCACAGGAACTTTCAGTGATCGGCACCAGCGGCGTGCGGGTGTTTTCTGACTATGTCACTGCGCCGCGCGGGGGAAATGAAGTCCCGGAATCCGTGGTGGAAATGGAGCTGGCCTACGCCCGCCGGGAGCCGTACCTGTGGCTGGGGCGCTATATCCACCTGCTGCTGCAGCGCAATTAGTCGTGGTAGCGTTTAAGCAGTAAATCCCTTGCGGCGTTGATTTGCGACGCCAGGTAATCGCTGCCACCCCGGTCCGGGTGGACTTTCTGCATCAGTCGCTTGTGGGCTTTGATGATGTCTTCCCGGCTGGCTCCGGGTTTCAGGCCGAGCATTTCCAGGGCATCGTGTTCGGTGAGGATGCGATCCTGATGGGATGGTGGTGGCGTTTTGTGTTGCCAGTGTTTTTTCAGCCAGATCTGCAACAGTGGCCAGCTTCGTAACAACAGTGCCAGCAAGATTTTCAGTACGGGCAGTGCTGCGGTGAAGGCGGCGACAATCCAGTTGACCCTTCCGGTGGCGGCCAGCAGGACCATCAGCGCGAGCAATCCGAAGAAGCCGCCTCGCAGTAGCAGCTTGCGACGGTTTTCCGGTGAGAGCTGTTGCAGATGCCGCCAGGCGACGTAGGCCAGAATTCCAAGGGCCAGCAGCAGGACGATACGCGCCAAGGTTGTCAGTCCGGATGGTTGGGGGAGATTGTCTGTTGGAGAGTCTAACAGCAACGGGCCCTGTGGGCCCGTGATCTGCCTTACATATAGCGCATCAGCATGGCATAGCCGCCGTCTTCCGGCAGCGCCAGATCGGCGGGCATGGGGATGCGCACCACGTGACCGGAACCGGGTGCGGCAGCCATTTTTTCGCCATCGCGGTTTTCCAAGGCTTCCAGGTTGAAGGTCAGGTTGCCGGCGGGGGTGATCAGCTCCAGGGTGTCGCCGGCTTCAAAGCGATTTTTCACTTCCACGGTAAACCAGCCCTTGTCGCGCTCGACACCGCAGATTTCACCGACGAACTGTTGGTTTGGGTTGGTGGAAACACCCTGCTGGTAGTTCTGGTATTCCTGGGGTACATGACGGCGGTAGAAACCTTCGGTGTAGCCGCGGTTGGCCAGGTGGTCCAGTTCCGCCATCAGGTTCATGTCGAAAGGCTTGCCGGCCAGGGCGTTGTCGATGGCGCGGCGATAGACCTGGGCGGTGCGCGCCACATAGTAGTGAGACTTGGTGCGGCCCTCGATCTTCAGGGAGTGAATGCCCATATTGACCAGCCGCTCCACGTGCTGCACAGCGCGCAGGTCCTTGGAGTTCATGATATAGGTGCCGTGCTCGTCCTCGTAGGCGGGCATCAGCTCGCCGGGGCGACCCTCCTCTTCCAGCAGCATCATTGGTGGCACTTCATCGTGTTCATTTTCTGCGGGTTCCGGCTCCCACATCTTGGTGGGGATAATGTCGCCGGTCTCAGTTTCCTTGGCTTCGTGGGCGTTGTATTTCCAGCGGCAGGCGTTGGTGCAGGCGCCCTGGTTGGAGTCCCGGTGGTTCATGTAGCCGGACAGCAGGCAGCGGCCGGAATAGGCGATACAGAGAGCGCCGTGGACGAACACTTCCAGTTCCATCTCCGGCACCTGCTGGCGGATTTCCTCCACCTCTTCAAGGCTCAATTCCCGGGACAGGATGGTGCGCACGATGCCCTGGGTGTGCCAGAACTTCACGGTGGCGTAGTTGACGGCGTTGGCCTGTACCGACAGGTGAATCGGCATCTCCGGCCACTTTTCCCGCACCATCATGATCAACCCCGGGTCGGACATGATCAATGCATCCGGCCGCATGGCGATGACTTCTTCCATGTCCCGCAGGTAGCTGCGCACCTTGTCGTTGTGGGGCGAGATGTTGCTGGCGATATAGAACTGCTTGCCCATGTTGTGAGCTTCTTCGATGGCCGCCGCCATCACGTCCAGGTGGTTGAATTCGTTGTTGCGCACCCGCAGGCTGTAGCGCGGCTGGCCGGCGTAAACCGCATCGGCACCGTAGGCTAGAGCGTAGCGCATGTTCTTGAGTGTTCCCGCAGGAGAGAGCAGCTCGGTCATAGTGGTCACCTGAACAAAAGGGCGGCAATTTTACACAGTTGTACAGGATTTATACAGCTGTCAGGGAGGGCGTCGAAGCGGAAACAAAAAGGCCGGGGATATCCCCGGCCTTGTCCTTCCTATAGCTGGATCAGTTGTGGCTGTTGATCCAGTCCTTGATCAGCGGCGCCACGAACTTGCGGTATTTACTGCCGTTAAAGATACCGTAGTGTCCCACATCCAGCTGTACGTGGTGCTTCTTCAGCTCCTCGGGCAACTGGTCGCACAAGTGCAGGGCAGCTTCGGTTTGGCCGAGGCTGATCATGTCATCCTTTTCCCCTTCCAGGGTAAAAATGGCGACATCCTTGATATCGCTGCAGCTGACAGGCTCTCCATGGTAGGTCATACGTCCCTTGGGCAGCTTCTGGTCCAGGAACACCCGCTGCATGGTTTCCATGTAGTAGTCTGCATCCATGTCCAGCACTGCCATGTACTCGTCGTAGAAGTCGCGGTGGCGATCCGCCTCGTCCACTCTGCCGCGGGCGATATCCTTGAAGAACTGCATGTGCTTCTGCAGGTGGGACTTCATGTTCATGGACATGAAACCGCCCAGTTGCAGCATGCCCGGATACACCTTGCGGCCAGCACCGGGATAACGAGTTGGAACCTTGTGAATGAGTACACGCTTCAACATCTTGGCGGACATCTTGTCCACCCGCTTGGTGAACTCGTTGGGGTTGACGCGAATGTCGATTGGTCCCGCCATCATGGTCAGGCTCTTGGGGCGAGCCGGATTGTCGTGCTTGCTCATATGGGCGACAGCGGTCAGGCCGGGTACGGCGGCCTGGCAGATGGCGAACATGTGGCTGCCGGGACCCATGAACTCCATGAATTCCATCAGGTATTCCACATACTCCTCAAAACCGAACTTGCCTTCGGTCAGCGGCACATCGCGCGCATCCAGCCAGTCGGTAACATACACCTCGTAGGTGTCGAGGAATTCCCGGAAGGTCTCCCGGGACAGGGTGGCGTGGTGGCCGGAGAGTGCCGCCACACAGAGCAGCTTCGGAGCGTCGGCCGGCAGGCCTTCGCGGCGGAAGCGCAGAAGGTGGCAGAAAGGTTTATCCATGACGATGTCTTCGTGTACGGCGTATTCCACATCGTCGATGACCACCGGCTCGTATTCGAAGCCCTGTTTGGGGTAGTGTTTCAGTAACCGGATTGTGGATTCGAGGAAAGCCTTTCTGACGCGGCCGAGTTTTGTCTTGGAGAGGGGATTCTTTTCGTGAGTGACAATATCGTGAGCCAGTTCCAGCGCGGTATTTACGGGCGCCAGGGACTGACGGTAAAGATCATATAAATGGTATTGCATAGACACCTGCCAAAGTCAGCGTGTTACTGATAGAACGGCCCCAGTGTAGGCACAGCGAATTAGAATAGGCAACCTAAATCCGGTCGTGGTGCTCCCTGGATTGAGGATCTGGCTGGGGCATTAGCCTTGCCGGCATATGGCGGGAATTAAAGTAAGAATAAAAAAAGCCCCGCCTAGGCGGGGCTTTTTTTGACAGATGTGCGCTCTACTAGAGTAGAGCGCGCGACTGCGATCAGGCTACGTCGACTATCTGCTCAGCGGCGATGCGCTTGCCTTCGTCGGCGGCTTTCTGGAAGGACTCGATCTGATTGAAGTTCATGTAGCGATAGATGTCGCTGGCCATGGAGTCAATCTTACCGGCGTATTCCATGTATTCTGCGGGAGTCGGCAGACGCCCCAGGATACCGCCCACACAGGCCAGCTCGGCGGAGGTCAGGTACACGTTGGCACCGTCGCCCAGGCGGTTGGGGAAGTTGCGGGTGGAAGTGGACAGCACGGTGCTGCCGGCGTTCACTCGAGCCTGGTTACCCATGCACAGAGAGCAGCCGGGCATTTCGGTGCGGGCACCAACTTTGCCGTAGATGTTGTAGTAGCCTTCTTCCATCAGGGTGTGGGCATCCATACGGGTCGGCGGGCTGATCCAGAAACGGGTGCTGACGCTGGAGGCGTCATTCAGCAGTTTGCCCGCGGCGCGGAAGTGGCCGATGTTGGTCATACAGGAACCGATGAACACTTCGTCCACCTTGTCGCCAGCCACTTCAGACAGCAGCTTGGCGTCGTCCGGGTCGTTCGGGCAGCAGACGATGGGTTCGTTGATGTCCGCCAGATCGATTTCGATCACAGCAGCGTACTCGGCGTCGGCGTCTGCCTGCATCAGGGACGGCTTGGCCAGCCACTCTTCCATCTTGCGAACGCGGCGCTCCAGGGTGCGCACGTCTCCGTAACCGCCAGCAATCATCCAACGCAGCAGGGTGATGTTGGATTTCAGGTATTCGGCGACGGAAGACTCGCTCAGTTTGATGGTACAGCCGGCAGCAGAGCGCTCGGCGGAGGCATCAGACAGCTCGAATGCCTGCTCGACAGTCAGACCGTCCAGACCTTCGATCTCCAGGATGCGGCCGGAGAAAGCGTTCTTCTTGCCTTTCTTCTCTACGGTCAGCAGGCCCTGCTTGATCCCGTAGTAAGGAATGGCGTGTACCAGATCGCGCAGGGTGATACCGGATTTCATCTTGCCCTTGAAGCGAACCAGGATGGATTCCGGCATATCCAGCGGCATAACGCCAGTGGCGGCGGCGAAGGCCACCAGGCCGGAACCGCCAGGGAAGGAAATGCCCATGGGGAAGCGGGTGTGGGAGTCACCACCGGTGCCGACGGTGTCGGGCAGCAGCATACGGTTCAGCCAGCTGTGGATGATGCCGTCACCGGGGCGCAGGGACACACCGCCGCGGTTCATGATGAAGTCGGGCAGGGTGTGCTGGGTGTCGATGTCCACCGGCTTCGGATAAGCGGCAGTGTGACAGAAGGACTGCATCACCAGGTCGGCGGAGAAGCCCAGACAGGCCAGATCTTTCAGCTCGTCGCGGGTCATCGGGCCAGTGGTGTCCTGAGAACCCACAGTGGTCATCTTCGGTTCGCAATAGGTACCGGGGCGGATACCTGCAACGCCACAGGCCTTGCCGACCATCTTCTGGGCCAGGGTGTAACCCTTGCCGGAATCGGCGGGCTGGGCGGGCTTGCGGAACAGGTCGGAAGCGGGCAGACCCAGGTGCTCGCGAGCGCGAGTGGTCAGGCCACGGCCAACGATCAGGTTGATACGGCCGTCGGCACGCACTTCGTCCAGGATCACGTCGGACTTGAATTCAAACTCGGACAGTACGGCGCCGGATTCGCTGAGGATCTTGCCGTCGTAGGGGCGAATCTCGATCACGTCACCCATGTTGATTTCGTCAACCGGGGCTTCGAATACCAGTGCGCCGGCATCTTCCATGGTGTTGAAGAAAATCGGGGCCACTTTGCTGCCGATACAGATACCGCCGGAGCGCTTGTTCGGTACGCCGGGCATGTCTTCACCGAAGAACCACAGTACGGAGTTGGTGGCGGACTTACGGGAAGAACCGGTACCGACCACGTCACCAACGAAAGCAACCGGCAGGCCTTTGGCTTTGATGGCTTCGATCTGCTTCATCGGACCGATCTTGGTCGGCTCGTCGGGGTTCAGGCCTTCGCGCGGCATTTTGTAGGCAGCCAGGGCGTGCAGCGGGATGTCCGGACGGGACCATGCATCGGGAGCCGGAGATAGGTCGTCAGTGTTGGTTTCCCCAGTCACTTTGAAGACCACGGCCTTGATGCTTTCCGGCACGGCGTCCTGCTCGGTGAACCACTCGGCGTCGGCCCAGGACTGCAGTACAGCCTTGGCGTTGGCATTGCCGGCGTCAGCTTTTTCAGCCACGTCGTGGAACGCATCGAATACCAGAATAGTGTGCTTCAGCTCTTCAGCGGCCTGCGCGCCCAGTTCGGCGCTGTCCAGCAGCTCGATCAGAGTGGCAACGTTGTAACCGCCGTGCATGTTGCCCAGCAGTTTTACCGCTTCCAACGGAGAAATCAGCGGAGAGGATGCTTCGCCTTTAACAATTGCGCTCAGGAAACCGGCCTTCACATAGGCAGCTTCGTCCACGCCCGGCGGTACGCGGTTGGCGATCAGGTCCAGCAGGAATTCTTCCTCGCCTGCAGGCGGGTTTTTCAACAGCTCGACCAGGTCGGCGGTCCATTCCGGTGACAGGGGCTTCGGGGGGATTCCTTGTGCGGCACGTTCCGCGACATGTTGACGATAGGCTTCAAGCACGATCAGCGTCCTCTTTTTTTGTGGATTTACCCGGCACAGGGGGATCACCTCTGGTCGGGGTCTATCGGTAACACATTACCGATGATGAATTCGTCTGTGGAGTTGGGGCGGAGCCCAAACCCAAGGGCACAGTATAGTACATCAAATAGCCAGCCCAGGTAACGTGACTAAAGTGGATAACGGCCATTCACCGGGGAAATTCTCTGTTACACTTTGCCTCACAATAACCAGTCCTGACGGGCATTTCGGGGGAAACGACCATGCTCAAACTCTACGGGTTTCATGTCAGCAACTACTTCAACATGGTGAAGCTGGCACTGCTGGAAAAAGGCTTCGAGTTCGAGGAAGTGCGCACCTACCCGAGCCAGGAACCCCAGTTCCTTGAAATGAGCCCGATGGGCAAGATCCCCTGTCTGGAGGCCCGGGAGGGCTTTCTCACCGAGACTTCCGCGATTCTGGAATTCCTTGAGGACATCACCCCGGAACTGCCGCTGATGCCGGTGGACCCTTTTGCCCGCGCCAAGGCGCGCGAGCTGATGAAAGTCTGCGAGCTGTATATAGAACTGCCTGCCCGGCGCCTCTATAGCGGCGTGTTCTTCGGCGGCAACAACAGTCAGCAGACCATTGATGAAGTCCGTCCACTGGTCGAGCGCGGCCTGAAGGCGCTGGCCAGACTGGCGAGATTCCAGCCCTATCTGGCCGGAGCCGAGTTCAGCTATGCCGATATCGTTGCCTACCACACCTTCGGTGCGGTGGAGAAAACCATGCAGGTAGTTTACGGCTGGTCGGTGATCGACGAGGTGCCTGGTCTGGAGCAGTGGCGCGCCACCGTGGCCAACCGCCCCATCGTCAGCCACCTGGACAAAACCATCAGCGCCGAGCGCGAATCCTTTTTCAACAAATCCTGAGAGTCACAGCTGTACCCATGACCGACCTGGAGGAAATCCGTGCCTTTTTGCCGTGCCCAACTCCCGATAGCTGGGTGGCAATTGCCGCAAAACCCGAAAATCAGCCCATCCTGCTGATCGATCACGCCAACTGCGAGAAAAAGGCCGCCAGTACTGCGCTGAACCTGATCTACCGCTACGTGGACAACTTCGAGCTGCTCAACAAGATGTCGCGGTTGGCCCGGGAGGAGATGCGCCACTTCGAGCAGGTGATCGCCATCATGAAAAAGCGCGGCATCGAATACCGCAGCATCAACGCCGCCCGCTACGCGGCGGGGCTGCGCAGCAAGGTGCGCACCCACGAGCCGGCAAAACTGGTAGACACCCTGATCGTCGGCGCCTTTATCGAAGCCCGCTCCTGCGAGCGCTTCGCCAAGCTGGCACCGTACCTGGACCCGGAATTGCAGAAGTTCTACCTGTCGCTGCTTACCTCTGAAGGCCGCCACTACAAGGATTACCTCACCCTGGCCCGCAAGGCTGCTGGTGATAATGAAGTGGAAAAACGTATCGACGTGTTCCGCGAGCAGGAGCAGGAATTGGTGGAAGCGCCGGACAGTGAATTCAGGTTTCACTCGGGGCCGCTGGTGTAGAACCAGAGGAAAATATTGATGAAGCTGGAGTTCTATAACCAACTTGTTGATAACGCAGAATTTTGTAGGGCTCTTGGTCGAGTTATGCTTGCTTCAAGCAAGTTGGAAATTGAGCTGAAACAATATCTTAGGATACATGGAAAGGATTTGTCGGAACGGGCTGCGACCCTCGGGAATCTTATTAAGATTCTAAAGAAGAATGGCCACTTAACAACAAATGGTGAAATCCATTTTGGACAAGTAAACCTTCAACGTAATTATTTGGTTCACAATTTATACGGTTCGTTTGTAGGTGAGATAGAGAATTGGCTTTTACCAATTGAAGACCTTGTGCCTGAAGATATTGAGCTCTATGTTGAGAAAACTGAGTTGACAGCGAACAACCTAATTTTCTATTCAAAAATTGTCTGTGATGCGATAAAAAAATATAACGATGAGGCTGCCCAGAAAGAATCCAAGACCACCACTTTGCTTTAAATACACGTAGCCTATTAGTAGGCGGGCTAGTAAAGCGTTGACCTAGAACCTTTGATGAGGTTAGCGCTTATTCAAGCCAGTGGATTTACCCCCCTCAGACGTTTATCCTTCGCACCTTGCCTCCAACCGTTTAGATCAGACCCGCCCGATGTCCAAAATACCGTTTTTTACCAAACAGATAACCTCTCCGTTCACCATTCCCTCGGGAATCGTCACCACCGCAACCTCCATTATCCAGCGCATCTTTGACACCATGCCGGAAGTGGGGGTAATGACCACCAAAAGCGTCGGTCTGGCGCCTCGCGTGGGCTATCGTGAGCCGGTGATCAGCCAGTACGCTCCCGGCTGCTTCGTCAACGCGGTGGGCCTGACCAATCCCGGCGCGGAACAGCTGGCCGCGCAACTGGCGACCCTGAGGGTGCCGGAAGACCGTTTCCTGCTCACCTCCATCTTCGGTGGCAGTGTCGAGGAGTTCGTCGAGGTGGCGAAGATTATGGCGCCGGTGTCCGACGGTTTGGAGCTGAACCTTTCCTGCCCCCACGCCAAGGGCTACGGCATGGCCATGGGCCAGGACCCGGAGCTGGTGCGAGAAATCACCGCAGCAGTGAAAGCGGCGGTGAATATTCCGGTCATTCCGAAACTGACCCCCAATACCCCCAATATCGCCGAGATTGCCAAAGCGGCGGTGGCCGGCGGCGCCGACGGCCTCTGTGCCATCAACACGGTGGGGCCGGGCTACACCTCCGCCCACGGCCACCCGGTGCTGAGCAACGGTGTCGGCGGCATGTCCGGCAAGGGCGTGCTGCCCATCGGCCTGAAGTGCGTGCGCGAAGTGGCGGAAGCGGTGGATTGCCCGATTATTGGCTGCGGCGGTGTCAGCAGTGCCGACGATGTGCGCGCCTATCAGGATGCGGGCGCCACTGTGGTGGGCGTGGGTTCTGCGCTGATCGGTTTGACCACCGAGCAGATGGGCGAATATTTCAAGACCCTGGACGCGGATATGGCGCAGCGCAGCAACAATGCCGAGAGCTTGATTCGCTACGACGTGGACATGCAGTTCCGCCCGGTGACCCTGGTGTCCAACGAGCGGGTCTGCGATGACATCTGCATCCTCACCTTTGATCGCAAGATTAATCTGAAGGCCGGTGAGTTTGTGTTCCTGTGGATTCCGGGCTTGGGTGAAAAGCCGTTCTCGGCGCTGACTGACGATCCGTTTTCTTTGGCGGTGATCGACGTCGGCCTGTTTACTCACGACCTTATGGAATTACAGCCGGGCACTGAGGCTTATGTGCGTGGCCCCCACGGCATTGCTGTAAATCCGCCGGAAGGCGCGAAAATTATTACTGTCAGTGGTGGTACCGGGCTCGCGGCGGTGTACCAGGTGGCGCGGGATTTCCCCAATACCGAGATTTTCACCGGGGCGCGTACTGCGGAGCGGCTCTACTTCATCGATGAATGCAAGAAGGTCGCGCCGGTCCATGTGGCCACCGATGACGGCAGCGAGGGTCACCACGGTTTTGTCACCGAGCTGCTGCGGGATTACCTGCTGGGGCTGTCCCAGGAAGAGCGCGACAATTTGATGTTCTACAACTGTGGCCCGGCACCGATGGTGCACGCAGCCATTGCGGTGGAGAGGGAGTTCTGCGGTGACGCGCGCATTCACAGCGCCATCGACTATTTGACCAAGTGCGGTGTCGGCCTCTGTGGCGCCTGCGCCGCGCCGGACGGGCGGCGACTCTGTGTGGACGGGCCCTTCATGGATGCCTCTGCCACGACCAAGTGCGTTTAACAGTCTGCAAAAAAAACGGCCTCCCGGCCGTTTTTTTATGCCCGATAGAAAGTGGGTGCCCCAGATCAAATTACCTGTTGTCATAGAGAGGCTATGATTTAATCGGAGCGAAACCGGTCGCGGAGGGAGCAGAAGTCGATGAAAAAAGGCCTGATTGCCTTGCTGGTGGTGGCGGTGCTGGCGGCGCTTTTCTATTACTGGTCCCGGCCCAAGCCGGTGACTGTCACTGTGACGGCGGTTGAGCGGGGGCTGGTGGAACGCACCGTGGCCAATACTCGCGCCGGTACTGTGAAATCCTGCCAGCGCTCCCGGCTGGCCCTGTCCATCGGCGGGCGCATCGACCAGTTGCTGGTAAAAGAGGGCGATCAGGTCAAGGCCGGACAGCTGTTGATGGTGCTGTGGAACAAGGACCGCGAAGCCCAGCTGGAAGTTGCCAAGGCGTCGTTGCTGTCGGCCCAGCGGGAACAACAGAGTATCTGTATCGCCGCTGAATCAGATCAGCGCGAGGCCAAGCGCCTGACCAATCTGGCGCGCAAGAATCTCGTGTCCAAGGAATCCGCCGACCTGGCGGAATCGAAGGGCCGCGCCAGCTCCGCCAGTTGTGAGGCCGCCAAAGCCCGTGAGGCTCAGGCCGGGGCCGCAGTGTCGGCCGCCGATGCGGTGCTTGAGCAGACCTATTTGCGGGCGCCATTTGACGGCGCAGTGGCGGAAGTGACGGGCGAAGTGGGCGAGTACGCCACCCCTTCGCCGCCCGGTGTGATGACCCCGCCTGCCATTGATTTGCTGACCGACGGTTGCCATTACATCAGCGCGCCCATCGACGAGGTGGACGCCTCCGACATCGCCGTGGGCATGCCGGTGCGAGTTACCCTGGATGCCTTCCGCGACAAGATCTTCCCGGCCAAGGTGCGGCGCATTTCCCCCTATATTCTCGATCAGGAGAAACAGGCGCGCACCGTCGAGGTGGAAGCGGAACTGGAAGCCTTGCCGGAGGGAGTGCACCTGCTGGCCGGGTACAGCGCCGACATGGAGATCATTCTCGCCAGCGGTGACAACGCCTTGCGCATTCCCTCGGAACTGGTGGTGGACGACAGCTTTGTGCTGGTGGTGGACGATGACGGCTACCTGCAACGCCGCCCGATCAAAAAGGGCCTGGCCAACTGGCGCTACACCGAGGTGCTGGATGGGCTGAAAGAGGGCGACCTGATCATCAG
Source organism: Porticoccaceae bacterium (assembly GCA_041395745.1). Taxonomy (GTDB): domain Bacteria; phylum Pseudomonadota; class Gammaproteobacteria; order Pseudomonadales; family Porticoccaceae; genus Porticoccus. Next base: position 131,322 of record JAWKZV010000003.1, on the reverse strand, counting down.
CAATATCGGCAGCGCGGGAGTCGAGGTCGGCGCCCCGGCGAAAATCGGTCAAGCCGCCGATGATTGAACTGCAAGGGGTCAATAAAACCTATCAGGTGGGGGATTCCCCGTTGCGGGCACTACAGGATGTCACTCTGACCATCGGTGCCGGCGAATACCTGTCAGTGATGGGGCCGTCCGGCTCCGGCAAATCTACGTTGCTTAACATGGTGGGGCTGCTGGACAGGCCGGACAGCGGCAGCTATCGGCTGGATGGCCATGTTACCGAGACCCTCGGTGAAGAAGCCCGGGCGAGGCTGCGAGCAGACTATATCGGCTTTATCTTCCAGGCCTTTCACCTGATCAGCCGCCTTACCACCGTGGAAAATGTCGAACTGCCGATGATGCTGGCGGGCGTTGCCTCGAAACAGCGCCGCGAGAGTGCCATGGCTGTACTGGAGCAGGTGGGGCTCGCAGAAAGGGCCAATCACCGTCCCAGCCAGCTTTCCGGCGGCCAATTGCAGCGAGTGGCCATCGCCCGGGCCATCGTCATGAAGCCACGCATTTTACTGGCGGACGAACCCACCGGAAACCTGGACCAGGCCTCCGGCCACGACGTGGTGGAAGTGCTGGAGAACCTCAATCGCGAAGGAATCACCCTGCTGGTGGTGACCCATGATATGGAGCTGGGCAAGCGGGCGCGTCGCCGCATCCGCATGGTTGACGGCCAGATAGAATCCGATAACGGTGGCGATCATGCGCCTGCTGGATCAGCTGCACTTTAACAGCCAACTGTTCCTGCGCCACCGGGTGCGCACCGGCCTGTTATTACTGGCGGTGGGACTGGGGGTGGCCTCGGTCATCATGCTCACCAGCCTGGGTGAGGGCGCCCGCCGCTATGTGGATAGGGAGTTTTCCGCCCTCGGCAATCAACTGCTGATTATCCTGCCCGGTCGCAAGGAAACCACTGGCGGCGCACCGCCGATCTACGGCACTGCACCTCGGGACTTGACCCTGGAAGACGCCCAGGCGCTGGAGCGCATTCCCGGCATCCGTGCCGTAGCGCCGGTGATTGCCGGCACCGCCTCGGTGGCGCTGGCCAGTCGTTCAAGAGAGGTAATTGTGCTCGGCAGCTCCCGGAAATTTTCCAGGTGCGCCAGCTCAAGGTATCCCAGGGGGAAATCCTGCCGGATCGCACCCGCAGCGAAGCCATGGCAGTGTGCGTGCTGGGTTCCAAGCTGAAGCGCGAGCTGTTCGGCAACCGCCGCGCCATCGGCGAGTGGGTGCGGGTGGGGGATCGCCGCATGCGGGTGATCGGCGTACTGGAAGAGCGCGGTGAATCCCTGGGGCTGGACCTGCGGGACATGATCATCGTGCCGGTGCGCACTGCCGAGCAGATGTTCAACACGCCGGGGCTGTTCCGGGTGCTGATGGAGCTGGACGGCAACGCCGACTTCAGGCGCGCCGAGGAGCGGGTCAAGGCCATCATCCGCGAGCGCCACGAGGGGGATGACGACATCACCCTGATCAGTCAGGACTCCATGCTGGCAGCCTTCAACAACATCCTCACCACCCTGACCCTGGCCATTGCCGCCATAGCCGCCATCAGCCTGTTGGTGGCGGGCATCCTGATCATGAACATCAGCCTGATTTCCGTCAGCCAGCGGCGCAAGGAAATCGGCCTGTTGAAAGCCCTGGGCGGCAGCAGTCGCCAGGTGCGGCAACTGTTTCTCGGAGAGTCGCTGTTGCTGGTCAGCCTCGGTTCCATTGCCGGCATCGCGGTGGCCTGGGTGGCGGTACTGGTGGTTGCCCGCCTGTGGCCGTCATTTCCCCTGGCGCCGCCCTGGTGGTCGGTGCCCGCCGCTGTGGGTACCGCACTGTTGGCGGGACTGGTGTTCTCGCTGATTCCGGCGCGCCGGGCGGCGGCCCTGGACCCGGTGCTGGCACTGCGGGGGCAGGACGGATGAAGTTTCTCGACTACCTGCGCTGGATCTTCCTGGCTCTGTGGATGCAGCGCATGCGCTCGGCTCTGACCATTGTCGGCTTTGCCATCGGCATCGCCGCCATGGTGCTGCTCAGCTCGCTCGGGGAAGGCCTGCGGCTGTTCGTGATCCAGGAGTTCACCCAGTTTGGCAGCCATATCGTCTCCATCACTCCCGGCAAAACCGAGACCTTCGGCCTCGGCGGCATTCTCAATACCACCCGTCCCCTGTCCCTGGAGGACACCGAAGCGCTGGCCCGGATACCCGGGGTGGAGCAGGTGGTGCCGGTGGTGTTCGGTACCGCCCAGATCAAGGCGGTTGGGCGCAGCCGCTACACCGACGTGGCCGGTGTCGGCGCGCTGGCAGACAAGGCATGGAAGCTGCAGGTGGCTCAGGGTTCGTTTCTGCCGGAAGAGGATGTCTACCGGGCGAGGGCCTTTGCTGTGCTCGGCAGCAAACTGAAGCAGGAGCTGTTCGGCAATACCAACCCGCTGGGGGAATTCGTGCACATCGGCGGCAACCGCTTCCGGGTGATCGGCGTCATGGCGCCAAAGGGACAGTTCCTCGGTACCGACCTGGACGACATGATCTACATTCCCGCCAACAAGGGGCTACAGATTTTCAACCGCGAAAGCCTCATGGAGGTGGATATTTTCTACAGCCCCGCCGTTCCCACCGAAAGGCTGACCGCCAACGTCAAGCGGTTGCTGATTGAGCGCCACGGCTTTGAGGATTTCACCATCGTCACCCAGGACCAGATGATGGATACCATGGACAACATCCTGCGCATCCTGAAGTTCGCCGGTGCCGGTCTGGGGGCCATCTCACTACTGGTGGGGGCGGTGGGCATTACCACCATCCTGATGATCACCGTCACCGAGCGCACCTCGGAAGTGGGATTGCTGCGGGCGCTGGGCAGTACCCGCCGTCAGGTGCGCAACCTGTTCCTCGGCGAAGCGGTAATGCTGGGGCTGATCGGCGGCGTCGCCGGGGTGCTGGTGATCGCCCTGCTGGTGTTCTCGGTGGGGGTGTTTGTGCCAGCCCTGCCGGTGGCCCTGAAGGGGGATATCGTGGTGGTGGCTCTATTAGTATCGATGATCATCGGCCTGATCGCCGGGGTGCGCCCGGCTCTCAATGCCACCCGGCTCAGCCCTATCGATGCGCTCAGGGCTGAATAAACAGCCCGGAATTACTCTTCGATAGGGAAGGAAATCAGCTCCGGTTCCTGTCCATCCTCACAGCGGATATACCAGCCGTGGTGGTGCCAGTCTCCCAGCACCAGTCGCTCCCCGCAGGGCAGCACATGGCGGTCCGGGCGGTGGGTATGGCCGTGGATCATCCGCTTTACCCCGAACTCTTCCATCTTGCGGTCCACCTCGGCAGGGGTGACATCCATGATGTTGTCCGACTTGTTGGCGTTGGCAGCCATGCTCTTGCGGCGCAGGTCGGCGGCGATCTGCTGGCGCTTTTTCAGCGGCAGGTGACGCATCACGAATTGCAGTGGCCGGTTGCGGGCAATGCGACGGAATTTCTGGTAGGCCACGTCTTCGGTGCAGAGGGTATCGCCGTGCAGCAGCAGCACCGGTTCGCCGCCCAGTTGGGCCACATGGTGTTCCGGCAGCAGGGTGCAGCCGGTTTCCCGGGCGAAGCGGCGGGCGATCATGAAATCCCGGTTGCCGTGGATGAAATACAGCCGGGTGCCGCTGTCGCTGAGCTGTTTCAACTCGCCGATGACTTCACGGGGCAGAGGGGTAGGATCGTCGTCGCCGATCCAGGACTCGAACAGGTCTCCGAGAATATAGAGCGCTTCTGCTTCACGGGCCTGGTGGCGCAGAAAAGCAAAAAACGCCCGGGTTACCGCCGGGCGTTCTGGAGAGAGGTGCAGGTCGGAGATCAATAGCACGGACATCAGTGTCGCTCGTCCGACCTGTCAACGCGGAACTTACTTGTCCGCGTACTCATCGCTGATGGTGACCTTCTCGATTTCAACGGGCTCTTTCGGCACGTCCTGGTGCATGCCGTGGCGACCGGTGGCAACCCCCTTGATCTGGTTGACCACGTCCATACCGTCGACCACTTTACCGAACACGGCATAGCCCCAACCCTGGGGGTTTTTGCCAGAGTGGTTCAGGAACGCGTTGTTGGACACGTTGATGAAGAACTGGGAGCTGGCGGAGTGAGGATCGCTGGTGCGCGCCATTGCCAGGGTGCCCGCTTCATTGGCCAGGCCGTTGTCCGCTTCGTTCTGAATCGGCGCATTGCCTTCCTTGTGGCTCATGGTGGTGGTAAAGCCGCCGCCCTGAATCATGAAGCCGTCGATCACGCGGTGGAAGATGGTGCCTTCGTAGAAACCGTCGCGGCAGTATTTCAGGAAGTTGGCGGAGGAAACCGGCGCCTTGTCGAAGTTCAGCTCAATGCTGATATCGCCGTAGTTGGTGTGCAGGGTAATCATGATGCTGTTTTCCTGTAACTGTCTGAAGAGGCACGTATGTTACGGTTTTCCGTAGGGGATGCAAACACGGGTGAAGACAATATCGGTTACGGCTGATGGGTATCTTCCGGGCGCAGGTGGGGGGTGATTTCCGGCGGCTCGATGCGCGCCTGCCAGCCCTGGACCGCCGCACACAGCAGAATCAGCCCGATGCCCATCCACATCACGGCATCCGGGAAGAATTGCCAGAAAATCATGTCGACACTGGCGGCCATGATGATGGACGTGTATTCAAAGGGCGCCACTACGACGGGTTTTCCTATGCGGAACGCCGCCACCAGCAGAATGAAACCGAAGGCGCAGCAACTGCCGGACAGCAGGATCAGCAGCCAGTCCATGCCGCTGATGGCGATCCACTCTCCCGGCCAGAGCAGGGCCAGCGCCAGCAGCGGAAAGTAGATGTAGAAATTCATCGACCAGTCCGACTCGGTGCGCGACAGGTAGCGCGACCACAGAATCATGCCGGCATAGGAGATGGGCAGGGTGAGCAGCGCCAGGTAATTCCAGCCGACACTGGACAGGTCCGGCTTCAGCACCGTGCAGACGCCGATAAAACCGGCGAGGGTGGCCAGCCACTGGATGCTGTTGGCCCGCTCCCGCAGGATCAGCGGCGAGATGGCGGAAATGATGATCGGCGCCCCGGCCAGCGCCGCCGCCACCGCGCTCATGGGAAAGTATTTCACCGCGATGTAATAGCCGACGCTGATCACCGTGAAGAACAGGCTGCGCAACAGGTGGTGCACCGGCTTGCTGATTTTCAGCAGCGCCACGCGGCCGGTGGCGACCAGGATAACGCTGAGCACCAGTAGCGAGGCGGCAGTGCGCAGGCTCATCACCTGCCCAAGGGGAATGCTCGCCAGCAGCTTTTTCGCCAGGGAATCGCCGATCAGGAATATCAGCAGGCAAAGTTGCAGGTAGAGAATGGCTCGGGTGTTGGGACGCATGGGGTACAGTTGCTCGGAGCCTGCTGTGAAAACTCGGGCTTTGGGTGGATCAGTTGTTTATACGCCGTCCCCCGAAGGCTATAATCCGGCTCTTTTTTAGGGAGGATGGCCCCGACGGCCCGGCAGTATGGCAGACGACAGCAAACCGCTCAATTTCATTCAGCAGATTATCAGCCGTGACCTCGCCGAAGGTGCGGTGGACAAGGTGGTGACTCGTTTCCCGCCGGAGCCCAACGGTTACCTGCACATCGGCCACGCCAAATCCATCTGCCTGAATTTTGGTCTCGCAGCCCAATACGGTGGTGCCTGCAACCTGCGCTTCGATGACACCAACCCCGAGAAGGAAGAGGACGAATACGTCAACGCCATCATTGAGGATGTGCGCTGGCTCGGCTTCCAGTGGGACGGCGACATCCGCTATGCCTCCAACTACTTCGACCAGCTCTACGATTGGGCCCAGTTCCTGATCCGCGAGGGCAAGGCCTTTGTCTGCGAGCTGAATGCCGAGCAGATGCGCGAATACCGCGGCACCCTCACCGAGCCTGGCAAGAACAGCCCCTGGCGCGACCGCTCCGTCGAGGAAAACCTGGCTCTATTAGAGCAGATGAAAAACGGCGAGATCGACGAGGGCCGCATGACCCTGCGCGCCAAGATCGACATGGCCTCTCCCAACATCAACCTGCGCGACCCGGTGTTGTACCGCATCAAGAAGAGGCCGCACCACCGCACCGGCGACAAGTGGAACATCTACCCGTCCTACGATTTCGCCCACGGCCAGGAGGATGCCATCGAGGGCGTGACCCACTCCATCTGTACCCTGGAGTTCGCCGCCAACCGCCCCCTCTACGAGTGGTTTATCGACACCCTGCCGGTGCCCGCCAAGCCGCACCAGTACGAGTTTGGCCGCCTCAACCTGAACTACAACATCACCAGCAAGCGCAAGCTGAAGCAGTTGGTGGATGAAAACCACGTGGACGGCTGGAACGACCCGCGCATGCCCACCATCTCCGGCCTGCGTCGCCGCGGCGTGTCGCCGGCGGCAATCCGCAACTTCTGCGACAGCCTGGCGGTAGCCAAGACCGACGGCGTGGTGGACATGGCCCAGTTCGAGCACTTTATCCGCGACGACCTGAACGATTGTGCCGCCCGCGCAATGTGCGTGCTGAAGCCGTTGAAAGTGACGCTCACCAATGTGCCCGAGGGCGAGGTGGAAATGCTCACCGCCGCCGGTCACCCGAACCGTGACGACCTGGGCGAGCGCCAGTTGCCGTTCACCCGGGAAATCTACATCGACCGGGAAGACTTCAACGAGGACAGCAGCCTGTCCCGCAAGAAATTCAAGCGGCTGGTGCCCGGCGAGTGGGTGCGGTTGCGCGGCGCCTACGTGATCCAGGCCAACGACTTTGTCAAAGACGACAGCGGCGAGATCGTCGAGATTCTCGCGGAAATCATTCCCGGCACCCTGGGCGAAGACCCGCCGGAGCCGATCCGTCCCCGCGGCGTGATTCACTGGGTTTCCGCCACCCACAGTGTGGACTGCGAGGTGCGCCTCTACGACCGCCTGTTCAGCGATCCCTTCCCGGAAGCGGGCGAGAAGAATTTCCTCGACGCCATCAACCCGGAGTCCCTGCAAATCCTCGCGGGCTGCAAGGGTGAAATCGGGCTGGCGGATGCCGCCGTGGGCGGCCACTACCAGTTCGAGCGGGAAGGTTATTTCTGTCTCGACAGCCGCTACAGCAGCGCCGACAAGCCGGTGTTCAACCGCACCATCGGCCTGCGGGACACCTGGAAAAACTGATTACCAAATTTGAATTTGCGGAATGCCAAAGCGTTCCGCCAGACAGCAAGAATCGAGCACCATGGCACTGACTCTGTACAACACCCTGACCCGGCAGAAAGAGGTTTTCAAACCCATCGAAGAGGGCAAGATCCGCATGTACGTGTGCGGCATCACCGTCTACGACTACTGCCATATCGGCCACGCCCGGGTGCTGGTGGCGTTCGACGTCATCACCCGCTACCTGCGCTCCCAGGGTTGGGATGTCACCTACGTGCGTAATATCACCGATATTGACGACAAGATCCTCAAGCGCGCCGATGAAAACGGCGAGCCCTACTATGCGCTCACCGACCGCATGATCGAGGCCATGCACGAGGACGAGGACGCCCTCGGCGTGCTGCGCCCGGACATCGAGCCCCGCGCCACCGGTCACATGGACGACATTCTCGACATGGTGCAGATCCTGGTGGACAACCACTACGCCTACGCGGCGGACAACGGAGACGTCTACTACCGCATCAGCCGCTTCCCCGAGTACGGCAAGCTGAGCAACCGCAATCCCGAAGACCTGCTGGTCGGTGCCCGCATCGAGGTGGGTGAGAGCAAGGAAGACCCGCGAGACTTCGCCCTTTGGAAAGGCGCCAAGCCCGGCGAAGTGAGCTGGGAATCCCCCTGGGGTGAAGGCCGTCCCGGCTGGCATATCGAGTGCTCCGCCATGTCCACCTGCTGCCTGGGGGAAACCTTCGATATTCACGGTGGCGGCCCGGACCTGCCGTTCCCCCACCACGAGAACGAAATCGCCCAGAGCGAGGCGGCCACCGGCAAGCAATACGTGCACTACTGGATGCACGCCGGTGCTGTGCGGGTGGACAACGAGAAAATGTCCAAGTCCCTGGGCAACTTCTTCACCATCCGCGAGGTGCTGAAGAAATACCACCCGGAAGTGGTGCGCTACTTCCTGCTGTCCAGCCACTACCGCAGCCCCATCAACTATTCCGAGGAAAACCTGGTCGAGGCCAAGGGCGGCCTGGAGCGTTTCTACACCGCGCTGCGCCCCTTCGCCGACGTGGCGCCCGCGTCACTGGATGAACTGGGTCACAGCGATTACTACCACCGCTTCGTCGAGTCCATGAACGACGACTTCAACACCCGCGAAGCGCTGGCGGCCATGTATGACCTGGTCCGCGACATCAACACCCAGGCCAAGAGCGATGAAGCCCTGGCTCGCAAGTTGGTGGCTGAACTGAAAGGGATGGGCGATATCTTCGGCATTCTCGGTTCCGACCCGGAAGCCTTCCTGCAGGGCGGCGGAGAGGGTGACCTCGGTGCCGAACAGATCGAGGCATTGATTGCCGAGCGCGCCGCGGCCAAGAAAAACCGCGACTTCGCCCGTGCCGACCAGATTCGCGAAGAATTATTGGCCCACGGCGTCGTTCTCGAAGATTCTCGCGAAGGGACCACTTGGCGACGCGAGTGACAGACCACTGAAAAACTAATTTACTTGCCCTGGCGGTGTTAAAAAATGGCTCAAAGTGCTCATTTATTCCCGATAAACTCCGCCTTCTCGCCATTTTTTGCCTACCCAGGCCTGCGCCATAAACGTTTTTCAGCGGCCTGCGGTATTCGGACAGAGGGTAAGTAATTGTTCAGTTATATCGAACCTGTATTTCGTCCCCCCAGCGAAGCCCGTTCGCTGATCTTACAGGTCACCAACGGCTGTTCCTGGAACCGCTGCACCTTCTGCGAGATGTACACCGCGCCGCAGAAAAAATTCAGTGTCAAACCCCAGGCCGATATCGAAAGTGAACTGCAGCAGGTGGCTAATAGTGGCTACCCGGTGCGCCGGGTGTTCCTGGCCGATGGCGACGCCATGACCTTGTCCTTCCGCCGTCTCAAGGAAATCCTGCTGGCTATCCGCCAGTACCTGCCGGACGTACAGCGCATTTCCTCCTACTGCCTGCCTCGCAACCTGAAAAACAAGTCCGTGGACGAACTGGCGGAGTTGCAACAGCTCGGCCTCAGCCTGATGTACGTTGGCTGCGAATCCGGCGACGACCTGGTGCTGGAAAAAGTCGCCAAGGGCGAAACCTACGCCTCGTCACGGGACGCCCTGCAGAAGATCAAGCAGGCGGGTATGAAAAGCTCGGTGATGATTCTCAACGGCCTCGGCGGCCAGCAGTACTCGGAGCAGCACGCCATCAACTCGGCAAAACTGATGAACGAAACACAGCCGGAATTTCTCTCTACCCTGGTGGTCAGCTTCCCCATGGGCGTGGAGCGCTTTCAGCAGGGCTTTGGCGGCGAATATCAGCCGCTGACCCAGCGGCAACTGTTTGGGGAAATGGAAATCCTGCTGGATACCCTGGAACTGGAGCGCACGGTGTTCCGCAGCGACCACGCCTCCAACTACCTGATCCTGAAAGGCACCCTCAACCGCGATAAAGACCAGTTGTTGCAGCAGGTGCGCACCGCCATTCATCAGCCCGGGGTGATTCCTCTTAGGGAAGAATGGCAGAGGGGGTTGTAGATAGACTAAGCCATCATGGGGTTATATTAGGCATGGGAAGTAGAGGAAGTTTCTGATGCTTGAGAGAGGTTTTGATATATCTTCATTTTGTCTCTGAAAATCCCAGCTGTGCTCGAAGGAATGTTTAGATGGAAGATTTTGAAGACGATTATCAAAAAGCAATAGAAGCAGGCCAGCTCAATCTCCGAGCAAAAAAGCTTCTAGAAAATTGGTGCTTACATGCTGAACTCGTAAGGTCTCCTGGTAGAGGAATGATTGAAGATGCAACTGGTCTCCCAATAGGGCACATGGGAGTCCAGTGTAAATTCTCTAAGAAAGACTCAATGCTTTGCTGGCAACTCGAAGATTCGGTCTACGATTTTTATCAAAACAATTGCAAGGATTGTAAACACCGGGCTCCTGTAAGAATTCCAAATATTATGGAATTTATTAGCCCAAGGGAAAAAGCTGCTGAAAGCCGAAAGAGGGCTCGTAATCAAGAGGAAATGGAGAAAAGACAGAAGCAGATCGATAGGCGACGAGAGCGTGCCGAGCTTCGCTGTGAACTCTCTTTGGAAGAAAGTTTCGTGTTGGACTTGCTGGATGAGCTTGATCTGGAGGATATAGGAAGGAACGATCCACGTTTGGAGAAACTTGCAAATCTTGCTCCTGAAACATTCACTAGAAAGGTAATCCAGCATCTTTTGCCTGCAGCTCTACACGAGAGCTTGCCGTATTCAATATCCGTCGCGAAAGCATTACTAATGGCTCCTTTGGATCCAGAGGACAAACTTTTAGTGGCGGTTCGATTAGTTAGCAGCTACGAGAACTCGCCAGAGGCTATTGGTGTAGTTCTATCGGATGCGGAAAGTCTTTCACTGGACCACTTAAAAAAAGTTTTACAGAGCTTTGTGTCGATGGCTTTAGGGCCTCCGCCTGGGATGAATATTGGAGGGGGGAAGCCTATAAGGCTCGACATTTGGGGTCAGAGTAAAAACCTAGTACATCCCCAGCTACGCAAGATATTTTCTTAATCTGGATATGCCTTTTTAAACATGTTTAACCAACTTCGCTCTTGGTTGGAAAACCGCCGCATTAAAAAAATGGGTTTTACCCCCGAACGGTGGGAATCTGCCATCGCCGACTGGCCGGTAATGCACCGCTATCAGGGCGCCGAGCGCGATGCCCTGCGGGAGATGACCTTCCGCTTTCTGGTGCGGAAGTCCTTTGTGTCCGGCGGCGAGTTTCAATTCACCGATGCCATGTGCCTGAAGCTGGCGACCATGGCCTGTGTTCCCGTGCTGCACCTCGGCCTGGACTGGTATGACCGCTGGCAGACAGTGATTCTCTACGAGGGTGGCTTTGTGCCGAACCGGCCCTATCGCACGGCAGATGGCGTGGTTCACGACAGGGGCCCCGGCTTGAGCGGCGAAGCCTGGTATCGCGGGCCGGTGATTTTATCCTGGCAGGATATTTGCGAAGCCGGAGCTCATACCCGCCACGGCAAGGCCAATAACGTGGTCATTCACGAGTTGGCACACAAACTGGATATGTTGCGCGATGGCGCCAACGGCGCGCCACCGATGCACCCGGACATGCGCTCCGGCGAATGGCACGATATTTTTACGGCGGCCTGGGATCGCCTGCAAAATGACTGGCGACATCACAGGACATTACCCCTTGATGACTATGCGCTGACCAGCCCGGCGGAATTCTTTGCGGTGTGCAGTGAGGCGTTTTTCGAGGCGCCGGAAACCATGAAGGAAGAGATGCCCGAGGTCTATCGGCTGTTATGCCAGTTTTATCGACAGCAGCCGGTTCCGCTGTCAATCCCTGCCATGTAACCTGCTGAAAAACTATCTGCGTGGCTTCTGCGTCGTTAACATTGAACTCAAAATGCTCATTTATGAGCTATAAACTCCGCTTTTTCGTCCAATGTTGCCTTGCATAACCGGCCTCGAAAAGGTTTTTCAATAGGCTGGTAGGCTTTTTGTAGGTCTTCACAAACTGGAATTTTCCAATGCAGAAAGTGCTCCTCCTGGTCGATGTGCAAAACGTCTACTACACCACGCGGCAGACCTACGGTCGCAACTTCGACTACAACGCTTTCTGGGCGAAGGTCACGGCTGACAGGGCGGTGGTTAAGGCCTTTGCCTACGCCACCGACCGGGGCGACCAGAAGCAGCGGGAGTTCCAGAACATCCTGCGGGCCATCGGTTTCGAGGTGAAGCTGAAGAACTTTATCCAACGGGCGGACGGTTCGGCCAAGGGCGACTGGGATGTGGGTATCACCATCGACGCCCTGGAATATGCTGCTGACGCCGATGTGGTGGTGCTGGTGTCCGGTGACGGCGATTTCGACCTGCTGGTGAATAAGCTGGTGGAGAAAGGCAAAATCGTTGAGGTCTACGGTGTTCCCAAACTGACCGCAGCTGCATTGATCAATGCAGCCAGTGAATTTATTCCTATAGACGACAATTTGTTGCTGCGTTGAACATCGGAAACGGCTACACCGGGTGTGTTGCCCTGGAGCGAAGGCCTTGATGTATTTTCTGATGTTCATCAGCGCGGTAGGGGCGGGCTCCCTGTTGCCGTTCTATTCAGAGGTGGCCCTGGTCACGTTTCTTGATGACGGCAATCCGGTGTTGCTCTGGTTGGCGGCCACAGTGGGCAACACACTGGGCGCCGCGCTGAACTGGGTGTTTGGCAGTTACCTGACCCACTTTGAAAACCGTGCCTGGTTTCCCTTCAAGCCGGAAAAACTGCACCGCGCCCAGCGATGGTTCCAGCGTTACGGGGTGTGGAGTCTGTTGCTGGCCTGGCTGCCTGTGGTGGGTGATCCGCTGACATTTGTGGCCGGGGTAATGCGGGTGCACCTGGGGCTGTTTTTACTGTTAACGGCCATAGGTAAAGGGCTGCGCTACTTGGTGGTAATTGGCCTTTATCTCAACCTGATATGAGTGCGTGGAACAAATCGCGGACCAACGACGTTCGCGGATCAAAACTTTGCTTTAATGCAGATATGAACAATTTTCTCTATCTGGTGATCGATCAGGGCGGCCAAAGCAGCCGCCTTCTGGTATTTGATGCGCGTGGACGGCAGCGCCTGCTGTTGCGCCAACCGGTTTCGACCCGTTTCCCCGGACCCGGGCAGGTAGAGCAGAGCCCGCTGGAGCTGGTGATGTCCATTCGCAGCCTGCTTGATGAGCTGCCAGCCCGACTGGGTGATGATCTCCAATACCTGAAAGCGGCGGCGCTGGTGACCCAGCGTTCCAGCCTGGTGTGCTGGAACCGGCAAAGTGGTGAACCGCTGTCTCCGGTGCTCAGTTGGCTGGATACCCGCGCGGCTGACTGGCTGGCCGAATTGCCGTTAGACGAAACCGAGGTTGTGACGCGAACCGGCCTGCGTCCCAATGCTCACTACGGTGCCAGCAAAATTCACTGGTGCCTGAACAACATTCCTGCAGTGGCTGATTCATTGGCGGAAGGGAATCTGGCCTGTGGCCCACTGGCCAGCTATCTGCTGTTTGCCCTTACCGCCGAACATCATTTTGTGGTTGATCCCGGCAATGCCCAACGCAGTTTGTTGATGAATCTCCACAGCGGCAGTTGGGATGGACAGTTGCTGGGAACATTTGCGATTCCCGAGCAGGTTTTGCCCCCGGTACAGCCCAGTGCCAGTTACTTTGACGATCTGTCTGTGGGCCAGACTACGGTTCCTCTGAAGCTGGTGAATGGCGACCAGAACGCTGCTTTTTTTGCCGCAGGACCACTGCGCCCGGAACGGGTATCGATCAATGCCGGTACCGGCGCGTTTATCGCCGCGCCCTGGCCGGAGTTGCAGTCCGCGCCGCCGGGATTGCTCAAAACCCTTGTGTTCCAGAATGGGGTGAAGCGGCTCTTTGTGGCGGAGGGGACGGTCAACGGGGCCGCCAGTGCGCTGGAGCAGATTGCCACGGAATGGGACATCCCCGATTACCAGCAGCAACTGGATCAGTGGTGCCGGGCAGAGACGGATATCCCGCTGTTCCTCAACGGGGTTGGCGGTTTGGGGGCCCCTTACTGGCGCAGTGATTTCCGCAGTGGGTTCCTTAACCTGGACCGGGAGAACCCGCAGGCCGGGATGGTGGCAGTGCTAGAAAGCATTGTTTTTCTGCTCTCGGTAAATTTGCGGCGACTTCAGGATGAAGGCGGCCCGTTCACGGAAATCATGGTTGGAGGCGGGTTGTCGGAACTGGACGGTTTCTGTCAACGGCTCGCGGATTTGAGTGGTCTGCCGGCATTTCGCAGTGAGGAAGTCGAGGCAACTGCCCGGGGAGCGCTATTTCTGTTGGCTGGACAGCCAGAGGGTTGGCCTGAGCCGGATGTTCAATATTTTTCCCCGGAGGTTAATACCGAACTGGAATTGCGCTTCGAACACTGGCTGCTGGCGATGGCCGATGCCATGGCTGTCAGGATTTGATATCCGGAGAAAGCGGCAGGGCGCCGGTATCTGCCTGAGGTGGGCGCTCTCCCAGTATTTTGCCGATATGTTTCATGGCTTTTTCCGCCGTCGCCCGGTAGCCCGTCAGCTTGCCGCCGTAGATGGCCAGGTAGTGGTCGTCTTCCACAAACTGGACTTCACGGTTGCGATGGTGGAATCCCCGTTGTTCCTTGGGTAATACCCGCAATCCCGCCATGTCGCCGCAGACCTTTCCGGAGTAGTCGGGAAAGTAGTGGTACAGCACTTCCAGCAGATAGCGCTTTTCTTCCCCGGTGGCGGCAGCGAGGTCCGGGTTCCCGTCAAAGGCTGTTTCGGTCGTGCCGAGCAGGGCGCCGTCGTACCAGGGCAACACAAATACGGCGCGACCATCAGCCGGGGCCTCCAGGTAGAAACACTGGTCGCTGATTTTCTGGTCCAGTACGAGGTGGGCGCCCTGTACCAGGTCAATCGGCACCTGCTCGGGCGTGGGGGTGACCAGTTGGGCAACTCGATTGATCCAGGGCCCGGCGGCATTGACCAGCAGGCGGCAGGACAGGGTTTCCTCGCTGTCAGCGGTTTGCAGTTGTAGCCGGTAGCCGTTGTCAGTTCGCTCGGCCGACAGCAGCTCTGCCGGGCAGCGGGTTTCCGCCCCCAGGGATTGGGCGGAGCGGATCACCGCTTCGGTCAATTTGGTGTCGTCGGTCTGGGCATCCCGGTAGCTAAATACGGCCTGTAATCCCTCGGTTTTCAGTTCTGCCAGTGAGGACCAGTCCTTTTTCCGGATGATCTGGAAACGGCCTTCACGGCGACAGCCTGTCAGCAACCAGTAGAGGGTGAGGGCGATGAAAATCTGCCAGGGGCGGTAGCGGGAGTGGCGGTAGACGGGAATGGTGAACCAGTTGCCGCGCACCAGCCCCGGCGCCAGTTTCAGCAGCAGGGCGCGTTCGCGCAGACTCTCCCTGACAAGGGCAAAGTTGCCACTTTGCAGGTAGCGCAGGCCGCCGTGGATCAGCTTGCTGGATTTGCTGGAGGTGCCGGCGGCCCACGCTGTTTTTTCCACCACAAGGGTGCGGTAACCGGCCGCCTGGGCCGCTTGGGCGACACCGGCTCCGTGGATGCCGCCACCGATTACCACAACATCGTAGATGGGCTCACTGGAGGCAGGTGCTGTCGCAGAATCCTGATTCAAGCTTAGAGCGCCCGGTGAGCCAGGTTTTCCAGCATCCCACCGATATCGAAGGTTTCCACCATGTCGGCGCCGCGCTTGAACCAGGCGATGGCCTGCTCGGGTTCTTCCACTTCGTAGATCACTACGGTGGCTTCGATGTCATCTAGGGCGGCACCTTCCGGCACTTTGGCGGTATCGCAGAAAATGAACTCGGGTTTGATCTGCCCGATCAGTTCCCCCTGTCTCTCCTCCCAGTCCTTCAGAACCAGACCCAAACGCTCAAATCCCTTTTGTCGTGCATGGTCGATGAATTCATCGCTGAAACTGATCAGTACACATTGGGAGATGACCGGCGCAAGGGTTTCGGTAACGATATCGTAGGCGGCCTCGAGTCCGACCACGTGCAGGCCACTGCGTTTCATCTCGATGAAGGCAGTGACTTCCGGGTGTTCCTCAAGCAGGCTCACAAGGTCGCAAAGGGGGGTAATGGTCTGGCCGATGAACTGACTGCCGAGCCGTTGTGGCTCGCTGGCGGGGCGGCACACCAGCTCATCGAGAGTGAGCAGGTGGATGGCATTTTCCTCGCCGCTGACCCGGGTCATTAGGGCATCGTGATACAGCACCGGTAGCTGGTCGGCACTGAAAAGAATGTCGGTTTCAATAAAGCGGGCGCCGGCGTCGATGGCCGCGGCCATCCCCAGCAGGGTGTTTTCAGGGTAATGCTTGGTATAGCCCCGGTGGGCTACCAGTCGATCCGCGAGCATGGCTGAATCCCGTCCGTCCTTTTACCTCTATCGTAGTCCAGGGGGGCGGGCAGCCACAATCGCGGAGTCTTCGAGGGTGGGTTAGCCGAGCTTTTTCTCGCCGGCATCCACTGATTGCAGAATCAGCGTATTGATGGTCATCGGACCAACACCGCCGGGGACCGGCGTCAGAGCAGCTGCGCGATCGTGCAGTGGGGCCAGTTCGATATCGCCGACACCGCCGGGATGATAGCCGGCGTCCACGACGATGGCGCCGTCCTTGATCCACTCCGCCTTGATGAATTCCGGCTTGCCCACAGCGCCTACTACCACGTCGGCACCGCGGATGATCTCGGGCAGGTTTTCTGTTCGGGAATGGCAGATGGTCACCGTGGCGTTGGCATTCAGTAGCATCATCGCCATCGGTTTGCCGAGAATCGGACTGCGGCCCACCACCACGGCGTGTTTGCCTGCCAGGGGTATGTTGTAGGCCGCTAATAAACGCATGATGCCCTGGGGCGTCGCCGAGCCGTAGGCAAACTCGCCCATGGCCATGCGGCCAAAGCCGAGGCAGGTGACGCCGTCTACATCCTTTTCCAGGGCAATGCTGTCGAAACAGAGGCGCTCGTCAATCTGTGCCGGTACCGGATGCTGCAGCAGGATGCCGTGGCAGTTGGGGTTGGCGTTCAGCTCCTGGATTTTGGCCAGCAGTTGCTCGGTGGTGGTGGAGTCGGGCATTTCCACAGCGATGGACTCCATGCCGACCCGCTGGCAGGCGTTCTGCTTCATGCGGACGTAAGTGGCGGAGGCGGGGTCGCCGCCCACCAGAATAGTGGCCAGGATCGGAGTCTGCCCGCCACTTTTTTCCTTCAGGCGTGCTACGCGCTCAGTCAATTCCGCTTCGGTTTGCTGGGCGACGGCCTTGCCGTCAAGGATAAGTGCTGCCATGGTCCGGGACGCTCCTGATGGGGTTTGGAAAAGGCGGCATTTTCGCACTTCGGTCCGCCCCTGTGAAGGGAACGGTCCGTGTCTGATATTGGGGGCTTTTTGATTGACGAAGGCAGTTGTCGCCAGTATTATGCGCAGCTCTCGAAATGAGGGTACTCGCACGACAGCGGGGAATAGCGCAGTCTGGTAGCGCGCCTGCTTTGGGAGCAGGATGTCGGGGGTTCGAATCCCTCTTCCCCGACCACTCTCGAGAGTTTAGTTGTAGTAATAACTGTTGAGCGCCCGTAGCTCAGCTGGATAGAGCAACGGCCTTCTAAGCCGTCGGTCGCAGGTTCGAATCCTGCCGGGTGCGCCATCCAGCCTGGTGCGCAACAATACAACAGCCAATGGTGGCTGTAGCTCAGTTGGTAGAGCACAGGATTGTGATTCCTGTGGTCGCGGGTTCGATCCCCGTCAGCCACCCCACCATTCAAAAAAAGGCGGTCTATAAAGACCGCTTTTTTTATTCCAGATAACCGCCCGTAGCCTGAACAGGCGCCTGTTTGTTTTTGTGGCTGACCCAGGCGGCGATGGCGCAGTGTTCGCAATGATCCAGCTTCAGGTTGCCCTTCCAGGTAATACGAGCAATTGCGGTCTTATCTTCTCTGCTGCGCGTTGCTTTTGCCGGTCCCTGCTGTTGCAGAGTTCTGGCAACAAAATCGTGGTGTAGTGCTTTGCCTTTGTTTTCACCGCGACGCACATCAGTTTTTTCGTCCATTGAGAGCACTGCCACATTGAGGGTCAGTTCT
Organism: Porticoccaceae bacterium; assembly: GCA_041395745.1. GTDB lineage: Bacteria > Pseudomonadota > Gammaproteobacteria > Pseudomonadales > Porticoccaceae > Porticoccus. The sequence goes on along the minus strand of JAWKZV010000003.1, from coordinate 113,531 downwards.
CCCGGTAGTGTGTCTGAATAACGTCCTGTATTGGTGAATGATGCGGTGTATTGTGCCTCCCGTCCTGTCCTGTTGACGGTGATATCCAGGGTGCCGATCTGGTCGGCGTCATCCGGGGGGAAGGGGGAACGTTCAAACCAGCCCCGCCATTCGCGGCCGTTAGCCACAAACCCCGGTGTGTAAATGGCGTTGATGGCCCGTTGTAGTTTGTAAATTTGCTGTCGGTGGGTATTTGCCGGTGACGAGTAAGTGTCTTTCCAGCCCAGGTCATCCCAGTAATCCACATGAAAGGCGACGGGAACGATACGGCTCCAGAGTTGCGGGGACTCCTTTAACCCGCTCATCCAGCGGTCGGCTGGAGGACAGCTGCTGCAACCTTCCGAGGTAAACAGTTCCAATAGTAGATTTTGTTCAGTACCGCTGCTGAATTGCCAGATGCGCTGTTGATCGTCTGCCTGTACTAGTGCACAGGCAGATAGCAGGAAAAGGAAGCTCAGCAGGATACTTGCGCTGTGGGAGATACTGCGCAAGGTAACAGGCCGCTGGTGATGGAAAACCCTGGTTTTGTTCATTTGCCGGGAAAACTGGTTGAGATAGGACGTTGGAGTCTGCTGAGCTCAATGCAGTTCCAGAGTCCTTTCGCTTGACCAGTTTTTACTGCGACCGACTTCTCCTTTAATGAAGAATCAGTGCTTCTTCAGTGCCTCGGCGAACAGCGCCCCCAGGGTGCCGGTTTTGGCCGGTGCACTCTGTTGTTGTGACGAAGGACCTTTCCCTCTGCTGCCCTGCTTGCCGCGATTTTCCCGTTGTGCCACCTTCTGGCCTGGTTCGTCGCCCATGCGCATGGACAGGGCGATGCGCTTGCGGGGCACATCCACTTCCAGCACCTTCACCTTGACGATGTCGCCGGTTTTCACCACTTCCCGCGGGTCTTTGACGAACTTGTCTGCCAGCGCCGAGATGTGCACGAGACCGTCCTGATGGACGCCAATATCGACGAAGGCGCCAAAGTTGGTGACATTGGTTACCGTACCTTCCAGCACCATGCCGGGCTCCAGGTCTTTCAGGGTTTCCACTCCCTCCTTGAAGGTGGCGGTCTTGAATTCCGGGCGCGGGTCTCGGCCGGGTTTGTCCAGCTCTTTGAGAATGTCGCTGATGGTGGGCAGGCCGAAGCGCTCGTCCACGTATTGCTGGGGCTTGATGCTGCGCAGCAGGGTGCTGTCGCCGATCAGGGACTGGATCGGCTTGCCCAGGTCGCCGGCCATTTTTTCCACCACTGCATAGCTCTCTGGGTGCACCGCTGAGGAGTCCAGCGGATTGTCCCCGTGGGCGACGCGCAGGAAGCCCGCTGCCTGTTCGAAAGTCTTGTCGCCCAGGCGCGGCACTTTCTTGAGGGCTGCGCGGTTTTTAAAGGGACCGTTCTGGTCGCGGAAGGCGACGATGTTGTCGGCAATGCTCTGGTTGAGGCCGGCTACCCGGTTCAGCAGTGCCGCAGAGGCGGTGTTCACTTCCACGCCCACGGCGTTTACGCAGTCTTCCACCACCGCGTTGAGGCTGCGGGACAGTTCCACCTGGCTGACGTCGTGCTGGTACTGGCCGACACCGATGGATTTGGGGTCGATTTTCACCAGTTCCGCCAGCGGGTCCTGCAAGCGCCGGGCGATGGAAATGGCGCCCCTGATCGTTACGTCCAGGTCGGGAAATTCCCGGGCGGCGAATTCCGAGGCGGAGTACACCGAGGCGCCGGATTCATTCACCACCACCGGCTGTACCGTCAGCTCCGGGTGGTGTTTCAGCACATCCTTGACGAACCGTTCGGTCTCTCGGCTGGCGGTGCCGTTGCCGATGGCGATCAGGTTGACGTTGTGTGTCCGGCACAGGTGTACCAGAGTGGTCTCTGCTTCCTGCACGCGGTTCTGGGGTTGGGTGGGGAAGATGGCGCCGTGATCCAGCACTTTTCCGGTGCCGTCCACTACCGCCACCTTCACGCCGGTGCGCAGCCCCGGGTCGAGGCCGATGGTGGCCTTCTGACCGGCGGGCGCCGCCAGCAGCAGGTCCTTGAGGTTGGTGGCGAACACGGTAATGGCGTCCGTCTCGGCGCGGTCCCGCAGCTCCGCCAGCAGGTCGGTTTCGATATGGGTGTGCAGTTTGATCTTCCAGGTCCAGCGCACCACTTCCGCCAGCCAGGCATCGGCGGGGCGATGCTTGTTTTCGATGTTCAAGTGCTGGGCGATCATGGTTTCGCAGGGATGACCCGCGCTGGCTTCACTGGCGATATCCACCTTCAGGGACAGCACACCCTCACGGCGGCCGCGGAACATGGCCAGTGCCCGGTGGGAGGGGGTGGTTTTCAGCGGCTCGCTGTGCTCGAAGTAATCGCGGAATTTCTCCCCTTCCTGCTCCTTACCGGTGATCAGTGTCGCGCTGAGCTGCGCTTCGCTGGCCTGGTAGTGGCGCAGCTTGCCGATCAGTTCAGCGTCTTCGCTGAAGCGCTCCATCAGGATGTATTTGGCGCCGTCCAAAGCTGCTTTGATATCGGCCACGCCCAGTTCGGCATTGATGTAGCTTTGGGCCTGCTGCTCCGGGTCCAGGGTGGGCTCGTTGAATAGCGCGTCAGCCAATGGTTCCAGTCCCGCCTCGATGGCGATCTGACCCTTGGTGCGGCGCTTGGGTTTGTAGGGCAGGTAGAGGTCCTCGAGGCGCGTTTTGGTATCGGCGTCGAGGATGGCCTTTTTCAGCTCGGGGGTGAGCTTGCCCTGTTCCTCAATGCTGGCGAGGATGGAGCTGCGCCGATCTTCCAGTTCCCGCAGATAGCCGAGGCGCTCTTCCAGGGTGCGCAACTGAGTGTCGTCGAGGCCGCCGGTGACTTCCTTGCGGTAGCGGGAGATAAACGGTACCGTCGCGCCTTCGTCCAGCAGTTGGACGGCAGCGTTCACCTGGGCGGTTTTGACATTGAGTTCGGTGGCGATCTGGTGCTGAATTTTTTCCATGGGATGAATCAGGTGGGTCCTGTGGCTGGCAAATCAGGGGGCGATTATGGGCGAATCCCCGATGGTGCAACAGACTTGTCCGCACCGCCAAAATATGGCTGGCCTTGGCGAAACCAATGGAGAGGAATGATTTGCAAAGTTCGTCTTGCCCGCTATGCGAAATGGTTCCGCTGGCACCCTATTGCAGCGATCGCCGCCGGGATTATTTCCAGTGCCCGCACTGTCGGTTGGTAGTGGTGCCGGCCAGCCAACACCTGTCTTCTGTAGAGGAGAAGGCCCACTACGACCTGCACGAGAATGATCCCGCAGACCCTGGCTACCGCTCCTTTTTAGGCCGTCTTTATGAACCGTTGCTGGCTCGGCTGCCGCTTGGTGCCGCCGGGTTGGACTTTGGCGCAGGGCCCGGACCGACCCTGTCGCTGATGTTCGAGGAGGCAGGTCACCCCATGGCTATCTACGACCTTTATTACTCTCCCGATGAATCAGTGCTGGCGCGTGAGTACGATTTTGTCACCGCCACCGAGGTGGTGGAGCACCTGGGGCGCCCCGGCGTGGTACTGGAGCGATTGTGGTCGCTGGTAAAACCCGGTGGTTGGCTGGGGCTGATGACCAAGCAGGTGATCGGTCCGGAAGCTTTCGCCCGCTGGCACTACAAGAATGACCCGACCCATATCAGTTTCTTCAGCCGCGCCACCTTTGAGTACCTGGGGGCGCGCTGGGGTGTTGATCCCGAATATCCCCACGATGATGTAATTCTGTTCCACAAGGCACCCCTCTAATACGGGTTGCCGACCGATCCTGGGCTGCGGAAACTGGTCTATATTGAGTAAATGGCGGCTGGTGGGCTGAACTCGGTGGTCACAAAAGCCCTTTGCTGGCCCCCCGGCCCCTGCTTACTATCCCCAGCCTGTGTTACATGCCCAAAAGGCCCGATTGGCGGCCGTCCGATACCACGACCTGACCAGAAGAGGAGCTCCTATGTTCCAGGGGAATACGCTCAGCCTGCAACCGTTGAAAGCCGGCTATGTGGAACTACAGTTCAACGCCCAGCAGGGTTCGGTGAACGTCTTTAACCAGGCCACCCTGAAGGAATTGCTGGCAGCGCTGGCCGTGCTAAAGCAACAGCAAGATGTAAAAGGCCTGTTGCTGACCAGCGGCAAAAGCGTGTTTGTGGCCGGTGCCGATATCACCGAGTTCGGCGCCGCTTTCAAGGCATCGGAAGCGGAGCGCCGCGCCTTCCTGAGCCCCGCTAACGAGGCTTTCAACATTATTGAATCCCTGCCATTTCCCACGGTGGTTGCTATCAATGGCTTTGCCCTCGGCGGTGGCTTCGAAGTCTGCCTGGCCTGTGATTTTCGGGTGATGTCCAGCAAGGCCCAGGTGGGCCTGCCGGAAACCACCCTCGGAATCATTCCCGGCTGGGGCGGCACCGTACGCCTGCCCAGGCTGATCGGTTTCGACAATGCGGCGGAGTGGATCGCCGGCGGCCAGCACAAGAAGGCTGAGGTCGCCCTGCGCGATGGCGCCGTGGACGCGGTGGTGGAGCCGGACCTGCTTCGCGATGAGGCGCTGAAAGTGCTGATGCGCGCTGCCGAGGGCGAATTGCCCTATCTGCCCCGTCGTCTGCAGAAGCAGTCGCCCCTGAAGCTCAACGAGATCGAGCTGGGCATGTCGGTGCACACCAGCCGCGGTGTGGTGCTAGCCAAGGCCGGCCGCAACTATCCCGCCCCGCTGGCCGCCATTGAGGTGCTGGCCAAGGCGGCGGAAATGGGCCGCGATGAGGCCCTGGAAGTGGAATATCAGGCGTTCAGCGACCTGACCCAGACTCCCCAGTGCCGGGCTCTGGTGGGGATGTTCCTGAACGACCAGTACATTGGCAGTCAAGCCAAGAAATGCGCCAAGATCGCCAGCAAAACCATCGCCCATGCCACGGCCCTGGGTGCCGGCATCATGGGTGGCGGTATCGCCTACCAGAATGCCATCAAGGGCTTCCCGGTGATGATGAAGGATATCAGCACGGCATCCCTGGATCTGGGTATGAGCGAGGCCAACAAGTTGTTGGCCAAGCGTGTCGAGCGGGGCCAGATGTCGCCCCTGGACGCAGGCACCGTGTTGTCCCGCATCATGCCGACCCTCAGCTACGACGGCATCGAGAATACCGACATCGTCATCGAGGCGGTGGTGGAGAACGTCAAGGTCAAGAGCATGGTGCTGCCGGACGTGGAGTCCCGCTTGAAGGAAGACGCCATCCTGGCCTCCAATACCTCCACCATTTCCATTGACGTGCTGGCTGGCAATCTCAAACGGCCGGAAAATTTCTGCGGCATGCACTTCTTCAATCCGGTGCACGCCATGCCTCTGGTGGAAGTGATTCGCGGCAGCAAGACTTCCGAAGACACCATCGCCACCGTAGTGGCCCACGCCCAGGCTATGGGCAAGAAGCCGATCGTGGTCAACAACTGCCCCGGTTTCCTGGTGAACCGGGTGCTGTTCCCGGCGGTGTTCGGCTTCGACATGATTATCGTCAACGGTGCCGACTACCAGCGGGTCGACAGGGTGATGGAAGCCTGGGGCTGGCCCATGGGTCCGGCCTACCTGATGGACGTAGTGGGCATCGACACCGCAGTGCACTGTTTCCCCACCATGGTGGAGGGTTACCCGGAGCGCATGGGTGACCTGTGCAAGGTGTCGCCCACTCGACTGCTATTCGAGAATCAGCGCCTCGGCCAGAAAAATGGCAAGGGCTTCTACCTGTACCAGAAGGACAAGCGCGGTAAGCCGAGCAAGTTTGCCGACGAGTCCGTCACTGAGATGTTCAAACCATTGGTCAGCGCCTATCACCAGCTCAACGATGAGGACATCGTGGCTCGCTATATGGTGCCCATGTGCATCGAGTTGGCCCACTGCCTGGAGGAGGGTATTGTCGGTTCCCCGGCGGAGGCGGATATGGCAGTGGTCTACGGCCTCGGTTTCCCGGCATTCCGCGGCGGCGTGTTCCGCTGGATGGACGAGATGGGACTGGCCAGGTTCTGTGAGATGGCGGACCGCTACAGCAGTCTCGGCAAGCTCTACGAGCCCACTGCGAGAATGCGTGAAATGGCGGCCAACGGCGAAAGCTATTACGGCTGAGATGACCTGAGCAACGGTTAGAGAGGAGATTGATTGTGAGCCTGAAACCAAGAGATGCGGTCATCGTGGATTTTGCCCGCACCCCCATGGGCCGTTCCAAGAACGGCTCGTTCCGCAACCGCCGTTCCGATGAACTGGGTGCAGATGTGATCGAGGGGCTGCTGGACCGCAATCCCCAGGTCAACCCTGCGGAGATCGACGACATTATCTGGGGCTGTGTGATGCAGGGCCGGGAGCAGTCATTTAACGTGGCGCGCAACACTGCGCTGCGCACCCGCATTCCCCACGACGTGCCGGCAGTGACGGTGAATCGCCTCTGCGGTTCCTCCATGACTGCCCTGCACATGGCTGCTGCCAATGTGATGGCGGGCCTGGGGGATATCTACCTCGTGGGCGGCGCCGAACACCTGGGGCACGTGCCCATGACCCACGACCATGACCCCAATCCGGCCATGAACCTGAGCGTGGCCAAGGCGGCGGCAATGATGGGCCTGACGGCGGAATACCTGGCGCGCATCCACGGCATCACCCGCGAGCAACAGGATGAATTCGGGGTGCGTTCCCACCACCTAGCGGCAGAAGCGCGCACGGCGGGGCGGTTCATGGATGAAATCGTGCCGGTGCTGGGCCATGACGACAATGGCGGCCTCTATATGATGAAGGAAGACGAGACCATCCGCCCCGAGACCAATCTGGAAGGGCTGGGGCAGTTGAAAACTGTGTTCGACCCGGTCAACGGCACCGTAACGGCCGGCACCTCTTCCCAGGTGACAGATGGCGCGGCTGCACTGCTGGTGATGTCCGCAGAGCGGGCGCAATCACTGGGGCTGAAGCCGATGGCGAAAGTCGTGTCCATGGCCGCTGCCGGGGTAGACCCGTCCATCATGGGCTATGGACCGGTACCTTCCACCCGCGCGGCCCTGAAAAAGGCCGGCTTGACCATTGCCGATATCGATTTTGTCGAACTGAACGAAGCATTTGCCGCCCAGTCATTGCCGGTGTTGAAAGACCTTGGGCTGCTCGACAGTATGGACAGTAAAGTCAACGTCAACGGCGGCGCCATCGCTCTCGGTCACCCTTTGGGTGCTTCCGGGGCGCGTATTACCGGTACGTTGCTGAACATTCTCAAGCAGCGCAACGGTACCCTGGGCGTGTCTACCATGTGTATCGGCTTGGGGCAGGGCGTCAGTACAGTTCTGGAGCGAGTAAACTGACCCGTCGACGGAAATAAAAAAGGCCGGATAATTCCGGCCTTTTTTGTGTTTATGAGTTGGGTTGGATTGCGCTATTTTTCGCCCATTTTGCCCAACATGTCACCGGCGGCTTCGTGCATGTCGTCGGCTTTTTCTTCCATAGTATCCATCGCTTCGTCAGCTTTTTCTTCCATGGTATCCATCGCTTCGGCAGCCTTATCTTCTGCCTTGTCCATCATCTCCTTGGCATCTTCTTCAGCCTGATCTACGGCTTTGCCCGCTGCTTCCATGTGGGCTTCGACCTGGTCCAGGGCTGGCTGGGTAGTGCTTTCAGGCGCAGCAGCTTCCGCGGCAGGTTTGTTCTGATCGGAGCTGTCCCCGCCGCAGCCGGGCAACAACAGCAAAGCAGCAGAGGGAATTACCGCCAGGGCCAATAGTTTGATGCGCTTGTCCATAAATCTGTCCTTGTAGTTGGGTTAATAGGTGTTGAGGGGATGTCTTGACTCATTCACCCTGCGTTCTCAGTAAACTAGTGGATCCGGGGTGAGTCAAGGACACTCTAGTACTTGCCGGATAGTGTCACCAGAATAGCGGGGCGGCATGACAGATTTTTTGCTAGACTCGGCCCCGTCTTTTTCGGAGCTCAAGACTTGCAGATTCCCTACGTCGACAATCCGGAATCAGCCCTCAATAGCTGGCTTGGCTCGGCGGTGGCCGACCGAGGGGTGCTGTCAATTCGCTACTTATTTCCTCAGTACTATCTGGAGGGGGCTCCGGAGATTGAGCTGTTGGCTCTGTTTCAGGATCGTGCCGGCCAGATTGTCTTCACCGTCGGTGCAGCTGGGAATGTGCATGGGGAAGCGCAAGGCTTTTATCCCCGGGAGCAAGGTTTTGATCTGGGGGCTTTTTGTACAAAACATCGGTGGCCGATGCTGTCATTGGAGCAGCCTTTACAGCTGGAGCCCGTGGCGATTCCCAAACCCTGGGGGCAGGAGATCTGGTATACCGGTATTGAACAGCGCGGCCTGTCCCGGGTGACCGATGGCAATTACTCTGTGCCATTGCCCTGGGTGTTGTCCGTTGCACCGGGGAGACTGGCTGGCGGAAAGGAACGGCAAATCAATCTGCTTAAAATTCTCGACCCGTTGCCTGAAGAAGTTTTTGGCGATCTTTACTTTGAGCTGCACGAGGAAAAGCGCGAGGTCTACGTGGTCACCCATGTGGATCGCGATGCCTGGCCCGATGGGCTTGGTAGCATCCGTTTTGGCTTTGCTTCCGAAGTGCGTTCCGGCTATGACAGTGACGATGCCTTCAAGGCGGATTACCTGAAGGCAGTTAAGCAATATGAGCAGGTTCGGCGTCAGATTGATGGCCAAATTGACCAGTTCCGGCAGGTTGAGGGCTTTGAAACCAATGCCCCTGTCTCAGCAGCCCAACTGAAGTGCTGGTCGGCAAGGCTACCCGAACAGCTACTGGCTCAGGAGGCCGACTTGCGGAGGGCAATGAATCGCTTCACTGCGTTGTTGCCGTTGCAGGTGGGTGACGTGGTGAAGGTTCCGCTGCTGACCCCCCATGCCTTACAACATGGCGTCCGGACGGTAGAGTTCCAGACCCCGGTCTACGAGCGCCGTATCATTTCCTTCGCTCAGAAAGTATTGACCCAAGGTCACTGGGATACGGAACAGGCTGTTGCCATGATGTCCCTGGAGACGCCCTCTCTGCCGGAGTTGAAGCTGTTGGAAACAGCCGAGAACTACCAGCTGGAAGAGGTTGTCTGCTTCGATGATTTCCGTGTGGAGAGGCTGACCTTGAAGCCCCACGCTGTGGAAGGTTATCTCCTGCCTGCAACTGACAGCTATGCCCTGCTGATGTCTGTCGAGGGTGAGCCTCTATTATCTGAGCACTCTTTCAGTCGGGAAGAGGCAGTTCTGCTGCCTGCCAGACGCAGTTCCATGCTGTTGTGCAATCCTTCTGATACCTCCGCCATCGTCTTGTTGGCCTGGCCCAGCTAGGCTGCGACTGAAGGCATTTCAGCTCGTCAGGCAGTTGTTGCCCGCGGGGCGTGCGCTGTGGCAAAATCCCCACCCTTTGTCGAGGGCGACCATCTGCCGCCTGTTCGATCTAACCCGGTATTTTGCGGACGTGGCGGAACTGGTAGACGCGCCAGATTTAGGTTCTGGTACTGAGAGGTGTGAGAGTTCGAGTCTCTCCGTCCGCACCATGAAATTGATAAGCTAGAGAAATTATTAGAGGGCAAACATGCAGGTTTCCATCGAGACAACTTCCGGTCTGCAGCGCAAGCTGACCGTCGGGGTCCCCGCAGAACGTATTGAAAATGCAGTCAACGAGCGTCTGCAACAGGCCAGCAGAAACGTCCGTCTGGATGGTTTCCGCAAGGGCAAAGTGCCCATGACTGTGATCAAACAGCGCTTTGGCTCCAGTATTCGCCAGGAAGTCGTTGGCGAACTGATGGGCAAGACTTTCTCAGAAGCTGTGAGCCAGGAAAAACTCCAGCCCGCTGGTCAGCCGGCCATCGAATCTGTCAAAGATGAGCCGGGTCAGGACCTCGAGTATGTGGCCACTTTTGAAGTGATGCCGGTAGTGACCCTGGGTGATCTGACCCAGTTGGCTATTACCAAGCCGGTCAGCGAAGTGTCTGATGAAGATGTGACTGCCATGATTGATGCCCTGCGTAAGCAGGGCGCCAGCTGGGAAGAAGTTGATCGTCCCGCCGCCATGGGTGATGAAGTCGCTGTTGATTTCGTAGGCACCAAAGACGGTGAAGAGTTTGAGGGCGGCAAGGGTGAAGACTTCCTGCTGGAGCTGGGCTCCGGTCGTGCCATTCCCGGTTTTGAGGAAGCTATTGTCGGCATGTCTGTCGGCGAGGAAAAAGTGGTTCCCCTGACTTTCCCTGAAAGCTATCACGCAGAAGAGCTGCGCGGTGCGGCAGTAGAGTTCAAAATTACCCTGCAATCCGTTACTGAAGCGGAGCTTCCCGAGCTGAATGACGAATTTTTTGCTCAGTATGGCCTGCAGCAGGGCGGTGAAGAGAAATTCCGCGAAATCGTACGCCACAACATGGAGCGCGACCTCAGAAATGCACTGCGCACTAAGGTGAAAGGCCGCGTTTTGGCCGCGCTGTTCGATATGCACAAGGATCTGGATCTGCCGGAAGCTCTGGTGGGCAATGAAATTACTGCGATGAAATACCAGATGGCCCAAAGCATGGGGCAGGGTGGTAACAAGAGTTTCGATCCCAACATGTTGCCCGATGACCTGTTCATGGACCAAGCCAAGCGTCGCGCCAACGCGTTCCTGATTGTCAGTGAAATCGTCAAGGCGAACGGCATCAAGGTAGACCCCGCCAAGGTTCGCGAGCGCGTTGAAGAGATCGCTTCTACCTATGAGCAATCTGAAGAAGTGATCAAGCATTACTTCAGTGATGAGAAGCTGCTGCACAGCATCGAAACCAACGTGCTGCAAGAGCAGGTGGTAGAATTTGTGATGTCTCAGGCTACGATCACTGAAGAGCCCCAGAGCTATCAGAAAGCTATTCAGCCTGACAATCAGGAATAACAGGCGACACTTGGGGTGACTTTCAGTTGCCCCTCGTTTCCTCGAACGGCCCCGTCGGAATCTCCGCCGGGGCCGATTCATTTTGGGCAAATTGAAGCGCAGCTCCCGCCGCTGCTTGCCTTATCCCAAGTGCTGGTTACAATGCGGTGAAGTGTTGTTTCCCCCCTACTTGAGTGAAGATTATGAAATTTGATCAATCTTTATCCGGTCTTGATGTGCGCAGCGCCGGAGGATTGGTGCCAATCGTGGTGGAACAGTCTGCCCGAGGTGAGCGCTCCTATGACATCTATTCGCGACTGCTGAAAGAGCGTGTGATTTTCCTGGTGGGCCCTGTCGAAGACTACATGGCCAATCTCGTCGTCGCTCAGTTGCTGTTTCTGGAGTCGGAAAACCCAGACAAGGATATCCATCTCTACATCAACTCCCCCGGTGGTTCCGTAACCGCGGGCATGTCGATTTATGACACTATGCAGTTCATTAAACCGGATGTGAGCACCATGTGCATTGGCCAGGCCGCCAGCATGGGGGCTTTCCTGCTTGCTGCCGGAGCGCAGGGTAAGCGTTACTGTCTGCCCAATTCCCGGGTAATGATCCACCAGCCCAGTGGTGGAGCCCAGGGGCAGGCTTCCGATATTCATATCCACGCTCAGGAAATTCTCAAGATTCGTGCGCGACTGAATGAATGTCTGGCTCACCATACCGGTCAAAGCGTAGAGAAGATCGCTCTCGATACCGAGCGCGACAATTTTATGAATTCCGGCGAGGCCAAGGCCTACGGTCTTATCGACTCGGTACTGGACAAGCGCCCATAGAATCGGTAGGCTTTTTCAGGTATTCGATAAAAATTTTTTATCTCTTTGATTTGTAAGTTTTTATTGCCCGCTTACGGATTGTTGATAAGTGAAATGGTTGGGATTTGGCGATGAGTGACCAGAAATCCGGAAAGGGTGGCGACGACGGAAAGCTGTTGTACTGCTCCTTCTGCGGTAAAAGTCAGCACGAAGTACGCAAATTGATTGCAGGGCCTTCCGTATTTATCTGTGACGAGTGTGTGGACCTCTGTAACGATATTATTTCGGAAGAGATACAGGAAGCAGATCCCGAGTCCGCCGGCGAGAAGCTCCCCAAGCCCATAGAAATCAATAACATCCTCGATCAGTACGTGATTGGCCAGGTGCGGGCCAAGAAAATTCTGTCGGTGGCCGTCTATAACCATTACAAGCGTTTGCAAAGCGGTGGAAAGGGTGCCGGTGGTGAGGTTGAACTTGGCAAAAGTAACATTCTGCTGATCGGCCCGACCGGTAGTGGTAAAACTTTACTGGCGGAAACCCTGGCGCGCCTGCTGGATGTGCCATTCACCATTGCCGATGCCACGACTCTGACCGAAGCCGGTTATGTGGGCGAGGATGTGGAAAACATCATCCAGAAGCTGTTGCAGAAGTGCGACTACGATGTCGAGAAAGCGCAGCGCGGTATTGTCTACCTGGATGAGATTGACAAGATTTCCCGCAAGTCCGATAACCCGTCCATTACCCGTGACGTCTCCGGTGAGGGTGTGCAGCAGGCGTTGCTCAAGCTGATTGAAGGTACTGTGGCTTCGGTACCTCCACAGGGGGGGCGCAAGCATCCCCAGCAGGAATTCTTGCAGGTAGATACCTCCAATATTCTGTTTATCTGTGGCGGTGCTTTTGCCGGCCTCGAGAAGGTGATTCGTGATCGCTCCGAGAAGGGCGGCATCGGTTTCAGTGCCGAGGTGAAAAGCAAACAGACCAGTAAAGATATCGGCCAGACATTGGCTGAAGTGGAGCCGGAGGACCTGGTGCGTTTCGGACTGATTCCCGAGTTTGTCGGTCGCCTGCCAGTGATCGCTACCCTGGAAGAGCTGGATCGAGAAGCGCTGGTGAATATCCTGGTAGAGCCGAAAAACTCCCTTGCCAAACAGTATCAGACACTCTTCGAGATGGAAGGGGTCGAGCTGGATATCCGTCGCGATGCTCTTGAGGCCATCGCAGAAAGAGCGCTGGAGCGCAAAACCGGTGCTCGTGGCCTGCGCTCCATCATCGAGAATGTTCTGTTGGATACGATGTACAACATTCCCTCTTCCGAGTCCGTCGGCAAGGTGGTTATTGATGCAGCTGTGATTCGCGGGGAGTCTGATCCCCTGCTGGTGTATGAGAACAACGGTGAGTCCCATAAAGCGGCCGCCAGCGACGAATAACTTGCTGACTTCAGTAATGTAAAAGGACCCCGCGGGGTCCTTTTTTGTGTTCCTTGAAAATATTCACAGCCAGCAACTTGTTTTTGGCTAGGCAGTCCCCATATTTGCGGTAAGCTACGTGAATTGAAATTCTCTATATGAGGTTGAGGGAATGGGACAGAATACGGTGCACAACGAGTTGACCATGTTGCCGCTGCGCGATGTTGTGGTCTACCCGCATATGGTAATTCCCCTGTTTGTGGGCCGTGAAAAATCGATCCTCGCCTTAGAGCAGGCCATGTCGCACGATAAGCAAATCCTGCTGGTGGCCCAGAAGTCGGCGGCAGTTGACGACCCTGCGGCGGATGATCTCTATCGGGTGGGTACCCTCTCCTCAGTGCTGCAAATGTTGAAGTTGCCCGATGGTACCGTGAAGGTGCTGGTGGAAGGTTCCGAACGGGTAATGATTGAATCCATTGATGAATCAGCCGGCTATTTTGTCTGCAGTTACCTGCCGATGTCCGAAGAAGTTCTGCCTGGTAAGGAAAGCGGCGCATTGATGCGTTCTGCCCTTAGCCAATTTGAACAGTACGTTAACCTGAGCAAGAAAATTCCCTCTGAAGTGGTTAGCACCGTCGCTGGAATTGATGATCCCAGTCGCCTTGCGGACACCCTGGCAACCCATATGACCCTGACAGTTGAGCAAAAACAGCAGGTGCTGGAAACAGCCGCTGTCAGCGAACGACTGGAAGCGCTGCTTGGGTTGATGGAATCCGAAATCGAGCTGTTTGAAGTGGAGCAGCGTATCCGCGGTCGCGTCAAGAAGCAGATGGAGAAGAGCCAGAAGGAGTACTACCTCAATGAGCAGATGAAGGCTATCCAGAAAGAGCTCGGAGAGGTTGAGGACGGCGGTAATGATATCGAGCAGCTGGAAACCAAGATCAGCGAAGCCGGCATGCCGAAATATGCCTTTGATAAGGCTAAGTCCGAACTGAACAAGTTGAAGATGATGTCCCCCATGTCGGCAGAGGCTTCGGTGTTACGTGGTTACATCGACTGGATGGTCAGTGTGCCCTGGAAGAAGCGTTCCAAGGTGCGTCACGATCTGAAGCGGGCAGAGCGAATCCTCAATGAAGACCATTACGGTCTGGAGGAAGTGAAGGAACGGATCCTGGAGTTTCTTGCCGTACAGCAGCGGGTTAAGAAGCTGAAGGGGCCGGTGCTCTGTCTTGTTGGCCCGCCCGGTGTCGGTAAAACTTCCCTGGGGGAGTCCATTGCCAAGGCCACTGGCCGCAAGTATGTCCGCATGTCCCTGGGTGGCGTGCGCGATGAGGCGGAAATTCGTGGTCACCGGCGTACCTATATCGGTTCGCTGCCTGGCAAACTGATCCAGAAGCTCTCCAAGGTTGGGGTCAAGAACCCGCTGTTCCTACTCGACGAAATCGACAAGATGGGTATGGACCATCGCGGCGATCCGGCCTCTGCCATGCTAGAGGTGCTCGACCCGGAGCAGAACAGTACGTTCAACGATCACTATCTGGAGGTGGATTACGACCTCTCGGAAGTTATGTTTATCTGTACTGCCAACTCGATGAATATCCCTGGACCATTGCTGGATCGCCTTGAGGTCATCCGTATTCCCGGCTACACCGAGGACGAGAAGGTCAATATCGCCCTCAAATATCTGCTGCCCAAGCAGCGCAAGGCCAATGGCCTAAAAGAATCCGAGCTGGAGATGGAAGAGTCGGCGGTTCGTGATGTGATCCGCTATTACACTCGCGAAGCGGGGGTAAGGGGGCTGGAGCGCGAGTTGGCGAAGATCTGTCGCAAGGTGGTGACCAGCCATGTGAGGGATGACCAGGACGGCCTGCATCTGGTGGCAAGCGATAGCCTTGAAGATCTGCTAGGCGTACGTAAACACGACTTCGGCCGCGCCGAAGCTGAGAGCCAGATTGGTCAGGTAACCGGCTTGGCCTGGACTCAGGTTGGTGGGGAGCTGCTGACTATCGAAACTTCAGCGGTGCCCGGTAAAGGCCAGGTGGTCAAGACTGGTTCACTGGGTGATGTGATGCAGGAGTCTATCCAGGCAGCACTGACAGTGGTGCGCAGTCGGGCCAAGGTGCTGGGCATCCGTCGCGACTTTTACCAGAAGCTCGATCTCCATGTTCATGTGCCGGAAGGTGCGACTCCCAAGGATGGCCCCAGTGCTGGTATCGGTATGTGTACGGCGTTTGTCTCCGTTTTGACAGGTATCCCTGTCAGGGCAGATGTGGCCATGACCGGCGAAATCACCTTGCGAGGCCAGGTGTTGAGAATCGGTGGTCTCAAGGAAAAATTACTGGCCGCTCACCGCGGTGGTATTCGGACTGTTGTGATACCGCAGGAAAATGAGCGGGATCTCAAAGAGATACCCGATCATATTAAAGCTGATCTTGATATTCGCCCCGTGCGTTGGATTGACGAGGTGCTGGAGATTGCCTTGACCAGCAAGCCAGAACCCCTTTCAGACGAAGAATATGAACGGGTCGACGGCGACGAAAAAAAGTCCGGCAATGAGGCTGTAACCCGCATAAATACTCACTAAATCGCTTGACCGGTATTGGGCTGGTTGGTATAACGTTGCGGTCGTCTTCTTTGCCACAGCCTGCGCCAGACGTGATGTCGCGTGTGGGTTAATAGTCTTAATTAACCATAACAAGGGGATTATTGTGAATAAATCTGAACTCGTTGATGCAATTGCTGATGCAGCGGATCTGTCTAAAGCTTCTGCTGGCCGCGCCCTGGATGCTGCCATTGATGCAGTTACCAGCGCCCTGAAGAAAGGCGATGCCGTATCCCTGGTGGGCTTTGGAACTTTCTCAGTGAAACAACGCGCTGCCCGTACCGGTCGTAACCCTCAGACAGGTGCTGAAATCAAAATTGCTGCTGCCAACGTGCCGAGTTTCAAAGCCGGTAAAGCATTGAAGGACGCTGTAAATAAATAATTCAGCGTTTATTGTTTGATTTCTTCAAACATTGAAAGGCGCATTGCGATGCGCCTTTTTTTATAGAATATTTTGCCACTCTTTGTTAATACCAAGAGATCCTTATGCTCCAGAATTTCAGAGATAATCTTCATGGCGCTGCCAAGGGGATTCTGATAGCCATTATCATCGTTCCCTTCGCACTGTTTGGCGTCGATGCCATTTTCCTGAGTGGCAATGCCGTGGAAGAGGCGGCTGATGTCAATGGCGAGAGCATAACCGAGCTCCGCCTGCAGCAGGCAGTGGCCATGCAGAAACAGCAGATACTCAGCCGCTATCAGAACATTGACCCCTCCATGGTGAATGAGGACCAGTTGCGCGCCCCGGTGATTCAGCAGCTTATTCGCCAGAAAGTGGTCGAGCAGTCCGCCATTGGTCAGGGTATGGCCGCGGACAAAAGGCAATCTACAAGTTGCTGGTACAGGTTCCCGATTTCCAGAGCGATGGCAAATTCGATAGTGACCGCTACGCATTTGTACTTCGTCAGATGGGCTATACCCCCAGCTCATACAACAAGCTGCTGGGCAGCGATATGGTCAATAACCAGTTCACGCAGGGAGTCGCAAACACGGGCTTTTCTACCCGTCAGGAAGTTTCCATGCTGGCAGGGATTACCGAGCAGACCCGCGACTATTATTACCTGACCATTCCACGCGCCCCTCTGCTGGATTCCACTACCGTTGCCGATGAAGATATTCAGGCTTACTACGATAACAACCAGGACAAGTTCATGTCCGAGGAACAGCTGGTTGTTGAATATATCGAACTGCAACCATCCGACCTGTTTGAAGATGTGAATGTAGAGCAGAGTATGGTGGATGAGGTGGTTGATGCCCGAATCGCCACGGCTGCTTCCAATCGCTCCCGCCGGGTTGCTCAGATTCTTCTCGAAACGCAGTCTGATGACAGCCACCTGGAAAAAATTGCCGAAATCCGCAAAAAAGTGGAAGAAGGTGCGGACTTTGCCGATTTGGCGAGGGAGTATTCCGAGGACTATGGTACCGCTGAGCAGGGTGGTGATCTGGGTTACATCCAGGTAGGCGATCTGCCGGAGCCCCTGAGTGAGGCACTGGACAAGCTTGCCGTTGGCGACGTCTCAACCCCGGTGGAAAGTGAATTGGGTGTTCACCTGCTCAAGCTACTCGACGACAAAGCAGCAGATGTCCCGAGCCGCGAATCGCTCGAGCCCTCCGTGCGCGAGGAGTTGACTCGTCAATTGGCGATGGAGCTTCTGCCCGAACGGATCGAGGAGCTGAAGGACCTATCCTACAATGCCGGGTCATTGGAAGGGGTAGCTGCACAGCTGGGTCTCGAACTGAAAGTTTCCAGCCCGTTCAGTCGCAAACATGGCGAGGGTATTACCACAGATCCCAGAGTGATCAGTGCCGCCTTCAGCCAGCACGTGCTTGAGGAGAAAATGGCCAGTGATGTACTGGAGCTCGCCGATGACCACGTAGTGGTGATGGCATTGAAAGATCGTATCCCGGCCAGAATCAAATCCCTGGCAGAGGTGAAAGGCGAAGTTGAAGCAGAGCTCAAACAACAGGCCGTCAGTAAACAGTTGCAGGCGCGTGGTGAGGCACTAGTACAGCGAGTCAAAGCTGGAGAATCCGTTGAAGCAGTGGCCAAACAGGAATCTCTGGAGTGGCAGGTCAGTCTTGATACCCAGCGCTTCATCAGCAACGCCAATAGTGAAATCCGCCAAAGGGCTTTTTCCATGGTGGAGCCGGCCGACAAGCCGATGGTTGATGGCATGGTGATGGGCAACGGTGATTACGTGGTCATTTCCCTGGTCAAGGTAAAGGAGGGTGATCTAGCCCGACTTGAGCCGGAAAAACAGAACATGCTGACAGCAACGGTCGCCCTGACTTCGGCGAGCCGTGACTACCAGGCCTACGAAACATTTCTGCTCCAAGAGGCAGATGTGGTTTCAAAATACTGATGAGGTAGTGTAGGCCAACCGCATAACAGAATTTCGCTGACGGGCTATCCGGCCTGATGGGGCCGGAAGTAGCCGGGCACACAGGTATGGGAGTGAAGTAAGAAATGGCGGATTATCAGTACGACCTTGTGATCATAGGCAGCGGCCCTGCGGGAGAAGGGGCGGCGATGTCGGCGGTAAAACAGGGATGGTCGGTAGCCGTTGTCGACGAAAGGCCCCAGGTTGGGGGTAACTGCACCCACCTTGGAACCATTCCCTCCAAGGCGTTGCGTCATTCAGTGCGCCGGATGGTGCAGTTCAATACTATGCCGATGTTTCGCGCCGTCGGTGAGCCGCGCTGGTTCTCGTTCCCCGAACTGATGCAGGCCGCCGATGAGGTGATCCGCAAACAGGTCGAAGGGCGTACCCGGGAATATTCCCGCAACCGCATCCGCTTTCATGTCGGTCGCGCCAACTTTATCGACACTCATGAAATCAGACTGAGCAAGCCTGACCACACCAGTGAAACCATCAAGAGCCGTTTCTTCCTGATTGCTACCGGTTCCAGCCCCTATCATCCGGATGACGTGGATTTTTCCCATCCGTGCATTTTTGATAGCGATTCGATTCTCAAGCTCAATCGCACCCCCCGTAACATCATCATTTACGGTGCCGGTGTGATCGGCTGTGAATACGCGTCCATCTTTGCCGGCCTGGAAACCCGGGTGGATCTGGTGAATACCCGCTCCGGACTGTTGTCTTTCCTGGATGACGAGATTTCCGACGCCTTGAGCTACCACCTCCGCGATCTCAATGTGAACGTTCGCAACAACGAGGAATATGCCAAGGTGGAAACCCGCAGTAACGGGGTCACTATGGAGCTGAAGTCAGGCAAACGTATCCATGCCGAAGCGTTGCTCTTTTGTAACGGTCGCTCAGGCAATACCAAAAACATGGGGCTGGATGTGATCGGCCTTGAGACGGACGGACGCGGCCAGTTACAGGTCAACGAACACTATCAGACGTCTATCCCCCATGTTTACGCCGCGGGTGATGTGGTGGGTTGGCCGGCTCTGGCGGGTGCCGCCTACGACCAGGGACGATTTGCAGCGGCCCATATGTGCGGTACTGCCCGTGAATACCATGTGGAAGATGTTGCCACCGGTATCTACACCATTCCGGAAATCAGCTATGTGGGGAAGACTGAGGCCGAACTGACCGAGCAGCAGGTGCCCTATGAGATCGGACGGGCCTACTTCAAGAATATCGCCCGAGCACATATTTCCGGTGAAGAAGTCGGCGTGTTGAAGGTCCTGTTTCATCAGGAGACTCTGGAAATTCTCGGGGTTCATTGCTTTGGTGCCGAGGCGGCGGAAATTGTCCACATCGGTCAGGCCATCATGAACCAGACCGGGTCCGCCAACACGATTGAGTACTTTATCCGCACTACCTTTAACTACCCGACCATGGCAGAGGCATACCGCATTGCGGCGATTAATGGCATCAACCGCTTGTGCAGGGAATCGAGAAAACTGGTGATCTAAGCGGGAAATATCCCGGGTAAGAAAAAGGCGCCTTGCGGCGCCTTTTTTATGAAATTATTGCAAGCCACGAAATTACTCCGGAGCTTCTGTTGGCTGCTCGCCGCGTTTCAGCACCGAATGCAGTACCAGATCGTACTCAAAGTAGACTATGAATTCCGGGTACTCCCAGGAGGAAATGGGGGGTTCTCCAACCGGATCGTTCACACTCATTGGTTCGCCAAATTCAGCTCTGACCCTGTCCTTATTAATGCCCAGGGTGGGACGTTTGATGGACTGCTTTTCGGCGGCCTGTTGCCCGACCGGCACCACCACTTGCTCTGCGGCCAGAGGCAGGGAGAGCAGCGCGACGAATGGCAGTAGCAAAAGCTTCTTCATAGTCTGAGTTCCTTGATTTCGACGGGCGAGGGGCATCTGATAGTTACTGTATTAATCTTGATTATAGTAAGCGGAATCCCGCCAAGTGCAACCGCAAAATCCCCATGCCTCTTATAAAGCGGTGGTCAATCACAGAAATAGCCGCTTGTTTGGCCTTGTGGATTCCGATTAAATGCCATGCCATGAACTCCAACCTGCCACTGTTCATTGGTCTGCGCTACATCCGTAGCAAACGGCGCAATGGCTTCGTTTCCTTCATTTCCATGCTGTCATTCATCGCAATGGCACTGGGTGTGATGGCGTTGATTCTCGTGCTTTCAGTGATGAATGGCTTTGATCGGGAGATACGTCAGCGCATTCTCAGCGTGGTTCCCCACCTGACAGTGAGCGATGAACTTGGCCTCACTGACTGGCAAAGATTAGGTGAGACATTGCTGGCAGATAACGAAGTCGAGGCATTTGCCCCGTATATTGAGGGCTACGGATTACTGTCCTCTGACTCTGACAGCCAGGGTGTCCTGGTGCAGGGGATTGATCCGCAATGGGAGGAAGGGGTCAGTCCTATCGGTCAGCATATGATCAGTGGGGAACTGGCGCTATTGCAGCCCGGGGAATACGGCATTGTGCTGGGCAGCCTGTTGGCGCGATCCCTGGGCGTGACACGAGGTGACAATGTGCTGTTGTCACTGCCGGAATTGAATGTCACGCCAGCCGGAATTTTTCCACGCTACAAGCGCTTCCTGGTGCTGGGGGTGTTTCGGGTAGGCGCCCAGGTGGATAGTGGTATGGCTTTCGTGCACTACCGAGACGCACAGAAACTCTATCGCATGGCAGACCGGATCAGCGGGGTACGGTTGCGGGTAACAGATCCCTTTCAGGTGGATTCGGTGGCACAGCGCCTGCGCACCTCACAACCGCCACCGTTGGCGGTGAAGACCTGGACAGGGGAGATGAGTAATCTTTTCCAGGCCATCGAAATGGAGAAAAAAGTGGTCGGCCTGATGCTGGCGGCGATTGTCGCCGTGGCTGCCTTCAATATCGTTGCCAGTCTGACGCTGATGGTGGCGGATAAGCGCCGAGATATAGCGGTGTTGCGTACCTTGGGTGCTGAGTCCCGTACGGTGTCGCAGATCTTTACCGTGCAGGGGAGTGCAGTAGGCTGTTTCGGGGTATTGACCGGGGCGGTACTGGGCTGTGTCTCGGCCCTCTGGATCGGTGACCTGGTGCACTGGCTGGAGGCGGTGGCGGGTTTTCAGGTATTTGACCCGGATGTGTACTTTATCAGTGAGTTACCTTCGCGGCTGATGTGGCAGGACGTGCTGCTGATCGGGCTGTTGGGGCTGGCACTGAGCGTGCTGGCTACATTGTACCCCGCCGCGCGGGCGGGAAAAGTTTTGCCGGCGGAGGCCTTGCGTTATGACCATTGAGCCGGTTGTGATCGGTTGTTATCAGCTGTGCCGCCACTACAGGCAGGGATCAGCCTCTGTCGATGTCCTCAGAGGTGTCGAACTGGAAGTTCAGCGAGGCGAGCTGGTGGCGATCATCGGTACTTCGGGATCAGGCAAGACCACCCTATTGAACCTGTTGGGCGGGTTGGATGACCCGGATAATGGCAGGGTGCTCGTCAGCGGGCAGGACCTCGCACCACTGGGCGAGTCCGACCGCGCCCGCTGGCGCAACCGGCATCTGGGGTTTGTGTATCAGTTCCACCACCTGCTGGGTGAGTTCAGCGCCCTGGAAAATGTCGCCATGCCGCTGCTGATTGGCAAATGTTCCGTTGCCGAGGCCAGGGAGCGTGCCGGGGCTGTTCTTGCCAAAGTGGGGCTCGGACATCGGCTCAACCACAAACCGGCAGAATTGTCCGGTGGTGAGCGACAGCGGGTCGCCATAGCGCGGGCGCTGGTAGCCAACCCCTCCTGTGTGTTGATGGATGAACCGACGGGAAATCTCGACCCGGTGACGGCGGAAACAGTGCTGCAACTGTTGTTGACGCTGAACCGTGAGCTTGGCATCAGTTTCGTTGTGGTGACCCACGATCCAAAAGTCGCTGGACGGATGGGGCGGGTACTGTCTCTCGACGATGGCTGCCTGCGGGATGTGACTGCCGCTATCCAGCAGCTGGTGGAGTAACCATCGGTGTTCCGACCACTGCCGTTCTACCTTGCGCTGCGCAATTTCACCTCTGGTAGCGACAACCGTCTGGTGTCATTTATTTCCCTGTTGGCAATGTCCGGGCTGGTGCTCGGGGTGGCGCTGTTGATTGTGGTGGTATCGGTGATGAATGGCTTCGATCGGGAGATGGAGTCGCGCATTCTCGGGGCCGTTCCCCATATTCGTTTCTTCAACCAGGCCGGCATTGAGAATGAGCCGCAGCTGCGCCAGCGCCTCGAACAACACGCCAATGTCCGTGCCGCCATGCCATTCACCCGACTCGAGAGTATGTTGACCAGCAGGGGTAAGACCCGCCCTGTGGAAGTGATGGGTATTCGCCCTGAACTGAGTGAGCACTTCATTGGCCAGTTCATTTCAGGGGAGTTGCTGGCGGATCTTTCAGAACAGCCGCGAGGCGTTTTGCTGACCAGGGCTGTGGCGGAAAAACTCTCTGTCGACACCGGGGACCGGGTGACGCTGGTTGTACCCTCCCACCGTCGCAGTAGCGGACTGATGGAACAGGTGCCGGAAGTCGCGGCGTTTACGGTGCTGGGAACCTTCGCCACTCACACCACCCTTGATCAGGGACTGATGCTGGTTAATCTGGCCGAGGCCTCCCGATTGGCAGGCAGTGGTATCTTGCCGACCGGAATTCAGGTCAGGGTAAAGGACCTGTTTCAGGCGCGCCGAACCGGATTTGAACTAATGTCCGAACTGCCCGCCGGATTTTACTTTTCCGATTGGTTGCAGTCTCACGGCAACCTGTTTCAGGCCATCAAGATGTCCCGCAACCTAGTGTCGTTGCTCGTCTTCCTCATCATTGCCGTGGCGGTTTTCAATGTCATTTCCATGCTGATGATGAGTGTCATCGACAAGCGAGGGGAAATTGCCATTTTGAAAACCCAGGGGGCCAGCCGTGGCGAAATTGTCATTACATTTCTGGCCCAGGGTTTCCTGATCGGCGTATTCGGTGCGGGTATCGGTGCTGTCCTCGGTGTGGTTGGCGCCCTCAATGTGACGACGCTGGCCCGTGGGCTGGAAACACTGCTCGGGCGGCAGTTGCTGAATTCGGAGATTTATCCGATTGATTACCTGCCTTCGGTACTGGCCTGGGGAGATGTGGCCATGATCGTGGTCGTGGCGCTGGGGCTTAATTTCCTGGCGACGCTTTATCCGGCACTGCGCGCTGCTAATACCCGACCCGCTGAAGTGCTCCGTTACGAGTAGCTTTTAGAGGTTATTGTGCGGTGGATTGTTTCTGTCTTTTCTGCCGATCTGCCTTTCGTTTTTCCCAGTTCTTGATCACCTTCCACCGCCACAACAGCAGTACCGACAGGTAGCCCAGTCCGCCAGTGACCAACCCGCAGATCAACGAGCCGGTTAGCAGTGGCAACCAGATAGCACTGCCCTGGGCCGCTGCCCACTCCCAGCTGAGCTCGATGGAGAAGTGGGTTTCCGGGTGTCCCAATAACCAGATGCCGACTCCGTAGGCAAACAGGAACATGGGTGGGATTGTCAGGGGATTGCTGACCCAAATCAGCGATACCGCTACCGGCAGGTTAGTGCGAAACAGCAGTGCCAGGGATGCGGCGATCAGCGTTTGTCCCGGGAATGGCAGGTAAGCGCAGAACAGTCCGATGAAAAAGGAAGAGGCAATAGAAAAGCGGTTGATGTGAAACAGGTTGGGATCACGAAACAGGGGACCCATCCAGCGAATCGGGCGCAATTGAACTGTTTTGTGCGGGTCCGGCAAAAACCGGCGCAGGGTCTTTCTGGGCATAAAAAAGCCGACCAGAAGTAATAGAGGCCGCGATTATGCCCAGTTTTATGTGCATACTCCACTATCCGGAACCAATTGGATTACACCTTCTGCGGGCGTAACATGGGATCTCCGGCAAAGGGATACCCAATGCCTATAGGTAGTCTAGAAAAAGTACATAAATGGGTTGGTATATGGAGCTGACGACCTCGAACTGGATCTACACAATTCTCAATTCCCTGGCGGCACTGTTTGTCATTGCCCTCGGACTGGGGCTGATCTGGGTGCTGGTGATGTACGTGGTGGACGTTACCCAGACGAAGCACGCAGTGCGCCGAAATTACCCGGTAATCGGACGCTTCCGGTATCTGTTTGAACAGATGGGCGAATTTTTTCGCCAGTATTTCTTTGCCATGGACCGTGAAGAAATGCCGTTCAACCGCGCCGAGCGGGCTTGGGTCTATCGTGCCGCCAAGGATGTGGATCGCACCCTGGCATTCGGCTCCACCCGGGATCTCCGCCCGGCGGGGTCTATCTACTTCGTCAACTGTGCCTATCCAACCCGGGGGGAAGATGCCGTGGCGCCAAGCCCCATTACCATTGGCCCCTATTGTGAAAACCCCTATACCACGGCATCCATTATCAATATCTCCGGCATGAGTTACGGGGCGTTGTCCAAACCTGCGGTACGTGCCTTGTCGAGGGGTGCAGCCAAGGCCGGTTGCTGGATGAATACCGGGGAGGGCGGGTTGGCACCCTATCACCTGGAGGGTGGTTGTGATGTGGTGTTCCAGATCGGCACCGCCAAGTTCGGCGTGAGAGATGAGAAAGGTGGCCTGAGCGATGAGCGGCTGGCGGGTGTGGCAGCCCATCCAGAAGTGAAAATGTTTGAAATCAAGCTGAGCCAGGGCGCCAAGCCAGGCAAGGGCGGGATCCTGCCAGCGGCCAAGGTGACCGAAGAGATTTCCCGGATCCGCGCAGTCAATATCGGAGAGGACGCGATCAGTCCCAACCGCCATCCGGAAATAGGCAATGCTGCCAGCCTGCTGGACATGATTGACCGGGTGCGCAGGGTGACCTGCAAGCCGGTGGGGTTAAAGGCGGTGATCGGTGATACGAGCTGGCTTGAGGAACTGTTTCGACTGATTGTGGAGCGAGGCATCGAGTCCGCTCCGGATTTCATCACCATTGATGGTGCCGAGGGCGGTTCCGGTGCGGCACCACAGGCATTGATGGACTACATGGGATTGCCAATCCGCGAAAGCCTGCCTGCGGTGGTGGATCTGTTAAACGGCTACGGGCTTCGGGAACGCATCAAGGTCATCGCTTCCGGCAAGATGATCGTTCCCTCCGGCGTCGCCTGGGCGCTGTGCATGGGTGCTGATTTTGTCACCTCTGCCAGGGGGTTCATGTTCTCTCTTGGCTGTATCCAGGCCATGCAGTGCAACAAGAATACCTGCCCCACCGGTATTACTACCCATGACCCTCGACTGCAGAAAGGTCTCGACCCCATGCTGAAATCGGAGCGGGTTGCCAACTATGTGTTCAATATGACCTATGATGTGGGAATGATAGCCCACTCCTGTGGTGTGCTGGAGCCGCGGCAATTACGCCGTAGGCATGCGCGTATGGAAACGGCTTTGGGGCGCTCCGAAAGCCTGGAAACCCTGTACCCGACGGTCAATGCCGGAGCCTATCTCAAACGCATGGCGATGGCGGAATCATGACACAGGAGGCGGGGCGGTTGGAGAAATGCTATGGGCCAGTCCATCCAGCAGACCCGTTTCAGCAAGGAAGACTATCAGGCATTTGAACGCAAGCTGCACCGCTGCCTCGAGGCTCTTGAAGTGGTTTTGCATCGTCCCGGTTTTGGCGCCGGTGCAGCCAGTATCGGTGCAGAACTGGAGCTCTACCTCCTGGACAATGATGGCTATCCGGCACCGGTAAACCTCGCGGTACAACAGGCCTGCCAGGAACCGGGGCTTACCCTGGAACTGAACCGCTACAATCTCGAAATCAATTTTGCTCCCCTGGCGGCAACCGGCAGTCCATTCAGCGCGCTGCAACAACAGATGCTGGACTGGTTCGAACGCTTGCACGCTATCCGGCAACCCGAAGGCCAGGTAATGGCCATCGGTATTCTACCCACCCTCCGGGAAACCGATTTCGGTCCCCATGTGATGACCGATATTCCCCGTTATCACGCATTGGCGGAGGCTGTCCGGCAGAGCCGGGACAGTAGTCTCGGCATTCATATCCGCGGCCAGGATGACATGCAACTGGTCCACGATGATGTGACCCTGGAAGGGGCATGCACATCTTTTCAAATTCACTACCGGCCACCCGGGCCGGACATTGTGTCCCTCTGGAATGCCGTACAACTGATCACTCCGTTACTGGTGGGGGTGGCTGCCAACTCGCCGCTATTGCTGGGCAACCGCCTCTGGCAGGAAACCCGGGTGCCGCTGTTCTGTCAGTCCATCGACGGCCAGCTTCCTGTGAGCGGGCTTCCCTGCCCTCCACCGCGGGTCAGCTTTGGCCAGGGTTGGTTGCGGCACAGTCCACTGGAGCTGTTCAGGGAAACTGTTCAGCTCTACCCGCCGCTGTTGCCCATCCTCAGTGATGAGGACCCTGTGGCCGTGGCCTCAGCTGGGGGTGTTCCCCGGTTACAGGAGCTATGCCTGCACGACGGTACCATCTGGTCTTGGAACCGGCCGATTTTTGATCCCGGAGAGGACCCACACCTGCGCATTGAAATGAGAGTATTGCCTGCGGGGCCCAGTGCCGCGGATATGGCGGCAAACGCCGCACTGTTTATCGGCCTGGCACAGGGATTGTCCGAGCGGGTGGAGCCACTGTTGTCGGCACTGCCGTTTTCCTGTGCCCAGAGGAATTTCTATCGGGCGGCAGAGTTTGGTCTCGATGCCATGATTTTCTGGCCCGATGCCCGCCAGAACGGCTTGTGTGAACAGCCGTTGGCAACGGTGTTGACGCAATTGCTGCCGATCGCCCGCGAGGGTTTAAATCTAATCGGCGTGGCTGATGACGAAGTGAATAAGTGGATTTCGCTGATCGAGGAGCGTCTTCAAAACCGCCAGAACGGAGCCAGTTGGCAGCTGAAACAGTACAACAGTCTGTTGGCGCAATCACTTTCCCGCCGGGATGCCTGCCAGCGGCTGGTGCAGGGTTACCGGATGCATTCCGATGCCAATCTGCCGGTGGCTCGCTGGCCGGAGCTGTAAATCAGCAGAGTGGTAAACTGTTTTTAAACGGGCGCAGAGGTAACAGGTAATTTATGTCCACAACGTCGGTTTTCAGAACATTGACCAACCCGACTTCGGTTCAGATCCCCAAATCGGTGGAGGTGTTCCTGAAGGAACTGGCTGAGCCGACTCTGATCCGGCTTGATGGCGAGGATGACAGCCGCTGTCGCTTCATAGTGACTTTGTTACATGGCAATGAGCCTTCGGGGCTGAAGGCGATTCATCAGCTGCTGCGGGAAGGTATAAAACCCCGGGTGACGACCCTGATCGCCATCGTTTCAGTTGCAGCGGCCCTTGCGGAACCCCTGTTCGGGCATCGTTTCCTCCCCGACCAGCAGGATATGAACCGGCTGTTCGCTCCGCCCTTTGAAGCTGGCCAGGGGGAGCTGGCGCGCTCCCTGCTGGAGTTGATCCGGGAGTTGCAGCCGGAAGCGGTAGTGGACATACACAATACTTCCGGGGATGGTCCCGCCTTTGGGGTCTGTATCTCGGAACACCAGTGTTTTCTTGAGTTAGCCGCACTTTTCACCCACCGCCTGGTTATCACCGATATCCGCCTGGGCGCCCTGATGGAGGTTGAGAATCTCGGCTGCCCGGTGTTGACGGTGGAATGTGGAGGGGCAACACAGCTGCTTTCCGATCATGTGGCGATGGAGGGGTTGCGTCGTTACCTGCTGGCCGAGGACCTGGCCCGGCCGGAATTGGGTGAAGAGTCGACTCCTCCCGAGATAGATATTTACCATCACCCGGTTCGTCTGGAGCTGGTCGCCGGTGGCACTCTCTGTTACGGGGACGAATTCTGTCCCGAAGTGGATATCACCCTGCCCCTGCATATCGATCGCCGCAATTTTGGTGTGGCGCGGCCGGATTCACCCATTGCCTGGTTGGGGGAGCGGGGATTGGGGGCGCTCAGGGTGGTGGATGCGCGGGGCAATAATGTGATCGAAGAGTACTTCCTCGAGAGACAGGGCAAGCTGTATCCCGCCACGACTCTGAAACTGTTTATGGTTACCACGACACCGAGAATTGCTATCACTGATTGTCTGTTCTATGCGGTGAAAGAAGCCTATCACCTCCATCAGGAAGCACCTCTTGACGACTGCTGGCCCGTGCCCGGCGATGCAGATGGGGAATTTCAGCCCAGCTGATGACCGGGCTGCCGCAGAAAACCACAACAGCAGACTACAACAGCAGACTACAACAGCAGACTGTCGAGATACGCCGGGACAACTTCCGATGCCAGGCCGTAGCGTTTTTCCTGAAAACGTGAGCCGTTGTTCGAAGGTTCCAGGTTGAGTTCGACCGTATGGGCACCAGCTGTCCTTGCTACCTCGAAGAAACCTGCTGCCGGATAAACATTGCCTGAGGTGCCGATGGCGATAAACAGGTCGCAGTTGTCCAGGGCCTGGTAGATCTCATCTATATAGAGAGGCATCTCCCCGAACCAGACCACATGGGGGCGCAGATTGCCGGGAGCTCCACAGCAGGGGCAGACGGAATCGGTGGAGGTGTCTTCCAGGCATTCGAACACCCGGCCGCTCTGCTGGCAGCGGATTTTCAGCAATTCTCCGTGCATGTGGAGCAGGTTGGAGCTTCCGGCCTGTTCGTGCAGGTTGTCGATGTTCTGGGTGATGAGGGTGAAACGACCGTGGAAACGGGATTCGAATTGCGACAGGGCAAGGTGAGCCCGGTTGGGGGTGACGCCCTGATGGAGCAGTTGCTGGCGGCGCATGTTGTAAAAGCGGTGCACTGTGGTGGGATCACGAACAAACCCTTCCGGTGAGGCCACATCTTCTATACGGTGTTCTTCCCACAGGCCATCGCTGGCGCGAAAAGTGGGGATGCCGGACTCCGCTGAAATACCGGCTCCGGTAAGCACCACAATGGATTGGTAGTAGGGCTGATGCACGATGGGGTTGCCACTGATTTCGGGATTGGATCAATACTAGCAAACCCGCTGGCTTCGGCAACGGCAAACTTTTACCACCGGCACCGGTCACAGCTGGTAGTGAATTTGGCAGAATGGCTTTATGCGTGATACCCGGACTCTGTTACTCGATACCGACTTTCCAGCCCTGCGGCGGCAAGGTTTTGACTCGCTGCAGGTGAACCTGGGGTATCGCTGCAACCAGAGTTGCAGCCATTGTCATGTCAATGCCGGTCCGACCCGCGTAGAGATGATGTCGCGGGAAAATGTCGAGCTGGTGCTGGAGGTCCTGCGCAAGCGCCGTCCGACTACTCTGGACCTGACCGGGGGCGCGCCGGAAATGAATCCCCATTTCCGCTCGCTCGTGGCTGAAGCGACGGCAATGGGAATCGAGGTGATCGACCGCTGCAATCTGACGATTCTGATGGCACCCGGTTATGAAGATCTGACGGAATTTCTGGCCGGGCAGGGCGTTACCGTGGTGGCTTCACTGCCCTGCTATACCGAAGATAACGTCGACCGGCAGCGGGGAAAGGGGGTGTTCCAACACAGTATCGAGGGCCTGCGCCGGCTCAACGAGCTGGGCTATGGAACCGATCCCGGGCTGTCGCTGAACCTGGTCTACAATCCGGGGGGCGCTTTCCTGCCACCTGCTCAGGAGGTCTTGGAAAGGGATTACAAGGTTCGCCTGCTGGAAGACTTCGATATTCGTTTCAATCAACTCTACACCATCACCAACATGCCCATCAGTCGCTTTGGTGCGACTCTGTTGGCCAAGGGCCAATACCAGGCATACATGCAACTGCTGAAGGATAACTTTCAGGCAGAGAACCTGGCGCCGCTGATGTGTCGCACTACTGTCAGCGTCGATTGGCGCGGGCAGTTGTACGACTGCGATTTCAACCAGATGCTCGACCTGCCAATGCCGTTACGGAAAGGGGAGGTAATAGCCTCAGACCGACGTCGCCAGCTGCGCGACCTTCTTGAGGAAGACCTTGCCGGTCAGCCCATAGCTATTGGTGACCACTGTTACGGCTGTTGTGCCGGGCAGGGCAGCAGCTGCGGCGGGGCCTTGGGATGATGGAAACTCCACGGCTCAGTGTCGTGATCCCGGTACTGAATGAGTCGGGAGAAATTGAATCCTGCCTGTCAGCACTCTCTCTCCTTCGCAAAGAAGGCGTTGAAGTGATCGTGGTGGATGGGGGCAGCGATGATAATACCCGTGAGAAGGCAGCACCCCTGGCGGATCGGATCGTTATCAGCGAGAGGGGGCGGGCCCGGCAAATGAATGCCGGTGCTGCGGTTGCCCGCGGGCACCATCTGTTGTTTCTCCACGTGGACACCCGTATGCCGCAAGGGTTTGACGGACAGTGGCTGGCAGATAGTGAATGGGGATTTTTTAACGTCAGGTTGAGCGGTTCGAACCTCTGCTTCAGGCTGATCGAGCGGGCGATGAGCTGGCGATCCCGTTTGACTGCCATTGGCACCGGCGATCAGGGACTTTTCGTGAAACGGAGCCTGTTTGAGCTGCTGGGGGGATTTCCGGATCAACCGCTTATGGAAGATGTGGCTTTCTGCGCGGGCCTGAAAGCCTCCGCAAGGCCGAGAATTATCGCTGAACCGGTGCTGACGTCCAGCCGTCGCTGGGAAAACCGGGGCATTCTGAGAACCGTGCTGGAAATGTGGTCCCTGCGGGCTGCCTACTTTGTGGGCGTTTCCCCCGGCACACTAGTACGGCGATATTACCCGGAATGAGCACCATGCTTCAGGACTGCTGTCTGGTGCAGTTCGCCAAGGCGCCTGTTCCCGGCCAGGTCAAAACCCGGCTCGGGGCAGTGTTGAGCGAACAGAATTGCGCCGACCTGCATCGTGCCCTGGTGGAACATGTATTCTGGCGCCAGTGGCGTGGGCGGGTAGCCCACCAGGAGCTCTGGTACAGTTCCCCGCATCCCTTCTTCGACGAGCTGGCAGAGCAGACCGGAGTCACTCTGCGCCACCAGGGCAATGGTGATCTGGGTGAGCGGATGAGCTTCGCTTTCTGCGATCGCCTGGCCGATTACACCAGAGTGGTGCTAATTGGCAGCGACTGCCCGGCGCTTGATACCAGCTATGTTCGCTCCGCCTTTGAAGCACTGGATGACGTGCCAGTCGTGTTGGGGCCGGCAAGTGATGG
Source organism: Porticoccaceae bacterium (assembly GCA_041395745.1). Classification (GTDB taxonomy): domain Bacteria; phylum Pseudomonadota; class Gammaproteobacteria; order Pseudomonadales; family Porticoccaceae; genus Porticoccus. Next base: position 82,310 of record JAWKZV010000003.1, on the reverse strand, counting down.
CGGTTATGTCCTGTTGGGGCTGAAAACCCATCTCCCGACCTTATTTACTGAAATGCCCTGGGGTACGGAACGGGTATTGAATGAAACGAGACGGCGCCTCAGAGGCATCGGTTATTCATGGCGTGAGCTGTCTGAGTTGCCGGATATTGACAGGCCGGAGGATTTATCCCAACTTCATTCTTATGAAACACTGAATTTTTTTGCTGTAAATATTTAACTGTTTGAATTTGTTGGATTTGTTTTTCTTGACGCGTTTTTGATTTGAGCCTATTTTGCGCAAAAATAACAGTGCTCGTTCACTGTTTCGCTGAAGTGGTCAATATCGGGATGGAGGAATTTCGATATGAGTGGCGAAGACGCATTAGATGAAGAAGATTTTGACGCCGAGGAAGGCGAGAGCGAAGACGAGCCGGAAGCAGAAGCAACGGTCAAAGTGGTGAACTCCGAATCCAGACGTCGTCTGGAAGACAAGCTGGAAGAGCGCCGTCTGCAAAGGCTTATTCGCGATTACGACTTCGATCTCGATTGATGGTCATGTCCCGTCCGGCGCTGTGAATCCGGCAGCGCCAAGTTTGTACATCCCCTCTGGAAGTTTTGGCATAATACCGCCTTTGCCACCGGCCGGATTGTTACCCGTTGTCCCAAGCAGCCATTCTCTCACTGGACGCCATCGCTTTCGAAAGGGATGACCGGGTGCTATTTTCCGGTGTCAGCCTCTCGCTGGCGGCCGGCGATATCCTGCAGGTGGAAGGCCCGAACGGGGCCGGTAAAACGACACTGTTGCGAATTATTGCCACGGCCCTGAACCCCACTGCCGGTCAATTACTGTGGCAGGGCGTCGAGGTCAGCCGACAACGCCAGCTTTACCTGCAAGACCTTCTGTTCCTCGGGCATTTGCCCGCGCTCAAGCAATCCCTGTCTCCCATAGAAAACCTCCAGTGGTGGCGTCGCGTGCATCCCGATCAAAGCGAGCTGGATTCAATGGCGGTACTGGCACGTATCGGCCTGCAGGGTTACGAGGACGTACCCTGTTATACCTTATCCGCGGGGCAGCAGCGCCGTGCAGCGCTGGCCAGATTACTGGTCACCGAAGCCCGTATTTGGGTGCTGGACGAGCCGTTTACCGCCATCGACAAACAGGGAGTGGCCGAGCTGGAAACGCTGCTGGTCAACCATGCCTCCCGAGGGGGTGTTGTTCTACTGTCTACCCATCAGGACGTGGGAATAGCCAATATCCGCCGGTTCTCCCTGGCGACAATGGCGAGGGCGGCCTGATCATGGGGCAGGGATTCCTGGCTATCCTGCGACGCGACCTGCTGCTGGCCTATCGCCATCGCGGTGAAATCGCCAACCCGGTGATCTTCTTCTTTATCGTTGTCACCCTGGTTCCGCTCGGGCTCACCCCGGAATCCAGCCGTCTCGCGGAAATCGCCCCCGGCATTTTGTGGGTGATGGCACTGCTGGCCTCACTGTTGTCGGTGGAAGGCCTGTTTCACAGTGATTATCGGGATGGCACGCTGGAGCAGTTGGTCATCTCCCCTCAGCCCCTCTACCTGATGGTGCTGGCAAAGATTCTCGCCCACTGGTTAATCAGCGGTCTGCCATTGACCCTGTTGGCGCCGGTTTTGGGTATGATGTTGTCCCTGCCTCAGGCGGGTTATCTGCCGCTGGTGTTGAGCCTGCTGATGGGTACTGCCGTGTTGAGCCTGATTGGCGCTATCGGCGCGGCGTTGACGGTGGCCCTTCGCAAGGGCGGCTTACTGTTGTCGCTGATTGTGGTGCCGCTGTATATGCCGGTGCTGATTTTTGGTTCCAGTGCCGTGCAGCGGGCGGTGGATGGTTTTTCCGTGCAGGGCCCCCTGGCGGTGATGGGTGCGCTGCTGGCATTTGCACTGCTGTTGTCTCCCTTTGCTACGGCGGGGGCATTGCGGGTCAGTATGCAGGGCTAATGGTCCCGGCAAACGGTTAGAGAGAGATAGTAGACGACTATGTGGCAGTGGTTTCATCGGTTGGGTTCGCCGCGCTGGTTCTACCAGGCGAGCGGCAAGTGGTTGCCATGGTTGTCCGTTGCGGCGCTGGTGTTGCTGGCAGTTGGCACTGTCTGGGGGCTCGGTTACGCCCCTCAGGACGCCAAGCAGGGCAACAGCTTCCGCATCATTTACATTCATGTGCCGGCATCCTTCCTGGCCCTGGCGGGTTATTACGTGATGGCATTGGCCGGAGCCATCGGCCTGATCTGGAAGATGAAACTGGCGGACATGGTGATGAAGTCGGCGGCGCCAATTGGCGCAGCACTGACGTTCATCGCGCTGGTGACGGGTTCTGTGTGGGGTAAGCCCACCTGGGGAACCTATTGGGTGTGGGATGCTCGAATAACCTCGATGCTGGTGCTGTTTTTTCTGTATCTCGGTGTGATTGCCCTGCAATACTCCTACAGCAGCCTGGATGCAGCGAACAAGGCCAGCGCCGTGTTGTCTTTAGTAGGTATGGTGAATATTCCGATCATCTACAAGTCGGTGGATTGGTGGTACACCCTGCACCAGCCGGCCACCATCAAGTTGACCAAGGCGCCTTCCATGCACCCTGATATGTTTCATCCCCTGCTGGTGATGATTATCGGGTTTTACTGTTTTTATGCGGTGGTGCTGATCCTCAATACCCGTGCGGAAATCCTCTATCGCGAGCGCCGTACCCGCTGGGTACAGGATATGGCGGTTCCCGGCATGGGAGACGGACAATGATGTTCCGCTTTGAGAGCCTGCAGGACTTCCTGCAAATGAGCGGGCACGGCCCCTATGTGTGGTCAGCCTATGTGATTTCCATTGCGGTGATGCTGTGGTTGGTCATCAGCCCACTGCGCCGCCGCCGTCGTTTGCTGGAGGACGTGGAGCGGCAACTGCGCCGTGAAGCCGCTCGTCAGCACGACAATGTTTCGGCTACAGAGAGCCTGGATTAGACACAATGCATCCAATACGTCGTCAGCGCCTGTTTCTGGTGATTTTCATAGTAGTAGTGGCTTCTATCGCAATAGGGCTGATGAGCTTCGCCCTGCGGGAAAACATCAACCTGTTTTACCCCCCGGCCAAAATCGTATCCGGCGAGGCCCCTGAGGCAGTGCGGATTCGCGCCGGTGGTATGGTGGTGGACGGCAGTGTCAAACGCGCCGACGATTCGCTGTTTGTCAGTTTCCTGATCACCGATGGCGCAGCAGATGTGGAAGTCCATTACACCGGCATCCTGCCCGATCTGTTTTCCGAAGGTGAGGCCGCTGTGGTGACCGGGGAGCTGAACGGTGATGGCGTGTTCATGGCTTCCGAAGTGCTCGCCAAACACGACGAGAACTATACCCCTCCGGAAGTGGCAGATGCCATGAATGAGGCCCATCAGCGCGCCAAGTCCTCGGCGGAAGGCGGTTGATCCGCCCCTATCTTGATAGGAGATCTCAACAGTGACCGCTGAATACGGCCATTTTGCCCTGATTCTTGCCCTGGTGTTGGCGGTGCTTCAGGCTGTGATTCCTCTCGCCGGTGCGGCAGTGGGTAACCGCCTGTGGATGGCGTCGGCCAGGCCCCTGGTGGTCGGTCAAGCCGTGATGGTGGCATTCAGTTTTGCTTGCCTGGTGGCTCTGTTCCTCAATGATGACTTTTCGGTCCGCTATGTGGCAGCCAACTCCAACACCCTGTTGCCGGACTACTTCAAGGTAAGTGCGGTCTGGGGTGCCCACGAGGGCTCACTGTTGTTGTGGGTGCTGATTCTGGCTATCTGGAGCTTCGCCGTGGCGCTGTTCAGCCAGTCTCTGCCGCGCCAGCTGGTGGCCCGGGTGCTGTCGATCATGGGCATGATCAGCGTCGGCTTCTACCTTTTTTTGCTGTTTACCTCCAACCCCTTTGAGCGCAATCTGCCCTTCTCGCCGATGGAGGGCGCCGATCTCAATCCCCTGTTACAGGACTTCGGCCTGATCGTTCATCCCCCCATGCTGTATATGGGGTACGTGGGCTTTTCGGTGGCTTTTGCGTTTGCTATCGCGGCACTGTTGGCGGGGCGTATGGATGCGGCCTGGGCGCGCTGGACTCGACCCTGGACCAATGTGGCCTGGATGTTCCTGACCCTGGGAATCGCCCTGGGTAGCTGGTGGGCCTACTATGAATTGGGCTGGGGCGGCTGGTGGTTCTGGGACCCGGTGGAGAATGCCTCGTTTATGCCCTGGCTGGTTGGGGCGGCGCTGGTGCATACCCTGGCGGTGACCGAGAAGCGCGGTGTATTCCGCAGCTGGACTCTGCTGTTGGCCATCTTCGCCTTTTCCCTAAGCCTGTTGGGCACTTTCCTGGTGCGCTCCGGCGTGCTGACGTCTGTTCACGCTTTCGCAGCGGACCCGGAGAGGGGTGTCTTCATCCTGATTTTCCTGGCCCTCGTCGTCGGTGGTTCGCTGCTGCTCTACGCCCTGCGAGGCCCGGCGGTGAAGGGTATCGCCAGCTTTGACGGCATGTCGCGGGAAATGTTTTTGCTGATCAACAACATCCTGCTGGTCAGTGGCATGGTGATCATTCTGCTCGGAACCCTCTACCCCCTGATTGCCGACGTGCTCGATTGGGGCAAGATCTCGGTGGGGCCTCCCTATTTCAACCTGTTTTTTGTGCCGCTGATGCTGGTGCTGGCAGTGTTGATGGCGGTGGGCTCGGTATTGCGCTGGAAGCGCAACGGCCTGACGGATCTGGGGCGATCCCTGAGTATTCCGGTGGTTCTGTCGTTGTTGTTCGGAGCATTGTTCCCGTTGTTTTATGGCGATGACTATTCGCTGATGGCCGGTGTGACAGTGGGCGTTGCCTTCTGGGTGGCGGCGGTTACCCTGTCAGACCTGTGGCGGAAATCCGGACATTCCCGCTCCCGCTGGTTCGGGCTGCAACGACTGAAGGGCAGTTATTACGGTATGGTGCTGGCTCACCTGGGGGTGGCGGTGTGCATCGTGGGTGCGGGATTGACCACCATCTACAGCGAGCAGCGCGATGTCCGCATGGAGCCCGGTGACAGTGTTGATATGGCCGGTTACCAGTTTGAGTTCGTGGAGATGCGGCGGGTACAGGGGCCAAATTATATTTCCGATCAGGCTCTGGTAGCGGTGACCCGCAACGGACGCCCGGTGGATCTGTTGCACCCGGAAAAGCGCCGCTATGTGGCCAGTGGCCAGACCATGACTGAAGCGGCTATCGGCAACGGCTTCTGGCGCGATCTCTACGTGGCATTGGGTGAGCCCCTGGCTGGCAATGCCTGGGCGGTGCGCATCCATATTAAGCCGTTTGTTCGCTGGCTCTGGCTGGGTGGTTTGTTGATGGCTGCCGGTGGCCTGATCGCGGTGCTGGACAAGCGTTATCGCCGTCAGCGGGTTGTTGATACAGCCAGTGAAGCCCTGGCGGCCAATCAGTGAGGTGAGTGATTGTGGCCCGGTTGAAGCTGTTTATTCCCCTGATCATTTTTGCCGTGTTGGCGGGATTCCTGCTGAATGGCCTGAAAAAGGACCCCAATGCCATGCCGTCGGCGCTGATCGACCGAGCGGTGCCGCAGTTTTCCCTGCCGGTGCTGGGCGATGAACAGCGCCTGGTTGAGCAGGACCTGTTTCAGGGGCGGCCCGCACTGTTCAATGTCTGGGCAACCTGGTGCATTACCTGCCGGGTGGAGCATCCCTATCTGAACAAGCTGGCATCCCAGGGTGTGCGCATCATCGGTCTCAATTACAAGGATGATCGCGCGGAAGCCGTCAAATGGCTGGCGGAGAAGGGTGATCCCTTCGAGCTGAGTGTGGTAGATGCCAATGGTCGCCTGGGGCTGGACCTGGGGGTGTTCGGGGCTCCGGAAACCTATGTGATCGATGGCAAGGGCACCATTCGTTACAAACATGTGGGCGCCATCGACGATCGCGTCTGGCAGCAGAAAATCTTGCCGGTATGGCAACAGCTTCAATGAGGTTAAAACATGGCTGATGAAGATTATCAACGCGGTATGAATGTCCGTCGCAGAGTGATGGGAGACGAGTTTGTGGACCGAGCAATGAGTGCGGTTACCGAGTTCACCAGCCCGGTTCAGGATTACATCAACGAGAACTGCTGGGGTTCTGTTTGGGCCAGGGAAACCCTGCCGCTGAAAACCCGCAGCATCATCACCATTTCCGTGCTGGCGGCGCTGAAGGCTCCGGCGGAGTTGAAAGGCCATGTGCGGGGCGCCCTGCGCAATGGCTGTACCCCGGAAGAGATCCGCGAAGTGCTGTTGCACACCGGACCCTATATCGGTGCCCCCGCTCTGCAGGAAGCATTCCGTGCAGCGAAGGAAGTGATCGAAGACTTGTAATCGCCATTCCATTTCACGAGACGGAAATCTACCCCGTGTTCCATCGCCTATTGATCCATTTGTCGCTGCTCCTGATGTTGGGTGCCTCGCTGTCGGCCTGGTCGGGCGTGGACGTGCGGGCTTTTTCCAGCGAGAGCGAGCGGCAGCGTTACCAGACCCTGGTCGAGGAGCTGCGCTGCCCGAAGTGCCAGAATCAGAACCTGGCGGATTCCAATTCCCCGATCGCGGCTGACCTGCGGGAGGAGATCTACCGCATGCTGGAGGAGGGCAAGTCCGACCAGGAGATTGTCGACTTCCTGGTGGCGCGTTACGGCGAATTTGTGCTCTACAAACCTCCGGTCAAGGAGACGACCCTGGTGCTGTGGTTGACGCCCGGACTGTTGGTGTTGATCGGGCTGGTGATCGTATTGCTGGTTCGTCGCCGTCAGGCTGCGCCGGTGGCGGCTGCCCCCTGGCCGGTGACGAGGAAAGTCGGCTGAAAGCGCTGCTGGAAGAACCCGGTGCCGAGCCGGGAAAAGCAGGGGCGGATAGTGAGGATAATCATTGATGTGGTTGGTGCTCGGGTTGCTGACATTGGTGGCAGCCGCTTTTGTGATCTATCCGCTGGTTAGGAAGGAAAGGGGGGCGGAAACAGCTGACCCTGTTCACGCCAATGTTGTTCTTTACCGGGAGCAACAGGCAGAGCTGGATCGCCAGCTTGCCGATGGGGAAATTGATACTGCGCAGCACGGGGAGTTGTTGGCAGAGCAGCAGCGCCTGTTGTTGGCAGATGAAACAGATGCCTCACCGCAGGCTGTGTCCAGTGGTCGCGGAGCCTGGCTGTTGCTGGTCGGACTGCTGTTGTTGCCGCTGCTGTCTTTTGGCATCTACCAGATGCTCGGTGCCAGTGACGACGTTGCCATCACATCGTTGATGGAGCAGCGCATGCAGGGTGACCTGGATGCCGAGGGTGATCAGCAGTTGCGCCAACAGCTCGTGAAGCGCATCGACAGGCGCCTGCAAAGCCAGCCGGACAATCTTTACTATCTGGTTTCCCTGGCGCGACTGCAGTTGGAGGACAATGATTTTCTCCAGGCCAGCGCGACTTACCAGAAAGCTGTCAAGCTGAGTCCGGAGGATGCCGAGTTGCTGGCGGAGTACGCTCAGGCGGTCTATTTTGCCTCAGGCAACCGCTTTGACGGCGCTGCGGGCGAAGCCCTTGATCGCGCACTCGCGGCGGACCCCAATAACCTCACAGCGTTGGGTATGCAGGGGATTCGCGCATTTGAAAGCGGTGATTATCGCCTTGCCATTTCCAGCTGGCAGACGGCGCTGCGTGCCATTCACCCGGCATTGCCACAGGCCAAGGCTCTGCAGGCCGGTATTGACCGGGCCCGGCAGCAATTGGGTGTTGAACTGCCATCCCTGCAGGTGCAAGTTGCCCTGGCGTCAGACCTGAAAGCGGACCCGAACCAGTTGGTGTATGTATTTGCCCGCGAGTGGCAGGGGCCGCCGATGCCGCTGGCAGTGGCGCGTTTGCAGGTATCAGACCTGCCTGCGACGGTGACCCTGGACGACACCATGGCCATGCCCGGCGGCAAATTGCTGTCTTCCGCCAGCCAGATTCAGGTGGTGGCCCGCGTCTCGCAAAGTGGTTCGGCGGTTCCTGCACCGGGTGATCTGGAGGGCGTCAGCGAGGCGCTGTCCCTGTCCGAGGGGAGCGTTTCCCAAGCGGTGATCATCGATCGGCAATTATAGTTCAGGGGTCGCTTGTGGACCCTGTACAGCGGTGTACAATCAGAGCCTTTAGCTGCTTGTGGGGGCAGGAGAAATTCTGCTTTCTCAACAGTGCGATTTGTGGCTGAACAGCCAATTTCAAAGAGACATCAATGCGCCTGAAATGTATCAAACTGGCGGGGTTCAAGTCGTTTGTCGACCCGACCACCGTGTCCTTTCCCAGTAACCTCTGCGCGATTGTCGGCCCCAATGGTTGCGGCAAGTCCAACATTATCGACGCTGTGCGCTGGGTGATGGGGGAAAGCTCCGCCAAACACCTGCGCGGCGAGTCGATGACTGATGTCATTTTCAATGGCTCTGGCGGGCGCAAGCCGGTGGGGCAGGCTTCCATCGAACTGGTATTCGATAACTCCGACAGCACCCTGGGCGGGGAATACGCCAGCTGGAGCGAGATCTCTGTCAAGCGCAAGGTGACCCGCGACGGGCAATCCAATTATTTCCTCAATGGCAACAAATGCCGTCGCCGGGATATCACCGATATCTTTCTCGGTACCGGACTGGGGCCGCGCAGCTACGCCATCATCGAACAGGGCATGATTTCCAACCTGATCGAGGCCAAGCCAGACGAATTGCGGATCTACATCGAAGAGGCCGCGGGTATCTCCAAGTACAAGGAGCGCCGCAAAGACACCGAAAGCCGCATGCGCCGGACCCAGGAAAACCTGGAGCGACTCACGGATATTCGCGAAGAGTTGGGGCGCCAGTTGGGCCGCCTCGAACGCCAGGCCCAGGCGGCAGAAAAATACGCTGAATTCAAGAAAGAGGAACGCCGGGTCAAGGCGGAGCTGCAGGCGTTGCGCTGGCGGGTTCTGGAAGGCCAGATGACAGAGCGCCGCAAGGTCATTACCGACTATGAATTGAAGATCGAGTCGCTGGTAACCGAGCGCAGTGGTTGCGATACCGCTCTGGAACGCCACCGCAGCGAATACACCGAATTTGGCGATGGCTTCAACGAGGTTCAGGGTCGCTATTACGCCATTGGCGCGGAAGTGGCCCGTATCGAACAGGCGATTCAGCATGTGCAGGATCGCGCCCGGGAGCTTCAGCAGGACCTCGCCCAGACAGAACGCAATTTTGCCGAATCCGAAGAGCATCTGCGCAGTGATCGCCAGAAAGCCGAGGGTTGGGAGCGGGAACTGACCGACATCGTTCCGGAGTTGGAGCGGGTCGCCGGGTCCGAGGAGCTGTCTCAGGCGGCGCTGGTGCAGGCGGAAGAGACCATGCAGCAGTGGCAGGCCAGTTGGGATGACTTCAACCAGGGCGCCGCCGAGCCGCGTCAGCAGGCGGAGGTACAGCAGTCCCGTATCCAGCATCTGGAACAGGTGCTGCGTCGCCTCAATGAACGCATTGAAAAAATCGAGCTGGAATACCGCGACCTCAGTGACAGTCCTCTCCAGGAGGAAATTGCTCTGGTGCAGGAGCAGTTGGCAGAAGTGGAACTGGCCCTTGCCGACCAGCAGGCCGCGGTGGAAAGTCTCAGCGGCGAGATCGAAAATGCCCGGCAACAGGGTATCGGAGCCGGGACTGAGCTGGATCAGCAGCGGGGGCAATTGCAAACCCTGTTGGGGCGTCGATCATCCCTGGAAGCGTTGCAGCAGGCGGCGCTTGGGGGGGATGGTGAACAACAGCAATGGATTGAGAGCAACGATCTGAGCGGTCGCCCCCGCCTTGCCGCCACTCTGCAGGTGGAATCCGGGTGGGAGACAGCCGTCGAAACCGTTCTGGGCAGTTATCTGCAGGCAGTTTGTGTCGAGAACCTGGCTGACCTCACCGCCGAGCTGGGCAGCTTCAGCAAGGGCGAGCTGGTCCTGGTGGACAACGCAGTCTCCGTTGGCAATAACACCGTATCGGCAGACAGACTGGCCGCCAGGGTCAGCGGTTCTGCCGCGGCCACCCTGCTGGAAGGTATCTACGCTGCCGATAATCTGACCGATGCTCTGGCGTTGCGCTCCCGGCTGGCCGCTGGCGAGTCGGTGGTCACCCGCGATGGTATCTGGCTCGGGGCAAACTGGCTGCGGGTGGCGAAGGACCAGGATGCCCGCGCCGGTGTACTGAAGCGACAGCAGGAACTGGAGCAGTTGGGGCGCCAGCAGTCCGAATGTGAGGCTGCCATTGCTGAGCTGGAAGCCAGAAAAGGCGAAGCGGAGCAGCGCTTGCTTGAACTGGAGGGGCAGCGGGAGGCTATTTCCCGCCAGGTGGCAGATCAGCAGCGCCAGTATGCGGAGCTGCGTTCGGTACTCAGTGCCAACCAGATGCAGGTGGAACAGTTTGCCGCCCGTCGTGCCCGCGCCGAGGCCGAACTGAACGAAGCCCGTCAGCAACAGCAGTTGGAGCAGGAGAATCTCGCCGAGGCCCGGCAGTTGTTATCCGCGGCTATTGAATCCATGGAGCAGGATACCCTGCGAAGGGAAGAGCTGTTGCGCCAACGCGACGGTTTCCGGGCTTCACTCGATCAGGCGCGCCAGAGTGCCCGTCACGATCGCGATCGCAAACATGAGCTGGCCATGCGTGAGAAATCGGTCAGCACCCAGTTGCACTCCATCCGCGAAGGTCTTGGTCGCCTGGAAATCCAGGTGGCCCGTTTGCAGGAACGCCGCGAGCAGTTGCGCGCAGCATTCAACCAGAATGAAGACCCGACGCTGGAACTGCAGGAGCAGCTGGCGGAACAGCTGGAGCGCCGCCTGCGGGTGGAAAAAGAACTGGCGGATGCCCGCCGTGCCTTGGAGTCGGTTGAGCACCAGATGCGTGAAACCGAGAAACGCCGGTCAGAATTGGAACAACAGATTCAGAGCCAGCGAGGAGAACTGGAGCAACAACGTCTCACCGCCCAGGACCTGGTTACCCGCAGCAAGACTATTGTCGAGCAGATTGCCGAGCACAATTTCGATCTGGACGCGCTGTTGGCAGAGTTGCCGGAGGATGCCGACCTGACCCAATGGGAAACTGAGCTGGAAAAAATCGGTAACCGCATTCAGCGCCTCGGCCCGATCAACCTGGCGGCGATCGACGAATTCCGGGTGGAATCCGAGCGCAAGTCCTATCTCGATGCCCAGAATGCAGAGCTGGAAGAGGCGTTGCAGACCCTGGAAAATGCCATTCGCAAAATCGACCGGGAGACTCGCACCCGCTTCAAGGAAACTTTCGACCGGATCAATGGGTCACTACAGGAATTGTTTCCGAAAATGTTCGGCGGTGGTCACGCCTACCTGGAGCTGACGGGAGAAGACCTGTTGGATACCGGGGTGGCGATCATGGCGCGTCCGCCGGGGAAAAAGAATACGACGATTCACCTGTTGTCCGGGGGAGAAAAGGCAATGACAGCCATCGCGCTGGTATTCTCTATCTTCCATCTCAACCCGGCGCCGTTCTGTATGCTCGATGAAGTGGATGCCCCGCTGGATGATGCCAACGTGGGGCGCTATGCGCGGATGGTGGCGGAAATGTCGTCGAAGGTGCAGTTTATTTATATTTCCCACAACAAGATTGCCATGGAGATGGCCAATCAGTTGATGGGGGTCACCATGCACGAGCCCGGTGTGTCCAGGCTTGTGAGCGTGGATGTAAACCAGGCGGTTGAATTGGCCGAAGCCTGATTTCAGGGCGCTGAGCCCGGTGTCGGAACCGGGTAATACTCATTACAATATTGTTCAACACTGACGGGAATTGAACGACGATGGAATTTGGTGCTCGGGAATTGATGATTGGGTTGGGTATCCTGGTGGCTCTGGCCATCGTGCTCGATGTCATTCGTCGTATCCGCAATGCCCGCTATGAAAAAATTCACATGCCGCGACGCAAGCAGCCGATTTTCGAGGACGATGATCTGCCGGAAGAGTACGGCAGCGAGCTGCCCAGCGGCGGTGCCCGGGTGGTGGGGTATCGAGAGGACTCGGATGTCGAATTGCTGAGCCGTGAAGTGCGCGAGCGTGCTGAAGCCAACAAGCCAAAACTGACCGTGCCGAAACGGGAACCGGTGCAGTCCAGCTTCAATCTGGAAGCTGAATCTGCTCCCACCAAACCCCTTGCTACCGAGGAGCCTGCCAGTGCCTCTTCGGATGATTCGGCGGAACTGGAACCGGAGACTGATGTTCACGCGGCCGTGGCAAAGTCCGCGCAGCCGGAGCCGGTGGCAGCAGAGTTCCGTTCTGAGCCCCGTTCTGAGTTCCGTTCCGAGCCCCGTCGGGCCGAGCAGCGTGCCCCCGTCCCGGAAAACAAAACACCCGTGGTCAGTGTGGTGGTCATGCATCTGATGGCCGCCAGTGGGGAAGTTCTCGACGGACGCGATTTGCTCGACGCCCTGCTGGCGGCTGGCTTGCGTTACGGTTCCATGAAGATTTTCCACCGTCACACCAGAGAGGACGGTTCCGGCCCTGTGCTGTTCAGTGTCGCCAACTCGGTCAATCCGGGCACCTTTGATCTCAGCCGCATGGACGAGTTCTCCACGCCGGGGGTCAGCCTGTTTTACGCCATGGAAGATGTGGACGACCCGATGATGGCCTTCGATTCGCTGCTGACGGCGGCCAAAAAGATGGCAACGGAATTGGGTGGTGTGCTGAAGGATGAGAGTCGCAGCGTGCTGACCCGTCAGACTGAAGAACACTACCGGCAGCGGATAACCGATTACTGTCGCAGTCAGCTTTCCGGAATTGAATAATGGCCATGCCGGAACCGGCGCTGCGGGAAGAAGCCGCCGCTTTGCGTCGGCAATTGCACGAGCACAATTATCGCTACTATGTGCTGGATGATCCCAGTATCCCGGACGTCGAGTACGACCGTCTGCTGCGCCGCCTGCAGCAGCTGGAAATAGAATACCCGTCACTGAAAACAGCGGATTCCCCCACCCAACGGGTGGGGGCGGCGCCGCTGTCGGCCTTTGAACCGGTTACCCACGAAATTCCCATGCTCTCCCTGGACAACGCCTTCAGCGACGAGGAACTGGCGGATTTCAATCGCCGGGTGATGGAGCGCCTGAAGCGAGATGAACCGGTCAGCTATGTCTGTGAACCCAAGCTGGATGGTGTGGCGGTGAGCCTGCTCTACCGTGACGGCGTGCTGGTGAGAGGGGCGACCAGGGGCGATGGCAGTACCGGCGAGAACATCACCGAAAACGTCCGCACCATCAGATCCATTCCCCTGCGATTGCAAGGGGATCGATTGCCGACCACCCTGGAGGTGCGGGGCGAAATCTACATGCCGAAAGCGGGGTTCGAGAAACTCAATGATGAAGCCCGGGCGGCGGACCAGAAATTGTTCGTCAATCCTCGCAATGCCGCGGCGGGCAGCCTACGCCAGCTGGACTCACGGGTAACCGCATCCCGTCCACTGGAGATGGCGGTTTACAGCCTTGGTCTTGCGGAGGGTGTGGAGCTGCCGGACACCCATATGGAAACCCTGCAGGCCATGAAAGGGTGGGGTTTTCTGGTGAACCCTTACATCGAGGTGGCAGGGGATCTCAATGCCTGTCTGGCCTATTACCGCAGAATGGCCGAGATACGCGCCCAGTTGCCCTGCGATATCGACGGGATTGTTTACAAGGTTAACGACCTCGGTCTGCAGCGCCGGCTCGGCTTCGTGGCCCGTGCCCCCCGTTGGGCCATCGCCCGCAAGTTCCCGGCCCAGGAAGAGATGACCAGACTGCTGGACGTGGAGTTCCAGGTCGGTCGTACCGGGGCGGTGACACCGGTGGCGCGCCTGGAGCCGGTATTTGTGGGCGGCGTCACCGTCAGCAACGCTACCCTGCACAACCGGGATGAAGTGGCACGGTTGGGGCTCAAAATTGGTGATACCGTCATCATTCGACGCGCCGGGGATGTTATTCCCCAGGTGGTGAAAGTGGTGGATGAGCGCCGCCCTGTCGACGCCCGCGATATCGTGTTTCCGGAGCATTGCCCGGTCTGTGGCTCGCCGGTGGAGCGGGTAGCCGGTGAAGCGGTGGCGCGCTGTTCCGGGGGGCTGATTTGCGCCGCCCAGCGCAAGCAGGCGATCAAGCACTTCGCGTCCCGAAAGGCCATGGACATAGATGGCCTGGGTGACAAGCTGGTGGAGCAGTTGGTCGATCAGGGCCTGGTTCACTCCGTGGCGGATCTGTACCGACTCAGCCTGGAGCAGCTGGCAGGGCTGGAGCGCATGGCGGACAAGTCCGCCGCCAACCTGCTGGCGGCGCTGGAGGCCTCCAAAGAGGCCACCCTGCCGCGTTTTCTCTATTCCCTCGGCATCCGTGAGGTGGGTGAGGCCACTGCCCGCAGTCTGGCCCAGCACTTCGGTAACCTGGAGGCGCTTCATGGAGCCGATACTGGACTGTTGCAGGAAGTGCCCGACGTGGGGCCCGTGGTGGCTCATTTCGTCTGGGAATTTTTCCAGCAGGAGGAAAATCTTGCCGTGCTGAGGGACCTGCTGGCTGTCGGGGTACATTGGCCGGATATGGCGGAAGTAGATACCTCCACTCAACCGCTGGCGGGACAAACCTGGGTGCTCACCGGCACACTGGAATCCATGGGGCGCTCCGAGGCCAAGGAAAAGCTGCAACAGCTCGGCGCCAAGGTGGCAGGCAGCGTGTCGGCAAAGTCTTCCTGTGTCGTGGCTGGCCCCGGCGCCGGCTCAAAACTCACCAAGGCCGAGCAGCTGGGTGTTCCGGTCATGGATGAAGCTGGCCTGCTGGACTTGTTCCGCTCTCACCAGCTGATTTGATCACTGTGTCACCGGTCGCACCTACTAACAGCCCTGGGGGCAATTTCCGTTCATACCTGCAGGGAGTTGGTACCAGCTCGCTGGCTCAGGGATTACAGATTGTGCTGTTTCCCTGGCTGTTGGTGGGAGTGTTGGGGGAAACCCCGGAGCGGGTTGGTTTGGCGCAGATGGCCTTGATGCTGCCGCAGTTGCTGTTTGTGCTCTGGGGTGGGGTGCTGTCAGACAAGTGCCATTTGGGGAGCCATTTACTGCGCCTCTATCTTTTCTACAACCTGCCATGTCTGATGTTGATCTCAGCCCTCTGGTCGGGGCATCTGTCCTACAGCCTGATGCTGTTGTTCGGTTTTACCTTTGGCACCATCACCGCGTTTGTGCAGCCGGCCAGGGAGAGCCTTTTGTCCCGGGTGGTGGCGGATCAGTTGCAGCAGGCGGTAGCCAGGGCATCTTTCGTGCAGTTTTCGGCCCAGAGCCTGGGCATTCTCCTGGCGGGCTACCTGGAGGAAGTGGGACTGATTCTGTTGCTGGCCGGTCAGTTGCTGCTGCTGATGCTGTCGGGTTGGCTCCTGTACCGCAGCCTGGGTGCTCTGGCGGAAATTCCCGCTCGACAGCGGGGTTCGGCCTGGCAGGAAATGGTGTCGGGGTTGCAGCTGGTGCGTGGCCACCCGCGGTTGTTGCAACTGATGGTGGTGGTCGCAGCAACGGGATTTCTCGGTTTCGGTCTGTATCTGGTGGCAATGCCGCTATTGACCCGGGAGGTCTACCATCAGGGAGCTTCGTTTTTCGCCTGGATTCAATTCAGTTTCATGTTCGGGGTCATCCTCTCCAACCTGGTGATCATTCGCCTGGTGGGGCGTTTCGCCAAGCCGGGGCGGCTGCTGTTGATCAGCCTGCTGGTACGCGGGATTTTTCTGCTTGTCATCGCCTTACATCCCCCATCCTGGCTGTTGTTCCTGCTGATTGTGCTGTGGGGTAGTGCCTCTGGGTTGGCGATGATGCTGGGTCGCTCCATGACCCACGAGGAGTCCCCTCAGGCTTACCGTGCCCGAGTGGTGTCCGTTTACCAGCTGGCGCTGTTTGGTTCGGCTCCCGTGGGGGCCTGGCTGAGTGGCCACGCCATTGCCGCCATCGGTATTCTCCCGGCCATTGGTGTCCTAGGTGGCCTGACGGTCCTTGCCGCGCTGTTGGCTATCGGTTTCAGTGATCTCTGGAAACCCCGCAACGCCAGGGGTCAGAGCTGACCGCGAAAGGCCAATAACGAGGCTGTTACCGCCACGTTCAGTGATTCCACGCCATTGTGCATGGGGATGCGGATATGGTCGCTGCAGCAGTCACTGACCGCCTTTGATACTCCCTCAGTCTCATTGCCCAGCACGTATACAACGGGTGTTGCCGGCCGAAATTCTGCCAGGCTTTGTGAGCTGTGCGATGACAGGGTGCAGCAGGTCGCGCCCCGCTCTTTAAGGGCTTGCAGAGCTTTGGCCAGGTTGTCGCAGTGAATCAGGCGACTCTTGAACAGGGTGCCGGCACTGGCCTTGATCACCAGCGGCGAGATGGCCGCAGTACCTGTTTTTGGCAGCAAAATGCCGTGGCAGGGGCTGGCGGTAACCGAGCGGATGATCATTCCCAGATTCTGGGGATTGGTGACGCCATCCAGGGCAATCAGGCTGTAATTCCCTTCCGGCGGTTTGGCCAGCAAGTCCTCCAGGTCCTGATGGTTCGGGCAGGGCAGATCCGCTGCCACTCCTTGATCCTGTTTGCCATTGCGGGAAATCCGGGAAAGTGCCATGCGGTCGTGGTAGCAGATCTCGACATTGCGGCGTTTGGCCAGATCGATAATTTCCCCGATGATGCCTCCAGGCTTGTTGGAGTCCGCCAGGTGCAACCGGTAGCAGGGGATCTGTTCGTCCTGCAGTGCCTCCAGAACCGGCTTGCGGCCATAGATGGTCAGCATGCGGTCGAAGAATCTTTTGCGTTGCTGATACTCGCCCCGGGGTTGCCGGTTGTTGTCCTGGTCGGTGTGTCTGGTCATGAATGCTTCTGCCGGAAATCAATGGCCAATTATACGTGCAACCCCGCGGGGCTGGTTATGGGGTTGAGCGTTTCCCGGTAGCTTTTATGGGCGGAAATTCGTCAGGTATCAAGCTGCGTCAGTCAGTATCTTTTTATAGGCTTGCACGGCGTTACCGAGGCCCATGGCGATGGCATCCACAGTCAGGGCGTGGCCGATGGATACTTCCAGCAGGCCGGGGAGGTTGGCGTAGCGGGGCAGGTTGATGAGGTTGAGATCGTGGCCGGCATTGAGTCCCAACCCGAGTTCTCCTGCCAGTTCTGCCGCGCGGAAGTGTTGTTGGAAGATCTCATCCAATTGGCTCGTGCCCCAAGCCGCAGCGTAGGGCCCGGTGTAGAGCTCAATTCGATCTGCGCCCACTTCCCTGGCGAGCCGAATTTGCTCCAGTATGGGGTCCATGAACAGGCTGACGCGGATGCCTCGGGATTGCAGTTCGGCAATCATCGGCGCCAACTGATCCGCGGAGCGGGTCAGGTCGAAGCCGTGATCCGAAGTGAGTTGATTGTCGCTGTCGGGAACCAGGGTGCATTGGTCCGGCCGGGTCTCTTCGGCCAGCGCCAGTAGGCCGGGATAGCAGCCCTTGGCTGGTGCGAAGGGATTGCCCTCTATGTTGAACTCAAGTTCGTCCATGGGGGCCAGCAAGGCGGCCAACTGGCGGACATCGTCTGGGCGGATGTGGCGCTGGTCCGGGCGCGGGTGCACGGTAATGCCATCGGCGCCATGGTCGATACATATCCGGGCGTGGGCGAGCACATCCGGGTAATTGCCCTCGCGCGAGTTGCGAATGAGGGCAATTTTGTTCAGGTTGACACTGAGGGCCGTCGTCACAGTTATTCGTTGCCGACAATAGTGGCGCTGATAATGTGAACGGGTTTTCTCGGAACATCGCCGAAAGGTCCTACCTGACCGGTGGGGACATCGGAGATCTTGTCTACCACCTCCATGCCTTCAATGACCTTGCCAAATACAGCGTAGCCGGCGTTCTGGCCATTTCGATCGAGGAAAGGGTTGTCCACGGAGTTAATGAAAAACTGGGCCATGGCGCTGTCCGGATCGGATGTGCGGGCCATGGCGACAGCGCCGCGAACATTCTTGAGTCCGTTGTAGGATTCATTGCGAACCGGTCTGCCTGATGGCTCGCGGGGGCTCATGTACTCATTAAAGCCGCCGGCCTGAATCATGAAGCCCTTGATGACGCGGTGAAATACCAGTCCGTCGTAGTGTTTGGCTTTCACATAATTGCTGAAATTGGCAACGCTCTTGGGTGCCTTGTCAGGGTAGAGTTCCAGCTTGATATCACCCATATCGGTGTTAAACAGTACCTGAACTGGTTTGCTGTCATCGGCCTGTGCAAACAGGGCTGTGAGAGTCAGGAAAATGGCGAAAATGGTATGTTTCATGATTTATGCCCACTCTGAAAAACGTTTACGTCTTTTTAGCCTCGGTAAGATCAGGGTCAGCAGAGCACCCATGACCACAGCAATTGCTCCGTAGAGAAACCAGGTGTTGCGCTCGTTGGTGGCGAGGCGCTCGTTGGAAGCCTTCAATACATCAATCTCACTTTGCAGCATGCCGTTGCGTTCCAGCAGTTCCCTGTTTTGCTGACTGATGGCGATGGCATTTGATGAAATCTTTTTGATGGACTGCAATTCACTGCTGATGTCCTGATTGTTCCCCTGAATTTCGTCCAGCTGGCTGGTGAGCTGACCGTTCTCCTCCTGGAGTTCAGCCAGTCGCTGTTTCAGTTCGCCGCTCTGGGTTTCCGCAGAAGCCAGACGGCTTTTCATGGCTTCGAGTTGTTCCCGGGCGGAGGGTTCTTTTTGCAGGTACTGGGATGGCATCCAGCCGTCCATGCCGCCTTGGGTGGTGACATGAGACCAGCCTTCCGAATTGGTCTCGACCAGCTTCAGTGCAGTGCCACTCTTGATGCCCTGGTGGAGAATGCTGCAGCGGGGGCAGGGGGAGGAGCGCAGTGGTACCCGGTATTCATCCGATATGTAAACGGTTTCGGCCTGGGTGGCGATGGAGATGAGCGCTAATACAGCGGCGATCAGTATTCTCATAATCGATTCCCAATAACGATGGTTCAGTTGTTCCCGTTCAGGGAAGTACTTTTTTGAAAGGTTTGACGGAAACGCTGGCATAGACCCCTGCACTCAGGTAAGGGTCTTCATCAGCCCATTGGCGGGCGTCTTCCAGTGAATCAAACTCAGCCACGACCAGACTGCCGGTAAAGCCAGCTTCACCCGGATTTTCACTGTCTATGGCGGGGTGGGGGCCAGCGAGCAACAGTCGTCCCTGTGCCTTGAGAGCTTCCAGCCTGGCCAGATGCGCCGGGCGAGCAGTAAGCCGCTTGGCGAGACTGTTCTCCGTGTCCTCACTGATGATGGCATACCACATGGGCTAGTCTCCGTGTTTTTCGTGGTGGTGAATGACTTCTTCCAGTGACAACCCCGTCAAGCGGGTTACGCCACGAAATAGGTAAAACATCGCTCCCATCAGCACCAGCATCGCCGGCAGGGCTATTACCGGGAAGCTCAGGGCAGTCATTTTGCCCAATTGCTCATTAAACTCAACCGTCCCCGGATGACTGGTAATCAAGATCGTTGCCAGCAGGTAGTTGAGTACCGAGGACAGAAAGAACGAAGACGCTACCAGCCACGACGCATTGGCCAACAGTTTTTCAAAGAGTCGTCCATTGCCATTTTGTTCCAGCGCAGCAGCAATTTTATCGGTCTGGAGGATCTTGTCATTGTAGAGAAAGGTTTTTACCAGGGGATAAGGCGTCTTCAGGGAAACCAGTGTGGCCAATCCGAAAATGGCGGGTACGAGGGCTTCCTTGATGGCGATATAGGCCGGGTCCAGTTCCAGCAGGCTGATGCCGCCGGTCAGCAGCACGCTGATCACACCCAGGGCGGAAAAGAAGTTGATGCGGTGAGCAGATATGAGGTCCTTGGCACCATAGAGTACGGGAAAGGCCAGTGCTGACAGGATGGCGAGGTGGGTACCCAGGTACTCGTCGCTGCTGAACTTGGTCAGAATCAGGGTGGGGAGAATGATGTTGAAGGCCAGATTGAGCAGGAGGCTTTCACTTTTTCCCGACGTCTTTTTAGCCGGTTCTTGCCGGTCAGGCTGAGGCATTCGAGTAAGTACTGGTGTGCTGTGGAAGGTGGGGATTGTATGTTATCGCCATGGTTGATGCGAGTACGCAGGGGTATTTGGCGACTTTTTGTCGGCTGTGTCTCGTAACGCCCCATTCTTGGTTGAATTTTAAGGAAAAATAAGGCAATAATGGCCAAACTACTACAATAGATTTAATTATTTCCTCTATCTTTATGATTTGAAAGGAAAAGGCGACGATGGATGCTCTGAGAGTTGGCAAGCAGGACAATACTTTGCCCCAAACCGAAGAGGCGGAATTTGGAGATCTGCTGATCTCCTATCTCGAGCAGCTGGGTGTAGAGTATGTCTTTGGGGTGCCAGGTGGCGCCATTGAACCTTTCTACAGCGCCCTTGCGCGCAGTGGACGCCGGGGAGGTCCAAGAGCCATTATTGCCCGCCACGAAACCGGTGCTGCATTCATGGCCGATGGTTATGCCCGCAATACCGGCAAGCTGGGTGTGTGCTGTGCAACGACAGGTCCAGGAGCCACGAACCTGATTACAGGCGTTGCGTCGGCGTACGAGAACAACATTCCGATGCTTGTGATCACGGCGCAGACGGCGCTTTCCACGTTTGGCCGGGGTGCTTTTCAGGAGTCTTCCTGCACCGGCACTAACACGGTGGGGTTATTTGAATACTGCACCCGCTACAACACTCTTGTGTCGCATGCAGGGCAGTTTGAGGCGAAACTGGTTTCCGCCATCATGACGGCACTTCAATCTCCGGGTGGGCCGGTACACCTCAGTGTTCCCCTGGATATCATGCGAGACCGCGCGACTTCTCCGAAGCCTAACTACGATCTGGTTAACCTGTTGAATAAACCATCGCTGGTGGATGACGTGGCGGTGGAGCAGTTTTATGAAGAATTGGTTAACTCTAAAAGCCCGGTTTTCCTCATTGGGGATGAGGCTGGGGAAGCGATAGGCAGCATCCTAACCCTGGCTGTGGACATGAATGCCCGCATTCTTGTTACCCCGCACGGTAAGGGCCTGGTTAGCCCTTATCATCCATTGTTTCGCGGTGTAATAGGCTTTGCAGGCCACCAAAGTGCCAGGGATGTCCTCTGTGACCCGGGTGTTGACCTGGTTGTTGCCATCGGGGCAACTCTGGGTGAATGGGCCAGCGATGGCTGGGACACAGAGTCATTGCTGACAACTCGCATGATTCATGTTGAATCGGTCGAGGAAAATTTTACTCTCACGCCAATGGCAAAACTCCATGTGCGCGGGCGATTGTCGAGCATTTTTGACCGGCTTGTGGATCGTTTTGAATCTGAACCCCGTCAAAATATCAGGGCTGTTGGCAGTCGCAACAATCAACTAGAGGACTTCTCTGGCGTAGAGAAAACACTCCATTTTCACATGGAAGATGTCGACGGTTATTGCTCGGATGCCACTCCGATCAAACCGCAGCGACTGATGCGTGAGTTGCCGCGAATTTTTCCACCCAATACACGATATCTGGCTGACTCCGGAGGCAGTTTCACCTGGGCGACTCACTATCTGCATCCCTATGACAGACGTATTGCCGGCAAACGCAACGGGCGGGGAGGCCTGTTTCGGGCATCGCTGGAATTTGCATCCATGGGTTGGGCAATCGGCAGCGCCGTCGGTACAGCACTCGCTGAAAAAGGTAGCCCAGTGGTTTGTATCACCGGTGACGGTAGTATGTTGATGAGTGGTCAGGAGATCACCGTGGCCATACAGGAAAAGCTGCCGGTCGTGTTCGTGATACTCAACGACAGTTGTTACGGCATGGTGCGCCACGGGCAAAAGTTGACTGGAGCAGAGCCAATCGGATTTGAATTGCCGGTCATCGACTTTGCCGCATTCGCTCAGTCCATGGGGGCGGCAAGCCATATTATTGAGTCGCCCGAGGACCTCCTTGCACTGGATGTCGCAGAAATTTGTCGCAGAGAAGGCCCCACCCTTCTGGATGTCAGAATTGACCCCGATGAAGTCCCTCCCATGGGGATGCGGGCAAAAGCTTTGAAGCAGATGGTATGACCGAAAAGAAACTGGAAAAAATTACCACAGGGATATGGAACGAAGTCGCGGAAGATGATAACCCCTTCGCAGCAGCAGCCTGTTACTGCGCCGGCTACGATGTTTATGGTGATCTGCTGGGAAAAGCCAGCTACATAGAGTACCTCTACGTTTTATTCAAACTGGAACGACCAACAGCATCTCAGGCCAGGCTGCTTGAAGGATTGGCCATAGCCTTGGCCAACCCCGGCCCCCGTGATCATAGTGTCCGGGCAGCCATGTGTGCCGGCGTAGGTGGCTCTACCCATGCTTCAGCACTGATCGGTGCTCTTTCCGTGGGAGCTGGCAATCTGGGTGGCGGTCGTGAGGTCTACACCGCCGCTCAGTATTGGCAGGCCTGTGGTACCGATCTGGCGGCCTGGTGCGCGATGATCAAGGAGCCGCCAGTCGAAGAGCGAGCCGATGTATGGGTGCCCATGGAACACCCGCCCGGTTTTGATCCCCATGGTGTTTCCTGCTCTACGCCGGTTCGTCAGACGCTTGAATACCTGGCAGAGGTTGGCGGTGTAGAAAGCCTCACCTGGTTACACCAAAACCGACTGTCCCTTGAAGCTGAAGCGGGATTTCCTCTGGCAATGTCGGGGGTAGCGGCTGCTGCGATGTACAGCCTGGGGTTTTCTCCGGAACAATCTGAAATGCTATATCTACTGTTGCGGTTGCCTGGGGCTGCTGTCCACTCCCTGGAGCAGGAGAAGCTTGGTTGGCGGAAGTACCCTTTTCACGGCGATGGCTTGAAGCTTTATAGGTGTTTAGCTGCGGATTATGATGATGTTGCTGCTGGTGAGGTGCTGATGTCAGGCCCAGAGAAGCTCGAACAATTTGAAGAGAACTGGGAAACGTCCATTGGAGGCTGGTTACCCCTAGAGGGAAAGGTATATCTTCGTGGTCGTGAGGTTTTGACTGAATTAAAAAATTATCGTTGGCACCAATACCTTCTTTACGGTGTTTCAGGAAAAGACTCAGAAAGAGTGGCTAGGCTTTTTGAGGGAATTTGGCTGATCAGTTGTAGTTTTCCAGATCCGAGGTTGTGGAACAATCAAATAGGAGCTCTTGCTGGAACCACTCGCTCGACAGGTGTGTTGGCTTCATCTGGTGCGCTTGCTGTAACTGAAGCGACTATCTATGGTCTTAAACCTATCAAGGGTGCCATGGATTTTTTGTATAGAACTGAACAGAAAATGAGCCGGGGATTGGCGCTGGAAGAAATCATTAAAGCTGAACTGAAAAAATATAGAAGTATATATGGATATGGCCGGCCCCTGCGGGCTCAGGATGAGAGAGTGGCTCCACTAATGGAGTTTGCTCACTCTATGGATGCGGGTCGTGGGAAATACACTGAGCTGGCTTTCAGAGTCGATGAATTCCTGCGTTCATCAAAGTATGGCTACAGCATAAATATTTCTGGGGTGGCTGCAGCGCTTATGGCGGATGAAGGGTATACGGCAGATGAGCATTATCACTTGGCAACATTAGCTTTTACCGCGGGAGTCATTCCTTGTTATATCGATGCAATAGAAAAACCGGCGGGTGCCTTTTTCCCGGTTCGGGTGACATGCATCAACTACTGTGGTGAACAAAATATAAAATCTTGGGGGAAAGAAGCATGAGAAAGTTCAGCTTGGGACTATTTCTGCTTTCGTCAGTTAATATCAGCTTCGCCGACGAGGCTTCGGATATGGATCTGATGTCTTTATATGGCGGCGAAGAATTTATCAGTATTGCAACAGGTGTGACGCAGCCGATTGCAAAAGCTCCGGCCGTCGCTTCGGTAATCACCGCTGATGAAATAGAAAGAATGGGGGCCAGGGACATTGATGATGCTCTGGAAATGGTTCCTGGGCTACATGTGGCAAAGGATACCCAGGGGCAGCCCATTTATACTTTTAGAGGTGTCTATGCCAGTTTTAATCCACAGGTTCTGATGTTGGTGAATGGTATCCCTTTAACGAATCTGTTTCGTGGGGACAGAAACGTTGTTTGGGGTGGGATGCCGGTTGAATCCATAGCCCGAATTGAGGTGATTCGAGGGCCAGGCTCTGCCCTTTATGGAGCAGATGCATTTGCCGGTGTGATCAATATTATCACTGAAGGGGCTGACGGTTCCGAAGGGTCTGAAGCTGGTGCACGTTATGGTTCATACAATACAAAGGAATACTGGGTTAGTAGAAAGGGAAAAATAGGTGAAATTTCCTACTTTGGCAGTCTTGAGGGACTTAAAACGAATGGGTATGACGAAAAAATAAAAACGGATGCCCAGAGCATTCTGGACTCTCTTGTCGGGACCAATGCCTCTCTATCTCCCGGGTCGATAAATATGCAACGCGAAAGCTACGATGGTCGTATTGAGCTGAGATATAAAAATCTGTTGTTCCGCTCAGGAGTGCAGTCGCGAAACAATGCCGGGGATGGTGCCGGTGTTGCTGAGGCTTTGGCTGCGGATAATAGATTGTCAAGCCAGAGGATGAATTCTGATTTGACTTATGAGAACGAAAACATCACAGATAACTTATCGCTGAAAGTACAGGCTAGCTACTTGCACACGACCCAGGAAGTTCAAGGTGATTTGATCTTGTACCCCATGGGATCTACCGGGCCTTTCTTTTTTGGTGGGATGCCGATATATCCCGGATTCGCTGAAGGTGTAATCGGAACTCCAGAGATCTATGAGCGCCATTCCAGGTTGAATATTTCGAGCTTTTACAAAGGGCTTGAGAAGCATGAAGTAGGCTTGGGCTTTGGGTACTACTACGGAGACCTCTACAAGGTAAAAGAATCGAGAAACTATGGCTTTCCATTCATCCCTGCTGACCCTATTGATGTATCTGACACACCTTTAGCATTTTTAGAAGAGGACGAACGAGAAAACAGTTATTTTTTTGTTCAGGATGTGTGGCAGTTAGCTAATGATTGGGAGTTAACTGCGGGTGTTCGATATGATCACTATTCTGATTTTGGCGATACGGTAAATCCGCGGTTAGCACTAGTTTGGTCGACCAGTAGGAACCTAACAACAAAATTTCTTTATGGTGAGGCTTTTAGAGCACCCTCATTTGCCCAAACCCGTGCACTTTTCAATCCTCTTTTCCAAGGAAATGCAGGCCTAGAGCCAGAGGAGTTGAAAAGCTATGAAGTGGCATTTGATTATCGGGCAGGCTACAACCTCACGCTTAATTTAAACGCGTTTTATTATGAATGGGAGGACATTATCCAATATGTGGATTCTGGAATCCCTGGTGTAAAACAAGCTCAAAATGCGGGAGAACAGACCGGCCACGGGTTGGAGTTTGAAGCTCGTTGGCAAGCAACGGAACGGCTGGAATTTATCGGCAACCTAGCTTGGCAGAAATCGGAGGATAAAAATCTCCACAAGGACGCTGCAAACTCGCCAGAAAAGCAAATCTACCTTCAGGCTGACTGGGAGTTTTTGCCTAACTGGCATATGAATGTCCAGACCAACTGGGTCATGGACCGCAATCGTGTTAGCGGGGACCCCCGCTCCGATATAGACAACTACGCCATCGTCGACCTGACACTGCGTCGCAAGTCTGTATGGGATGGAGTGGACGTCGCTTTGATTGTCAAAAATCTGTTTGATGAGGATGCCAGGGAGCCCAGTCAAAATTCTGACCTGGGGCCACTGATTTATGATGACTTGCCCTTGGCCGGCCAGACTGTGCTGGGTGAAGTTCGTTATAAGTTCTAGGGATAACTGCAGATTCGAGTGGTTCAGCAGGACACAAGGATGAAAAAGACGATTACAGATTGTCGGCCAGCAGTGGCAGAGGTGGTATCCCGCCTGCTGTTGTTGTTGGTCGTGGTTTCCTTTTCGGGGTTGAGCAGTGAGAGCGTCAGCGCCGAACTGATGGTGCTTTACCCGGAGGTAAAAGCGCCCTTTTCGAAAGTATTTGAAGATATTTCCAATGGGGCCAGGGAAAAGTTTAATGGCCATACCAGCTTTGTTGCGCTGGACGACAAACATGACTTGAAGAGTGAACTCTCAGCCAAGCGGCCGGATGTGGTCTTGGCATTGGGCAAGCTCAGCTTAAATAGTGTTAATGCCGCAGATAGTCGCATGCCCCTTGTCTTGGGAGCGGTCAGTGATGGTCAATATTCCTATCCGGGTATTCTGATGATTCCTGATTCCGAGGTAATCCTGCAGAGGTTGCTGCTTTTGGCGCCGGGTGTGAAGCGTGTTCATGTAATCAAAAAAAGTAAGGGAGATGATGTTCAGCTGCGAGGTGCAAAGAATTACCTTGCCAATCGCGGTATAGAGTTAATCGAGGAGCATGCCGCAGATCTAAGAGAGGCCGCCTCTATCTACGCCAGGACTATTGAGCATGCCAATTCTATGGATGCCGTCTGGATACTTCAGGATGGTTCTTACGTGAACAGTACGATCTTTTCTCTGCTGCTGGATGCTGCTTGGAACAAAAATCTTGTGGTATTTTCATCCAACCCACTCCATGTAAAACACGGTGCCTTGTTTGCCGTATCCCGACAACCACAAGATGGGTGCAAGTCTAGGCGAAATTGCCAATCAGGTTTTGAGTAAGAAAGCTGCCGTGGGAATGGTGCCATTGCGAGATGTCTTGCTGGCGGTGAATGAGCGTACTGGCAACCACTTGGGTATATCTCTATCCAGTGATCTCAGGGGTCAGGTAGATCTTATCCTGCCAGCCAGGTAGTTCTCCTTCATGAGCCGATTCACAAAGAAATCTGTTGGCAGAATGAAGTTCAGGCATCAATTGACCCTGATTTTTGTGATTGGGGTTTTTGTAATGGCGTTGATCACATCAGTAGCTGTGAGCAACATATCCAGTCAGATTTTTCGTGATAGGCAAATTGAGCAAGGGCTACAGGTGGCTGACTCCCTTGCGAAGCAGGGAGACCTGGCTCTCCTATACCAGAGCCGGGAAAGTGCGAAGGTGCTGGTTGATAACGCGCTTAACTTCCCTGGCGTCAAATCTGTCACTGTCTATACCGAAACGGGAACAACTCTATATAGCAGTAAGAACGAAGAGCAGCACCTTGATAGCAAGACGGAACATGTCAAGCTGATTCATGAAAACAAGAACAGTTGGATTTTTCTTGCTCCGGTGCTGGCAGGGGAGTCTCAGGACAATATCTGGAATGAGTTCGATTCCGCGCAGACGGAAAGAGAGGAGTTACTCGGGTATATTTATCTGCAGGTTGGCAAGGATACTGCCATCTTGATGGAGCAGAGTATTCTGCGCAGTAATCTACTGATCTCCCTGGTTGTAGCGGTCATTCTGTTATTGATGCTATTGGGCATCTCCCGTCGTTTAACCAACCCCCTCGAGAAATTGGCGTCCACCATGAAGCGGGCGGAAGAAGGGGATTCCATTATCCGTGCCGATCTTGGAGGTCCTGCGGACATTGCGGATATGCAGCATGCCTTCAACTCCATGATGGAGGCACTGGAAACCCGTCAACAGGAACTGATGCGTGCCATGTCGGCAGCGCTGGAGTCGGCCCGAGTCAAAGGCGAGTTTGCAGCCAATGTCACCCATGAATTGCGCACACCCATGAATGCTGTTCTGGGGATGCTCGACCTGCTTATGACGATGGGACTTAGTCCTAAGCAACAGGAGTATGTTGAAACGGCGAAAACCTCAGGTGAGGGACTTCTTGAGCTGATCGATGAAATTCTGACTTTTTCCGAAATAGATTCGAACAACCTTACTATTAAAAAAGAAGATTGCTCTCTCGACGAACTATTGGATGAAGTGATTAGCCTGCTGGCAAACCAGGCACTTAAGAAAAAAATTGATTTGGGCTATTTCATAGAGGATGCCGCTCCCTACTTCATTCACGGTGATGCGTCACGCATCAGGCAGGTGATCATCAATTTGGTGGGCAATGCCATCAAATTCACTGAAATTGGTGAAGTGTCTATACGCATCAGTTGTTGTGACAATGATGCTGGTTCCAGTGAATGCAAATTGCTAAAAGTAAAGGTGGAAGATACAGGTATTGGTATTGGCGAGGATAACCTGCAGCGGATTTTCGATGCTTTTACCCAAGTTGATTCCTCAAGTACCAAAAAGTACGAGGGAACGGGGCTTGGTCTGGCCATCAGCAAGCAAATTGTCGAATTGATGGGAGGAGAGATTGGCGTTGCCAGTGAGGTTGGCAAGGGCAGCTCGTTCTACTTTACGCTGCCCACCGGTACGGTCGCATTAACCATACCTGAGAAACCGCCTGTCAATAAGGACCTTTCAGGCAAAAGAGCGCTTTTGGTCGACAACAGCAACATTGTCGGTGTTTATGGCGGGCAGCAGCTTGGCCAGCTGGGTCTGTGTTGTGATGTGATCGATTCCGGCCTCAAGGCGTTGGAGCATATTCGTCAATTGTCCAACCATGGGAGCACCCTGGACATTCTCCTCATTGATGAAGAAATGCCGGGTTTGCGTGCCTCAGATTTCCTTCGCCTGGTTCAGGACGAGCGATCAGTTAGTGGTTGTCAGATCATCGTTATGAATAATCCGTGGGACAAAGACAGTCCGGAAAAAATCGAAGGTGTCGCTTATTTGAGTAAGCCACTCAAGGGCAGTGAAGTGAAAGTCTGTGTCGAGCAACACCTGCTGGGTACAAGTGCAGTAGTAGATACTTCGCGCACGAAAGGTCGCAAATTGGAGAAACTCTATCAGCGTCCACGTCATGTGCTGGTAGTGGATGACAACCGCGCCAACCAACAAGTCGCTATCGGTATGCTCGAGCGCATGGGCTGTCAGTGTCAGCTGGCGGAGAACGGTAAGGTTGCTGTCGAGGCAATAGTGCGACAGCGTTTTGATGCCGTGTTGATGGATTGTTATATGCCGGTTATGAACGGCTATGATGCCACAAAGCAGATACGCATGTATGAAGGGCGCAAGGATGGTTCCAAGGGAATGCCCATCATCGCCATGACGGCGAATAATACCCAAACGGAAGTGGACCGTTGTAACGCAGCGGGAATGGATGATTTCCTGTCCAAGCCGCTGCGAATTGATGAGCTGAAGAAAATGTTGTTGAAGTGGGTGCCCACGGATCCGGGTGAATCCATGTCAATAGAGGATGAATCTCGTGAGTTCGGGGTAGTCGAACCCCAAAATGATCTAGTTCTGGGCGCGGGTTTCGATCCTCTGGTTATACAGGAATTGAAGGACAGCGTGGGAGAGGTGTTGGTTTCGATGATCGAAGCTTTCCTCGAAGACACACCTGTCTATCTACAGTCCCTACAGCATGCCATTCTTGATGGTGATGCAAAAAAAGTCCGGGAACTCGCCCATACGGTTAAAGGCAGCGCTTCCAACTTTGGTGCCAGACAGGTTTCCGATCTGGCCAAATTGCTGGAGGAGAAAGGTGCCACTAATGATCTAGACGGGACCGAAAACCTGCATAAACAGTTGAAGGAGGCTTATTCTGTTTTAGGTAAGTCGTTACAGAACTACATCGTCGAAAACGATGCTTCCCAAAAAGTCAGGGGCGGTAAATACCATATTCTCGTGGTGGATGACGACCGTTCCATGCGAATGGCGCTGAAGAACGTATTTAAGGGTGACGATTACGTTATCGAGGAGGCTGGTAACGGTTTACAGGCAGTTTCCCTGTGTCAGCGAAACATGCCTGATCTGGTGTTGATGGACGCGATGATGCCGGAGGTGGATGGTTTTGCCGCCTGTGAACGAATCCGTCAGTTACCCAATGGTGCTGATACCCCCGTACTAATGGTCACTGCGCTCGAAGACGAAAACTCCATCGTCAAAGCTTTCTCGTCCGGTGCGACAGATTACATTCCAAAGCCCATACATTTTTCTGTGTTGAAACAGCGGGTTGCCCGACTCATTCAAGCTAATAAGGTAGAGAAGCATGTCAAACAGCTGGCCTATCACGATCCCCTGACCGGATTGCCCAATCGCACCCATCTCATGCAGCAGTTGAGATTGATGTTGAACCGGGCCCAGCTCGAAGAAAAACAGGTCGCCATCCTCTTCCTGGATCTCGACCGCTTCAAGATGATCAACGACACCCTTGGTCACGACGCCGGGGACCTGTTGTTGAAAGCTGTCTCCGAGCGCATTCGCCGCTGTGTTCGCAGTCAGGACTTTATCGCTCGTCTTGGTGGTGATGAATTCACCGTAGTGCTGGAAGGTGTCACCGATCTGGAAACTGTCTCGAAAATCGCCGCCAAGATCTGTGATGCGCTTAGTCAGCCATTTGTATTTCTGCAGCAGAAGATGTTTGTCACCACCAGTATCGGCATTTCAGTATTTCCACAAGATGGCCAGGACATTGGTGCCCTGATGAAGCATGCGGATTCCGCAATGTTCCGTGCCAAGGAGCAGCGCAATAACTACTGCTTCTATGTAGAGGGTATGGAAGACGAAATTGCCCGCCGTATGGAGATAGAGCGTGAGCTTCGCCACGCTGTTGATGCGGATGAACTGGTGCTGTTCTATCAACCGAAAATCGACGTTGCAAGTGGCGAGTTGATGGGGGTTGAAGCATTGATTCGCTGGCAACATCCGCGACATGGTTTTATCTCTCCGGATATGTTTATTCCCATGGCCGAAGAAACTGGTCTGATCAATCAGGTGAGCGATTGGGTGATGCACACAGCCTGTCGTCAGCTCAAGCAGTGGCAGCACCAAGGCTATCAATTACAAATGGCGGTCAATCTGTCTGGTAAGGATGTGCAGTTGGAGGGTTTCAAGGAAAAAATGCAGAAGGTCGTCGAGTCGTACCAGATTCCACCTAAAGTGCTGGAGCTCGAGATCACCGAAGGTACCCTGATGGAAAATCCCGAGGAAATGGAAGCTGAATTGAACGCGTTGCGTGAGATAGGGTTGACACTCGCCATCGATGACTTTGGCAGTGGTTTCTCATCGCTCAATTACCTGAAGCGATTGCCGGTGGACGTACTGAAAATTGACCGGATGTTTATCCGGGATCTGGAAACAGACGAGAGCGACAAAGCGATTGTTTCCGGCATTGTCGCGCTGGCAAAAAGCATGGGACTGAAGACCGTGGCAGAAGGGGTGGAGAACGAGGAACAATACCAGCTGCTGCAAGGGCTCGGCTGTGATATCTGTCAGGGTTACTATTTCAGCAAGCCACTCTCCCAAGATGACTTCGAGAAAAAATATTTCCATCGGGTAGTTGCCAACTCGGTAACCTGAACTTGCCATATCGGCCTCGAACAAGTCTTGTAGAGCCCTCTTTCCTCTCTGTGAGATAATGCCACCTCACCCGGTTTTCAGTGGTTTCTCATGAGTCAGTTTTTTTCCATCCATCCCGAAAATCCCCAGGCGCGCCTGATTCATCAGGCCGTGGAAATTATTCGCGGTGGTGGTGTCATCATTTATCCCACCGATTCCGCTTACGCGATCGGTTGTCATATCGGGGATAAGAAAGCACTTGACCGAATCAGATTGATTCGTCACTTGGATAAGCATCACAACTTCACTCTGGTGTGCAGGGATCTTTCGGAGCTGGCAGTCTACGCAAAAGTTGAAAACCAGGTGTATCGCACGCTCAAGGCGCATACTCCCGGTTCGTATACCTTCATCCTCGAGGCGACCTCCGAAGTGCCGCGGAGGCTGATGCATCCCAAGCGCAAAACCATTGGCTTGCGGGTGCCTGCCAACCCCATTGCCCTAGCGCTGTTGGAGGAGTTGGGCGAGCCATTGATGAGCGTCACACTGATCATGCCAGGTGATGAGTACCCGTTGACGGACCCTTACGACATTCGCGACATGCTCGAGCACCGTGTCGACCTGGTGATTGATGGTGGCTACTGCGGGCTTGAGGCAACCACGGTTGTCGACCTCACTGGCGAATCCCCTCAAGTCATTCGCCAGGGAGTTGGCAAGTCAGAGGATTTTCTGCTCTGAACAGGCTGGAGGCGTTGCTGGTGGTAGCGCTGAATCACAGTATAATGCCTCTTTATCCAGCATCGGCCGCTGCTTAATGACATCCGAATCTGTCCCGGAAGAGGACGTAATCCCAGATAATTCAGAGCAAGAGGTTTCATCTCATCCCACTCAGGAAGAGATGCCTTTTGCCATGGTCATGGGGCGGCAAATCACGGAGCTGCCCAAGGACCTTTACATACCGCCGGAGGCGCTGGAGGTTTTTCTCGAGGCCTTTGAGGGGCCACTAGACCTGCTGTTGTACATGATTCGCCGCCAGAACCTGGATATCCTGGAAATCAACGTGGCAGAAATTACCCGCCAGTACATGGTGTACATCGACATGATGAAGGCCATGCAATTTGAATTGGCGGCGGAATATCTGCTCATGGCTGCGATGCTGGCGGAAATCAAATCCCGCATGTTGTTGCCTCGCCAGGTGGTTGAGGACGAGGAGGAAGATCCCCGTGCCGAACTGATTCGCCGCTTGCAGGAATACGAACGTTTCAAACAGGCCGCCGAGGATCTGGACGAACTCCCGAGACTGGGTCGCGATGTCCATACGGCCTCGGCCAAAGAACCCGATCGCCAGCGAGAGCGCCCACAGCCGGATGTGAGCATGAAGGAAATCCTGTTGGCCCTGTCCGAGGTGTTGCGCCGCGCACAGATGTTTGAAAGCCACAAGGTGCAGATGGAAAAACTGTCCACCCGCGAGCGCATGTCGCAGGTGCTGGAAGCCCTGCGGGACAGGCAGTTTGTCCCGTTTGTCAGCCTGTTTCGCCTCAAGGAGGGACGCAGTGGTGTTGTGGTGACGTTCCTGGCCATCATGGAGTTGATCAAGGAATCTCTGGTGGAAATCGTGCAGAGCGAGGCTTATGGCCCCATCCACGTTAAAGCGCGTTAACGAAAGACGAGAGCATGGATAACGATCAACTGAAAAAAATCATTGAGGGTGCGCTGCTGGCTGCCGGGCGGCCCCTGGACATTGGCCATCTGCAGGGGTTGTTCGATATTGACCAGGTGCCGGCAAAAGACCAGCTCTTGGCAGTTCTCGAAGATATTGAAAACGAGTGTGCCGGCCGTGGTTTTGAACTGAAGTGCACGGCCAGTGGTTATCGCTTCCAGGTGCGCCAGGAAATGGCCCCGTGGGTCAACCGCCTGTGGGATGAAAAGCCGAAGAAGTATTCCCGAGCCCTGCTGGAGACCCTGGCGCTGATCGCCTACCGGCAGCCTCTTACCCGCGGCGATATTGAGGAGATCCGCGGTGTCGCTGTCAGCTCGGAGATCATCAAGACCCTGATGGAGCGGGAGTGGGTGCGGGTAGTCGGTCACCGGGATGTGCCGGGTCGTCCAGCCCTTTACGCCACCACGCGGGAATTTCTCGATTATTTCGGGCTGAAAAGCCTCGAAGAGCTGCCGACGCTGAATGATATCCGCGATATCGACAGTCTGGATCCGGAGCTGTCTCTGGTGGTGGCTGCAACTGGGGGGGCAGAAGAAGATTCAAGTGAGTCTGCTGCGGACCCCTCTGATGAAGAACAGGGGCAACCGGCAGTGGCCGGGGATACCGATGAAGAGGTGTCACGGGACTGATGGCAGAGAAGTTACAGAAGGTCCTGGCGGCCGCCGGTTACGGCTCGCGCCGCGAACTGGAACAGTGGATCAGCGACGGGCGCGTTCAGGTCAACGGCAAAATTGCCAAATTGGGCGACCGAGTATCTCCCAACGATACTGTGGTTGTGGACGGCAAGAAGGCAAAGCTGCCCTCTGCCGAGCAACGCATCCGCGTGCTGCTCTACAACAAGCCGGAAGGTGAGGTATGCACACGGTCAGACCCTGAAGGTCGTGCAACTGTGTTCGATCGTCTGCCCAAACTGAGCGGTGAGCGCTGGATTGCTGTGGGTCGCCTCGATATCAACACCACGGGTCTGCTGCTGTTTACCAACAACGGTGAGTTGGCCAATCGCCTGATGCACCCATCCCACGAAATTGACCGGGAATACCTGGTGCGGGTGCACGGTGAGGTCGCTGATGACATGATAAAGCGCCTGCGCGAAGGCGTGCTGCTGGAGGATGGCGTCGCCAAGTTCAGTGATGTAGTACCCGGCGAGCGCGTGGGCAGCAACGGCTGGTACACCGTCGCCCTGATGGAGGGGCGCAACCGTGAAGTTCGGCGCTTGTGGGAGTCGCAGGGGGTCGAGGTGAATCGTCTCAAGCGGGTGCGATTCGGACCGATTTTCATGCCGTCTTATGTGCGTCGAGGTCAGTGGATAGAGTTGGACGATAAAGCCCTGGCGGACCTGCTGGCGGTGGTTGAGATGTCTGTGCGCAAGAAGCAGAGGCAACAACCTGTGCAGGAGAAAAAGCGTTGGGATCGACAACTAAAGCGGTTGCGCTCCCGGGGGCCGGCTTCCCGCTAGGGAGTTGGACGCTGGTTGTTGGCCATGCCTAGCAGTGACAGCACCTGTCTTGCGTCTCACCACTCGAATGAAATCTCCGGGAGCTGCGAGCGTGAATAAAAAAGCCTTCGTAACCGGTGCCAGCGGATTTGTTGGGGGAGCGCTTGTCGAGCGACTGTTGGCGGACGGCTGGGATGTCGTGGCGCTGGTACGCACCGGCAGCGACACCGGCAAATTGCAGTCCTTGGGCGTCAGGCTGGTGGTTGGAGATGTTTGTCAGCCGGATGGACTGGTAGAGGCTATCCAGGGAGCCGATGTGGTATTCCACTGTGCGGCATTGACCGGTGTCGGTCACAGCATCAACGATTTCCACCAAGTTATTACCCAAGGCACCAAAACCCTTCTCAATGCCGCACAGATAGCTGGTGCCAAACGTTTTGTTTTTGTCAGTAGTGTGGCTGTTTATGAGCTCGAAGGTGTCTCTTCCTGCGATGAACAGCAGCCGTTGCTCACAAGTAGCATCGATCCATACGCCAATGCAAAAGTTGCCGCCGAGACCGCCTGTCTGGATGCCCATCGGAAAGGGAACATAGAGGTCAGTATTGTTCGCCCGGTATTCATCTACGGACCGGGTGATCGCCGCGGTGGCTTTCTTCCCGAATTGGTTGCCATGATGGCAAAGGGAAAATTCAAGCTGATCGGTGGTGGTAAGAATCGCATTCCCCTGGTTTATATCTCAGATCTCACGGATATCCTGGTTCGTTGCGCTGTGCGACCCGAGTCCTCCGGACAGATATACAATGCCTGCTCGAAAGGGGCACCCCGCTGGCGGGAACTGGCTAAAACTCTCTGTTGTGAACTCAATGTCAGGAAGCCGGGTTCGGTGAGTGTCGGGCTGGTGAGATGTGTAGCAGGTTTACTGGAATCCCTGGCCAGAATAAAACTGCTTAAGACTCTGCCGCTTAGCAAAGCGGCGGTTAACCTGCTGGCCCTGGATGTGAGTTTTCCCACAGGCAAAGCTGAGCGGGAATTGGGGTCCGAATCAGAGGTCGGTTTTGCTGAAGGTATCGCATGCTGCCTTCCAATGTTGAAAGAACTGCAGCAAGTCAAGTAATCAGGATTCAAGAGGGCTATTGTGTCTAATAACGCCAATCCATTTTCAATCAAAAATAATCTCAGGATTCTCTTTAATCCAACTCAGGGACAATTGCGGCCCGTTGATGGTTTGAGGGCGTTATCTATTTTGCTTGTTCTGGCTATCCACTGTGTGTGGTTTTTAAGCATATTTGACGAGAGCGTGGTGGAGCTGTTTTACGGTGCTCCCATTTGGCTGAACTGGGTTTTCAATGGCGATTTAAGTCTGGATGTCTTCTTTGTCATTAGCGGTTTCCTTATTTCTACCATTTTGATGAAGGAATACAAAAAGACTGGTGATATCCGTTTTGGACGTTTTTATCAGCGGCGGTTCATGAGGCTAATGCCTGCTTATCTTTTGGCATTGGGGTTTGGGTTGCTAGCCGCGCCAAATAAGGAATACATCTGGAGCAACCTGCTCTACATCAATAACCTGCTGCCAGCCTCTACCCATTTCATGCCCTGGACCTGGTCCCTGGCTATTGAAGAGCAGTTTTACTTTTTGTTTCCCTTGTTGTTGCTATTGGGCATGCGCAACTGCCGCCCAACGACCCTTTTCTGGTCAATGTTGTTGGCGTTTATCGCTTTTGTTCTGGTTCGGTTAGCCGTCATCTGGCGGTATGAATTGTTCTTGCCTATTTGCTGGTATGAGAGTACTTGCGAAGGTTTTTTTGACATCATCGACTACATATACGTCAAACCCTGGACCCGTTTTGGCAGCTTCCTGCCGGGGATTTTCGCGGCGTATTTTCACGTATACCATCAGCAGGCAATGATCAGTTTTTTTCGCCGTAATCGTGCGGCTATTACCTGGTTGACGGGAATAGCGTTGCTTGCCATCGCTGTCATCTCAACCCTTCCGGTGAACAACCAGCATGCGACTTTCCCCAAATTCTGGGGGGCGCTCTACTACGCCAGTTGTCGCCATCTGTTCACGATGGCCATTTGCATCATCATGGTCAGTAGCCTTTACGCGGATTACGGAATTTGCCGCTGGATTTCCCGCTTCCTGTCTTCATCTTTTCTCTATCCGGTTGCCCAGTTGGCGTACTCGACCTATCTTTTCCACCCGTTTGTTATTGGTGGCATTTACACCGCCATCTTCAAGTTTGCTCCTGAGCTGCCGGTGCTGCAGAAGATTGCCATTACCACAGTCGGTGGTATCTCTATAAGCCTATTGGTGGCCCTGGTAGTATTCTTGTTTCTTGAGCGACCGTTTATGAATATGCGCAGTAGCCACAGCGAGCGGGCAAAAGCACCGGTGTTGGCCGAAGGCTGAGCTTCGGCCTCGGGCGAGGAAGTTATTGGGCGTCGATGGATTGACCGTTCACACCCAGGCTGTCGTCCCCCATCAGGTAGAGATAGGTGGGCATGATTTCCTGTGGCGCTTTTACGCTAGAAGGGTTTTCCGCTGGGTAGGCTGCCGCCCGCATGCGAGTGCGGGTAGCACCGGGGTTGATGCAGTTGACCCGGATGTTACTTGTGCCCTCCAGTTCATTGGCCAATACCTGACACAGACCTTCAGTGGCGAATTTCGATACCGCATAGGCTCCCCAGAACGGCTTGCCCACACGGCCCACGCCGGAAGTGGTGAAGATGATGGAGGCGCGCTCGGCTTTTTCCAGTAATGGCAGTAACGCCTTGGTCATCAAGAACTGGGCGGTGACATTCACCTGCATAACCTTCTGCCAGCTATCCAGTTTGTAGTTGGCAATGGGCGTGCGTTGCCCCAACTCACCAGCGTTATGGAGCAGGCCGTCCAGCTTGCCGAAGGTCTCTTCGAGCCGATCGTGCATATCCTGATAGTCCTTCTCAGTGGCCCCGTTCAGGCAGATTGGGTAAATGCCTGGCTGGGGGCCTCCGGCTGTTTCAATATCGTCGTAGACCTGTTCCAGCTTCTGCACTGTGCGGCCGATAAGGATCACTGTGGCGCCGTGGGCGGCAAAGGTTTTTGCGGCGACGGCACCAATGCCGTCCCCCGCACCGGTGACAGCTATGACTTTGCCAGCAAGCAGCCCGGCGGGGGCCAGGTAGAGTTTCGGGTCCATGAGTCTTCCTTCAGAAAATCAGTTTTGCCAGTTGGGTGGCACAGGTGACTGTGTGATCGGCACCCCAGCTTGTCGGGTCTTCATTCTCGTCGAGGTAGCCGTAACCGGCGGCGATGGTGGCGGTGCCGGCGCGCAGCCCGGCTTCGATATCTCGCAGGTGATCACCGATAAAAACGGTTTGCTCAGGCGAAACAGCCAGCATTTTACAGGCGAGTAGAACGGATTCGGGGTCGGGCTTGGTGCGCTGCACGTGGTCCGGGCAGACCACTGCAGCGGGGGCTGCACCCACCAGCGGCAGTTGTTGCAGAATGGCCAGAGTGTAACGTTCCGGTTTGTTGGTGACGATCCCCCAGGGGATCTGCTGTTGTGCCAGTTCTGTCAGCAGTTCGGTAATGCCGGGGAAGGGCTGGGTGCGATCTGCCAGGTTTTCGAAATAGAGGGTCAGCAGTTCCTGGCGGATCGGTTCGAAATCCGGGTGATCCTGTTCAAGGGCAAAGACCCCTCTGACGATGCCGGCGGAGCCGTGGGTCACCAGTCGCCGCATGTCATCTTCCGCCAGCAGGGGCATGCCCTTGTCGGCCAGCAAACGGTTGGTGCAGGTTAGAAAATCCGGGGCGGTATCCAGCAGTGTGCCGTCCAGGTCGAACAGCACCGCGCGGTACTTGGCTGTATTGGTCATCATGTCAGACATTAGGCTGGTTTGCGCGCATAGACCATGTAGTTGACATCCACGTCCCGCGGATGCAACCGATAGCGTCGGGTCAGCGGGTTGTAGACTAGGCCGGTCATGTCATGCAATTCCAGCCCGCAATCCCGGACCCAGTTACCCAGCTCGGACGGGCGGATAAACTTGCCATAATCGTGGGTGCCTTTTGGGAGCATGCGCAGCAGGTACTCCGCGCCGATTACCGCCAGCAGGTAGGATTTGGGGTTGCGGTTGATGGTGGAGAAATACAGGTGGCCGCCGGGTTTCACCAGTCGGGCGCAGGCGGCGATAACAGAGAGTGGGTCCGGTACGTGTTCGAGCATTTCCAGGCAGGTGACGATGTCGAACTGCTCGGGGGATTGCTCGGCCATTTCCTCGGCGGTGCAGCGCTGGTAGTTCACGGCGATGCCGCTCTCCAGGCCGTGCAGTTGGGCCACCGCCAGCGGCGCCTCACCCATATCAATGCCGGTAACTTCGGCGCCGCGGTGGGCCATGGCTTCTGCCAGGATGCCGCCGCCACAGCCCACGTCCAGCAGCTTGCATTCGGCCACCGGGGAGTGTGCATCGATCCAGTTGGCGCGCAACGGATTGATCTCGTGCAGTGGTTTGAATTCGCTTTCCTTGTCCCACCAGCGGCTGGCCAGGGCTTCAAACTTGGCAATTTCAGCGCGGTCAATATTGGGAGATGGCATCTCTATTCCAGGTGTTTCTGTTTGCATGACGGGCTTCAGGATTGATCGATAAACTTGCGGCGCCACAGCCGGGCTTTGGTCAGTACTTCCTGTTCATTAACGGTCAGAAGCTGCCGCTCGGACATCAGCGGGTTGCCGTTGACCCAGAGGTGGCTGACGCGGCTGCCGGCGTTGGTATAGACCAGCTGGGAGGCGGGATTATACAGCGGTTCGCTTTCAATTGTCCCCAGCTCCACTGCCGCCAGATCGGCCGCCTTGCCGGCTTCGATGCTGCCGATGCGGTCGGCCCAGCCCAGGGCGCGGGCACCATTGATGGTGGCTAATCGCAGCGCCTGGTGGGCATCCACCACGGTGGGGTCGCCGGCCACGGCCTTGGCCACCAGTGCCGCAGTGTGCAGCTCGCCAAACATGTTCAGGTCGTTGTTGCTGGCGGCACCGTCAGTGCCGATCGCAACATTGATACCGGCCCCCAGCAGTTTTGCCACCGGGCAAAGGCCGCTGGCCAGTTTCAGGTTGGATTCCGGGCAGTGGATCACCTGGGAATTGTAGGCGGCGATGGTGTCGGTATCGCTGTCGTCCAGTGTGGTCATATGCACGCACTGGGTCAGCGGTGAGAAGAATTCAAGCTCTTTGAGCCGCTCGATGGGGCGTTTGCCAAACTGTTTCAGGCTATCGGCTACTTCTCCCGCCGTTTCGTGCAGGTGGATCTGCACCGGCGCATCCAGTTCTTCCGAGTAGGTGGCGATTTTGCGCAGAGGCTCGTCGCTGACTGTATAGGGGGCATGTGGGCCGAAGGCGATGCGGGTCAGTTCGCGACCCTTGTAGTCGTCCCGCAGTTGCAGGCCCTTGTGGATGTATTCGTCCGGACCGCGTCCCCAGGGGGAGGGGAAGTCAAACACCGGGAAGGCAATCTGGCTGCGTATGCCCGCGTGGCTCGCAGCTTTGGCGGAGCTCTCCGGGAAAAAGTACATGTCGGAGAAGCAGCTGGTGCCGCTGCGGATCATTTCCGCAATGGCCAGTTCAGTGCCATCCTGCACAAATTCCTCGCTGACCCAGCGCATTTCTACGGGCCAGATGTGTTCCTCCAGCCAGGTTTTCAGGGGGTAATCGTCGGCAAAGCCACGCAGCAGGGTCATGGCAGCGTGGCCGTGGGCGTTGATCAGGCCGGGGATCAGTACATGGTTGTCCAGTTCCACGTGCTGACGCGGCAGGTATTTACGCTTTGCCTCTGAGGTGGGCAGCAGGGCAATGATGTCACCCCCATTGATGGCCACACTGCAATTTTCAAAGACCTGGTCTTCCGGAATGACCGGGATAATCCAGCGCGCTGAAATCAGCAGATCGATGGGTTCATTGGTCATCGTTCGGCAATCCTGTAACGGCCATGGGGCAGGGCAGTATACCCGCAGAAAAAAGATCATTAAACAAAGGGATACATGGGCGTCGGCGGCACGATTTGTGGTATGATCTCGCGCTTGTTTTGGCGCCATCAGGCGCCTCAGCAGAAATATAAACAGAAGGGGATCGAGCAGTAGCATGGGTGAATTAGCCAGAGAAGTCCTGCCCGTCAATATCGAAGACGAATTGCGCCAGTCGTACCTGGATTACGCCATGAGCGTGATCGTCGGTCGGGCGCTGCCCGATGTGCGCGATGGCCTGAAGCCGGTGCATCGTCGGGTGCTTTTCGCCATGAGTGTGCTCAACAACGATTGGAACAAGCCCTACAAGAAGTCCGCCCGGGTGGTGGGTGATGTGATCGGTAAATATCATCCCCATGGCGATTCCGCCGTATACGACACCATCGTGCGCATGGCCCAGCCTTTCTCGCTGCGCTATATGCTGGTGGACGGTCAGGGCAACTTCGGTTCCATCGACGGCGACTCCGCCGCGGCCATGCGGTACACCGAAATCCGCATGGCGAAGATTTCCCACTCCCTGCTGGCGGACCTGGACAAGGAAACCGTCGACTATGTGGAAAACTACGACGGCACAGAACTGATTCCCGCCGTATTGCCCACCCGGGTGCCCAACCTGCTGGTGAATGGTTCATCCGGTATCGCTGTGGGTATGGCCACCAATATTCCTCCCCACAACCTCAAAGAAGTGGTGAATGGCTGCCTGGCGCTGATCGACAACCCGGAGATATCCATTGA
Organism: Porticoccaceae bacterium; assembly: GCA_041395745.1. GTDB lineage: Bacteria > Pseudomonadota > Gammaproteobacteria > Pseudomonadales > Porticoccaceae > Porticoccus. The sequence continues at coordinate 41,187 of JAWKZV010000003.1, read as the reverse complement.
CGAGCTGATGGAATACATCCCCGGCCCGGATTTCCCCACCGCCGCTATCATCAACGGCAAGGCCGGCATTGTGCAGGCCTACCGCACCGGTCGCGGTCGCATCTATGTGCGCGCTCGCGCGGAAGTCGAAACAAATGAGAAGACGGGCCGCGAGACCATCATCATCAGCGAGATTCCCTATCAGCTGAACAAGGCGCGACTGATCGAGCGTATCGCCGAGCTGGTGAAAGAGAAGAAACTGGAAGGTATTTCCGAGCTGCGTGACGAGTCCGATAAGGACGGTTTGCGCGTGGTCATCGAGATCAAGCGCGGTGACGTGGGCGAGGTTGTACTCAACAATCTCTACGCCCAGACCCAGCTGCAAAGCGTATTTGGCATCAACATGGTGGCGCTGGTGGATGACCAGCCGCGCACTCTCAATCTCAAGGAGATGCTTGATGCCTTCGTGCGTCACCGCCGTGAAGTGGTGACTCGCCGTACCATCTACCTGCTGCGCAAGGCCCGCGAACGCGGCCATATTCTGGAAGGTCTGGCGGTGGCAATCGCCAATATCGACCCGGTGATCGAGCTGATCAAGGCTTCACCGACCCCTGCAGAGGCCAAGGAGCGCCTTATCGCCCAGGGTTGGCCCGCTGCGGCGGTCAGTCAGTTCCTGGAGCGCGCTGGCAGTAACGCTTGCCGTCCGGAGGAGCTGGAGCCCCAGTTCGGCATGCGCGATGGCAAATACTACCTGTCTCCGGCTCAGGCCCAAGCGATCCTGGAGTTGCGCCTGCACCGTCTGACCGGCATGGAGCACGACAAGCTGCTCGCCGAATATCAGGAAAAACTGCTAGAGATTGCGGAGTATCTGGAGATTCTCGGTTCCCACGAGCGGCTGATGGAAGTGATCCGCCAGGAGCTGCGGGAAGTCAGCGAGGAGTTTGGTGACGCGCGCCGTACCGAGATTGTCGAGTCGCAACACGACCTGACAATCGAGGATCTGATTACCGAAGAAGACCGGGTGCTGACTATTTCCCACGGTGGTTACGCCAAGACACAGCCTCTCAGCGATTATCAGGCCCAGCGCCGCGGTGGTATGGGTAAATCGGCTACGGCAGTGAAGGACGAGGACTTCGTCGAACACCTGCTGATTGCCAACACCCACACCACCGTGCTCTGTTTTACCAGCCTCGGCAAAGTGTACTGGCTGAAGGTGTACCAGATTCCCTTGGCCGGTCGCAATTCCCGCGGCCGCCCGATGGTGAACCTGCTGCCGCTGGAGGAGAATGAACGCATCACCTCCATCCTGCCGGTGGACGAATACCGGGAAGACCGGTTCGTGATCATGGCCACTGCCAATGGCACGGTGAAGAAAACCTCCCTCGATCAGTTCTCCCGCCCGCGCAGCGTCGGCTTGCGCGCGGTCGATCTGGTGGAGGGCGATCACCTGGTGGGCACTGCCATCACAGACGGCAATTGCGACGTGATGTTGTTCAGCAGCGAGGGCAAGGCGGTGCGCTTTGCCGAAGAGGATGTGCGCGCCATGGGGCGGGTGTCGAAAGGGGTGCGCGGCATGCGCCTTCCCGACGAACACCAGGTGCTGTCAATGGTGATCCCGGAGCAAGACGGCTACGTGCTGACAGTATCCCAGAATGGCTATGGCAAACGCACCCTGCTGTCTGAGTTCCCCACCAAGGGGCGCGGCGGCAAGGGCATGATCGCCATGCAGGACAGCGCTCGCAACGGTCCGCTGGTGGGAGCAGTGCAGTTGTTTGTGGGAGACGAAATCATGCTGATCTCTGATCAGGGCACCATGGTTCGTACCCGCAGTGAGGAAATTTCCGTTCTCGGCCGCAATACCCAGGGCGTCCGGGTGATTCGCCTCAAGGAAGGTGAGTCCCTGGTGGGGCTGGCCCGTATCGAAGAGCAGGAAGACGAGTCCCTAGGCGAAGAGAGTGTGGAGTAACGGGCTAAAGGTATGGCAGGGGATAAAGAACTAAGCCAGCTGCGCGAGCAAATTGATGCCATTGACGACCGGATTCTCGCCCTGATCAGCGAGCGTGCCAAGTGCGCCCAGCAGGTGGCAGAGGTGAAACTGGCGGCGGGGGAGACCGTCTTTTACCGCCCGGAGCGTGAAGCCCAGGTACTGCGCCACATTATGGCGAAAAACCGGGGCCCGCTGGACAATGAGGAAATGGCGCGGCTGTTCCGCGAGATCATGTCCGCCTGTCTGGCGCTGGAGCAGCCTGTCAAAGTGGCGTTCCTCGGTCCGGAGGGCACCTTCACCCAACAGGCAGCCTTGAAACACTTCGGTCACTCCGCAGTGGCGATACCCATGGGTGCCATTGATGAAGTGTTTCGGGAGGTGGCTGCCGGCGCGGCCAACTACGGTGTGGTGCCGGTGGAGAATTCCACCGAGGGCATGATTAACCACACCCTGGATACTTTCCTGGATTCCACCCTGAAAATCTGCGGCGAAGTGGAGTTGCGCATCCACCACCACTTGCTGGTAGGGCCTAATACTCATACCGATCACATTACCCGGATCTATTCCCATTCCCAGTCCTTGGCTCAGTGCCGCCAGTGGTTGGATGGTCACTACCCGAAAGCGGAGCGCATTGCGGTGAGCAGCAATGCAGAGGCTGCCAAACGGATCAAGGGAGAGTGGAACAGTGCCGCTATCGCCGGCGATATGGCGGCGGAGCTGTATGGCCTGACCAGGCTGAATGAAAAAATTGAGGACCGGCCGGATAACTCCACGCGCTTTCTTATTATCGGGCGGGATGCCATCCCACCCAGCGGCGATGACAAGACATCGATTATCGTCGCGGTGCGCAACGAGCCCGGTGCCCTGCACAACCTGCTGGAGCCGTTCCACCGCAACGGCGTGGACCTGACCCGGGTGGAAACCCGGCCCTCCCGAACCGGCAAGTGGACCTACGTGTTTTTATCGATTTCGTGGGACACAAGGATGATCCCAAGGTCTCGGCTGTGCTCGCGGAAGTGAGCAGCATCGTCGCCGATCTGAGAGTGCTCGGCTCCTATCCGAAGGCCGTGCTGTAAACAGAATCAAGAACAAAATACCTATGAGCGTGGATTTGAAAGGCCTGGCACTGCCCGGTGTTCAGCACCTGCAGCCCTACCAGGGCGGCAAGCCGGTGGAAGAGCTGGAGCGGGAGCTGGGTATCAGCGGTGCCATCAAGCTGGCCAGCAACGAGAATCCCTTGGGATTGAGCGCTGCTGCCAGGGCCGCTATTGAAAAAGCATTGAAAGACGGAGCTCGCTATCCCGATGGCAATGGCTTCTATCTGAAAAGCAAGTTGGCAGCCCGTCTGGGGGTTGATGCTAAACAGATTACTCTGGGCAACGGCTCCAACGACGTGCTGGAGTTGTTGGCGCGGGGATTTCTGGGGGCACAGCACAATGCTGTAGTCTCTGAACACGCCTTTATCGTCTACCAGCTGGCCATTACTGCCCAAAATGCCAAGGCGGTAATCGTCCCTGCACGCAACTGGGGCCACGATCTGGCGGCGATGGCCGAGGCCGTAGATAAAAATACCCGGCTGCTCTTTGTCGCCAATCCCAATAACCCTACTGGCACCTGGGCTACCTTCTCCGAGATCGAAGACTTGATGCAGCGGGTGCCGGAACACGTGTTGGTGGTGCTGGATGAGGCCTATTGCGAATACGTCACTGAAGCCGACTACGGCAGTGGCCTGACACTTATTGATCGCTACCCGAACCTGGTAGTGACTCGCACTTTCTCCAAGGCCTATGGCCTGGCGGCTCTGCGAGTCGGCTATGCCATTTCCCACCCGGATGTGGCAGATATTCTCAATCGCCTGCGCCAGCCGTTCAACGTCAATGGCCTGGCTCTGGCCGCCGCCCAGGCAGTACTGGATGACGCCGACTACCTGCAAAAGAGCATCGAACTCAACCGCAAGGGCTATGAACAGCTCACGGCGGGATTTGAACAGTTGGGGCTGGCCTATATTCCCTCGGCCGGCAACTTTGTCGCTGTGCAGATTCCCGGCGATGCCGCCGCCTTGTACCAGGCGCTGTTGCGAAAGGGTGTGATTGTGCGCCCCATTGCCCTGTATGGCATGCCAAACCACCTGCGGATTTCCATCGGGTTGCCTGAGGAAAACAGTCGTTTTCTGGAGGCTCTTGGGCAGTTGCTGAATGACGGAGTGACAGCCTGATGGTCGCGGTAGTCAACCGCCTGCTGGTGGTCGGACTCGGGCTGATCGGCGGCAGCCTCGCCAAAGCTGCGCGCGAGCGGGGGCTGTGCCGGGAAGTGATCGGCAGCTCCCGCAATCCGGAAACCCTCACCAAGGCTCTGGCTAATGGGGTCGTCGACCGGGTGGTGACGCGGGTGGAAGACATTGCCGCCGAGCTGGGTGAAGGGGATGTGGTGCTGATTGGCGTGCCGACCCTGACGGTGCCCGCCATTGTGCGCCAGTTGCAGCCGCTGTTAGCGCCCTCAGTGACCATTACCGACGTGGCCTCGGTGAAAGGCAGTGTGGTGGATGCGGTGCGCCAGGCCTATGGCGAAGTGCCAGCCCAGTTTGTACCCGGTCACCCCATCGCCGGCTCGGAGAAAAGCGGCGTCGAAGCGGCCAATTCAGGGCTGTTCGACGATCATCGCGTCATCCTCACACCTCTGCCGGAAACCGGTGACAACCACCTGCGGTTGGTGCGCGAGCTTTGGCAGGGTGCCGGTGCGGTGATCAGTGAAATGCCCGTGGCGGAACACGATGAAGTGCTGGCCGCCACCAGTCACCTGCCGCACATGCTGGCTTATACCTTGGTCGACACCTTATCCCATATGCGGGAAAACCGGGAGATCTTCCGGTATGCTGCCGGCGGTTTTCGGGACTTCACCCGCATCGCCGCCAGCGACCCGGTGATGTGGCACGACATTGTGATGGCCAACAGCAGCGCCCTGCTGTCGGTGCTGGACAAGTTCACCGATCATGTAAATAGCCTCAAAGAGGCCATAAATAAAAAGGACAGCGAGTACCTGCTGGGAGTATTTACCCGTGCCAGGGAAGCTCGCAATCATTTTGCCAAGATGCTCGAAAACAAGGCCTATCTGGAGCCCATGACACAGACAATCGATTACCGGGTGTCCCCCGGTCAAACCGTTTCCGGCGAAATTCGTGTGCCCGGAGATAAATCCATTTCCCACCGTTCCATCATGCTCGGCTCTCTGGCTGATGGTGTCACCGAGGTCACCGGTTTCCTCGAGGGTGAAGACAGTCTTGCAACACTGCAGGCTTTCAGGGACATGGGGGTGGTGATTGAAGGGCCGGTAAACGGTCGCGTGGTGATTCATGGTGTAGGCATTCATGGCCTGAAAGCTCCGGTTGGGCCGTTGTATCTGGGCAACTCCGGTACCTCCATGCGCCTGCTGGCGGGGCTGCTGTCCGGTCAGACATTTGATGTGGAGCTCACCGGTGATGAATCCCTCACCAAGCGTCCCATGGAGAGAGTGGCTGGGCCGTTGCGGCAGATGGGGGCAGTGATCGATACCGCCGAGGGTGGCCGGCCACCGCTGCGCATCAAAGGTGGCCAGTCCCTGAAAGGGATTGATTACAAATTACCTATGGCCAGCGCCCAGGTGAAATCCTGTGTATTGCTGGCAGGACTCTATGCCGAGGGTAAAACCCGCACTACGGAACCGGCTCCCACCCGCGACCACACCGAGCGCATGTTGAGCGGTTTCGGTTATCCGGTGCAGCGCGATGGTGCTGTGGCGGAGCTCAATGGCGGCGGCAAACTGACCGCCACGGCGATCGACGTTCCTGCGGACATTTCCTCCGCGACTTTCTTTATGGTCGCTGCGGCCATTGCCCCGGGTTCGGATATCACCCTCACCCATGTGGGTGTCAATCCCACCCGCATCGGGGTGATCAATATCCTGCAGATGATGGGGGCTGATCTGGAACTCAGCAATTACCGTGAGGTAGGCGGTGAGCCGGTGGCGGACATCCGGGTGCGCTACGCGCCACTGCACGGTATTGAGATTCCGGAAGACCAGGTGCCGTTGGCCATCGACGAATTCCCAGCACTGTTTGTGGCGGCGGCCTGTGCCGAGGGTAAGACCGTGCTGACCGGTGCCGAGGAGCTGCGGGTCAAGGAGAGCGACCGCATCCAGGCCATGGCGGACGGACTGAAGATTGTCGGGGTAAAGGCTGAGCCGACCTCGGACGGCATTGTGATCGAGGGCGGCCCCATTGGTGGGGGCGAGGTGGACAGCCTCGGTGACCACCGCATCGCCATGTCTTTTGCAGTGGCATCACTGCGGGCTTCACAGCCGATTCTGATACGGAACTGTAACAATGTGGCGACATCATTCCCGGGCTTTGTAGCACTGGCTAACAGAGCGGGGATGAAAATAGCCGAGGAAACACGATGATAGAAAAAAGAGTACCAGTGATCACCATCGATGGCCCCAGCGGTTCGGGGAAAGGCACCATCTGCCAGCTGTTGGCTGCCCGGTTGGGCTACCACTACCTGGATAGCGGGGCTCTCTACCGCCTGTTGGCGCTGGCTGCAAAACGGCACGGTGTGGCGCTGGACAATGTGGAATCGCTGGCAGTGCTGGCTGCCCACATGGACATTTCCTTCCGTACCCAGGACAACGGCAATGCCCCGCGGGTGATGTTGGAAGGTGAGGATGTAACTTCACTGATCCGCACCGAAAGTGTTGGTACCGAAGCTTCATTGGTGGCGGCATTCCCCGCCGTGCGCACCGCGCTGTTGCAACGCCAGCGGGCCTTTGCGGTAACTCCTGGGCTGGTGGCCGATGGTCGTGATATGGGTACCGTTGTTTTTCCCGATGCCAACGCCAAAATCTTCCTTACCGCGAGTCCGGAGGAGCGGGCCGAGAGGCGCTATAAGCAGTTGATTGATAAGGGGGAAAGTGTTAGCCTTGCCGCCCTCGTCGAACGGGTGCGCAGCCGCGATGAACGGGACATGAACCGCAAGGTCTCTCCCATGGTGCCCGCCCCCAATGCCCTGGTGCTCGACAGCACTGGCATGACTATCGATGAAGTATTGCAAAAGGTAGTGGATAACGTTGCCGCCAATGGCATCAAACTGCCGCAATAAATCGGGCTTCCGGGTGCTTTTCCAGATGCGCACCCTGCCGCCTTGCAACTAACAGCCCGCATCACTGGTAGTGCGGTTTGAGAGTCTCAGGACTCGTAATTACAGGTACATTTCAATGAGCGAGAGTTTCGCAGAACTTTTTGAAGAAAGCTTGAAAACCGTCGAAATGAACACCGGCGCCATCGTGACTGGCGTAGTGATCGACATCGACAAAGACTGGGTAACCGTTCACGCCGGCCTGAAATCCGAAGGTGTGATCCCGAAAAACCAGTTCCTCGACGACAATGGCGAGTGCAAACTGGAAATCGGCGATGAAGTTCAGGTTGCCCTGGAAGCAGTAGAAGATGGCTTTGGTGCCACCCGTCTGTCCCGTGAGAAAGCCCGTCGCGCTGAATCCTGGATTGAACTGGAAGCTGCCCATAAAGCTGACGAAGTGGTCAAAGGTGTTATCAGCGGCAAGGTCAAAGGTGGCTTTACCGTGGACATCAACGGCCTGCGTGCCTTCCTGCCCGGTTCTCTGGTGGACGTTCGCCCGATTCGCGACACTGCCCATCTGGAAGACAAACCGCTCGAATTCAAAGTTATCAAGCTGGATCAGAAACGCAACAACGTCGTTGTTTCACGCCGTGCCGTCATGGAGCAGGTGAACACTGAAGAACGCGACGAGCTGCTCGCCAAGCTGGAAGAAGGCGTAACCCTGAAGGGTATCGTCAAGAACCTCACCGACTACGGTGCCTTTGTGGACCTGGGCGGTATCGATGGTCTGCTGCACATCACTGACATGTCCTGGAAGCGCATCAAGCATCCCAGCGAGATCGTCAATGTGGGCGACGAGATCGATGTGAAAGTGCTCAAGTTCGACCGCGAGCGCAGCCGTGTGTCCCTGGGCATGAAGCAGATGGGCGAAGATCCCTGGGCCGATATCTCTGCCCGTTATCCGGAAGGTGCCCGCGTCAAGGCGGTGGTCACCAACCTGACCGACTACGGCTGTTTCGCCGAGCTGGAAGACGGTGTGGAAGGTTTGGTTCACGTTTCCGAAATGGACTGGACCAACAAGAACATCCACCCCTCCAAGGTTGTGCAGCTGGGTGACGAGATCGAGGTTATGGTGCTGGATATCGACGAAGAGCGTCGCCGCATCTCCCTGGGTATCAAACAGTGCCACGCCAATCCGTGGGATGAGTTTGCTTCACAGCACAGCAAAGGCGAGAAGATCAGCGGCAACATCAAGTCCATCACTGACTTCGGTATCTTCATCGGTCTGGCCGGTGGCATCGACGGTCTGGTTCACCTGTCTGACATTTCCTGGAATGAGACCGGCGAAGACGCCGTGCGCAACTTCAAGAAAGGTGACGAGGTGGAAACCGTTATCCTGTCCATCGACCCCGAGCGCGAGCGCATCTCCCTGGGCATGAAACAGCTGTCCGACGATCCGTTTTCCAGCTACGTGGCCGAGAATGACAAGGGCACTATCGTTATCGGTACCGTTAAGGAAGTAGATGCCAAAGGTGCAGTCATCACCCTGAGTGGCGAAGTGGAAGGTCAGCTGAAAGCGTCCGAAATTTCCCGCGACAAAGTGGAAGATGCCCGCAATGCGCTGAGCGTTGGCGACGAGGTGGAAGCCAAGATTGTCAATGTGGATCGCAAGAACCGCAGCATCAACCTCTCCATCAAAGCCAAAGATGTCGCTGAAGAGAAAGCGGCCATCAAGGAACACCGCAAGTCAGAGGCCGAGAACATCGCGCCGACCACTATCGGTGACCTGATCAAGGCACAGATGGACACAAAAGAGAAGTAATGGTTAGATAGGGGTAATGGAGACATTGCCCCTTTCTACTTTAAACTCAGGTAGTTATGACAAAGTCAGAATTGATCGACCACATCGTCAGCCAGCAGGACCAACTTCCTCCGAAGGATGTCGAGTTGGCGGTAAAAATGATTCTCGAGCGGATGACCCAATCGCTGGTCAATAATGACCGCATCGAAATCCGCGGTTTCGGCAGCTTCTGTCTGCATTACCGTGCTCCCAGAGTTGGACGCAACCCGAAAACCGGTGATTCAGTAAAGCTCTCCGGCAAATATGTTCCCTACTTCAAACCGGGTAAGGAATTGCGGGAGCGGGTCAACGAAAATCTGGACGATTGAAACTGATTCCCCGCCAGATAAGGGGAAACAGACTGCAAGAGTTTGGTTACAATAAACGGCAAGGCATTGGACTTGCCGTTTTTTTATGGGGGTAATATGGCGTTGCTGAAGAGACTCTGGTTGCTGTTTGTCGCAGTGCTGGCCATTCTGATCGGGCTGGCGGTTGTGCTGGCCAATCCTGAACCTTTATCCCTGACCCTGTTCGGTTACCCGTTGGGCCCAATGCCATCCGGATTGTGGCTGTTGCTGTCGATCTCTGCCGGTTGCCTGCTGGGAATACTGGTCAGCCTTCCGGCGCTGTTGCGGCTGAAAAGACGGCTGTATCTGCTCAACCGGCAGCTGGTCAAGCAACGGATTGCCGCCAATCGAGACTTGCCCAAGGGCGGCTGATCCAGACAGAGCATGGTCGATCCTCTTTATTTGTTGCCTGTCCTGTTGTTGATGGCGTTGGCCTGGTTTGCCGGCAGATCCTACGGTCTGGCGCGAAAGGGTAATCAGGAGTCGTCCCGACAGCTGGCGCAAAATTATTTTCAGGGCATCAATTTCCTCCTAAATGAGCAGCCGGATCAGGCCATCGATACCTTTATCCATTCGGTGGAAGTGACACCTGCCACACTGGAAACTCACCTCGCGCTAGGTAACCTGATGCGCCAGCGGGGGGAGATAGAGCGGGCGATTCGGGTCCATCAAAATCTGCTTTCCCGTCCTAATCTGTCCACCCAGCAGATTCGCCAGGCAAGACTGGAATTGGGGCGGGATTTTCTCAAGGCAGGTTTGCTCGACCGGGCGGAAAGGCTTTTTCTGGACCTGGTGGAGGATGAAAGCGGTGAATTGCGTCAGGCATCGTTGCTGCACCTGGTACAGATTTACCGGGACGAGCAGGAATGGGATAAGGCTATTCGCGCCGCCGATATGATGGACAGAAGGCATCAGGTTCGCGGAGGCCAGGCCCTTGCGGTGGAGCAGGCACAGTTTTGCTGTGAACTGACGGTAAAGGCAATGGCCAATGGTGACCTGTTGCAGGCTCGCCGCCAGCTGAAGAGTGCACTCAAGTTCAACCGCAACGCCGCCAGGGCCAGTTTGCTTTGGGGTGAGCTGGAGCTGCGCCAGCGCAATTACGGTGAGGCATTGCGACACTACTGCGCAGTCCCCAAACAACAGTCGGATTATTTGCCGGAAGTACTGGGTCCCCTGCGGCGCTGTTTCCGGGAAATGGGCAACGATGCCGGGCTGATAAAATTATTGGAAGACTGGCTGGCGTCCTACCCGGGTGCCAGCGTGCTGGGAGCACTCACCGAGGAAATTGCTCAGCAGCAGGGGGAAAAGCAGGCAATCGAGTTCCTGACCAGTTACCTGAAAGAGAGGCCTACCCTGAGAGGCCTGAATGCACTGCTGAGATTTCACCTGAAGCAACAGATGGACAGAGAGGGCAGTGAACACCTGGAACTGTTGCAGAAGCTGCTGGATGCCTTGTTGAGCCGTCGTTCTGCCTATCGCTGTATTCAGTGTGGCTTTAAGGGCAATCAATTGCATTGGCTATGCCCGCAATGTCTGCAGTGGGAAACCGTTCGCCCGGTGAAGGGATTGGAAGGGGAGTAGTGCTCCCGATATGACATAAACCTGAGAAGAGAAATGAAGAAAAACGACAGTAAAATTATTGTGGCGCTGGATTACAACACAGCGGCTGCCGCGCAAAACTTTGTCGATGCCATATCCCCGGAGTTGTGCAAGCTCAAGGTAGGAAAGGAGCTGTTCACCCAGTCCGGCCCCCAGTTCGTCAGTGGCTTGGTGAGTCGCGGTTTCGATGTGTTCCTGGACCTGAAATATCACGATATCCCCAATACTGTGGCCAAAGCTGTACAAGTGGCTGCTGACCTGGGTGTGTGGATGACGGATGTCCACGCTTCTGGTGGTCGCCGTATGATGGAAGGTGCCCGCGAGGTGCTGGAAAAGTGCAACAGTCCGCTGCTGCTGATTGCTGTAACCGTACTGACCAGCTTTGACCGAGAGGACCTGGCGGAGATTGGTATCCACTGCAGCCCAGAGGAGCAGGTGCAGCGGCTGGCCAAACTGGCCCAGTCATCGGGGATGGATGGTGTGGTCTGCTCCGCTATGGAGGCTAGCGGCCTGCGCCAATTATTGGGCGGTGAGTTTACCCTGGTCACTCCGGGTATTCGTCCTGCTGAAGCTGCGGGTGATGACCAGCGCCGGGTGGTTACTCCGGCCCAGGCGATGGCCAATGGCAGCAGTTATCTGGTCATCGGTCGCCCCATTACCCAGGCTCCAGACCCGGTGGCAACACTCCTTGCGATCAATGGTGAAATTGGCCAAGATTGACGCCAGCGGCACATGGGGTGCCGCTTAAACGACATGGAGTGCTTCGGCACAAGGAGTTCGTTATGCAATCTTTCAAAAGCGTTACCAAAGTCCTTTTGTTGTTCCTGTTGATGGTGCTGCCGATCTGGCATACGGCCTATGCTGTTGAAACAGATGCGCCTACTGCGGTCATGGAAGTGGCAGCCATCAATATCAATACAGCGTCAGCCGAGGAACTCTCGGCGCAATTGACTGGCATCGGCGAGAAGCGAGCGCAGGCGATAATCGCCTATCGGGAAGCCAACGGCCCTTTCAAAACCATTGATCAGTTAATGGAGGTCAAGGGAATTGGTGAGAAGGTGTTGAAGGATAACCGGGCAAAGCTCACTCTGGAATAATCGAGAAGGAAACCGCTAGCAAGGCCAGCCCTAGGGCTGGCCTTGTTCGTTTGGAGGGCGGCTAGTTTGGGGATCATCTCAGTGAAATTGTGCGGGAAATGCAGTTGGTTACTGCCGGCACTTGGATTTTCAGTTCCCCGAAGTTACCTTGGTTCATGGGTGCATCTCTTGTGTCAGATTAAAGAGGAACTCGCTATTCGTAGGGGTAGAGGGAGGGGTTGAATGAAACTGGTGTGGTTCCGTAACGATCTGCGGACACGGGATAACCCTGCATTGTTCAGGGCCTGTGAGGATGCCAATGGACAGGGAGTCCTGGCCATTGCAGTACTTTGTCCCGGTCAGTGGCAGGCCCACGACGATTCCTCGGCCAGGGTGCAGTTCTGGCTTGCCAATTTGCGTCTCCTGGAACAGGAGCTGGCCTGTCTGAATATTCCCCTGCAGATCATCCGGGTAGACACTTTTTCCCAGGTTCCTGAAGAATTGTTGTCCCTGGCCTTGAGGTTCAACAGCGATGCCCTGTATCTGAATCGCGAATACTGCCTCAATGAAAACCTGCGCGACAAACAGGTCGTCGAAGCGTTACGCCCTTCGGGAATCAAGGTGTACGGGTTTCATGGGGATGTGGTGATTCCGCCGGGGGATGTGATGACTGGACAGGGAACGGCTTTCCGGGTGTTTACCCCTTTCAGTCGTGCCTGGCGCCGGGAATTCCTGACTCGGCGTCCCAGCCCTTTGCCCGCGCCACCATCGCAACCGTTCCCCGCCGCTGACTTTCCAGATAGCGCTGGGGTACCTGAGTTTAGCGACTACCCTCGGATTGGGCAGAGCCACTGGCTGAATAGCATGTGGCCGGCAGGGAGTGATGCTGCGCATCAACGTTTGCAGGATTTTGTTGCCGAGAAAGTTGCTGATTACAGCATACAGCGCGACTTTCCCGGTGGCTCCAGTACGTCTGAATTGTCCCCCTACCTTAGTTGTGGTGCGATTTCAGCCCGGCAGTGCTTTGCGGCCCTGGAAAGCCAATCCGACAGCGCTGAATGGCTGGACAGTGCCTGGGTGACGGAGATCATCTGGCGTGAATTTTACCGCCACCTGATGGTGCATTTTCCTGCCCTGAATCGTTGGGAACCGTTCCGACCGGAGGTCGAGGATCGCATCAGCTGGAGAGATGACGATCATTTGTTTGCAGCCTGGTGTCAGGGAGAAACCGGTTATCCCATTGTGGATGCTGGTATGAAACAACTGCTGGCCACCGGCTGGATGCACAACCGGGTACGCATGATTACGGCTTCGTTCTTGACCAAGTTGTTGCGCCAGGACTGGCGCAGAGGAGCGCGGTTTTTCATGCAGAACCTGATTGACGGGGATTTTGCCTCCAACCTCGGCGGCTGGCAGTGGTGTGCCTCCGTGGGGGCAGATGCAGCACCCTATTTCCGTATCTTCAACCCGATGCGTCAGGCGGAGCGTTTTGATCCGAAGGGAGAATATGTGGCCAGATGGTTGCCAGAGTTGGCAGTGTTGGAGGGAGCCAAGCGCCATGACCCTGAACTGGCGCAAAGACAGGGTCGCCCTGCGCCTATCATTGACTACGCCCGTGCACGGGCGGACAGTCTGGCCAGCTACCGGCAGTAGTTATCTTGTTGGCCAGTGCTTGTCCGCTGTTCGGGTCGGGATCGCCTCACCTTTAGAGTGATTCAAAATCGTCAGTGAGCAGGCAGTCGTAGCGGCGTCGGTCGTAGTCCCGCAAAGGTTCCACATCCGCTTCGGCGATAATCCCGTGACGTACCGCTTCCGAGAGTGCGCTGTCGATATCTCCAACCCCCAATTCACCCTTGCCGCGGGCGCGGCTGAAAACCTGCCAGGCCTGGTCGATCTTGAGCAGTGCCTGGTAGGTGGTTTCCACCCGGCCTACAGCGTCTTCGGGAGCATTGCTGAGGAAGACGTATTGCCTGAGGATCTGACGCACCGGGTTGGGCTCCATGATCAGCTTGCCCAGCAGTCGGACCTGATTGTCATCCGGAGCACCGTAACGACGGCCAAGGGGCAGGCACAGCCAGCGAAGTGCCAGTCCCAGCCAGCGCTGCGGGAAATTGTCGCAGAAGGCAATCAGTGCCTGCTGGGCATTGTGCAGCGACTGCTGCAGGGCATAGCGGGCGTGGGCGTCGTTGGCTTCGCACTGGGGTAGCGACTGGTGGAACTTCAGGATGCTGCATGCAATCAGCAACTCGCTGTGTATATCCCCCAACCGTGCGGAGAGCATTTCCCGGCGCTTGAGGCCGCCACCCAGGGCTCCCAGGGCCACATCGGCGCAGATGGCCAGCGCGGCGCTCAGGTGATTGATTTTCTGGTACCAGGGTTTGCTGAAGGCATCAGCGTCTTCCGGTACAGGGCTGTAATGGCCGGCGCTCAGGCCATAGACCAGGGCTCTGGCGGCATTGCCGGCACTGTGCCCCATGTGGGCCATCAGCAGCGGTTCGAAAGCGCCGAGGCCAACTGTTTCGTCGTCCAGTTGCAGGGCCTGCATTTCGTCAAACAAGTAGGGGTGACAGCGCATGGACCCCTGGCCAAAGATCATCAGCGAGCGGGTGAGGATATTCGCGCCTTCCACTGTGATGGCCACCGGCATTGTGTGGTACATGATGGCCAGGAAATTGCGCGGCCCCAGCTGAATGGCCCGCCCGCCCACAATGTCCATGGCGTGGTTGACCATCTGGCGCATGCGCTCGGTAGCGTGATATTTGGCCATGGCTGTCAGCACGGACGGTGCTCCACCTTCCAGTCCCCGGGTGACCAGCTGTCTCATGGCTTCCAGGGTGTAGGCGCCGGCGGCAATACTGGCGGTGGCTTCCTGAACCCCCTCGAACTTGCCGATTTCCATGTTGAACTGCCGACGGATGCGGGCATAGGCGCCGACGCTCAGGTAGCACATCTCGCTGCCAGCGGTAGCCAGGGAGGGCAGCGATACTCCGCGGCCAGCTCCCAGGCATTCGATCAGCATGCGCCAGCCCCTGCCGGCCATGGTGGCACCGCCGATGATCCAGTCCACTGGGATAAACACGTCTTCACCCTTGATCGGACCATTCATGAACGGGGCACCGGGATTGTGCCGGCGGCCGATTTCGATGCCGGGGTGGTCTGCGGGTAACAGCGCGCAAGTAATACCGTAGTCGACGGTGTCGGGATCGCCGAGCAATCCCTCTGGGTCTCGCAGCTTGAAGGCCAAACCGATCACCGTGGCCACCGGGGCCAGGGTGATCCAGCGTTTGCTGAACGTGAGTTTCAGGCCAATGACTTCCTGGCCGTTGAACTCTCCCTTGCAGACCACACCGATATCCGGGATGGCTCCTGCATCGGAACCGGCCTCCGGTCCGGTAAGGCCGAAACAGGGCAGTTCAGTGCCGTTGGCCAGCCCGGGTAGCCAGCGCTGTTTCTGTTCCTCTGTTCCGTATTTGACCAGTAGCTCGCCCGGTCCCAGGGAGTTGGGCACCATGGCGGTGACCGCCGTGGTGGGGGACTTGCTGGCGATCTTGCTCATGATCCGGCTTTGGGCGTAGGGGCTGAAGTCCAGTCCACCGAATTCCTCGGGAATGATCAGACCAAAGAAGCCTTTCTGGCGCAGAAAATCCCATGCCTCCGGTGGCAGATCCTTGCGTTGCGCAATGTCCCACTCGTCCACCAACTGGCAGAGCTGTTCCACCTCATTGTCCAGGAACTGTTGTTCCCGCTCACTGAGGCGGGGGAGATCAATGTCGCTGAACTGCTGCCAGTCCGGCTGGCCGCTGAAAAGCTCTTTTTCCCACCAGGTGGTGCCGGCTTCCAGCGCCTCCCGTTCGGTCTTGCTCATGCTTGGCATGGAGCGACGCAGCAACTGATAGGCCGGTTTCACCAGTGTCCGCTGGCGCCATTGGGGGGAATTGAGAATCGCCGCAATGACCAGCGTCGGGAACAGCAGCAGCCACATGGCGCCGCTATAAAACGTCAGCAGCAGGGTGCCAAATATCAGAATCAGAGAGCCCGTCAACAGGGTGGGGCGGTAGTACAGAACGGCGACCAATAGGGCAACAAACAACAGCAGCGATAGCAACATGGTTATTTCACCTTCTCTGGTGTGGGCGGGCGAGGACTTGCGGCGTCTCTTTGCGCAACCGTTCTCTGCGCAGCCAATCTCTATGCAACCTTTCTTTACGCAACCATAGTCGATCTGCGCGATGAGGCCCAGTCTCGATTTTGCCGGTGATTTTCAAAAAACAGGAGGGGTGGCTGGTTTGCAGTGTTGGTAGTGCGATCCGATACATTTGGCGGCTTTGGCCTGACCGTCGATGATTTCTTTCAGGGACATGCGTTTGCGCAAGGCTTGCAGGTTGTGTTCGGCCTCTTGATTTCCGCTGGCCTTGGCGGCGGACATCCAGATAAAGGCGCTGACATTGTTTTGCTTGGTCCCCTTGCCTTTGGCGTACATCATCCCGAGTTCAGACTGTGCTTGGGTGTCACCTTGCTGCGCCAGCTCCAATGTTTGATCGAATTTAGAGTCGGCCAAGCAAGGGGCTGATATCAGGGTGAATACGGCCAGTACGGAAAAAAGGATTCTTGCATTCATGTCAGGTGCTTGTGGCTTGTTATGTCTGTTTGTCCTCAGTATCCCCGGCTGGTCAATGCCGCGCCGTCCTTGGAGTGAGGTTTTATTATGCCCGGCAGTTTAGAGATATAAAAAAAAGGCTGCAATTAATGCAGCCCTTTTCTTTATTTGGCTCCGCCTGCTGGGCTCGAACCAGCGACCCAATGATTAACAGTCATTTGCTCTACCGACTGAGCTAAGGCGGAACAGTCTCGTTGAGAGGCGCGTATCTTATAGAGCGAGTTTCGGGGAGTCAACCCCTGCTGAAGCCCCAAATTCACCCGCTTTATTGGCATATAATTAAACGGTTTTGGCCGATCATTTGGAGCCTCCCGTAGTGTCCCGACCCTTTGAAGTTCACAGTTCCTATCAGCCTTCCGGGGATCAGCCGGAGGCCATTAAACGTCTGGTCGATGGCCTGGAGGCCGGCCTGGCTGCCCAGACCCTACTCGGGGTCACCGGTTCCGGCAAGACCTTCACCATCGCCAATGTGATTGGCAAGGTGCAGCGGCCAACCCTGGTATTGGCACACAACAAGACGTTGGCGGCACAGCTCTACGGGGAGTTCCGGGATTTCTTTCCCGAGAACGCGGTAGAGTATTTCGTCTCCTACTACGACTACTACCAGCCCGAGGCTTATGTGCCGTCCTCGGATACCTTTATCGAAAAGGATGCCTCGATCAACCAGCACATTGAGCAGATGCGCCTGTCCGCCACCAAGGCGCTGATGGAGAGGAAGGATGTCATCGTGGTGGCGACAGTGTCCGCCATTTACGGCTTGGGTGATCCCGAATCCTACCTGAAGATGGTGTTGCACCTGGTGCGCGGCGACCGGGTGGACCAGCGGGACATCCTGCGGCGGCTGGCGGAGTTGCAGTACAACCGCAACGACTCGGTGTTTCAGCGAGCAACCTACCGGGTGCGCGGCGATGTCATCGATATCTATCCTGCCGATTCCGACAACGAAGCGGTGCGGGTGGAGCTGTTTGACGACGAGGTGGAGAACATTTCCCTGTTCGATCCCCTCACCGGCGAGGTGTTCGGGCGGGTGCCGCGGGTGACCATATACCCCAAGTCCCACTACGTGACGCCGCGCCAGACCATTCTCGATGCCATGGAGGGAATCCGGGAGGAGCTGGCCGAGCGCCTGGAGCAACTGCGCTCGGTGCATAAGCTGGTGGAGGAGCAGCGGTTGCGGGAGCGCACCCGCTACGATCTGGAGATGATGCAGGAGCTGGGCTATTGCACCGGTATCGAGAACTATTCCCGCTATCTGTCAGGCCGCCAGCCCGGCGAGCCGCCACCGACCCTGTATGACTACCTGCCGGCGGATTCCCTGCTGGTGATCGACGAATCCCATGTCACCATTCCCCAGTTGGGGGGCATGTACCGGGGCGACCGCTCCCGCAAGGAAACCCTGGTGGAATACGGCTTCCGGCTACCCTCGGCGCTGGACAACCGGCCGCTGCGCTTCGACGAGTGGGAGCGGCTGATGCCGCAGACCATTTTTGTCTCTGCCACCCCGGGTAAATACGAGGCGGAGAAGGCCGGCCAGGTGGTGGAACAGGTAGTGCGCCCCACCGGCCTGGTGGACCCGGAAATTATGGTGCGCCCGGCCAGCTCCCAGGTGGACGATGTGCTGTCGGAGATCAATCACAGTGTGCAGCATGGCGAGCGAGTGTTGATCACGGTGCTCACCAAGCGCATGGCGGAGGATCTGACAGAGTACCTGGATGAGCACGGGGTAAGGGTGCGCTACCTGCACTCGGATATCGAGACGGTGGAGCGGGTGGAGATCATCCGCGACCTGCGCCTCGGCGAGTTCGACGTGCTGGTGGGCATCAACCTGCTGCGGGAAGGGCTGGATATGCCCGAGGTGGCACTGGTGGCGGTATTCGACGCCGACAAGGAGGGCTTCCTGCGCTCTGAACAGTCGTTGATCCAGACCATCGGTCGGGCGGCCCGCAATGTTCATGGTCGCGCCATTCTCTACGCCGACAAGGTCACCGGTTCCATGCAGCGGGCCATGGATGAGACCGAGCGGCGGCGGGAGAAGCAGCTGGCCTATAACCTCGAACACCATGTGACCCCACAGGGCATCCTGAAGTCGGTGGCGGACATCATGGAAGGGGCCCGCTCAATTCCCGGCAAGGGTGGCCGCAAGGTGGCTGAAAAACGGGGTAAATACGGGGTAGAGGAAGTCGGTGGTGCCCCGGCAGGGGATATCTGGCACCAGATTGCCGCCCTGGAAGATCAAATGTTTGAATGTGCCAAAAACTTGGAGTTTGAGGAGGCCGCGCGGCTGCGTGACCGGGTGCATGAGTTGAAACGAAGGGTGGATGGTGTGCTCTGAAACAAAGCGGACATATGCTGTTCGTCCATTCTGCATACTATTGATTGATGCTGCTGAACATGGCGCCCATTCCAATGCCTGCCTAGATTTTGGGAAAACTTTCCAAAGAAATTGCTTAACGGTTTTTCGTGACCGAGAAGATACGGGCAGGCAGTTAGCCAGGCTATTGAAAGATTGCAGACGAAGTGATGAATGCGTCATTTATGCCCCGCCCCGTGGTGGAGTGCCCGTTGGCGCGGTTGTATCTCGGGAGTTAAAAATGCCGATGGATCTTGTGATTCCAAGGCTCGTCGTCCCCGCTCGCATCGTGGCGGCTATTCGGGTTGAACGATGCTAAATGGGGGGTAGTTGGTAGCTACTATATGGATTTTCCGCAGCCAGCTGATGACGTGCTCGAACTGATGGGGGCGCTCGATTGATGGTGACCTCTTCTGGTGCTTTAGCTGCCCAGTCCGGAACGTTGGTAGAGCGTATCTTTGCCCATACCCGTTATCTTGCTAAGGGGCAGATTCAAGCTGGAAGTTTTCTGAATCGCCGTATTGTTACCAACCTAATGACAGAAATCGGCAAAGCGGTCGCAGCAGAGCTTGCACGGGGTGGAGTGTAGGATGTATCACTTGATAGCTGAGACCAGAGGCATAGCCCTGGCACTGGTTGCATCTCAGACACTGCGCGTCCCCATGGTGTTTGCCAGGAAGCAACGTCCTTTGACTACGGTGGGGCGGTGCTGATCGACGATTTTCTTGGTAGTGGTCAGACCGCCCTAGTTATGCTGCGGTTGCTTCAGCAAAGTGGAAGTAAAGTCTGTGCTCTGGGATTTGTTCTTGAGAAGGTGTACGAACGGGGCAGGGAGGCGCTAGCTGGCTTGAATATCCCCATGGTTGCATTGGTGCGATTGGATGTTGAGGGACAGCAGCTGCTCCTGATGGCGCCTGTGTATAGGCGGGAATAGTAAAATTTGTTTTCGATTCCCAGCCCAACAAAAAAGCCCATGTGTTTACATGGGCTTTTTTGTTGGGCCTTTTGTAAAGCTTTAATTTGCTGCGCAGGCACCTGCAACTCGCATCTGCTTGCCGGTGTGTCCGAGATCCCGGTTAAAGTCCGATTTGCCAATGCCGGTTGACCATTCGAAGGCTCCGCCGTTAAAGCGGTAAGAAAAAATCATGCTTTCGTTTTTGGCCAGTACAGCGAAGTTGTTGTGGGTTTGTATGTTCAGATCATGGTTATAAGTCTTGCCGCCACTGGTGTTGGTGAGGGTCAGTATCTCTCCTTTAATGGAGAAACTGAGAGTTTCGCCTGCCGGGTCAACAGACCTTCCTTTACCCGTCAGGTAAATGCTACTTACTTGGCAGGTGTAGTTGCCTTCCTCGGCATACAGGTTGTTCGCGAGGAGTAGTGTGCTAGCCAGAAGCATGATTGCGCATTTTTTCATGGACTGCCTTCCTGAGGTGGAACGTGGGGATTTCTCCACCGGGTCATATAAGAGACACTTGTTGAGATAGCTGGTTCCATTCGGTTAATTTTTAGTGTAACCCGCTCATCTCAGTCTGTGGGTGAAAAAGGCACAAACGTAGTAGTTGCCCTTCGTTAAAGCTTTGGTAACAGTTTTATCCGTTCCTGATGTGTAAGCTGTCAGGCGACATTTTACGTCGATGGTGTTTTGTGTGAACGCCGTTCCCTGCTTCGTATTTTGTAGTGCGACTTTTTCAGTATGTTCCCAAATATATGTATCGCCATCATCTTTCGTCTTAACTTCCAGAGGTTCGCCGTATTTTTTAACCAGATCACTGATGGGTTTTCCCTCCAGCTTACTGAGGGCCGCCTTCTCTCCAGAGGTAACGCAGCCTGTCAGCATCAGCAGTGAGGCGAGAATGAAAGCAGGCGTTTTAATTTTAAACATTGGAACTTACCTAACGTGGTCATTATTTTAGGCGGAGAGTGTAACTCTCTGGTGGAAAAAAGTGCACCTGTGTGCCAGTGCTGTTTCATGGCCTGTGCTTGCGCGAAAAAAAAGCCCACCGGTTCTGGTGGGCTTCTTGTTTGGTAGGCACGAGTGGATTCGAACCACCGACCCCCACCATGTCAAGGTGGTGCTCTAACCAACTGAGCTACGTGCCTATAAAACGGACTCTTTGAAGAGGCGCGTAATGTACCAGCCGTCCCTGGTGCTGACAAGCCCGAATCCAATTTTTAACCCGGTATAACAGCTTGATTATCAATGTTAAGCCGTTAGAATGGCCAGCTCACTCACAGTAGCTGCATTGCAGCATGAACCATGTGGCCTTTGGTAGGGGTCACCACTGGAAAGGATCGCAATATGCCTGTTATTACCCTCCCTGACGGCAGTCAACGCACTTACCCGCAACCGATCACCATCCATGATGTGGCGGCCGATATTGGCCCGGGCCTGGCCAATGCGGCACTGGCGGGCAAAATTGGTGACCACCTGCTCGACACTTCCTATCTGATTGAAAGCGATACCGAGCTGTCGATCATTACCGATAAGTCCGATGAGGGGTTGGAGATTATTCGCCACTCTACCGCGCACCTGTTGGCGCAGGCGGTGAAACAACTGTTTCCGGATGCCCAGGTAACTATCGGACCGGTGATTGATAACGGCTTTTATTATGATTTTGCCTACCAGAGACCGTTTACTCCGGATGATCTGGAAGCAATCGAAGCGAAAATGACCGAGTTGGCTGAAGCGGACAACACCGTGGTGCGTCGGGTGCTTTCCCGGGATGACGCGGTAGCCTATTTCCGTGATTTGGGGGAAAGCTACAAGGCCGAGATCATCGAGAGCATTCCTGTCAATGAAGATCTTTCCCTCTATCGCCAGGGTGATTTTGAGGACCTGTGTCGGGGGCCGCACGTGCCCTCCACCGGCAAGCTCAAGTACTTCAAGCTGATGAAAGTGGCCGGGGCCTACTGGCGCGGCGACTCCAACAACGAAATGTTGCAGCGGGTCTACGGTACCGCCTGGACTAACAAGAAAGACCTGAAGGCCTATTTGCACCGTCTGGAGGAGGCGGAAAAAAGGGATCACCGCAAACTGGCCAAGAAATTCGATCTGTTCCACCTGCAGGAAGAAGCACCAGGTATGGTGTTCTGGCATCCCAAGGGTTGGAGTATCTACACCCAGATTGAAAGCTACATGCGCGAAGTGCAGCGCCACAATGGCTATCGGGAGATCAAGACTCCTCAGGTGGTTGACCGTACCCTGTGGGAGCGTTCCGGCCACTGGGACAAGTTCCGCGACAACATGTTTACCGTGGAATCCGAGTCCCGGGACTACGCGGTCAAACCGATGAACTGCCCATGCCATATCCAGGTATTCAACCAGGGCCTGAAGAGCTATCGCGACCTGCCACTGCGGTTGGCAGAGTTCGGTTCCTGTCACCGCAATGAGGCCTCCGGAACCCTGCAGGGGCTGATGCGAGTGCGCGGCTTTGTGCAGGATGACGCCCACATTTTCTGTGCGGAGTCCCAGATTCAGACCGAGGTGTCCAACTTCACCGACCTGTTGTTCGAAGTCTACCGGGACTTCGGCTTCGAAGACGTGATCATTCGCCTCTCCACCCGTCCCGAACAGCGCGTCGGTAGTGACGAGGTGTGGGATAAGGCGGAGAAGGCCCTGGCAGATGCGCTGGTGGCCAAGGGGCTGGATTACGAATTGCTGCCCGGTGAAGGGGCTTTCTACGGGCCGAAGATTGAGTTTTCCCTGAAAGACTGCCTGGAGCGGGTGTGGCAGTGCGGCACTATCCAGGTGGATTTTTCCATGCCGGGCCGTCTCGACGCCCAGTATGTGTCGGAAGACGGTTCCCGTCAGGTGCCGGTTATGCTGCACCGCGCCATTCTCGGTTCCTTCGAACGCTTTATCGGTATTCTGATCGAGCATTACGAGGGGGCTTTCCCCACCTGGCTGTCTCCCTGCCAAGCGGTGGTGATGAATATCACCGATGCGCAGGCGGAATACGTTGCTGGCGTGGCTGATGCCTTGAAAAACAAGGGGTTCCGGGTCGAAAATGACTTGAGAAACGAAAAAATCGGCTTTAAAATCCGCGAGCACACAATTCAGAAGGTTCCCTACCTGCTGGTGATCGGCGATAGGGAAGTAGAAACGCAGACCGTGGCTGTACGTACACGGGGCGGTGAAGATCTCGGCATCATGCAGGTAACCGCCTTTGCCGAGCTTCTTGCCCAGGACGTCAAACGCCGCGGTCGCGTTCGTTTACAAGACTGAAGTTGGAGATTGGATTATCAAGAAAAATTACAGCAAGGGGACCGCGAAGCGATCTCGCATGAATGACGAGATCGATGTCCCTGAGGTGCGTTTGGTTGGCGCCGACGGCGAACAGGTCGGCGTAGTCAGTATTGCTGAAGCACTGGAAGCGGCAGTAGCTGCCGGTCTGGATCTGGTGGAGATTGCCCCGGATGCGGAGCCGCCGGTCTGTAAGGTCATGGACTACGGCAAGAAACTGTTTGAGGTCAAGAAGCAGCAGGCTGCCCAGCGCAAAAAGCAGAAGCAGACCCAAGTCAAAGAAATGAAGTTTCGTCCGGGAACGGACATTGGGGACTACCAGATCAAGTTGCGTAACCTGATCCGGTTCCTCGAAAACGGGGACAAGGCCAAGATAACCTTGCGGTTTCGCGGCCGTGAAATGGCGCACCAGGAACTCGGGATGGAAATGCTCAAGCGCATTGAGCAGGACCTTGAGGAACTGGGCACCGTTGAGCAGTTCCCCAAAATGGAAGGGCGTCAACTCACCATGGTGATTGCCCCCAAGAGCAGGAAGAAGTAATCCGTAATGAGGGTGGTTCCAACCGCCATTTAAAATCCTACGGCGCTACCCGCGTTCAGCCTTTGGCAGACTGTCCGGGAGTGACTTCTCCATATTAGTAACCCGTCATAAACGGAGAACCAAAATGCCAAAAGCAAAAGTACATAGCGGTGCAGCCAAGCGCTTCAAAAAAACCGGCGCTGGCTACAAGCACAAACACGCTAACAGAAGCCATATCCTTACCAAAATGTCCCAGAAGCGTAAGCGTCATCTGCGTGGCACCAGCACCATGAATGGTTCTGATTCGCCCCTGGTTGATCGCATGCTGCGTTCCTGATTTGCTGAACAGTTTGAGAGGATATTGAGATATGCCACGTGTTAAACGAGGTGTCACCGCACACCGTCGCCACAAGAAAATCCTGAAGGCAGCAAAAGGTTATTACGGCGCACGCAGCCGTGTATTCCGCGTTGCCAAGCAGGCGGTAACTAAAGCCGGCCAGTACGCCTACCGTGACCGTCGCGTCAAGAAGCGTACTTTCCGTGCACTGTGGATCACCCGTATCAACGCCCAATCTCGCGTTGAGGGCATGAGCTACAGCCGCCTGATCGCCGGTCTGAAGAAAGCCAACATCGAGTTGGATCGCCGTGTACTGGCCGACCTGGCCGTTCACGACAAGGCTGCTTTTGCCGCTGTCGTAGGACAGGCGAAGGCTGCCCTGGCTTGATCTTCACGCCGGGTTTCCCGGCAAAGAATCGTGCACATTGAAAAGGGAAAGGGCCGCCGCTCTTTCCCTTTTTATTTTGGATAAACCGAAGGTTGTGACTATGGAAAACCTGGAGCTGTTGGCCGACGAGGCCCAGCAAGCCATTCAACAGGCCGATGACCTGGCCGCCCTGGACCACGTGCGGGTCGAATTCCTCGGCAAAAAAGGCAAACTGACCGAGCTGTTGAAAGGGCTCGGCAAGCTTTCTGCCGAAGAGCGGCCGGCGGCGGGTGCCCGGATCAATGAGGTCAAACAACAGGTGCAGGATCAGATCAATGTGCGCCGGGACAGCCTCGAAGAGGCTTCTGTAGCTGCCAGGCTTGCCTGCGAGGCCGTTGATGTCACACTCCCGGGCCGCGGTGGCGAGACGGGTGGACTGCATCTGATCACCCACACCATGGAGCGCATCGAAGCTTTTTTTACCCATGTTGGGTATACCGTGGAAGAGGGGCCAGAGATTGAGGACGACTATCACAACTTCGAAGCCCTTAATATTCCGGCCCACCACCCGGCGCGGGCCATGCACGATACTTTCTACGTCTCGGATAATACGGTGCTTCGCACCCACACTTCTCCGGTGCAGATTCGCACTATGGAGACCCAGGAGCCGCCGATCCGGATTATCTGTCCGGGGCGGGTGTACCGCTGTGATTCCGACCTGACCCACACCCCCATGTTCCACCAGGTTGAGGGGTTGGTGGTGGATCGCAATGTCAGCATGGCGGATCTGAAAGGTACCATCGACCAGTTCCTCAAGGCTTTCTTTGAAGCCGACCTGCCGGTGCGTTTCCGTCCTTCCTATTTTCCGTTTACCGAGCCCTCTGCAGAGGTGGATATCCAGTGCACTAATTGTCGTGGAGCCGGCTGTCGTATCTGCAAGAACACAGGTTGGCTAGAGGTGATGGGCTGCGGCATGGTTCATCCCAATGTTTTCCGCCACTGTAATGTGGATGCCACCGAATACTCCGGTTTTGCCTTCGGTATGGGGGTAGAGCGCTTGGCAATGTTGCGTTATGGCGTCAATGACTTGCGACTGTTTTTTGAGAATGACCTGCAGTTTTTGAATCAGTTTTGATTCTCGAGATACGTTGTCTGGTTAAAGTGAATTATTAAGTTGGTGAGCAATGAAATTCAGTGAATCCTGGTTGCGGGAATGGGTAAATCCGGCGATTGATACTGCAGAACTGGTGGCCCAGTTAACCATGGCTGGCCTGGAAGTGGATGCCGTCGAGCCAGTGGCTCCGGACTTCAGTGGCGTAGTCGTCGGGGAAATCGTTTCTGTTGTCCCGCATCCCAATGCGGATAAATTGCGGGTCTGCCAGGTGGTTGGCGGTCCGGACGGCACTGTTCAGGTGGTGTGTGGAGCCCCCAATGCGCGTGAAGGACTGAAGGTGCCGTTTGCCACCGTTGGTTCCCAGCTGCCCAACGACTTGAAAATTCGCAAGGCCAAACTCCGTGATGTGGAATCCTTTGGCATGCTGTGCGGCGAAGACGAGTTGGGACTGGGGGAAGGTTCTGGAGGCCTGTTTGAACTGCCTGCGTCGGCTCCGGTTGGCGCTGACCTGCGCGACTACCTGAGTCTCAATGACCAGCTGATTGAGGTTGATCTAACTCCAAACCGCGGTGATTGCCTCAGCATTCGTGGTCTGGCTCGCGAAACAGGGGTGTTGAACTCTGCAGCGCTGTCTGAGGTGTCCTGCGCTCCGGTGGCGGCGACCATTGACGATGTCTTCACCGTGGAACTGGAGGCCCCTGCTGCCTGCCCCCGTTACGTGGGACGGGTTATCCGCAATGTGAATGTCGGTGCTGAGTCCCCCCTCTGGTTGCAGGAAAAACTGCGCCGCAGTGGCCTGCGCAGTATCGATCCTGTCGTGGATGTCACGAACTACGTGATGCTTGAACTGGGGCAACCCATGCATGCATTTGATCTGGCGCACCTGCAAGGTGGCATCGTCGTGCGCATGGCCCATCAGGAAGAGCCTCTGAAATTGCTGGATGGCACTGAGGTAAAACTCAATGCGGATACCCTGGTAATTGCCGACCGGGAAAAGCCGTTGGCTATCGCCGGGATTATGGGCGGAGACCAATCCTCCGTCAGCGAGAAAACTCGGGACATCTTCCTGGAGAGTGCCTATTTCGATCCCATCGCTATTGCCGGGCGTCCGCGCAATTATGGCCTGCATACCGACTCTTCCCACCGCTTCGAACGCGGAGTCGATCCCGCACTTCAGGCGGCGGCTGTGGAGCGGGCCACGGCCTTGTTGCTTGATATCGTTGGCGGCCAACCCGGTCCTGTCATTGACGTGGTCTCTACCGAGCATGTTCCTGCGGCCGCTGAGGTTCAATTGCATCAGGCCAAACTTGAACAACAGCTGGCGCTGTCTCTGGAGCCTTCGGTTGTCCGCGACATGCTGGAGCGGCTAGGGCTCCAGTTGTTGGCGGAGGATAGCGATGGGTGGACTTACCGTGCGCCAAGCTGGCGGTTTGATATCGCGATTGAGATGGATCTGATCGAAGAGGTGGCCCGCATCTACGGCTACAATAGGCTTCCGACAACCACTATCAGTGCCAACCTGCCGATTGTTATCAGCGACGAGAACCGCACTGGTCTGCCACTGTTGCGACAGCAGCTGACCGGCCGCGGTTACCGGGAAGTCATCACCTACTGTTTTGTCGATCCGGATGTGCAGGCCAGCATTGCTCCCGACCAGGAGTGTGTCAAGTTGGCTAACCCCATTGCCAGCGATATGTCGGTGATGCGTACCACCCTGTGGTCCGGACTGTTATCTACAGTGCGTCGCAACCTGAATCGCCAACAATACCGGGTGCGGATTTTTGAGTCCGGCCTGCGTTTTGTGCCCGGTGCAGATGGTCTGCAACAGCAGCGCATGCTCGCCGGTGCGATTACCGGCAGTCGTCTGCCGGAACGTTGGTCGAACAGTCGCGAGATGGTGGATTTCTTTGATGTCAAAGCCGATGTGGAATCCTTGCTGAGACAGGGACACAGTTTCTCCAGTTACCGATTTGTGGCGGACGACTGTTACCCGGCTCTTCATCCGGGGCAGTGTGCACGTATCGAGCGGGATGGAAAGCTGGTGGGGTATGTAGGGCAGTTGCACCCGCGGGTACAGAAGGCTCTGGATCTCTCCCAGCCGGTCTACCTGTTTGAGCTTGATTTGGCGGCAGTGACGGAAGGTCAACTGCCGATGTTCCGGGGTATTAGCAAGTTTCCTGAAGTGCGCCGCGACCTGGCCCTTATTGTGGACCAGGAAGTTCCCGCTGAAGCGCTTTGCGACACCGTTCGTCAGAATGCTGGTGGTTGCCTTATTGACTTAAAGATATTTGATGTTTATCAAGGGAAAGGTATTGAAAACAATAGGAAAAGTGTTGGTCTGGGCTTGACCTTTAGAGACAGTTCCCGCACCCTTGCCGAAGAAGAAATTAACAGTGCCGTTGAAAGTGTCGTTTCGGCCATGAAACAGCAATTTTCAGCGAGCCTCAGGGGGTAGTTTAGTAATGGCAGCACTGACCAAGGCTGAATTGGCGGAAATGCTCTTCGAGGATCTGGGTCTCAATAAGCGTGAGGCAAAAGAGATCGTTGAATCGTTTTTCGAAGAGATTCGTACCGCACTGGAAAATAATGAGCAGGTGAAGTTGTCAGGTTTTGGCAACTTCGAGCTGCGCGACAAGAAAACCCGTCCTGGTCGCAATCCCAAGACAGGTGAAGAGATTCCGATTTCTGCACGTCGTGTTGTGACGTTCAAACCGGGACAGAAACTCAAAGCGAGAGTGGAAAGCTATGCTGGAACCGAGCAATAACGATCAGC
This sequence comes from Porticoccaceae bacterium, assembly GCA_041395745.1. Classification (GTDB taxonomy): domain Bacteria; phylum Pseudomonadota; class Gammaproteobacteria; order Pseudomonadales; family Porticoccaceae; genus Porticoccus. The sequence continues at coordinate 12,893 of JAWKZV010000003.1, read as the reverse complement.
TGCCGCCAATTCCTGGCAAGCGCTACTTCACCATTGGTGAGGTCAGCGAGCTCTGTGATGTTAAGCCTCATGTTCTCCGCTACTGGGAGCAGGAGTTTCCCAATCTCAGCCCGGTCAAACGACGTGGCAACCGCCGTTACTACCAGCGCCAGGACGTGATCTTGATCCGCCAGATCCGCTCTCTGCTCTATGATCAGGGCTTCACCATCGGCGGTGCCCGTCAGCGCCTCAACGGTGAGGACGCACGGGAGGAGGCGACTCAGGTTCGTCAGCTTATCGACCAGACAGTTGGAGAACTGGAAGAGCTGCTGACGGTATTGAAAGCCTGATTTTATTTCTTGAATTGTCGGGCGCATTCGGTATCATGTGCGCCTTCCTGGGGGTCCTCCCCAATACAATCGGGGCGTAGCGCAGCCTGGTAGCGCACTACACTGGGGGTGTAGTGGTCGTCGGTTCAAATCCGGCCGCCCCGACCAATTTTCTTCCTCATTGTGCTTTTGGCTTTTGCTCCGCTTTTTTATCATTTCATTGTCATCTGTAAATGCGATAGTCTTTCTGGAACTTGGTCCAGCCAGCATTTCTGTTCTGGATTTTGTGGGACCATAAGCCTGTTTTGAGAAAGAAGGATCGAAGCCTGATATGACATCTACCGTAGTTCGCAAAGCAGTAATCCCTGTGGCCGGTCTGGGTACCCGCATGTTGCCCGCTACCAAGGCTATTCCCAAGGAAATGTTGCCAGTGGTGGACAAACCCCTGATTCAGTATGTGGTGAACGAAGCCATTGCTGCAGGAATTACCGAGATCGTCCTGGTGACACACGCCAGTAAGAATTCCATCGAAAACCACTTCGATACCAGTTTTGAGTTGGAAGCTCAGTTGGAGAAGCGGGTAAAGCGCCAGCTGCTCGATGAAGTGCGCTCGATTGTGCCGGAGCAGGTGACAGTGATCTCCGTTCGGCAGCCCTATGCCAAGGGCTTGGGTGATGCCATCAGTTGTGCCAGGCCGGTGGTAGGTGATCAGCCCTTTGCCATACTGTTGCCGGATGTGCTGGTGGACCAGTATCAGTCGAATCCCAACGCCGATAATCTGACAGCCATGGTCAGGAATTTCGAGACCACCCACAGAAGCCAGATTATGGTGGAAGCGGTGCCATGGGAAAGCGTTAACAAATACGGAGTGGTTGATTGCAGGGGTGTCGAGCTGATGGCAGGTGGAGTTGCCCGTATCGAGAAGATGGTGGAAAAGCCAGACCCCAAGCTGGCTCCTTCCAATATGGCTGTGGTGGGCCGTTATGTGGTGTCTCCAGCTATTTGGGACCTGTTGGCGAAAACTCCCATGGGGGTTGGCGGTGAGGTGCAACTCACCGATGCCCTGGAAGAGTTGCTCAAGCTGGAAACTGTTGAAGCCTATCGCATCATAGGTAACAGCCACGATTGCGGCAGTAAGCTGGGCTACATGCAGGCCAATATTGCCTATGCTATGCGGCACCAGGAGATAGGTGAAGGGGTGAGGGAATATCTGAAAAGCCGCGATCACAAGGCTACTGTGATCGAACTGGAAAAATCCCGTCGTTAATTGACTCGAATTATCCAGGCCCATGCCAGTTGCATGGGCTTTTTTCGTGTGGAAGCTATGAAAATTACCTGTTTTAAAGCCTATGACATTCGCGGCAAGCTTGGCACAGAGCTCTCCGCTGAGACTGTCTATCGAATTGGCCGTGCTTATGCGCGCTGGTTGCAACCTCAATCAGTGGTAGTGGGCGGGGACATCCGCACGTCAAGTCCCGGACTGAAGAGTGCCCTCGCTAACGGATTGCGCGACGAAGGCGTCGATGTGCTCGACATCGGTTTGTGTGGCACGGAGGAAATCTATTTCGCCACGGCTAATCTCGGGGCGGGTGGCGGCATTATGGTGACCGCCAGCCATAATCCTATCGATTACAATGGCATGAAGCTGGTTCGGGAGGGTGCGCGGCCGATTAGCGCCGACACGGGGCTTAAGGAAATCCAGCAACTGGCAGAAGAGGGGGCGTTCCTACCAGCGGAGCCCTCAAAGAGGGGCAGCTATCGCCGCATCAGCTGTTCCGATGCCTATATCGAGCACCTGCTAGGTTACGTCGAACGCGATAATCTGAAACCTCTTAAGATCGTAGTTAATGCCGGCAACGGCGCTGCAGGTCCCGTGCTGGACGCCCTGGAGAGTTTTTTGCCTTTCGAGTTGATCAAGGTGAATCACGATCCCGACGGCAGCTTTCCCAATGGCATTCCGAATCCGTTATTGCCGGAAAGCCGCCATCACACCAGTGATATCGTCAAATCGACGGGTGCCGATCTAGGGCTTGCCTGGGACGGCGATTTCGACCGCTGTTTCCTGTTTGACGAGCAGGGGGAGTTCATCGAGGGCTATTACATTGTCGGGTTACTGGCGGAAGCATTTTTACGAAAACACCCCGGTGAGAAAATCATTCACGATCCCCGTTTGATCTGGAATACCCAGGCTCTCTGTGAGGAGCTTGGCGGCAAGGCCATCCAGAGCAAGTGTGGTCACGCCTTCATCAAACAGGCAATGCGTGAAGAGAACGCCGTTTATGGCGGAGAAATGAGTGCCCACCACTATTTCCGCGATTTCTTCTACTGTGACAGTGGCATGATTCCCTGGCTGCTGATTGCCGAGCTCATTTGTACCGGTGGCCAGACTTTGTCGCAGATGACACGTGCGCGAATGGGGGAGTACCCCTGCTCCGGTGAAATCAACCGCAGTGTCGATGATGCCCAGGCACTGATTGCTTCCCTTAAGAACAGGTATGGGCCTGATGCCGCTGACATAGAGCAGGCGGATGGATTGAGTATTTCCTACCCCGATTGGCGTTTCAACTTGCGAAGCAGTAATACTGAGCCGGTGGTCCGGCTCAATGTGGAAGCACGGGATGTTCGGCTGATGGAGCAGAAAACACAGGAACTGCTTGCCCTGATCGGTAACGATTAGGGCCTATTTCCTCCGGGATTGTCTAGACTGTCAGGAGGCCGCCTGTTTACGGCCCCAAAGAGACTACAGACTATGCAAGACAAGACCGTGCTCGTCACCGGTGCAACCGGTTTTATCGGTGGTTATTTCAGTCGCGCTGCCCTGGCAAAAGGGATGCGAGTGATTGTGCTCAGTCGCTCCCCTGAGAAAGCTCATCGGCACCTGCCGGGAGTGAAGGTAGTTGGTCAACTGGAAGAGCTGCCCACTACAGAGAAGGTGGACTATCTCGTCAATCTGGCGGGTGAACCACTGGTCAATGGTCGCTGGAATGAAACCCGTAAAAGGCTGTTCCTGCAGAGCAGGGTAGGAACAACCGATCGACTATTCGAGCATTTCAGCAAAGTGGGCTCACCTGCATCTGTGATGGTCAGCGGCTCCGCCGTGGGTTACTACGGCCCCCACAATGATCGCCTGTTGGATGAAGCGGGCAGACACCACGATAGCTTCTCACACCGTCTCTGTGCCGCCTGGGAGAGGAGTGCCTCCCGTTTTGAACAGTTGGGTACGCGGGTTTGCCACCTGCGTACGGGTATCGTGCTGGGCAAAGGGCAGGGGGCTCTGGCCAGAATGGTGCTGCCATTCAGCCTGGGGTTGGGTGGGCAGTTGGGATCGGGTAAACAGTGGATGCCCTGGATTCATATCGATGACGAAGTGGATATCATCTTTCACTGCCTGAAGCGCAGTGACATCCATGGCAGCGTCAACGCAGCGTCACCAAACCCGGTCACCAACAAGCAGTTCACCAGAGCGTTAGGTCACGCTCTGCACCGTCCGACGCTGTTTCCCATGCCATCATTCGTCGCCAGGTTGCTGTTTGGTGAAATGGCTGACGAACTATTACTGACCGGGCAGCGCGCGTTCCCCCGCAAATTGCTGGAATCCGGCTATCACTTCCATTTTTCTGAACTGGAGACAGCGCTGGCGGGAATTCTCGGCAAGGACTAGCGTCAGGACAGCGTAAGCTCCCCCTAGACCAGCTGCTGGGAAGTCAGTGGGTGGTAAAGGATGCCGTTGGGTATGAACTCAGTCTGGAACAGTGTGACTGACGCCACTGACATGGTTATAGGCGGATTAAGGTTGATGGATGACCATTGTCCCCGATTGAATTTCCCCAGCGTGATATGAGGCCTGAAGTCACGTTGCTTGAGGGTAAATCCCCTCTCTGTTAGCAAGTTGGCTACCTGTTGTTGCAGCTCCATGAGTGGCTCGCAGGGCGCAGGGATGGCGACAATATTCCGTCCCCGTTCATCGGGAAAGCGCTGCAAGCAGACCAGTTGTAGTTCAAATGGCGGGGCTACCAGGCCATTCACGACTTCTATGGCTCGGATGGTTTGTTCTTCCGTACGATGGCCCAGAAACGCCAGGGTGAGGTGGCGGTTGGTTGCCTCGATCCAACGGATTTCTAGAGAGGAGTCGCAGTGCGGGTTCAGCCGTTTGCCGCTACCCGCTGGCACCGGCAGGGCGATGAACAGGCGTCGGTAACCGGCAGGTACCGGGGACATCAGTCGCCCCGATAGATACAGCCGGAAGTGCAGGTTTCGCGAATTTCCACCTGACTCAACAGCGGCAGAGAGGGTTTCAGTTCTCGCCATATCCAGCGGGCGATGTTTTCACTGGTGGGATTCTCCAGGCCTTTCACCTCATTCAGGTAGCGGTGGTCGAGCCGATCGTAAATCGGTTTGAAATATTCTTTCAGCTCGCCAAAATCCATGACCCAGCCGCTCGTTTCACCTACATTGCCGCTCAGGTAGAGACGAACATGGTAGGAATGGCCATGCAATCGCCCGCATTTGTGCCCTGCTGGTACGTTGGGTAACAGGTGGGCTGCTTCGAAGGTAAATTCCTTGAAAATGTCCATGGTGATTCCGGTCAAACTGTGGGGGCGCCTATGTTAATTTGCCTCTAATGGACTGTATAGCAAATCGCTGCTTGAAATGTTTGACACCGCCTAATAATTGGGTAGAATGCGCATCTCTTTCGAGGGGTGGTTAGCTCAGTTGGGAGAGCGACGGCCTTACAAGCCGTAGGTCACAGGTTCGACCCCTGTACCACCCACCAATTTATTTGAAAGGTTTCGCGGACCGGTAGTTCAGCTGGTTAGAATGCCGGCCTGTCACGCCGGAGGTCGCGGGTTCGAGTCCCGTCCGGTCCGCCACTATTTAAAAAAGCCCCTCTTGAGGGGCTTTTTTATTGCCTGCAATTCCTGTCGGCCCATTATCAGTTTTCTCCCTATCAGTGCTGTGAGTTACTTTGACTACCCAAGCAGCGGCACAAGCTTTAGCATTGTCTGATCTTTACCGCCGACCATCTTATAATTCGATAACAACAAATAAGGACGGATGGCCAGATGATGAAGTACCAGTATTTGCGTCAAGAGCTTTACCGGATCATTTTCGGCACTGATACCCCAGCGGGGCAGCGCTTCGATATTTTCTTGATATATGCGATCCTGATCAGCGTACTGGCTGTGATTCTTAATACGGTAGATGCCTTAAGCAGTCGCTACGCCACTACTTTCTTTGCTGTGGAATGGGTTTTCACCGGGATATTCACCATCGAGTACGCCCTACGGATTTTCTGTTCTCCAAACCGGCGCAGGTATCTGTTCAGCTTCTACGGCATCATTGACTTGATTTCCATTATCCCTTCCTACCTGGCGCTGGTAGTCACCGGAGCCCACTACCTGATGATCATACGTCTGGTGAGGGTATTGCGGATTTTCCGGGTGCTGAAACTGGTACGTTACCTGTCAGAGGCGGACGTGCTGATTCGCTCTCTGTACCAGGCAAGGCGCAAGATCTCTGTATTCTTTTTTGCGGTATTGGTTTTGAGCACCCTGTTTGGTTGCCTGATGTATGTGGTTGAAGGCCCCGACAATGGTTTCAGCAGTATTCCCATCAGTATCTATTGGACTATTGTGACCATTACCACGGTGGGGTATGGGGACATTACTCCCCACACCGTTGTCGGCCAGTTTATTTCCACCCTGGCTATGCTCACTGGCTACTCCATCATCGCCATTCCCACCGGCATCATCACTGCAGAACTGGCCAGTGAGATACAGCGTGAGAAGTCCCTTTACCCCTGTCCCAACTGTGTCAAGGCCGGGCACGACAGGGATGCAGTGCACTGTAAGTGGTGTGGCGCCTATCTGGGCGGTCTGGAAGAACGACAACTACGCAAACAGGAAAACTGATCAGTGAGTCACCTGGCCACGTTGCTGGTGCAGTATCTAGCCGAGGGATGGCAGCTGCTGGGCCCCTTCTGGGTGCTGATCTATGTCTTGATGGAGATCATCGGGGTCTTTTTTGCCCTCGAATCCATTTTTAAATCACGAACTTCCCAGGGAGCCATCGCCTGGTCACTTGGCCTAGTGTTTTTGCCTCCACTGGTAGTCCCTATCTACCTATTGTTCGGACAGCGGCGCTTTTACGGTTATGTGGAGGCCCGTCGCAAGGGTGACCTGGAAATCCAGCAAATCGCTCAGCGCCTGCTGGCCGAGATGGACCGGGATTTCAGCCTGCCGGGGGAAACTCCAGCTGGCGTGCAGCTGCTGGAACAGCTGGCTCTGATGCCCTTCACGCGGGGCAATCGGGTAGAGTTACTGATCAATGGCGAAAGAATTTTTCATGAGATATTCGATGCCATTGAGAAGGCCGAAAACTATATTCTTGTGCAGTTTTATATCATTCGTGATGACCGACTGGGTCGAGAGTTGCTGAGCAGACTGGCAAAAAAAACGCGCCAGGGGGTGCGGGTATACCTGCTCTACGATGCCATAGGAAGTTTCAGCCTGACCCGCCGCTATTTACGGCAATGCAGACGAGCTGGCATTCATGTGGAGTCATTCCGCACCTGGCGGTGGTTCCGCCGCCGGCGTTTCCAGGTCAACTTTCGCAACCACCGCAAGATTGTGGTGGTGGATGGGCGCGAGGCCTTCATAGGTGGTGCCAATGTCGGCGACGAGTATTTCAACCGCCATCATCGTCTGAGCCCCTGGCGGGATACCCACGTGAAACTGGTCGGCCCGGCAGTGCAGGGGGCGCAGTTGTCTTTTCTTGAGGATTGGCACTGGTCTACCGGGACAGTCCCGGAAATGAATTGGCGTCCTGCCTCTGTGGATAATGATCAGCGGGTGTTGATATTGCCCACAGGACCCGCGGACCTGGTGGAATCCTGCCAGTTGATGTTCCTGCACGCTATCAATAGTGCGACCAGGAGGCTGTGGATTGTCAGTCCCTATTTCGTGCCGGACGATTCCATCAGCAAGGCATTGAAGCTGGCGGTATTACGCGGAGTCGAGGTGCGCCTGATGTTGCCTGGCATCACAGACAACCGAGCAGTGCAGCTTTCCTCCTATGGGGTATTGATGGGGCTGCAACACAGTGGCATCAGGGCATTTCAATACCGCGAGGGTTTTCTGCACCAAAAAGTTGTGCTGGTGGATGACGACAGGGCCTATGTTGGCACTGCAAATTTTGACAACCGTTCGTTTCAGCTTAATTTTGAAATTACCGTCATGGTTCGTGACCGTTTCTTTGCCAGCCAGGTGGAACAGATGCTGGAAGCAGATTTTCGCTGCTGTGAATCGATTTCCGGGGAACAGCTTGAACAGCGCAACCTGCTGTTTCGTGCGGTAGTAAAGCTGGCTCAATTGTTTTCACCAATTCAGTGAGCGTGCCTACACTAGATAGGGTACGATAGCTGCTGTGCCAATGGAGCCTGGATTCACTATGTCACTGTTTGCTGAACTGATCGGGAACTGCTCACCCTACATCTACAACCTGGTTTACGACGTAGATGTACGACTGCTTTTCATCGAGTGTCTGGAGGACCCTTCCGATGAGGAACCTTCTCTGCGGATGGTCTTCCCGGAAATTGTTAGTTATTCAGAAAGCAATCAGGCGGACGCCCTGGATGATGAGCTGATGGATGACCTGGTTACCATCGACTGGAGCAATGAAAACCAGATCACCATTGTGACCTGCAAAAAGGAAATTGTGCTGGAGCTGACCGGTACCCCGTTTACTGAACAGATTGACTGACTTTCGTAATTTCTGGGCAGCCTGGAGTAGGAATCAGGGCTGCTCCTCTTCTTCTTCGTTTCCGAACACTTCTTCCCGCCAGTTGGGGCCGACATTCTGTTCGATGTATTCGCGGATTAGCTGACGAACCTTTTGAGATGGAGTAACATCTTCGTCAGAGCAAAGTTTCTCGAAGAGCGCTTTCTTCTTTGGGTCAATCAGCAGAGTCAGTCTGGCTGTGCGGTTTTCCATAGGTGCTATCCACCATTCTCGTTATTTTATACATCTCTTATTAAACACCAATGTTAATCAAATTAACATTGAATTATTGTTGGATGAGATGCTAATTTGTCTTTGACGTAATCTCAACACCTAATTGTACTCCATACGGACATCTTTGATGGCTCATCGGGCGCATCTTTTTTCTCTTAAGGTCGGACACGGCATTCGCGAGGCGTTATCGGCATCCAGCTATAACCGTAAAAGTCTTGTCAGTGATGTTCTGGCCGGCGTTACTGTTGGCATTATTGCAATTCCCCTGGCAATGGCCCTGGCCATCGCTAGTGGTGTGGCTCCGCAGTATGGCCTGTACACGGCGATTGTCGCCGGCTTCCTGATTCCCCTGACCGGCGGTTCACGCTTCAGTGTGTCCGGCCCGACAGCTGCGTTTGTCGTCATTCTCTATCCCGTCGTTCAGCAATATGGGCTGGCGGGGCTGCTGGTGGCCACCGTCATGGCCGGTGTGATCCTGGTTGTGATGGCGCTGCTGCGATTGGGGCGCTATATCGAATACATCCCGGAATCCGTCACTCTCGGATTTACCGGCGGAATAGCGGTAGTGATCGCCGTGCTGCAGTTAAAGGATTTTCTAGGGCTTCAGACCGGTGCCATGCCGGCACATTTTACCGACAAGGTAGTGGTGCTGGTCGCTGCCGCACCGGGATTGTCACTGTTGACCGCGCTGGTTGGCCTGCTGACCTTGTCAGTCATGTTGCTGTGGCCAAAGCTAAAAACACCGATTCCGGCGCACCTGCCAGCAGTTGTTGTCGGCGTCCTGGCTGCCTGGCAGCTGAATCAGCAGGGTGCAGGAATTGCCACCATTGGCTCGACCTTCAGTTTCACTCTTCCCGATGGCCTGGTTGGTTATGGCATCCCTTCGGTTTTGCCGGATATGCAGTGGCCATGGCTGCGCTCCCAGCCGGGGGAGAGTCCATTGCAGTTTAACTGGAATACAGCCCAGGATTTGCTCACAGCAGCTTTTGCCATAGCTATGCTGGGTGCCATTGAGTCGCTCCTCTGCGCCGTGGTTCTGGACCGTGCCACCGGTACCAAGCACAGTGCCAACAGCGAATTGTTGGGGCAGGGTATCGGTAATATTGTGACTCCGTTCCTCGGCGGGATTACGGCAACTGCTGCTATAGCTCGCTCGGCAGCCAATCTGAGGGCGGGGGCCAAAACACCCATTGCAGCGATGGTGCATGCGTTTGTCGTGCTGTTGGCACTGTTGTTCCTCTCCCCGTTATTGGCCCAGTTGCCGATGGCCAGCATGGCGGCACTGTTATTGGTGGTGGCCTGGAAGATGAGCGAGGCACCTCGGATCCTGCAGCTACTCAAGACTGCTCCCCGCAGCGACATTTCTGTATTTTTGGTGTGCTTCTCCCTCACGGTGCTGTTTGACATGGTGATAGCCATCAGTACCGGCATCGTTCTGGCATCACTGTTGTTTATGAAAGAAATTGCAGAGATGACCCGTGTCAGCGATATTTCCGGTAACCGGAAAATTGTTGATGTAGAGCTGCCAGAGCGCTGGTCGGTACTGAAAATCAATGGGCCGCTGTTTTTCGCTGCCGCCGAACGCCTGTTTGGGGAGCTGGCACAACAATGTCTGGATCGGGATGGTGTGGTGCTTTACCTGGATGGTGTCTCTATCCTGGATTCCGGTGGCGTCTCGGAACTCTATAAGTTCATCGAATCCTGTCGCCGGGCTGGTACCACAGTGTATCTGGCCGATCTTCAGTTCCAGCCTATGAAGACACTCAGTAAAGCTGGCTTCAGGCCAGACGGGGTCAGTTGCCGGGTTTTCCCTTCGCTATCCGAGGCCTTGGCATCTGCGGGACAGATGATGAAGGACTCTGGTCTAGCACAATAAAAAATACCCCGCTGAGCGGGGCATTTTCCCCGAATTGCTCAACCCGTTGCTGCCTACGACATCGGCTACAACCCCTATGATGCCACCCATGTGCTGACCCAGACTCACTGTCTGTGTGTCTCTCGGGACTGTGGACCGGAAGGCATTCTGGCGAGTACCAGGCCCACTGGCAGTTTAGTCATGGGTACTTGTATTGCTATTAAGTCTTTGCTGACAGCTTTGCGTGCGCTAGCGGACGGCAAAACTGACACTCGTAGCCTTCTAATAAGATGGATGCGGGCTACCTGTGATGGCTAGACATAAAAGGTTAGAGCCGTGTGGCCTGCTTCATCCAGGCTGGGACTGAACTGGTTGTTGGGCTTGGGTAAGGGGTAGATCATATTTCGACTTCCCTGTTCAACAGCTGCCGGGCTAAATTTTCCTGCTGTATCCGTGTGGAGAATTCCTCAACAGGTACGGGACGACCAAGATAGTAACCCTGCACCTGATCGCATTGACGCTGCGTCAGATACGTGAGTTGCTCTCCGGTTTCGACGCCTTCGGCAACAACGTTTATCCGGAGTTTGTTGGCCATGGCCAGGATGGTTTCGATCACGGTCTCGGCAGTTGGGTTGATGCCAATGCCATCGACAAAGGAACGGTCGATCTTGAGCCCTGTTACCGGAAAGCGGGTCAGGTACCCGAGCGATGAGTAACCGGTACCGAAGTCGTCGATGGAAATACCGACACCCATTTCTGCCAGTCGATAAAGGGCGTCCGTCGTCCGTTGTGATTCTTCGATCAACAGCCGTTCGGTAATTTCAATGGAAATCGGAACATCTTTCCGCGCATCACTTACCAGTTGCATCCAGTGATCGAGTGCCTGGTCTTTAGTGTGGAAAAGCCGTGGCGATACGTTGAGTGAAAGAGAAATCAGTTGTTCGCGCCCTTCGTTAATTTGGCGAAGGGCATTTGTTGCTTTTGTCATGACCAGATAATCGATTTGGTTGACTAGGCCTGTTTCTTCCGCGAGAGGAATAAACTTGGTGGGAGGCAGCCAGCTGCCGTCCGCTCTTTTCCAGCGGGCCAGGGCTTCGCAAGCCACGGTGCGGCCATCTTTAGTGGAAACGATGGGTTGCAGGTGGACGGACAGCTCGTCATCGCGAATTGCCGCGACCAGGTCGTTGTAGAGGTGATGGCGGTGTTCAGAGCGCCGCTGCATTTCCTCTGTGTAAAAATACCAGCCGTTGCGACCACTTTTCTTGACTTCATACATGGCCTGGTCGGCGTTAACGATAAGGCTGTCTGCGCTGTCGGCATCCCCAGGGTAGAAAGCTATGCCGACACTGGCACCACAATAGACTTCTGCACCGCCGATCTGAAACGGCCGGCCCAGTTCGTGAACCAGCTTGGCAGCTATTTTGTCGGCTGCCGAATCACTGTCTACATTGTGCAGGATGATGGTGAATTCATCTCCGCTGTGACGGCCGACGGTATCTGATAGCCTGACGCAGGAACGAATCCTGCGGGCCGTTTCCTGCAGTACCAGATCTCCTTCCTTGTGGCCATAGTTGTCATTGATGGACTTGAAATTATCCAGGTCGACAAACAGCAGTGCAATGGAGCTGCGGGTGCGCAACGCCAGCGACATGGCCGTTTCCAGTCTGTCCCGGAACAGGGCCCGGTTGGGCAGGTCGGTCAGGTTGTCGTAGTTGGCCTGCCGTTCGATTTTGGCATCGGCGATTTTTTTCTCGGTTATGTCCTGGATGGCACCGACGATTTCCCACGAGCCTTGACCGTCGCGAAGTGGATCGCCAATCAGGCGGAACCAGCCCCTGTCATCTTTCAGTTTTACCTCAAGGTCGACTCCCTTGCCGGCGTGCAAAGCCTCGCGGAGTATCTGGGCGACATCCTGGCCATTGTCAGTAACCAGCCGTTTGGCGAAGGTATCAATGTTGATGTCTTTTATCGATGGACCGAGATTCAACATGCTGCGGGCTTGTTCGGAGATTTCGCTGATTACTTCGGCCTGATCCATTCGCCATCCACCGACCTTGGCAACTGTTTCCACTTCACGCAGGAATTCCGCATGTCTTCGCAGAATGGACTGGTAATGCCTTTGGCTCTCCTGGTTGCGTCTTTGTGTCGTGAGCAGCAACAGAAGAAGCAACGCAAAGATGCCGGCAGTCCCCCGTATCAGCATCAGCCTCGGTGACACTGCACTTTCGGGCATGGCGTCGATGGCGGCTATTTGCCAGGTGCCCCCACCAAAGCTGACAGTTTGGGTTACGCCCCGGGGATCATTGAAGATATCCTGGCGACCGTAGAAAGTTTCCCCACTAGAGCCGGAGCCATCCTTTCCGCGAATGGCAACTTTCAGGCCCAATTCGGGATCAAGCAAGCCAGCCTCGCGGTATACCGAGGCGACATCAATGGGCGCTGAAACTACACCCCAGTTGCGTTGTGCACCATTATCGTCAATCAGAGAGACTGGTGCTCTGCCTATGAAAGCGTGATTTCCCTGAACGAGGTCGACAGGGCCCGCGATAATCGGCTCATTGGACTCGATGGCATGCATGACCGCAGGCAGCTGATCCGGAGTCGTGCGGTAATCAAGGCCGATGACAGCCTCATTGCCCCGGCGTGGGTATACATATCGGACGATCAGGTCCGGTGCTGCTGCCAGGTTAATGAGTTGTGGATTCAACTTGAGGATG
>JAWKZV010000002.1:20000-724012 GCA_041395745.1 Porticoccaceae bacterium | reverse complement strand
CCATCAGCACTGGAATGCGATACCCTGGTATCGTGCCAAACTCAATACATCACATGCATTGGTTCATTACCGAAACGAACAGATAGGGGTAGATCCCGAACGTTTTGAAAATCTTTGCAGCTTAGTTGTTACAACCAGTCGTTGAGACTTCCAGCCAGCACCAATTCGCAGTAGGGTTGCGCCATGAACAATCCAGACCACACCTTCAGCGCTGGCGAATGGCTGCGCTACACCCGCCATATCCAGCTTCCGGAGGTGGGCGCTGTCGGGCAGATGAAACTGAAACAGTCGCATATTCTGGTGGTCGGTGCGGGCGGCCTGGGTTCGCCGGTGGGCTTGTATCTGGCCGCCGCCGGAGTTGGCCATATCACCCTGGTGGATGGCGATACAGTGGACACCAGCAACCTGCAGCGGCAGATCATCTTCGAACACAATCAGGTGGGGCAACCCAAAGCCACCGTCGCCAGGGAGCGGCTGCTACGCCTCAATCCGGAAATTCGCGTCGATGCTGTTCCAGCTTTCCTGAATAGCGACAATGCCAGTGAACTGGTGGCCGCTGCCGATCTGGTGGTGGACTGCACCGACAATTTCGGCGCCCGCTACCTGATCAACGATTATTGCTGTGCCCTGGGCAAGCCCTGGGTATTTGCCAGCATCCAGAAATTCTTCGGCCAGTGTGCCCTGTTTACCCCGGGCGGGGCCTGTTTCCGCTGTCTGTTCCCGGAACCCCCCGCCAATGTGGAGGACTGCAACAGCGCCGGCGTGATCGGCGTGCTGCCGGGTCTGCTCGGGGTATTGCAGGCCAACGAAGCGATCAAGTACCTGCTCGGATTACCGACACCACTGCAAAACCACCTGTTGCTGGTGGATGCCCTCAACCTGGATTTTCGCTCCATTCAGCTGACCCGCAGTGCCGATTGTGCGGCCTGCAGCAATCCCGCCGGTGCCCCTGCTCTGCCACGGCAGCCCGCCCCTCTCTGCGCTGCCACTGGAAACAAAAATAACGTGTTGAACCCGGATGCTTTCCGGGATCGTTACCGGGCGGGAAATTGCGTACTGCTGGATGTGCGCGGCCCACTGGAACGGCAGTCGTTTCATATCGGCGGACATCACATTCCCCTCGACGAATTACCGCAACGGCTGGCTGAACTGGAGGGAGCGGAAACGGTACTCTGCTACTGCCAGAGCGGTATCCGCAGTGGCAAGGCAGTGGCCCTGTTGCAACAGCAGGGCTTGAAAGGCGTCAGCCTGGACGGCGGACTGCTGGCCTGGCTGAGATGTTCACTGGAAACCCTCGACGACAACCACAATCCATAGTTGCCCATTGGTATCCCGGCTGTAAGTCGAAAGTGGCAGAGGAGGCAACCCTCCTCTGCCGGTCTCAGGATTACGCCATCCAGCGGTAATCCGCAAAAACCTCATCCAGTGTCGTATGAGCCAGGTGATTGGTGTAGTTGCTGAGGGTTTTTACCGCAATGGCGACAATCACCTCCAGAACCTGACGTTCGCTGAAGCCCGCTGACAGAAACGCTGCCACATCATCAATGGCTGGCGCACCGCGCTTGTCCAGCATCGCCACAGTGAAATCATGCAGGGCCTTGAGACGGGGATCATCAATCTCCGCGCCAATGCGAATTGCCTCGGTGACATGGGCGGGAACTCCGGACATCTTATCGGCGATCATGCTGTGGGCTCCAACACAGTAATCACAGCCGTTTTCCCGGCTGATGGTCAGGAACAGCACTTCCTGCTCCACCGGAGAAAAAGATGATTCCTCCCGGAATAGCCGGTAACCGTTCAGGTACATCTTCAACACCGACGGAGCATTGGCCATGTGGGTATACATGTTGGGCAGGAAACCGAAGTTGTTTTTCTGCTCCTGCAGTATGGACTTGACTGATTCGGGAGCCGTTGCCAGTTCCACGGGTGCCAGGGTGAGTTGATATTCAGATTTCATGGGTTTCTCCTATTTGGACTTTTCGGTACACAAATAAACCAATAGGGACCGAATGGTCCATAATTGGCCAAAAAAATTAGCTCAGTGTTGCCATAACCAGTTTTGCAATGGGTTCCAGCTCTGCCCTGCTGGCGCCAGCCTTCACCATGGTGCGCAGACCGCTCACCGAAGAGAAGTAATATCTGGCGAAGTCTTCAGCAGGCACAGCAGTAGCTATTTCGCCCCGCTCCTGGGCCAATTGAATTGCCGCGGTAAAGACTTTCATCATGTGCTTAGAGCCCTTAGCGACGGCAGCGCTGACCAATGCATTGCGCTGGGCGAGCTCATTGGCGGTGTTCACCAACAGGCAGCCTTTGCGCCCGGATGTCTTGGATGCCTCATCAATCACACCCTCCAGGTAATCCGCAAGAAATTGCCTGGGTGAGTCTGTGCGATGCAGCTTGTCCAGCAAATCGTCGGCCATGGTGTTCTGGAAATAGTCCAGACAACGAATGAACAGTGCCTCCTTATTACCAAAGGCCTGATAAAGACTGCTCTTCGACAGCTTCATGACCTTGAGCAGATCGGTCAGAGACGTGGCCTCGTAGCCGACCGCCCAGAATTGCCGGGTGGCGGATTCCAGTGCGCGCTCGATATCAAATTCTCTTGGTCTGCCCTGATTCATGCATTCATTATGGACCGTTCGGTTCATTTGTCAACCTGCAAATGCGAGTACCCGCTGAACGGCCTTCAGCCGCCGGTGGTATTCATGAAGCGAACAACCTGGGGTTGGTCCTGATCGTAGAAGTGGTGCCGTTCCGGCTTGATATCCATGGCTGAGATGATCACTTCCTTGAGGGCGTCCATATCGCCGGGATAGCTGCGGATCACAGCGCGCAGATCGACCGAATGCTCGTTACCGAGGCACAGCAACAGGCGCCCTTCACAGGTCACCCGCACGCGGTTACAGCTGTCGCAGAAGTTGTGACTGTTGGGGGAGATAAAACCGATACGGCTTTCGCTGCCTTCAATCCGGTAGTAGCGGGAAGGACCCGGTGAGGAGGCATCACTGGGAGTCAGCACATAAAAGCTGCCGATATGCTCACGAATTTCGGCACTGCTCACCAACTCGCCCTGACGCTGGTCGCGACCGGTGTCTCCCAGCGGCATCTCCTCGATAAAACTGATATCCAGCCCCCGTTCCAGGGCAAACTCCAGCAACGGCAGGATTTCATCGTCGTTGCGACCGCGCATGATAACGCTGTTGATTTTCACCCTCTCGATGCCGGCCTGTTGTGCGGCCATGATGCCCCTGAGTACCCGACTCAACTCCCCGGTGCGGGTAATCTCGGCAAAACGCCCGGGATGGACAGAGTCCAGGCTGACATTGATGCGGCGTACCCCCGCAGAGGCCAGCTCTTCGGCCACCTCGGCGAGTTGTGAACCGTTGGTGGTCATCAGCAGCTCATCCAGCCCAGGCAATGCCCCGAGGTTGTGGACCAGCGACAGGACATTACGCCGCACCAACGGTTCACCGCCAGTCAGTCGGATGCGGCTTACCCCCAGCTCGACAAAGGCCTGGCAGAGAAATGCCAGTTCCTCCAGGGACAACAACTGCTGGCGCGGCAGAAAAGTCATCTCCTCTGCCATGCAATAGATACAACGAAAATCGCAACGGTCCGTGACCGACAGACGCAGGTAATTGATAACGCGGCCAAAACGGTCTGTCAGCAATGGGGCCTGGGGATCTGACACCTGGGATTCGGGCATG
Organism: Porticoccaceae bacterium; assembly: GCA_041395745.1. Classification (GTDB taxonomy): domain Bacteria; phylum Pseudomonadota; class Gammaproteobacteria; order Pseudomonadales; family Porticoccaceae; genus Porticoccus. Next base: position 720,305 of record JAWKZV010000002.1, on the reverse strand, counting down.
GTCGTATCAAACAGGGAATGTGCGCAGCAGCGTACCTGATTGATACCGCAGGTCAAGTTCAGGAAACATGGCTGAAGCTACTGATCCGCCCCACCAGCAAACAAGGCCCGGGCCTGCTGCCACTCCTCCGGGGTGTTGGTATTGATCAGTACCTGTGGGTCCGCGACCGGTAGCTGCTGACCACCTAAGGCGGCCAGCAGTTTCTTTACTGACCTGGGCTTATCCGAACCGGGGGCAAATACCGCCTCCAGATAGTCCAGTACCTTCTGGTTGTTGGGCAGGTAGAGGGGCAGATAACAGTCCCGGTAGCACACCGGCACCTGGCATTGCGCTCCCTGCTCCAGCAGCGGGCGCAGGGCATCGGCAGACAGCAGCGGCATATCCACCGGCACCACCAGCAGTGCACTGGGCTGGAGCTGGTGCAGTGCTGAGTAAATTCCTCCCAGAGGACCGGATTGGGGCACCAGATCGGGAATGCCGCTGCCGCCACCACTTACCGCCGTATCCAACCCCAGCGATTCCAGCAGTCGTCGGGAAAATGCCAACCTGGTCTGCTCACAACGGCGCAGCTGGGCCTTATCCATCCCCATGCGGGTGGACAGGCCGCCTGCCAACACCAGGCCGAGACAATCCGGATTAACCGTTTCCATCAATACCCCAGCGAAACTTGTGGAACTGAGAGAATAACAACTTTGCCAAGCTTACTGGCACCCATAAACTGAGCCCATAAAAAAACCGCGCACAAGGCGCGGTTCTTTCATGGTGCTGCGGCAAACTTACTTGCTGTTGTTAACCATGTGGTCAACAGCAGCGTGCAACTCTTCGTCAGAGCAATCCATACACAGGCCCTTGGCGGGCATGCCGCGGATACCATTGATGGCGTTGGTGTACAGGGTATCGATACCCTGAGCGATGCGACTTTCCCAGTCAGCAGCGGCGCCGAATTTGGGAGCACCAGCTGCGCCAGTGCCGTGACAGGCGGAACATTTGGTGTTGTAGATTTCCTCACCGGAACGGGGGCCAGATGCAGCAGCGGCCACAGGGGCAGCCGGTACATCTTTTTCCAGAACCACTTCACCGGCGGGGGCGAGACGCTCGGTCATTGCCTTTTCCTGCTCTGCGGTGAGCTTTACTTCATTGCTCTCGGAACCACAGCCCGCGATGCCCAATACCAGCAGCAGCGCAGCGGCAACCAGACCTGTTTTCTTCAATTGGCTCATTCTCGCCTCCGTATCATTCGTATTAGTAGCGGCCAAAGACAGTGGCGCATTATAACGGCATAAAACGCCACCGTGAACGCTGTTTGCGTAAAGTTAACCGGCTTAAAACATGGATGGCTGACGGCCAAACATCTGCCGTGAGGTGGCGACCCTCTCCTCCGGCAGCAGGGAATGGCTCGGCAACCGGTCGATAGACTTGAGCCGCTTTGCCAGTCCAGCCTGGTTGGCTATCTGGATCGCCAGACCGGGACGGGCGTTCAGCTCCAGGATCATCGGGCCGCGGGTTTTATCGAGCACGATGTCAGCACCGAAGTAACCCAGTCCTGTCATTTCGTAGCAACCACAGGCCAGCAACAGCAATTGCTCCCAATGGGGCAAGTGCAGATCTTCAAAGCCATAGCCGGTATCCGGGTGTTTGCTGACCTTGACGTTTTTCTGCACCGCACAGACACTTTGGCCCGTTTCGATATCCAAACCGACACCCACGGCACCCTGGTGCAGGTTGGCCTTGCCGTCAGAGGCGTGGGTGGCGCAGCGGATCATCGCCATGACGGGAAATCCCCGGTATACGATCACACGAATATCCGGCACACCTTCATAACTGAAATGACTGAGGATAGGGTCGAATATAATCATGTCCTCGATCATCGCCACATCCGGTTTACCCCCAAGGCTATAGAGGCCGCTGAGGATATTGGAGGTATGGCGCTTGACGTCACGCAAGCTCAATACAGCACCGGAGGATTTCGTGAAGTTGTGCTCGTGGCGCTCGGAAATCACCAAAATCCCTTTGCCACCGCTACCTTGGGCAGGCTTGATGACAAAGCGCTCCAACCCTTCCAGGATTTTTTCCATGTCCTGGATTTCGTGCTGAATTTCTATCACGCCATAGAGTTTTGGCACATTCAGGCCGTGTTCCTCGGCAATCCGCTTGGTCATCAATTTGTTATCCACCAGCGGGAACAACCGGCGGGGATTACTGCGGGCAATGTAATTGACATTGCGGCTGTTCATGCCTAGCACGCCCAGCTCACGCAACGCTCTGGGAGAGATGAATTTCACTGCCAGTCTTTCCTCAGGTAGCGGAAACGGTAAAGTTCGGAGAGGCGGTAGCCGGTGTATTTACCCAACAACAGCACCACACCCATCAGACTGATCATCAGCTCGGGGAAATTAAAAGTGAGATGCTCCACCAGCTCCACCGTCATCGCCAGGTAGGCCAAGACCGCAGCAAGCAAACTACCTCCCCCCTGAATCAGCACCTCGCGAGGCCCGTCCTCTTCCCAGAGAATGGACATCCGTTCGATTGTCCAGGAGAGGATGATGGTAGGTAAGAAGGTCACTGATAGCGCCTGATTAAAACCAAGCTTGTAACTAACGATACTGAGGGTCGCCATGATCAGAATCACCAGTATCACCACTGCCGTTATTCGCGACACCAGCAACAGGTTGAGATGCGACAGGTAGGAGCGGATCCACAAACCTGCGCCGACCACGATCAGGAAAATCAGCAAGCCGGTCAGTAACGTGGTCTGGATAAAACCCAGAGCAATCAGGATTGGCATGAAAGTACCTGAAGTACGGATACCAACGATAACCCTAAGTAGTACCACCACCAGAGCACCGACGGGGATCAACAACAGCCCCTTGAACATGCCCTGCTGTTCTACCGGCAGAGCGTAAATGGAGAAATCCAGCATCAGTTTGTCGCCGGCCTGCTGCTCCATTGACAGCACCGTCTTCACCGGCAGGCTGTTTTTCACCAAGGCAAATTCCAGCTGGGAACTGCTGCCGCCAATCACATCGAGGATGAAGCGATCACCTCTAGACCAGATAAAGAAGTTATCCGGCAAACCCGGCTGGGCATTTTGAGGGTTAAACAGGTGCCAGCGGCCATTGTCGAACACCTCCAGGAGGGTTGAGATCTGCTGGCGACGACGCCCGTCTTCCAGAAAGACGCCCTTTACTCGCTGCGCAGGGATACCTGCATAGGCGAGCACTTCCATAATCACTGCAAGATGATTGTGCTCGTGGCCGGCAAACAGGAATGCAGTATCCTGGTCCATATTATCGTTTGCCACCTGTTGCAGCAGCTGAGCGGAAAAGCTCACCGGACTGGAGGAACGCTCCCGCAATTTGGCGACTACACGGCCCATTGCCGCCCGACGGTCATCGGTAAGCTCCGGAGGAACGATCTCGGGCACAGGGCTGGCCCCGAGGCCAAACTCATCAGCCCGGTAGGTCTGCAATTTATAGTAGAGCGTCGCCGGCCGGTTCAGTGACTGCCGGGTCCACTTTGCCTGGCGGCTTCCGTCCGCAGACTCTTCGATGGAAAACCCGAATCCGGAAGAAGCGAAATGCTCATCCAGTAGAGTCCAACCTGCACGGGGTTCCGGCAGAGCCATGGAAATCTCCACCGGGCCACCAGTGGGGTTGAAGGTGACTTTTGACTCCAGCGTCCAGACATTCTGACGCTCACCTGGCAACAAGGGAAAACCCAGTTCAAAGCGCTTATAAAGAGTCAAGCCAAGACCGATGGCAATGAGGATCCCGGCCACCAGTGCGATCTGCATTCTAGAGGACATAGTGCTCACTTCAGTGTGTGCCTGCGACTAACATCAACAATAGCCGTATCGGTCAACAAATTCCGGCCAACCAACAAAGAGAACTCAAAATCGGAACGGTCTGTCAGGGTAACATCCACATGCTCCTTGATAGGGCCCATAGCAAGCCACAGCTTGATCACATAGCGCCGCTCAAAGTCACCAGTCTGCTGCTTGATCCGAACAGTACGCTCCAGCTTGCGTTCTACCTCGACTAGCTCGTTGGTTGCAGGGTTTGGAACCGAGAAACGCACATAACTGTTGCTGTCCCTTTCCACCACCCGGATATTCTCCGCGTGGATGGAGGACGATTCCGCGCCCGTATCAATACGCGCCTCCATTCTTATTCCCGGCGGATCCACGAAGACATATTCCACTTCGCCAATAATGGGCAGATTCAATTCGCCCCCGGTTTTTGCCGGGAGGGTCTTCACGATCACCTTTTCTATCACCTTGGGAGGTGGACACTCGACAGGCTCTGCCAGCGCACAGGGCGGTGGCAACGGGCAAACCTGTTCTGGCGGCAGCGGCGGCGGTTCCTGAGCTGCCGGAGGTGGTTCAATCGCCACCAGAGGGGCTGCTCAGCCTGTCCGGATGGCGGGTTCAGAGGCTGTACCTGGGTACAACCTGCAAGCATGACTAATCCTAAGGAAAGAACTGCCAACTGCACTTTCACCTACAAAATACTCCTGCGCGGAATGGGATGTTCATCTGATAGATGCTTATTATTCATGGCTTCAGGCCTCATTCTGGCTGGGCTAAAGCCATATCTCTCGGAAATAGACTAATGGCAAAGGACGCTATATCATTGCCGCCTCTCTAGCAACCTCGCCCACCCACACTATCGACCACAGTATAGCTGTTCGAAAACTGTTGGACTGCGTCACTGGATAAACCAACCAGTGGAGCAACAAAACCTGCTATCAAACAGGCAGGTCGAGGAAGCAAAGTGGATGTCGCCTTCGAGCGGCGCATTTTAAAGCACCCGTAGCTCAGCTGGATAGAGCGCTGCCCTCCGGAGGCAGAGGTCAGAGGTTCGAATCCTCTCAGGTGCGCCATTCAAACAAAAAACCCGGCCTTGTGCCGGGTTTTTTGTTTGGTACGTCTGAAAGTGTTCGAACCGGGAAGAAGTTCGACAAACGCTCCAGCGTTTGGACCAAGCCGCATCGTGGCGCAGCCCCAATAGGGGTCAAAACGGCCGAAAGCTTTTGAGTCAATCCTATCGGAATCAAGTTCTCTCGATATCAATCCCCTAGCAACCCCCTACTGTCGGCCACCTTTATTACCCCGAGGAATAACTCCCAGAAACCCCAGTAATAACAACATCTTCGCCCATATTCCAATTGTGAATCAGGGGAAATATGTAAGTCTTTGAAATTATTCTCTGTCCAGTGGTAACGCTCTATGTCGATCAAGGCTGCAGTTCATCATTTGACGCACTATATGTATGATCGGCCCGTTCATCTCGGCCCCCAGATCATCCGCCTGCGCCCTGCTCCTCATAGCCGCACCCGGGTGATCTCTCACTCGCTAAAAGTCAGCCCCACCAACCACTTCGTCAATTACCAACAGGACCCCTACGGTAACTGGCAGGCCCGCTATGTTTTCCCCGAGCCCGTCACCGAACTGAAAATCGAGGTGGACCTGGTAGCGGACATGACGGTTTACAACCCGTTTGATTTCTTCGTTGAGGAGAATGCCCAGAAGTGGCCGTTCCAGTACAACGTGGACATCCGCCCTGATCTGGTCATTTACCGGGTTCCGGGAAAAGCAGGCCCGCGCCTGAAGAAATATTTGGCCTCGATCGATAAATCCCCCCAACCCACCGTGGACTTTATCGTCGGTTTAAATGCCCAGCTGGCCAAGGACATAAACTATGTCATCCGCATGGAACCGGGAGTGCAGACACCGGAGGAAACACTCGGCATCGGCTCTGGCTCCTGCCGCGACACCAGCTGGCTTCTGGTACACATTCTGCGCCATCTCGGCTTTGCCGCTCGCTTTGTATCTGGCTACCTGATCCAGCTGAAACCGGATCTGGTCTCCCTTGACGGCCCGGCCGGCACCGACCACGACTTCACGGATTTGCACGCCTGGGCGGAAGTTTATCTACCCGGTGCCGGCTGGATCGGACTTGACCCCACCTCCGGACTGCTCACCGGGGAGAGCCATATTCCCCTCGCCGCCACCCCCCATTACCGCAACGCTGCACCGATCTCCGGTATGGTCGGCTTTGCGGAAGTGGAGTTTGATTTCGACATGTATGTGAAGCGGGTGGCAGAACATCCCCGCATCACCAAGCCATTTTCGGAGGAGTCCTGGACGACCCTGGACAAACTGGGACATGAGGTGGACGCGGCCCTCAAGGAGGGCGATGTACGCCTGACCATGGGTGGCGAACCCACCTTTGTCTCCATCGACGATTTCGAGTCCGCCGAGTGGAATACCGACGCGGTAGGCCCCACCAAGCGTATGCGCGCCGACCAATTGATCCGCCGACTGCGGGATCGCTTTGCCCCCGGCGGCTTCCTGCACTACGGCCAGGGTAAATGGTACCCCGGGGAGTCCCTGCCCCGCTGGACCTTCTCCCTGTACTGGCGCGGCGACAACAAGCCGATCTGGCGCAATGCTGACCTGATTGCCCGAGAGGAAACAAAAAGCCCTGAGGCCAATGCCGCCAGTGCAGAGAAAATGCTAAAGAGCATCGCCAATGAACTCGGCGTCAGCGACAAGTGTGTTCAGCCGGCCTACGAAGATCCGGCGGAATGGATCATCAAAGAGGGCAACCTGCCCGAAAATGTCACCGCCGCCAATTCCAAGTTAAAGGACCCGGAGGAGCGCCACCGCATCGCCAAGGTGTTTGAGCGCGGACTCACCGAACCCTCGGGTTATGTGCTGCCCATTCAGTCCTGGCAGTCGAAAAGCACCGAAAACCGCTGGCGCTCGGAGCGCTGGAAAACCCGCCGCGATCATATTTACCTGGTACCCGGAGACAGCCCGGTGGGCTTCCGTCTGCCGTTAGGCACACTGCCCTACCTGCCGCCCGCCATGTACCCCTACATCAACGTGGCGGACCCCACCGAGGAGCGTGAAGAGCTGCCGGAATTTGCGATGGAGGAAACTGCCGAGCAGGATCAGCGACCGCAACCACGGGCCTCGTTCTCACCCAACGAGCCCCACCAGGATTTCGTTGAGCAACACGCCATGCACGAAATGGAAGGTGGCTCCGTGCGCACGGCGATGGCGGTGGAACCCCGCGACGGCCGCCTCTGCGTCTTTATGCCGCCGGTGGAACGCATTGAGGACTACCTGGAACTGGTGGCGGCCGCAGAGAAAGCCGCCACAAAGCTCGGTCTGCCGGTGCACATCGAGGGATACGCTCCGCCCCACGATTCAAGAATGAACGTCATCCGTGTGGCCCCGGACCCGGGGGTCATCGAGGTGAATATTCACCCCGCCCACAATTGGGAAGAGTGTGTGGCGATCACTGAAACCGTCTACGAGGAAGCCCGCCTGTCCCGCCTGGGAGCCGACAAATTCATGATTGACGGCCGCCACACCGGCACCGGCGGCGGCAACCATGTGGTCGTCGGTGGCGCTACCACCATGGACAGCCCGTTCCTGCGTCGGCCGGACCTGCTGAAGAGCCTGATCCTGCACTGGCAGCGCCATCCCAGCCTGTCCTACCTGTTTTCCGGGATGTTTATCGGCCCCACCAGCCAGGCACCCCGCATCGACGAGGCGCGCCACGACAGTCTCTACGAACTTGAAATCGCCCTCTCCCAGATACCCCGCCCAGGTGAAGGCTGGGCACCGCAACCCTGGTTGCTGGACCGGCTGCTGCGCAACATCCTGATCGACGTCACCGGCAATACCCACCGGGCGGAAATCTGTATCGACAAGCTGTACTCTCCGGACGGCCCCACCGGACGGCTGGGACTGGTGGAATTCCGCGGCTTTGAAATGCCGCCAGACCCGCGTATGAGCCTGGCCCAGCAGGTACTGCTGCGGGCGCTGATCGCCCGCATGTGGCAATCCCCCATCGGCGGTGAACTGACCCGCTGGGGAACATCACTGCACGACCGCTTCATGCTGCCCTATTTCATCTGGGAGGACTTCCTGGAAGTGCTGGGTGATCTGGGTGAGCACGGTTTCCAGTTCCGCTCTGAGTGGTACGAGGCCCAGAAGGAATTCCGTTTCCCGTTCTGCGGTGAAGTGGAGTACGAAGGAGTACACCTGGAACTGCGCCAGGCACTTGAACCCTGGCATGTGCTGGGCGAAACCGGTGCTATCGGCGGCACCGTCCGCTACACCGACAGTTCGGTAGAACGCCTGCAGGTACAGCTCACCACCGGGGATCCGAACCGCTACGTGGTGACCTGTAACCAGCGCCGTATCCCCCTGGCCAAAACAAAGCAGACCGGTGTAGCCGTGGGCGCTGTGCGCTACAAGGCATGGCAACCACCCAACGCGCTCCATCCGGTGCTGCCCATCAATGCACCGCTGACATTCGACATTTTCGACACCTGGAGTGGCCGTGCCCTCGGTGGCTGCATCTACCATGTCGCCCATCCCGGCGGGCGCAACTACGAGACGTTCCCGATCAACGGCAACGAGGCGGAAGCCCGTCGCCTTGCGCGTTTTGAGGCGAATGGCCATACTGCGGGCCTTTATATGCCCCAGCCGGAAGTGCCACACCGCGAATTTCCGATGACGCTGGATCTGAGAAGGCCTCCCGGATTGTAACCATGTCTCAACAAGGCAAAAAAGCCGCCGCTGATCCTGTATCCCGCCTATTGGCGAGCTACCGGACCATGCAGGATGTCCCTGACGAACTGATCGGCCCCGATGGCGCCATCCGCCCGGTCTGGAACAGCCTGATTGATGCCGTGGCCCGGATGACCCCGGAAGAAGTTGCCTTGCGCAAGGCCCGCGGCGACCAGTACCTCACAGACGCTGGAGTTTTCTACCGACAGTACGGCACCCAGGATGCTGCCGAACGGGACTGGCCCCTCAGTCACATGCCGGTGCTGATTGACGAAGATGAGTGGCAGCACATCAGCGAGGCCCTGATCCAGCGTGCGGACCTGCTGGAACAGGTCGTGGCCGACATCTATGGCGATAATCAGCTGGTGGCCAATGGCCATCTGCCCGCTTCGCTGGTCGCCAACAACCCGGAATGGCTGCGACCCCTGGTGGGAGTGAAACCCCGCTCCGGACACTTCTTGCATTTTGTCGCCTTCGACATCGGTCGCGGACCAGACGGTGAGTGGTGGGTCATCGGCGACCGGACCCAGGCTCCCTCCGGAGCCGGATTTGCTCTGGAAAACCGTATTGCTACCACCCGTGTTTACGCAGACCACTACGCCCGAGCTAACGTATTCAGACTGGCTGGCTTCTTTCGCTCTTTCCGCAATGCTCTGCTGGGCCTGAGGGAAGACGATGACAGCCGCGTCGGCATCCTGACTCCCGGCCCCCTGAACGACACTTATTTCGAGCATGCCTATATTGCCCGCTACCTGGGCTTCATGCTGCTGGAAGGGGAAGACCTGACCGTTCGGAACGGCCAGTTGATGGTCCGCACCGTGGCGGGCCTGCGTCCGGTGAGCGTACTTTGGCGACGTCTTGACGCCATCTGGGCCGACCCGCTGGAGCTGGATGAGACTTCGCGGCTCGGCACGGCGGGGCTGCTCGGAGCAGTGCGCTCCGGGAATGTCACTATGGTCAACGCCTTGGGTTCCGGCATTCTCGAAACTCGCGCGTTCCTGGCCTTCATGCCCCGTATCTGTGAGGCCCTAACCGGCCAGCCGCTGGCCATCCCCAACATCGCCACCTGGTGGTGCGGCCAGCCGAAGGAAAAAGCCTATGTGAAGGAAAATGCCATGCGCATGACCATTGGCAATGCCTTCGCAACCCGGCCACTGTTTGATCTGGACGATGTTTCTGCAGTTGCCGGCACCTTCAACCGCGAGATCAAACAGACCATCGGCTCCTGGATCGACGAAGGGGGCAATCGACTGGTGGGACAGGAAGCTGTGACGCTCTCCACTACCCCGGCCTTTGATGGTGACAAACTGGTGCCGCGCCCAATGAACCTGCGGGTATTCCTGGCTCGTACGGAAGATGGCTGGCAGGTCATGCCCGGCGGTTTTGCGCGTATCGGCCCCGCCAGCAACTCCGCTGCCCTGGCATTGCAGCGGGGCGGCTCCGTCGCCGACGTATGGGTCGTCAGCAAAAATCCCGTACCTGCGGAAACCATGCTGGGAACCGCTGCCGGCACCTTCTCCCGCCAACAGCCCGGAGTCCTGCCAAGTCGTGCTGCTGACAACCTCTACTGGCTGGGGCGTTATGTAGAGAGGGCCGAGTACAACATACGTCTGCTGCGCGCCTACCACATCCGTCTGGCGGAGTCCGGATCAGAACTCACCCCTCTGTTGGAATACCTGGGCGAATACCTGGAAACCCTGGATACCGATGTTTCCGAAGGACTCCCCACAAATCTGGTCAATGCGCTGGCCTCGGCTACCTATGCCGCCGGCAATGTGCGCGACCGTTTTTCCGTAGATGGCTGGCTGGCGCTGGATGATCTGTCCAAGACCGTGCGCAAGATGAGCAAAACAGCTACTCCCGGGGACGATATGGCGAGGGCTATGAGTGTACTGTTGCGCAAGCTGTCCGGTTTCTCCGGTCTGGTACACGAAAACATGTACCGTTTTACCAGTTGGCGCTTCCTCAGCATCGGCAGATCTCTGGAACGAGCCCTGTCATTGACTGGCCTGCTGACCAGTTTTGCCGACCCGGAGGCCCCGGACGGCAGTCTCGACATGGCCATTGAAGTCGCGGACAGCTCCATGACACACCGCCGCCGCTACGCAGTTGCCACCAACCGCGATACCGTCGTGGACCTGCTGGGTCTTGATCCGCTCAATCCCCGCGCCATCATCTATCAGTTGAATGATTTGACGAGCCATATCAATTTCCTGCCAGGCGCGGAGCAAAACCGCCAATTGTCACCACTGCAACGCACCATGCTGCAAACCCACACCAGCCTCGAGTTGCATACACCAGCCTCGCTTGACACGGCTGCACTGGAAACCCTCGGGCTTGAAATTGCCAGTCTTTCTGACCACCTCAGTGCAGCCTATCTTCGCTAAGGCAATCCTTAATGCTCTACGACATCACCCTAAAAATCACTTACAAATACGACAACGATGCTGACGCCAGCCGCCATATCGTGCGACTGATGCCAGCCGATCTGCCGGGAGAACAACGGCTGGTGGCGGGCACACTGTCGGTCCGGCCAAAACCGGATGAATGGATCAACCGGGTGGATTTTTTTGGCAACCGCAACGTGGAACTGGCCTTTCTGGACCTGCACCGGGAGATCACCTTTACTATGCAATCGCGCGTAGAGCGCATGGACAGCATTGCCTATCTGGACATGTCCCCCCGCCTTTCAGAACTGGCTAGGGAAATTGCCGGTTACCCGGGTGTCGGCGGAGTGGCCCCCCACCACTTTTCCGGCTCGACCCTGCGCGCACCGATCGACAAACTCACCACGGAATACGCCCGCAGTATCGTCAAGAATGACACCAGCGTTCTGGATGCGGTCAAAGCCATCGGCCATGCGCTCTATCAGGACATGCGTTATGACCCCGAAGCTACCACGGTGGATACCCCCATGCTCGAGGCATTCAAAGGACGCCACGGTGTCTGTCAGGACTTCTCCCATATCATGATCGCCTGTCTGCGCGGTATTGGCGTTCCGGCAGGCTACGTAAGTGGCTTTTTGCGCACTCTCCCTCCGAAAGGCCAGACACGACTGGAGGGCGCCGACGCCATGCACGCCTGGGTCCGAGCCTGGTGCGGAAACAACATGGGTTGGGTGGAATTCGACCCCACCAACGATATGCTGGCAGGGACTGATCACGTGGTCATTGCCCGGGGAAGGGACTATTCGGATGTTGCCCCCATCAAGGGTGTGATGCGCACCTATGGCGAACATACCAGCAAACAATCAGTGGATGTGGTCCCGGTCGAAATAAAATCCTGACGTCTTCTCATTCTGAGCAAAAAAGACTTTCTTCTACTCAGCTTTTCTATAGAGTCATAGATTCTATAAATCTATAGAAGCAGATTACAGATGAACTCGCCGACAAAGGCATCCGATCGCTATCGACAACAACACTGCCGAGCTCTGGCCGCAGCGGCACGGGTTTTTGCACAGAAGGGCTTTCACGGAGCGACAACCCAGGATATTGCCTCCGAACTTGGCATCAAGCAGGGTAGTCTCTACTACTACTTCAATTCAAAGGAAACGGCTCTGGAAGAAGTCTGCCTAATGGCTCTGCAGATTATGTAGATGATATGGCAAGCGTCTTGTCCAGGAACCGAGAGCACCCACAAAAACTGTCTGCTGTTATCAAATTCCATCTGGCCAGTTACCACAAAAATAACGAGGCATTGAAAGTACACAATGAACAACGCCGCTACCTCCCCCCATCACGACGCCAGAAACTTAAACAACAAGGATCCAAATATCGACAGCTGCTGGAGCAGGTATTCCACCAAGGTGTAGAGGTCGACGAGTTACGGGCCAACCTAGACTGTCATTTCGCAGCTGTAACCTTGATTGGTATATGTAATTACTGGGGACCAATGCTACTTCGAGACCGGTCTCTGAATCTCGATACATTGACCGACCGGATACTGCAAATGACATTACAGGGCTGTAGCGCCACACCACATCCCGTTCATTAAATCTGACAAAAGGATTTTTCTGTGACCGAACAAAAAGCGACTAATGTACACTGGCACCACGGCGAGATCAGTCGTGAGGAACGTAATCAGCTTTTGGGGCAAAAAGGCGCCACACTCTGGTTAACCGGTCTATCTGGCAGCGGTAAGAGCACTGTCGCTGTAGCCTTGGAAAGCGCACTCTACCAATATGGCAAGCTGGCCTATCGGCTCGACGGCGACAATATTCGTCTGGGCATCAACAAAAACCTGGGATTCAGCGCAGAGGACCGCACCGAAAACATTCGCCGCATTGGCGAGGTCGCCAAGTTGTTTGCTGACTCGGGCATTATTTCCCTATCGAGTTTTATCAGCCCTTATCGAGCCGATCGCGATAAAGTGCGCCAGTTGCATGAGGAATCTGGCTTCGACTTTATCGAGGTCTTTGTGGACTGCCCTTTGGCAGAAGCGGAGAAGCGCGACCCCAAAGGCCTCTACAAAAAAGCCCGCGCCGGCGAGATTAAAAACTTCACGGGTATTGACGACCCCTATGAAGCCCCGGAAAATCCCGAGGTTCATTTGCGGACGGACCAGATGACCCTGGAAGAAGAGATCGACATGATCCTTCGCTACCTGAATAACCACGGTATTCTGGCCGGACTCTAACCGGCCATCAGCGCCAGCCCGCTCACAATCAAACCACCCTGTATCGAAGGAGATATCATCGTGATCAAGCCACACGGCTCAGACACATTGAATCCGCTTTTTGTCTACGACACCGAGAAACACCACCAGCTGATGAAAGAGGCTGAATCCCTGCCCTCTTTGCTGCTGAATTCCGCCGCAGCGGCCAATGCCGTGATGCTGGGCGCCGGTTATTTCAACCCACTGAAGGGCTATATGAAGCTGGCGGACGCACTGAGTGTGGCCGAGAACCTGCAAACTACCGACGGTCTGTTCTGGCCGGTGCCAATCCTCAACCTGGTCAAGGATGTCAGTGCCATTGAGGGAGCCAAACGCATCGCTCTACGCGACCCCAACACCGAGGGCAACCCGGTGATGGCGATCATGGATATCGAGCAGATCGAAACCGTCAGCGACGAACAGATCACCATGATGGCGCAGCACATTTTCGGCACCCTGGATCCGGAACACCCCGGTGTCGCCACTTTTACCGATCTGGGCAACAATTTGATCTCCGGCCCCATCCAGGTCCTGAGCTTCAGCTACTTCCAGAACGACTTCCCCGACACCTTCCGCACCGCAGTGGAAATCCGCAATGAAATCAGAGAGCGCGGCTGGGAAAAAGTGGTCGCCTTCCAGACCCGCAACCCCATGCACCGTGCCCACGAGGAACTGTGCCGCATGGCCATGGAGCGTCTCGGCGCCGATGGCGTAGTGGTGCACATGCTGCTGGGCAAGCTGAAGAAAGGCGACATTCCGGCTCCGGTTCGCGATGCCTGTATCCGCACCATGGTGGAACACTACTTCCCGAAAAACACCGTGATGGTCACCGGTTACGGCTTTGACATGCTCTACGCAGGCCCCCGCGAGGCGGTGCTGCACGCCGTATTCCGCCAGAACATGGGTGCCACCCACCTGATCGTCGGCCGAGACCATGCCGGTGTCGGCGACTACTACGGCGCCTTTGATGCCCAGACCATCTTTGACGAAAAAGTGCCCGCCGGGGCCCTGGACATCCAGATTTTCCGCGCCGATCACACAGCTTTCTCGAAAAAACTGGGCCGGGTAGTGATGATGAACGAAGCTGAAGATCACCAGAAGGAGGATTTCATCCTGCTCTCCGGCACCAAAGTGCGGCAGATGCTGGGCGATGGCATTGCACCTCCGCCAGAATTCTCCCGCCCGGAAGTAGCTCAGATTCTGATGGACTACTACCGCTCCGAAAACGCATAACCAGGCTACGGGATGGCTTTCACATGCCAGTGATTGACGTTTTCAATGGCGATGCCGACGGCATCTGTTCGCTGACCCAGCTGCGGCTGGCCGAGCCCTGCAACAGCACACTGGTCACAGGGGTCAAGCGGGATATCAGTCTGTTGCAAAACGTCACCGCCGCTGCTGGCGACCGCGTCACCGTGCTGGATGTCTCCCTGGACAAGAACCGGGAACCCCTACAGCAAATGCTCAGCGCCGGGGCTGTGGTGTTCTATGTGGACCACCACTTCCCCGGTGACATCCCGGTATGCGATCACCTTACGACGCTGATCAATGAAGCGCCGGAAGTCTGCACCAGCCTGCTGGTCAACAGCCACCTCAAAGGCGCCTTTGCCCGCTGGGCAGTTGTCGGAGCCTTCGGCGACAATCTCAACAAGAGTGCTCTGTCCCTAGCTAAATCCCTCTCTCTCGGGGAAGCAGAAATTACACAGTTGCAGAATCTCGGCATCTATATCAACTACAACGGCTACGGCCCGGCACTCGAAGACCTTCATTTTCATCCGGCGGAACTGTTCAGGCTGGTCAGCATTCACGCAGATCCACTGAACTTCATCGCTGATGGTAGTGAGCACTTTGCCAGGCTGGAAAATGGCTACCACCAGGACATGGCAGCTGCCGAGGCAGTTCAACCGGAAAGAGCCTGTGCTAGCAGTGCGGTATTTATTCTCCCGGATCAGCCCTGGGCTCGCAGGGTCAGCGGTGTCTACAGCAACGACCTTACCAACCTGAATCCCGACCGTGCTCACGCTGTACTGACAGAAAAAGCCAATGGCAACTTTCTGGTCAGTGTCCGCGCGCCGCTATCCAACCGTACCGGGGCAGCAGAGCTGTGTCGGCGCTTCCCAACTGGTGGTGGCCGTGAAGCTGCAGCGGGGGTCAATGACCTGCCGGCAGGTCAGCTGAATGCCTTTATCGATGCCTTCGAAGCCAGTTACCGCTGAGAGTTTGGGTTGCCAGCACACGGATGGATGACTACTGTTAGGGCCAGTAAGAACTAACTGTATCCGTCGCCATGAACAACCTATTACAAGCTTCCCAAGACAGTGGGCTGCTACGTATTCAGCTGAACCGCCCGGACAAGAAAAATGCCCTTACCGGAGAAATGTATACCGGACTGTCCAAGCTGTTCCGGCAAGCTGACACCGACGACAATATTCGTGTGGTCCTGATCAGCGGCGGCGATGATTTCTGCGCCGGGAATGACCTGCACGACTTCCTGCAACAACCGGGTGATTTCCTCCACTCCCCAGCCGGCGACTTCCTGCTCACTGTCGCTGAATTCAGCAAACCCTTGGTGGCAGCTGTAGACGGCTACGCGATCGGTATCGGTACCACCCTATTGCTGCACAGTGACCTGGCTTACTGCTCTGACCGGGCCACGTTCTCGCTACCCTTCGTTAACCTGGGGCTTGTACCGGAATTCGCCGCCACCCTGTTGCTGCCCAAAACTGCCGGTTATCGACTGGCTGCGGAATTGCTGCTCCTGGGAGAACCCTTTGGCGCTGAAACAGCCATGCGCACCGGCCTGGTCAACGGCATCTGCGCCCCGGAGAACTTGCTTGATTACACCCTTGAGGTTGCCCGAAAGCTGGCAGCCAAACCACAACAGGCACTGCAACAAACCCGCCACTTGCTGCGCGCGCAAGAAGAACCGGTACGCGACCGCATCATCCGCGAGGCCGACAGTTTTACGGAACTGTTGACCACAGATGACGCCAAAACAGCGATTGCGACCATCCTGAACAGGAGCAAGTAGTAGTGAGTCCCGAACTGCTTGATGAATTTCGTCAACTGCTGGGCCGCGCCGGAGTAGTGTCAGAAGATATCCGGCAGCGCCCCACAGATGGTTGGGGGCACCAAAACTGCTTCGCCAGGGCCATATTGCGTCCCGCCAACACCCGCGAACTGAGCGAAATCATGAAACGTTGCTCTGCCGTGGGCCAGAAAGTGGTCACCCACGGCGGCTGTACCAATATGACCGGAGGTTGCGACGCGGACAGCAACGAGTTGGTCATATCCCTGGAGCGCATGAATGCTATCGAATCCGTGGACGTGGATAACCGCACCATGGTGGTCCAAGCTGGGGTACCGCTCCAGGTGATCCAGGAACGGGCCGAAACAGAAGGGCTGTTCTTTGCCCTTGATCTGGGGGCTCGTGGCAGCGCCACAATAGGCGGAAACATTGCCACCAACGCCGGTGGGAATCAGGTGATCCGTTACGGAATGGCCAGGGAACAGGTATTGGGATTGGAAGTGGTGCTCGCCGATGGTCGAGTACTCAGCTCCATGAACCAGATGCTGAAAAACAATGCCGGTTTTGACCTCAAGCAACTTTTTATCGGCAGTGAAGGAACACTGGGGATCATCACCCGCGCAGTGCTCCGCTTGCGCCCCAGCTTACCGGTATCAACCACGGCAATGGTGGCAACTGACCACTTCGCCCATATGCCGAAGTTGCTAAATCACATGGACCGCGCCCTCGGCGGCAAACTCAGTGCTTTCGAAACCCTCTGGCAGAGCTATTACCGTATCGCCTGCCAAGGTGAACACCAAGGAAAAGCTCCTCTACCGGACAACTACCCCTACTACATACTGCTGGAGAGTTCCGGGGTGAACGCCGACGAGGACCGCCAGCTGTTGCTCGGCGCCCTGGAAAGTGCTCTCGAAAAAGGGCTGATCTGCGACGCCGTGCTGGCGGAAAGCGGCCAGCAGCAACAAACCCTCTGGGCAATTCGCGACAATATCCCCGCCCTGCTCGCATACCATCCGATGATCCTGTTCGACATCAGCCTGCCGATCAGGGCCATGGCGAGTTATCTGGTGGAAATGGAGGCAAATATTCGCGCCATCGACCCGGCGCTGTTTGTCGCCACCCTGGGGCACCTGGGAGACGGCAACCTGCATGTGGCGGTGCAACTGGGAGAGGAATCACCACAACGTCGCCGCGCGGTGGAACTGGCTGTCTATGAACCTTTACAACAACGGGGTGGATCAATTTCCGGTGAACACGGCATCGGCCTGGAGAAAAAACCCTATCTGGCCCTTTGCTGCAGCGAGGTGGAAATAACCGTGATGAAGCAGTTAAAGCAACTGTTCGATCCCCAATGCCTGCTGAATTGCGGCAAAGTTATCTAGGGCCTGTTCCACCACCAATCCGGGGGCAACCTCGCCACCCGCGCGGCGAACAATAGTGGGGTCGGCCATTGCCAACACCAGCTGGTTCTCGACAACGCTGACGGGCAGCACGGACTAGTCTTTCAGGGAGCAGCCGGAAAACCGCTCCTTCAACAAGGGCTCCTCCAGAAACTGGGCGGGTTTGACCATCGGCAACTCAATGACTTCAGCCACCGCCTCAGCCATCGCGTGCTCGGAAGCCATGCCGAGGCGAACCAGCAGCGCGACCAGGGAGTCCTCTTCCAACTGCTCGGCCCTGACCCGTTTGGCTCGGGAAAAGTCCATCTCTTTGACAGGATTGGCCGCAAGCAAGTGTGCCTTCAACCTGGTTTCTTACTGAGCAGCTTCCGCATTGTTTCCATCAGCAAGCGCCGCCTGCATATCTTCCATGAGGCCCCGTACCACAATAAATAAAATGCCTAGTACAAATACTAGCAAAATATGGCATCGGCACGACGACATCCAATACTGACTGGATTCGGCGAGAAACGAACAAAAAAACCCCGCCGAAGCGGGGGTGCATGAGAGCAAGAGCTGTCAAACCTGTTCGATTTCCACCAGCGTGCCGCAGAAATCCTTGGGGTGCAGAAACAGTACCGGCTTGCCGTGGGCACCGATTTTCGGTTCACCATTGCCCAGCACCCGGGCGCCTGTCGCCACCAGCTTGTCGCGGGCGGCAATAATGTCTTCCACTTCATAGCAGATGTGGTGCATGCCGCCATCCGCGTTCTTTTCGAGAAACTTTGCCACCGGCGAGTTCTCACCAATGGGCAGCAACAGCTCCACCTTGGTGTTGGGCAGTTCCACAAACACCACTCGCACGCCGTGTTCTACAACATCAAGCGGTTCAGAAACCTTGGCTCCCAGGGCATCCCGGTAAGTGGCCACCGCCTTGTCCAGGTCTGGCACGACGATGGCGACGTGGTTCAGTTTTCCAATCATTGGCTCAGTCTCCAATTCAGTGGGGTTGCGTCCTCGTCAGTGACGGAACGTATCAATCAGTTTTTTTGCAGCCACCGTGGGTGGCAGCCTGCCTTCGGTAACGTCCCGCTCCAGCGTAGAAACGAGCGCCTTCACAGCATCACTTTCCTTAAGCTCGGCCAGCAGGATGTCCGCTGTTTCACTCCACATCCAGGCGCGGGCCTGGGCCGCCCGGCGGGCATCTATCTCGCCGACCTCACCCAGTGCCAGCCGGTATTCCTCTACGGTCTGCCAGACCTGGTCCACGCCCTCGCGCTTCAGCGCCGACAGGGGTTGTACCCGAACGTGCCAATGGCGGCTGCGCGGATGCAGGAAGTGCACCGCCATTTGGTAATCCGCAACAGTGCGGTTGGCCGCGGCCTGCTGGTCGCCATCGGCCTTGTTCACCAGAATCAGGTCCGCCAGCTCCATGATGCCCCGTTTGATGCCCTGCAACTCATCGCCACCACCCGGCAGCAGCAGCAACAGGAACATGTCAGTCATCTGGGCAACGGCGGTCTCGGACTGACCGACGCCCACCGTCTCAACAATGATCACATCGAAACCCGCCGCCTCACAGAGCAGCAGGGTTTCCCTGGTATGGCGGGCGACACCACCCAGAGTCTGTCCAGCCGGCGAGGGCCGGATAAAGGCATCCGGATTGCGTGACAGGCTCTCCATGCGGGTTTTGTCACCCAGAATGGAGCCACCGCTCAGCGCCGAAGTAGGGTCAACAGCCAGCACTGCCACACTGTGGCCCTGGTCAATCACATGATTGCCAAAGGATTCGATAAAGGTGGACTTTCCCACACCCGGCACACCGGAAATCCCCACACGAATGGAGTTGCCGGTGTGGGGCATAATCAGTTCCAGCAGCCGTGCGGCCTGCTCCCGGTGGTCCGATCGGGTGGATTCCACCAGGGTGATCCCTTTGGCCAGGGCGCGGCGATCGCCGCGCCGGATGCGCTCGGCAAGTTCTTCCGGTGTCATCTGCAAGGTCTTTCTCCGGTCCCCAGGCTCAATTAATGGGCCATTGTAACCGTCGCAAGACCATCGCCAACCAGTGAGCCATCACGATCCCGGATCACTCGAACTCGACGATGGGCTGATCCACCTTGAGGCTGTCGCCTACGGCAGCAGAAACCAGCTTGACCACGCCATCGGCCACGGCCCGCAGGCTGTTTTCCATCTTCATCGCCTCAATCACTGCCACTTCCTCGCCGGCCTTGACCTCGTCGCCCTCTTTCACCTTCAGCTTGACCAGCAGGCCCGGCATCGGTGACAGCAGGAACTTGGACAGATCCGGCGGTTCCTTGATCAGCATATGCTGGCTCAGCTCGGCAGTGCGCGGAGTGACGACAGTGGCCTGCTTCTCGGCACCGCGGTGGAACATCTTGAACAGCCAGCCGTCCCGGTCGACCTGGATACATACCGGCTCACCGTTGATGGTCGCCTTGAACAGGGGCTCGCCCAGGTTCCAGGAGGTCTCTACGCGATATTCCTTTCCATCCACTACAGCCACGACAGGATTCGCAGAAGTATCCACGGACACTTGGTAGTTCTGGCCATCGTTAATCATCACCACCCAGTCATTGGAGGGGCGGTATTCGTGGCTCGGCAACTGGCCGGAGATTTGTGAACAGCGATCGCGGAATTTCTTATTGATGACAGCTGCAGTGACCACACAGAGAGCCGGATCTTCCTGGGGAACCAGGTCGGCACTGAAGCCGTCCGGGTATTCCTCGGCAATGAAATTGGTAGTCAGTCGACCTTCCACAAAACGGGGATGCATCATCAGCGCGTTGAGGAAGCTGATGTTGTGATTCACGCCGCGGATGTAGTAGCCATCTAGTGCATCCACCATGCGTGCGGTGGCCTCTTTGCGGTCCTTGCCGTAGGTGATCAGCTTGGCAATCATCGGGTCGTAGAACATGGACACTTCGCCACCTTCGTACACGCCGGTGTCTACCCGCACGCCCTCGCCCTGAGGGGGGCTGTAGCGCACCAGCCGACCAATGGACGGCATGAAATTGCGGAACGGGTCTTCCGCGTAAACGCGGGTTTCAATGGCCCAGCCGTTGAGTTTCACGTCGTCCTGGGCCAGCGGCAGTTTCTCGCCGGCGGCCACGCGAATCATCAGCTCCACCAGGTCCTGGCCGGTAACCAGTTCGGTAACCGGGTGCTCCACCTGCAGGCGGGTGTTCATTTCCAGGAAGTAGAAGTTCATGTTGGCATCGGCAATGAACTCCACGGTGCCGGCGGACTTGTAATCCACCGCCCGGGCCAGCGCCACAGCCTGTTCGCCCATGGCCTTGCGCACTTCGGGGGTCAGGAACGGTGACGGGGCTTCCTCGATCACTTTCTGGTGACGGCGCTGAATGGAACACTCGCGCTCGCCCAGGTAGATCGCGTTGCCATGGCTGTCCGCCATCACCTGGATCTCAATATGGCGCGGCTCCTGGATGAATTTCTCGATGAACACCCGGTCATCGCCGAAGCTCGAGCGGGCCTCGTTGGTAGCGCGCTCGAAGCCATCCCGACACTCGGCCTCGTTCCAGGCCACCCGCATGCCCTTGCCACCGCCACCAGCGGAGGCTTTCAGCATCACCGGGTAACCGATGCCGTTGGAGATTTCCACCGCGTGCTCGGCATCGCGCACCACATCGGTATAACCGGGAATGGTGTTGACGCCCGCCTTTTCTGCGATCAGCTTGGAAGTGATCTTGTCACCCATCAGCTCGATAGCCTTGACACCGGGGCCGATGAAAGCGATGCCGGCGGCATCCAGCGCCTCGCAGAACGCCTTGTTTTCAGAGAGAAAACCGTAGCCCGGGTGTACCGCATCGGCACCGGTCTGCTTACAGGCGGCAATGATCTTATCGATCACCAGGTAACTTTCCGCGGAGGCGGAAGAACCGATATGGACGGACTCATCAGCCATAGCCACGTGCAGGGCATCGCGGTCGGCATCGGAATAGACTGCAACAGTGCCAATCCCCATGGCTTTGGCGGTGCGGAACACACGGCAGGCGATTTCGCCCCGGTTTGCTACAAGAATCTTTTTAAACATAGCTCTATCTTCTTCGTAAGTGCTCAGGTCCAAAGGTGCAATTTGCTCAACGGATGCCGCTTACAGCGGGATGTTGCCGTGCTTGCGCCAGGGGTTCTCGATCTTCTTCTCGCGCAACATCGACAGCGAACGCGCCACCCGCTTGCGGGTGTGGTGGGGCATGATCACGTCGTCGATGAAACCGCGTTTGCCGGCGATAAAGGGGTTGGCAAACTTCTCGCGGTATTCTTTTTCGCGAGCGGCAATCTTCTCGGGATCGCCGATATCCTTACGGAAGATAATTTCCACCGCGCCCTTGGGACCCATTACCGCAATTTCTGCAGTGGGCCACGCGAAGTTCACGTCACCGCGCAGGTGCTTGGAGGACATCACGTCATAGGCACCGCCGTAGGCCTTGCGGGTGATGACGGTGACTTTCGGCACGGTGCATTCAGCGTAGGCATACAGCAGTTTGGCGCCGTGCTTGATAATGCCGCCATATTCCTGGCTGGTGCCGGGCATGAAACCGGGCACGTCCACGAAGGTCAGCACCGGGATGTTGAAAGCATCGCAGAAGCGAATGAAACGCGCGCCCTTCTTGGAAGCGTCGATATCCAGACAGCCAGCCAACACCATCGGCTGGTTGGCCACCACGCCGACGGTGGAGCCTTCAATGCGGATAAAGCCAATCACCAGGTTGGCGGCATAGTCGGGCTGCAATTCGAAGAAATCACCTTCGTCTGCCACTTTGACGATCAGCTCCTTCATGTCGTAGGGCTTGTTAGGATCGTCTGGGATCAGGGTATCCAGGGACATTTCTTCGCGGTCAGCAGGATCGTCAGTGGGCCATACCGGCGGCTTCTGCTTGTTGTTGGCTGGCAGGAAGCTGATGAAGCGACGCAGTTTCACCAGCGCTTGCACATCATTCTCGAAAGCCAGATCGGCCACGCCTGATTTACTGGAGTGAGTCACGGCACCACCCAGCTGCTCGGCAGTCACCGTCTCGTGAGTAACTGTTTTCACCACGTCGGGGCCGGTCACGAACATGTAGGAACTGTCCTTGACCATGAAGATGAAATCGGTAATGGCCGGTGAGTACACTGCACCACCGGCACAGGGGCCCATGATCATGGAGATTTGCGGCACCACGCCGGAGGCCATCACATTGCGCTGGAACACGTCGGCGTAACCGCCAAGAGAGGCCACGCCCTCCTGGATGCGAGCACCGCCGGAATCGTTGAGACCGATAACCGGTGCTCCCACTTTCATGGCCTGGTCCATCAGCTTGCAGATTTTCTCCGCGTGAGTCTCGGAGAGGGAGCCGCCGAAAACGGTGAAGTCCTGGCTGAAGACGAATACCAGGCGGCCGTTAACGGTGCCATAACCGATCACCACGCCGTCACCAGGGATGTGCTCCGCCTCCATGCCGAAATCGGTGCAGCGGTGTTCCACGAACATATCCCACTCTTCAAAAGAACCGGGATCGAGCAGCAGATCAATGCGCTCACGGGCGGTCAACTTGCCCTTGGCGTGCTGGGCATCGATGCGCTTCTGGCCACCGCCGAGGCAGGCCTTCTCACGCTTTGCGTCCAATTGCTCGATAATTTCGTGCATGGTGTTCTCCTGTCTATGATCGCCGACCCGGGTGGCCGGCAACACTTAACTATGTTTGTTGTCGTGGAATAGTGTCGGGCCACTCATCTATTTGGAGTGGCCCGGCAGAGAAAATCACTGGTGGCTGAGCAGCCCTAATACCTCAGCCGCCGCCTTGGGAATATTGGTACCGGGTCCGTAAACCGCAGCGACACCGGCATCGTAGAGTGCCTGGTAATCCTGGGGTGGGATCACACCACCACAGACCACCTTGATATCCTCGGCACCCTCTTTCTTCAGGGCGGCAATCAGTTGCGGCACCAGGGTCTTGTGACCCGCGGCCTGGGAGGACACGCCCACCACATGAACGTCATTCTCCACCGCCATGCGGGCAGCTTCTTCCGGCGTCTGGAACATGGGACTGATATCCACATCGAAACCGATGTCGGCAAACGCAGTCGCGATCACCTTGGCACCCCGGTCGTGGCCGTCCTGGCCCATCTTGGCCACCAGCATGCGAGGGCGGCGACCGGCCTGGGCGGCAAACTCGGAGACACTGGCCTGGATGGCGGCGAAGTCCTCGTCACCCTCGTAAGCGGAACCGTAGACGCCACTGATGGTGCGAGTTTCCGCCTGGTGACGGCCCCAGATTTTCTCCAGAGCCGAGGAAATTTCACCCACAGAAGCGCGGGCGCGGGCAGCATCCACCGCCAGCTCCAGCAGGTTGCCCTGTCCAGACTCAGCCGCGGCGGTTAATGCATCCAACGCTTTCTGGCAGGCGTCGTTGTCGCGCTCGGCACGGATTTTCTGCAGACGAGCCACCTGGGATTCGCGCACCGCGGTGTTGTCGATATCCAGGATATCCACCGGCGGTTCCTTATCCAGCTGGTACTTGTTGACGCCGACGATCACTTCCTCACCGCGGTCGATGCGGGCCTGGCGCAGGGCCGCCGCCTGCTCGATACGGAGCTTCGGCATACCGGATTCCACCGCTTTGGTCATGCCACCCATGGCTTCCACTTCGTCGATCAGTACCCGGGCTTCTTTCACCAGTTGATCGGTGAGGCTTTCCACGTAGTAGGAACCAGCCAGCGGATCAACCACCTTGGTGATGCCGGTTTCTTCCTGGATCACCAGCTGGGTGTTGCGGGCAATGCGGGCGGAGAAATCAGTGGGCAGCGCCAGCGCTTCGTCGAGGGCGTTAGTGTGCAGGGACTGGGTGCCGCCCAGCACCGCGGACATCGCCTCAATGGTGGTGCGGATAATATTGTTGTAGGGGTCCTTGCTGGTGAGGCTGACGCCGGAAGTCTGGCAGTGGGTGCGCAGCATCAGGGAGCTCTGGTCCTTGGGTGCAAATTTCTCTTCCATCAGGGTAGACCAGAGAATCCGCGCTGCACGCAGCTTGGCGATCTCCATGAAGAAGTTCATGCCAATGGCGAAGAAGAACGACAGCCGCGGGGCGAACTTGTCCACATCCAGGCCGCTGGCAATAGCAGTGCGCACGTACTCAATGCCGTCAGCAATCGTATAGGCCAATTCCTGCACATTGGTGGCTCCCGCTTCCTGCATGTGATAGCCGGAGATGGAGATGGAGTTGAACTTCGGCATGTGCGAGGCGGTGTAGCCAATGATGTCCGCAACAATGCGCATGGACGGTGCCGGGGGATAAATGTAGGTATTGCGGACCATAAACTCCTTGAGGATGTCATTCTGCAAGGTGCCCGCCAGCTTGTCCGGGGTCACGCCCTGCTCTTCCGCAGCGACAATATAGTTGGCCATTACCGGCAGCACCGCACCGTTCATGGTCATGGAGACAGACACCTTGTCGAGGGGAATTCCGTCGAACAGGATCTTCATGTCCTCGACGGAGTCGATGGCCACACCGGCCTTGCCCACGTCACCCACCACCCGCTCGTGGTCGGAGTCATAGCCGCGGTGGGTGGCCAGGTCGAAGGCCACGGAAAGGCCCTGCTGACCGGCAGCCAGGTTGCGACGGTAGAATGCGTTGGATTCTTCCGCAGTGGAGAAACCGGCGTACTGGCGCACAGTCCAGGGACGTCCGGCATACATGGTGGCTTTGGGGCCGCGCTTAAACGGCGCGAAGCCAGGCAGGTTATCCTGATACTCCAGACCGGCCACGTCTTCTGCAGTGTAAAGCGGTTTGACAGCGATACCTTCGGGGGTTTGCCACACCAAGTCTTCGGGAGCTTTGCCCTTGGTCTCTTTGACGACAAGGCTTGCCCAGTCTCTGTAGGAAGATTTTGAAGTATCGGTCATGGAAGCTGCCTCAATTAAACTCGCCCCGGCCCACCCCGATGGCAGGCCGCGCTTTAGATATAGTTGGGTATAGCTGAAATTCTCTGCGGGCACCAATGCCCCGCCTGCTCACCACAATGCCCTCTTTACGGAGCATTTTTCAGCGAGGGATGCACTATGACGGAGCGCCAGCATCGAGACAAGGACAAAAATAATCCAAACAACTCACCGATTACTTCATATTTTTCCCAAATAGACCTATAAATATGTTAGCATCCACCCCAAACTCACCATTCATAACAGGACATCACCATAGCCACCATCTCGCACCATCATGTGGTCACCTGTCTCCACGGCATTCGCCAGCGGCAACAGGATTACCACGTATTGCTGGCCCGCGCCGGAATTAACCCCGCCATCGTCGAAGCCTCCACTGACCGGGTGCACACCGACCAGGTGGCGCGACTATTCCGGCTGGTGCAGCAGGAACTGAACGATGAATTCATGGGATTTACCTCCCAACCCTGCAAATACGGGGTGTTCGCCACCGTCTGCGACCTGATAAAGCACAGCAAGACCCTGGGCGATTTACTGGAAAAGGTTGTCAACTTTTACAACCTGATTACCGATGCGGTGCGCATGGAGTTCAGTTGCCCCGACAACATTGCCCGCATCAGTTTTACCCTGGAGAAACCGGAACTGGACGCCGGTCACTTTATGACCGAGTTCCTGATGGTGACCTGGCACCGTTTTCCGAGCTGGTATATTGGGGAAGCCATCCGTCTGCGCGAGACACATTTTGTGCACCCGCCGCCGGAGCACCGCAATGAGCTGAGGATCATGTTTCCCGGCACCCTGCTGTTCAACCAGAGCAGTAACAGCCTGTTCTTCGACAATCAGTACCTGGATAAGCCGCTGGTGCGCACCAACCGGGAACTGGAAGCTTTCCTGGCCAACAGCCCGGCAGACGTCATGACCATCCCCGGCGAGGACAATAGCCTGGAGGCCCAGATAGAGAGGACATTCTTGCGCAACAGTGCCCAGCGACTGGCCTTTCCCAAAGCCGAGGAACTGGCTGAACAGATGGATATCAGCCCCCTGACCCTGTACCGGCGGCTGCAGCAGGAAGGCACCAGCTACCAGAAGATCAAGGACAACATCCGCCGGGAGATCGCCATTGAAAAGCTGGTCAAGGACAACCTGTCCGTAGACGAGGTTTCGGAAATTGTCGGTTTCGAGGAGCCCCGATCGTTTACCCGCGCCTTCAAACTCTGGACCGGACTGTCACCGAGAAATTACTGCAAGTATCACCGCGGAGGCTGACACCGCACATCACCGCCGACACTTGGAGCCTAAAGCTCCAGACCTCCGCCGACGACGACCACCTGGCCGCTGATATAGTTGGATTCCGGGGTGCAGAACAGGTACACCGCGTCGGCAGCTTCCTTAGGTGTTCCCGGACGCCCCCAGGGGAATCAGTTGGGTCATCATGTCCCGGATCTGGTCACTCACGCCCACCCGGATCTCCTTGCCTTGCACGTTGATGGTGGGGTTGTCGCTGGCCGCACCAGTCAGGCGGGTCTGGATAAAACCAAAGGCCACGGCATTGACGTTGACGCTGAAGCGACCCCATTCCTTGCACAGGGTCTTGGTGATGCCCACCACCCCCGCCTTGGCTGCGGAATAGGCTAACTGGCCGGCGTTGCCGCCCAGTCCCGACACAGAAGAAATATTGACTACCTTGCGGAAGACCTGCTGGCCGCTCTCCACCTCGAGGGCGTGGTAGGACTTTATGTAGGGCTGTGCCGCTTTGAGGATGCGGTAAGGCGCTGTCATATGCACATCGAGCATGGAATACCACTGCTCGTCGTCCATTTTCTGGATAACGTTATCCCAGGTGTAACCGGCGTTATTGACGATGATATCCAGACCATTGAAGGTCTCCACCGCCAGTTTGACAAAGCGTTCGCCGAAATCCGTTTCCGTGACGCTTCCCGGGCAGGCCACGGCGTCCGAGCCCAGTTTGCGGATGTCTTCAACCAGCTGATCAAGAAGAGTGGCATCCAGATCATTCAACACTAGGTGTGCCCCTTCGGAAGCCAGCTTGAGCGCGATCTCCCGACCGATACCCCTGCCCGCACCACTGACCAGGGCCACCTTTCCAAAGAGATTACCCGAGAACTGACCTGCTTTGACCATTAACACCCCCACTGCGTCCGGTTTTTGATGACCTGTTGATATTATAGAAATACCACGACTTGGGAAGCTGTGTGCCTCATCCCCACATCCCTTGTTGATCTGCTGACGGGCAAATCTTCAACCCGCGCGCCCGCTTCACCCCCCGCAATCGGACCTTCACCACAAGCGACAAAACAAAAAAAGGGAGGCAATTGCTTGCCTCCCCTCTGGTCGCTGCCCCCAACACAGCTACAGCTGCTCAATAATCTGCTTCCTCTTGTTCGCATATTCCTCTTCAGTAATCAAGCCTTTTTCCTTCAGCTCATTGAGGGTCTTAAGCCTGTCTTCAGTACTTTTCTGCGGAGCACTGTAGGCTGCTCCTCCCTGATACATGTTTGAAATAGGCTGACCCAGTATTTCTTCCAGCTCATTCCGCTTCCGCTGCATTTCTTTCTGTCTTTCCTCTGCCTCGCGCTGGGCGTAGGCTTCCGCAGCAATTCCCAGGTCAATCACAAACCAGTCGGGACGCGCCTGCGTGCCTTTTTTGGTTTCGATACCCGGCAGTTCATAGATCTTTTTGGTAAACAGGTTTGAGCCGCTGGATGCCTTGATGCGCCCGCCATGATCAAAGTTATAGTTGACGATACCGGCATTACTCGGATCGTAAGCCGCCTCATAGCCGCGGTTTCTCGGTCTCTTGAAATCGCCGAGAATGATGTTCAGGCGGTCATCCTTGAAAACGCCCTGCCCGCAATGAAGAAAGATTCCTTTTTAAAACCCAGCAGCTTCTGTTCGGCCCGCTCAAACACAAAGACGATATCCTTGCCGGCGATCCCGCCGATGCCGATCCGGTGTGTGCAAAATCTCCCCACCATCACCTGATCGACGAGGCGATTGAACAGGCAACCGTGGAAGCAGCGAGCAAGGGAACGGACACCCAACCCCTGCTGTTCCGCAATCCGCAAAACTCAAAATTACTGCACGGCAAGTAGCGCCTTCGCTACCCATCATCATCGGTGAAGGGAAAAATACAGGGAAGAATCAATATTCCCAGCGTCAAACCATTACAGGGACTGGATGGATGAGCGCTCGCTGATAGTCTGGTACCAGTGCTTCAGGTGAGCGCAATCATCCGGTACGGTTTCCTTGACCCAGCCACTGAAATTCACGAACACCCAGGCGGCAATATCGGCAATGGAAAACTGTTCGCCGACCATGAAGCTGCGGTTCGCCAGTTGCTCGTCCAGCACCCGATAAAAAGCGTGGATACGTCTTCGGCCTCGTTCCGTCAGTTCTGGAATCTGTTCATAGGCCACCTGTCCGGGCAGCGCGTGGCCTGCAAAGGCCTTGTTGGCATTGCGCAAGGTTTCCGCGACTGCCTGAAAACCTTCCACAAAACAACGGTGGTCCCAGCTGATGATCTGGGCACGGGACAGCGGGTCAACACCCATTAGCGGATTGTCCGGATGGAGCTCTTCAAGGTAGCTGTAAATGCCGATCACTTCGGTGAGAACACTACCGTCATCAAGCACCAGCGTGGGAACTGTACCGCAGGGGTTTATAGCAAGGAATTCCGGCTGGAACTGCTCCCCGGCGCGGAGATCCACCAGCTGGCTGTCCAGCACAATGCCTTTCTCATTCAGGAAAATGGTCAGACGGCGCGGATTCGGTGCAGGTGGAAAAGTATAAAGTTTCATGGCCTCTCCTCTTGCCGAAACTATAGCGGCTTTTGTGATCCCTCACATTCAGAGGAAGACACCGGCTTAATCATGCGGATAAAACTGCGGACACAGGTGAGAGCATCTGATACTTATTCCACGCTCCTGGCAAAGCGATTCAACCAGGGGGGCATATGCCGCTGGAATCCCTCCATCCCGGTTAAGCCAATTCCAGACATGTTGTTGTTTGATACTACGTCCTGTTCTTTTTGAGAGCGCCGCTGCCAGGGCAGTCTGGCCACCCAATACTTCGATGACGGTTTGCAAGGCTTCCTTCGGGGTCATACTCTCTCCTTGTTTGTTATAGCTAAAAATAATAACGAGACAGTGTTCCCACTACAACTAAAGTTGTCTACATATTTACAACAAATGTTGTAATATCCCCCGCTATGAAAAATTTGGCCTACCGTATCAGGACAGCACGTTTACAAGCCGGCCACTCACAGGCACAACTGGCGAGGGAAACGAAGCTGACCCAGCAGATGATTTCCAAGCTGGAGAGCGGACAATCGCGCTCCACCTCGGCAATCTTTGCCATTGCCAATGCACTTGGCGTATCTGCGGAATGGCTCTGGCTTGGCGATGAAGCCAATCCTGAAGTGCAAATGTTCAAAGACGCCCCTCTAGTGCTTGAAGCCTGGCTCAGCCTGTCTACGGACCAACGGGATAAAATAAGCCGTCAAATCATCGAACTCAGCAGCCCTCCTTCCACCACGAAACCCTCTGGCAACACTCCCTGATCAAGCAAATACATACACCCTTTCTGTCCCTTTATTTTTCCCTGTTTCTACTTAAATTAATAATAGTGAATACCGGTTTTTCACAGACGAACAATCAGAAAAAATCCTGATTCACGCGCCAACCTGAACAAGATTTGATCGCAATCAAATTTCACGCCTGTGGTATAAACATCCCTCCAAGCAGGAGCGCATTCACCCTGTTGCCTGCCAAAGCGATCAACTAGTCTTAAACCATGATCATGAAATTAAACGACACGTCTTTGCTGAAAAATCTGGCTCACATTGATGGCCAATGGATATCTGCCGATAGCGGCAAAACCTTTCCCGTTCACAACCCGGCCGATGGCAGCCTGTTGGCGGAAGTGGCTCTCTGCGGTGCTGCTGAAACCCGCCGCATGATTGGAGCTGCGCACCGTGCCCAGCGAGAGTGGGCAAAAACCACCGCCAAGGAGCGCGCCGCACTGCTGCGCAACTGGTACAACCTGGTGCTGGAACATCAGGAGGATCTGGCGCAGATTCTCACCGCCGAACAGGGCAAACCATTGGCGGAGGCACGCAACGAAATTATCTACGGCGCGAATTTCCTGGAGTGGTTTGCCGAGGAGGCAAAGCGCGTCTACGGCGACCTGATTCCGGCACCCTCCAGCGACAAGCGCCTGATGGTAATGAAGCAACCGGTGGGCGTGGTGGCCTGCATCACCCCCTGGAATTTCCCCAATGCAATGCTGGCACGCAAGGTAGCACCGGCCATCGCCGCCGGTTGCTCGGTGGTGTGCAAACCCGCCAGCGCTACTCCCCTATCGGCACTGGCATTGGTCGAGCTGGCGGAACGGGCTGGAGCTCCGCCCGGACTGATCAATATCGTCGCCGGGGACACGAGGGAAATCGGCGACGAACTGACCTCAAACCCGCTGGTGCGCAAACTGACATTTACCGGCTCCACCGAGGTGGGCAAACAACTGATGGCCGCCTGTGCCAGCACCGTGAAACGCACGTCAATGGAATTGGGAGGCAACGCGCCCTTTATCGTCTTTGACGACGCCGATCTGGACGCGGCGGTGCAGGGCGCCATGGCCTCCAAGTACCGCAACGCCGGTCAGACCTGCGTCTGCGCCAACCGCATCCTGGTGCAATCCGGCATCTACGACGCCTTTGCCGAAAAGTTGGCCGCCGCAGTCGGCGCCCTCAGGATGGGCGCGGGCAATGAAGAGGATGTCACCCTGGGGCCTCTGGTAGACGAACGCGCCGCCGGCAAGGTCTGCGGCCTGATAGACGATGCCGTGGCCAAAGGCGCCAGGGTACTCGCCGGCGGTGGCCGAGACACCCGCGGTGGCAGTTTTGTGCAGCCCACTATTTTGCTGGATGTGAACAGAGATATGCGCCTGTTTGCTGAAGAAATATTCGGCCCGGTGGCGCCGCTTTTCAGATTCGACACGGAGAAAGAGGCCATCGCCATGGCCAACGACACCGAGTTTGGTCTGGCGGCCTACTTCTACTCCCGTGATCTGAGCCGCATCTGGCGCGTGGCCGAGCAACTGGAATACGGCATTGTCGGCATCAATGAAGGCATCATCTCCAACGAGATGGCACCGTTCGGCGGTGTCAAGCAATCCGGCCAGGGTCGCGAGGGATCAAAGTACGGTATGGAGGATTACCTGGAGATCAAATACCTCTGCCTCAGTGGCATTGATGCACAACCAGTAAAGGGATGATCAACCGATATAATGCCCACCGAAAAACACCCGGCAACAGGAGCAACACCGTGAAACTCAATTACCAGACCCAGGGTTCCGGCCACCCGATCGTGCTGATGCACGGTATGTTTGGCTCCCTCAGCAATCTGGGGCTGGTGGGCCGGGCGCTGGTGGACCGCTACCAGGTGATCTCCGTCGACATGCGCAACCACGGTGAGTCACCCCACTCCATGGAAATGGATTACCCGTGCATGGCCGATGATATCGTCGAATTGCTCGACCTTCTCGAGATTCCCAAAGCCCATCTGCTTGGCCACTCCATGGGCGGCAAGGTGGGCATGCAGGTCGCCCTCAACCAGCCCGAGCGAGTAGCCAAACTGATCGCAGCGGATATCGCCCCGGTGGACTACAAACCGGATCGCCACGGCGGTGTTCTGGAGGGGCTGCAAATGCTGGCTCAAACACGCCCAACTACCCGCCAGCAGGCAGATCAACTGCTAGCAGAGCATGTGGAAGAAGCCGGTGTGCGCGCCTTCCTGCTGAAAAACCTGGTGCGCGCGGACGACGGCCATTTCGATCTGCGGCTCTACCTGGAGGGAATCCTAGCCAACTACTACGACACCCTCACCCTGGCCCCTACGGGAACCCCGTTCAGCGGCCCCACCCTGTTCATCAAGGGCGCCGATTCCGCCTATATCCAGGACAAACACCGGGAGACGGTGATGCGACTGTTCCCCAACGCCCAATTGAAGGTCATCGCCAACACGGGCCACTGGCTGCACGCGGAAAAACCGGACACATTCAACCGCATCGTCGCCCAGTTCCTGGAGGACGACGGCTAAGCAACAGCGTCCTCAGGAGAGTTATCAGAGACTGCAGGCATTGCAACTAATCGCCACTGCCCCTTTTTCAGAAGCCACCGGCTTTATAGCATCGTTGAAATCGCGCTAACCCGTTGAATTTTATTAGGGATGAATTATATTCAATGGGCCAAAGGATTTGTCTTTCCACACAGGAGGTGGCTTTTCTTGTTCGGAATAAAACCCAAAATAAATCTATCAACCCCATTGTGGCTCAATGTGGTCACGCCAGTCACACGCCTGTATTTTTCTGCATTATCAGACCAACCTGTTATAAAACTAAAGGCTTTTGAATTTACAGTTAAGGGAGCTACATGGATAGCAAAATTCCTATTCCAACAGACAATATCTATAAGTTTCTGGCTACTTTTGGGTTGGTGCTAATCGTCAGCTCCCTAACGCTTCTAATATATACCTATCAAGCTACAAACGATGTGGTCTTCAAAAATGCATCGGCTATATATGACCTAGACGTTAGCAATAGATCTAACGAAGATAAGGAGAGGCGGGCAAAACTATTAAATCGAGAAATTGAAATTGCCATCACAAATCGAAACATTGGAAAATGGTTTTTTTCAGGGTTATGTAGTCTTGGTTTTTTGATTTGCATAGTTGGCTTTGAACGGTGGTTCAAGCATGTACAGCCGGAACACGACAGATCAATAAAGTTACAGAATCAAAAGTTAGAATTGGAGCTGGCGGCACTTAACAATTCAAGCCAGCCGGATGCACAAAACACCCACGAAGCAGTTTGAGGTGTCATATCTCTCGCGGATAAGGTTCTATATGCGTTGGTCTATAGAAATATTGGATGTCATCGATGATGAAGAATTATTGATACAGATACTTGATCTCATTGGCTACAAATTACAAATGTTGGACGACCAAGGTATTCAGGAAAGGGTTCTGTATCATCAAAAGTATGACAATTTCGAAGCAGCAAATCAGGTTCGGGATGATTCAAAGAACTTGGCAGACATGATTCGACGTTTTTCCGAGGTTGAGGGTACCAAACTAGGAATTCGTTTTGGTTCAGTTCGCCAACATAATACTGATGGAAGTACAAATCGGCACAGCTTTGCAGACGCACATATCATGCTTGGAGGTTTGACCCTAACAGCCACAGCAGCTCTAATTCGGAATCCTACAATAAGCGAGGAGGAGCACCAACGGCTTGTAAAGAAAGCTGCAGAAAGAGTAGAAAAACAGAGAAAAAATGCCATTGTGCAGCGTGCAGTGGCGGCCATACAGCAACCACGGGTGCTTGAGGTTATGAAGCTAATGCGTATTCCACAGCCTACCACCACAGAATTAGGGCATATTGTTGATCTTGTCCAAGATGCGTGTAATGGGAATATCGATAGCTACACGTCCGCCAAGCAACTTCGGAGATTTCATCATTCAATAAATGACCCTACAGTATTTGGTCTAGAGGCTAGGCACGCAGTCGCGAAGTCAGCCCCTCCGGCCGAACCAATGTCGCTTGAAGAGGTACGAGCGTTCGCTCATAAAGTAGGTCGAGCATGGTTAAAAGAGTTCGAAAATGAGAAATAAAAGGCAACAGCAGACGACACATCAGCTCACGACTAGTTTGACATTAAGCGATTTTTAAGCGACAGCGGAGTAAATTCCCCCTATGATTGCCGCGCTCACAGTGAAGCCGTCGACCTGTCGCCCTGACAGGATGTAAATTCCCCATCGACTCGCCTGGAGCGCTGAGCCTTACGCTTCAGCCTGAACCCGGAAAAGGGACAACTCTCTTACCGATAACATCTCTCGGCTCGCTGGGCCGAACGAAATTTGTAGGCTAGCGCCATGTTGAGTTATCGCCACGGTTTTCACGCGGGCAATTTCGCGGATGTGCTGAAACACATCGTACTGGTGGAGTTGCTGGACTACCTGACCCGCAAGAACAAACCCTTAGAATACATCGACACCCATGCTGGTGCCGGTATGTATCGACTCGATTCCCCCCAGGCCGGCAAGACTGCCGAATATCAGGGCGGCATCGCACGATTGTCCGCTGAAGATTTCCCGGAGCTGTCCCGTTACCTGTCACTGGTCCAGCGGGCCAATGGTGGGGAGCGCCTAAACTGCTATCCAGGCTCACCATGGCTGGCCCAACAGTACCTGCGGGAAAAAGATCGTGCCTGGCTCTACGAGGCTCATCCGGCGGATTTTGCCTCGCTGGAACGACTGATGGCAGCCGACCGTCATATCCGCTGTGACTCCGGCGATGGCTTCAAGGGTTTGCTGGCCCATCTGCCGCCCACCGCCAAACGGGGGCTGGTACTGATGGACCCGTCTTATGAAGTGAAGAGCGATTACCAGAAAGTGGTGGAGTTCCTCGGCAAAGCCCACCGCAAATTTGCCAACGGCGTCTACGCCCTCTGGTACCCGGTGGTGGAGCGATCACGGATCGATACCCTGGAGCGGCAATTGGTCAACAGCGGTATCCGCTCCATCCAGTTATTTGAACTGTCGATTCAGGCGGATAGCCCGGAACGGGGCATGACAGGGTCGGGCATGATTGTCATCAACCCACCCTGGACCCTGTTCGGCTGGATGCAGCAATTGCTGCCAAAGCTGCTCGCCACGCTGGAAAAAACAGACGGTTTCCACCGCTGCGAAACTCTCGTCGGGGAATAGCCGGGGCATAGTCGGGGCATAGTCGGGGGAATAGCCCCGGCACTATTCAAAGGACCGCAAAGAGCGCCGCAGTATCAGATAGCCGAGCACACCAGACAGCAGGGAACCGATGATGATGCCCAATCGCTCGTCAAACAGGCGGGAGACATCGGCTCCCTCAAAGGCCAGCGAACCGATAAACAGGCTCATGGTGAAACCGATGCCACAGAGTGCCGCGGTGCCATAAAGCGAGCCCCAGGACATTCCCCTAGGCAATCCGGTGATACTCATCTTGATCGCCAACCAGCAGAATCCGAACACGCCAATCTGTTTGCCGACGAATAGACCCAGGGCGATGCCCACGGGAACAGGGTGGAGCATTTGTTCCACGGTCAGCCCGGTGAGATCGATACCGGAATTGGCAAAAGCAAATACCGGCAGAACAAAAAAGGCCACCAGGGCATGGAGATCGTGCTCCATGATCTTGAGCGGGGAAACGTCCGGATCAGCAGTTCTCAGGGGGATGAACATGGCTACCAGAACCCCGGACAGGGTGGCGTGAACACCGGACTTGAGCAGGGCCACCCACATCACCAACCCAACAGCGATGTACAGGCTTTTCGACTCCACATTAAAGCGGTTCATAAACACCAGCACCGGCAGACAGAGCAGGACGATACCGAGCGCCAGGGTGGAAATATTGGCCGTATAAAACAGGGCAATAATGATGATGGCGCCGATGTCGTCAAAGATCGCCAGTGAGGTGAGGAATATCTTGATGGAAACCGGCACCCGGGAGCCAAGCAGAGACAGAACACCGAGCGCAAAAGCAATATCCGTAGCCGAGGGAATCGCCCAACCCTGAACCGCCAAGGGGTTCTCGTTGTTGAAGATCAGGTAGATCAGGGCGGGAATTGCCATTCCGCCGACGGCGCCAACACCGGGCAAAATGATATTGCGCACATCGGAAAGCTCGCCTTCCAGCAATTCGCGCTTCAGTTCCAGCCCGACCAGAAAGAAAAAGATCGTCATCAACCCGTCGTTAATCCACAGCAACAATGGCTTGGCGACCGCCAGCTCACCGATACTCACAGCCACCGGCGTATCCAGCAGCAGCGCGTAGTAGGTTTGCAGCGGTGTATTGGCGCAGATCATCGCCACCACTGCCGCGGCCATCAGCACAATGCCGCCGGCAGATTCCAGCCTCAGAAATCGCGCTATTACCGACTCGTTGGCGTCTTTCATCGTCACTCCTTAATCCTGAAATTACCCCAGTTGCCCCTCCACGCAGGAGAAGGACTTCGCAGTGGGCACAATGGCGACGTTAGCAAATTTTCCTGGCCACGGCGATGACTCCCAACGCAGCGCCGCCCACTGAATCAGCAGAACCTTGCCAAATCCCGGGTCAGGTCAGCAGCACCGGTTTCCCGGCAGCCGCTGACATTCTGCCCTGCCCACAAGGGAGAAAAGTCTCCCTTGCCTTGGCTCTCGGCCCAGGCCCGCAGGGGTACAAGACCGGCAGACGCCAGAGGGAATTCCGGCACCCTGCGGTCGAGCACACCCATATCCCGCATCAACCGGTTGACGATCCCCCGTGCCGGACGGCCACTGAACAGGTTGGTAATGGCCGTGTGGCGACCAGCATCTGACTGCAACAGTTGCCGATGGATGGCACTGGTTGTCGCCTCCCGGCATAACAGGTAGGCGGTGCCGACCTGGACGGCCGTCGCACCCAGTTCCATGGCGGCGGCAACGCCGTGGGCATCGGCGATGCCCCCAGCGGCAATCACCGGGACTTTTACTGCGGCCACCACTTGTGGCAGCAGCGCAAAAGTCCCCATTTGACAGGTGAGATCATCCGACAGAAACATACCCCGGTGACCACCAGCTTCCAGCCCCTGGGCAATGATGCCGTCAGCGCCGTGAGATTCCAGCCAGACAGCCTCTGCAACCGTCGTGGCGGAAGCCAGCACCCTGGCTCCCCAGCCTTTTACCCGCACCAGCAATTCAGGGGATGGCAAACCGAAATGAAAACTCACCACCGGCGGCCGGAACTGCTCGAGAACTTCCGCCGCCTCCGGGCCAAACGGAGTGCGGCTGGGAGCAACTGGGCGCTCACCGGGATCAATCCCCGCCTCGCGGTAATAGGGCGCCAACAGTCTGAGCCAGCCGGCTTCACGTTCAGGATCGGGCTGAGGCTGGGAATGGCAGAAAAAGTTAACGTTGAAAGGTCGTTCTGTCTGGGTCCGGATCTGCGACAGCTCCGCGCGAAGGGAATCGGACGTCAGCATGCCGCAGGGAAGTGAACCCAAACCTCCGGCATTGGACACAGCCACCGCCAATGCACTGCCCTGAACCCCAGCCATCGGGGCCTGAATAATCGGCAACTCCGTGCCCAACAGCTGCTGCCAGGTTTTCCTTGCCATACCTTCCTCCTGCACGCCCACTTATTCTGATGTAGGCTGAAAACGTCCGAATCTAATTAGACGCCTTCCCCCGTCAGGGTTCCGACTGATTTCCCCATGGATTATTTCTGTAAAGATCAGATGAATCCGGCTACTGCTCCTGGCTGACATAGATCAGTGAAGCCGTATCGAATCCCAGACTGGCTGTGGTCTTGAGAAAGTGTTCAAGCACCTTGGGCTCTACTGTCGGAGTCCTGCTCAACAACCACAGGTAATCACGGCTGAAACCGGACACAAAGGCATATTGATAATTTTCGTGGTCAAGCTCGAATACCACATACGAACTGTAGAACGGGCCGAAAAAAGACACCTTGAGATGCCCAATCCCGGCATCGCCGGTGAAATACGCCCTACCCTCCGCAGACTTCCACTCACCTTTTTCAGCATCGTAGCCGCGATTGATCACCCGGATACCTCCGTCATCCCGCAGGCTGTATTCGGCAGTCACACGGGACAATCCCCGTTCGAAAGAGTGATCCAGGCGGGCAATTTCATACCAGGTGCCCAGATAGGCATCGCGGTCAAAGTCCTCGACAGGTTCCACCCCATCCGGCATCCCCAGGCAACCGGAAAGAAGGAGCAGTATCGACAACCAAAGCAATCGTGGATAGCACTTCAAGATCATCCCTCTCTAACTTTGAGACGACGAGCATCGACCAATCCCCTAACAGGTACAAGCCCCCATAAGCAAAAAGCCCCCGAATCACTTCGGGGGCTTTTCTACGTCAGGAACAGGATATGAATTACTGGTAGTCCGACAGCGGCAAGCAGGCACAGATCAGGTTGCGGTCGCCGTAGACATTGTCGATGCGTCCCACCGGCGACCAGTACTTGGTCTCCCGCAGGGATGCCAGCGGATAGGCCGCCAGTTCACGGGGGTAGCTGCGCTGCCAGTCGTCCGCCGCCACAGTGTCCGCGGTGTGGGGGGCGTGGCACAGGGGATTGTCCTCCAGCGGGAACTCACCGCGCTCCACCGCCGCAATCTCCTCGCGGATTTGCAGCATGGCGTCGCAGAAGCGGTCCAGCTCCTCCTGGGACTCACTTTCGGTGGGCTCGATCATCAGTGTGCCCGGTACCGGGAAGGACATGGTCGGCGCGTGGAAGCCGTAGTCGATCAGGCGCTTGGCTACGTCGTCCACAGTGATACCGGAAGCCTCCTTGATACCGTTGAGGTCGACGATGCACTCGTGGGCCACCCGGTCATTGGCGCCAGTGTAGAGAATCGGGTAGGCATCCTTGAGTCGTTGGGCCACGTAGTTGGCGTTGAGAATCGCCCCTTCGGTGGCCTGCTTCAGCCCCTCGGCTCCCATCATACGAATGTACATCCAGGTGATCGGCAGAATACTGGCACTGCCCCAAGGAGCAGAAGACACCGCACCCACGGCACTGTCAGCGGACAGATTCACATGTCCCGGCAGGTACGCTGCCAGGTGATCTTTCACCGCCACCGGCCCAACGCCGGGGCCGCCGCCGCCGTGGGGAATACAGAAAGTTTTGTGGAGATTGAGGTGGGACACATCGCCACCAAACTTGCCCGGCTGGCACAAGCCCACCATGGCGTTGAGGTTGGCACCGTCGATGTACACCTGGCCACCGTGGCCGTGGATGATTTCGCAGATCTCGGTAATGCCTTCCTCGAATACCCCGTGGGTGGAGGGATAGGTCACCATGATCGCCGCCAGCTGTTCGCTGTGCTGTTCCGCCTTGGCGCGCAGGTCATCCAGATCGACGTTGCCGTTATCGTCACAGGCCACTACCACTACCTGCATGCCGCACATCTGTGCGGAGGCGGGGTTGGTTCCATGGGCAGAACTGGGAATCAGGCAGATGGTGCGATGGCTGTCACCGCGGGCCGCATGGTAGCCGCGAATGGCCAGCAGCCCAGCGTATTCACCCTGGGAGCCGGCATTGGGCTGCAGGGATACAGCGTCGTAACCAGTGGCGGCGCAGAGCATGGACTCCACATCGGCAATCATGCGACGGTAGCCGCGGGTCTGGTCTTCCGGTGCGAAGGGGTGAATGGCGCCGAACTCCGGCCAGGTCACCGGCAGCATCTCGGCGGTGGCATTCAGCTTCATGGTGCAGGAACCCAGGGGAATCATCGCCCGGTCCAGCGCCAGGTCCTTGTCCGCCAGCTTGCGCAGGTAGCGCAGCATTTCGGTTTCCGAGTGGTAGCGGTTGAATACCGGGTGGCTCAGCACTTCGCTGTTGCGCAGCAGATTGCCCGGCAAGCCACTCTTGGCAGCGCCTTCCAGTTCGGCAACGGTCAAGGTGCAACCGGCATCAAACAACCGCCACAGGGTCTCCACATCGGCAGCCGTGGTGGTTTCATCCAGGGAGATCCCGAGTTTTCCATCGTCGATCACCCGCAGATTCATGCCCTGCTCCCGGGCCGCAGCATGGATGGCGGCTGTCTTGTCACCAGTGGCAACGGTGAGGGTGTCAAAGAAACTGTCATTCAGTTCGAAACCAAGCTTTTTCAGGCCGGCGGCCAGAATGGCGGTGAGACAGTGAGTCCGCTCGGCGATGCGCTTCAGACCATCGGGACCGTGGTAAACCGCATACATGCTGGCCATTACCGCCAACAGTACCTGGGCGGTACAGATGTTACTGGTGGCTTTCTCGCGACGGATGTGCTGCTCGCGGGTTTGCAGGGCCAGTCGGTAGGCGGGCTTGCCGCGACTGTCCAGGGAAACACCGACCAAGCGGCCCGGCAGCGAGCGTTTGAAGGCGTCACGAGTGGCCATGTAGGCAGCGTGAGGACCTCCGAAACCGAAAGGTACACCAAAGCGCTGGGTGGAACCGATAGCCACATCGGCACCCAGCTCCGCCGGGCTTTTCAACAGCAGCAGACCGAGGATATCCGCCGCCATCACCACCAGCGCTTTCTGCTGGTGGGCGGCTTCGATCTCGGCGGAGAAGTCGCGCACGGCGCCGTCGGCACCAGGATACTGCAGCAGTACACCAAAACACTCGTGCTCGCCCATCTCGGCAGGGTTGCCCACCACCACCTCGATATCGAGGGGTTCGGCGCGGGTCTGCACTACCGCGATGGTCTGGGGCAGACACTGTTCATCGACGAAAAACACCCGGCCCTTGGACTTGGCCATACGCATGCACAGGGTCATGGCTTCTGCCGCGGCAGTGCCCTCATCCAGCAGTGAGGCACTGGCCAGGTCCATGCCGGTGAGATCGGTGATCATGGTCTGGAAGTTCAGCAGCGCCTCCAGGCGACCCTGGGAGATCTCTGGCTGGTAGGGCGTGTAGGCGGTGTACCAGGCAGGATTTTCCAGCACATTGCGCAGGATGACGTTGGGAGTAAAGCAGTTGTAGTAACCCTGACCGATAAAGGACTTCATCACCCGGTTTTCCACTGCAATGGCCTTCAGTTCTGCCAACGCCTGTTGTTCGCTGCAGGGTTCCGCCAGTTCCAGCGCTCTTTCGGAGCGAATGCTGGCAGGCACCACCGCGCTGATAAAGGACTCCATACTGTCGTAGCCCAGCGCCGCCAGCATGGCCTGCTGGTCCTCGGCAGAGGGGCCGATATGGCGGCGGGAAAATTCGTTGCTGTTGGTCAGTTCAGCCAGTGATTTCATGGATTCACGTCTCTAGGAATAAGCGGGTTTAAAGTCTTTTAAATGGTCGATCAGCCACGATAGTAGCGTTGTGCTACGAAAGGCATCTTCGCCACTGTCACCGGGCGCGGCTTGCCACGTACTAGAGCGCTCAGGGCGGTGCCCACAGCGGCGTATTCTGCCTGCACATAGCCCATGGCCAGGGGCGCCTCCAGGGTTGGGCCAAAACCGCCACTGGTCACCA
This sequence comes from Porticoccaceae bacterium, assembly GCA_041395745.1. Lineage (GTDB taxonomy): Bacteria > Pseudomonadota > Gammaproteobacteria > Pseudomonadales > Porticoccaceae > Porticoccus. The sequence continues at coordinate 678,653 of JAWKZV010000002.1, read as the reverse complement.
CACCCACCTGCTCACCGGCCTCATTGACGATCTCGGCGCCTTCGCGCACCGGTGCGCGGCCTTCAATTGCCAACCCTACCCGCTTGCGGGATACACCCTCGGCGATTTCCCCGAAGATCACCTCGGCGCCGGGGAAACCGCCCGCTTTCTCGCCGTCGGGGCGGCGGGATTTGCTGATGCTCCACAGCAGCGCTGCCTGGATCGGGGTGGTAGTAGTGTCCAGATCGTGGCCGTACAGACAGAGTCCCGCTTCCAGACGCAGGGAGTCACGGGCGCCGAGACCGATGGCGTTGACCTGTTCGAAAGACAGCAGTTTGCGGGCCAGGGGTTCAGCAGCCCCGGCGGGCACGGAAATTTCAAAGCCGTCCTCGCCGGTGTAACCGGAGCGGGTGATGTAGCAGTCGGCGCCGTCGATGGTCACATGGCAGCCGTTCATAAAAATCAGTTCACAGGCCGCCGGTGCGATCTGTGACATCACCTCGGCGGCAGCCGGTCCCTGCAGGGCCAGTAGGCCGCGACCATCGAGGTAGTTGATATCGAAACCGGACAGGTTGGCCTGCAGGTGTGCCAGGTCCTGTTCCTTACAGGCCGCGTTGACCACGAGGAAGAAAGTATCTTCCGCCCAACGGGCGATCATCAGGTCGTCGAGGATGCCGCCTTCATCATTGGTGAACAGGGCATAGGTCTGGCGATTGATGGGCAGGCTTTCCAGCTCCACCGGCACCAGCGCTTCCAGTGCCTTGGCCACCCCGGCGCCACTGATCACCACCTGGCCCATATGGGAAACATCAAACAACCCTGCGGCGGTGCGAGTGTGCAGGTGCTCTGTCATGATGCCGTCGGGATATTGCACCGGCATCTCGTAACCGGCAAAGGGCACCATCCGGGCACCCAACTCCAGGTGCAGCTCATTAAGTGGGGTGATTTTCAGGTCAGAACTGAGGTCTGTCATGGGATTCCGCCAGTGGTCGCAACAGGATAAAGGCGCCCATGTTAGCGGCCCGGCTGAAATTGGTGAAATTAATAGTTAAAATCCATCTATTACATTTGTTAATAGCATCAATGTCATGAAAAACCTGCCCACAGACCTGCTGCGCGCCTTTGTCACTGTTGTCGAACTGGGGGGGTTTACTCAGGCGGCCGACTGGCTGGGGCGCTCGCAACCTGCGGTCAGCCTGCAAATCAAGCGCCTTGAACAATTGCTCGGACAGACCCTGCTGATACGCAGTGGGCAACAGCTGGAACTGAGCCGTGCGGGACAATTGCTGTTCCGTTACGCACGCCAGATTCTGGCGCTCAACGATGAGGCTGTGGCTCAATTCAGCAAGACCACTGTGAGCGGCAAAATTCACTTCGGCATCCCCAGCGAGTTCGCCACCACCCTGCTGCCCAAGATCGTCGGTCGCTTCGCACAGGCCTATCCCAACGTCACCCTGGAAGTCACCTGCGCGCTCAGCAAGCAACTGCTGTCGGAAGTAGGGCGGCGCAGTTACGACCTGATCCTGGCGCTGCATGACGACCCCGCCACGGCGGGCCACAACCTGGTGAAAGAAGATGAACTGGTCTGGGTCACCAGCGGCGATCACGATGCTCACCTGCAATCGCCACTGCCGCTGATCGCTGCTCCGGACGGCTGCATCTACCGCAAGCGCGGTATTGAATGTCTGAAGGAAAGCCAGCGGGACTGGCGCATCGTCTACACCATTCCCGACCTCACCGGCATTCAGGCTGCTATTCAGGAGGGACTGGGGGTCACGGTACTGGCCCGCAGCACCGTGCCGGAAAACCTGCGCGTGTTGAAACCCACCGAGAAACTGCCCAGACTGGGGAAAGTGGGCATCAGCCTGATCGACCAGAGTCCCGAGCCCGGTGAAGCCATTGCCAGGCTGATGGACTTCGTCAAGGCATCCCTCTGACAAGGCATTCAATATGAAAGACAATATCGTGCTGATCGGCATGCCGGGCACCGGCAAGAGCACCGTCGGCCTGCTGCTGGCCAAGACGCTGGGCAAGGACTTCGTGGACTCCGACATCCTGATCCAGGTGCGCGAGGGCAAAACCCTGCAACAGATCATGGACGAGAACGACTACCTGCACCTGCGCCAGATCGAGGAACAGGTGCTCACCGATATCCTCGGTCGCAACCTGGTGATCGCCACAGGCGGCAGTGCCGTGTACAGCGAAGTGGCCATGGAGCACCTCGCAAACAATGGCACCATCGTCTATCTGGACACACCCTTAACCGTTTTGCGACAGCGCATCCGCGACTACGATACCCGCGGCATCGCCCGCCGCCCGGACCAGAGTTTCGAGGAACTGTTCGCCGAGCGCACCGCGCTGTACCGTCGCTATGCGGATATCACCGTGCCCGGAGACCTGGATACCCCCGATCAGGTGGTGGCTGCCATTACTACAGCGATCATTAAATAGCAGCCCAGCCACCCAATTCTCAAACCTTCTTACAACAGCTCCAGGTTGTTGCCCGAAACCCGGACCGGGGTACCCGGGCTGAGGTACTGGGCATCATTGACAGACACCGTGCGGGTACCACCGACATCGAGCTGTACCAACACATCGTAATAAGTCTGTTGTTTGGTGCGTTTTTCGACTTCATTACCAGCAAAAGCACCACCTACGGCACCGACCACCGTGGCGACTTTTTTGCCACTGCCGCCACCCACCTGATTACCCAACAATCCGCCGACCACGGCTCCCGCCACAGCGCCCACACCACTCCCGGCCCCCTGGACATTCACCGGGGTAATTGAGACAACCCGACCACAGTCCTGACAGGCTGGGGGTGCCGGTTCTGGTGCAGGTTCCGGCACAGTGGAGGCTTCGGCCGCCTCGACATTTTCAACAGCTTCTGTGGCTTCAGCGACCGTTTCTCCAAGTATCTCGCCGCGGCTGTCGCAACCGGCGATCATCGCGGTCAACACTGTCACCAGCAGGAACGGTTTAAGTTTTTCAATTTTGCTGTTCATTGTCTTTTTCCTTCTCTATAGGAATTGAATTCTTTTGTTGTCCTTAAGCACCAATAAAGTAAGCCCCAGTAAATAAGCCCCGGCAAAAGTGCCCCCACAACCGGGTTAGCGCACCTTTTCCAGTTCAGACAGGGTCAGGCGGTATTGTTCGAGATAGGGGCCACCGAGCTCGACCGCTTTCTCGGCGTGCAGCCTGGCAGCGGCATAATTGCCCTGCTCACCCAGAACCCAAGCGAGATTGTTGTGGGCCGGAGCATAATCCGGTTCCACTTCAAGCACTTTTTCGTAGGCCATCACCGCATGTTCCAGTTCCTGGTTGCGGGCGTAATGGTTGCCGACCCCCATGAGTAAATATTTGCTTTCCGGCCAACGCTCCAGACCCGCCGCCATGGCAGCATACACATGCTCTTCCGTTCCCTGTTCGGCATATTCGGAAACCGCCAGGAAATAGTCCTTTTCCCTTCCGGACGCAGGCAGCTCACCGGGCTTTAACAAGACGAAACCCCAGAACTGACTGCGCCCCCAGGTGTTCTCAAATGCCTTAAAGGCGGTGACACGGCGCTTAATGTCTCCGGAGCGAAGAATAAAGTCGCCACTCGCCACGTCATAGCCCACCACTACCGCGTAATGCCAGCGGGGATACCAGTCGAGGCCCAGGTTTTGTAATACCAGCACCGGGTGCCCCGCCTTCACCTCTGTCATGACGGCCTTGAGTTCGGGCTCAATCCGATAGGGAATGCGATCATGGCGCCTGGCTGCCGCCATCATTTCCACCTGAAAACTGCCCTTCCTTTCCGGCACATAGACCATGGAAACCAGCTGTTTCGGCGTCACAGCCACACCGCTGTCAGCCAGCACGGTAGCCAGCGCTGCAGGACCACACTGGTATTCGTCCTGGGGAAAGAACGGCACATCTACCAGTTCATGTTCCAGTACAGCACCTTCCTCTCTACCGGATAACAGCGCCTCTGTCTGAGGCGTGGCGGCACAACCTGCCAGCAGCAGGATCGCGAGATAAAAAGGCACGTGGCAAAGCCACGTGCAAGCTCCAGTCTTGGGGGGATAGGAATTCATCAGACCCTCGGGAAGATATCGGTGACCCCGGCAACATCCAGCAGGATCAGAATCAGCAGCACCAGGGCGATGGTGCCCAGTGCTCCGGCGCCCGCAGGTAAGTCTTTGACGTTGTCATGCAGTTGCGCCACTTCGGCATCGCTCAGGCTGCTCACCCGCTCCTGCGCATCGGCGGGATCGACTCCCATGGCAGACAGCTGCTTCGCCACGTCTTCCCGGGCGAACAATGTGCGCAGTTCATCCCGTTGCAGCTCTACGCTGGCCTCGCTCGCCACCTGGGAGGTGCCGATCAGGGCGGCATTGGCTGTAGCCTGTATGCCCGCTGTCGTCATCAACACGATCAAAGTACAGCTCATATAACGTTTCATTTTTGCGCTTAACATAACTTTCTCCTTTGGTTTGAATAATCAGTCTGCGGTTGTTGGCCTACTCACGGGGAAGAGGCAGTCTGGCTGGCCGGGGGTGTCCGCACCTCCAGACGATTGTCCACTGCGACTACGCCGTGTGTATTCTTGGCCAGTCGCCAGGCGAGGTCCTTGGCGGCGCCACTATCCACTGGCCCCTGCAGGGTGACCTTGCCGTTCAGCGTATCTACGTTGATGTCCAATCCTTCAATGTACGGGCTGCGCAGCAATTTCCCCTTCACCAGGGTTGTAGTGGTGATGTCCTGTAACTTCTGGGTAAAGTCACGCTCAGGGGTAAAGTCCCGCTCACCATCGGGTTCCTCGGCAACGGGCTCACTTTTTGTCGGGACGATCACAATCCGGTTGTCGATGGAATCGACGCCCTCGATCCCCTGGGCAATGGCCTCTGCCAGGGCGTGATCAATGGCATCGTCAACCTCGCCGGTGAGGATCAGTGCATTGCCGTGCACCTCGGCGTCGAGCCCAAAGCTGCCCAGGTAGGGGTTGAGCAGGTAGATGGTTTCGATCTTGCCCTCTGTCCAGCCATCCCGGAATCGCTGCTCCAGGTCCGCCCGCTGATCATCGGCGATACTGCCGGCGCTACAGGCCGCCAGACCGATGGCCAACACCGTGAACATCAACTGCTCCCGTCGTTCCTTGCGGTGCCTTAACCTTGAAAACCATTTCTTCACGTAGCATCTCCTGATGGTGTTGCCTGGTTATGTCCGGAGTCATGACTGCCTGATCCAGAACCTTGAAGCAAGCATTCCAACATCCGTGCCAACCGGAAAATATCTATTTAAAATCAGTAGATTAAGAGTCTAGCCAACCGATTTCAGGGCGAGGGAGAAAGGAAAAGCAGACAGAGATGGGAATAAGTGTCGGGATTTGACGACACTTATTCAGATAGATGTATGAAATATTAATTAATTCAGAATGTTAGACTGTCTCAAATCAGCGACAGCCAACCATTTGCAGCGAAACAGCCACAGGATTCAGGCGCGTCGGTTACTCGCTGTCGGCATCGCTCTGTTGCCGGAACAGTTCCGGATTCAGTGCGTGCCTGGTGAAGAGCTTGTACAGCTCCGTGCGGTTGCGCCCGGCCAGATCAGCAGCCTTGGTGACATTGCCCTCTGTCATTTGCAGCAATCGGATCAGGTAATCCCGCTCGAACTGGTCTCTCGCCTCGGTCAGGGTCAACAGGGGTGCAGCATCAGTCCGCAACGCCTTCTGCACCAGGGTAGCCGGGATGATAGGACCAGAAGCCAGTACATGGGTCTGGGCAACAACGTTTTGCAACTGGCGAATGTTGCCGGGCCAGGGGGCCGCTACCAGCAGTGCCAGAGCTTCCGGGGAGAATTTCTTTCTGCCCTGCCCGCTCTTTTCGGCATTGACCCGGAGGAAGTGATTCACCAGCAGTGGGATATCTTCAGCGCGTTCCCGCAAGGGTGGCAGTTCCAGCATCACCACATTCAGGCGGTAATATAGATCGCCGCGAAACGAGCCGTTGCTGATCGCCGCCTCCAGGTTGCGGTGGGTGGCGGAAATCACTCGCACATCGATGGCGATGGAATTGTCGGCTCCCACCGGCCTGACCTCGTTTTCCTGGAGGGTACGCAACAGCTTGCTCTGGAAAGATATCGGCATGTCACCGATCTCATCCAGGAAGATGGTGCCACCTCGGGCCTCCTGGAAAAGCCCCTTGCGCGGGCTGGTGGCACCGGTAAATGCCCCTTTGACATGACCAAACAATTCAGACTCCAGCAGCTGTTCGGGAATGGCGCTGCAATTGACCGCCACAAACGGTCCCTGGCGGCGCTCGCTGGCGTCGTGGATGGAGCGGGCCAGCAGCTCCTTGCCGGTGCCACTTTCGCTCTGGATCAATACACTGACATCAGAGGCGGCAACCCGGCGCGCCTGCGCCAACAGATCCTCCATGACGGCGCTCTGGCTGATGATGGCGGTTCGCCAATCCTGGCTCCGCGGTAGCTGCTCGGATGTCGGCCCAGCGGGTGCGATCAAGAGCGCCCGCTTTACGGTGGCCAGCAATTCGCCGCTGTCAAAGGGCTTGGTCAGGTAGGAAAACACCCCCTTTTGGGTGGCTTCAACCGCGTCGGGAATACTGCCGTGGGCAGTCAGGATGATGACTGGCAGCGAGGGCTGCTGGCGATTGATGGCAGAGAACAGCGCCATGCCGTCCATGCCATCCATGCGCAGGTCGGTGAGTACCAGTTGGGGACGCAATCCCGGTAGGGCCGCCAAGGCCTCCTCACCACTGGCGACAGTGACAACAGCATAGCCGGCAGCACTCAGCCTCAGCTGCAGCAGTTTGCGCAGGTCTGCGTCGTCGTCCACCACCAGGATTCTGGCCTTGCCAGCGCTCTCGACCACCCTCAGTCCCCCTGTCGCTCAATCAGTCCCTTTTCGATGGATTTGAGTTGATCCAGCTGCTGCTGGAGTATCACCACCTGCTGCTTCTGCTGTTCAACCTGGCGCTGCCAGGAGCGACTGAGATTGTCGCGGTCCCGCAGGCTGAGCTGTTGCAGGCGGATAAAATTGCGCAAATCCGCCTCTGTCGCGACGGCCAACACCTCGTCGTACAACTCCAGGGCCCGTGCATCATTCTGAAAACCGGAATCGGGAACGGCCAGAAGCATAGCCAGGTTCAGCACGTCGTGGGGGCTACGGGACTGGTCGACCCGCTGTTTCACCTTGCGATAGGTGGCCACCAACACCGGGCTGCGCTGTTGACTCAGCCACTCGGCGTAATCCACCAGCCCCGGCAATTCATGGTCGACAGGCAACAAGCCGGCAGAGCCGGGTTCACTGCTGCCCTGACCAAACCACTCGGGCACCGTCTGGCACCCGGCCAGCAGGGCCGACAACACCGCACAGGACAACATCCAACGCAACTGCCTGAAGATCATGGCAATAGTCTTTCCCGAAGATTGATTAACATTGCCGGGGAATCAAAACACAGAGTTTTGCCCCCCGGCCAGATGGTTTAACGACGATATCCCCTCCAAGGGACTCGACATAGGCCCGGCATACGGACAGTCCGATGCCGCTGCCCTTCACTGCGCTTTTTGCCGGGATCGATCCCTGGAAAAATGCCTCGAATATTCTCTCACGCTCTGTTTCCGGAATTCCCGGCCCCTCATCCTGGACCTCGATTTCCAGATGCTCCGGCGAACATTGCACGGCGATCCTGAGACAGCCGCCCGGCGGAGAATACTTCACCGCATTGGAGAGCAGATTATCGATCACTGTCCGCAGCTTCTCCCGGTCGCTGGCAACCTCGGCATCCTCGACCTCCAGCTCCGTTTGCAGAGACTTGTTGCGGATCGGCAGCTGATGCTCCCGCAGCACTTCTTCCAGCAAGTCGGTAATAGCGAAGGAACTGATATTAAGGCTGACCTGCTGGGATTGCGCGACACTGAATCGGAGCAGGTTCTCGATCTGCTGTTGCAGGCGCAGCACATTGTGCCTGAGCAGTTGCGCAACGTCCGCCTGATTGTCGTTGAGCTCGCCCAGGGTGCCCTCACTGAGCAGTTCGGAGCCTTCCCTGAGGCTGGTCAAAGGGGTTTTCAGCTCGTGGGACATGTGCTGGAGAAAGCGGTTCTTCTGATTTTCCAGCTCGTTAATGCGCTGGCGCATCCAGTCCAGACTGAGGCCGAGTTCCTCCAGGTCACTGGGGCCGTCCACGCTGACGGGCTCGTCCAGCTCCCCTCGCCCGAGCCGACGGATAGCCCTGTCGAGGTGGCGGATGGGCCGAAGGATGCGCATGGAAAACATGTACACCACGAAACCCAGAATCGGCAGCAGACCGGCAAGCTGCCACGACATCAGGCTCTTGGCCCGCTGGGCAGACTGCTGGAGGCTTTCCACCGCCTGCGATTTCAGTCGGGTCGCCTCATCGCGGATGGTCCTGGCCTTGCCGTTGATCTGGTCAAACCCGGAGAGCAACCTCGCCGACTCGTCCGTACCCAGCAGCACTGTCTGCAGGCCCTCATAAATGTGGCGCTCTTCCGCCTGGATTTGCTGCTGCAGGGAGACGATATTTGCTTCCACCGGCAGACTGGCCAGCTGATCCAGCGCTCCGTTGAAATTTTCCCGGTGCTCCAGGTACAGGTTGAACAGTTCCTTATCCAACAGGATGTTGTACTGGCGGGCACTGCGCTCCATCGCGATCAGTGAGTCGGACATGGTCTGGCTGGCATTGGCCAGGATGGTCGCCTGGTGAATGGCATTCTGCCCCTGCTGGTTGAGGCGATCGACATACAGAAGGGACGTCAGAAGGGCCAATGCCAACGGCAGGATAGCCAGAGCCAGCGCCACAAATGCCAGGGCCGGGATCGAGTTGATTCTGGGCAAATACAGCCGTTTCACGGACAGCCCCGTTTAAATCTGAAAGGCCCGCAGGCTTTTAGCTGGCTGTCGGATCAATGGCCTAACTCCCGTCATTAACACCGAGCCATGTTACCTCAGCCGCAAGCGCTTTACCTGCTGAATGCCACCAGGGTTTCCTCTAGGGGAAAAGTGCGGGCGAAAAAAAGCCGGGTAAACCCCGGCCAATCTCCCCTCACATGCGGATATTTTTTTCTTGACTGGAGTTGATCATCCGCACTTCGAGTCGCCGCAATTGAGGCAGGTCATACAGCCATCCATGAGGATGACGGCCTTGGTCATACACTTATGGCAGAGCTGGGCACTTTCCGGAAACGGGTTGCTGGTCTTCGCCTGGGGCGTTGCCTGCTGGCTCGCCGCTTCATACTCAGCGCGCTTTTCCGCCAGGATGGCTTTCTGGTGATCGCCCAGTTCCGGGGCCTTCAACATGCCGATCTTGGTCAGGTGGGATTCGATAGCCTCGCCAATTTCCGCCACCAGTGATGGCATGAACTTGCCACCGCGCTTGAAGTAACCGCCCTGGGGGTCGAACACCGCTTTCAGCTCTTCCGCCAGGAAGGTGCAGTCACCGCCCTTGCGGAATACCGCGGAGATTACCCGGGTCAACGCCACCACCCACTGGAACTGGTCCATGTTCTTCGAGTTGATGAAAATCTCGAAGGGACGGCGCTGCTCGTGGTCGGTACCCTGGTTCAGGATGATGTCATTGATGGTGATATACAGCGCGTGATCAGACAGCGGGGTTTTCACCTTGTAGGTAGACCCGTGCAGCTCTTCCGGGCGGCTGAGGTTCTCGTGCATCTGCTCGATGGAGCGCTCCAGTTCGGACGCCGCGGGTTTCTCTTCCGGCAACACCTCATCGTTGGAGGGCGTCACCACCTTGTAGCCGATGATTTTCTTATCGAGTTTTACAGTCATGTCAGTAATTCCGCTCAGAATTTGCCGTAGTAGCCTTCTTTCAAGGCATCGAACAGGTTTGCGGCGGTATGGGTCTCGCCGTCATATTCCACTTCCTCATTACCCTTCAGTTCGACGGTGGAGCCGTCTTCCAGAGTAAAGCGGTAGGTGGTGTTCTCGAGATCTTTTTCCTTCACCAGCACGCCCTGGAACGCTTCCGGGTTGAAGCGGAAGGTAGTACAGCCCTTGAGCCCATTCTCATAGGCGTACATGTAGATATCCTTGAACTCATCAAAGTCGCAATCGGTGGGCACGTTGATGGTCTTGGAGATGGAGGAATCCACCCACTTCTGGGCCGCCGCCTGCACATCCACGTGCTGCTTGGGCTTGATGTCGTCGCTGGCCACGAAGTAATCGGGCAGCTTCTCGGCCGGGTCTTCGCTGAACGGCATGGCGCGGGCGTTAATCAGTTCCCGGTAGGCCAGCAGTTCGTAAGAGAACACGTCCACTTTCTCCTTGGACTTCTTGCCCTCGCGGATCACGTTGCGGGAATAGTGGTGGGCGAAGCTCGGCTCAATACCGTTGCTGGCGTTGTTGGCCAGGGACAGTGAAATGGTGCCGGTGGGCGCAATGGAAGAATGGTGGGTGAAGCGACAGCCAACATTGGCGATCTCCTCCACCAGCTGAGGGTCCACCTGCGCCACTTTCTGCATGTAGCGGCTGTAGCGAGCCTGCAGCACCTTGCCCTTCAGCTTGTCGCCAACCACGATACCGTCCCTCGCCATTTCCGGGCGCTTGTGCAGCATCGCTTCGGTGACCTCGAACTCCTCGTCCATGATCGGTGCCGGACCTTTTTCCTTGGCCAGCTCCAGGCCGGTGCGCCAGCCCGCCAGAGCCATTTCCCTGGAGATCTCCTCGGTCAACTTCAGGGATTCCTTGCTGCCATAGGGGACTTTCAGCATGGTCATGGTTGAACCCAGCCCCAGGAAGCCCATACCGTGGCGGCGCTTGCGGGTAATTTCATTGCGCTGGCCTTCCAGCGGCAGGCCGTTGATTTCCACCACGTTGTCCAGCATGCGGGTGAATACCGACACCACCTCGCGGAAGTTTTCCCAATCGAAACGGGCTTTATCGGTGAAAGGGTTCAATACGAACTTGGTCAGGTTGATGGAGCCCAGCAGGCAGCTGCCATAGGGCGGCAGGGGTTGCTCACCACAGGGGTTGGTGGCGCGGATGTTCTCGCAGAACCAGTTGTTGTTGAGCTGGTTGACCTTGTCGATGAGGATGAATCCCGGCTCGGCGTAATCGTAGGTGGAACTCATAATCACGTTCCACAACTGGCGTGCCTTGACGGTGCGGTAAATACGGCAGGCCACCAGACCCTCGTCATTGGCCACGTAGCCCTCGGTGGTGGGGAACTCGCGCCAGACAATGGTATCGTCGGCGGGATCGACCGTGCCCTGTTCCATTTCCTTGCGGGTAACAGGGAAACAGAGGGACCACTCACCGTCCGCTTTCACTGCTTCCATAAATTCCTCGGTCACCAGCAACGACAGGTTGAACTGACGCAGGCGACCGTCTTCGCGCTTGGCGCGGATAAAATCCACCACGTCCGGGTGGCTGACATCGAAGGTTGCCATCTGCGCACCGCGGCGGCCGCCGGCGGAGGAGACGGTGAAACACATCTTGTCGAAGATATCCATGAAGGACAGCGGGCCGGATGTGTAGGCCCCGGCACCTGATACATAAGCACCGCGGGGGCGTAGGGTGGAAAATTCGTACCCGATGCCGCAACCAGCTTTCAGGGTCAGTCCTGCTTCGAGGTTCTTCTCTAGAATGTTCTGCATGGAGTCCTGGATAGTGCCGGACACGGTGCAGTTGATGGTTGAGGTGGCGGGTTTGTGCTCCAGCGCGCCGGCATTGGAAATAATGCGACCGGCAGGAATGGCGCCGTTGCGCAGTGCCCACAGGAAACGTTCATACCAGTGACCCTGTTTTGCAGGTTCTTCCACCTCGGCCAACGCCTTTGCCACACGACTGTATGTGCCATCAATGGTGGCATCCACCGGATTGCCACTCTTGTCTTTCAGTCGGTATTTTTTATCCCAGATATCTTCTGAGGCGGGTTGGAGTTTGATTTCGATAGGGGAAAGCTCTTCTGCAGTTTTGAGGGCTTCAATCGACATGGCGTTACTGGTTTCCTTATGCAGTTTGTTTTTTTGAGCGGAATCGAAGCAGCCTGATCAGGAAACTTGACGTCTCTGTAAGCCCCTGCGCATCCGGTTTTTCGCTTCTCTCCTGCTGCATAGAAGCGGTGTCTCAGAAACCGGCAATAGCTGCGATGGGAATCGAGTATATACAACATCTAGTGTCACACGCCAGAACAAACACTATAGGTAGTAGTTACCAAAAACCCTCCCGATATTCCTTAAGCTGCTAGCAGGCACTCAGCCGCTATGCCCCACAGTACCGCGCCACGACGCCAGGGGAAAAGGGAAGGGCCCCATTCCCACTCCTCCGATCGAGATCGTCTGGAAACCAAAGCCGGAAATCTGGTCAAAAAAATTGGAGACTGTACCGATGCTGTAGCGAAATGGAGGCTTCCTTGGCAAATGGGACCCCATCACCCATAATGCCCGACTCAGTGCAAACACATAAGACATGCAGGAATCCAAATGAACATTACTGAAAATGCCGTCGTGCTCTTTCACTACACACTCACTGACGAGGACGGCGTTCAGCTGGATTCGTCTTCTGATACGGCACCGCTGGCCTATATTCACGGTCACAACAACATCATTCCTGGCCTAGAAAAGGCAATGGAAGGAAAGACCGAAGGTGACTCCATGAAAGTGACCGTGCCAGCCGCTGAAGCCTACGGCGAGTACCACGATCACATGGTCCAGGAAGTCCCCCGGGAAGCATTTCAGGGTATTGATGAAGTTAAGCCCGGCATGCGCTTTGAAGCACAGACCCCCTCAGGCCCTATCTCCGTCGTGGTCACCGCTACCACCGACGATACCGTCACTGTAGACGGCAACCACCCGCTGGCGGGGAAGGATCTGACCTTCGAAGTCAGCATCGAGTCTGTGCGTGAAGCCACTGAAGAAGAACTTTCCCACGGCCACGTTCACGGCCCAGGCGGTCACCAGCACTAAGCCCTCGGGCAAAGCAAGAAAAAGGCCGGCTAAATGCCGGCCTTTTTTATTGAGAGAGCGCTGACCGGAATCAGGCCAGCTCTGCCACCAGATCATACTCCTCCGCCTCGACTACCCTGGCCTTAACCAGATCGCCAGGCTGCAAGCTAAACTCTCCGTCGAGGAAAACATTGCCGTCGATTTCCGGAGCGTCGGCACTGGAACGGCCGATGGCACCCTCTTCGTCTACTTCGTCAATCAACACCTCAATGGTGCGACCCACCTTGGCCTGCAGGCGTTGGGCACTGATGCCCTGCTGGGCTTCCATAAAGCGCTCCCAGCGCTCCTGCTTGACCTCTTCCGGCACTGCACCGGGCAGTTCAGTCGCCGGGGCGCCGTCAACAGCCTCGTATTTGAAACAGCCGACCCGGTCGAGTTGGGCCTCCTGCAACCAGTCCAGAAGATACTGGAACTGCTCTTCGGTCTCACCGGGAAAACCGACGATAAAGGTACTGCGCAGAGTCAGGTCCGGGCAGGTTTCCCGCCAGCGGCGAATGCGCTCCAACACCTTTTCCTCGTTGGCCGGGCGCTTCATGGCTTTCAGCACTTCGGGATGGGCATGCTGGAAGGGGATATCCAGGTAGGGAAGAATTTTCCCTTCGGCCATCAAGGGCAGCACATTGTCCACGTGGGGATAGGGGTAAACGTAGTGCAGCCGCACCCAAACCCCCAGTTCGCCCAGCGCTTCACAGAGCTGCTGCATGTGGGTTTTGACCGGTTTGCCCTGCCAGAACCCGGTGCGGAACTTCACATCCACCCCGTAAGCACTGGTGTCCTGGGAAATCACCAGCAGCTCCTTCGTGCCGGCGTTCACCAGCCGCTCCGCCTCGTCCATCACACTGCCGATGGGTCGACTCACCAGGTCACCGCGGATGGAGGGGATAATGCAGAAGCTGCAACGGTGGTTGCAGCCCTCGGAAATTTTCAGGTAGGAATAGTGGCGCGGGGTCAGCTTGACGCCCTGCTTGGGCACCAGATCCACATAGGGGTTGTGGTCATTCGACGGCGGCACATACTCGTGCACCGCACCCACCACAGCCTCGTACTGGTGAGGGCCGGACACCGCCAACACACCGGGATGCACCTGACGGATAGCCTGCTCATCGCCGCCCATGCAACCGGTGACGATCACCCGGCCGTTTTCCGCCATGGCCTCGCCAATGGCATCCAGGGATTCCTGCTTGGCGCTGTCAAGAAAACCACAGGTGTTGACCACCACCACGTCGGCATCCTCGTAGCTCGGGGACACTTCATAGCCCTCCAGCCGCAACTGGGTGAGAATGCGTTCGGAGTCCACCAGCGCCTTGGGGCAGCCGAGGGAGATAAAACCAACTTTGCCTGACAATTTACACCTGTGGGCCCGGGCATCCGGGCGGTCGTTATCGGAGAAAAAAGAGGCGCGGATTCTACAGCAAACCCGGTGCAACTGTCTGTAAAACGACCAACTGCACCGGGCTCTTGGTATTCCGGATTATTGCGCGGTCCAGGCACCATCCATCGGCAGGCTGGCGCCGGTGATGGTGGCCGCCGAGTCGGAGCACAGGAATACCGCCAGGTCCCCCAGCGCCGATGGCTGGGTAGCCTTGGGCAGCGGCTGCTTGGCGATAATGGCGCGACGCTTGCCCTCTTCAAAATCCACACCGTCGCGTTCCGCCACAGCCCGGAATTGCGCCGCCACCAGTTCGGTATCCACCCAGCCGGGGCAGATGGCATTCACGGTGATGCCCTTCTCGGCATTTTCCAGCGCCACCACCTTGGTGAGACCGACGATGCCGTGCTTGGCAGCCACATAGGCAGCCTTCTGCACCGACGCCACCAGCCCGTGTACGGAAGCGATGTTGATGATGCGACCCCAACCGCGCTCCTGCATGCCCGGCACCAACAGCCGGGTGGTGTGAAAAGCGGAACTCAGGTTGATGGCGATAATGGCGTCCCACTTCGCTACCGGAAAATCTTCCACGGAAGCGGTGTACTGGATACCGGCGTTATTGATAAGAATATCCACCTGGCCGAACTTCTCCAGGGCGGAATTCACCAGCGCCTCATTGCCCTCGGCAGTGGAAATATCTGCATCACTGAACAGGCACTGGATACCGTAACGGGCCCCGAATTCCTCCGCCAGGGACTGCCCCTGGGCCGGGTCCATCAGGCCGTGCAACACAATATTGGCACCGGCATTGGCCAGGCGGTCCGCCATGGCATAACCAATGCCGCTGGTGGAGCCGGTCACCAGCGCGGTCTTTCCTTTCAACATACAGTCACCTCGTTCATTGGATGGTGTTGGCCGCAGGGTAGATGCGGGCTGTCAACGGAATTGCAATCTATGGGAGCAAACAGTGTAAGTCATTCGACCGACTATACAAAAAGCTGCGGGTTTGTGAACACCGCAAACAAAAAAGGCTCCCGTGCGGGAGCCTTTTTCAGATCGGTGTCGGCAATCAGAACTGCATTTCCGGCACGTGATCGGGAACAACCATTTCTCCGGCAGTCAGGGAGACAATCTCCTCGACGGAAACACCGGGAGCGCGTTCCATCAGGTGGAACTTGCCATCACGGATTTCAATCCAGGCCAGATCGGTCAGAACCTGCTTGATACAACCTGCACCGGTCAGCGGCAGTGAACACTCAGGCAGCAGCTTGGAGTTGCCGTATTTGTCAGCGTGGGTCATCAGCACGATGATGTTATCAGCGCCGGCCACCAGGTCCATCGCACCGCCCATGCCTTTAACCAGCTTGCCGGGGATCATCCAGGAAGCGATGTTGCCTTGCACATCCACTTCGAAAGCACCCAGTACGGTCAGGTCAACATGGCCGCCGCGGATCATGGCGAAGGATTCCGCCGATGAAAAGATAGAGGCGCCCTTGGCAGCAGTAACAGTCTGCTTGCCCGCGTTGATCATATCCGGGTCGACTTTATCTTCGGTAGGAAACGGACCCATACCCAGCAGACCGTTTTCGGACTGCAGCATTACTTCCATACCTTCCGGCACGTGGTTCGCCACCAGGGTGGGGATGCCAATGCCGAGGTTTACGTAGAAACCATCCTGAAGCTCGCGGGCAACACGGATAGCCATTTGATCACGAGTAAGTGCCATGATTGTCTCTCCTCTTAGCCTTGGCGAACGGTGCGGATTTCAATACGTTTTTCAAACGTACCCTGAATCAGGCGATCCACATAAATTCCAGGAGTGTGAATCTGCATCGGATCCAGTTCGCCGGGCTCGACAATCTCTTCAACTTCCATCACGCAGATCTTGCCGGCAGTAGCTGCCATCGGATTGAAGTTCATCGCAGTGTTGCGGTAGATAGCGTTGCCATAACGGTCCGCTTTCCAGGCTTTTACAATCGAGAAGTCACCCTGAATGGACTCTTCCAGAATGTACTTGCGGCCATTGAATTCGCGCACATCTTTGCCTTTACCAACGTCGGTGCCGTAGCCAGTCGCAGTGTAGAAAGCCGGAATGCCAGCACCAGCGGCACGCATTTTTTCCGCCAGGGTGCCCTGGGGAGTCAGTTCCACTTCCAGCTGACCGGAAAGCAACTGCTCTTCAAACAATTTGTTCTCACCCACATAGGAAGAGACCATTTTCTTGATTTGGCGATCTTCCAGCAGAATGCCGAGACCAAAGCCATCGATACCACAGTTATTGGAAACAATGGTGAGGTCCTTGGTGCCCATTTTCTTGATCTGCTTGATCAGATTTTCAGGGATACCACAGATACCAAATCCGCCAGCAATGACGGTCATGCCATCTTCGAGACCTGCCATCGCTTCTTCGTAGGTGCTTACCACCTTATCGAAACCCGCCATGAACTTAACTCCTCAGTCGTTTCTTATTACTTACCCCGGCAGCCAATACTTCAGGCTTGCAAAACGGCGTAAAGCATCCTATAGCGCAATATATTTATCAAGCGTAAAATTTTAATCAACTGATTAGCCCCGCTTATAAATAAGTGAAAGAAATTCATGGACATAACCATCAAACAGCTGAAGGCCTTCGTCACCGTGGCCCAGACCCGCAACTTCGCGGAAGCCGGTGAACGGCTGCACTTGTCGCAACCGGCACTCAGCATTGCCCTGAAGAACATGGAGGAAGTTGTCGGGGGCAAACTGCTGGCGCGCACCACCCGCACCCTGTCGCTGACCCCTGAGGGAGAGGCCTTTCTGCCGGTGGCACAGCGCCTGCTGGCAGACTGGGACAACGCCCTCACCGACCTGCACAACCTGTTCGCCATGCGCCGCGGCAAACTGGGCATCGCCACTATGGCATCCTTTTCCATCAGCAAGCTGCCGAAGGCGCTGCACCACTACCGCGACCAGTTCCCGGACATCAACATCACCGTCCAGGACGTGGTGGCCGAAGAGGTGATCGAGATGGTGCGCAAGGGGCGTGTGGAGGTGGGCGTCACCTTCGACCTGGAGGAATCCGATGACCTGCACTTCGAGCCGCTGTTCGAGGACAGCTTCTTCGTGGTCACACCACCCAATCATCCACTGCTAAAGCAGAAAGAGATTCGCTGGGCCCAGCTCCAGGATTACCCCTTCGTAACCCTGCAGCGTCCCTCGGCGATGCGCCAGATGATCGACGACACCACCGCCAGTTGCGGCATCAAGCTCACCGTGGAATTCGAAGCCCACCAGCTGGCGTCCATCGGTTCCATGGTCGCCAACGGGCTCGGTATCAGTGTGGTCCCCTCCCTGGCCATTCAGCAGATGGAGGCGCTGGGAGCCGAGAGCCGACCGCTCACAGAACCGGTGGTCACCCGCCGGGTCGGCATCCTCACCCGCCGCCGCTATCCGCTGTCCTCTGCAGCCAATGCCCTGGTGGAAACCCTCAAGTCCCAGATCACCGCGCCCTGACGGCGTGGTCAAAATCTGTTAGGGTGTGCCACCTTTATGAGCAACGAATCTGAGTGACAGAAAGACGACATGAGCAGAGACAAGCAATTCGACGCCAGCATGAACCCCGCCGAACTGTACCTGGAGGAAATCTTCACCGACCAGAAAATCGGCAGCATCCGCCGCCTGACCCCGGTAACCCCCGAGGGTGAGCGCGACACCAGCCGCGAAGTGGCCTACATGGGTTCCACCCAGGTGATGACCCCCATGGGCGCCCTGCCGATCAACTTCCTGATCGAAGCCCACAGCATCGGTGAGGCCGCGGAAAAATTTGGCGCCGAGGCGGAAGCCGCCGTTGAGCGCACCGCCCGCGAACTGGAAGAAATGCGCCGCGAGCAGGCGTCCAAGATCGTTGTCCCCGGCAAGGACGGTGGACTCGGCGGTATGGGCGGACTTGGCGGCATGGGCGGCTCCGGCATCATCACCTGATCCAACCGACGACCCCATAAAATCGGGGCGGAGTCACCGCCCCACATTTCCCCGCTTTTGCTTTCCACAGGTTCCCCATGGCGCTCAAGGCCACCGTCTTCAAAGCCGAATTGAATGTGGCCGACATGGACCGGGACCACTATCTGAGCCATAGCCTCACCCTGGCCCGCCACCCCTCGGAAACCGATGAGCGGATGATGGTGCGGCTGCTGGCCTTCGCCCTCAATGCCGATGAACAGCTGCAGTTCACCAAAGGGCTATCCACCGACGACGAACCGGACCTGTGGCAGAAAAACCTGCAGGGGGATATCGAGTTGTGGATCGAGGTGGGCCTGCCCGACGAGCGCCGCATTCGCAAGGCCAGCAACCGGGCAGACAGGGTAATCGTCTACGCCTACGGCGCCCGCACTGCACCGGTGTGGTGGCAGAACATCCAGAATGATATATCCCGGTTCGACAACCTGACCGTCATTTACCTGTCCCCGGAAGACACCGCGGCGCTGGCCGGTATGGCCAGGCGCACCATGATCTTGCAGGCGACGATTCAGGATGGCACTGTCTGGTTTGGCAACGACATCACCACTTTGAGCATTAGCCCGGAAAACTGGTATTGCTGAGGTTCTCTCTCCGGCCATTCGCAGATACTAGTGATCGAGATAGGGGTTACCTCTCAAGCGGTCGACTGCCAAATCAATAAACGATCTAACCTTGGCACTGGCCTGCCGACCGCCGAAATAGACGATATTCACTGGCAAGGGCTCCATTTCAAAGTCACGTAAAATCCGCTTCAAGGATCCATCTCGAAGTTCTTCGCCCACTTGATATGACATCAGGCGGGTGACGCCAAAGCCCTGTTTAACCGCACTGATTGCCGTACCATTCTGGCTACAGAACAGCCTCGGGGTAACCCTTACGTTCTCTTTGCCCGCTGGGGTTTCAAATCGCCAGGTCGTCGAGGGTTCGACCGTGGTGGCAAGGATTATCGAGTGATCGCTGAGTTCGGATGGGTGTTCGGGAGCGCCGTGTTCTTTTAAATAGTCGGGAGCAGCGCACACAACCCGCTGAACATGCCCTACACAGATGGCATACAAACTCGAATCTTTGAGAGGACCTAGCCGAATGGCCACATCCAGCCCCTCCTCGAGCAAATTACTTATGCGGTCAAAAAAGAGCGCTCTCACCGTTACAGCCGGGTTAGTTTGCAGATATTCCGTCAGAATGGGCGCAATGTGCATCTGCCCAAACAGGACAGGGGCGGTAACAGATAGCACACCCTTGGGCTGCGCATAACTGCCCGTCACCATCGCTTCCGCCTGCTCCACCTCTTCAAGAATACGCTTGGCATCATCAAAAAAACGAACACCCGCATCCGTCAGCCGAACATGGCGAGTGGTCCTGTTTAGCAGGCGCACCCCGAGTGCACTCTCAAGCTGGGCAACGGAACGCGTCACTGCGGGTGCGGAAAGGCCAAGTTTTCGGCTGGCGCCACTGAAACTGCTGGTATCCGCCACTTCCACAAAAACCCGCATTGCCTCAAATTTGTCCACGACCAAGCCTCCACTGCCGCACCAATAATTTCATTATACGCAACAAATAATTAATATTTACACCAATTATCTATCATTTTATTAATTGTAGTATGAGCTTTCCAACTTTGATCACACAGGAGCTCATCATGTCTCGCATACCGACCCCCATCTCAATTGACTCAGCCCCGGAGGCTTCTAGAAATTCACTACAAGCTGTCAATAATCTACTGGGCAGCGTACCCAACCTGTTCCGCATCCTCGCCACCAGCCCTCAGGCGCTCGAAGGCTATCTGGGCCTGAACGGGGCACTGAGCAAGGGCGCACTGAGCGCCCAGACACGGGAACGCATCGCCCTCGCCGTGGCAGAACTCAACGGCTGCGACTATTGCCTAGCCGCGCACAGCTACCTCGGCACAAACCTGGCCAAGCTGAGTGTCAGTGAAATCAATGCCAACCGGCTTGGCACATCTGGAGATGCCAAGGCCGCAGCCGCCGTCAGGTTTGCCGTCAACGTTGCCCAAAACCGCGGTAAGGTTTCGGATTCGGAGTTTCAGGCCGTTCGTGCCGCCGGTTACAACGATGCTGAAATTGTAGAAATTGTCGGGCACGTTGTTCTGAATACGTTCAGCAACTACATCAATGAAGTCCTGGAGACTGAAATTGACTTTCCCGTCGCTGAACAATTAGTCGCCTAATGGTGCTCGGGTGGCGTATTCGCCACCCGGTACTTTTTATTGAAGAGGATTACCAATGGCCCGCCCACCTTTACCGCCATTCACCGAGGAAACAGCGAGAGAAAAAATCCGCCTTGCAGAAGATGCCTGGAACAGCCGCAACCCCGAAAAGGTATCCCTGGCCTATACGCCTGGCTGCCCCTGGCGAAACCGTGCGGAATTTGTCAGCGGCCACCAGGAGATTGTGCAACTGCTAACCCGCAAATGGATGCGCGAGCTGGATTATCGCCTTATCAAAGAGCTTTGGGCATTCAGCGGCAACCGGATAGCCGTGCGTTTCGCCTATGAATTCCACGACGATTCAGGACAGTGGTTCAGGGCCTATGGCAATGAAAACTGGGAGTTCGATGCAGATGGCCTGATGCGTCGCCGCATCGCCAGCATTAACGAACACCCCATCGATATCAATGACCGTAAATTTCACTGGCCCCTTGGCCGACGCCCGGACGATCACCCCGGTCTGAGCGACTTGAACCTTTAGGTACAGTAGTGACTTTTCCAGAAGTAGCGACTTTTACAGAAAAGGTGTACCCCATCCACACAAGAGGCATGAACATGCAGAAAGAAATATGGGTGGTAGACATTGAAGCGAGCGGATTAAGCCCCGCCAGCTATCCAATTGAGGTTGGTGTCTTTAACGGTCGGCAGGAATATCAGTCGCTGATTTCGCCTGCGGAACCCTGGACACACTGGAGCCTCAAAGCGGAAGAATTACACGGCATCTCCCGCGAGGAACTCGACAAAACGGGAACGTCGTCACCAGTGGTAGCCGGGAGTCTCAACAGATTGTTGGGAGCCTCGACTGTTTTCTCAGACCACGGGGACTGGGACGATTTCTGGTTAAAGCGGCTATTTGAGAACGCCGGGATCAAACAGACATTTGCTGTCGAAGATATCTCTACCCTGTTGAGCGACGGCCAGGCGGGGGTATTTGACGCCTATCTCGGCAAGCTGCGCAAGACCAAAGAGTACCGTGCTCACCGAGCACTCGATGACGCACGCATCATTTACAGGGCCATTATTTATGCCTTGTCCACCGGCACCCAATATCCAGTAGAGAAAGCTCGACGGGTCTAAATTCAGAAAGGTTGGACGGATGTAAGGCTTGCACTACGGGGACCGTCAACTTCCCCTAGTTGCCAACCGGCTGCACCAGCACCCAGGGCTTCACTACCACCGACCACACCAGCGCATCAGTTTCCAACCAGGCGACCGCCTGTTCATCGCTGACTTGCCCTACCTGCCCGGCGGCCATCCAGGCCTGTATTTTCTCTTTATTGTCCTGGCAGATTTCCCAGGCCACATCGATCAGATCCAGCTCCGGCGCCACGAAAATGGTGGTGCCATTGGCAAAAAACCGTTCCAGTTCCCGCCATTCAATCTTCGCGGTTTCCCGCAGCAATTCTTCTTTCAACATGGTTCTCTTACCGAAAATAGTTCTCTCACTTAAACGCTCTGCCCGGCGGCCACACCCGATGACCAGGCCCACTGGAAGTTGAAGCCCCCCAAGTGGCCGGTGACGTCCAGCACCTCGCCGACAAAATACAAACCCGGCTGGTGGCGGCTCTCCATGGTCTTGGAGGACACCTCCCGGGTATCAACGCCACCCAGGGTCACTTCCGCAGTGCGGTAGCCCTCGGTGCCAGCGGGCTTCAGCTGCCAGCGGTGCAGTTGCTCCGCCACCGCCTGCAACTGCTTGTCCGGCCACTCCGCCAGCGGCGTTTCCGCCCGCTCCTGCCACCACAATACTTCCAGCTCCTGCACCAGCTTGCGCGGCAGGTTGCCGGTCAGAACCGTGCGCAACCGCACTTTGGGCTGCTGGAGTTTCATCTCATGCAACCACTGCTGCGCATCCAGACCCGGCAGCAGATCCACATCCACCGCCTGACCCTCGCGCCAGTAGCTGGACGCCTGCAACACCGCCGGGCCGCTCAGCCCCCGGTGGGTAAAAAGGATATTTTCCACAAAGGTCACGCCGCCGGCAGTCACCCGCGCCGGCACCGAGGTTCCGGTGAGTTTTTCCGACAGCAGTTTGAAGCCATCACTGAAGGTGAACGGCACCAGCGCCGGGCGCAGCGGCACAATACTGTGGCCGAACTGCCGGGCCAGCCGATAGCCGATATCGGAACCCCCGAGGGTCGGCACCGACAGGCCACCACTGGCGACCACCAGTGAACTGGCGCGGTATTCTCCCCGGCTGGTCGTCAGCACAAATCCTTCTTCGGCCTGCACCGCTTTGATATCACAGCCGGTCTGCAGGGTTACCCCTGCACGTTCCGCCTCGCTCAGCAACATATCGAGAATATCCTGCGAACGGCGATCACAGAACAACTGGCCCAGGGTTTTCTCGTGGTAGGGAATATCGTGTTTGTTGACCAGCTCGATAAAGTCCCACTGGCTGAAACGGCTCAGGGCCGATTTACAGAAATGGGGATTTTCCGACAGGAAATTGCCCGGCTCCACGTACAGGTTGGTGAAGTTGCAACGCCCGCCGCCGGACATCAGGATCTTCTTGCCCGGCTTGTTGGCCCGCTCCAGCACCAGCACCTTACGGCCGCGCCGACCGGCCACCGCGGCGCACATCAGGCCCGCCGCTCCGGCACCAATGACAATCACATCCCAAGCTTTCACATCAGGGCCCGAAAAAATCCCAAAGGGCGCATTCTATCCGCCGGGCACTGCGGGTACTATAGCCGCCTTTTCATTGACCCAACCTGTTGAGAGCGTCTCCATGTTTAAAGTGAACGAATACTTTGACGGCACCGTGGTTTCCATCGGCTTCCAGACCGAAACCCTGCCCGCCACCGTCGGCGTAATGGCCCCCGGCGAATACGAATTTGGCACCAGCAAGAAAGAAGTGATGACCGTGGTGAGTGGCGCACTGACTGTGAAACTGCCCGGCAGTGACGACTGGCAAACCTTCAACGCCGGCGACAGCTTTGAAGTGCCCGCCAACGCTTCATTCCAGCTGAAGGTGGCAGTAGATACCGCCTACCTCTGCACCTACGAATAAAGAACACTATCCCATGGTCGCTACGGCTTTTCTTAACGCCGTAGCGCCTGCCTCAAAATTGTTTTTCTGAATCTCAGCTAGAGAAATTTCTGCGCATACCAGCAACTGGCCCTGATGGTATATCCCTGATGGTTCGCCCAGGCCAGCCCGGCTCTCACCAGCTTCTCCGCCAGACCGTGATTGCGGTATTCCCCGGGCACATAGGTGCGGTAAAAATTCATCGTCTGATTGGGCAACAACTGGTATTCCAGCACCGCCTCGCCATGCTCCAGCTCGATAGTAAAACGCTGCTGTGCGGCATCATGAACAATCTCAATATCCGCCATCGGTGTTCCCTCCCGCAATCAGTTCCAGTTTCTGCTGCCGGCGCAGCTGCTTGATGGCGGCCTCCCGCCTCGAGGCACTGCTGCGATCTTCCGCGGGCTCCACATACACCACCCGCTGCGGCTCGCGACCATTGAAATAGCGGGCACCCTGTTTGCCCTCGCGATGCTCTACAAAGCGCCGCTCCACATCGGTGGTAATGCCGGTATAAAGGGAGCCGTCACTGGCCTCGATCATATAGACGAACCAGCTCAAGAAGCGGCCACCAGATGCTCGCCGCACTGACGGCAGCGATAGCGGGCCTCACCGCTCTGCACCTTGGTGTGGCGGCGGCTGCCGAGCTGGTGATGCTGGCATGCACAGCGGTAGGGAAATTGCCGCTGGCGACGCTGGGGAATGCCATCCAAATCAAAACGGGCAGTGGCGCGGCTATCCACGCCGAAGGCGTCCATGATGCCCCGCCACTCAGCGCCGTGTGGCTTCACCCGGCGAATGCCGTGAATGCAGTCCACCAGGTAATGGGCCACCTCGTGAGGCACCGTCACATTCAGGCTATCGTCGAAATACTTGGCGAAAATCCACGGGTTGTAGCGGATCAGCCGCTGCTCCCGCCGCACCCGGTACATGCCGGCAGTGCGCCCGCGCAGATCGAAGGCCACCGGCACCGGCTCGAAACGGCGCCCCAACAGCTCAGCGCCCAGTTCGATGAAACGGGCAGTCTGCTCCAATACCTGCTGCTGAAGGGAAATACCGATAGGGGCCACATAATCCATGTGTCGCAGTATAGCGGCAAACCGCAAAGGGCTATAATCGACAGATGAGTTCACCCTTAATCTACGACCTGCACAGTCACACCACCTGCTCCGACGGCTCCCTGACACCAACACAACTGGTGCAACAGGCGGCCGCTGCCGGTGTGGACCTGCTCGCCATCACCGATCACGACACCACCGCGGCCTTCCGGCAGCTGGACCTGGCAGTGGAACAGCCGCTGCAGATCATCCCGGCCATCGAGTTTTCCACCACCTGGCGCAAGATCGGCGTGCACATCGTCGGCCTCAATATCCGCCCGGACAGCGATGCCATGGCCGCCGGCACCCATTTCCAGCACCAGGCGCGGCAGCAGCGAGCGGAACAGATCGACGAAAAGCTGCACCATATCGGCCTGCCGAATACCCTGGCCGGAGCCGCGGCGCTGGCGGGCAACGACAATATCGGCCGCCCCCACTTTGCCCAGCACCTGGTGAACATCGGCGCCGCCAACAACATCCGTCAGGCCTTCAAGAAATACCTGGGCGCGGGCAAACCCGGCGACGTCAAACAGCTGTGGGCTACCCTGCCCACCGTGATCCAGTGGATTCGCGATGCCGGCGGCATCCCCGTGCTGGCCCACCCGGACAAATACAACCTCACCCGCACAAAACTACTGGCGCTGGTGGACGACTTCATCGCCGACGGCGGTCAGGCCATGGAAGTGGTCTCCGGCAAGCAACTGCCGCAACTGACCCGCGACCTGGGCAGCATCTGCCAACAGAAAAACCTGTTCGCCTCCTGCGGCTCAGACTTCCACCAGCCGGGCCAACCTTGGGCGGAACTGGGCCGCTTTCCTCTCCTACCCGACGGCTGCCAGCCGGTCTGGGACCACTGGTAACAGGGACGAATTACCTTGGCTAGCAAGACTCCGACAAACAAGCCACCGACCAAATCCCAGTTGCGCCGGGAGCTGCAACAGCAGATCGACGACTACCTGAAACTCGGCGGCGAAATCCACCAGATTCCCCGCGGCGTCAGCGGTCGCGACAATCCGCTGGAAGGACTGCCGATGGCATTCTTCAACCAGCCCAAGGCCGAGCGCACCCCCATCCCCGAAGTGGTCGCCGCCCTGGACGCCCGCCGCCAGAAAGGCGCCAAACCGGGCAAAAAGGCGCAGTCCAAGCCCAAGGAAAAAATTATCTACGACGATTTTGGCGAACCGATCCGGAAAGTTTGGGTGGATGAATAGAGACGCCTAATCTGGCAGCTTCCCTATTTCATCAACTCGTCGATTGGTTCTAGTTGAGCAACCCAAAACCAAAAGGGAACGGATATGGCCGACATCAAAAGTTATAAACAGTTGATTGAAGAAGCTTCCGCAAAAATACAAACCCTGCCTATTGATGAAGCCAAAGGGAAGCTGGGAAATCCCGATGTGGTATTTGTGGATATCCGAGAGCCCGCCGAACTGGAAAGGGAAGGAATTGTTCCAGACTCGCTGCACGTTCCCCGCGGCGTTCTTGAGTTTATGGCCTCACCCGACAGCCCCTACTTTCAGCCTGTTTTTGCAGAAGACAAACAATTTATTCTTTACTGCCAGTCGGGTTGGCGCTCAGCGCTCGCCACAGCGACGCTTCAGGAGATGGGATTCCATCGTGTCTGCCATATAGGTGGAGGATTTTCAGCCTGGAAAAATTCAGGTGGGGAAACTGTTACGAAGGAGTAAGAACTGCAGGCGGTATTATTAAGAAGAATACACTCTGATAATTATTATGATGGCAAATCCATCATTAACATACTGCTAACCATTCAAAATAGTCCATCGAAGTTAGGGACATGTCGATGAAGAAAAAAGAAGTCTTGAAAGGCTACAAAAAGAAGGGGGCAAAATTCATTCCCCCAATGATGCAAATAGGAAACATACAGGAGGTTTCCTATTTAAATGATGCTCTACCAAATCTTATTTGGATGGGATTAGTTATTGAACGATATGGATACAGAAAAGGAGTTCAACTAATCATTGATTTTGTATCTATAGCATACGAAAAATGCGCGGACAAAAACGGTAATTTTAGCTACCTTTGTTATTACTCAAAACTTGATTTATCACTTAAATCCAGCATCTACTTCGAGCTTAGACACAAGGGAATTTTATACCCTTTGCAAGAAGCTCTAGCGCCTCTCTCCTGTTTATTTCGATTTTTCCCTGCTTTATTTTTAAAGCCCGACTTCAAGGTTGACAAAACTCCGCTTATTTCAAGGCTAAAGACCACAATGAAGCAAAGCATGAATAGGTACTCAAAAATGGCTACAGCTATTCAAGTTACAGCCTTTTACAATCTTGCGGCAAATGGCAAGTTGCATATAGCAAGCCATATCGACGTCCCAGACCCCAACAGTATATTCACTGCACCGGATAGTGATGAAGCTAATAGAGCGGCTTCCTTCGCAAGATCAAACATGAATACTGAGTTGGGTTTTCGTATGGATGAAATTTCTGAAGGCTGGGTCAGAGACTTCTGGCTGCAAATTTATAAACTTGAAAGCTGTGAGCTGACGACAGAATCATGAGAGATACTCAACAGGAAGTGTTAGAAAGGCTCATTGATGGCCTTATTTCAAAATCAATATCAGACTTTGACGATAGGTGGGACCAGGTAGAAATTGACCTATATAAATCAGAAACCTTTGAGGTTATTGGCGGCTTGCTTTCACGCCAAGCAACGCTCCTAATTGAAATGGCATCCTCGCCGTCTATTTGGAATGGAAACATAGCACCACTAATACTACGATCTATGACAGATCTTCATATTACACTGGCATGGATACTAAATGATCCAGATGAGAGAGCAAAAAAATACATTCTCTATGGGCTTGGCCAAGAAAAACTACTAATTGAACATTACAAAGCAATGAATCGCCACTAGTTAGCTAGACACTTACCAGCCTCATTAAAATACTGACGTTCGTACTCTACAGGTGGCAAGCCATCATTGGAACCATGCTGCCTTCTGGAGTTGTAGAACATCTCGATGTAATTAAATATATCCAGCTTGGCGGATTCGCGTGTTGGATAGATTCTCCGCTTTACCCGCTCTCGCTTTAGCAGCTGAAAGAAGCTTTCAGCAACAGCATTGTCATGACAGTTGCCCCGTCGGCTCATGCTGCCCATCAGTCCATGCGTCTTGAGAAAGTCACTCCAATCATGGCTCGTGTATTGGCTACCCTGATCGGAATGCACCAGCACTGGCTGTTTCGGCTTACGGCGCCAGACGGCCATCAACAGCGCATCGAGAACTAGCTCTTTGGTCATTCTGCTACTCATCGACCAACCAATGATGCGAGCGCGATTACAGATCAAAACTTGATTTATCATCCATTACTGCCCCAAGGTAAAGCCAGCCCTCATGGGTTTTGATATAAGTAATATCCGTCACCCATGACTGAAGGGCGGGCCGGATCAAACTGCCTATCCAGAATATTTGGAGTGACAACATGCTGTTCTCCGCCCCTGGATCTGGGTTTACGATAACCACTTGAGCCCCAAGTCCTGCCAACTTCATCAACCGGTGTACCCGATTGATACCACAGCGTTCCCCTGTGTCACGGAGGTCCCGGTGAATCTTGCGATAGCCATAGACGCAACCAGACTCCAGCCAAAACTGCTTGATCAGCCCTGTTAGGCGCTCATCTTCCCGCTGACGATTGGATTTTGCTCGCTGCTTCCAGACGTAGTACCCACTGGGATGAACATCGAGCAACTGACACAGCTGGCGGAGTGACTGATGGCCGTGATGCTCTCGGATAAAATTTACCTTACTCGGGAAAGCTGTGAAGCTACGCCGCGGCTTTCATGAGAGATACTCTTCAGTGACCCGTTTCAAGTCATTGATGGCCTTATTTCAAAAGCAATATCGCTTTCGATAGGTGACCAGTTTCAGCTCTTTCTGTAAACGCCTGATCTCGGTGCATCATCGGACTTCTGTCGATGCTCTTCAGAATCGGGACCATACTGTTTAATCCAGGCATAAAGGCTGTGGGTGGTTGTGCCCAGCCGAGCTGCCACATCAGCGACACTGTGGCCAGCAAGGGTGACCTGTTTAACGGCTTCGATCTTGAATTCTTCGGGGTAGCGTTTACTGCTCATGTACACCTCTTTTGGGTTTATCTAGAAAAGGTGTCTATTGAAATTAGTGGCGATTCACAAGCCTCGAAGAGGAAGATGACCCTGACATAAGGAAAATAGTAGACATAAAGGAGTCATGGCTTGAGTCCCAAAGAAGGGAATTCATGACTGAAATCAATGTTGGAAATTGGGCGCATCTTGATACTCGAAAAATGGCACAAGAAGCAGACTGCGAGGGTTTGTACAAATTTGCATATACACCCTTCAGCATGGCCACACATAACATGTGGAACCATATATCTTCGTACAACATGATACCCTGCAAAAATCCCTTACATAAAAACCACAAAAATCCTGCAATATTAGAAATTCCAATCGACATGGACTTCCTATATAGAGCCACTAAGTACTACGACAAAACACTTAGATGTTTTGATGACAAAATGAACACCAAAAAGAGAAGTAATTACCCTCTAGATTGGTGGGAAGAACAATTTAACAATATGCCAGAGCTCTAGAAAAATGGTTAAGACTCTGTTATTGGACTGGTTTCCTCTGTGTTCTAAACCAGTCGAGCAGCGTGGCGTTAAATCCTCAAGCGCCCCTGGCTCTCAGGCTATTTGTATATACCCCTGTCATTGAAACACCGCCCGACCCGGGTCACCAACTATGCTAATTTTATTAAAGGCAACCGCTCCTTCGATTCCCGGTTTTCTACCCTGTGTTCGAAGGGCCAGCAAGGATTTGTCCCTATGACCACAGAGCTAGAAATCCGCAATATGACCCGCGCCGAGGTCGATGAGCTGGTCGCCTGGGCGGCGCGGGAGGGCTGGAATCCCGGCCTGCACGACGCCGAGCTGTTCTGGGCCACGGACCCGGAGGCGTTTGTCGCCGCGGAGGTGGACGGCGAGATGATCGGCGGCGGTGCAATCACCAGCTACGGCGGCCAGTTCGGCTTTATGGGCTTTTTTATCGTCCGCCCCGAATACCGTGGCCACGGCTTCGGCAACACCCTATGGCATGTACGCCGCCAGCGCTTGTTAGCCCGCCTGCAGCCGGGTGCCAGCATCGGCATGGACGGCGTTTTCAATATGCAGGATTACTACGCCAAGGGCGGCTTCGTGTTCTCCCACCGGGATCTGCGCTTTCGTGCCGAGATCACTGAACCGCCAACGATTTCGCCCGAAGACGACCAACACGTCGTACCCTTGGTGGATGTACCCTTCGACCAAGTACTGGCCTATGACCAAACCTGTTTCCCGGCCCCGCGCCCGCAGTTCCTGAAGCCCTGGATTTCACAGGCGGATGCCCTGGCGCTGGGCTATGTGCGCGACGGCAAGCTGTGCGGCTACGCCGTGGTGCGACGCTGCGGCGAGGGCTGCAAGCTCGGCCCGCTGTTTGCCGATGACAGTCAGGTGGCCGAGGCACTCTACGCAAGACTGGCGGCCTTCGCTTCCGGCGGCCCGCTATTCCTCGATGTGCCGGAAAACAACCCCGCGGCGATGGCACTGGCGAGTGACCACGGCATGAGCGAGGTGTTCGGCTGCGCCCGCATGTACCTGGGCGGCGCGCCCGAGCTGGCCCATGAACGCATCTTTGGCGTCACCACCTTTGAGTTGGGTTGAGGGCCGGGCTAATGGCTAACCCCGAAGCAGAACCCCGCAACCTTGTCGGCTACGGCGGTCACCCGCCCCATCCGAAATGGCAGGGCGAAACGCGGGTGGCAGTGCAGTTTGTACTCAATGTCGAGGAAGGGGCCGAGTCATCCATCGTCAACGGCGATGCCCAATCAGAGAGCTATCTGCACGAACTTCCAGGCCGCCCGGCCCGCATTGCCGAGCGCGACCTGAGCGTGGAGAGCATGTATGAATACGGCTCCCGGGCGGGGGTGTGGCGCATCCTGGAACTGTTCCGAACCCGCGATCTGCCCCTTACTGCCTTCGCGGTCGGCAAGGCGTTGGAACTCAACCAGGAGATCGGCCGCGCACTCGCTGAGGCGGGCCACGAGATCGCCGGACACGGCTACCGCTGGATTGATTACCGCGACATGCCGGAAGCCGAGGAGCGCCAGCATATCCGCCTCTGCATCGACGCCATTGAGCGAGCCTGCGGCAAGCGCCCGGTGGGCTGGTATACAGGGCGGATCAGCCCCAACACCCGCCGTTTGATACGCGAGGAAGGCGGCTTTCTCTACACCTCCGACGTCTACAACGATGACCTACCCTATTGGCTGCCGGGTTCACCGCCGCTATTGGCCATTCCCTACACCCTGGTCAACAACGACATGCGCTACCTGCTACCCACGGGTTTTTCTTCGGGAGAGGGCTTCTTCCAGCAGCTGAAGGATGCCTTTGACCTGCTGTGGCAGGAGGGTGAGCGCCAGCCGAAGATGATGAGCGTCGGCCTGCACGGGCGCATTAGCGGCCACCCGGCTCGAGCCATGGCGCTGGCGCGGTTTCTCGATTACATCCAGGCGCGCGAGTCGGTGTGGATCTGTCGGCGTGAGGACATCGCCCGCCACTGGATCAGCCAATATCCCGCTTGACCACGCTTAAGTCGAACCTCATGGCTGTGGTGTTACGCTCTGGTCCGCGCAGCCCCATACCCTAAAGAGAGCATGGTGGAGGTGTGCCTTTCGCTGGATAACGTTCCAGTTGACTGGCCGGGGGCAGCCAAATTCACCCCCAGTTCATTCTCGGTGCCGTCGCACGAGGTCGAATTAATCCGGCATACCTGATGCCGGCGGGGTGGTTTCCGTGCTTCAATTTGCCACAGGCTCATCTGCGGCTCTGGCGGGACATCAGCCTCATGATCGATTACGTTATCAACCTTACCAAAGGCAAAATCGTGCTCTGGTGTTACCTGATCTGGTATCTGGTGACCCTGAACTTCTATTTCGATCCATCTCCCCGGCTGTGGCTCAACTCTTTGGGAATCAGTGCCGTGATCGGCCTTGCGCTGCTGCTGAGCGTCACCCGGCCACCGGGAGCTCGTCCGGATCACTGGCAGACCTTCCGTCTGTTCATGATGCCGTTCGGGGTTTCCAGCTTTTCCTCACTGATCAAGAACCAGGGCTTTATTCTGATCATCCCCCCACGCATTGAGGAACAACTGGCAACAACAGGGGCATGCCTGCTGTTTGTCGCGCTGGTGTTACTGGTCAAACGGGCGAACCGGCCCGTCTCTGCCTGATTGGCAGGCTAAGAAAGCAGCCCCTGCGACCGGACTTGCCATACCTCTGTCAGGCCGTGAATCCTGCCCGTTGATCGGTTACCATCAGCCCTGACAATTATCAGGGAGAGTCCATCGTGAAACTTCGCTATCCGCTTCTGTTGCTGGCCCTTTTTGGCTTTGGCACAGCCAATGCCCAAAAACTGCTGCTGGAAGAAATCCAGCCTCCCGCAGATCTGGACAATATTCATGTGGCGAAACTCAACAGCGACAAGAACGCCTCTGATTTCATCGTTTTCGTGAAGAAATACGTGCCCCTACACAAGCATGTTTTCCACACGGAAACCATCTACATCCTGGAGGGACCAGGGGTAATGCAGTTGGGTGACGAGGAATTTGAAGTCAAATCCGGCGACTACATCAAGGTGCCGGAAAATACTCCGCACGGGGTTCGCACCACCTCATCTGTGCCGCTGAAAGCACTGTCAGTGCAGGCGCCCGAGTTTTTTGGCAAGGACCGGGTTCCGGTAGAATAAGTTTTTAACCAGTCATTCCAAAATAGCGCGCCATCTTGGTGCGCAATGATTGGCTTATTTCATCGGCCTACTTATATAATCCCCTGACATAAAAAATAATTTTCAAGGATTGAGGGGGATAGAGTGTTCACCAGAACCCATAGAAATTTCGTATACCACAAAAAACGATCAACCCTGTTTCAGGTTGCTGCCGCAGCTGCACTGGCCTGTACAGTGTCAACCGCCGAAGCAGAACTAAAGCTGGAACACAGCGATACCCTCTGGGTGTCCGTGGGGGGCGGCCTGCGTCTGCAACAGACCTCGCGCAACAATGACTCAGATGGCAGCGACGAATTCACCATCAACAGTATGCGGACCTACTGGGCCGGCCAGCTGCACAAATACGTGAAGTGGAGCATCAACACGGAAAAATATGAAGGCGACTCCGTGATGATGATCGACGCCATCCTGCAGTTCGATATCGACCCCACCTTCAATCTCTGGGTGGGCCGGACCCTGGTACCCACCGACCGCCCCGGGCTGAACGGCCCCTACACCGGCATGAGCTGGAACCAGTATCGACAACCCCTGTTTCCCGCAGATTACGACGGCCCGGCCGGACGACTCGGTCGCAGCGAGGGAGCAGTGGTGTTTGGCACCCTGGACCGGGTGCAATACCTGGCGGGGGTCTTCGAAGGCACCGACGATTACGGCAATAACGATGACAACCTGCTATACGGCGCTCGCCTCGCCTACAACTTCCTGAATGTGGAACCACTCTGGGGGTATTACACCGCAGCCACCCACTATGGCAAGGCGGGCAATATTCTCACCGCCGCGGTGTCCATGCAGAGTCAAAAGGACAGCACCGGCAGTGAGCAGGACCCCGGCGATTTCTTCGGCTACGCCTTTGATGTGTTCTCGGAAACCGTGCTGGGCAATAACGGTGTGGTGACTGTTGAAGCGGGCTACAAGAACATGGACGGCGATCGCACCTGGGCGACGCCGCCCGAGGATGGTCTGGATAACTGTTTCTGCCTGTTCGAGGGAGATTCCTACTATGCCACCGCGGGTTACCTGTTCCCGCAGAAAGTAGGCTTTGGCCAATTCCAGCCCTATGTGCGCTACATGAAAAATGATCCCGTGGATGCGGATACCAGCGACACCACTGAGTGGGGCCTGAACTATGTCATCAACGGCAACAAGGCCACCGTCAACCTGCACTATGTCACCGGTGATGCCAATGCCCTCGGCTACCCGGGCATGGATACAGATATTGTCTCCCTTGGGGTCATTCTGCAGTACTACTAGAACGGAAAACGGGGTTGAGCTTGCGCCTCAACCCCGTTACTTCGCAGGAAATTTTTCCCGGAAAAAAGATATCAGGCTCAGTGCTGGTGACCGCCGGGTCCGTGCACATGACCGTGCTGGCGCTCTTCCTCGGTAGACTCACGCACATCGATAATCTCGATATCAAACGTCAGTACCTTGCCCGCCAACGGGTGGTTGGTATCGATATCGGCATTGAATTTGCCGACTTTGACAACGGTCACCGGGCGCAGGCCTTCCTTGGTTCTCAAGGGCACCATCATGCCGGGTTCCAGCTTGCCTTCGAACTGCAGGTTCTTGAGCCCAACGCGCATCTGGCTGTTTGGACGCAGGATACCGTATGCCATTTCCGGGGGCAGGGTAACGCTGTACTTGTCACCGGCTTCCTTATTGAGCATGGAGCCTTCGAGAGACTCGATCATCTGGCGATAGCCAAACAGGAAGGTGGCGGCTGCCTCGCCATCGCGGGAAGTCTCGACGACCTCACCACTTTCGTCTGTCATGGTGTAGTGGAAAGCCACCACGGCGTTATCTGTAATTTTCATTATGCAAAAATCCTGGGTCGGCAAAACGGCGCATTATGGTGGTCACAGCTTAGGCTGGCAAGACCTGGTAGAAGCCGTTGGACACGCTCACCACCAACGGCATGGTAAACAGCTCCGATAATTTTGCATCGGTCAGCATCTCTTCCTTTGAACCATCTGCCACCACCCTGCCATCGGCAATGAACACCACCCGCTGGATTTCCGGCGGAATTTCATGGATGTGGTGGGTCGCCAGCAGAATGGTCTTGCCCCGCTGTAACAACTCGCGAATACCGTGCAGGTAATGGTACGTGGCGTGCAGGTCGAGCCCGCTGGTGGGCTCATCGAGAATCAGGTGGTCCGGGTCATGAATCAGTGCCCGTCCCAGCAGGCAGCGCCGCTGCTGCCCCGTGGACATCTGCTTGTAAGGGCGATTGGCCAGATCGGCGATACCCAGATCTTCCAGAACAGCCCGCCCCCGCGCCAACTGCTCGTCGGTGACGTTCTGGTAGTGAAACAGACCGATGGAGTTGTGCAGGCCGGAAACCACCACGCCCAGGCCGCTGACCTCTGGTACAAAGCCCTGTTGTAGGTCGGCGGACACCAGGCCAATCTTTTCCCGCAGTTCCCACAGTATGGGGCGCTCCTGACCGAGGATGCGCACGTGGGAATCCTCCCGCACCACCGGATAAAGTTCGCGGGACAGCAGTTTCAGCAGTGTGCTTTTGCCGGCCCCGTTGGGGCCGATGATAGCGGTACTCTCGCCCTGTTCCACCGCCAGGGAAAAGCCGTCAAAGACTTTCTTGTTATCGCGGTAGACAGTGGCGTTGTGAATATCGAGAAGCCTGGGTTTTTGCATTTATTCTGATCCAGTGCTGTACAGCGAAAGGCGACAGGCTATTTGACCTGCTCGCCCTTCGCCTGTTTGTCGGCGTGATAGGAGGAGCGCACCAGGGGCCCGGAAGCCACCTGACTGAAGCCGATGCTGCGGCCGTACTCGGCGTATTCTTCAAACTCGTCCGGGTGCACAAAGCGGTCCACCGGCAGATGGTTCTTGGAGGGCTGCAGGTACTGGCCGACGGTCAGCATTTCTACATCGTGGGCACGCAGGTCGTCCAGGGTGCGCAGCAGTTCATCCTTGGTTTCGCCCAGCCCCACCATCAGCCCGGATTTGGTAGGCACACCGGGATTGAGGCGCTTGTATTCCTGCAGCAGTTTCAGGGACCACTGGTAGTTGGCGCCTGGGCGCGCCTCGCGATACAGCCGCGGCACGGTTTCCATGTTGTGGTTGAACACATCCGGCGGCGTTGCGGTCAGTACTTCCAGGGCCGGCTCCATGCGGCCGCGGAAGTCCGGCACCAGGATTTCCACTTTCAGATTCGGGCTGAGGGCCTTGGACTCGCGGATGCAGTCAGCAAAGTGCTGGGCACCGCCATCGCGCAGGTCGTCGCGGTCCACCGAGGTGATCACCACGTAGCGCAGCTGCATCTCGTGGATGGCCTGGGCCAGGTGTGTCGGTTCTTCCGGATCGAGCGGATTGGGCTTGCCGTGGCCCACATCGCAGAAGGGACAGCGGCGGGTGCAGATGTCGCCCATGATCATGAAGGTGGCCGTACCATGACTGAAACATTCGCTCAGGTTGGGGCAGGCAGCCTCTTCACACACGGAGGACAGTTTGTTCTTGCGCAGGATCTGTTTGATTTCCTGCACCTTCGGGGAGGTCGACATGCGGATGCGCATCCACTCCGGCTTGCGCTGTACTTCCTCGGTGGGAATCACCTTGACCGGAATCCGCTCCACCTTATCGGCGCTGCGCAGCTTTTCGCCCTGCAGGATGCGGCGGGTGCGCTTGGGAGGGATAACATCGGTGTCGGACATAACTGTGATTCTCGAAACAATAATCAGGATGCGGATGGTTGCTGGCTGGGCAACAGCGGATGGTCGCCTTCAACGCGGTGGCCATTATACCCCAGCTTGCTGGTCAAAATATCGGCAAGGTACTCCGCCACTTCCCGCACGGTAACCGACTCTTCCAGCAGGTCATTCATCTGTGTCATCGGCACTCCCAGGCCACAGGGATTGATGCGCGACCAGGGGCTGAGATCCATATCCACATTAAAGTTGAGGCCGTGGTAGCTACAGCCGCGCCGCACCCTCAGACCCAGGGAGCCGATCTTGGCGCCGCTGTCCACGTAAACTCCGGGGGCATCGACCCGCGGTGCCGCATGAATGCCCCAGTGGGCCAGGGTTGCCACCAGTGCCTCCTCGATCAGGGTCACCAGGTCGCGCACCCCGATACCGAGGCGTTTCAGGTCTATCAGCAGGTAACCGGTAATCTGGCCTGGACCGTGGTAGGTGACGTGGCCGCCGCGGTCGCTCTGCACCACCGGAATATCGCCGGGCATGAGGATGTATTCCTGCTTGCCGGCCTGACCCTGGGTAAACACCGGCTGGTGCTCCAGCAACCAGATCTCATCCGGGATTTCGGCATCCCGGGTGGACGTGATGGTTTTCATGGCCTCAAAGGTGTCGGCATAGGCGCGACAACCCAGATAGCGGACGATCAGAGGCAATTCGGGAATAGAGGACATGGATTCGGCTACCACAGAATGCCGGTCACCGTTACAACACCATCTGCACCAGAGGACTGTCCTTCAGATCAGCGAAGATGGCCATGAGCTGCGCCTCCCCGGTGGCAGTGATGGTTACCGTAATGGACTGAAAGTTGCCCCTGCTGCTGTCGCGTACTGTGATTGCGGCCTGATCAACTCCGGGAGCGTGGCGCTCCATGACTTCCACCACCAGGCTGTGCAACTCACCCCCGGCTCTTCCCATCACCTTGATGGGATAGGCGCAGGGGAATTCGATTTTCGGTGCTTCCGGCGTCGTCATCAGGAAAACAGGCCCGCAAAGAACAGTGCAATGGCATCCCAGATGCGGGAGAAAAAGCCGGCTTCCTCTACCGGGTGATCCGCTACCAGCGGCGCATCCAGCATCTGTTCACCTTCGTAATTAATGGTCAGGCGACCCAACGGCTGGCTGTCAGCAATGGGAGCTTCAATGGCCTCGTTAACCAACACCTTGGCTTCCAGCTGGTCCTTGGTACCGCGGGGAATGGTCAGGTAGACGTCTTCCGGGACCACCAGGTTGACGGTGTCATCCACCCCGTACCAGACCCGGGCATTTTCCTGCAGAACGTCACCCTTGGAGTAGACCTTACCGGTCTCGTAATAGCGGAAACCGAATGCCAGCAACTTTTGTGATTCCCGGGCACGCGCCTCTTCACTGCTGGTGCCCATCACCACGGCGATCAGGCGCATACCGTTACGCACGGCAGAAGAGACCAGGCAGAAACCCGCTTCATCGGTGTGTCCGGTTTTCAGGCCATCCACCGAACTATCGCGCCACAGCAGGCGGTTGCGATTGGGTTGCTTGATTCCGTTGAATTCGAAATATTTTTCAGAGTAGATATCGTAGTGTTCCGGATAATCCTGGATCAGAGCCCGGGCCAGTAATGACAGGTCACGGGCAGTGGTCAGGTGACCGTCTGCTGGCCAACCGGTAGCATTCTCGAAATGCGTATTTTTCATGCCCAGCAACTTTGCCTGCTGGTTCATGACGTCGGCAAAAGCACCCTCGCTGCCCGCCAGAAATTCCGCCAGAGCCACCGATGCGTCATTGCCGGACTGGATCACGACCCCGCGCAGCAGGTCAATCAGCGGCACCTGCGTGCCTTCCCGAACGAACATCTTGGAACCACCCATCTGCCAGGCGGCAACACTGATCGGCACCATGTCCTGTTCCTTCACCTTGCCGTTGTGCAACTCGGCAGCGACGATGTAACTGGTCATCATCTTGGTGAGGCTCGCCGGGGGCAATTGCTGGTCCGAGTTGTTTTCCACCAGTACCTTTCCGGTATTGGCGTCCACCAGAATCCATGCGGATGCGGCCAGTTCAGGCGGTGCGGGAATCAGCAGTTTGGCCTGAGCCACGCCAGAGAAAAGGATCAATAACAACCCGGCAGAAAGAATTTTTTTCAGCATAATCAACAGATTTTCGAGTTTGCAGTGTGTGATGAATGGGTAAGACTGGCAGGCGGAAATTCTATCACGAGCCCGACTGCCTTTCAGGTAAAGTTATTCGTAGACCACAAAGGGGCTGATATTCTCCCTCTGTTTCAGCAGATTGCGTAAATCCAGCAATTTCAGGTTGTCCTGCACCGGCCCCACCAGCACCTTGTACATGGTGCTGGGCTGGTTCGGCTGGCGCACTATCACCGGATATTCGGTCAAGCCCTGCACCCGCTGGGACAGGCTGTTAGCGGCCAGTTCACTGCTGAAGGCACCCACCTGCAAAAAGGTATTAGCCGGCAAATGGTAGTTGTCGTTGCTGGCGACAGGTTGGGCAGAGGGTATCACGCTGGGTTGCGGATAAATCTGCGGTGTTTGCACGCTGTTGTTCTGGTATTTGAGAGGGTCGATGGCCTCTACCATCACCTTGGCGGTGCCGTAATCGGAATAGCCCAGCTTTTTCGCCGCCACATAGGACAGGTCGATGATGCGATCCTCGTGGAATGGTCCGCGGTCATTCACCCGAACGATCACACTGCGGCCGTTTTCCAGGTTGGTCACCCGCACATAAGAGGGTATCGGCAGGGTTTTGTGGGCCGCCGTCATCTCGTACATGCTGTAGGGTTCACCGTTGGAGGTATTGCGACCGTGAAACTTGTTGCCATACCAGGATGCGGTGCCCTGCTGGCGGAATCCAAGACTGGATGGCATCACGGTGTAGGTCTTGCCGAGCACTGTATAGGGGCTTTTGTTACCGGCAGCGGTGATGGGCTCCACCTTCGGCACAGCATCCGGAATATTGCTGACGTCCACGTCCTTGGGGGGCGGGCCATCACCATAGCCGTAGCCCCCTTTGCTACTACTACTGCCGCTGCTGCTACTGCTGTTGCTGCCGCAACCCTGGAACAGGATCGCGATGGCCGCCAGAGCAAGAACGGGGATGTAACGACTAGAGATTGCCTTCACCCACGCGCTCCCGGATCAACTGGCTCAACTGGTGCACCGCCATGGCGTACATGGTGCTGCGGTTATAGCGGGTAATGACATAGAAATTGTTGAGGCCCATCCAGTACTGCATACCCTCATCCGCTTCCAGCTGAACCGGCATACCCTTGAGGTCACCGGGAACGCCATCCAGAGTGCTGAAGCCCTGGACGGACCACTCGTCCACGGTTTTATCGAGCTTCAGCTGATTCAGCAATGCTGGATCAAAGCCGTCCACTGCCTTGGCGCGGCCGACCACTGGTTCTCCCATTGCCCAGCCGTGCTTGGCAAAATAGTTGGCGACACTGCCGATGGCATCAGCGCGGTTTTCCCAGATATCGGCAAAGCCATCGCCGTCGAAGTCAACGGCAAAGCTGCGATAGCTGCTGGGAATGAACTGGCCATAACCCATGGCACCCGCGTAGGAACCGGTTAGCGCCAGAGGGTCCTGATGCTGCTCGCGCGCCAGCAGGAGAAACTGCTCCAGCTGCTTGGTAAAGAAAGCGCTGCGCGGCGGGTAATCGAATGACAGGGTAGCGAGGGCATCGATCACCCGGAAGCCGCCCTTGATCCTGCCGTAAAATGTCTCCACGCCGATGATGGCAACTATCACTTCCGGCGCAACCTGGTACTTCTCGGAGGCCTGTTGCAGGACTGCCCGGTTATTGCGCCAGAATTCCACCCCTTCGTGAATGCGCTTTTCAGTGATGAAAATCTTGCGGTAGTCCTTCCAGGGTTTGACCTTTTCCGCCGGGCGCTCCATGGCGTCGATAATGGACTGCTTCTTTTCCGCCGCTGCCAACAACGCGTTGATATCGGCGCGGTCGAAACCGTGCTCGGTCACCATGCGATCGGCAAATACCATCGCTTCCGGAGATTCCAGGTAGCCGGCCTGCGCCGTCAACGACAACACTAATCCCGTAGCGGCCCCTAATATTCTTTTCATAAGTTTCTGTGCCCCGGGCTGTTCGCCCTTTACCCCACACCAGACCCAGTCAGATTGATCTTTTCTTTTCGGTACTGACGGACATCAGCATACCAAACCCAAGCATCAGGGTCACAATAGACGTTCCGCCATAACTCACCAGCGGTAGGGGCACCCCCACCACCGGCAGAATCCCCGACACCATGCCCATGTTAACGAATACATAGACAAAGAAAGTCAGGGTAATACTCCCCGCCAGCAGGCGGCCAAACATACTCTGCGCCCGCAGGCAGATGATGATACAACGGACAATGATCAGCAGATACAGTGCCATCAACAACATCACGCCGAACAGGCCAAACTCCTCCGCCAGCACCGCGATGATGAAGTCTGTATGGCTTTCCGGCAGGAAATCCAGTTGCGATTGGGTCCCGAGCATCCAGCCCTTGCCATGCAACCCACCGGAACCGATGGCAATGGTGGACTGGATGATGTTCCAGCCGGCCCCCAGCTTGTCCGCCTCCGGATTGAACATGGTAAGAATTCTCTGGCGCTGGTAGTCATGCAGCACGTAGTACCACATCAAGGGCAGCACCGCAGTGGCGGCAACACCCGCAAACAGCAGATAGCGCTTCGGCAGGCCCGCCAGAAACAGCACAAAGAACCCCGAAGCAGCGATCAGAATCGCTGTGCCCAAATCAGGCTGCAGGATCACCAGCACCGGAGGAATGGCAATGAACACCAGTGCAAACAGCACATGCTTGAAGCGGGGTGGCAGCGAATGGCTACCGAGATAGCTGGCCAGCATTAGCGGCACCGCCGCCTTGAGAATCTCCGAGGGCTGGAAGCGGAAACCGGCAATTTCCAGCCAGCGCTGGGCACCCTTGGCACCGATGCCGAATACCAGCACTCCCACCAGCAGTACCACCCCACCGCAATAGGGCAGAAAAGCCCAGCGATCCAGCAGGCGCGGTGGCACCTGCGCGAGTATCAACATCACCGTGAAACCCACCGCGTAGTTGATCAACTGGTGCTCTACGTAAAAGTTACTCTGGCCGCTGCCGCTAAAGAGGACGAACAGTCCCACGCCCGCCAACAGCGCCAGCAAAAGCAATAATGGCAGATCAAGGTGAACCTTCTGCCACTGGCTGGGTTCGCCATAGATGGCGGCACCGCCGGAATCCATACGGCGGACAAAATCACCTTGTCCCATGGGTGGACTCCACAATCGAGGTTTCCGGGTAATATTCCATATAGGCATCGATTAACTTGCGGGCCACAGGTGCAGCGGTAGAACTGCCGTGCTCGCCATTTTCCACAATCACCGACACTGCGATGCGGGGATTTTCCACCGGGGCAAAGGCGACAAACAGGGCGTGATCCCTATTGCGTTTGGACACCAGCTCAGCGTCGTATTCTTCATCCTGCTTGATGCCAATGACCTGTGCGGTACCGGTTTTGCCGGCTATGTGGTAGTTCAGACCCTTATTGATTCCCTTGGCCGTGCCGCGCAGGCCGTGAACAACTTCCTGCATGGCGTGATGCACATAATTCCAGTGGCTGTCGGCCACCTTGATGATACCGGCCGGTGGCTGGATATTTTCCTGCTTGCGCACCAACTGGGGCGGACGGATTTCACCACGACTGGCGAGCCGCGAGGACAGCACCGCCAACTGCATCGGCGTTGCCAGGGTAAAGCCCTGACCGATACTGGTATTGACCGTATCTCCCGGATACCAGGCCAGCCCCTTGGCGGCTCGTTTCCAGGCCCGGGAAGGCATGATCCCGGCGCGCTCGGAAGGCATGTCCAGGCCGGTTTTCTGACCGAGACCGAAGCGGGTGCCGTACAGGGACAACACATCAACGGTCATCCTGACGCCCACGTCATAAAAAAAGGTATCGCAGGACTGGATGATCGCATCGCTCAGGTAAATCTGGCTGCCGTGGCCACCCTTCTTCCAGTCCCGGTATTTCCGCTTATCCCCCTTCAGCCGATAGAAACCGGGGTCGAAGATACGGAAATCCTGGCTGATGGTGCCGCTCTGCAACGCTGCGATGCCGAAAACCGGTTTCACCGTGGAGCCGGGGGGATACTGTCCCTGCAACACCCGGTCAAACAGCGGGCGGTCCGGTGAATTGAGCAGGGTGTTGTAACTGTCCACACCAATGCCGGTGACAAATTCATTGGGATCGAAACTCGGGGCACTGGCCATGGCCAGTACACCGCCGGTGGCCACCTCGATGGCCACCACCGCACCGCGCTCTCCCGCCAGGCTCTCGTAAGCCACATGCTGGAGACGACTGTCCAGGTAGAGATGCAGGTCCTTGCCGGGTTGGGGATCAGTGCGATCCAGCTGTCGCATCACCCTTCCCCGGGCGTTGGTTTCCACGGTCTGGTAGCCGACCTCACCGAGCAACTCGTCCTCGTAGTATTTCTCCAACCCGGTTTTACCCACCACCAGAGTGCCACTGTAGCGGACCGGGTCCAGTTCCTGGATTTCCTGGTCGTTAATGCGCCCCACATAGCCCAGCACATGGGCCAGTTCGTCAGCAAAGGGATAGTAGCGGAGCAGTTGTACAGTGACCTCCATCCCCGGCAACCGGTGTTCATTAACCGCCAGGATGCCCTGTTCCCTTTCGTTCAGGTTGAGTCGCAGAGGCACTGCCTCAAAGGGTCGACGACGGCGCGCCAGCTGTTTGAAAAATCGTTCCTTTTCCGCTTCAGAGACACCGACCAGCCGATCCAGCTCCATCAGCAGGGCATCCAGATCCCCGGCACGCTCCTTGACAATGGACAGGTTGAAGCTGGGTCGGTTATCCGCCAACAACACACCGTTGCGGTCATAGATCAGGCCGCGAGTCGGCGGCAGCGGCTCCACCAGCAGCCGGTTGCGATCGGACAGGGTCACAAACTCTTCGTGCCGCACCACCTGCAAGTGGTAATAGCGCCACATCAGTACTCCCGCCATGATCAGTACCACCAGCAGGGTAAACAGCAGTCGTCCCGCATAGAGACGGTACTCCAGCTGCGGATTCTTGATGGCGCGATCTTCGTTCATGGACAGGGATTGGACCTGAAAGGAAGCAAGCTGTGGTCAGCCACAGGAGGTTTGTTGATGGATATGTTTTGTTCAATCACAGGCATAAAAAAAGCGGGGTTTGATCCCCGCTTTTTCATCCTGCCTGTCGCTTACTGCTCGGAAGATTGTGGGGCTTCCTCCGCGGCAGCTTCCACTGCCGGGGCTTCACTGCCACCCTCTTCTTCCATGGCTTCTTTCATGGAGAGCTTGATGCGACCGCGGGCGTCGACGTCGAGCACCTTGACGCGCACCTGCTGACCTTCCTTCAGGTAGTCAGACACATTTTCCACTCGCTCCTTGGCGATCTGGGAGATGTGCAGCAGGCCATCGGTACCCGGCATGATGGTTACGAATGCGCCGAAATCGACGATACGCGCCACGGTGCCTTCGTAGATCTTGCCCACTTCCGCTTCGGCGGTGATTTCCTCGATGCGGTAGATGGCCTTGGCCAGGCTATCGTTGTCTTCACTGTAGATACGGATGGTGCCATCGTCGTCGATGTCGATGGTGGAACCGGTCTCTTCAGTGATAGAGCGGATAGTGGCGCCACCCTTGCCGATCACGTCGCGGATCTTGTCCGGATCGATCTTCATGGTGTGGTAGCGAGGTGCCGATTCCGCCACTTCCTCACGACCCTTGTTGATCACCTTGTTCATCTCGCCAAGGATGTGCAGGCGGGCCTGCAGTGCCTGGGCCAGAGCGATGTCCATAATCTCTTCGGTGATACCTTCGATCTTGATGTCCATCTGCAGCGCGGTCACGCCCTGGGCGGTACCGGCCACTTTGAAGTCCATATCGCCGAGGTGGTCCTCGTCACCGAGGATGTCGGTCAACACGGCAAAGCCGTCGGGCTCTTTCACCAGACCCATGGCGATACCGGCCACCGGCGCCTTCAGGGGCACACCGGCATCCATCAACGCCAGGCTGGAACCACACACGGAAGCCATGGAGCTGGAACCATTGGATTCGGTAATTTCAGATACCACACGGATGGAGTAAGGGAAATCAGCAGTCTTCGGCAACACCGCAGCAACACCACGACGAGCCAGCCGACCGTGACCGATTTCACGGCGACCGGTGGCACCCATGCGACCGCACTCACCTACAGAATAGGGAGGGAAGTTGTAGTGCAGCATGAAAGGGTCTTCGCGCTTACCTTCCAGAGCATCGATCAGCTGTGCATCGCGCAGGGAACCGAGGGTGGCAACCACCAGCGCCTGGGTTTCACCGCGGGTGAACAGGGCAGTACCGTGAGCCTTGGCCAATACGCCCACCTCGACATCAATGGAACGCACGGTCTTGCCATCGCGACCATCGATACGGGGTTCGCCGCGGATGATGCGGCCGCGCACAATTTTCTTTTCCAGCTTCTTGAAGGCATCACGCACGTCTTCTTCACTTGCGCCGGTCTCTCCATTGGCCAGAGAAGCGATCGCTGCACTGCGCAGGCTGTCAAGCTGAGCGACACGCTGCTG
The DNA here is from genome assembly GCA_041395745.1 of Porticoccaceae bacterium. Classification (GTDB taxonomy): domain Bacteria; phylum Pseudomonadota; class Gammaproteobacteria; order Pseudomonadales; family Porticoccaceae; genus Porticoccus. The sequence continues at coordinate 633,809 of JAWKZV010000002.1, read as the reverse complement.
TTTGTCAGTAATGCGATAGGCGGCATCCAGACCCTCACCCACCTGTGCCTTGAGCGCGTCAGCCAGGGCTTCGTTAACCGCAGCTGCCTGCCAGGCCCAGCGGGGCTTGCCGACTTCGCTAGCCAGTTCGTCGATAACCTTGATTACCGCCTGCATTTCCTGGTGACCGTAGAGCACAGCGCCGAGCATAATGTCTTCGGGCAGCTCGCGGGCTTCGGATTCCACCATCAGTACCGCTTCACGGGTACCGGCCACCACCATGTCCAGCTCGGACTCGGCCAGCTCGGAATAAGTGGGGTTCAGCAGGTAGCCCTTGTCGCGGGTGTAACCCACGCGAGCACCGCCGATGGGGCCATTGAAGGGAATGCCGGAAATGGCCAGCGCCGCGGAGGTACCGATCATGGCAGCGATATCCGGGTCCACGTTCTTATCGGAGGACATCACGGTACAGACAACCTGAACCTCATTCTTGAAGCCATCCGGGAACAGCGGGCGAATCGGGCGGTCGATCAGGCGTGACGTCAGGGTTTCTTTTTCACTGGGGCGACCTTCGCGCTTGAAAAAGCCGCCGGGGATCTTGCCGGCCGCATAGGCTTTTTCCTGATAGTGCACGCTGAGGGGGAAAAAATCCTGTCCCTCTTTGGCGTCTTTGGCACCGACCACAGTACAGAGTACCGCCGTCTTGTCCATGGTACACATCACCGCTCCGGTGGCCTGGCGCGCAATACGGCCGGTCTCCAGAGTTACAGTGTGGTTACCGTACTTAAATGTTTTGGTTACGGGATTCACCATTCTTACCTATCTCCTTACGCGTGAACGGCTCCCGCAGGAGCCGTCAGCAATTCGATTAACGACGCAGTCCGAGCTTTCCAATCAGCTGTGTGTAACGGCTTGCATCTTTACCTTTGAGGTAGTCCAGCAGCTTGCGGCGCTGGTTTACCATCCGGATCAGACCACGGCGTGAGTGGTGATCCTTCTTGTGGTCACTGAAGTGACCCTGCAGTTTGTTGATGTTGGCTGTCAGGAGTGCCACCTGTACTTCCGGAGATCCGGTATCGCCCTCTGCCTGGGCGTATTCCTTGACGATGGCTTCTTTTTCAGCTGGTGTTAACATGGTTTTTCTCCAATATGCGGGTTTACGTTCAGGGCACCCGCGCATATTTACAGGTACCCTAGTTCAATGGGCTGATGCAGCTAGTCTGTTGCACCACGCCCGCCAATTGCTCCGAGGAGCAAATACTTTTTCGCCCCTGCCCGTCATGGCAGCGGCGGTTAAAATACCACCAGACGCTTTGGCGCCACACGCCCGTCGTCGGTCACTTCCGCCACCCCCAGAAACAGCGGGGACGACTCATCGGGTAACTCACCCCGATCATCCTGATCCCTATTTTCAAAGACGCGCACTATATCGCCTTCTTCGCTCCGTTGATAGACCTGCGGCACCATTACCGGCTGGCCCTGGCGGAAGTAAAAGGCTGAATCAGCAGACAATTCCACTGCTTCCAGGTGCTGGATACCGGCATCCATCGGCAGCAGTAGCGCATCCAGCGCGGGGAACGAACCGCTGTCGCCGAGTGCCTGCAGTTCCGCCAGGCTGATCGCCTGGCCTTCATCAAAAGGACCGGCTGCGGAGCGGTGCAGTTTCGACACGTAGGCGCCACAGCCCAGCCGTTTACCGAGATCCTCCGCCAGGGTGCGCACGTAGGTACCCTTGCTGCAGTGGATCTCAACATCCGCTTCCGGAAATTCGCCGGGCCGAAACGCCATCATCTCCAGGGAGAAGATGCTCACCTGGCGGGCCTCGCGCTCGATTTCCACCCCTTCCCGGGCCAGCTTGTAGAGCGGCTGTCCCTGGTGCTTCAGGGCGGAATACATGGAAGGCACCTGGTCGATCTCACCCCGGAACTCAGGCAGTGCTGCCAGCACTTGAGCTTGCGTCAGCATCGGGGCACCGTCATCGCTGAGCACCTCGCCGTCAGCATCGCCACTTGCAGTGGCGATACCAAAGCGGAAAGTCGCCCGGTAGCGCTTGTCTGCGTCCAGCAGAAACTGGGTAAACTTGGTGGCTTCTCCGAGACACACCGGCAGAACGCCAGTCGCCAGTGGGTCAAGGCTACCGGTATGTCCTGCCTTGGCCGCACCGAACAGATGTCGTACCTTTTGCAGCGCACTGTTGGACGACATATTCAGCGGTTTGTCCAACAGAAGAATGCCGTTGACCGGCCTGCCCTTGCGACGCCCCAAACTTATTGCTCCCCGGAGGGATCGGAATCCTTGTGGCGAGCCTTGTCACTGTTGACCGCATACTCGATCAGCGCAGACAACTCCTGGCCGCGCTTGCCGCTCAAGTCATAGATAAAGCGCAATCTCGGCGTAATCCGCAGCTGCATGCGCTTGGCCACCTGGGAACGCAGGAAGCCTGCAGCACCATTGAGCAGCTCGGCAGCTGCCTCGCTCTGCTCGGCGGACTCCGCACCCACCAGGTTGACGAACACCTTGGCGCTGGACAGGTCGCGACTGACTTCCACCGCCGTGATGTTCACCAGACCGAGGCGCGGGTCGCGCATTTCGTCACGGATCAGTTCGGCCAGTTCCCGCTGCAGTGCATCGGCAACCCGGTCATTACGGGTAAATTCTCTGGGCATAATATCGTCGGTTCAAAACACCGTTACAGTTGGCGTGCCACTTCCTTGATATCGTAGACCTCGATCTGATCGCCGATCTTGATATCGTTGTAGTCTTTCACGCCAATACCGCACTCCATGCCATTGCGCACTTCGTTGACATCGTCCTTAAAGCGGCGCAGGGATTCCAGCTCGCCCTCGTAGATAACCACGTTGTCGCGCAGCACCCGAATCGGCTTGTTGCGGTAGACATTGCCCTCAATAACCATACAGCCGGCCACAGCACCGAACTTGGGCGAGCGGAACACGTCGCGCACTTCGGCGATACCGACAATTTCCTCACGCCGCTCCGGCGCCAGCAATCCGCTCAGCGCCTGCTTGACGTCATCCAGCAGGTTGTAGATAACGCTGTAGTAGCGCAGATCCACCTGTTCGTTTTCCGCCAACTGGCGGGCGGCATTGTCGGCGCGCACATTGAAACCAATCACGGCGGCACCGGTGGTGATCGCCAGGTTGATATCGGATTCGTTGATCCCGCCCACGCCGGAACCGACGATGGTCACTTCCACCTCATCGGTACCGATATCGCTCAGCGTCGCGAGGATGGCTTCCAGGGAGCCGCGCACATCGGCCTTGACCAGCACCGGCAACACGCCCTTATCCTGACCGCCAAAGGAGGCAAACATATTCTCCAGCTTGGCGGCCTGCTGACGTGAAACCTTCTCCTGACGGGCCTTCTCCTGGCGCATTTCCGCCAGATCGCGGGCCTTGCGCTCATCCTCGACCACCAGGAATTCCTCACCGGCAGCCGGCGGCACGTCCAGACCGAGAATTTCCACCGGGATGGAGGGGCCGGCTTCCGCAGTGGGACGGCCTGCTTCATCGTTCATGGCGCGGATCTTGCCGACGCTCTCACCGGCCAGTACCAGATCGCCCTTGCGCAGGGTACCGGACTGTACCAGTGCCGTGGCCACGGCACCGCGGCCCTTCTCCAGACGGGATTCGACGATCACGCCCTTGGCTGGCACATTGCGGGGAGCCTGCAGCTCCAGCAACTCCGCCTGCAACAGCACGGAATCCAGCAGGTCGTCGATACCTTCACCGGTGTGCGCAGAAACTTTCACGAACTGCACATCGCCGCCCCACTCCTCGGGGATGACATCTTTCGCCGCCAGCTCGCTGGTGACGCGATCGGGATCGGCGGATTCCTTATCAATCTTGTTGATGGCCACCACAATGGGAACACCGGCCGCACGGGCGTGCTGAATCGCCTCCTCGGTCTGAGGCATCACGCCGTCATCGGCGGCAACCACCAGAATCACCACGTCAGTACTGCGGGCGCCACGGGCGCGCATCGCTGTAAACGCAGCGTGGCCGGGGGTATCCAGGAAAGTGACGGTCCCTTTCGGGGTATCCACATGGTAGGCGCCAATGTGCTGGGTAATGCCACCGGCTTCACCGGACGCTACGCGACTCTTGCGAATGTAATCCAGTAGCGAGGTTTTGCCGTGGTCAACGTGCCCCATCACGGTCACCACCGGAGGCCGCGGCTCAAGGTGTTCATCCACCTCGGCCTGCAGCGCCTGGATCAACTTCAGTTCCACTTCCTCGTCGGAGACCGGCACCGGGTTATGGCCCAGCTCTTCCACCACCAGAACGGCGGTGTCCTGGTCGATGGCCTGGTTGATGCTGGCCATGGTGCCGAGCTTCATCAGTTCCTTGATGACCACAGCGGCCTTCACAGACATGCGCTGGGCAAGCTCACCCACCGAAATCTCTTCCGGCACTTCCACATCGTGGACGATCTTGTCGGTGGGCTTTTTGAATTTGTGCTTGTTTTCTAACTTGATGGGTACCGGAACTCCAGAGCGCAGGCGAGGTTTTTTCTCCCCGGACTCATCGCTGTCATCCTCTACCACTTCTTTCAGCAGATCTTCTTTCTTGCGCTTGGCGTCTTTTACGGCGCCGCGCTTCTTGGCCTTTTTCGGAGCCTCTGCCTCGTCAGATTCCTCTTCGTCCTCGACGCGAACATGCTTCTTGGCATGTTTGTGGGCATCGGCTGCGGCAGGGGCTGCTTCGCTGGGGACTGTTTGATCGGCAGTGGGCTCGACTTCTGCCACCTGGGTCTGCCGAGCCGCTTCTTCCTTGCGGCGGGCTTCTTCTTCGGCTTTCAGGCGAGCTTCTTCCTCAGCCTTGCGGCGAGCCTCAATGGCGGCCTGACGCTTCAGCTCCATATCGTCAACCATAGAGCTGGCAGGCGCGCTTTCCACCTCGGAAACAACCGTTTCCGCCTGTACCTGTTCGATTTCTTCCTGCTCGGGGAGCTCGTCCACATCCCGCTTGATGTAGGTGCGTTTCTTACGCACCTCCACATTGACGGTCTTGCGACCGGCACCGGCCTTCAGGGTGCTGACAGTTTTACGCTTCAGCGTAATCTTTCTCGGTTCTTGCGTCTGTTCGCCGTGCAACCCTTTCAGGTAGGACAGCAACTGTTGTTTTTCCTCGTCGCTGACGGGAGCATCAGCGGAGCTATGGGGCAGACCGGCTTCCTGCATTTGACTCAGCAGGCGGTCGACGGATGCTCCGACAACCTTGGCAAGTTCGCTTACGGTGACTTCAGCCATCAGTTTTCCTCGATTTTCCGCCTTGTCGTTTAGTTATCGCCCTCGTCGGCGAACCAGGGCGCACGAGCTGTCATGATCAGTTCGGCAGCGCGCGCTTCATCTATATTCGGGATATCCAGCAGGTCTTCTACCGCCTGCTCGGCCAGATCTTCCATGGTGACGATGCCGCGAGCCGCAAGTGTGTGCGCCAGCTCATCGTCCATGCCGTCCATGTTGAGCAGGTCTTCAGCCGGCTCGGAAATACCCTCTTCGGAAGCCAGCGCCATGGTCAACAGGGCATCCTTGGCGCGGGCCCGCAGCTCCTCGGCGATGTCTTCGTCAAAACCTTCAATGCCTGCCAGCTCTTCCAGGGGCACATAGGCCACTTCTTCGAGCGAGGTGAAACCTTCTTCCACCAGCACCATGGCCACATCCTCGTCCACATCGAGCTTGTCCATGAAAGTTTCGATGAGAGAACTGGATTCTTCCTGCTGTTTGCTCTCGGCTTCCTCGACTGTCATGACGTTGATCTTCCAGCCGGTCAGCTCGGAGGCCAGACGCACGTTCTGGCCGTTGCGCCCGATGGCCATGGCCAGTGACTCAGAGGCCACGGCAACATCCATGGAACGGGTGTCTTCATCGACGATGATGGACTCCACTTCCGCGGGAGCCATGGCGTTGATCACCAACTGTGCCGGGTTGTCGTCCCACAGCACGATATCAATACGCTCGCCATCCAGCTCATTGGAGACCGCCTGCACCCGCGCACCACGCATGCCGACACAGGCACCGACCGGATCAATGCGACCGTCGTTGGTTTTTACAGCAATCTTGGCGCGTGAACCCGGATCGCGGGCGGCGCCGCGAATCTCGATCACCTCTTCCGCCACTTCCGGCACCTCGATGCGGAACAGTTCGATCAGCATCTCCTTGCACTTGCGGCTCAGGTACAGTTGCGGACCGCGGCTCTCGGTATTGATGTCCTTGAGAATGGCGCGTACCCGGTCATTGATGCGGAACACCTCGCGACCCACCAGCTCTTCGCGGGGCAGGACCGCCTCGGCGTTGTTGCCCAGGTCGACAATAATGTTCTCGCGGGTCACTTTCTTGACAGTGCCATTGATCAGCTCACCGACCTGGTCGCGGTACTGCTCCACTACCAGGGCGCGCTCGGCATCACGCACCTTCTGCACGATGACCTGTTTGGCGGTCTGCGCGGCAATGCGACCGAAGCCGATGTTTTCCACCTGCTCTTCGTAGATATCACCGGCTTTCAGGGCAGTGTCTTTCTCGTGTGCCTCTTCCAGGGTGAACTGGGTGCCGAGCTCGGCCAGGGTGTCGTCGTCAACGACTTCCCACCAGCGGTAAGTGTCATAGTCGCCGGTAGAGCGATTGATCACCACGCGGATATGTGCATCTTCGTCGTAGCGTTTCTTGGTTGCAGTGGCCAGGGCCTGTTCGATGGCCTGAAAAATCACTTCCCTGGAAACGCCTTTTTCGTTGGAAACGGCTTCCGCCACCATCAAGATTTCTTTGTTCATTCAGTCAGCCTCGCAATCGCCCTTAGAAACGGGGAACGACATTCGCTTTTTCAATGCTATCCACGGGAAACAGATACTCGTGGTCATCCACGACCAGCACAATATCTTCGCCCTCAACACCATTCAGGCGGCCCTTGAACTTCCGCCTGCCTTCGTAGGGAAAACGCAGCCTGACGGCCACATCTTCTCCAACGTACCGCTGGAACTGGTCAAGCGTGTACAACGGCCTTTCCAGCCCGGGGGATGACACCTCCAGGGTGTATTCCCCACTGATAGGGTCTTCAACATCCATCAGGCTGCTCACCTGACGGCTAACCTTTTCGCAATCATCGACTGTCACGCCTTCCTCTGCGCGGTCGATGTAGATACGCAACAGGGCATTGCGACCGGATGACAGGTATTCCAGCCCCCAAAACTCGCATCCCAGGGCTTCCACCACCGGGGCAATCATCGCTTTGAGCCTGTCCTCTTTTGTCGCCACTGCAACCTCTTGGATCCACAATGAAAAAATGGGCCCATGGCCCACTTCTAACTACTCTTTTGGCACCTAGCAAAAAGCCCCTGAAAAGGGGCCTTTCGACTGCGCCTTTCCGGCGCTGATGCCAGCGCTCAATCTGACATCAAAATTGGTAGCGGGGGCAGGATTTGAACCTACGACCTTCGGGTTATGAGCCCGACGAGCTACCAGGCTGCTCCACCCCGCATCAACTTGCATTGGCCTTTCAGCCGTGGAGACTGAGCTTGTCTCCTGCACCCACCGGGCCATAACCTCCGGCTTCGCCTGGAACCTTCAAGTGACTGCTCCAAGGGCCGTGAATTATAGGGATGCCCCCCCATTCGGTCAAGGACCATTCCGACCTATATGACAGTTTCTTTTTCTGCTAGAGTTTGTGACTAATTTGGCACCCTTAAGATTACTTTAAGATTGCCCGGCTAGAGTGGCCCTGATTCTAAATACAACATGGGCAAATAACCGATGCTCCAGTTCCCTCGTCGACATCCGATTCTCTGGGCTTATGTTTTTGTAGCCTTCTTTTCTCTCTGTTACCAGCTCCCCATTTACGCCACCGGCATGTCCGGCTTCGCCGGCCTGAGGGAAGTATTCCTGATCAGTTTCGCCTGGGTCATCCCGATCTTCCTTGTGCCCCGCCACAGCCGTAAATGGCTGGCGATAGCCGGCATCATCATGTGGCCGGCAGCATTGGTTTCACTCTTCTATTTCGTCATCTACGGCCAGGAATTCTCCCAGAGCGCGATCTTCATCGCTTTTGAATCTAACGTCGCCGAGGGCAGCGAGTTCATTCTCTCCTACTGGAAATGGTGGTTCTCCCTGCTGCTGGTGGCTTTCATTGCTTTTCCTTTCTGGATGTGGAAACAGACCCGCCCACTGGAGATGGCCAGAAACCGTCGTTTGGCCTATGCCAGCGTCTTCACCCTGATCTCCTTCTGGCCGTTCATAGGCACCGCGCTGTTCGAATCAGGAAAAACTGTCAACAACGCCTTTGAGCACCAGCTGAGCCGGATGGAACCCACCTCACCCTGGAATCTGGTGGTCGGTTTCCACAAATACCAGCAACAGATGGCTGATATGGCCCGACTTCTGGAACAGAACCAGAAACTGCAGCCCCTGCAAAACCTGGCACCCACGGCTGGTAGCCTGCCCGACACAGTGGTGCTGGTGATCGGTGAATCCACCAACCGCCAGCGCATGAGCCTTTATGGCTACGACCGCCCCACCACTCCCAACCTCGACGCGCTTAACGCCGAAGGCGAGCTGCTGGTGTTCAACGATGTGGTCACGCCCCGCCCCTACACCATCGAGGCGCTGCAGCAGATTCTCTCGTTCGCCGATTCCAAGCATCCGGAGAAATTCTTTACCCAGCCGACCCTGATCAACATGATGAAGCAGGCCGGCTACGACATTACCTGGATCACCAACCAGCAGACCCAGACCCGCCGCAATACCATGCTGACGACGTTCTCGCAGATGGCGGATCACCAGGTCTACCTGAACAACAACCGCGAGCAGAATGCCAGCCAGTACGACAGCGCCGTGCTTGAGCCCTTTACACAGGCACTGGACTCAAACGCCGCCAAAAAACTTATCGTGGTACACCTGCTGGGCACCCACCGCGCATACAGCTACCGCTACCCCGCAGAATTTGCCCAGTTCACAGGCAAGACCGACGTACCTTCCTGGATCACCCCCGATCTGCTGGATGAATACAACAGCTACGATGACGCCATTCTCTACAACGACATGGTGGTCTCCAGCCTGATCAATGACACCCGCGCCCACGGCGACAACAGCCTGCTGGTGTATTTCTCCGACCACGGCGAAGAGGTGTACGACGACCCCAATGAACTGTTCACCGGTCGCAATGAAGGCGATCCGTCTTCTGCGATGTATACCGTGCCGTTCATGGTATGGACTTCACCGGAGTTCCGTCGCCAGCGGGATATCAGTTCCTGGGAAGCGGCAGAAAATCGTCCCTACTCCAATGCCTACTTCATCTATACCTTTGCCGACATGGTGGGACTCAACTTTGATGGCATGGATTACAGCTCAAGTCTGATTTCCAACGGATTCAAGGAACACCCCCGCTGGATCGGCGATCCTCTCAATCCTGGCTCCCTAAAGGACTACAGCAGTATCGAAGCTGGCGAAAACCTGAACGTCGCCCTACACAAGAAAGAGGAAGAAGAGCCCATCAAGGCCCTCTAAGAGTAAAAGAGTAAAGATGGTGGGGAAGGATATCCCCACCTATACCAGTTAGAACGAAAAACGGAAGTGCACAATCATTTTGGACGAGCACTCCCGTAAATCTGACGGGGAGTCAACAAATTTGCCTGCGCAGGTCAATCAACCGTCGGGGCTGGCGCCTCGTAGCCGACCTGGAATTTCTCAAACACACCTGCCATCTCACCGCCACTGATCAACTGCCCAATGGCGGAATCTACCTTCTCTGCCAGTTGCCGGTTTTCCTCCTTGACGGCAATGGCAATGTCCCAGGCCCGACGGGGCCAACTGACAATACTGTCATCGGCAACGGCGAAAAGTTGCTTGTCCGCACCCCGCAGACACCACTGGAGCTGACTGCGCATGCCGACGACAGCATCTGTCTCACCCTGCTGCAGGGCATCCATCGCCTCTGAGATAGACAGATAATGCACCACCTGCTCCCGCAGCCGCCCACCGAGTGCAGTGGTCAGCGTCAGGACTGCTTGTAGCTCGGTCTACTGTTACGCGATTTCATCTCTAGCTCCTCTGTCTCTTATCTTTTGAAAATCTTTTTCGGCAGGCGCGACTTTTGAACTCCCCACACCCTTGGTCGTCAGGGAAACTAAGTTATTAATAAAATTAGGATTTCCCATACGATCTAGTATCTGCCCCGCTCCGGCAATCAACAATGACACTTGGGAATGAACTGAACTCGTCAATAAGTAGGACGATAGCCTGATAAATGGACCGCACTGGCAGAGAACAGGTGCGCCAACAACATGGGCCATAGCTGAGCAACACCGCTAGGCGCAGAGAATTTGGCTGGGCTATAAGAGAGATAGCTAGAGAGACAACAAGAGACCAACAACAGAGCCGGCCGCGGCAAATCTGTCCCACATTTGACAGGGTGAATGTGGTAGATTTCCGGCCTTTCCAAACGGGACCGGAACCAGAAGAGATGACCGAAAAAACCCCACGCCTGCCTGCCGAATGGGAACCCCAGGATGCCATCCAGCTCACCTGGCCCCACGAAGATACCGACTGGCAACCCCTGCTGGCGGATGTCATCCCTATCTACGAGCGACTGGTGCAACTGCTGGCCCAACACGGCCACGTGCTGATCGGCGCACCCGCCAACCAGGTGAACGACCTTCGCGCCAGGCTAACCGCACAGGGCGCCCCCTCCGACCGGCTGCACATCTACCCGGTCGCGGCCAACGATACCTGGGCCCGGGACCACGGCCCCATTACGGTGGAAACCGCCGACGGCCTCTGTTTGCTGGATTACCAGTTCACCGGCTGGGGCAACAAGTACGCCCACGATCTGGACAACCAGGTCAGCGCGACACTGTTTGAACTGGGGGCTTACCCCGGCGCTAAGCTTCACCACCGGGACCTGGTGCTGGAAGGCGGCGCCATCGAATCCGACGGCAACGGCACCCTGCTGACCACCGCCCAGTGCCTGCTCAACCCGAACCGCAATCCGTCCCTCAGCCAGCAGGAGATTGAACAACAACTCCGGGATGACCTGGGGCTGCGCAAGATCAACTGGCTCCACCACGGCTCCATGGAGGGGGACGATACCGACAGCCACATCGATACCCTGGCGCGGCTCTGCCCCAACAACGTGATCGCCTACCAGGCCTGCGGCCTTGAGACCGACAGCCACTACCGGGAACTGCAACAGATGGCGGAGGAACTGCGCCAGCTCAGCGACGCCGACGGCAATCCCTATGAACTGGTGCCCCTGCCCTGGGCGTCCCCCAAATACGATGAGGACGGCCACCGCCTGCCGGCCACCTACGCCAATTTCCTGATCTTCAACGATATGGTGATCGTACCCACCTATCGCGATGTCCAAGATAAAGAAGCACTGGCACAAATTGCCAAGGCCTTTCCCGGCTACCGGGTGGAAGGGCTTGATTGCCTGCCCATAATCCACCAGCATGGCAGCCTGCACTGCATCACCATGCAGTTGCCCAAAGGCACGCTTTCATCAGATTCAGCCCAGCCCTGACGCCGGCACAGCAGACTTGAGGTAACCGTTATGGCCCAATTGAAAATCGGCATTGTGCAGCAGGCCTGCTCCACAGACCTGGAGGCCAACCTGCAAAAAAGCATTGAGGGCATTCGCGCCACCGCCAGCCAGGGTGCCAAACTGGTGGTGCTGCAGGAACTGCACCGCAGCCTGTATTTCTGCCAGCAGGAAAATACCGACGAATTCGATCTGGCGGAAACTATTCCCGGCCCCACCACCGACAAACTGGGCGCACTGGCCAAGGAACTGGGCGTGGTGATCGTCGCCTCATTGTTCGAGCGCCGCGCCGCGGGCCTCTACCACAACACTGCCGTGGTGCTGGAAAGCGACGGCAGCATCGCCGGCAAATACCGCAAGATGCACATTCCGGACGATCCCGGCTATTACGAAAAATTCTATTTCACCCCCGGCGACCTGGGTTTCAAACCGGTCCAGACCTCCGTCGGCAAACTCGGCGTGCTGGTGTGCTGGGACCAGTGGTTCCCGGAAGCGGCACGGCTGATGGCCATGGCCGGGGCGGACATGCTGATCTACCCCACCGCCATCGGCTGGCACCCCCTCGACGATGACGCCGAGCAGCAGCGCCAGCGGGACGCCTGGATCACCATCCAGCGCTCCCACGCCGTCGCCAACGGCCTGCCGGTGATCAGCGTCAACCGCATCGGCCACGAAGCCGATCCCGACGGCGGCCCCGGCGCACTGTTCTGGGGTTCCAGTTTTGTCGCCGGCCCCCAGGGCGAGTTCCTGTGGCAGGCGGATACCGAAAACGAAACCTTCGCCACCGTGGATGTGGACCTGGCCCGCGGCGAAGCCGTGCGCCGCATCTGGCCCTACCTGCGGGACCGCCGTATCGAACACTATGGGGATCTGACCAAGCTGTACCGGGACTGAATCAGGACTTAATTGAGACTTAATTAGAACTGAGACCCGAACCAGCACCGGGTAAGACGGCCAAGGCCGTCAAACCCTAGGGTCAAACCATAGTGCCGATTTCAGCCTCGCGCTCAATGACGACGACGTAATAGATATACAATGAGATCAGCGCGGCGAAAAAGCACCACACCGAGATAAACGCCAGCTTGAACATCGCCGCTGTCAACATCGCAGCCAGCAACATCAGCAACCCCAGCACCCGGTAGCTATGCCGCACCGACATCAACAGCGGCAGCAGCACAATTGCTACATAAACCAGCGTCACCACTGATCTCGGCAACACCGCGTCATAGAGCAGCGTCATCTGGTACACAATGGAGTGGTGGCGCTCGAACACCACCAGCCAGTCGGAATGAAGCCACAGCGGAACATAGGTGCTGAGGCCAAACACCGCACCAAGCAGGGTAAACAATAAAAATAGCCCCTTGTGCCGGCTCTCCGGCTCCGCCAGGTAACAGGAAAACGGAATCACGATCGGCCAGATCACATGAGAGAACAGCAGAAATCCCAATGCCGACGTTCGCAACAGACTGGGATCATTCGTGCCCAACGACCACCAAACAATCCCCTCGAATACCTGCTGAACGCCAAACAGCAGTGGCAAGGCGGGGAATACCCCAGTCAAGTGGTTAAAACCCGCCGCCTTTCGCAAACAGGCAATCCCACCGCCGGTCAGGATGACGGCGCTGGTAAAACTCACCGCGATTGAATAGCACATCCCACTTCCACTGGTTCGAGGTAACTATTTAACTATAACTACCCAGCGCGGTCACGTCGGCGACAACCTCCGGCACAGCCCACAGCACTCTCCTCATCTTGTACCCGTTGGGCATCAATGCAGAAAATCCAGTCTATGGAGAAAGTGTGATTCATAACGCGAGTTTTGAGGCCAATTCACCGGGCCGCCGATAAAGGAGTTTTGAACCGCAAAGGTTTTGACGGCGCTCCCGCCACTATTCGTTGTTGAGGCTCAGCATGTTCATAATCAACCGAATCAATGTCTCTTTCTGTTTCGGGTCCGATTCCGCCACCAGCAGTGTCAGCGCGGCCAGGCCGGTGTCGTTAATGATCGGGTAGCCATCACTGTTCAGCAGGCGACCATTGCGGTGCAGGAAATCCACAAACAGAAACGCACCACTGCGCTTGTTGCCGTCGGCAAAGGGATGGTTTTTCACCACAAAATACAGCAGGTGAGCCGCCTTGCTTTCGACTGTCGGATAAGCCGGTTCGCCAAACACGGATTGATCCAGGTTACCGAATATGCCCGCCAGGCCGTGCTCGCGCACCTGGGCAAACAGCGCCGTCGCCTCGCCGCGTTCAATCAATTACTGCTTGAGCTGTCCCAAAGATGCCATGGCCTCGTCAGCCGAAGGTAATTTGCCACCAGTTTCACCTGCGGGCTCTTCCAGCAACCCTTCGTCGTAGCGCTGCAACCACAGAAAGGTCTGGGTATAGCGAGAGACAATATCGACCAGACCACGCCCCGCATCCCCGGACAGCTCAGGGCTTTAGGCGGCTTTTTGAATCAGGGCCAGCGCCTGCTCCAACTCGGCGGCGTTTTTCTCGAAACGACGGTGATTGAGGGTATAGCCCTGCACCAGATACTCTTTCAGGCGCTGGTTGGCCCAACGGCGGAATTGAACGCCTTGGGTGGACTTGATGCGGTAGCCAACCGAAATCACCACATCCAGATCGTAAAATGTGACGGGGCGGTCGGCATTTGCAATATGCATTTTTTGCATATTGCTTTTTTTACTCACCTCACCCTCTTTCAGGGCGTTGCGAATGTGACGAGAAACCACCGACTGATCGCGTCCGAACAGGGCGACCATCTGGGCTTGGGTCAGCCAAACAGTATCCGCCTCCAGCCTGACCTGAATTTCTGTCTGGCCATCGGCAGTCTGGTAGATTTCGATCTGGTTATTTTCGCTGTTCATGTTGCCTCCATGCGATAAGGATATGGGATTGCCGATGCTATCGCAGCCCTGGCGACAACCGAGTCTGAGTATTCCTTTTTTATTCGGGGGACTTTGTTCATCGGCCTTTTTTTGCCGACCCACGGTTCACCTTAACTTCGCCAAGAACCTCGGGCATCTTTTTATCGGGCATTCAATCTAGCAATTAATTAAATGAAGAACCACGACCAAACCAACAGACAACAAAAAGGCCCCAACCGAAGTTGGAGCCTTTTTTAGATGGTGCCAAGGCCTCACCCATATCTAAGGTGTATCACATTGAATAATAAGGAGACTTTTATTTTTGAATTAAAAAATACCCCCATAAATACCCCCACAACTGTGATGTTAGGGGGTACTTCCAGGGTACTTCAGGCGCAGCGCTTCCCTTCAGTCTCGTCGAACTTCTTTCGGATCGTGGATTTCTGCTGTTCAGCAGTCCAGGTATCAAGGCGAGCCTGCAGGTTTACCCACACGGCAACACCTGTCCCGGTGGCTTGAGATAGTCTGGACGCCATTTCACGAGTGCAACCTGATTTGCCATTCACAAAGTTGCTGAGCGTGGCCCTAGAAACACCGAGGTACTCTTCTGCCGCGGTCTTAATATCAATGCCCATCGCATCAAGGTACTGCCGCTTGAACAGCACCCCGGGGTGTGTCGGTTGCCTGGTAGTAGTCTTTGCCATGATAGCCTCCATTTCTACTTTGAGCGCTTCTTGATCTGCTTGCCGTGGTAGTCTCTGTAGTCCACGACAATTGCGCCCTCATCGGACAGTTCGTAGGTAATTCGCCAGTTGCCGTTTACCTCAATGCTATACACGCCCTCCCCGCTTCCTTTCTTTTCGCTGAACCTCGAGCGAAAGATCGCCTTCATATCAGCTGGGTGATGTGATGCTTCAAGAAAGTCGAGAATGTCGGCGATGGTGTCGGCGTGTTCGGAGTTGATGCCCCTGGTGCTACCCGTCTCGAAAAACGCCTTTAATCCTTTGTGCCGAAAGCGCTTGATTGCCATACGCGTGTAAAGTGTCCCTTTACGCGCATAATAGGAGAGCTAATCAGGATTAGCAATTGATTAAGGCTATCGCCTTGCCTGAGATAATTGAGCGGAAGGAGGCCAAGCACCGGATTGATAGCCTGGTAGATCTGGTTAAGTGTTACTCACCCAACCATGCCAATGCTTCCTCAAGGCTGTTCAGTTCGCCGGTGTCCACCGGTATTAGTGGGCGCTTGGTAGCGTCCAGAATGGACTGACACTCTTCCCGGGTCATACCCCTGGGCTTGATGGCTAGTACATTGTTGTCGTATTCCTCAAAGCCGACGCGGGCCAGGGCGCGCTGTTGCCCGGGAGTGAGTTCACCAGCTAGGTACAGGGCCTGAATGCCGGCGTTGTCCACGTCATCCGGCGGGCGGCGGTGGTTGCCAAGATCATGTACGTTGTCCATGTCGGTTCTGGATTATTCTATCGGCCCAAATTTGCCCAGTATGCTAACGGGCCTTGCCGGCAGTCGCACCTTTGAGGAGTTCGCCAAGTCTCAGTATCTCAGTTTCTAACCCCGCCAGCACCAGCAAAGGCACCACCTCATTCACATAGTAAAACTGCCCCTTACCTTTGAGCCCAGCATCTCGCAGCTTGGCTCGTTTAATCCTACCCGCCACAGTACGTCGATCCATGCCGAAGTTCCGGGCATACCATGATATGTTGAAGGCGTCCCGGGAGGGCTTGTTTGTAGCATTCATTTCGCGTCCTCATTTCCTGCGCATCGAAAACGGCACCAGGGCCACACAACAAGCCCCGAAGCCCCTAATTTAGCGGGTTATCTCATCCACACCCGTTCTTTCTGTGTTGTGGGATGTACCTATGCAACACGAAACCGCACGCCAAATACTGCTGAAACCCTTTCCCCGCCTGGCGTTAGCCAGATATGGGAGTTGCAGCCATTTCAGAAAAAACATACAGAACCCGCAGGTCATCGAATAGGCCAAATCGCTGAAAGCCTTACAGCACAAGGGCTACAGGCTTTCGCCGATTTCATGTTGTTGAGGCCCCTCCCCCCCCAGAAAATTTCCCGCTCACCGCGCTCAGCGCCACCCCCGCGGCAGAAAAAGGGCGAGGAAGGACCCCAGTGTTCCGGTGGTGGCTCATCGCCTACCGAACTTCTCGGGGTTCTCGCCGACCACTTGAACCATGGTTTGAACCCCCGCGGGGCTGGATAGCAACTCACGGGTCAACTGGTCACGGTCGAAAAGAACATAGTTGCGAATCTGGGGGCTGCTGGCCTTGCCCCCCTTGGCCAGGTTGTCGCGGTGACGAGGGTCCATGCGGGTGAGGACCTCTTCACCTCTCTGTGCAATGATCGGGACTTCACTGGGAGCCAGGCCAACCACCCCGCCACTGTGGTACTTGGGAGCGCCCACGAATGCCACCGGGGGTACCGCTTTGTAAGCACTGAAGCCCTCCCCTATTACCCCGCCTGTGTGAGCTGTGCCGAAGAGCAACGGCGCCAGGAAGCCTCCAATACCACCCCCGCCGCTGGCACCCCCGACAGCTTTGAGTATTTGCACTTTCAGAATGGCTTCACCCAAGAAGCGCAGAAAGTCCGCCGCGAACTGGCGCAAGGCGTCTTTGGCTTTAACCGTGCCCTGAATGAACCCGGAAAGGGCATTTGTGAGCCCCTGGGCAAGCTCTTGATTAATGTCCTTGGCCGACAACTTCGCATTGTCAGCCAGCCCTTTGATGGATTCCTTGGCCTGCTGCGTCTGCTGTCCAAACTGACTGAACCAGTCGGCCACCGTGGTGTTATCGCCATACAAATTCAACAGCTCCCGACTGCGGGCAATTAGTCCATCCAGCGTCGCATTGAGATCGGCTTGGGCGGTATCGGCCTGGTCAACAGCCTGCCCGGAGGACAGGGCGCCAATGCTCTCTTGGTTGGCGATGTTATCCAGCTTGCGCTGGAACTCATCCAGGGCCTTTTGTCGCTTTGCCTCCAGCGCCTGAAGCTCCACCTTGGCCGCCTCAACGTTGAACAGTTTACGGGCAATCTCCACCCCCGCCGAGTCGCCCAAACCCGTCAGGCGACTTATGGTGGCCTCGAACTCCCGGCGAAGTTCATCCAGCCGGGCTTCGCGTTCATCCCCCTCAGCAGCTGCCAAACGGGTTCGCAGATCTGCCACCGTGTTGGCCAGGTCCTGCTCCGTCTGGGCTTCCTCTCGCTTGGCATCAGCTACCACCGCGGCCTTGTTCCGGTAGAGTATTTCAATATCGGCGAGGATCTGGGCGGTGTCCTGCTGTTGCCGGCGAGCGGCGGCCAGCTCTGCTTCCTTCAAACGAATGTCGCTATCCAGAGCAGCCAGTTGCAGCTTCTGACGCTCGGCAAAGTACGCCTTGATGGAAACCAGCCCATCAGAGTATGACTGCTCTAGGGCTCGCTGCTGACGCTCCAGGGCGTCGCGTTGGAGTTTTTCCGCGGCAGCCAGGCCCGCACTACCTGAATCGACAACGAACCCTTGGTCCTTCTTACCCCCACCCCCGGGACCGCCATTCCTGTTTCCCGTGGAACCATTCTGGCCAGCCAACGGGTCACCGATGATGCTGTCCATAAGGTCACTGACGTTGGCGTCAATGATTCCCTTTCGGCGCGCTAGCTCTTCATTCAGACGCTTGATTTCGTCACGATACTTTCTGACGTTCACACGACTGGAATCAAAGCCCTGGGCGGCTTTACGCAGCTGAGAGGCCAGCGTATCGCCGAACTTGGGCACTCCTTCCACTAGATCGGCCAGGTCCAGCAACCAGCTGCGGAACTGTGCAAGCACCGCATTCAGTGCCTCTCCCACGGTTGCTTTGATCGTGGGGCCGATCTTGCGCCAGGTGATCAAGAGGGTCTGGGCTACTTTGTCGATGTTGCCGATAGCCCCGATAGCGGTAGCCCTGACCACCTTGAATGAATTCAAAATCTTACCAACTTCAAAACCAGCAAAGGCAGCACCGATAACCAACAGTGCCTTGTTGAACAACCCCATGGCGCCAGCCGCCGCCCTGGCACTGGTTGCCACCCCCAACAAAGCACCTTTGAGCGTGCCTAGACCCGTGACTACTTTGTAGACTGTAAAAGCCCCCAGCAGGCGAGCCAGGCTGTCGACGTTCTTGATCAAGAACACAACCACTTTTGCCAAGGTACCGAGCAATTCGCCGAAGGAACGCGCACCAGCTTTAAACCCCGGGCTTTTGAGCTCATCGGTGAGGTCGTGTAGGGACTCCGTGAACGCGTCCAAGAATCCCGAATTTGCCGCCTCTTCGCGAAGGTAAAAAAGCTCATTGCGATAGGCCGCCTGCGCAGCGGCGGCAGACTTGAGGGCTTGGGGCACCTGAACCCCAAAACGATCCCGCAATGCCTGTCCAAAGTTAACAAGCGAATCACGTGTTAACTCTCCCGCCTTGAGCATTTCGTCCAGGCGGGATGTACTGACCCCCAACCCCGCAGCGAACAGCTGGAAGGCACCGGTCATACGGTCGCCCAGTTGCTGCCTTAACTCCTCCGCGGAAACTTTACCCTTCGAGATAATCTGCTCCACGGCCTTCACCGATCCGGCCAGGGAATCAGCGTCGATTTGCATCACCCTGGCAGCCTCGGCAATCCCCAGAAAAATATCGCGGGTACGCTGGCCCTCCAACTCCGTACCTTTGGCCGCAGCAACGAGCTTGGCATATTGGCCTATCAGTGGCTCAAATTCCAAGCTCAGGTCATTTGCGACTTTGCGGGTGAACTCCAGTTCCTTCCTGGCAGCTTCCAGACTGCCCGTGCCGACTGAAAACCTCTGAAGGGCGGTCTGGATTGCTTTACCTGCATCGACCACACCGCCAGCAGCATCTGCCACCCCCCGTAGTGAAACGTAGGCTGCCGCCACTCGTAGCAACTCACCCCGAAGACGTGAAAGCCCGGTAAACGCGCCGTGTGTCGAGGCTTTGAATTTGTCAGCCTGTAGAGCTGTTTTTGCGATGGCATCAGCGGTCTGTTTCTGAGCAGTACGCAACCGGTGGGCCTCGGCTGTCAGTGCTGCTTCGGTTTTCGCCAGATTCGCCGTGGACAGTCCGGCAGCCTTCATCTGGCCATTGAGTTTGGCCAGACTGTCACGCTGTCGATGGAAGCTGGCCACGGCCTTTTGAGCGGCGGTGCTGGCACGGTCAAACTGCTGGGCCAGCTTAGCCCTGCCAGGGTCGTTTGCTGACAATTCCTTCAGCCTAGCCCGCAGTTCCGAAGCCGTCTTGATCAACGCTTTGGCTCGGGCATCAGCCTGGCTTGTAGCAGTGGCTTGCGCTTTGAATGCCTCGACGAGCTGCCCTTTCTCAACCAGGGCCCGGGAGACAGCCACCAAGTCGCCTTGAGTGGCTTTCAGCTTCTCCAGTTGCTGATCGTAATCACCTGCGGCCTTCTCAGCCTCCTGCTGTTGCTGCATCAGCTTGGTGGTGGCGTCCGTCAGCTGCTGAAAGGTTTTTTCGCCCTCGACTTTGGCCTGGAGGATTAATTCGACAACTGATTTAGTGTTGGCCATTGCTCAGACCCTCGATAATTTTTTGGAAATCGGCTTTCTCACCCCACACCGAATGTCGGCGTAGTGCTGCCTCGGCAGCAAGGCATGAGTTAATCCGTTTGGTCGCCAATGCTGACTGGAACAAAAGCCACCCGAGATGGTACTGCCGCGCGTACTGGTGACCCTCGGCAACCAGAAGGTTTGCCCGGCCTTCCATCTCCAACCAAGCCTTTTCCAACGTATCGCCATCAAGCGCACCCGCGTCGCCTCTTACTGGACTTCTGTGATCCCCTGAAGCCCCGCCGGAAACATCCTGGATAAAGACTTTTTTGCCTGGTCGTTCCCTTCAACGGTCAGTGCGTAGATCTCTAGCAGCGCAGCGGCAAAAGCACCGATGGGCCAGGCCTTCACTTCCGCGGCAGCACTTGCAATGTCTTCCTTATCTGCGCAGGCCGCCACACACAGGGCTGCCAGCTCACCAAAGCGGCTGATTAATTCAATGACCGCCTTCGCGGTGGTTCCGTCAGCCGCCTCAATAGCTTCGGCCACTTTTTCGAACAAACCGGGATCGATTCGCTGAATTGCGGTGATGTCATCCAAACTCAGTGCCCTGACGCTAATTTCTGCACCTGGCCACAAAGTGACCGTGGATGTCGGTGGTGTGTAACTCGGGATATTCATCTATTAATTACCTCTTTTCGGTCGGTGTTGTTGATGTCGTCGAGGCCGCTAGGCCGCTTCTCCCGCAGCTGCATTCTCGATGCTCGCTTTTTACTGCTCACTGCTCACTGCTCACTGCTCACTTGTATCGGATAGGGTTCAGATACCCTGTAGATACCCTATCCCGTACCCTTAGCCTGAACTCTGGTACCGGATTGAAAAGTTGAGACAGCATTGATGATCTTAGGTGGTGCCTGACCAGGCGGTTTTGCCTCTTCGATGAGCTTTGCGCGAAACTCCGGATTTGAAAAAACCAGCGCCTCCAGCTCTTCAGCAAATGGAGCGCCTTCATCCAGAATGAGGCGGTTGATCAGGTTCTGTAAGCCTCGAAGTTGCTGACGCGAGGGGTTGTCCCCCAGCTCCTCTAGAGCGGCACCGCAGACCCAGCAATACTCATCAGAACTGTCGTACTTGCAAAAACCTATCTCCTCCAAGGAATCTATTGCCGACGACACTACCGACTCGTCAAGCAGCACATCTTTGGCGATCGATCGGATAGGAATGTGGTACAGGCCCGCCATATTTCCGCGCGGGCAACTGAGAAGGTATGTGGCGACCAAGAATGCTTCCGGGCCAAGGGCAACTAGAGCACGGTGTGAAGGTTCCCGCCACGCTCGCCGGGGGTATCGATAATACCTAGGCGCGCTCATGACGCACCCCCAGTACCAGGCAAGGAAATAAGAAAATATCTGGCGCAATGGTGGCGGTAACCCTGAGCATCCTCTGTCCACTCCATCCGAGTAACGATCGAATGCCCTTCCTGCCGAAGCTCGCAGATGCGACCACCTGGGTGAATGATCCCGAGGTCTTCACGCGCCTCCACCGTTGAAAGCCCTTGGCCTGCAGCCTTTGACAGGGCTTCGACCAGCACTACCCTCTGGTGGCGTCGGGAGTTATACTTGGCGTGCAATTTTTGATTTTCGTAAGCCCCATCGTTCGCAGCGATGGGGTTTTTTGTTGTCTCCATTTCCCACCCCCTACGCCGCCTGACCGGAAAGGGCGTCACGCTCGGCCACGCGGGCTTCGAGGTAGCGATCAATTTCTGACTTAAGCCACCCGGTAGCGCGTCCACCGGGGGTCAATTTGATGGATCTGGGAAATCTGCCGGCGGCGATCAGCTCGTAGATTCGAGGTCGACTCAGGCCGACCAGGGATTTCACCTCCGGCCAGCGCAAGATGGGGTCAAAT
Source organism: Porticoccaceae bacterium (assembly GCA_041395745.1). Classification (GTDB taxonomy): domain Bacteria; phylum Pseudomonadota; class Gammaproteobacteria; order Pseudomonadales; family Porticoccaceae; genus Porticoccus. Next base: position 611,953 of record JAWKZV010000002.1, on the reverse strand, counting down.
TCAGGTTTTGGCATGATGCTCTCCTTTCTCTGCTGTCTGACTGAAAGCGGTATGCTTCAGTAAGGACAAAGTGCCAGAGAGCAAAATCAATAGATAAGGGGTGCTATTTATTTTTCCGGGCAATAGCCCCCCACTTTTTCTTGGTCGCTTGACGATCATTGTAGTTTCGCCGCAACTCCTTATGCTTCATCTCTTCAACACCAAAAATAACCCCCATCACCCGCTTGGCGAGAGGATGGCAAGGCTTCCGGGTGTATTTGATGAAGTGGTCAACAAGCTGCTCATAGGCGAGCGTTTCTGACTCCCAGGTGTTATTGCCCGAGAGCCTGTCGTTGGCACGAGAAAGCATCCACTGCCCACGAAAATCCAGTGGGCGGTCATACATTTCCCCCATCTTGTGCTCTATCCATTTTTCGGGGTCTTTTTCCCACTCGCTAATCTGCTCCAGGCGCAGCCTATAGGCCTCCCGTGTTTCTTCAGAGTATTCCTCCGGCTTTCTTTCTATGTCGCCGGCAATATTCTTAACAGACTCAAATTCCTGGCCCATCTCGCCAGATGTCACCTGCCCCCTGTACAGAGCTTTTAACTCGCTGCGGTTATAGGTGACCGGAACACTCTCTGGTTCGTCGAAATACGCCAAATCCCGGTCTAGTTTTTCTACTAGCATCGATAACAAATCAGCCAGAGTCGTGTCCGGGATATTTGAGGGCAAAGCGCCACCCCCAACCTCGCCGTGCGCAAGCGTCACCAGCTCTTTTAGGGAAATATCTGCGGCAAAAGTATTTAGCAGTTTGAGCCGAAATGCTTTGACATCATCTTTAACACCCAGGGTTCGCCCTCTCAGCTGGCTAACTGTCAGCGCCTGCCTTTTGTCCCATGGATGGGACAGCAAGAAAAATAGCTCCCGAAAAATCCCCCACAAAACCGATCCATCATCCACCGAGCGCAACAGCCTCATGTACTTCGGCCAAAAGTCTTTGGGCAGACAATGAATTCGGGCCAGCACGAGATTGCATGTTTTTTCATCATGGCTGCGGAGAATGGGGGCCAGCGCCAGGAAGCCTTCAATGGGTAATAGGGCACTTACACCCGATAGCTGTGTCGACAACTTATCAATCATCTGCTGGCAGATAGCCCAGTGTTTTTCTGGAGAGGAACGCACGCAGTAGCGGTCAACCGTAGTGCCTGTATTTGTCGTGATCGAAATTTCGTGTCGGTCCGGGTTTTTTGGAGTAGCGGCAGGCCGAATTGTCGCGACCAATGAAAACTCACCGCTGGCTGTTTTAAGCCCGTCCGTTCCTAAAATTTGGCCTTCCATTTCACTCCCGGGTGGTAAAAGGGGCCGAACCGGCCCCTGTGACACACATTAACCCGCAGCCCTCAGCGCCTCATCCATTGGATCAGGCAATCCACGAATCTCCCGTGCCCGCATGTCGAGTCGCTCAATGTCGTTCAGCGCCAGTTGAGCCAGCCGACTGATCGCCTGGACTCGAACGCCGGCAAATTCAGAGAACAGCGCCGGGGGCTCATCTTGATATGACGCATCATGCAATTCATCAGCAAAAGCTCGCACTGCGCTGACGCTTTGTTGGACTGAGAGGTAGTCCCTCTCTATATCTTCCAGCTTCCGGAGTGCTCGAGCAGAAAGGCCGCCATCGTCATTTACCGCATTGTCAGGCTCTCCACGCGACTTTGTTTCCTTTTGAGGCTCAACCAGTGCCGACAACTCGGGGTCTGCTGCGCTGGGGTTCATTAGGATGCCTTCCGCCTGGCGCAGGAGATCCCCTGCGGCCCATAAATTGTCGCGGACTACTGCCCAAGACAAAACCGACGCATTCTCGCCACCTTCGGCAGCCTCGATGGCAGTGTGGAACATAGCCGACACAATAGCGTTTGCCTGTGTGACACGTGCGGACATCGTGTCCTCGTCGTCCAACGAGAACGGCCATCTTCTGGGAGGGCCGCCGTGTTCATCTTCCACCCTCACCTCAGGGGCCGGCTCCTTCGCCTCCTGGTAGGCGTGGGACATAAACCAGCGGTCCGCATCGCCAAAGGCTTGTGAACCTCCCACCGATAGTGCCTCGGCGTCGGCAATCCAGCCAATCTTGGCAACCAGGGTCTCCAGTGCGCGGACTCTGGCGCATTGCTGCCGGTCGCAACCCAAGTCCTCTCCCAAGTCGCCAAGCAGGACCAGCACCACCCCCGCATTCGTGGCGATCTCATTCAACGCCTCCCCTAAGCGCGCCTTGATTTCTTCGCATGTGTTAACATTTCTTTTGACCATTTTTGAGCTCCTTCAGTTCTTTTGTGGTCTTGGGGGTGGCGGTGTTGCAGCACCGTTCACCCCCACCTATCTACCCAAGCGGGCAAATTCTTTTACGCACCCTCACCACCAAACTTCGCCGGCACCACGTTCGATCCGGTTTCCAGCTGATCCAGATAGTCCGCCCACCATTGCACCATCACCGCCCGATCTTTCAGGTACTCGGCGTGTTTCGTGTAAGCCCCACGAACTTGATTCCGTTCGAGGTGGGACAGCTGGCGCTCGATGGCATCGGGGTTAAAACCCTCCTCATTCAAGATCGATGACGCCGTAGTGCGGAAGCCATGTGGAGTGGCCCTGGACTTGTACCCAAGGCGGTAAAGCGCATACGTCATCGTATTTTCAGAAATGGGCCTGGCCCGTGACTTTTCCCCGGGAAAAACCAGATCATGGTGGCCGGAAATGGGGCGGATTTCTTCCAGTAGCGCCAGCGCTTGGCGCGATAGCGGGACAAGGTGCTCCGTCTTCATTTTCATCCGCTCACCGGGAATGCGCCACAACTTCGCTTTCAGGTCGAATTCTTCCCAGCGGGCACCCCTCAGCTCCCCGGGCCTGACAAACGTCAAAATGAGCAGTTTGAGGGCGAAACGTGTCAGGGGGTGCCCATCATAGGTGGAGACCTTGCGCAGCAGGTCGGGCAATTCCTGGCGCGTTACCGCGGCCCGGTGTTCCTGTTTCCGCCGCTTGAGCACCCCTGTTAATTCGGCAGCAGGGTTTACCTGGGCGCGGCCTGTCTGGACGGCATAGCGGAAAACAGCAGAGCAACGCTGAAGCACCCGACCGGCAACGTCCAGGGCATCTCGTGCCTCAATGCGGCGGATTGTCTCAAGTACATCCGGGGGCTGGATTTCGAAGATAGGCCGAAAACCGATATGGGGGAAAGCGTCTCGCTCAAGTGACTCAATTACCCGGCGAGCATGGTCCTCTGTCCATCTGCCCTTTTGTTGCTCCCACCACTCCCGGGCGATCGCTTCGAAACTGCTGGCCGAAGCAACGCGTTTAGCGCGCTTCTCCTGTTTTCGCAACAGGCCCGGATCATCTCCTTTAGCCAGTGATTTTTTCGCCTCCCTGGTAGCTTCGCGGGCTTCAGCCAAAGAAACCGCGGGGTACACACCCAAGGCCAACAGCTTTTCTTTGCCATGGTGTCGGTATTTGAGGCGCCAATACTTGCCGCCGTTGGGCTTCACTTGGAGAAACAGGCCACCCCCATCGAACATTTTGTAGTCTCGATCCTGGGGCTTTGCGCTTTTAACAGCCGTAGCATTCAGCTTATCCGTGGCCATATGGGGGTACCTGGGCAGGTGATAATCTGGGGTACCCCTAAAAAATACCCCCAGCAGGGGGTATATGTCAACGGACGTTATCGGACATAACCAGAAGGAGAAGACGAAAAAAAGCCCCGATTTCCGGGGCCTTATGAACGGTAACGAACGTTACCGGATGTTGATATGGTGCCCAAGGCCGGACTTGAACCGGCACGGCTTACGCCACTACCCCCTCAAGATAGCGTGTCTACCAATTCCACCACTTGGGCAAAAACTGTCTTAATTGCTTTCGGCAGGTTCCGGGGTGGGAACATCAGCCGCCGCAGGAGCTGCAGGGATTTCAGCTTCGGCGGGTATTTCATCTGACTGCGGGATTTCCGCTTCAATGGCCTGCTGAACCGCTTCCAGTTCGGGCAGCACCGCATCGCCGACGTTGGCTTTATCCTTGGACATCACCGCCAGTGTGAAACTGGTGATGAAGAACACGGTAGCCAACAGTGCAGTCGCCTTGGTGAAGAAACTCCAGCTGCCGGAACTGCCGAACACAGTCTGGGACGCGCCGGAACCGAAGGAAGCACCGGCTTCTGCACCTTTACCCTGCTGTACCAGAATCAGTCCGATAATGGACAGTGCTGTCAGCAGGTGAATAATCAGTATGAACTTTTCCATTTAGCCACTTCGCAATTGTGGTTATGCCAGTTTACAGATCTCGCTGAACTCGGCGCTGTCCAGTGAGGCGCCGCCTACCAGGGCGCCGTCGATATCCGGCTGGGCAAACAACTCTGCCGCATTGGCGGCTTTGACGCTGCCGCCGTAGAGCACCCGGGTGCCCTCACCGGCCTCGCCCAACTGCTGGCGAATGGCCTGGTGTACTTCCTGCGCCTGTTCGGCGCTGGCGGTTCTGCCGGTGCCGATGGCCCAAACGGGCTCGTAGGCTATCACCGCGCTGCAAACCGCTTCAAGGCCAGCAACTTCAATTACTGTACCGAGCTGGCTGGCAATCACCGCCAGGGTTTCTTCGGCCTCACGCTGTGCCAGGGTTTCCCCGACGCACAGTACCGGCACCAGTCCTTCGCCTTGGGCAGCCACAAACTTCTCGGCCACCTGACGATCGGTTTCCCCGTACAGGGTGCGGCGCTCGGAATGGCCAACGATCACATACTGGCAGCCGATGTCCCACAACATGTCAGCGGACACTTCACCGGTAAAGGCGCCCTGCGCCTGCTCGGACACATTCTGTGCCCCTACCGCAATACTGCTGCCAGCGAGCGTATCAGCCACCAGGGACAGATACACATAGGGTGGAAAAACCGCGACTTCCGCGTTGCCGCTGTTGTGCGGCAAGCCTGTCAGTAGGGCTGTAATCGATGCACGGCTCCCGTGCATTTTCCAGTTTCCTGCCACCAGGGGACGACGCATGACTAAGGTTTTCCCGGCCCTGAAAAGGGGCGCAATCTTACCCAACTTGCCACGAAACTACAACCGATCCGCCCGGCATTTTGCCAGTCGAAATCAGCCGCAGAACCAGCCTTTGCAAGCCGGGTGACGCCCCCGGCATCAACCCACTTCCTCGGTGACAACGGCGGCCACTTTCTGGACCAGTTTGTCCACCAGGGCGCTGTCTTCTCCCTCGACCATCACCCGCACCAGCGGCTCGGTGCCGGAGGGGCGCAGCAGCACCCGGCCGCGATCGGCCAATTCGGCTTCCGCCTCGGCAACGGCCTGCTGAATGCGCGGAAAATCAACCAGATTGAATTTCTGCTTGATCTGTACGTTGATCATTTTCTGGGGGTATTTCTTCATCCCCTGCCTCAACTGGTTGAGGGAGGTATCGGTCTCACGCATGGCGTGCAGTACCTGCAATGCCGCCACCACGCCGTCTCCGGTGGTGGTGAGATCGCTGCAGATGATATGGCCGGAGCTCTCGCCACCCAGCTGCCATTTGCGCTCGCGCATGGCTTCGATCACGTAGCGGTCACCCACCTTGGCCCGGTAGAACGGGATGCCCAGCTCCTTGAGGGAAACTTCCAGGCCGAAGTTACTCATCAGGGTGCCAACCACACCGCTGCACTCACCGATGGAATGGCGGTGATTGGCGATCACGAACAGCAGTTCGTCACCATCCACCATGTGGCCGGCGTGGTCCACAAAGAGCACTCGGTCGCCATCCCCGTCGAAGGCGATGCCCATGTCGGCACCTTCTTCAATCACGGCCTCCTGCAACAGTGCCGGCTGGGTGGAACCGCAGTCTTCGTTGATATTGAAACCATCCGGCTCCACGGCCATTTCCACCACATCGGCCCCCAACTCTCTGAATACGCTGGGTGCCGTGGCATAGGTAGCGCCATTAGCGCAGTCGACCACGATTTTCAAACCCCGTAGGTTGCTCCCCGAGGGAAGAGTTCCCTTGCAGAATTCAATGTAGCGCCCGACGGCATCATGAACCCGATGTGCCTTACCCAGGATGCTGGAGTCACCCGTTACCAGTTCGTTCTGTAGGTATTCTTCGATAGACAGCTCAACGTCGTCGGACAGCTTGTAGCCATCCCCTCCAAAGAATTTGATGCCATTGTCGTAGTACGGGTTGTGGGAGGCACTGATAACGATGCCCGCTTGGGCGCGAAAGGTCCTTGTCAGGTAGGCAATTGCCGGGGTTGGCATGGGACCCAACAGAGCCACATCCACGCCTGCGGCGATCAGACCCGCTTCCAGTGCCGACTCGAACATATATCCTGAAACACGGGTGTCCTTGCCCACCAGAATCAGTTTGCGACCACTGGTCCTTTCGCTAAATACCTTGCCGGCAGCCCAGCCCAGTTTCAGGACAAAGTCAGCAGTGATTGGGTGGACACCCACCCGGCCGCGAATACCATCTGTACCGAAAAATTTTCTTCCCATGTCTATCTCTCGATCGCTGTCATTATTCTTAATGCGTCGACCGTAGCCGACACGTCGTGCACCCGCACGATTCCTGCACCGCGCTGCACGGCCATCATGGCCATGGCAACACTGCCTACAAGCCGCTCTTCTACCGGTTTATCCAGAAGGGCACCAATCATGGACTTGCGTGACACGCCCACAAGTATGGGCATACCTAGTTGACACAACTGTGGCAGCCCCCGAAACAACTCCAGATTGTGCTCCAGGGTTTTGCCGAATCCGAAACCGGGATCCAGCAGAATCTTTTTCCGGTCGATGCCGACTTCCTCGCAGGCTGCCACGCGCTGCATCAGGAAGTCTCTGACTTCAGCAACCACGCTCCGATATTGGGGGCTCTGCTGCATCGTGTCCGGCTCGCCGACCATGTGCATCAAGCAGACCGGCAGGTCTGTATCTGCAACAGCCTGTAATGCACCTGTACGCCGCAACGCCCGCACGTCGTTAATCAGGCTGGCTCCGGCACCAGCCGCCGCCAATATTACCTCTGCGGTACTGGTATCAACTGAGACAGGCACCTCAAAGTGCGCAGCAATGGCTTCCACCACAGGGATTACCCGGTCCAGCTCTTCCTCTGAGGAAACCGGCGAAGCACCCGGGCGAGTGGATTCACCACCCACATCAATGATATTCGCACCTTCAGCTACAAGCGCCTCAACCCGCTTCAGCACTAGCGACAGGTCCGGAGCACCCTTGGCGTTACAGAGCACACCTCCATCGGAGAATGAATCAGGGGTAACGTTGAGAACCGCCATGATTTTTGGTGACGTCAGATCGAGGCTGTAATGGCCCAAACGCATCAGCTCAGGCCCAAAAATACAGTCGGCGACGGGCGCCGACAGTCTTTGTTGAAAATGAACATGATCAGTGAAAATCCGGCAGGATTAGTATGGGTCCGGCCCTTGCGGGCCGGGCCGGAGGTCAATGCTCTTTTGCCGGGCCACCCACGGTGCCGCGACCGTCAGCATCATCGGTATTGACTCCACCACTGGGACCGGGACGACCACCGAAGTTGTCATCGCGCCAATCCTGTGGCGGACGCACCTGCTTGCGTGCCATCAGGTCATCCACCTGCTCGGAGTCGATGGTCTCATACTCCATCAGAGCGTCCTTCATGGCGTGCAGTACGTCGATGTTGTCTTCGAGAATCTTCTTGGCTCGGGAGTAGCACTCATCCAGTACCCGGCGCACTTCGATGTCGATTTCCCGAGCGGTGTCCTCTGAATAAGTGGCATTGCCACCACCGGGGACCTGGGACTCTTCCTCGCCGTACAACACCGGACCCATCTTGTCGGACAGCCCCCAGCGCACCACCATGTTGCGAGCCATTTGGGTGGCACGCTCGATGTCGTTGGAGGCTCCAGTGGTCACACCATCGGCACCGTGAATCAGCTCCTCGGCGATACGGCCACCAAACAGACTGCACAGCTGGCTCATCAACTGACGACGATTCATACTGTACTTGTCTTCTTCCGGCAGGAACTGAGTCACACCCAGGGCGCGACCGCGAGGAATGATGCTCACCTTATGGACCGGATCGTGCTCAGGCATCATACGTCCAACAATGGCGTGGCCAGCCTCGTGATAGGCGGTGTTTTCCTTTTCCTTCTCCGACATCACCATGGAGCGGCGCTCGGCGCCCATCATGATTTTGTCGCGGGCTTTCTCAAATTCTTCCATGGTGACGATGCGCTTGTTGGCGCGGGCGGCAAACAGCGATGCCTCGTTCACCAGGTTGGCCAGGTCGGCACCGGAGAAACCGGGGGTACCGCGGGCCACAACGCCCAGGTCCACATGGTCATCCAGCGGCACCTTGCGCACGTGCACTTTCAGGATCTGCTCGCGACCGCGGATATCCGGCAGGCCGACAAACACCTGGCGGTCGAAACGACCGGGGCGCAGCAGTGCCTTGTCGAGCACGTCGGGGCGGTTGGTGGCAGCGATAACGATAATGCCCTCGTTACCCTCGAAGCCGTCCATTTCCACCAGCAGCTGGTTCAGGGTCTGCTCGCGCTCGTCGTGACCGCCGCCCCAGCCGCCACCACGATGACGACCGACAGCGTCGATCTCGTCGATGAAGATAATACAGGGTGCCTGTTTCTTGGCCTGATCGAACATGTCACGCACCCGAGAGGCACCCACGCCGACGAACATTTCCACGAAGTCGGAACCGGAAATGGAGAAGAACGGCACTTTCGCCTCACCGGCAATGGCCTTGGCCAGCAGGGTTTTACCGGTACCGGGCGGGCCCACCATCAGCACACCCTGGGGAATGCGACCGCCGAGGCGCTGGAAGCGGGACGGGTCGCGCAGGAAGTCCACCAGTTCGTGAACATCTTCCTTGGCTTCGTCGACCCCCGCCACATCGGCAAAGGTGGTTTTGATCTGGTCTTCACCCAGCAGGCGAGCCTTGCTCTTGCCGAACGCCATCGGGCCACCACGACCACCGGCGCCGCCCTGCATCTGCCGCATGAAGAACATGAAGATGGCAAGGATCAGCAAAATCGGGAAAGAGGCCACCAGCAGCTGGGTCCACAGGCTCTGCTGCTCCGGCTCGCGGCCTTCGACACTGACATTGTTGTTGAGCAGATCACTCATCAGACCGGTATCGGGCACGTTGGGACGCACGGTCTTGAAGCTGCTGCCGTCGGAGCGTTTTCCTTCCACAGTGAGGCCCTCAATCACCACACTGGTGACGCGACCGGTCTGCACCTCCTCTATGAAAGAGGAATAACTGATGCTGTCGTCCTTGGCGGGGGGGCTGAAGTTCTGGAATACCGACAGCAGCACCGCCGCGATAATCAGCCACAAGACTAGATTCTTGGCCATATCGTTCAACTGGAAATCCTCTTATCAATGCCGCTTGTGCACCAGCGGCAACTATGGGGCGTCGCCGCGGGCGACACTCCGGTTATGCTTACGCTCCCTGTTATTTTAGACCCTTTGCCACCAGATAAACCTCCCTTGATCTGGCGCGGGAAGCATCGGGTTTGCGGGTCACCACTTTCTGGAAACGACCTTTCACATCCAGTAAAAAACCGTCGAACCCCTCTCCGTGGAACACTTTGGCAACAAAAACGCCGCCGGGTTTCAAAACCTGGCAAGCCATATCGAGCGCCAGCTCCACCAGGTACATGGCTCGCGGCTGATCCACCGCTTTCATACCACTCATATTGGGGGCCATATCGGAGATTACAAGGTCTGCCAGATCATCGCCCAACAATTGCAGCAGCTCATTGAACACCGACTCATCGGTAAAATCACCCTGGACGAAGTCGACATCGGCGATGGCGTCCATGGGCAAAATGTCGGAAGCGATAATGCGCCCTTTGTCACCCACCAGTTTGGCGGCCACCTGAGACCAGCCACCGGGCGCGGCACCGAGGTCAACAACAACCATTCCGGGTTTGAAAAGGCGATCTTTTTCGTTCAGTTCCAACAACTTGTAGCTGGCACGGGAACGGTAGCCCTCCTGCTGGGAGCGCTTCACGTAGTGATCGTTATTGTGTTCTTGCAACCAGCGGTGGCTGCTTTTTGAGCGTGCCATATCAACCTGAGAACAGTTCGGCTAGAATACGCGCCGTTTAAATGGACGGCTATTCTATGACACTTTCCAACGAGGACAAAAAGCATCTGCGCCGCCTGGGCCACAATCTCAATCCGGTGGTCACCGTGGCAGGCAATGGGCTGAGCGATTCGGTAATGGCGGAGATCGAGCGCGCCCTCAACGACCACGAGCTGATCAAGGTGAAACTGGCTGTGGGCGGGAAAGAAGCCAAGCAGATGGTGATTGAGGAAATCGCCGCCAAAACCGGTGCGATGGTGGTACAGACCATCGGTCACATCGTACTGCTGTTGCGCCGCGCCGAGAAGCCCAATCCGCACCTGTCCAATCTGCTGCGGTAACCCATACCCCCAGCCAGAAGCCCTTTAACTAACCGAAGAATGCTTGCACCTGGGCTATTTGCCCAGGTGTTGTAGAAACCATTCCGTCGCCGGTCCTGAGGCCGTTTCGAAGTCATTCACATAGGCATCGAAATGCCCGCCCGACAGGGTCACCAGCCGTTTTGGGCCAAGTGCCTCCTCGTAAGCTTCAAGAGCCAGATCAGAGACCGTCAGCACATCACCCAGCGCCACGATCATCATAAACGGCGTCGGGCTGATATAGCGTGCATAGCTGATGGGCTCATATTCGGTGAACATTTCCACGGAACGCAGTGTCACCTCGTTATGCCACGAGGGTGCACGGGTTTTACCGGTCTCGGTGAACCAGGTCCAGCTGTCTGGGGTGGGCAGTGCCGAGGGCGCCGCCGGATCTTCGGCTACCACAGGAATCATCGCCGGCGCTGCGCCGTTCATTCGCGCGCGACGGTCTTCATCAAACATGGCCTGTACCGATGCAAGGTAATCAGCGCGGATCAGCCGCCGCACGTTGCGATGGCCGCTGGCCAGAGGCACCTGGGAAACCACACACTTCACGCGGCGGTCCAGTGCGCCCACCACCATGACATGCCCACCACTATAGCTCGAGCCCCAGATACCGATCCGCTGGGCGTCAGTTTCCGGCAGGGTTTCGGCGTAGGTAATAGCATCGCGGTAGTCGCGAACCTGCTGCCAGGGATCGATTTCATAACGCGGCTCGCCATCACTGGCCCCGAAATTGCGGTTGTCGAACACTATGGACGCCAGCCCGGCCCCGGCAAATGCCTCCGCAAAGCGATCGAGATACATTTCCTTTACGGCCGAGAAGCCATGGGCCATGACGATGGTCGGCACTGGCCCCTGAGCACCATCCGGCACATAGTGCCAGCCCCGCAGCGTCACCCCATCTTCGGTGTTGAACTCGATATCTCTGCGCATGTTTATGCCCCCTGTTTATTATTTTGAGGGCACATACTGGCAGAAAGTGATATTGCCGTCGACAACGTGAAGGACTTGGAAACAGGTGCCAGGTAATCCGCCAGAAACTGGCTTGGCCCACCTTTCCAGCCTGCTGCACCAGGCCGCCCGGCCCTTCAAATCAGCTTATTATTCTTCAGCGCGGCGTGGACCTTCCTGCAACAGGCAGCCAACCTACCAAGCTCGCCAAGACTGGGACGATAGTCCTGCTCCAGGCGCATCTGCCAGCCATCCAACTCCCCTTCAAGAAAAGCGAGCAGCTTCTTCGGACACCCGATACAGAGCCCGCCACAGATACGCGCCTCGGGCATATCAAAGGGAATGATACCCCTGACCTCGAGAATCATCCGCTGCATGGCGGTTGCAGTATCCGGTTTCCTGGCAGTATTCACCTGCCTAATGTAGCGCCGCAAGCCGGCAAACACAGCTATATCAAGGAGGTAGAAACAAGGGGCAGAGGCAGTATCCAATCCGCCGGGACAGCCTCAGCAGAGTGCGGAAATACAAAAAGTGCGGAATAAAAAAAGGGAGCCAGAGGCCCCCTTTTCCAATTGCAGTATTTCCAATCCGATCAGAGATGTTTTACATCGTCAATTTCGTATTCCACATCGCCGGACGGGGTTCTCACCACCACGATGTCACCCACTTCTTTACCGATCAGGGCGCGGGCAATGGGAGACTGGTAGGAAATCTTGTTCTGCTTCACCTCGGATTCATCGTCGCCGACAATCTTGTAAGTGACCGTCTCATCGGAATCCAGGTTAATGATATCCACGGTGCAGCCGAAAATGACCTTGTCACCCTGGGGAATCGATTTGATATCGATGACCTGGGAGTTGCTTAATTTACCTTCAATTTCCTGAATGCGGCCTTCAGCGAAACTCTGCTGCTCGCGGGCTGCATGGTATTCGGCATTTTCCTTCAGGTCACCGTGAGCACGGGCTTCGGCAATGGCCGCGACGATACGGGGCCGCTCAACCTTTTTCAGGTGCTCAAGTTCCTGGCGCAGTTTTTCTGCCCCTTCCACTGTCATGGGAATTTTTTGCATCACAGATTCCTCTTGTGGAGTTCCTGCAGACGGCGAACCTTGATCTCGCCCCCCTGTTCCAACGCCATGCAGACGGCCTTGCCACCCGCCAGCGTGGTGGTGTAATACACCCCGTGCTGTTCGGCGCTGGAGCGAATGGTAGAGGAATCCGCGATTGCCTGACGCCCTTCAGTGGTATTCACAATCAGGTCGATCTGGTCGTTCTTGATCATATCCACAATATGCGGACGCCCCTGATTAACCTTGAATACACGCTCCACCGCCAGGCCTGCATCCTCTATCATCTGGGCGGTGCCACTGGTAGCCACCAACTTGAAACCACTGTTGATCAGGCTGCGGGCAACGTCGGTAATACCGTGTTTATCCGGATCGCGCACACTGAGAAACGCAGTACCGGACGAGGGAATCGGGTCGCTGGCGCCCAGTTCCGCCTTGGCATAGGCCTCGGCAAAAGTATCACCAACACCCATCACCTCACCGGTGGATTTCATTTCCGGCCCCAGAATCGGGTCGATGCCGGGGAACTTGTTGAAGGGCAGCACCGCTTCCTTGACGCTGTAGTAAGCGGGAATGATTTCGCGGGTAAAGTTCTGCGCTTCCAGGGTGGTGCCCACCATGCAGCGGGCGGCAATCTTGGCCAGTGAAGTACCGATACATTTGGACACAAACGGCACAGTGCGCGAGGCTCGCGGATTTACTTCGATCACATAGATCTTGCCGTCCTGAAGAGCCAACTGCACATTCATCAGGCCCTTGACCTCGAGTTCCACCGCCATCTTCTTGACGACGTCGCGCATCTCGTTTTGCACATTTTCCGGCAGGCTGTAGGGCGGCAACGCACAGGCGGAGTCACCGGAGTGGATACCGGCCTGCTCGATGTGCTGCATGATTGCGCCGATCACCACATCCTTGCCATCGGATACTGCATCGATATCCACTTCGATGGCGGAAGACAGGAAGTAATCCAGCAGCACCGGGGCATCTTCGGAAACCTGTACCGCTTCACGCATGTAGCGTTGCAGCTCTTCTTCCCGATAGACGATCTCCATGGCCCGGCCACCAAGCACATAGGAGGGACGCACCACCAGCGGATAGCCGATTCCGGCAGCGGCGGCGACTGCCTCTTCACTGGAACGAACAATAGCGTTTGGCGGTTGCAGCAGATCCAGTTTGTGAATCATCTGCTGGAAGCGCTCGCGGTCTTCCGCCATATCAATTGCATCGGGGGTGGTGCCGACAATCGGCACTCCTTCGGCTTCCAGGGCGCGGGCCAGTTTCAACGGCGTCTGCCCACCGAACTGCACAATGACGCCTTTGGGCTTTTCCACCCGGACAATTTCCAGCACATCTTCCAGGGTCACCGGCTCAAAATAGAGGCGGTCGGAGGTGTCGTAGTCGGTGGAAACCGTCTCAGGGTTACAGTTGACCATGATGGTTTCGTAACCGTCTTCGCGCATTGCCAGAGCCGCGTGCACACAGCAGTAGTCGAACTCGATGCCCTGACCGATGCGGTTGGGGCCACCACCCAACACCAGAATCTTGTCACGGCCTGAAGGCTGAGACTCGCACTCCTCCTCATAGCTGGAGTACATGTAGGCGGTTGCGGTGGCAAATTCCGCCGCACAGGTGTCCACCCGCTTGAACACCGGGTGAATACCCAAGCCATGGCGGTGCTGGCGCACGGCCTTCTCGCTGATCTGCAACAGCGCCGCCAGGCGCTTGTCGGAGAAGCCTTTGCGCTTCAGGGCGAACAAACGGCGGGCGTCCAGATCCTGCAGGGAACCACCCTGCAGAGCCTGCTCCTGCTTGATCAGATCTTCGATCTGCACCAGGAACCAGGGATCAATAGCTGAGTAGTTGAAAACATCTGCTACGGTCATGCCGGCGCGGAAGGCGTCGCCCACGTACCAGATGCGCTCGGCACCGGGGTTGCTCAATTGTTCAAGCAGCTCGGCCCGACCCTCGTCTGTGGAGGCATCCACTTTTGACTCAAAGCCGGCGGAACCCACTTCCAGCCCACGCAGGGCTTTTTGCAGGGATTCCTGGAAGCTGCGGCCGATGGCCATCACCTCGCCCACGGATTTCATCTGGGTGGTGAGTTTGGCGTTGGCCTGGTTGAATTTCTCAAAGGCGAAACGCGGGATCTTGGTCACCACGTAGTCGATACTGGGTTCGAAGGATGCGGGGGTAGCACCGCCGGTGATGTCGTTCTGCAATTCATCCAGGGTGTAACCCACCGCCAGTTTCGCGGCAACCTTGGCAATCGGGAAACCGGTGGCCTTGGACGCCAGTGCAGAAGAGCGAGACACCCTCGGGTTCATCTCGATCACCACCAGTCGTCCGTCTTTTGGATTGACGGCAAACTGCACGTTGGAACCGCCGGTTTCCACACCGATCTCGCGCAGCACCGCAATGGATGCGTTGCGCATGATCTGGTATTCCTTGTCCGTCAGTGTCTGGGCCGGTGCCACGGTGATGGAGTCACCGGTGTGCACACCCATGGGATCGAAGTTCTCGATGGAGCAAACGATGATGCAGTTGTCTTTTCTGTCACGCACCACCTCCATTTCGTACTCTTTCCAACCGATCAGGGATTCGTCGATCAGCAGCTCGTTGGTAGGGGACAAATCCAGGCCGCGGCGGCAGATCTCGACGAATTCTTCGCGGTTATAGGCAATGCCGCCACCGGAGCCTCCCATGGTGAAAGAGGGACGAATAATACAGGGGTAGCCAAAACGGTCCGGTACCTGCATCGCCTCTTCCAGGCTGTGAACAATCACTGCATTTGGGGTTTCCAGGCCGATGGCTTTCATGGCTTTGTCGAAGCGATCGCGATCCTCAGCCTTGTCGATGGCATCCGCGTCGGCGCCGATCATCTGCACGCCGAACTGCTCCAGCACGCCCTCGCGGGCCAGGTCCAGAGCACAGTTGAGGGCAGTCTGTCCGCCCATGGTGGGCAACAGCGCATCGGGGCGCTCCTGCTCGATAATCTTGGCTACGGTGCGCCACTCCACCGGTTCGATATAAGTGGCATCAGCCATGGCCGGGTCGGTCATGATGGTCGCCGGGTTGGAGTTCACCAGGATCACCCGGTAGCCCTCTTCCCGCAGAGCCTTACAAGCCTGAGCACCGGAGTAGTCGAATTCACAGGCCTGGCCGATGACAATGGGACCAGCCCCAAGGATCAGGATACTTTTGATGTCGGTTCTTTTTGGCATAACTCGTCGTCAGTTAGGCAATCGCCGTTAACGTGGTCACCTGAGAGCAGGCATCTGTTTTTCCATCTCCTTCCGCATAGGCCTCCGGAGACAGCTTTCAAAGCCGCAGCACTTGCTGTCAGGCTTTCTGCAGGCGTTCCTGCATCAATTCGAAAAAGTGATCGAACAGTGGCGCCGCATCGTGGGGGCCAGGGCTGGCTTCCGGGTGACCCTGGAAGCTGAAGGCCGGTTTGTCCGTGCGATGAATCCCTTGCAGGGAGCCATCGAACAGTGAGCGATGGGTGGCGCGCAGGTTGTCGGGCAGAGTCGCCTCATCAGCGGCAAAACCGTGGTTCTGGCTAGTGATCATCACCACGCCCTTATCGAGGTCTTTTACCGGGTGGTTGGCACCGTGGTGGCCGAATTTCATTTTCACGGTTCTGGCGCCACTGGCAAGGGCCAGCAACTGATGCCCCAGGCAGATGCCAAAGATAGGCAGATCCGCATCGAGAAACTCGCGAATGGCCTTAATAGCGTAATCGCAGGGCTCCGGATCACCGGGGCCGTTGGAGAGGAACACGCCGTCGGGGTTCATCGCCAGCACATCTGCCGCTGGTGTCTGCGCGGGCACTACCGTCAGGTCAGCGCCACGGTCCACCAACATGCGCAAGATATTCCGCTTGACGCCGAAATCGTAGGCAACGACTTTGAAGGGCTTGCTGTCGGGGCTGGTAAAGCCCTGCCCCAGGTTCCAGCTGCCCTCGGTCCAAGCGTAGGACTTATCAGTAGTCACTTCCTTGGCCAGATCCATACCCTTCAGGCCGGCAAAGCCGCGAGCGACTGCCAGCGCTTCGTCGCGATCAACCCGGCCCGCCATGATGCAACCATTCTGGGCGCCCTTTTCACGCAGGATGCGGGTCAGCTTGCGGGTATCGATATCGGCGATACCGAGGATATTGTTGGCCTTGAGATATTCGTCCAGAGCCTGCTCGGAGCGGAAATTGCTCGCCAGCATTGGCAGATCGCGGATCACCAGCCCTGCGGCCCAGATGCGGCTGGACTCTTCGTCCTCGGTGTTGACACCGGTATTGCCGATATGGGGATAGGTCAGGGTAACGATCTGGCGCGCGTAGGAGGGATCAGTGAGGATTTCCTGATAGCCGGTCAACGCCGTATTGAATACCACTTCACCACTGGAGAGACCCTCTGCACCTATGGCAACGCCCTCGAAAACAGTGCCATCCTCGAGCGCGAGAATGGCGGACCGATGGCTATCGGTATTCAATGCAACCTCCTCAACCGTATAGGGGATAAAACGTGCGACAACCCGTCCTGCAAACTGCCCTGTGACAAGGGCAGGGGCAAACTTCGGGCTGTAAAAAAGCGAGATGAAACCGTACGTCTCACCTCGCTTTCGAATTCTTCAGCCGCGTCTCCTACCCGTAATTTGCAGGACTTTCTTTAACAGCGGAAACTGACGACGCATTCTAGGGGAAGAGCCCCGACCTGTCCAGCCGATTACACCCCCGAAAGGGAAAAAATCGGGCAACATCAGAGACTTTGCCCGGTGGTGGATTAGCGCAGTCCGAGCACGTCCTGCATGTCGTACAGCCCCTTCTCCTGGCCCTGAAGCCAGGCTGCGGCCCGCACCGCACCGCGTGCAAAGGACATGCGGCTGGAGGCTTTGTGGGTGATCTCCACCCGCTCGCCCTCGGCGGCAAACATCACCGTGTGATCGCCGACGATATCACCAGCTCGCACGGTGGCAAAACCGATGGTCTGGCGATCGCGGGCGCCGGTCTGACCCTCGCGACCGTAGACCGCCACTTCCCGCAGGTCACGACCCAGGGCATTGGCCACCACTTCCCCCATACTCAGAGCCGTGCCTGACGGCGCGTCCACCTTGTGGCGGTGGTGGGCTTCGTAAATCTCGATATCCACCTCGTCACCGAGAACCTTGGCCGCCATTTCCAGCAGCTTGAAGCACAGATTGACGCCGGTGCTGAAATTGGAGGCCATACACAGGCCTGTGCGATCTGCCGACGCCAACAACTGGGCCTTTTGCTCCGGGGTGAAACCGGTAGTGCCCACCACCAGCTTCTTGCCAGCTACGGCGCAGGCCTCAGCATTGGCCAGGGTAGCCTGCGGCGCAGTGAAGTCGATCAGCACATCGAATTGGTCGATCACATCCTGAATACTGCCAACCACCGGGACATCCAGCCGGCCAAGGCCGGCCAGTTCGCCGGCGTCGGCACCGATCAGGGAGCTTTCCG
The DNA here is from genome assembly GCA_041395745.1 of Porticoccaceae bacterium. GTDB lineage: Bacteria > Pseudomonadota > Gammaproteobacteria > Pseudomonadales > Porticoccaceae > Porticoccus. Next base: position 594,011 of record JAWKZV010000002.1, on the reverse strand, counting down.
GGCGTTCGATAGCTGCAGTGAGAGTCGTCTCGGGGTTGAGCCCAACCGCCTCGATCAGGGTTTTGCCCATGCGGCCGGCCGCACCGGTGACTGCAATTCGAATCATAATCTGTTCTCGTTATTGTCCGTGCCCGACGCTCAGCTAGAGCGCAAAGCCATCAAAGAATTTTTTCACACCCTCAAACCAGGAGGTCTTGCGGGGTGAATGTTTGCCTCCTTCGAGGCTTTCCTGCAACTTTTTCAGCAGCTCTTTCTGTTCGCTGCTGAGGTTTACCGGGGTTTCGACGATCACCCGACACAGCAGATCGCCGGGACCACCGCCGCGCACACTGATGACACCCTTGCCGCGCAAACGGAACAGTTTACCGGTCTGGGTTTCCGCCGGGATCTTCAATTTGACCCGACCATCCAGGGTGGGCACTTCGATTTCACCCCCAAGGGATGCATCGACAATGCTGATCGGAACCTCGCAGTACAGGTCGCGACCATCGCGCTTGAACAGCGAGTGTTCGCGGACATGGACCTGCACATACAGGTCACCGGGCGGACCACCTTCCGGCCCTGCTTCACCCTCACCCGCCAGGCGGATGCGATCACCGGTATCGACACCGGCCGGTACTTTCACTGAGAGAGTCTTGGTCTCATGGAGCCGCCCCTGACCGTGACAGCTGGGACAGGGATCGGTGACCACCTGGCCGCGGCCGCGACACTTGGGACAGGTCTGCTGTACCGCAATGAAACCCTGGGACATGCGCACCTGACCGTGGCCAGCGCAAGTCGGACAGGTCACCGGCGAACTGCCTTTCTTGGCACCAGAGCCGTCACAGCTGTTACAAGCCACCAACGTCGGCACCTTGATCTGGATGGTTTTGCCGCGAACGGCCTCTTCCAGATCCAGCTCCAGGTCATAGCGCAGGTCGGAACCCCGGCGCGGGCCACCGCGTCCACGACCGCCACCACCGAAGATATCGCCAAAGACATCGCCAAAAATATCGCTGAAACCGCCGAATCCCGGACCTCCGGGACCGCCGCCGAAACCGGCATTGGGATCGACGCCGGCGTGACCATACTGGTCGTAGGCCGCTTTTTTCTCCTTGTCGGACAGAACTTCGTAGGCTTCGGTGGCCTCCTTGAAGATATCTTCGGCCTCCTTGTTATCCGGGTTGCGATCAGGGTGATTCTTCATCGCAATCCGGCGGTAAGCCTTTTTGATTTCCTCCGCAGAGGCACTTTTGGCAACACCGAGAATCTCGTAGTAATCGCGTTTGGCCATGGCGTATCAACTTCTGTTGTCAGGTTGACTGCCCGCAGGCAGCGTCTACATCCTTCACTGTGCTCTGACGGGAGGTCTCCCCATCAGACACGGCAAGGCGCGGAGTCAATCCGCGCCTGCGTCCGGCCAAGGCAGCCGGGAACAACAAACCGGTCTGAGACCTTATTTGTTGTTGTCTTCCTTCACTTCCTCGAACTCGGCGTCGAGCGCGTCGTCCTGGGCACCGCCGGCAGAAGAAGCACCGCCAGCTTCGGGCTGACCCTGAGCAGCCTGTTCGGCGTACAGTTTCTGGGCCAGGTTAGCGGAGGCGTCAGACAGCTTCTTGGCCGCCGCATCAATGGCATCCTTGTCATCGCCCTTAACAGCCTCTTCCACTTCCTTGATGGCTGCCTCGATAGCTTCTTTCTCTTCAGCGCTGGCCTTGTCACCCGCTTCATCGAGGGTTTTCTTGGCTGCGTGGGCCAGGCCGTCAGCCGCGTTGCGGGCGTGCACCAGCTCCTCGAACTTCTTGTCCTCAGCCGCATTGGCTTCAGCGTCCTTGACCATCTTTTCGATTTCGTCGTCGGACAGACCGGAAGAGGCCTTGATTACAATGGACTGCTCCTTACCGGTAGCCTTGTCCTTCGCACTGACATTGAGAATACCGTTGGCGTCGATGTCGAAGGTCACTTCGATCTGCGGCATGCCGCGGGGCGCCGGGGGAATATCGCTCAGGTCAAAACGGCCCAGGGACTTGTTGCCAGACGCCTGCTTGCGCTCGCCCTGCACCACATGCACGGTCACGGCAGTCTGGTTGTCGTCAGCGGTGGAGAAGATCTGCGATTTCTTGGTATGAATCGTGGTGTTCTTCTCGATCAGCGGCGTGGCTACACCACCCATGGTTTCGATACCCAGGGTCAGCGGGGTCACGTCCAGCAGCAGTACGTCTTTTACGTCGCCGGACAGCACCGCCGCCTGGATGGCTGCACCTACAGCAACCGCTTCGTCGGGGTTAACGTCCTTGCGCGGTTCCTTGCCGAAAAATTCGGACACATATTTCTGCACCAGTGGCATACGGGTCTGACCGCCCACCAGAATCACGTCATCGATCTCAGATGTGGACTTGCCGGCATCCTTGAGAGCCATTTTGACCGGCTCCATGGAGCGAGCCACCAGCTCTTCCACCAGGGATTCCAGCTTGGCGCGAGTCAGTTTGACCACCAGGTGCTTGGGACCAGTGGCATCGGCAGTAATGTAGGGCAGATTCACTTCGGTCTGTTGACTGGAAGACAGCTCGATCTTGGCCTTCTCTCCCGCTTCCTTCAGGCGCTGCAGGGCCAGCGGATCATTGTGCAGGTCGATACCGCTCTCTTTCTTGAACTCGGCGGCCAAGTACTCAATCAGGCGCAGGTCGAAGTCTTCACCACCGAGGAAAGTGTCACCGTTGGTGGACAGCACCTCGAACTGGTGCTCACCGTCCACGTCGGCAATTTCGATGATGGAGATATCAAAGGTACCACCACCCAGGTCGTAAACCGCGATTACGCGGTCGCCCGGGGTTTTGTCCATGCCGTAGGCCAGGGCCGCTGCGGTGGGCTCGTTGATGATGCGCTTCACTTCGAGACCGGCAATCTTGCCGGCATCTTTGGTGGCCTGGCGCTGGGAGTCATTGAAGTAGGCCGGCACGGTGATGACCGCCTCGGTGATTTTTTCACCCAGATAGTCTTCAGCGGTCTTCTTCATCTTTTTCAGCACTTCGGCGGAAATCTGCGGCGGCGCTTTCTTGTCGCCCTTCACTTCCACCCAAGCGTCACCGTTGTCAGCTTTGGCAATCTTGTAAGGCACCATCTTGATGTCTTTCTGGACCACGTCGTCTTCAAAGCGACGGCCGATCAGGCGCTTCACTGCAAACAGGGTGTTACTTGGGTTGGTCACCGCCTGGCGCTTAGCGGACTGCCCCACCAGCACTTCGCCGTCATCGGTGAATGCCACGATAGAAGGAGTTGTACGCGCACCTTCGGCATTCTCGATGACCTTCGGTTTATCGCCCTCGAGTACTGCCACACAGGAGTTGGTGGTGCCGAGGTCAATGCCGATAATCTTGCCCATTTTTTGATTCTCCGGACTAACTCAATTAGTTAAAAACTGGTTTCTGGTTGTCTATATTGGCCCGCTTTTCGGGATTTCAACCCTCACCCTCTTTTTTCGCTGAGGGTTTGGCGACCACCACCATGGCGGGGCGCACCAAACGACCGTTGAGGGTGTAGCCTTTCTGAAAGACGTCGATGACGGTGTTGGGCTGCACTTCCTGCAATTCCAGCATGCTCATGGCCTGGTGCAGCTCCGGGTCGAAGGGTTCACCCTTGGGGTCCACCTCCGCCACTTTGAAGCGACCCAGCACATCCTGAAAGCTCTTCAGGGTCAGCTCGATGCCTTCACCTACCGCCTTGAATTCATCGTTGGTTTCATCAATCGCCTGAATGGCGCGCTCCAGATTGTCCACTACCGGCAGCAGCTCACCGACAAATTTTTCCAGCGCGTACTTGTGGGCATTTTCCACGTCCCGCTCCAGGCGACGGCGCAGGTTCTGCATTTCCGCCTGGGTGCGCAGCACCTGTTCCTTCGCGGATGCCAGGTCAGCGACCATTTGCTCCATATCCTGCTCCACGCTGGCTTCGCTGGAAACCTGTTCAGGCTGTTCCGCCGCGCCCTGTTCAGGCTGCTGGGCCTGCTGTTCCGGCACCTGCGGGTTCTGTTCTTCAGTTGACACGCAACAATCCCCCTTCTGGACTTTGATTCACCGCCTATATTGGGCCTCATACGGGGGTTTCAAGGGCAGACGCACCGAAAAAATCTGTATACCATTAGCCATCATCCATTCGCCGCCCACGGCCCGGTAACCCCTTGCTCATCTGCCTCACGGTCAACAATTTCACCCTGGTAGAGTCCCTCGAAGTGGACTTCAGTTCTGGCATGACAGCTCTTACCGGGGAAACCGGTGCCGGTAAATCCCTGGTCCTCGATGCACTGGCCATGGCACTGGGAGACCGCGCCGACAGCGATCGCATTCGACTGGGAAAGGACAAGGCAGAAGTCTCCGCGCTGTTCGATATCAGCAACGCTCTACTGGCCTCAGATTGGTTGCAGGAAAATGATTTTCCCGGTGACGACAGCGACTGCCTGCTGCGCCGGGTACTGACCCGGGAGGGCCGCTCCCGCGGCTACATCAATGGCCAGCCCGCCACTATGCAGCAGTTGCGCGAGTTGGGGGAAATGCTGATCGACATCCACAGCCAGCACGAGCACCAGTCCCTGCTGCGCAAGGAGAACCACCGCAAAATCGTCGATGACTTTGCTGGCTGCGCCCAACTCTCCGACGATGTTCGCGAACTACATCGAAAATGGTCCCAGGCCCAGCAGCAGTGGCAACGCCTCACCAACGCCAGTGATGAGCAGGAAGCCCGCAAGGCACTACTGGGTTTTCAGCTGGAGGAGCTGGCCCGGCTAGCCCTCGGGGAAGGAGAGTTGGAACAACTGGAACAACAGCAGCAGTTGTTGGCCAATGCCGAAGCCATTCTCAAGGACAGTCACACCCTACTTGAGCTGTGCAGCGAGGGCGAGGAGTTCAACCTGCAGGATGGTCTCAACCGGGCCATGCAGTTACTGTCGGCCATGTCCAACAAACCGACGGCACTGCTGGAAGCGGAAAAACTGCTCAACAGCGCTCTGATCGAAGTGGAAGAAGCCGGTCGCGAGATTCACCACCACCTGGACAGCTTTGAGCTGGACCCCGAGCAGTTGCAGCAAATCGAGGAGCGCCTCAGCGCCATCTACCAACTGGCCCGCAAGCACCGCATCGTGCCGGAGCAATTGCTGGAAAAACAGGCCGAGCTTCAGGCCGAACTGGACAACCTCACCGGCGGCGCCGAGAACCTCGAGGCACTGCAACAGCAAGTAGACCAGTACTACAGCCAATATCTTGAGCATGCCACGGAGCTGAGCAATGTGCGGCAGCAGGCCGCGACCGAACTGGCTGCGCTGGTAGAACAGCAATTTGCCGCACTGGCCATGAAAGGGGCGCGCTTTGTGGTGGAATTGAGTCCACTACCTACCGAAAAGCCCGCCGCCCAGGGCCTGGAAACTATCGAATTCCTGATTGCCACCAATCCCGGGGAAGTGCCGAAGCCACTGGCCAGAATCGCTTCCGGTGGTGAACTGTCGCGAATCAGCCTGGCCATTCAGGTTATTGCCGCCCGCCACTCCGCCATCGCCACCCTGGTCTTCGACGAGGTGGATGTGGGTATTGGCGGTGCTACCGCTGATGTGGTGGGCAGGCTGCTACGTGAACTGGGCGAACGGGGCCAGGTGATTTGTGTCACCCACCAACCCCAGGTGGCCGCCTGTGCTCACCACCAACTACGGGTCAGCAAACAGACTGGCGAGCACTCGGCACACAGCGACATTCAGCGTTTGCAGGAAGCCGAGCGGGTCAATGAAATCGCACGCATGCTCGGAGGCGCCACCATAACGGACACTACCCTCGACCACGCCCGGGAAATGCTGCTGCTGGCCAGTCAGCCCAATTGATCTGGATCAACTCCTACCGGCTTCAGGACTTCTATTCTTTCACCTCCTTTTTTCAGGAGGTAGATAACAATGCTGGCAGAAGATACTGCAACCTTGGGTAAAGTAGGCAAACTGGTTTTAGGTGGCGTCGGAGTGATGTTCCTGCTGATTGTCGTCGCCATGAATATTGGCTGATACCCGGACCCCGCTGGCTCGGATTGCGTCAGCGGGGTTTCTCTTCCCTTCCTTTCTCTTCGTATGCCTTTCAGCACTCGACGACAGTCCCGCTTTGCTATACTTTTAGACCTTCCGATTGATTCACAGAAAAGAGTACTCAGATGATTCGTGAACTGTTTTCGGCAGGCTTCAATATCTCCATGCTTCCCACCCGGCTGGCCATTCGCAACACCAAGGCCACTGTACAGGCTGTACGCGACCTCCCCCTGTTGATGAAAAATTTTTCCAGCGACATGTACCACTCTCGGGAGGATATGCAGACCGCAATGGACCAGGTCATGTCCCGCATCGACTATGAACTGGGCGGTGACCCTGCCAACCTGAGCAACCAGGAGCGGGAAATGATTGCAGCCCGGGAACTGGCCATGGCGGAGCAACATATGGGCAATGCGCTCTTCAATCTGCTGGCAGCCTGCCGCGTGCTGACGGCTAAACCCTCCAGGGTTATCGAACACGGCCCCGTTGAACGGATCGACTAGCCCCTGCTAGTCGGCCCGCCTGAAAAGGTAATTCTTGCGACCAGCGTCGCAAACAGCCAGTGTCTGATCCAGCTGCTCACACGTATCCGGTGACAAGCGCGAAATATCCGGCAGCTGTTCACTGACTGACAGCCGCCGCTTGTCCTGTTTGAGAAAGCCAAACATGGTCTCGAAGCGCCCGCTGAAATCCAGCCCCCTGGCAGTGACATCCTCAAACAGGTAAACGAATTTCCGGTAGGAAAACGTAGAACCGCCAAGGCCAATTTCCATCATTTTTTCCAGATACTGGCGATAGGCGCGCACCAGGTATACCCCTAGACCCTGCGGTTTTTCACGACCATCTGGCAGCGCCGGAATGTCCATTCTGTTATCGCTATCGAGCACCCCATCCGCCAAATGGCGATTGTTGCGATTGCCCACCAGGCGGTAGCGATCAGCGCCACAATGTAACTCCACCCCCTCAAGGCGACAGGTCAGGTTGCCCCGCGGCGATTCGGCTGACGCTGGCGATTGAACGTCCAATCGCTTCTCCGGTACTGCCGGGACTGGCAGAATCCGAGGCGGCAATTTAGGCAACACAACGTCGATACCCACCCGGGCGGCAGGTCGTTTCAGTATCAACGCCTGGGTCATGCTGTCATTGCGACGGAAATCCAGCAGTGGTGGTAGATCACCCCCCTGCCCCATTCCCCGCAATTCGCAGTACAGCTGTTCGTGGTAGTTCTCAGCCAGCAGCAGGCAAAACTCATCACTCCAACCCATTGCCGGCAGGACTGATAACCACCACCCGATTAGCCACCATTTGCGGTTATTCATGCTCGTGTCCCGCCTATTTCCCACAAAACCGTTGATCTCCCACTACGAACACCATATCGTCCCAAATCGTCCAGCTATTTACGGCTTTCGCACTAGCCCTTAGACTATTCCAAATCCTGCCATGAAGGCGTTCAGAATCAGTTAGTTATGTCGCAAACTATCATCCGCCTTCTGCCGCCGCTGTTTTGCCTGCTCCTGGCACTCACCACCTACTGGCAACTACCGAGGTTGCAAACGGAACAACTGGCCACGCTGGACCAACTCCCCTTTATCATGTGTGGGCTAGCCGGCTTCATGGCGATACTGGCCAATCGGTCGCGAGATCTCGGAGCAGCAACAACCATGCTAGTCGGCTACTGGATTATCGACCAGTTTCTGCAGGCCCCTCTCAACACGGAACCGGCCGGGCAGATTTTCAGTATCTTATCCATTTGCCTGCCACTGCTGTTGACCCTGTTCATGATCCTGCCGGATACCGGCTGGCGCCACCCTGGTTTTCTGGTACTCGTGGCTTTTATCTCCATTTTCGTCCTCATCGTCATCAGCCTGTTCCAGTGGCAACCCATGTGGCTGGCGAAACTGCTGCCGGGTCTGGGGGAGTCGGAGTTCATGGGGCTGAGGGTATCTACTTTCGCGGGCTTGCTGTTCCTGCTGTCTTTCCCCCTCGGCATAGCCCTGCCGCTGCTGATGCATGAACAACTGGACACGAGCCTGCCGGGCTGCATTCTGTTCGGCTTTATCACCATGAGCTGGTTCGGGGCGCCTCACATCTCCGCCATCATGTTTTCGGCAGCGGGGTTACTGCTGATGGTCAATCAGACCCACAGCCTGCTCAATCTGGTATACCGGGACGAACTGACCCAGATTGCTAACCGGAGGGCACTGCTCAGAGATATGCGCAACATGGGCAGCCACTACTCACTGGCCATGGTGGACGTGGACCACTTCAAGAAGATCAATGACAACTATGGACACGACGTGGGTGATCAGGTGCTGAAAGCCGTCGCATCCAAACTGCGCAAGGTTGCCGGTGGGGGAAAGGCCTACCGCTATGGCGGTGAGGAATTCTGCCTGCTGTTTCGCGGCAGGCAGTCATCCCAGGTGCTCAACTTTCTGGAGGACCTGCGCCGCACTGTTGCCGATTACGACATGGCAACCCGGGACAAGAAGAGCCGCCCTCGACTCCAAAAAACCGGAGAGCGCAAACGGGGGGCTTCCCGCCGGGAAGGGAATATTCGCGTCACCGTGAGTATGGGAGTGGCAGACTCCGAAGATGCCCTGCATTTTGAAGGTGTTCTGAAAGCCGCCGACAGTGCCATGTACCGGGCCAAGGAAGGTGGCCGAAACCAGATTCAGAGCTACAGTTAGCCCTGCTTGTGAGAATTACTTTTTTGCTTTGACGTACAGCACCAGATTGTGGCCGACCAGTTCGTAGCCCAACTTATCCGCAATCTGCTTCTGCAGTTTCTCGATTTCGTCACTGTGGAATTCAATCACCTTGCCGGTATCCACGTTGACCATGTGATCGTGGTGTTCGCCGCGGTCGATTTCATACACGGCAGGACCATTGTCAAAGTTGTGACGGGTGATCAGTCCAGCACTTTCAAACTGGGTCAGCACGCGGTAGACGGTGGCTATACTGACGTCATCTCCAGTCTCCAGCATCTTGCGGTAAACGTCCTCGGCACTCATGTGACGTTCGCCACTTTCTTCAAGGAGTTGCAGGATTTTCAGGCGCGGAACCGTGACTTTCAGCCCGGCTTTTCGCAATTCGCGGTTTTCGTCGTTCATTCCGGTAACGCCCCTTCTATACACAGGATGGATTCGGTATTATCGCCGTTCGCTGAAATGACTGGAACCCCATAATGCGCTTTACTGCACGAATGACCTGTTGCCTTGCCCTGTCGCTGTCTCTGACCGGGTGCTCCGGGATTTCGATGCCCAGCTTCAGCATGCCCCGCCTGCCCAGCATTCACAAGTTCGATATACAGCAGGGCAACGTCATCACCCAGGAAATGATCGACCAGTTGAAACCGGGCATGACCAAGTCCCAGGTACGCTTCATCATGGGCACTCCGCTGGTCGCAGACACCTTCAATGAAAACCGTTGGGATTACTATTACAGCCTGGTACCCGGTGAGGGAGAGGAAGTGCGGGAACGCGTCTCCATCTTCTTCGAAGATGACAAGCTGGTGGGTTTCAAAGGTGACTTCATTCCGTCCTACATGACACCTCCGCCCACCACTACTGATAGCGGTGCCGAATTGGCGGGCGAAAAAACAGCGGAAGAAACCGCAAACGAAGCTGAAGCCGAGTAAAGACGCCAAAGTCCGGACAACTCCTGGACTCCCGAATACACCCGGCCTTTTGTCATTTTATACCCTGGCCTTTTCCGCACGACGCTTGCGCACTTCCTTCGGATCGGCAATCAGTGGCCGATAGATCTCGACCCTGTCCCCAGCCTGTAACACATGCTCTTTCGGCGGCTTGAGCCCCTTGGTCCCTAGAGCCTGACCAAAAATACCCATCTTTACAGTCTCCAGATCGATCTCGGGAAACTGCTGGACAATACCCGACTGCTCCACGGCCTCGTAAGCAGTGGTGCCAGGCGCTACCTGCAGGGTTGTCAATTGCTGGCGCTGCGGCAGCGCGTAGGCCACCTCTACCGTGATCAACTCCACGTCTTTCATCAACCGTAAACCTCCTGAGCCCGCCGCGACAGGGAATCCACCAGGTTGTTTGCCACTGAGGAGAACAAACTGCCGGAAGCCAGACCAACGGACAGGCTGTTGAATTCAAATTCCAGATCAAGCATCACCTTGCAGGCCGACTCTGTCAGCGCCTTGAAGCTCCATTCACCGGACAACTTTCGGAACGGTCCCTCATGCAGATACATGGCAATGCGCTCCGGACGATACAGGGTATTGCTGGTAGTAAAGCTGTAGCCCACAGCACCCTTCTTCAGGTCCAGCCGGGCAACCATGATATCGTCGCTGGACTCCAGCACCTCGGCGCCCACACAACCTTCCATATATAAAGGATAACTGGCCACATCATTGACCAGATCGAACATCTGCTCGGCGGAATACATCACCAGAGCACTTCGTTTAATCGTTGTCAGCATCAGGAAAACGTCTTGTAGACACCCATAACAAATACCACCAGCACCGCCAGCGGGGAGACATAGCGCAGCACCCAGCGCCAGGTGAGATAAACCCGGGTGGATTCATCCGCCAATTCCGAACGGACAGCCTCCGGCTTCATCAGCCAACCCACGAACAGGGCGATGAACAACCCCGTCAGCGGCAACATTACACTGGAGGTGAGGAAGTCCATGAACTCAAAGAAATTGAACCCCGCCAGCCGCTTGTCCTCCCAGACATTGAAGGAGAGTACGCTGCCCAATCCCACCAGCCAGGCGACGCTGCCGAGCAACAGGTTGGCGGTAACGCGGTTAAAGCCCTTGGATTCTATCAGGTAAGCCACTGCCGGTTCGATCAGGGAAATGGAAGAACTCCATGCCGCCAGGGTCACCAGCACAAAAAAGATACTGCCAAACAGCAGTCCACCGGTCATATTGCCAAAGGCCACCGGCAGACTCACAAACATCAATCCCGGCCCTGAACCCGCCGCAATGGACGGATTAGCGAATACGATGGGGAAGATCGCCAGACCGGCCATCAACGCCACCAGGGTATCGAGAAAACCCACCGCCAGTACCGTGCGGCCGATGCGGGCATGATCTGGCATGTAGGCCCCGTAAGCCATGATGGCACCCATGCCGAGACTCAGGGTAAAGAACGCATGCCCCATCGCCTCTAGCACGCCGGCCCAGGTCAGGGCTTCGTAGTTAAAGCTGAACAGGAAGTTGAAACCGCGGACGAAATCGCCGCGCTGGATGGAGAAACCCAACAACACCACCAGGAGCACGAACAATAGCGGCATCAAAATGCGTACCGCCACACCCAGCCCCCGGGTGACACCACCCACCACCACGCCAATGGTGAGCAACATAAAAATGCTCTGCCAGAAAATCAGTTCTTCGGGATCGCCAAGCAACTGGCCAAACACGGCTCCGGCCTGTTCAGCACTCGCTCCCTGAAATGTCCCCGCGGCCATCTGGCCAATGTAGTGAAGCGCCCAACCGGCAATCACGGCGTAATAGGAGAGAATCATAAGCCCGGCCGTCACCCCCAGCCAGCCAATGGCATGCCAGACGCCGTGCAGACCCGCTTCTTCCGTCAGGTAACGCATGGCATTGATGGGACTCTGGCGACCGCGACGGCCCAACATGATTTCGGCCACCATCACCGGTATACCCACCAGCAGTATGCACAACAGGTACACCAGCACAAACGCGCCGCCGCCGTTCTCTCCGGTGATGTAGGGAAATTTCCAGATATTGCCGAGCCCCACGGCAGAGCCTGTTGCCGCCATGATGAAGGTCCAGCGACTGGACCAGGCACCGTGCAGGCCTCGCTTGCTGGTAGCGCCCTCCGAACCGGAGGCAACTGCTGTCTGTTGGGGTTCAGTCATCGGCGCCGCTCTTATCTCTTTGCACTGGATTGTAACGGCATTCGTCTCCGGGCAAAACTGACCTGCCGGGGAGCCCCGTCACAAAACCATAGGCGCACTCCGGTGCAATCCTTATAATGCCGGCCCATGGCCAAGAAACCGAAAAAGAACAACCAAAGTCCCACCATCGCCCTCAACAAGCGCGCCCGCCACGATTACCACCTGGAAGAAAAATTCGAGGCAGGGCTGGTGCTGAAAGGCTGGGAAGTCAAAAGTCTGCGGGCGGGCAAAGTCCAGCTCACGGACAGCTACGTGCTGCTGAAAGATGGCGAGGCCTTTCTGTTGGGCGTACACATCACCCCGTTGCCCACAGCCTCCACCCACTTTGTCACCGATCCCACCCGCACCCGCAAGCTGTTGCTCAACCAGCGGGAGTTGAGCCGCTTGTTCAACGGCGTCAACCAGAAGGGCTACACCTGTGTCGCCACTGCCCTCTACTGGAAAAAACATCTGGTGAAGTGCGAAATCGCCCTGGCCAAGGGTAAAAAGGAACACGACAAGCGCGAGACCGAAAAGAACCGGGACTGGGAGCGCCAGAAACAGCGCATCATGCGCCACACCTAAGAACAACAACTCGTCACCCCAGACTCTGTTCCTTCTATCCAGCACCTACCCACGCCAGTTAAGAAGAACTACACCCGGCCTCATGTCGCAGGACCGGGCGGCAGCCTTACCTCTACTTATACCTGTTACACCCAACCTTTAAGCCATCCCGAACATTGCCATCACGGAACTGCATTCGGTTAAAAAATCTTTGACAGTGATAATTGCTCTCATTTAGGATTGCGAATCATTATCACTAACTGGCAGGAGCATGGCCCCCCATGTATGTGTGCAACTGTAAAGGCGTAACTGATCGGGACATTCGTGAGGCGGTGGAAAACGGCGTCTCAAACCTGAGATCCCTGAGAAAGTGCACAGGGGCCACCGGCCAATGTGGCAAGTGCGCACACCACGCCAACGCGGTGCTTCAGGAAGCCATCAGCGAGATCCAATACTTTGAGGTCATGGCTACCGCATAACCCTGATCTCGCTAACCAACTCACCTCACCACAACAAACCGGGGACTCAACAGGGTCCTTTTTTTTGGCCTGAAATCGGTAGTAGCCCCCAACTGTCCGGGGTAACCTATACTTGATCGGTCTTCTACCGGACCACTGGCCCATCTATCCATCCAATCCCATAGGAAGCGTTATGAAAGGCGACAAAAAAATCATTGAGTACTTGAACAAGGTGTTAGGTAACGAGCTTCGCGCCATCAACCAATACTTCCTTCACGCAAAGATGTACAAAGACTGGGGGCTGAAGGAAATTGCCGAAAAGGAATACCACGAGTCCATCGACGAAATGAAGCACGCCGACGCTGTCACCGAACGCATCCTGTTTCTGGAGGGCCTCCCCAACCTTCAGGACCTGGGCAAGTTCTACGTGGGCGAACACACCCAGGAAATGCTCCAGTGCGACCTCAAGCTGGAGATGGAAGCCATGCCGGTTCTGCGCGAAGCCATCGCCTACGCCGACTCCGTCAAGGACTACGTCAGCCGGGACCTATTCAACGAAATCCTTGAATCGGAAGAGGAACACGTGGACTGGCTCGAAACCCAACTGGGGCTGATCGACAAAGTGGGCATCCAGAATTATCTGCAGGCCCAGATCATCGAAGAGTGAACCTTTGCCACGAAGATAGCTCTAATGGGCACAGTTAACCTGTGCTAAACTAGCACACAGCTTCAGGGGGCGATTTGGATTCGACGCCGGTTACAAAACCCTGGGTGCATGCCGAGATGGCGACCAATCTCGTAAATCCAAAGTCGCAAACTATAGTTGCCAACGACGACAACTACGCACTCGCCGCTTAATACCCGGTAGGGTGCCATCTGACCGGAGCCGTGCTTGTGCGTCCGGAGCCTTTCGGGGCTATCAGGTGTCATACTCACAAGATCGCGATGAAGCTTGTCCGGAGTGGATTCGCTAAACTCTATCCGGAATCGCGGTTTGCACGCCCTGTCTGTCGGGTAGCAACCCGTTAAATTCAATAGACTGCACTAAGCATGTAGAGCCCTCGGCAGAGGACTGACGGACGCGGGTTCAATTCCCGCCGCCTCCACCAACACAAAAAAAGCCCCGCCACTCGGTGGGGCTTTTTTGTTAACGTCCCTTTGCCGCAACTCTTGACTCTCCCTCCTCCCTTTTTGAACTAAAGCACCGTGGTGCTTTTGCCAATACGCTGCTTCAATTCAATGATCGACACTGAGGACATTCCTTCCCAGAGTAATAGCCATGTTTCACAAAACCCGTTACATATTACTCACTCTACTGATTGCAGCTCAGATCCAGGCACAAACCGAACTGCCAGAGGGTTTCCAGGCCGCGGAGCCCAAAATGCAGCTATACATGGCCTACGCGGAATTCAAGATGGCTCACTACGAGACGGCCCGGGAGATGTGGCTGCATATTACCGGCAAGGGCAGCGGCGAGGCGGCTTTCAACCTGGGCGTTCTCTACGAGCAGGGCATGGGCGTTGAGCAGGACCTCACCAAAGCACGAGATTACTACCTGTTGGCGGTAGAGAAAGGCAGCAGGGCGGGCGCCTATCAAGTGGGGTTGATGCACCTGAATCACCCCGAGCTGGTGAGCGCCGAAACCGCCACTCACTGGCTGACCATCGCCGCACTGGACGGCGATGAAGACGCGGTCGAAATGCTGAAATCCATCAACCTTGGTACCGCTAGAGCTGGCCCTATGCTCGAAGTAAGGCAGTTGATTGCCAGAGGAGAGGTGGATCCAGCACGGGACCTACTGGTGGAATTGGCTGGGGCGACCCCACCCGACTACGAGGCCGTAACCCGGCTGGCCTGGCTGTATGAAACCGGGCTTGGGGTGGAACAGGACATTGCTCGCGCAGGCGAATTGTTTACAGTGGCCGCGGAGGGCGGCAGTGCCGAGGCGCAGTATGCTTTATCCATCATGTATGAAACTGGAGTTGGCAGGCCAAAAGACAGCGCTCAATCCGCTTATTGGCTTGAACTGTCTGCACAGCAAGGCTATCAACCAGCGGTTGATAAAATGAAGCTAAAGTACGAGCTAGTTCCCTGAGTGTTTTCACACGATCCGGCATTTCCACCTTCTGGCTTCTATGACCGAATGATTCCTGATGCCTTTCTGCTTTTATGGTAGCTTAGGGAAACCCCAAATCACTTTGTACCCTACACCATGCTTTCCGATCTCAACCAATTTGATTCACCTGCAACTCTCGAAGTCGACATTTGCATCGTGGGTGCCGGAGCTGCTGGCATCACTATCGCACTTGAACTAATTGATTCGGGACTCAGCGTCTTACTGGTGGAAAGCGGCAGTCTGGAATACGAACAATCAACTCAGAATCTCTACAAGGGCGAAAATGTCAGTTTCATGGACTTTCCGTTGGAGACGACGCGACTTCGATATTTTGGGGGCACTACAAATCATTGGGGCGGAATGTGTCGCCAGCTAGATTCCTATGATTTTCGCAAGGAGAGCAGTGATCAATGGCCAAGCTGGCCATTGTCAAAACCCGACCTAATGCCTTATTACGCCAAAGCTCAAGAGTTATGTGAACTCGGGGATAGCATTTACGATAATTACTCTCTCCGGGCCGACCTGCCTGGAGAGAACCCTTTCCCTGATGATACAACCCGGCTGAAACCGGTGTTTTTCCAGAGAAGCAAACCAACCCGTTTTGGCCAAAAATATGTGGAACAATTAAAGCGCTCCCATAACGTACATGTGCTGCTCCATGCAAATATAAAAGAACTTGTCGACACAGAAGACAGGACAAAAATCACCTCTATATCGCTGTGCTCACTGAAGGGACATCAGGTAGAAGTTAAAGCAAGGCAGTATGTGCTTGCCGCAGGGGGACTTGAAAATCCGCGCATATTGCTCTTTTCAAAACGCCACAACATCAACGGAATTGCCAACACTCACGATCTTGTTGGTAGAAGTTATATGGATCATTTTGGCACGTATATCGGAAAGATCCTGTTTAACCGACCGGTTTCTTCCGATGCAGTTTTTTTTCAGGAAAAGAATTTTAAGGGAACCCGTATTGGTGGTTGCCTCGCCCCGACAGAAAAGCTATTAAATGAAAAAAATATCGGTAATTTTATTTTTTTGTTTGGCACAGGAACTGAGCCAGACCTATCCATTGAGATGCTAAAGAGTATCAAACAGGATATCTCGAGCATGAGGTGGCCAGAAAACCTGCTTACCAAGCTTTCCAAAATAGTTAGCAACGCCGACACCATGGCCAACCTCGCTTACAAAAATATTTTTGATACAGATGAGCGACTGTTTGACATCGAATCAAAAAAATCCGGGCAATTATGCAGTGTCTCTATCAACATGGAGCAGTTTCAGAATAACAACAGCAGAGTGCTGCTCAGCAATGAGCTGGACAGTCTTGGTCTACCAAAAATCAAACTTGACTGGCAACTGTGTGACGAGGACAAACGCACCCTTGAAGTAGCAACCAGGGAACTTGCAGGAATGCTGGGCAAAACAAATTCAGGCAGACTCAGAATCACTTCCGACCTGGAAAAAAACAATCCAAGCTACTCCATTAGTTGCCACCACTCAGGCACAACCAGAATGTCCAAGGACCCACAAAACGGCGTCGTAGACAAGGATTGCAAAGCCCACGGCATCGAGAATCTTTATATTATCGGCAGCTCAGTTTTCCCCTCCATCGGGTGGGCAAACCCCACTCTCACCATCGTAGCCCTATCTGTTAGACTGGCGGAAAAACTGAAACGGACCCACACTACCCGCCACAATGTCTAATCTGCCGATAACAAGAAGAGCTTTTTTCCAGAGTACAGCAGCTCTTTTTTTCGGCATGTTTGGCTCAATCCGTTTCTTATACAACCGCAGGGACGATTCTCCCCAAATAGCACTGGCGGGCATTGTCGCCCTTGTGTTCAAAGAAAACGCACGTCTACCACCACCAATTTCTTCCTGTTTCCTGGATCAACATTCAGCAGTGCACACTCTGGAGGAACAACTCTGGGCAATTATCTCAGCAGATGAGCCCCTTGGTTGCCCCGAATCCACTGCTCACCATGACAAATTGGTAACTGCTATCACGGCTGACTACGAATGCAATGCGCTACAGAATGTAGATGGCTGGTACATTTCTGAAACCGAATACCTGATGCTTTCCTATCTCTACAGATTGGTTTAGCCGAGTAAAAGTCTTCTAGGACAGCTTCCTCAACCAACAAAAAGTTGCCATTTCGGCTGCCGAATAAGATCATTCTGCCCCACTTACCCACCTGAAGCTTACTGATCAGGACGACCTATGCTTATTTCCCTGTTGGCCATCATTGCTGGCCTTGCCATTCTCGTCTGGAGTGCCGATCAATTTGTCGACGGTGCCGCAGGAACAGCCAATCATTTCGGCATGCCGCCACTGCTGATCGGGATGGTCATCGTCGGGTTTGGCACCTCTGCTCCGGAAATGGTGGTTTCTGCCCTGGCTGCTTCGCAGGGTAATCCGGGCATTGCGCTGGGCAACGCCTACGGCTCGAACATCACTAACATCGCCCTGATTCTCGGACTGACAGCGCTGATCAGCCCAATCGCCGTGCACTCCCAGATACTGCGCAAGGAACTGCCAATTCTCATCCTGCTGACCGGATTATCGGCCGCCCTGCTCTGGGATAACCAGGTTTCCCGTGGCGACGCATGGGTATTACTGGCGGTATTTGCCGGGCTGATGGGCTGGACTATCTGGCAGGGAATACGGAACAAGACGGACGTTCTCGGCGAGGAAGTGGAAGAAGAGCTCTCCACTCAGACCATGCCACTGAACAGGGCACTATTGCGACTGCTGATCGGCTTGGCGCTGCTCGTCGCCAGCTCTCGACTGCTGGTATGGGGCGCGGTGGAAATTGCCCAAGGCCTGGGTGTGAGCGATCTGGTGATCGGTTTGACCATCATCGCCGTAGGGACTTCACTGCCGGAACTTGCTTCCTCCCTGGCCGCCACCCGCAAGGGAGAACACGACATTGCCATCGGCAATGTGCTCGGCTCCAATATCTTCAACACCCTGGCCGTGGTGGGGATTGCTGGCGCCATTCACCCGATGGCTGTCGGCCCGGAAGTGTTGACCCGAGATATAGCGGTAATGACTGTTCTGACACTGTCCCTGTTCGTGTTCTGTTATGGCTTCCGTGGCCCCGGTCGTATCAACCGCCTGGAGGGAGGAATCCTGCTGGCCTGCTACATCGGCTACAACAGCTATCTGGCGACAACGGTATTCGGACTTTAGCGGAAACAATACTTCCGCCCAAAATGCATCAGGGTTGAAACAGGTAGGCATCACCGCGCTTGTCCTTGGCCTGGTAAAGAGCCGAGTCAGCCATTCGCAGTAGGCTTTCCGAGTATTTGCTGTGCTGCGGGTAGAGACTGACCCCGATACTGGCGCCTATCGACAACAGGCGCCCCTTGATGCTGTAGGGCTGTGAGACGTCCCTGATCAACTGGCGGGCGATATCCAGGGCCTTATCCTCGCCGGGAACC
Source organism: Porticoccaceae bacterium (assembly GCA_041395745.1). GTDB lineage: Bacteria > Pseudomonadota > Gammaproteobacteria > Pseudomonadales > Porticoccaceae > Porticoccus. Next base: position 575,525 of record JAWKZV010000002.1, on the reverse strand, counting down.
ATCTCCAGCAGTGCAACAAACTCATCACCGCCAAGTCGGGCGACAAAATCTGTCTCCCGCAGGCTTTCCCTGATACGGGCCGCGGCCTCCACCAACAGTTGATCACCGTACTCATGGCCGTGGAGATCATTTACGCCCTTGAAATGATCCAGATCGATAAACAACACGGCAAACAACCGATTGTGAAGGGCCGATTCGTCAATCACCTGATCCAGGTGGTTCATGAAGCTGCGCCGGTTGGCGATGCCGGTGAGTTCATCCAGGAAAGAAAGCCTGTGCAGCTGCTCTTCGATTCGCTTTCGCTCGATGATACTGGCCATGGCCTTGCCACAAGCGGCGAGAAATTCCCTCTCCAGCGCTGACTGCTGGTGACCGTCCCGAACATAGAGGTTCAGCACGCCGAGGGTACGGCCATGGGACACAATCGGCATATTGTAGTGTCCATGGGGTTTCATTCCGGCAGGGACGATATCGTGATCGTGATCCACGCAATCTCTAAAGATCAGTTCCTGGGCAGCCGCTGCCCGACCGCACAGGCACTGACCAAATCGGATCTGTCGACACAGTCCCAATAGCGATTCACCCAGGTTGTGGTGTGCCACCATATTCAAGCGGGTTCCCTTTTCATCGGAGAGAAACACACAACCTTTTTTATCCAGTGATAGCCAGGGAATATCCAGCACCAGCAGCAGTATCTGTTCCATCTGCTGCTCTAGAGAAACAGGCATCAGGGAGATATTGAGGATTTCATTGAGGGCGTCCTGGATGTCGCTGCGCTGCTTCAGCTCGGTCATGCGCAGCTGGTATTCTTCAATCTGCCTTGTCAGGCGGCAGACTTCCTGCTCCAGCGTCAGTTGGTTCATTATTATTTCACCCAAAGCGGTATCTGTTTCCAAATCGAACTGCCCTGTTAGCTCACCCCTCTTTCCTTTTCCGGGCTGTAGATGCCTTATCCCTGTACTTCCCTGCCCTTGCAGCTTATGCCCACCCCGATGCAAAGTCTGTGAACAAACACTCCACATGAGGCGCCTACAACTGAAGAATGTATCCTGTAAGGACTATCGGCCAAGTGGTTTTTTTCTGAAATGTTCACAAAGGAAATTTGCATATTCCAGCTGCGATCGCCGTATGTATTGCCTACCGTATCTATTGAAAGACCGCTGACCAATACAGCGAGCCTGGTGACTCAGCCAATTCAGCAAAGCCATCTCCCAGGGTTATGAGCCAGCAGGTACAGGCTGTTTATCGCGACAAAATGGGATAGAGAAATCCGGCTCGACGATGGTGTCCTTCACCCCAAAATGCAGGCACAAAAAAGCCGGGACAAGCCCGGCGATTTTGTATTTGGTGGGTCGTACTGGATTCGAACCAGTGACCAATTGGTTAAAAGCCAACTGCTCTACCAGCTGAGCTAACGACCCGGAAGAGGCGCATATCTTACTTACAGAGAATCAAAAATCAAGTGTTTATTTTGAAGAAATATAACGTGTCGGATCAGCAACTCCCGCCTGCTCAAAACCGGCCTTGCGCAGGCGACAACTATCGCATTTGCCACAGGCCAAACCCTCGTCAGTAGCTTGGTAGCAGGATACCGTCAGGGCGTAATCCACACCGGCGGCCAGCCCCTCGCGAATGATTTCCGCCTTGGTCAGATCGATCAACGGCTTGTTGATGCGGAGGTGTTTACCCTCCACGCCAGCCTTGGTGGCGAGGTTGGCCATTTTCTCAAAGGCCTCAATGTATTCCGGCCGGCAATCCGGGTAACCGGAGTAGTCCACTGCATTGACGCCGATAAAGATATCCTGCGCATCAAGCACTTCTGCCCACCCAAGAGCAATGGAAAGGAAGATAGTGTTGCGGGCCGGCACATAGGTTACAGGAATACCTGTAGTCTGCTCTTCCGGCACACTGATGCTGTCATCGGTCAGCGCGGAGCCTCCAATGGTCCTCAGATCGAGTTTAACCACCTTGTGCTGCTCTGCACCCAACTGCTCGGAACAGCGCCGCGCGGCAGCCAACTCGGCCTGGGCACGCTGGCCATAATCGAAGCTCAGGGTGTGGCAGCGAAAACCCTGCCCACGCGCCATTGCCAGTACTGTGGTGGAATCCAGGCCACCGGAAACCAGCACCACAGCTTTTCTATCTGTATCAGTCATCTGTAATCAGTGTCCCGCTTGGTCTTTCCAAAGCAATTTGTGCAGCTGCAGCTGGAAGCGCACCGGCAATCGGTCTGCCAGTATCCACTCGGCCAGTTCGGTCGCGTCGAGTGAACCGTGGCTGGGCGAGAACAGTATTTCGCCAACCCGCTCCCGGAGAGAGAGCTCATCCATTTTCAGGCGCGCCCACTCATAGTCCTGCCGACTGCAGATGACGAACTTGAGCTGGTCTTGCTCCCCCAGCAACGGGATATTGTCGTAGAGGTTGCGCTGCGCTTCTCCCGAAGCGGGCGTCTTCAGGTCCATCACCTTGACCACGCGCGGATCCACATCTGCCACAGAAAGCGCCCCTGATGTCTCCAGAGAAACGGCATAGCCTCTGTCACACAAGGCTGTCAGCAACTCCAGGCAGCTTTTCTGCGCCAGCGGCTCACCACCGGTCACACAGACTCTGGGAGTGCCATAGGACTCCACCTCTGCCAGCACTTGTTGGAGTGTCTTGCGCTCACCACCGTAAAAGGCGTATTCGGTATCACAATAATGACAGCGCAACGGGCAACCGGTCAGGCGCACAAACACCGTCGGCAGGCCGACAGTGGACGATTCGCCCTGAAGGGAATAGAAAATCTCGGTAATGCGAAGGGAAGTCTGTTCCATGGAAATACTACTGCGCAGTCAGACCGCGCAGTTTAGCGGAAAAAGTCCGGCTCAGTGTAACCGGACTGCTTAACCGGGCTTAAAAGTTCTGTTGCAGGTAACTTTTTGCCAGTTTGGCGGCATTATCATTACCGGCGGCTGCCTTTTCGAGCAGGGACTTGGCCTTGGCATTGTCACCCATGAGGTGGTACACCTGCCCCAGCTTGAATGTGGCATCGGATGCCTTGCGGTGTACCGGGTAACTGTTCACCACCATGGCAAATGCCTGACGGGCCTGTTCCAGGTCGTTTTGCAACAGATAGATCTCACCCAGCCAGTAGTATGCGTTGGCTGTATAGGCACCGTTGGGGTAGCGTTCAATGTGTTGCTTGAACAGGGCGGCAGCCTCAGTGGTTTTACCGGCCTTCAGGACATCATAAGCACTGGTGTAGTGAGCTGTTTCATCGCCGCCAGAAGGGGTCGCTGCAGGCTCAGATACGGACGATGCGCCACTCTGAGAACCAGATGCCGGTGAAACCGCACCGCCACCCGTTGCCATGCCACTGATACGGCGATCCAGATCCATGTAATCGTCCAGCTGCCGAGCTTTTAACTGACGAACTTCGTTGTTCAGCTCTTCTACCATACCGCGCAGGGTACGCACTTCATCCTGAAGCATTTGCAACTGGGAAAAACTGTCACCAACGGCGGGGGAGACAGGGGATTCGGGAATAGCCCCCGGGTCGACGGGAACTGGGATAGGCGCCGGAGTATAGGCGGGTGCACGGCTGGTACTGCTACTGGGAGTACTGCCAATTTCCGAAACCGGTGCAGCTGCGTGAAGCGCCAACGGTAACGACGAGACAAGCAAAATGCCGGCAATAGTCGATCGCATGAGTCAACCCCTTAAGATTCAAGCAGACCCTGATATTGACAAGCGAAAGTTCGAGAAGTTGTCCCCATCACCGCAGTAAAGGAAGACACGGGGGATAAGTCACTTTAGCCTGAAACGTCCGGCGCGTTTTAAGGGCGCCGGACGTGATTCAATAGGCGGTGGCCTTATTTCATCTCTACGCGACGGTTCAGAGCCCAGGAAGCATCGTTGCTACCCAGAGCCGCGGGGCTTTCTTCACCGTAGCTGATCACTTCCATTACGCCTGCGTTCACACCTTCCTGAGCCAGGAAATCGCGAACGGCGTTGGCACGACGCTCACCCAGAGCCATGTTGTACTCACGGGTACCGCGCTCGTCAGCGTGACCTTCCAGACGGATGGTTACCGCCGGATGTGCACGCAGCCACTCGGCATGCAGACGCAGAGCCGCACGGGATTCGGCGTTCAGCACAGCCTTGTCGAATTCAAAATAGAAAACGCGTGCAACAGAGCTGTCGGTGCCCAGGGTAGAGCCACCAACATCACCAGTACTTACCGCACCAGTGGATACGGCATTACTGGGCATTGAAGTTGCGCCAGCATCTTCCTCTGTGCCAGTGCTGGAACAGCCCGACAACAGCGCGGCTACGAAGGTAACCATCGCGCCATATTTGAGCAGTTGAGTCTTCATTGTTTTCTCCTGTAACTAAGATGTAACTTGTTTATTTTGGTGACCAGGCTGGCTCGCGGACATCCCCGAACCTTGCTGGCAATAAAAATTTCACACCCGCATCCAGTGAAACAGCCGCCAGTACTCCCTTGTTACCTTGTTTGGTAGCGTAGAGAAGCATAGCACCATTGGGGGCAACAGATGGGGACTCATCCAGATACGTTTGTGTTAAAACTCGAAGGTCGCCCGTAACCAGATCCTGTGTTGCGATATGAAAACTTCCATTCTCGCGGTGCACCATAACTAAAGTGCGCCCATCAGGAGCAAGTCTTGGTCTGGCGTTGTACGACCCCGCGAAGGTTAATCGTTCTACCTGTCCAGTTGCAATGGTCAGTTTATAAATTTGTGGGGTACCCCCCCTATCCGAGGTAAATATTAGTGACTTTCCATCGGGGGTCCAGTTTGGTTCCGTGTCGATAGCAAAGTGACTGGTGATCCGGGAAAACTGTTTTGTGATCAAATCATAGGTATAAATTTCCGGGTTGCCGTCTTTGGACAGCACCAACGCCAGTTTTCTCCCATCCGGTGACCAGGATGGCGCACCGTTCAATCCGCGGAAGTTGGTCAGCTGTTGACGGGCACCCGAAGCCAACTGTTGGCGGAAAATCGCCGGCCTGCCTGTCTCAAATGACACATAAACCAGCTCCCGGGCATCAGGCGACCAGGCCGGAGACATTATCGGCTGCTTGGATTCCAACAGCATGCGCTCCCGGAAACCGTCGGCATCGGAAACCATCAGGCGGAAATTCATCTTGCCATTGAGCGGGTATGCTGTCACATAGGCAACTCGGGTTGAAAATGCCCCGGGAATACCTGTGATGGCCTCGTATACCTGATCGCTGATGTAGTGAGCCATATCCCGGACCTGCGAGGGACCTCCATCCACCACTTTGGTGAACACTGTACGGCCACCGGTAATCTCGACCAGGCTGAAAGTAATCTTGTAGCGCCCTTCCTGGTTGACGGCAGTTCCGACAACCAGATATTCAGCGCCGAGAATACGCCAGTCCCGGTAATAGACATCCTTGATCGTCGCAGGAAAGGACAGCATGTTCTGGCGCGGAATCGGGCTGAACAGGCCACTGCGCTCCAGGTCAGCAGAAACGATATTGCTGATATCTTCCGGCAGGGCCAGCCCGGCCTGGGTCACCGGCGAAATAGCAATGCGGGTGGGGTTATCCATCCCCTGGGTAATTTCAACAGTAAATTCAGCCATGGCCGGAGACAGCCACGACAGTAAAAATAAAGACAGCGAGATAAGTAATCCCTGTTTTTTTCTCACAAGCTATAACCTCAAATCTTCCGGTTTGAATACCAGCCTGAGTTTTCGAAAATATTTTTCGAAAACCCTTGGATCCTTAATTTCCTGCAACTTTTCAAAACGGCCCACCTTGTGAACCGCCTGTTCCGCCGAGCGATCGAACGCCGAGTTTCCACTGGAATGCACCACCGTAACACTGATGACCTGTCCTGTGGGCACCAGTTGCACCAGCAGCTCTACTTCCATATCCCTGCGAGCGCTTGGCGGGCGACTCCAGTTGGCGGCAATTCGCTCAAAAATGTAGTCGTGATAACTGGCAGCAATCTCCTCGTCATTGGAGGCCGCCAGAAACTCTTCTTCCTGGGCCAGCGCACTGGCCAACTGCTGCTCCAGCTGTTTTTTATCCTGCTTGGGCTCCGGCTTCGGCACTGGTTTGGGAGCCGGTTTCGCCACAGGCTTCGGCACCGGTTTGGGAGCCGGCTTTGGCGCTGGTTTCGGAGCGGGCTTGGGCGCCGGTTTCGGCGTCGGCTTGGGTGCTGGCTTCGGTTTGACCACCGGTTTCGGCTGAGGCTTGGCTTTCTGTTCCAGAACCATCAACTTTGCATTCACAAATTTGGGCGGCGCCACTTTGCGCTGCTTATGTTCCGGCTCCCAGTGAACAATCATCAGCGCCAACACGCCAGCGTGAAGCAACAGGCTGACCAGCACGGCCACAGTGAATGAAGAAGCTCTCCCGGAAAACACGGCTGTTAATTTTTTCCCGGAGGCTCGGTTACCAATCCCACCGAGGGAGCGCCCGCACCCTGCAGTTCACTCATGAGCTTGACCACAGTGCCGTAATCTACAGACTTGTCGCCCCATACCAGTACCGGTGTTTTCGGCTGCACACCCATGACTTTCTTTACCTTGTCGACAATGACATCCAGGGTCTGCTGCTCGTTCTGACCATTGCCGAGATCCAGATAAAAAGTACCATCGGCCTTGACGGACACGATAAGCGGCTCCAGGTCCTTATCGTCCAGGGGCGCCGATGGCGCCTGGGGCAACTCCACCTTGACGCCTTGCATCAGCAGCGGTGCAGTGACCATGAACACGATCAACAGCACCAACATCACATCGATGTAGGGCACCACGTTGATTTCCGCGACCAACCGCCTTTTCTGGTGGGGACTCTTCATTTTCAGTCACCGTGGATACGGCGATGGAGGATGCTGGAAAACTCCTCCGCAAAGGTTTGATAGGAGCTGTAGATACTATCTGCCGAGGCCGAATAACGGTTGTAGGCCAGCACCGCCGGAATCGCTGCAAACAGGCCCATAGCCGTGGCAATCAGCGCTTCGGAAATACCGGGCGCCACTGTAGCGAGGGTGGCCTGTTGAACAGTCGCAAGACCGCGGAAAGCATTCATGATGCCCCAAACAGTTCCAAACAGGCCGATATAGGGGCTTACCGAAGCAACACTGGCCAGAAAAGGCAGATTGCGATTGAGACGCTCTTCTTCCCGGGACAGGGCCACGCGCATGGAGCGTTCCGCCCCCTCCATGACCGCATCGGGGTCGGCACTGCTCTGCTGGGCCAGGCGATTGAACTCCCGGTAGCCGGAACGAAACACGCTGGCAAGGCCTTCCACAGCTCCCTGTGCACCGGAGTCATGGTAGAGCTGATTGAGGTCGATGCCTGACCAGAAGTTGTCCTCGAAACGTCTGAGCTCGTGACCGGCATGCCTTAGGTAGAGGCCCCGCTGCACAATCATCACCCATGAAATAATGGAGGAGAAAAACAGCAGCAGCATGACAAACTGCACCAGCAGGGTAGCGTTGGCTATCAGGCTCCAAAGGGACAAATGTTCGTTCACCAGGGTACTCCCGTGTTTTGGTTAAAGGGCAGCCTTAAGGGTCTGCAGCATGTCTGCCGGAATGGCGGTCGGTCGCTTGGACTGGTGATCGATACAAGCGGCCTTGACCACCCCTTCCACTAAAATCTGTTCACCGCGCACGACAGCCTGCGCAATGGTGAACGATGTTCTGGTCACCCCGATCAGACGGGCAGTGGCGACAATTTCATCGTCCAGCACGGCTGGAACGCGGTATTTCAACTCCACCGAATGCACTACGAACTGCATACCATCGAACAGCGCCGGCTTGTCATAACCCAGCGACCGCATCAGTTCTGTGCGGGCTCGTTCAAGGTATTTCAGGTAATTGGCGTAGTAGACGATGCCACCCGCGTCTGTATCTTCCACATAGACGCGAATGGGTAGACAGTATTCTTTCGTCATTTCTCCATCAAATCCGATTGCCGGTTCATGTTATCCGGACTCCGCAAGCCAAAATGTTCGTAGGCGAGTTGCGTCACCATCCGCCCCCGGGGTGTTCTCATCACATAGCCCTGCTGGATCAGGTAGGGCTCGAGGACATCTTCGATGGTGTCCCGCTCTTCGCTGATAGCGGCTGCCAGACTCTCGACACCCACCGGCCCGCCGGCAAATTTTTCCATGATGGTCAGCAGCAGGCGGCGGTCCATGTGATCAAAGCCCATGGCATCCACATTCAACATATTCAGGGCCTGATCCGCCACTTCGGCAGTGACCCGACCATCCGCTTTAATCTCTGCGTAATCCCGTACCCTTCGCAAAAGACGGTTGGCGATCCGCGGGGTACCCCGGGAGCGCCGGGCGATTTCCACAGCCCCCTGCTGGTCCATGTTCACGCCAAGGATGGAGGCAGAACGGGAAACGATATGGCTAAGGTCCGCCACCGAATAAAACTCCAGCCGCTGCACGATGCCAAAGCGATCCCGCAGGGGTGAAGTCAGCAATCCCGCTCGGGTCGTCGCCCCCACCAGGGTAAAGGGCGGCAGATCCAGCTTGATCGAGCGGGCCGCGGGACCTTCGCCGATCATGATATCCAGCTGGTAATCCTCCATCGCTGGATAGATCACCTCTTCCACCACCGGACTGAGACGATGGATCTCGTCGATAAACAGCACATCTCCCGGCTCAAGATTGGTCATCAGCGCCGCCAGATCCCCGGCTTTTTCCAGTACCGGTCCGGAAGTGGTCTTTAATGCCACCCCCAGCTCATTGGCAATGATATGTGCCAGCGTGGTCTTACCCAGTCCCGGCGGACCAAACACCAAGGTGTGATCCAGCGGTTCGCCTCTTTTCTTCGCCGCACCGATAAAGATTTCCAGCTGTTCGCGCACCGCCTGCTGACCGACGTAGTCGGCAAGGCTCAGGGGACGGATAGCACGGTCAAAACGATCTTCCTGGACGGAGGCTTCTGGGGAAATCAGTCGGTCGGTTTCGATCATGGCGGCCAGTATATCTTGCTGCGCTTAGCTTTTAACCATGCTTTTCAGCGCCAGGCGAATCAATTCCTGACTGCTTTGGGCATCGTTGGCTACGGCATTGACCATTCGCGCGGCCTCCTGGGGCTTGTAACCCAATGCCACCAGTGCACTTTCCGCTTCCTGAATCTGTTCTGACACACCACTGGACGAAGCGCGCTCCGGCAACGGCAAATCTGCCGCAGCGAAATCCTTCAACCGGTCGCGCATTTCCACGATCAGGCGCTCGGCGGTTTTCTTGCCCACTCCGGGCAACCTCACCAGCGTCGCCACATCGTTATCCTGCACAGTGCGCACAAATTCCCCGGCATTCATGCCTGAGAGGATGGCCAACGCCATTTTAGGCCCGACACCACTGACCTTGATCAGGTGTCGGAACAGTTCCCGCTCTGCCAATTCGGAGAAACCATAGAGTTGCTGGGCATCCTCGCGCACCACAAAATGAGTGTGCAACACCACGGACTGCCCCGGAGGAGGCAATTCGAAAAAAGTCGTCAAGGACACCAATACTTCATAGCCGATGCCCTGCACGTCAATCAACAGTTCCGGAGCCTGCCGCTCCAGCAAAATGCCACTGATTCTGCCAATCATTTAACGGGCTTCTCCTGCTTGGCGGTTCCGGCCAGGGTTTTCATACGGCCTCGGGAATAGTGGATACGGGTGGTCATATTGGCTGTCGTCGCCAGGGTGCGGGCATGGCATAGCGCCACAGCCAGAGCATCGGCGGCGTCCTCGGCTGGGGCTGACGCCAGCTTTAGCAGTCGCGTGACCATATACTGCACCTGCTCCTTGCTGGCGGCACCATTGCCTACCACCGACTGCTTGACCGTGCGGGCGGCGTACTCAGCCACGCTCAACCCCGCGTTGACCCCGGCAACGATGGCCGCCCCGCGGGCCTGCCCCAGTTTCAGGGCAGCCCTTGGATCTCTGGCAAAAAAGATGTCCTCCACGGCCATGGTGACCGGCCCGTATTGGGCGATGATACTGCTGACGCTGTCGAAAATAATCTTCAGACGCTCTGGCAGAGGACCTTCCGGCAGGCGGATAATGCCGCTGGTGACATACCCGGTTTTGGCACCCACGACATCAATGACGCCGAAGCCGGTTTTCTGGGAACCGGGGTCAATGCCGATAATCAGGGTCATGCCGCCTCACCGCCAATACTGTATATTGCTACAGTATCCTACTGGTCCAAAATTACAACCCCCAATCCGGGGAAACCGCGAATGGGCACGAAAAAGGCGGCCACATGGACCGCCTTCGACAAAACTGACTTCACGATTAGCCCGGCTCTGATCAGCCGAGTTCCTCCATCACTTCAGAGGAAATATCTGCGTTGGTGTAGACATTCTGCACGTCATCCAGGTCTTCCAGATGATCGACCAGTGCCAACAGCTTCTCGGCGCCCTCCTTATCCAGGGGAACTGTGGTAGAAGCCAGCATGGTCACCTCGGCATTTTCCGGCTCAAGGCCCTCGGCAATAAGGGCATCCTTGACGGAAAGAAAATCCTCCCAACCGGTCAGCACATCAACTGAACCATCATCATTGGTCACCACATCCTCGGCGCCGGCGTCCAGAGCCACGTCCATGAGTTTCTCCTCATCGACCCCTTCCGGGTAGCTGATCTGGCCGGTGCGTTTGAACAGGTACGCCACTGAACCGTCCGTGCCGAGGTTGCCGCCGCGTTTGGTGAAAGCATGGCGAACATCTGAGACCGTGCGATTGCGGTTATCGGTCATGCACTCCACCAATACTGCGATACCGCCTACGCCATAGCCCTCGTAGGTGACCTCTTCGTAGTTCTCCGAGTCACCGGCTCCGGCGCCGCGGGCAATTGCCTTGTCGATGGTGTCCCGCTTCATATTGTTGGCGAGAGCCTTGTCGATGGCGGCACGCAGGCGCGGATTGTCCTCCGGAACACCGCCACCCGCTTTGGCAGCCACCACCAGTTCGCGGATCACTTTGGTAAAAATCTTGCCCCGCTTGGCATCCTGTGCGGCCTTGCGGTGTTTAATGTTGGCCCATTTACTGTGACCTGCCATAAACAGAAACCTCCACTTCTACTGCAGCGGGCGTCCTTTCGCCCGTTTTCATTATTTTCTGTCGCATCCTGCGACGATCTCAGACTCAGCCTTCTTCCTGTTTTTCCTGCTTTTTCTCACGCAGGCGAATGTTCAACTCGCGCAGTTGCTTGCTGTCGACATTGCCGGGGGCGTCGGTGAGCAGGCAGGCGGCAGTCTGGGTTTTCGGGAAAGCGATCACATCGCGGATAGACTGACTGCCAGTCATCAGCATGATCAGTCGATCCAGGCCGAAAGCCAGGCCACCGTGGGGCGGGCAGCCAAAGTTCAGGGCGTCGACCAGAAAACCGAATTTCTCTTCTGCTTCCTCATCGCTGATACCCAACACCTTGAACACTGCTTTCTGCATGTCCGGGTTGTGGATACGAATCGAACCACCGCCCAGTTCAGTGCCGTTCAGCACCATGTCATAGGCGATGGACAGCGCCGACTCGGGATCGGCCTGGAGCTCTTCGGGAGTACACGCGGGGCGGGTAAAGGGGTGGTGCAGGGAGGACCAGCCACCCTCATCGTCTTCCTCGAACATCGGGAAATCGACCACCCACAGTGGCGCCCATTCCCGGGTGTAAAGGTTCAGGTCCGCACCCAGCTTGCAGCGCAGTGCGCCCAGCGCCTCGGTAACCACCTTGCAATTGTCAGCGCCGAAGAAAATCAGATCACCGTTTTCTGCTTCGGTACGCTCCAGAATGGCGGCGCGCACGGCGGTGGGCAGGAATTTCACGATCGGAGACTGCAGCCCCTCTTCCAGGTCGCTCTTGTCGTTGACCTTGATGTAGGCCAGGCCGCGGGCGCCGTAGATGCCGACAAACTTGGTGTAGTCATCAATCTGTTTGCGGCTGATCTCGTTGCCACCGGGCACTTTCAGGGCGGTGACCCGGCCTTTGGGATCATTGGCGGGACCGGAGAACACCTTGAAGTCCACCTCGGCCATCAGGTCCTTGATTTCCACCAGCTCCAGCGGGATGCGCAGGTCCGGCTTGTCGCTGCCATAGCGCAGCATCGCCTCGCTGTGGGGCATGCGCGGGAAATAGCCGAGATCAACTCCCAATACTTCCTGGAACAGGTTGCGGATCATTTCTTCGTTGATGGCCATGATCTGCTCTTCGCTGGTAAAGGAGAGCTCCACGTCCACCTGGGTGAACTCCGGCTGGCGGTCGGCCCGCAGGTCCTCGTCCCGGAAACACTTGGCGATCTGGTAGTAACGGTCGATACCGGAGACCATCAGCAACTGCTTGAACAACTGGGGCGACTGGGGCAGTGCAAAGAACTTGCCCTCGTGGGTGCGGCTCGGCACCAGATAGTCGCGGGCGCCCTCCGGAGTAGCGCGGGTCAGGATCGGCGTTTCAATGTCGAGGAAACCGCGCTGATCCAGGAAGTTGCGAATGATGTTGGTCACCCTGGAACGGAAGCGCATGTTGTTGAGCATTTCCGGGCGGCGCAGATCCAGGTACCGGTAGCGCAGGCGAACATCCTCCCCAACCTTGTTATGCTGATCCAGCGGAAACGGCGGTGTTTCAGAGGTGTTCAGGATCTCCAGCCCCAGACCATAGACTTCGATCTTGCCGGTAGCCATTTCCGGATTGACGGTTTGAGGAGTGCGCGCGCGGACCCGACCACGCACCTGCAGAACATATTCGCTGCGTACCCGGTCTGCCTGGGCAAAATGATCGCCACTGTCAGGATCAAACACTACCTGCACGATGCCCTCGCGATCGCGCAAGTCGATAAAGATGACACCCCCGTGATCCCGCCGGCGATCTACCCAGCCACAGAGTGTCACTTCCTGGTCGATGTGTTCGGTACCAAGCACACCGCAATAATTTGTACGCATTCTTCTTTCCCGTATCGAATCAATAAAGCCGGGGCAGGATAGCCGGCATGGTTTTGTCAGGTGCGCCAATCAGGCGCTAGGGCAGCTGCCGCTGGCCTCACAGGACTTACTTCCCTTGCCTTCACAGGTTTTTTCCCCGGCCAGGTTTTTCCGGTTGCCCTTTTTGAAGTCTGTTTCGTACCAGCCACTGCCGCTCAGTCTGAAACCGGCAGCGGACAGCTGCTTTTTCAGGGCGGGCTCATGACAGGCAGGACACTCGGACAAAGGACTGTCACTGATCTTTTGCAAAGCCTCCATTTCGTGGCCGCAGGACTGACACTGATAACCGTAGATTGGCATAAACAACACCCCAATACGTCTCTACCGGGCAAAAATGCCCCCTAACAAAAGCGGCGCATTATACCCCAGTAACACTGGGGCTAGAAGCTTGAATCAGTGGGATTTCCGGTCACAACCGGGACAGGAAGAGACATTGCCCAGAACGCAGGAGTCAGCCGGCAAACGGCCTGAACTCGCCACCTTCCAGTACGTTGACAATACCTTCAAGCCGCTCCTGTAGCATCTGTTCACTGTAGTCGCGGGGAGGCTGAGCACCCCAGATGGGGTTTGGCCAGGCGCCGTCATTTTTGTAGCGGACCACATGGTGCATGTGCAACTGGGGCACCATATTGCCAAGTGTGGCGATGTTGATCTTGTCGGGGGAGAACACATCCACCAGCGCTTCCGCCAACTGGCAGGACTCACGAATCAGTTGCTGGCGATCCATTTCAGAGAGGTGGTAAATTTCGGAGAGGTCTTCCTGCCGCGGCACCAGAATAAACCAGGGGTAGTTAGCGTCCCGGTGCAACAGCAATCGGCACAGGCTGAAATCACCTACGGAAACCGTATCTGCCGCCAGACGGGGATGAAGCTCGAACATTTGACTACCTCTATTCTGTACCCAACGCGGGCGGGGCCGTAAAATAGCGCCTTTTTCAGCAACCTCCAAGATAAAGAATAGCTTATGCGAGCCAGCCAGTACCTGATTGCCACCCAGAAAGAAACCCCCTCCGACGCCGAAGTGATCAGCCACCAGCTGATGATCCGCGCGGGCATGATCCGCAAGCTGGCCGCCGGGCTCTATAACTGGCTGCCCCTGGGGCTGAAAGTACTGCGCAAGGTGGAAACCATCGTGCGCGAGGAGATGAACCGTGCCGGCGCCCAGGAAGTTCTGATGCCGGTTACCCAGCCTGCCGAACTGTGGCAGGAATCAGGCCGCTGGGAGCAGTATGGTCCGGAGTTGCTGCGCATGAGCGACCGCCATGACCGCTCGTTCTGCCTCGGCCCCACCCACGAAGAAGTCATTACCGATCTGGTGCGCAACCAGATTCGCAGCTACAAGCAACTACCGGCCAACTTTTACCAAATCCAGACCAAGTTCCGGGATGAAATTCGCCCCCGCTTCGGCATCATGCGTTCGCGGGAGTTCATCATGAAGGATGCCTATTCCTTCCATACCGACCAGGCCAGCCTGCAGCAGACCTATAACGTTATGCACGCCGCCTACAGCGCCATCTTCAGCCGTCTTGGCCTGGATTTTCGCCCGGTACTGGCGGATACCGGCAGTATCGGCGGCAGCCATTCCCACGAATTCCACGTGCTGGCGACCTCCGGCGAGGACGATATCGCCTTCTCAACCGAAAGTGATTACGCCGCTAACGTGGAGATGGCCGAAGCAGTTGCGCCGGCTGGCGTGCGTCCCGCACCGGAACAGGATATGACGGAGGTGGCCACCCCGGGCCAGCACAGCATCGAGCAGGTTAGCGAATTCCTCGGCATAGCTGCAGAACAGATCGCCAAAACGCTGATCGTTCTGGGCGACGACGACGAAGCCCCTCTGGTAGCCCTGGTAGTGCGAGGCGACCATGAGCTCAATGAAATCAAGGCAGAAAAGCTGCACGGTGTCGCCGCACCGCTGACGTTTGCCAGCGAGGCACAAGTCAAGGAAACCCTCGGCTGCTCCGTCGGCTCCATTGGTCCCGTCGGCCTCAACATTCCTGTAATCGTCGATCGCAGTGCCGCTTATCTGGCGGACTTCGTCTGTGGCGCCAACAAGGACGGCTTCCATCTCACCGGCGCCAACTGGGAGCGGGATTGCCCTATTGATGATGTGGCAGATATCCGCAACGTGGTACCCGGCGACCCCAGCCCGGACGGCAAGGGCACCCTGGAGATCAAGCGCGGCATCGAAGTGGGCCACATTTTCCAGCTGGGCACCAAATACAGTGAAGCCATGAATGCCAAGGTCCTCAACGAAGAGGGCCGTGAGCAGGTGATGATCATGGGCTGCTACGGTATCGGGGTCTCCCGCGTGGTGGCAGCGGCCATCGAGCAAAACCACGACGACAAGGGCATCATCTGGCCGGAGGCGCTGGCCCCCTTCCAGGTGGCACTGGTGCCGATCAACATGAACAAATCTGAACAGGTTCGCGAAACCTGTGAAAAACTCTACGCAGAACTGACCACAGCCGGCATTGATGTGCTATTTATGGACGAAGAAAAGGCTCGACTGGGGGTCATGCTGGCAGACATCGAGCTGATCGGCATCCCCCACCGGGTGGTAGTGGGTGACCGCGGCCTCGAGAACGGCGAAGTGGAATACTGTCTGCGCCGTGAGGGTGAGAATCGCAACATCCCCCTGAACCAGGTAACAGAGTTTCTGACACAGGCTATCGGATGATCACAAAAGCGGGCAAATGGCTGGTTAGCGGATGGCTTGTTGCCACCCTGTCATGTTCATTACCCGCTTATTCCGAAGAAGAAATCGATCAGCAACTGGTCGCCCTGCTCAAGTCCACCATTGCCCAGGCCGACAGTTTCGAGGATCGTTTCGATGCAGAAGTCTGGCTGATGGCAAAATCCAGCCAGCTGGAGAAGTTCATTCCAGACGATGGTGACCGACTCGAGTTGTTGCGCAAGATCCATCGAGCCGCCACCCGGGCCGACCTGTCACCGGAAGTGGTGCTGGCCGTTATCCAGATCGAAAGCCGCTTTGATTCCTACGCTGTCTCACGGGCTGGCGCCCAGGGATTGATGCAGGTCATGCCTTTCTGGAAGAGGGAAATCGGACGAGAAGAAGACAACCTCACCCAGGTCGACACCAACCTGCGCTATGGCTGCACCATCCTGAAATACTATCTGGATATGGAAAAGGGCGACCTGACCCCGGCCCTTGCCCGCTACAACGGCAGTTACGGAAAAACCTGGTACCCGGAACTGGTGCTGGTCGCCTGGGATTATTGGCGATAATCAGGACAAAGGACGTTCCGCACGCTCCCCCATACGGGGCCATGCATTCGAGCGCGAGACAAACAAAAACAAAAATGCCAGCTGTCGCTGGCATTTTTGTTGGTCACTACTGGGCGAAAGCCTTAAGCAATAACAGTCACGTTCTGAGCCTGGGGTCCTTTCTGACCCTGAGTGATCTCAAAAGAGACCTGTTGGCCTTCCAACAGTGTGCGACGGCCAGTACCGTTAATAGCACTGAAATGCACGAATACATCCCTGCCGCCTTCCTGAGCCAGGAAGCCGTATCCTTTTTCTTCGTTAAACCATTTAACGGTACCGGTAACTAAATCTGACATATGATCCTCGTAAATACTTGTTCCAGTCTTTCCGACTGGCGGTAAAAAATCACAGGCTGCAGAACGCCCGCATCGGCCACTTTAACAGTGGCCAACTTAAACAGGCAAGCAAAAAGATAAATCCGGCGCCATAAAGCCTCCCCTTTTCACCCCTTTCAGCTATGGCTGGCAATCCTTTTTCTAGGGCAGGCCGTCGAACTCTGCGCCTTCTTTCTCCGGCGGCAACAGGTTCTCCCGCTGCAATCCAATTGCAATGAGAATATTCGCTGCCACATAGATGGAAGAATAGGTACCGATCACGATACCTACAATCAGGGCGATGGAAAAGTTGTGAATCAACTCACCACCGAACAGGAACAGGGCTACCAGGACCAGCACCGTGGTCAACGAGGTGATCACAGTACGCCCCAGGGTCTGGGTCAGAGATTCATTGATGACCTCTACCAGTTCTACTGCCCGCAGTAGGCGGATATTCTCACGGATGCGGTCAGCCACCACGATAGTGTCGTTCAAGGAGTAACCGATAACCGCCAGCACTGCCGCCAGCACCGTCAGGTCTACTTCCAGCCCGGTAATAGAAAAGAAGCCCAAGGTAATGATGACGTCGTGGATCAGTGCCACCACAGCGCCAATGGCAAACTTATACTGAAAACGGATGGCCACATACATCATCACCACCGCCAGAGCAGCCAGGATTCCCAGCCCGCCATCTTCACGGAGCTCTTCACCCACCTGGGGGCCCACATAATCGACCCGGCGCAGTTCCAGGTCGCCCTTGCCTTCGGGATCCAGGGATTTCACCACTACTTCGGAAAGGCCCTCGTCAGGCTTGCCCTGTAAGCGGATCAATACGTCGCTTTCGGCACCAAAGTACACCACCACGGGGTTTTCAAAACCGCTTTCACTCAGCTGGGTCCGCACAACGGTCAGGTCAGCCGCTCCGGGATAACCCACTTCGATCTGGGTGCCGCCAGTAAAATCCAGCCCCAGCACCAGCCCTTTGACCGACAGTGAGGCGATGGAACACAGCACCAGGATCAGGGAGAAAATGGCGGCCACTTTGCGGCCACCCATGAAATTGAGAATGCGTTGGGTAGTCATGGCCAGCTCCTAAATCCAGAGTTTCTTGATGGCACGGCCGCCATAGATCAGGTTCACCAGTGCCCGGGTACCCACGATGGCCGTAAACATGGAGGTCAAAATACCGATGGAGAGGGTTACCGCAAAGCCCTGTACCGGACCAGAACCGATGGCGTAGAGAATCACCGCCACAATCAGCGTCGTCAGGTTGGCGTCGAGAATCGAAACAAAGGCCCGATCATAGCCGGCATTGATCGCCGATTGTGGGGGCAGGCCATTGACCAGCTCCTCCTTGATCCGCGAGAAGATCAACACGTTGGCATCCACCGCCATACCCACCGTCAGCACAATACCTGCAATGCCCGGCAGCGTCAGTGTCGCCCCCAGAATGGACATGGCCGCCACCAGGATGACCAGGTTCATCCCCAGGGCGATATTGGCAAACAAGCCGAACACCCGGTAGTACACCAGCATGAAGACCAGCACCAGCGCCATGCCGATCTGAACCGACTTGATACCAAGAGCAATATTCTCAGCTCCGAGAGAGGGGCCGATGGTCCGCTCTTCAACGAAATACATGGGCGCAGCCAGGGCACCAGCGCGCAGCAGCAGCGCAAGTTCCGAAGCTTCGCGAGGGCTATCCAGACCGGTGATACGGAAACTCACCCCGAGAGCACTGCGAATGGTCGCCAGGTTGATGATTTTCTTCTCGACATAGCGCTCGGGAACAGCAATCTGCTCGCCATTTTCGTCGGTGGTGTAGTCCATGCGAGTCTTGTACTCAATGAACAACACACCCAGTCGGCGACCCACATTCTTGCGGGTCGCACGGTGCATGCGGGCACCGCCATCGCTGTCCAGAGTGATGTTAACCTGGGGCAGGCCATTTTCATCAAATCCGGTGGCCGCGTTGGACACGTGATCACCGGTAATCACCACGCTGCGCTCCAGCCAGGCTTCACTGGGGCGCGCATCGGGATCACGAAACTCGAATTGCTCCCGGTTGGTCACCTTGCCGGGATCCGCTTCCAGACGGAATTCCAGGTTAGCTGTCTTACCGATAATGCGCTTGGCCTCAGCAGTGTCCTGCACCCCCGGCAGCTCCACTACCACCCGGTTGCGCCCCTGGCGCTGCACGATGGGTTCGGACACACCCAGCTCGTTAACCCGGTTGCGCAAGGTTGTCAGGTTCTGGTTGAGAGCGTAATCCTCAATCTCACGGATCGTGGTTTCCAGCAGGCTGGAACGCACCACATAGAGGCCATCCTCCTCGCTCAGCTGGCGTCCCAGGTCGCGGAATTTCTGGCGCAGGATTTCGCTGGCCTGGGTGCGTTCTTCCTCGCTACCGAAGGCACTGACCAGGGTCTTGCCATCTTCCAGTTTGACGAACTTGTAACGCAACTTCGCTTCACGCATGGCTGCGCGCACTTCACGCAAATTGGATTCCATGCGCTTGGCAACAGCTTCGTCGGTATTCACTTCCAGCAGGAAATGCACCCCGCCACTGAGGTCCAGACCAAGTTTCATGGGCATTGCACCCAGCGAGGACAGCCAGGACGGCGTGGTGGCCGCCAGGTTGAGGGCGACCACATAGTCAGAACCCAAGGCCCGCTGGATAACACGTTTGGCCGGCAGCTGCTGCTCGCGATCCTTCAGTCGCACAAGCCCATTGTCGCCGCTGGCCTCCTGGCCAAAGTATTCGATATCGGCTTCCTTGAGGGCTTTCTCAACCTGCTCCAGCACCCGCTCATCAATCACGGTGCCACTGCTCTGACCGGAGATCTGTACTGCGGGGTCCGGGACATAAAGATTGGGCAATGCGTAGACCACCCCGAGCACGATGACAAAGACAATCAGCAGGTACTTCCAAAACGGGTAACGGTTCATATCTCTATTCTTGTGTTGTGTCCCGGTTGATAAAGCGGGCCATTATAGGCTGAAAAAACACCGCTTGCCGAACCCGCCGGGAATTAATGAGCGACCTGCCCTATATGGGGCCACCAGACCACAACTCAAGTCTGGGGTGAGAGTCCCTGTTGTCGATAGAAGTCTTCAGCAAACTGATCCAGTCGTCCCTCGGCGATAGCCTGGCGTATGCCGGTCATGAGGTTCTGGTAGTAGCGCAGGTTGTGGATGGTATTGAGTTGTGCGCCCAGTATCTCTCCACATTTTTCCAGGTGGTGCAGGTAGGCGCGGCTGAAATTCTGGCAGGTGTAACAGTCGCACGCAGGGTCCAGCGGGCCGGTATCGTGGCGGTGCACTGCATTGCGAATTTTTACCACCCCGGCGCTGGTGAACAAGTGGCCGTTGCGGGCATTGCGGGTGGGCATCACGCAATCGAACATGTCGATGCCTCGACGTACCGCCTCGAGAATATCCTGGGGTTTGCCGACCCCCATCAGGTAACGGGGCTTGTCTGCCGGCATTTTTGGCGGAAGATCATCCAGGATTCGAATCATGTCTTCCTTGGGCTCGCCCACTGACAGGCCGCCTATGGCATAGCCATCAAAGCCGATGCCCTCCAGCCCGGCCAGGGATTCTTCCCGCAGGGATTCATACATGCCGCCCTGAACGATGCCGAACAGCGCCGAGGGGCTGTCGCCGTGTGCATCCTTGCTGCGTTGTGCCCAGCGCAGGGACAATTCCATGGATTGCCTCGCCTGCTGTTCGGTGGCCGGATAGGGAGTGCACTCGTCAAAAATCATCACCACATCCGCCCCCAGCTCCCGTTGCACACGGATGGAAGTTTCCGGGTCGAGAAATACCGGGCTGCCGTCGATGGGCGAGCGGAACGACACCCCCTGTTCGGAGATCTTGCGAATCTCGCCGAGGCTGAACACCTGAAAACCGCCGGAGTCTGTCAGGATCGGCCCCGACCACTGCATAAAGTCGTGCAAAGTGCCCTTTTTCCCCGGCTCAGGGCTGTGCTCCATCACCACCTGGGTGCCCGGCCGCAGCAACAGGTGAAAGGTGTTGCCGAGGATGATTTGAGCCCCAATAGCCTCTATATCCCTGGGCAGCATGCCCTTCACGGTGCCACAGGTGCCCACCGGCATGAACGCCGGGGTTTCCACCACCCCGCGGGGAAAGCGCATGCGCCCGCGACGGGCACGGCCATCGGTGCCATCCAGCTCGAAGGACATAAAACACTGACGACTCATTGCGGAATATCCTCTCCGGCGTGCACATTGCGAGCAAGGAACATGGCGTCGCCATAGCTGAAGAAACGGTAGCGCTGCTCCACCGCTTCCCGGTATGCCGCCATGATCCGGGAATAACCGGAAAAGGCACTGACCAGCATCAGCAAGGTGGACTCCGGCAGATGAAAGTTGGTAAGCAGGGCATCCACCACCTGAAATTGATAGCCGGGGTAGATAAAGATGTCGGTCTCGCCGCTCATGGGTCGCAGCCTGCCATTTGCTGCTGCGCTCTCCAGGCAGCGCACACTGGTGGTACCGATGGCAATCACCCGCCCGCCGCGGGCCCGGGTTTCCTCCACCTTGCGGCAGACTTCCTCGGACACCTCGATCACCTCTGCGTGCATACGGTGCTCATGGATGTTATCTACCCGCACCGGTTGAAAGGTACCGGCACCCACGTGCAGGGTGACATGGGCCAAGCTCACGCCCATACCGCGAATCTGCTCCAACAGGGAGCGATCGAAATGCAATCCCGCCGTGGGAGCGGCAACCGCGCCGGGTTTTTCTGCGTAGACAGTCTGGTAGCGCTCCCGGTCCGCCAGGCAGTCCTCCCGGTCGATGTAGGGAGGAAGTGGCATATGGCCGTGTTCTTCCAGAATCTCCAACGCCCTGTTGCAGCCGATGAAACGGAGACGGAACAGATCCCCCTCACGTCCCTCGACCTGTGCTTCCACGCCTCCTTCAAAATGGATACGGCTATCCGGCTTGGGGGATTTACTGGCACGCAAATGGGCCAGCACAACCCGATCATCCAGCAGTCGTTCCACCAGCATTTCCACTCGACCACCGGTATCCTTCTGTCCGAACAGGCGCGCAGGAATGACCCGGGTGTTGTTGAACACCATCAGGTCGCCCGGACGCACCAGTTCGCAGATATCGGGAAACTGGCGATGAGAGATAAGCCCCTTCTCGTCGAGCACCAGCAATCGACTGCCACGCCGCTCAGCGGCCGGCTGACGAGCGATCAGCTCATCTGGCAATTGATAATCAAAATGCTCTCGGCGCATAGCTAGAAGTTGTCTGGTCGGGAAAGGGCGCAAGGGTAAAGGAAATCCTCAGACAGAGCCAGCAACGGCCTCTGCAGGGTGGTAATTCTATTGATTATGCAGGGGCCACTGCTATAATCGCGCCCCTGTGCCAGAGTGGTGAAATTGGTAGACACAGGGGATTCAAAATCCCCCGCCCTTAAAAGCGTGCCGGTTCGAGTCCGGCCTCTGGTACCACACATTTTCTAAGGGTTTAATTCTTAAAACCTTTCCTTCTTCGCAGAGCATTGTGAGACCAGGGTGGTACACCTTGGTGATACACTCGTGCGAGGTGCATCATGGCCCAAGGCCAGTTTCTTGTCCGCAACCGTCACCAGCAAGTCTGGTATGGGCGTGTTGTCATCCCCGGCCACCTACGGGATCGCTTTAACCAACGCCGCGAACTGCGCGTATCACTCGATACATCCGACAAACAGAAGGCTCTAAGACGTTCCCGCCACTTTTGGCTACAATGCCAGTCAGGGTTCGAGCGGCTGGAAAAGCACCCTCGAAAGGAACCCTTTGAGGACACCCGCGCTTTTATCTCTTGGCTGTCGCGGGAGAGACAGGGACAAGGGCAAACGGACATGGCCTATTACATTGAAACCTTTGACGTGTTCGGCAGAAAGCACGTCATTGATCTGGACGATCCGGAAAAAGAAAAAGAACTGGCCTTGGCCCTCCAGGCAAATGCTATTGCTCTACTGGAGAGCTATAAGAACAGGCCGGAAGTCCTCGACCGTCTCATGAAAATCGGCCATACCGAGTTCTCTGCGCCTGATAACCAACCTGAATCTCCTACCACCTTTCACGAAGCCATCGGCCTTTATATCGACAAGCTGGAAAGTCAGGGACGCAAAGGGAAAAAGCTCGCACAGCGCACCCTTTATGATTACAAGGACAAGCTAGGCTTCTGGCAGACCCATTTCGGCCAGCGCCCCATGCATACGCTCACCCTAAAAGAACTGGGAGAAATACAGAATTGGCTCCCCTGGCTGCCCGCCAACTGCACAAAAAAGCTCCTTTCCGTAGACCATGCTGTCCGCATGGCGCAGAACAAGAGCCCGCGTTATCCGGCAATATCCGATAAGACGCGTAGCGACTATCTCGGGCAACTAAAAGGCCTGCTGGAGTTTGCCTATGCCAACGGCTTCATCAAAACCCAGATGGCCAGCCATATCGAGATACCAAACACCAAGCATAGCCAGACGATTGAGCGGCTGCCCTTTACCACCGAAGATATGCAGAAAATCTTCCCCGGCAAGGATTACGGCAAGGATTTTGGCATCCAGAAAGCGGGGATCGGTCAGGATTGCAAATTCTGGTTTCCCTTACTCGCGGCCTTCACCGGGGCACGGCTGGAAGAACTGGCACAGCTCCAGACAGAAGACATTCGCACCAGCCCCGATACCGGCATCGTCTACGCCATGATCGACAATAAGGGCGTGGCAGCGGATGGAGCCAAGAAACACACCAAGAACCTTAATTCCGTGCGCCCTATTCCCATTCACTCAACCCTTATTCAGATCGGCTTTATGGACTTTGTAGCCACACGCCAGAATGACAAGACCGATGGCAGCCTGTTCAAACTAAGCCGTGACAATCAGGGCCGTCTTGGGAAAGGCGTTTCCAATTGGTTTTCCCGTGTTGAACAACGCAAGAACGGAGGGCAAACCCTAGGCTATATCGAAAGACGGGGCGTTGAGAGTAAAGGCCAGAATGATGCAAGAGAGCGCTGGAGCAAAAGCTTTCACAGCTTCCGCCATACCGTCATTGATAACTTGCGCGGCAAGCAATTTCCGAACGGTGATTTTATCCGCGAACCGGATATTGCCTTGGTTGTCGGGCACGAACGCAATAAACTGGAAACTGCCAGTTATGGTATTGATCGCAGCCAATTGGAACTGCGCAAGGCGGTGGTTGAGGCCATTAAATATAACAACGTACCTTTTGCCACTATTAGCTGGTAGCTGGCATTCAAACTAAAGAATACTGGCTGAGTTTGTTTTGTAATTTGGCACTATAGGCTTGCATATGAACCAAAGTGAACAGTTCAAAAAGTTAGTGTATACCCTGTCGTTACTTCCTGACGAAGAACTAACCCCAAGAATTATTGAAAGTTTGGGGATTCAAAACGCCTTGACACAGTCCGAATTACAAACCTATGAGATCGCTTATCAGGAACTTTGTCTTCCTATAACGGGAAATCACCCGTCTCCAACCGCACCTCCCGAACCTTTGTTTATCCGAGACATAATCGACAGTCTGCCTCATATACACAATGTTGTTTACCACAAAATTTGCGTCGAATTAAATTATTGTGAGTTAAAAAAGAAAGGAACAGATATAGCTGATATTGGGGGACCTCTCGCTGAAGCCTTAGCTAACATCTATGATGTAAAAACATTTGGGACGATCAGTGGTACCTGGATTGCATCAAAGAATATTCTCGACAAGTTATGCGAATGTAAAAAATAGATTTTCTTCTACAACCCAAAGGATTTTGTAACTTTTGGACTCCAAATATATTTATCTGTAGCAGCTTTCTGCCACAGGTTTAGTTGACCCAACACAAACACACTCATACCAATACCAAGTGAAATAACTGGCGTACTTCCAGAAGTTAACATTAACGCTGCGCTAAAAGTGCCTAACATTGCATCACGGCCAGGGCCAAAAGCACCTGTGCATTTTTCATTAAAATATTTCTTTAAAAACGACTTTTTTTCCATGACCTTATTGATTAGACAATAGCTAGATTGAGTCAACGGTATTAACTTACCGCTCCGCCAAAAACACCATTTCGTGGATGTGTTCATAAGCTAGCTGCCGGACAGCGGGATTATCGTCACCGATGAGCCGGAAGCCCTTCCCTGACTTGAAGGGAACCGTCTTGCCAATTGGGAACAATTTGGTTTGATCTTCCGGATCAGGGACGAAGGCTTTGAATACCGGCAAGGGTTCTTTTTTTTCGTCTTTCCTTGATGCCATATTCTCCCCCCCCCGTCCATTTCCATAATTCAATTATAGGTAGCAAACCCATAAGAAAAGGTTAATGCGGATCGCGCTTGCGTGTGCGGCCCCTGCCCTGCGTCCTGTCGTCTTTTTTCTTCTCTTCCTTCTTGTCTTTGGTTTCACGATTGAAGGTATCTTTCAGCCGTTCGGTTTCACCCTGACGGGCCGCATCGCCAAACTCATCCCGGATATGAGACCGGTCATGCGTTTGTGCTGCTTCCTGGTTCTGGCGGTTAAATTCATTCGTGAGGTGCTTATCAACCACCTGCACAGAATGCCCAAGCTCTCTTACAAGTTTCTGCTTTTCTTTCTCATGAGCGGCCTTGATCTTCATGATCCGCTTCTGGAGTTCCTGCCGTTCGGCAAGATGGCGTCTGTATATGGACTGTCGCTCGGCATAATCACGCCGCCGGTTTTCGGTGATCTCTTCTTTGTTACGCTGTGCGACCTTGCCGTGCCTACCTGAAACGCGATCCCACATTCCCATAATGCCCTTTCGCAGCCGGTTGGCTCTGCCAAGAGCTTCTTGCTTCCACCGCTCCTTCTGGTGGTTTCTACAGGCCGTGCGTTCATCGCGCTGGTTATGTACCACCGCCTTTTTTTCAGTCATCAGGGGTGTAAGGTCTTTCTCCTGCCGCAGCTTCAAATCCTCAAGGCGCTGCTTGATGGCTTTGGATTGTTGCTCCCTGATTTGTCCCTGTACCTGCGCCAAAGTCGGAAGGTCTTTGGCCTCCCCGATACGGGGAGCAATCTCCTTTCCCGTCATTTCGGAATATCGGGTCATGGACATCGGTTCACCGCTATGGTGGACGACAAGGTATGTAGGAGATGATTTGCCTTTACGCACCCGCTCACCTTGCGCGAGATACATACCGTGATCTTTGAGTCTGGCTTCAAAATCCTTGCGGGTATCGGAATGTAACAGGCTTGTCCTGATAATCGCTTTAAGGTTTCGGGGGTCTGCATCAAGGCGCTTGGACTGCATCCAGATTTTACGGTCGTAGTTATCAGGATCACGATGCTTTTTATCCAGAAAGCCCCTGGGCGGCTCCAGCCCGTTCTCGTAATACAAGGCAAGGCTTAATTCATTGAGCTTGATTTTGAAATGCGGCATTTGCCTGGCGACAAGCTTTTGCCGCTTTTCACTTTCACCTGTCTGCCGGTTCTTACGGGAGACCTCCTTGACGTGCAGCCGTGACCAAACGGCATGGGCGTGCCGCCGTCCTTCTTTCTCGTGAAAGACGATGGCGCGGGGATGGCCCACCAGCCCCACTTTCTTTTCCACGGCCTCCACAGCACGCTCGAATTGCTGAATAGATATATCGGCATTGGCAGGCGGGCTTAACTGGACGTGGAAAAACGGCTTTTTGCACTTCGTGCCCATTGATGCGGCATCAATTTCCTGAAAAGCCGTATGCAGGTTTGAACTGGCAAGCCCGCGTATCTCGTGCACTTCAATGTGCTCGTTTTGATCGGCATTCATCAAATGCAGAGATAGCGCCCTGGCATGACCCCGTTCAGACGCTTTAAGGATCATGGCCTGACAAGCGATCTGGTATGGGTTGCCTTCCCAAGGCCTCCATCAGCAGATCCCGTATCTCCCGAACATGGGCACACGCCTCCTCCAGGCGTTCCCGTTCAGGCCATGATCCTGAGTTGGCAGTATAAGCAAGCTGGTTGATATTGCTGCCAACAGAGCCAATCCCTGCCAGAAGAGCGGCCAGCTTTTCGTGGTCTTTGACAGGGCGATGGGATTGGCGGGGAGGTTTGGTATTGAGAGTGGTATGGCGGAGATAGCCGGACAGGGACAGACCGGCTCGGTCAGCGAAATCTTGCAGCGCACGATACTCCTGATCGTTGAAGCGGACGGTGAGGCGCTTTTCACGCTCCCGCTTCTCGCTCTTGCGTTTCGCCATCATGTATCTCCCTATACCTAACCGCTCCTTTACGCCGTAGATAAGGATTTACGGCGGCCCTGCCGGAGGGATGCAACGGGAGCGCGCAGCGGGCTCCCTTGCCAAGTTTGGTGCGGTGCCGGAAGGCAAAGACTGTCGAAGACGGTCTGACCGCACACAACTTGCAGTAAGGCTAAACATCATCTTATCAGACGAATGTTTAACATAAAGTTAGCCGTCTGGGGGTTCGGGGCTTCCCCGAAACGCGGCAGCGTTCGCCTTATTCTGCCGCTGCCCTCCTCGTTCCACTATAGACCGTCTCAATCTCCCCCGCCAGAAAATAATGAAGCCCCCCTCATTTCCATATTGCGCCTTCGGGTTGTGTTGCGCTCCTACCTGGCCTGCCCCAACCCTCCCCCGTCCGGCCTGATCCCCTATAGCCCGTAATGAATCAGGACTATTCTTGATTTCTGCCATTTGTATCAAACACCTTCCTTGTACTAGATTAAAACAACTGGATAACCGCAAATGGATGATTATGAAAAGTAGCATCTACCACCTAACGATATTTATCGTAGATGTGCTTATTTCTGTTATTGCATTCATAGCCGTAGGAAGCGCGGCTGTTGCAGTGAACTTTTTTATGCTCTGGCTGAAGGCATTGGAGTTGCCCATTCTCATACTGCAAGGACTGCTACTGCTCGAATACATCATTTTTTTGATTGACTTCGGCATGATTCTTTGGCTGTTATTAATGCAAGCCAAGAAGCTAGTGAAGCATCTTGGGAGTGAACCAGAATGAACGAGAAAGGAATAACCTTGCCGAAAGAAAGCCAAAAACGGGGTTACTTTAATTTTCTGATCGACGCTATCAAGCTGGAAGTGAAATCAACATTTCAACTAGTTGCTGCACCTTTTAAGAGTGCTGCCTCTGGGTCAACTGCCGACATACAGAAAGCTATTAAAGAAAACGAAGAGAATTCCAAAAAACTGGTCGAACGCTATTGCGACCCTAGATAAGAAAGAACAGCCCTTTTAAGGGCTGTTCTTGTATGTAAGATTTTACCTACCCGGCCTGCTATTTGTCTTCGACGGGGAAGATATAAAGCTGGCAATCACCGGTCAGCAGTTCAGCCGGGACGATCTTGAACTGACAGGCAAGGCCGTTGCCTTTTCCGGTAGGCCAGGCTGCCCCTACCTCCACTTTATGATGCTTATCGTTGCCGTCTTTATCCTGATAGTGACGATAGGCAACTATCCTTGCGGCAGGCTTTGCACCTTTAGAGGCTTTGGTTTCAGTTTGATTGAACATGATGTTCTCCTTTTACGTTGAAGCGACCGGCACCATTGCCAGCCGACAACGCAGCGCCCAGACCATGCAGGCGGAAAAAGATCAATGAACTACACGGTTAAGCGGGCCGGAAATTGATCTAGCGCAGCGGTTTTCCGCCTGCATGGTCAAGTGAAGTGAAGGATGGCTATGGTGATTGCCGGTTGCCTGCCATGTAAAAGGGCCATGTTCAGCAAGAGACCACACCACCGGAAGGAAAAGCTTCTGGCGAGATTTGTTCTGCCAGACTATCTTTTTAAGGCTAGCAACATGGACTCAACAAGGATGTCGGCATGGAGCCTTTCCACCGGAAAACCGGTCTTTCTCCCACTGCGTTTTCAATCAAAGCGACGACAGGCCTTGGGGGTCTGTTGCTAGCGCCTCTTCCCCCGTCAAGACAGCAAAGCGAGTAATGCCCCGTGGTAATGGAAGACCTGCCACGCGGCGTCCCCGGCATCAAGGATGAAAAACCACCGGATGCACAGTGGCGCGATCCCCTGACGGTTGCCGGTAATCCCGATTACCGCTTTGATGGCAGCAAGATATTTCTCGGCCAGCTTATGGGCCACCTGGTCGGGATCAAGGACGACCGCCATGTTGTCCTCTGCGCCGGTTCCCGGTCTGGCAAGGGCGTTTCCATCATCGTTCCGAACCTGATCGAGTATCAGGGCTCAGTCCTTGCCATTGACCCTAAAGCGGAACTTGCCAGCATTACAGCCAGACGGCGGGCAGAAGGTTTGCAACAGCGGGTATTCGTCCTTGATCCGTTCGGCAAGGCAGACCCGTCGGTTTCTGACTATCTTGCCGCCTTTAATCCCCTGTCCATGCTCTATTCCGGCTCTCCCACCATCATTGAAGATGCGGGGCTGATTGCCGACGCCCTGATTGTCCCAAGCGGCGGTGACACCCACTGGGATGACAGCGCCCGAAATTTTCTGGAAGGTGTGATCCTGCACGTGGCAACCAGCCAGCACTATCAGGATGAAGAGCGCAATCTGGTTACGGTGCGGGATTTGATCTCCGGTCGTTACCAGCAGCAACGCGGCAAAGGCTCACTCGATTTCCTCAAAAATGAGTTTGAAGACAACGCGAAACACCACGAGGCCATTGATAGCGATCTGACGGCAGCTCTGGAAGCTTCTGCCGCCGATTTTTTCGATAAGCCCGGAGACGAAAGAGGTTCGGTTCTTTCAACGTTACGCCGCCACACCAAGTTTCTGGATTACAAGGCTATGCGGAAGGTGCTATCCGGCCACAAGTTTGATCTATCAGAGCTTAAAACCGCTCCCCACGGCATGACGATTTATCTATGTCTACCCGCAGGCAGGATGTCCACCTGTAACCGCTGGTTCCGCCTCTTCGTCAATCTGGCCCTTGAGGCTCTGGAGAGGGAAGCACAAAAGCCGGAAGTTCCCGTTTTGCTCTGCCTTGATGAATTCCCCGTCCTCGGCCATATGCGCCAGATCGAAGTGGCAGCCGGTCAGATCGCAGGCTTCGGGGTCAAGCTGATGACCGTTATACAGGACATCTCCCAGCTCAAAGCCATCTACAAGGAACGCTGGGAAACCTTTATGGGCAATGCGGGCATCCTGATCTTCTTTGGCAACAACGATGTCACGACCCTTGAGTTTATCCAGAAGCGGCTAGGGAAAACCTCCCTCATCGTGACACGAAAAAGCGATGTCTCGGTGCGTGAAAGCGGCCACGACCGCACAGGTCTTTCATGGTCTCTGGAAGTCCACGACCTCATAACAGGCGAAGAAGCAAGCCGGTTCTTCGCCCGTGACGGCATTCATGACCGCCAGCTCGTGATCGAGGCGGGAAAAGCTCCGCTCATACTGGAACGGATCGAGTATTACGCGGATAGTTTCTTTAACGGCAAGTATCAGGAGCCACCGGATGTTTAGGGACTGGTACACCTACGGCCCCGCCTATGGCACAAAGGCCTTAAGGCTCCATGGCAAAATCATCAGCCCGGAATTCTTCCAGCTCGCAAATGGCTCCATAAGGGTTTTTATTATTGTCTGCGTCTTCTTTGGCTTCGGGATGTGGCTGGAGTCAGGGTGGAATGGAGAAGTAGGAATAATTCTTCTGGCTGCCATGCTGATCTGGGCGTTTGTTGAACTACTCCACCTTCCCATGCTTATGGCACGGCTTTGCTTTGGGCCACGGGTTGATGTGGTTATTTCTCCCGAATGGGTCAAGGTTGGCGGCCTGCTTTTTCATAAGACCTATGTGACCTCGCAATACGGATTTTTTGAAGAAGACCACCCGGAAGCCATTGCCGAGATCGAGAACCGGCGTCTTAACCCTGAGAAGTTCGCAAAGAAACCCGCGCTTTACACCGCCACAAAACAGCTCGTCCTTTATGTGGAAGATAAACGCATTGTCATTGCGTCCCTTTATAACGCCCCGAATATGACCAAACGCATGGCGATGCGGCTCAACATGATGAAGCAGGCGGTCAATGAAATGGATATGACAGGGTAACTGCCGTGGATATACAAGGCGAAACCAAAGCGGAAAGGCAGGCACGGGAAAGACGGGAGGCCACACATCGGGACAAAGGCATTCAAGATCAGACAGTGCAAGTGCCCTCTCCCGGCCAAGAGGCCGCCATCACTGACTGGGGCAAGGTTGGCAAACAAATCAACTGGACATATTTCCGGCACAGTCTTGGGCTTTTGGTTGCCCGAACGCTCCTTGCGGCCTCTATGGCCTATGGGTGCTATGTGCTGGTCACAGAGATTTTTCCGCAGGTTGATGAAGCCGTTATTGCCCGCTACGGCATTGGCGGCAAGTACAAAGTACCCCAATAGCAAAGCACATTCAGGGGAATAGAAAGATGACCGGCAAACAAGTCACTCTCAAGGTCAAATACCGTGCCTTTCTCATCGCCGATGAGATCATCCGCGAATCCGCCTCTCATGAAGAGCGGCTGGAGATCTGTGACTGCGGAATCGCAGTTCACAAAAGCCAGGGAAACGAAAAAGTCGCGCGCCTTTGGAAGGAAGCCAGAGACTTTCTGGAAGCGATAACAAAACACCCCGATGCCAGAATCTATGCGATAGGTACCGCAGATAGCGACTATGACGGGGAAGAGGATACAGATGAACCGGCAGAGGGGCAGTTTATGGAAAAGCTGGTCATAGAGCTTCCGGATGGCCTCACACCGGAAATGCCCGATGATTTAAAAAAGGAAATTGAAGAAGAATATGAGGGCATAACATCAGAGGCCCAAAGCCCTAAAAAAGGTAAAACCAGCGAGAAGAGTCCAGGCAGCCCACCTCCTGATATTGACGATGATCTCCCCTTCTAGTCTCAAGCCATGTGGGAAGTCATCAAAGAGACCATCAACGTATTACCGGGAAACTGGCCTCTCCTGGGATGGATCATTTTTATCGCCCTATGCTGGGCCGTTGTCTCCTTTCTTATCGGAGTGGTCAGAGTTTTCGGAGAATGGGCCATAGATGCCGTATCAAACGGAGCGGAAGTCGCCGCCACCAAATGTGCGGAAGGGCTTTCAACGCTCATTCAAATCCCCTTTCGCGGCCTGGCGTGGCTCTGCGGAGTCATTTGGTACAAGGGCAGCCTCTATGCGAAATATATCCATGGCGCGGCCATAGACTATAAATTACAAGCTGCCAGAGAGCGCGATTTAAGGGCCTATTACAACAAGCACCGCGCCAGGTTCAAGGATTGGGATCACTTCCGGCGCTGGATGGAAGATGAGGAGGCAGAAGATGAAACCCTCACACCCCATAAGCGAGATCAGTACAGCGAAGCCCTTGAAATGCTCGGCCTTGAACAAGGCTTTAGCGAACAGGAATTCAAAGCGGCCTACCGGCGGCTTTCTGCCATCGTCCACCCTGACAGGGGATGCCCGACCGATTACTTTTCCAAACAGGTGAATGATGCCGTCCGTCTAATCCGGCAAAGGAGAAACTGGAAATGAAAAAGGACATCACCAATCCGGCAGATATGCGCAAGGAACTTAACGCCATACTCGATAAGGATAAAAAGCGCGTGGAAAAGGCTTCGCGCAAGAGCTTCTTTGCACCGAAGCCGGAATGTGTCGCCATCAATTTCCGGTGTGCCAGAAACGGCAGGGGCTTTGCGGTAACTTTTGAAAAAGAAGATAAAAAGCAGCCCTTTGTTCTTACCTCCATTACCAAGACAAGTGATCTGGATCAGTATGCAACTCAGCATAATGGAGGCCGCACAAAGGCAAAAAATATTGATATAAGCACTCTCCCAATGCAAAGCTGGCATTGTCCCTGGTGTAAGGATGAGGGATTGGATATACGAAATTTTGTCCATTGCGGAGCTTGCAACGAATATGTCTGTTATGGCAGAACATCAACAATGCCAAATGGAAAACCCTACCATCGCTGTACCGATATTTGTGGAACAGGGGGAGAAATAACCGGCACTTTATCAAGTTTGAAAGCCGGTCAGGGAAAATCAAAATCATCTGCCAAAAGTTCAGGTTCCCCCTCCTCTACAAAAGGCCTTCTTCCCAAAACAAGCTTTCTTTCACTGCCCAAAAAATAAAAATCTTCATTCCATTTTTGCCACAAATTTGCCACAAGCCGAAAAAGCCTCATCCGGACAATGGCGGATTTCTGCGGGTTACAAAGGACAGTAAATTTGTGGCAAAAATGGCCCCGAAGGGCCATTTCTTTACATATTTTTCAGCTAACTTATTGTTTTTATTATGGTCGGGGCGACTGGATTTGAACCAGCGACCCCTTGCACCCCATGAAATAAAAACGGCTTTTTTCTGAGGTTCCTAGCAATTTTTTGCCACAAATTTGCCACAGAAATCACGCTATCTCGTCAAGTATGCCACTGCCCTTCACTTTCATGTTTAAATCATCGTCCAGAAGATGTCCATAAACATTCAATGTCGTTTCAATATTTGAATGCCCCATCAAGACCTGAATCTTTTTCAAATTTACCTTCTTTTCAAAAAGCATCGAGGCGTAAAAATGCCTTAAATGGTAAGGCCTGTATTTTGGCTTTATAACTGTTGCACCCTTTACTTTATGCTCTTCCGCCAGCCCAGCTTCTATGCAAGCCACGTTAAAGCCTCTTCTTTGCCAATTCTTACGGCACTGCCATTTACCTTCCAGAGAAGGGAAAATCAAATCGTAGTCATTTTCTAGAGTGTGCTGGTCAATGTATTCACGAAGTAAAGTAATAGTCGTTTGGCTGAGTTCAATGAACCTACGTCCCGCAGGGGTTTTAGTTACAGAAATAGCATAACCACTTCCTTCAATCGCTCTCTCAACATAAATTCCATTATCGGTAAGACATGATATTGACGCAGCGAGATACTCTTGTGGCCTCATCCCTGAGTCAATGGCAAGGTAGAGCATAGGTCGATAACGTTGCCATGTTTGCGCTATTTGCTTGTTGTTGGATTTAGCCAGTCGATCCGCTGCGGCAAGAAGTGCGGCAATATCGGTTCTACTAGGTATCGTTACCGGTTCATTGAACCGAGAGTCTTGCCGAATGCTGATACCCGCTGCCACGTTGTGGGATATGTATCCACGAAGGCTCATTTCTTTCACAACCGATTGCAATGATGCCAAAATCTTGCGTGAAAGCTCACGGCTGTAATCGCTTTTCAGAAGCCAGGAACGAAAGTTCACCACATCCGGCGGTGTTAATTCGGCAAGAGCCTTACCCCAATGGTATTGCTTAATGAATTCAGCGCGATAGCGGTAATTTTTTAATGTGTAATATGAGATTGGCTCTCGACCATTCAGACCTTCTTTCTCACAAATATCAAGCCAGAGATCAATGGCCTCTTCTACCGTCATGGAATCATTGGAAGAATTGGCTTTCCACTCAGTAGAGTTTTCAGTAAAAGCCCTTGCCTCTTTCATCGTTTTGAAAGTGGCAAAGGAGTAGCCGGACTTTGAGGTTTCATCCTGATAGCGTACCTGATAGGTAACGCCTTTCTTTCCTTGTCGTTTTCTTATGTCTGCCATAGCTTTCCATAGCCTTTCTACCTGTTTTTATCAAAGGTTTCCGATAGTGAACGTGGTTTTATGTGTGAGTTCTTTTCTGCCTCAACGCGGCACTCGTTATAGATTGATACCAGAGCCCCCTTTTCGATTTTCAGCCTGCCGTCAATCGGATCAACAAAGAACGGCAGCTTCCTCCGCCCCTGTGCGTCCTTGTCTGCGGCTCTCTTCATCTGTCTGTCATTCAGATCAACGCCCATACCGGACAAGACCTGCCGGGCCTGTTTAAGGTCGATATAGCACGGCGGTTTCATTTTCCCTCTCTTTCTGCCCGCTGGCGTCTTGATAAACCTATGGTTGTGCTTATCAATCCATTACAACTTTATTATGTTAATTAACCGTTAATCGCCTATTCAAAACAGACTGTATTGTCTGCGCTTTTCTTCGCCTGCCAGCCAGTCTGCCTGTTTTGACTCATGGTCAAGCCATGCCAAGACATATTCTTTGGCATTGTCATATTCGGCCAGATATTCCTCCTGTATGAAATGGGACTTATAGCCTGTTTCTGTTATAGGCAGCGGTGCGTTTTCCGGATCGACGGCGCGGATTTCGATATGATCTATGACACCCCATCTTTTACCTATGTGAATGATGTGGATTTTGATGCCGTTCCAGATCAGCGAATATTCTCTTAATGATGTGTTTGCCATCGGTTGCTTCCTTTCCTACTGCCAGTTCTCTGCATAGCCGGTTTCTTTCACAATCTGTTTCATAACGTGATCCATACTGATTGATTGACCTGTGCAGGTTCTTCCCCAGACACACAAACCGTAAAAGTCCTGCTCTACCTTCTCCCCTTTAGCTTCCAGTTTTTCTGCAAGCCATGATGAAACTGCCCAATACTCGAAAATTTCCAGGTATTCTTCTTCGCCTTGTTCATCTTCAACAAATTGACTGACCAGCTCCGGATGAGCATCAAGAAAACCTTCCGGATCACGCTGCATAAATTCGTCAACCAGACCACTCAGGCATACCAGCACTTCTCTACTAACCAGCTTGTCTGCTCTATTTTCCAAGTTCTGCTCGTTATCCATTTTCTTTCTCCTTCATTCTTAAAAAAAACATCACCCTTTTGGGGTTGAAAACCCCAGGAGAAGCACGAGCAAAGCGAGTGAAAATCACCTCTTTTGACCGGAATCAAGTCAGGGGGAACCACCCTGTCTGCACAAAGCAGGGCTGCGGAAGACAGGGGGATGTCTTGATGAAGGGGAAAAGGGTGATAGTCTTCCCCTTCCCCAAAAGGGAGCAGTTAAAAAAAAGTGGCCGGAACGGGCGCTACATAAGAGGGGGCGATGCGGGGGAGACATCCCCCGCTCGAAAGGGGTGTCCGTAAACGCCAGAAAGCGGTTTAGGCAGGGGAAAGGCTTTTCCTTCGGGAAACACCCCTTTATCAAGCGTGTACGAGGCTAGATATTGGGGCGACAGCCTTTTTCAAAGTTATATTGTGGTTCCCTGATTGCCCGACCGACATTATTGAATGCCATATCAGTGAGCGGCCACGAGGCCGACCGAAGACCCTTGAAGTTTTCGCCTCCGGTCTTTTGGGGTTCCCAGGGCGATTGCCAGACATCGTCATACCTCAAACCAAAAAGCGTCAGATAAGTACAGCCAATATATTCCCGTTCAAATCGCACGATCAGCTCATCGCTATATTCAGTGGTCTTATCAAGGCCTAGACTGTCATAGCAATGCCGATCACAACTTGCATAAACCGTGTAGTATCCGCGCCCTTCTTCCAGCAAGATTGATTGTGTCAGGAAATACAACATCGCAAGACCCAATCCAAATATGGCGAGCTCGATCATTTTGGAGAAGAACTTCAGAAAGAATTTGAGGGCTTTATACATTGCCAATCATCCCTGATTGATATTCACGATTTCTCTTAGTTATAGAGTAGTACAGCTTTACCCCACCACCCGCTTCCAGTCCTTTCGGTAGCATTTGATGGCGAGCCCCCAAAAACTAGCCAATGCGACAAACGCGGCCTTGTCATAGCGGCGTATTAGTCTGTGGGCTATTGAATCCTCACGCCAGCCCATAGCTCCCTGAAAGTGGAGATTGGCAGCGTAATGCTCACCCAGTTCGATTATCAAGGTAAAGAAGACAACACCCAGGACGAATGCCCAGATGGTTTTGGGGAGTTCAGGAGAACATAAAAGGCAAGTTCCAGTTTGGCTCTCATAGGTCAATTTCCCTTTGTAACGATTGAAGCTCCCGATAAAGCCACCGGCATCCTATCCTGTATGCACCCTGACCTGTATCAACAGGTGCGCGTATTTGCCCTATCCTGCCACTCACAACTTTGCGATGTAAAGCAGCATTTATGTAAAATCAAGGTAGAGAGAAGATCATCAACTTGATAGGGCGGGAATGTCAAAGGGCCTTTCACTCGGTCCCCTGCTCCACCCCGCATGGATGCCCCATGACGATCCTAAAAGATATTTCAATGGCACGAATAGCGTTCCGCAGACAGAACGGCAAGTACCCTACCGTTCTTCGGGTGAACCCCACAATTTTTGAGAAAATCAAATTTGGGCTATACGAAGGGCGATGCAGCAATGCCGGGGACATCCCTTTAGGGCGCTACGACCAGATGGAAATCATAGTCATTGATAACCATGAGGGATGGTCAATTGAATAGTACGACTATTAAGCCTAACTCTTAATTCTAGGGCTAATGTTGAAAAAGGCATATAGCAAATACGCTCAATACACATTAATTTGAAACAACAACATCATAATTGAGCTTTTCAATAAAGTTCAACGCGACTTCGGTGGCATTGTGTACTGCTATTTCTCGAACTGAGTCTTTAGTATAACTGTCTAACATTCCTTTATTTTCACAGAGATCAG
Organism: Porticoccaceae bacterium; assembly: GCA_041395745.1. Classification (GTDB taxonomy): domain Bacteria; phylum Pseudomonadota; class Gammaproteobacteria; order Pseudomonadales; family Porticoccaceae; genus Porticoccus. Next base: position 538,553 of record JAWKZV010000002.1, on the reverse strand, counting down.
ATATTCCTCGAATAACAATACCTCCGGCCAAGTTTGTTACACCACCATGGCGCGGGGATGTATTCCTCAACTTTTCAACTGACCTCAAGAAACCATAACTTTCCATGTCAACGGCTAGAATTTCACCACTGGATGGCCATTTAACCCTATCACTATCCCCTTTTTGACGATGAATATCCAAGTTCAAGCAGTCGTCTTTTTCAACCAAATAATCTCGATACTCACCACTATCAACCACGTGATGACTACCCAGCAACCATCCCATGTGAACTTTCACCTTGCCTATTGTGGTTGCGATATCTGACATTTTTTCAGGCAGAGTTTCACTGTTTAACTCAGTTAACTGACAAGAATTTAAATTACCTTCAAACTCGGACACTAAATCGTCTATTGACTCAACAGATATATAATCACGTTCATATCGAAAAATTGAGTTATCTAAAAACTTATCTCTACCGTCAACATATATATAGTTTTTGTCTCCTGGGATGGCTTTACTTCCATCTACAACTTTATATGTTAGTGAGCCGTTTATATCTAACACCTTATCGCTTGCATAATACTTTGCATGGTTAGAAACAACGACATCTCCAAGACCAACTTTATTCGGCCTTAAAGATCCGGCGATACCAACCATAACTGCAATACTTGGCATAATTGCTGAGATTGCAGAAGTAGTACCAAGAACAGCCTCTATATGTCCCATCCCCTGCAGAGTCTTGACCCAAACATTCACAACACCAGAGCCAGAGTGATATTTAGCAAGAAATAGCTGCCTCTCTGATCTCGCTTCCCAGTTTTTTCGATTTGAAATAACAGAGTGGAAATATTTTCTTTCTTCCGGCAAGGCCAAAACTATTAGTATATTTGTTATTCCATTATATGAATCGTGTACGCTATTCTCAGAACAGGATTTCTGAGAGATTTTTTGATTTTTCTTTTTCATTTACGGAGTAATAGATCTGCCAGATACGTTACCATCTACGCATAAAACGCCATAGATATCTTTATTATTTGAAAGGGACGTTACTGCTTGCTTCACCATAGACACATCCACATCGTCAGGAAGGCTAAACCGAACATTTATACATCCAGTGCGAATATCTAAAACATTTATGTCCTCTCCCATTCGACTTTCCAGATAGTTTTTAACTCGATATATTTCCGAAGCAGCTACAGCCATTTCAAAAGATGAGGAAAGATACTTAGTGTCAAGTGGCTTGCCTTTTTTAAGAGGCCACTCTAAGGCCAAGCGAACAGTTACTGTATTTACAGGGCTACCATCCGACTTAAAGTATTTCCCAAGCGAATAAACCACACCTGGCTTGAGACAAGTTGACTGTTCAAGACTTTTGAAAAAATCCTTTTTACTAAGGAAAGATGCTTCAGCTAGTTCTTGCATGAACAATCAATAGCATCTTTTTTAAGAGGGGGAAACGCTTTTACCATCCTTTATAAACCTTGAAAAATCCAATTTCGCCTAATTTTTAATAGGTTATCGCACAAATGTCAAGCCGTTTCTAATGGTTTTTCTTTTTATAGTTTTCCATCATTTATTAAGCTTTTGTTATTCCTTTAAGGGCTATTCATCAATGTCAAATAATAGCTGTCATGTAGTGATAAAAAGTCTTTTTCTATATCTTTGCTAAATACTCACCCCTACAAAGCTCCGCGTTCTGCGAGTGATACGGAAGTCTCCCCGATCACCAGGTGATCGAGAACCCGAATATCGACCAGGTCCAGCGCGTCTTTGAGGCGGCGGGTAATCGCTTCGTCGGCCTGCGAGGGCTCGGGGTTACCGCTGGGGTGGTTGTGGGCGAAGATCACGGCTGCCGCGTTCCGGGCCAGCCCTTCTTTCACGACTTCACGGGGATAGACGCTTGCCCCGTCGATGGTGCCGCGAAAGAGCTCTGCGTGCCCGATCACCTCATGTTTGTTGTTCAGCCAAAGCGCGAAGAAGACTTCGTGTTCATACGGCTGTACCGATCCTTATGGAGGCCTTCGGCCATCAAAGCCAGAAGGAAACGCTAGATTATCTAGGCATCCAGCCGGACGAGGTCAGGGATATATATTTGAGGCTTGAGTTGTGACTTGGCAACCGAGTGTCAGTTTCAAATGATGACATACCAAACTATGGTGCAGGTAACTCGACTTGACCAGTTTTAATCATCAGTTTTAAATTAGTTTTCGACGCAGACTGAATTGCCATTTTCAATTCATCATCACTAACATGATACGGTATGGAGTTAGCCTTTGCCCGCTCCTTATTTTTCTCATACAAATACATAACAGCTTCTTCAGCTCTTAGCTCTGCATCTGCTAACGCGTCTTTAAGAGACATCTTTGATATTTGTTTATCTGTCATTTCATCAGTTGCATGATCCAGTTTATGCATAACCTTTCTCTCAACCTCTACCAAAAATGATCAAAAATGTCAACTCAGGATGTTCGCGTAGTACTCATACACTATATGCCTAGCCATCGCCTCGCGCAATGTAACTTCTAGCCTCACATCTATATGTTTTTTGTTTTTGGTATAAACATATTTCCAATAGCTATTATGATATAAAGCCGCCGTGACGAGCTCTTCTGTATAGATTGCTTCATTCGATGTAATTTCTTGCGGTGGCGTTTCTGCTACCGGCCTCTCTGGGAATGAAGCCCTGAAAATTGCCAAACGTTGTTCTCTTAGCAACAAATAGGTTTATTTCTTATCTCCAGTAAAACAATCCAGTTTTGCCAGGGCGTACACGATTCCCTCTGCGTGACTATCTGGATATTTCTGCATAACTTCCCAGACATGGCCCGGTGTATCATGGTTCTTAAAATACCAGTCATAGACACATTCGCCCCTTTCAGGGTAGCCCAGACGATATTGAAGATAAGAGAGCATCAGAACCATACCCGATGTAAGGCGCGATGCTTCTTTGGTTTCCATATCTTCTTGCAAATGCTTTGCTTCGATAGCGAGTGAAGTATTTGAAAACCCCAGCACCAGACAAGCCGCGAGTGCGGCGCAAGCGTGTTTGACCCTGTTCATAGATACATCCTTGAAAAGTGGGAAATTTGCTGTTCGCAAACTTTTCTTCTTTTCTTGGCTTTCTATTCATGCCTGCTATATTCAGGGGGCTTTGGAACCTGATTCAGTCTATGACTCAAGTGGAAAAAGCCTTTATAATCAATACTCAAACAGGCTTCGCCAACTTTAGAAGAAAAGTTGGGCAAAGGCCGGAAAGCGAAGGTCACAATGGCTCATGGACAGGGCCGGAATCCCAATCATCCCCGCAAAGGGGCGGCCATTAAGGTCGAACCGATCCGCGATAGACAAGCCATCGAGCGCATCAAGCTCCTGTTACATCACAAGCCCCGTGATCTGTGCCTGTTCATCCTCGGGATCAATACGGCCTTTCGGGCCAGTGAATTGCTCTCCATCACTGTCGGCCAGGTTGAAGATGCGAAATGGGGAGACTTGCTGGAGATCAAACAGCCTAAGACAGGCAAATACCGTGCTGTGCCGCTGAACAAGCGGGCTGTCTGCGCCATACGGCACTGGCTGGATCACTACCCCGCAGTCCTACGCTGGCAGCATCCGGACAGCCCCTCTTCCTCTCACGGGGGCGAAAGAAAGCCCTGACGGTGAGCAGTGTTAACCGCATGGTCAAGAATTGGACAAGGCAGGCGGGATTAAAGGGGAACTACGGCAGCCACACACTGCGCAAGACCTGGGGGTATCACCAGAGGGTAGAACTCGACACGGCAGTACCGATCCTCATGGAAGCCTTCGGCCACCAAAGCCAGAAGGAAACGCTAGACTATCTCGGCATCCAGCCGGATGAGGTCAGGGATATATATTTGAGATTGGAGTTGTGATTTCTTCGATTTTCAATAATCTCTAAAAAATCAAATTTTCCTTGTTCTTAACCTTTTATGTTGTAATCTGGAACAAGTGGAATCAAAAAATAATAAAAAGAACGGACAAGGATGTATCCGGCACATTACAGGACAAAATTTCTATCCTACCTTCTCGCACTATCGACACTGACGGTTGTGCCCCTACCCGCCGCTGCACAGGAAGCCCAGCCCGGTGATGTTTGTGCCGCCGGTGAAGCCGGTTGGTATCGCCGCACATCGATGACCACGCAAACTAACGGCGGGAACATGATGCTCTGCGATGGGGCAAACTGGCAAAGCTTTATCAACTTTACCTCCGCCGGAAAACTTGGAGTGTGGAATAACACACCGAATGTCGAACTTGACGTGTCCGGTACGGGGCAGATGAATGCCCTGAACCTCAATGGTGTTACAGGACTAGCTTCTCCGATTACTGCCGTGCCGTCTTTTCTTGACGATTTAACGGATGTCAGCACGACAGGCGTTGCCGACGGCAATGTCCTTCTTTATAGCGCCGGTGCCTCAGGGTGGGTCACGGGTACGGCTTCCGGCGGTGGAGGTAGCCCGGCAGGGGCAAACACTCAAGTGCAGTTTAATAGTGGAGGGGCTTTTGGTGCGAGTGCTAATGTTACCTATAATGGTACAACGCTTACCGTCACAAATAGCACGACGACAAATGGAACAGCTGCACTTAAGGGGGATGCTACGGGGGCTAGTGGTAATACCAGAGGTGTTTATGGAAAGAGCGTTTCAGGGCAGGCTGTTTATGGAGAGGTCTCTGCTACGTCCGGAACAAATTATGGAGGATATTTTTGGAGCAAAAGCCCTAGTGGAAGAGGGGTATTCGGGGTCAATACATCTACTACTGGAAGCGCCTGGGGAGGTTTTTTCCAAACTAGCAGCTCCACAGGGGCTGCGGTCTATGGAATTGCTTCATCTACAGGCGGGATGAATTATGGCGTGCATGGCGTTTCTTCGAGTGCTATAGGCTATGGGGGCTTTTTTCAAAATACCGCTGGTGGAATAGCTGTGCTAGTTTCAGGGGATCTAAGAACATCAGGGGGGATTGGTATCGGTCAATCTCCGGATGCGGGCGTAGAACTCGATGTTCTCGGCGACATTGAATATACCGGCACGATTACCGATATGTCAGACCGGCGGCTTAAAACTGATATTGCGAATCTTCCAACAGGACAGCTTTCCAAAATCACCGCCCTGCAAGGTGTTTCTTTCAAAATGAAAGACGATCCCGATGCAGGGACGGAACTCGGCTTTATCGCGCAGGACGTGCAATCCCTCTTCCCCGATCTGGTTTATGAACGTAACGAAGGAATGCTGTCGCTGAACTATACCGGCCTTATTGCCCCCATGGTTGAGGCTATGAAAGAGCAACAGGTAGTTATTAATGCTCAAAAAAAAGAGATTGATGAATTAACAAAGCGTATAGAGGCGCTGGAAACAAAAAAGTAAGGCTAAATCAGTAATACCAAGCGATGGATCGCATGAAAATAACAACAAGAAAAGACCGTTTTATCCCGACTAAAAAAAACCTGTCAAGACGGGCGCGACAATACTCTTTCCTCCTATTTCTTTTTTCTTCCCTTTCTATTTCCGTACCCGCCTACGCTGCCGATTGCACGGCGCCCGCCGGGCCGGAAGGAGAAATACTTTATAACAGCGATTACCGCGTCCCGCAGGTCTGCATTAACGGGCTATGGGTGGCGATGGGCGCGATCAACCCCGCCGCCGGTGGTGCGGGCTGCACCACCCCAGCCGCACCGGAAGGACAGATCCTTTACAATCAGGATAATCATGTTCTGCAATATTGCGACGGTGATGACTGGATACAGGCGGTAGGCGCTTCTATGGGAGGCTGTACGCCCGATCCGGCGTGTCCGAATGTTGGCGATGTATGCAGCGGCGATGCCAGCGGTGGTGGTAATCCAAAATTTGCGGGCTGTATCACCTATTATGATGCGAATAGTGCCGATGTCGGTGTCACCAAAGCGATCTATGTAACCCAAGCCAACCAAAGCACAGCAAGCCAGTGGAAAAACGCGACAGGCACGGATGATATATCGACCGATTCAACGGAAGACGGCAAGATAAATTCCGCAAACCGTGGCGGCGTGTTATCGGATTTTCCTGCGTTTGAGTTGTGCGAGAACCTGACCGACGGCGGCTATACGGACTGGTACTTGCCGGCCCGCACGGAGCTTGACCTGTTATGGCGTAATGCCGCCACCATCACAGGCTTTACGACCAGCGGCTACTGGTCGTCCACGGAGTACGATACTAGCAATGCGTGGTACCAGCTCTTTAGCGTTGGCAGCCAGAACGGCAACAATAAGACCTTTAACTTCGGCGTACGCTGCGTCCGGAGGGATTAGGTAGTTTCTCATTAGGCTTTCCTTTTTTGTACTGCAATCCATGCAGGTAATTCACAGTTCGCTGGGCGTGTGCGGCAGCGCGGAAGATGGCGCATTTATCATCCTGTAGGACTTTGAGCCAGGAAGCGATATATGCCGAGCGGTCTTCACGGTCTTCGAGGGTCAGTCCCAGATCGGCGCAAAGGAACACCGCGCCGAGTTCGGCGACCAGCTCTTCTTATGCATAGCCTTCATCACCCCATGTTTTGCGTCCGAAATTGCGGTCAAGACGGCTCTCGTGACATATACAGTGGGTAATCTCGTGCGAGAGGGTTGCGTAGTAGCTTTCGGCATCGCGGTAGTCACGGAGAGTGAGTTTTGTCTGCCCTGTAATCCGTAAGTAAAGAATCATCGACCGCCATTCGGCGAAGACTCGCTGTCAGTCCTGCGTCCTTTTTCCATGAATGGTGAGCATCAAGTGCCATGCGGCAGGCAAGGGGCAAGTCCTCCGCCTCTATCGTTGCGGCCTTTGTAAACGAAAGGTGCAAACCGCAAGACCCATGAGCTTTTACACGCCTCCATGAAGGGTCGCGGCTGGCGCGGCCTCTACGCAAATGGAGGTAACAATGAAACTTCGCACGATTTTTGAACTGGCAACCCGCAGCGATAACGAACTGCATCTAATCGCAAGAGAGGCAGCCCATGAAGCAGCTAGAACCGAAGCCGGTTCACCTGACCGGCGCAATGCTTTGGGGACAGTAGAGAACGTGAAGCGGGTGATACGGGCTAGAGTGCCGGGGCCTTAGCGACTTGGGATTCAGATCCCCATGGCGGCAGTAACAATTACCATCTTGTTCTCATGGGACATGGATAGGCATTTTTTCATATGCTCAATCCAGTTTTCAGGAAGTGCTGAAACCACTTCGCTTTTAATACGCGTCTTTAGCAAGGTCGTAGCACGGTCACATTGAGCCATTGAATCAAATTCGAGACCGCTGACAGCGGCAGGCAACACAAACCTTGAAGCATATAAGTTCCGAGGAATCTCAAGCGTCCTTGATAGAGGAACAATCTGGACTCTATCGCTGGTCTTATTGGAAGCATCTTTGGAGACAATAATCCCTGGCCTTATCTTTGAGTCACCTGAGTGACGTGAGGCCGAATACCAATAGACAGAACCGTATCGTGGGTAGTTCTCATCGGTCATAGACACTGTTTCCATTGTGACCCCTTATAACGTCAGTTGTCAGTCAAAAGCAGAGGTTAATAGATTAGTTAGTTGAGAGTTCTTCTTTTAACCCCATACTGCGTATCGAAGATCACATCACTTGCAGCTTCGCTTATACCTATATATTTCTCTAGCAATAAAGAATCACTCCGTGAGCCTTTATAGACCACTGCATCAGCGATCAAATTTAACGCCTCTTCTGATTGATTATTGTCGAGCCATTGCATGAGTTCTTCAAAAATTTCGCTCCATACAACACCCCTATTAATATAATCGTCGATCCAATGATCTATCCAATACCCACGATCATGCGCAAGCATCTCATCTAATTGTTCTATTACTTGCCTTTTACTCCATAAGTGTCGGCTATAATCTTTTGTCAACCTCTCGTCCAAGTGTTTACTCCTGAGGTCAAACCACCCGCGCTCGTTACACGCCTCCCATAACGAAAAAATACAACTATCGGACATTTGAGCAAGATAAGGCAATAACGCGATGATTTGCTTTTCCTTTGTAATACCAGGACGGCCTGTAGTCTTTATCCCATAATGCATATTCAAATGTTCTAACATTTTTTTGGCATCAGGACTTTCTTCGATTGCTCTATTTGCAGCTTGCAAACAATCAGTTGTTGCGTGATAGAGCGCTACCTGAACATATTGGGGGCTATAGCGTAAGTGATCCCAATGCTTTAATAGGATGCGTTCAGCTTGCCTCTCAGGCAAAGCCATCATTAGTTCCGATATAATCCAATCAGCATTAAGGCTATTAGTATATTCAAGGGAGACACTTCCCTTTCTTTCTTCGAGAAAATCCTCTAATGCTTGGGTCAGTTCCTCCGACCAAACATACCTACCGTATTGCCACCAATAGCTATCATTTGAATGTGAAACCTTCTCGACCAAATAGGGAATTGCCGAATGGTCTCCTCTTTTCAATCTCTCAACTATCAAACAGTTTCTCAACTCCTCCAGATCAACGTCCTCATAGAGAAAATGAGAGTCTTCCGGCGTCTTTGACGCCGCCCAAATCAGAAACGCCTGGACTCTGAGGTGCTTGTCATTACTCTCATCTTTCCACAAATTCAATAAAACCTTCAAAGAGGAAACTGACATTTTGCGGGCACCTGATTCAAGTGATCGTTCCCAATCCTGAGTAGCATTCATAACGAACGGTGAAAAATTGTTGCTTCCCTCCAACCTATGACGTATCTTTGCCAGCTCCTCCACCACAAATTTTATAGCCTGAGGATGATCCATTCCGTGAAGCATATACGTAATGGGCCAGCGCAACTCCTCCCTTTCGGCATACCTTATAAAAAAATCAATCGCATTCTCTGGAGGCCATTTTCTAAAAGCCCATCGTAAATTATACGCTGCCAGATTATCCCTAGGGGATGGCATATGGTCATGACTCTCACCAGGCATTTTTGCCCACACATCCATAACTGGATTCAGCATTTCTTCGGATTTTTCACACCAACACCGTGCAAATGCCCAAAGATAATCATCAAGATGTTCTTCCCTTTCCTCATCAGTAGACCAACACGCCAGAACTCCTTGGGCAAGCAATCCGTCAGCTATATGTCCGGCTAGACGCAGCCCACCAGAGCGTATTGCTTTACTTATATCATCTCGATTAAGTATCTTATTAAGTGAGCCTACTAAATTCTTTCCGTACTTATCCTTCGCATGAGCAATTTGTACATCTCGCCATGGCGATCCTAGCCCTGGTTCCAAATTTGCGCATAACTCGATACCTCCCGATAGATCTCCGTTTCTTAATCTCGCCAACTGGCTATTTCTATTATTTTCGGGAAACTTTCTGACGATAACTGGAATGTCGGAGAAATCCGTTTCAGTGAGAACATAAAGTGCTTGCCAGCGTATAATTCTACTCGCCCTGGTATGGTTGTTTTTATCACTAATCCACTTACCTATTTTTTCTACCAAGTATTGCTTTTTAGCTTCCGAAAGATGCGAAGAGAACTTCAACGCATAGAAAAGAGATAGCGGATTATTCTGATAAATAGTTTCAAGCAGATTTTCTTCTATACTGAGTTCAGAGAGTACGCGGCCAATTAAATCAGAGTAAAACGGATCGAAAAGAACCTCCTGCTCCAACTGTCCATTAACAACTGTGTCCTTGATATAATCTGATAATAACCAATCTCTGACTCTGTCATGTCTAAATAAGATGATCTGACCATCTGGATCACTGCTATAGCTTATAACCTCGCCTTTTCTTGCTAGAAAATTGATAGCTTTGACACTTTCATTATCTATCTCATTCCAACTTTTTAACTTTGACCAAGTCACTTCAAACTGCTTATGCCGCAGCATACATCCAGCTAAATCTCGCAAGGCACAGCGATATTCTGAAGCTATATTTACAGAGTTATCACTTAACTCCGCTTTTAACAGTGCACTTCTTATATATGACCCGATAACAGAAGCCGGATCAGGTGTCTCCCCAACATCCTGTAGAGCGATCAAAAGTGGGTCATAGCCTAAAGCCTCCGCTATTTCACGGGCTTTCAGGCTTGAAATTTCTATTCCAGATAATTTTGCCTTTGCAAGGACTGCATTTTCTCCCTCTTGGGCACTATATTTACTTGCAAGGACAAAATAGCCCTCTGCATCTTTTCTTCTTTCATCATCTAGCAATACAGTATTTCTAGGCCATACTGGACAGAGTATTTGAAAATGATGATCTGAGTTCTGATTATTATTCTTTGCCCAAGCAATAACTTTTTCAACTAGGTCTTGTGGTCGATTAGAGCGATTTACATCTTCAATTAATACCATCATCGGGCAATCGGGAGAGCTAAATGTTAATGTAGGTAAACTTTGATGATCTAATGATGGGTGTATCTTTTTTAGTGACAAAAATATAGCTTGATCCAACGTCATGGCTTCGGCTAGCACTGCATGGGGTATAACTATACCTACCCCTCCCCCATCAATATGTTCTTTTAGCCTCCGAAAACAAGCCACAGACTTGCCGCAACCCGACTCACCAACAATTAGTGACAAAGGCAGCCTTAACGACCTATCAATTTCTTCATCCAAATCACGACTTACCCAAAGGCTTTCATGCCCCGAGAACATGATTGATGCATTTTCATGCAAACTTTTTTTTGATAGCTCCTTTAATAAGTTATGAGAAAGTAGCTCCTGCTCTATCCCTAAATACTTTTTCCTTAACCATTGTCCAGCCGGATCAGTATCAAGAAAATGAGCTATACGAGAGGCTGGCCATAAATCAATTGTGATTCCGGCACTCCTTGCAATAGCTTCAGCAGCACGAACCAATTCTTCCGAGGGGTCTGAAGTAACCGTAAGAACCAGAGTACCAATTAACCCCTGTGTTCTTACACGCTCATCCGTGTATACGGCTATTGTTTTTAATATATCACCAGGGCCCTCTTGTTTGGCACCCGGCTTTTTACGTTTTACTTTAGATGGGTCATGCAGCCATTTTTTTTCTAACTTATCCCTATCCCCCGTCGTATGATGCACAGAGATCATATGAGGTTGTTGACTGCCTTTAACGAACACTACTCCGTCAATAGGACCTTTAACGGTTTTTCCATCAGTATTAACACCAGTATGAACTAGTGGCTCATATATAGGATTCGCTTCTCTCAATACCGAAGTGGCGAGACATTCAAATAGTCCTGTATCTGTAAGATCTGCAAGCGCCTTCAATGTAGCTGCATGAGCCATATTTCTTAATACCGTAATCTAAATTCTCACACTTTATAAACAGAGCATAAATCCAACTCAAGAGGCTAATAATCTTGTGGAATGACGCACCATTTAATTTCAGTTCTAAGATAACAGGACAATATCTTGTTATAACGGGTTGTCAGAACCCCTACCCGTACAACCCAACAAACTCAAACAATGGCTTATAATTCCCACCGTCAGCAGCTCTTAAAGCTCGTATATACTCATTTCGCCTTACTGACTCCTTTTGTAGGTCTGCATCACCAGACCAATCTATAGCGGCCTCCCCATACAGTTGGGTCATCACCAAGTCCGCCATGATACGGGCGTGCCTCCCGTTGCCGTTGGCAAATGGGTGTATCTGAACAAGTCTATGGTGGAATCTGGCCGCAGCCTCTATCGGGGAATACACCTCATTTTCCACCCAGTATTGGGTATCGTCTAACAGGTGTCTCAGGCTGACGGCAATCTGTACGGGATCAACGCCTACATTCTTTTCCGTTCTCCGATATGTCCCGGCCCAACTCCACACCTTTCCGAATAGCTTCTTATGAAGAGTTCTTACAAACTGGTCTGAGAGGATATCGAGCTTCTTTTGACGTTTAAGCCATAATTCACCATCGTCTATATTGGCCTGCTCAAGCTCATTGAGCTGTCCTCTAGTAGTGATATGGGAAAACCGAAGACCATCCATTTCATCCGGGTCAAGCGGGGTCTCACCCTCAACATACTCCATGTCTTCTATCATTTTTTATCCCATAGAACCGATGGATCATCCTTTAGTTCTTCTACAATCCTTTCAATCTCCTGTTCACGTTTATCCCATGATAAAGATTGTGCTTCAAGCGCCATGTTTGCATGAGTCTTCTTTTCAATCTCCAGAGCCATCTTCCTGGCACGATATTCAATTGTTCCTTCAACAGTGCGCTCGGCGATTGCAGGGACAATGGCGTACACAAACTGACAATCCATAGCTTCTGCGATCTCGTGCATCTTCTTGAGGGTCAGCCCGCCTTCTAATTCAGCATTCTCTGCTTTATAGATATACCCTCTCGTCACACCTAAACGGTCAGCAAGTTGCCTTACCGACATACCGAGAGCCGTTCTTGCCGTTTTAATCCAGCCTTCTTTTTGAAAACTAATACTGTGCGCGCTGCTACCGGCACGATTCATAATCTCTCTATACTGCTTTAATACGACTTTTTTAATGCTCATTTGTATACTTATAAGTTAATAAATAGGTCATTTATGTATACTTATAAATATACTATACAGGCACATATGTCAACCTATAACTATACACATATCAATATATGTATAGTTATAGGTATACGAAGCTTTTTTATAGCTATTGCTGGTGTTGAAAACCATCAAGGTGGTACACTCTGACTCAGATCAGAGAGATTTGATAGAACATCTATATATTTTTCAGATAGTTATGGCGCTTTGCGAAGCACAAGAAAGTGTGGGTTCAAGTCCGGCCTCTGGTACCAATCTTTATATCCCCCTATTCAGCGTGAACAAATCCTGTCGCCCGTCGCATCCGTATAGCCTGGAGATTGGCATCTTTACCCCACAATAGAGATCGCCAGCGGTGCAAAGTCCCTGCACAACACCGCAGCCTTTGGCGCCAAAAACCTCTGAAACCCACGCAATCCGGGCATAGGACATTTGCCCAATCCCGAATCTCGGCATTGCTTTAGGCCATTTGAGCAATGGCCGGCTGATACCTGGCGCCCTACTCTCTGCCCAGAACTTCGATCTCCAGGCAGCTTAAGGAATCCGCCATGAACGCTAAACGTGTCTACGATCTACCCACCAGAATTTTTCACTGGCTTTTTGCCACTCTCTTTGTGGTGGCATTTGCCATCGGCAACTCTGCTGATGATGAGTCTGTGCTGTTTTCATACCACATGCTCGCCGGCCTTACGCTCTGCTTCCTTGTCGCGTGGCGGATCGTGTGGGGTGCCATAGGCACCACCCACGCCCGCTTTTCCGACTTCTCACTCCACCCCAGAGAACTTGTGGCTTACCTCAAGAGCCTGCTGGCGACAGATCAGAAGAAATGGAACGGTCACAACCCGGCCTCAAGTTGGGCTGCAGTTGCCATGATGGGCATGGCAGTAGGACTGGGTATCACCGGCTACCTGATGACATCCGGGCAAGCGGGAGAAGATCTGGAAGAGGTTCACGAACTCCTGGCTAACGGCTTCCTTCTCGTTGTCCTGCTTCACGTGGCGGGGATAGTGTTTCATACTTCGAAGCACCGGGATCCCATCTGGAAGAGCATGCTTGATGGCAAAAAACAGCATGCGCTTGAAGAACAAGTGCCCATCAAGCCCCACCGTGCGACTGGAGCGTTCTTTTCGATCCTCACCCTTGGATTTGCCGGATACCTGCTGCAAAACTTTAACAGTGACACCCGGGAGCTGAACATTTTCTCTTCACAGCTGTATCTGAGCGAACCCGAGGAGGGCTCACATGAAGACGAGCGGGAAAATGAAGGCCATCAGCACCACCAGGTTCACGATGATGACGATGACTAAAAACGCACAATGAACTCCCGCGACCGCGCCATACTGCTCACAACACTATTACTGATCACGGTGATGGTCACCTTTGACCTGATCACAGACTCCGGAGAGGGGGTTGCCCTCTGGCACCTCCTCGCCGAAGGCACTGCCGGGTTGCTGGCGTTGTGTGGCACTTTCTATATCCTCAGGGATACCTTCCGGCTGAAGAAAAACCTTCGCAACGAACGGCATATCTCTGCCGTCCTGAAAAAGGAATCAGAGGAGTGGCGCAATCGCTCCAGAACCTATCTAGACGGGCTGTCTGAAGCCATCGACCGGCAGCTTTCCATCTGGAACCTCACCCCGGCCGAGAAAGAAGTGGCCTTCCTGTTGCTCAAAGGCATGAGTCTGAAGGAAATAGCCGGGATAAGGGGTACAGCGGAGAAGACGGCACGGGTTCAGTCGATGTCGATCTACTCCAAGTCCGGACTGGCAGGCCGTTCCGAACTTGCCGCATTCTTTCTCGAAGACTTGCTGCCCGCTGAGGGTGCCAGAGAAAATCGAGAGTAAGACAACACTGCAAAGTGTCCAGGCAACGATTCCTGCAAAACATACTGTCCAAGAGTATCCCTCAATATGCAATATCCCCTTTTCGGGGCAACACATTGTGGGTGAGGCAGCCTTAACGTCCGAGTGACCCACCCGCCGCAGGTCAGCAGGAAGATAGTTCTCCTGAAAAAAACGGGCTCGGAGCTATGGTCTCAATGATATGGAAGAAGGAAAACAAACTTATCCCTGGCTGACTCTGCACAGCGACGATTACAGAGACGGGAATCTTGCCGCGAGTTTGTGATTAAGTATGCACAGGTTTTATAGCGCCTCCGCCAACTGCACTTGCACAAGCTGGCTGAAGCTAACACAACAATGAAACTCCTAAGCTGGCATGGAACATTCAACTCACATGCTGATCAAGGTATTTGTTGACCTCGGATTCAATCATGCCTTTAAGAGCCCCCATCAGCAGGCCCAGCTTCACATCCACCTGTAGACTGGTGTCATCAAAACTGACTTTGGCTTCAACACCACTGTATTTGTAGTGCACCATATCGCCTTCCCACTGGTAATCACCACCGAACTTCCCTTTCAGTTTTTCTCCCAATTCTTCGGTCATGGCGCGCACATGTTCTCGATCCATGGTGTGGTGACGCTTGATACGTATCTGGCTCATAAACTCCCGCCTTCTTCATTTTTATCATTGTCAGCCAAGGGGCCAACGACAAGGGGGCCGATGCTAGCCTCGTTTTTCCCTGTGGTAAAGGTCGCTACAGGCTTCCATAAACCGTAATTGCAAATCACCCATGTAAGGAGCGAGCAGCGTCATGATCTGCAGAATGGCACTCTGGATAAAGTCGTGCTGGTCAAGCTTGCGGTTGCGCAGGTTCTGGAACTGAAACCAGTGAGTGAACAGCAGCATGATACTGTCTGCCAATTGCTCAATACGCTCTTTCACCATGTGCGGATCAGTAATGACGCCCTCTTGCAACAATCCGGTTAACAACTGTTTGACCCAGCGCGTCTGCTGCTCCATCAATCGCCGGAAACGGGGCTCGACCCCCTGGTACTTTTGCAAAAGGTCAGTGATATTGCGGAAGAAAAATCGGTAGTGGTAGATGTGTTCAAAGATCACATAAAGGTGGAGCCAGTACTCCTCCAGGCTGGCGCGGGCTTCGATACCATCCCTTAATAACAGCTCTATGCCCTCTTCGAAACGCCCGTAGAGCTCAGTTACCAGCTCATCCTTGCCTTTAAAGTGGTAGTAAAGGTTGCCGGGACTGATATCCAACTCATTGGCGATATCAACAGCAGAGAGATTAGCTTCACCTTCATCATTGAACAGCGCCAGACTCACCAGCAATATCTGTTCGCGCCTTTTCATGGGCTCTCCCCATCCGTCAAAAAAATCTCATTTTTTGTTGAAAACTTCTGTTTTTAGTATGCGTTTTCTAAAAATTTTCCCTAGTCTGACTGAAAGTTTAGAGCAATACGCTCACAGTCAACTGTACCGGAGATACTACTATGGCAGAGATTAAAAACGCTATTGACAAGACCGAAGAGCTGGCACGAAAGATCTGGCTTGCCGGGCTTGGCGCTTATGGTCACGGCCTGAACAACATCCATGAAGGATACGAAAAAATGAGCGACTCCACCCGTCGCTATTTCGACGACCTGGTAGAGCGCGGCACCAAAATCGAAGCCGAAGCAAAGACCAAGCTTGACGAAGCCAAAACCAAGTTGGACAAAACCGGCGACAAACTGAAAGAAGCTGGTGACAAACTGAAAGCCCAGAGTGAAAAGCTCAAGGCTCAGGGAGAAAAGCTGAAGATTCAGAGCAAGAGCCTGAATAAGGAAACCGTAAAAGCCAACATCACTACTAAAGTGGACGAAATTCGCGGCAAGGTTTCCTCAAAGCTGACCATGCCCACCATGCCGACACTGCCCACTTTCGGCAAGGAAGAGAAGTTGACTGAACTGAGCGGCAAACTGGATGAACTGATCGCGGCAGTTTCTGCCCTGGTCGCCAAGGAACCCGAAGCCGAAAAACCGACTCCCGCTCCCAAGAAAACTACCCGCAAAGCGGCTCCCAAGGCTGCCGAGGAAAAACCGGTAACAGAATAGTTTTACCCCCCCCTTGCTCGCAAGAGCAACTAGTGCCACAGGCCACCTCCCCTAGGCCTGATTTTATAGGCTGCCATCTTGGCAGCCTTTTTTTATTTGCCATGTTCACAACAGTGATCCGCCACCCACTCACCCGGGGGGCGACACCTGAAAGTCTTAAACCTGGACAGAGTTTGCTAGAATGCCCCGCCACAGCTATGACGGGAAACGGCCTTGACCACAGAATCATCCTCCACACTGCCTCCGGCAACCCTTATTCGCCGCCTGATGGCAATGATCTACGATGGACTCCTTATGCTGGGCATTACCTTTGCGTATGCCATTGTTGTCTTTCTGCTACGCAGTTTGCTGGATGATGATCCTTTAGAGGCGACTCACGGGCTATTGCAAATCACCCTCTTGGGAGGCTGGTGGTTCTGCCTGGCTTTTTACTATGTCTGGTGTTGGCGCCGCTCAGGGCAGACCCTGGGGATGAAATCCTGGCGTTTACAGCTTAAGAGTATCAATGGCGGGACACCAGACTGGCAGGGCTGCTGGTTGCGCTGCGGCCTGGCTGCGCTGTCACTGGCGGCACTGGGTGCGGGCTACCTGTGGTGCCTGATTGACCGAAACGGGGACTGCCTGCACGACAAGTGGAGTCACACCCGTACACTGCTGCTGCCGAAGCCGCCCAAGAAGAACAAAAAGTAGCTGGCTCAGGAAGCCCGGCGCAACAACCAGAATCCGATCAGCGAACAAATAATCGCCGGCAAAACCACGGCCAGGAAGGGGGAAAACCCGAATACCACACTGGCCGGTCCGAGCAGATCCTGAAGGGTGCGAAACACCAGCCCCACAATCACGCCGGCAAAAATGCGGTAGCCCATGGTGACCTGCCGCAACGGCCCGAACACAAACGAAATCGCGATCAACACCAGACTGACGATGGTGAATGGCTGCAAAGCCTTTTTCCAGAAGGCCAGTTCGTACTTTGATGCTTCCTGCCCCTGCTCTTCCAGATACTCGCTGTAGTTATAGAGACTTCTGATCGCCAGTGATTCTGGCGAGAAGACGATCAGATTGAGCAATTCCGGAGACAGGTTGGTCTGCCATTCACGGGTCACAAAGGTGTCGGTAGAGGTGCGATCTTCCATGAAGTTAGTCACCACACCGCGCTCTTCCAGCCAGTGATCGCCCTGGAACGTGGCACGCTCGGCAAAACTGGCTTCCAGCAAATGGTGCTCATCATTGAAGCGGTAACGAGTTACACCGAACAGCACTCCACCGGGGTAGACTGCGTTGAAGTGCATGAACTCATGCCCTTCCTTGTTCCAGAAACCGCTGTCCGTTTCCTGAGCGCTCTTGCCACCTTTCAACAACATCCGTCGGCTCTCGGCATACTGGTCGGAATAAGGAACCAGATATTCCCCCAGCAGGGCACCCAACAGAATCAGCCACAAGACCGGGCGCAATACCATCCAGACGATACGCAGCACCGACACCCCCGCGGCGCGCATCACCACCAACTCCGAGTTGTTGGCCAGCACCCCGAGACCGATCAGGCAGCCGATCAGGGATGCCATCGGGAGATTTTCATAAATGCGACCGGGAAGGGTCATCGCCACGTAAATCAGCACCTGACCAAAGGTGAATTTATGGGAGATATCCCCCATCCCGTCGATCACTGCACCGATGGCATCCAGCGCCACGACTACCAGCAGTACGAGGGCAATGGAACCCAGGACCGCGGTAGTCACATAGCGGGAAAGGCGCTGCATCGGCAAATACTCAGTGCGCGGCATCATTCATTTCCTCTCCGCCCCGGGAACGAACCCTGGCCAGCAATTCTCGGCCATGCTCAAGAATCCAGCGCCAGTTATAGAGCAGCACGGCTATGGCGCAGAACATCAGGTGGACACCCCAAAGACCCACGATGGCCGACACCTTGCCGTCCTCGGCCATCCCCCTGGCACCATTCAGGGTAACCAGATAGATGATGTACAGCAGCACTGCCGGAACAATACGGGCAAATCGCCCCTGGCGAGGATCGGTCTTGCTGAGGGGGATGGCGATCAGGCTGATCACCAATACCAGTACTGGCACGGAGAGCCTCCACTGCACCGCTGCCTGGTAGGCCGGCTGATCGGAATCCAGCAGCTCCACGGTATACATGGTGTCCACTTTGTCGCGGCGGCGCTGGGGTTGGGGCTTGCTGAGACGCTGACCGTATTCCTCGAAACGGGTAATCTGATAATCCGCTTCCCCGGGGATACCCTGAATCCGGTAGCCATCTTTCAATACCAGGAAGCTGCCCTGATCAGTGCTGCGGTGATTGCCCGTCTGCGCTATCACCAACACCAGCTGGCGACCATCTTCAGCCTCAGGGTTATTCTCGGCCAGGAAGATATCGGTCATCTCCCCTTCCTTGGACACCTCCTCGGTATAGGTGACCGATTTGCCGCCCTGCAAGGAATGGAAATGGCGGGCGGTCAGCCCTTCCAGATCACCCCGCTCTTTCTGTGCATTGAGCAGGGCTTCAGCCTTGCGCAACCCGGTGGGACTGACATCCACACTGAGCCACCCCACCACCAAGGCAATGGCCAGACCGGGAATCATGGTATAGACCACCAGCCGAAAGGGGCTCATGCCACAGGCCGTCATTACCGTCATTTCACTTTGCACGTAGAGGCGACCGTAGGACAGCAACACGCCCAGGAAAAAAGCCAGCGGCAGAATCAGCTCAATGAAACCCGGCAACCGATAGCCGATGATAGCCAGGAGAATGCCGGCATCCAGGTCACCTGCTGCGGCCTGGGCGAGGTATTTGACGAAACGGCCGCTGACGATCACTAGCAGCAAAACGGAGCAGACTCCTAGCGTCGTAGTGAGCAAATCTCGTGCAAGGTAGCGAAATATCAGCAAGCGATTATTCCTGTTATGCTAGGCCGATAGGCGGGGAGTTGTTGCCGCAATTATCCAGAATTAGACTCCCGATGTCTCGCACTCCGTACCACTCTCTTATCCATTGGAGTAAACATGGAACTGAATGTCCTCGTCGGATCATTACCCACCCGCAAACCGAATGCCTGGCCGTGGCCTTTGGCGACAAGGGACTCGACTGCCCGGAACTGAAATCCATCGACGAGGCCACCGGCGGTCTGATCGGCCGACTGGTCAAGAAAGGCGATATCAAACAGGCCGACAACCGTTTTCTGCTGCTCAGCGAACCACCGGGACTCGCTGCGGAACGGCTGTTGATCTACACCACCGGAAAAGACAGCCTCAATGAACAATCGTTCCTGGAACTTGCTGCCAATCTGGCCGGCCAACTGACCAAGCTGCCAATCAAGTCGGCCTGCGTCTCAATGGCCGGGGTTTCCGTCAATAACAGGGACACAGCCTGGCAGGCACAGCATCTGGCACGTCGGCTCGGCGAAGCTGCCTACCTGTTCAATCCGTTTAATTCGGCCGAGAAAAAGCCCACCACTCTGAAAAAGGTGAGCCTGATACTGCCCGGACGCCACGGGCAGGAGAGTGTGAAGAAATCCCTGGTGCTGGGCACGGCTATCGGCAACGGCATTAACCGCGCACGGGAGCTGGGCGACCTGCCCGGCAACATCTGCACCCCCAGCTACCTGGCCGACCAAGCCAAGTCCCTGGCGGGCAAACACGCCAACATGACCTGCAAGGTGCTGACCGAGAAACAGATGCAGGATCTCGGCATGGGCTCACTGCTATCCGTCACTGCGGGCACCGAGCAGCCGGCCAAGCTCATCGTGCTGGAGTACAAGGGTGGCAAGCGCGGCGACAAACCGGTAGCCCTGGTGGGCAAAGGTGTTACCTTCGATTCTGGCGGTATCAGTCTGAAACCCGGCGCCGGTATGGATGAAATGAAATACGACATGTGCGGAGCCGCCAGCGTACTCGGCGCCCTCGCCGCCGCCGCCGAGAGCGGACTGCCCCTCAATGTGGTGGGCATTATTCCCACCGTGGAAAACATGCCGAGCGGCAAGGCCACCAAACCCGGTGATATTGTCACCAGCATGTCCGGCCAGACTATCGAGATCCTCAACACCGATGCCGAGGGCCGCCTGATCCTCTGTGACGCCCTCACCTACGCGGGCCGTTTCAAACCGGCAGTGGTGATCGACATCGCCACCCTCACCGGCGCCTGCGTGATGGCCCTCGGCAGCCATGCCAGTGGACTGTTGAGCAACGACGATGAACTGGCCGGCCAGCTTGAAAGTGCCGGCAACACCAGCGGCGACCGCGTCTGGCGACTGCCGCTGTGGAAGGAATATGACAAGCAGCTAAAAAGTAATTTCGCAGACATGGCCAATATCGGCGGTCGCGAAGCCGGCACCATTACAGCAGCCTGCTTCCTGGCACGCTTCACCAAGAATTACCGCTGGGCGCATCTGGATATCGCCGGCACCGCCTGGAATAGCGGCGCTAACAAAGGGGCCAGTGGCAGGCCGGTATCTTTGCTGATGCAATTCCTGCTGGAGCAGGCCGGTCTGTGACCCAGGTTAACTTCTACAAACTGGCGGGAAACTTCGAAGCGGCATTGGCACTGGCCTGCCGCCTGACCGAAAAAGCGTATCAGCGGGGGCTGCCGGTGCTGCTGCACACGCCCGATGAAGAAACATCCAAACGCCTCGACGAACTGCTGTGGTCCTTCAAGCCAACTTCATTTCTGCCCCATGCCATCGAGGCAGTGCCGGAGTCGGCCATCGCCATCAGCCATGGCGACGATCCCGGCGAGCATCACGGCATCCTGATCAACCTGGCCGGAGAAGCCCCCGGCTGGTTTTCCCGTTTTGAGAAGACCATCGAAATCATCTACGATGACCAGCAGGTGATTGAGGAAAAAAGAGCCCGCTGGGCTTTTTACAACCACCGCGGTTATCCGTTGCAGTACCATGACCTGAGCAAGGCCGAGGCCGCAGCACAATAGGTACCCGGAGGTAATTACCTTGTCCCAACAAAATGGCGAAACGGGGCAGACCCGCAAGCAGTTGCTCGATGAACTCGACAAACTTCGCTATGCACTCCACGACGGCCCGGAATTCCAGCACGACATCCCGCTGCTCAATGAACCCTTCGAACAGCTGGATGACGACCTCGACCTGCACATCCCCATTCTCACCGATACCTGCGACGATGCCCCAGCCGAAACAGCGGTAGCCATAAGCGAAGACTGTATTTCACCGCCGGAATTGGCACAGGAAGCAGCCATTCCGGTCCTGGAAACGGAGGCCGCCGCTATCCCTGCGTCCCCCGCCGAAACAGATAGCGATACGGACTGGGACAATCTGGAACAACTACTGGACGAACTGGTGGCCGAGCATCTGCCCAAACTGGAACAGAAACTGCGCGGCCGCCTGCGTCAGATGATCCAGCAGGGCCAACTCGACCTGCTGGACAACCACGTCGACGAAGGCTGACCTGATCATTATAATTTCCGCCCTTATCTGTCCCGCCAAGGCCAGCGGGATAATCTGTTTTGCCCTGACCCCCTGCGAGTAGACATGGAAAAGACCTTTAGCCCCCAAGACATCGAAATGAAGTGGTACCAGACTTGGGAAAGCAACGGCTATTTCAAGCCCAGCGGCGACACTACCGCCGATCCGTATTGCATCATGATTCCGCCGCCCAATGTCACCGGCAGCCTGCACATGGGGCACGGCTTCCAGGAAGCCATCATGGATGCGCTGATCCGCTATCACCGCATGCGCGGCAACAATACCCTGTGGCAGGTGGGCACCGACCACGCCGGCATCGCCACCCAGATGGTGGTGGAAAGATTGCTGGATGCCGATGGCGTGTCACGCCACGATCTCGGCCGCGACAAATTCATCGAAAAAGTCTGGGAGTGGAAAGAACAGTCCGGCGGCACCATCACCCGCCAGCTGCGCCGCCTCGGTGCGTCACCGGACTGGTCCCGGGAGCGCTTCACCATGGACGACGGCTTCTACAAGGCCGTCCAGGAAGTCTTCATCCGTCTTTATCAGGATGGCCTGATCTACCGCGGCAAGCGGCTGGTAAACTGGGACCCGAAACTGCACACCGCCATCTCCGACCTGGAAGTGATTTCCGAGGAAGAGAACGGCTCCCTGTGGCACTTCAAATACCCGCTCACCGATGGCAGCGGCTTCCTGGTAGTGGCCACCACCCGCCCGGAAACCATGCTCGGCGACACCGCCGTGGCAGTAAACCCGGCAGATGAGCGCTATGCCCATCTGGTGGGCAAGACCGTAACCCTGCCATTGGCCGATCGGGAAATCCCGATTATTGCCGACGACTACGTAGATCTGGAGTTCGGTACCGGCTGTGTGAAGATCACCCCGGCCCACGACTTCAATGACTACGAAGTGGGCCAGCGCCACAGCCTGCCGATGATCAATATCTTCGACCACAACGCCCACCTCAACAGCCAGGTGCCCGAAACCTACCGGGGCATGGAGCGTTTCGAGGCCCGCAAACAGATCGTTGCCGACCTGGACAACCTCGGGCTGCTGGAAAAGATCGACGACCACAAGCTGAAAGTGCCCCGCGGCGACCGCTCCGGGGTGGTGATCGAACCCTACCTGACCGACCAGTGGTACGTGAAAACTGCGCCGCTGGCAGAAAAGGCCATCGCCGCCGTGGAAGACGGCAGCATCCAGTTCGTGCCCAAGCAATACGAGAACATGTATTTCTCCTGGATGCGCGACATTCAGGACTGGTGTATCTCCCGGCAGCTGTGGTGGGGCCACCGCATCCCCGCCTGGTACGACGAAGAAGGTAATGTCTACGTGGGCCGCAGCGAAGAAGAGGTGCGCCAACACCACGAGCTCGGCGATATCGCCCTGACCCAGGACGAGGATGTGCTGGACACCTGGTTCTCCTCCGGACTGTGGACCTTCGGCACCCTGGGCTGGCCGAATGCCGATAGCGACCCAAAAGTCACAGAGTTTTTGAAGACCTTCCACCCCAGCAGTGTGCTGGTGACCGGTTTCGACATCATCTTCTTCTGGGTAGCCCGGATGATCATGATGACCCTGTATTTCATGAAGGAAGTGCCCTTCCACACCGTCTACGTGCACGGCCTGGTACGCGACAGCCAGGGCCAGAAGATGTCCAAGTCAAAGGGCAACGTGCTCGACCCCATCGACCTGATCGACGGCATCGACCTGGATTCCCTGGTACAGAAGCGCACCGCCGGCATGATGGTGCCGCACCTGCGCGAGAAGATCGAAAAGCAGACCCGCAAGGAATTCCCCGAGGGTATTTCCCCCTACGGCACCGACGCCCTGCGCTACACCTATTACTCGCTGGCCTCCACCGGTCGCGACATCAACTTCGATGTGGGCCGCATCGAGGGCTTCCGCAATTTCTGCAACAAGATCTGGAACGCCGCCCGCTACGTGCTGATGAACACCGAGGGCCAGGACTGCGGCCAGGACGGCAGTACCGATTACCAGCTGTCCCTGGCGGACCGCTGGATCATCAGCCGCCTGCAGCAGGCGGAAAAAACCGTGGCCGAAGCCATCTCTACCTACCGCTTTGACCTGGCCTCACAGGCGATCTACGAATTTATCTGGAACGAGTACTGCGACTGGTACCTGGAGCTGTCCAAGCCTGTATTGTGGGACGACAACGCCGACCAGGTGCTGAAGAAAGGCACCCGCCGCACCCTGATCCGGGTACTGGAAAGTACCCTGCGCCTGGCCCATCCGCTGATGCCCTTTATCACTGAGGAAATCTGGCAGCAGATCAAGGCCCTGGCCGGGGCCGAGGGCGACACCATCATGTTGCAGTCCTACCCGCAGGCCGACGACAGCCGCATAGACGCCACCGCCATCGCGGATATCGAATGGCTGAAGAAAGTCATCATCGGCATCCGCAACATTCGCGGCGAGATGAATATCGCCCCGGGCAAACCGCTGCCGGTGTACGTTAACAACGGCAGCGCCGAGGATCAGCGCCGCCTGGAAGGCAACCGCCAGTTCCTGTCCAAGCTGGCCAACCTGGACACCATCCACTGGCTCAACCCCGGTGACGAAGCACCCATGTCCGCCACCGCCCTGGTAGGCGACATGGAAATCCTGGTGCCCATGGCCGGCCTGATCGACAAGGATGCTGAACTGGCTCGCCTCAACAAGGAAGTGGAAAAACTGCAAAAGGAACTGCAACGGGTGCAGGGCAAGCTGAGCAACGAGAGTTTTATCGGCAAGGCACCGGCAGAAGTGGTGGAGAAGGAGCGGGAAAAGCTCGCCGAAATGGAGGCTGCGCTGGGCAAACTGCAACAGCAACAGCAGGCCATTGCCGCCCTGTAACAGGTGATGGCGTCAACGCCATCACCAATTGGTCAGCTCAGCTCAGGCAGCGAAGCTTCCGCTGATTCGACCGGCGGTTCTTCCTGCCAGTGAGCAACGACACTATTCTTGCCCAGCTGCTTAGCCCGGTACATGGCCCGGTCGGCATTGCGCAGCGATTCCGATAAAAGGCTACCGGGCTGCTGGGTATCCACCCCCAGACTCAAGGTGATGTGTAGTCTCAGCTCATCAACCTGAATGGACGTATCGGCAACCTGCTGGAGAATTTTCTTCGCCAGTACCAGCGCACCGGCACACTGAGTATCCTCCAGCAATATCAGGAACTCCTCTCCTCCCCAGCGGGTAACCAGGTCCACATCGCGAACCATACCTTTCAGGATTTCACCCACCTGACGCAAGACCACATCACCGACATCATGCCCGTAACGGTCATTGATGGTTTTGAAGTTATCCAGATCACCGACTATCACCGCGTACCAACCACGGGCTCCATTGCTGCGTTTTTCCTGCTCCCCGAGGTATTCCCTGAGGCCGCGTCGATTGGCCAGCCCGGTCAGTTCATCAGTGCGGGACTGCAAATCCATGTAATCCCGAGCCTGCTGTAACCGGAGCCTGGTCTGGTAACGCACGTATTCCACCAGATAGGAAATCCAGGCGAGCACAATATAAGCAATCAAAAAACGGGCACTGGTATCTGCGGAATACGGCGGTACCAAAAAAGCCGGCGTCGGCAGAAACAGCAGCCAGGCACTGGGTAGTAACAGGCAGAGCACCATCCAGCCACCCCGCCGATGACCCAGCAGATGGAAATAGAGCGGCAGCATCACCAGACACCAGAACATACCGGACCATTCAACATCCCCAGTGATCAGCCACAGGAAATGTAGAAACACCATCAGCCCAAGTATCAGGGGCAGACTGGTTTTACCCTTGCGAGTCAGTTGCAGGTAAAGAAAACCGGCGATCACACCGGTCAGCAGGGTGGTGATATTGACCCAGGCCGGACCCAGGCCGTGTATGAGATCCCAGAGGGACAGGGCCGTGATGACCACTGAGCCAGTGAGCATCAGAATGGCGATAATGACATACTGTCGGCGGGCATCCTCTCCGCATGCCTCAAACAGCGTGGCATTTCCCAACAGGGCAGAGATTTTTGATTCCATGCACTACATCCTGTGAAACACAGCTTCAAGGGCACGCCTGGAGCGCCCGGCCCACTTCCTCAGGATGACCGGAGTCCCCAAAGGCGCTTTCACTCCCCGTGATTACTCAGGTCGCATATGGGGAAACAGCAACACATCCCTGATGGAAGGCGAATCTGTCAGCAACATCACCAGCCGGTCAATACCGATACCTTCACCGGCAGTGGGCGGCAGACCGTACTCCAGAGCGCGGATATAGTCCGCGTCATAGTGCATGGCCTCGTCATCACCGGCATCCTTTTCCGCCACCTGAGCGCGGAAACGCGCCGCCTGGTCTTCGGCGTCATTGAGCTCCGAAAAGCCGTTGGCAATCTCGCGGCCACCGACGAAGAACTCAAAGCGATCGGTGACGAACGGATTGCTGTCACTGCGGCGCGCCAACGGTGACACCTCGGTGGGGTACTCGGTGATAAACGTGGGCTGGTCGAGACGGTGCTCGACAGTTTTTTCAAAGATCTCGATCTGCACCTTGCCCAGTCCCCAGTTGTCCTTGAGGGGAATATCCAGGTGCTCGGCGATTTCCCGGGCGCCTTCTTCATCGGCCAGGGCCGCAGCGGAAAGCTCCGGATTGAAGTGCAGGATCGAATCGAATACCGACATACGGCGGAACGGCTGCGCGAAGTCGTAACGGGTTTCCTGCAACACCTCGCCATCGGCATTCTTAATGGTGCTGACCACCTCTGTACTGCCCAGTACTTCCTGGGCGAGCTTGCGCAGCATGTCCTCGGTGAGATCCATCAGGTCGTGGTAATCCGCGTAGGCCTGGTAGAACTCCAGCATGGTGAATTCCGGATTGTGACGGGTGGAGAGCCCCTCGTTACGGAAGTTGCGGTTGATCTCGTAGACCCGCTCAAAACCGCCCACCACCAGACGCTTCAGGTACAGTTCCGGCGCGATACGCAGGTACATGTCGATATCCAGCGCGTTGTGGTGAGTGACAAATGGCCGCGCGGTGGCGCCACCGGGAATCACCTGTAACATGGGGGTTTCCACCTCCATGAAATCTCTGCCGTTCAGGTAACGGCGAATGAAATCGATCACTTTCGAACGCACCCGGAACAGGTCGCGAATCTCCGGATTGACGATCAGGTCCACATAGCGCTGGCGATAGCGCATTTCCTGGTCCGCCAGACCGTGGTACTTGTCCGGGAGCGGTCGCAGGGACTTGGTGAGCAGCTGGAACTGCTCCATGTTGACGTACAGATCGCCCTTGCCGGATTTGTGCAGGGCACCGCTGATACCGACGATGTCCCCCAGGTCGACGCCCTTGGCAAACTCCCGGCCTTCCTTGGTGACGTAAAGCTGGATGGTACCGGACATGTCCTGCAACACCATGAAGGCACCGCGGTTGCGGATCACCCGACCGGCAACACTGACCGGGAGATTCAGCTCTTCCAGGGCTTCCTTGGTCTGCTCGCCGTACTGACCCTGCAACTCAGCCGCCAGGTTCTGGCGACGAAACGCGTTGGGGAAGGCACTGCCGCCCTCAGCCTCTGCTTGCTGGCGAATGGCTGCCAGCTTGGCGCGGCGCTCGGCGATCAGTTTGTTTTCATCGGCCTGGTCAACGGCTTGTTTTGGTGTATCAGTCATTATTCCTGCAACTTTCTCTGCAACGTGAATTGGCCGGATTTACAACCCGGCTTTGAGTGAGGCTTCAATAAAGCGATCCAGATCGCCATCCAGCACAGCCTGGCAATTGCTGGTCTGCACATTGGTGCGCAGATCCTTGATGCGCTGGTCGTCCAGCACATAGGAGCGAATCTGGCTGCCCCAACCGATATCGGACTTGCTGTCCTCCACTGCCTGGGCGGCTTCGCTGCGCTTCAGCATTTCCTGCTCGTACATTTTTGCCCGCAGCATTTTCCAACACTTGTCGCGGTTCTGGTGCTGGGAGCGCTCGCTCTGGCAAGACACCACGATTCCTGAAGGTATGTGAGTCAGGCGCACCGCTGAGTCGGTCTTGTTAACGTGCTGACCGCCGGCACCGCTGGCGCGATAGGTATCGGTGCGCACGTCCGCCGGGTTGATATCGATCTCGACATTGTCATCGATTTCCGGGGATACAAATACCGAGCTGAACGAGGTGTGACGGCGGTTGCCGGAGTCAAACGGCGACTTGCGCACCAGCCGGTGCACCCCGGTTTCGGTACGCAGCCAGCCGAAGGCGTACTCGCCCTCGAAGCGGATGGTGGCACTCTTGATGCCCGCCACTTCACCGGCGGAGCACTCTTCCAGGGTGGTCTTGAACCCCTTGTCATCGCCCCAGCGCAGGTACATGCGCAATAGCATTTCCGCCCAGTCCTGGGCTTCAGTGCCGCCGGAACCGGCCTGGATATCCAGGTAGGCATTGCTTTCATCCATCTCGCCGGAAAACATGCGGCGGAATTCCAGCTTCTCCAGTTGCTCGGTGAGCTGTTCGATTTCCTTCTCGATATCCGTTACTGCATCGGCGTCGTTTTCCTCCACCGCCATTTCCAGCAGCATGGAAGCATCGGCAACACCGGTGTCGAGATTTTCGATGGTTTCCACCACCAGCTCCAGCGACGCCCGTTCGCGGCCCAGCTCCTGGGCGCGTTCCGGGTCATCCCAGACTTTGGAATCAGCGAGCTCGAGCTCGACTTCGGTCAGGCGGTCTTTCTTGTTGGCGTAGTCAAAGGTACCCCCTAAGCACGTCGGTGCGCGCTTGAAGGTCATCGAGGGCATTCCGGATCGGATTGATTTCCATGGATAAAGTGGCCAAATAGGTGTGGCAAAACAGGGGCGGGATTCTAACGGATTATGGCGGGGTTCTCTAGGGATGGCCGGTAGTTAGCGGGATTAACCCGGGGAAATTGGTGATTACCCAGCCTGGTAGGCGGCCATCTGAAATGTTCCTTCGCTCAATTGTCACTTTTCTTTGTGAGCCCAAGGAAAACGTTGCAGATAACTCCGATCTTTTTTGTGGTGACTATTTTTATGTGACTTTTTTGCTCGTGCAAAAAAAAGTCACCAAAAAGACGCCCCAACAGACCTGGCCCTGCGGGCTGCCCTCGCTGCGAGAACGACACCACGGGCCGGCTTGACGGGGCGTCCATGCCCCGGCAAGCCTGAATTGCACGTCCTGTGCAATTCTCCCTGTGTCGCTCTCTCGCTCGGCAGGTCTGAGGGGATACCGGTGCCACCAACCAGACTGGTGGATAACGCCGACCTTTCAGGGTGGCAGCCCTATCCCCTGTGTTGCGCCGAGGGAAAATTGGCTTGCAGGGGCAAATGGACAGGACGTCCATTTGAGCTGTGCCGCGACAGGGACGTCGCGTCACAGCGACCCGTTGCAAGGGATTTTTATCGAGGGCAGCCGCAGGCCGCAACACCGGGGGTGCCCTTTCTTTTGGTTACTTTTCTTTGGGCAGGCAAAGAAAAGTAACAGGCAAGCAGGAAAGGAACACCAGAGCAGTTAAAGCGAGCAACAAACCCAGCACTTAACCCAGCTGGTTAAGAATCCACCCCACCACCAGCACCTGCGGCAGCGACACCAACGGCAGGAACAGGGCGATTTTCCAGGACTTGGTCAGATCGCGAATGACCATCACCTCTGTGTAATCGGTTGAAATCCCCGCCATCAGGAAGGCAAAGCCGTTACCGGGCGCAGCGGCGCGGGTAACGATATCCGCCGCAATCGGTGTGGAACCCTCGGAACAGACCTCAATAATGGTGGCTGCGACCACGGTCAGCAGCAGACCCACCAGGGTCGGCCCGAATAACGCCTGATAGGTATCCATGGGCATAAAAGCACGCACCGCCGTGGCCAGCACCACTCCGAAGAACAACCAGCGGAACACCATCTGCGAACCCTTGATACCGTCCCACAGCAGCGCCCCCAACCCTTTGGGTGATACGCGAATGGATTTCCAGGCAGCGCTAAAATGATGGACAAAACCTTCCGGTGATTGCTGGCTATCCACCGTATGCGGGTTATCTGGCAACACACCCCGGCTAACCAAGCTGTCAAATATGAGGCCCGTCACCACACCGATGGCCATCGAGAGCAGAATAAACGCTAGCGTCCAGCCAAAGCCGATCAGGGCCACCAGGATGATGGTCAGCGACACGGAGTTCCAGGGACTGGCAATCAGGAAAGCCATCAACTGGCCCAGGCTGGCACCGCGCTCATAGAGTTTTGCCCCCACCATCAGGATACCGTGGCTGCAAAGATCAAGCAGTAAACCAGCGAACGTGGCTCGGGCAATACCACCCACAGTACCGCCCTTGCCCAGTGCAGACATCACAAGTTCACGAGGCACCCGATCCAGTAAGCCAACAAAAAACACCGCCGCCAGCAGCCCCCACCACATACGGTTGATCAGTTCGTAGACCCCGGAGGTCATCACCACCAACCATTGGGGCAGGTCCGGATGACCATCCACCAGCCAGTAAAGCAGGTAGCACGCCAGCACGATGCCGCCGGAAATCCATAACAGGTAATCCGGCCGCTGCTTTGCCGTGTGACAGGAACCACCCTCCTGCTTGTGCTCGGGTTTTGGGCCACAGCAACCACCAGACATAGCCGGCTTTGGCTGTTCTTGCGGGGTAGGGGTCGAATCCGGTTTGTTGTGGTTACAGCAGTCGCCCATGGGTTTACTCCGAATCGCTGGCAAGTTTGTTGATAATGGCGCAGTGGGGACTGTCGTTGCCGGGGCATTCCACCAGCAGTTCACTGAGCACCTTTTTCATCTCCTTCAATTCGCGGATATGGCGGTCGATGTCCTGAACTTTCTCGGTGACCAGTTGATGCACTGCAGCGCTGCGCCGTTGCGGGTCTGCCCAAAGCGCCAGCAACTCGCGGCACTGGTCGATTGAAAAACCGAATTGCCGTGCATGGCGCAAAAACCACAGCTGGCGGATGTTCTGCTCGCTGTAATCCCGGTAACCGTTATCCAGCCGGTCAGGTAACTCCACCAGTCCAATGCTCTCGTAATAGCGGATTGTCTTGGCGTCCAGCCCTGTTTTCGATGCGACTTCGCTGATCTTCATGGACCACCTGAAAAGTTTCCCAATTACACTGTAAACCTTACAGTTAATATAAGGTCAAGCAGCCCGATAAAATTTATTGACCTTCCAGTTGCTGTAGGGTCTAGGATTCAGTTGTCAAACAGATATCCTGTGCCTATACCTCCGTAGATAGAACCGCGATGAAAGAATTTCTTAAACCCCTGTCACTGCTATTGGCGGGCCTCGTCTTGAGCAGCCCGGTCCTGTCCGCCACCCACACCGTGGACCTGACCATGCGTTACGAAACCGTCACGCTGGGCAAAAAACCGGTGAAAGCGGTTACCGTCAACGGACAGATTCCCGCGCCGGAACTTCGCTTTACCGAAGGAGATGAAGTCACCATCAACCTTCACAACGAGCTCGATGAACCGGGCTCCATTCATTGGCACGGTCTGCTGGTGCCCTACAAAATGGACGGAGTTCCCTGGGTTACCATGGCGCCGGTGATGCCCGGAGAGACCTTCCAGTACCACTTCACCCTGAAGCAGTCTGGCACGTACTGGTATCACTCCCACAGCAAGTTCCACGAACAGCGGGGGCTGTACGGCGCCTTTGTGGTGGAACCCAAACAGGAACCCCTGAAATACGACCGCGAAGTGACATTGATGCTGTCGGACTGGGCAGATCGCAACCCGGATGAAACCTACAGCAACCTGAAAAAAGACGGCGATTACTACAAGCAATTCCGTCCCAGCTGGAAATTTTTCTGGGACGAGTACCGCGATGCGGACGAGACCAAACGGCAGCAGATACGCCAGACTATCGCCCATATGCAGCAAATGCGCATGGGTGTCTGGGATTGGGGGGATGTGGCCTACGACGCCTTCCTGATCAATGGCAAAACTCCGGATCAGCCCTGGACCCAGCAGGTCAAACCCGGTGAAACCGTGCGCCTGCGAATCATCAACGGCGGAGCCAGCAGCTACTTCAACCTGCGTATTGATGGTGCGGAATACTTCACCGTGGTGGCCGCCGATGGCCAACCGGTGGAGCCAGTAATGGCCCAGCGGCTGCTGATGGGAATGGCCGAAACCTATGACATTCTGCTGAAGATTGATGAGGACAAACCCTACTACGTCTACGCCGAAGCCCAGGATCGCACCGGGCACGCCATCGCCACCCTGAAAACCCGCCCCGACCAACCGGATACTGCGGATCTCGCCGCTTTCAACGATCCCTGGTTCGATAAAGGCCACGATCACCACGCCATGAACGGCTCTCAGCCACAAACCATGGCTGAAATGGACCACAGCACCCATATGGCCATGGATCACAGCCAGCACATGGGCCACGACATGGCGGCCATGAGCAGCCACACCTCCAGCCCGAAAAAAGTCGTCAAACTGGACTACAACGACTTGCGCGCCACCTACGTATCACGGCATCCGGAAGAACCCGCCACCGAATTGACCCTGCACCTCACCGGCAACATGGAGCGCTATATCTGGTCCTTCGACAATGTGCGCTTCGAGGACGCTGAACCGATCCTGTTTGAAGAGGGCAAGACCTACAAGCTGACACTGATAAACGACACCATGATGCACCACCCCATCCACATTCACGGTCACTGGTTTGTCCTGGATACCGGCAACGGCAGCCACAATCCCCGCAAACACACCATCGATGTGCCGCCCATGGGCCAGCGGGTGGCCTGGATCAAGGCAGAAGAGAGCGGCAAATGGCTGTTCCACTGCCACAACCTCTACCACATGAAAGCGGGGATGACCCGGCTGATCCGTTATGACAACCTGCCGGAGGAGGATCACCATTGAACCCGCTTAAAATTCTTCCGGCTTTCACGCTGTTACTGCCCGTCCTGGCAGATGCTGACATGACCAGCGGCAGCTGGTTCAACCGCACCGATGTTGAAATCCTGCGCCTGCATGACGATGACAGCTGGGAACTCAACACCCGCTATCTGGGCGGACCGGACTTCCACAAACTGCTGATCGACATGGAATCAGCAGTAGCCGATGACCGGCTCGAAGACCTGGATATGGACATCTTCTATGCGCGGCCCTTTGGCCGCTACGGGCTATGGAAAGGTGGCATCAATTACCGCTACCGTCCCGCAGCGGATACCCGCCTTGGCGCCGGAGTGGAATATCTGTTTCCCTACTTTATCGACACCGACCTGGTGTTCTACCAGTCCGATGACCATGCAGAACTGAACCTGGAAATCGAACGGAAATTCATGCTCACCAACCGCTGGGCACTACTGCTGGGCATCGAAACCCTTTGGTCCAGCAACGAGGTGGAGCAGCAGGAACTCGGCGAAGGATGGAATTCCATCGAGCGCCGCGCCAGCCTGTATTATTTTCACAACCCCCAACTCAAACTGTTTCTGGAATACCGGGTGGAGCAGCTTTGGGACGACCGCAAGGACATAGCCCGCGACGATAACGAACATACCCGGGAGGAAGGGGTTTATTTGGGGATGGAGGTCATGTTCTAAATCTCCCGGCCTACAAACCGCCCAGCACCTGCAGCGGCGGTTGCGTCACCGCCCGGCGGGTATAGGCGATCCCCAACAGGGACACCAGCAGGGCGCCGAGCAGTGGTCCCGCCAGCCACAATTCCCAGTGCAGACCAAACGGTGCCTCGAACATTCTCCGCTGCAACAGGAACAGCGCCAGCTCCGCGCCGCTGGCCGCCAGCAATCCCGACAGCGCACCGAGTGCGCCGAATTCCAGGGACTGCAGGGCGAGAATGCGCCGTCCGGTACTGCCCAGGGTGCGCAGGATGGCGCTCTCCTGGAGGCGCTCATCCATGGACAGGCGCACCGCCGCCAGCATCACCAGCACCCCGCAGCCGAGAATCAATAGAGTCATCAGTTCCAGACCGTGGGTCACCTGGGACACCATGGTGCGGATGCGGTCGAGCACCATGTCCAGCTCGATCACCAGCACGGTCGGATAGCGGCGCAACAGTTCGTTGACGAACGGCTTCTGCTCAGGTGTCAGGTACAGGCTGGTCATGAAAATACGCGGAAACTGTTCCAGGTAGCCTTCCGGGAACAGGATGTAGAAGTTGGGGGTCATGGTGTCCCAGTTGAGACTGCGGATACTGGTAATCACCCCGTCAAAGGTCAGACCGCCGACGCTGAAGCTGAGGCGGCTGCCCAGGGTCACGCCGATTTCATCAGCCAGATCCTGCTCGATGGACACCGGCGCCACGTTGTCGCCATATTTCTCAAAAAAGCCCTCGACAAAGCCATCGGCAGAGCCGTCGAGCTGGCCCCACCACTGGCCCTGCTCCACTTTATTGCCTTCGGGCAGTTCGGCGGTCCAGCTCAGATTCAGCTCCCGGCACAGAGCCTCGTTCTGCTCCACCAGTTCTTCCGAGGGCGGCTGACCGTCGATCAGGGTAATGCGCCCGCGCACCATGGCATACCAGCCCACGGTGGTGAGCTGGTTATCCACCAGCGACTGTTCCACCCCGGCCAACTCGTGGGGAGCGACATTCACCAGGAAGTGATTGGGGGCATCCGGCGCCAGCTGCCAGCGCCATTCTTCCAGCAGTGACGTGCGGATCATCGCCAGGGTCATCAGGATCGCCATGGCGCCGGCAAACCCGGTCAGCAGCACCAGGCTCTGCACCCGGCGGCGCCACAGATTGCCCAGCGCCAACCGCCAGATACTGCCGGCGCGATGCCCCAGGTGGCGCACCAGCCGCAGCAGCAACCAGCCGGGACCCATCACCGCGGCAGCGGTCATGGCCAGACCGGCCAGCACCGCCAACGTCATGGCAGCGCTCTGGCTGTACCACAACAGCATGGCGGATATCCCGGCCACGCCGATCAACAGACGTCGCATCACTCCCACCGGGCGCTCCGCTACATCCCGGCGCAACACCGCCAACGGCGACTGTGCCGGCAGGTGCCACAGGGCTGGCAGCGCAAAGCCCAGCAGGCAGAGCAATCCGGTGGCCAGGCCGGTGGCCCAGGGCCGCCAGCCGGGCACGGGCAGATTGACCGGCAGCAATTCGCGCACGGCAGCAATCAGCAATTCATGGATCAGCCAGCCCAACAGCAAGCCCAGCAGGGACCCGGCCAGCCCCAGCCAGAGAATCTGTTGCCAGTAGAGGGAGCGCACCCGCCGAGCAGACAGGCCCCAGCTTTTCAGCAGCGCCACCGCCGCGGTCTGCCCCGCGGCAAAGTGCCGACTGGCCAACGCCAGGGCGATGCCCGCCAGCACCACGCCGAGGCTGCCCGCCAGCAACAGGAAACGCCGCCCCTGGGTCAGGGTATCGGCGAGACCGGCCTGGGCTTCATCCGGTGACAGCAACCGGTCGTGCACCGCCAGCCGCGGTTCCAGCCAGCCCAGGTAATCGTTCAGCGTGGCATCTTCACCGGCCAGCAGGAACCGGTAATTGACCCGGCTGCCGGGCTGGATCACCCCTGAGGCGGCCAGGTCGTCCCAGCTCATCAGCACCCGGGCGCCGAACAGGGAAAACGAGCCGCCCCGGTCCGGCTCCTCCACAATTACCCGGGTGGCGCGCAGTTTTGCCTCACCCACTTCCAGGGTATCGCCAAGGGACATGTTCAACAGTGGCAACAGGCGGCTGTCCACCCAGACTTCGCCGGCGGGCGGGCCGTGGTCGACCTGCTGAAACAGTTCGGGATCGGTGGCAAAGGGCGTGTCGGACAGGGTCAGCAACCCGCGCAGCGGATAATTGCCCTGCACTGCTTTCACCGAGGCCAGATGGTTATAGTCGCCGCTGTAGACCATCGACGAGAACAGCGCGACCTGCGACGTTGCCACGCCGCGCCGGTGGGCCTCATCCAGCCACGCCGTGGGAATGTCGCGACTGCTGCGCACCTGGGCATCCGCCGCCAGAAAGTGACTGGACTCCTTCACCAGCGCCCGCTCCACCCGGTCCGCCAGCAGCGCCACCGAGGTGACCACCACCACCGCCATCACCAGTGCGCCGAACACCAGTCCCAGCTGGCCGCCGCGCCAGCTGCGCCACAGTAATTTGAGGGCCATCACGGCGTCGTCACCCGCTCCCGCTGTTCACCGCTCACCAGCCGGCCACCACTGAGGGCAACCCGGCGATGGCAGCGGTTGGCCAGATTCGGCTCGTGGGTGACCAGTACCAGGGTAGTGCCCGCCTCGCGGTTCAACTGAAACAGCAGGTCATTGACGGTTTCGCCGGTGGCGGTATCGAGATTGCCGGTGGGTTCGTCGGCAAAGAGAATTTTCGGCTGGCTGGCAAAGGCGCGGGCCAGTGCCACCCGCTGCTGTTCGCCGCCGGAAAGCTGGCGCGGGTAGTGCTGCAGGCGCTCCGCCAGCCCCACCCGCTCCAGGTAGCGGCGGGCAGTCTCCATGGCGTCGCTGTCGCCGCGCAATTCCAGTGGCAGGGCGACATTTTCCAGCGCCGTCAGGCTGGGCAGCAGGTGAAAGGACTGGAACACAAACCCCACGTAGCGGGCGCGCATGGCGGCGCGGCCCTCCTCGTCCATGGCGGTGATGTCCTCGCCGTTGATCCGCACCTGCCCGGCACTGGGCAAATCCAGCCCGGCGAGAATACCCAGCAGGGTGGACTTGCCGGAACCGGAGGGGCCGATGATGGCCAGGGCCTCGCCTTCCGCCACCGCCAGGCTGATGTCATCGAGGATACGCAGAGCACCGGCGGAGGTGGCCACCTCTTTGGTGATTTGGCTGGCTTCAATCATGTGGAGCACGTCCTTTACCGCTTCTTCCATTTGCCCGAAAAGCCCTTAGCTGGTTAATCGAAAAGTCCTTAACTGATTAATCGAAAGCCCTTAGCAAGTTGCCCGGAAAGTCCTTAGACTGTAACAGTTATGATTCCCCATCAAGTTTTTCCGATGCCGCTTTTCCAGCCTTTGCGACCACTGCTCTTCACACTGTCACTACTGTTGGCACTGCCTGCCTACAGCGCCACCCTGCTGGTGCTGGGGGACAGTATCAGTGCCGGTTACGGCATTGATCGCGGCAAGGGCTGGGTGGAATTGCTGCAACAACAGCTGGGCGAGCAGCACCAGGTCGTCAACGCCAGTATCAGCGGCGATACCACCGGCGGCGGCCTGTCGCGGCTGAACACCCTCATTGCCGAACACCAGCCGGACTTTGTGCTGATCGAGCTGGGCGGCAACGACGGCCTGCGCGGCTACCCCATCCCGCGCATGAAACAGAACCTGCAGGCGATGATCGAGCTGAGCCGTCAGGGCGATGCCCAACCGATCCTGTTCGCCATGCGCATCCCGCCCAACTACGGCAGGCGCTACAGCGACCAGTTCGCCGCCGCCTACACGGATCTGGCAGAACAGGCGGAGGTGCCCATGCTGCCGTTCCTGTTCGGCGACATCGCCACCGATCGGGAGCTGTTGCAGGAAGACGGCATCCACCCCACCGAGGAAGCCCAGCCACTGATTGCCGAGCGGGTGCGCTCCATACTGGAACCGCTGCTGAACGGCGACCACTGAGCCCCTCTGCTGCCGGGGCACGAACTCTGCTAGAATCCGCGGCCTTCGCCACCGCCGTGAAACCCTGACCCATGAGCCTTATCCGCATCGACGATATTTCCATCGAGTTTGGCGATGTGCCACTGCTCATCCACGCCGATCTGACAGTGGAGCCGGGGGAACGGATCTGCCTGATCGGTCGCAACGGCGCCGGCAAGTCCACCCTGTTGAAAATCATCAGCGGCCAGATCAAGCCGGATCACGGCGAACTGCACTTCCGCAAACACTTGCGCATCAGCCAGCTGGAACAGGCGCTGCCCGGCGACCTGGAACGCAACGTCGCCGATGTGGTGCGGGAGGGCCTGGCAGACCAGCAGGCGCTGATCGACCAGTTCAACCACCAGTCCCAGCAAACCCTCGACAAGGCGGGCATGAAGGTACTGGAAGATCTGCAGGCCGCCATCGACGCCGGCGGCGGCTGGCAGGTCGACAAGCAAGTGGAAACCATCATCAGCCAGCTGGAATTGCCGGCCCACAAGACCCTTTCGGAGCTGTCCGGCGGCTGGCGCCGCAGGGTGGCGTTGGGCAAGGCGCTGGTCTCCAACCCGGACCTGCTGTTGCTGGATGAGCCCACCAACCACCTGGACATCAGCACCATCGAGTGGCTGGAAAACCGTGTGCGCGGCTTCCAGGGCGCGGTCATCTTCATCACCCACGACCGCAACTTCCTGCAACGCCTGGCCACCCGCATCGTCGAGATCGACCGCGGCCACCTGGTGAGCTGGCCCGGCGATTACCAGAATTACCTGCGCCTCAAGGAGCAGGCCATCGAGGAAGAAGAAACCCGCAACGCCCTGTTCGACAAGAAACTGGCGGAAGAGGAAGTCTGGATTCGCCAGGGCATCAAGGCCCGCCGCACCCGCAACGAGGGTCGGGTGCGGGCGCTGGAAGCCATGCGCGACCAGCGGGAACAACGCATCAAGCGCCAGGGCAAGGCCAAAATCAGCGTCGAAACCGCCGAGAATTCCGGCCGCAAGGTGATCGAAGCGCGCAGCCTCTGCCACAGTTACGGCGGCCAGCAGCTGATCAACAACTTCAAGATCAAGATCATGCGCGGCGACCGCATCGGCCTGATCGGCAACAACGGTGTCGGCAAATCCACCCTGCTGAAAATCCTGCTCGGCCAGATCGAGCCGGATCAGGGCTCGATCAAGCTGGGCACCAACCTGGAAATCGGCTACTTCGACCAGACCCACCGCGAACTGGAAACCGACAAGACCATTGCCGAGAACGTCGGCAACGGCAAGGAATACATCAAGCTCAACGGCAAGGAGCGCCACATCATCGGCTACCTGCGCAACTTCCTGTTCTCCCCCAAGCGCGCCATGACCCCGGTCAGCGCCCTCTCCGGCGGCGAGTGCAACCGGGTATTGCTGGCCAAGCTGTTCACACGCCCCACCAACCTGCTGATTCTCGACGAACCCACCAACGACCTCGACGTGGAAATGCTTGAGGTGCTGGAAGAGCAACTGGTGGAATACCAGGGCACCCTGATCATCGTCAGCCACGACCGGGAATTTCTCGACAACGTGGTCACCAGCGTACTGGTGTTTGAAGAAGATGGCAGAATCGAGGAATACATCGGCGGCTACAGCGACTGGGCGCAGCGCGGCAAGCAGTTGAAAATTGCCGACACCATCGACCACCCCTCGGGCCATATCGTCGACCACGACACCACTGCCGAGGCGAAAAAGAAACCCGCAACCGGCAAGCTCAGCTACAAGCTGCAGCGGGAACTGGACATGCTGCCCGACCTGATCGACCAGCTCGAAACCGATATCGCCGCCCTGGAAGAGCAGACGGCGAACCCGGATTTCTTCAACCGCCCCTTCACTGAAACCCAGCCCATTCTGGACGCCCTGGGTGAAAAGCAGATGGCGTTGGATGCAGCCGCCGAGCGCTGGGTAGAACTGGAAGAAATGAAAAATTCATCCGGCTAAAAAATTCAAAGCCAAATATTGATTTTTTTACTCGTATAAAAAGTATTTTTTATTACAGTAATTATTTGAAATTCATATGATTACCATGCCGAAAAGTCATACTTTTTAGCATGGTTTCTAGAATGCCCTTTCTAAAAAAATTCCTCATGATGAATTCGACGCTGATGAAAAAACCATCAGCAGCGACGCTCTTTAACGACTGATTAGTCGACGACTGGTTCAACTGCCGCAGGCCCTGCGCACAGTGCAGCAAGGTTCAGGGTCCGGCAGTTACGAACCCACTGTGAGGAATTACCATGTCAAACCTGTTTAATCATCTATTGGTCAACGGGGTGACGGTGGAGGTCACAGACCCCAAGTACCCCAAATCCACTCACCCGACTTCGTTTGTGGGCAAAGTGAGCTATTGCGACCAGTTCCAAGTGCTGGTCAAGGACGCCGAGGATCACAGCTACAATGTGTTCCTGGATGAGATCATGTGCCTGCTGAGCCACGAGGGCAGAAACACTTACTACTGCCTGCGCTCCGGCGACCAGGGCTACGACGTGTTGTGCATCCTGCCGACGGGCTTCATCGAAACCCTGGCCACCGACCTGGACCACACAACCGCAGACCTGGTGATCGACCTGCTCTCCAAACCGGCGCAAATGCAAAAGGTTGCCGCCTGACCATTTCGGTCAAAACAGCAGGTTTACAACGCCGCCAGGAATGGCCTACGCGGGGAGTCAGGATTGTCGACCACTCTCCATTCATCGACATGAGCTGACCATCATGGCTTTATTTTACCCACCAGCCACAATTTTGTAGCAATATGCTACACTTCCCTTCATCTATGGTTGACTGAGCAAATAAAGATCATGGCAAAAGCGAAATCCCCCGTCCGCCTGGACGAGAGCCTCATGTCTCAAGCCAGTGTCGCTGGGGCCGCCTTCCACCGCAGTGCCGCGGAACAGGTGGAATACTGGGCCAGCATCGGCCGCGC
Source organism: Porticoccaceae bacterium (assembly GCA_041395745.1). Classification (GTDB taxonomy): domain Bacteria; phylum Pseudomonadota; class Gammaproteobacteria; order Pseudomonadales; family Porticoccaceae; genus Porticoccus. Next base: position 498,206 of record JAWKZV010000002.1, on the reverse strand, counting down.
CGTGGCCGAAGTCGTGGACGAGAGCTCGCTGATCTCCGTACTTGCAGGCACCGCCCGCATCAAGGCCGAGAAAATTCGCGCCCCCCGTGTAGCACCGGAGCAGGTGTTCAACACCTTGGAGCGGATGCGTGAATCCGGTGAGCTGTCCCGCCAGATCAGCAGTGCACCTGTGCGCTACCAGGCATCACAGCAATACCCAGGCTTTCTGGAACAGATAGACTCCACCGGCAGTGTCACCGTGGGGAAATATCAGGACGGTGAATTCACTTCTGTAAAACCCTAAACCGTGGCCAAAATACCCAGAAAACAAGCCAAACGGCCTACGGAAGAGAAGCCCAAACAATTGTGGGTACTCACCGGCGGCAACGGCGCCGGTAAAACCACCTTCTATAATCACTTTATCCGGCCCACCGGCATTCCCCTGGTCAACGCCGACAGCCTTGCCAAAGCCCTCTATCCCGACGACCCGGAAAGCCACAGCTACATCAGTGCACGGCTGATCGACGACCTGCGCCACCGCCTGCTGATCGAAAAATACAACTTCTGCTTCGAAACCGTGTTCTCTCACCCCTCAAAAATCGACTTTATCGCCGATGCCAAGGCTCGAGGCTACGAAACCGTGCTGGTCTACATCCACGTCGAACACCCACAGCTCAACGCCATGCGCGTCGCCCAGCGAGTCAGCGAAGGGGGCCACAACGTGCCCGCCGAGAAAATTTTCTCGCGTATCCCGAGGGTCATCGAAAACGTACGCCGCGCCCTGCCCCTCTGCGACGTGGTGCGCTTCTACGACAACTCATCCAGTGATAATCCCTTTGTGCCGGTGCGCACCCTCAGGAATAGACAGATCGAAGACCATCTCAGCCCCTCCCCCGAATGGGTGCGATTCTTCGAATAAGCGCCTGTGGGCACGCCCGCCTGAATCTCGACTACCCACAGGGCTGGCTAACGACTGATCGCCTTCATCGCCTGGATTAACACACCGGGGTTATGAATGGAGTCATAAACCGGCAGCACCTCTTTAGCGGTTTCAAACAGGCCATACACAGCGGTTTGCGCACAGCGCACGGAGTATTCCACGGTAAACACGCAATCCTTCGGCACTTCGGCAAACTGGCCGAGGAAGGCAAAGTTTGTTGCCCCTCTCGGTAACACGTCCGGACGGTCGCCCTGCGCCCGCGGCATAAACAGGCTGTCGATAAAGGGCATGGCGACCGGTATGCAATTCGCTTTGCCAGCAGCCACAATCGGCTTCATCAGGTCCTGAACCTTGAGTTGATACCACAGCTCTTCCAGTATTTCCTCGCCGTTGCAGTCCGACATTTTTTTCTTCACGAAATCGCCTTCATTGTCGGGATACAGGGCATAGCCCCAGAACACTTTTACGTCTTTCGGCTGGTTGGGGAAATGCGGCTGGCGAGCAATCACAATGGACATCAGCCAGCTGGAATCGGTCATGGTCACCAGGCCGCCGGTGCCACTTAAATTGCCGGAGAACTCTTCCATGTAATCGTGGAAGGTGTCGTCCTTGATGGTGGCGGTGAAGGAATACCATTTCTGCAAATCGATATTGTCACTGAACACCCCGGGGTTGCCGAACGCCTTGTCCTTACTGGCGATTTTTTCCCACAGCATCCACGCCCCCGATGATGCCTTGTCTTTCAGTATCGGCGCCTTTGTCCACGAACCATAATCCGTGCTCTCGGTGATCGAGCCGTTGGTGATAAACACATAATCGTGCTCACCGAGATCAATCTTTTCTTCGCTGCCGGATTGATTGAAGGTGTGAATCGCCGTCGCGGTTTTCTCCTCGGCAGAAAGGTCAAAATCGATATCGACAACCTGCGTCCGGGTATCGAAATGGACACCTAGCCCCTCCAGGTAGCGCATCAGTGGCACAACCACCGAGTGGTACTGGTTGTACTTGGTGCGCATCACGCCACCCAGCCGGGGCATCCCGTCCAGCAGGTGGATAAAGCGTTTCATATAGCGGCGCATCTCCGCCACGCTGCTCCACTTCTGGAAAGCAAACATGGAGGTCCATAGGTACCAGTAATTGCTGGTGAAGAACTCGTCCCTGAACCAGTCCTGGATGCGAATGTTGTCCAGGGATTTCTCGGAGGAAAACATCAGTTTCAGCAGATCCGCCTGATCGGTTAACGACAGGCCGAAGGATGAGACATCCATCCTTTCGCCGGCTTTCAGCAACCGCGCCTGGGCGTGGGAGACATAGCGGGCGTTGAACTCAAACGACTCGTCTTTGACGGAGACACTGGGGTCATCGTAGGAGGGGATATTGGAGAGCAGGTCCCAGTAGCAGACATAGTGCTCTTCATGCATTCGCCCGCCGCGGATGATAAAGCCGTTTTCCGCATCACCGGCACCGTCGAGCGCGCCGCCGGGAATCTCATCCTGCTCCAGGATATGGATGTTGGCGCCGGGCACCCCGGCATCCTTGATCAGATACACCGCGCTGGCCAGAGAGGCGATACCGCTGCCGACAAGGTAGACTCTGGAGTGTTTGGGGTTGTTGTTCTTTACTCTCGACATCGCATATTCCTGCTATGCGTCATTAATCTATAAACAACAGAAAATGACTCCAATTAACGTAGAGTAGTTGCGCACCCAATCAGCTATCGAGCCAGTTATTCCTCTTGTTCTTCTGGATACTCTAGAGGTTTGGCAGCTGACCAACCCTCTCGTTCTGGTGCGTTATACGAGGTTCGCACGTTAGTACCTTCTGTAGTAACTGCTTTTGCTCCCCTATGCATTAGGCCCCGAACAACAGCTTTCCGAGGGTGGTGCTCGTCTTTCTTTGCTGCACTTATTATGGCAGTAAATGTTTCTTCGCCTTTTACTGGCCTTGCATCAAGACGAGGACCCAACCAACTGTCTAGAATCTCTGTGGACACGTTCCTACGTGATCCATGATGGGGGACTTGAAACCGATCTATTCCAGGCAATTCCAAACCGACAACTGGCGCATAGTCCGCAGCTTCAATTAGCGCAGACCGACCTGCATCTCCAGTAAGAAGAATCCGCTTGCCACAGATGTTCGCAAACTGAATCACACTCATTTCGTTTTCAGAACTCGTCTCTTCTTCAGAAAAGTTCTCTTCCCCCCAAAAAGATCGCCACAGTGATATCACTTTCTGCGAGGCAGCTTCAAACATAGAATCTAATGTATCAAGAGCACTTTCTTCTTTAGAAGCTTCAGGAGTTTTCTCTGACTCAACAACCAAGTCCAAATATCGATTTTTTGTTGGCGCCATTACAGTAAACTCGCCTATCAAAGCACCTTGAAATGGCTCATATATTGGTATTCCTTTATTGATTGCTATTTTTTCTAATGCATCAATATTTGGATAAACCTCTCGCAAACGCTCCTCTAAGTTTTCGACTGATTTGTACCTTGAAAATCGATCTATCAACTCATGAGCATACTGCCATGGGCGCAGCATCCACAATTCATCTACATTAAACTCCTCAAGCACCTTTCTTAACCCACCAGCATGGTCTCCGTCTGGGTGAGTAACAACAACAGAATCTATTTTTTTTGGATTTTCATAATATGTATTTATATGGGAGATAACAGAGTCTCCTGTATCTTGAAATCCCCCATCAACAACATGAATTCGTGTATCCCCTGCAACTTTGTATCTGATTGAGATCGCATCTCCACTTTTTGAGGACTCTACATCTAGAAAATCTATCTCAAAATAATCACTCATTACTCATCTCCCTGTGATAAATGAATTGCGTGCGTCACCCTTTTGACCACATATGAATTTTGTTTTCTATACGACAACAAAAATATAGAAAACAATATAAAAATTAATATGAAGCCTATGCCTTCACCAATAGGAGGAAATTTTTCCCCAAGAAATTCAGAAAATTTTAACAACACAAGAGAAGCAAATGTTGCCACAAACGTACGGTATGAATTATTAGCCTCAGAAAGCGTCTCAATCTTTTCATCTTCTTTTGACGCCTTTATAAAATCAAAGTACGGAACTGTTTCAAGGAATCCAACTTTCCTTAGCAAGGGCTCTACAACTAACGACCCTATTCTGCTAACCACCAACCCTATGAAGTAGTACAAAAAAAGACCTACAACAATATCCTTCTGGATAATCCCGTAATCAGTGATTACATCTCCAAGAATGGCAAAAACTACGCCCGGAACCAAGTAGTTAAAAATATTGTATGACGAAAGCTTGCTTAAAAACTCGCTCATTTAGTTTTGACTCCTTTCATTCACTATTCGTCGACCAACACTCGCCATCAATAAGTAGCTTAATACGATCTTTAAGTGTCAAGCACTAATCAAAAAACGACTCAATATAAGCTTTAATATCCATAGGTTTTTGCCACCAACCTCTTGCCCTCTTGATCAGCTAACCGAGATATTTGCAAAATTGACCACCTCAAGCCCTTGCACCGGCCCTAACCTTTTTATGAGCCAGCGGCCTCCTAGGTATCATATTGCTCATCTCAATAAATCAATACTCTCCACCATCAACTGCACCGACTCCCTGCCCTGCCACAGGTTGATATCCAGCTTGTAAACCAGGCTTACCTTCTTTGCCGCCGGGTTGGGCCACCGTTCGGTATCCACATTAAAGGCGATGGCATCAATCAGCTGCTGTTTGCCCTCATCCAGCGCCAGCAGCAGCTTCAGGTGTTTTTCGCCGACGATGCGCTGCTGGACGATGTAAAACTCGCCCTCGAACAGTGGCTCGGGGAAGTGCTGCCCCCAGGGGCCGGAGTCCCGCAGCAGTTGGGCGGTGTCGATAGTCAGCTCGGTGATATCGAGGCTGCCGTCGGTAAGGATTTCCGCCTCCAGGTCCGCCGGGCTGAGCTGGCGGCGCACTTCGTCGTCGAAGGCGGTGACAAAGTCCTGGTAGCGTTCACCGGGCAGGCTCAGCCCCGCCGCCATGGCGTGGCCGCCGAACTTGCTGATCAGCTCGGGATCGCGGCTGGCCACCGCGTCCAGGGCATCGCGGATATGCAGGCCCTTGATGGAGCGGGCGGAACCCTTGTACTCGCCGTTGCCGGCATCGGCGAAGGCGATCACCGGGCGGTGGATGCGGTCCTTGATGCGCGAGGCCAACAGACCCACCACCCCCTGGTGCCAGTTGGCGTCGAACAGGCACAGCCCCCAGGGCAGCTGCTGTTCATCCAGGTTCAGTTGCTCCAGTGCTTCCAGCGCCTCCCGCTGCATGTCCGCCTCGATCACCCGGCGGTCGCGGTTCAGCTCGTCCAGTTGCACGGCGTATTCCCGCGCTAGATAGCCATCTTCCTCGAGCAGGCACTGGATGCCGATACTCATATCGTCGAGCCGCCCGGCGGCGTTCAAACGCGGTCCCAGGGCAAAGCCCAGGTCGGCGGCCACCAGCCGCTGGCGGTCGCGACCGGACAGTTCCAGCAGTGACTGGATACCGGGGCGGGTTTTGCCGGCGCGGATGCGCTGCAAACCCTGGTGCACCAGGATGCGGTTGGTGGCATCCAACGGGACGACATCCGCCACGGTGCCCAGCGCCACCAGGTCGAGCCAGTCCGCCATATTCGGTTCCGGGATGTTCTTTTCCGCAAACCAGCCGCTATCCCGTAACCGACCGCGCAGGGCGCTCATCAGGTAGAACACCACCCCCACCCCGGCGAGGTTTTTGCTGGGGAATTCGCAGCCGCGCTGGTTGGGATTGACGATGGCGTCCGCCTCCGGCACTTGCGCACCGGGCAGGTGGTGGTCAGTGATCAGCACTTTGATGCCCGCCGCCTTTGCCGCGGCCACGCCGCTGATGCTGGAGATGCCGTTGTCCACGGTGATGATCAGGTCCGGCTGATACTGTTTGGCCAGCTCGACGATTTCCGGGGTGAGGCCGTAGCCGTATTCGAAGCGGTTGGGGACGATGAAATTCACCTGCTGCAGCCCCATGGCCCGCAGTGCCAGCAGGGAGACCGCCGTGCTGGTGGCACCATCGGCATCGAAGTCGCCGACGATCAGCACCCGCTGCTGTTGCCGCAGGGCCTGCTCCAGCAACTCCACGGCAGCATCCAGACCGCGCAGGTTTTGCGGGTGTGGCAGGCGGTTGAGGGTGCGCTCCAGTTCCGCATCGCTGGTGATGCCGCGGGCGGCGTAGATGCGCTGCAACAGCGGTGGTATCTGCGAACTGAATTCGCAACCGGAGAGGTCAAAGGGGCGCTGCAGAATGGCGGGTTTAATCATCGGCGGCTGTTGATCCCCTTTTGTGGCGGCAGGCATTTCATTCCCTTACTATGATGATCCGACAAAAAAGCGACATGGTCGAATCCTTAACAACCAGGCCTGCATTGTAAAGCAGGCGCACCGGCTGGAGCACGGGAGTCTTTCTGCCCATGACCGACAACAACAATCCCTACCGCCACTGGCAACTGCAGCGCGACGCCGAAGGCATCGCCTGGCTGACCCTCGACCGCCAGGGAGAAAAGGTCAATTCCCTTAACAGCGAAGTCTTGCTGGAACTGGGCGAGGTGCTGACCGCGCTGGAAGCGGATTTGCCCGCAGGGCTGGTGATCCAGTCCGGCAAAGCCAGCGGCTTTATCGCCGGTGCCGATATCCGCGAGTTCGACCAGCAGACCGACAAAGAGCAGGCCAGACTCGGCATTGAAGAGGCGCACCGTTTGTTTGCCCGGCTGGAAGCGCTGCCCTGCTACACCGTCGCCTCCATCCACGGCTTCTGCCTCGGCGGGGGCCTGGAACTGGCGCTGGCCTGCGATTACCGGGTGGCGCTGGACTCGGAGAAAACCCGCATCGGTTTTCCGGAAATCCAGCTCGGTATTTTTCCCGCCTTCGGCGGTACCGCCCGCGGCATTCGCCTGCTCGGCGGCCGCAAGGCTCTGGAACTGATTCTCACCGCCCGCAACCTGCGAGCGCGAGCCGCGCGCAGTATGGGCCTGGTGGACAAGGTGGTGTCGGAACACGGCAGCCTGCACTGGGCGGCCCGCAAGGCGATTGTCCGCCAGCGCAAGGGCCACAAAGCCAGCGCGGCGGACCGACTGACCAGCAGCCCCGGCGTACGCCAGGTGATCGCCAAGGCCATGGCCTCGGAAGTGGCCAAGCGCGCCCGCCGCGACCACTACCCGGCCCCCTATGTGCTGATCGACCTGTGGCGCAAGGTGGGCGACGACTTCGACGCCATGCTGAAGGGCGAGGAGGAAAAAGCCAGCGAACTGCTGATGGGGGATGTGTCCCGCAACCTGCGCCGGGTGTTCCGCCTGCAGGAGCAGTTAAAGGAATTGGCCAAACCGGATGAGGCCACCGCCGGCTGGCAACCGCGCCGGGTTCATGTGGTGGGCGCCGGCGTGATGGGCGGCGACATCGCCGCCTGGTGCGCCCTGCGCGGCCTGGAAGTCACCCTGCAGGACCGGGAAATGAAATACGTGGAACCGGCCCTGAAACGCGCGGAAAGCCTGTTCAGAAAGAAACTGCGCTCCCACGCCAAGGTCTCCGCTGCCAAGAGTCGCCTGATGGCGGATGTGGCGGGACAAGGTATTCATCGCGCCGACGTGATCATCGAGGCGATCTTCGAAAACCTGGAAGCGAAGCAGCAGCTGTTCATTGATCTGGAACAGAAAGCCAAACCGGATGCGCTGCTGGCCAGTAATACCTCCGCCATTCCCCTGGAAGACATCGCTTCCGGGATGCAAAAACCGGAGCGGCTGATCGGCCTGCACTTCTTCAACCCGGTAGCGAAAATGCCACTGGTGGAAGTGGTGCGCGGCGCACAGTCCCACCCCTCCGATATCAAGAAGGGCTGCATCTTCAGCCAGGGCATCGGCAAGTACCCGCTGCCGGTGAAGAGCGCCCCCGGCTTCCTGGTCAATCGGGTGCTGGCCCCCTACATGCTGGAGGCCATCAACCTGCTGGAGGAAGGCCACAGCAAGGCCACCATCGACGCCGGCGCGGAAACCTTCGGCATGCCCATGGGGCCCATCGAGCTGGTGGACACCGTGGGTCTGGACGTGGCGATCAGCGTGGCGAAGAAACTGGCCCCAGACAATGTGAAGGCCATCGAACCGCTGCAGACACTGGTCGACGCCGGCAAGCTGGGCAAGAAATCCGGCGAGGGTTTCTACCGCTGGAAAAAGGACAAGCCACAGAAAGGGAGCGCCAGCGATATGGTGGCACTGGATATCATCGGTGAGCGACTGGTGAAACCGCTGCTGGCGGAATGCCGCCGCTGCCTGGCGGAGGGCATCGTCGACAGCGCCGAACTGCTGGACGCCGGGGTGATCTTCGGCACCGGCTTCGCGCCGTTCAGAGGCGGCCCGCTGCATTACCTGGAACATTCCCACCTGCTGCCGGAGGAAGCCCGATGAACAACGCCAAAACCATTCGCCCGGTGGCCATCGTCGGCGCCAGCCGCATCCCCTTCTGCCGGGCGGGCACCGGCTATGCGGACCTGACCAATCTGGACATGCTGGTCACCACCCTGCAGGGGCTGGTGGACCGCTGCAACCTGCATGGCAAACAGCTCGGCGAGGTGGTGGCCGGTGCGGTCAGCAACCACCCCAAGGATTTCAACCTGGCGCGGGAGGCACTGCTGGGCACCAGCCTGTCGCCGCTGACGCCCGGCATCAGCCTGCAACAGGCCTGCGGCACCAGTCTTCAGGCGGCGTTCGGCATTGCCGCCAAGATCGCCCTGGGGCAGATCGAGTGTGGCATCGCCGCTGGCGCCGACAATGCCAGCGATCCGCCGATTCTGTTTGGCCGACGCTTCTCCCAGCGTCTGGTGCAACTCTCCAAGGCCAAGACTGCCGGGCAGAAACTGTCGGCCCTGAAAGGCTTCAGTCCATCGGAACTGTCACCGGTGACACCCGCCATCGCTGAACCGCGCACCGAACTGAGCATGGGCGAGCACGCGGAACTGATGGCCAAGCAATGGCAGATTGGCCGCGCCGAGCAGGACGAGCTGGCTCTGGCCAGCCACCAGCGCGCTCAGGCCGCCTACGGCAACTGTTTCTACGACGACCTGCTCACCCCCTGCGAGGGCATGCTGCGAGACAACAACCTGCGCTATGACCTGACGCTGGAGCAACTGGCGGGACTGAAACCCGCCTTCGACCGCAGCGAAAGCGGCACCCTCACCGCCGGCAACAGCACCCCGCTTACCGACGGCGCTGCCGCCATTCTGCTGGCCAGCGAGGAATGGGCCGAAGCCAACAACCTGCCGGTACTGGCGCGACTCACCAACATGGAAACCGCCGCCGTCGATCACGTGGGCGGCGAGGGGCTGCTAATGGCCCCCACCGTGGCGGTGGCCAACATGCTGCGCCGGGCCGGGCTGTCGTTGCAGGACTTCAGTCACTACGAAATTCACGAGGCCTTTGCCGCCCAGGTACTCTGCACCCTGAAAGCCTGGGAGTCCGAGGAATACTGCCGCGAACGGCTGGGACTGGACGGGCCGCTGGGCAGTATCGACCGCAGCAAACTGAATGTCGCCGGCGGCAGCCTGGCACTGGGTCACCCGTTTGCCGCCACCGGGGCGCGCATCGCCGGCACCCTGGCGAAGTTGCTGAATGATGCCGGACAGGGACGCGGGCTGATTTCCATTTGTACTGCCGGGGGCATGGGAGTGGCGGCGATTCTGGAGAAGTAATCGCAGCAAATTTCTTTATTCTTGGGTGTTCCTTTTCTTTGTTTGCCCAAAGAAAAGGAACCAAAACAAAGGGTGAAGATAACCCTCTTATTCTTTGTAATTGTTTTATGTGACTTTTTTGCTCGTGCAAAAAAAGTCACCAAAAAAGCACGCCCCAACAGACCCGGCCCAAGGGCTTCCCTCGCTGCGACAACGACACGACGGGCCGGCTTGACGGGGCGTCCATGCCCCGGCAAGCCTGAATTGCACGTCCTGTGCAATTCTCCCTGTGTCCCTCTCTCGCTCGGCGGGTCTGAGGGAGAATCGGAGCCAACAGCCCAACTTTTCCTAATCCCCGACCTCGCAGGGTGGCACCCCCTACCCCCCTGTGTTGCGCCGAAGGAAAAATTGCATGCAGGGGCAAATGGACAGGACGTCCATTTGAGCTGTGCCGCGACAGGGACGTCGCGTCACAGCGACCCGTCGCAAGGGATTTTTTCGAGGGCAGCCGTCAGGCCGCAACACCGGGAGTGCCTTTTCTTTTGGTTACTTTTCTTTGGGCACGCAAAGAAAAGTGACAAAAAATCTCACTAATAAAAAATTCTGAAAGGAAATTTTTAAACCAGGAAAATATTATTTTTTCTGGTAGTGAACCATCAGGTCGTGGGTATTCCAGGGCAGTGCCAACTGGCGCTCAATACCCAGCACATCCATCAACTCCAGCAGCGCGGCTTCACTCTGCGCCTCGATCTCCAGAAATTCCGGAATGTGCTGCAACTCGTCGAAGTACTTGTCGAATACCAGGTGCTGGCCGTTGAGAGAAAACTGCGCGCGGTTTTTGCGCAGCGCCAGCATTTCCCGGTAGCCAAGAGATGCCAGAATCTTGCGCATCACCTCGAAATCCTCAACCGCCGTTTCGTGTTCTTCCATGATTTTGGCTACGCCAGTGCTGAGGTTCTGCTTGAAGGTGAGTTTGACTCCATCCTGTTCCTTGCGCAGGCGCAACAGGTTGCCGGCAGCGCGGATGGAGCCTGCGGCATCGTCGTAGAGGATGGCGGAAAACTCGGCTTCAAATTCCTTTTCGCCGCCGAGTTCGAGGATCTTTTTTTCCAGTGAAGGCCGGTCTATTTCCAGCACTTTCACTTCAATTTCCTGGATGCTGGCCATGCCGGATACCGAACGGGATATATTTTTTACAGTTGCCTGCCGACAGACTTATTTTGCTGCCAGCGCCTCACCCTTGAAATCGATACCGGCCCAGCCGTGCTCGATAAAATTGCGGATATTCTGGTGGTCGTTACCATCGGGATTTTGCAGTACATCCACCCGGTAATAATCGCCGAAACAGTGCAGGGTTTGCTGTTCGGTCAGGCCATTGAGACGACCGAAGGCGAAAATCTTGCAGGAACCGTTATTCTGGCCGGCCTGATTTTCGGCTCCGCCATTGGTGAAGGCGGTTTCACTGAAATCGTAGTTTCCCTCAATGACCGCAATGGTGTCATTGAAGGAAACGGATTCGGGTGCGGTGCTCAGTTTTTCCAGAAAACTTTCAACGGACATTGCTCTTCCCTTCCCGCCCTTACTTGCGAATGTTTTCTTTCATGAACTGCTGCACGGCGCCGATGTCTTTCGGCTGCACGGAGTAGCGTTCCTCGCGCTCGAACAGGTCCGCCATGTGGTGGGGCAGCGGCGGGTCCTGGGGATAACCGGCCTTGCGCACCGCTTCCGGGAATTTCGCCGGGTGGGCGGTAGCCAGGCAGACCATCGGAATATCCTGACGGCGACGGGTCTTGCGGGCCGCTTCCACGCCGATGGCGGTGTGCGGGTCGAGCAGGTATTCGGTGTGCTCCCAGACATCGGCAATCACACGCACCATCTCGTCGTCGTCCAGGCGGTAGCTGGTGAACAGTTCGCGGGCGCGGGTCAGCGCTGTTTCGCTGAGACTCAGCTTGCCGCTGTCTTTGAAGTCTGCCATCAGCTTGGAGATCGCAGCGCCGTCGCGGTCGTACAGATCGAATAGCATGCGCTCGAAGTTGCTGGATACCATGATATCCATGGACGGCGACAGGCTGTGCACCAGCTGGTGCAGGCTGTGGTCGTTGGCGCTGATGCAGCGGTGCAGGATGTCGTTGGCGTTGGTGCCGATCACTAGCTGGTCAACCGGCAGGCCCATGCGACTGGCCAGGTAACCGGCGAAGATATCGCCGAAGTTGCCGGTGGGCACGGAGAACGCCACCGGGCGGTGGGGAGCGCCCAGCGCCAGACCGACGTAAAAGTAGTAAACGATCTGGGCCATGATGCGCGCCCAGTTGATGGAGTTGACCGCCACCAGCTGGCGTCCTTCCGGCAGGAACGACTGGTCGCCGAAGCTGGCCTTGACCATGTTCTGGCAGTCGTCGAAGTTGCCTTCCAGGGCGATGTTGAAGACGTTCTTTTCCAGCACCGTGGTCATCTGGCGACGCTGCACCTCGGACACCCGGTTGTGCGGGTGGAGGATGAAGATGTCCACGTTATCGCTGTGGCGGCAGCCCTCGATGGCAGCGGAACCGGTGTCACCGGAAGTGGCGCCCATGATCACCACCCGCTGGTTGCGCTTCTTCAGCACGTAGTCCAGCAGGTTGCCGAGGAATTGCAGGGCAAAATCCTTGAATGCCAGAGTCGGCCCCTGGAACAGTTCCAGGATGAACTCGTTGTGGGCGGTCTGCACCAGCGGCGCGATGGCATCGTGACGGAAAGTGCTGTAGGTATTGGCGATCAGCTCGCGCAGGTCGTCGTCGGAAATCTCACCGTCCACGAACGGCGCCATGACCTTGAACGCCAGCTCCTGGTAGGACAGCCCGGCCCAGGAAGCGATTTCCTGTTGGGAAAACTGCGGCAGGGTTTCCGGTACATAGAGGCCGCCATCGGTGGCGAGTCCCGCCAGCACGGCATCTTCAAAACTGAGTACGGGCGCCTGCCCGCGAGTGCTGATGTATTTCACGTTGGTTACCTGTTTGTTCTGCCTCAGCCCAAAGATTCTACGCGGATACGCACCACGTCGCCCTTGGTGGTGGACAGTGACTGGATCTTGTCGACTGCTTCGTCGAGTTTCTCTTCAATGGCGCGGTCGGTCATGATGATCAGGGGCACATATTCCTCGCCCTCTTCCCCTTCATGCTGGATCACCGCCTCAATGCCGATATTCGCTTCACTGAGGATCAGGGTGATTTTCGACAGCACGCCGGGCACATCGCGGGCGGTGATACGCAGGTAATAGGCCGTCTCCACCTTGTCGATCGGCAGCACTTCGAAGTCGTTCAGGTGCTCCGGCTGGAAGCCCAGGTGCGGCACCCGGTGCTCCGGATCAACAGTGAGGGTACGGGCCAGATCGACGAGGTCGGCGATCACCGCAGAAGCGGTGGGCTCGGCACCGGCGCCGGGGCCGTAATACAGGGTCGGCCCCACGGCATCACCTTTCACCAGCACGGCATTCATTACCCCATCCACATTGGCGATCAGCCGCTTGCGGGGGATCAGGGTGGGGTGTACCCGCAGTTCGATGCCGCCATTGTTGCGGCGGGCGATGCCCAGGTGTTTGATCTGGTAGCCGAGCTGCTGGGCGTAGGCCACATCCTGGGATTCCAGCTTGCTGATGCCCTCGGTGAACACCTTGTCGAACTGCAACGGGATGCCAAATGCCAGGGAGGCCAGGATCACCAGCTTGTGGGCGGCGTCGATACCTTCTACGTCGAAGGTGGGGTCGGCTTCGGCATAACCCTTCTGCTGGGCTTCCACCAGCACGTCCTCGAAGGCGCGGCCCTTGTCGCGCATCTCGGTGAGAATGAAATTGCCGGTGCCGTTGATGATGCCGGCCAGCCACTGGATGCGGTTGGCGGACAGGCCCTCGCGGATCGCCTTGATGATCGGAATACCGCCGGCGACAGAGGCTTCAAAGGCCACGGTCACACCCTTGGCCTTGGCGGCGGCAAAAATTTCGTTGCCGTGCTCGGCGATGAGCGCCTTGTTGGCGGTGACCACGTGCTTGCCGTTTTCGATAGCCTTCAGCACCAGCTCACGGGCCACGGTGGTGCCGCCGATCAGCTCCACCAGGATGTCGATATCGGGATTTTCGGCCACCGCAAAAATGTCGCGGGTGACGGGAATATTGCCGAGGTCGCAGGCCGGGTTGTCACGGCGTGCACCCACCTGGGCGATTTCGATGGCGCAACCCGCGCGGGCGTTGATCACCTGCGCATTGCGATGCAGGACATTGACGGTGCCACTACCCACCGTTCCGAGGCCACAGAGGCCGATCTTTACAGCGTTCAACGTATTTGCCTTGGTTAAACCGGTTTATTGAATGGGGTGTATGCCAGGGGGAACATCGTCGCGCCGTTTGCTGCAATCCGGGCAGCAAAACATCGGCCATCCTTGCGGGCACAACGGAAAATTCCGGCTGACATTACAAAGGGATGGCAACCTTAAAGGGCGGCACCTCCGGTGTCAATCTGACACGGGCAGAGGGGGATAGAAAGGGCCAAAATGGGGCTAGTTCAGCCCCATAATCTTGAGCAACTCCGGTGCCGGACGGAAGCCCGGCAACAGGGTGCCGTCTTCCAGCACCAACGCCGGGGTACCATTGACGCCAACCTGATGACCCAGCTCGTACTGGGACGCCACGGGATTGTCCTCACAGACGTTTTCAGGCACCGGCTTGTTGTTTTTCAACGCGGTCAGCGCGGCCTGGCGATCATCCGCACACCAGGCGGAGGCGATCTTGCGGTAGGAGGCAGAGCCCACTCCCGCGCGGGGAAAGGCCAGGTAGCGCACTTCCACACCCGCTAGGGTCAGCTCGGGAACTGCTTCCAGGTGCAGTTTGCGGCAGTAGCCGCAGTCCACATCGGTAAATACGTAGAGAGCCGCACGGCGCTTGTCCGCGGCGGGGAAGATGATCATGTCCTTCTCCGGTACCGCAGACATCATTTTCTTGCGGATTTCCGCAGCGGCGATGTCCTTGACCGGCACGAACATGCCGGGACGTGACTGATACATGTCACCGGCGATGATGTACTCGCCGTCGGCGCTGACATAGAGAAACTGGGTGCCATTAATGCGCACCACATACAGTCCTTCGATGGGCGAATTTTCCACCGAGCCGAACTGCATATCGGGGCGGGCAGCACTGAGTTTGGCGAGAATGGCATCGCTGACATCAGTGGGCACTTCGGCCGCTTGCACCGCGGGGATCAACAGGGTTGCCAGCAGCAGGCCGGCCAATTTCTTCAACATAACAGCGATTCTCATCAGGTGGTCACATCAATGTGGAACAACATTCCCTGAATACCGCGCCACAACGGATTGGAGTCTATTGGAGAACAGGGGTTCCCCTCAACCTCTGGGGTGATGTTGGGCATGCAGGGATTTGATGCGGGAGCTGGCAATATGGGTGTAAATCTGGGTGGTGGACAGGTCACTGTGTCCCAACAGTAACTGCAATACCCGCAAGTCGGCCCCGTGGTTGAGCAGGTGAGTGGCAAAAGCATGGCGCAGGGTGTGGGGCGACAGCGGTTTTTCAATACCCGCCTGCCTCGCGTAGCGCTTGATGCTGTGCCAGAAGGTCTGCCGGGTCATCTGCTGGGCGCGACTGCTGGGAAACAGCACGTCGCTCTGAACCACGCCCAACAGCAACGGCCGGGACTCACGCAGATAGCGATCGAGCCAACTGACGGCTTCCTCGCCCATCGGCACCAGCCTTTCCTTGCCCCCTTTGCCGAATACCCGCACCACCCCCTGGCGCAGGTTGACCTGGTGCAGGGTCAGGCCCACCAGCTCGGAGACCCGCAATCCGGTGGCGTAGAGCACTTCCAGCATGGTGCGATCCCGCAAGCCCAGCTTGTCAGCGCTGTTGGGCTGGGCCAGCAGCGCCTCCACGTCGGACTCGGTCAGGCTTTTGGGCAGCGGCCGACCCAGCTTGGGATTCTCCACCAACGCCGAAGGGTCTGCCTGAATGCGTTTTTCACGCAACTGGTGACGGTAAAAGCCCCGCAGACAGGACAGCTGGCGGGCGGCGGAACGGGCGGAAACTCCCTGCTGAAAACGGTGGGCGAGGTAGTTCTGAATATCGCTTCCCGCCGCCTTCAACAGGGCTGAACCGCTGCGGGCCAGCCAGGTATCGAAGGCGCGCAGGTCGCGCCGGTAGGCGTCGAGGGTATTCTGGCCGAGCCCCTTCTCCATCCACAGGGCATCCAGGTAGCTATCGATAAGTTGCTGGTCGGGGGAATCGCTGGCCATAGGCTACTCTAACGGGACAGTCCGCTGCGGGCAATTGCACACGGGACCCCGGCAGCTGGGCATAAAAAAAGGCACCGCAATGGGTGCCTTCTTTTATACGGGAAGAACTCAGTTGAGCTTTTCCTTGATGCGAGCTGCCTTGCCGGACAGTTCGCGCAAGTAGTACAGCTTGGCCTGACGCACGTCGCCGCGACGCTTGACCTGAACGCTGTCAACCAGTGGGCTGTAAGTCTGGAAGGTACGCTCTACACCAACGCCGTTGGAAATCTTGCGCACGGTGAAGGCAGAGTTCAGGCCGCGGTTGCGCTTGCCGATTACCACACCTTCAAACGCCTGCAGACGCTCGCGGTTACCTTCAACCACTTTTACCTGAACCACTACGGTGTCGCCCGGGGCGAATGCCGGCAGTTCCTTGCTCATTTGTTCCGCTTCGATGGCGGCGATAATCGGGTTTTTGTTGCTCACGGTTTGCTCCTCAGCTGTAGTCGTTTGGTGGCATGCCACCTTTTTGAGTAGCGTCGCACAGAGAGGAAAACGACTCAGTCGCTTTCATCAGCCGACTCTTTGACAATCCTGTCCAGTATCTGCCGTTGCTCGTCACTGAGCGCCAGCTTGTCCAGCAGGTCCGGGCGTCTCTGCCAGGTCCTGCGCAATGACTGCGTCAGCCGCCATTGCCGTATTCTTTCGTGGTTGCCCGACAGCAGAACCTCGGGCACCTGTAAATCCTGGTACTGCTCCGGTCGGGTGTAGTGGGGGCAATCCAGCAGCCCCTCGGCGAAGGAGTCCTGGTCGGCAGAATCCTCATGCCCCAGTGCCCCGGGCAGTTGCCGGATCAACGCATCCAGCATCACCATGGCGGGCAGTTCCCCGCCGCTGAGGACGTAGTCACCAATGGACCACTCCTCGTCGACTTCCAACTCAATCAGCCGCTCGTCGACACCTTCGTAGCGACCCGCCAGCAGGATCAAGTCGCCTCCTACGGCCAGACCGTTGACCGCCACCTGGTCCAGCACCCGCCCCTGGGGGGACAGGTAGACCACCTTGGCCGGCCCGTCGATCCACTCTCTGGCGGCGCCAATCGCCTGCCGCAGTGGCTCAACCATCATCACCATGCCGGGGCCGCCGCCGTAGGGTCGGCTGTCCACCGTCTGGTGACGATCACTGGTATGGCTTCTCGGGTTGAAGAAACCCAGCTCCAGCAGCCCCTGTCTGATCGCCCTGCCACTGATGCCGTATTCGCTCAGGGCTGCGAACATCTCGGGAAACAGGGTGACCAGGGCTATCTTCTTGGCCGCCATTCACACCGCTCCACTATCACTTTCAGAAATCGGGCGCTTTCAGAACTCGGGGTCCCAGTCGACCTCGATTTGCCGGGCGTTCAGATCAACGTCCAGCACAAACTGCTCTACATAGGGGATGAGTCGCTCCTGACGATCCAGGCTGTCCGCATCTCCCACCACCACCAACACATCGTTGGCACCGGTTTCCATCAACTTGTCGACCCTGCCGAGCCTGACGCCCTCGGTGGTGACCACCGACAGGCCTTCCAACTGGTGCCAGTAGTATTCACCAGCAGCCAGCTCCGGCATCTCGGCCTTTTCGACAACAATGTCCCGCTGGCAGTACAGCCGGGCCACATCGCGATCGTCAACGCCTTTCAGATGCACCAGCAGCCCCTTGGCGGACCCGCGGTGCTGGTCGATCTCCAGTTGCCGCCAGCCCTCGGGCATTTTCAGCCACCAGCGGCGATAACTGACGATATTGTCTTCGGGCTCGGTAAAGGAATGCACCTTTACCCAACCCTTGACGCCGTGAACGGTAGTAATGCGCCCGACCGTGACGGGATCGATGGGATCCATCGCGCTCAGGCAACCCGTTCCGTTACAGCAATCAGGCTTTGGCTGCTTCTTTCACCAGCTGGCTGACGCGCTCGGACAGAGAAGCGCCCTGGCCAACCCAGTGCTGAACGCGCTCAACATCCACACGCAGACGCTCTTCCTGACCGCGGGCGATCGGGTTGAAGAAGCCGATACGCTCGATGTAATGGCCTTCCCGAGCGGAACGGCTGTCAGTGACGTTGATGTGATAGAACGGGCGCTTTTTGGAGCCACCACGAGCCAAACGAATGGTTACCATGAAAATTCTCTTCTGTATTTAAGTTGCAATTCGCCGATTGCCAGACCCATCCGGGACCATGGCATAACACCCGGCACTTGCCGGGCATCATTGAAAGGCGCGGGATTATAGCGAAATCATCTCCCTGTGTACACCCGAAAAAGCCCTTTCTGGGTCACCCCAAAATCACAGGGGGATTAAGAGGTTAGCTGCACACATCAAGGATCAGAACGGAAACTTTTTGCCCCCTGGGAACATGCCTCCGGGTGGCATACCACCGCCGGGAAAGCCGCCGGCGCCGGGCGGCAGATTGCCGGCCATGCCGCGCATCATCTGCTGCATGCCCTTGCCCTTCATCTTCTTCATCATCTTACCCATCTGCTTGTGCTGTTTGAGCAGGCGGTTGAGATCCTGAAGGGTGGTTCCGGAGCCCTGGGTAATACGGCGCTTGCGTGAACCATTGAGGATGTCCGGGTTGCGGCGCTCGGCCGGCGTCATTGAGTTGATGATGGCTTCCATCTTGGTGAACTGGCCACCCATGTTGGCCTGCTCCACGATCTGGGACATATTGCCCATGCCCGGCAACTTGTCCAGCAGGCTGGAGAATCCGCCCATATTCTTCATCTGTTGCAGCTGGTCGCGAAGGTCTTCAAGGTCGAAGCCCTTGCCCTTGACCATTTTTTTCGCCAGCTTCTCGGCCTTCTTGCGATCGACGGTGCGCTCAACCTCTTCGATCAGCGACATCACGTCGCCCATGCCGAGAATGCGGGAAGCAATCCGGTCGGGATAGAACGGCTCCAGCGCATCGGTTTTCTCGCCGACACCGAGGAACTTGATCGGCTTGCCAGTCACCTGGCGAACGGAGAGCGCCGCACCTCCGCGGGCATCACCATCCACCTTGGTGAGAATGACACCGGTGAGCGGCAGCGCTTCATTGAAAGCCTGGGCGGTTGTGACCGCATCCTGACCGATCATGGCGTCGATCACGAACAGGGTTTCCACCGGGTTGATGGCCTTGTGCAGCTGCTGGATTTCCGACATCAGCACATCGTCAATGTGCAGTCGGCCGGCGGTATCCACCAGCAGCACATCCATGAATTTGGTCTTGGCGGCCTGCACTGCATTGCGCACGATATCCAGCGGCTTCTGGTCGGCAGAGCTGGGGAAGTACTCGGCTTCAACCTCTCCGGCCAGGGTCTCCAGCTGCTTGATGGCGGCAGGCCGGTAAACGTCGGCACTCACCACCATGACTTTCTTTTTCTGCCTCTCTTTGAGGTACTTGGCCAGTTTCGCTACAGAGGTAGTCTTACCAGCACCCTGCAGTCCCGCCATCAGCACCACTGCCGGGGGCTGCGCGGCGAGGTTCAGCTCTTCGTTGCTGTCCCCCATGACATGTTCGAGTTCTGCCTGGACAATTTTCAGGAACTGTTGCCCCGGATTCAGGCTGGTGCCGACCTCTTCACCCAGCGCCCGCAGCTTGACGCCGTCAACGAAGGTTTTCACTACCGGCAGCGCCACATCGGCCTCCAGCAGCGCCATACGTACTTCGCGCAGGGTTTCCTGAATATTTTCTTCGGTCAGGCGCGCGTTGCCGGCAATCTTCTTCAGACTGGCAGATAAACGGTCACTGAGATTTTCAAACATCGCCATGGCTATTCTTTCAACGGATTCTCTCGGTTGGGGTGGCAGAGTATACCCGAAAGGCTGACAGGTTTGGGACGGGCTCTTTTCGCTACCGCCTATCTGTGACACACTTTCGTCCGATCGAGAAAGGCAATCTCCCTATGTTAATCGCCACCGCAGCCATCGCCGTCTACCTCTGCGCGACCATGTTCCAGGTGTTGCAACTACGCAAACACCCGAACCTGCGATTGATGTCATTGCGACTGGTGGCCGCTATAGCCATCGGCCTGCACGGTTACGTCGGCATGGAGTGGGTCTTTACCGACCACGGTCTCGACTTCGGCCTGTTCCCGATGAGTACTGCGATCAGCTTCACCATCAACCTGATTGTGCTGGTGAGCAGCTTCCGCAAACCGGTGCACAACCTGTTTCTGCTGCTGTTTCCGCTGGCGGCGATCATCCTCGCCACCACCATCCTGGTAGGCAGCACGGGCGTCCCCTGGAAAGCGATATCGGCTCCCATCGGTATTCATATTTTCATTTCCATTCTCGCCTACAGCCTGATGACCATCGCTGCATTCCAGGCCATTCTGCTGGCTTTGCAGAACTGGCGGCTGCGCCACAAAAGGCTGGGCAACTGGCTGCGGGTAGTACCGCCCCTGCAAACCATGGAAGCCCTGCTGTTTGAGGTGCTTTGGGCCGGCTTTATCCTGCTGACCCTGTCACTGATCACCGGCTTCCTGTTCCATGAGGATTTCTTCGCCCAACACCTGGTTCACAAATCGGTGTTCTCCATCTTCTCCTGGCTGTTTTACGCCATCCTGCTGTGGGGCCGCCACGTCAAGGGCTGGCGCGGCAATACCGCCATCCGCTGGACCCTCACCGGCTTTTTTGCCATGGTGCTGGCCTACTGGGGTAGCAAGTTCGTCATCGAAGTGTTGTTGAGCTAAACCCGTTGAGCTAAATCAGCCCCGCACCAGCAGGGAATCACCGCTCCTCTTTCATTCACCCCGACAAAAGCCAGGCCCCGCGGTCTTTATAGCCAGAGCAGTCACGGGATAGTTGCCAATCGCAGGAAACTTCTTCAACATTGGATGCCCTGTGCAACGATGAGGTTTTTCCTCCTTTGGATCACGCCCCACTCTGGCTGCTGTTCAGCATACTCGGCGGCCTGTTACTACTTTCCGGTTTCTTTTCCGGCTCTGAAACGGCCATGATGTCCCTCAACCGCTACCGGTTGAAGCACCTGCGCAAACGGTACAGCGGCGCCCGCAAGGCTCACAAACTGCTCAAACGCCCGGACCGCCTGATCGGCATCATTCTGATCGGCAACAACATGGTGAACATTCTGGCCTCCGCTATCGCCACGGTGATCGCGATGCGCCTATACGGTGATGCGGGCATTGCCATCGCGACCGTGCTGCTGACGCTGGCCGTACTGATCTTCTCGGAAGTTACCCCGAAAACCCTGGCGGCACTGCATCCGGAAGGGATCGCCTTTACCACCAGCCACATTTTGCGCCCCCTGTTGACCTTGTTCTATCCCATCGTCTGGCTGGTCAATTACCTGTCGAATGGACTGCTAAAACTGTTCGGGGTCAACACATCCAGGGCAGTGGATGTCAGCCTCAGCAAAGAGGAATTGCGCACCGTGGTGGATGTTTCCAGCAGCAATATCCCCGAACACCAGGACATGCTGATCAATATCCTTGACCTGGAAACGGTGACGGTGAACGACATCATGGTACCGCGCAATGACATCGTCGGCCTCAACTTGGATGAGGATATCGAGTCCCTGCTGACCACCATCATCAACTGTGGCTACACCCGGCTGCCGGTGTACACAGGGGATATCAATCACGTGGAAGGCTTCCTACACATGAAAACCATAGCCCGCCTGCTGCGCAGTGGCGGCGAGGGTTAACCAAGGAAGCCATCAAACGCTTTGCCCGCGAACCCTATTTCGTGCCGGAAAACACCCGCTCAACAAGCAGCTGCTGAATTTCCAACAGGCCCGGCGCCGGATTGGCCTGGTGGTGGATGAGTACGGTGAAATCGAGGGCCTAGTGACCATGGAGGATATCCTCGAGGAGATCGTCGGCGATTTCACCACCAACCGGGCGGAAGAAGGCCAGGACGAAATCGTCGCTCTGGACAAGACCATGTACGATATCGACGGCTCTGCAACGATCCGCGACATCAACAAGGCGAACCTCTGGGATTTGCCCACCGACGGCCCGAAAACTCTCAACGGGCTTATTCTGGAACACCTGGAAAGTATCCCCGAAGGCAATGTCAGCTTCGCCATCGGTCGCTATCGCTTTGAGACCCTGGAAATCAACGACAAGATGGTTTCCAAGGTGAGAGTGAAACGGATGCTTGGAGGCAATACCGAAACTGCGGCAGGCGAAGAGGAAGAAGAGGATTGATGCCAAGGGGCGCTTAAAGCCCCTCGGACAGCATTAAGAACTCAGGCAAAGGGGTTGTTCTTGCTGCCCCGCTCAGCCGCCCTGGCAATCACATCGAGACGCTCATCGTCATCCATCAGCAACCAGTCGCGAATCTCCTTGGCAGTGCGGTGACAACCGATACAGACATCGTGCTCGTCAAGCGCACAGATGGAAACACAGGGAGAGGGGATGGTGCCCGGAGTATATGCCATGTTCAGTTTTACCTCGGCGGGTTGATCGGCCTATTCAAAGGCTGCGAATTATCGACCCGATAGCAAAGCACTTCAAGCAGGCGGCCTCAGACTGATCCGGTCGGGATAGTGCAGCCGGATACCGGCATCAAGGGTGCGATTGAGGAAATCCACCAGTACCACCAGAGTAAATCCCCAGATTCTGAAGCCCTCAAAGATGTAACAGGGCATATCGAGGCTGTAATCCTCGCCGGAGAAATGATCCACCGTGAGGTTGGCAGGGTCCAGAAAGTACCTGACCGGCACTTCAAACACTGCATCTAGCTCTTCCGGGTTGGGCACCAGTGGCAACTGCGGCTCTATCAGCCCCACATAGGGCTTGACCCGCAATAGATGACGGGTGCGATTGACCGGCAGGCCGGCGATGACGCTGACCTGTTCAGGGGCCAGGTCGATCTCCTCCCAGGTTTCCCTGAGCGCAGTCACCAACAGATCCTCATCCTCCGACTCCCATTTGCCACCGGGGAAAGCCACTTCTCCGCTGTGGGAGTTGAGATGTTCCGCCCGCTTGGTCAGAATGATTTTTGGATCGTCCCACTCAAGGGTCAGCGGAATCAGGATAGCTGCATCCACTCCCTCCTCGCCGAAGGGAGCCAGGCGATCCACGGGTGTGGATTTCAGGCTTTCAGTAATCTGCTTCAACATGATCCGCTATCTTACCTTTCGATATACTCTGCCCATGGATATATCTGTAAACCTATTGGTATGACATGAATTTTTGTAGCCAGTGTGGCAAACCCACCGTTGTCAGAGTACCCGAGGGCGATAACCGCGAACGCCACGTCTGTGATCACTGCGACACCGTGCACTACCAGAATCCCCGGATTATCGCCGGATGTATACCCACCGCCGGGGACCGGGTACTACTGTGTCGACGGGCAATTGAGCCGCGCCGGGGTTTCTGGACACTGCCCGCCGGCTTTCTGGAAAACGGCGAAACTACGTTGCAGGGCGCCCTGAGGGAATGCCGGGAAGAAGCTGGTGCCGAACTCCTGGACACCACCCTTTGCGGCATTTACGACATCCCCCATATCAGCCAGGTCTACATTTTCTATCAGGGCCCACTGGCAAACAAAGACTGTACCCCCGGCGAGGAATCTCTAGAAGCAGGGCTCTTCAGTGAGGAGGAAGTTCCCTGGCAGGAACTCGCCTTCCCCGTCATCAATCTGGCACTGGAACATTTTTTTGCCGACTTTCGCGGCGGACAAGCCGCCGTTCGCAGCGGCACCATCCATCGTCGCTTGCGATGACACCAACACCTTACAACTTCAGGTCCGCCAACTTCCAGACATCATAGGCGGGTTCCTCGTAAGGATGTGCAGATATCATCGCCCTTACCGCCTGCACTATAAGGACATCTTCACAGACCAGTTCAACCCGGTACTCAGAAACGACTGTCAACTCGTGAGCTTTCCCGATATATGGTGAACTGCCCTCTAATGGCCGAAACTGCCCGCTTCCCAGCACCTGCCAACTGCAGTGTTCGTAGTCACCTATACGCCCTGCCCCGGCCGCGAAAACGGCGTTCTTGACTACTTCCAAATGATCTTCAGGGACAAAAAACACCAGTTTATACATTGCCATTACCCCTATCCTGCAGGACATACTTTTCTAAAGATTAACCAGCAATACGCGGATTGGCCAAGGTCTTTGGCAACACCGGCCTTCACCTGCAGACCCCGGGCCGCAACAAACTCGACAGCAAAGAGCCTACAAAATTCAAGGTTTTTACTATTGCCTCTTTTTTCACCATAACCGATAATCATTATCATTTAAGAATCAGCCCGACCGATATTGGCCTATGCCGCAAGTGGATAGTATGCAATTCAATCAGCTTCAAACTGGCGACTCTGCACAAGTAACGGGTTTTGGCGATGTGTCGGAAGCATATCGCAACCGCCTTATGAGTCTGGGACTCACCCCCGGCACGGTATTCACCGTACAACACCGCGCCCCGCTGGGAGATCCTGTAGCCATTCTGGTCAGAGGTTTCCGCCTCAGCCTGCGCAGCCATGAAGCCGCCGGAATGCTGGTTGAAAAGCTATGAACAACGAATTCACCATTGCCCTGGTAGGCAACCCCAACTGCGGCAAAACGACGCTATTCAATGACCTGACCGGCACCCACCAGAAAGTGGGCAACTGGCCGGGAGTCACGGTGGAGCAGAAAACCGGCCACTTCCACCACGCCAATACCCAGTTCAATGTGGTCGACCTACCCGGCACCTACTCACTTCATTTATCCTGCCAGGATGACTCCATCGACCAGCAGATTGCTCAGCAGTTCGTTCTGGAAAAATCCGCTGACCTGATCATCAACATCATCGACGCATCCTGCCTTGAGCGAGGACTCTACCTCACCACCCAGTTGATGGATGCGGGCATTCCCCTG
Source organism: Porticoccaceae bacterium (assembly GCA_041395745.1). Classification (GTDB taxonomy): domain Bacteria; phylum Pseudomonadota; class Gammaproteobacteria; order Pseudomonadales; family Porticoccaceae; genus Porticoccus. The sequence continues at coordinate 473,486 of JAWKZV010000002.1, read as the reverse complement.
GTCATTGCCCTGAACATGATGGATGTGGCCGATCACAACGGCATACACATTGATCCCTACGAGCTATCGGACAAGCTGGGTTTTCCGGTTGTCTCGATGGTGGCCAGCCGCGGCGAGGGTGTCGGCACCCTGATTGACGTGGTCAACCACCAACTTCACAAAAGCCAGGGCTCCGCCTTTGTCCGCCCGATTACGGTTTCGGAACCCCTGGAGCAGGCTACCCAGCGTATTCTCGAGCTGATGGCTGAACAGCAACCGGAACCCTCCCGCCTCGAAGCCACGGCCGTTCTGGAGCGGGATGCATCGGTCCTCAATCTGTTCAACGAGGACCTGCAGCGGCGACTGCTAATCGAAGTGGACAGTCTGGAAGATCGGATAGGCACCAAGGCATCGGATGCACTGATCACCGAGCGCTACCAGTGGATCAACCGCTCCATCGCCACCGCGGTTCACGCCGAACCGGTGAAGCGCAAATCCGTCTCGGATTATCTGGATGCGGCCTTGCTGAACCGCTTCCTGGCTTTCCCGGCGTTTCTCGGGGTGATGTACCTGATGTTCATGGTAACCATCAACTTCGGCGGCGCCTTTATCGACTTTTTCGACATTGCTGCCGGGGCTCTGTTTGTGGAACTGCCGCGGCAGTTGCTCACCGCAATGCACTGCCCTGAATGGCTCGTGGCCCTGATCGCCGATGGCGCCGGCGGCGGCATCCAGCTGGTGGCCAGTTTCGTGCCGGTGATAGGGACCCTGTTCCTGTTCCAGACATTCCTGGAAGACTCGGGCTACATGGCGCGAGCAGCCTTTATTCTGGACCGACTGATGCGCAGTATCGGCCTGCCGGGCAAATCTTTTGTACCGCTGGTGGTGGGGTTTGGCTGCAATGTACCTTCGGTGATGGCCAGCCGCGCCCTGGATACCCATCAGGACCGCCTGCTGACCACCCTGATGGCCCCATTCATGTCCTGCGGGGCGCGACTGACCGTCTATACCCTGTTTGCCGCGGCCTTTTTCACCCACAACGGCCAGAACGTTGTGTTCGGGCTCTATGTAATCGGGATTGTGCTCGCCGTTCTCACCGGCATGCTGGTACGCCGCAAGCTGCTCAGCCGGGACCTCGCCCCGTTCATCATGGAGTTGCCCAATTACCACATCCCCACCCTACGCGGCCTGCTGATCCACAGCTGGCACCGTCTGCGCGGGTTCATGCTGCGGGCGGGTAAAGCCATCGTAGCGGTGGTGATCATCCTGAACTTCGTGAATTCCATCGGTACTGATGGCAGTTTCAATAACCAGAATACCGAGCGTTCGCTGCTCTCCACCATCGGCAAGACCATCACACCGATTTTTGAACCGCTGGGTGTTAAAGAAGAAAACTGGCCCGCTACAGTGGGTATTTTCAGTGGCATTTTCGCCAAGGAAGTGGTCGTCGGAACCCTGGATGCCCTGTATTCCGATATGGCGCGTTCCGAAACTGCAAGCCAGGACACCGGCGCAGTATCCATTACGGCCATGCTGGGCGATGCTTTCGCCTCCATTCCAGCCAACCTGGCGGAAGTCAACAACATGTGGGGTGACCCGCTGGGGCTGAGCGTTGGAGATCTTGAAGACCAGCAGGCAGCCGCCGAGGCACAGGAAGTGGCGCTGACCACTATCGGACTCATGCAGCAGCTATTTGCCACTCCCATAGCCGCCTTCAGCTACATCCTGTTTGTGCTGCTATACATGCCCTGCGTGGCAACCCTGGGTGCCATTTACAAGGAAGCCGGCGGAGCTTGGGCCTTTTTCTCTGCCACCTGGAACACCCTGCTAGCCTATGCAGCGGCAGTGAGCACCTATCAGCTGGGCACATTCTCCGCACACCCCCAGCAGTCCCTGCTCTGGACCGGCGGCATGCTGGCCATCATGGTGATCGGTTACCTGCTGCTGATGCAATATGGCAAGCGCCAGGCACGGCGCCAGAACCTGATTCCCGCCATCAATATCCACTGACGTCCACCACCGGATCGACAACAAGCAAAAGGCCGGCAAAAGCCGGCCTCGCTATAAGTCAGTTTGTTCAGGGAAAGGAGCTGCTAGCTCTTACCGGCAAATTTCTGAACGCCGTTGAGCAGTTGACGACAGGTAATCTGTCCTACCAGCTTGCCATTTTCCACCACCGGGCAGCGGCGGAATCCTCGTTTCAGCATCTCCTGTGCAACATCGATGATGTCTGAATTGGGAGACACGCAATACACATCCGTGGTCATCACATCCTTCACCGGCCCAACACTGGTTTCTTGGTTGTAACGGGCACTGAGAATGGCCTTCATACAATCAAGTTCCGATAGCACACCTACCAGATTGTTGTCGTCATCGACAACACAGACACCCGAAATCTTATTGGTAACAATGCGGTCGATGGCAACAAACAGGTCATCGTCCTGCTTGACCTTCGCGGGATTGCGCAACATATAGTCTTTGAGTTCTACAGAATTCAGCATAAACAACGACCTTTGACTGTCCATGTTTTTAGCTTAATCGAGAATCGGTGCAACGGAAACTATTTCCGGCGTCTAATTCGGCGGGGATTGATCCGGCGCAAAGGCCGCACCCCCAAAGGGATGCGGCCGTTTTCTATCAGGCGAAGGGGTGACGGAGAACGATGGTTTCTACCCGGTCCGGGCCGGTTGAAATGATATCTACCGGGGTTTTGAGAATTTCCTCTATGCGAGCGATGTAGGCGCGCGCATTGGCAGGCAGCTCATCAATGGATTTCGCACCGATGGTGGATTCCTGCCAACCGGGCATTTCCTCGTAGACAGGCACCAGTTTTTCATAATCGTCGGCGTGGTAGGGAGTGCCGACATCATTGCCTTCGGCATCTCGATAACCGACACAGAGCTTGATGGTGTCCAGGCCATCCAGCACATCGAGCTTGGTCAGGCAGAGACCGGACACAGAGTTGATGCGAATGGCCTGCTGCAGCGCCATGGCATCGAACCAGCCACAGCGACGCTCACGTCCGGTGGTAGCACCAAATTCGTGTCCCTTTTCCCCCAGATGCTTGCCAATGGCATCAAACAGCTCGGTGGGGAATGGACCGGAACCCACCCGGGTGGTGTAGGCCTTGGTAATCCCCAACACATAATCCAGGTAAAGTGGACCAAAGCCACTTCCCGTTGCAGTACCACCAGCGGTGGTGTTGGAAGAGGTCACAAAAGGATAGGTACCGTGGTCGATGTCCAGCAGTGAACCCTGGGCACCTTCAAACATAATGTTCTGCCCATGTTCCCTGGCACCGTGTAACAGGCCGGTTACATCTGCCACCATGGGTTGCAGCTCATCAGCCCATTTCGCCGACAGCGCCAGAGTTTCCTCATAGCTTACTGGTGCTTCCTGGTAGAAATTAGTGAGCATGAAATTGTGGTAATCCATCAGCTCTTTCAATTTCATCGCAAACTGTTCGCGATCGAACATGTCCCCCAGACGGAGCCCCCTGCGGGCCACCTTGTCTTCATAGGCGGGGCCGATGCCACGACCGGTAGTGCCGATTTTGGCGTTGCCACGGGCCCGTTCACGGGCCTGGTCGAGGGCGATATGGACAGGCAGAATCAACGGGCAGGCAGGGGACAGTCGCAGCCGCTCGCGCACGGGAACGCCCTTGTCTTCGAGCTCGGCAATCTCCTCCAGCAGCGCCTGAGGAGAAAGCACCACACCATTGCCGATCAGGCAGGTGACGTTGTCCCGGAGAATACCGGAGGGAATCAGGTGTAAAACCGTCTTCTTGCCCTCAATCACCAGTGTATGACCGGCATTGTGACCACCCTGAAAACGCGCCACGACCGAGGCCTGATCGGTGAGCAGATCCACGATCTTGCCCTTGCCTTCGTCACCCCACTGGGTGCCGAGCACCACGACATTTTTACCCATGTGTACTCTCTAGCCCTGAAAGAAAATGATTAAACAGGTTTAATTTGATAGGTGCCGTCAAGCAACAACAACTGACGGTCACAGTGTAATTCTTCATAGTCAGGTTGCTGGCCCGGGAAGCCACAAACCACACGTTCACCGGCGGCACGCAGCTCGGCGATCACCTGACGCTGAGCACTGTTCTCCACCACCGGAGCGAAAATACCCGCGGCGATCTGCTGACCATTGGACAGCTGCGCCAGAGCCTGCAAACTCATATTAAAACCGGTAGCGGGACGGGAGCGTCCGAACCCCTCACCCACGTGATCATAGCGACCACCATTACCGATGGCCTGGCCCACCCCTTGGGCATAGGCGGCAAAAACAATACCGGTGTGATAGTGATAGCCGCGCAGTTCACTCAGATCCAGGTACAAATCCGCTTCCGGATAGCTTTCCTGCAACGCTTCGACAGTAGCCTGCAACTCGTCCAGCGCCAATTCCACTTCGGCGGGCGCATCAGCAAACAGCTCACGGGCGCGATCCAGTACGTCGACACCACCAGCCAGGTCAACCAGTGCTCGAATCATGGTGGCCATTGCCGCATCGGACAGATTGGCGACAACCCAGTTATCCAGCTCCGGCACCGCCTTGCGCTGCAGCAGCTCGAACAGTTCAGCCTCCTGATCTGCAGACAGGCAGGCGCTTTCCAGCAGGCTGCCGTAGACGCCGACGTGGCCGAGATCCAACTGGGGTTTTTCAAGACCGGCGAGATGCAGGGTCTCCACCATCAGGCTGATGACTTCAATATCCGCCGCCAGACCCGCTTCACCGTAGAGTTCCACACCAATCTGGATCGGAGAACGACTTTCCAGGGCATGGCGGGGGCGGGTGTAGAGCACGGTGCTGGCGTAGCAGAGACGACTCGGGCCACTGCGCTGTAGGCTGTGTGCGTCCATTCGGCTGGTTTGAGGAGTGATATCGGCACGAATCCCCATGGTGCGCCCGCTGAGTTGGTCCGTCACCTTGAAGGTCATGAGGTCCAAATCAGAGCCAGTGCCACTCAACAGGGAATCGGTAAATTCCACCAGTGGCGGAATAACCAAGTCATAGCCCCAGCTATGGTATAGATCCAGAATTTGCCGTCTGAGTCGTTCTATCTGGAGTGCCCGGTTGGGGAGAATTTCCTCCACACCATCGGGAAGCAGCCACCGATCCGCCACAGTCATCGCGATTACCTGTTGATAAAATAGAGTGCGCCTGCCCCGAGCAACATACTGAACAATCCCATCACACGCATGCTGCGATCATCCACCTGGGCAAGCAGAGCGGCCATGTTCCGCCAACGACCTGGCGCCAGGAACGGCATAATGCCTTCCAGCACCAGCATCAGGCAAAATGCCTTGGCCAAATCCACCCACATACAAACACTCAGACAGCCATAAAAAAACCGGGGAATCCCGGTTGCAGCATTCTACCACTGTCTTGCGCCACTTGCTGCACTTTTGTTGCCAGCAAACACCAATCAATGGCACATAAAACTGCGGGCTCCGAAGAGCCCACATGGATACTACTTGCCCTGTTTTCTGTCCAGATAGCGGAAGAAGTCGCTTTCCGGATCGACCAACAGCACATCGCCCTTGTTGGCAAAGGCTTCCTTATAAGCCTTGAGGCTGCGCTGGAAGGCGTAGAACTCAGGATCCTTGCTATAAGCGGAGGCGTAGGTGGCGGTTGCAGCAGCATCCCCTTCACCTCGAGACTCTTCCGCCTCACGATAGGCGTTGGCGAGGAGGATGGTGCGCTGGCGATCCGCGTCTGCACGAATTTTTTCCGCTTCTTCGGCACCTTTGGAACGCAGCTCACGAGCTTCCTTTTCCCGCTCAGCCGTCATGCGACGAAACACCTGCTCACTGACCTCGGAGGGGAGATCAATGCGCTTCACCCGCACATCAACCACTTCAACCCCGAGCGACTGACGAACAGTGCTGTTGAGGTACTCCTTGATGTTATCCATCAAGGCATCACGCTCGCCGGACACCACTTCATGTAAGGTGCGCTCACCAAACTGGTTGCGCAGACCATCATTGACCCGGCTGGACAACCGGTCATGGGCCACAGCCTCGTTGCCACCGGTGGATTTGTAATAGGTATCCACATCGACGATGCGCCACTTGGTGTAGGCGTCAACAATCAGTCGCTTTTTCTCGACGGTGAAGAAGCTGGAGGGTTCCGCATCCAGCGTCAGCACCCGCGCATCAAACTTGCGGACTTTCTCTGCCAGAGGATCTTGAAGTGCAGCCCCGGAGCAATATCGGTTTCGATCAAACGACCAAAACGCAGTTTTACTGCCCTCTCCGTTTCCTGCACCACGTACATGGAGGTACTGGCAATGATCAATGCGATCGCCAACACCACCAGAGAACCTGTTGAACGAATATTCATCAGCGCACCTCCCTGCGAGTGGGTGTTACTGTCTCCCGCTTCAGGCGATTGACCACCTCATCAGCAATACTTTTCAGATCAGAACTTTTCAGGGACGGGGCCTGACTGCTGGAAACCCCGCTCTCGATGATTTTGTCCAGAGGCAGGTAGAGCATGTTGTTGCCACCTTCAACATCCACCAACACTTTGGAGCTGTTGCTCATGACTTCCTCAACCGCATCCAGGTAGAGACGTTGGCGGGTCACCTCAGGGGCTTTCTGGTATTCGGTCAACAACGCCTCAAAGCGCTTGGCCTCACCTTCGGCCTCCGCAACCACCTGTTCGCGATAGGCGTGGGCTTCCTCAATCATCCTCTGCGCCTTACCCCGGGCTTCGGGAATAACACCGTTGGCATAGGATTGCGCTTCGTTGATCAGGCGCTCCTGATCCTCTCGAGCCTTGATCACATCATCGTAGGCCGCCTTGACCTCTGACGGCGGCTTGGCTTCCTGGATGTTGATCTTGCGCACCAGGATACCAGTGCCATAAGAGTCGAGGTATTGCTGCAAGCGCACCTTTACTTCCTCGGCAATTTTGCCGCGACCGGTAGAAACCACCTCGTCCAGCTTACTGCTGCCCACCACGTGGCGCAGGGCGCTGTCCGTGGCGTGACGCAGGCTGACTTCCGGGCTTTTTACGTTCAGGACAAAAGCTTTCACATCACTGATGTTGTACTGCACGGTCAAAGGCAGTTCGACAATGTTCTCGTCCTGGGTCAGCATTTCCCCGCGCGAGGAATACTGGCGCTCCTCTGTGACCCGTTCCTTGTAGACACGGTCGATCAACGGCGGACGCCAGTTCAGGCCTGGACCAACGGTATCCAGGTATTTACCAAGGCGCAGCACCACGGCCTGCTCCTTTTCATCCACCTGATAAAAACCCCACAGTCCCCAGGCGCCAATCGCCACGATGAGAATCAACGCCATAAAGCTGCTGCCGGGGCCGCTTTTACCGCCGCCGTTGCCTCCGAACATCTTGTCGAAACGGGCGCGCAGTTTATTCAGCGCCTCGTCCAGATCCGGCGGACCATCACCACCACTGTTACTGCCCCAGGGGTCCTTGCCACCGCCAGGCTCATTCCAAGCCATAATTGTCTCCGTTATATCGTGCTGTGTAGAACGGCTGCTGATTGTACCAAGCCAAGCCGCAATTACTATGCTTTCACTGCCAACGCTACAATCCGATACAGCATGGTACAAACTGTTACAAATTGCGCGCCCGGCACACAAAACTCACCTCATGGATCAGGCGATCTGCCTGTCGCCATCAGACAAGATGCGCAACTGCTCCATCGTCAGGCTTTCTGACTTTAAAAGTCGCAAAAAATCCGCTTTCGGCATGGCAATTTTCAACGCCACATCGCCTTCGTCGGTCTGGAACTCTTCCAATACGGCATGATTTCCGTACAAACGGGCCCTCAACCGCCCCATCGTCGGCTCAAGCAGCAATGTTTCCCGGACTGTTTCACTGCCAAGTAATTCTGCAACGGCCTGAAGCAGCATGTCACAACCATCACCGGTCTGAGCAGACAACCAGACAGCACAGGGACGACCGGTATCGTCACGCTCCAGCCGGGGCTCGGGATGCTCCAGCAAGTCAATCTTGTTGAAAACCATCAACGTCGGCAGCTCGAGGGCCCCAATCTCGGCCAGTACATCGTTTACACGCTGGATATTGATCGCTCGCTCTTCACTGGCGGCATCGACCACGTGTAGTAACAGTGAAGCATTGGCCGCCTCCTCAAGAGTCGCCCGGAAAGCCTCCACCAGTTTGTGGGGCAAATGGCTGATAAACCCTACGGTGTCCGCCAGCACAACCGGGCCAGCCCCCTCGAGTTCGACCCTGCGCATGGTGGGGTCAAGGGTGGCAAACAACTGGTCCGCAGCATAAACATCTGCATCAGTGAGACGATTGAACAGGGTGGATTTGCCGGCGTTGGTATAACCCACCAGGGACAGCACCGGAACATCAGCTCGCTGACGGGAGCGACGCCCCTGGTCCCGCTGCCGGCGGACCTTCTCGAGCCGCTTCTGAATGGATTTGATGCGGGCACGCAACAGGCGGCGGTCTGTTTCCAGCTGGGTTTCACCAGGGCCACGCAGGCCGATACCACCTTTTTGCCGCTCCAAGTGAGTCCATCCCCGCACCAGGCGGGTAGACATATGCTGCAACTGGGCCAACTCAACCTGCAGCTTCCCTTCATGGGTGCGAGCCCGCTGGGCAAAGATATCCAGGATCAGCCCGGTCCTGTCCAGCACCCGGCACTTGAGGGCACTTTCCAGATTGCGTTCCTGACTGGGAGAAAGGTTGTGATTAAAAATAACCAGTTCGGCGCAGTGCTCCTGCACCAGACTGTTCAACTCGTCCAGCTTGCCGGTACCGACAAAGTATTTGGCATGTGGAGCACTGCGTTGTCCTGTCACCAGGGCAACCGGATCACCACCTGCAGAAAGTACCAGTTCCTCAAACTCCCGGGGATCTTCCGGTTCGTCTTCACTGCCAAGGTTCATATGAACGAGGACAGCAAGCTCCCCGGACTCGGGACGATCAAAAAACAATCAGTACCTCTGGATCAGTCGCCGGAATCCATCATGTCGTCCGGACCACCGGGAGTTGCCATCGGCAACCGAACCGGACGGGAGGGAACAACGGTGGAGATGGCATGCTTGTAGACCATCTGGCTGACTGTATTTTTCAGCAGCACCACGAACTGGTCAAAAGACTCTATCTGGCCCTGCAATTTAATGCCATTCACCAGAAAAATAGAGACGGGAATACGTTCTTTTCGCAAGACGTTTAGAAAAGGGTCTTGTAGGTTATGCCCTTTTGACATCGGAGTTCTCCTCAATAAAGGAACAAAATAAACCGCCGTAAAAATAACAATGACAATCCAGGTACGGCGAAGCCAGAAATCCATATAGGCCGAATATGATACTCTCGGGCCTACATGTTGTATATGGTGTCATTTTGAAGGATTTTCAAGCACTGCACCTCAATGTCGGCAAAATTTATTGACTGGCCGGTCACAGTATCAATAAAAATCTCATGCAACTCAGGCCATCCGCGCAACCAGGTTAGCTGACGTTTCGCCAGCTGCCGGGTGGCAGCAATGCCGGTTGCGACCATTGTCTGGTAATCAATTTCACCACAGAGGTACTGCCACATTTGCCGGTAACCCACCGCGCGAATTGAGGGCAAATCCGTGTGCAGGTCTCCCCGCTCGATCAACCGCCGGACCTCAGACTCAAAATCCTGCTCCAGCATCGCCAGAAATCGTTTTTCAATGCGTCGGTGCAGCAGTGAACGATCGTGGCACAGCAGTGCTATCTGGGTAACCCGATAATGCTCAGCGATGGGGGCGGAAGCTCCACCCCGCTGCCGCTGCTCCCGTTTAAAGCTGGACATGGTCCTGCCAGAGGAACGGTAGATTTCCAGTGCCCGCTGAATGCGCTGAGAATGATTGGGGTGCAGCTCAGCGGCGGTTTCAGGGTCAATCTCGGCCAATTGTCGGTGCAGCTCGGGCCAGCCACGCTCCGCAGCTTCCCGCTCAATCAAATCGCGCACTGCGGGATCGGCGGCTGGCATATCTGCCAGCCCGTCCAGCAGCGCCTTGAAATACATCATGGTGCCACCCACCAACAGGGGGATTCGACCGGAAGCGGTGATCTCATCCATTGCCTGGCGGGCGTCGCGAACAAAGTCCGCAGCGGAATACGGTTCCGCAGGATCGCGAATGTCGATCAACCGGTGGGGGGCTGCCGCCAAAACATCCGGTCCAGGTTTGGCACTGCCGATATCCATGCCCCGATACACCAGTGCGGAATCAACACTGATTAACTCCACAGGCAGATGCCGCCGCAGGGCAATGGCCAAATCGGTCTTGCCGGTGGCGGTAGGCCCCATCAGGAAAATAGCCGGGGGCAGTGGCTCAGCGTTCACCATCACCTCCAAAGGCAAACGGCAGCACCTGGCGTATGTCGGTCAAGCCCAGCCATTGCATCAATAATCGATCTACTCCCAATGCCACACCGGCGCAGCTCGGCAAACCGGCGGACAGCGCAGCCAGCAACCTGTCATCTCGCGGCATCGAGGATTTTCCCAAGGCCGAGCGCAGCGCCTGGTCTGCATCAAAGCGACTCTTCTGCTCGCGGGCATCCGTCAGTTCATAGTAGCCATTGGCCAGTTCCATACGGTTCAGGAACGCCTCAAAGCGCCGGGCAACCAGGTTTCCGGCTTGGTCTTTATCGAGCCAAGCCAGCGCTGCCTGACAAGCCGGGTAATCTTGAACCAGCACCAAACCATCCGGCAGTGAGGGCTCCACCACCAGGCTAAAGATCAGGTCGAGACAGGTACTGCGGCCCTCCGACGAAAAATCGCAACCTGCCAGCTGTGATGCCCTCTCCTGTAGCTGCTCCAACGGAACATTGTGAGGGTCCAGACCGACGGCGTGCTGGAACACCTGGGCATAGGTCTTCTTGCAGACCGACCAGCCCGGATTTAATTGCGCCACCAGATCCACCAGTTCAGTCATCAGCCGGTGTTCGTCCCAGCCGACCCGGTACCATTCCAGCATGGTGAACTCCGGGTTATGCCGCCTCCCCGCTTCACCGTCGCGAAAGGCTCTGCCAAGGTAATAGATATCACCGCTGCCAGCCGCCAGCATGCGCTTCATGTAATACTCGGGAGAACTTTGCAGATACTGGGTTCGACCGCCGACCACCAGAGGAATGCAATCGATATGCGGATCGGTAACACCGGTATCCGCCAGCACGGGCACATCCACCTCGAGCAGGCCTGCACGCTCAAAAAAAGCGCGGATTCCCGCCAGCAACTGCGCTCGCTGCGCCAGAACCTCCAGGGACGCCGTAGGTCGCCAGCCTGTCATACCCTGCCTTCCATTAACCAAACGCCTAAAAACAGAAAGGGTGGCCGCAGCCACCCTTTGCGAATCCGTCATGACCAGCCTTGGCCATGGTGTCGGAGTCGATGTTAAGCCCGGCTGAGATATTCGCCAGTGCGGGTATCCACACGAACAACATCACCAATACTGAGAAACAACGGGACCTTCACCACGGCGCCGGTAACCAGGGTCGCCGGCTTGGTGCCGCCCTGGGCGGTATCGCCCTTGAGACCGGGATCGGTTTCAACGATTTCCAGCTCCACGTGGTTCGGTGGAGTTACCGACAGCGGCGCGCCGTTGTACAGGGTAACGATAACGGTGTCCTGCTCCTTCAGCCACTGAGCGGCATCACCGACGGTCTTGGCATCCGCCTGGTGCTGCTCATAGGTGTCAGGCTCCATGAAGTGCCAGAATTCACCGTCATTGTAGAGGTACTGCATGTCGCGGTCGGTCACATCGGCGCCTTCCAGAGAGTCGCCGGACTTGAAGGTCCGTTCCCAGACGCGGCCTGTTTTCAGGTTGCGCAAGCGCACCCGGTTGAAAGCCTGCCCCTTACCGGGTTTCACAAATTCGTTCTCCACAATGGAGCAGGGATCGCCATCCAGCATGACTTTCAGACCGGAGCGAAATTCGTTGGTAGAATAGTTAGCCATTATTGCCTCGATACTCGGTAAACAGGTCCTGAAAACAAGAGCGCGCTATGATAACCGGTTCTGCCACAACTGTGGATAGTTTGAGCTGGCAAGAACAACTTGCCACCAGCATCCGTGATCCAAAACAGCTGTTGCAGCTACTGGAACTCGATCCCGCGCTACTGGAAGGCGCCCTGGCCGCCCATGGCGATTTCCCCCTCCGTGTTCCACTGGCCTACCTGCAACGCATCGCGAAGGGCAACCCGGACGACCCACTGTTGCGCCAGGTATTGCCACTGGGAGTGGAACTGCTGGCTACACCAGGCTACAGCGCCGATCCACTGGAAGAGAAAAATGCCAATCCCGCGCCAGGACTGGTACACAAATACCACGGCCGGGTATTGCTGATTGTCAGCCCCAATTGCGCCATCAACTGCCGTTACTGCTTTCGTCGTCACTTCCCCTACGGGGACAACAAACCGGGGCGCAATGAGTGGCAGCTAGCGCTGGACTACATCGCCGCGGACAGCAGCATCACAGAAGTCATTTTCAGCGGCGGCGACCCTCTGGCCGCCAGCGACCGGCAATTGCAGTGGCTGGTGGAGCAACTGGAGCAGATTCCCCATCTGCAACGCCTGCGCATTCACACCCGCCTGCCAGTAGTGATCCCCGATCGCGTCACCGACCACTGCCTGCAATGGCTGACCGACACCCGGCTATTCTCTTCTATGGTGATCCACAGCAACCACCCCAATGAGCTGGATGAAGGCGTAGAGGCAGCCCTGCAGCGACTGCGCAAAACCGGTGTCACACTGCTCAATCAGGCAGTACTGCTGGCCGGGATCAACGACTCGCCGGAAACCCTGAACCAGCTGTCACAGAGGCTGTTTGAGTGCGGGGTGCTGCCTTACTATCTGCACCAGCTGGATCGGGTCAGCGGCGCCGCACACTTCGCAGTCACCGACGAAAAGGCTTTGGAACTGCTGCAAACGCTGATGTCCAGCCTGCCCGGCTACTTGGTACCCAAGCTGGTACGGGAAGTCCCCGATGTTCCACACAAAGTCCCCCTGACCTGACCCGAGCAGCCAATTTCGATAACCAGTTCACAATACCGGCGGCAACAACCCTCACATCGAAGCGCCAGACGCCAACAAGATCACCCGAGCGCTGTGATCTGCCCAGCGCATTCCTCTATAATGGCCTTTCAGTACAGACTGGCCAGAGATCGAGGACACCATCGGAATGGCATCAGACAACGCCCTGAAACTACTTCTGGTTCACGATAGCTTTGAAGAAGCAAACCGCATCGTGAGCCTTTTGAGAAATGCCAATTATCGGGCCGAGTCCAAACACATAGATCAGGAAGAGGCGCTCTCAAAGCTGCTTCAGGACAAACCCTGGGATCTGATCATTGCCCAGTTCAGGGGCACCAACACCTCCATCCGCGCCGTTTTCTCGCTGATTCGACGCCTCAACATCGATACCCCAACTATCCTGATTTCCGACGAGTACAACCCCCAGGAGATCGTCGAAGGACTTCGCCTCGGGGCCGCAGATGTGGTGCCCATGGACGAGGACCAGCACCTGCTGCTGGTAGTTGCCCGCACCCTGTTCAACCTGGAACAACGCCGCAATTTGCGCCACTTCCGCCGTCGTTATGCCGAATCGGAAAGCCGTTGCGACCGCCTGCTGGGAACATCCGTCGATGCCATCGCCATTGTCCAGGAAGGCACCTATCTCTTCGCCAACGACAGTTATGCCCAACTGTTTGGCTATCTGGACAGCGACGGCATGGTTTGCCTGCCGGTGATCGACACGATTGCCTGGGAAGACCACGAGCGCTTGAAGGAGTTTCTGCGCCCCATTGACGGAGAGCAGGATATATATGTCGAAAGCATCACTTTTACCGGCATTACCAACGACCGCATCCCCGTGCCCATTCAGGCCCGTATTGCCAAGGTCGACTATCAGGGTGAGCCGGCACTTGAGTTCCTGATTTCCAGGGAATTCCTGGATGGCAGTACCAACACAGTGGATATGGATAACCTGGAAGACAGTTCATCTGTCAGTATCCAGCGGGACAAGGTGACCGAGATTATCAACAGCGCCATTCGGCAGGCGGCGCAGAAGCACAGCAGTTCGATCATGCTGTACATCACCATGGACAACTATCCGAACACCCTTAACGAAATTGGCATTCAGAACACCGAGCAACTGGTCACCCAGTTAGTAGAAAAAATCCGCAGCGAGAGCGACGAAGAATACCAGTTCAAACGTTTCAAGGAAGATACGTTCGTTATGGTCATGCCGAGCATCGGCACCGACGCCGGCATGAACCACGCCAACCATCTCTGCGAAAGTGTCGCAACCCATATTTTCGAACTGGAAGGCCGCACCTTCACCCTGACCATCGGTATTGGAGCCACAGTAATCAGCGAGACCGTAGCCACCGCAGAGGGCTGTATCGACCGAGCGCTGTCAGCCCTGAACGAGCTTTACGAGGACAACAACGGCAATTTTGCCAATGGCGTCAAGCTTTACGAATCTGCAATTGGCCACGAATTTTGTGAAGAAGATCTGGAAGACACGGCTAGAGCAATGCTGGAAGGTAAGCAATTCGAGCTGTTCTACCAGCCTGTAATTCCGCTGCAGGGCCAGAAGGAAGAGTTTTACGAGGTGCTTTTGCACACCAAGGAAGGGCAGAAGACCGCTTCCCTACCCGACAACTTTATTGCCAAGGTGTTCAAGACTCCGGTGGCATCGGATATCGACCGCTGGATCATTCTGGAATCGTTCAAGGCACTGGCGGAAAAGTTGAAAATTTCCCCGCAAACCCGCCTGTTCATCAACATCAGCGGACAGACCATTTGCGACGAGAGTTTCATTTCCTGGCTCAAGATTGCCCTAAAAGCCTCTAATCTGTCTCCCCGGCAGGTGATCTTCCAGTTGCGGGAAATTGATGTGGCCCGACAGTTCCACCGCTCTGCCGAACTGGTCAACGATCTCAGCAAGATCAATGGCGATGTGGCGCTATCCCACTTCGGTCTGGCTATCGAGCCGATGACACTGCTGCAAAAACTGTCCGTCAATTACGTCAAGTTCGACAGTGTCATTATCGAAAAGGCCTACCAGAACGAGGAGAGCCTCAAGGAAGTGGAAAGCCTGATCGGTCAATTAAAGGAGCAGGACGAAAAAATCATCGTGCCCTTTGTGGAAAAGGCCGACATGATCCCAGTGCTCTGGACCTGCGGAGTTCACTATATCCAGGGGCATTTCCTGCAACAGCCTTCGCGGATCATGGATTACGACTTTAACAGCGACGAGTAATCCCTCGAGAGTCACTCCTGCCAGAACAGGGTATCCCGATCGCTCAGACCCATCAGGTAGAGAATCCCATCCAGGCCCAGCTTGGAAATAGACTGTTTGGCATTGGCTTTCACCAGCGGCTTGGCACGGAAGGCAATACCCAACCCCGCGATACTCAGCATGGGTAAATCGTTGGCACCATCGCCCACGGCAATCACCTGCTCCAGGCAAACATTTTCACGGGCGGCGATGTCCCTCAGCAGCTGTGCTTTGCGCTGACCATCCACCACTTCACCGGTAACCCGCCCAGTCACTTTACCGTCAACAATCTCCAGCTGGTTGGCATACACGTAATCCATTCCCAGTTTCTTCTGGATGTTGCGACCAAAATAGTCGAATCCACCGGACAGAATCGCCGTCTTGTATCCCAACCGCCGCAGGGTAGACATCAGCAGTTCCGCACCCTCGGTCAGTCGAAGCCGTTCGGCAACCCGGTGCAACACCGACTCATCCAGCCCTTTCAGCAGGGCCATACGACGGGTAAAGCTCTCCTTGAAATCCAGCTCACCGCGCATGGCGGCCTCAGTGATGGCGGATACCTGTTCCCCCACACCGGCCTCCTTGGCCAGTTCGTCAATCACTTCGGCCTCAATCAGGGTGGAATCCATATCGAACACCACCAGACGGCGGTTGCGCCGATAGATATTGTCTTCCTGGTAGGCCACATCAATATCCAGCTCAGAGGACAACTCCAGAAGGGAAGCCCGCAGTGCGGTCAGATCTTCCGGCACACCGCGCAGGGAGAATTCAACACAGGCTTTGGTATTGGCCTCGATTCGTTCCAGGGGCACCCTCCCGGAGAGACGGGTTATCTTGTCGATGTTCAACCCCTGGGCCACAGTTACCGCCGTCACACGGGCAATGTGATGGGCGGCCACCCTGCGCGCCAGCAGCGTAACGATATGTCGCGGCTTGCCCTGCTGGGCCACCCAATGCTCATAGCTTTCTTCAGAAATGGACTGAAAGCGCACCTTCATGTCCATGGCGTGCAGACTGAACAGAATCTCTTTCTGTACCCGTTCCGGCGACTGGCCATCGGGAATCATCACCAGGATACCCAGATTGAGACTGTCGTGGATCACCGCCTGACCGATGTCGAGGATGTCCGCCCCGTGCTCGTCGAGCACACGGGAAACGGCACTGGTGATACCGGGTTTGTCCTCCCCGGCGACGTTAATCAGCAGAATTTCTCTCACAGCGGCATCCAGAATGGCGGGCAACGGCCAAGGTTCTATTGGGTCGGGTATTATAGGAGAGCAGTGAATAAGATAGAATGCGACTTTGTTCACCAAACACAGGGAAATGCTTCCGGATGGGCGACATCTTCAGGACTTATGTAAAACAACTTCCCGTCATCGCCCTTTGTTTCTCCCTGTTTAGCGGCATTGTCACCCTCCTCCCACTCCATACCCAACTGGATGACCTGGCGACCCACCAGGCGCAACAGCTCAGCCTCACCCTGGCCAACCAACTGGCCAAAGCGGTTCGCGACCCGCTGATACACCGTGACAATTTGAGCCTTCAGGTGGAGCTTGACGACCTTGTCACCGTTGACGGGGTACTGCGTACCGCTGTTTACGATATCAACCAACGTCTGATCGCCCAGGCCAGACGAAGCCGGGAAAGCAGCGACGGCGCATACGAGCAGCGCAGCCCCGTGAACATTGAAAACGCCACTGTTGGCTACGTCACTGTGGCCCTCGAGCCAGAGTTTATGTCCGACAGTTTCAGTCGCCCAGTCTGGTTGCTGACCGGCATCTGGCTGGCTTGTACGCTACTACTGGTCTTTATCGCCTACCGCCTGGGAAACACGCTCTCATCCCGCCTCGGCCAACTGATCGCACAACTGCCGGGAGATTCCGATGGCAGAGATGAACTGGCCACCCTGGAACACCGCATGGAGCCTCTTCTGGCCATCCCGGAGCAGAAATCGCCTTCCATGCGCAAACAGCCCGCGGCCCTCTTAGGTATTGCCTGCCGCAATCTGCCCCGGCTGGAAGCACTGCTGAACAGGGAGCATTTCGAGACTCTGATGGGACACTTTGACCGACTCATCGACCGCACTCTTCAGCTTTACGGCGGCCAGCGCCTGCACGGTGACCACTACAATATCTACCTGGAATTCCTCGGTAGCGATCAGGAAGACGATCAGACCATGAACGCAGCCTATTGCGCCTCGGCACTGCTCCGCGTCGCCGCTGAGACACTGGGCAGTGAGGGCATCAGTGTTGAACTGGCTGCGGCAGTATCACCCGCCATCCGCCAACGCTCTGGCTCAACCCTGCTGGATGAGCTGGACCAGGGACAACACCTGAAATCCCTGCGGGAGCTGCTGGACAAGGCCGCCAACGGGGAAATCCTGTTGAACCGAGACAGCTGCCAACACCCGTCCGTTGCCGAATTCGAACTCGCCCCCCTGACGGAAGGCAACTCTCTGTGCCGACTGGTTCAGCTGGGTGAAGACAACGAAAATCTGCTCACCCGTCAGATCGCCCTGCTCAAGCACCATTAATCCTCCTCCCTGAAAACCGGGTACTCCAGAGGTTTATCAGCGTTGCGAACTTTACGTTTACGTAAAGGTAAACTACTTTGATAAATAACAGCATCAATACGGGAAACGGATTCAGCAAACATGACGATCCATCAGGAATTCAACATCGGCGAACTTGCCCGGGAATTTGACATCACCACCCGCACCATCCGCCACTATGAGGATCTCGGGCTGCTGAAACCTCGGCGCCAGGGACAGAGCCGGATTTACAGCCCCGCGGACCGCACCCGCCTTAAACTGATCCTGCGCGGCAAACGCCTCGGCTTCAGCCTGGAGGAAAGCCGAGCCATCGTCGACCTGTACGACCCTACACACGGCAACATCCAACAGTTACAAGCACTGCTGGAGCACATTGGACAACAGCGCGACAAACTGAACCAACAGCTGGACGACATTGGCAAGATGTTGTCATCCCTGGACGAGGCCGAAGCTGGCTGCCGCGCAGCCCTGGATAAGACCCGGGAAAGGACCAAAGAAAAACCCCGGGAACAGACATAAAAAAAGGCAATACCTGATGGGAGGGACTGATTATGACCACCCCGTATCAAAGCCTAGATTTTCAACTCGGCGAAGACATTGACCTGCTGCGCCGCAGCGTGCAGCAATTTGCCAGCAAGGAAGTTGCCCCCAGGGCAGCTCAGATCGACCGGGACAATGAATTTCCCCGAGACCTATGGCCCAGACTCGGCGCACTCGGCTTGCACGGTATCACCGTGCCGGAGCAATACGGCGGCAGCGGCATGGGCTTCCTGGCCCAGGTGGTGGCCATGGAGGAACTGTCCCGCGCCTCGGCAGCGGTGGGACTCTCCTACGGTGCCCATGCCAACCTCTGCGTCAATCAGATCTATCGCCACGGCACGGAAACACAGCGTAAGAAATATCTCCCCAAACTCTGTAACGGTGAGCACGTGGGTGCGCTGGCCATGTCCGAACCCAACGCAGGTTCCGATGTGCTGTCCATAACTCTGAAGGCGGAAAAACAGGGCGACCTCTTCCTGCTCAACGGCAACAAGATGTGGATCACCAACGGCCCCGATGCCGACACCTATGTGGTCTACGCCAGAACCGGCGGCAAACCTGACAAAGACAGTATCACCGCGTTAATCGTCGAGCGGGATTTCCCCGGCTTCTCCCGCCACCAGAAGCTCGACAAGCTGGGGATGCGCGGCTCCAACACCTGCGAACTGGTATTTCAGGACTGCCCGGTGCCTATGGAAAACGTGCTCGGCGGCGAAGGCCGCGGCGTGTCGGTTCTGATGTCCGGACTCGATACCGAGCGGGCAGTGCTGGCCGGCGGCCCGGTGGGCATCATTCAGGCCTGCCTGGATGTGGTACTGCCATACGTGCACCAGCGCCGCCAGTTCGACCAGGCCATCGGCGAATTTCAGCTGGTGCAGGGCAAACTGGCAGACATGTACGCCGGGCTGAATGCCTGCCGTGCGTACCTGTACGCGGTGGCCACTGCCTGCGACCGCGGCCATGAGTCCAGAAAAGACGCCGCTGCGCTAATCCTGTTTACCGCGGAAATGGCCACCCGCATGGCGCTGGATGCTATCCAGCTTCTTGGAGGTAACGGCTACATCAACGACTTCCCCACCGGTCGACTGCTGCGGGACGCCAAGCTCTACGAGATCGGCGCCGGCACCAGCGAGATCCGCCGCATGCTGATCGGTCGGGAATTGTTCAGGGAAACCGCCTGAGCCTGTATTGGAGGCACACGATATGGCCATCCTCAGCAGCAAGCTCGATACCAACAGCCCCGAGTTTCAACAGAACAGCCAGCATATGCAGGGGCTGGTAGAGCGACTGGAGCGCACCCTGAAACAGGTTCGTCAGGGCGGCGGCGAAAGTGCCAGGCAGCGCCATCGGGAACGCGGCAAACTGCTGCCCCGGGAACGCATTGCCCACTTGCTCGATCCGGACAGCCCCTTCCTGGAACTGTCCCCCCTGGCAGCCTGGCAGGTGTACGAGGATGCGGTACCGGCGGCGGGGCTGATCAGCGGCGTCGGCAGGGTGTCCGGCCAGGATTGTCTGATCATCGCCAACGACGCCACTGTTAAAGGCGGCACCTACTACCCGCTGACCGTCAAGAAGCACCTGCGTGCCCAGCAGATCGCCGCCGACAATCACCTGCCCTGTATCTACCTGGTGGATTCCGGCGGCGCCTACCTGCCCAGCCAGGACGAGGTGTTCCCGGACCGGGAGCACTTCGGCCGTATCTTCTACAGCCAGGCCAACCTGTCGGCCCAAAACATTCCCCAGATCGCCGTGGTGATGGGTTCCTGCACTGCCGGCGGCGCCTATGTGCCGGCCATGTCCGACGAGACTATTATCGTCCGGGAACAGGGCACCATCTTTATCGGCGGCCCGCCGCTGGTAAAAGCCGCCACCGGGGAAACCATCAGCGCCGAGGAACTGGGCGGGGCGGAACTGCACTGCCGCACCTCCGGGGTGGCGGACCACCTGGCGGAGAATGACCACCACGCCCTGGAACTGGCGCGACACTGCGTGGCGCGACTGAACCGCAAACATCCGGTGTCTTTCGAGCTGGCAATACCGGTGGAACCGCTATTTGACCCACAGGAACTGTACGGAGTGATCCCCGCCGAGCGCCGCCTCGGTTACAACGTTCGCGAGGTCATCGCCCGGCTGGTGGACGGCTCCGAGTTCGACGAATTCAAGGCGTTGTTCGGCCCCACCCTGGTGTGCGGCTTTGCCCGCTGGGAGGGCTATCCCATCGGCATCATCGCCAACAACGGCATCCTCTTCAGCGAATCCGCCCAGAAGGGTGCGCACTTTATCGAACTCTGTGCCCAGCGCGGCATTCCGCTGCTGTTCCTGCAGAACATTACCGGCTTCATGGTGGGCCAGCGCTACGAGGCCGGCGGCATCGCCAAGCATGGCGCCAAGCTGGTGATGGCGGTGGCCTGTGCCCGGGTGCCGAAATTCACGGTGCTGATCGGCGGTTCCTACGGCGCCGGCAACTACGGCATGTGCGGCCGCGCCTACGATCCGCGCTTTCTGTTCATGTGGCCCAATGCACGCATTTCCGTGATGGGTGGCGAGCAGGCCGCTGGGGTACTGGCCCAGGTAAAGCGGGAGCAACTGGAGCGAGAGGGTAAAGCCTGGAGCGATGAGGAGGAAAAAGCCTTCAGGATGCCCATCGTCGAGCGCTACGAGGCCCAGGGCAACCCCTACTACGCCTCGGCCAGGCTCTGGGACGATGGCGTTATCGACCCGGTACAGACCCGTGCAGTGATCGGCCACTGCCTGGCCATTGCCGCCAACAGCCCCATCGAGGAGACCCGCTTCGGGGTGTTCCGCATGTAGCGACCCAATCCAACCCAGGTGATTGTTATGAGTAAACCCAGTGTCACCACCCAAATCGATCGGCGCGGTGTCGCCACTGTCACCCTGGTTCGCCCGGAGCGACACAACGCCTTTGACGACATCGTTATCGCCGAGCTCAGTGCTGCCTTCCAGGACGTGGCGAGGGATGAACGCGCCCGGGTGATGGTGCTGGCCGCCACCGGCAAACACTTCTCTGCTGGGGCTGACCTGGCCTGGATGCGGCGCATGGGCAATGCCAGCTATGACGCCAACCTGGCCGATGCCGAAGCCCTGGCCAACATGCTGCGCACGCTTAATGAACTGCCAAAACCAACCATCGCCAGGGTACAGGGCAGCGCCTGGGGCGGCGCCTTGGGGCTGATTTGCTGCTGCGACCTGGCTGTGGCAGCCGGCTCTGCAACCTTCCGCTTCACTGAAGTGCGCCTGGGACTGGTGCCCGCCACCATCAGCCCCTATGTGATCGCCGCCATCGGTCCTCGCGCCGCACGGCGCTACTTTCTCAGCGCCGAACCAATAGAGGCCGAGACCGCCAGGAATCTCGGCCTGCTCAGCGCGGCAGTGGATGAATCACAACTGGATCATGTAGTGGAAAACTGGATCGACAGCCTGCTGCGGAATGGCCCCCAGGCCATGGCGGAAGCGAAACAATTGATCGCCAGCATCGCCGGAAAGACCATTGACGACCAACTGGTGTGGCACACCAGCGAAACCATCGCCCGCATGAGGGTCTCACAGGAGGGGCAAGAGGGACTGTCTGCCTTTCTGGAAAAGCGTCCACCCAGTTGGCGTCAGGCACCCTGACGGGTGCGATATCTAGTCAGAGCAATACCAGCGACCAGACAATCGCCACCAGGGTCAAACCCAGCAACTGGGCGGCACTGCCCATGTCCTTGGCTCTTTTTGACAGCGGGTGAATATCCATGGAAATACGATCCACGGCGGCCTCAATGGCGGAATTGAGCAACTCGATGATAAGCCCCAGGAAGACAACGCCGATCAGCAGCACCCGTTCGATCCGGTCGGGAGTAATCCACAGCGCCACCGGTATCAGCAGCAGGTTGAGCCAGACGATCTGCCGAAACGCCGCCTCGCCGCGATACGCTGCCGTCAATCCCGCCATGGAGTAACCGGCGGCAGCAATAATTCTGCCAATACCCGTGCGTTCCTTGAACACTGCCGCCGACATGGGTACATCATTTTTTCCGCTGCTCATATTGCTCTCCTCAAGGCCAGACAGTGTTTATATTGGCGCTGGAGCAATGCCCAGTCCCGGTCCGGCATAGCGCCGCGGTGGCGATACAGCTGCCGGATATCCTCCTCAGAGGCCCTGGCCATGCGCCAGTAGCGCCGGCTTTTTTCCAGATCAAGCAGCGCCATCTCGACACTGCCGCTGAGTTGCTGATCAACCCGCACAAAGATGTGTTTGGGATAGAGACAACCGTGACGCCAACGGGTGCTGTGCAGGCGACTCAGGGTTTTTGCCAGCTTGTACAACATCGCCTGGTGGATCTCCTCACCCCAGTAGCGCCGCGCATCAATCCGGTACCAGTCCGCCAGGGAAACAAACTGATCAAGCTCCTCGGTGACCAGCAGCCCCCGCCAGTGACCACCGGTTTTCTCGATGCCGCCGTAAACCACTTCCGGCACCCTGATGCCTAGTCGACGGTATTCCCGGTAGGCCATCAGCTCCCGCAGCACTGTCGGGCGGCCAAGCGGGTAGCGAAGACTGTGGAACAGGTGGTCCACCTGCCGTTTCACATACAACAGGCGCTGACTGCCGGGCAGTTCATTCACGCACACGCCGCTGCTGCCGCCCCGCCCCTGATTGGGCTCCTCTACAGGTTCTCCTTGCAGATCTCACCAGCGTCCAAAAAGTCCCGGCATCAGCTGAACCGCATCAGTCCTCGGCTCAGCCCGCTTGCGCAGGGTATAGAAACGCCGCATAGCGATACCGGGCAAAACGTCGCGATGCGCAACGATTTCGAAACCCGCCTTTGCGAACTCCTGTTCGATCACGGCCTTCGGCACCACAAAGCAGTTCTCTTTCTCGGCGGAGTTTTCTTCGGCAGAGTTGATTTTATCCAGGCGACGGCGTTGCCAGGCCCTGAAATTGCCATCCACCCAGAGGGAGACAATCACCGTATCCCTGGTTACCCGGTGCAACTCACGCAGTAGTGTCAGGCGCTGGGCACTGTCCTCAATGTGGTGCAACAGGCGCAGGCAGAGAATGCAATCCACTGCGTTGGCATCCAGGTCGATGGCAAACAGAGAGGTCTGGAAACAGTTCACCCGGGCGGACACATCCGGTGATTGAGAGTTGCGAGCAGTTTCGATCATGGGGCGGGAATTGTCCGCCGCCAGTATCGCCCGATTGTCCTTTTCCGCCAGCAGGGGCCAGAAACGGCCGTCACCACAGGGCAGGTCAAGCACCAACCCCGGCTCACCGGCATTTCTCAGCGACCGTCGGGCCAGCTGCATTTCTCGCCAGTTGGACAATCGCCTCCACAGGCTTTCCCCGCGTTTACGATGATAGTGCTGTGCGTGTTGCTGGGCATATTTACGGGAAAACTCCAGCTCTATGGGGGGGATGGATGTCATGGCAGAACCCTGCACAGAGAATCTGCCCGACAATTTAGTGAAAAGGAAATCAACTCCCTGTCAAAAGCATGTGAAAAAAGCGTGAAATCCTAGCTCAGTCGAATGCTGAAAATACTTCCCCCAGCCGGACCATCACTCAACGAAACCTGCCAGCCCTGACGTTCACAGATCCTTTTCACCAGCGACAGCCCCAACCCCAGCCCCTCACCACGCTGCTGGTCACAGCGCACATAGGGTTTGAAAATGGCCTGACGCTGCTGTTCGGGCACACCGATGCCGGTGTCTTCCACGCGGATATTCCCCGCGGAAACGACCAGTCGAACACGGCCTTTTTCCGTGTAGTGCAAGGCATTGCGCAGCAGGTTGGCAATCACTACCGAGAGGAAAGTGTGGTGGTAACTCCCCACATCATGGGCTTCCTCCAGCAGTTCGAACTGCAGCTCCTTTTCCTCCATCAGCGGCAACCAGCGCTGATACTGTTCACGGGCCGCAGTAATCAGCGGCACCTCATCAACCCCGCCCTCCCCGCTCTCGGCACGGGCCAGCATCAGGAAGGTCTGCACCAGCTCCTTCATGTCTCTCGCCGAGCGGGCGATTCTATCCACCTGCTCACGCTGTTCCTCATCCAACCGCCCCGCTTCCAGCAATTCACAGGAACTGGCGATGACCATCAGTGGTGTTCGCAGCTCGTGACTGACGTCGCCGGTAAACAGGCGCTCCCGGGATAGCGCCAGTCGGAGCCTGCCCAGAGCATTGTCAAAGGCCTCCGCTAGACGGCCCACCTCATCATCCGGGTAATCGGGCGCCAGCGGTGGCGAGATCGGATGCAGCTGGTCGCGCTGATGGACTTGCAGGGCAAGACGGGTCACGGGCTGCATCACCTTGCGAGCCATCCAGTTTCCCAATACCCAGGCGGCGATAACACTGAGCAGGAATCCCACTACCACGGCGGCAAACAGGCTTCTCTCTCGCTGCTCGAACTCGTGCTGTTCCTGCACCAACTGGTAACGCTCACCCTCCAGCTCACGGGTGTACACGTAAAAAGCCTCGTCCCCCGCCACCACTTCGGCAAAACCTTCCGATAAATGTGCATAACGATCCGGCAAGGGGCTATCTGTCGGACGGGAAGAGTAAAAACGGGTAATGGAATCGATGAATACGGGCCCTTGCCGGGTTACTCCACCCTGGAGCAACAGGCCTAGCTCCCGGTCCAGCTCCTGTGAAACCAGGTGGGACTCGATGAAATGCACGGTGGCGACAATGCCCAGGGAAAACAGCCCGCTGACCACCAGCGTCATCAGGGTAAAACCGATAACGATGCGCCGTGAAAAAGGTTGTTTAGTGGCCATCACTTTGCTCCGAGAGACGATAACCGACACCGTGAACCGTGTGTAACAGGGAGGTCGCAAAGGGTTTATCGATCAGTTGCCGCAGCTGGTGGATATGACTGCGCAGGCTATCACTGTCCGGCAGGTCTTCCCCCCAGAGTCCTTCCTCCAGCACCTCGCGGCGCACCACCGAGGGGCTGCGCCGCATCAGAATTTCCAGCAGCTTCAGGCCAATGGGGTTCAGCTTGATAGGTACCCCGTCCCGCTCGATGTGAAGGGTGTCCAGGTCATAGACCAGATTGCTCACCCGCAGCTGGCGTTTGTTGCGGCCTTGGGTTCGCCGCAGCACTGCCTCTACCCGGGCCACCAATTCCGACAGCGCAAAGGGCTTGACCAGATAATCGTCTGCACCGGAGTTCAACCCCTGCAGGCGGTCGTCCAGGGTATCCCTGGCAGTGAGCATGATGATCGGAGTTTCCAGCTGCATATCCTCCCGCAGCCGCTGGCAGACCTGATAGCCGTCGATGCCGGGCAACATGATATCCAGCACGATCAGGTCGTAGTGCGCCGTCGCGGCAAGATGCAACCCGGTCAACCCGTCCCTGGCGCAATCCGTGGTGTATCCCTTCAAGCCCAGGTAATGGAGCACATTGGAGAGGATATCGGCATTGTCCTCGATCACCAGAATCCGCATATCAGTCTTCCCGTAGCGCGATTGACGCTTTTTTCACAAAGCCTTTACAAGTCATTCACAGCACTCCCCACAAACTGTGAGTCAGCTGAACTCAGGACCACAGTATGGCTATAAAATTGCGCTACTCACAACTCCGTTACCTGTCACTCATTCTCGGCAGCTGGATGGTGATATTCACCTTGACCCGCCTCTCCCTGTGGCTGGGTCACACTGTCGAAGCCGATGCGGGCTGGCGCTCGGCGTTGCAGTTTTTCGGTTTCGGACTGGCCTTCGATCTGGCATTTTTGGCCTATGCACTGATTCCGCTGGCGCTCTACCTGGTCCTGCTTCCCCAGCGGGTCTGGCAAAACCGTGTCCACCAGTGGTTGCTCCAGGCACTGCTGGCGGTGAGCCTGTTTGCCATGCTGTTCGTGGCTATCTCTGAGTGGCTGTTCTGGGATGAGTTCAGTGTGCGTTTCAATTTCATCGCCGTGGACTACCTGGTGTATTCGGATGAAGTTATCAACAACATTCTCCAGTCCTACCCCGTGTACCCACTGCTGGCCTGCCTGGCGGCCATTGCCCTGACGGTGACCTACCTGCTGAAATGGCGCATGCGCCAGGTCTGGCAGGCGCCGTCGCTGCCCTGGAAACAGCGGGTATCGGTAGCGGTTCTCGCCCTGCTGGCAGCGGGCATGTCATACAGCCTGGCTGATCAGGCCCTGTTCGACCGCTGGGGCGGCAACACCTACCAGAAGGAGCTTGCCGGCAATGGGCCTTACCAATTCTTTGCCGCCTTCCGCAGCAACCAGCTGGACTACCAGCGCTTTTACGCCCAGCTGCCGGGGGAACTCAACGGCACACTGGTGCGGGAGGAACTGTCGGAACCCAATGCCCGCTTCATCGGCGAGGACCCGCAGGATATCCGCAGGCTGATCAGCCATCCCGGCAATGCCAGGAAACTGAATGTCGTGCTGGTCACTGTGGAAAGCCTCAGTGCCAAGTACCTGGGCAGTTTCGGCCATCCGGACAACCTCACGCCCAATCTGGACCGGCTGCGCGGGGAAAGCCTGTTCTTCAACCGCAGCTACGCAACAGGCACCCGCACGACCCGTGGTCTCGAGGCGATCACCCTGTCGGTACCGCCCACCCCCGGTCGCTCCATCGTCAAACGCATCGGCGCCGAAAGCGGCTACGCCAGCCTCGGCCAGCAGCTCAATGCCCAGGGATACGACAGTGTGTTCCTCTATGGCGGGCGCGGCTATTTCGACAACATGACGGCCTTTTTCCAGGGCAACGGTTACCGGGTTCTCGACCAGGAAGACATCCCCTCCGCGGAAATCCACTTTGAAAATGCCTGGGGCGTCGCCGACGAGGACCTGTACCGCCAGGCCATCCGTGTCGCCAATGCCGATCACCAGGCCGGCAAACCGTTTTTCCTGCAACTGATGACCACCTCCAACCACCGCCCCTACACCTACCCGGAAGGCCGCATCGACATTTCTTCCGGAACGGGCCGGGAAGGAGCGGTGAAATACACCGACTACGCCATTGGTCAATTCCTGGCGGAAGCGCGGCAACAGGACTGGTTCGACCACACCCTGTTCGTGTTCGTGGCTGACCACACCGCTGGCAGTGCCGGCAAGGAGGACCTGCCGGTGGAGAACTACCACATCCCCATGTTCATCTACGCTCCCGCCATCATCGCGCCCCGTGAAGTGTCGGAACTGGCGAGCCAGATCGACCTGGCCCCCACCCTGCTGGGATTGCTGAACATGGACTATGTGTCCACCTTCTTCGGCAAAGACCTGCTGCTGGCGGGCAACCACTCCCGCAACCGGGTACTGATCGGCAACTACCAGCATCTGGGGCTCTACGATGGAAAGGATCTGGCCATTCTCAGTCCCCGCCGTGGCATCCGCCGCCATGACGATGCCTCCGGCGATTCAATCGAGACCGCCGGCAGGATGGACGACCCGCTGGTGCAACGCACCATCGCCTTCTACCAGGCCGCCAGTTACGACCTGAAACGGGGATTCCTGAACTGGGTCAGTGAGGACAAGAGTATTGAACGCCTCAGCCACAATGCCATCCATGGCAAAGAGGCTAAGGACGGCTGAGAATTAGGGAAAAAACAATCGGCGGGGCGCCCGATCAATAGCGCCCCAGGAAAACCTCGCCTTCGGCCAGCAACCGGGTCGGCTCATCACCACTGCCCTTGAACACTGCCGCCACCTCGGCGAAATAGCGGTTGCCGCGTCCGCCGGAGCAGGGTGGCAGATAGGCGCCCGGTGCACCACGACCACCCTGGTGCTGACGCTCCAGAAACACCCCTTGCGGCAGCTCAAAGGTTTCTCCGGCAATAGCGGGAATTTCGACGCTATCAAGCAAGCCACCGGTCCAGAAACCGATCATGCCGTGGCCGCCATGATCCATCAGGAACCAGCTGCGATCACTGAAGGCGACGATGACTGCATTGGCCCCTTCGGGAATACCGCTGATTTTCAGGGGGGGAGTGGCGCCGTTGCCGCCAAACTTTTTGCACTGCTGCCCCGCGGGAATGGCCTGACCGTCCCAGGCCGGATCCGCCAGGCTAACCTGCAGTGGCATTACCTCGGCAGTGGTCTGGTAATCAAAGGTGTCACAGGCGGACAACGCGCCCGCCGCAGCCAGCAGCGCAGCCAAACGGAGTTTTTTCATGGGACAGGTTCCTGTGGTTGGAAATCCGCCCCATGCTAGCGATGGCGGCTTAAGGAACCATTAAGAAAAGGAACCATTAAGAAAAGGAACCATTAAGAAAAGGAACCATTAAGAAACCGGCTGGCTTTTCGCCAAGCCGTCAACAAACCCCATGAAGTCTTCCAAGTGGCTGTCCAGCCGCTTGATCGTGTGGTCATCCACCAGCTGCCAGTGCTCGTCAAATTTCGCCTTCACATCGGGAATCATCATCTCGTGACTGGGATGAATGCGCGACAGGGTGGCGTCGAATACCAGCTTCAGGTGGGCCTGGGCCCTGGCACCGCCCACCAGACTTGATGCCTGGGTGATGATGGTGACCGGCTTGTCCTTCAACGGTGAATGAAAAGCCGGCCGGGATGCCCAGTCGATAGCATTTTTCAGCACCGCCGGAATGCTGTGGTTGTATTCCGGTGAGCACACCACGATAGCGTCACAGTCCTCCACCTGCTGCTGGAATTGCCGCACCACTTCCGGCCGGTGATCGCCGGAGCGGTCCTCGTTGTAGAGCGGCAACTGGTCCAGGTCCGGCAGTTCGCAGCGGTGTTCTTCCAACAATTCCGCTACCGCCCTCAGCAGCGCCAGGGAATAACTGTGTTTCCGGAAACTGCCGGAAAGCAGCATTATCTTCATGGTTATGTCCTTGTTGCAGGGCGGAATCAACGCCGCTCGAGAATCACCAGGGCGATACCGCCCAGCACCGCCAGCGATGCCAGCACCAAGCGCCAACCTAGCGGTTCACCGAGCAGCAGCACGCCCCCGGCGGCGGCAATCACCGGCACGCTGAGCTGCACCGTAGCGGCACTGGCGGCTTTCAGATGGGGCAAGGCAGTGTACCAGACGGCATAGCCAAGGCCGGAAGCCAGGGCGCCGGAGGCCAACGCGTAAGCCGCGCCGGCGGGATCAATACTGAAGCGGGATACGGTCAGGGCACTCAACAGCAATGCAAACGGCACCGCGTAGCGGAAATTGCCGGCAGTCACCCGGGTGGCATCACCGCCGCGACGACCCCGCAGTGAATACAGCCCCCAGGCCACCCCCGCCAGCACCATCAGCCCGGCACCCAGAGTCGGCGGCGCCGACACCCCCGGCAGCAGCAATCCCACCAGTCCACCGATAGCCAGGCAAACTCCCAGCCACTGGACCGGTCGCAGCCATTCCCCGGCCCAGAGGCCATGACCAATCATGGTCACCTGCACGGCTGCGAACAGCAGCAGTGCCCCGGTGGCCGCCGTCAGGCTCAGGTAGGCAAAGGAAAACGCGGCTGCGTAGGCGAATAACCAGAGACCGGACAGCCAACTGCCCTGCCCCTCGCGGTGATCACGGCGCAGGGAAACGATCAGCCATAACACTAGGGCGCCGGACAGTAAACGGAGGGAAGTGAAGCTGGCGGCGTCGATGGCGGTATCCCGCAAGGCGGCCCGGCACAACAGGGAGTTGCCGGCAAACGCCACCATGGCCAGCGCCGTCAGCGACAGCGCTCGCAGAGACAAACCTTGAGTGACATTAGACATGCTCGGGCTCCGGAAGGAGGGGTCCATCAACCATAGCACCCCACCGCCCGATTACCCAATAACGGTAAATCCGCTTCTCAGCGGTTCGCCAGGTAGGCGCGCCAGCCCCCGAGATGAGTGATATCGGTGGCGCCTTCAACCCCTCTGGGTTCGCAGATAAAACCGGTTACCACGGAGCCATCTTCTACCAGTACCTTGCCGATACCCAGCGGCGCGGGAATCCCCGCCACGAAACTACCGAACTCGGCGGCGGGCACCGACCAGATTTCTACGTCAATGGCCGCGCCTTGTTGTTCATCCATAATCAGCCCGGGCCGGAACGGCGGCCCACCGGCCAGGGCGTACATGCGGTAGCAAGGCTTGGTGCGGGTGCGGCTTTTCAATACTGCGCCCCGCTCGGTGAGCTGCCAGTTTAGCGGCAACCCCTCCAAATGGGCGCCGCACACCAGCACGTCTATATGGCGATTGTCTGCTACCGGCTGCTGTATCTGAGACAATCCCGCGGGTTCCGTACCGGCAGCATCGGTGCACTCATCAATACCTACAGGCAGCGCCAACCCCTGCTGGATGCGGTTGGCGATGGACAGTAGCGTCCTATCACTGAAGCTGTTGCCCACCAGGGTGACACCGAAGGGCAGCCCGGCAGAGGTGAAGGCCGTGGGCACTGCCACCGAGGTCATGTCCAGCAGGTTCATGAAGTTGGTGTAATAGCCGAGCTGGCTGTTGTAGAGGATCGGCTCCGCCAGCATTTCCTCCACGGTGAACAGACGTCCGGCGGTGGGGGTCAACAGGCAGTCCACCTGATCCAGTGTTGTCACACAAACCTGTTTCAGGGCCTCGAGCCTGTACTGGGCGCGGAAAAGCTCGGTGGCTTTTGGTGTACCACCCGGCTCCACGATGGCCCGGATGACCGGGTGCAGCGCCGCCGGATTTTCCTCGATCAACGGCTGACAGGCGATATAGCGTTCCGCCACCCAGGGACCTTCGTAGAGCAACCGTGCAGCCTCATCGAAGGGGCGGTAGTCCACTTCCACCAGCTCGAAACCCAGTTCGGCCAGCTTTGCCAGAGTGGCGGCATAGGCGGCCTGATAGCCGCTGTCTCCGAAAAACTGCAGCTGATCTTCGGGCAACACCCCCACCTTCAAAGGCCCCTGCCGGTATCCATAGTGGCGGCTGAGATTGTCGTAGCAATTGTGACGGCTGTAGCCGTCTCCCGAGTCAAAGCCCTCGGCGCTGGCCAGCACGGTGTTGGCGTCGTCGCTGTTGAGAGCCATGATGCTGATGCAATCGAGGCTGCGACAGGCGGGCACCATGCCGCGGGCGGACAACAATCCGCGGGTAGGTTTCAGCCCAACCAGGTTGTTGAAGGCGGCGGGCACCCGGCCGGAACCGGCGGTGTCCGTGCCCAGGCTGAAACTGGCCAGCCCCAGCGCCACCGATACGGCAGAACCGGAACTGGAACCGCCGCTGATGTAATCGGGATCGAAGGCATTGCGGCACGGGCCCCAGGGGGAGCGGGTACCATTGAGGCCGGTGGCAAACTGGTCGAGATTGGTCTTGCCCACCGGGATGGCACCGGCGTCCAGTAACTGTTGCACCACCGGAGCGGACGCCGACGGCGTGAAGGTGAAAGCCTCACAGCCGGCGGTCGTGGGTATCCCAGCCAGATCAATGTTGTCCTTGATAGCAAAGGGAATGCCCCACAACGGGCACTGCTGCGGGTCCTTCTCTGCCAGCGCCGCCAGGTAAGGTTGTTGCTCCTCAGCGCTGAGCAGATGAATCCAGATATTGCTGTCGGCAAATTCACCGGCTCGGCGGCGGATGTCCTCCATCACTCCAGTGGGAGTGAGAGAGCCTTCCCGGTAGGCATTGCTCAGGTTGGCTATTGTCATGTTGCTGCTCATTTCACCGCTCCTCAAACCATCTCTTCCAATACCACCAGAGCCTGTCCCGGCCGCACCCTCTGGCCGGCGCTCAACAGCAGGTGGCTGACCACCCCGTCCCGGGGCGCCTGAATGGGAATTTCCATCTTCATGGACTCCAGAATCACCAGCGCCTGACCGGCACGCACGTGGTCACCCACCGCCACTTCGGTTTGCCAGACACTGCCGGACACGGGGCTGTCCACGACGATGCTGTCATCGGGCCAGCTCACCTCATCCTCTTGCTGTTGCTGCTCCTCGGCCTCGAAATTGAACTGGCCGGTGGCATGCCACCGGGCCAGTTCCTCCAGGAAGGCAGCGTGGCGCTTTGAGCGGAACTGCTCAATATCGGCACTATTGTCTGTGAGGAACTGTTCGTACTCCGCCAGACTGAAGCTGCTCTCCTCAATCTTCAGCGGGTAGTTGCCGCGGGGAAATTCCCGGCGGATCTCCTGCAACTCTTCCTGGCTGACCTCGTAGAAGCGAATCTGGTCGAAGAAGCGCAGCAGCCAGGGTTTGGCAAATTCAGCGGTCTGCCGGTAGCGGTTCCACATCTGCAGGGTGCGGCCGACAAACTGGTAACCGCCAGGGCCCTCCATACCGTAGACGCACAGGTAGGAGCCGCCGATACCCACGGAGTTTTCCGCAGTCCAGGTGCGCGCCGGGTTGTACTTGGTGGTCACCAGCCGGTGGCGCGGATCCACCGGGGTGGCCACCGGTGCGCCCAAATAAACATCCCCCAGCCCCATCACCAGGTAGCTGGCCTCGAACAGGATGCACTTCACCTCGTCGATGCTGTCCAGGCCATTGATACGGCGGATAAATTCCAGATTGCTGGGACACCAGGGAGCATTTTTGCGCACCGACTGGCTGTATTTCTCGATCGCCAACCGGCAGGCCTCGTCGTCCCAGGACAGCGGGATATGGACTATGCGCGATGGCACCGACAACTGTTCCAGCTGATTCGCCAGTGACTCCTCGGCGCTGCGCAGGTGAGCCAGCAGGCGGCGGTGATCCAGTTGCTGGCTGTCGAAATGAATCTGCAGGGAGCGGATGCCCGGGGTCAGTTCGCGGATGCCCGGCAGTGAATTCTGTTGCAGCCACTGCATCAGGGCATGGGCGCGAAAACGCAGGCGAATGTCCAGCACCTGCTCACCGTATTCCACCAACAGAAAGTGATCCCCGGCGGCCCGATAAACAATTTCGTCGCCAAATTCATGGGCTTTCAGTCGCGCCAGCACCGGAGTTTCAGGCGTAACCGGCTGCCAGGGCTGTTCCTGCGGAGAAAGGCTGTCGACTTGGCGCTGTTGTGCTGCCTCCAGCGCCACCGCCTGTTCGATGCTCACTGGCACAAAGCGCACTTTGTCCCCCGCGTGGAGCTGGCCCAGTTTCCACAGGTCGGTGCTGATTACCGTGGCCGGGCAGACAAAGCCCCCCAGGGACGGGCCATCCGGACCGAGGATCACCGGCATGTCGCCGGTGAAATCCACGGTACCGAAGGCGTAGGCGTTGTCGTGGATGTTGGACGGGTGCAGCCCCGCCTCGCCGCCATCCTGCCGCGCCCAAGCCGGTTTCGGACCGATCAGCCGCACGCCGGTGCGGCTGGAGTTATAGTGCACCTCCCACTCGTGGGAAAAGAAAGTATCGATGTCCCCGTCGGTAAAGAAGTCCGGCGCTCCGTGGGGGCCGTAGATCACCCGCAACTGCCAGTTGTTGCCGATCTGCGGCAGCAGCGCGGGATCGGCCTCCAGCGGGGCAACGGGGGAAACGCTATTGTCCAGATGCAGCACATCACCGCTGCACAGGGCACGGCCGTTGTGACCGCCAAACTGCCCCAGGGTAAAGGTGGCGCGCGACCCCAGATAGGTCGGACACTGGATGCCACCAAGCACCGCCAGATAGGCACGGGCACCGCCGTCGCGGATACGACCGAGACTGAGCTGCTGGCCGGCCCTGACGCCCACCACCTGCCACAGGGGAAGCTCCCGCTGCTCTCCGGATTCGGTGTCCACCAGCTTCGCATCAATGGCTGCGCCACCTATGACGATCTGGGTGTCGCAGGAGAAAACCAGGGTCGGCCCCTGCAATGTGATCTCCAGGGCCGCCGCATCTGCCGGGTTGCCGAGAAGTCGGTTGGCCAGCCGGAAGGAGTAGCTGTCGAACGGGCCCGAGGGTGGCACACCCACATCCCAGTGGCCGCTGCGACCGGGGTAATCCTGCACGGTGGTCTGGGTGCCCCCCTGCAAAACATCGATGCGGGAGGGCTGAAAATTGACGCTGTTCAGGTAGCGGGTGGTAACCTCGCCGCGCGCCAGTACCGGATCACGACTGAGGGTGCGCAAATAGCCCAGGTTGGTTTCACTGCCGTACAGGGCGGTGTTGTCCAGTGTCCATTGCAACTTGGCCAGTGCATCCTCCCGGTCACTGCCGTGGACGATGATCTTGGCCAGCATCGGGTCAAAGAACGGCGGCACTTCGGTACCCGTCTCAATCCAGTGATCGATGCGAATACCCTCACCCTTGGGAAAGGCCACCTGGGTCAACAGACCCGGACAGGGCTGAAATCCCCGATAGGGATCTTCCGCGTAAACCCGCACCTGAATGGCATGACCTGTGGCGTGCAACTGCTGACGGCGGGTGTCCAGGGACAGCTTCTCCCCCGCCGCCAGCCGCAGCATCCATTCAACCAGGTCAACCCCGTACACTTCCTCGGTGACCCCGTGTTCCACCTGCAGTCGGGTGTTCACCTCCAGGAAGTAGAAGTGATCGGTATCGGCGTCGTAGATAAATTCCACGGTGCCCGCATTGCGATAGCTGACACTGGCCAGCAGTAATTCGGCGGTGGCGTGCAGTTGCTGGCGCACCTCATCGGTGAGGTTGGGCGCCGGGCACTCCTCCACGACTTTCTGGTTGCGACGCTGGCTGGAGCAGTCACGCTCTCCCAGGGCCAGCGCCTGGCCGCAGCCGTCGCCAAACACCTGAACCTCGATGTGGCGGGCTCGAGCGATGAATTTCTCCAGGAACACGCCGTCGTCGGCAAAGTTATTGGCCCCCAGACGCTTCACCGAATCGAAGGCGCCGCACAGCTCCTGCTCACTGTGGCAGAGCTGCATGCCAATGCCGCCGCCGCCGGCGGTGCTCTTCAGCATCACAGGGTAGCCGATCTGCGCTGCTATGGTTTTAGCCTGATCCAGATCCCGTAACAGATCGGAACCGGGCAACAGCGGTACTCCAGCAGCGGTGGCCAGTTCCCGGGCCCGATGTTTGAGGCCAAACGCCTCCATCTGGGCAGCAGTGGGGCCGACAAAGGCAATGCCCGCCGCTTCGCAGCGAGATACAAAACTGGTGTTCTCGCTGAGGAAGCCGTAGCCCGGGTGGATGGCTTCGGCACCGGACTCTGTAGCAATGGCCAGCAACCGCTCCATGTTCAGATAGGTATCGGCGGCGCCGCCCTCGCCGAGGCGATAGGCTTCGTCCGCCAGGCGCACGTGCAGGCTGTCGGCATCACAATCGGCGTATACCGCCACCGAACCTATACCGAGCCGCTTCAGGGTGCGGATGATGCGGGTGGCAATGGCGCCGCGGTTGGCAATCAGGACTTTATTGAACATCTTCCTAACCTCGACCGGGTCGTCCCGGTTCTCATGGCTGCGACAGTGGCCGTCCACTGAAGGGGAATCGTGGCGGATCAGTTATCCCAGACGAGAATTTCCACCGGCGTCGGGTTGTAACCGTTGCAGGGGTTATTGAGCTGTGGGCAGTTGGAGATCAGCACCAGCACATCCATTTTCGCCGTCAGCTCCACGTACTTGCCCGGCGCGGAAATACCGTCCTCGAAAGTCAGCCCGCCAGAGGCGGTCACCGGCACGTTCATGAAGAAATTGATGTTGTGGCTGATGTCCCGTTTGCCGATGCCAAATTCCGGGCGTTCGGCAATGGCCAGCATCCAGCTGTCCCGGCAGGCGTGCATGCAGCGCTTTTCCAGGTCATAGCGCACGGTGTTGCTCTCGGTGGCACAGGCGCCGCCGATGGTATCGTGACGACCGCAGGTATCGGCGACGATCTCCAGCATCGGGTTGTTCTCATTGGAGCGCAGCACCGAGCCGGTGGTCAGGTAGAGGTTGCCCTGCTCGCGGATGGTATCCATGGCACTGTAGTGCTCCGCCGGGCCGGCGGCACTGTAGAACAGAGTGTCTGCCGCCTGGTTGCCCTCGAGATCGAGGATTCGCAGGGTCTGGCCGGCCTTGACAGCGCCCAGGTAGTAATCGCCGGCATCGATCACCTGCCGCAGGCAGGCGTTTTCCGGTTGGCGTGAACTGCTGGTCAGCATGTCAGAGTTCCTCCCCCAGCATGGGCAGCAGCTCGGGAGCGGCGCCCAGGTAATAGAGTGCGTTGTTGGCAAAGCCGCGGCGATTTTCCGGGCAGTGGTTGCGGCAGACGTCGTCCGGCGTCACCGGCTCCGCCACCCCCAGCTCGATGCGCACCGGGCGCGCCGGGTATTCAGCGGCGCGGTTGAGGGGATGGGGACAGCTGTGCAGCAGCACCAGGGTATCCATTTCGAAACGCAGGCTCAGCTGGCTGCCGGCGGGGCTTGCCCCTTCAACCAGTCGCAGGTTGCCGTCGTCATCGGCGGCCACCTGGCTGAACCAATTGAGGTTGGCGGCCAGGTCGGCGCTGCCTAGACCGTATTTGGCCAGCTCCACCAGAAAGGCATCGTGGCCGTTCTGGTGCCACTGGTTGCGGTCGCCCTGGTAATCCCGTTTGCCCCAGCGCTCCGCAACCTGATCGGCGCGGCTGTTGCCGCAGATGGTTTCATGCCAGCCGACGCTGTCCTCGACTACCGAGGCGAAAATCCGCCCCATGTCCGAATACAGGCAGTTGCCGCGGGTCAGTTTGAAGGTGTGCTGGCACTTCAGAGTGTCCGGGGCGTTGTAGCGCTCCAGCAGGTTTTCCGGGTTGTAAAACAGCATGCCGACGTTGGCGCCGCCCTCGAGGTCGGTGAGCCGCATCAGCGTGCCGCGTCGCATCCGCAGCGACCAGTGGCCGCCGGGTGCGATTTCGGTGGTGTAATGCATCTGTGTCATGGTTGTCCTTCCGCTCCGTCGGCGGCCGGGCCGGTGAGTACCGGCCGCAGGCTGTCGTCGATCTCCTGGTAGAGACGCTGGTCCAGCTGGCCGACGGGCAAATCGTAGGTAATGGATGCCCCGTAGGCATTGGGCGCCTGGGGGTCATGGCGCTGTTTGTCGAACACCCACAGACGGGTGCCCAGGTAAAAGCCTTCCTTGAGGTCGTGGGTGACCATGAAGACGGTGAGCTTGTACTGTCGCCACAGGTTGAGAATCAGTTCGTGCATGTCGGCGCGAATACCCGGGTCCAATGCACCAAACGGTTCATCCAGCAACAGGATGCGCGGCTTGGCCAGCAAAGCCTGGGCAATGGCAAGCCGCTGCTTCATGCCACCGGACAGTTCGTGGGGATAGCGGTTGAGGGCGTGGCTCAAGCCCACCTGATCGAGAATCTCAGCAGCTTGCTGGCGCGCCGCCTTTTTGGCTCCGCCAAACAGGTAGCCGGTGATGCCGGGCCGCTGGAAGGCCTTGGCCGCCACCACGTTTTCCAGCACGCTCATGTGGGGAAACACCGAGTACTGCTGGAACACGATGCCCCGGTCGGGACCGGGCTCGGAAGAGATGGGTTTGCCATCCAGTAGCAGGGTGCCACTACTGGGACTCTCGGTGCCGAGCAGCATCTTCAGGAAGGTGCTCTTGCCGCAGCCGGAAGTGCCCACCATGGTGATGAACTCCCGCTCCGCCACTTTCATGTTGATCTGCTCCAGCACCACGTTGTCGCTGTAGCGCTTCCAGAGGTTCTTTGCCTCAATCATCACTGCGACCCTCCCTGTGCATGCCAGGGGAACAGCTTGCGGCTGAGCCAGGCCAGCGCCACATCAAACAGGAATGCCAGCAGGGTTATCCAGGCCACATAGGGCAGGATCACGTCCATGGACATGTAACGGCGCACCAGAAAGATCCGGTAGCCGAGGCCGTCGGTGGAGGCGATCGCCTCGGCGGCAATCAGGAACAGCCAGCCGGCACCCAGGGACAGGCGCACCGCGTCGATCAGTTTCGGCAGCAACTGTGGCAACAGCACCCGAATCATGATCTGCGCGGTGTTGGCCCCCAGGGTCTGGGCTTTCACCAGCTGCTCAGCGGGAATCTCCCGGGTGCGGCGCTGGATATCCCTGGCGATCACCGGAGTGATACCGATGGCCACCAGCATCACCTTGGACAGTTCCCCGAGGCCGAACACGATGAACAGAATCGGCAGCAGTGCCAGCGGCGGCACCAGCGATACCACCGTCAACAGCGGTGAAACGCCTGAATTCACCAGCGGCAGTGCACCGGTAAAAATCCCCAGCACCAGCCCCAGCGTGGCGGCGATCAGCACCCCCAGACCGAGGCGCTGGAGACTGCTGGCGGTATCCTGCCAAAACAGGTATTCCCCGGTGCGCTTGCTGGGTTCGAACGCCATGCGCTGGATGGCATCGCCGATCTGGCTGAAGCTCGGCAGCAACTTATCGTTGGGGTTGGCCTCCAGCCGCAGGTCGGAGGCGGCCACATACGCCAGCAGGATCAGCACAAACGGCAGCAGTGCCAACAGTGTGCTCAGTACCGGGGATGGGGCCAGGTTGATCAGTCGTTTCATGACTCGTCCTTTGGGGAGCGGCTAACCGCTCCCGGTTGGTTGCGCCAGACTCAGAGTTTGCCGTCAGCCGCCATCTGCATGTAGCTGGGATCAAAGCGCAGCTTGACGTTGTCGCTGCTGCCATAGAGGCCCGCGGGGGTTTCGATGCCGATAAAACCGGCATCCGGTGCGCCATCGCCGAGTAGTCCGTGATCAAAGGAGAACTCGGCCACTGCCTTCATGGTGGAAGTGAGCTTGTCGCTCATGTTCAGTTCCAGGGCTGATGCAGGGGTGTAGAACATTTTGGTGGCGGCCAGCTGGGCATCGTAACCGGCCAGATCGGTGCCGGAGGCCTGTGCCATGAAGGTGCGGGCGGCTTCGGAGTCTTCGCCTGAACCGCTCATCAGGCCCATGATTTCATACCAGGCACCGGTCAGGGCCATGCCCAGTTTCGGGTTTTCCTTCAGGGTTTCGGTATTGACCACCAGCAGGTCGATGATCTCGCCGGGAATCTGGGAAGAGTCGAATACCTTGTGGCTGTTGGGCATGGCGAGAATTTCGCTCACCAACGGGTTCCAGGTGGTCACCGCGGTCACGCCGTCAGTGCCATACACGGCCACCATATCGGCGTCGGAGGTGTTCACCACCTGCACGTCAGCCTCACTCATCCCCACGGATTCCAGGCCGCGTGCCAGCAGGTAGTGGGACACACTCAGTTCAACCAGGTTGACCTGCTGACCCTTGATGTCTGCCAGGGATTCCTTGCCCTTGAGAATTACCGCATCGTTGCCGTTGGAAAAATCCCCAACGATCAGGGCGGTGCTATCTACGCCACCGGCGGCGGGGATAGTCAGGGCATCCATATTGGTCATGGTGCAGGCGTCAAACTGACCCGCGGTGTACTGGTTGATGGATTCCACGTAGTCGTTGATCTGCACCACGTCGATGGTAATGCCGTATTTGTCGGCCCATTTCTTGACGATGCCGGATTCCGCGCCATAGGCCCAGGGCATCCAGCCAACATAAATTGACCAGCAGATCTTGAAGTCGTCGCGCGCCATGGCGCCGGAGGAAAACAACAGGGAAGCAAGGAGGGTTGCGGCAAGCTTTTTCATGATAAACCTCTCAGTCGGTTCTTTTGTGTATCGGGTTACACCGGTGCAAGTGGAGTACTTTTGGCTCAACGCCAAACAAGTCTCCCGGGCTTTTGTCCCGCCGTGTAACCCCTCATACCACTGAGAGGTCGAGTGCTCTCGGACCAGCCACCCATCGACTCGGAAAGAACTTCGATGAATCGGAACCCTAGCGCTCTATTTGCCATATTGTCTCAATTCGTGTTGCCAAAAGTACGAACACTTATGAAACGCCATACAGGATACATGCCAATTTCTTTCAGAAAAGCTCAAATGCAGCTATGACAGTCTTTTGGGAGAATTCCGCCCTCTCACGTATGCCCGCAACCCCGCGAAAATAATGTTCCCTGATCGTGCATTTCTCAGTCAACGCACAAAAACAGTGCAACCAGCTCTGCTTCGCCATCGGCTCACAGTCATGTTTTCAATTCCATTAGCTATGGGGACCGGCATATTTGACTCTGACACTCGGCACGTCCGAAAAAGGACGCTCCGATACGTGAATAAAGGCGTTCTTCCTGCCCCATCTGTCGGGACACCTGCTACCGGGACGTTTTTCCTACGGGCCGAAGCATGTATCCGATAAACTGGACCGCCAATTCAACGAATACCCACAACCATGAACAATGACAGTATCCGTAAACTGAAACCCAGACTGCGACTGGTCTATGGCAGCACCATTGCCTTTGGTCCCGGCAAGGCTGAACTGCTGGAACTGATTGCCGCCACGGGTTCCATCAGCGCCGCAGCCAGATGCATGAACATGAGCTATCGCCGCGCCTGGCAACTGGTGGAAACCATGAATCGCTGTTTTCAGTCGCCCCTGGTGATCACCAGTAAAGGCGGCAGCGGTGGCGGTGGAGCGTCCGTATCCGAACTGGGAAATCAGGTGATGATGCAGTACCGGGAACTGCTCGGAGAGTTGGCCGACTGTGCGGCCTTGCTCAAGCTCGATAACCTGCTGGCAAAAAATCCACCCGAGGCAGATTGAGAGTTACCTCGACAACTGGCGATCAAAAAAGCACAAACAACTGCCATCCCTTGCGTTATAGAAGAAAAACACCCACTCCATAGTCCAACATACCCGAGGCACTAGAGGGGGAAGATGTCGTCCCGGGGTGACCAGCACCTGCCATTGGCACTGTCAGGCGGCTGATCGGCCACATTTCCCCCTTGCCCACGTCACCGCCGACAACTAACGGCCAAGACTGGCAAAGTGCCTAACATCCCGGGACGACAAACCGATAATTCTTTAGGCCCCGACCCTGGGCAACCGTCGTTGGCATCCGCTCATACTGCGGTCGCCCTTAACGTACAGCAGTTAAAGATTAGACTAGGAAATAATTATCAGAAATTCCAGGCGACAATCGGCATCGCCAGAGGACCGGTGGATTAAGGATTACCAACCGCCAGAAAACCGGTGAGGTAAGTTATCTCGTAACAATGACCTTGCCCACCGGGGCCAGAGTCAACAGTGCCAGCTTCAGGTGCTGGAGTCCGAAAGGAATACCGATAATGGTCAGGAACAGGGCCAACGCCAGGGTGATATGCCCCACCGCCAGCCAGAAGCCGGCGAAGATAAACCAGATGATATTGCCCAGTAATCCCAGTGCACCGGTTCCAAGATCATCCTTGCCAGTGATGAGCTTGCGATCCACTGCCTCGCGGCCAAAAGGCAGAAAAGTGAACTGGCCAATGACAAAACAGGCACGCCCCCAGGGAATGCCGATGATGGTGATAAAGGCCACCAACCCGATCAGCCACCAGGCCAGCCCCATCACCAGCCCACCCAGAATAAACCACAAAATATTACCGATAGCTCTCAGCACCTTGCTCTATCTCCCTCTCAAAAACAGTCTGTCCAGCTCATCCAGGGACATCTGGGTCCAGGTGGGGCGGCCGTGGTTACACTGGCCGCTGCGCTCCGTGGCTTCCATGTCCCTCAGCAGGGCGTTCATTTCGGCGATGCTCAACTTGCGGTTGGCCCTGACCGAACAGTGACAGGCCATGGTAGCCATAATTTCATTGAAATGTTGCTGAATGCGATCGCTGCTGCCGTGGCTGACCAGATCGGACAATACATCCCTGACCAGCGGCTCCACGTCTGCCTCCCGCAACAGGGAGGGAATCTGACGCACCAGCAGGCTTTCCGGCCCTGCCCGCTGCAACCGGAACCCCAGCGATTCAAAAACCTCTGCCTGCTCCTCGGCAAT
Organism: Porticoccaceae bacterium; assembly: GCA_041395745.1. Lineage (GTDB taxonomy): Bacteria > Pseudomonadota > Gammaproteobacteria > Pseudomonadales > Porticoccaceae > Porticoccus. The sequence goes on along the minus strand of JAWKZV010000002.1, from coordinate 431,519 downwards.
ATCTGCTTCCGCCTGGCTGACCGCCAGTGTTACCGGTACGAGCAACGGCTGTGAACTGAGTCCCTCGTTGGCAAACGCCCGTTTCATGCGCTCGTAGGTGATGCGCTCGTGGGCGGCATGCATGTCCACCAACACCAGTCCGGCGGCATTTTCAGACAGAATGTAAATGCCTTTCAGTTGGGCGATGGCGTAACCCAGTGGCGGCACCTCGCCTTCCTGCTCGGGCAGGACAGGTTGGGCCAAAATTGAAGGTGCGGGCTGATGCAGCTCCCCATAAACCGCCAGACGCTCGGCCACAGCCATAGGAGATGAAGCCCAGGAACCTGTCATCGGTTGCCGGGACGGAAACGAGATCGCCGCCTGCTCCGTTGGCGAGCTGTCCACCACCGGCGGAATTGTTACACCGGCCACCGGAGGGGAAACCTGGTCGCCGGGGCGGATATCCGCCACCGCCCTGTGCAGGCTACGAAACAGGAAATCGTGGACCGTGCGACTGTCGCGGAAGCGGACTTCATGTTTGGTGGGGTGGACGTTGACATCGACATCCGCCGGATTCAGCTCCAGGTACAACACAAAAGCCGGGTGACGACCGTGGTACATCACGTCCTGATAGGCCTGGCGCACCGCGTGGGTGACCAGCTTGTCGCGGATGCTGCGACCATTCACGAAGAAATGCTGCAAGTCCGCCTGACTGCGGGAAAAGGTCGGCAGCCCCACCCAACCCCACAGGCGCAACCCCGCTGCCTCAACATCCACGTACAGCGCATTTTCCATAAAGGCTGGACCGCAGATGGAGGCCACCCGGCGCTCCTGTTCCAGCTGGCTGGCAGCAGCGCGGAACTGGTGGGCCACCTTGCCGTTGTTTCTCAGGGTGAAATCGATGTCGAAATGGCTCAGCGCCAGCTTGCGCAACATTTCGTCGATGCGTTTGTACTCGGTGGTTTCCGCGCGGAGAAACTTGCGCCGCGCCGGGGTGTTAAAGAACAGGTCGCGCACTTCAACTGTGGTGCCCCGAGGATGGGCGACCGGCGCCACATTCACGGCCATGTCACGGCCTTCCGCTTCCGCTTTCCAGCCGGGTCCACTGTCGTTTTCGTTGGTGGCGATGGCAAGCCGCGCCACCGAGGAAATACTGGCCAGGGCTTCACCGCGAAACCCCAGGGTGGCTACCGCTTCCAGGTCGTCGAGTTGTTCAATTTTGCTGGTGGCGTGACGGCTCAGGGCCAACGGCAGGTCGTCCGCACCGATACCACAGCCGTTGTCCCGCACCCGCATCAGTTTGATACCGCCGTTTTCCACATCGATCTCAATACGGCGGGCACCGCTATCGATGCTGTTTTCCAGCAACTCCTTGATCACGGACGCCGGGCGTTCCACCACCTCACCGGCGGCGATCTGGTTGGCCAGCCGGGGACTGAGCAGGTGAATCTTTGGCATTCAATCAGTTCTTGTGACGGGTTTTCAGGACGCGGGAATCTTCAGTTTCTGCCCCACCCTGATCTGGGTATTGGTGAGGCCGTTGTGCCGCTTCAGCGCGTCGACGGACACATTGTAGCGCACCGCGATATCGGACAGGGTATCACCCCTGGCAATCACGTAAACCTGACCGCCAGCGCTTTGTATTGAGCCGCCAGTTTTACGTGCAGCCAACCTGGTACCCGCCGGTGGCGCTTTTTCAAAGTAACGGTTAATCCCGCTAAAGATGGCGCGGGCCATTTTCTGCTGGTAACTGCGGTTACTGAGCTGCTGGGCTTCCGAGGGATTGGAAATAAAGCCGGTCTCCACCAGGATAGAGGGGATGTCCGGCGACTTCAGCACCATGAAACCCGCCTGTTCCACATGTTTCTTGTGCAATTTGGTAATGCCGCCGATAGAGCGCAATACCTCGGCCCCCACATCAAGACTACTGCTGAGGGTCGCGGTCATGGACAAATCCAACAATACACTGGCCAACATGTGGTCCTTATCGTCGAGACTGACGCTGCCGGCACCACCGATCAGGTCGGCCTGGTTTTCCCTGCTGGCCAGATAACGGGCGGTTTCACTGGTAGCGCCGCGGCGGGACAGGGCAAACACCGAAGCACCGTGGGCAGAGGGTTTGGTGAAAGCATCGGCGTGAATGGATATGAACATATCGGCCCGATGCTTGCGGGCAATACTGGTGCGACCGCGCAGGGGAATGTAGTAATCGCCATCTCTGACCAGTCGCGCCCGATAGCCTGGGGTCTGGTCAAACAGGGTCTTCAACTCGCGGCTAATGGCCAACACCACCTGCTTCTCGCGGATGCCCTTGGGACCAAGAGCCCCGGGGTCTTCACCACCGTGGCCGGCGTCGATGGAAATGATGACATCGCGGTTACCGCCGAGATCGACAGCCACATCCTCAACGGTTTTTACGGTTTCCTGGCCATTGTCATAGAGATCCACGACCAGCCGATCCCCGTACTGTTCATTTTTCGCCAGGACAAAACTGCGGGGTTTCACCACGGATTTCAGATCCAGCACGATGCGCAGGTCAGTCTTGTCCTTGATACCGCTGCGCACGGCAGTCACCGGGGACGCGGCCAACTCAAGGCTATCAGTGCTGGTATTCATGGTGGAGCGGGCGATATCCACCACCAAGCGCGGCGGGTTGTCGAGGGGAAAAATCTTATGGTTTACCGGTTCGCTGAGGTCGAACACCAACCGGGTATGGTCGGGCGCACGCCACAGGCGGACACCATCCACCGTTGCAGCAGCCAGCGGCTGACACAACACGGTCAGAACCAATAACAGCAAGCTGCCTGGAAGGCTCGCTTTCAGCAACAGAACGTCCTCATGCTTGCGCAGTCAACTCTTCGATGACCTGTTCTCCCCTCACCGTCCCGGCAGAAATCATCAGCCGACGACCACTACCTGCCGCGTTAATCACCACCCGAAAATCGGGCTCGGGCAACATACCGGCACCCCGCTCCGGCCATTCCACCAGACAGCAGCCAGCGGAGTCCAGGTAATCACGGATGCCGATGTACTCCAGCTCCTCAGGGTCGCCAAGACGGTATAAGTCAAAATGATAAATCAGCTGCTCCCCCAACTGATAGGGTTCCACCAGTGTGTAAGTGGGACTTTTCACCACACCCTTGTGCCCGAACGCTGCCAGAATACCCCGACTGAGGGTGGTTTTTCCGGCACCCAGGTCACCCTCCAGAAACACGAGGCTACCCTTGGGCAACAATTTGCCTAGGCGAATGCCAAAATCTACCATGGCCTGCTCCCCTTCGAGCAGCATATCGCAATGACGGGTCATGGGTTCACCAGTCTGCGCAAGGGACCAAACAGGTCGGTCGCCAGCAAGCCCCGCTCGCCATCCACAGCCGCCCGGTCTGCCGCTTCAGCGTGCAGTCCCACCCCCAATGCCAGCGCCTGGTCAGCGGGAAGACCCTGGGCCAGTAATCCTCCGATCATGCCGCTCAAAACATCCCCCATGCCCCCGGAAGCCATTCCGGGATTACCACCGCAGCAGACGGTCACGGGCAGCTCATCGGCACTGCAGATCAGCGAACCAGCCCCTTTCAACAGCACGGGGCACTTGAATTTCTGATGCAGAGCGCGCACTGCGGCGAAGCGATCAGATTGCACCGCAGCCACCGTGGTACCCAGCAAGCGGGCCGCCTCACCGGGATGCGGGGTCAGCACCCAGTTGTCAGAAGGTATGGAGTTCAAGCGGCTGTCCGCCAGCAGATTCAGGCCGTCAGCATCCAGCACCGTGGGCTTACCGGCTGCCAGCGCCTGCTGTAGCAGTTGCTCAGACCATGGGGACTTACCCAGACCGGGCCCCACCACCAGTACCGATGCACCCTCCAACAGCGTTCGCAATTGTTGTCCTGAGGTTACCCCCCGCACCATCAACTCCGGTCGGCGCGACAACAATGCCGTCACATGTTCGGGGCGTGTAGCCACAGATACCAGGCCCGCCCCAGAGCGCAAGGCGGCCTCACCAGCCATGGCCACGGCACCGCCATAACCGAGATCGCCACCGATCACCAGCACATGGCCGAAGTGGCCCTTATGTGCATCACGTCGACGCTCCGGCAACAATCCCAGGTAATCATCCAGCTCGAGGCGCAAGCCACTGGGCTGCAGTTGGTGATAAATGCCTTCTGGCAGCCGCAGATCACTGAACACCAGCTCGCCGCTATATACCCGGCCCTCGCCAGTCAACAACCCCTGCTTGAGACCGATAAAACTGACGGTCACTTCTGCCATTACCGTGGGATTCGCGGCCATTCCGGTATCACTGGAAAGACCCGAGGGTATATCCACCGCCACCACCGGCAAGCCACTGTGGTTGATCAAGCGGATTGCCTGGGCAAAAGGTTCCCGAACCGGGCCGCTCATTCCTGTGCCCAGGAGTGCATCCACCAACACCCCGGTCTGCAAATTCATGCAGTCAGTGAAGGGGGCCATGGTGACGCCGGCCTGTACGGCATATTCGTAAGCCAGACGGGCGTCGCCACTGAGGTTGTCCGCGGGGGCCACCTGAATAACCCGGACCGGCAGGCGGCCTTCCGCCGCCAGCGCCGCCACAATATAACCATCGCCACCATTATTGCCGGCACCACAGAAAACGGTGATAGGCGCCCCCGGCCAGCGGCTGATCAGTTGCTGGAAGACAGCGTAGCCGGCGCGCTTCATCAGTTTGATGCCGGGTATTCCCCAGTCCTGGATGGCGATGCGGTCCAGTTCGCGGACCTGTTGAGCGGTATAGAGAGGAATGGGCAGATGATGCAACATAAGCTACCGATGTGACGGCAAATATCTGGCAAAATTATACTTTAACTATAGACAGCAGTTCGACCATGGCGCCTTCCGCTCCCAATTTCGATTACCAGCAACTGGCCCGGCAAATAAAGGACTGGGGGCTGGCCCTCGGCTTCCAGCAGGTGGCCATTACCGACATCGAGCTGTCCTCAAGTGGCAAGCAACTCAATCAATGGCTTGAGAAAGACTACCAGGGTGACATGCGCTGGATGGCTGAACATGGCGCCAAACGCTATCACCCCGAGCAACTGCTGCCGGGAACGGTAAGGGTCATTACCGCGAGGATGGATTATCTGCCGGAGAACAGCGATATGATCGCCGTTCTCAAAGCCGACGACCGCGCCTACATCTCCCGTTATGCGCTGGGGCGTGACTATCACAAGGTGGTGCGCAATCGCCTCACCACCCTCGCCAAGGATATCGAAAAGGCAGTGCCAGGGGCGGTTATCCAGCGCCCCTTTGTAGACAGCGCCCCGGTGATGGAAAAACCCCTGGCCGTAAAAGCCGGCCTGGGCTGGCAGGGAAAGCACACTCTGGTCATCAACAGTCAGGCCGGGTCCTGGTTCTTTCTCGGCGAGATCTACACCAGCCTGCCCCTGCCGGTGGACCTTACCGAGGAGGAGGACCAGTGCGGCGAGTGCCGAGCCTGCCTCAAGGTCTGTCCGACGGACGCCTTTCCCGAACCCTATGTGCTTGACGCACGGCGCTGTATTTCCTATCTGACCATTGAGAGCAAGGGCAGCATCCCCGAGGAATTCCGGGAACCCATGGGTAACCGGGTATTCGGTTGCGACGACTGCCAGGCGATCTGTCCCTGGAACAAAACTGCCAGCACCAGCGCAGAAAAGGACTTCACGCCCCGCCATCAACTGGATAACCGCGAGCTGGCTGAGCTGTTTCTGTGGAGTGAGACAGAATTCCTCAAATACACAGAAGGCTCACCAATCCGCCGTATCGGCTACCAGGGCTGGCTGCGCAACCTGGCAGTGGGGCTGGGCAATGCCACGACTTCAGAGCGCATTCTGGAGGTGCTGCGTAGTCGGGCCGACCACCCGTCGCCACTGGTGCGCGAACACGTTGAGTGGGCCATAAAACAACATCTCGAGCCCAAACGACGCAGACGCAAGATCATCAATCCCGAGTCGCAACTGAAGGGCTGAGTGATTAGTTACGGGTCGTGAGGTAAGTGAGTATTTCCACTACCTGTTGCGGCGTCTGCGCCCAGGCCATGGCGCTGCCATCCACTTCCTTGAGCGGGTGAACAATGTCTGCGGCGTGCAGTGTAATGTAGGGCTTGCCCATCGCCGCGCAATAGCCCGCATCGAAAGCGGCATTCCACTGTTTGTACTTGTCACCAAAGCGGATGATCGCCAAGTCGCAATGCTCGATCAGAGTCTTGATGCGGATGGCATTGACCTTGGCAGACTTGTGGTCTCGCCAGAATGGCTGCTGTTCAGCCCCCAGTACATCTCCGGCACCGTCGCTGGCATCGTGATCAGTCACCGTCGAACTGAACTCCACCGGCAGACCCAGCGCCTCGGCACCCTGAATAATCTGCTCCCGCCAGTCGGTGTGGATTTCCCCGGAGAGATAGACCTGCCACATCAGCCCTGCCCCTCCATGATAAAAAACACATCCCGATAGTATTTCAGCTCGTTGATGGAATCCTTGATGTCCTCCAGCGCCAGGTGGGCGCTCTGCTTGGTCAAACCCTTCGACAACTCCGGACGCCAGCGGCGGATGATTTCCTTAACACTGCTCACATCGAGGTTGCGATAGTGAAAAAAGGCCTCCAGTTCCGGCATTTGCCGGGCCAGGAAACGACGGTCCTGGCAGATGGAGTTGCCGCACATTGGTGAATGCCTGGTGTCGACAAATTGCGACAGGAACTCAATGGTCGCGCGCTCCGCTTGCGCCAGGGAAATGGCGCTGTTGCGGACCCGCTCGGTGAGGCCGGACTGACCGTGCTGGCGGGTATTCCACTCGTCCATGCCGTCGAGCAGCTCATTCGGTTGATGAATAGCCATCACCGGCCCCTCACCGAGGATATTCAGGTCCTTGTCAGTGACAATGGTGGCAATCTCGATGATCACGTCGTTGTCGGTATCCAGACCAGTCATTTCCAGGTCGATCCAGATCAGGTTGAGCGGGTCTTTAATCAGGGCAATTTCATTCATTGGGTTTTTCTTTTGCTTTGCGGATAATATTTTCCAGAGTGCTCAGGCGAGCTTCGCTCTCCTGAATCTCCGATTGAAGTTCACCTGTACGCTCTTCCTCCACGTCAGGAAGTTCCTCTTTGAGGGCCTTGATTTCGCCGACAAGCACCTGCGCCTCGGCCTCCAGGTTGTGAATTTTCTCCGCCCGATCAGCTTTGTCAAAGATCATTGATTCCGGCGCCTGCTCAGCGGATAAAGGAGCTTCCACATGTGGAGGGGACGCCATGAATTTCTCTCCATCCCGGAACTGACGCTGGTTCATAAAACTTGGAGAGACGATTTCGATACCTGCACCGTGCAGGTGGTCAAGCACCTCCCGGCGCAGGCGGCTACGGGTGGTCAGCAAATGTTTCACTTCCGGGTAATAGCCGGAGATCCGGTAACTGACGGAAAAGTCGCCAAGGGTACGAATCTGCACAAAAGGTTCCTGCAAACCTGCTCCCTCGGCAGCCAGCTTAAGCAAGGGTTCCGCTTCATAATGGGGGACGTCATAGCCCAGTGACAGATCACAGGAAACTATCGTGCCGGAAGAACGCACCACTGTGACAGGATTAGAGGCCAGAAACAGGTTGGGCAAGGTAATCAGGTCACGATTTTCAGACTGTATTTCCGTATGAAACAACCCGCGCTCCGTCACCCGGCCAAAATGCTCTCCTGCGTGGATGAAATCCCCGTGGTGAAAACTTTTGACCGCCCGCAACATCAGACCTGCCATGGCGTTGGCAACAAACGAGGTGGATGACAGCGCGATCACACCGGTGAGCAACAAACCCAGCAAGCTCAGCAGGTCTCCATGGGTTGATTCACTCACCGGTAGCGCCAGAATGACGGCAACCAGGGAGATTATTGTCAACACCAGCATGGTAACCTGGCCAGGCAAACGGGTCTCGGTGGTAAGACTCGCCCGCCTCAGCAACAACCAGTTGGCAAACCACAGCCCGACGGCAATAACGGCAATGGTCACCAGCAGGGGTATGAACTCCCCCAGCGACCGGTATATTCCCTCCAGATTGGGCATCTCTGATTCCTGTTCCCCGGTACTCTTATGCTATATCCTTGCGTCCAGCGAAACCAGCCGGGCGGGCCCGCTATCGGTATTGACCATTAGGAAACGGCTTTTGAGCAAACGCCATCTGACCAAACAGCAGCAGCGACGCATCCAGCGCAACCAGGACAAGGCCAGTGCTGCGGCAGACCAGCGTCAGGCAGAAGAAACCCTGGCCACTGCAGACCTGGGGCCCGAACAGAATGGGCGAGTAGTTGCTTGTTTTGGATCACAGGTAGACGTGGAATCCGATCCGCCGGTGGATGGCGCCATTCGCCGCTGCCACCTTCGGGCCAATCTGCCCACCATCGTAACCGGGGACAAAGTCATCTGGCAGGACGGTGAACCACAGGGGGTAGTTGTCGCAGCTAAGCCCCGTCACTCTGAGCTGTGCCGCCCCGATGGCCGAGGCAGATTGCGCCCGGTCGCCGCCAATATCGATCGCATCGCGGTGGTCATCGCGCCGCTTCCCGAACCCCATCGCAATCTGATCGACCGCTACCTGGTGGCCGCGGAACATCAGGGTATTACCCCCATGCTGGTGATGAACAAAAGTGATCTGGTGGATGACCTCAACCGCACGACACTGTTCGATATGTTGGCGGACTATGCTGCTCTCGGCTACGACTGCATACAGGTTTCCGCCCGCAGCGGTGACAGTTTAGGGCTGTTGGCGGACCAACTGGACCGGATCACGTCAGTCTTTGTTGGCCAGTCGGGGGTCGGCAAGTCCTCCCTGCTAAATGCGCTCGCGCCCGGCACCGACACTGCGGTGGGAGACCTATCCGAGGCAGTCACCAAGGGCACTCACACCACGACCACTGCACGCCTATTCCACCTCCCCAACGGCGGAGAGGTGATTGATTCACCCGGCATTCGCGAATTCGGTCTCTGGCACCTAGAGCCCACAGATGTTGCCAGTGGCTTCACAGAGTTCCGCCCCTTCCTTGGCCACTGTAAATTCCGGGACTGCCAGCACCGCGGGACAGAACCCGGATGCGCCGTAGAGCAGGCACTGGCAAATGGACAGTTGACCCAACAGCGGGTCGACAGCTATCGACATATCCTGCAGAGCCTGGAAACAGGGCGCTAACACTCCGAAACACCCGGGAATCGGTGGTACAATCGCCACCTGCTTTACATACGGGAGGCACCATGTCCGAGATTCCAAAACTGCTTGAGCCGGCAGATCTGCAAAACCTGCTCGACCAACCCAATATCCTGATTGTCGATCTTTGCAACGATGGTCTCTACAGCCAGAAACATATTCCAGGGGCTGTGCATGTGTCCCCCAAGGAACTCATGAGCGGCAGCCAACCCTGGCACAATAAATTGCCCACCCCTCCACAATTGAATGCCATCTTCAGCCGGCTGGGGCTGATAGATGACACTCACGTGGTGGTCTATGACGATGAAGGCGGCGGTTGGGCCGGACGTTTTGCCTGGACCCTGGATGTGATCGGCCACCACAAATGGTCCTATCTCAACGGTGGTTTTGTAGCCTGGCACAACGAAGGCTTTCCGATGACTGAGGAAGTCCCACCGCCTGAAGCCAGGGAACTTGAGGTGAATGTCGACCTCTCCCAACTGGTCACTACCGAAGAAATCATGTCTCACCTGGATGCGGGAGACCTGCAGATATGGGACGCGCGCAGCCCCGCTGAATATCGGGGAGAAAAAGTCATGTCCGAAAAAGGCGGTCATATTCCCGGCGCCATCAACTGCGACTGGACCACCCTGATGGACAGCAGCCGCAATATGCGTATCCGCGAAGACGCTCTGGCCTACCTGGCAAGCTTGGGCATTGATCCCCACAAGCCCACGGTTACCCATTGCCAGTCCCACCACCGCTCTGGGTTTACCTATATGCTCGGTCAGCTGCTGGGCTTCAATGACATTCGCGCCTATGACGGTTCCTGGTGGGAATGGGGCAACCGTCCCGATACCCCGGTGGAGTTGTAAGCGTGGGAAAACTTCGGGACGAATGGTTTGTCGCCCTGCAGCGCATGGTTCCCCAGCACGGGCTGTCCCGTCTGGGAGCCAAGCTAGGGGATTGCCGCCAACCCACCCTCAAGAATTTGCTGATTCGCCAGTTTATCCGCACCTACAACGTCAACCTTGAAGAAGCGGCATCCGACGTCCTGGACGACTACCCCTGCTTCAATGATTTTTTTACCCGGGCACTCAAACCGGACGCACGCCCTGTCGATACTGACAGTGCAACCATTGCCTGTCCCGCTGATGGCACCGTCAGCCAGCTGGGAAAAATCACTGCGGGGAAAGTCTTCCAGGCCAAGGGCAAGTCGTTCTCGGTAGAGGCTTTGCTAGGGGCGACAGATGAAGATAGCCGCCGCTTCCACAACGGAGATTTCATTACCATCTACCTGTCTCCCAGCGACTATCACCGAGTCCATATGCCCGTCTCCGGGGAGCTGGATTACAGCCGCTACATTCCCGGCAAACTGTTCTCTGTCAACGCTGCCACCACCACCCTGGTGGATGGCCTGTTTGCTAAGAACGAACGTCTGGTGAGCGTCTTCGATACTCCGGTTGGTCGTTGCGCGGTGGTTCTTGTCGGCGCCATGATGGTGGCGGGAATTGAATCAGTCTGGGATACAGGCTATGAAGCGGGGGTTCTGAGAGGCGATCACTTTGATCCGGGTGCCATTACTCTCGGAAAAGGAGATGAAATGGGTCGTTTCAAATTTGGATCAACGGTGGTCTTGCTGTTTGAACCCAACAAAGTCAATTGGGCAGAAGAAATCAAATCCGGAACCATCACCCGCATGGGACAATTGCTCGCCACGCGCCTCTCAACCTGAGAGGCGTTGCAGCTAAAGACGAAAACGATCGCGCAGGTTAGAGAACAGACGCCCTCTTTTCTCGTCGCCTTTTTCGCTGTTTCCCTGGCTATCGGTAATCGTATTGTCGAGGATTCTGCTGGTATTTTTCATGAAGATACTGGTCACTGCCGGGATATCGACATCGTAACCGGAAATCTCCAGATCCCTGGCAATTGCCAGTTTAGACACAAAACTAGCCTTAGCGATGCCGTTCTTCACTAGCTCCTTGCGTGACAGATCTTCATCCTTGAGATCCAGCAGGATATATTCCCCTGAAGCACGGGCTTTTTTCTGATTGAAAACTGCCACCTTGGGGGTCAGACGGGAATTGGCATGCTGTTCAACAACAACGCCTACATCCCCTGTAGTCAACTCAACCAGTGTACCGGTGGGGTAGAGACCGATGGATTGAATGAATTCAACCACCAGATCATCCTGGAATTTCCTGTCGCGCATGTTGTACAGCATGCTGACTGCACGAGAAGGAGCTACAGGCTCTTCCGATTCCTGGGGATTGGAAATGGCATCATAGGTGGTGGCGATACCGGTTATGCGGGCAAGCACCGGGATCTTGCCGCCCATCAGGCCTTCGGGGAAGCCACTACCATCAAAACGCTCACAATGGTAGCGAACCACAGATATTACTCGAGGTTCCACGGCCTTTGAGACACGCAACATTTCAACGCCATATTCCACAAATTTCTGGTATTCAGCTTCCTCTTCCTTGGTACGGCGCTTTTTCCGCAGCAAACCGTTGGGAAGCTTAACTTTACCTATATCCTTGAGCAGCGTACCCAAACAGAGTACAGACATGTCCCCCTTGGGCATGCCAATGTAACGGGCAAATTGAACCGCCCACAACGCTGCCCGCATGCTGTGATCGTGAGTGTGTTGATCTTTCAGACGCAGGCGCAACAACCAGGTAAAGGCATCGGGACAACGCACAACGCTATTGACCATGTCAGCAACGGCATCTTTCAGGCGCTGGCCATCAAACTCTCGCCCCTTGGCAATTTGTTTTGCCGCCAGCGTGAACTGCCCACGAAGCTGGAGCAACGCCTTTTCTGCGTGTTCTACTTCACTGCTGAGAGGAACGACTTCGGTATACACATTCCGCTTGACCTCGATAGGGGCGACATCACTTTTATCAACGATACCGGCCTGCGCTTTCGTCAGGGAGGAAATAATTTTCCGACCCTCACCCACCTTTGCGCTATAACCTGCCATCTGCACCCCAAGAGGGCTGGCCCCCTTGGTCACATCAATAAACACATATTCACAATAATTGCGTAGGGTGGCAATTTCTTTAGGGCTTTTAACCAATAGTCCCTGAATAGGAAAGGGCGTCTGACTCCATGGGCGATCAAGACAAGAGACAAACATCCCAATCGTGACGTCATCGACTCTTATTTTTACCTGCTTGATGCTGATAAGATTGCTCCCCATTCAGGGGTGAAATATGTAATGGAAAATCCACTTGGCGAAAAAAACAAACTTACAAGCTAAGGATATGCAGCCAGAAAAGAATTTCAATCAGATGATGGCAACCGGTCAGATATGACGATAACTGGTTAGTTTAATTACATTTTTTGTGGTATTTCGCCGAGAATTCGTGAACTGCGTCAACAAATGCTCCCGCGTTCTCGGGAGCGATATCCGGTGTAATGCCATGGCCGAGATTGAAGATGTGTCCCTCCCCAGCACCAAACTGTTCAAGAATTGCAGCTACTTCCTCGCGGATTCTGTCCGGCGAAGCCCGCAGTACTGCTGGGTCCATGTTGCCCTGCAAGGCCACCTTATGCCCCACCCGCTGCCGTGCAACACCAATGTCAGTCGTCCAGTCCAGTCCCACGCAGTGGCATCCAGAATCGACAATCACATCCAGCCATTGGCCACCACCTTTGGTAAACAGAATGACGGGGACTGTGCGTCCTTCGCTCTCACGGGTTAATCCAGCGACGATCCGGCTCATGTACGCCAGGGAAAATTCTCGGTAGGCCGAATGGGAAAGACTTCCCCCCCAGGTATCAAAGATCTGAACAGCCTGAGCACCGGCCGCGATCTGCGCATTGAGATAAACCGTTACCGAATCAGCCAGGACTGTCAGCAATTGATGCAACAGTTCCGGTTGTTCGTAAGCCATGGTTTTGGAGCGGGCAAAATCCCGGCTTGAGCCACCCTCGATCATGTAGGTAGCCAACGTCCAGGGACTGCCAGAAAAACCGATCAATGGCACGCGGCCATTCAATTCTCTGCGGATTGTCGTTACCGCGTCGATAACGTAGGGCAGATCGCGCTGGGGATTGATGACTTGCAGAGCAGAAATATCGGCTTCGGTACGAACCGGCTTCCTGAACCTGGGGCCCTCACCTGCCTCAAAATACAAGCCCAACCCCATGGCGTCCGGAATGGTCAGGATATCGGAAAAGAGAATAGCCGCATCCAGTGCATAGCGCTCGAGCGGCTGCAGGGTCACCTCACAGGCCAGCTGAGGATTGGTACACAGCCCCATAAAATCCCCAGCCCTCTCGCGCGTCTGGCGGTACTCGGGCAGGTAGCGGCCGGCCTGACGCATCATCCAGACAGGCGTGACATCGACAGGCTGCCGTAAAAGCGCCCGCAGAAAGCGGTCGTTTTTCAGTGCGGTCATTGAAACTGAGCCTTCTTATACCTGAAGGTAATCGAGGATACCTTCTCCAGCCTGACGGCCTTCCCAGATAGCGGTAACAACCAGATCGGAGCCCCTGACCATATCCCCACCGGCAAATACCTTGGGGTTGCTGGTCTGGAATTTGTATTGCTGGGCTTCTGGAGCGATAACGCCATTCCAGCTGTTCAGTTCCACACCGATATCATTCAGCCAGGGAGCCGGACTCGGCTGGAAACCAAAGGCGATGAGCACCACATCGGCGGGAAGGATTTCTTCACTACCGGCGACAGGTACAGGCCGACGGCGACCACGCTCGTCAGGCTCGCCCAGCTCAGTGGTTACCACCTTGACGCCTTCCACTCGCCCATTGCCGACAATTTCGATCGGTTGGCGATTGAACAGGAACTGAACGCCCTCTTCCTTGGCATTTTTCACTTCGCGACGGGAGCCGGGCATATTTTCCTCGTCCCTGCGGTACGCACAGGTTACGGAGGAAGCCCCCTGACGGATAGAAGTGCGATTGCAGTCCATGGCGGTATCACCACCACCAAGCACAACGACATTTTTACCGGCAACACTGATGAAATCAGTTGAGTCTTTTTCCCAGCCCATATTGCGGTTGACATTGGCAATCAGGAACGGCAGTGCATCGTGAACTCCTGAAAGGTCCTCTCCGGGGAAACCACCCTTCATATAGGTGTAGGTACCCATTCCCAGGAAGACCGCATCGTACTCTTCCAACAGTTGGGACATGGTGACATCCACACCGACCTCGGTATTGAGGCGGAATTCGACTCCCATTTCCTCAAACACCTTGCGACGATTCTGCATCACCGATTTTTCAAGCTTGAACTCGGGGATACCAAAAGTCAGCAACCCGCCGATCTCGGGGTAGCGATCAAATACCACCGGTTTCACGCCATTGCGCACCAGAACGTCAGCACAGCCAAGTCCGGCGGGACCGGCACCGATCACAGCTACCCGCTTATCGGTCCACTTTACCCGCGACATATCGGGGCGCCAGCCCATCGCGAATGCCGTATCAGTAATATATTTCTCGGCACTGCCAATTGTGACGGCACCAAAGTCGTCACTCAGGGTACAGGCACCTTCACAAAGACGATCCTGGGGACATACGCGGCCACAGACTTCCGGCAGGGTGTTAGTGAGGTGACTGAGTTCTGCCGCTTCCAGAATGTTTCCATCGGACAGCAGCTTCAACCAGTTGGGAATATAGTTGTGAACAGGGCACTTCCACTCGCAATAGGGGTTACCACAATCCAGGCAGCGGTGCGCCTGGCTGGCAGCCTGTTTTTGCTCAAAAGGCTCATAAATTTCAACAAACTCCTGGGTGCGACTCTGGATGCTCTTTTTTCGAGGCTCCTCGCGCTCAACCTGGACAAATTGAAAATTGTTGTTCAGCCGTTTTTGGGTCATAAATGCAAACCTTTACTCAGTTGCGCCATCTGCTTGTTACTGGGGTTCCGCACGAGTGTGCTCAAGCAAACTCTGTAAGCTGGCTGCTTTTGGCTTGACCAGCCAGAACCTGCTCACATAATGCTCGAAGTTATCGAGAATTTGTTGCCCCCAGGCGCTGCCAGTTTCCCGCACAAACTCCTGGATAATGCTTTCCAGGTTGTGACGGTAAGCTTCTGTGGCTTCACTGGTAATGCGTTGAATATCGACCAACTCCATATTGTAGCGGTCGACGAAATTCCGCTCCTCATCAAGAACGTAGGCAAACCCGCCGGTCATCCCCGCTCCGAAGTTGTAGCCGGTGGAACCCAGAACTACTACCACGCCACCAGTCATGTACTCACAACAGTGGTGCCCGGCACCTTCAACAACGGCGAGAGAACCGGAATTGCGCACGGCGAAGCGCTCGCCAGCCCGACCGGCCGCAAACAACTTACCGCCCGTGGCGCCGTACAGACAGGTATTCCCGACAATCGGAGCATCGTTTGACCGGAACCCGCTATTTGCCGGCGGAGCTATCACGATCTTGCCGCTGGCCATGCCCTTGCCGACGTAGTCGTTGGCATCACCGGTGAGATAGATATCGAGGCCGCCGGCATTCCAGACACCAAGAGACTGGCCCGCAACACCACTCAGGTTGAGCCTGATTGGTGCATCGACCATACCCTCATTGCCGTAACGCTTGGCAATTTCACCAGACAACCGAGCACCGATAGAACGGTCGCAGTTGCTGATGGTGTAACTGAATTCACCACCACGCTTTTCCTCAATGGCAGGCAGAATTTCTGCCACCATGCGCTCGGCAAGAGCAGCTTTGTCGAAGGGCTCGTTCTTAGCGACTCGGCAGGTTTGCGGCTTGCTCTGTAGCAGCTCGTCGGTATAGACGATGGGAGACAGATCCAGTTTTTTGTGCTTTTCGGTAGTACCGGAAAACACCTCCAGCAGATCCACGCGACCGACCAGTTCTTCGAGGGTTCTCACCCCTAGACGGGCCATCCACTCACGGGTTTCCTCAGCCATAAAGCGGAAGAAATTGCGCGCCATTTCCACGGTACCGTGGTAATACTGATCGCGCAGCAATTTGTCCTGGGTAGCCACACCGGTAGCACAGTTGTTTAGGTGGCAGATCCGCAGGTATTTACAACCCAAGGCAATCATCGGCGCGGTACCGAAACCGAAGCTCTCTGCGCCGAGAATCGCCGCTTTGACTACGTCCAGACCGGTCTTCAAACCGCCATCAGTCTGCACACGCACCTTGTCGCGCAGGTCGTTGGCCCTCAGGGTCTGGTGTGTTTCCGCCAAGCCTAGCTCCCAGGGCGAACCCGCATAGCGAATGGACGTCAGGGGGCTGGCAGCAGTACCTCCGTCGTACCCGGAAATGGTGATCAGGTCTGCGTAGGCCTTGGCCACACCGGCAGCAATGGTTCCCACACCGGGGCGGGATACCAACTTCACCGATACCAGTGCAGAGGGATTCACCTGTTTCAGGTCGAAAATCAACTGCGCCAAGTCTTCGATCGAATAAATATCATGGTGCGGCGGAGGTGAAATCAGGGTTACACCTGGCACCGAGTAACGGAGGCGGGCAATCAGATCATTGACCTTACCACCCGGCAACTGACCACCCTCACCGGGCTTGGCGCCCTGAGCAACCTTGATTTGAATAACCTCGGCACTGCTCAGGTAATGGGGGGTTACGCCGAAGCGTCCCGAAGCCACCTGCTTGATCTTGGAAACCTTGATGGTGCCATAGCGCGCCGGATCTTCACCGCCCTCTCCCGAGTTTGAACGGCCTCCCAGGCTGTTCATCGCCTCGGCCAAGGCCTCGTGAGCCTCCGGAGAGAGTGCGCCGAGAGACATACCCGCCGAGTCAAAGCGCTTGATAATTTTCTCAATAGGTTCCACTTCCTCGAGGGGAACCGCTTTGATGTCACCACGGATCTTGAGCAGGTCCCGCAGGGTGGCAATGGGTCTGTCATTGACCAGACCTGCATAATCGTGCCATGCCGCGTAGTCACCATTCTGCACAGAACGGTGCAGCGCTTTAACCACATCCGGGTTAAAGGCGTGGTATTCCTGGCCGTGAACGTATTTCAGCAGACCACCGGGGTTGATCCCCTTGCGATCACTCCAGGCTTCCGCGTTGAGCTGTTGCTGGTCGCGCTGCAACTCTTCGAAGCCGGCGCCTTCAATACGGCTCGGGGTTTCGGCAAAACAGGTTTCAACCACATCCGAGGCGAGACCGATGATTTCGTACAGTTGGGCGCCACGGTAAGAACCGATGGTGGAGATACCCATCTTCGACAGAATTTTCAGTAAGCCCTTATTGATGCCTTTACGATAATTTTTAAAGGCCGTTCCGAGGTCGCTGAGCACTTCGCCGGAATGGACCAGATCGGAGAGGATATGGAAACTTAAATAGGGATAAACGGCCGAAGCACCATAACCAATCAGCGTGGCTATCTGGTGAGAATCCCGTGCCGAAGCAGTACTGGCAATAATATTGGCATTACAGCGCTCACCTGTAGCAATGAGGTGATGATGTACCGCACCCACTGCCATCAACATCGGAATGGGCAGTTTTTCGGGGGCAATGTCCGAGTCAGACAGAATACAGAACACCACTCCTTCCTTTACCGCCTTTTCGACGGAAATACAGAGGGACTTGATCGCGTCTTTCAGGGAAGTTTTCTGCGGATCGTAGTTCACGCTGAACTTCTGGACAGGGTATTCACTCTGGTCCACGTTCTTAAGGGCAAAGTACTTGCGCGGTGACAGCACCGGGCTGTTCAGGTTAACCCGTTTGCCGTGCCCGGCAGTTTCTGTGAAGAGACATTCTTCACGCCCCAGTTGAGTCGCCAGTGACATCACCAGAGACTCCCGCAAGGGGTCAATCGGCGGGTTGGTCACCTGGGCAAACTGCTGGCGGAAATAGTCGTACAGCGTACGCTGCTTCGCAGACAGAACTGCCATTGGGGTATCGTCCCCCATGGAGCCCACCGCTTCCTGGCCACCTTCTGCCAGAGGGCGCAACACCTGGTCACGCTCTTCCTGACTGGCCAGGAACAACTTCATGTAACGCTGCATCTGTTCGCGTGTCAGCGCGCCTTCCACCTCGATGCTGTCCTGCTCCATGGTGGACATCACTTTGACACTGCCATCCCGCAACCACTTCTGGTAGGTGTTGCACGAAGCCAGCTGGCGATCGATATCCTCAGCATTCTGGATAGTACCGCTAACAGTATCGATGGACAGGATATCGCCCGGCCCAAGGCGGCCTTTCGCCACCACGTTCTCAGGCTCGTATCTGTATACACCGACTTCAGAGGCCACGGTGATAACATCGTCATCGGTCAGAACCCAGCGGGAGGGCCGCAGACCGTTGCGATCGAGCGTACAGACTGCGTATCGACCATCGGTGATGACCAAACCAGCGGGGCCATCCCAAGGCTCCATATGCATGGAGATATACTCGAAGTAGGCCCGTTCATTGGGACCGTAATCCTGGGTGTTGTTCCAGGCCGGTGGCACCAGCAGACGCACTGCCTTGTGGAGGTCCATACCTCCAGCGACCAGCACTTCCAGCATGTTATCCAGACTGGAAGAATCGGAGCCGGTGCGGTTAACCAGCGGCGCCACTTCGAGCAGATCCGGCAGCAGTGGCGTTTCGAACTTTGGCGTTCTCGCCACTGACCAGTTTCTGTTGCCAGTGATAGTATTGATCTCACCATTGTGAGCCAACATGCGGAACGGCTGGGCCAGGGGCCATCGCGGCATGGTATTGGTGGAGAAGCGCTGGTGGAACACACAAATGGCTGTTTCCAGGCGAGGGTCATCCAAATCCAGATAGAATTTGGGCAGATCCACCGGCATCATCAGGCCTTTATAGCTGATGACATTGGCGGAGAGGCTCGCGATATAAAAGGCTTCGTCTGCCGCAAGCGCTTTTTCTGCCTTGCGCTTTGCAATGAAGAGACGAGCATTGAAATGCGCCTCATCGAGCTCGCCAGCAGTGACGAACACCTGCTCGAAAACCGGCAGGGAACGCAACGCGATTTCACCCAGACAGGCATTATTCGTGGGAACTTCACGCCAACCGACGACGGACAGACCCTGCTGCCCCAACACCTCGGTAAGTCCCTGTTTGGCTGCTGCACGCAACCCACTGTCCTTGCTGAGCATAATCGCGCCCACCGCATAAAGCGAGGGCAGTTCGACCGAGAACAAGTCCTTGGCCTCTTGCCGCATAAACCCGTCGGGTTTTTGCATGAGCAAACCGCAACCATCACCGGTCTTGCCATCAGCGGCGATACCACCCCGGTGGGTCATACAGGTTAACGACTCAATGGCAGTTTCGAGGATGCGATGGCTTGCCTGCCCTTTGGTATGGGCAATCAAGCCGAAGCCACAGTTATCTTTGAATTCATCTAACCGATAGAGGCCTGTCGACATAATAAAACTCTAGACAGAAAACAAGTAAAAACAGCTGGTTACATTGCCCAAGTGGAACTTTCGGGCACAAAAGGAGACACATTTTACATGGCTGGAGCCGACGTCACAAACTTCTATGGGGAAAATAGGCCTGCGACATCGGTAGGCATAACGCGTGTTTGCTGATTTTGGTGCATTATTGACCAGACAGCAACTGAATTAACTTGGCATGATCAAACTCTGAAGTCACAACCGCATCACCCAAAGAACGCAGCAATACCAGACGCAGCGAGCCATCCAGTACTTTTTTATCAACAGCCATCAATTCCAACATGGCCTGCCTATCCATATTCTCGGGCGCCCAGGTAGGGAGCTGACACTTTGCCATGAGAGTTTCTACGCGCTGCCTGTCTTCCAGACTTATCCAGTCCAGTAATCTTGACAGCTCAGCCGCCATCACCATACCCGCGGCGACGGCTTCACCATGCAGCCAGTCCTTATAAGACTGGGCAGTTTCGATAGCGTGCCCAAAAGTATGACCCAGATTCAAAATGGCCCTTATGCCACCCTCACGCTCATCCAGGCTGACAATTTTTGCTTTATTCTCACAGGAGCGCCTTACCGCTTCAGCCAAAACATCTGGCTTCCGGGCCATCAGATCCTCAATATTGATCTCAAGCCACTCGAGGAAATCGACATCAGCGATCAAACCATACTTCACCACCTCGGCAAGACCAGCATGAAACTCACGTTCCGGCAATGTCTTCAGCGTATCTGTGTCCGCAATAACGCATCTGGGCTGGTAGAACGCCCCAATCATGTTTTTGCCTTTCGGATGGTTAACGGCTGTCTTCCCGCCCACCGATGAATCCACCTGAGCCAAAAGAGTGGTAGGAATCTGAATAAAATTTACACCGCGCTGATAACAGGCTGCCGCAAAGCCCGTCATATCGCCTACCACACCGCCACCGAGAGCGATCAGCGTGGTCGTGCGGTTATGGCGATTTTCCAGCAAACAATCGAAGATCCGGTTGAGGATCTCGAGATTCTTGTATTTTTCTCCGTCGGGAAGGACTACCGTATTCACTTGGTAGCCACCTAAAGTTTCCACCAACCGGGACAAATAGAGAGGCGCGATCGTTTCGTTAGTCACGATCAGCACCTGTGAGCCTTGGATATACGGAGACAACAGATCGGGACTGCCCAGCAGTCCCGATCCAATCAGAATAGGGTAGCTACGTTCGCCCAGATCTACAGTCAGTTTCAACAAAGAAGACTCCACAGCATTTCACTCCCCGGAAAAAAGGGTTGCGAATTTACCATATCAGCTCTGGAACTGGCGAACTTCTCTGGCAACCAGATCTGCGACAAGTTGTGGTTTCTTTCTTTCGGTTTCGATAATCAAGTCCGCCACATCCCTGTACAAGGGATCACGCTCGGTCATCAGCCTGACCAGTACGGCTTGCGGATCATCCACCTGTAACAACGGGCGCGACTTATCGTGAGCAGTCCTCTCCAATAACTGCGCAACTGAAGCTCTCAGATACACCACATATCCGCGCTGCTTCAAGAATCGCCTGTTATCGGGATTGATGACAGCTCCACCACCCGTAGCCAGTAGAATGCCCTCTGCTTCGGTATGCTCATCCAGCAATGAACTCTCCCTCTTGCGAAAGCCAGCCTCCCCCTCGACATCAAAAATCCAGGGAATATTAGCTCCACAACGTTTTTCAATCTCCGCATCGAGATCAACAAACTTGAGAGAAAGATTTCTGGCGAGAAGACGACCAATAGTAGTCTTGCCGGCCCCCATGGGGCCGACAAGAAAGACGTTGTTAGATTTGGACATTAATCAAGAAGTTTTTCATTAATGATTTTCGGAGTAATGAAAATCAGGATTTCTCTTTTTTGAATATCGTCCAGATCGTAGCGGAATAAGCGACCCAGATAAGGAATATCTCCTAGAACTGGCACTTTCTCCTGATTGTCTACAGTTTCCATTTGAAACAATCCACCCAGAACAAGAGTTTGCCCATCACCAACAATGGCTTTCGTTTCAACTTGGGTGACATCAATCGCCGGCTCACCTGTGGGCAACAAATCTCCAACTGAATCCTGGTTCACGTTGATAGCCATCACAATACGACCATCAGGGGTAATTTGAGGAGTTACCTCCAACTTCAACACAGCTTCCTTAAACTGCACTGAAGTGGCACCACTGGAAGTCGCATTCTGGTATGGGATTTCAGTACCTGTTTTGATAGAGGCTTTTTGCTTGTCGCCCGTCAGCACTTTCGGCTGAGAGACAATTTCACCAGAACCCTCGTTTTCGAGAGCACTGAGTTCAAGATCCAAAAAAGTATTTTGGGTCAGAAATTCGAGAGCGAAACTACCATTGGGATTATTCACCCCCAAGTCCACACCCAAACCGGCATCATTGACCAGAAGAGTACCTGATCCACGATTAAATATACTGATGGGATTGTTGGGATCAGCAAAATTTTCCAAGGATCCCCCAAACCCAAAATCCGAGCTATCAGGAGTTCTAGCCCCCTGCAAACCAAGACGAGCACCTATTTCTTTTCTGAAATCCTTGTTAGCGATAACAATTCGAGCCTCAATCATCACCTGCCGCACAGGAATGTCGATTTCATCAATCAATCGCTTGAACTCATTAATTTTTTCATCTGTGTCGGTGAGAATAATAGTATTCGTTCTATCATCGACTATCGCAGACCCACGTTCGGACAGCATACTTCCTGTGGCATTACGCCCACCGCCACCGCCGCCACTACCACGACGCACATCAAACAACTCATACAGTTCACGTGCATCTGCATACTTGACTCGCACAAACTCAGTCCTGAGGGGGGCTAACTCCTGAAGCTGCTTGTTTGCTTCTACCTGCAGTCGTTCACGTTCAGCGATTTCTGCCGCTGGGGCCACCATCAGCACGTTACCGTCCTGTCGCTTGTCCAAGCCTTTGGCTTTCAAAACTATATCAAGAGCCTGATCCCATGGCACGTTTTCCAATCGCAAAGTAATACTGCCAGAAACCGTGTCGCTTGCAACCAAGTTCAATTCAGTAAAATCGGCAATTAGCTGCAAAACTGAGCGGACCTCAATATCCTGAAAATTCAGCGAAAGCTTGTCTCCGACATATGCGAATTTAGACTTTCGCTGCTCTACCTCACTCACAGTAAGTGGTTTAACACTGAGAATGTATTGGTCGTCAGCCTGATAGGCCATGTAATCATATTCGCCTACAGCACCCACCAGCACAGTCGTAGTAGTTCCATCTGTAGAGGTATCAACTTCTTTTACTGGGGTAGCAAAATCCAAGACATCCAGACGACGATCGAATTGCTCTGGCAACGAAGTGCGGAAAAAACTTAACTTGATATCTCCCCCCGCCTGCGAAATATCGACACTGATAGATGGATCCGAAAGCCCGATCACCACCAGCCCTTCACCTTGTTCACCCCGACGAAAATCTACAGACTTGATACCATATTCAGCATTAACTCGATTACCACTTTGTGCCACTCTAGAAACAACAGACGCTTGCTTCTCAACAGAACCTACAACGCCTTCACTGGACCCAACTAACAATGTCAAGGTATTTCCATCAACGCGGGTCTCATAAGATGCCATTTGAAGCATATTCAGGATCACTCGAGTGCGATCAGAGGTACCGAGAACAACCGCACTACGGGCATTTTCAAACGAGAGAGAATGCTTCCTTTCTACATTACTGGTCACCCCAGGCAAATCCAGCACAATTCGAGCTGGGTTATCAATCGTGTATCCCTCTGGAGATGGGGGTGGCTCAGAAAAGGACATCTTGACCTCGAATCGGGCACCCGGCAGGGTAGCAAAGCTGATATCATCAAGCGACGCTTGGGCCAACACCTGCGATGCCCCCCCCATTGAGGCAAGACACCACACCAGCATCATCACGCTCTTTTTCAGATAGCCTTTCATCTCAGATTCCCCAAACATCTATTTAGTCCTTCTCTCGCAGAGCCAGTGTCCGCGGACGCTCCACCCAATTTCCTTTGCCATCGGGCACGATCTCAACCACTTCAACTTTTGCCTCACTTACGGTCTTGATTCGTCCGAAATTCTTGCCTACGTAATTACCCACAGAAACCCTGTGTATTCCTCCACTGCCATCATTAATCAACGCCCAAATATTGCCATCTTTAGCTAAAACACCAACCATTGACAAAGCAGCAAAATTAAAACCTTCAAGGTACTCTCGCTTACGGGATTCATCCGGAGCTTCAACGCTATTTTTTCCAGTCAGTTTTTCTCCAGCCACTATTAGCAACGGTGGCTCAAAGGGGCTACGCATGGCAATCGCACCATACCTGAAGTTCTTGTAGGCACGAAAAGTAGGAATAGGCTCAATTTCACCAGCTGGCCGAGCCTTAACATCCCTCATAAAATCTCTAAGATCCTGATGCTCGCCATCACCTGCACATCCTGACGCAAGAACACAACCAGCGATGACAATAAACAAACCTGCTAACCTAGCCATCTTTAGTCTTCCTGTGTCTTGTAACGGTAGGTTTTCGCCTCGATTTCCAAGGTCAACAATCCGCCGTTTCCCTTCGAGGCCAAACTGTAGTCATGCAGGGTCACAATTCTTGGCAATCCCGCCACACCACTCACAAATGCACCTACGTCATGATACCCCCCTTCCGCAATAATCTTGATGGGAAGCTCGACATAAAACTCCGCTGCTCGTTCAGGCTGCAGAGTTATGCTCACAATATTCAAACTTGCGCCTTGCCCTAATTCTGTTATGTCCTCAAGCAACCCAGGCACTTCCGTATCGCTTGGTAACTGAGCCAGGAGCGCACCAAAGAGCTTCTCCATTTCAGCCATCTGCTCACGATAAGCCTCCAGGTTGGCAGCCTGAAACGCTTTCTGCTCAAAAGTTTGCTTTAATTTCCCTTCTTGAACTCTCGCCCTATCCAGCTCAACACCCAGATCTTTGACATGGAAATAATATGCTCCAGCCAACACACTGCAAAAAATTAGCATCAGCAACACAACTCTGACTGGTAGTGGCCAGACCCCAATGGTTTCTATATCAAGGTCGGAAAGATCAAGGTCTTTCAACTGCTGAAAGGATTCTTTAAGGGCCATCACGCTTCTCCTTCAGCCTTACCAGATGCTTCGCTTTCAACTGGCGCCGTCACCACTTTTACTCGCATTTCAAAGCGACTTCCATCCTCTCCCAAGATCTCATTAGCCTGCACTTTGGTGAGATTAGGCTCAGCAAATTTAGGGGACGCATCCAGACGACGCATCAACGATGAAACCCGGTTATTTGACTCCGCATACCCCTCTAATGAAAGTTGCCTTCCTTTCAGCACCATTTTGGTGAAAAAAACCCCATCAGGCACAGAACGCACAAACTCATCATAGAGTTTGACTATTTCGGGGCGATTACCCTGCAATTCCTGAATAACCTGCATCCGATCAAGCAGATCCTTACGACGCTTTTTAAGTTCCTTTATTTCAGCCACTTGCTTTTCAAGCCTAGCAATCTCGCTTTTCAGCAACTGGTTCCTGCTCTCCTGGTTAGAGATCTGTGCATTCACAACACGATCCCAGCCAAACGCGACGACTATTGCCGCCACCAGAACCACACAAATGAGCGTGATAAATTCCTTTTTCTTTTCAGCGCGATAAGCTTCGCGCCAGGGTAAGAGGTTTATCTTGGCCATTTTATTCCAGCCCCCTCAATGCCAATCCCGCCGCAATAAGCATGGCGGGCGCGTCATTACTCAAAGCAACCGCATTCACTTTGCCGGACACCTCCATATTGGCAAACGGGTTGGCAACCATGGTAGGCAAGCCCAACTTGTCTTCAACCTCTTCCCGCAATCCCTCCATGGCGGACACACCGCCGGCCATAATTAAATGGTCGATGTAGTTGTATTGACTGGAAGAGAAAAAGAATTGCAGAGAGCGTGAAATCTGCTGAACCAGAGCATCCTTGAACGGCTCCAACACTTCAGAAACATAGTCTTCAGGCAAACCACCCTGCTTTTTGGCCTGCCCCGCCTCCTCGAGTGACAAACCGTAGCGACGCTGAATTTCCTCAGTCACTTGCCTGCCACCAAAAAGCTGTTCCCTGGTGTACACCGTCTTACCGTTAACCAGCACACTCAGCGTTAACATGGTCGCCCCTATATCGGCGATGGCAACCACCTGCTCCCCCAACTCCTCGAGCTGGGTAGCCAATATCTCGAAAGCCCGCTCTACTGCGAAGACTTCCACATCAACCACTTTTGGACGAAGGCCGGCCAACTCAAGTGCTTCAGCCCTCGAATCAACGTTTTCACGCCGACATGCAGCGAGCAATACATCTACCTGTTCGGGATTATTTTGCGAAGGACCAATGACTTCAAAGTCCAGTGCCACTTCATCCAGGGGATAAGGGATATACTGATCGGCCTCCAGAGCAATCTGGGTTTCCATCGCCTGATCATTCAAATCGGATGGCATCTCGATCACCTTGGTGATCACTGACGATCCAGATACTGCCACTGCCGCATCGCGAGCTTTTGCTTTGGCCTGGGATACAACCTTGCGGATGGTCTCAGCTAATGCCTCGACATTATTGATGTTTTTTTCAACAACCGTGTTTGGTGGAAGAGGCCTGACCAGGTAACTTTCCACCTTGTAACGGCTCCCACTACGGCTCAGCTCTAACAGTTTTACGGCCGATGAGCTGATATCCAGCCCCAATAGACTTTTGGGTTGCTGGTCTAGAAAACTGAAAATTCCCATTTTTGTTTTCTTTTCCCAAGGTTACACAAAGCAACTAATAGAAAACTCTAACTACTTTCTGCAAGTTTGCAAGTAGTGAATCGCCCATCCTTTAACTTTATAATATCACGCTGACCCCAAAACAGCTTCAGCATGACTAAACCCATTTTCAAGATCCTCAGCACACTGGTGTGGCTCTGTCTCTGCGCCGCTGGCGGCGTATTGCTCGTCACCGGCAGCCTGTATTTATACCTTAGCCCCAAATTGCCATCGGTTGAAAGCCTGCGGGAGATAAAACTGCAGACCCCTTTGAGAATCTATTCACAAGATTTACAACTTATTGGTGAGTTCGGGGAGATGAGACGGAATCCCATCACCTTCGATCAGATACCTACGTCTTACATTCAAGCACTTCTTTCAGCAGAAGATGACCATTTTTATCAACACTCAGGCGTCGATATTGGCGGCCTGATGAGAGCCGCATCACAATTGGTCACTTCCGGGGAAATCAAGACCGGCGGCAGCACCATCACCATGCAGGTCGCACGAAATTTTTTCCTCACCCACAAACAGACCTTCACCCGAAAATTCAATGAAATCCTGTTGGCACTGCGCATTGAGGATGAACTGAGCAAGGACGAAATTCTCACCCTCTATGCCAACAAGATCTATCAGGGCAATCGCGCCTATGGCATTGAGGCCGCCGCACAAGTCTATTATGGAAAGCCCATTGGCGAATTGAATCTCGCACAACAGGCCATGCTCGCAGGGCTGCCGAAGGCTCCCTCCGCCTATAACCCCATTGCCAATCCGAATCGTGCTCTGATACGGCGCAACTGGATTCTCAAACGGATGCTTGATCTGGGATACATAGACCAGGACACCTATGCCAACACTGTAAAAGAACCGGTAACCGCCAGCTACCACGGCTATACCACGGAGCTTGACGCTCCTTATGTCGCCGAAATGGCCCGAATGGAAATGCTGGACAGAGTTGGCACTGCCGCGTATACAGACGGCTATCGCATCTACACCACCATCAACAGCCAGCTGCAACGCACGGCCCAACTTGCCGTTCAGGCGGGCCTACTCGCCTACGATGCCCGTCACGGGTACCGTGGACCGGAAAAACGTGAAGTGGCCCAATCCGAATGGGAAAACTTGCTTCGACAAACACCCACATTGGGAGGATTGGTGCCGGCAATGGTTACGGAGACCACCGCCCAATCCCTGAAAGTGTTGCTACCTTCAGGAGAACAGGCGGAAATCAACTGGGAGCAGGGACTCAAGGGATTAAGGAAGTTCAACAGCCCCAATAGCCGCTCTGCCCCCATCCAGAGCACTGAGGAAATCTTTGCCAAAGGCGATCTGATACGCTTGCAACAAAAAGAAGGCTTCTGGCAATTGAGCCAGCTTCCCAAGGCTCAGGCCGCACTGGTAGCGCTAAACCCTGACAATGGCGCCATTCAATCCCTGGCGGGTGGCTTTGACTTCAGGCAAAGCCACTTTAACAGGGTCACTCAGGCCGAACGCCAACCGGGCTCGAACTTTAAGCCGTTCATTTACACCACCGCCCTCGAAAACGGCTTTACCCCCGCCAGCATCATCAATGATGCCCCCGTCGTTTTTGAAGACGATTTATTGGAGAGCAGCTGGCGCCCGGAAAATGACAGTGGGAAATTCTATGGCCCCACTCGGTTACGCGAAGCCCTCTACCTGTCTCGCAACCTCATTTCCATTCGCATTCTGAGATCTCTTGGCATCGACAAGGCCCTCTCCGGCCTTGAGCGCTTTGGCTTTGATCCCACATCGCTACCCAACAATCTGTCTCTCGCCCTCGGCAGTCATGCCGTGACGCCTCTGCAGATCGCGACCGGGTATGCCAGCTTTGCCAACGGCGGATACCGCGTGGCACCTTTCCTCATCGCTCGCATTGAAGACAGCGTCGGCAATGTTCTTTATAACGCAGAGCCTCTGACAGTTTGTCGACAATGCTCCGATACCGCCCCCGAACAGTCCACGTTTGACGCTACTGAGGAGGTAGCCGGCGCTCCCGATACAGCTTTGACAGACGGGATTGGGGGTAGCGACAAGCCCCTGGAACTCAGACCAGAACTGCCCAAAGCACCCCGCATCATTGATGAGCGCACGGCGTACATCATCGACTCGATTTTAAAAGACGTGATTCGCAAGGGAACCGGGAGAAAAGCCCAGGTACTGAAACGGACAGACATCGCAGGGAAAACCGGAACGACCAATGGCCCTCGAGATGCCTGGTTCTCTGGCTATAGCACCCACATGGTAACCACCACTTGGGTGGGTTTCGACGAAAATCAGCTACTGGGTCGTTCAGAGTACGGCGGCTCTGCAGCACTCCCCATATGGATCGACTTCATGCGGGCCGCTCTGGCCGGGAAACCTCAATTTATCCGCCCTCAACCCGAGGGGATTGTGATGGCAAGGATTGATCCCACTACGGGGTTAAGCGTTGGGCCGGAGCATCGCAACGCCATCTTCGAGATATTCCGCAAGGAAGATGTCCCTCCAATGGCTGAGTTTAGCTCACCCGGCGGCGCTGGCGGCCAGACCGGGCCCGTACCGGAAGATTTATTCTAGCTCCCTCCGGGCGGCAGAAAGCTCTGCCGCCCAGCCATAATCCCGGTCGGCGATAACATAAAAATAGGGATTCAGCAGCGAAGGCTTACTGTTGTAGCGAAGCGGTCTGAAGTCGATATCGAGAAATGCACCGCCAGCTGCTTCTACAACTGCCTGGCCGGCAGCAGTGTCCCACTCGGAGGTCGGCCAGAAATGTGGGTAAAGATCTGCCACCCCCTCAGCCACAAGACACTGCTTCAGAGAACTTCCAACCGGCTGTAAAACAACCTCGCCAAACCGCTCGGCCAAAAAGTCCCTGAGCCTGGTTACAGCGCCACCGCCATGTCGACGGCTGGCCACCATTTTCAGCGGCTCGCCGGCAGAAATGCGCCCAGCCATGCTGCGCACGCTTATGGGCTCCCACTGTTCCTTGATGTGTCGCCACGCACCCTCTCCCTGAACCCCCCCATAGCCGACACCCGACACAGGCACGTAGACCACCCCCAGCACCGGCCGACCAGCTTCGATCAGTGCGATGTTAACGGTGAAATCACCGGTGCCAGAGAGAAACTCTCGGGTACCATCCAGAGGGTCGACCAACCAGTAGCGCTGCCAAGAAGATCTCTCATTATAAGGAGGGATGAATGATTCTTCGGAGAGAAGCGGCAACGTCAGCAATTCCGGCAGCTCGGCTTCCAACAGTTGGTTCGCAGCCCGGTCGGCGACTGTGACCGGGGAGAAATCTTCCTTGGTATCTACCTGAAGCTTATCCGCCCCGACATAAAACGACAGAATAACCTCGCCCGCGGAAACCGCCAGCGCCATTACCCGCTGCAACAGCTCAAAGTCCGGCTGGATGGAGTCACTCCCAGCCATCGTCTTCAGAGCCCCCGGACAGCCCACCCTTTTCCCTGGCCGACAGCAGATCCCTCACCAGATACAACGCAGCAACAGAACGCCCCTCAGTGAAGTCGTCCCGAGCCATCAGTGCCGACAGATCACGAATAGCCCAGGGCACCACCTCTATAGGCTCAGGTTCATCACCGGGCAAGCGCTTTTCATAGAGATCCTCAGCCAGCACGACATGGATATCATGCTCCATATAAGCAGGAGAAAGCGTCAGGTTCTTGATTTCCTGCAAGCAATGGGCACCGTAACCCACTTCCTCCATCAACTCGCGGTTCGCCGCCTGCAATACATCCTCGCCGGGATCCATGGCCCCCTTGGGCAGAGCCAGCTGATAGTCTTCCACTCCGGCACCATATTCTCTCACCAGCAATACGTTTTCATTGTCCAGCATCGGCACAATCAGAACCGCACCGACACCGGGGCGCTTCAGACGCTCATAGGTACGACGCACGCCGTTGGAGAATTCCATCTCCAATTGTTCCACCTGAAACAAACGGGTTTTGGCCACGGGGCGGCGCTTCAATATCTGGGGTTTTGTCGTCATACTGAACCCACCATTAACTGCGGTTCAACATTATAACTGTGAAGATAGACTGGACTACCATTGATACCGTGCTGCTGGATATGGACGGCACACTGCTGGACCTGCATTTTGACAACTACTTCTGGCTGACACACCTGCCCAGGCGCTATGCCGAACACCACGGTCTTTGCCCCGATCAGGCTACCGTCGACCTGCACAGCCGTTTCAACGAGAAGCGCGGCACGCTGGACTGGTATTGCCTGGAGTTCTGGTCGAAGGAACTGGCGGTAAACATTCGCGAACTCAAGGAAGAAATCAACCACCTGATTCAGGAGCGCCCCTATGTGCAGGAATTCCTCAACCAGCTTGGTGAAGAAGGCAAGCAAAGGGTACTGATCACCAACGCCCACCCCCAGAGCCTGGACCTGAAACTGTCGGTCACAGGTATCGGGCCGCTGCTGGATCACATCTATAGCTCCCACGAATTTGGCCACCCCAAGGAAACACCGGCATTCTGGCGGGCTCTGGAACAGCACCAACACTTTGTTCCGCAAAGAACCCTGTTTATCGACGACTCGATCGAGGTACTCAAGGCGGCCCGGGACTATGGTATCGGCCACCTGCTCGGCATCAGCCAACCGGACAGCAAGCAGGAAGCACGAGCCGTCAACGGTTTTCCCACCATCATCCACTTCGATGAGATTTTTCCCCGTGGCTGAACAATTGCTGCAGAAAGTTCGCCTGGACAAATGGCTGTGGGCGGCGCGGTTTTTCAAGACCCGAGCGCTCGCAAAAGCCGCCATCGAAGGGGGCAAGATTCACGTGGACGGCCAGCGTGCCAAGCCCAGCAAGGAAATCACCACCGGGATGATGCTGGAAATTCGCCAGGGCTGGGATGAAAAAACCGTGGAGGTTGAAGCGCTTTCCGAACAACGGCGCGGTGCCGGCGAAGCTGCAAAACTCTATAAGGAAACGACAGAAAGCATTGAGAAGCGCACTCGCAGGGCAGAAGAACGCAAAGCTGCCAATCAGGCAGTGAGCTATCAGGATCACAGGCCGAATAAAAAGGAGCGGCGCCTGATTCACCGATTCAAGGAGCAGAATCTATGATACGTATCGCCCCAGTTGCATTCATGCTGATCCTCTCCACCTCCAGCCTTGCAGAGATATATCGCTGGGTGGACAACCAGGGAAAAGTGCATTTTTCCGACAAGAAGCCGACCAGCACAGAACCGGTGGAAGACATCTCCGCTCAGCTGCAACCGTTGAACAGCGACAGCAGCGCCAGCGAAACGGCAAAACTGCAACAGGTTTTCCAGGGCGAGACACCGGAAGAACAGGCGTACCGCGAGCAGCAACAGGCTCAACAACAACAGCAGGAAGACCTTCGCGAACAGGGGTGCAAAAAGGCCAGACACCAGCTCTCGATTCTGCGAGGTCGGGTGGCATTTATTGGCCCCGATGGCAAAGAGGTCGTCATCACCGAGGAAGAGCGGGCACGTCGCGCCGACGAACTGGACCGGCAAATCCGGCAACACTGTTCCTGATCCATAAACCACCCCGCTGGACAAAGCCGGCAAAGACATCTAAATTCGCCGCCCTTTCCGGGGAGGCAAGGCCATGAGTGAAATGGACAAACTGCAGCGGTTCATCTTCGAACATTCAGATATTCGGGGCGAAATCCTGACCCTGGAGGACAGCTTTCGCCAGGTGCTCGGCAACGCCCACTACCCGGAACCGATTCAGGCCCTGCTAGGTCAGTTCATGGCCGCCGCGGGGCTACTCAGTGCCACCCTCAAATTCGACGGGGTTTTGACCCTTCAGGCACAGGGTAGCGGCCCGCTCTCCACCATCATGGCCGACTGCACCCGCCACCATCACCTGCGCGCCATCGCCCGTTTTGACACCGACTTTTCCTACAGCAGTGGACAACAGTTACAGGACCTGATTGGCGGCGGCAACCTCAGCCTCACCATTGCTCCCAACCGGGGGGAGCGCTACCAGGGCATCGTTCCCCTGGAAGCCCCCACCCTGGCCGGCTGCCTGGAGAACTACTTCCTTCAGTCGGAGCAGCTCAATACACGCATCTGGCTCAGCTCCGCACCGGAAAACGATCCCCCCAGAGCGGCGGGATTGTTACTCCAGGCGCTGCCCACCCAAAAAGAAACAGACCCGGCAACCAATCGCCTGCTGTGGGAGCACGTAACCCAACTGGCAGACACCATCACCTCCGACGAACAACTACTACTGGATCACGAGCAACAGCTCTACCGGCTGTTTCACCAGGATGAATTGCGTATCTTCGATGCAAGCCCAATACAATTTGCCTGCAGCTGCTCTGAGGAAAGAATCGCTAGTGCTTTGATATCTCTGGGTAGAGAAGAGTTACAGAGCATCATCAACGAGCAGGGCGCCATCGAAATCAACTGCGAGTTCTGTCACCAGCATTACAGCTTCCATCAGGGCGATGTAGACCGCTTGTTCGACGAAAGTCCACGGGTGCTCCACTAGTCTGTTTTTTTCTGGCATAATTGCCGGCCTTTTAGCCCGGCAGGGCTTTTTTAACCGACCTGAACTTACCCAACAGGACCAAAACTGATGACGCAAATCGAAGATTCTGCGGTGAACGTATACACCGACCTGTGTGAAGCCGAACTGATTGAACTGGCGCTGCAGCGCGGTGAGGGGCACCTCACTGACACTGGCGCACTGCTCGCTGTTACCGGCAAACGCACCGGACGTTCACCCGCCGACCGGTTCATCGTGGAAGAACCGAGCAGCCAGGATGATATCAACTGGGGCTCCGTCAACCGCCCCTTCCCCCAGGACAAGTTCAATGCTCTGTGGGACCGAGTGGAAACTCATCTGGCCGATCGCGATCGTTTCGTCTCTCACCTCCATGTTGGTCAGGATTCCGAACACTACCTGCCGGTTAAAGTGACAACTGAGACAGCGTGGCACAACCTGTTCGGTCGCAATATGTTCATCCGCCCAGAGCGCTACAACCCCTCCAACAAGGAGCAGTGGAAAATCCTGCACGCAGCCAACTTTGTCTGCGACCCGGAGCGCGACGGCACCAACAGCGAAGCGGTGGGCATTATCAACTTTGGCCAGCGCAAGGTACTGATTGCCGGTTTGAAATATGCCGGTGAAATGAAGAAAGCAATGTTCTCCGTACAGAACTTCCTGCTTCCAGAAAAAGACGTAATGCCAATGCACTGCGCCGCCAACGTGGGTAATGATGGTGATGTGTGCCTGTTCTTCGGTCTGTCCGGTACCGGTAAAACCACCCTCTCTGCCGATCCGGAACGCTACCTGATCGGTGATGACGAGCACGGATGGGCAAAAGGCGCCGTATTCAACATGGAAGGCGGCTGCTATGCCAAGACCATTAACCTGAGCAAGAAAAATGAGCCGGTTATCTGGGATGCCATCCGCTTTGGCGCCATCGTCGAAAACGTGGTGGTTAACGACAAGCGCACTGCCGACTACGACGACACAAGCCTGACCGAAAATGGTCGCTGTAGCTACCCGCTGGAGCTCGTTGAAATGCGCTGCGAGGAAAACCGTGCCGGTGAGCCCAAGAACGTCGTGTTCCTGACTTGCGATGTATCAGGCGTCCTGCCCCCCGTATCCGTGCTGTCAAAAGAAGCTGCTGCCTACCACTTCCTGAGCGGTTACACCGCCCGCGTAGGCTCCACTGAAATGGGTGGCTCCTCTGGCATCCAGCCAACCTTCTCCACCTGTTTTGGCGCTCCGTTCATGCCTCGTCCGGCCAATGTCTACGCTGAACTGCTGATGAAACGCATTGAAGACTTCGGAAGCCGCGTCTACCTGGTGAACACCGGCTGGACCGGCGGCTCAGGTGCCCCCGGTGGCGCAGGCGCACGCTTCCCAATCCCCGTCACCCGCGGCATCATTGCCGCCATTCAGAGTGGCGCCCTGGAGAATGTGGAAACCGTCAAGTTGCCGATCATCAACCTAGAAGTTCCCACCAGTGTGCCCGGTGTTGATGGCAGCTACCTGAACCCCCGCGAAACCTGGTCAGACAAAGATGCCTACGACGAGCAGGCGAAAAAGCTGGCCGGTCTATTTGTGGAAAATATCAAGCGTTTTGATGTGACAGAAAGCGTACTGGCCGCTGGCCCTCAAGCATAACCGGGGCATCGGCATTGCAATAAAAAAGGCACCGAAAGGTGCCTTTTTTATTGCCCGAACCGCTATCGCTAACAGCCCTATGAAATACTATTCGGGCAATATAGTCAGGTGGTTTGTCGTCAGAGTCAGTCCCTGCTGATAGTAACGGGCACTTTTTTCCACCTCACCCATCTGCGCCATCAGTTTGGCCAGCTCCGCATAGGCTTCCGGCTGAGCCCTGAAGGACAAAGAACTTTCCAGATAATCTCTAGCTTTACCCCACAACTGGTTTTTCATACTCAAGCGCCCGAGTGTCAGCATCAGTACGGGGTCGTTGGGGCGCTCCCGCAACCAACCTTCAGCCACCAGCAACTGTTTTCTCAAGTCACCGCCATCAAGTAAGCCATACAGCCTGACCAGGCTATCGTCCCAGTCAGACTTGAGCACCTTGCGCACCAGGCTTTCCACCTGATCATGCTGACGCAACCGGAACAGACCGCCGATGTACGCCTCCAGCACCTGCTTGTTACCACGCAGATTTCTGGGCAGATCGTGCCAGATTCGGGTCAACTTGAGGGGACCGTCCTGCTCATCAGAGCGCTCGGAATGGCTAACCACATCCCCTATTTCGGCAAGGCAAACATCCACAGAAAGTTTTTCCAGCGCTCGCTTGTCGTAGACCTTGAAGCGCCGTAAATCGGGCAATAATTTTTCCAGGCTGCCCCAATCAGACAATCCCGTGTAGGCATCTGTCAGCATTCGCAACACTAATGAGTGATCAGGCTCACGACTATGTAAACGCTGCAAAATAGCGAGAGCTTCCTCGAAATGCCTGTCCCGAAGGTGCATTCTGGCCTGGGCCAAACCGATGGCCAACTCTCCACCCGCAGAACTTTCCTCCGCCTTCACCAACAGACGGTTGGCTTCCTCCTGTTCACCCATTTCGTAGGCGCAATTTGCCGCCGCCAGGTAATTGAGCAACGGCATCTCGGCATGTTTCGCAGAACGCAGCAAATTGCGGCGAGCCAGGTCCCAACGCCCCTCAATAAACTGCAGCAGACCACGAGCCGTACGGTTGCGATTGCGCAACTTGCGACCGGCAAAACTGTCCTTGATAAGCTTGCGCCCCGGCTCCACCATAACCCGCAGCAGATAGGTGATGGCCCTTAATAGCCCCCATACCAGCAACAACAGTAACAGCAGGGTCCAGAGGCTCATTTCAACACTGTATTCACCCAGAGCGATGAGTACATAGCCGCTGGTTTCCTTCACCTTCCACGCCAGCAAACCACCCAGTGAAGTGATAGCAGCAACAAACAACAGCAATTTTTTCACTGTTGCTCGCCTCCACTCTGTTGAACCTGGTGACGGTTGTGCCAGCTATCAATGTAATCCCTCAGGGCATTCAGCCCCTCCGAGATATCCGGCTTCTCCTGGACGATCTGTAAATCCTGCAATTCGGTCAGCTGCTCTACCAGTGTCTGGGCCTTGAGATCATTGACCTCGAAATACCAGGAAAGCAGATCGCCCGCCTGAGACAAGCTGGCCTGATAAATTTGTTGCTCCTCGCGCATGAGCGCCAATTGCGCCTCTTCCAGAACAGCACCCAACTGCAGGCGCAACAAACGTTCCTGTGCCGGAGTCAGCAATGGATCAACGGGGTCAGCTCGGTGGCGAATAATGATCAGTTTCTCGGCCTCCAACAGCAACAGGCGACCTGCGTCCAGTAATGGAGCATACCAGGGCCGCGCTTCCTCCATACCTGATATCTGTTGCGGGACTTCTGCCTTCCGGGACATTTTCGGTGGCAACAAAGGCAATGCCTCTACCTGTTCTGCCAGCGCTTTCAGGCGTAGAAATATCCCCTCCCGGTCCACCCTTGTGAGGCCTTTGAGAGCAACGATATTTTTTGCCAGGGCTTCACGAACCGGGAGCAATTGCACATCGTCCAGCTCATTCAGAATGTCATCCGCGGACAATAGCAATGCCAATGCATTGGCGCTGTTGCGCTCAGTCAACAGACGCTGATTGCCAAGGCGCATCAAATATTCGGCCTCAGCCAGCAACCAGTCAGTGCGGGAACTACCGGACAGTTCCCGAAGACGGCGGGCATGGTCATTGAGGGCCAGCTGCTGCTCCATAACGCTCTTGTCCAGAGCTGCAGCCAGGGATTTGCGCGCTTCCGATTCTACCGCCAGTTGCTGTTCCAACCGGGCAACGTCACTCTGCCAATCCACCTCCGGAATTGTGTCAACAACCCTGCCGGGAAAGGGCAACTTAAACCACCAGACACTACCACCGACAACTGCCAGCAGCACGACCAGCAGCAGCCACCTCCCTGCGGAGGACTTTTTTGCTGTCGGTGACGTTGCAGAGGTTTTTGTGGTCTTGGCCGAGTTATCACCCGCAGCAGTGCCGGCCTTGGGAGGCAAAGACTGCCCAGGCTTTGAACCTTCCGCAGCAGCTTGATTGATATTCGTGTCAGTAGACGTGCCATCGTCAGGCACTATGGGTTTGTCATTATTCACTGGCGCCATTCCTAAACTTCCCATGCGGGGTTTGGCTATCCCCTCTCCCAGTAACGCCGTCCTGCGCCCTCAGGGGATCAATCGTCGTTACTGTACCACTCAAAAATAGCTGAAACCATGTCCTCTGGCAGTGCCGAAGAGGCTGCCAGCACCTCCTGAAAACCGGACTGCCGGGCAAGTTCTGCCACCCGCTCGCCGGGAACCAGCACGGGCAGAACCAGCAATTGCTGGAGTTTATCTGGATTCAGCACCTGGAACAGGTACTTCAACAGCTCACCACTATGAGCCACAACCAAGTCGATACGCTGTTCCATAAGCAGTGATTCGATGGTTTCAACGTAGGCATTACTAGGTTGGCGCTCATAGAGTTCGCAGCGATCCATCCGGACACCGCGACGCGTCAACTCTTCCGCCAACAGATTGCGCCCACCCTTGCCGGCAAGGATCAGACCTTTTTCCCCATCGACCATTTGCAAGGAGGGCAGCTCTAGCAAGCCTTCACTGTCCGTAGAAGCAGTGGGCATCTCGACCGGGATACCCCTTTCACGCAGCACTTCAGCCGTACTGTTTCCCACTGCATAGAAACGAACACCGGCAGGCAGCATCGGCCAGTAATCTTCCAGCCAATCCAGACCAAGGCGTGCAGCAATTGGACTGACAAAGATGGCCATTTGATAGTGGTCAAAATCCAGGATGCGGGACTTGATGTTCTCCCGCTCAAGGGAATCGGCAACGGGCACGATCTCCATGACCGGACAGCGATGCACCTCGGCTCCGGTAGCAATCATACGCTCGACAAAAGCGTCGTCCTGCTTGTAGGGCCTTACCAGCAAGAGGCGCAAGGGTAAGGAAGCCACCATCAGCGCTCCCCGTATACCTCACGCAGGATATCCCCGGCCCCCTGGGCCAA
The DNA here is from genome assembly GCA_041395745.1 of Porticoccaceae bacterium. Taxonomy (GTDB): domain Bacteria; phylum Pseudomonadota; class Gammaproteobacteria; order Pseudomonadales; family Porticoccaceae; genus Porticoccus. The sequence goes on along the minus strand of JAWKZV010000002.1, from coordinate 393,667 downwards.
CAGCATTTCAGCCAGCAGAACACCTAAGGCTTCGGGATCGTCGGCACCGCCGGTCACTTCGGCACGCAGTACCCTGGCACCGTCCGGAGAGCCCACCAGACCACGCAGCCACAATTTGTCCCTGCTCGCCGGAATGGCATAGCAGGCGATAGGCACCTGACAGCCCCCCTCCAGGCGGCGGTTCATCGCCCGCTCGGCGCGCACACACTCTGCGGTCACCTGATGATGGAGAGGTTGCAGCAATTCCTGCAACTCTTGATCGTCAGTCCGGCATTCAATGCCCACCGCCCCCTGACCGCCAGCCGGCAGGAATACTTCCGGGGATATCCGCTGGCGAATACACGATTCCAGCTCCAACCTGATTAAACCTGCAGATGCCAGAATGATGGCATCGAATTCGCCGGCATCCAGCTTACCCAAACGGGTCTGCACATTGCCCCTCAAGTCACCAACCACCAGATGAGGGTAGCGCTCCAGCAACTGGGTCTGGCGACGCAGGCTCGATGTACCCACCCGGCTGCCGGGAGGCAAATCATCCAGAGAGTCATACTGATTCGAAACAAACGCGTCACGGGGATCTTCCCGCTCACAGATGACGCTGAGCCCCAGTCCTTCGGGAAATTCCATGGGCACGTCTTTCATGGAGTGCACCGCGATATCCGCGCTCCCCTCCAGCATGGCCACTTCCAACTCTTTGACGAACAAGCCCTTGCCCCCCACCTTGGCCAGCGGGGTATCCAGAATCTTGTCGCCCCGGGTGGTAAACGTCACCAGTGATACTTTTAATTCCGGGTGAAACTGCTGCAGGCGCGTTTTGACGAACTCTGCCTGCCAGAGCGCCAGGGGACTTTTGCGGGTTGCAATACGCAGGTGTTTGGAAGTCATGAAATACAGCCATCATTTACAATGGCCACATGATACCAGAATGAACGGCCATGCCCCTGCCGGGACTGGCCGGAAATGATGGCGAAGCTACATCTGCTCCAATAATTTTCGCAACGGTGCGACGTGCCGACGGCTTACCTGAGGGCGAATATCCATTCCCTGCAGACGCACAAAAAACTGGCCGTCAATGTTTCTCTCCAACCCTTCAATATGGGGAATGGATACCAGCGCATTGCGATGAATACGTACGAAGCGCCCCTCGAACTCGTCTTCCAGCTCCTTCAGAGTTTCATCGAGCAACACTTCACCATCCGTGTGATAGGCCGTCACATATTTGTGATCAGCCTGAAACATACGGATATCAGCAACAGGCACCAGGTCGATGCCCCGGCGGTTCTTGGCGGCGATATGGCTGCGGCCGTCCGTCTGAAAGAAAGGGGAATCCTGAAGTTCGGAAAGCTGAGCCTTGTTGATGCGCTTGGTGCGCATGATGGCGTTTTCCAGTTCCGCCTGCTTAATAGGCTTGAGAAGATAACCGATCGCCTGGGAGGAAAAGGCCTCAACGGCATAATCGTCGTAGGCCGTACAGAAAATAACGGCAGGAGGAGGATTGAGATCAGCCAGATACTGAGCGGCGGCAAGGCCATCCATACCAGGCATTCTGACATCCATGAACACCACATCAGGGCTAAGCTCTTCTGCCGCACTCAATGCGAGTTCGCCACTACCCGCCTCACCTACAACTGTGCATCCGCCAATAGACGACAACATCCTTTTCAGACGGTCCCTAGCCAGCGGCTCATCGTCAACGATCAACACTTTCATTTGCTTAACCCTACCATCCTATGGGGTAGCTGATGCGGGTAATATAGCAACTTTCACTGGGTTCCGCAGTCACCCTGGCAGCCGTGCCAAAGTGGGCCTTGAGGCGCTGACGGACATTGTGCAGCGCCATCTTGTTGCCCCGGTGCTGTTGCAGCGCCCGGTTCAATGGGTTGGATACGACGATTTCAATACGGTCATTGATGCGTTTGATTGAAATCGATATCTCACCTCCTTCCTGCAACAGCTGAATACCATGATAGATGGCATTTTCCAGCACCGGCTGCAACGTCAGGCAGGGAATGTGGACACCTTCACCATAATCACCGATTTCCCATCGGGCAGACAGGCGATCGCCCAGGCGCAATTTCTCCAGAGCCAGGTAACGCCGACACAGTGACAGCTCCTCCCGCAGCGGGACCAGAGTGTGCGAGTCTGTCAGCGCATAACGGAACAGATCTGACATATCTTCCACCACACGCTCCGCTTTTTCCGGATCGGAGCCGATCAGGCTGGCAATCATGTTCATACTGTTGAATAGGAAGTGCGGGCGAATGCGAGATTGCAGCGCCTGGATACGGGCCTCCAGTTCCGCGCGCTGCTGGATACGCAACTGCTGCTGCAGGAACAGATAACGCAGCAATATCCCGGCAGGAATCGCAGCCAACAAAAGATACTCGGCGATATTCCAGACATTGTACTGGTGGCTCTCCAGAGGCGAGTACCAGGACATGACCGCCTCCGCCACGGCGCCGCAGAGCAGTGTGATCAACAGAATCAACAGAAAAGAAACAACAGCGGCTGTAACCAGGCGAGTCCCCGACAGCAGCCGGTTAGCCAGGCAAAGCCCCCCCGCGCTGAGCAGGGCAATCCACAGTGACAGCAGAGAGACTTTGGCAAAGTTTACCCAGTCAAAATGTTGCAGACCGTTATCTGAAACCGTCACCAGTAATGCGAGCAATTCGGAAATCACCACCACCGCCAACAATCCCTGACCACGGCAGAGATCAGGCAGGAAATGATCTCCTTCACTGAACATGAGCCGAGCCGGCTTCAAAGCGCCGATATTCCATTTACCGAACAATCTCATGGGCGTGCTTCCAAACTGACCATTCGCGAACTTGACCTCTTTGCTATAATCCCGGCCTCGCCAGATTCGGCGTTACTTTATCCCTCGCCATTCCAGTTATAAAGGGCCTGTTATTCCATGAGCAATGCCAAAGATACCAACCTGTCCTGGGGCGGACGTTTCAGCGAAGCCACCGACGCTTTCGTCGCCCGCTTCACCGCCTCTGTCGACTTCGACCAGCGCATGGCCCTGCAGGACATTCAGGGCTCCATTGCCCACGCCACCATGCTCACCAGTGTAGGCGTACTGAGCGAAGAGGAATTGCAGTCTATCAAGACCGGCCTAACCGAAATTGTGACCGACATTGAAAACGGCACATTCCAATGGAGCCTGGCACTGGAAGACGTCCACATGAATGTGGAAGCAGCGCTGACCTCGCAGATCGGGATTACCGGCAAGAAATTGCACACCGGTCGCTCCCGCAATGACCAGGTAGCCACCGATATCCGTCTCTGGCTACGCGAGGAGATCGACGCCATCAGTGTGGAACTGACCCGCTTACAACGCGGCATTCTGGAACTGGCGGAGCGGGAAACCGACACCATCATGCCCGGCTTTACCCATTTGCAGACTGCCCAACCGGTCACCTTCGGCCACCACCTGATGGCCTGGTTTGAGATGCTGGAGCGGGATTACGGTCGACTGCTGGACTGTCGCAAACGCCTGAACCAGTCACCGCTGGGTGCCGCGGCGCTGGCGGGCACCACCTACCCGATCAACCGGCACATGACTGCCGAGTTACTGGGTTTTGACGCTCCCACTCGCAACTCCCTGGACTCGGTCAGCGACCGCGACTTCGCCATTGAATTCTGCGCGTTTGCCAGCCTGTTGCTGACTCACCTTTCCCGGGCGTCAGAAGAGCTGATTCTGTGGGCTTCAGCCCAGTTTAACTTTATCGATCTGCCGGACCGCTTCTGCACAGGCTCGTCCATCATGCCGCAGAAGAAAAATCCCGATGTCCCGGAACTGGTCCGCGGCAAAACCGGCCGGGTCAACGGCCACCTGATCGCCCTGCTGACACTGATGAAATCACAGCCCCTGGCCTACAACAAGGACAACCAGGAAGACAAAGAACCCCTGTTCGATACCGTCGACACCGTCAAGGACTGCCTGCGCGCCTTCGCCGACATGGTGCCCGCCATCCAGGCCAAAAAGGACAACATGCGTGAAGCGGCGCGCCGCGGCTTTTCCACCGCCACCGACCTGGCGGACTACCTGGTGCGCAGAGGCATCCCCTTCCGCGACTCCCACGAGATCGTCGGCAAGTCCGTAGCCTACGGCATTGCCACCAACAAAGATCTCTCTGAAATGACTCTGGAAGAACTGCAACAATTCTCCTCTGTCATCGAACAGGACGTCTTCGAAGTCCTCACCCTGGAAGGCTCAGTGGCCGCCCGCAATCATATTGGCGGCACTGCCCCGGAACAGGTGCGTGGCGCAGTCACTGCCGCAAGGGAACGACTGGCATCCAGAAGCTGATCTGCTTGCGGACTCCCATAAAAAAGCCGGAGAACACTCCGGTTTTTTTATGGCCAGAAAATGCCGACACATAAACAGATGAAGTCCATCCCCCCCATCACACAAAAAAGCCAGCTTTTTTCTCCACAGGCCCACCCGACTTTCGTCATATTCAGCACACCGGCCCACTTCCTATATATTTTCCCTTTGGACTACTATTGGCATAGCTATTGCAAATTTTGTCATCAATGGACCATGACAGAAATGGTGCCCTCGTCACAGTGGGAGGTGTGTGACAATCCATGAATAAAAGCTGGAAAGCCTATGACTCCGGTTCGTTTTATGACGAGCTGCTGACCTCCACCGGGAATCCCCGCATGGCAGCCCGCGGCATCATCAACTTTTTACAAAACCTGCCTGACGAGGAACTCGACGAACGCCGTGCCGCAGCCGAACTGGCTATCCGCGACATGGGTATCTCATTTACCGTCTACACAGAAGGAGGCAATATCGACCGCAACTGGCCCTTCGACATCATTCCCAGGGCAATTACCGCCAAGGAGTGGAGCCGGGTCAGCACTGGTCTAAAACAGCGCAGTCGTGCCCTGAATTGTTTTATCGACGACGTTTACAACAAGCAGAAAATCCTCGCGGATGGTCTGATCCCCGCCGATGTTGTGCTCCAGTCCACCAACTACAAGCCGCAATGCCAGGGGGTTTCGCCCAGATATGGTGCGTGGGCACATATTTGCGGCTCAGATCTGGTGCGCAACAAGGATGGAAAATTCTATGTGCTGGAAGACAACCTGCGGGTGCCCTCCGGCGTTTCGTACATGCTCGAAAACAGGGAAATTACCAAACGGGTGCTGCCGGAACTGTTCGAGAACTACAGCATCCTGCCGGTAGATGACTATCCGTCGCAACTTTACAAAACACTGGCCTCGCTATCACCGCGACAAACACGCAAGCCCTGCATCGTGGTGCTGACACCCGGCATCTACAATTCCGCCTACTTTGAACACGCCTTCCTGGCCCAGAGTATGGGAGCTGAACTTGTAGAGGGCAGTGACCTGTTTACCGATGATGACGACTGCGTCTACATGCGCACCGTCGACGGACCGATGCGGGTGGATGTGGTGTATCGCCGCATCGATGAGGACTTCATTGACCCCGAAGCTTTCCGCGAGGATTCCATGCTCGGCGTGCCCGGGATCATGCGCGCCTGGAAAGCCGGCAATCTGGCCATTGCCAACGCACCGGGCAGCGGCGTCGCCGACGACAAGGTTATCTACGCCTTTGTCCCCGAGATGATTCGCTATTACCTCAAGGAAGAGCCCTTGATGGACAGCGTCAAAACCTATCTGTGCATGATCGACAAGGACCGGGACTATGTGCTCGCCAACCTCGACAAGCTGGTGGTGAAGCCGGCCAACGAGTCCGGCGGTTACGGAATGATGGTCGGCCCCCACGCCACCCCGGAAAAACGCCGGGAATTTGCCGCCCTGATCGAGAAAAACCCACGCAATTACATCGCCCAGCCGACTCTGTCCCTGTCCACTGCCCCCACTTACATAGACCACACGGTAGAACCTAGGCACCTGGATCTGCGGCCATTCATCCTGCAGGGCAAGGATACCTGGGTGACCCCCGGGGGCCTGACACGGGTGGCCATGGTAAAAGGCTCGCTGGTGGTGAATTCCTCCCAGGGCGGCGGCAGCAAGGACACCTGGATTGTGGAGAGCAACAAATGACCATGTTATCCCGTGTTGCCGACCGCCTTTACTGGATGGCCCGCTACCTGGAACGTGCGGAAAACACCGCTCGCTTCAGCAGCGCCTACACCCACCTGATTATGGACCTGCCCCGTGGAGCTGAATTGGGATGGCAGGTGCTGGTGGACATTCTCGATGCGGAACCGGTTTTCACCAAACACTACCGCGCCTTTAACGAACAGAATGTCCTGAAATTCCTGATCTCGGACCTGAATCATTTCTCCAGCATCTATTTTTCCATCAAGGCTGCCAGGGAAAATGTCCGCACCACCCGGGATGTGCTGCCGGAAGAGACCTGGGAGCACGTCAACGAACTCTACCTGCACTGCAAGGATGTCGCAGAGAAATCCGTTGGCCGACGCCACCGCTACGAATTTTTTGAACAGATTATTTCCCGCTGCCAGATGATCAATGGACTGCTGATGACCACCCTGTGCCGTGATCACACCCATCGCTTTATTAAACTCGGGCACCTCATCGAGCGCGCCGATATGACCACCCGCATTATCGACGTGGGTGCCGGCGCCATCCTCGGTCGCGAAAACAGCAGCCCGGCGGTTGATACACTGTTGTGGAGCAGCATGCTGCAATCGTTGTCGGCCATCAGCGCTTACCGGCACAAAATTGGTCCGGTAGTGGAAGCCGATTCCTCTGTGGACTTCATGTTCAAGGAGAGCGATCTGCCGCGCACCGTGGCTTTCTGCCTCAACGGCATCCTCCACGAGCTTGAACCGCTAAAAAATAACGACGACGCCAAACAGATAGTGGAATCTGCTTTGCGAAAGTTGAGTCGTTTTGATGCCCAGAAGATGTCTCCGGAACAGCTTCACGAGTTCATTGATCAATTCCAGGTCTACCTGAGCCAACTGGATGAGGCGATCTCCACCGCCTGGTTCCTGCCTGTACCCACCAACTGATCAAGGCAAAATTCCCGGAACCCCCAGGGGTTCCGGAATGAGTCGACTCTAGATATCCGCGCCAAACACCAGCGATAGCGACGGCAACTCGTTGAAAGCCTTGCGGATGTTCTCATCCCAACTCTGGCGCAATTGCACCAGGTAAGGGTCATTTTCCTGGAACTTGCAGTAGCGGGAAGGATTGGACAGGCTGTCCACCGGATAGAACAGCAATTCGATAGGCGGCCCCACGGTGGCGTTGCTGCGCATGGTGGAATCGAGGGAAACCAGGGCACATCGCATGGCAGTTTCGTGCGGCGTCGTCGGCCTGATAATGCGATCCAGGATCGGCTTCCCGTATTTGGTTTCACCGATCTGTAGAAACGGGTACTGCTCCGAGGCAGTAATGTGATTGCCTTCGGGGTAGATCATGTACAGCTCGGGATCACTGCCTTTGATCTGCCCACCCAACACAAAAGTGGCCTCGGCGTTGAACCCGGCATTGGGGCCATCACTGCGATACTTGTTCTGTTCTTTCAGGCTCAGCTCACCGACATAATCAGCGATATCCGCAACGTAGTTGGCCTTGCGCAGATTGAATTTGGCATCTTCCTTGAGATCACGTTCGATGTGCGCCACCACCGCCTGACTGGTAGCCAGGTTGCCTGCAGTCATCATCATCAGTTGGCGGTCACCGTGAATGGAAAAACGGTGCAGTTTGCTGTAGGTGCTGACCCGATCCGGGCCTGCATTGGTCCGGGAATCTGAACAGAAAACCAGCCCTTCATTGAGCTTGATGGCAACGCAATAGGTCATGGCAGCAGTGCAACTCCACGCAAAACAAAAGGGTGTTTTCCCGGCGGGACAGAAAGCATAATTCCTCCCCATAACAAAAGCTACCAGGCACAGAAGCGAACCCAGGGTAGCGGCCGGAGAACAAACCGCTCAGTAAAAATTATCCGCTCCACGCTGTTTCAGGCACAGACACCTGGCACCAACTATGCGCACTGAAGAAATTCAGCGCACCACACTTGCGCCATAAATTGGTGCGCAAAAATAAAAGTGCACCAAGCCAGAAAATAAAAAACTCATTCATGTCAAAGTGATAAAAAAATAGCACTAACTTGTGGCATACAACTTGCTGGCAACGCCAGCTTGATTGTTTCATGAACAAATCTGGTGCCTATCATGTCAACTCTACGTATTAACCTGCTCGATTTTCGGGACCCGAAAATAAGAACACTACACCTCACCTGGTTCGCTTTTTTCCTTACCTTTGTGGTGTGGTTCAGCCATGCGCCGCTCAAGCCGCTGATCATGGAAACCTTCAACCTCACGTCAGCCCAGTGGAAAACCCTGCTGACTCTCAACGTGGCGTTGACCATTCCGGCTCGCATCATTATCGGCATGCTGGTGGACCGCTTCGGTCCACGCCTGATCTACTCCTGCTTGTTAATGCTGTCCGGGATTTTCTGCACCCTGTTCGCACTCTCGCAAACCTATGAGCAACTGGCTCTGACCCGGCTGCTACTCGGTTTTGTCGGCGCCGGTTTTGTTATCGGCATTCGCATGGTGGGTGAGTGGTTCCCCGCCAAGACCGTAGGCCTCGCCCAGGGCATCTACGGTGGTTGGGGCAACTTCGGCTCTTCTGCCGCAGCCTTCACCCTGCCCACCGTCGCCATCACTATTTTTGGCGGCGAAGACGGTTGGCGTTACGCCATCGGCCTGACCGGCGTTCTGGCCTCGATCTATGGGGCCATCTACGCCTGGCGCGCACGCAATACCCCCAAGGGCTCGACCTATTTCAAACCGAAAAAAACCGGCGGACTGGAAGTCACCAGCAAGAAGGATTTCTGGCTCTACATCGCCATGAATATCCCGATGTACCTGATTCTCTCCGTGCTGGTGTGGAAAGTGTCGCCCTCTGGCACAAACCTCATCTCCTATGCCGCTGCAGATATTTTCTACATCGCCTTTGTAGCCCTGTTTTTCTTCCAGGTTTCCCAGATCTACAAGGTGAACAAGGAAATGTTGAAACACGGCGCACCGGAAAGCGACAAATATGAATTCACTCAGGTTGCCGTGCTCGACTGGGCCTACTTCGTTACCTTTGGTTCCGAACTGGCGGTGGTTTCCATGCTGCCCGGATTCTTCCTGGAAACTTTTGAGGGATTGTCCCTGGCAGCGGCTGGCGCCCTGGCCAGTGCCTACGCCTTCATGAACCTGGTGGCCCGCCCCGGTGGCGGCTGGTTCAGCGACCGCTTCGGTCGTCGCAAATCCCTTTCCATCCTGATCGTGGGCCTGGGAATCGGCTATCTGGTGCTATCACAAATTAATGGCAACTGGCCGATATTCCTGGCTGTCGCCGCAGTGATGTGCTGCTCGTTCTTCGTGCAAGCCGGTGAAGGCGCGGTATTTGCCATCGTGCCACTGGTGAAACGCCGCATGACCGGTCAGATTGCCGGCATGGCGGGCGCTTTCGGCAACGTCGGGGCAGTGACCTACCTCACCGCCTACACTTTTGTCGACGCATCCACCTTCTTCATGATCATCGCCGCGTCTGCAATTGCGGTATTCTTCCTGACACAACTGCTGACGGAACCCAAAGGGCACACCACAGAAATCCTGCCCGATGGTACGGTGCAGTTGATCGAAGTCAGCTAAACCGGGGCATGCAATGTCGGAAATGACGTTATCGCATCTAGAACGAAGACTGGATATCCAGGTTGGCCAGTATTCCACCGCCGGCATCAAGCGGGAAAATGATGACGCTGTAGGCATTCGCATACCCGAGGGTCCAGCCCTCACCACCAAAGGCGCCGTTGCGGTTATCGCCGACGGCGTCAGCACAGCCGAGGCCGGCAAGGAAGCCAGCCAGATAGCAGTCACATCGTTTCTTTCCGATTACTATTCCACCCATGACAGCTGGTCGATTCAGACCAGTGGCCTGAAAGTGCTGGTCGCCCTGAATCGCTGGCTTTACGGACTGGGGCAGTCTTACACCTCTGCCGAAAAGGGCTTTATCACCACCTTCAGCGCACTGATCCTGAAATCCGCCGGCGCCTATATCTTTCACGTCGGCGACAGCCGCATCTACCGGCTGCGCGACGGCGATTTCGAACTGCTGACCAGGGATCACGCCATAGCTGCCGGCAACGGTCACCGCTACCTGAGCCGGGCGCTCGGCATTGACGTCAGCCTGGAAATCGACTTTCACCATATCAACTTGCTGCCCGGCGATCGCTTTCTGCTCACTACTGACGGTGTTCACGACTGGCTCGGCAACGATCGCCTCAAACAACTGCTGGCCGAAAGCACCCGGCACCAGCAGACCTGTCAGATACTGATAGAAGAGGCCCTGGCTCTGGGCAGCGATGACAACCTGAGCGCGCAGATCATCTGTATCGAGGATACCGGCCCCGCGGAGAAGGAGGACGTCCTGGCCCAGCTGCGCACCCTGCCCTGCCCCCCGCCGCTGGAAAAGGGCCATATCCTGGACGATTGGAGGGTGCTGAAAGAGGTGCATGCGAACACTCGCAGCGAAGTTTACCTGGTGGAGAATATTCACCACGGCGGCAAGGCCATTCTCAAGGCGCCGTCATCACTGCAGAAGGATGATCCCGCCTATCTGGAGCGCTTTGTCCTCGAAGAATGGATTGGCTCGCGCATTCACAATGCCAATGTGGTGAAAGTTCTGCGCCCGGCAACGCCAAGAAAATTTCTTTACTATCTGACGGAGTATGTTCCCGGCCCCACCCTGGCGCAGTTGATCAAGGAGCGCACCCGACTCTCCGTGGTCGATGCCCGCAACATCATCACCCAGGTGGCGTCCGGACTCAGGGCTTTCCATCGCAAGGATACCCTGCACCAGGACATCAAGCCGGAAAACATCATCTACACCGAAGAAGGGGTAAAAATCATCGATTTCGGCTCCACCCACATCGCCGGCATCCATGAGATTGAAACCACCATCAACCGCAGTAACCAGCTCGGCACCCGGGACTACTCCGCCCCCGAATATCATCTGGGTCAGCGCGCCACCCCACGCAGCGACCAGTTTTCTCTTGGCATCCTGCTGTACGAACTGCTCACAGGGAAACACCCCTACGGCCCCCAGTACCACAAGGCGGAATCCGCCAAGGACTTTGCCCGCCTCAGCTACACGCCCAGCTATCAGCACAATCCACTGGTGCCCGTGTGGATGGACAAAGCCATCGAGAAAGCCGCCTCACTGAACCCCGAGTCCCGTTATCCGGCGCTCTCGGAATTCATCGCCGACCTGAAAAATGCCAACCCCGCTTTTACAATACAGCGCGGTAAACCCCTGCTCGAACGCAATCCCCTGCGTTTCTGGAAATTTGCCGCAATCCTGTCTCTGCTGACGAACCTGCTGTTGCTGGCACTGCTCGCCAGGCACATCTAGAGCACCAAAACATTGCCATGCTCACCATTTTGGTGCGCAAGTGGCCATTCCCGTAACCCCAGATTCACACCAACCCTTTGAATATCAACAAATACCAATATTGGCCCAATCTTTGCCTATAAAAATTACTACCTTTTTTTGCACAACGAGGTGCGTGTCAGATAACCACTGACGTCCGCACCGGCAAAAGAGTGCGACGTCAGACAACTGAGAGAGATGCAATATGTCACTCATGAATGTCGTCGTAATCGGTAACGGAATGGTGGGCCACCACTACGTGGAGCAATTGGCCACTTCCGGTCTTGCCGCAAAAATCACTGTCATCGGGGCAGAACCCCGCCCCGCCTACGATCGGGTCCACCTGTCCGAATTCTTTGCCGGTCGCAAGCCGGAAGAACTGGCGCTGACCACCCGCGAACACTACCAGTCCCTTGGGGTATCCGCTCACTTCGGCGATGCCGTGGTCGCCATCGACCGCGAAGGCAAAACCGTCACCACCGATGGCGGTCGTACCTTCAGCTACGACAAGCTGGTGCTGGCTACCGGCTCCTACCCGTTTGTACCGCCTATCCCCGGCGCCGACCTGCCGGATTGTCTGGTGTACCGCACCATCGACGACCTGGGCCTGATCCAGGCCAAGAGCAAAAACGCCAAAGTCGGCGTAGTGGTCGGCGGTGGCCTACTCGGCCTGGAAGCGGCCAATGCCCTCAAAAACCTCGGCCTGCAAACCCACGTGGTGGAATTTGCCCCCGGCCTGATGGGCGTACAGCTCGACAATGGCGGCAGCGCCATGCTGCGCCGTAAGATCGAAGCTCTGGATGTGCAGGTGCACACCAGCAAGGCCACCCAGGCAATCGAAGAAAACAAGGATGGCCAGACCCGACTGGTGATGAAATTCGCCGATGGCGAGACCCTGGCTGCCGACGTGATTGTGTTCTCCGCCGGTATCCGCCCCTCCGACCAGCTGGCCAAGAGCTGCAATCTCGAAGTGGGTGAGCGCGGCGGCATCACCATCGACTACCACTGTCGCACCAGCGACTCCGACATCTTCGCCATTGGCGAATGCGCCCTCTACGGCGGTCGCATCTTCGGCCTGGTAGCCCCCGGCTACCGCATGGCAGAAGTGGCGGTGAGCCAACTGACCGGCGAACACAACGCCTTTGAAGGCGCCGACATGAGCACCAAGCTGAAACTGCTCGGTGTGGACGTGGGCTCCATCGGTGACTCCCACGGCAAGACCCCTGGCGCCATCTCTTACGTCTTCAGCGATGAACGCGAAGAAGTGTACAAGCGCCTGATCGTCAGCGCAGACGGCAAAACTGCCCTGGGTGCAGTACTGGTCGGCGACTGCTCCGACTACGATACCCTGCTGCAGTACTATCTGAACGGCATCGAGCTGCCGGCAAACCCGGAAGCCATGATCCTGCCGGCCAGCGAGGGCGGCGCACCGCTGCTGGGTGCTGCAGCCCTGCCGACCACAGCGACCATCTGCTCCTGCCACAACGTCAGCAAGGGCGACATCATCGGCGCCATCGACGGCGGCTGCTGCTCCCTGGCGGATGTAAAGTCCTGCACCAAGGCCAGCACCGGTTGCGGCGGCTGCGCAGCGCTGCTGAAGAATGTGGTGGACGACGAGATGGCCGCCCGCGGCATGGAAGTGAACAAGTCCATCTGCGAACACTTCAACTTCACCCGTCAGGAGCTGTTCCACATCGTCAAAGTGGAGTCCATCAAATCCTTTGACGAACTGGTCAAGAAACACGGTACCGGTCGCGGCTGCGACGTCTGCAAACCAGCGGTGGGTTCCATTCTCGCCTCCCTGTGGAATGACTACATCCTGAAAGAAAAGCATGTGGGCCTGCAGGACACCAACGACACCTTCCTGGCCAACATGCAGAAGAACGGTACCTACTCGGTAGTACCCCGGGTAGCCGGTGGCGAAATCACCCCGGAAAAATTGATCGTGCTGGGCCAGGTGGCCAAGAAGTACAACCTCTACACCAAGATCACCGGCGGCCAGCGCATCGACCTGTTCGGTGCCAGGGTTGAGGAGCTGCCGGAGATCTGGAAAGAACTGATCGACGCCGGTTTCGAGACCGGCCACGCCTACGGCAAAGCGCTGCGCACTGTGAAGTCCTGTGTCGGCAGCACCTGGTGCCGCTATGGGGTACAGGACAGTGTCGGCATGGCGATCTACGTTGAGGATCGCTACAAAGGACTGCGCTCTCCCCACAAACTGAAGTCTGCTGTGTCCGGCTGCACCCGCGAGTGCGCCGAAGCCCAATCCAAAGATTTCGGGGTGATCGCCACCGAAAATGGCTGGAACCTGTATCTGTGCGGCAACGGCGGCATGAAGCCCCGCCACGCCGATCTGTTCGCCACCGACCTGGATGACGAAACCCTGATCAAGTACATCGACCGCTTCCTGATGTTCTACGTGCGAACCGCCGACCGGCTGCAGCGCACCTCTGTGTGGCTGGACAACCTGGAGGGCGGTCTCGACTACCTGAAAGAAGTGATCATCGACGACAAGCTGGGCATCTGCGCCGAACTGGAAGAACAGATGAACAGCATCGTCGGCACCTACCAGTGCGAGTGGAAAACCACTATCGAGGACCCGGAAAAACTCAAGCGCTTCCGCCAGTTCGTCAACGCCCCTGACGCAAAAGATGAAACTGTCGTGTTTGTTGAGGAGCGCGGCCAGATCCGCCCTGCCAACGAAGAAGAACTCCAGAACATCATCGCCAAGTCAGCGTAGGAGGCATTGCTGATGAACACCGCAGAAAACAGACTTTCCGAAAACGCGCTGGTGATCTGCCAGCGCGAGGACCTGATTCCCAACTCCGGTATCTGCGCACTGGTGAACGGCCAGCAGGTCGCCATTTTTTACCTGCCGGAGGAAGAGCCGCAGGTCTACGCCATTGGCAATTGGGACCCCATCGGCAAGGCCAATGTCCTGTACCGGGGCATCGTCGGGGATATCCAGGGCCACCTGGTGGTTGCCTCGCCGCTGTACAAACAGCACTTCGATCTGGCCACCGGCCAGTGCCTGGAAAATGATGATGTCACTGTGCCCACCTACCAAATTCAGCTGGTCGGTGAGCAGGTGGTCATTTCCTGAAACCTTTCCTGCAACCTAAGTAACGACCCATAAGAAAAGCATACCGAACCGGGAAGATGTCATGCTGTTTGGACGCAAGAAACGCAAGCCGATCCTGATTCCGGCCAAAAAGGTGAAGGAGTGGAAGTACACCACCTGTAACTACTGCTCCACCGGCTGCTCCATTGAAATAGGGCTCAATGACGAGGGCAAGATCGTCACCAGCCGCGGTCACGCCGGTGCTGACGTCAACCGCGGCAAGCTATGTATCAAGGGTATTCTGGAACACGACCTGTTCCACTCCCCCGGGCGCGGCAGGCAGCCACTGCTGCGCGCTGGCAAACAACAGCCATTCCAGCCGGCTAGCTGGGACGAGGCTCTGGACACCAGCGCGGCCAAAATCCGAGAGATTCAGGAAAAATACGGCCGCGACTCCTTTGCCGTCGTCTCCACCGGCCAGTTGTTGACAGAGGAGTTCTACACCCTCGGTAAACTGGTGCGCGGATGCATCGGCACCAATAACTACGACGGCAATACCACCCTGTGCATGGCCTCGGCGGTGTCCGGTTACAAGCGCTCCTTCGGTTCCGACGGCCCACCCGGCTGCTACGACGATTTCGAACACACCGAGTGTCTGATGGCATTCGGCTCCAACCTGCCGGAACAGCACCCGATCATCTACTGGCGCTTGAAAGAGGCCCGGGAAAAGCGGCATTTCCCGCTGATCGTAGTGGATCCGCGGGTGACCATGCTGGCCCAATTCGCCGACATTCACCTGCCCCTCACCCCCGGCACTGACTGTGTGCTGATCAACTCCATGCTGCACGTGATCATCTCCGAGGGCCTCCACGACCAGGCTTACATTGATGCCCACACCAACGGCTTCGAGGAACTGAAAGCCACAGTGGCCGATTACGACCCGATCAAGGCTCAGCATATCTGCGGCATCGACGAGGACATGATCCGCCACGTGGCCCGGCTCTACGCCAAGGCCGGCAGCGCTATGTCCATCTGGACCATGGGCATCAACCAGAGCACCCACGGCTCCGACGGGGTCGCCAATATCAACAACCTCAACCTGGTCACCGGCAACATCGGCAAGCCCGGCGGCACCAGCCTCTCCATCACCGGCCAGTGCAACGCCATGGGCACTCGCGAGTGGTCCTCCTGCTCCGGTTTACCAGGCTACCGATTGCTGGAAAACCGGCAGCACCGGGATGAAATCGCCAAATTCTGGGGTGTGGACGAGTCATTCTTCCCGGAAAAACGCGGCCTGACCCAGACCGACATCTTCCCTGCCATCGAGAGCGGCGAAATCCGCGGCCTGTGGCTGGTGGCCACCAACCCGTTGACCTCCATGCCCAACCAGCCGCGCATCCGCAAGATGTTCGAGAAGCTCGACTTCCTGATTGTCCAGGACGTCTACGAGGACGTGGAAACCAACGAATACGCCGACGTGTTTCTGCCGGCGGCAGTGTGGGCCGAGAAGGAAGGCTGCCATACCAACACCGAACGGCGCGTCAACCTGATCCGCAATGTGATCGCCCCCTATGGCGATTCCAAGCCGGATTTCTGGATCTTCAACCAGATGGCCAAGCGCTTCGAGAACGGCGCCAAAATCCATTTCCCGGAAACCCCGGAAGGCGCCTTCGAGGAGATGAAACAGCTCTCCGTCGGGGCTGGTCGCACCCTCAATATCTCCGGCATGACCTATGACAAAATCGAACAAGCCAAGGGCATCCAGTGGCCCTTCACCCAGGAAGACGACGGCCTCAAAGGCAGCCCGCGCCTCTATAGCGATGGCGTGTTTCAGACGCCGGACGGCCGCGCCAACCTGATCTCGGTGAAATTCCGCGACAACAACGAAAAACCCGACGAGAACTATCCGTTCTGGTGCAACAGCGGCCGGGTGGTTGAACACTTCCACACCCGCACCCGCACAGGCAAGATCGGCAACTGCAACAAGTTCAGTCCCACGCCTTACATGGAGATCAACCCGGATGCCGCCGAGGCACTGGGCATCGAGCAACAGACCTATGTGCGGCTGGTATCCCGCCGCGGCGATGCGGTGGTGCTGGCCCAGCTCACCCACCGGGTCCCCCGTGACATGGTGTTTATCCCGTTTCACTTCCACGACTGTGTCAACCGCCTGACCCTGGGACTGCTCGATCCCTATTCCAGGCAGCCCGCCTTCAAGCAGTGCGCGGTGCGCATCGAACACGTGGACCAAAAAGAAGCCGCGCGCCTGAATCTCGAGCGGCGCAGCTTCTAAGGGAGGTAGCGAATCTATGAATAGCGAAGCAAAAGGTTTGCCCGACAACGTAGTGGAAACCAAACAGACCGACGGCAGCACTCTGTGGGAAGTTCGCACCCAGGAGCAGCCCTACGCCTTCCTGTCCGACAAACAGGTGGCGGACACCAACCGCTACGGTCAGAAGATCGACCTGCTGGACCTGACCGAGGGCAAACTGCCGAAAGACCGTCCGCTGTATATCAATGAGAACCCGGAGGTCGGGACCAACCCCAACCGCAACAAACAGCACGCGTTCTTTTTTACCGCCGACAATTGCATCGGTTGCCACGCCTGCGAGTCCGCCTGCGCCGAGAAAAATGAAACGCCGGCCCACCTGGCATTTCGCTCGGTTGGTTACGTGGAGGGCGGCAGTTTCCCGGACTATCAGCGCCTCAATATTTCCATGGCCTGTAACCACTGCGACGACCCGGTGTGCCTGAAGGGCTGCCCCACCCGCGCCTACACCAAGCACGTGGAATACGGCGCAGTATTGCAGGATCCGGACACCTGCTTCGGCTGTGGTTACTGCACCTGGGTGTGCCCCTACAACGCCCCTCAACTGGACCCGGTGAAAGGTCAGGTCTCCAAGTGCAATATGTGTGTGGACCGGCTGGAGGTAAACCTGAAACCCGCCTGCGTCTCCGCCTGTGTCGGCAACGCCCTGGATTTCGGGGTAGTGGAAAACATTCCGGAAAACCGCCAACAGGCGAAAGTCTCTATCCCCGGTTTCCCCGATCCGGAAATTACCCACCCGAACATCCGCTTCCAGCAGATCAAGGAACTGCCCGAGGAGATGAAGCGCACCGATTCGCAGCCGGTGAAATACCACAAGGACGCGGACGGCAACTACAAACCGGTAGTTGACAAGAAACACGGCACCAAGCGCTCCTGGAACCTCAAGCGCCTCAGCTCCCGGGAAAATCCCCTGGTACTGTTTACCCTGATGTCCCAAGCCTCTATCGGCGCCTTCGCCGTCGTCTTTCTGGGTGCGCAGATCGGCAACCCAACCTTGCAATGGTTCAGCAGCCAAACGCTGTACGCACCTCTCCTGGCTTTGAGCCTCAGCCTGGTGGGATTGGGGCTGTTCATGTCCACTACCCATCTGGGCAAACCGCTGCGCTTCTATCGCGGCTTCAACAATCTGCGACACTCGCCGGTTTGCCGCGAAGGTTTGGGCATCGCCCTGTTTATGGCATTTCTGGGACTGCACCTGCTCTGCGCCCTGCCGGCCAATGGCCTGTTCGCCAGTCTCTGGCAAATGGTCACAGGTAGCCGAGTGAGTGAAGGAGTTGTGCAAGCGCTGGCCTTCCCGGCAACGGTATTCGGCTATCTGGCCATCCTCTCCGGCGGCGCAGGTCTCTACTACATGAACCGCTGCTACCGCATCCCTGCCCGCCCCTTCTGGAACCACTGGCAGGTGGCCACCAGCTTCTACGGCAATGGCCTGTCCCTGGGGGCAGTGGCCACCGGCTTGCTGCTGATTCCGGCGCTGTTAATGGCACAGGCTGACACTTCTGCCGGGATACAGCTGGTGGCGGGATTCATCGGTTGTGGCGCAGCCATCGAAGCTGTTGGCCTGTGGCGCCACAACCGCGACATGACCGCCGCCGAGCACGAGGGTGCTGCTTCCCACTACGTGCAGTGCACCACCTTCGGCAATAGCTACTGGCTGAGAAATGCCCTGCTGGGCGCAACGACAATTGCGGCTGTTGCAACAGCGGTATTTGGCGGGGATTCACTGCTGTCTCTGGCAGTACTGGCAGCACTGGCGCTGGGACTGACGGTCAGTTGTCTGATGGGTCGGGCACTGTTCTATGTGCTGGTGATTCCCACCACCATGCCCGGCGCGTTTTTCTGGCGCAACAAGGGCTTCGAACAGCACGCCAGGGATATCGGCCTGGCGGACATGCCTCAGGTGGGGATCGCCCCTTTAAGACATTGACAGCAATCTGGCAGGCCCGGCGATTCGGTGCCCTGCCAGATTATGGGAAAACCGTATCTAAAGCTGGCCGAGAATTCCTCCAGCCCAGCCAATACTCTCCAGATAGAAACGCCCAAGATCGTACAAGTTGCTGTTGTGGAAATTGGCATCCGTCATTTTCCACTGCTCATAGCTGATCACGTCAGCGAGAATAGACCCTGCAACCCCTTCATGATGGAGAATGGCACCCACGGTGGCAGTGCCCACCGGTATCTGCGCCAATGCATCCTCAAGAGAAATATCGAGAATGGCATCTATACAGGACAGCATGCCTATCAGGAATAAATTACCCGAAGGCTCCCCACAGCTTTTCGCGATTAATTCACACATTTTTCCGCGCACCAGCGCCTGCTGGAACTGAGCACCCGGCTTCCCTGACAGAGATGCCAATGTCAGGATGTTCACCCAACGACGCACCTCGTTCAGGCCAAGGTAGGAAACTGCATGCGGCAGGGAATCAATCTTATTGGGCAAGCCAAAGAAGGCCGAATTGATGTAGCGGAGCAGTTTGAAACTCAAACCGGCATCCTGGGAAATGATTGTCGCCAGTTCCGGGAAGGAAACATCCGGATCATTGACTTTTGTCAGCAACTTGATAGCTGCGAGCTGATTGATACCTAACCGCCTGCCTGCCACCGTCTTCGGCTTGTTAAAGAAAAACCCTTGGAACAACTCGCAACCCGCATCCCGGAACACCTCGAACATCTCATTGGTTTCGACTTTCTCTGCCAGCAGCATCAGATCGTACTTCTTGAGCTTGCTTATCATTTCCAGAGTGTCTTCCACGGGCCTTGCCAGAACATCCAGCTTGACGATGTCGGCAAGTTCCAGCAAAGGCTCCCATTCCTGGTGCATTTCAAAATCATCCAGGGCCAGGGTATAACCAGCGGCCTTGATCTCCTTGAGGTTGTTGATGATACGCAAATCGACAGCAACATCTTCAAGAACCTCAACAACCACCCTGTCTTTGGGGAGATAAAGAGGGATTTTCTCTCTCAGGTTCTGGGCCGTGAAATTGACAAAAGCTTTGCAGTCTCCAACAACAGCATTCAGCCCTACCTCGAGGAGAGTGTCCGTAATAATCTGGGCGGTGGCACCCGATGCGCCCTCCTTGGTGGCCAGATCAAAATCCTTGCCCCTAAAGAGAAGCTCATAGGCATAAATTCCAAGCTGGGCATCCAGAATTTCCTGACGACCAATGACTACTTCCGTCACTTTCACTTCCCTTGCGCAAAAACACCTTAATTACCCAGCACAATCAGGCTGGCAGCTATTTCGCCACTTTCTCTGGCGGTTCGGATTTTCCGTTTTTTTAGGTCACATTGAAGACGGATGAAGACATAAAACCGAAACTAGAGCACCAACGGCTCCATGCCGCCAGGAAGTTGCTCCGCCAACACCCGGTTCAACAAGACAGGAAGAATTTCCCGGGTACTCCCGCAAACCCATTCGCCATCAACGTAATCACAGTGATAACCACCGGATTTTGCTGCAATCCACACCTGACAGAGGGCCGGTTGCCGGGAAATGATAACTTTCGAGCCGTTGGCTTCCACTGTCAGGGTCATGACACCGGCAGAGGTCTCATAATCAATGTCGACGCCACTCTCATCAATGGCTTCTTCAAGTGCCAACATCAGCTCATCGACCAAGGCATTGAACTCAGATTCTTTCACGATGGAACGGGCTCCAAAATAACGCTGGAACAGGGTCTGCGGAGTATACGCGATTGAGTGTTATGGGCCACAGCCGGTATACTCGTCCGCTTATCAAAAATAGAAAACGGGTTTTTCCATGCAACGAATTTTTGCATTGGTGCTGCTGGCAGCGCTATCCACTGCTGGCCTGTCAGGATGCGGCAACAAGGGTCCCCTGTATCTGCCACCGGAACCTGTTGAGGAAGTCCCCGCCGCTCCGGAAGCTCCGGCCGACGAAGAACAATCCTGACCAGACCAGTACCAGATTTCATACCGACCATGACTCACTTTACCTACTGTAACGGCGAACTGTTCGCCGAAGGGGTGGCGTTGACTGCCGTTGCCGAACGTTTCGGCACCCCCACCTATGTCTATAGCCGTGCGGCCCTGACTGAGCATTTTATGGCCTACCGGGACGCGCTCAGCGACTGCGACCATCTGGTCTGCTATGCCGTCAAGGCGAACTCCAATATCGGCGTTTTGAATGTACTGGCCAGACTTGGGGCAGGCTTCGATATCGTCTCCGTGGGAGAACTGGAACGCGTACTCGCCGCTGGTGGCGATGCGGGCAAGGTGATTTTCTCCGGCGTTGGCAAACAGCCGGAGGAAATGGTCCGGGCGCTGGAAGTGGGCATCCACTGTTTCAACGTGGAGTCCGAGGCGGAACTGGACGTGCTGAACAGGGTTGCCGGCGAGTGCGGCAAGATCGCCAACATTTCCCTGCGGGTCAACCCCGATGTGGACGCCAACACCCATCCCTATATTTCCACCGGGTTGAAGCAGAACAAATTCGGCATCGACATTCACCGGGCACCGGAGGTTTACCGGCGCGCCCGCGATCTGGCTAACCTGAACATCGTCGGTGTGGACTGCCATATCGGCTCCCAGTTGACCGACACTGCGCCGTTCATCGACGCGCTGCACAGGGTGCTGGCGCTGGTGGATGAACTCGCCAGTTCAGGTATCGAACTGAAACACCTGGATCTCGGTGGCGGCCTTGGTGTTCGCTACAAAAACGAACAACCGCCCCACCCTTCAGATTACATTGCCGCACTGCGCAAGGAGCTGGGAGACCGAGACCTCACTCTGGTACTTGAACCGGGCCGCTCCATTGCCGCCAATGCCGGAGTCCTGCTGACCCGGGTGCAATATCTGAAACCGGGGGAAGAGAAAAACTTCGCCATTGTCGACGCGGCCATGAACGACATGATCCGCCCGGCCCTATACCAAGCCTGGCTAACCATTGATTCGGTCAGATCAAACTCCAGTGCGTCTACCGCCGCCTGGGATGTGGTAGGCCCCGTTTGTGAAACCGGCGATTTCCTCGGCAAGGACCGGGAACTGGCCATTGAACCCGGCGACCTGTTGTGTGTCGGATCTTCGGGTGCCTACGGTTTTTCCATGAGTTCCAACTACAACAGCCGCGGTCGCGCTGCCGAAATCATGGTGGATGGCGAGCAGATGTTTGAAGTACGCCGCAGAGAAACTTTTGAGGATTTAATTCGCGGTGAAACCGTTCTACCTGTATAAATGGATAGATGCCGGACAACGGGCACAATGAAAAAAAGAACAACGAGCAACAACAGCATGCTGTTACGCTTCACCAAAATGCACGGCCTGGGCAATGACTTCGTGGTCATCGACGGGGTGTCCCAGGAGGTGAACATGACGCCGGAGCTGGCCCGCAAACTGGGCGACCGGCGTTTCGGTATCGGCTGCGACCAGATTCTGCTGGTGGAGCCCCCCACGGCCCATGATGTGGATTTCCGCTATCGCATCTTCAATCAGGACGGCAGCGAAGTGGAGCAGTGCGGCAACGGCGCCCGCTGCTTCGCAAAATTTGTCCGCGACCGCCATCTCACTGGCAAAAGTGATATCCGGGTTGAAACCGCTGCTGGCATCATCACCCTGCACATACGCCGCAACAATCTGATTGAAGTGAATATGGGTGTGCCTATCCTGGAACCGGCACGCATCCCGTTCCAGGCCGAAACCCGGACAAACACCTATGCGATAGAAGCCCTCGGCCAGCAATGGCGTATCGGTGCCGTATCCATGGGCAACCCCCACGCCGTGCTGACCGTGGCAGATGTGCAGACCGCCCCCGTGGAAAGCCTGGGGCCGGTACTGGAAAGCCACCCCCGCTTTCCCAAAAGGGTCAACGTGGGCTTCATGCAGGTGGTCAGCCGCAACGAAATCAATCTGAGAGTGTTTGAACGCGGCGCCGGAGAAACTCTGGCCTGCGGCACCGGCGCCTGCGCCGCCGCGGTAGCCGGTCAACTGCAAGACCTGTTAGACTCCCCGGTAACCGTCAACCTCCCCGGCGGAAGTCTTGAAATTCAATGGCAGGGCGAAGGCCAGCCAGTCATCATGACAGGAAATGCCACCACGGTATTTCATGGGCGGATCAGGATATGACCACGCAACAACAAGCTCCCCGCACAGCGACCGAATTGCACCCCGATCAGGTAAAAGCCTATCTACAACAGCATCCCGGATTCTTCGATGATCACCCGGAACTGCTGGAAACCATCAGCCTGCCCCACGAAAGTGGGGCCGCAGTGTCGCTGATCGAACGCCAGGTTGCGGTGCTGCGTGAGCGCAACATGGAAATGCGCCAGCGGCTCAACGGGATGCTGGATTCCGCCAAGATCAATGACAAATTATTCGAGAAAACCAAGCGACTGGTTCTCGCCATGTTGGAAGCCAAAAGCAAGGCAATGCTGATGGAGACTGTTTCCAACAGCCTGGATAGCGACTTTCAGGTGGAATTTCACAGCCTGATTCTTTTCAGCGACCAGTCCATCAAACTCGATTCACCTCATACCCGGGTGGCGAGCCTTGATGAGGCGAGCGCACACATCGGTACACTGCTGCGCAATAACCGGACCACCTGTGGCATTCTCGGCAGTGACGAGCTGACCTACCTGTTCGGTGATGCCGCATCCAGGGTCGGCTCCGTTGCCGCCATGCCCCTCAATCATGGAACCCCGTTCGGCATTCTCGCCATTGGCAATAGCGACCCCCACTTTTACCGTAGCAGTATGGGGACCCTATTTCTCAGCTATATCGCCGAAGTCATCAGCAGGATCGTTCCCCGCCTCGACAAATAACCGAAGATCCACATGAACCTGTCATTCGCTGAGCAGATTGCCCGCTTCGAGGAGCATCTGCGCAGCGAGCGCAGACTTTCTCCGCACACCGTCGACAATTACCTGCGCGATATCAATCGCCTCGCCACCTGGTGCCAACAGCAGAATATCGACAGCGTTGCTGACATCGACAGCCACCACGTCCGGCTCTGCCTGACCACACTGCACCGTCAGGGTCTTGGCGGGCGCAGCCTGCAACGCTGGCTGTCCGCCCTGCGTACTTTTTTCAGTTACGGCCTCAAACACCAGTGGCTGAAGGCCAATCCCGCGATGGGAATCGCAGCCCCCAAGTCCCCCAAAAAACTGCCGCACGCGCTGGATGTGGACCAGGCCAACCAGTTTGTCTCCAGCCGCACGGAGAGCTGGCTGGAATGCCGGGACCGGGCCATTGTCGAACTGTTTTATTCGTCGGGACTGCGCCTGTCCGAGCTCACCGCCCTCAACCTGACGGATATCGACCTCAAAGAGCGGCTGGTTCTCGTCACCGGCAAGGGCGGCAAGACCAGGCAATTGCCCATTGGCAGCCAGGCGTTACAAGCACTGCAACACTGGCTGCAACGACGCGGCAAGGCAGCTGACGCCGATCCAGCGGCCGTTTTCATCTCCGCCCCCGGCAGGCGTATTTCACCCAGGACGGTTCAAGAGCGTTTACGCCTGCTCAGTCTGCAACAGGGCATGCAGGGCAAAGTTCACCCCCACATGCTGCGCCATTCGTTCGCCAGCCACCTGCTCGAATCCAGCGGTGATTTGCGGGCAGTGCAGGAGCTACTGGGGCATGCCAACTTGTCCACCACCCAGGTCTACACCCACCTCGACTTTCAACACCTGTCAAAAATCTACGACCAGGCACATCCGCGCGCAAAGAAGAAAAATCCCACTGAGTGATGATCTAACCGGGGGTTGCCTGCCTCACTAAAAAAGCCCTTCCTACCGGCCATTACCTAAACTTTTTCCTGTCTGTGGGCTCTAAGGAATTTGCCCACAGCACTACACATGGAGTCCTATCGTGCGCCGTCTACTTGTTCTTCCCCTGCTTGTACTCTCCCTGTCAGGCTTCGCCGATGACGACACCAACCGCCGCCTGATTTCCACTAACGGTTATGGGGAGGTCAAGGCCAACGCCGACACCGCAATTCTTGATCTGAGCATCAGAGCCATTCGCAAATCGGGCCAGGAGGCCAAACAAGAAGTGGATGATCGGCTGAACAACTTCCTGGACCAACTGACCAAGATGAAGATTGATCACAAGGATGTCATCGCCTCCTCTCTACGGGTTTATCCCCGCTACGAGCACAGTGATGGCAATCGTATCTTCAGTGGTTACGAGGCAACCAGAAACGTTTCGGTGACTCTCCATCAGCTGTCTCAACTTACCCACGTGATGGATCAGGCTCTCGCCCATCGCCTGGAGGGCATTGATAACATCCGTTACGAGAGCAGCAAGGCCGAGGAATACCAGCGCAACGCCCATCAGCTAGCCATTGATGACTCAAAACTGAAAGCTGAATCCCTGGCCAAGGCCTATGGCGCCGAGCTGGGCCCCATTGTGCGCATCGACTATCACCGTAACACCCCCATTTTCAACACCAAGGCCCAGGATGTCGCTTTCGAATCGGCACAATTATTGCGTTCATCTGTTTCCAGACCTGGCACTTATTTGCCGGATCAGTTGACGTATGAAGACAACATTCAGGTCGTGTTTGACCTGATTGTTAATCCATAACGACAGAGAACGATTCGAACATGACTGATCTTTCCGCCATTCACATTACCCCTCATCGCGAGCTGCAACCCAAGGTAGGCATCAGTGCCTGTCTTGTAGGCCAGGAAGTTCGCTACGACGGTGATCACAAGTACCATGACATCATCATGCGCGAGCTCGGACCCTGGCTCGACCTGCAGGTTTTTTGCCCCGAAGTCTCGGCATCCCTAGGGATACCCAGACCACCGGTCCGCCTGGTCAAAACGCCCGACACACAACTGCGCGCCATTGGCGTGGAAGATCAGCGACTGGATGTGACTGACGCGCTCAACAAGAGCGCGCACCAATTTGTTGCACAAAAGGCACGGGGGCTGTGCGCCTATATCGTTAAATCGCGCTCCCCCAGTTGTGGGTCGGGCTCAACGCCAATTAGCAACGATTCAGCGATTGATGAGATAGGTGACGGCTTACTGGTCAAGGCCCTGAAAGCGGCCTGCCCTGCACTCCTGATTATCGAGGAAAGTCAGCTCGACTCGGCTGAAAAATGTCGTGAATTCCTGGAGCAGTGCTACCTGCTGAGCGAACGCTGAATCAGGTTCGCCCAGCGGGCAGACTGTTATTCAGATTGCATCGCTGCCGGTTTCGCCGGTGCGGATGCGGATGACATCTTCAAGTTCGGAAATAAAGATCTTGCCGTCACCAATTTTGCCGGTCTGGGCAGATTTGGTGATCGCTTCCACCACTGTATCAGTGTGGTTGTCGTCAACAGCAATCTCCAACTTTACCTTGGGCAGGAAATCAACCACGTACTCTGCACCGCGGTACAGTTCCGTGTGACCCTTCTGACGACCAAAACCTTTTACCTCTGTCACGGTAATGCCCTGAACACCCACTTCGGCGAGCGCCTCACGCACATCATCCAGTTTGAAGGGTTTAACAATGGCAGTAATGAGCTTCATATGCGTTTACCTTGTACTTTTTCGTTGTTCTAAGTTATCGCAAAAAGATACACGTTCCTCTCACAAATTGCATCTTTTGCCCGTTGATCGGGGTCCGGTTTACGGGCAAAAAAAAGCAGGGGATTGGATCAAAGCAGCCAACCCCCTGCAACCGAGAAAGAACTATTTACTGCTGCCAGTGAATTCCGGGTAAGCTTCGATGCCACATTCAGACATATCGACGCCTTCGTACTCTTCCTGTTCACCGACACGGATACCCATGGTTGCCTTGATAATTCCCCAGGCAATCAGGCTGGTGACGAATACCCAGACAAAGATCACACCGATACCGGTCAGCTGGCCAACCAGAGTCGCATCTTCGTTGCCGGAGAAACACACCGCCAGCAGACCCCAGATACCAACCACACCGTGTACGGAGATAGCACCGACCGGGTCATCGATTTTCAGTTTGTCGATAGTGAGTACAGAGAACACCACCAGCACACCACCGATCGCACCGATGACGGTGGCACCAATACCGCCCCAGTTGAGAGGTTCTGCGGTAATGGCAACCAGACCAGCCAGGGCACCGTTAACAGCCATGGTGAGATCTGCTTTGCCGAAGATCAGGTGGGCAGTGATCAGCGCTGCGATCAGGCCACCACAAGCTGCGGCGTTGGTGTTGACGAACACATCAGCTACTGCGTTGGCTTCACCGATATCGGAAACCTTCAACTCTGAACCGCCGTTGAATCCGAACCAGCCCAACCACAGGATGAACATACCAATTGTCGCCAGAGGCATGTTGGAACCGGGGATCGCATTGATGCGGCCGTCAGCGGTGTATTTGCCTTTACGAGGACCGAGCAACAGTACACCGGCCAGTGCAGCAGTAGCACCACACAGGTGAACCACACCGGAGCCGGCAAAATCCTGGAAGCCAGCGGCGTCGAGGAAACCGCCACCCCATTTCCACATACCCTGCATCGGGTAGATGAAACCGGTCATTACGACGGCGAATGCCAGGAAGGCCCAGAGTTTCATACGCTCAGCGACCGCACCGGAAACGATGGACATCGCAGTCGCAACGAACACCACCTGGAAGAAGAAGTCGGAGGCACCGGAGTAATAGATATCACCGTTGCTGGCCAGCACTTCCTCAGCGGTGGCATTGGCAATGCCGTTGCCAAACCATGAATCGGGCAGGATACCGCCTTCACTACCGCCGTACATGATGGTGTAACCCATCAACAGGTACATGGTGCAGGCAATGGCATACAGAACGACGTTCTTGGTCAGAATCTCAGTAGTGTTTTTGGCGCGAACCAGGCCCGCTTCCAACATGGCGAAACCAGCCGCCATCCACATAACAAGCGCACCGGTCACCAGAAAATAAAACGTATCCAGCGCGTATTTAACTTCAATTATTTCAGGACTCATTGTTTTAATCTCCCGTCTTATTAAACCGCTTCGGCACCGGTTTCACCGGTACGGATTCGAATGACATCCTGCAAATCTGAAATAAAGATTTTGCCATCGCCGATTTTGCCGGTCTGTGCTGCGGAGGTGATCGCTTCGATAGCGCTGTCGACCATATCGTCAGACAGTGCCAGCTCGAGTTTGACTTTGGGCAGGAAGTCCACCACGTACTCGGCGCCGCGATAGAGTTCGGTGTGCCCCTTTTGACGGCCGAAGCCTTTGACTTCCGTTACGGTCACGCCCTGTACTCCGATAGCGGCCAGTGCTTCACGCACGTCATCGAGTTTGAAGGGCTTGACTACTGCAGTAATCATTTTCATCGCATTGCTCCTTTGGGAAAGACGGCACCCCAAGGGAGCGCCGCCAGTCAATTACATGCTTTTGCTGATGGAGAAAACCACAGAGCTGTCACACCAGTCAGTGCCCCAGCACTCGTCGTCGTCCAGATCGGTATCGATCCAGCTCAGAGCGAAGTCCAGACCTGCATAGGATTTGCTCAGGGTGATGGAGTAATCGGAATAGCTGTCTTCACCATTACTCAGGAAGGCCTGATCCCTATCTTTCAGATCAGAATCTTCACTGTCATATTCGAAATCGTTGTAGCCGTAGTGCAGACCCAAGCCAAAACCACCGGGCAGTTCAAAGCCGTAATCGGCATACACGTAGTAGAAATTGCCGGTTTCGAGCCAGTAGTCATCGGAATAGGCGAAACCTACAGTCAGGTCTTTAAAAGTCAGGCTGGCATAGACTTCCTGGTAGTCCAGATCACGCTTGCCGGTGTAATCAAACACGGTTTCATCTGAACCGGGATAGTCATAGTAGATGTAACCTACGTCGTAGCTCAGGGAGTCATTGATCTCACCGCCAAAGCCGAAGTAGTAATCCAGCTCCATGTTGGCGTCAGAGCCCGCAGGATCATTGAAGTCGACAGTTGAACCCCAGGTGCCGACATAGAAACCGCTTTCAAAAGCGATATCAAATCCACCCTGAACAGCAGGTTTCGTGTCGTTCTGGGAAATACCACGGAATTTATAGTCGGTGGCCAGGGTGACGTTTCCAGAAACCTCGGCGGCCTGAGCAACAGTTGCAACTACCGGAAGGGTCAGTGCAAGGGAAGTTGCAAGCAAGGATTTTTTGAATGTGTTCATACGCTTCTCCAAAATATAAACAACAGCAAGAAAACATTGGGCGACCTTAAGCTCAGCCGCACACCATCGTGTTATGCATTTGGCATGCCAACGCAAGAACGTGCTAAACACCCTATAAAATCCGGTATCAATTTCAAAAATGTGCCATATTGGTGCACAAAAAACATCCAACGAGCACAACGCCGCACCAAAAAAGCCCAAAAGCACCGTCTCGACGGAAAAGACTCAACCCTGTACATAACCGGCAATCTCCATAAAATAGTCGGCACTGCAATCCGGGAAACGCTCCGATCATGAAACCTGACGAACTCCTCAATCAGTTTCTGCAACAACTGAACAATGTGGTCACCCCCGGCGCAGAAATGCTCGGCGCCGAACTACAGCAAAGGATCAAAGCTGCCGCCCAGGCCACTTTCGACAAACTGGATCTCGTCACCCGTGATGAATTCGACGCCCAAAGGGCGGTACTGGCTCGCAGCAGGGAGAAACTGGAACAGCTGGAACGACAGGTCGCCGAGCTGGAAACACGTCTCGGAAACAGCTGACCCGCAAGCAATTTTCACCGCTGGCCAAGGAAAGATGCCGGCATAATGCACCGCTAATGGGCATTACCAGGGAGGGTATGCATGGCACTCGCCATTGTTCACAGCCGGGCAAAAGTCGGCATAGATGCGCCGCCAGTCACAGTGGAAGTTCATCTCTCGAATGGCCTACCCGGACTGACCATCGTCGGCATGCCTGAAACTGCCGTTCGTGAGAGCAAGGACCGGGTACGCAGCGCCCTGCTCAATGCCCACTTCGAGTTTCCGGCCCGGCGTATTACCATCAACCTTGCACCGGCTGACCTTCCCAAGGAAGGCGGCCGTTTCGACCTGGCCATCGCCCTCGGCATCCTCGCCGCTTCCGGCCAACTTCCCCCCGATGCTCTTGAGCAAATAGAAGTTGTGGGCGAACTGGCTCTGTCCGGCGCCTTGCGCCCGGTAGATGGGGTTCTGCCAACGGCCCTTGCCTGTGGCTCACAGGGGCGCTCGCTGGTGGTCCCCGCAGCCAATGCGGGAGAAGCGGCACTCAGTGAGAAGGCCATTGTCTATCCTGCCACCCACCTGCTGGAGGTCTGCGCCCATCTCAACGGCAATCAGCCAATTCCTCCACATCTTTATACTCCAGCCGATCCCATGCCCAATGAATGCCACGACCTCAACGAGATCGTCGGCCAGCATATGGCGAAACGGGCGCTGGAAATTGCCGCTGCCGGAGGACACAACCTGCTATTCAGCGGACCGCCGGGCACCGGTAAAACCATGCTGGCCGCAAGGCTGCCAGGCATTCTGCCACCCCTGCAAAACCGCGAAATACTGGAGGTTGCCGCCGTATATTCCGTCGCCGGGCTGGGACTGCGCACACCACTACAACTGCCGCCGTTTCGCTCCCCGCACCACACCGCTTCGGCAACAGCACTGGTGGGTGGCGGTAGCGTGCCCAGGCCGGGAGAGATATCCCTGGCCCACCGTGGGGTACTGTTTCTGGACGAACTACCAGAGTTCCCCCGCAAGGTATTAGAAGTGTTGCGGGAACCGCTGGAATCCGGCGAGATTCTGATTTCCCGGGTGCAGGCGCAGACCCGCTATCCGGCAAATTTTCAACTGGTGGCAGCCATGAACCCCTGCCCCTGTGGACACCTGGGCAGCACACGCTGCCATTGCACGCCGGATCAGGTACGCCGCTACCGGGAAAAAATTTCCGGGCCGCTGCTGGATCGCATCGACCTGCTGGTGGAAGTCCCCAACTTACCTAGCGGTCAGCTCCTCCAGCAGAAAAGGGATGGCGATAGCAGCGCAACCGTTCTGGCGCGTGTGACAGCCGCCCGCCAGCGACAGCTGGCCAGGGCCGACAAACTGAATGCCCGGTTATCGAGCAGGGATGTTTCCGATCACTGCCACTTAGATGAAGAACAGCGTTCTCTGCTGCAACTGGCCGCGGAGAAACTGGAGCTGTCCGCCAGGGGCGTCCACCGGGTATTGAAAGTAGCGAGAACCATCGCCGACCTCGATCACAGCGACAGCATCGCTAAACAACATCTCAGCGAAGCATTGGGCTTTCGTCTTAAATTCATCCGTTGATTTCTACCCGGGCAAAATGGCACTCTTCTCGGGTGCATTGCCACATCGCTGACATGTGGCCCGTGATAAGGTCCATTCAATCCGAGGACTTGTGAATGGCTGAAAAACCCGATCGGACGATCACCAAGGTCATCGATGAACTCGACAACCTGATCGCTGAAATCCCCCGCCTAAACGACACAACTGTAGACAAAATCGACACCCGCATCCGCTCTGCCATTGGCAAAGCGTCTCAGGGTTTGTCGCCAATCCAGCTGGTGCTCGCCTACACCGACTGGCTGGCTCACCTGTCTATCTCGCCGGCGAGAAGAGTCAAGTTACTGCAAAGCTTCAGTGAAAAACTGTTGCAATTGACGACCTACACCGCCCGCACCATCGCAGAGAAGACCGAAGAGCCGCCACAGGGTTCATCTCTGTTCAAGCACCAGTTATGGCGCAAGTTACCCTTCAGTATCATGGCCCGCAGTCACAGCCTGGCGACAGATTGGCTGCGCGAAGCGGATGCCGGCGTGGCCGGCATGGACCCGCTCAGTATCGAGCTAGTCAACTTCATGAACCAGCAGCTGGTGGAAATCGCCTCACCTTCCAATTTCCTACCGACCAACCCGGAAGCGCTCAAAGTCACCTGGGACAACAAGGGCAAGAACCTGCTGGAGGGCATAGGCAACTTCCAACGCGACGTGCAGAAAAAACTGCTCAAGGACAACCGACCCGAAATGGGCGACTTCAAGGTTGGCGAAAACCTCGGTGTCACCCCCGGACAAGTCATTTTCCAGAATCACCTGATCGAGTTGATCCAGTACAGTCCGAGCACGGAAACCGTCGCCAGCGAACCGCTGTTGATCGTGCCCGCCTGGATCATGAAGTACTACATCCTCGACCTGCAGCCGGAAAACTCCATGGTCAAGTACCTGGTGGACCAGGGCAAAACCGTGTTCATGATTTCCTGGAAAAACCCGGTCAAGGAAGATCGCGACCTGGATCTGGATGACTACCTGAAATCCGGGTTCCTGGCGGCACTGGATGCGGTTAAGGCCGTGGTGCCGGACACCAAGATCAACACCATGGGCTACTGCATCGGCGGCACCCTACTGTCCATCGGCGCTTCTTATCTGGCCCGGGAGGGCGACGACAGCCTCAACAGCATCACCCTGCTGGCTGCCCAGATGGATTTCACCGAGGCTGGGGAAATTACCCGCTTCCTCGGCGCCAGCCAGCTGGCCTTCCTGGACAGCATGATGTGGACCGATGGCTACCTGGAGGCCGCCAATATGAGCGGTGCGTTCAAGGCCCTGCGCTCCCAGGACATGATCTGGAACCCCGCGGTGGAACGCTACTACTTGGGGCGCGAGACCAAACCCATTGCCCTGATGGCCTGGAACGCCGACGGTACCCGTATGCCCGCCGCCATGCACAGCCGTTACCTGCACGAACTGTTTGTGGAAAATCGCCTCGCCCAGTGCAAGTTCCTGGTGGACGGCAAGCCCATCGCCGTCCAGGACATCCGCGCTCCCCTATTCGTGGTGGGCACCTCCGCCGACCACGTGGCGCCCTGGAAGTCGGTGTACAAGATCCACAACTACGCCCGCAGCGATATCACCTTCCTGCTCACCAGTGGCGGCCACAACGCAGGCATTGCCTGCGGCCCTGAACACCCCCGCCGCAGCTACCAGGTAGCCTTCCACGAAGCCATGGACCGCTATATCGACCCGGACACCTGGACAGCAACCCAGGAAACCCACACCGGTTCCTGGTGGCCGGTTTTCAATCTGTGGCTGGACCAGCAGTGCAGTGAAGCCGTCCAGCCGCCAACCATGGGAGCGGCAGACAAAGGCTACGCAGCACTATGGCCGGCTCCGGGTAAATATGTGTTCGGCTAGTCCCGGAACCAGCTGCACATTGGCGCTGGAATTTTGATGCCCGGTTGCTACAATCCGCCGCCCACTGATCCAGGCAACCCCGTGACCGGCAGACAGGCTTGAATACTCTCAACCCGCAACAACGCGCCGCCGTCAAATATATTGACGGCCCCCTGCTGGTGCTGGCCGGTGCCGGCAGCGGCAAGACCAGCGTGATCACCCGCAAGATTGCCTACCTGATTCAGCAGTGCGGCATCAGCGGGCGCCATATAGCTGCAGTCACCTTTACCAACAAGGCGGCCCGAGAGATGAAGGAGCGGGCCGGCAAACTGGTGAAAGGCCGCGAGGCCGACGGCCTGACCGTATCCACCTTCCACAACCTGGGCCTCAACATCATCCGCCGGGAAATCAAACAGCTCGGCTTCAAGCCGGGCTTTTCCATCTTCGACGCCGAGGACGGCAAAACCCTGCTGCGCGAACTGATGATGAAAAACTCCGAGCTGGACTCGGATCACCTCGACCTCGTTCAGCACCAGATTTCCAACTGGAAGAACGACCTGCTGTCTCCTGCGGAGGCGCTGTCAAAAGCCGAGAGTGGTGGCGAACAGGCCATCGCCCTGGTGTACAAACGCTACAGCGAAGCCCTGCGGGCCTACAACGCGGTGGATTTCGACGACCTGATCCTGATTCCCACCCTGCTGTTTCAGAACTCACCGGAGACCCTGGAGCGCTGGCAGAACCGTATCCGCTACCTGCTGGTGGACGAATACCAGGACACCAACTTCGCCCAGTACCAGCTGGTAAAAATGCTGGTGGGCGCACGGCGCTCCCTCACGGTGGTCGGGGACGACGACCAGTCCATCTACGCCTGGCGCGGTGCCCGCCCGGAAAACCTGCAACAGTTACAGCAGGACTTCCCGGAGCTGCACGTCATCAAGCTGGAACAGAACTACCGCTCTACCGGTCGCATTCTGCGTGCCGCCAACCAGCTGATCGACAACAATCCCCACCTATTCAGCAAGGCCCTGTGGAGCGAGCTGGGCCCCGGCGATCCACTGCGACTGATCCGCACCGACAACGAAGATGCGGAAACCGAGAGGGTCGTTAACGAAATCATCAATATGCGACTGCGTAAAAACTGCCATTTCCGCGACTTCGCGGTGCTCTACCGGGGCAACCACCAGGCGCGACTGCTGGAACTGAAACTACAGGCACAGGGCATTCCCTACCGACTCAGCGGCGGCACCTCGTTCTATGCCCGCGCCGAGATCAAGGACATCATGGCCTACCTGCGACTGATGGTGAACGGCGATGACGACAACGCCTTCCTGCGCATTATCAACACCCCGCGCCGCCAGATTGGCACCTCCACCCTGGAGAAACTCGGCAACTACGCCAACCAGCGACAGATTTCCCTGATGGACGCCATCGACGAAGTCGGCCTGCAGGCGCAACTGGCACCACACAACCTGGAGCGGCTACAGCGCTTTCGCCACTGGATCGAGGGAGTGGCAGGCAACTGTGCCGACGGAGATCCGGTCGCCGCCATCCGCGAGATGATCGAAGACATCGATTACGAGGGGTGGCTGCATCAAAACGCCAGCAGCTCAGCAGTGGCTGAAAAGCGCATGGAAAATGTTCACTTCCTGGTAGCACAAATCAAACAGCTGTTGCTTAAGGATGACCTGGATATTCCGGGAGAAGAAAGCAGTGGCGACACCGCCGTGGAAGACGCCATAGCCAAACTGATTTTGCGAGACCTTCTCGACCGCCAGGAAGAAGACTCCGCCGATGACAAAGTGCAACTAATGACACTACATGCGGCAAAAGGCCTGGAATTCCCCCACGTATTCCTGATCGGCATGGAAGAGGGGTTACTGCCCCACCGCAACAGTATTGACGAAGACAATATTGAAGAAGAACGTCGCCTCGCCTATGTCGGTATCACCCGTGCCCGCCAGACCCTGACCATGACCATGGCGGCACGGCGTAAATTGTTCGGAGACGTCTCGGAAACCACGCCCAGTCGTTTTCTCGACGAACTACCCCAGGAAGATCTGGAAACAGAGGGTATGGGTAATAGCGATCCGGAAGTCGGCAAAAAGAAAGGCCGGGAATCTCTGGATGCCTTGAAAGGCCTGTTTGCCTGAATGCCACAAGACCCCGCTAATACCCATTGACCAAACATCACTCTTCATACGATATTGCCTTACACCACCCACTGCAAACCTGCTTTTTAAAGAGCCGTCAGCAATACTTTTCTCCCACACATAATTGACTGATCGTTCTGCTTAGTTAAACTTGCATCTTTTCAGGACAAGGAATGTTAGGGAATGACCGCAGCCGAAACGACCAGCGACCAAAGTGCACTCACTAGCATGCTGGAAACATTACCTATCCTGCCCAGAGTTGCTTCTAGAATCATGGCTATGGAAAAGACAGCGATGGCTATTACGAATAGTTGCTGTCCCTTGCTCCGTAGACCCCGTGATTGCAGCAAAAATAACCCGCTAGCAACTTCTACTGCCATGGCGGGAATCAAACGAATTGAGCTCCCAGCCGGTGGCACGAGTGGGCATCAACCAAACCTTGCCCCTGATTTTCAATACACGGGAAGGTATTAGAAAATAAATCTAAAGCAGCCCATAATAAAATTGTGATAACTTAGGTTCGTTTAACACAGCAAGCACAACTCAATATATGATCAAACATAAAATAATACGCAATACATGGATATTGATAATATTTGGACTGGCAGCCTGCGCACCACTGCCAATGGATATTTCAGAGCAACATATCTCATCTGATCACACTGTTCCGTCAGGTGCCATTCCGAAACCCATTCTCAACCAGGCGCCACCGGCAAAAAGTACTCCGGCAGAAGCGGAGGATGTCTATTCGGTGGTGGTCAATGACGTCGACCTCCGCGAACTTCTATTTGCACTTAGCCGTGATGCCTCATTAAACATTGATATTTCACCGGATATTCAGGGCACCATTACTTTAAACGCAGTGGACCAAACCCTTCCTCAGATTCTGGACCGAATTGCCGCCTTCACTGATATACGTTACAGCCTCAAGAATGATGTATTAGTGATTGAAAAAGATAGCCCCTATTTCGTGCACTACGATATCGGCTATCTGAATATGGATCGCTCCAGTGAATCCTTTGTATCCATATCCACCGAAGTCGCCACCACCGGTGTCGGCGCCGTGGAGGGAAGCTCGTCGGGTGGCGATGGCAACAATAATTCGGCAACAACCATCGAAAACCGGTCTGCATACGATTTCTGGCAAACTCTCATTAGTAATATTGAAGCCATTGTTTACGGCGGCGACAGCACAGAGTCCATCTCCACGACAGAAGAGGACTCATCGGATACAGAAACAGAACATTCGCCACAGGCAGATACCAGCATTATCGCCAATGCTGAAAGTGGCATTCTCAGCATTAAGGCTCCACGGAAAAAACACCTTGAAATCCAGACCTTTCTCGACGAAGTACTGAATGGGGCCAAACGCCAGGTGCTCATTGAAGCCAGTATTGTTGAGGTCACACTGAACGACGAATACCAGGCGGGGGTTGATTGGTCTCGTCTCGCACAGTCTGGTGGCAGCGGCCTCAGCTTTACCCAGAGTCTGATTGGCACAAACCTGGCTGATGCCCCAGTGTCCACCTTGAACTATACCGACAGTGGTAAACATGGCTTTGATGCCACCATTAAACTACTCAGCGAATACGGTAATGCAAAGGTACTATCAACGCCCAAACTGATGGTCATGAATAACCAGACGGCGCTATTAAAGGTGGTCGACAACCTGATCTATTTCACCATTGATGTGGAAGAGGATGTACAGGAAAATTTCATCAATCGTACCTTTACCTCTGACATCCACAGCGTTCCTGTGGGCTTGGTCATGAGCGTCACACCTCAGATATCCGATATTGACACTGTGACAATCAATGTGCGTCCAACCATTTCCAGGGTGCTCAGGTTTGTTCAAGACCCCAACCCAGCCCTCGCGGACAGCAATACCACTAGCCTTATTCCTGAAATCTCGGTACGAGAAATGGAGTCCGTCATGCAGGTAAATGGCGGGGACACCGCCATTATTGGTGGCCTAATGCAAGACAAGCATGATGACGATAGCGCCGGGGTACCTGGTCTAAGCAAACTGCCCTGGGTTGGCGATTTGTTCAGTTACAAAGATAAAAGCTATACCAAGTCTGAATTGATCATCTTTATTCGGCCAACAGTCATCAAGCAGGCCAGTCTGAATGCCATAGAACTAAAAACCTATGAAAAGTACCTGCCGGAAAACCTTCAGTAAGGCATAACAACGACGGAGTATGACGCAGTGAGCCTATTACTGGACGCCCTGAAAGAGGCAGAAAAGAGTCGAAAAGGGCATCGCCTGGAGGAGTCCAAAAAGGATTCAATTCATCCCCAACATGAAGATCCGGAAGTACTGGATCTGGACCTTTTTGAAGAAGAGGATGGGAATAGCTGCACCACAGCAACCCAGCCAGAGGCAGAACCCGTATCGACGGAGTTCAAATCAACAGAACCGTCTCCAACAGCGCCACCACAAACAGAATCCGTTCCAACAAACCATCCAGCGACTGCTGCCAATATCAAAGAAACAGAAGACACCCGAGCGAGAACCAAGACAACGGATTCCGAAGTGGTTGGTAGTGACCATCTAACCACAACCCCAACACCCATTCCCCCGATAGAAACATATTCAGCACCCAAAACTGCAGCTGCAGAACTTAATGGCAACGCACGGGTGGCAGCAGAGGTGTTCCAGAACCGGGAAAATAAACCATCTCGCCCCATGTCTCGACTGCCACTGTTGCTGCTGCTTCTCGTGCTCGTCACCATTGGGCTTATGGCCCTGTATTTTTTGTTGCTGCCCAACGATGATTCCTCTTTTTTGCCATCTCACCAAACCACGATGATGGAACCCAATGTCAGCGAATCCGATAAACCTTTAGAGAGCAT
The DNA here is from genome assembly GCA_041395745.1 of Porticoccaceae bacterium. GTDB lineage: Bacteria > Pseudomonadota > Gammaproteobacteria > Pseudomonadales > Porticoccaceae > Porticoccus. The sequence goes on along the minus strand of JAWKZV010000002.1, from coordinate 355,807 downwards.
CAATACATCAATCCCTATAGAAACAACACCTACGAAAACAATACCTGCTGAAACAATCACCGACGCCAAAGTGACTGATAGTCAAACCGCCCCCTCAGTTCAAGCCGACCAAACAGCTCTGAATGCTTTTCCTAAGGACAAGTTCATTCATGACAGTACCCACCAGGTCAGCACCAGCCAAGCGAGTAGCAGTCAAAGCAGCGCAGAGACTACTGCAACGGCACTGCAACAGCTAACCCAGCAGTCTTCCGATTATTCGGCGGCAAAACCACAGGGAACAATATCGTCCAGCCAGACAGCGCGCCCCGTGATAACCAAAACAGCACAATCAGACAGGGCGCAACCTCAACACTCAGAGATTAAAATCTCGAAGCGGCAATTATCGCCCCGTACCAGTCAAACACTGGCAGAGGCAAATCAAGCACTGGAACAGGGCAACCTCAATGCTGCAGAGCTGTCTTACCGTCAAATCTTGAAACAATCTCCCGGCAATCTGGCTGCAACCTCAGCCCTAGGTCATCTGTTAATGCAGCGTGGCATGACAGATGAGGCCGAGAGACTGTATTTACAGGTTCTTGACCAAGACCCGGGAAATCTTGAAGCAAAAATAGCCTTGATTAATATCAGTGCCGCAGACCCGACAAATCTGTCAGCGGGAAGCCAGCTCAAACAACTTCTAACAAAGCACCCCAAACAACCCTATTTACACGCCAGCCTGGGCAATTTTTATGCGAGACGAAATGACTGGTCAGCAGCACAGCCAGCTTACTTTGAAGCCTTTGCTCTCGAGAACAAAAATGCTGAGTACGCCTACAACCTGGCCGTCAGTCTGGATCAACTGGGTAAATCCGATATCGCGGCCAATTACTACGAAAAAGCATTGGCGCTGCATGACAATCGCCCCACTCAATTTAACAAGTCCGATGTTGAGCGCCGATTGAAGGAAATAAAAGGAACTGACCAATGAGTGCGCTGTCACCCAAACGCAAACCCATTGGCGAACAGCTGATCGACAAGGGTGTCATTGGACCAGACCAGTTAAAAATTGCTTTGCTGGAGCAAAAACGTTCGAACGAAAAACTGGGGAAAACACTGGTTCGGTTAGGTTTTCTGACAGAGTCTGTTCTGAACGAAGCGCTCGGGGAATCGCTAGGACAGGACAGTATTAACCTTAAGGAAATCGTACCCGATATCGAGGCCATCAAATTACTGGATAAATCACTGGCCACCAAACTCAATATCATGCCCTTTAGCTATACCGCAGAGAGCAACACTCTGATGGTAGCCATGCCTGATACTTTCGATATTTTGGCCCTGGATCGCTTGACCGCATCACTCCCAAAAGGCATGCATATTGAGCCAGTTCTCGCCAGCGCGACTGACATCAGTGGCGCAATTGATCAGTTTTTTGGTTATGAACTCTCCATTGACGGCATTCTCAACGAAATTGAAACCGGTGAAGTGGATACTACCCAGATCGCGGGCCTGGAGGGTGCCGAATACAGTCACCCCACCGTACGACTGGTCGATGCCTTTCTCACCGATGCGGTCAAACAGGAAGCCTCCGATATTCACTTTGAACCAGAGGAAGGTTTTCTTCGGGTTCGCTACCGCATTGATGGTGTACTGCGCCAGGTACGAAGTCTGCACAAAAAATACTGGCCATCGATTGTGGTCCGGCTCAAAGTCCTGTCCAACATGAATATCGCAGAAACCCGAGCACCTCAGGATGGCCATATTTCACTGCAAATAACTGGTCATCCCATTGATTTTCGAGTGGCAACACAACCCACTATTCACGGGGAAAATATCGTTCTGCGTATCCTTGACCGCAGTAAGGCGATTATTCCTCTGGAAAACCTGGATATTCCCGATCATCATCGCAGTACATTGAAACTGATGATGGCTCGCCCGGAGGGGATCATTCTGGTCACCGGCCCTACCGGTAGTGGTAAAACTACCACGCTGTATTCCCTACTCAATTATTTAAATGATGAAACGGTCAATATCATGACCCTCGAAGATCCTGTTGAATACCCCATCAGCATGATCCGGCAATCATCACTAAACTCATCGGTAAAAATGGACTTTGCTGACGGAATTCGCTCCCTGATGAGACAGGACCCGGACATTATCCTGGTGGGGGAAATGAGAGATCTGGATACCGCCAGCATGGGATTTCGAGCGGCAATGACCGGACATCAGGTATTTTCCACCCTGCATACCAACTCTGCGCTTGGCGCCTTCTCCCGCCTCAAAGATATTGGTGTTGAATCTAGCCTCATTGCCGGCAACATTATCGGTATTGTTGCTCAGCGGTTAATTCGAAAGCTCTGTATGCATTGCCGGGAACAAGCTGAACCTAATGACATCGAGAAGAAATTATTCGCCGCTACAGGTGACACCCCCGAATTTGTTTATCGTGCCGTAGGGTGTGAACGCTGCGGACAACGGGGCTACAAGGGACGATTGGGGCTTTTGGAAATCCTTAAAATGGATGAAGAGCTCGATGAGCTGGTGGCCAAAAATGCTTCCATTGGCGAACTGAGCAAAATGGCTTCCGCCAAGGGTTTCCAGCGTTTGGTAGATGACGGTATGGCCCGAGTCAAACTCGGTGAAACCACACTGGATGAGCTGTCCCGTGTAGTCGACTTTAGCGCCAGACTGGGCCTGTAATCATGGTGCAATACGCTTACAAGGCTATTGATCACAACGGAAAAAAAGTGTCAGGACACTTTGATGCTACTGGCCTTGATGATTTGGAATCGAGGCTGGACAAACACGGATTGGATTTGGTCAGTGCCAGCCCAAAGGGAAAAGACTGGTTCCTGTTGTTTAAGAAAGGAGTGGAACGGCGGGATTTGATCGTCTTTTTTATTGACCTCGAACAAATGGCTGTGGCCGGTATTCCCATTATTGACTCACTGATTGAAATCCGTGATAGCGCCTCTACGCCGGCTATGCGGGAAGTGACTGCAGGACTGATTGACGGCATCTCAAGCGGGCAAACATTATCTGAAGCTATGTCAGGCTACCCAAAAGTATTTAATGACATGATGATCAAGTTAATTGTTGCCGGCGAACAAACAGGCAATATGGGTCATATTTTCGGTGAACTAAAAGAGACGCTACGTTGGCAGGAAGACCTGATTCGAAAAACCAAAAAACTGATGTCCTACCCTCTCTTTGTAGGCGTTATCGTTATTGCGGTGATTTGCTTTCTGATGATCTATCTGGTGCCCAAGCTGGTGGACTTTATCCTGTCGATGAACCAGGACATTCCGCTGATGACTCGGCTGCTCATCTCTGTTTCTGATACATTCGTCAACCACTGGGAAATGATTCTGTTTATGCCGCTGATACTGTTCTTTGGCGGCAAAATGCTGTTAAAAAGAAGTCAATCCGCCCGCTACTGGTACGACGAACACAAACTTAAAATACCCTTATTGGGCGAAGCGATGCAGAAACTCATGCTATCCCGGTTCACCCGTAATTTCTCGCTCCTTTACGAGGCGGGAATCAGCGTACTGGATTGCCTGAAAATCAGTGAACAAACCGTGACAAACACCTACCTCGCCAGCGAGCTGGAATATATTTACAAACAGGTTGAGGAAGGCGCCACCATTGCCGATGCTTTTTCCAGAGGTCAGCTCTTTCCGGCACTGGTGCTGAGAATGATACAGGTTGGCGAAATGACAGGCGGACTTGGCCAATCGCTGTCAAATGTCAGTGATTTTTACTCCCGGGATGTCTCCGATTTAATCGATAAAATTCAGTCAATGATCGAACCCTTTATGACGGTGTTTATGGGCCTGATTCTTGGCTGGATTATGCTGGCAGTGCTTGGTCCAATTTATGACATTATTAGTACGGTACAGTTTTGAAGCAGAAAATTATTTTTCAGTTTACGGATAAAACACTGACCGTTTACCAATGGTCCGGGGCAGGCCTGGTAACCGACTCCGTGTACTACCTGCACAACCCGGAAGATCATCAACGTTTTGCTGAAACTGCGATTAATTGGGCAACGTCTATTGGTTACATTCTGCTCAACCTATCCAGTGAGGAATATCACCAAGAACAGCTGCCCCACATTCAGGGTAAAGACCGACAATTGATGCTTGGGCGCAAGCTGAAAAAACTTTTCCCCAATAGTGACTACACCCATTACCGGTTTCTAAAGCGGGAAAAAACGGGCCGAAGAGACGATATTTATCAGCTATCGGGTGTCACTGATACTGTCGCTATTGAGCCCTATGTCGATCTGATCAACGACCACCAGATTGAAATTAAGGGGGTTTACTCAACGCCGTTAATTATTCATAACATTATCAAACCACTTAAATCAGCCTCGCAGGTACTGGTCATTGCTACCGGGAAGCCGGGGGAAAATAATCTGCCCTTTCGCCAGACCTATCTGGATGGCAAGCTGGTTCATTTCAATCGACTCACCGCCATCTCTTTCGAAAATCAGGATGAGTTAGCTCGCAAATTTAACCGTGAGATTCAACGCAGCTGGCAATACCTCAACAACCGTCGAGAAATAAAACCGGGGGTTACCCTTGAAGTCATCCTGATCGTGCCGGAAAACGTAAAAACGGCGTTGAATGAACAGGGCATGGCAGACCATTGTCATTATGTCTATGTGTCAATGGAGGAGCTGGTTCAAGCGCATCAGGCAGAGAATAAAATTGAACAGCCTAATTTTGCTTCTCTAACCGCATTCCTATTGGGCAAAACGGCCTACAAAAAGCCTCACTACAACCCCGAAAAACTATCGTTTGTTCGTTTGCACCAGCAAATGAAACGGTACCTGATGGTAGCCAGTATTTTACTGGCCGTCGTAACTGCCGGAATGTTCACAAACAACCTGATCCAAAGCGCCCGTATAAAACAGGCCTACCAGAAAATTGACCAATCGCTCTTGCAGCAAAGCGAGCATATAGGAACGCTGCAATCCTGGTTTGAAGCGCGACAAACGTCACCCCAAAAGATGGAAGTTGTGGTGACAACGGCGAGAAAGCTCACGGAAACAAATCCGTTGCCTCGTTCTGTCTTTGAAATCATCAGTCGTGGCTACGAAGATTATGATGACCTTTCTCTCAATAGCCTTGAGTGGAAACTCACGTCCAAAACAGAAAATAGCATAGACAATCTGGGTAACGACTACCTGAATGAAGACCCTCTAGATGAAGACTATATGGATGACAGCTATACCGACTCAGCGAAACCAACCGCCTCAAGCCAGGTGACTGTCACCCTAAAAGGGGAAGCACTTAATTTTCAGGGAAACTATCGACGATCTATAGAGCGTATAGAGGCCTTTGCCGAGAACTTAAGAAGTCTCCCGCCAGTTGCCATGGTCACCATTCAAAAATTACCATTGGACATTAATCCAAAGACAAACATTAGCCGGTCAGTGGCAGAAAGACCTGAGCCCTCCTTTGTGCTGGATATACAGCTCCAGTCAGGTGCACGCCAATGAACGGAATGAGCCGACTAGACCTTTCACAGCTTCGCAACCACATTATTCTGTTTGCGACAGCGGTAATAGTTTGCAGTCTTTTACTCTGGTTCAGCTTTTATCAGCTCACAAAACAACAACAGATCATAGACAATGCTCAAACAGACATGAGTAGCGCCGAGGAGGAAATTGAAAACCTCAATTATCTGATCTCATTGTTTGATCATTTTAGTGCCGACTACAACAGATACGTCTCCAGAGGGTTTCTTGGCGACGAAAAAAGACTTTCGTGGATAGAAACACTCGACGCTACCGCGAGCCAGCTCGGCCTGGATGACCTGCGTTATCAAATTACCCCTCGACAACAGGCTGTTGATCTCGACCTTGTACTATCACCCAATATCAAGGTGTTCAAATCGACCCTAACACTGGAAACCGGGCTGGCTCACGAGGGCGATCTCGTCACGCTCACGGAAGATTTATACCAATTAAAAGGCGGATTGTTTGTCATTAGCCACTGCAAGGTTGAACGCGTCACATCAGATATCCGTTTATCAACCAGCGGTAATTTTCAGAGCTCCTGTTCAATAACATCCTACACCGCCGGTTACGATCAACAGGTTGATAACTTTATGGAGGAAGAAGAATGAAAAAAACGACCTCGATAAAGTTTTTGGGGGCTATATTTATCTTTGCTCTCACACTTGATGCCTGTGCCTTTGGGACATTATTTACCTCACCACAACAACGTGACAATTTGGACCAACAGCGCTCTCAAGAGTATGAATTCAAGTCACCCCCAGCCACCACGAAACAGTCTTCTGCTCACTCCTTACCGGTAAAGAAAGTGAGGCAAGTCTTTTTTAATGGTTACGTCAAACGAAAATCCGGGCCCAGTACAACTTGGGCGAATCAAGAAGTATTAACAGAGAGTAACCATTCTCAACAAGGCGTATCAGTTATACCCGGCATGAACAACGTTAGAGCGCTATCAGTTCAGTCATCATCAACACCTGTTCAGCTATTACCCGGACAAACCCTGAACCTTGAAAACGGCCAGATAATCGAAAGCTATTACCGGCACAAGCCACCAAAAACATCCAAAGTAAAAACCCCGGCAGCATCCGGAACGACAGAATCATCATCTGCCACACACCCCGAGGAGTCTGATCATCAATCATCGGAGCAGGAATGAGCCAGCTAAAGAAAGAATACAGCTCAACTGCTCACCAGCGTGGCGCTGTCTTAATCATACTGGTGATGCTCATGGTGCTGGCCTTGTCCTCTGCCCTTCTGACAGGCATTAGCGCCACAAAAACAAAGCTCACTCAATCAGCACAAACCCGACTGAATTTATCAGAAGCCAAATCCGCCATCATTGCCTATGCACGATTATCAGACCCCGACAAAACATCATCCGGCCTCAATCTCAGATATCTCCCCTGCCCGGATACCGATGGCGATGGTCTGGAGGACACACCCTGTGGCACCAATGCCGTTTCAGGCTGGTTTCCCTGGCAGACCCTCGGCATTCCACCGTTAAAGGACAGCAGCGGTTATTGTTTCCGTTATTTTGTTGCCGCAGCCTACAAAAGAGGCACGGCTATTCCCCCCGACATAACAGCACTACCAGCGGCAGAATTTCAGATTTACAGCCATCAGGGGACCTTAATATCAAATGATGTTATCGCCATGATTTTTGCCGTCAATGAACCCGTGGCCGGACAGCGCCGCGATATCAACCCCGGTGTCGCCACAGAATGTGGCAGCACTGCTCTGAGTGCGGCCATCAATCAAGACCAGAATCTGCTGGAGAGTATCAATGGCATCAGTAATACCAGTGCACCTCAGTTTATCGTAGCCCCGGAAGGCAGTAGTAGCACATTTAACGACACAGCCATTTGGATTTCCCGCACCGAGTTTTAGCAAATAAACCAGCGGCACAAAATAGACAGTAAAAAATAAATAGCCCATAAAATGAGAACCGTTATGCGGAGCACAGGACATAAAACAAAATCAAAGACCGGAGCTACCCATTTTCAGTCACGTCAGAAGGGGTTTTCCTTATTGGAAATGGCCATCGTTCTGGTGGTACTCGGGTTGATATTAGGTGGTGTTCTACTGCCGCTTTCAACACAAATGGAAAAACAGGACCGGGATGAAACCCAGAGAACACTGGAAGAGATACAGGAAGCTTTAATAGGCTACACCATGACGAATGGCCGACTTCCCTGCCCCGATACTAATGGTGACGGCATCATGGATATGTTGACAACTTGCACCAACAATCAGGGCACTATTCCCTGGGTTGACCTAGGGACAGGAAAAGAAGATGCCTGGGGACAACTATTCACCTATCGGGTGACAGGTAGTTTTGCCGACACCACTGATGGTACCGGCTGTGGCACACCCACGGCCGGGGTTTCATTTGAGCTTTGCTCTACCGCTGATATTAATATTCTGGATGCGAGCGCCGGGAACCCGGTGGCCTCTCAAATACCCGCCATCATCATTTCCCACGGTAAAAATTGGGCCACTACTACCAGTGCAAATGAAAGTGAGAACACGGACACGGACACAACATTTGTCGATCGACTCTATTCCAATAATACAGCCGCTACATTTGACGACCAGGTTATCTGGATATCACCAAACGTACTGAAAGCTCGTCTGGTGTCTGCCGGGCGGCTTCCGTGAACCAGCCCTCAAAATAAAGATAGTTATTTGAAATTAATAAGTTATATGTTAAATTTCAACCACTTTATTTGGCTTTAATCCTTATTTAAAACAAACAAAACAACTGAGCAAAAACCATTCACCATCAAGGGTAGCAATCAGGGAGATCGAAATGTCCAAGCAAATAAACCTAAAATCCAGCCAAGGGGGTTTTACCCTGGTAGAAATTGCCATTGTCTTGGTAATTATCGGCCTGATTCTAGGCGGTGTTCTTCAGGGGCAAACTATGATTGAGAATGCCCGTTATAAAAACTTCCAGAAGGAAATTGACAGCTACCGTGCAGCCTTTCATACCTTTAGGGATATGCAAAGAGCCCTGCCGGGCGATATCACCACAGCTCAGGCAAGGGCCAATTTAAATGCCGCAGCAACAGGCGGAAACGGCAATGGCGTTATAACTGGCGGCGACTGCTCGGCAAACAACGAAGAGACTTGCCGTGTCTGGTCTCACTTGCGCTATGCAGAATTAATTCCCGGTGACCCCACCGTCAATGGAACAGCCTCTCGCCCCAACCATGCCTATGGTGGCCTGGTCAGTTCAATGGAAACAAGCAATGCAGGCAACAATGTTACCGAGCACAAACTCCGCCTCCTTAATGTGCCTGGCGAAGTGGCCCAACGTTATGATAGTGAAAATGATGACAACGACCCCAAGACGGGTTCTGTATCAAAGACGGGGGCAGCTAATTACGGTACCGGCAATGTTACCTTGCTAATCAAACTTTAATTCAGTCAGTGGTATGTGGATTGCCCCGATTTATCGCCCCCCTGGTTGGGGCGATACTTTTTCAGGATCTCAAACAGGGGTTAGCAAAGCCCGCACAATGACTCCCTGACATCATTTTGAGCGGTTAACATGCTGAATGCATAAAATGTTGAATATAAATAACCTGTTAAATAAATAGTTGAGTCAATAAAGTGCCAACAGATTCTAACAACCGCCGACAGGATACTCGCTTCAGCGCACCTTATGCCAATGTCAAAATACGCAAAAGGGGGTTTGGCATCCATCGCTGGAACACCGATTCAACCTTGGTTGATGTCAGCTCCAGTGGCATATCCGTTAGCTCCCGGAGTCTTCGGCTCAACACGCTCAACACGGTGGAATTTGAATTATCTATTGATGGTAAAAACATCGCTGGCAGCGCCATTGTCTGTTATACAACCAGACAAGGTACCGACAATAAGTATGGCCTTTTGTTTATCCAGGCCAATACTGGTGTAGAGCAATTGTTTAATCACCTGTCATTCTCAGCAGATCAGGCCAAACGTCTGGGTGAGGAATTGGCTGAACGATTTATTCAACAGCGAATAGCCAACTCTTCCCACCGCGAATTAAAAACACACAATCAATTGATGCTGGATGCAGTAAAAGCCATGGCTATTCGGCTAGGGGAAATGGGCTTGCTGATAAAGACAGAATCAGGCGATTACACCACGCCTGATCAGGCGCTAACAGTCAGCGTAACAGGCGAATTGGGTTTCCCATCATTGTCTCCATCCAATCAGATAAACCGGGTAACGGTTACTACCGTAGAAATGCCAGGCAACAGGGAAACCGACCACGCGTTTGGCTATCAACTTTCCTCAGGAGAACAACTCAACAGCTTGGTTAATTTGCTGGACCATATCTGCGCAACCTTTGAAACGATTGCCATCCCGGCCTAAAATCTGGTTGAAAAACTCATGCACTTCCTCCTCGCTCAGTGACCCTCACTGTTTACTAAAAAGACGGTTATACTGACCCCGTTCAATTACTGTAACCTTTTGGGTATATCGCTGGCATGTACTGTGATTTTTTTGGCCTGACAACGTCACCCTTTCGGGTGACACCGGATACTTCGCTATTTTATGCCGGAGGAGAACGCGAGGCGTTACTCAACGCCATTGTCTATGCCATATCCCACGGTGATGGCATGGTCAAGGTCGTGGGTGAAGTCGGCAGTGGCAAGACCATGCTCACACGCATGCTGGAAAAGAAACTGCCGGAAAGCGTCACGATTATCTATCTTCCTAACCCGAGTCTGGCGGCAAAAGATCTGGTCTTCGCCATTGGTCATGAACTGGGGTTAGCACTGGATCAGAGCCAGACCAAAACCCATGCGCTCGTAGCCATTCAAAAAAGACTGCTGGAAATCCACGCCAACAATCAGCGTGTTGTGGTATTTATTGATGAAGCCCAATGCATGCCCCTAGACACACTGGAAGAATTACGGCTTCTTACCAACCTGGAAACAGAAACTGACAAATTGCTTCAGTTAGTTCTATTTGGTCAGCCAGAACTGGATGAACACCTGAGCCACCCCTCCGTTCGTCAAATCAAGGAACGGATTATTCATAATCTTTACCTGAAACCGTTCAGTGAAGCTGAGATCTCCGAATACCTCGCCTTTCGCCTCCACAAAACAGGCTATAACAAGTCGTCCCTCTTCTCCCGCTCGGCACTTAAGTCGCTTGCCAAATACTCCGATGGCCTTCCCCGCAGACTCAGTATATTGGCAGACAAAAGTCTACTGGCAGCTTATGCCGAACAGTCGCGGACTGTCTCTGCCTCACATGTCCATATCGCCCAGGGCGACCATCAACCTCGAGCACTCTCTGCTCACAAGGATTCAGCAAAGACTGTGGTAAAAATTTCTGCTGTGTTCGCCGTGTTGCTCATCATCCTGTGCATATCTTTAGAATCTTAGAAGGCGGATTGATTAAATTGGCGTCAACGTTAACTGATCATTCCACATTTCCAGCCCAGGACTAAAAAACGCCGACGAAAGCGAATGTGCTGAACCCATCAAAACCCTGTTTGCCGATATCAACGGAAATGGGATTTTTCTTCCTCATCAATTCGCTACGCAGGCCTACAGCGGCTGATTGCAAGAAGCCGCTGAACTGACCTCATCATTGGGCATCAGCCAGAATAACTAACGGCTAGGCTCTGCTATAAACGAAATGGCAGGGCCGACTTCAGGTTGATTTCCTCAGCAGAAAGATCACAGCCATAGGCCAGGACTTCCACACCGGCATCCATCGCTTCCCGCAAAGTCTGCCCGTACACCGGATCAATCTCATCCGCAGGCCCCACCGATTGCGCACCGCTGTGTTGTACACAGAAGACCAGTACGGCCCGGTGCCCCTGCTCCACCATCGCCATCAACTCCCGCAGATGTTTGGCGCCCCGTGTCGTCACCGCATCGGGAAACAGTACTCGGCCATCCCCCACCCCGAGGGTGGTGTTTTTTACCTCGACATAGCACTGTCGCTCGCCGTCGCTGAGCAACAGATCGATACGGCTGTTCTCTGCGCCGTATTTAACCTCGGGGCGAATATTCGGGTAGCCCTGCAATTCACTGATCACACCGTTTTCGATGGCTTCCCGAACCAGGTAATTGGGCCGACCGGTGTTCACCCCGGTGTGGAAGCCGTCCGGGGTGGTGGTGATTTCCAGGGTGCCCGGCAATTTTCGCTTGGGATCATTGGAGCGGGAAAACCAGCAGGGCGTCTCCGGCGCCCAACAGTTTTTCATGGAACCGGTATTGGGACAGTGGACTGTCATCTCCTCACCATTGTCCAGGCGGATATCGGCGAGAAAACGCTTGTAACGCTTCAGCAGGGTCGCCTGCTCCAGCGGGGGATCGATCTTCACCGCAAGGCCTCCGTCAATCGGTTCACTGCCTGCTGCAGGCGCGGCAGGGATTCGGTGTAGGCAAAGCGCACGTGGGTAGTGGCCCGGTGTTGCCCGAAATCCGTGCCCGGGGTGCAGGCGATGCCGTGCTCCCGCAGCAACCACCAGCAGAAGTCCTCACAGTTATCCGTGAGCGCCGAAACATCCGCGTACAGGTAAAAGGCCCCCTCCGGCACCCTACTGATCCTGAACCCCAGTGACTGCAAGACCGGCACCAGGTAATCCCGCCGTTCCTGAAACCCCCGGCGGCGCTCCTCAAGGATGGCGATGGTCTCCGGGGCAAAGGCGGCCAGCGCCGCGTACTGGGCAATGCTCGGACTGGCGATATAAAAGTTCTGCGCCATCACCGTCAGGGTATCCACGGCGGCATCCGGCACCACCATCCATCCCAAGCGCCAGCCAGTCATGCCGAAGTATTTGGAAAAACTGTTGATCACGAAAGCGTCATCCGTGATCGACAACACCGTGCTGACCACCTCATCGCTGTAGGTCAGGCCATGGTAAATTTCGTCCACGATCAGCGACCCACCCCTGTCGGCAACGGCCCGGTGAAGATCAGCCAACTGCTCTCTTCCAATCACCGCCCCGGTGGGATTGCTCGGGAAGCCACCATAGCGGCAACGGTATTAGGGCGCCAGTATCGAGCTACCAAATCTGAACTGAGCTGGTAATTGTCTTCCGTATTCACTGGCACCAGCTGCGGCTGCGCATCCAGGCGGCGCACGAAATTGGGATTGCAGGGATAGCCCGGGTCCGCCAGTAACAGGCCATCACCGGGGTTCAGAAGCAGTTCGCACACCATCCCCAATGCGGCACTGCTACCGGTGGTCACAATGACCCGGCGGGGATCGACCTCGACGCCGTAATAGTCCCGGTAATGTCCGGCAATGGCACGGCGCAATTCAGGAATACCACAGGAAGGGGTATAGGCTGTGCGCCCGTCGGTCAGTGCCTGGCGAGCAGCGGCGACAATGGGTTCCGCTGTGGCAAAACGCGGCTCACCGATTTCCATGTGGATAATGTCACGCCCTTCAGCCTCCAGTGTCTGGGCCGCCTCCAGAAAATCAACCACCTTGAAGGATGTCAGGTTGCGGGTTCGGTTTGCCAATCTCATCGCGGGGTTCTCTCGGTAACCGGACGGGGATCACTGCCCCGTCTGACATGCAGGCCGGGCATTATGGCGTGAATGCCTGACCGTGCCTACCGCGATCCCGGCACACCATCATCACCATTTCATCGGGCGACATTCCGACCTTTTCTTTGCCGGATGTCGCATCAGTGGCGAAAATAGGCGTTTTTACTTGAAAAATTTTGCCTCTGGCACTATAAACGCGGGTCTCGCAACTTACCGAGAGCAGGAAAAAATGCCCAAAAAAGCAGAAACCTCCCCAGTTGCCTCCCTCCACGGCTTCGCACCCTACACCGAGAAAAAGGGTGAGGAGTACATGTGTGATGGCCAGCGCGAGCACTTCAAGAAAATCCTGTTGGCCTGGAAACGGGAACTGATGGAAGAAGTGGACCGCACGGTTTCCCACATGAAGGACGAAGCTGCCAACTTTCCCGATCCCGCTGATCGAGCCACCCAGGAAGAAGAGTTCAGTCTGGAACTGCGCACCCGCGACCGCGAGCGCAAGCTGATCAAAAAGATCGACAGCACCATGGAGCGCATTGAAAACGACGACTACGGTTTCTGCGACCAGTGCGGTGTGGAAATTGGTATTCGCCGCCTGGAAGCCCGCCCCACTGCCAACCTCTGCGTCGACTGCAAGACTCTCGACGAGATCAAGGAAAAGCAGCTCACCGGTGGCTGATGACTGACGGAAGCGGCTTAGCCGCTTCCATCCCCTCATCATGGACTCCTCTTTCGCAACTCCCTATATCGGGCGCTTCGCCCCCTCCCCCACTGGTCCACTGCATTTCGGTTCCCTGGCCACCGCGGTAGCCAGCTTTCTCGACGCCCGCCACTGCGGCGGCCAATGGCTGGTGCGCATGGAAGACATCGATCCCCCACGGGAGATGCCGGGTGCAGCTGATCGCATTCTCCACCAACTGGAAGCCCACGGCCTGAACTGGGATGGCACAGTGGTCTACCAGAGTCGGCGCAGCGAAGCCTACGACGAAGCCATTCAATATCTGCGCGAACGCCATCTCGCCTATCCCTGTTATTGCAGCCGCCAGCAACTGAAAGAACGGGGAGGACTGCATATTTTCCGTTGCGTCCACAACGACGATCCTGTTGCCCCCCACGCCCTGCGGCTGGCCGTATCCGACGACAGTGAAATCTGTTTCGAGGATCTGTTCCAGGGCCCCCAGCAACAACAGATCAAACAGGAAGTGGGCGACTTCGTATTGCTGCGCAAGGATCACCTGTACGCCTACCAGCTGGCGGTGGTGGTGGATGACGCCTTCCAGAACATCACCCACATCATTCGCGGTAGCGACCTGCTGGATTCCACCGCCCGTCAGATTTACCTGCAACAGTTGCTGGGAGCCCCCCTCCCGGTTTACGGACACCTGCCAGTCGCCATCAATGCAGACGGCCAGAAACTCAGCAAGCAGAACCTGGCGCTTCCCATCGAAGAACGGCACGCTTCGGACAACCTGTGGATCGCCCTGGAGTGGCTCGCACAGTCACCTCCGGCAGCGCTGAAGAATGCACCACCAGCAGAACTGTTGGCCTGGGCTAGTGTGAACTGGCGGAGAGACAGGATTCCCCACCTCATGCACTGCCCGACTCCCACCCATCTGCCCCTGCCGGACTGACCGGTTAAACTCACCCTCACGCGCGCCGTTGAGAGGACACTTCTTGAGCACTGGGGTTGCATCCACTTAACAACGGGGTAACACTAACGCCGGGCACGCAATCATCCCTCTGCAGCAGGCGTCTCATGGACTCTATCCTGATTGTCGAAGACGAAGACAGCATTCGCAGTTCCATCAAAAAGCTACTCACCGGCCAGCACTTCGAAACCAGTGAAGCCTGCACCATTGAAGATGCGCAGGAACAATTCAACCTCGCCGAGTTTTCCCTGATCATCAGCGACCTACGACTCCCCGGCGCCCCCGGCACCGATCTGATCCAGTTGGCCGGCGATGTGCCGGTGCTGATCATGACCAGCTATGCCAGTCTCAAGTCAGCAGTGGAGACCATGCGTATGGGCGCGGTGGATTACATCCCCAAACCCTTCGATCCCAAGGAACTGCTGGATGCGGTACACCGCATCCTCGAAAACCCGCGCCCGGCCCGGGAAATGAAGAAGGCCCCCGACCTGTCCGGTCGCGGCATGATCGGCTCCAGTCCGGCCATGAAGGCGGTGTTCAACATCATCCAGAAGGTGGCAAAAACCGATGCCACCGTCTTGATTCACGGCGAGACCGGCACCGGCAAGGAGCTGGCCGCCAGCGCTATCCACAACGAGAGCCAGCGCGCCCGCAAGCAGTTGATCTGCGTGAACTGTGCCGCCATCCCGGAAACCCTGATTGAAGCCGAACTGTTCGGCCACGAAAAGGGCGCCTTCACAGGCGCTTCCGAAGCCCGCAAGGGCCTGGTGGCCGCAGCCGACGGCGGCACCCTGTTCCTGGACGAAGTGGGTGAACTGCCCCTGGAAGCCCAGGCCCGGCTGCTGCGGGTATTGCAGGAAAAAGAAGTGCGCCCCATCGGCTCGGTGAAATCCCGCAAGGTGGATGTACGGCTGGTGGCCGCTACCCACCGCAACCTGAAACAACTCTGCGAGCAAGGCCGCTTCCGGGAAGACCTGTTCTACCGCATCAATGTGGTCAATCTCGACCTGCCGCCCCTGCGCGAGCGCGCCAAGGACATCCTCGAAATTGCCGACATGCTGCTCAGCAAGCTGTGTCAGAAACTCCACCGGGACAGCCTGAAGCTGGCCCCGGATGCCATCCAGGCCATTACCACCTATCCCTGGCCGGGCAACGTTCGAGAGCTGGAAAACTCCCTAGAGCGCGCCGCCATCCTCTGTGATGACGACGATGAGATCAGTCACGACCTGCTCGGCATCGACCTATCCCTGGTGGAGATCGACGAAGACTGCTCCCGCAGCTTCGCCGCCATCCGCCAAAGCGACAACGACCCGCCGGAAGGACTTTCCCTGGAAGACTACTTCACCCAGTTTGTTCTGGAGCATCAGGAAGCCATGAGTGAAACCGAGCTGGCCCGGAAGCTGGGCATCAGCCGTAAATGCCTCTGGGAGCGCCGCCAGAAGCTCGGCATTCCGCGCAAACGCACTTTTTAAGCACCACCACTACTCAACACCTGTTACCTAACAACACAAACGATGTGTATATGAGTAACGAACTGTTGCTCATTTCTTGCGTGAGTGAGGTCTCAAAAAAATTAACTTATTGTATGATAAATAAATTTTATTTTTGGCACGGTTCATGCTGTATAATGGGTACAATAAAAACAGCTGATAATTAAAAAAATAAACAATAAAAATAAAACATTGGATGGATTGCTAACCGGTTGATTAAGGGGGGTAGACCCGTCGACCATATAGCCTATGGGATACAAGGGGAGCCTTCGGGCTCCCCTTTTTAATGCCCGCTTCGCATCAAACCCACCCCGTTTATTCAGAAAGCAACCCTTTGGCAACCCCTGTGCTAGAATGCGGCTTTGTCTGTCCATGCCAATTGACATGCTAGAAAAGATCACCAGATTCTTTCGCAAAAAACCGCTCCCTGCCATTGACGGCGAACCGCATGTCATTCGCGCTGGCGACCATCCCCTCAGCCCCCGACAGATCACTTCCGGCGCCAAGAAAGTGGTGGAACAACTGGTCAGCGACGGCTACGACGCCTACCTGGTAGGCGGTTGCGTGCGGGATCTGATGCTCGGCATGCACCCCAAGGATTTCGACGTGGCCACCGACGCCACACCCGAAGAGGTCAACAAGCTGTTCCGCCGCGCCCGCATCGTCGGCCGCCGCTTCCAGATCGTCCACGTGCGCATGGGCAGCGAGATCATCGAAGTCACCACGTTCCGCGCACATCATTCCGCCGAGCACAACGGTAAGGATCAGTCGCGCCGCTCCTCCCGGGGACTGTTGTTGCGGGATAACATTTTCGGCTCTATCGCCGAGGATGCCTGCCGCCGCGACTTCACCATGAACGCCCTCTACTACCACCCCCAGGACAACAGTGTCTTCGACTACGCCAACGGGCTGCACGATATCGAGCACCGCCTGATCCGGGTGATAGGCAAACCCGAGGAGCGCTACCGGGAAGACCCGGTGCGGATGCTGCGGGCAGTGCGCTTTGCCGCCAAGCTCGGCTTCCGCATTGAAGAGAACACCGCCCGGCCGATCGAAAAAATGAGCCATCTGCTGGCGGACATCCCCCCGGCGCGGCTGTTTGATGAAATCATGAAGCTGTTCATGCACGGTCATGCCCTGGCCACCTTCCGCCTGCTGCGGGAGTACGGCCTGTTCCGGCTGCTGTTCCCCGCCACCGAGGATGCCCTGGCCCAAGACCCCGGCTACTACGTGGAATTCCTCGAACAGGCCATGACCAACACCGACAAACGCATCCGCGCCGACAAACGGGTTACGCCTGCGTTCCTGCTGGCCGCGCTGCTGTGGCCGGCGGTTCTGGAGATGCGCAAGAAATTCGAGCGCAACAACGCCTCCTCTGTCTACACCCTGCAACAGGCCATCGGTGAAGTGATCCACCGCGCCTGCCAGCGGGTTGCGATTCCGCGCCGTTTCAGCATGCCGATGCGGGAAATCTGGGAAATGCAATTGCGCCTGCCCCGCCGCGCCGGCAACCAGGCCCAACGCCTGTTGGAAAACCCACGCTTCCGGGCCGGCTACGACTTCCTGCTGCTGCGGGAAGATGCCGGGGAAGTGGACCCGGGACTCGGCGAATGGTGGACCCGCTTCCAGGAGGCGGATGAACACAAGCGTCTGGAAATGACCAACAACCTCGACCAGCCACGCCAAGGCCGTAGCCGTCGCCGCCGTCGCCCGAAGCGCCCTGCCACGACCTCCCAGGGGCCGCATGACTGAAGTGGTCTATATCGGCCTGGGCAGCAACCTGGACGACCCACTGGATCAATTACAACGTGCCGTCAGGGAACTTGACGAACAACCACACACCAGCGTCACGGCCCTGTCGCGCTGGTATCGCAGCGCCCCGATGGGTCCCCAGGACCAGCCCGACTACCTCAATGCTGCCGCCCGACTGAACACCGCATTGCCCCCACTGGAACTGTTGCGACAGCTACAGGCTATCGAACAAAACCACCGCCGGGTGCGCGAGCGCCACTGGGGGCCACGCACCCTGGACCTGGACATCCTGCTCTACGGTGACCAGGTCATCGACCTGCCCTACCTCAAGGTGCCACACCCCGGTATCTACCTGCGCAATTTCGTGCTGCTGCCGCTGGCGGACATCGCCCCCGAACTGCATTTTCCGGACGGCAGCAGCCTGGCTTCGCGCTTGGAAAATTGCCCATCAGAGGGTATCGTTCCACTCTCGTCTGGAGATACCCGTGGAACAACTTGTTAACGATCTGGACCTGGTGCTGGAACACCAGCAACTGCCGGGCTTTATTGCTGTAGAAGGCCCCATCGGCATCGGCAAGACCACCCTCGCCAAACGGTTGGCCCAGAGCTTTAACTACGAAACCCTGCTGGAACAGGCCGAACAGAACCCGTTCCTCGAACGCTTCTACCAGGATCCCCGCAGCGGCGCCCTGCCCACCCAGCTCTACTTCCTGTTCCAGCGCCACAAGCAAATCCAGGAACTGCGCCAGGGCGACATTTTCCAACAGGTGCGAGTGGCGGATTTCCTGATCGACAAGGACCAGCTATTCGCCCAGGTCACCCTGGACGACGAGGAGCTCAAGCTCTACCAGACCGTCTACCAGCAGCTCACCATTGACGCACCAAGACCGGATCTGGTGATCTACCTGCAAGCTCCCACCGACGTCCTGCTGGACCGCATCCAGCGCCGCGGCATCGAAGCAGAGCGGGCCATCGACAACCGCTATCTGAACCAGCTGAATGAAGCCTATACCCGCTTCTTCTACTATTACGACGACGCCCCGCTGCTGATCGTCAATGCCACCGATATCGACCTGGCCGGCAGCGAGCAGGACTACCGCAACCTGGTGAGCTACATGCTCAACATCAAGTCGGGGCGCCACTACTACAATCCCCAGGCCAGCCTCTGATCAAGCCCCTTCACGGAATCGACTCGCCCATGAAAACCGTCACCATCAACACTCTGCAAGACCTCAAGGCCCAGGGGGAGAAATTCCCTGTTATCACCTGTTACGACGCCTCCTTTGCGCGCCTGATCGAACAGGTGGGTATCGAGGTGATGCTGGTGGGGGATTCCCTGGGCAATGTCATTCAGGGGCAGGACAGCACCGTACCGGTGACTATGGACGATATGGCCTACCACGTCAGCGCCGTGCGCCGGGGCAACAACAAGTCCCTGATCATCGCCGACCTGCCGTTCATGGCTTACGCCACCGAAGAGCAGGCCATGGCCAACTCCGCGGAACTGATGCAGGCCGGGGCACACATGGTGAAACTGGAAGGTGGCGCCTGGCTGGAAAACACCGTGCGCATGCTCAGCGAACGCGGCATTCCCGTGTGCGGCCACCTGGGACTGACCCCGCAGTCGGTCAACAAGCTGGGCGGCTACAAGGTGCAGGGTCGCGATGAACAGGCGGCGGAAATCATGTTGAAGGATGCCAAGCTGCTGGAGCAGGCCGGCATGGACATGCTGGTACTGGAATGTGTCCCCAGCGCGCTGGGCAAACAGATCAGTCGCGAACTGTCAGTGCCGGTGATCGGCATTGGCGCCGGCGCGGATACCGATGCCCAGGTGCTGGTGGTCTACGACATGCTCGGCCTGTCACCCAAGGCCCCGAAGTTCTCTCACAACTTCCTGGCAGAAACCGGCAGCCTCGAAGCCGCACTCAATGCCTATGCCAGCGCGGTGCGCAACGGCACCTTCCCCGGCCCGGAACACTGCTTCTAGTTAGGCACAATTAAAAAGCCAAAGGGCGACCACAGGTAACACCCCGCCGCCACCAGAAACACCAGCGCGGCGGACAACATCATCCGTTTCGGGTTTGGACCGACCCGCATAATCCAGATAACCCCCAGCGCCGCCGCAAACGCGAACGGCTTGCCCGCAGCCACTGCCTGGGGCCCCAGCCAGCAGGCCAGCACCAGCAGTCCCAGCGCCACCGCCCATAGTGCGCAGGCAACCTGACAGGTAAACACGGCACCGTGGCGCACCGCGAAAGATCGCTTGCCCGCCTGCCGGTCCGTTTCAATCTGCGGCGGCTGGTGGGAAAACAGCAGCGCCGTGGCAAAAGCCGCAAATGCCAGCGTACCCAGCAGCACAATCTGCCCTGCCGGTTGCCCGGCGACAAACCACAAGCCGCTGAACACCCCGCCGTAGCAGAGCGCCGTGGCCCATTCCCCGGCGGCCGTATAGGAAAGCGGGCGTCGCCCGGCGTTATAGAGCACGCCCAGCACTGTCAGCGGCAGGGCAAAACCGAGAATCCACAAACGCTGATACAGCAGCAGCACCAGCAACCCCAGCACACCTCCCGCAGCAAGGCTGATCAGGCCATGATGGAATGTCGTGCGCATGTTGCCGCCGTGGTAGCGCACCCAGGAATCGTATTTGTGAATGTCCGCGCCCCGCTGCCAGTCCTTGGTATCGTTGAGCAGGTTGATGCCGTGTTGCAGTAACACCACGGCCAGGGTCGCCGACCACAGCGCGCCGTGATCAACCGGTTTCTTTGCCAGCAGCCAGACGGCCACACCAGGAAGAATGGACACCAGGTAGATGGCAGGGTTGAGCACCTGCCACCACCGGGTCGGGGACTGCGCCGTCACCAAGGAGCGAACTCTGACGCGCAGTCAGTAAGGAATCAGGCCTGCGCCTGAGACTGCTGGGACAGGTCAGCCCGGAAGTTATTCAGGGCAGCCTCAAACCACAGGGCGTGTTCGCGCTCGGAGTCGATCACCTTCTGGTAAACCGCCGCGGTGTCGGCATCATTTTCCGCCAGCGCCTGATCGCGGAAGCGCGGATAGATATCGCGGTATTCCCGCTCTTCCACCCGAATCGCTACCTGCAGTGCCTTTTCCACCACGCCATCGGGATTCATGGCAATCAGCTCGTCGCAGTTGGCGCGAATGGCTTCCAGTGCATCGATGGCACGCTGGGTGTCCTCGCCCCGCTGGGGCACACCGATCTCGCTGTACAGCGCCCGCAGCCACACTGCGTGCAGTTTCTCCTCGCCCGCCACCTTGCGGAACAGCGTCGCCAGCTCGGGGTAACCGGCCTTGCTCGCCCAGCGGGCAAACTCGGGGTACATCACCCGGTTCTCGTACTCCTCCACATCCACGAACGACTCTGCCGTTCTGGCCATGTCGTCGGATTTGCACGCCGCCGCGAAGCACTGAAAAATCATGTCTTCCGTAATGTCTGCCTTAGCCATTTCTTTCCTCCGGAAAATGGTTGGGTTGCAACGAGGGTAACTCTGCACAGCTACGTTAGCCTGTAACCGTGTCAGGCAAAAGTCCTTTTAATCAAATGAAATAAAAACAGGTCGGCAGACGGGATTCACCGCTGGCGGGAGTCAGCCGGGAAACAGCCGGGGCGCGTTGCCCTCCTGCCACACCGGGTATTTCTCCATCACCGCCGCGAACAATTCCGACGCCAGCAGCCCGTCGAGCCATTCCCGCAAACGGGGATAAGGCGCAGCGTCGAACCAGTCCCGGTCCACCAGGGCGAACTGACGGATAAAGGGGAAGATCGCCACATCGGCAAAACATAGAGTATCCCGCAGCAGGTAAGCGTGTTGCCCAAGATGCGCCTCCAGGGTTTGCAGGAACTGCTCGCACTGGCTGCGGTAGTGCTCAGGAGAAAACTCCGGATAACGGTCGGCGTACTTGTAACGGTCCAGCCAGGGTTTGAAGTCAACATCGTTCTGCTGCACCAGTTCAAGGATAGATTCTGCCAGTGATTCATCCCACCAACTATCCGGGTCATTTTTGGACAGTGCCCAGCGCATCACATCCAGGCTTTCGTCCAGCACCGTGCCATCTTCCAGCACCAGCACCGGTACCGTGCCCTTGGGAGAGGCGGCCAGCATGGCCGTGGGCTTATCCTTTAACAGCACCTCCCGCAGTTCCACCTTCACACCGGCATAGCAAAGCGCCATCCGGGCGCGGATGGCGTAGGGGCAGCGGCGGAAGGAGTAAAGGATTGAAGACATTCGATATAGAAAATAGGAGGTAGACGTCCTTGCTCTGGGTAATTTTAGAGACCTAAGGAATGCCGCCATATATCGGCACACATGCTATCCATGCTTAAGAACCGTCATACATTAGAAGCCGAATGTTTGTTGATTTTTCGAACAGATAGATTTTATCCCCATCAATATCTAAGTTAAGAGAAATAATTGAAGGTTCTTCAGAGCTATTTTCTAATACCAACCTAGCAATTTCTTCTACATTATTTTTAGCATGTTCTTCTATCTCAACAAGAAGATTCAACATTCTATCTGAGTATGTTCTAGCTTCAATACTACTACCATCCATAGCGTATCCACCACCTAGCATTCCATATATAACCCCATCACTCATTTCCACAAAAGTTGATATGCCTGATTTTCTAAGCTGCGCATGGTCATCGTCATTTATTTCAGACGCCATACCTAGAATACCCTTTACTTTGTAATGCTCTATGGATTGAGGCCAGTTCCTATGAACAATTTCAATAAGTTCCTTTTTAGACCAGCCACCATGCTTAAATATGTTTATTAAATAGGCTGTATCATCGGAAACTCTTGCAAAGAGCAAGGGTCCAGTCCTGTTCACAAATCCATCGCTTTCAATTTTTTCACCCAAGTGGAAGTGATATATCCCCCAATCATTTAGTAAGAGATCATCATAATCTAAGTTCCTCAGACCACGACTTAAGTAGGGGTTTAAGTTTTTTCCAGAAGTAACTTCAGATTCAAATTTTGACAGACCAACCATTAAGTCTGCTGGACATCCAAACACGTCTGACCTCAAAACCTTTCTGGGAGACACCACTATTTCTCTTTTTTTTATGTAGTAATACTGGAACGATATATCCTCTACACCCACCCCTTGGTCAGGGGCATAACCTGCCATTTTAAGCTCATTAACTAATATATTTTTCCAATCCACAAGCAGATCAATATCAAGCTTCATTTTTCACCATTCATAAATCCACAAATCGTTAACTAAAACCTATTCTTATTGCACGAAAAAATCATCATCAAAAATCCCTATACACTTTATTATTTTTTCTCAACAATAAATTTCTGAGCAATATATGCTGCCACCCCAACTTCCACCAAACTCCAAGGCACCGCATATTTCAGCAAGCCAAAGGGCAGCACATTCATATTGCCCACTACCAGCCACATCAGCACAAAGCCCATCAGCCAGCCGAGCAGTAACGTTTCGATAAAACGCAACCTGGCGCGCAGGTAGACCAGGCAGCCGGCAAACAGGAAACCCCACAGGCCCCAGACAACGCCATTGATAGGGTCGGAGGGAAATTCAAGGCCCAGCGCCATGTATTTATCCAGCCAGTACTGCTTGAACAAAAATTCGTTGCGGACAAATTCGGAAAAATTTACCCACAGCCCGGACACTAAAATGGCTAGCGCAAATTTCTTCATGTTTTAACTCTCGCTTTTTATTTGCGGCTTTTTCTTTTCATTCCGGCCTTACGAATTGTTTGCGGGCTGCTTCGACTTCAGCTCTGATGGCACAACCCTCCGCGTGGTCGTTGATCAGCCCCATCGCCTGCATAAAGGCAAAAACGGTTGTTGGGCCGACAAATTTCCAGCCGAGTTTCTTTAACATCTTAGAGAGAGCAACGGATTCGGCTGAGGTCGTGAGTGTTTGCGGCGCCGGCAACGTTTCCGGATCCGACTCATAGCGCCAGAAGAAGGCCGCCAGGGAGCCCTCGGATGCGACCATCTCCCTGGCCCGTTGGGCGTTGTTGATCACCGCCTCAATTTTGCCGCGATGACGGACGATGCCCGTATCCTGCAACAGGCGCTCAACGTCCTGCTCTGTGAATTCAGCAACCTTATGGAAATCAAATTGCTGGAAAACGGCGCGGAAGTTTTCCCGCTTGGCAAGGATAGTTCGCCAGCTCAGACCGGACTGAAAGCCTTCGAGACAAATTTTTTCGAACAGGCGGATGTCGTCGGCAACCGGGAAACCCCACTCCCGGTCGTGATATTCGACATATTCCTCAGTTGCGGCACACCAGGCACAACGTGGTTTGCCATCAGGACCAATAAAGTTTTCAGCCATCTCCAATTCCTTGCTCCTAACGGGTATCAAGACATCTTCAACGCACTGTCTCAGGCCCCTCTGCCAGCATGCCGCGCGAAACCAAAACAGAGTGCACACCCAAGACTAGAGCATCCGGATATCAAAGCAAGCCATAACACCTATAATGGTCCCTCATCCAATCTATTTTTAGAGGGCTACCCATGAGTCTTTTGCCCTGTGTGGAAGTTGAACCCGCACAACCCGCCACCGCTTCGGTGATCTGGCTGCACGGTTTGGGCGCCAACGGCCACGACTTCGAACCCATCATGCCTGAGCTACGGCTGCCGCCGACACTGCCGGTGCGCTTTGTATTCCCCCACGCGCCGCAGATGCCGGTGACCATCAACGGCGGCTATGTGATGCCCGCCTGGTACGACATTCTGGAAATGAGCCTGGAGCGCAAAGTCGACGAAAAACAATTGAAGGCGTCGGCCCGCAATGTGCAGGACCTGATCGAGCGGGAAATCCAGCGCGGCATCGACAGCCGCCGCATTGTCATCGCCGGGTTTTCCCAGGGCGGCGCGGTCGGTTTCGAGGCGGCACTGAGCTATCCGAAACCACTGGCGGGCTTGCTGGCGCTGTCCACCTATTTCGCCACCGCCAATTCCATCGAGATCAACCCGGCCAATGCCAACCTGCCCGTACAGATTTTCCACGGCAGCTACGACGATGTGGTGCCGGAATTCCACGGCCAGAACAGCCTGGCGATTTTGCGTGACCGCGGTTTTGAACCGGGCTACCAGACCTTCCCCATGGACCACTCTGTGTGCATGGAAGAGGTGGACGCCATTTCAGACTGGCTGCAGCGGGTACTGGCCTAGGAGGCTACTTTACCCCCAGCCGTTGGGCCAGCTTGTGCAGGTTGCTGGAATCCACATTCAGCAACCTCGCCGCCGCTGCCCAGTTGCCGTGGCTGGCGACCAGGGCCTGTTCAATCGCCTGCCGCTGGCTGTGCTCCACCACATCCCTCATTGGCAATACCGACCGCGGCCGATTGATCACGCCAGCGGCCACCGCAGACGATGAGCGAGCGACTGCACCAGCCGTCCCTTCGCCGACAACAGCTTCTCCGACAGTACCTTCATCCAGATCCAGCAACTCCGCCCCAAGAGAAATGATTTCGGTGCGCGCCGCGCCGCGGCTGACGGCCTTGAGGGCGGCGCGACTGATGACGTGCTCCAGTTCCCGCACATTGCCCGGCCAGCGGTAGCGGCACAGGGCCACCTCGGCATCGGCAGACAGCCGCAAACTGCGCAAACCGAGGCGGGCACGGTTCAACTCCAGGAAGCGACCGGCCAGCAACAGCACATCGTTGCCACGCTCCCGCAGCGGCGGAATGGGCACCGGGTACACGGACAGGCGGTGGTAGAGGTCGGCGCGAAAATCGCCGTCGCGCACACTGTCGTGCAGGTTGCGGTTGGTGGCGGCGATCACCCGCACATTGACCCGGCGCGGCCGGTCCGAGCCCAGTCGCTGGATCTCGCCGTTCTGCAGGGCGCGCAGCAGTTTTGCCTGTACCGGCAACGGCAGTTCGCCCACTTCATCGAGAAACAGGGTGCCGCCGTCCGCCGCCTCGAAGCGACCGGGACGATCGGTTGTCGCGCCGGAGAAAGCCCCCTTCACGTGGCCGAACAGCTCGCTTTCCGCCAGGGATTCCGGCAGCGCCGCGCAGTTGACGTGCACCATCGGCTGATCGGCGCGCCGGGACAGCATGTGCACCCGGCGGGCGAACAGCTCCTTGCCCACCCCGGTTTCCCCCAGCAGCAGCACCGGCAGCTCGGAATCCGCCACCACCGACAATTCATGCAGCAGGGCCTGCAATGCCTCGCTCTGGCCGACGATCTCCTCTTCCGCCTCCACTGCGGACATGCCGTCCCCCGGATGTGATTCCCGGGCCAGACGCAGGCTGCGCAGCTCCTGTTCCAGCCGGGTGACGCGAATGGCGGCCTCGGCCACCAGGCCGTAGTGCTTCAGGGCCGACATGGCTTCGCCGCCGAAGGCCCCGGCATCCAGCGCGTCCAGGGTCAATGCGCCCCACTGCATTCCCTCCACATAGAGACTGATGCCCATGCAGTCGTGCACCGGGAGGGGCTCGCCCACCTGGCTGTCGAGCAGGCCGTCATAGGGGTCCGGCAGTTCGCTGCCGGGTTCGAAGCGGGTTGGTTCCCGGCGGGACAGGATGGCCGCCAGCCGCGGATGCTGGGCCACCACAAAACGCCTGCCGAGCGCTTCGTGCACTAGGCCTTCAACCGCCACCGGTCGCAGGCAGTTTTCCTCCAGTCGCAATATCGCCACCGCCCCGCAGCGAAACTGCTCGCGCAGCACGGACACCAGCCGCTGCAGTCGCACTGCCGACGGCAGGTCGACCACCAGATCCGACAACAACACCAGATCAATCATGGTTATAAATACCCTACAAAGGTTTTTTACACCCTATCAAATAAGGGTATAAATAACCATACAATTTTTAACCTGTTGATTTTATAAGCTAGTTTTATCTGGCACGGCTTGTGCTCTGTCTCTAGTGAAAACTCATAAACCTTGAGAGAGCGCACCATGAACATTCTCGAACAACCGCTGGGAACTTTGGCTCGTACCATCCCCGGTGCCACCAAGATTTTCTACCAGCACAGACTGGACTTCTGCTGCGGCGGGCGCCAAAGCCTGCAGGACGCCGCCGTTTACCGGGGGCTGGACCCGGAGGCCATCGCCGCGCAGTTGAACGCCCTGCAACGGGCCAGGAATGATGACAGCGGCAGCCAACCGGCAACCCCGGAAACCCTGATCCCCCATATTCTGGAGCACTTCCACGAACGCCATCGGGAGCAACTGCCTGAACTGGTGCGGCTGGCGGCGCGGGTGGAGCTGGTTCACCGCGACCACCCGGACTGCCCCAAGGGATTATCCGACCTGCTGAGAGCCATGCACCAGGAACTGGAGAGCCACATGCTCAAGGAGGAGAACGTGTTGTTCCCGATGCTGTTGCGCCACCTGTTCGACCACGCCGGCAGCCCCATCGCCATGATGCGCTACGAGCACGACCAGCACGGCCAATCCATCCAGCAGGTGGAGCAGTTGACCCACAACCTGAGCCTGCCCGATGACGCCTGCGATACCTGGCAGGCCCTCTACTGGCAATTGGACTGGTTCCGCGCCGACCTGATGGAGCACATCCACCTGGAAAACAACGTGCTGTTCGATTTCGCTCAGCGGAACAGGGAGCAGAGCCATGTCTGATTACCGCAAACTCTGGCTGCTATTACTGGTCACCCTGGTCGCCACTTTCTCCCTGCTGGGTTACTTCGGCAAGGAAATTTACCGCTCTGCGCCGCCCATTCCGGAACAGGTGGTAGACGCCAACGGCGAACTGCTGTTTACCCGGGACACCATTCTCGACGGCCAGACCGCCTGGCAATCCATCGGCGGCATGCAGCTGGGCTCGGTGTGGGGCCACGGCGCCTACCAGGCCCCGGACTGGAGTGCCGACTGGCTGCACCGGGAGCTGGAAAACTGGCTGGAAATTGCCGCCCGGGAAAAATTCGGGCAGCCGTTCGCCGAACTGAACGAGGATGATCAGGCCGACCTGCGCTACCAGCTGAAGCGGGAGTACCGCCGCAACCGGGTCGATCCTGAAAGCGACGTGCTGCAGCTGTCCGCCACCCGCACCGCCGCATTTGCCCAGACCGCGGATTACTACCAGCGCCTTTTCGGTGATGCCGCCGAATTGCAGGGCACCCGCGAAAGCTATGCCATGAAGGAAGACACCCTACCCAGCGCCGAGCGCCGCGCAGACCTGAACGCGTTTTTCTTCTGGACCAGCTGGGTGGCAGCCACCCAGCGCCCTGACGGCGCGGCCACCTACACCAACAACTGGCCCCACGAGCCGCTGATCGACAACCGCCCAACCGGTGAAAACATTCTCTGGTCAGTGGTCAGCGTGGCCCTGCTGGTAGCCGGCGTCGGCCTGCTGATCTGGGGCTGGTCGTTCCTGCGCAAGCGGGATGAGGAAGAACCGCCCACACCGGCACAGGACCCGCTCACCGGCTTTGCCCTGACCGCCTCGCAAAAAGCCCTGGGCAAATACCTGGCTTTGGTGGTGGCGCTGTTCAGCCTGCAGGTGCTGCTCGGCGGCCTGACCGCCCACTACACCGTGGAAGGACAGCAGTTCTACGGCATCGACATTTCCCAGTGGCTCCCCTACTCCCTGGCCCGCACTTGGCATATCCAGAGCGCGCTGTTCTGGATCGCCACCGGCTTCCTCGCCGCCGGGCTGTTCCTGGCACCCATCATCAACGGCGGCCGCGACCCGAAATACCAGAAACTGGGTGTCGACATCCTGTTCTGGGCACTGGTGCTGGTGGTCGGCGGTTCATTCACCGGCAACTGGCTGGCCATCGCCCAGATCATGCCGCCAGAGCTGAACTTCTGGCTCGGTCACCAGGGCTATGAATACGTCGACCTGGGCCGCCTCTGGCAGATCGGCAAGCTGGCCGGGGTCGCCTTCTGGCTGCTGCTGATGCTGCGCGGCATCCTGCCGGCACTGCGCCAGCCCGGTGACAAAAACCTGCTGGTGCTGCTCAGCGCCTCGGTGATCGCCATCGGCCTGTTCTACGGCGCCGGGCTGTTCTACGGCGAGCGCACCCACATCTCAGTGATGGAGTACTGGCGCTGGTGGGTGGTGCACCTGTGGGTGGAGGGTTTCTTCGAAGTGTTTGCCACCACCGCCCTGGCCTTCATCTTCTGCAACATGGGGCTGGTATCGAAGCGCATGGCCACTACCGCCAGCATCGCCTCCGCCTGCCTGTTCATGCTCGGCGGCATTCCCGGCACCTTCCACCACCTGTACTTCTCTGGCACCACCACCCCGGTGATGGCGGTCGGCGCCTGCTTCAGCGCCCTGGAAGTGGTACCGCTGGTAGTCCTCGGCTACGAAGCCTGGGAACACTGGCGCCTGCGCCAGCGGGCAGACTGGATGGCCCGGGTGAAATGGCCGCTGGCCTGCTTCGTCGCCGTGGCCTTCTGGAACATGATGGGCGCCGGGGTATTCGGCTTCATGATCAACCCGCCGGTATCCCTCTATTACGTGCAGGGCCTCAACACCACTCCGGTTCACGCCCACGCGGCCTTGTTCGGTGTGTACGGCTTCCTGGCGCTGGGTTTCACCCTGCTGGTACTGCGCTACATCCGCCCGGGACTGATCTTCAACGAGCAACTGATGCGCACCGGTTTCTGGTGTCTCAACGCCGGCATCGTGCTGATGATTGCCACCAGCCTGCTGCCCATCGGTCTGTTCCAGTTCCACGCCAGCGCTACCCAGGGACTCTGGTACGCCCGCAGCGAAGCCTTTATGCAACAGGACTTTCTTGAAGTGCTGCGCTGGCTGCGCACTATCGGCGACCTGGTGTTCATCTACGGCGCCCTGAGCGTCAGCTGGCAGGTGGTGAAAGGCGTCTGGCCCGCCCTCGGCCGCGATGTACAAAACATCTATGGCGAGGACTTCACCGCCTGACACCTATCCCCACAGCAGTTACAGGAGACACATGATGTTGAGACAATTCAGAAAAATAGCCGCAACCGCGCTGGTCGCCCTGCTGGCCATCCCCGTCGCCCAGGCGACGGAGGTGGTCGGCCACAGCGACGACAACACCGGTGGCCAGGTGACCGGAGGATTCACCCTGTTCCTGATCGGCGGTGCCGCCGGCGGTCCGCTCGGCGCCATTGCCGGCGGACTGCTGGGCGCCTGGGCTGGCGGTGAAAGCCAGCAGCAGGCGGGCCTCAGCGGCGACCGCTACACGGTCAGAACTGAACAGGGGGAAACCCGTTCATTTCGCAGCCCCAACCGGCAATTCGAGATCGGCGACCGGGTGACCATCGACGGCATTCGCCTGCAACCGGATAAGTAAAGGCAAAGAGGCCGGTGTGCGCGCCCCCACATCGGCATCCCCCCCTCTCACCCCAGGGGCGCACCTCACCTCTCTCGCCTACCGCTCTGCTATCATTGCCTGTCCCCGCCACGCTGTGAGGTCGACATGGCAGACACGTCCCCAACCTACCCGTTTCCCGAACCACCTGAACTGGGCCAACCGCAACTGGTGGCCGAGGGGGTGTTCTGGCTGCGTATGCCGCTGCCGTTCCGCCTGGACCACATCAATCTTTGGCTGCTGGAAGAGGACGACGGCTGGACCATCGTCGACACCGGACTGGCATCGGAAGACACCACCGAACTGTGGCTGAAGCTGTGCCCGATGCTTTCCGGGAAGAAACCGATCAAGCGCTTGATCGGCACCCATATGCACCCGGACCACATTGGCCTGGCGGCCTGGCTGTGCCGTCACAGCGGCGCGGAATTCTGGATGTCCCGGGGTGAGTACATGCACTGTCGCATCCTGCTGGAGGACAGCGCCCGGCAGGCGCCGGATGAGGCCATCGACTTCTACCACGCCGCCGGTTTCAGCGACGAACAGCTCAACTACTACCGGGCCAAATTCGGCGCCTTCGGCACCATGATCCGCGGCATGCCGAGCATCTACCACCGGCTGCGGGACGGACAGACCTTCACCATCAACGGCCGCGACTGGCATATCGTGATGGGCGAAGGCCACTCCCCGGAACACGCCTGCCTGCATTGCCCGGAACTGGGCCTGCTGATTTCCGGCGACCAGTTGCTGCCGACCATCTCATCCAATGTCAGCGTCTGGCCCATCGAACCGGCGGGCAACCCGCTGCAGGACTGGATCGACTCCTGCCACAAACTGCTGGGCCTGCTGCCGGAAGATACCCTGGTACTGCCGTCCCACGGCAAGCCGTTCAAGGGGGCACTGCCGCGACTGCAAAGCCTGATCGACGAGCACGAGGCGGATTTGAAAATTGTGCTGGATAACTGCCATGAGCCGAAGCGGGTGGTGGACCTGTTCCCGCTGATCTTCAAATCCCCGGTGGGCAATTCCATGCTGGTGCTGGCCACCGGCGAGAGCTACGCCCACCTGCACTGTCTGATGGCACGGGGCCAGATCACCATGAAAAAGGATGCCGACGGGGTGAACTGGTATCGGCGTACCTGAAGCTGTCAGCGACCGCTCACTAGCGCGATTTGTCGATAGTGGAAACGGCCCAGCAACAACTGGGCCGCAATGGCGCCAATCAGCGCCAGCATCATGTCCCACTGGGCATCCCAGACATCCCCTTGGGTGCCGAGGAACTCGATGGAGCCATCCCCGCCAATCAGCGCCGTCCACCACTCGATCAACTCATAGAATGCGCTGAACGCCAGGCAGAAACAGGTGGCGAGGAAGAACAGCCAGCCCCTGCGGGTCACGGCACCGGTGCGCCAGAGAATTTCCCGCGCCAGGATGGCCGGCACAAACCCCTGGGCCAAGTGGCCGATGCGGTCGTAGTGATTGCGGGAGAAGTCAAACCAGTCCGCCATCCAGAAACCCAGCGGCACCCGGGCATAGGTGTAGTGGGCACCCACCACCAGAATGACGGCGTGAACAAAGATCAGATAGTAGGCGAGCCGGGTCAGCGGGAAGCGATTGCGGGTCCATGCCAGCAGTGGAATGGCCACCACCACCGGAATGGCCTCCAGCCACCAGGTGGCACGGTCGAAAGGGTCGATCCAGGACCAGGCCATAATGACCAGCAACAGCCCCAACAGCACCAGCAGTTCGCGGTTGGAAGCCATCAGCTTCCCCAGCGCGGCAGCAGGTTCTGCTCGATCTCCAGGTGGTCGAGAATGCGCGCCACCACGAAATCCACCAGGTCATCGATGGTCACGGGGTTCTGGTAAAAACCGGGCATGGCGGGCAGCACGGTCACCCCCAGCCGCGCCAGCTTGAGCATGTTTTCCAGGTGAATCTCCGACAGTGGGGTTTCCCTGGGCACCACGATCAACTGCTGTTTTTCCTTGATGGCCACATCGGCGGCGCGCTCGATCAGGTTATTGCTGGCGCCGCAGGCGATCGCGGAAAGGGTGCCGCCACTGGCCGGGCAGATCACCATGGACGACGGCGCCGAGGAGCCGGAAGCCACCGGGGAGAACCAGTCGCGGGCGGTGTTCAGCACTATCTGCCCCGGCTCGGCGTCGAAATTCAGTGTCAGGAATTCTTCCAGGTCATCATCGTTAGGCAGTTCCAGCTCGGTTTCCGTCTCCACCACGATCCGGGCCGCCTCGGAGATCAGGAACTGGACCTGGCAGTTGGCCTGCACCAGGCACTCCAGCAGGCGCAGACCGTACTGGGCGCCGGATGCCCCGGTCATGGCCAGGGTAACGGATCGTTGATAGTCAGCCATTGCCGCGCTCCTCCAATGCCGCAACCAGGCGGCGGTGAAAACCGCTGAAGCCACCGTTACTCATAATCACAATGTGCCCACCACTGGCCGCCTGCTCCAGGGTGCGCTGGATCAACCGGTCGATGTTGTGCACTACCTCAGCGGGCACCTTACCGTGCGCGGCGACTTCCTCCAGGGACCAGCCGAGGTTATCCGGCTGGAACCAGAATACCTGGTCGGCATCGCTGACGGACTCCGCCAACTGCCCCTTGTGCACACCCAGCTTCATGGTATTGGAGCGAGGTTCAATCACAGCGATGATCGGTTCATCTCCCACCCGCTTGCGCAAGCCCGCCAGAGTGGTGGCGATGGCAGTGGGGTGGTGGGCGAAGTCGTCGTAGACCCGCACCCCGTTGACTGCCGCGATCTGCTCCATGCGCCGCTTGACACCCTGAAACTCGCTCAACGCTTCACAGGCCACTTCCGGTGTCACACCCACATGGTGTGCTGCGGCGATGGCCGCCAGGCCGTTGAAAATGTTGTGTTCGCCGCTCTGCTGCCAGCACACGGTGCCGCGTTTGCGCCCCTGGTAACTGACAACAAACTCGGAGCCATCCGCCGCCAGCGGCTCCACATCCCAATTACTGAAGTCTCCCAATGGCTGGTATTCCGACCAGCAGCCCATGGCCAGCACCTCCTGCAGATTCTCGTCCGCGATCGGAGCCACAATCAGTCCGTGGCCCGGGATAGTGCGCACAAAGTGGTGGAACTGGGTCTGGATGGCCTTCAGGTCCGGAAAGATATCGGCGTGGTCGAATTCCAGGTTGTTGAGGATGGCGGTGCGGGGCCGGTAGTGGACAAACTTGGAGCGCTTGTCGAAAAAGGCGCTGTCGTATTCATCCGCTTCCACCACAAAGAAGGGGGTACCGCCGAGTCGCGCCGACACGCCGAAATTGTTGGGCACGCCGCCGATCAGGAAGCCCGGCTCCATGCCGGCGTATTCCAGAATCCAGGCCAGCATGCTGGAGGTGGTGGTCTTGCCGTGGGTGCCGGCCACTGCCAGCACCCAGCGCTCGCGCAAGAAGAAATCTCCCAGCCATTGGGGGCCGGAGGTGTAGGGAATGCCGTTGTCGAGCACGTATTCCACTGCGGGGTTGCCACGGGACAGGGCGTTGCCTATCACCACCAGATCCGGCGGCGGGTTCAACTGTTCGGTGCCGTAACCCTCGGCGAGTTCGATGCCGGCATTTTCCAGCTGGGTGCTCATGGGCGGGTAGACGTTGGCGTCGCAACCGGATACCTGGTGCCCGGCGGCCTTGGCCAATTGCGCCAGCGACCCCATGAAGGTGCCGCAGATACCCAGAATATGAATATGCATACTGTCTTGTCCCCAGCTCTTTTTATCCCGGCGGGAAGTGCCTTCACCCCCTGCGGGGACAACATAGCCTAAATCGGCGCCGCTGCAAATCCGGCCAGCGCCACAAATGGGAACGGGGCATAAAAAATGAAATCCGGGGCGCTTTCCAGTATCATTCGCACCTTCTGCACAGGGCTGTCCAACGAGGGAATCCATGCCAAAAAAGAATGCGTTCTACGCCCAGTCCGGCGGCGTTACAGCAGTAATCAACGCCAGCGCCTGCGGTGTAATCGAAACAGCCCGCAAACACAGTGACCAGATCGGCAAAGTGTACGCCGGTCACAACGGCATCATCGGCGCCCTGCGCGAAGACATGATCGATACCAGCCTGGAGTCCGACGAAACCATCGCCGCCCTGCGCCACACCCCTGCCGGAGCCTTCGGTTCCTGCCGCTACAAACTGAAAAGCCTGGAAGAAAACCGTGCCGAGTACGAACGCCTGATCGAGGTGTTCAAGGCCCACGACATCGGTTATTTCTTCTATAACGGCGGCGGCGACTCCGCCGACACCTGCCTGAAGGTTTCCCAACTGTCGGAAAAAATGGGTTACCCGATCCAGGCCATCCACATTCCCAAGACTGTCGACAACGACCTGCCCTTCACCGACAACTGCCCCGGCTTCGGCTCTGTGGCCAAGTACGTGGCGGTGTCCACCAAGGAAGCCAGTCTGGATGTCGCCTCCATGTGCGAGTCGTCCACCAAGGTATTCATCCTTGAGGTGATGGGCCGCCACGCCGGCTGGATTGCCGCCGCCAGCGCCCTGGCTGCGGAAGAGGCCGGTGATCCGCCGCACCTCATCCTGTTCCCGGAAGTGCCCTTCAATGAACAGGACTTCCTGGCCCGTGTTGAAGAGACCGTCAAGGAAAAAGGCTACTGCGTGATCGTGGCTTCCGAAGGTGCCCAGTACAACGACGGCACCCTGATTGCCGGCTCCGCCCACACCGACGCCTTCGGCCACAAGCAGCTCGGCGGCGTGGCCCCGACCCTGGCGGCGATGATCAAGCACGAACTCGGCTACAAATATCACTGGGCGCTGGCAGACTACCTGCAGCGTTCCGCCCGCCACATCGCCTCCGCCACCGACGTTGACCAGGCCTACGCGGTGGGCAAGGCCGCCGTGGAATACGCTCTGGCAGGTAAAAATTCCGTGATGGTGACCATCGAACGCCTCAGCGGCGAGGGTTACGACTGGGAACTGGGGGAAGCCCCCTTGGAACAGGTGGCCAACATTGAGAAGAAGATGCCCAGCGATTTCATCAGTCGCGACGGTTTCGGCATCACCCAGCTGGCCCGGGACTACCTGGCACCACTGATCGCCGGTGAAGACTACCCGCCCTACCGCAACGGCATTCCCCTGTACGCCAAGCTGGTGAAGGGAACCGTGGCGAAGAAGCTTAACACCCCGTTTGACATCTGACAGTTGTAACTAACAATATCGGCCAGCACTTTAGCCAGCCCCAAGATACACATGGATAGAAGGAGTCTTTTGTGTCTGCTAGCAAACGTTCCAGACTTTTAGCTTTTGTTGCTCTTGTAACAACCGTCCTGATCAACCCGGCACACGCCAACGACAAACCCTGCATCGCCATTGCACCGCCCAAAGCCCAGTTGGGCCAGGGCGCCAGCGGCCAGGATGTCTCTGGCCCGGTACAAAACATGCTGATTTCCTACCTGAGCGGTCCCATGCTGGAAGTAGTTACCTTGCAGTCACGCCTGCCCGCTCAGCTGGACGCTGAGGCCAAACAGTCCGGTTGCCAGTACATGCTTTCCACTGATGTGGAATATGAAAAGAAAAAGAGCTGGGGCAAGGCACTGTCCATCGGTGCTGGGGTGATTTCTTCCGCCCTGCCCTATGCGGGCGTGGGTGGCAGCATGGGCAGCTTTGTAGCGGCTACCACCGCAGCCAACGTTGCCAATACCGCCGCCAATGTGCAGATGCAGCAGGAATCAATGGAAAAACTGACAGCAGCACAGGGCACTATCCGCAAGGGTGATTCCATTTCCCTCGACTATGCACTGAAGAACATCAGCGGTGGAAACAATGTGATTGCCAACAACTTCAAGACCAAGGCTGAGCAGGATGGTCAGGATCTGCTGATTCCCATGATTGAACAGACGGCCACGGAAGTATTCAACAAGGTGACCCAGTAATAGTTCGCCGGCATTAGCGAAGATTTTCTTTAGACCCGACAGGCGTCGTCACTTGTGACGGCGCCTTTTTTATTGGACGGCTTAACCCTTTCTCAAACTAACCTTCCAGCAAAAACGTCACCGGCCCGTCATTGCACAGGCTGACCTGCATATCGACGCCGAAAATACCTGTGGCCACATCCGGATAGATATGTTTGGCTCGGCTGACGAAGTAGTTATAGAGCCTTTCCGCCTCTTCCGGCGGTGCCGCCGGCGTGAAGCTGGGGCGGAGCCCCTTGCCAGTATCTGCCGCCAGGGTGAACTGGGACACCACCAACAGCCCACCTCCAACCTGTTCCACGTTGAGATTCATCCTGCCATGCTCATCCGGGAAAATACGGTATTGCAGTACCTTGTCCTGAAGACGATCGACATTCGCCTCTGTGTCCCCCCGCTGGACACCCAACAGCAACAGTATTCCCTGGCCGATCTCACCCACCTTGTCGCCATTTACCTCGACACTGGCGTAGCTGACCCGCTGTATCAAACCCAACATCAACGACTCTCTTTATTTCCTGTTCACCACATTGACGGGGTTGCCCGCCAGAAATTCTCTCAGGTTGTCGGCCACCTGGTCGATCAGGCGCTGCCGCGCCTCCTTTGCCACCCAGGCACTGTGCGGAGTAACGATCAGGTTAGGCAGATCCGGGTTGAGTAGCGGATTGCCATTTACCGGCGGCTCTTCGCTGAGCACGTCTACGCCCGCTCCGGCGATTTCGCCATCTTCCAGCGCCTCCGCCAGGGCCTGCTCATCTACCAAGCCACCGCGGGCACAGTTGATCAGCAGGGCGCTGCTTTTCATCATCGCCAGCTGGCGGCGACCGATCAGGCCACGGGTTTCCTCGGTGAGGGGACAGTGCAGGGTCAGCACATCCGCCTCACGCAGCAGCTGATCAAATGGCACCCGCCCCCCGCCACCACCGTGACGCCAGGGCAGCGCCGCCACTTTCACCTGCATACCAAAGGCGTGGCCGACTCCGGCAACTGCCTTGCCCAGCTGTCCATAACCGACGATAGCCAGGGTTTTTCCCGCCAGCTCGGTCACCGGAAAATCCAGCAAACAAAAATTGTGGCTGGCAGCCCAACGACCATCAAGGGCCGCCACATTGTAGTCAGGCAGGTGGGTGGTGAGCGCCAGAATCAGCGCCCAGGTGTGCTGCACCACCGAGCCGGTACCGTAACCGGTGACGTTACTGACCACGACCCCACGGGCAGCCGCTTCCTCCAGATCAACCACATTGGTGCCGGTGGCCAGCACGCCGATATAGCGCAGCCCCGGGGCACCATCCAGCTCAACAGCCCCGATCGGAGCCTTGTTGGTGAGCACCACCTCTGCGCCGGCCATGCGTTCGGCCACCTGCCCGGCATCGGTGCGATCGTATACCGCCCACTGCAACGGCAGGTCGGTAATCCGGGAGAGATCGACATCCCCTGAACCCAGGGTGTCCGCATCGAGAATGACGGCTTTCATCTAGACGTTGTGAAGGTTATCTTGGCCGATGTTTTTTATTTACCCGGAGTTTACCCCATGTCCCAGAAACCGCGCATCGCCATCGTCTATTGTCCCCGCTGCAACTGGCTGCTGCGTTCAGCCTGGCTGGCCCAGGAACTGCTCACTACCTTTATGGACGACCTCTCGGAGGTAGCCCTGCGGCCGGCGGAAACCGGCGGCGCGTTCGAGATTTACCTGGATGACCAGTCCATCTGGGAACGGGTGCGGGACGGCGGCTTTCCGGATGCCAAGACACTGAAACAGCGGGTGCGCGACCTGATCGATCCCGAGCGTGGTCTGGGCCATAACGACCGCTAAAAAATCCGGGGGCGGCAATGCGCGGGAATTGCACAGTTCTGGCATAATACTGCGCTTTCGCCAACCCAATACTATAAGAAGGATACCGTCGGATGTCTGAGAGGCTGCTGGGAATATACGAAAAACTGATCCTTCGTCACCCCTTGGTGGTGATGATTGCGGTCGTGTTGCTCGCCGTCGCCATGGCCTTTGGCCTGCCCAATTTCAAGCTGGATGCGTCAGCCGACTCGCTCACCCTGGAGCACGACACGGACCTCGACTACTTCCGCGAAACCCTGCAGCACTACGGCAGCAGCGATTTCCTGGTCGTGACCTACACTCCGAAACAAGGCGACCTGCTGGACGATGCCTCGCTGAAGACCCTGGCGGAAATTCGCGATGAGCTGAAGCAGATCGAAGGGGTGGCATCGGTAACCTCCATCCTCGACGTGCCCCTGCTGTACAGCCCGATGGTGACAGTATCCCAGCTCAAGGAAGAACCGCGCACCCTGTTGACCCCCGGCACCGACCGCGACCTGGCCCGCAAGGAATTCCTGGAAAGCCCCATTTACCGCAAGCTGATCCTCAGCCCCGATGGCCAGACCACTGC
This sequence comes from Porticoccaceae bacterium, assembly GCA_041395745.1. GTDB lineage: Bacteria > Pseudomonadota > Gammaproteobacteria > Pseudomonadales > Porticoccaceae > Porticoccus. The sequence continues at coordinate 317,280 of JAWKZV010000002.1, read as the reverse complement.
ACTGATGGCCACCATGGAACTGGATCGCAAATACCTGACCCTGGTGCGCCAGCGGGATGCCCTGCGCCTGAAGCGGGATACCCAGGGACTGACCCCAGAGGAAGAAGTGGAGCTGGAGGACGTCAGTAAGGAATTCCTCGATTACCGCACTGACCGGGCCAAGGAAGAACACCAGCGGGTGGCGGAAGTGCGCGAAAAAATGTCCGCGTTCAAGGATCGCGCCACCCTGTTCCTCGGCGGCCCCAGCATGATCACCGCCGACATGATCGACTTCATCAAGAGCGACCTGCGGGTGTTCGGCAGCGGCATCGTGCTGTTTATCATCGCCACCCTGGCCATCATCTTCCGCCAGGTTCGCTGGGTAATCCTACCGCTGTTCACCTGCGTACTGTCGGTGGAAATCATGCTCGGCTATCTGAGCTGGATCGACTGGCGCCTGACCGTCATCTCCTCCAATTTCGTGGCACTGCTGTTGATCATTACCCTGGCGCTGACCATCCACCTGATCGTGCGCTACCGGGAAATGCAACTGGAGCACCCGGATCGCGACCAGATTCAACTGGTACGCGACACCGTGGCCTACATGGCTCGCCCCTGCCTGTACACAGTGCTGACCACCGTAGTGGCCTTCGTGTCACTGGTTGTCAGTGACATCCGCCCGGTGATCGACTTCGGCTGGATGATGACCATGGGAATCATTCTGGCATTGAGCCTGGCATTTGTGGTCATCCCCGCCGGCATGATGCTGCTCGGCAAAGGCCGCAACAATGACAAGGGCGACAACTCCGCCGCCTACACCATGATCTTTGCCCGCTTCACCGAAAATCGCGGCAGCCTGGTGCTGGCCCTGGCGATTCTGGCCGGCATCATCAGCTGCTGGGGCATTTCCCGCCTGCAGGTGGAAAACCGCTTTATCGACTACTTCCGCTCCCACACCGAAATCTATCAGGGTCTGTCGGTCATCGATGAGAAATTGGGCGGCACCACGCCGCTGGACATCATCATCGACGCTCCTCCGGCTCCGCCGATGCCCACCGTGACCGAGGAAGACCCGTTTGCGGAAGAAGATGATCCGTTCGCGTCCGATGATGCCTTCGACAGCGAAGGTGAAACTGACAACGCCGCGAAGCCCAATACCTACTGGTTCACCGGTGTCGGCCTGCACGACCTGAAGAAAATCCACAACTACCTGGATTCCCTGCCGGAAGTGGGCAAGGTCAACTCTCTGGTCACCATCGCCGACGTGGCGCAGGATCTGATGGGCCACCCCCTCAACGACCTGGAACTGGCTTTCGTCCGCAACAGCCTGTCCCCGCAGAACGCGGCACTGCTGTTTGACCCCTATATCGACGACCAGCTGAACCAGGCGCGCATCAGCCTGCGCATCAAGGAAACCGGCAGCCAGCTGAAACGCCCGGAACTGCTTGAGCAGATGCGCCGCTATATCGTCGATGAAGTGGGCCTGAAAGATGACCAGGTGCACTTCACCAGCCTGCTGGTGCTCTACAACAACATGTTGCAGAGCCTGTTTCGCTCGCAAATCCTGACCTTGGGCACCGTATTCCTGGGCATCATGGTGATGTTCATGGTGCTGTTCCGCTCCATCTCCATCTCCGTCATCGCCATGCTGCCGAACATGCTGGCGGCCACCGTGGTACTTGGCGGCATGGGACTGGCTGGCATCCCCCTGGACATGATGACCATTACCATCGCGGCCATCACTGTGGGTATCGGCGTGGATAACTCCATCCACTACATCACCCGCTTCAAACGGGAATTTGCCCTGGATCGCGATTACCTGGCCGCCATGCACCGGGCCCACGCCAGTATCGGTCGGGCGCTCTTCTACACCGCCATCACCATCATCATCGGCTTCTCGATCCTGGCGCTGTCGAACTTCATTCCGTCCGTGTACTTCGGCCTGCTCACCGGCCTGGCGATGCTGACTGCCCTGCTGGGCTCCATGACCCTGCTGCCGAAACTGATCCTGATGTTCAAACCTCTCGGCAAGTAACGTCCTTACGACCACCGGCGGTAACCCCGCCGGTGGTTTCTTCACCCCCCTGCCGCAACGATTTTCAGACTGCTACACTGTCCCTGACATGACCTGCCGGGAGCAGCGCAAGGCAGATGGATCCGACCCTACAGCATTTTGACCCTTGGGAACTGGTAGCCGGTCTCGGCCTGTTCCTGTTCGGGATGATGATGCTGGAACAGGCCCTGCGCACCCTGGGCACCCGCTCTTTCCGGCACCTGCTGCGCGACTACACCAAGAGCCCCCTGCGCGGGGTGCTGATCGGCATCATCACCACCGCCTGTCTGCAGAGCAGTTCCATGGTCGGCCTGATCGTCCTGGCCTTTGTGGGCGCCGGCATCCTTTCCATGACCAACGCCCTCGGCGTCATCTTCGGCGCCAACCTGGGCACCACCTTCACCGGCTGGATCGTCGCCACCATCGGCTTCAAGATGAGCCTGACGGAATATGCCATGCCGCTGCTGGCAATCGGCACCCTGGGCGTGGTGTTCCTCAACCCGGACTACCGCCGCCACAGCCAGGCGCGACTGTTGCTGGGTATTGGCCTGCTGCTGATGGGCCTGGATTTCATGAAGACCAGTATGGAGTTTCTCTCCGAACAGATATCCCCGGACATCTTCCGGAACTATCCCATTCTGCTCTACGCCCTCGGCGGCCTGCTGTTCACCGCACTGATTCAGTCCAGCTCGGCCACCATCATGATTGTGCTCAGCGCCATCCACGCCGGGGTACTGCCCGTCACTACGGCAGCGGCCATTGTCATCGGCGCCAATCTGGGCACTACCAGTACGGTACTGATAGGCGGCGTGAAGGGCTCATCCGACAAACGCCGGGTGGCCCTTTCCCATTTCATCTTCAATCTGGTGGTGAGCAGCATCGCACTGTTGCTGATGCAGCCGCTGCTGACGCTGATCACCGATACCATGGCAGTCACCGACCCCATGTATGTGCTGGTGCTGTTCCACTCCCTGTTCAACGGCCTCGGCATCCTGATCTTCCTGCCTATCGTGTCGCCATTCGCCCGCTGGCTGCAGTCGCGTTTTACCGACGACGACCTGATCGGCTGCCAGTACATCACCAAGGTATCCCCCACGGTCTTTGACGCCGCTACCGAGGCGGTGCGCCAGGAAGTCATCCGGCTGTTTTACAAGGTACTGATCCTCAACCTGCGGGTGCTGCGCATCCGTCCTGAAGAGCTACTGATCGGCTTCAAGGGGCTGGAAGTGTACGAGCAGATCAAGCAGGCCAAATCCAGCTACGACGACCAGTATTCGGAGATCAAGCACACCGAGCAGCAGATCCTGCAGTACGCCAACCGCATGCTGCGGGAGAAGACGGCCGAGGGGGAAACGGAAAAGGTTTCGCGGCTGGTGCACGCCGCGCGGGATCTGGTTTACGGCGCCAAGAGCCTCAAGAATGTCCGCCAGAACGTGGTGGAATTGCGCATGCAGTCGGATGATGAGGAACTGATCGAGACCCTGCGTCACGATACCCGCAACATCTATCGTCACCTGCTCAACCTGCTGGAGCACACCGACCCGGTACTGCTGGATGAAAAGTATCCGCAGTTGCAGGAAGAGGTAAACCTGTCTCACGACCGGCTGCACCAGCTGATGACCCGCTACGACAACAGTGATGCCATCGGCATCCCGCTGTCGTCGCTGCTCAACATCAACCGGGAACTACTGGTGTCCAACCAGATGCTGACCAGTGCCGTACGGGATCTGGTGCGCATCAAATAACCCACCGCCCTCGCCGATGGTTTGCCACCCCCGGGGCAACTGATTATAGTCAGCCTTCATCAATTGGCCGGTTAACGTGGAGGAGTAAGGCATGAAGACACGGGCAGCAGTTGCATTTGGCGCGGGCAGACCCTTGGAAGTAATTGAAGTGGACTTGCAGGGTCCCAGAGCCGGCGAAGTACTGGTGGAAATCAAGGCCACCGGCGTCTGCCATACCGATGCCTTTACCCTCTCCGGCGACGACCCGGAAGGTGCCTTTCCCGCTATCCTCGGCCATGAAGGTGCCGGCGTGGTGGTGGATGTGGGTCCCGGAGTGAAGAGTCTCAAGCCCGGCGACCATGTGATCCCCCTCTACACCCCGGAATGCCGGGAGTGCGAGTACTGCCTGCACCCCAAGACCAATCTCTGCCAGGCCATTCGCAGCACCCAGGGTCAGGGCCTGATGCCCGACGGCACCAGCCGCTTTTCCCTGGACGGCAAACCCATTCTCCACTACATGGGCTGTTCCACTTTTTCCAATTACACCGTCTTGCCGGAAATCGCCCTGGCCAAAGTGCGCGAGGACGCCCCCTTCGACAAGATCTGTTACATCGGCTGCGGTGTCACCACCGGTATCGGTGCTGTTGCCTTCACAATGAAAGTGGAGCCGGGCTCCACCGTGGCGGTGTTCGGTCTCGGCGGCATCGGCCTCAATGTCATCCAGGGCGCCAAGATGGTCGGCGCCACCCGCATCATCGGTGTGGACCTGAACCCGGCCAAGGTGCCGCTGGCCAGGCAGTTTGGCATGACCGATTTCGTCAACCCGGCGGAAGTGGGCGATGTGGTGAGCCACCTGATCGAAATCACCGGCGGCGGTGTCGATTACAGCTTTGAGTGCATCGGCAACGTCAAGGTGATGCGCCAGGCGCTGGAGTGCTGCCACAAGGGCTGGGGCCAGAGCTGCATCATCGGTGTCGCCGGCGCCGGCCAGGAAATCTCCACCCGACCCTTCCAGCTGGTCACCGGCCGCTCATGGCGCGGCACCGCGTTTGGCGGAGCTCGCGGTCGCACCGATGTACCGAAGATCGTCGACTGGTACATGGAGGGCAAGATTAATATCGACGATCTGATCACCCACACCATGCCCCTTGATGATATCAACCGGGCTTTCGACCTGATGCACAGTGGCGAGAGCATCCGCTCCGTAGTGATCTACTGAGGCGACCCCAAGGATGGAACAGATTGACGCCCACCGCTGTTTTGGCGGCCAGCAACTGCGCTTCCGGCACCCCTCAGCGGTACTCGGCTGCGAGATGACCTTTTCCATCTACCTGCCACCGCAGGTCGCACATCAATCGGTGCCAGTTCTCTACTGGCTATCCGGGCTCACCTGCACCGACGAGAACTTTGTCATCAAGGCGGGCGCCCAGCGCTACGCGGCCGAATATGGCATTGCCCTGGTGGCGCCGGACACCAGTCCCAGAGGCGAAGGTGTGCCCGACGACCCGCAGGGTGAATACGACTTTGGCCTCGGCGCAGGTTTCTATGTAAATGCCACGCAACAACCCTGGTCTTTGCATTACCAGATGTACGACTACGTGGTGGAAGAACTGCCGGCACTGGTGAGTGAACATTTCCCTGTGGACAGCGGCAGAACCGCCATCAGCGGCCACTCCATGGGTGGCCACGGCGCGCTGACCATCGCCCTGAAAAATCCCGGCCGCTATCGCTCAGTATCGGCTTTCGCTCCCATCTGTTCTCCAATGCACTGTCCCTGGGGCGAAAAAGCCCTGGGCAACTACCTGGGGGACGACCGGGAAACCTGGCGGCAATACGACAGCTGTGAACTGATTCGCCAAGCGGATCAACACATACCCATGTTGGTGGATCAGGGAGACGCCGACAACTTCCTGCGGGAACAGTTAAAACCCGAGCTGCTGCAACAGGCTGCCCAAGAGACAGGCTACCCACTGGAGCTGCGTATCCAGTCCGGCTACGACCACAGCTACTTTTTTATCGCCAGCCTGATCGGCGATCATCTGCGTTTTCACGCACAGTATCTGTAACAGCACCATGAGCCACCAACCGCCCAAGACACCCTCCGATCATATTGTCGGCGGCGGCCCGAAAAAGGTGCTCTACACCCTCAACACCGTGCGACGCATCGGCCTGCTCAATTCTTCCAAGGCGCTGCGCGCCAACAACACCTGCAAGGCCTGCGGCCTGGGCATGGGTGGCCAGCTCGGCGGCATGACCAACGAGCTGGGAGAATTTCCGGCGGTCTGCAACAAGAGCATTCAGGCACAGTCCACCGATATTCAACCCGCTATCCCGGCGCAGATTTTCGATCACGACCTGGCGCAACTGCGGGAACTCAGCGGCCGCGAGCTGGAACACTTGGGGAGACTCGGCAAGCCGATTTACAAGGGCGCCAATGAGGATCGCTTTCGGGAAGTGAGCTGGGAGTGGGCACTGGACTATGCCGCTGGCAGGTTTGCCGGTACTCCGCCATCGCGCACCTTTTTCTACTCATCCGGCCGCTCCTCCAATGAAGCCGGTTTTGTATTGCAGTTGCTGGCGCGCCTCTATGGCACCAACAACATTAACAACTGCTCCTACTACTGCCACCAGGCCACCAGCGAGGCATTGGGCAGCGCCATCGGCACCGGCACCGCCACGGTGGAGCTGGAGGACCTGACCCGCTGCGACCTGGTGTTCCTGATCGGTGCCAATCCCGCCTCCAACCACCCCCGCCTGCTGCACCAGTTGCAGCGACTGCGGGAGCGCGGCGGCCAGGTAATTGTCATCAACCCGGCGAAAGAACCGGGGCTGGTGCGTTTCGCCGTACCGAAGAGCGCCAAGTCCATGGCCAGCGGTGGCACCTGGATCGCCAGCCAATACCTGCAACCGGCCATCGGCAGCGATATCGCCCTGCTCAAAGGCATCGCCAAGGCACTGTTGGCAGGCAGCCATCAGGACAGCGTCTATATCGAGCAGCACACCGAAGGGTTTGATGACTTCCTCGCGGATATCGAGCAGACCGACTGGGACTGCATCGAGCGAGAGACATGCATTCCCCGCAGCCAGATCGAACAGGCGGCGGCAGCCTACGCAGTCTCTGAGCACAGCGTGTTTGCCTGGGGCATGGGCATGACCCACCACCGCCACGGGGTAGAAAACATCGAGTACATCGCCAACCTGGCTCTGCTGCGCGGCATGGTCGGCAAACCCGGCGCGGGCTTATTGCCGCTGCGCGGCCACAGCAATGTGCAGGGCATCGGCACCATCGGCGTAAAACCAGTGCTGGCAGCGGATGTATTTGAACGATTGGAAACAGAACTGGGCGCCAGCCTGCCGAAAGGTGCAGGAATGGATACCCTGGCCTGTATAGAGGCCAGCTATCGCGGTGATATCGACGCAGCGCTGATCATGGGCGGCAACCTGTACGGCGCCACTCCCAACGCGGATTGGGCCAGCCAGGCGCTGGACCGCATCGGCTTCAAGCTGTTTCTCACCACCACGTTGAACCTGGGTCATATACACGGCTGTGACCACAGCGAGAGCCTGATCCTGCCGGTTACCGCCCGGGACGAGGAATGGCAGCCCACCACCCAGGAATCCATGTTCAACTTCGTACGTCTCAGCGATGGCGGCATTCAGCGCCACGCCCACACCCGCCCGGAGGTGGAAATTCTGGTGGAACTGGCCGAACGACTGTTGCCGGACTCCCCCGTAGAGTTCGAGCGCTTCCGCCAGCACAGCACGGTGCGCGAAGCCATTGCCCGGGTGATTCCCGGCATGGAAGAGCTGGCAGATATCGACGTGGCACGGAAGGAATTCCATATCCGCGGAAGGCTGAAACACCAACCGGAGTTCAATCGTCCCGGCGGCCGCGCCCGCTTTGCCGTGCACCCGCTACCCGGTGCAGTGGCCAGCAAGGATTACCCGTTTACCCTGATGACGGTGCGCAGCGAGGGGCAATTCAATACCATTGTCTACGAGGAGCGGGACAGCTATCGGGACACCCACGACCGCTGGGCAGTGCTGATGCACCCGACCACCATTGAGCGACTCGGTATTAACAATGTGGTGGACCTGGTTTCAGAACATGGCCGTATGGACCGGGTGCGGGTCTATCCCTTCGACCTGCCGGAGCACAATCTGATGGCCTACTTCCCTGAGGCCAATGTACTGGTGGGCACCGACAGCGATCCGCGCAGCAAGACCCCGGCCTTCAAGTCCGTGGCGGTACGTGTTGAATTGCCCAGAGCGGATAACTAGATAACAGATTCAAAACCTTCAAACTGCGGCGGCCCCAGGTAGATTTCCTTCCTGCTGCCACCGGCATTGGCATGGGCTTTACGAAAGGCTTCCGATTTAGTCCAGCCTTCAAACGCTTCGCGGGATTCCCATGCGGAGTGAGAGGCAAACAGCGTGTATTCCTCTGTGCTCGGCCCCCTGAGCAGATGAAATTCCTTGAAGCCCGGGACCGTATCCAAGTAGGTTTCCCGGTTCTTCCAGATGCTGACGAATTCGTCTTCGCTGCCAAGGACGATTTTAAAACGGTTCATTGCGATAAACATTTAAATCTCGATAAATAGGATTGGTGATGACACTAATACTGCCAGGAACGACCATCAAAGCGGTAGTCTAGGGCATATCCCCGCGCTTTTTATAAATTGATTTCAGACAGAGTTAAAGGCCGGCCATTTCTCAAGGCAATCAAGTAATCTGGCTCAGAGACAAACCAGGCATACGAGCCCCAAGCCAACTCTGAAATAGACTTTTTAAACGGTGACATGCTTCTATCCATGAAAGCTGTCAAAAATGCTACATGACGCTCATCGAAGCCAGCATTTAAAGCTACCGTTTTCAACGCAGCTTTTCGCTCGCTATTAATAGGTCCATCTGTAGCCACGACTTCAACAAAAACGATCAACATATCACTGCCATCAGGCTTAGAACCAAGATCAACCAAAATAATGTCGGGCAAAGTCTTTGACACATCAATTTTTAGACCTAGGTCAGAAGCAAGCTTTTGATCATTTGCAATGACCTTGTTTCCAGATTCCGACAACCACAACACAGTAGAAGACTTTAAAAACCTTGGCGCGAATTCTTCAATAACAGCTTTTGTTATCAGGCTTGAAGGGCCGGGAGCTAGTGTACGCTGTTCTCCACTTGGCAAAATAACAACTATTTCGTCCTCCCCAACTAATGCCCCAGAGCGCACCAGCTGAACTCTTGCCATTGCGGCCTTACTTAAATGCGTCTTTTGCCATTGGCCAATCGCCTCGTCCAACACATCACCCTGAAGGCTTTCGTCAAACAAGGCCGCAAATGATGCAGCTAAAGCATATTTTGGCTTTGGTGAAGTCGTGGGCACTCCAGGCCTTTCAACAACAGCCCGGCAAGGGATAAAGCCGCTTCTTAAGGTTTCATCACGTATTGGTTCACGTGAGTTTGCCGCATACCATGTATTTACCGGACGATCTTTTTTACTTGATAGCGTACGCTCGACCCACTCGAAACGGCTTTGGTCATCCACCATTAATGACTGCTTGTCAGTCATATCTGTAACCTGACTAGGCCTAATCCATCTTCCAACTCCATCCACCGCCCCGGCATAAAACATTACAAAAACTGTCTTAGCGGCCATTTCCCGAGTCACATAATTTCGATACTTTATTCCCTCTGGGAAGATGAGTTTTAAACGCTGAGAAACTGTCTCAAGGCTCGGGATATCCGGAGGAGTCATCAAACAGACTCCCCATAAAAGCTAGCGACTTTTCTTTCGATTTTTAACTTGGGAGCATTATTAGCTATCAAAACATCAAGTTCTTTCATTTGCTCCACAGTTGGAATGGGCAATGAGTTCAACTCATAAGCAGACACCGACACACTGCCACTAATACAGCGAAAGGCTCTATCCACCACTCGGGTATTCAGCAACACTTCTATTGCTTTTGGGGATATCTCAATCAGCAGGTCACTGCCGTAGATCATGTTTAAATGGTTTTCTATTACGGCTCCACCATTCTCATCTAAAAATGACTGTGGAAGCACAGCAGATACAAGTCTACGATTTTGCTCTTTCGCACTTGTTCTCTGGACAAGGACACAGGACTGGCCAGAAACTAAATACTGCTGGTGTTTTTCTATTTCGATATAGGGCTCATGATTCTTCCTCTGTGATCGAAAAACAAACCCATCCACCCCAACAGATTCCGCCCAAATTAGTGGAAAAGCCCCCTGTGTCCTACGTGGCCGCAATTGCGATTTGAAACGATTCCAGACCAATGGCCCTGTAGAAATGGAATACCCCAAATCTGACAGCCTAGTAGGCATTTTTCTTAGCTTATTGACAAAGTCTACGTCCGCCGCCTTTCTCGGCAAGAACCAAGGTGAATTATCTGATGGAACAACAGCATCACCGACAGACTTTATTTCCATCTCATGAATTCCTAACGTTGTCAGCTCGGACAAGCTAACCTTCTGCTTTTTTCCACCCTTCCTGAAACTGCTTAACAACGTTTCCTGCAGCACATCATCAAACACGCCTTCCCTATCAGCGATAAAATCAAATGCTACTGGAGCCCCTTCCTCCAAGAGCAAACCTCTCAATGCCTTGAAATATTGACCTGCCAAAAAAGAGGTTGGGGTCAAATAAGAGATAACGCCACCATCCTTAGCCAGGTGCAATGCCAAGTCTGTAAACAGGCCGTACAAATTTGCATGGCCGTACAAAGATCTTGAGTAAACACTTCTTAGTTCCGTGGATAAGGACATACGGCCATAAGGAGGATTACCTATCACCAAATCAAAATGACCAATATTTCTTGACTGTAAAGCATCCCCCGCAATCACAAGATCTGCTGGAAGTCGCCGTTTTGTGGCCACGCATAGAGGCAGCAAAGCCGCCTCTAATAGAACGTGCGTCATCCATGCAGAAAAAGGGTCGATTTCAATACCCTTAAGTCTTTTGCCCAACCTCTTTAACAACCATTCGGGCGAAGCATTTTGGCTACTCTGCCACATCCTCAGAGCCAAAGGAGCAAGAAAGGCGCCACCACCACATGCAGGATCAATCGCCGAGCCATTTTCAAAATCGAACCCAGCCTCCTCTGCCAGATCAAGTAAACGAGCCACTAACGGGGGTGGAGTATAGAAAGCTCCCAGCTCAGACCTTATAGAGCTCGGCAACATAACGGTGTAAATAGAGCCTATGAGATATCCAGCATCTTCAACAGGAAATGATGCAACCAGCTTGCCTGTCTCCACTGCGAGATGCTGCACATCTTCAATCAAGTCTGGCAGAGGGACCTTTGTAGAAAGGGATTTGATCTCAATAGAAGCTTCCTGCTGACGACATAACTCAACCCAATACGCCTTTAAGACATGGGCACAATACGCTCTTGCATATTGTAATTTTGAATCCTCATTCAGCGTATCTGCGTAGCCCCTCGCCATACCTTTACACGCCAGATAACGACTCTGAGGATGGATGTCCGGATCACTGATCAGAGAATATGCTTGGACATTCATGACATTACTCCCGACTCAACGGATCGTGAACCAGCCGATCAATACACATGCAAAGTCGGGCGAGTCTAACCATCCCCAAAAGAAACCACAAACCCATATATTTATGTATAGGGTTACCTGAACATCCCCTGTTTATCATAAGTATTCTCAATGGTTGAATACTGTTGTTTTATACAGTATTTTGATCAACATGAAAACCTCCCCACGAAAACTGAATAGCACGGCTCAGCCCAACACCCTGTCACCATTTGCCAGCACCGCGTGTGCCGGCTTCCCCAGCCCGGCGGACGACTTTGTGGAAACGCCGCTGGATATCCACGACTACCTGGTGAAGCACCCGGCGGCCACGTTCTTCGCCCGCGCCGAGGGGGATTCCATGACCGGCTTCGGCATCTTCAACGGCGACCTGCTGATCGTCGACCGCGCCCTGCAAGCCCAGCACGGCGATGTGGTGATCGCCGCCATCGACGGCGAACTGACCTGCAAGGTGCTGGACCTGCACAACCAGTTGCTGCGGGCCGGCAACCGGCGCTATCCGCCCATTGAGCTGCACGACAACGCGGACCTGCTGATTGAGGGAGTGGTGATCCATTCGGTGCGCCATCACCGATGTTCGCGCTGGTAGACTGCAACAGCTGTTACGCCAGCTGCGAGCAGATTTTCCGCCCCGACCTGCGCGGCAAGCCGGTGGTGGTGCTGAGCAACAACGACGGCTGTGTGATCGCCCGCTCGAAAGAGGCGAAAGCCCTCGGCGTTCCCGACCTGCACGCCTATTTCAAGATCCGCCATCTGCTGGAGCGCCACCGGGTGGCGGTGTTCTCCGGCAACTTCCGCCTCTACGGCGACATCTCCCGGCGGGTGATGGACTGCCTGCGCCATTTCAGCCCGAACATCGAGATTTACAGCATCGACGAGATGTTCCTGGAGCTGGACGGTATCCGCCAGCCGTTGCAGGACTATGGCCAGTCCATCAAGCAGAGCGTCTGGCAACAGGTGCGCATGCCGGTGAGCGTCGGTATCGCCCCCAGCAAGACCCTGGCAAAGCTGGCCAACTACGCCGCCAAGAATATTCCCGGAAAAAACGGGGTCTGCCTGCTGGACGCCCCCCACAAATGGCAGTGGCTGCTGCGGCGGGTGCCGGCCACCAAGGTGTGGGGCATCGGTCGACGGCTGGGGGCACGGTTGGCGGACATGGGAATCCACAGTGCCTGGGAACTGGCCAGCAGTGATCCGAAGGCCATCCGCCGTCGCTTTAATGTCTGCGTGGAACGCACCATGGAAGAGTTGAACGGCATTTCCTGTCTGGCGCTGGAGGAGGTCGCCTCGGACAAACAGCAGATCTACTGCACCCGCTCCTTCGGGGAAAAGCCCCGCGAGCTGGAACCGCTGTTGCGGGCGGTGACCCTTTACGCCAGCCGGGCGGCGGAGAAACTGCGCGCCCAGCAGCACCTGGCGCTGACCCTGCACGTGTTTATTCACACCTCGCCCCACCAGCCCAATTACTACAGCAACAGCGCGGTGGTGCAATTGCCCTATCCCACTGACGACAGCCGGGTGATCGCCGCCTGCGCCCAACAGGGGGTGCGGCGCATCTTCCGGCCGGGGCATGCCTATCTGAAAGCGGGTGTGGGATTGATCGAACTGGTCGCGCGCCGCCATCACCAGGGCGACATATTTGAGCTCGGTCAAACCGCTCAGGCGGATGCCCTGATGCAAACCCTGGACAATATCAACCGACGTTACGGCAGGGGTACCGCCTATCTGGCCAGCGAGGGGCAGAAACGGGGCTGGCCGATGCGCCAGCAGCACTGCTCCCCCGCCTACACCACCAGCTGGAAAGATCTCCCCGCCATCAAGACCTGATTCAGGCCACCTGCCGGGATACCGCCTGGGGCGGGCAGATATCGGACTCGGACCACAACTGCTGGCAGAGTGTCTCAACGCTGTCGGTACAGCCACCGTGAACCCAGCGAGCCAGTGCCGCAGCCACATCCGGGTAGCGGGGGCGAACCACATCCGGCGCGCAATCAAACCAGAACTCCAGTGCCCGGCGGTCGATACGATCCTCCACCGAGGCAAAACCCAGCTGCTCCAGGGCGGCGGCGTTGGACAGCTGTTCCAGCTGACCGCCGAGTGGTTTGGCGAGGATGCGCTTGCCCAGCTGCAGGGCCTCGCTGATCAGCTCAAACCCGGCATTGCAGATTACCCAGAAGCTGTCCGCCAGATCGCGGCGGAAACCGTCGCGGCTGAGGGGGCGGGTGTGCAGGTTGCCCTCGTCCCGGTTGTGGTGCACCGGCGCGTAGATATAGAACTCGTATTCGGGAAACCGGCGGAACAGCGCCAGCAGCGGCCCCTGGTCCTCAAAGGGCAGATAGACCAGCACCCGGTTCTCACTGCCGCCGGGCTGTGACTCATCGTCGATGTCGACAATGGGCGGCAGAATCGGCTGTTCGAAGTGATGCCAGTGCAGCCCGACCGCCGTCGTCACAGGGGCGAAGTTCTGCATGATGGCGCGGGTCAGGGGGTTGCCGCCCCGCTCCGGCACCGAGTGACAGAAAGCGTACTGGTGGCCGACCCCCACACAGGGCATCCCCTGGTGGCGAGCCGCCCGGGCGGTAATGGGCTCGTAGTCGCTGATCACCAGATCGTAACCGCTCAGGTCCAGGGAGCGGATGTCGCAGCGCAGTTGGAACAGGTCCACATTGCGCAGGGTCTTCAGCGGCTGTACGCGCCCCGCCCGGGAATGGAAGGTCAGACCGGAACGGCACTGGAAATCGCCGAACATGTGCATGTCAAAATACTGGTGCCGGGGCCGGCCGGAAAACAGCCAGTCCACTTCGACATCCGGATACTCGGACAGCGCCCTGGCCATGGCCCGGGCTCGGGATAAATGTCCATTGCCGGTGCCCTGTACACCGTAAAAGATTTTCAAGGTCGCTTCTCCTAAACTGCGATGATTTGCACTGTCCACCAGCCGATGCTGCTGCCCAGCAATGCCCCGGCCACTGTATCCAGCGGAAAGTGCACACCGAGCACCACCCTCGACAGGGCTACCAACGAAGCCCAGCCGTAGAGGTAGGCGGCCACATCCAGCGGCAGCAGTAACACCAGTACCGTGGCGGTCAAAAAGGCGCCTGAGGTATGGCCGGAGGGAAAACTGAACTCATCGGAAGCGGTAATGACGCTCTGAAAACCGGGGATGACATTGGGGGGCCGGTTGCGTTTGAAGCTGTTCTTAAGCAGGTAATAGCTGACGCGCTCGATGGCAAACCCGGCTACCATGACCACCAGCACCTGCAGCGCCAGCGGTGGGGACACCAGGGCTATCAGTAGCGGCAGTGTCAGGTAGGGCCAGCCGTCCGCGCTGGCAGAGACCAGTCTGGCCATCCGGCACAGGCTGCGCCGGGTATTCCATTGGACGATGCGCGAGAACGTGGCAACATCGAGTGAGTGCAGTGTCTGTAAGGCTTTTATCGTTGTCATAGCTGACACGTTAGAAGCGCACTGTGACAGGCTCGTGTATAAAATATGACCATTTCGTGAACCTTCCGGCCGACAACTTTGCCCTCCGCTCAGGGTCAAAGTCAGTAGCTCCCGCAACCGCCCATTGAGAACGCCATGAAATCGCTCGTAAGGAAACAGGCACTGATGTTGCTGATAGCCGGTGTCACGTGCACCGCGCTGGGCCAGACCGTCTACAAATCCGTGGACGCGAACGGCAACATCACCTATAGCGACACACCGCCGGACAAAACCGTCTTGCTGGAAACCATTACCCTGAAAGGCAACGGGGATAACCGGGACAGTCTGGAACAGTCCAATGCGCTTATTGAGCAGATGGCCAATGTCACCGACCGCCTGAAGCAGGATCGTGAAGACCGCGACAAGGCCCGTCAGGAGGAACGGGCTGCGGCCTCTGCAGAAAGGGCAACAGAAATGCCGCCGCAAATTTACCGGGAGGAATACTACGGAGGCTATTACCCCTATCGCAGTTACTACCCATACCGGGGACATCACCCCTATCGGGGGCCCTACCCGTACAGACCAGACCACGACAAGCCCAGGCCACCCCTGAGATATAACAGCGACCACGATCTCAATAACGATGCCATTCTGGTCCCGCGCTCAAAACTGCTGACACCTGGCGCCGACAGGTGAGACAATCCCGCCCCTGATGTAACCCTTGCCGACACCGGGAACTACCGGTGGCCACTCCCGGATGTCCCATGACTGATACCACCCGAATCCCACTGTTCCCCCTGCTGCAACCGCTGTTTCCCGGCACCCGGATCAGCCTGCAGATTTTTGAACAGCGCTATTTGCGGATGATTACCGAGTGCCTCAAGAAACAGGGCACTTTCGGTGTGGTACCGATTCTGGAGGGAAGCGAAGTGGGCGCGGTGCCCAAGGTACATCCCTGGGGGGTAACCGCCGACATCGTCGACTGGAACCAGCTGGAGAACGGTCTGCTGGGCATCGTCATCGAAGGCGGTCGACGGTTCCAGCTGCACAGCAGCGAAGTGGAAAAAGATGGTCTGGTCATTGGGGACGTACAGCTGCGTCCACTGGAAGTGGCCGTACCGCTGGACGATAGCGACAGCGATCTCGAAGAGCTGCTCGCCGTGCTCGCGGAGGAGTTTTATCCCGACGATTACCACTGGGAACCTCCGGAAGACAGCAACACCCTGGGCTGGCAACTGGCCCAGCTGCTACCGGTGGAGCCGGTATTACCCATCAGCCTGCTGGAACTGGATGATCCGCTGGAACGGCTGGAGCGGATTCGCGACTGGTTGGATACCGTGAGCCAGTCTGAACCCAGCTAGCCCCTGACCTGTTTCAAAGTCTCCACCAGTAGCGGCAACAGGGCATCGCTGGGATATTCAAGCTTCAGCTCCAGCATGTCATCCGCCCGGGTCTTTCCCAGGTTAATGGCGGCGATAGGCAGCCCCTGCTCCGCAGCCCGGCGACAGAAGCGAAACCCGGAGTAGATCATCAGCGACGAGCCCACCACCAGCAGGGCATCGGCTCGCTGCAACTCACCCATGGCATCGGCCACCACCTCGACCGGCACATTGCCGCCGAAAAACACCGCATCCGGTTTCAGCACGCCGCCGCAGTGCTCGCAGTCGCATACATTAAGTTCGCGATAATCGAGATCATCTACATCCGCGTCGCCGTCCGGGGCTATGGCACCGGCCAGCCGGGCAAACTCGGGATTGTGCTGTTCCAGCCAGCACTGAATGGTTTCCCGGTGATAGTCCACCCCGCAGGACTGGCAGCGCACCCGGTCGATGCGCCCGTGCAGGTCTATCACCCTGCGGCTGCCCGCCCGCTGGTGCAGCCCATCCACATTCTGGGTCACCAGGCATTGCACATGGCCCAGCGCTTCCAGCTCCGCCAGTGCCCGGTGTGACTGGCTGGGACTGGCGTCGCGCATAAAGCGCCAACCCACCATGTTACGGGCCCAGAAACGCTGGCGGATAGTGGGATCGGCGAGAAAATCATTGTGCTGGACAGGTGGCTTGCGCTGCCACTGGCCGTTGCTGTTCCGGTAGGTGGGCACACCGGATGACGCACTGATACCGGCACCGGTCAGCACCAGCAGTTTCGGGTACTGCCGGACAAAGGCTTCCAGAGCTGACAGGCTGTCTTGGTTTTTCATCACCGCCGATTTTGCCTGTCGCGCCGGCAAATCCCAAGAACATCCCGCTGTAGCGGTTCATGTAACGTCAGCAGTTCCTTGCCCAAATGGACCTTGCGGCGGGCATAATGTGTCAGGCCCACCCCCAGCAGGAACAATTTCTGTGCAAAAGCCCCGGGACAAATACTGCCGCAGTGCCACCCCCCTGTATCACCCGGGGGAAGACCACAGCCTGGTTTACCTGGTGGTGGAGGGCTACGTGGTGCTGGATTGCAACAGCCCGGATGGTCGGGAGTGCATCGTCGCCCTGTTGTCGCCGGGAGATTATTTCGGCCCCGGACTGACGGGCGAGCCGACAAACCACCGCGCTCTGGCCAAACCGGGCTGCCGACTACAGGTAGAAAGCCGCGAAAGCTTCCGGCAGCACCTCAGCGCAGAACCGCAACGGGCCCTGACCCTGGCATCGCAACTGGCCCGGCGAGAGGCGCGCCTGCAACACCTGCTCTACCTGGAGCACACTGCCGAATTACCGCGGCGGCTGGCCTGGCTGCTGCAGGAACTGTTCAACGAATGCGGCGACAGCTGTCACCACGGTCATCAGAGAGACATCAAGCTCTCCCAGCAGGAACTCGCCGCCATGGCCGGAGGCAGCCGCCAGACCGTCAGCCAGTTGCTGAACGACTGGCGTCGGGCGGGCATCATTGCCTACACCCGCCACTACCTGTGCCTGGAGAACCCGCAGTTGCTGAAACAACTGATGCCGGACTGATGCCCGAGCAATAGCCGCCATTGTCAGCTGGCTGACAGATCTGACGACCCTAAAGGACTAGCCTCCTCACCCAGAGCACATTAATCAGGAGGAAAACCCCATGAGATACCGCGCCCCCTTTGCCGCACTGCTGCTGTGTGGCACCTTGTCCGCCACTCCACTACTGGCGGACACCGTCACAGACACCTTTCGCAATCTGGTCGACCAGCAGGGCAATATCAGCCTGCCGGAGAACTTCCGTACAACCTGGACCCACCTGGGCAGCTACGCGGTGGGCAATGCCGGCATGAACGACACGAACGCACCCGCCATGGACCTGCACCAGGTCTACACCCAGCCCGAGAGCATCCGCTACTACCGCGAACACGGTGAATTTCCCGATGGGGCCGTGCTGGTGAAAACCGTATCCGGTACTGAAAGCGCCACTCTGACCACCGGACAGGCGCACTACCAGGCCGACACCAAGGTGACCTTCGTGATGGTCAAGGACCGTCGCCAGCGCTTCCCGGACAACTCTGCCTGGGGTGAGGGCTGGGGCTGGGCGCTGTTCAACGGCGAACAGCCCGGCAAAAGCCAGACCACCGACTGGAAAGGTGAAGGGTTCAGCAACTGCCACGGCTGCCACTTGCCCGCCAAAGACAATGACTGGGTCTACACACAGGGTTACCGGAAATTGCTGTCACACTGACAATCCGCATCCCCCGCCCCGCCATTTCAGCGGGGCGTTGTGACGATGAAAATCCTGTGATCTGTTCAGGACTTATAGTGTCGGCGGCGATATAATGCGCGGTCCTGAAATTACTGCTATGACAATTACATGGATATCAAGTCGTACATGACACAGCTCGGGCAGCAGGCGCGCGCCGCCGCCCGGCAAATCGCCGCCGCCGACACCGCGCGCAAGAATGCCGCGCTGCTGGCCATTGCCGATGCCATCGACAGCCATCGCAGTGAGCTGCTGGCCGCCAATGCCAAAGACCTGGAAAACGGCCGCGCCAACGGCCTCGACGCCGCCCTGCTGGATCGCCTGGAGATCAACGATGTCCGGGTCGACGCCATGATCGAGGGACTGCACCAGGTGGCGGAATTGCCGGACCCGGTGGGTGTCATCAGCGACCGCAATGTCCGCCCCAGCGGTATCGAAATCGCCAAAATGCGCGCACCCCTGGGCGTGGTGGGTATCATTTACGAATCCCGCCCCAACGTCACCGTGGACGCTGCCAGCCTGTGCCTGAAATCCGGCAATGCCACCATTCTGCGCGGCGGCAGCGAAGCGATTAATTCCAACCGCGCTATCGCCACCTGTATCGAACAGGGACTGGCGGCGGCCGGCCTGCCGAAAACCGCCGTGCAGGTCATCGAGACTACCGACCGCGCCGCCGTCGGCGAGCTGATCACCATGACCGAGTACGTGGATGTGATCGTCCCCCGTGGCGGCAAGAGCCTGATCGAACGGATCAGCCGCGAGGCGCGGGTGCCGGTGATCAAACACCTGGACGGCATCTGCCACGTCTACATCGACGACAAGGCCGACCTGGAGATGGCTTTCAACATCGCCCTCAACGCCAAGACCCACCGCTACGGCGTGTGCAACGCCATGGAAACCCTGCTGGTGGCCGAAGGAGTGGCGGGCGAAATTCTGCCGCGCCTGGCGGACGCCTACCGCGCCAAGGGTGTTGAGCTGCGCGGCTGTGACAAGACCCGCGCCATCATCGATTGCCTGCCGGCCACCGAAGAGGACTGGCAGACCGAATACCTGGCACCAATCCTGTCCATCAAGGTAGTGGCGGACATGGACGAGGCAATGGATCACATTGCCCGTTACAGTTCGCACCACACCGAATCCATCATCACCAGCGATGAGGCCCGCGGTTGCCGCTTCCTCACCGAGGTGGATTCCAGTTCGGTGATGGTCAACGCCTCCACCCGCTTTGCCGACGGTTTTGAATACGGCCTGGGTGCGGAGATCGGCATCTCCACCGACAAGATCCACGCCCGTGGCCCGGTGGGACTGGAAGGTCTCACCTCCCAGAAATGGGTGGTGTTCGGTCACGGCGAAATTCGCCAGTAGCATGGCCACCCCCGCTGAAAAATCGGGTATCGGACTGTTCGGTGGCACCTTTGACCCGGTGCACATCGGCCACCTGCGCACGGCTCTGGAGCTGAAGGCCGCCCTGAACCTGGCAGAGATGAGGCTGGTGCCCAGCGCCCACCCCCCCCACCGGGCGCAGCCGCAGACCTCCGCCGCACACCGGCTGGCCATGCTGGAAAAGGGTATTAACGGCGAGCCGGGATTGACGGTGGATGACCGGGAACTGCACCGGGCGGGCCCTTCCTACACCATCGACACCCTGGCGGAGATTCGCGCCGAAATCGGCCCCGATACGCCCCTGTGCCTGTGTATTGGCATGGATTCCCTGGTGACGATGAACCAGTGGCATCGCTGGGGTGAAATTACCGATTACGCACATGAGCTGGTAGCTGCGCGCCCCTGCTGGCACCTCCCGCGGGAAGGTGAAGACCTCCACATTGTGCGCAGCCACCGTGCCCACGGGGCAGAAGAACCGTGTCAGAGCGCTGCGGGTCGGCTGCTGATTGCGGAGATGACGCTGTTGCCCATCTCCGCCACCGGTATCCGCCAGGCTCTCGACAGAGGAGAATCCATCCGCTATCTGGTGCCGGATGGCGTCATTGAGTACATTAACAAACACAAGCTGTACAACAGATAGGTATTGAATGAGCAATGAACTGATCGACATCGTGATCGATGCCCTTGAGGGTGTAAAAGGCAAGGATATTGTCACCCTGGATGTAAGCGATCTCACCGATGTCATGGACCACATCGTGGTGGCCAGCGGCACCTCCAACCGACAGGTGAAGGCGTTGGCCGACAACGTGGTGGAAGAAGGCAAGAAGGCGGGCTACCGCCCCATTGGCGTCGAGGGCATGGACACCTCGGAATGGGTGCTGGTGGACTACGGGGATATCGTGGTGCACGTGATGCTGCCCGCCACCCGCCAGTTTTACGAACTGGAAAAACTCTGGTCCGTTCGTCCGGACGACCTCAAGGCCAGCGGCAGCGAGGATTGATCCCCGGTGAGGCTCCGAATCCTCGCCGTGGGCACCAAAATGCCCGATTGGGTTGAAGCCGGCTGCCGCGAATATCTCAAGCGCCTGCCCCCCGAACTGAATGTGGAAATTGTCGAACTGCCCCTCGGGCAGCGCGGCAAGGGTGCGGATATCCAGCGCGCCATCGCCAGGGAAGGCGAGGCCATGCTCAAGGCCATTGGCGAGCATGACCACGTCATCGCCCTGGATGTGAAAGGAAAATCCTGGAGTACCGAAGACCTGGCAGGAAAGCTGCAGCAGTGGCAACTGTCCGGCGACAACTTCAGCCTGCTGGTCGGCGGTCCCGACGGCCTGGCACCGGAATGCCTGGCGCGCGCCAACAGCAAGTGGTCACTGTCCGCCCTTACCCTGCCCCACCCACTGGTACGCATCCTGTTGGCGGAACAGCTCTACCGGGCCTGGAGCATCAACGCCGGGCACCCCTACCACCGCTGAGCGATTACCCTGCTCTACCCATACAGCCAGTTGCGGGGCAGCAATCATCAACAACAGCGCCATCACTGCGAGCAGCGACCAGAACCCTAGCAATCCACTCTTGCCCGGCAGCTTCTGCAGCACACCGGACAATCCAACCAGCGCCACCAGGCCAATCGCGGCGCCCACCACCCTGAAGATCCCTGCCAAGGCATGGCCGCTGTCGATCATTGCGTAGTAACCGAAACAGGCGATCAAAGGGACTATTAGCACGACCATCAACACCACAGCCACCCGCAACAACCTGACCGACAGGGTGTACTCCCTCACGGGGTGACCTCATTGGCCAGTCGTGGTGCCAGGATCAGCAAAATCTGACTGAGCGCGGCGCGGGTCATCTCCAGCGACATAAAGGGTGTCTCAGGCCACTGGGTCTGCGCCTGCAATGGCAGCGGCGGTATATGGACAAAGCCGCAACGCACTCCGGAGCCATTTTCCTGGGACCAGTGCAACGCCTGATAGAGCAACTGATTGCAGAGGTGATTGCCCGCATGATTTGACAGCTCCGCCGGAATTCCAGACAGGTTGAGCTGTTCCACCATGTCCTGCTGGCGCGGCAGGGTGCTCCAGTAAGCTGCGGGGCCGGCGGGTTCGATCAACACTCCGCGGGGTTGCAGCCCCTCCACATCCGGGGAAGAGAAATCGTTCAGGTTGGTGGCCAGGCGCTCCAGCTGGATGTGGTTGCGCCCGCGCGCCTGGCCTGTGAACACACAGAACTGCGGGTGGCAGTTGGCTATTTCGGACAGAAGTGCTTCCCGCAGGCTACGGGTCGACAGCGGCAGAATCGCGAAGTGCAGTATTTCCCGCAGTGATGTGAGCTCTTCCGGAAGGCTGTCCCGCAACGAAATCACCAGCTCCGCCGAAGCGTTGACACCATAGGGACCCGGATCAAATCCTGTGACCAGTATCGACATGTGGAATCCCGTCAGTGGGCTGCGTCGTCGGGTTGTTCCTCGTCCGGGACAAACAGCAGTGCATCGGAGTTAATGCAATAGCGCAGGCCGGTGGGCTGTGGCCCATCCTCGAACACGTGCCCCAGGTGTTCGCCACAGGCAGACAACACTTCGGTACGCTTGCCCAACCAGGACCAGTCGTCCTCCAACACAATATTTTTGGTGTCCGCCACATCCCAGAAACTGGGCCAGCCGGTCCCGGACTTGTATTTCTGTTCTGAGCGAAATACCGGGATGCGGCAGCCGGCTGTGACGTAAGTACCCTTGCGCTTGTTATCCAGCAACTCGCCGGTAAAGGCGCGCTCGGTGCCCTTGCGCCAGAGGATGTTGTACTGCTCCGGCGTGAGAATCTGTTTCCAGGCGGATTTGGGAATACTGTTCAGGTGGCGGCCTTCGGCGACCAACTGGCGGGCCTGATCGATAGTCATGTCGGTTTCGCCCCAGGCAACAGGGGCGCTCACGAACAGCAGTGCTGCCAACAACGGCAGCCAGGCTTTTTTGTTGGCGAATTTCATAATGGAACTCAACGGGTTAGTGTGATGGTTTGACCACGTTGAGGCGCCGGTGTTCAAGCACCGGCATTTTCTTGCGCAATACTTTCAGATAGTCCAGATCAATATCCGCCACCACCACTCCGGGACCATCTGCCAGCGACGCCATCACCCGGCCCCAGGGGTCAATGATGGCCGAGCCACCCCAGGTGGGGCGCTTCTCGTGGTAGCGATCCCCCATGTTGGCGCCCACCACATAACAGAGATTCTCCACCGCCCTGGCCCGCAGCAGCAGTTCCCAGTGGGGCTCGCCGGTGGCCGAGGTGAAGGCCGAGGGCACCAAAAGAATTTCTGCCCCCTGCTCTGCCAGATAGCGGTAGAGTTCCGGAAAGCGCAGGTCGTAGCAGACCGTCAGGCCTAGTCTGCCAAATGGCGTGTCCACCACCACCGGGTCATCGCCGTGGCGGTAATCATCGGACTCCCGGTAACTGCCTTTGGCATCGTCGACATCCACGTCAAACAGATGCATCTTGCGATAGCAGGCCACTTCCTCACCGCGCTCGTTCACCACAAAACAGCTGGCGGCAGCGCGGCGCTCATTTTCTTCCGCTACCGGAATCGTGCCACCCACCAGCCAGATACCGTGCAGGCGGGCCTGTTCAGCAATAAAGCGCCTCGCCGGGCCGTCGGGGTTGCGCTCCGCACGGGCGATCTGCTCGACCTCGCGACAGCCGTGGTAGGCAAAGTATTCCGGCAACACCACCAGTTTGGCACCTTTCACCACTGCCTGGTCGATCAGTTCGGCAGCCTGTTGAAGGTTAGATCCCAGGTCGCCACCACTGGTCATCTGCACTGCCGCAATGCAACTCATTTCTGGCCCACCGCACCGTCGCTGAAAATTTTCTCCACATCCACCTCGGGGTCATCCCAGGGTCCGGTGATGTGGTAACTGATGCTGGATAACTTATCCACCTGCTTCTTAAATATCTTGCCGGTGACGTAAACACCGGCGGCGGCCGGCAAACCTCCAACCAGCGCCGCCACCCAGGGCAGGTTGGTGCTCACCGGCAGCGTGGTCACCAGGATGGCGTCGATATCCTCGCGCATCAGGTTGGCAGTACCGGTCATCTTGAAGCGACCAGACGGCATCTTCACCACCAGAGGCGGCTCGAAAGCCATATCACCTTCATCGAACACCAGCCCGCCTTTCATCTCATCGTAGCTCATGCCCTTTTCGAACAGATCTGAGAAATCCAGCCTCAAACGCCGAAACCAGTTATCGAAATTGAACAGGCTGACCAGGCGCAACATGGCATTGGCCGCCCCTGCCGGGGACTTGTAAAACCGGCCTTTATCCAACTGCAATGACATCGCGCCGGTCAAAGCCAATGGCGTGATATCCCAGGGCTTGCCAGCCCAGGAGAGATCGGCGAAAAACTGGGCTTTTTTGCTTTCCAGCGCCGCTGGCGTACCCCATTCCTCCATCACCTTGCCGACATCACCGGCCCGCGCCAGTCCGGAAAACTCACTGCGGTGCTGGCCATCCTGCAGCACCCACAGCAATGACGTGTCTTCCTCGCTACCGCCCAGTTGCAAGCCATGCAGGTTGGCATCGACACCGGAGAAAAGCACCCCATGTGGCTGCGGTTCGGCCAGGAATATGGCGTGCCCGAGGAAAGACTCTCCCACAAAGAACTGCCTGATCGACGCCCTCATCAACGGGAAAGTCGCCGGATCAATCTCAGCCTGATCCTCGCTGTCCTCCGCCAGTTCCGGCAAAACCAGCCGCTCCAGGTCCAGGCGAATGGGACGGGTTTCATCGGTGGGCACCAGCGCCTGACCCGCAGCCTGACGACTGTCCAGCACCACCTGCCAGTCGCCCTCGTGGTAGCGACCGCTGGCGACAGCCTGTTCCAGCTCAAGCCCGGCCACTTCCAGATTGGCCACACGGCCGTCGAACATAGTGGTCGGCGCATTTTCTGGATCACTACTGCTACCCGCCAGTTCGGGGAAGTAGGGCATCCATTCAGTCAGGGAGAAATGATCCAACTCGCCGGTGATACGAAATTGTCCCTCACCCGGCAACTCGGCATCCTCGCTGTTAACCGCCAGTAGGCTGCGCTTCAGCACACCGTCGCTCATCAGGATGTGAGCCCACACTCCGCCCTCCGCCTTCACGCGGATATCCTGGCTGTCGGTCAGCTCCACATCCACCTGAATGTCGCGAGTCTCGTCAGCTGTCTTGCCGAATGGCGCCGGCAGATCGATGATTGCACCGCGCAACTGGCTTTTCACCCGGAGATGAATGGGCTCTGCCGTGGCCACCAGCGGCACGGTCAGCAGTGCCTTAACCTCGGTCTCGCCCTGCATGATCCGCTTCGATTCAAGCTTGATGAAATGGGATAACGCCGGCATGGCCAATTGCCCGGTGGCATTGACCTTCAGACTTTCCTTGCCGGTGGCAATGCTGGCCCTGACCGGCTCACCCCAGAACTGTCCTTCCAGGTCCTCGGCAAACAGGCCGCGATCATCCCGGTAACCGATGTGGCCGCGCAGCTTATTGAAGGCAATCTCGGTATCCGGCAACCCCAGGTAGCCGTCCTGTAGCGCTGTATTCACCACGTATGCGCCCTCTGCACCGTGGCCAGTCAGCGGAATGGTGAGGTCCAGCTCGGTGCGGCTGTCACCGCTGAGCGTCCAATTGACCAACCCGTCGACACGGGATTTCAACGGCGACTGCACCAATACGTCGATTGCCGCGCCGGCATCTCCACTCACGGTTCCGTTGATCAATAACTGCTGACCGTCGTGGTCCGGGGTCGGGCGCAAGCGCACTGCGGCATTATCCACGTGGGTATCCCCTAGGGTGGCGCCATTGACCACGGCATCCAGTTCGCCGGTATCCAGGGTCAGAGTAGTATCCAGCTGTTTCAGTGGCAGCCAGTCCGGCTGGAATTGCAGGGTGCCGTCCACGGCGCGCAGATAGAGCTGGATAGAGCGCAGTCCACCCTCGCCACCGACCAGCGGGCCGCGCCAGACAAAACCTACTTCCGGGATGACGGCATCACCGAGGGAGTCCTCCAGCCAGTGCAGCAAGCCCGGGTCCAGCGTACTGGGCAGATAGCGTTGGCGGTAGCGGGAATGGGTATCCCTCACCCCCACCATCAGATACATCTCCGGCTTGCCACCGGGCTGACCGATGGGAATATCCAGGTAGAGCTTCGCCTTGCCGAGACCTTCCTCGCCCCCCAGCACCAGGTTGCCGCTGGACAGTTTCAGGGCATGACTTTCCCCATCCCAGGCCCAGCGCAACTGGCCCTTGAACGAGCTGTGTTCCATGAAATCTTCATAGACCTGCGGATAGTGCAAACCCAGTCCATCCGGACTGTCCAGCTCCAGCAGGCCAGCGCCGTTCAGAGTTTCCACATAACCGTTGAGATGATGGGCAGCCGGTGCACCGTGCCAGGAGGAGATCGCCACGTCGTCAAGATTAGCGCGCAACTTCACCTCAGGATTGTCGCCATCCAGGTTGAGATCCAGATGCACCGACTGCAGGGAGCCCCGCGGCTGCAACTGGCTGAGCGCCTCCACCAGCTTCGGGGAAACGATCCCGGTCTGGGCCAACAGGTCGTCCACTAGGGAAAGATTGATCTGGCTCACCGCCACCGAGCCCTCTCCCCAGGCGGCCCCCACTTTCTGCTGGTAATTGAGGGTCAGCGGTTCAATGGCCAGATCGCCCCACTGGAAGTCCAGCCCCTGCAGGCGCAGCCCCCAGCTCTCTCCCGGCTCGAACCAGCCGGTAATATCCGTGCGAAAATGGGTGACGGGCGGCACATCTTCCACCCAATTGAGAGGAATTTCCGCAGCAGATAGCCGCCCCGTCAACTCGGCAGGACCACCCTTGTCCCGGTCGATCCAGACTTCGCCTTCGATATCGGTTTCGATATCGCCGATTCGGTCAACCAGATTGGGAAACCAGCCCTTGGCCAGGGCACTAAGTGATCCACTGAGATCCACCCGGTGGATTTTCAGGTAACCGGCTACTTCGAGGTCGTCGAGATTCCGGTAATCTCCGCGCGCTTCCATCACCAGACTGGCTACCTGCTCGTGCCCCACCAGGCTGAGCCCCGCCATCATGCGGTGGAAATCACCGCTGTTCTCCAGGACGATATCCCGTCCTTCCAGAGCTGCCTCGGTGCCAGAAAAAAATGTCAGGTTGGCGGTGACCTTGTCCACACCCAGCAGATCGCTGTCGAACAGCATCCTGAACAGGGCATCGTTGTTACCATCCTGCTGTTCCTGTCTGACTGGCAACCCGCTCACCGACCAGCGCCCTTCAGCACTTTCTTGGAGAGACAGCTGGACGCCACCGATCCACAATTCCCGCCAAACCAGCTGACGTGCAAGCAGGCTGCGCAACAGATCGACTTCCAGGGTAATGCGTTCAAGGGTGACAGCGGTCCGCTCTTCGCCGGGACCTGAAATGGAGAGGTTGAGGGCGGTGACCCGGGGTTTCAGGCGCCGCCATTCCCCCAACAACTGATCGCTGCGCACGTCCAACCCCAACTTCTCGGAAGCGTACAAATTAATCTCGCTGCGATAGTTGTTCAGGCTGTCGATGGCCTCCCTCCCCAGGGACACCAGCAGCGCCAAGCCAATCACGGACAGTGCCGCCAGCAACAGCAGCCGCCTGATCAGGGATTTCAGTAATCGAGTTCCTTTCAAATCCGGCTCCTGACGGGGGCTCTTCTAGGGGGAATAGTCATCGGTATCTGGCAAAGCCCTCGGGGTCGTTTTCCATCCCTCAAAGCAGCACTCATGTCGACCATCATACGCAAGCGGGACATGAAATAAATAGCCGTACACAGGTTGTGGACCCGTCGCATTATCGCCGCACTCAAACCGGAATAATGTCGTACTGGTCGCGGCTATACATTGACTCCACCCGGAACTGAATAGTTCTACCGACAAAGGCTTCCAGGTCAGCCACGTAGGCGGAATCCTCATCCAGCAGCCGGTCGATCACCACCGGCGCCGCCAGAACCAGAAAGGCATCGCACTCAAAGGCCCGCGCCTCCCGCAGGATCTCCCGCAGAATTTCGTAGCAGGTGGTCTCCGCCGATTTCAGACTGCCCTTGCCGTCACAGACCGGACATGCTTCGCAGAGCAGCTGACCTAGGCTCTCACTGGTGCGTTTGCGGGTCATTTCCACCAGCCCGAGTTCGGACACACTGGCGATGGTGGTCTTGGCCCGATCCCTGGACAGAGCTTTCTCCAGCGCCCGCAGTACCTGGCGGCGGTGCTCCGGGTCCTGCATGTCGATAAAGTCGATGATGATGATGCCGCCCAGGTTGCGCAGGCGCAGTTGCCGGGCGATGGTGGAGGCCGCTTCCAGGTTGGTCTTGAAGATGGTTTCCTCAAGGTTGCGATGACCGACAAAGGCGCCGGTATTCACATCCACGGTGGTCATCGCCTCGGTCTGCTCGATAATCAGGTAACCGCCGGATTTCAGGGGCACCTTCTTTTCCAGGGCACGGCTGATTTCATCTTCCACGCCGTACAGGTAGAACAGTGGCCGGTCTGCCGAGTAGCACTCGATCATCGACACCATTTCCGGGTTGAACTGGGCGGCAAAATCGCACAGTTTTGCGTGGGCCTCACCGGAATCGACACGCACCTTCTCCACCACTGGCTGAGACATATCGCGCATGGAGCGCAGATATAACGGCAGATCTTCGTAGATCACCGCCGGAGCGCTTAGTTTTCGGGATTTTTCGTGGACGTGCTGCCAAAGGCGGTGAAGGAAGCGCACATCCTTGGCCAGCTCCTCGGATTCTACGCCCTCCGCTGCGGTGCGGATAATATAGCCACCCGGGTTTTCAACACTGGTCAATGCGACGTCCAGCTCCCGGCGCAGCCGATCGCGCTCCGCCTCATCCTCGATCCGTTGGGAAATACCTATATGCTCCACATCGGGCATGTACACCAGGAATCGCGAGGACACAGACAACTGGGTGGAGAGGCGAGCCCCCTTGGTGCTGATCGGGTCCTTGATCACCTGCACCACCACCGACTGTCCCTCGCGCAGATACTGGCGGATATCGCCGGCATCGCCAGGGGCACAGTTGACCAATGGGGTGAGAATATCGTCCACATGAATAAAGCCAGCCTTTTCCAGACCGATATCCACAAAAGCTGCCTGCATGCCGGGCAGCACCCGCGCCACCTTGCCCTTGTAGATATTGCCGACGATGCCCCGGTTGAGGGTGCGCTCCACCCCCACTTCCTGCAATACACCGTTCTCTACCAGCGCCACGCGGGTTTCCATGGGCGTTATGTTGATGAGAATTTCCGAACTCATTCCTTCATCCACCAGGACAGGCCAAAGGCCTTCAACAATTCACATGTTTCTACAATCGGCAATCCCACCACACCGGAGTAACTGCCATGAATGGCGGTAACGAACACCGCCCCCAACCCCTGTATAGCATAGGCTCCGGCCTTGTCCGCCGGTTCGCCGCTGTCCCAGTAGCGCAGGCACTCGTCCCGCTCTATAACGCGAAAGCTGACCAGGGTTTCCGATAGCCGCTGCTCACAGTGAGAACCGTCGGTCATCGCCACCGCCGACAGCACCCGGTGGGTTTTACCGGACAACATCTGCAGTGTTGCCGCGGCATCCTCACAGTCGACCGGTTTGCCGAAAATACGTTCACCCAGCACCACGGCCGTATCCGCTCCCAGCACTGGCAAACCCAGAGAGCGATTGGACTCCCAACCGGCGGTGGCCTTGTCCAGGGCCAGGCGGGTTACATAGGCTTCAGGGGATTCCCCTGGCAGTGGAGTTTCATCCACATCAACCGTCGCCAGCTGAAAGCGACAGCCGATCTGCTCCAGCAACTCCCTCCGTCGCGGCGATCCGGACGCCAGGACAAACTGTGCCATCGACTCCAAGCTCATCGCGAACACCAATTTCCCCGCCCTGATCAGGGCGAGGAAATTTCCTCTTCTTCATAGTCGTCAGCGGAATCGCCCAGCCAACTCAGGAACCTCACCAGTAACGGCCACACCAACAGGGATGAAATGGCGGGCGCAAGCACCAGCTCACCGCGCCAGTCCGGGTGCAGCAATAGGGTGACACTGTGGGCCAGCAACTGGTGCAGTAATACCAGCGGCGCCACCAGAACCAACTGGTGTACCACCCACATATAAGGAAAGCGCTGCTGCAATAGTTGCAACAGGTAAGTGCAGAGAGCGAACGACAGTGCGTGGCGACCGAGCAACTCACCCTGCATCACATCCAGTGCCAGGCCACAGCACCAGGCAAAGGTCACTCCATGCAGCCGCGGCCCCCGGAACACCCAATAAAAAGTCACCAACAATACGAACTGAGGCCTCCACTCTCCCATAGCCATGGGCAGAGGCAGCATCTGCAACATCAGCGCCAGCAAGAGGCTGAAGACGCTCCAGACATAAATAAAGGGATCATTCTCCTCCGACATCGGTCTCCTCGACTTCCGTAACAGGATCCCCACCCGTAGCGCCGATAACACCCTCACCCAACGTCTCCACCTCGGAAAACAGCAACAGCAGGTGACGACTACGGTCAATACGTGCCGTAGGGGCCAGAGTCACCTGCAGATAGGGATTACCGGGCATTGTTTCCACTGCGGTCACTGTGCCGACCGGATAACCTACCGGGAAACGGCTTCCCAGGCCTGAACTGACCAGCTCATCACCCACCACGATATCGGTGGTAGGTGGCACGTAGCGCAGGGACAACTTGTCGTATTCCCCCATGCCCTCGGCGATTGAGCGTACCCCATTGCGCAACACCTGTACCGGCAAGGCGTGGGCACTGTCAGTGATCAGCAGCACCCGGCTGCTGGTGCGATAGGCATCGGTGACCTGCCCCATCAAGCCGTCGGCATCCAGCACCGCCTGCCCCACATAAGCACCATCTTCCTCACCCCGGTTAATGGTAATGGTGTGGCGGGTGGGATCTGGGGAGACACCAATCAGCTCTGCCACCAGCACCCGGTCCTTGAGCATTTCCGTGGCATTCAACAGATTGCGCAGGCGCACATTCTCGGCAGCAACCTCGGTCATCCGCTGCATACGCCCTTTGAGAATCAGCAACTCGGTGCTCAACTGCTGGTTTTGCTCCTCGAGTTGCACACGGCTTACCATCGCCTCACCACCGTATTCGCTGAGGCGGGATGGCAAGCTGGTCAGCCAGTAGAAGGGTTTGGTGGCTTCAGCCAGCCAGCGGTGGGCAGGCTGCAGCCAGGTGGTAAACGTATCCAGCGCCAATAGCAAAAGGGCAGCAGCTATCAATAACAGCAGCCGCTGCCCCGCAGACGAACTCTTGGAAAACAGGTTTTTAATTGCGCCACCCCAACGTGATTAAAAATGTTCCCGGGGCCGGAACCGGGACAGGGTCGTCAGGACGACGTGACATCCATACGACGCTTGTCCATCATGTCCAGCGCCTTGCCACCACCACGAGCAACACAGGTCAGAGGATCTTCTGCAACAATCACCGGGAGGCCCGTTTCGTGGGTAATCAGACGATCCAGATCCCGCAACAGGGCGCCACCACCGGTCAACACAATGCCGGTTTCAGCAATATCGGAAGCCAGTTCCGGTGGTGACTGTTCCAGCACCCGCTTCACCGACTGGACGATCGCCGCCAGCGGCTCCTGCAGGGCTTCGAGAATTTCATCGCTGTTAAGGGTAAAGCTCTTCGGTACCCCTTCCGCCAGATTGCGACCACGCACATCTATTTCACGTACTTCACTGGCTGGATAGGCGCTGCCAATTTCCATCTTGATGCGTTCGGCAGTGGTATCGCCGATCACACTACCGTACTTGCGGCGCACGTAATTACTGATGAATTCGTCAAAGCGGTCACCACCGATGCGCACCGAGTCGGAGAACACCACGCCATTGAGGGAGAGAATGGCAATCTCGGTAGTACCACCACCAATATCCACCACCATGGAGCCACAGGCCTCATCAACCGGCATGCCGGCGCCAATCGCAGCCGCCATCGGCTCCTCGATCAGGAACACCTCACGCGCCCCGGCACTGTAGGCGGATTCGCGAATGGCGCGCTTTTCCACTTCCGTGGCCATACAGGGCACGCAGATCAGCACGCGCGGGCTGGGGGGAATCAGGCTGTGGGAGTGCACTTTCTTGATAAAGTGCTGAAGCATCTTTTCGGTGACCTGGAAGTCGGCGATCACCCCGTCTTTCATGGGGCGGATAGCGGTGATATTGCCCGGGGTCCGCCCCAGCATGCGCTTGGCCTCAACACCCACTGCCTCAACAATTTTCTGGCCGTGATGATGGCGGATAGCAACCACTGACGGCTCATTCAGCACAATGCCCTTTTCCCGAACGTAAATCAGAGTATTGGCGGTGCCCAAGTCGATGGAAAGGTCGTTGGAGAACACACCGCGCAGTCTTTTCAGCATTTATCTTTTCCCTTCTTGGCCAGACCCGGCGCAGGGGGCCTCGCCGATGGTTCTGAAAACCCGCGACTCTATCAATCACAGGCGTGGAGGGCAAGGTTTAAGTCCTTGATCCCGTAGAAAAATCGTCATTGGAACGCCGTTTCACAGTACCCCTGCCGATGTGGATGTGGTAACTTACGCCCCCTCATTTCGTCAGGCCGGAAATCAGGTACTGACCGTCTCTGTTCACAGCGCAGAAACTATACCATGACTATCGAACGTGCAGACATCGAAAAGCTCGCAGAACTGGCGCGCATCGAGTTGAATGAAGCGACCATCGCCGAGACCACCAAAAGCATCGCCGACGTACTGGCGCTGGTAGACCAGTTGCAAGCCGCCGACACCGAGGGCGTCGAGCCCATGGCCCACCCTACCGATGCGGTGCAGCGTCTGCGCCCCGATGTGGTGACCGAAACCAACCAGCGGGAAGCGTTCCAGGCGATCGCCCCCGCCACCGAAGCGGGCCTTTATCTGGTCCCGAAAGTGATCGAGTGAGGCAGCCGATCCACCATGCATAACAAGACCCTAGCCGAGATCCTGGCCGGCCTGAACGGCGGCGAATTTTCCAGTGTGGAAATCACCCGCCATTTCCTGGACCGCATCCAGAAACTGGATAGCCAGTACAACAGTTTTATCACCGTCACCGCCGACGCAGCGCTGGCCCGCGCTGCAGCTGCAGACCAACTGCGTGCAGCAGGCAATGCACCGGCCCTGTGCGGCGTACCCATCGCCCACAAGGACATTTTCTGCACCAACGGCGTACGCACCAGTTGCGGCTCGAAAATGCTCGATAACTTCGTGCCACCCTACGACGCCACCGTGGTAGACAACTACCTTCGCGCCGGTGCCGTGGTACTGGGCAAGACCAACATGGACGAGTTCGCCATGGGCTCCTCCAACGAAACCAGCTATTACGGCCCGGTAAAAAATCCCTGGGACATCAACTGCGTACCCGGCGGCTCCTCCGGCGGCTCCGCGGCAGCCATTGCCGCGCGACTGACCCCGGCAGCCACCGCTACCGACACCGGCGGCTCCATCCGTCAGCCGGCAGCCCTGTGCGGCATCACCGGACTGAAACCCACCTACGGCCGGGTTTCCCGCTGGGGCATGATCGCCTTCGCCTCCAGCCTCGACCAGGGCGGCCCGATGGCCCGTACCGCCGAGGACTGCGCGTTGATGCTGAACACCATGGCCAGCTTTGACCCCAAGGACTCCACCTCCATCGACCGCCCCGTACCGGATTACAGCATCGACCTGAATCAGCCTTTAAACGGCCTGAAAATCGGCGTGCCGAAAGAATACTTCGGTGAGGGACTGGACGCCGGCACCGAACAGGCGGTGCGCGATGCCCTGGCGGAATACGAAAAACAGGGTGCCACCCTGGTCGAGGTCAGCCTGCCCCACTCGCAGCTCGCGGTACCAGCCTACTACGTGATCGCCCCGGCGGAAGCCTCCGCCAACCTGTCCCGCTTCGACGGCGTGCGCTATGGCTACCGCTGCGAGAATCCGAAAGACCTGCGCGACCTCTACACGCGCACCCGTGGCGAAGGCTTCGGCGAAGAAGTGAAGCGCCGCATCCTGGTGGGCGCCTACTGCCTGTCAGCCGGCTACTACGACGCCTACTACCGCAAGGCCCAGCAGGTGCGCCGCCTGATCAAGCAGGACTTCGTGGAAGCGTTCAAACAGGTGAAAGTCATCATGGGTCCCACCTCACCTTCCCCGGCCTTCGCCTTTGGCTCGAAGGGCAGCGACCCGGTGGCCATGTACCTGGAAGACATCTACACCATCGCCACCAACCTGGCTGGGCTGCCCGGCATGTCCGTGCCCTGCGGATTGGTGGATGGCAAGCCGGTGGGCTTGCAGATCATCGGCGACTATTTCAACGAGAGCCTGATGCTGAATGTGGCACACCAATTCCAGCGGGCCACCGATTGGCACCAACGCGCGCCAGAGGGTATTGAATAATGCAGTGGCAAACCGTCATCGGCCTCGAAGTTCACGTCCAGTTGAACACTAAATCGAAAATCTTTTCCGGCGCCAGCACCGCCTTTGGTGCTGAGCCCAACACCCAGGCCTGCGCCATCGACCTGGCCATGCCCGGCACCCTGCCGGTGCCCAATAAGCAGGCGTTCCGCGATGCCATCATGTTCGGCCTGGCCATTGATGCGGAGATCGCCCGCACCTCGATGTTCGAGCGCAAAAACTATTTCTATCCTGACCTACCCAAGGCCTACCAGACCACCCAGCTGGAAAAACCCATTGTCGGCCGCGGCCATGTAGAGATCGAACTGGCGGACGGCAGCAAGAAATCCATCCGCATCCACCACGCACACCTGGAAGAGGACGCCGGTAAATCCCTGCATGAAGACTTCCATGGCATGTCCGGCATCGACCTGAACCGCGCCGGCACACCGCTGATCGAAATTGTCTCCGAACCCGATATGCGCAGCGCCGAAGAGGCCGTCGCCTTTGCCCGCAAGCTGCACAGCATCGTCACCTCGCTGGGCATCTGCGATGGCAACATGTCCCAGGGCTCCATGCGCTTCGACGTCAATATCTCTGTGTGCCCCGTGGGCAGCGATACCTTCGGCACCCGCACCGAGACCAAGAACCTCAACTCTTTCAAGTTCATGGAGGAAGCCATCGCCATGGAGGTGGAACGGCAGATCGACCTGATCGAGGACGGCGGCAAGGTAATCCAGGAAACCCGCCTCTACAACGGCGACACCAAGAAAGCCCGCGCCATGCGCAGCAAGGAAGAAGCCAACGACTACCGCTACTTCCCCTGCCCGGACCTGCTGCCGGTGGTGTTTGACGACGACTATATCGAACAGATCCGCGAGACCCTGCCGGAACTGCCGGACGCCCGCCGCGATCGCTTCATGGAGCAGTACGGCCTGTCCCACTACGATGCCAACTTCTTGAGTGAAGATGCATGCATGGCTGTTTTTTTTGAATCGGCAGCAAAACTTGTTGAACCCAAACTCGTTACCAACTGGATGATGGGCGAGATATCTGCCCGTCTTAATGCCGAGGATATTGGATTTGAGGCATGCCCCATTAGTGCTGAGCAACTGGCATTTATCATTACGCATATCATTGATAACACCATCAACCAGAAACAAGCAAAGCAAGTTCTGGACACTCTATGGAAAGGGGGCAACTCTGCTGTTTTGGCGAGCAATGCTCCTGGCTTTACGCTCACTGCGAATATGAGTGCTAATGAAGCCGAACAGTCCGTAAAGAACACTATTGAAACCTTAGGACTAAAACAAATATCCGACAGCGGCGCTATCGAAGCCCTAGTGGACGACGTGATCGCCAACAGCCCGCAGCAGTTGGACAACTACCGCGGTGCCGATGAGTCCAAGCGCCCGAAAATGCTTGGCTACTTTGTCGGCCAGATCATGAAGGCCTCCAAGGGCCAGGCCAATCCACAGCAGGTGAATGAGGTACTGCTGAAAAAATTGAATGAACTTCTTTAATCGTCAACTTAATTTATTACAGTTATTTTTATGTCACTGAAAAAAGATAAACAAAAAGTCCTCGGCGAAATCTTCGATGATGAGCGAATCAAAACCTTTCTGAATTTCGAGGCTCCGGAAGGCGTCAACCGCGACTTCCACCTGCTGGAAAAAGCCTATCGCGGCATGAAAGCAGAAAACTTCGAAACTTTCGTGAAATTCTTCCTGGAAGCCGGACACGATATCAATGCCACCAACCCCGATGGCAAAACCCTGCTGTCCATCGCCAGCCAGCACCGTCATGCCGAAGACTACGTCGAAGTCCTCAAAGCCAACGGCGCTCAATAACCCAATTCCGTCCGATTTAACAAAGCCCCCTACAGGAAACTGTGGGGGCTTTTGCTGTTTAGACTTTGGGAGATATAGTCTCTCTTCACTCACCATCCTCAACCACTGCCCCAGACTGTTGTGCACTGTTTCAGACAGTGAAATACTTTATTCAGTTGAGTTAGGAATTTGTGGTTCGCCGACTATAGCGGTGTACTAACATATGCTCTCCAACAGACCGACGGAACGGTGATGAAGACATTACAAAATCCTCTTCTTAAACCATTCCTTTGTACAGCATTCCAGTTTTTTCCGCGAATCAAGCAGAAACGTGCCCTGATAATAATGATTATGAGACCGAAGGCCTCATCAACGGGCTGTTAGGAGTTCAAATGAGCATAGTTTGCGGAATCTACGGTTATTCAATCACTCGACCCATCGTTCTCGGTGAGTTAAGGATCGAGCCGCGAACCCAGGAATTCCAACAAGCCAAGAGTTGGGCGCGCGATCTTGATAGCTATAGGCTCACAGCAGTGCTCTGCGGCCCAACGATCAGTGAAACGGCTTTGTTCAACCTCGAAGCGGTTCTCTCTTTTGTTGAGCATTTGGATGTGATCATCACTTCGCCGGTCGAAACTTCAGGGGAAGATCCCTTTTCACGGTTCCCAGAACGAATTGAGTCTCATAAACGAAACAACGGTGGCGGGGCTGTTATCGGTGAAGATGCCTTTTTCCCATCGTCTAGAAGTGAGTTTGTTTCTAAGGCTTTCGCGTGTCTCGGCGATAGCGCTTTCTGTCAAGCCACCCAGTTTAATATCCTCTTCTTTAAGTGTGTTGAAACATTTCGCCAACCAAAGGCGTTCGTTGAAATTAAGTATTTTCTGCTTTACTCAGGCTTGGAAACTTATGCCAGAGCAGTTGTTGATGATCGAGAAACTAAAAACTCATCAGAACGCATATATAAGCTGCTAACTGATTACGGGTTCGATGTGAAAATTGAAAATCCGAGCAATCTGAAGAAGGCCGTATCATCATATACTCACTTGAGAAACGCCCTATTTCACAACAGCCAAATATCGGTCCAAGTCAACATCAACGGAAAAATGGTCGAGTTTGCCATTGTCGATTACATGTTCAACTTTTCGCAGCTCGTTGTGCTGGTTATCTTGAAAGCACTCCGTTTTGAAGATGGGCATATTAATTGGAATAGTTGGATCGATGGGCAGCCGTTCATATGAAGCTCTAACAAGTGAGTCCAGCTGTTCACTTTGCTCACTAGGACGTTCAGCACTCTGCTTACCTTGGTATTATGCATAAAAAGCGACAGCCTAACCTTAGCCTTTCTTCCTCCAAACATCATAAACAGAAGCTCGATCTAAGCCGATTTTTTGTGCTTTGCCCGAGTAGTAGACCCATCTCGTTATTGCCCCGACTGAGATAAGATAGCAGCGCCTACACTTTCTATTGATCGCTTGTCGGCAACCAGCTTTTCCAGCAGGACACTAACCTGGAGCGGGTTAACCCATCATGCACAGAGTTTTCTTATTGATCGGCCTATTGGTTTGCCAGCTGGCAATGGCCGGTGAGTCATTACTCGCCGACAGCGTGCTGGTAGACAAATCAGAGAAGATGCTTTATTTGCTGCGGGATGGGGTTAAGTACCAAGCCTATCCCATTGCTCTCGGCCCCAGGCCGCGCGGCCACAAATTACATGCTGGCGATGAGCGTACGCCAGAAGGGCGTTATATTCTGGATTACAAGACTGAAAAGAGCGATTTTTACAAGGCTATCCACATTTCCTATCCTAATGAACAGGACATCAAGCGGGCTTCAAACATTGGCGCTTCTCCCGGAGGTTCGATCATGATTCACGGCATGCCCAATAACACGACGATACCTCACGAGCTGATCCAGAAATTCAACTGGACCGATGGCTGTATTGCGTTGACCAATGCAGACATGGATGAAATCTGGTCGGCCATCAAGCCTGGGACACCTATCGATATTCTTCCCTAATGGCAGTCTCCAGGCCAATTCAGAGAACCATGAAAAGAGTTTGCCTCTTTGGCCTCCTGTTACTTGGTCTCTGTTGCTTCCCCTGCCTTGCTCAAAATCGGTTTATCCTGCCATCAGAGATAAACTCTGATCTGGTCGGGAGCAACAGCAGCACCTACATCACCAGAGACGAGACGCTGATTGATCTCGCTGTGAGATTTCAGGTGGGATATAACATGATCCGCTCGGCAAATCCGGATGTCGACGCCTGGCTTCCGGACGACGGCAGCAAAGTCCTGTTACCGTTCAGTGTTATTTTGCCGGATGCCCCTCGCAAAGGGATCATCATCAATACGGCTGAAATGCGCCTTTTCTTTTACCGCAAGGATGAGCAGAACAACAATACAGTGACTGTCTATCCCATCAGCGTGGGTCGCAGGGACTGGGCGACACCGCTGACTGAAACCCGTGTCACCCTGCGAGTAAAACATCCACCCTGGTATCCCCCCGAAAGTATTCGGGCAGAGCACGCCGACCGGGGTGATTTTTTACCTAAAGTCGTTCCCGCTGGCCCCGACAACCCCTTGGGCGATTATTTACTGGCCTTGGGCATTCCCAGTTATTTCATCCACGGTACTAACAAACGCTTTGGCATTGGCATGCAGGTCACCCATGGCTGCATTCGCATGTATCCCGAACATATTGAAGAACTCTATAACCTCGTACCGATTAACACGCCTGTCACCATTGTTAATCAGCCCTATAAAATCGGCTGGAAGGACGAGAGGCTTTACCTGGAAGTGCATCACCCCCTGGAACTGGATGGCGTAGCTCAGGAGGGGAACCTCACGGGAATAGTCAATAAACTCTCTTCAATGCTTGAGGAACAGCCCGACACCCTGATTGACTGGAAGAGGGTCGACAGCGCAATAAAAAACACTACAGGAATGCCGGTGCTGATAGGAATACAGCCACATTCACTGTCAGATTTTGAATATTACAGAAATCACATCCGATCAGACCGCTCAAACTGATCGGACGTGACTGAGTAAGCACACTACTTTTGCATTGCCTTCTTAAAGGCCCGATCAATTTTCTCGTTGGCTTCGTTTGCTGATGTTTGTGCAGCGTCAGCAGTACTTTGCGCATTGGCAGCCGCTTTATTTGCGGCATCTGCTGTGCGTTGGGCATTGGCGGCAGCACTCTTTGCTTCGTCAGCAGAACGTTGTGCTTGCTCGGCCATTGCCCTGACCTCATCCACCGATGAATTGCTTGCACAACCTGCGACCGCCACTACAACCAGAACGGGTAATAACTTGACTAAAGATTTCATGAAGCTCTCCTTACCAAAACAATAGAAACCTACTTACAGGCAGCAATCCTGCTTTTTGAGTATGAATGCGGGGTTTATGAGTTGCAAACCCTGTTACTGATTAACTTGATCTACATTAATCAGAGGAGTCCTCCTCCCTCTCACAGCGCATGGCGCTGTCGATTTCACAATTTTTTCACCTTTTGAACACGTTTCCTTTACGCCAGCCCCGCGAAAATAACGACATTCTCCTACACAGGCTTCTCTATGCCTTCACCGTCGCTGCGACCATTCACTTTTCCCTCCCTGTTACAGGCCCTATTCCGGTATCAACTGCCGGTCGGCTGGGTAGACGGGTGGGCGCTCAGCGGTTCCTGAACCATGGCACATCTTCAACCCGAAACTTCTCCAACTCGTCCCGGCTTGAGACAGCATCTGGCGTTTGTGGCCTGCAGCGGCCTCGTCCTGCTGGTTATCTTCAGCCTATTGCGACTGGCACTGCTGTTTCATAACCGCGAATTGATTGGCGATACATCGATAAACGATTTTCTTGAAGCCTTCGGCAACGGTGCACGTTTCGACCTTCGCGTCGTGGTGTACGGTCTGCTGCCGCTTGTGCTGGCAATTCCTTTTCGCTGGCTTCTAGCGGCCCGAGGCTGGCAGCTGGGCTGGCTCACCCTGTTTGGCAGCGTGACCCTTTTTCTCGGCGTACTGGAGCTGGATTTCTACCGCGAATTTCACCAGCGCCTAAACGGACTGGTGTTCCAGTACGTGGGCGAAGACCCGGCCACAGTTCTGAGCATGCTCTGGTATGGCTTTCCGGTAGTGCGCTATCTTCTGGCCCTGACTCTGGCCATCTGGTTGTGGTTCAAACTTCTGCAGCGGTTGCATTGCACCTGCTCTCCCGATCGCGACAGGAGTGCCCACTGGAGTGAGTGCTGGTATGTCCGCAGCGGTGTATTTGTAATCTGTCTGCTGCTGGCGGTCGTGGGTATCCGTGGCACCTTGCGCCATGGCCCGCCGTTGCGCTGGGGTGATGCCAGCACCACCGATTCCGTGTTCGCCAATCAACTGGGGCTCAACGGCACCCTGACTCTGCTGGATGCCGCCAGAGCGCGTCTGTCCGATGATAGCGACAAGCAATGGCAGACAACCATGGCACAGGAAGAGGCTGTGCAAGTGGTGCGGCAAATGTTGTTGACGGCCAATGACCAGCTGGTCGATACGGATGACGCGGCAGTACGCCGTGTAAGCATCCCGAATTCAGAGACCACACTGCCGGTGCGCAACGTTGTGGTGATTCTTATGGAGAGTTTCGCCGGTCACTTTGTGGGTGCCCTGGGAAGCAGCGGCGATATCACCCCCAATTTTGACCGCCTTTCCCGGGAAGGGCTGTTGTTTACCCGCTACTTCTCCAATGGCACCCACACCCACCAGGGCATGTTTGCCACCATGGCCTGCTTTCCCAACCTGCCGGGCTTCGAATACCTGATGCAGACCCCTGAAGGAGCCCATGAGTTTTCCGGACTGCCCCAGCTGCTGGGAGAGCGCGGCTTCAACAATCTCTATGTGTACAACGGCGATTTCGCCTGGGATAACCAGCGGGGTTTCTTTGGCAACCAGGGCATGACCAACTTCATCGGGCGCCACGATTTCGTCAATCCAGTCTTTTCCGACCCCACCTGGGGGGTCTCCGACCAGGACATGTTCGATCGCGCCAATGAGGAATTGAGCAAGCTGGGCGGCGAGCGGCCGTTTTACGCGCTGCTGCAGACTCTGTCCAACCACACCCCCTACGCTCTTCCCGATTCCCTGCCGGTGAAGCCCGTCACCGGGTTCGGCTCCCTCGACGACCACCTGACGGCCATGCGCTACTCCGACTGGGCCCTGGGGCATTTTTTTGAGCAGGCCCGCAAACAGCCCTATTTCAACGAGACCCTGTTCGTCATCGTCGGCGACCACGGCTTCGGCAGCCCCGAGCAGCTCAGCGATATTGACCTCTATCGTTTCCACGTGCCACTGCTGCTGATCGCCCCCGGCATCCAGCAGCAATTTGGCAAGACCGACGACATCGCCGGCACCCAACTGGATATCGTGCCGACCATCATGGGCCGCCTCGGCGGACCGGTGCAGCACCAGTGCTGGGGGCGGGATCTGCTTGATCTCCCCAACTCGGATCGGGGTTTCGGGGTCATCAAACCTTCCGGCAGCGACCAGACTGTGGCGCTGGTGTCCGGGGACAACCTGCTAATTCAGCCTCGTCAGGGTGAAGCTCGCCTGTACAGCTACCAGCTGCACGACCACCCCGGTGTGCAACGAATGGATGATCCGGTATTGGAACAGCAACTGCTGCCACGCCTCGACGCTTTCCTGCAGGAAGCAACCGCTGGACTGCTCAACAACACTGCGGGTGTAGGGGATAGTTCAGGTATAACCCCCATCGTTTACAGCGCCAAAGATACCTCAGATTCCATCGGTGGTTGATCGCTTAACCCGTCACCTACATGCGATAACCCCGTGTTTCGTCGATCAACTGCTCCAACCACTGCATATAGGGTGTTCCGCCGGTGCCACGGGGATCGGTGACGTGGGCGTTGATATAGCTTTCCGCCCAGCGCAGATGCTGCTCGCGGAATCGTGCCAGGTTTTCCCGCACCGCGTTAAAAGGGCTCGGCATCTGCCAGGCTGTTGATCGGCGTCAGTCGCTCCAGCTCTTCGATAGTTAAGCGGTGTTGGGCTGGCATGTAGTGGCGCATATCACGCAGGTGATTGGTCAGGGTGCTGGGGTTGTGGGGGATTTTCAGCAGCGCCACCAGAAAGGGGGTGAAGGAACTCTGCGCCCCGGTTTCGCCGCGCTGGCTGAGGGGCACCCGATCAACACCCTCGTAGGCGACATTCTCAAAGCCGCGGATATAGGGGCGAAACTCACTGAAACTCACTAAAGTAGAGTTCCGGGAACATATGCTCCGGTATGCGACGCAAAACCCCTAGCTGTTTTTCAAGGCAGTCGGCGACCTGCCACAGTCCCTTGTTGATGGTTTCCACGCACCAGTGCTTCAGCATCGGTACCAGTCAACAATTTCGACAAACGCCGGCCGATATCATCCAGCAATTCATACGGCGAGCTCACCGGAGAACAGGTCAGAGGATCGGGTTCGGACAATAATCCGCGTTGGACAATGGAACCTTGTGGTTGTGACAGAAGCTCTCGGTACATAAGGCTGCGCTCCTAGCCCTGGTACCTTCAGTCTAGTTCGTCTGATGTTAACTTTGATCCTAAGGAGTGATTGATTCCGAGGCTCGACGGTCTACCCTGACAACTATGAAGCTCGCTACATAGAAAGACACTGCAAACTGGCCCTACTTTACAGGGCTGAACCCTCACCAAGCAGGAGAAATGAACATGATCAAAGTCAGCGTAATGTACCCGAACAGCCCGCAAGCCACCTTCGATATTGATTACTACTGCAATACCCATGTACCCATGGTTGTAGAGCTGTTGGGCGACGCCTTAAAAGGCGGCGCTGTGGATCATGGCCTGGCAGGTGGTGCCCCCGGGGAAGCCCCCGCCTTCATCGCCATGGGTCACCTGACCTTTGATTCGGTTGAGACTTTCCAGCAGGCATTCGGTCCACACGCGGAAGAAATCCTCGGAGACCTGCCCAATTTCACCAATGTACAGCCGCAAATTCAGATCAGTGAAATCAGGATTTAATCCGGCTAAAAAAATTTCTCCCTGAAACTTTTCTCCCCCTGGGCAGACAAAAGCAATCTATGTCTGCCCATTTTTATTTCCGCCATAAAGGGTCTATGAAATCCGCCCCCCAGGGGAGCGGCGGGCCGCCAGTGAATCCCTGATCTTAAGCACCAGAATGATTGACGAGAGAGCCAGGGTGATCAGGTTTGCGGCTATGAGTGGTATTTCCTTTAAGAGAATTCCATACAGCAACCATAAAGCGACGCCGGAAACAAAGATGATATACATGCCCAAAGAAATGGCACTGGTATCCTTGGTCCTCAGTGTATGAATAACCTGGGGGATAAACGCACAGGTTGTTAGTACACCGGCTGCGGATCCAATCAATGCGGCGCTTATCATGTCAATTTTCCAGTCAGTGTTACCAGTTGGTTGGTTTTTGTTTTCCGGCCGGGGCTGATCAGTCATTCAAACCACATTCCCCG
Source organism: Porticoccaceae bacterium (assembly GCA_041395745.1). Classification (GTDB taxonomy): domain Bacteria; phylum Pseudomonadota; class Gammaproteobacteria; order Pseudomonadales; family Porticoccaceae; genus Porticoccus. The sequence goes on along the minus strand of JAWKZV010000002.1, from coordinate 273,727 downwards.
CAACAAGGGACAGCTTTCACCATCACTGAAGAAAGTGCGAGGGCGGCATGAGTCACATTGAATATGTAAAGCTGGATTGTATTGAGCCGACGGCCTTCCTGGCCATGTTAAACAAACAGAAGATCAGGGAACATCTGATCGAACATGATTTTTTCGATCTGGCGACAGTAACCGTCTGGCTGGACACGAAGATCGCCATCGACAACTCCCCCGGCTGCCGGGTGCGCGCCGTCCTGGTGAATAATCAACTGGCCGGGTGGTGTGGCATACAACCTGATGGCAACCGCCATGAGCTCGCCGTTGTCCTCGATGATGCCCATTGGGGTCTGGGCCGAAAGCTATTTCGTGAAATGATGCACTGGGCCAAAGAGCTCGGTCATGGCTCGGTCTTCATACACCTGTTGCATACCCGGCCCGAATACCGCTTCCTGCAAAAAATCGCCAAAAACAGTTACAAAAACAAACTGCTCGGAAATCAATTTACAACCTATGAACTGGCAGTCGAATAAATTAGCCCGTTATTTTCACAAAAGTATGTGATCACCAAATCCAAGTATCTGTTCTCCTTATGGGTGTGGAATCCGCACCCGCCGGACTGCTACTCTTGATCAGGGTACGGACAACAGCCACCCCCAACGACAAGTGCAGATTTCTTTTCCCGAGGCAGGTCATGATCGTATTCAGGAAAAAGCAGAATCAATCCCACAGCATGATGGGCAACCACATCGCCGGACTGGCGACACCCGCCAGCGGGGCACAGCAGGTAGAGATGTGGCGCGGGCAAATGGACCCCCAGTCCGCCACGCCACCCCATTATCACGACACGGAAGAAATTGTGCTTTTCCTCAAAGGCAGTGGACGGGCCACCGTAGGCGACCAGGAAGTGTTCTACCAGGCCGGCGACACCCTGATTCTGCCTGCCCGGTTAATTCATCAGCTTTTTTCCGAAACGGAAACCGAATTTGTGGCCGCGTTACCTATCGGCGGCACAGTAAAACTTCCGGACGGGACTGTCATGGACCTGCCCTGGCGCAAATAAACGACCAGCCCAAACCATTACTGCTCCAGAAGAGGTGACAATGAAGACAACAGGCTCCTGCCTTTGCGGCTGTGTCCATTTCGAGATTGAGGGTGAATTCGAACAATTCTTTCTCTGTCACTGCTCCCGCTGCAGGAAAGACACCGGCTCCGCCCACGCCGCCAACCTGTTTTCCCATGGGGCAAACCTGCAATGGCTGTCAGGCGAAGAACTGGTTCAGACATTTACACTGCCCGCCACCCGGCATACCCGGAGCTTCTGTACTGTCTGCGGATCTGCGCTTCCGATCGAGATTCCCGGCGAATCCTTTATTGTGATACCGGCGGGCAGTCTGGATGAAGAAATCGCAATAAAACCCACCGCACATATTTTTGTCGGCAGCAAAGCTGGCTGGGATCATAACCTGGAGCTCGCACCAAAATATCAGGCGTTGCCTCAGCACATCTGACCAGAAAACATAAGTAGGTCAGCCCCTTTTCTATTCCCTCATCAACGGGCTTATGATTGCCCTACCCCACGATCAGGATAGTTTTATGAAACGCGCAATCATTTCCGGAGGGGCCGGGCTGATCGGCAGCGACATTTGCCGATCACTGTCGGCGGATGGCTGGGAAGTGGCATCCTTTGATACGGCGGACCAGAGCGAAGCCCGGATTACCAACATTCATTGCGACGTGAGCAACGAAGAATCCGTCAGCAATGCTTTCCAGCAACTGGGCTGGGACAGTCTGGACCTGCTCGTCAACAACGCGGGGGCCACTCATGGGATCTTCAACAAGCTGTCAGAAATTCCACTGTCTAGTTGGAACCAGATCATCGACAGCCATCTCACCGGGGCCTTTTTGATGAGCCGCGCGGCACTGCCGCTGCTGCGCAAGGGCGGCTCCATCATCAATATCGCATCCACCAGAGCGTTCATGTCCGAGTCCGGAGATTTTGCCTACGCCGCCGCCAAAGGTGGGCTGGTCTCATTGACCTATTCACTTGCTGTCCATCTGGGTCCGGCTATTCGGGTTAACGGGATCGCCCCCGGCTGGATTGCCGACGGTTCAGGACTGCGGGATATCGACCACAACCAACACCCGGCGGGCCGGGTTGGCCGCGCGGAGGACATCAGCCACGCGGTCAGGTATCTGGCCGGGGCAGAGTTTGTCACCGGCCAGATACTGACTGTTGACGGCGGCATGACGCGCAAAATGATTTACGCGGAGTGAATCCTAATGCTTAACTTTCTGCGAATTTTCAGCTGGCTGCTTCTTACCTTTGGCGCCACCGGCTTTCTGATCGTTGGCCTGGGCTTCAAACCGGATATTGGCTCAGTACCTTCGGCGCTCGGAGTGCTGGGAATTCAGGTAATATGCGCGGCGGCAATCCTGTACGGCTTCAGGCTACACCGGGAAGGTCGGATTCGCCGCAACACGCTTCTCTACGGCGGGTGGTTTTTGATCACTGCCCTTATGCTTGTCGGCCAGGTCTGGATCAACATCAGTGACGTCAACTTTTGACAAAGGTAACGAGCGACAGCCATCGCCGTGGCACTGCGCCCCCGTTCTTCCACTTGCACCCCAGACCGACCTACCCGGGCGTATCGGCGTCTACGATTCCGGCGTGGGAGGCGTCTCGGTACTCCGGGCCATCCGTGCCGCCCTGCCCCGGGAATCGCTGATCTACGTAGCTGACAGCGGCCTTGCCCCCTATGGCGACCGCACACCTGAGGCATTGCAGGCCAGAGCAGAGCAGGTTGCCGACTTCTTTGTCCGCCAACAGGTCAAAGCGCTGGTGCTGGCCTGTAATACCATCAGCGTGATCGCCGCGGCGAACCTGCGTGCAAAATTTTCCCTGCCCATTGTCGCCATGGAGCCCGCCATCAAACCGGCGGCATTGGTGACCAGCTCACGCACTATTCTGGTAATGGCGACAGCCAATACCGTTCGCAGCCAGTCGGTGGCGCGCCTGTGTGCCGAGTTCGGGGGTAATGTTCGCATTCTCCTGCAAGCCTGTCCCGGGCTGGTCGAGCGCGTTGAGCGCGGTGAATTTACCTCCGCCGCCACACTGGAACTTGTTGCTTCCTACGTTCGCCCCGGTATTGAAGCCGGTGCAGATACCATTGTTCTGGGCTGCACTCACTACGCCTTTCTTGCAGCACAGATTGCCAACATTGCCGGCCCCGGAGTCACCATTATTGAATCCTCGGTAGCGGTCGCCCGACAACTGGCGCGGGTCAATCCGGCGCTACCGCTGCCGGAACAGGCTTGGCACCCCACATCCTTTTACACCAGCGGACCGCCACACAGTCTGTCAGCATTCCTGACCAGCGTCAGCGAAGAGCATACCGAGATCCGGAGCCTGCCTCTCAGTCACGCTGAATAATCTTATTGTTGCCAGTCCTCGCTCGGGAAAAACAGCGACAGGCATTCATTCTGAGATGGGCGTGGCACCGGGGTCGGGAAATCTGCTACCTTAACCGGACACACAACAATAAGAGGTAACACCATGCCCTTCTCCCCCGACTACCTGGCTGAACTCAACCTGCTGACCCAATTCAGCGGCAACTCCCTGCAGGAAGGCATCAAGGTACATCAGCACGAAGCCAACCCCGACGTGGTGGCGGCTGCCGAGCGGCTTTACCAGAAGGGTCTCATCACACAACCGGATGGCGGCTATCTGACGGACCTGGGATTCGAGACGATGGAACATACCCGCAAACTGTTGGGCATCCTGTCTTCCCAATAAACTCACACACGGCAGGAGCGGGGCTAAAGCGCCACCCTGCCGATAAAGCGATTACCACTCCGGACTCCATATGCAAAACTGGTTTGTCATCGACCTCGGTGACGCCCTGCTGGCCGGGCCAGATTTCGACGATCTGGAAATCCAGCTGACAGAAATCTATGAACAGACGGGAAAACCTGCGGGGATGGCGGCCTACTATCGCCACGAAACCACAGCCGGGCTGTACTGCTCAGTAGTGGTCTACCTGAACCCGTCATTTGCCCCCTATGCCGGGCAGCTCGGCGCAATAAGCTGTCAGCCACCGGAACAACACAGTTTGAGCCCATTGCTCCCCCCCCTGGAATGAAACGATAAACGAATCGGCTGAGCATCCGAACTACGCTTCACGTCCCAAACTCTACTTGCCCTCAAGAAGGCGAAGCTCCTATGGGAACAACCAGTTAAAGCAACAACAGTAGGATCACGCCGCGAAGGCATCATTTCCATCGATCAAGACGGAAGTGCTATTGAAGGAACCGCTTTTGTTAGAGGGCAACTGGAGGGACAAATCGCCACAAGAGGTAACGACCGAACTTACCTTTTTTCAATAGCGTGAAGACCAAAAAGGGCGTGATAAGACAATTTGCAACCTATGGTAGCTGCTGTCTGGTGCGCGCCCGCCCCCCCGGAATAACGATTGCAACCACACTTTTTATGGGCTGTCTGTAATGCGCTTTACCTGTGAAATGCCTCTCCCCCACAAATAAAAAACTACAAATCACTCCCAACACCAACGAAACCTATTAGCGTCAAAGAGAACATACTTCAACGTACTGAAAACACCTTCGTATCGCATTCTTTTTTTGCCGTGTACATCGCATGGTCGGCACGATGCAAAACGCTTGCAGGGTCATCATCACTCCGGACCTCAGTCACTCCGCAAGAAATAGATACATCCAGGGGCCTGCCATTGTTATTAAAGCCAGCCTGTTTCACTTTGGCACAGGCATCGTGGGCAAAAATTTCGGCGCCATCAATCGCAGTATCTGGCAATAAGACCACAAATTCATCTCCACCATAACGGGCAACAATGTCTGAAACCCTGGCTCGGCTCTTCAGCACTTCTGCGACTTTGACAAGAACAACATCTCCCGCATTGTGGCCAAAGGTATCGTTGATTTGTTTGAATTTATTACAGTCAACAAACACCATGGACAATGGGGCACCAGTTCTTTGTCGGCGGGAAAACTCCTCCTTGATTCTCTCCTCATAACCGGCCCGGTTATAGACACCGGTCAAGGGATCCTTGACCGCCAGATCCTGCTTCATTCTGACTTCACTACGCAGCTTGTTGGTCTCAGCCTCCATATTGCGCACCTGAAGGGAAAGATCCTGGATTTTTGTCTTACTTTCCTGGTGATGGCGCTGCTCCTCCTCAAGGTAGCCCGCAACTTTAGCTGTCAGATTGGAAAGTCCCATCTCCACAGTTTTTTTCAGCATCAGAAGATCATCTTCCTCAACAGCCTTGCCAATAACTCTGACATCATTACTGACCTCAGACTCCAACTGCGCAGCACGTTTGAAGGAGTCGTCACCATCGGAAATTACGGAAAAAATGGCCTCTTCTACAGTCTGTAATTTGTCCCGTAAACCGCCCAAGAAGGATTGGGTCGTCATCCGTTCTTCATTAACTTTGGCAGACATATCTGCCAGTAGCTCAATAACATCTTCCAGAACGACACTTACCGATTCGAATGACTGAGAATCCTTCAATTGATCCCGCAGCCAGTGGGTTTCCTTCCCATTGCCATTGAGTACGTCAATCAGACTGAAAATCCGTTGCAGCAGTACTACTGTCTTAGAAAGAAATTCATCAACTGCAGGGTCCGGCTTGCTGGGCTTTTTCTCGAACCAGCCTTTAACCCCACCCCGTGAGGCATCCTTACTCTCCAGCTTTGGCAGCGAGCTGGAAAGCAGAGAAAAAATCTCTCTGAGATAGCAAAGTTGCTGTTCAATATCCTGGGCACCTGCCAGGCGATCAGCCAGACCATCCAGCTTTGCACGAAGGCCCTTATCCACCTGTAGGGAGCGGATAGCGGCGACAAGATCTTTTACTGCAGCGGGCGCAGCGTCGGCCCTTGATTTGACCGAGGCCTCGCTGCGCAAAATCATATGGCGGGCCAACTCATCGGAAAAGCGATCGATTTCTGTAATGTCATACGCACTTTTGAGCGTATGCCGAAGCTTCTTCAGCAAAAGGACCACTTCATGATCGCAGTCGTCGACCAGATGCGTGAGTCTGACGATCAGACGTGTCAATGATCCCTCTGAATCCATGGATGAAAACCCCTGCGTTTTATTATTGGAAACGACCAATACTGTTAATTAAATAACAACCATTATGTGTGCGGATGCACATTATAAGGTATTAATCGTAACTGTCGACGAACTCCCCAAGACGATAAATATGTGCAAGGATCTCTGCGATGGCCACATAGAGAGCCTCGGGAATCTCGTCTCCCAAAGGCACCTGCAAAAGCACTGTGGCCAATGCACCATCTTCTACCATGGCAACGCCCGCCTGTTCGGCAATTTCGGTGATTTTTGCAGCCACATCACCTTCGCCTTTTGCTACTACCCGAGGAGCACCCACGCCAGAGTAACTCAAGGCAGCTGCTTTTTTAGGACCGAGCGTCTTTGGAGGCTTCATACATGCGCCTCAAGGCAAGCCATGCTGATTGCCTGCTGAAAAGTACGACCGGTAAGTCCCTGCCGACAATTAATCACTCCGGTCTTGTCGCCTCTCGCTTCCAATGCATCTCGCAATTGTCCGACATCTGCTTTCATGGCCCGGTAGGTTGCCTCCCGTTCCGCATAAAGCACCACGGACAACGCCTCCCCACCATAAAAAATTTCCGCCTCCACAGGGCCCAGTTTTCCCGCATCCAGAGCAAGCCACAAACGCCAGGAAGGGGATAGCCGCCCCGAGTTTCTTTTCTCCTGCTCCACCACCACAAACAGGTTGCGGAGTTCTTGTTCCATTAATATGGGCAGCTCAAAGTACCAACCCTTAACCGCACCCTCCTGACTGACGGCGGACTTGATCTGACTGAGAGCCAGACGTGACAAGGCACCTTCGCTGGCGTCACGGAGTGCCTGCAACTGTGCCAGCTCATGGTCCCCGGCTTGTTGTAACAAATTTGCATCTAGAGATGTCAACAACCGGCTCAATAGCGATTTCATGTCGGATTTCGAACCAGCATCAATCGGGGATGTATTTTCACCGTCCGACTGGTAGCTCTGTGACAACAGCGCCTTCAGAACTTTGGGATCGCGCAATGCTGAAAACTGAGTCAATGAACGGAAAATAGCGTCAATCTCCCTTCCCAGAGCAGGCAAGAGCGCCGGGATATTGACGCCATTCAATATATGACGCGCCAATTGAAGAGGTAGTACAACTTCATTTTGACGAACCACCAACCCTTGATAATTACCGGAATGTGGTTCAGCAGATGCGTTAGCCGCTACAGATGCCGGCAGAGGCGAACCGAGAATTTTCAATGTAGGCTGGGGTGTCAGGCGACTGACCTCCAGCGACAATACCGCTCCTTTCTGCACCGGAATATCTGCTGTCGCCGTAATCTGGTGGCCTGCGATTCTCAATACCAGCTGACCACTGGGGGCCTTGTCTGTCACCAGCGCCTGCAACACCTGGCCCACCTGCCAGGATTTCAGCCAAAGACCCATGTTCTTCTGGTCGACACGGGAGGTGGTTAATGCAAGCTGCAGTTCTTCCATTTGCTAGATACCGGCACAGTTCGTGCATCACAAATCATTGGCATTATCAATTTACCTAACCATAGCAATAATACACTTGCCAAATAATGGAAAAAGATCTCAACCTGAAAATAGACCGTGACTGGCTGGCGGGCATTTCACCCGAAGAGCAGCAGAACAACGGACGTCAACGTCCTGATCGGGAACATGCATTGGAAGAACCTTCTGAACAGCGCCCGCCCAGACACGCCCCTGCCCAAGATATCCCCCACACACAAAAGCAGCCCCTGCTATGGCTGCTCACTGCAAGTCATGTTGTCATGGTGATCGCACTTGTGATGCTGCTAGCCCGTGCTGGAGCAACGCCCGAGCAGTCATCAGCTGTGCCTGTCGCCCAAAGTACGGATATTCCCTCGGAGTCCATCACCACCATCCTCGAAGGGCAGGCATCGCTACAGACTGAAATTGCCCGGTTACAGAAACAGATGGAGCAACTTGAACTCCAGCTCTACGAACAGAGAGAACAAACAGCAATCGTCCATCGTGATATGGAGCAGTCCTTCATCACCCTACAAGCCTCGCTTGAGAAACAACCTGGAGCCCCCGCAAAAAGTGATAAAAAAGCTAATACACTGTGGTCGCTTAATCTCGGTACATTCTCATCGCAGGAAGCAGCGAGATCTCTCAAAGAAAAAATCAGCAAGCTGGGCTACCAAGCCACCATGAACGAAACCACGCTGGGAGGAAAACCTGCTTACAGAGTCCAACTGCCCGGTTTCAAAAGCCGCGAGGCTGCGGAAAAAGTGGCTGGCCAATTAATGAACAAGACAAACCTGAATGGTCTCTGGGCTACGCGACAGACAGCGCCTTAATTGCAGGTAGAATTTCTTGGCATTGTTAGTGCTGTTGAACTTAGCCTTTACACCCGCCGACAGTCACACGAAAATGTCAGCTTCTGAAGAGCACCGCCACTGAGAAATACTGAGGAGTAATTATGGATCTGGCGACACTTCTGGGCTTGCTTGGCGCCATGGGGATCGTACTGGCAGCCATCCTGACCGGCGGCTCAGCACTGGTTTTCGTGAACATTCCCTCGCTACTGATCGTACTTGGGGGAACCTTCATGGTGGTGATGATCAAATTCTCCCTGAAACAGTTCTTCGGAGCCTTCAAGGTTGCCATGCGCGCCTTCTTTTACAAGACAGACAAACCCGAAGACATCATCACGAAAATAGTCGACCTCGCCCAGATCGCCCGTAAGGAAGGTATGCTCGCCCTGGAAAGTCAGGAGATCGACAATGAATTCCTAAATCAGGGTATTCAGATGCTTATCGACGGCACCGATGCCGCCGTCATCAGCAGCGTGCTTAAAAAGGATTTGACTGAAACCGTCGACCGCCACAAATGGGGCGCGAAGGTGTTTACTGCCAGCGGTGATGTGGCCCCAGCCATGGGGATGATCGGAACCCTGATTGGCCTGGTGCAAATGCTCTCTGCCATGGACGACCCAAAAGCCATCGGCCCGGCAATGGCGGTGGCACTGCTCACCACTCTCTACGGTGCCATGTTCGCCAATATGGTCGCCATGCCGATCGCCGACAAACTGAATTTACGGAAATCCGAAGAAAGCAGAATCAAAGCCATGTGCATTGACGGCGTTCTCGCCATCCAACAGGGCCAGAATCCAAGAATCATCGAGGCCATGCTGAAAGCCTATCTGGAGCCGAAAAAACGCCTGAGCGAGGAAAGTGCGAGCGCGGAGGCGGCCTAAGTGATCGAATTTGAGGAAGACGATGCCCCCCCCGGCATTCCGGCATGGATGGCAACATTTGCGGATCTGATGTCGCTTTTGATGTGTTTTTTTGTGTTACTTCTGTCCTTTTCAGAAATGGATGTACAGAAATACAAACAAATTGCCGGCTCAATGAAAAATGCGTTCGGTGTGCAAAATGAAGTGAAGGTCAAAGACATCCCCAAGGGCACCAGCATCATTGCCCAGGAGTTCAGCCCGGGCAAAACACAGCCCACTCAGATTGACACTGTCAAGCAATTCACCACAGAAACCACCAAACAATCGCTCCAAGTGGGCAACCCCGATAACCCGGACATCGATGTCAAAAAACTCAACGAAGCGCAAACTCAACGTCTGCTGGAAGAAAAGCTACAGAACCTGATTGCGGAGACCAAACAGGACGCAGATAAGCTCCGGGAAATCATGAAGAGCGAAGTGGACGGCGGCAAAATCGATATCGAAACCAATGGCAGGGCCATCACCATACGCATTCGCGAAAAAGGCTCCTTCCCCTCCGGCTCAGCGACCCTGAACCCGGATTTTATCCCGGTGATGGCAAGCCTGCGGGAAGCCCTCAAGGACATTCAGGGTAAAATCGCTGTGGAGGGACACACCGACGACATCCCCATTGCCAGTGGTCGGTTCCGCTCCAACTGGGATCTTTCTTCTTCCCGAGCCCTATCGGTTACCCATGAGCTGATCAAGGACCAGCTACTCGACAGCAACCGGTTCATGGTGATCGGTCGCGCTGACACCAATCCCTTCAGGCCCAATACCTCTGCGGATAACCGGGCCTATAACCGCAGGGTGGAAATCGTCATTCGGCAGGGATTGGACGAAGCTACCGCCGCCAGTATTCGCGACATCCAGCAATCCAACCCGGATATCCTCAACACACTCAATCTGGGCAACCAGGAAGGGGGGGCTCCCCTTGACCAGGTTCCTCAGACAGAAGAATAGACTCCATGGAAAGACAGACTGAACGGCGACGTTACTATCGCATTGATGACCTGGTGGGGCTGAGTTACCGGCAGATGGATGAAGCCAGACCATCGGTGACGGTAGGCGATCATTCCCAATTGCCTGTCGACATGCTCCTGACGGAACTCGATCGGGAATTGAATCAGGCGATCAATCTCTGTTGGCAGCAGAATCCTCTACAAGCTAGTGCATTGGGGCTGCTCAACAAAAAACTTTCATTAATCGCTTCACAGATACCAGATCTCACCAGTAATGAGAGCCCCGGCGATGAAACCCAAGTCAACATCAGTGGCTGCGGCATGGCCTTTGACAGCCCCTCGGCTGTAGTTGCGGAAGACCGGCTATTACTGTGTGTCACACTAAGGCCGTCCAATACCCAGCTGAAATTACAGGCCAGGGTCGTCGACTGCACGACCGATGGGCAGAATCGGCATGAAACATTCCGGATCAGGGTGGAATTTGAAAATTGTGAAGCTGCCCAAGAAATGTTAATTCAGCACATCGTCCAAAAGCATTGGGGAAAATCAAGGCAACAGGGGTAATTGTCTAACCTAGCAGCGCTCATCTACGTTGTTGCCCAGCCTTGAGGAGACAGGATCCAGGTCTTTATCAGTCGAGTGCCCTGGCACAGGTTGCGCCACGCCCGGTTGGCGATTTTTCTGGTTCTCACTGGAGGCAACAGAGCGGCTTTTGGGTACCCGCTCAATATCTCGCGGGCGCAGTGGATCAATCATGTTCTTCTCCCTTCGGTTTTCGGTATTAGAGCCGTCAACTGGAATTGAGTAGAACTACCTTAAACATTCTCATCAAACAAATCAAAATCGTACATGCGCTTGTCCTGGCTGTGGGCGCCGGAAGCTACCACAACCACAACCACCCGGCGATTCTTCGCCCGCCCTTCTTCAGTAAGGTTGTCAGCAATAGGATGATATTCCCCATAGCCGATTGCAGCCATACGGTCAGGCGATATCCCATTTGCCTCAAATAGTCGCACCACCGCAGCAGCCCTGGCAGTAGACAGTTCCCAGTTCGAGGGAAATACCGTTGTACTGATAGGCTGGTTGTCAGTAAAACCCTCAACCCGCACACGGTTCGGCACATCAGCCAGGATGCCGGACAATTTCTTTAAGACATCGATGGCTTGGGAAGACAGCTGACTATTACCTACGGGAAATAAAAGGCTGGATTTGATTTCCACCTCGACCCAGAAAGTGTTTCGCTTGACATTGATCATGCCTGTGTCGATCAGACTGTCCAGCTGTTCCTCGACATGCCCAGCGATCTCATCAACTTCCTCGCGGGCCTGATCAAGTGCTTTCTGGGTTTCCAACTGTTCTTCCGTCAGAGCTGGTGGCTGTTCGTTCTCCTCCTCGCTATCACCTTCCCCTTTCGCGCTTTTTAGCATGGGCGTGATAATGGGCATGGGCGTTGCCGAAACATCATTGATCTGATCTGGCATCATTAAAGGCGATCGTACCAGCTCGCCAATTTGCACTGGTTCCAGCGAAGATTTCGGGTTTCGGAATGCAGAAACCATAGAATCTGAAAGAACCCGGTACTTACCTTCGTTCACGGATGAAATCGAATACATCACCACAAAGAACGCGAAGAGGAGCGTGATAAAATCCGCGTAGGAAACCAGCCAGCGTTCGTGATTTTCGTGTTCCTCATGGTGAGCCTTTCGTCCCATTGCCAAGACCTACGTCAAATAACCTTCGAGCTTGTTCTCAAGGGAGCGAGGATTCTCCCCTTCTGCAATAGCTACCATGCCGTCAATCAGCATTTCACGGTAATGGGTCAAATGACTTGTTAGTGTTTTCAGTTTGTTCGCTATTGGCAGGAAAAACAGATTCGCTAACCCCACACCGTAAATTGTTGCGACAAAAGCCACTGCGATACCCGGCCCTAGCGCAGAAGGATCAGAAAGATTGTTCATGACATGAATCAAGCCCATCACTGCACCAATAATCCCAATGGTGGGTGAGTACCCTCCCATGGCTTCATAAACCTTCGCACCACTCATTTCATTGGCAGCAAAACTGTCTATTTCCACTTCCAGTATTTTGCGAATCTCCTCCGGCTCACTACCATCCACCAGCAACATCAGTCCTTTTTTAATGAACTTGTCCTTTTCCTGATCAGCAACCTGCTGAAGGCCCAACAAGCCTTCCTTGCGCACCAGGCGGCTCCATTCCACCATTTTCCTGAGTGACTCGTCGCACTCCGTTACCGGTGGCAGAAAAACCCAGCGGATTCGCTTCAGCCCATGCAGGAATACCTTCAGTGGTGTCTGCACCATAGTAGCTCCGAGAGTGCCACCAAAAACGATGACAAATGCCGTCAGCTGAATCAGCGAGCTGGTGTGTCCGCCTTCCAGCAGATTGCCGCCCACAATGGCCAGCAGCGACAACACAATGCCGGCCATAGAGAGGAAATCGACGGACTGACGTTTAGCGGCCACTCACCTTTTCCTATGCTGTCCAGTTAACGAGGTCGGCGCGGATTCTCGCCAACGCCTGACCGTGCAATTGTGAAACCCGGGATTCAGACACCCCCAGCACCAACCCTATTTCCTTGAGGTTCAATTCCTCCCCATAGTAGAGGGACATCATCAGGCGTTCTTTTTCCGGCAGACGTGTAATTGCTGCGCCAAGCGCGCCCCTGATACCTTCACCTTCAAGGTCACAGAAAGGATCACCAGCGCCAGATACACTGACATCATCCAACTCATCCATTGACAACATTCTGCAACTGGCCAGATCCGCCGACATCAGATGATATTCATCAAGCTGCATACCCATGGCTGAAGCAATTTCGGCCTCACTGGGAGCACGCCCGTGTTGCGCCTCCAGATGATTGACGGCCTGGGCAACCGCCTTTAACTTCTGCTGGACTGAACGAGGAGCCCAACCACTGCGACGAACCTCATCCAGCATGGCGCCCTTAATACGAATGGAGGCATAAGTGGCGAAGCTGGCCCCCTGGGATGCGTCGTAATTTTCCCAGGCCTGACTCAGCGCCAATAGTCCCACCTGCATCAGGTCATCCAGCTCAATGTGGGCAGGTAGCCGCCCAACCAGGTGCAGGCCAATCTTTTTCACCAGCGGCAAGTGCTCAATCAGCGTTTTTTCCAGGCTGCTCTTCTGTACCTGGGCATACGCCATGGCTTCACTAACGGTCAAGGGTCAAGCTCCACTGGGGAACAATTCACCAATCGCTCAACAAAAAAACTCAGACCGCCAAAATCTGCCCTGGGCGTATTTTCCGTCTCCACAGCCACAGCAAGCTTGTTGAGTGCAATGGCGGACTGACTGCGCGGATAGGCAACCACCACCGGATTTTGCTGCTGCACCGCCCGACGCAAATAATCATCCCGAGGGACTGCACCCAGATAGCCAAGTTGCACATCGAGAAACCTGTCTGTGACCTTGAGGATTTTTTCAAACAACTGCCGTCCCTGTATCGCCCTGTCCACCATATTGGCGACTACCTGAAAGCGCTTTACCCCACACTCGCGATTGAGAACCTTGATCAGGGCATAAGCATCTGTGATAGACGTTGGCTCATCACATATCACAACCAGGACCGTCTGACAGGCACGGGTAAATGTCAGCACGCTGCTGTCGATCCCCGCGGATGTGTCCACGATCAGAGTATCAACAGAGGAACCCAACTCACTGAAGGAGCGCACCAGTCCTGCCTGCTGTTGTGATGTGAGCGAGGCCATATCCGAAACACCCGATGAAGCAGGCACAATGCGGATTCCAGACGGCCCATCAAGCAGTATTTCCTCAAGGGTACGTTCACCCGACAACACATGACGGATGTCATATTTCGGCTTCAGACCAAGAGTAATATCCACATTAGCCAGGCCAAGATCGGCATCGAACAACAGCACGGAGCGTTGGCGTTTGGCCAGGCTAACGGCGAGGTTAACTGCGATATTGGTCTTGCCCACACCTCCCTTGCCACTGGTGACCGCTATCACCTGTACCGGAGACTGGGCGACTAGCTGGCGCAAGCCTTCTGCCTGATTCACCATGAACAATTACACCGCTGCTCGTTTCTGTGCCCGCCCGGCAGACTTCACCTCATCCAGAAGCATCGATTCTTCCATCAGGGCAACCGCTTTCTCCATCAGATTTTCAGCGCGAGCCGGGGCAATATCTTCCGGCACTTTCTGGCCGCTGCTGACATAACCCACTTTCAAATTGCTCTTGATCAACAGGTCAATCAGTCCACCGAGCTCACTACACTCATCAGTTTTGGTAATCATTGCCCCCGCCAGAGCAGAACGGCCAAATACCTTGACCACCTCATTCAATGAACCAGCCTGGGCTGTGGCTGACAGCACCACATAAGCATCTATGGGAAAACCCACCGATTTCAGGGTCTGGAATTGCTGGAGTAAACGCACATCTCTCTGACTCATGCCGGCGGTGTCAATCAGTACCAGTTTCCGGTTGGCCAATTGCTCCAGAGCGGCGTGCAGTTGTTGGCCGTCGGTGGCGACAATCATCGGGATACCCAGGTAATCGGCAAAGGTTTCCAATTGCTCCTGACCACCGATACGGTAACAGTCTGTGGTAATCAACCCCACCTCACGGTGTCCATGACGCATGGCGAAACGGGCGGCAAGTTTGGCAATGGTGGTGGTTTTACCGACACCCGTAGAACCCACCAGAGCGATAATGCCACCCTCATTTAACAACGCATCTCCAGTCACCTGGATACGCTTGGCCAACAAGTCAAGGCACGCTTTCCACAACTGCTCCAACTCTCCCCGCGACGGCATCTTGTCCACAACGGCATTACACAGGGGCCGGGACAACCCCAATCGATTCAGGCGGCTCAGTAGCGCAGCCTTCACAGAGGGCCGCTCAGCCATCTCCCGCCAAGCCAGCTGCGCCAGTTCACCTTCCAGCAGGCCACGCAAATTACCCAGCTCCTTTTGCAGGTCTTCCAGGGTGGCACCACCGGTTACTGAGGGAGCCGCCACCGGCTCAGCAGTTGTGGCTGTCACAGTGGAAGCCAGGCTCGCTGTATATCCCTGCTGTTCAGCTGAACGCAATTCCTGCTCATCAAAATCCATTGCAGCTACTAGCTCGACCTGTCCATTGACATTCTTGCTGGACAGTATCACCGCATCCGGGCCCATTTCTGCGCGTACCCGCAACATGGCACTGCGGCTGTCTTTATCGAGAAAACGCTTAATTTTCACCAAACCACTCCCCATCAAAAAATGCCATCGGGCTCAACTGCCCGGATGGAATGCCCTCAGGCCGTACGCTGGGCGTTACCGATGGTGGATACCACCTTGATATTCTTGTTCGCCGGTATTTCTTCATAGGCGAGGATGTAGAAATTACCGATCCGACTGCGCAGCAAGCGGGACAGGAACAGGCGTACAGGACTACCCACTAGCAATACCGGGTTGTTACCCTGCGCTTCAATCTTCTGTGATGCTGCCACAACCTGTGTAATGACCGTCTCCATCAGCGATGGCTCCAGGCCACCGGCATTACCCTGAACAGCATTCTGCAATATCTGTTCCAGTTGCGAGTCCAACACCATCACCGGCATCTCATCCCCCATGCCATGGGCAGTCTGGAAGATTGTCCGCCCCAGTGCGATTCGCACCCTGGCTGTCAGAGCGTCAGGATCCTGACTCTTGGCACCATGTTCCGCCAAAGCCTCGGCGATCGTCTTGACATCCCTAACCGGCAACCCTTCTTCCAGCAGGTTCTGCATCACTTTGGTCACTGCTCCCAGTGGCAGCAGTTTTGGCACCAGGCTCTCAACCAGTTTTGGCGATGTCTGTGCCAGCTTGTCCAGCAGTTGCTGAACACCATCTTGCCCCAGCAGCTCCTGAGCATTATTTTTGATCAGCTGGCTGAGATGCGTGGCGATCACTGTGCTGGCATCCACCACCGTATAGCCCATGGCTTGGGCATCATCCCGTTTCGAATTGTCGACCCAGACAGCATCCAAACCAAAGGTCGGATCTTTGGTGGGAACACCTTCCAGTTCACCAAACACCTGCCCGGGATTGATGGCCAGCTCCTTGCCCGGAAATACCTCACCCTGGCCGACAATGACATCGTGGAAAGTAATGCGGTATTCATTGGGAGAGAGGTCGAGGTTGTCGCGAATGTGTACCGAGTGCACCAGAAAACCCAGTTCCTGAGACAGCTTTTTCCGCACCCCCTTGATGCGGTTCAACAGCTCCCCCCCCTGATTTTTATCCACCAGTGAAATCAGCCGGTATCCCACCTCCAAACCAATTTCGTCCACCAGATCAACATCATCCCAACTGAGCTCCCGGGGTTCCGCAGGCTTCTCCTGGGCCGGCTTTTCGTCTGGAACAACTTCAACTCGTTGCTCCTGTAGTTGCAAGTAGCCCACCGCGCCCAGCAGCGCAGCCAAACTGAGAAAAACCAGATTTGGCATGCCCGGCACGGCCCCCATAATGCCGAGCAGCGCCGCAGTGACAAACAGCACCTTGGGATTACTGAACAGCTGGGAGAGCACTTCCTGCCCCATATCCTGGGAACCGGATACCCGGGTGACAATAATCGCCGCCGCCGTTGACAGCAGCAAAGATGGGATCTGGGCCACCAACCCGTCACCGATGGTCAGCAGCACGTAGTTATGGGCGGCTTCACCGGCACTGAGTCCGTGCTGTAGAACCCCGACAGAAAAACCGCCGATGATGTTAATGAACAGAATCAGGATGCCTGCCACCGCATCGCCGCGTACAAACTTGCTGGCACCGTCCATGGATCCATAAAAGTCAGACTCTCTGGACACATCTTCCCGTCGACGCAGGGCTTCATCCTGGCTGATCAGTCCGGCATTCAAGTCGGCGTCGATGGCCATCTGTTTTCCCGGCATGGCATCCAGTGTAAACCTTGCGGTGACCTCTGAAATTCGGCCAGCACCCTTGGTAACCACCACAAAGTTGATGATCACCAGAATGGCAAACACTACCAGTCCCACGGTGTAGCTGCCACCAACCACAAATTCGCCAAATGCCTGGATCACCTTGCCAGCAGCGTCGGTACCACCATGTCCCTCCAGCAGCACCACACGGGTGGAGGCCACATTCAACGCGAGCCGCAACAGAGTAGAGATCAATATCACCGTCGGGAAAACAGCAAACTCCAGTGGCCTGCGGGAGTACACCGTAGCCAGCAGCACCACCATTGAGAGCGCGATATTGAACGTGAAGAACAAGTCCAACAGCACGGCCGGCAAGGGCAGCACCATCATCACCAACATCACGAACAGGAGCAGTGGTGTCCCCAACCCGGAAAGCATTGAAGCCCCTTTACCGGCCCCGAGCCCCATAGTGTTACTGGCGGCATTATTCATCCGCATCTACTCCTTCACCAAACTGCTCGCGGTATTCCTCCGGAATGGGCAGGTCGTCAGGTGGCGCCACATATTCCCCGTATACGGAACGGTTTACCTGGTACACGTAGGCCAGCACCCGCGCCACGGCCATGTAAAGATTTTGTGGAATTTCCTGCCCCACTTCGGTGGTGCCGTACAGCGCCCGTGCCAACGGCGGCGCGGAGAACACCATCACCCCGTGCTCTCCGGCAAGACCACGAATTCTCTGGGCTACTAGATCACGGCCCTTGGCCACCACTTTCGGCGCAGCACCGGGGGATTCGTCATATTTCAGTGCCACCGCAAAGTGGGTCGGGTTGGTAATCACCACATCTGCTGTGGGCACGTCATGCATCATGCGTCGCTGGGCCATTTCCCTTTGCAACGCACGGATTTTCCCCTTCACCTCGGGTCGCCCCTCAGTCTCCTTCAATTCATCCCGCACTTCCTGACGGGTCATGCGCAACTGGCGGTTGAAATTCCACAGTTCAAAAGGCACGTCAAAGATCACGATAAAAATCAGTGCAGCAGCCAGCGCCAACAGACTCCACAACAGAATATTGATACTGTGGGCAAACGCGACCTTCTCCGGCATTGCTGGCAATGACAGAATCTGGTCGACATGCAGATAAAACAGTCCGATCGTTGCACCAATCAGCAGAAAAAACTTGATCAGTGCTTTCACCAGCTCCATCAAGCCCTTGGGGGAAAACAGCCTTTTGAGACCCTGAACCGGATCGAGTTTTTCAAATTTGAAAGCCATCGCCGAAGGGCTGAAGGACCACCCCCCCATGGCCAGTGGCCCCGCAAAAGCCCCCAGCACGGCCACGCCCATGAATGGCACCAGCACCAATAGCGCTGATTTCATCAGGTCGGCGAACCGCAGAGAAACCAGCGACAGATCGAACGCCATATCCCGCTGGAAGGTCAGCGCCCGTTCGAACAACATCATGAACTCCCGGGTCATAGAAGATCCCAGAAATATCAGCCCCAAGGCTGCCACCAGCAGCGACAACAGGGTGTTGAGTTCCCGAGATCGGGGAACCTGTCCCTTTTCCCTGGACTGGCGTTTGCGCCGTTCCGTGGGCTGTTCTGTGCGTTCCTGCGAATCCTGGTGCTCTGCCATTTCCGTAGTCCTATGGCGTCAGCAGACTGACCCGCGCCAATCCCTGCGCGAACATGTCGTTCAACAGGTCACTCACAGCGGGCAGCGATAACAGGATGAACACAAAACCCGCCAAGATGGTGACGGGAAAACCCACGGCAAAAATATTCAATTGCGGCGCAGCACGTGTAATCACCCCGAAGGCGAGGTTGATCAGGAGCAGTGCTGTCAGCGCAGGCAGGGCCATCATCAGTGCCAGCAGAAACATCTGGCTGGCCCAGGCCACCAGGCGCATGGCGAACTGAAAATCCCATACCGGGCTGCCCACGGGAAAGACCTGAAAGCTCTCCGCCACCAGTCCAAGCAACGCCAGGTGACCATCCACTGCCAGAAAAATCAGCGTTGCCAGAATCACATAAAACTGGCTGAGCACCGGCACCTGAACACCGTTCTGCGGGTCCACGGACATGGCAAAGCCCAGTCCCATGGTAACTGCCAGTGACTGCCCGGCAATCACCACGGCGGCAAACAGCATCTGCAAAAGAAACCCCATTGCCACGCCGATCAGCGCTTGTTGGGCGAGCATTACCAGCCCCAGCGGACCGAGGGGATCAACAGCCGGCACACTGGGGAGCAATGGTGCCAACAATGCCGTAACCAGCACGGCCAGCAGGATACGGGCCCGGACGGGAAAGCTCGACGCACCAAACACAGGGGCCGCCATCAACAGCGCAGACACCCGCACAAACGGCCAACTGTAATGATGCACCCATTGCATCAGTTGATCCGCGCCAAACAGCATGGTCTAGCCCACCATGCCCGGAATCTCGTGAAACAACCGCTGCGAAAACTCCACCAGCAGGCGCAACATCCAGGGACCGGCAATCATCAATGCCAGTGCCAACGCGATCAGTTTCGGAATGAAGCTGAGTGTCATTTCCTGGATCTGGGTGGCCGCCTGGAACACACCGATCAGCAAGCCGATCGCCAGCGCGGAGAGCAGCAGGGGCGCTGCCAGCAGCATGGTCAACAGCAGTGCTTCATGACCGATATCGAGTACGGCTTCAGGTGTCATGGTCCCTCTCCATCAGGTGACGAAACTTGCGGCCAGCGTTCCCACAATCAGGGACCAGCCATCTATCAGGACAAACAACATGATCTTGAAGGGTAGCGAGATGAGCATGGGCGACAACATCATCATCCCCATGGACATCAGCACGCTGGCGACGACCAGATCGATGATCAGAAAAGGAATAAAAATCAGGAACCCGATCTGGAATGCTGTCTTCAACTCACTGGTCAGGAATGAGGGCAGCAGCACTTTCATGGGAATCTGGTCATCGCTGGTGAAGCCGTCATAGCCTCCCATTTCGGCAAACATCAACAGGTCGGCATCACGGGTCTGATGCAGCATGAACTCCCGGAACGGACGCTTGGCCTTTTCCAGGGCTTCATCAAAGGTGAGGGTTTCTTCCATGTAAGGTTTCAGTCCCTGCTGGTAGGCCTCCTCCAGCACCGGAGACATGATGAACAGGCTGAGAAACAGCGACAGCCCGAGGAGAATCTGGTTGGACGGCGTCTGGGCGGTTCCCAGGGCCTGGCGCAAAATTGCCAGGACCACCAGCACCCGGGTAAAGGATGTCATGGTGATGAGTGCCGCCGGCAGAATGCTCAGCAGAGTCATGAGCATGAGGATTTGCAGGCTGACCGAATAATTGCTGCCGCCACCGGCTGTGGGCTGTACCGTCAACAGGGGAATGGTGGCATCCGCCAGTGCGCAGACGGGCAAACAGGCCAACAACAGGGTTAAACCTGACAGGAATCGCTTCACGGATTGCGGTCCTGCTTCATTAACGCACCCAGCAGGGCCGGAAACTGGGCGGAATTTTTCAGCGGCACCACCGGTTCTGACAGGACATGCAGCGTACTTACGCCACCGGCAGCCACACCGACCAGCAGCTGCTGCTCCCCCACCTGCAACAACACGACTTTCTCGCGGGCACCTACCCGCACTGATCCCAACACCTTGAGTGGGGACACCACAGACCCGCTCATGCCGTTGACCTTCCTGAGCAGAAACAGCAATCCGGCAATACAGCCAAAAACCAGCAGCAGGGAGCCGACGACCTGAAAGATGTAGCCAGTGCTGAACAGTTCAGGGGCGGCTGTCACCGTTGACGCAGCGCCCGCCGGCAGAGAAGCCATCAGCAGGCTGGTCATCAGCGGAAGGATTGGCGTGGGGCGATTCACAGTTATTTCAACTTCTTGAGACGTTCAGCGGGGCTGACGACATCGATCAGGCGCAGGCCGAACTGCCCATCCACCACCACCACTTCACCCCTGGCAATCAGGGTGCCGTTGACCATCAGATCAAGAGGCTCATCCACCATACGGTCCAGCTCCACCACAGAACCCGGTGACAGTTGTATCAGGTCTTTGATAGCCAGTTTGCTGCGGCCAATTTCCACAGACAGGTTCACCTGCACATCCATCAGGGCATCCAGGTTAATTTCGCCACCGCTGGAAGCCACCTTTGCAGCTGCTGCATTGCCCTGGAACTCCTGCACGGGAACAGAAGCAGCCCCGGAGTTGCCCACGGCATCGTCGCTCAATTGATCAGCCATCAATTTTCTCCAACCACATTACTATTCACCCCCTCTTGCCAGCCCTTTGATCTTCACCGATTTTTTGCCTGACATCGCACCGTACTCACCGTTACAGAACGGCTCTCCCTCAACCAGGAGCATTACCTCGGTGGGAGACTCCAGGGGAATGATGCTGCCCTGACGCAGACTCAACAGCTGTGCGAGATTCATGGCATGACACTCGATTTGCCCACTCACCTCCACATCCACCGTCAGCAGTTCCTTGCGCAAATGGGATTCCCATTTAGGCTGCTCCTGCCGGGCGTCGGCAGCCTCGGCCTTGACCTGCCCCAACTGAACCTTGATGGGCTCGAAAGCCTTGATCGGCACCAGCCATTTCAACGAACCCTCCCAGTCATGGGAGCGCAACACGTAGTGGAATACCACCTGCTGGCTTGATCCGGCCCCCAAGTGCAGAAAATCGGGATTGGTCTCAAATTTCACTGATTCCGGCGTCAGCTTGACAGTCTCCCGCCACGCCATTGCCAGGCTCACCAGAAACCGCTCGACCACCAAATCGTTGACGCGCCGCTCTGTCGGTGTCAGGGAGGCTCGGGCAGATTTAAAGGCCGTGCCACCCGTCGGCCCCCCGAAATAAAGATTCACCAGACTGGACAATGTATCGCCCGCCACAAATATCAGCGAGTTACCCATCATTGGAGCACTCTGAATCAGGTTCAACGCCACCAATTCGGGAAAAGCGGCCTGGGCATCCCCCAGTTTCACGACTTCAGGCTCCACACCCTCCACTTCGAGAGCGCCCCGAAACAGGCTCTTCAGTTCGACGGCAAGCTGACTCACCAGCTTTTCATGAACCTGGTGAAGAGCCGGATAATCCTCCAGAGGACTCTGGCGTTGGGCGGAGAAATCGAATAAACGATATGCGCCCTGAGCACCGACACCGGATTCGGCTTCCCCCTCAGCCACCGTCTCCATCAGGGCTTCGAGTTCGCTGTCTGATAAAACCTCTTTCCCCGCCATAGCCGACTACTGCATGACAAAGCCGGTGAAAAACACATCATCCAATGTCTGGCCTTTCTTGAAATGCACCACCTCCTGAATAGCATCCTTTACCTTCAGTCGGAGTGCTTCTTTTCCTTCCAGCGTATTCAACTCGTCAAAGTTCTGACCACTGAACAACAAAATCAGGGTATTGCGCACGGCGGGCATATTGGCCTGCACCTTGTCCAGCACCGCTTGCTCATAGGACATCACCTGCAAGCTCAGTTGCAGGTAACGGATGGAACCGTTGTGCTCAAAATTGACGACAAACGCCGGATCCAGAGGCAAGTAAATGGCTTCACGCTCTTCCTCCTCCACAGCCGCTTCCGCAACCACGGCAGCAGATTCCCCTGCGCTCTCTTCCTCACCGCCAGCGAGGAAGAAATAGGCTGCACCACCGCCGCCAGCCAGCAGCACAACTACAGCGATAATGATAATCAGCATTTTATTCATACTTTTTTCCTTCCCTTGCGTGTCCTTTTTCAATCCCTTTCCGAGGTTCAAATCATCAGGTTTTTTTGCCATCTTGAATCTTCTTGTTTTCTGAATGAGTAAACTCACGCACATCCCAAACGGGAAACAACATCACTGGAGCACTTCCTGTGAAAGACCCAAGCAAAAGCCAGGCCAAATATATTTTTGCTTTAAAAACATAAACCTAAAATCGATACTATAAAAAAAGACAATTTTTTGACAGGCCCACCTCTCTGCCATTACAGAAAAAAAGCCTGAGATAAAAAAACCGCCGGAGCATGCCGGCGGTTTTCCTGAGGAATTAGAGACTGGATCTCAGATGAAATAATCAATACGTCCGATGGGAACCCCTGAGGGCAAATAGTCTTCTGTCAATTCCATCTCTACGCTGGCTCCAATCCCCGCCGCTGTAGAAGCATTTTGACCCTGGCCACCCCCCTGCTGCGACAATTGGGACTGCGCCTGAGAATGGGACTGTCCACCGGAATGTTGGGAAACCTGAGCCTGGGCAAGCTGCAAGCCACTCATTTCCATCAGCTGACGTAACCGGGGCATCGCCGCTTCCAGAGCATCCTTTGCCATTCCGTTATCCACCATGAAATGGATATTGGTTCTGTCTCCATCGGTGCTGATTTTGATATCCATTCTACCCAGCTCCGGCGGATTCAACTTCAGCGTGGCCTGCTCGGTTTGACTGTTGATCATCAGGGTAAGCCGCCCGGCCATGTCAGTATTCCAACTGGCACTTCCCATCGGACTATGCAATACACCACTTGAAGGTTTGGCTGTCCCACTCGCCAAGTCAGAAACAAGCCCCTGTCCCGCTGCTCGCGCCAGCAGTGACTGGGTGGCGGAACTCTGTCCTCCCTGCTCACGGCTAACCGAGGGGGTCTCCTTGTTGAAATCAATGATATCTTCTGCCGCTGTCAAGGCATCGGCATCCAGCGGGGGCAAGTCCCCGACCGGCATGTCCTGCTGGGCAGAGAGAACGGCATCAGCGCCTACAGGGGAAGTGCCGGGTGGCACGCTTGTGGCGGCCTCTGCCGCTGTCGCGCCATTGGCTGCTGCCATGGTTGCCGTCAGCTGTCGGCCGGGCGGTAAAGCCTGCGAGAATTTGTCAGCAGCGGCAGCATGGGTGGGGAAATCCGGTTGATGCTCTGCCAGGGCTGCTGCGGCATTCGGGTTGAAGTGCGGGTCAGCTTTCCCCGGCAATCCCGACAATAACTCCGGATCAGCCTCGTCAGAAGCGCCGGCATCACTCTCTGGTTCTTCACCTGCCAACGTCAGCTCATCGACAAGCGACTGCCCCTGCTCCTCGCCGTCCGTTTCGGCCAATACCTGCTCCAGCAGTTCGGCAGCACTCTCTTCTCCGGCTTTCGGATCGGCATCCTGCGGCAAATCATTGCCCTGCTGTGGCAAGCCATTGCCGGAGGAAACCGTCTCCACGGAACCGTCATTCTGAGCAACGGCGTCCACCGCTGTCTCGCTTCCCTGTGCGTTATCAGCTTGAGCTGTCGAGCGACTTGAAGATTGGGACGCCAGCACCTCCCCAAACCCTCTATCGGTGGGGCTTTCCTGACTACCCGAAACACGACGACTGGAAGCCGGGTGGTTCACCTGCTTGGCAGGCACTAACAGAAGAGAATCAGTAGATGGCATCTCGACAGTTTCCTTGTTGTAGATAATCAGGATATTCGCAAGATATATGCCAATGACTTATTAGCAGTCTGCTGAAACGCCTATTCGGGGCCGAAGATGGGATGTTAACAATACAGTTCCCTAGGACAGTTTTAACCGGTCGTCAGGATGGGTCTCCATAGTTAAGCAATGCACGCTCGTCCGAGTCACGCTGCTCCTTTTTTCCCAAAGCGGTTCTCTCCTGCTGGCGACGATGATCAACCAGTTGATCAACCGCTGACTTGTGAACGCTCTGATCAACCCACTGCTCACGAGCCCTGTCCGCGGCCTGACCAGCCTCCGTGACGAGCTGGTGCTGCTGCTCAATAGCCTGATTCAGTTTGGTCAAAAACAGACGGTAGTCCTGCAATTGGCGAGCAGGGATACTCTTGTCTGCGTAACAGTCCAGTCGCGACTCGTATTCCTGCTTGAACTGTTCCAGTTGCATCAATCGAGCCTGTTCATTTTCAAGTGCCTGTCGCCGCGCTTTCAGGTTTCCAGCCGACTGCTGCTCCTTGAATCCGGCAACCAATGCAACTTTATCCAGCTTGTCTTCCATTATCAGGATGCCTTCATTGCTCGTTGCCCTTGTTCAACCAAGGATGTCAGTGTTCTCAGGCTTTCCACCATGGGCATTTTCTCTGTCTCCGTTTGCCGTATGAATTCACGGATGGCAGGCGCCAGTGCCACTGCACGATCAATTTGCTCATCGGTGCCCTTCTGATAGGCCCCAATATTGATCAGATCACGGTTGCTCTGATAGCTCGCATAGAGCGACTTAACCTGACGCGCAGCCTTAAGGTGCTCACCATCAACGATGTTAACCATGGCCCGGCTGATGGAACGATCGATATCTATGGCCGGAAACAGGCCGGAATCCGCCACATCCCGGGACAAAACAATATGTCCGTCAAGAATGGCTCTGGCCGCATCAGCCACTGGATCATTGTGATCATCTCCCTCCACCAGCACCGTGTAAACCGCGGTAATAGACCCTTTTGGACTGTTCCCAGCCCTCTCCACCAGCATGGGCAACAGGGAAAATACAGATGGGGGGTAGCCCTTGGACACAGGCGGCTCACCAATGGCCAGACCGATCTCCCGCTGCGCCTGGGCAAATCGGGTCAGTGAATCCATCAACAACAGCACGTTTTTTCCCCTGTCACGGAAGAACTCGGCAATGGCCGTCGCTCGCCAGGCACCGTGCACACGCATCAACGGCGCATCATCCGCTGGCGTCACCACGACAATGGCTTTGCGCATACCTTCAACGCCGAGTATATCCTCAACGAATTCGCGCACCTCACGCCCCCGTTCACCCACCAGAGCGACAATAATTACATCCGCCTCTGTATGGCGGGTCATCATGCCCAGCAGCGTACTCTTCCCCACGCCACTGCCAGCAAACAATCCCAAGCGTTGTCCTTTGCCCAGCGTCAGCAGTGCATTGATGGCGCGAACACCCACATCCAGGGGCTCACGGATGGGAGTCCTGTCCAGGGGGTTGATGGAACCACCTCGCAACGGTACATGGTGCAGGGTTTTCAGTGCAGTGCCACCATCAATGGGCTTGCCGGCGCCGTCGATGACCCGCCCCAGCAACTGCTCATCCACAGCCACCATTCCACCACTTTCCACCGGAATAACTCGTGCGCCCAGTTTGATACCGCGCAGGTTACCCTCAGGCATTAGCAGCAGGCTACCCTCGGCAAATCCCACCACTTCAGCTTCGACAAAGCCGCCGTCTTCACAGAGAATCTTGCAACGCCCTCCAATGGGAGCGCGACAACCCACCGCTTCCAGCTTCAGCCCGATCATCCGCACCAGAATACCCTCCTCCTGAAGAGGCGGGGGGGTAATCCCGTCGACCATGGCGGACAGAGACGCGGCAATACGCTCACTGCGGACAGCGTTCAAACTATCGATGTAGCTAACCGCCACTTCAGCCATCAAGCTGCGCCTCCACGGACGCCTCAAGGCGGCTAAAGACAGCATCCATCCTTTGCTCCACTGAGGCGTCCACAAAAGAAATCGGCGTTTTGATGCGACACCCACCGGGCGACAGGCTGGCATCGTCAATTAGGCGGTAACGGCCGGGCTCAGCCAGGGTGGAGGAAAATTCCACTAACCTGGCCCGATCCCTGGGATTGACGAATACCTCGATGGCCCCCTCAACGGATGATAATGTCGCCACTGCTTCCGCAAACAGGTCGCACACCACCTCTGAATCCAGAATCAGCTCCCTACGGACGATATGCCGGGCGGCAGTCATGGCGATTCTGGTCAGTTCGCGCGTCACTGTCTGGTCCAAACCGGCAAAGGGCCGGGTCATCTGTTCCAGCAGCGCCTCGATATCGCGGACCAGCCTGTCAGCCTGCTCCCGGCCCGCTTCCATCCCCTGCCATTGGCCCATCTTGAAACCGCGCGCCTGGGCTTCAGCCTCAATCTCCTCGGGAGCAGCTGAGGCAGGCTCCTGTGGCGTTTCGAAGAACGGCACCTGCCAGCGCTCAATGACGGCTTTGTCATCAGACAAAATCACCACCACCCTTTTTACCGAGGAAAATTTCACCCTCGTCAGCCAGCCGTCTCACTGTCGACAGGATACTCTTCTGGGCCGCTTCCACGTCGGCCAGCTTGACCGGACCTTTCGCCTCCAGATCTTCACGCAGCATATCCGCAGCTCGGGACGACATATTTTTAAAGAATTTCTCCTTGACCCTGTCATCCACACCCTTCAATGCAATCACCAGACTGTCGACGGAAATCTCCCTGATGATGCGCTGCATACCGCGATCATCCACTTCCAGCAGGTTGTCGAACACGAACATGAGGTCATGAATCTGCTCACCCAGCTCGTTGTCGCTCTCCTTGATGGATTGCATCAGCTCCGACTCTATCTCGGTATCCAGATTATTGAGTATGCCAGCGGCTGTCTTCATGCCGTTCAGCGCAGACGGAGAAATTTTCTGCGTACTACCAAGCTGCTTTTCCAGCACCCGATCCAGTTCCTGTAACGCAATCGGATCGACGGAATCCAGTCTGGCAATGCGCAACATGATCTCGGGCATTATGTCCCGTGGCAGCAGCGCCAGAACTTGGGCGGCGTGATCGTTATCCAGTGATGCCAGCACAATGGCGATGATCTGGGGATGCTCGCTCATAATCACCCCGGCCACGGCGCTAGCCTCCATCCATTTCAGCGACTCCATGCCCTTGGGATCGCCGTTGTCGATCTTGCTCAACATGCTGCGGGCCTTGGTTTCCCCAAGCGCCTGCACCATCACTCGCCGGGTAAAATCACCGGCTCCGATACCAAGGGGACTGACCCTGGATACTTTTTCGGTAAATTCGTGTACCACCTCGGCAATCTGCTGATCGGAGACATTGGACATGGAGGCCATTGCCTGGCCCAGTGCCTGTACCTCCTTCGGGGTCATCTGCTTGAGGACGGTGGCAGCACCTTCCTCACCCAGCCCCAGCAGAAAAATGGCTGCCCGCTGAACGCCGGACAATGCTGTGCCATCAGCCATCAGCCGCCACCCAGTTTTTCACAACATGGGCGACACGTTGCGGTTCACCCTCTGCCAGGGAACGGGCCATGTGCAATTGCTGCTGGTAAGAGGGCATCACCCCGCCGGGCAGACCGAGTTGATTATGTGCCCCTAGTGTTACCTGATCCTCAGCCAACCCCATGTCGTTAGTCGCCCCCAGGTTAGCCATAGCAGCTCCCCCTTGTGGCCCACCCAGTGCTGCCGGAGCAGCAGGCGGTGCAGCCGAAGCCTGCATTAATGGCCGTAATACCGTCATGACCACCAGCACCAGTGCGATGGTGGACAGCAGGTACTTGGCCATCCGCCAGACCCACTCCTGCTCAAGAATGGAAGGTTCCGGCAGTGGTTCAAGCGCCGGTGGCGGCACAAAGGAGGCATTGATGACATTGACACTGTCACCACGTTCTTCATCGAAACCGATTGCGTCCTTGACCAGACCAGTCAGCTCGGCCAGACGTTCTTCGCCCAGAGCTGAACGCTCGATCTCTCCCTTGTCATTGACCATATCCTGATAGTCCACCACTACCGCTACAGAAAGCTTACGCAGAGTCCCGGGCACTTCACGGATATGACTGATAGTCTTGTCCAGCTCATAGTTACGGATCTGCTTGCTGCTGGAGCGAGTGGAACTGGAACGCTCTTCCTCTTCCACGGGCGTATTGCTGACTTGCGTCTCTACCGGAGGTTGGGTTGCCAGGGAACCCGGCACTCCGCCACTGGATTCCCCTGCAGTTTTCTCCTCCATCAACTGCTCGCTGCGTACCTTCGCTTCCGGAGCATAGTTTTCACTGGTTTTTTCCACCATGGTGAAGTCCACATCCGCAGCCACCTGCGCTCTCACGGAACCAACACCCAGAATAGGAGTAAGAATCTCCGTAATGCGCTCCACGTAACTCTCTTCCAGTTGCCGGGTAAATTTGAATTGCTCCGAGGTCTGGGCAAAGCCATCATCACGGCCCTGGGAAGACAACAGTTTCCCTTGGTTATCCACCACAGAAACCTGGTCCGCCTCAAGCCCCGACACACTGGATGAAACCAGATGGATGACACCAGCCAACTGTCGATCAGTTAGCTCCCGGCCCGGGTAAAGACTGAGCAGCACCGAGGCCGCCGGTTTGTCGCGCTTGCGTACGAACGCGGAGGGTTTAGGGACAGCGAGATGCACCCGAGCAGACCTGACACTGTCCAGCGAGGCAATTGAACGCGACAGCTCCTGCTCCAGGGCTCGGTCGTAGCGGGCTTTTTCAATAAAGCTGCTGACGCCCATTTCCTGCTCCTTGTAGAGCATGTCAAAACCGCTGCCGTCATTTTTCGGCAACCCGTCACTGGCCAGCTTCAGTCGGGTCTGATGTACCTGGTCCGCAGGCACGCTGACCAGCCCGGAACGGTGATCAAGTTTGTAGCGGATACCCTGCTCTTCCAGGGACCGGACCACATCCGAGGTTTCGGTCGGAGACAGTTCGGCAAACACCGGAACGTAATCCGGGCTCATCGACCACTGCACCAGTGCGATCCCCAGCGCAATACTGGCAGCCAGGCCCACCAGCAATCCCAGCTGGCGCGTCACCGGCTGGGTGCTCAGGCTATTGAAGCGTTTGAATAATCCTGCGTAGTTCAAGGCCATAAATTCTGTCTGCACCCGAATCCGTGTTGTTGTTTTTCATTGCAAGTAGTCACGTCGTCACTCATACCTGCATGTTCATGATTTCCTGGTAAGCATTGAGCAACTTATTACGCACCTGGGTCACTGCCTGGAATGACACGCTGGCCTTCTGGAGCGCCACCATCACCTCCGGCAACCCGACATCGGGACTGCCCGCTTCAAAGGCATCGGCCAGTTCCCGCGCCTGGTTTTGGGCCTCATTGACCTGTTGTATAGAGGCTTTCATGAAAGCACCAAAATCCTCGCCAGAGGGAGTGGCACCCTCACCTGACTCGACTCGAGATCCCGCAGCTGCCGCCATAACCCGCATTTGGGCCAATACCTGATCAATACCAATGTCACTCACGATACTGCTCCTGTTGAGACTCAAGCCGAGGGAACCGGAACGCCCTGCTCTTTCAGGCGGGCCAGTTTGTAACGCAGAGTGCGGGGACTGATTCCCAGCCGTTCCGCAGCGTCCTTGCGACAACCGTTCACAGACTTCAAGGCATCGACGATAAGCTGTTGCTCCCTGGCCCGCAGGTCACCATCCAGTTGGGAGCTGTCTTCCTCCACAGTCGGCTCCGGCGTCGTTCCAGACATCAGTCCGTCCTCAAAACAGATGTCCGCAGCGGTAATCTGGCAGCCTGCGGCCAGAATCGCGGCCCGCTGTACGCAGTTCTCCAGTTCCCGGACATTGCCATGCCAGTGGTGCCCTTGTAGACGGACCTCCGCCTCTCGGGTAAAACTGGCAGGAGAGCCAAGCGCATGCCTTTCCAGCAGCGCCCGCGCCAGCGGCAGAATATCGCCCCGCCGCTCCCGCAAAGACGGCATATGGATGGGGAAGACGTTGAGTCGGTAGTAAAGGTCTTCACGGAAACGTCCTGAAGCAACCTCTTCCCGAAGGTTGCGGTTGGTGGTCGCCAGCACCCTGACATCCAGAGCGATCAGTTGACTACCCCCCAGGCGTTCCACCTCCCGCTCCTGCAGTACCCGCAACAGCTTGGCCTGCAATCCCAGGTCCATTTCGGAAATTTCATCCAGCAACAGTGTTCCGCCATTGGCCTGCTCAAACTTACCCGCACGGGACTGATGGGCACCGGTATAGGCGCCCTTCTCGTAACCAAACAGCATGGACTCAAGCATGGTTTCCGGAATGGCTGCACAGTTGATAGCCAGAAACGGTTTGTCCGCTCTCGGGGAATGGCGGTGAATGTAGCGGGCCATGACTTCCTTGCCGGTTCCGGACTCGCCACTGATCAGGACGGTTGCCTGGGTTGCAGCAACACGCTTCGCCAGATCACAGAGCTGACGGGTTCGCGGATCCTCCATGACCATGCCGCCGTCATTCAACTCCGGTCTGGTAGTCAGACGGCTGACCATTTCCAGCAAAACCTCTGCCTCGAAGGGCTTCAGCAAGTAATCTGCCGCCCCTTCGCGCATGGCTTTCACAGCGTTCTCGATACTGCCGTGAGCAGTCACCAGAACAAACGGCAACTCCGGATAGGCGCTCCTGATTTCACGCAACAGGGTATGCCCATCCATGGCATCCATCTGGACATCGCTGATGATGAGGTCGACAGCGCTACTGCCCAACCGTGCCAGCGCGTCAACTCCATTGATAGCGGGGACTGGCTGGTAACCACCGTAATGGATCGTGTCACAGATGGCATCCCGAAGGACATCATCATCTTCCACAACCAGCACCTTCGCAGGACTGTTCATCAAGACTCCTTAAGTGGTTCCTCAGGGGCTTGCTCCTGAGAGGTTATATCCTGCTTTGCACAGGCTATGGGCAAATTGATAATGAATTCAGCGCCACCGCTCGATCGGTTGCAGACAGTGATTTCGCCGCCGTGCTGGGCGACAGTCATGGCGACCACCGCCAACCCCAACCCCGTTCCCTGAGCCCTGGTGGTAAAGAAAGGATCGAACACCCGTTCGATGTACTCTGTGGGAATCCCCGGGCCGTTATCCCTGAACCGCAACTGCAACCAGGAACGGTTCAACGCCCCCACCCATAACTCCAGGGTCACGGGCTGCGGAGAAACCTGAAGCGCATTCATGGCGAGGTTGGTCAGGGCACCCACCAGTTCATCCACGTCCCCCAACAGACTGAGACTGTCGTCAACGGGCGTGATTGACAGGCTGGCATGCTGTTTCTCGACCTCCGGCAAAATGGTGGCTTCGAAACCGGCGAGCACGCGATTAAGTTTTACCACCTGAGTTACCGGGGTTTCCCCGCGGACAAAGCTCAACATGCTGTTGACCAGATTACCCATGTGATTGAGACGTTCGGAAACCTTGGCGACAATTTTCTGGCGCTGCTCTCCCGGCAGGTCGTCCCTGCCAAGCTGGGACAGATAAAGAGTGGTAGAACTCAGAGGGGTGCGAATTTGATGGGCCAGACGAGCAGCCATCTCGCCGAGGGCTGCGAGGCGTTTCTTACGCCCCAACTGCTCCTGCAACTGATGAATTTCCGAGACATCGGTGATCAAAACCACCTGCTCACCGGAATCGTCCAAGGAACGGCTCGTGACAGAAACTTGCCTGCCGTTGGCAAGGCGCCACTCCCTGCCATGGCCATTGTCACGGTCGCCGTGTCCGGGCGCAACGCGCTCCCTGACGGCCAACCAGGGAAGACTCAGCAAGGGTTCACCCAGCAATTCCAGAGCTTCGGGATTGGCGTCGCGGATACGGTTGTGACTGTCAAGGATCAGTACCCCGCCCGGTAACACCGCTAACAGTGAGGATAACCTGTGGGCCAGACGCTCCTTCTCCGCCAGCTCCCGCAGTCGGGCGGAACGGGCTGCTGTAAGCTCCTCCGTCAGGCCGGCAACCCTGCCCTGCAAATCCCGATAGGACATATCCAGTTGTTGTGACAACTGGTTGAACGTCTCAAAGGCTTGTTCCAACTGGCTGGCAGAAAATCGTTCGGCCTGATTCATCACTATCTTCCCAGTGTCGACCCACTCGGGGTTTCAACTGGATATAGCAACTATCATGCCTACACGTAACTTATTATTTTTTATAAAGAAAAATATTCGATATAAAAGTGCGTCAAAAATCTGGCTGGATATCGTCACGACTGAGCGCGTACTTGCGCATTTTCTCCACCAGGGTTGTGCGCTGCAGCCCCAGCAGCTTGGCAGCTCGAGCGACCACCCAACCACTCTGGTCCAACGCCTGAGTAAGGAGAGAGATCTCCAGATCCTGTAAATAATTCTTCAGATTGATTCCCTGCTCAGGCAGATTGACTGCAAGAGCATTTTGGAGACCACTTGGACCCGGTGACTGCTCTGTTTCAAGTTCGGCAATCCAGTCCTGATTGGGACGAAATCGCTCAGGAAGATCCGACCACTTGATTGTTTTCTTGGGAAACAGAATCGCTAGTCGCTCTATCAGATTGGCCAACTCCCTAACATTGCCCGGCCAGTAATACTTGCAAAGTGCAGCCACGGCACACTCATTCAGCGTGAGTGATCCCTTGCGCTCACGACTCAACTTGCCCACCAAGTCCCTAATCAGGACCGGGATATCGGAAACCCGTTCTCGCAGGGGAGGCACCTCGACGGGAAACACATTGAGCCGGTAATACAAGTCCATGCGAAATTTTCCCTCAGCGACCAACTGCTCCAGATTCCGGTGGGTCGCGGCTATGATACGAACATTGACTTTGATCGTCCGACTGCTGCCAACCCGCTCGAAAGTGCTTTCCTGCAATACCCGCAACAACTTCACCTGCATGCTGAGGGGCATATCTCCAATTTCATCGAGAAACAGTGTACCTCCGTCCGCGATTTCGAAGCGCCCCTGGCGAGCACTAATCGCGCCGGTAAATGCACCTTTCTCATGGCCGAACAGTTCTGATTCCAGCAGGTCCGGAGGTATTGCCCCGCAATTGACCGGCACAAAAGAGTTTTGTGCGCGAGGAGAAAAACGGTGAATATTGCGAGCGACCACCTCTTTACCACTACCTGACTCGCCCTGAATCAGCACGGTGGCATCAGAGGGCGCCACCTGCTTGATCAGCTCACGCACCTGCTGAATCGCCACACTATTACCGGCAAAACTTCTGAAGAGTGGCGCAAACTGATCGACATGAATATTTTCAGCAGATTGAAGGTAAATATCTGCGTCGTCTAAAGCACGAATCAGCTCTGTGTGAACTGGCGGCCAGGACAGTATGCCCAAACACTGTTTTTCCACTTCCGGAGGAACTGCCAGTTTGTCATCTTGATAAACGAAGACGGGACGGGTTGTAGCCTGCCCGGCCACGTCCTCCAGTATCCTCTTCAGCTCGTCGGCATCCGCAGTCTTGAGAAAAAGAACAGTCGCCTTATCAGACTCTATATGCGAGATGTAATCACGCAACTGCCCTGCACTTGCCGCCTTTTCCACTTGAGAGCATCCAAGGAAAAGCAGCAACTCTGAAATTTTTTCTAATACAGTAACTTCCCTACAAAAAACAACCGCTTGTTGTATTTTTGGCGACATCATCTACTGCCTTGTTCTATAAAAGCTGTTGTTAGAAATGACTCGAAGGAAGATGTATTCCTAGAAGGGTTTAAGCACCCCACATCACGGTGAGTCGCATCCGTGAAGCAGTTATTCTAGGGGTTACAGACAGGCAGTCAAGTTTCTGACACTTTTACCACCACCTCTTAAGAGGTAGCGTCTCCGTCAGTTTTATATCCTTTCCGGAAGGCCACTTCACGACGATGATGACGGAAGATCAGCTTATCCAACCACTGTTGCACCGACTCACTCAGTCCGATCAGTTGTACCCTGGCTTTGCCATCCACTACCGCGACAACCCGGCCATAAAAACTCAATGGCTTGGGAGTTCCCCGCTGTATGTAGAGCTGCACAAAAAGCGTGTCGACGCTCGTCGGCAAACGATCCGCACTCCATATCACTTCGCTGGAAGTGACCGTCACCAATGAGGTGGAGGGAATTTCAAGTTGCTTGTATATCAGCTGACCGACCAGATCCAGTAGCAGATTGAGTTTGAGATCCAGGCGGTTCAATTCATGGGACAGGCCTCCGGCAGTATCGGAAGTCTCGCGGGAAAACTCACTGATGGCCGACACAGCTTTGAGAAAGGCCTCATTGGACTCATTGACCAGGGCGAGATGGCTGTCACCCGGGGTGAAATCAACTACCTTCCAGGCAATTGACATATTGTCTGTGTAGGAAAGACCTGCTGCCGCAGGTGCTGGAATGTCACTCACCGATTTACCCCTTTCAACCCGGTCACAGGTGCCGCCATGATTTTTAGTAGAGCAGCTTTATGACTGGCCGTCCAGCGCTTCAATGCCGCACTCCAAACGGAGAGGAATAGCGGGATTTACAACCGGGTCATCTTGGTCAGGCCATAGCTGTCCGCGGCTTTGCGCTTGAGGGCAAACTGGCGGCCCTGATCCATCACTTCCGAGCGGGCGGTTTTCAACAGGGACATCAACTCTTCATTGAGGTGTAACAATGCGGCAACCGCTTCTGCGATCAGTGCTGAATCGGCGGCCACCCCGCGGAAATCGAAACAACCCGAGAGATGTTCACGACGCTGGGTTTCCAGTTCCGAAACAGGGGCCCAATCATTTTCTCTGGCCAGCTCCAGCATACGCTGAGTCAATGTCAGTGCACTGGCCAGGTCTCGACACTGACCGGCATGCAATGGCGGCAGTTGCTCCTGCTTCAGTGCACTCATGAGCGTTTGTTCCTGATCTCGGCCGGCAGCGAATCCCACCCGGCACGGATTTCTTTCAGCAGACCGGCGATCTCTTCAACAATCGACACATCGGATGCGGCATTGGCTTCCACCAGACGCCGCTCCATGTAATCGTAGAGAGCGCCCAGGTTGGCAGCGATTTCCGCCCCCTGTTCGTAGTCCAAGCTGGCCCGCAAACCGTCGATGATTGCAATCGCGCTACCCAGCAGCTCACCCTTTCGGGCAACTTCATTCCGTTCGATGGCCCCTTTTGCAGCCGCCAGGCGGTCCATAGCACCATCCAACAGTTTGCAAATCAGGTGATGGGGAGTGGCATCTGCCATGCTGCTCTGAACACTGACGCTTTTATATTGATTGAGGGCCGATGCGGAATTCATTGAGATATCTCCGTTCTACTGTTAGCTGTTTTGGTTCAAGAGAAGCCCCGAACCCGGCAGGGACGAAAGCTGTTGAGACAGGAAATCACTGGTGGACTGCAAT
Source organism: Porticoccaceae bacterium (assembly GCA_041395745.1). Taxonomy (GTDB): domain Bacteria; phylum Pseudomonadota; class Gammaproteobacteria; order Pseudomonadales; family Porticoccaceae; genus Porticoccus. Next base: position 237,724 of record JAWKZV010000002.1, on the reverse strand, counting down.
TGGGACAGAAGCGTATCCAGCGCATTGAACTGCGCCCGGTAGCGGGCCTCGAGTGACTCCATGCGACGATCGAGGCGTTCCCTGTCATCATTGATATCGTCGATTCTGGACTGAATGCCATCGATACGGCTATCGAGCAGGCCGTCCGTATCCAGAAAGGAATTCACCAACGCATTGAGCTGATAGGCAATTCCACGGGTGAAGGAAACTGACCCCCGGTCGCCCAGGCTGCCCCCGCCAATCAGCAGTTTCAGACCAGCGACATCGGTACCCGTGGCCCCGGTTAGAAACTGGCCGCTGCCGGTGGCGGCAAAACCACCAATGGTTCCCGCTACATCAACTCCATCCGTTCCTGCCACCACGCTCAGCCCGAGAATTGCGGAGCTGTTAGCGTCAACCGACAGGATTTCCACCTTTGATGATGAGCCATATTTGCTCGAGGTGATTTCGAAGTGGTCCACATTGAATGTCACCTCTACAGTGAGGCCACGCTTGGTGAACTGACTATCGCCATTGATTCTCGCCTGGATTTCCGAGGCCAGCGATTCGCCATTAGCATAGCTGCCCTGGGTCAACTGTATTGCCCCGGAGGTGACACCATTTACCTTGATGCTGAATCCATCATTATCGTCGTCCACAACTAGCGGGAAAGTGATCGCCGCACCGGAGTACTGTCCCCGAGTGGCCAGCTGGGTGATATTGACAGCGTAGTCCCCCACCCCGGTGGCCGATGACGATGAAGTAAAACTGATCAGGTCATCTTCTGGGGTGCCTATGGCTGCGAAAACCCGCACCACATCGGAAAAGTGATTGCTGAGCTGCTCATCCAGACGGGCACTGTCGATCGCCAATGTCCCGTCGTCCTGGGTAGTAATACCCAATTCACTGAGGCTGCTGAACGGGCCATTCACGCCGCTCACCACACTGCCGATGATCTGTTTGATTCTCGACGCAATCGAGCGGGCGGAGATATCTCCCTGCAGCGTACCGGCATTGCCGGTAGCCGGGTCGTATGCAGTGAGCTGGTTATAGGTTTTTATGAACTGGTTGTAGCCGCTGACGAAGGATTCAATAGCCTTGCTAACGCTTTCCTGATCTTCAGAAATCGACAGGGTAACCGGGCTTTCAGTTACCTGTTTCAGGGTCAGGCTGACACCACTGATCACATCGCTGGCAACATTGCCGCTGCTCTCGATGCTCAAGCCATTGACGGAAAACACGGCATTCTGTGCGTCCACTGTCTGGGACAGATTGACCGCGGCGCTGTTGAATGCCAACGCGGACAACCCCGCACCATCCAGGTTATTGCCATCGCCGTCGCTGGAAACACTGATTTCGAGACTGTTGTCCGCTCCGGATTCCTCCGAATTGAGCAGCAGCCGGTATCCATTGCCATCATTGACGATAACGGCATTCACACCGATATCGGCCCCATTGATGGCATCCTTGATACCGGCAAGCGTGTTATTGGAGCTATCGATAGTAATCGTGGCAGTACCGCGATCAGGATTGACGGTAAAGCCATCGTAGCTTTCCGGCCCGGGATCGGGCGGTGTGTAATCGGTTGATCCGAATCGGATGGTGATCGTGCCCGTCCCCACCTCGCTGGCGGCGCTGTCATAAGTACCGCTGGCCAGGGAGTGTGCTGTCGCAAGCTGCGAGACAGCAATCGAATAATCGCCGGGAATGGCATTCTGGGAAGCACTGGCTGTAATTGCGTCACTATTGGAGCTAGTGATACCTTTTTTACCAAAGGTGGCCAAGGTATTTAGCGAAGAGAACCCTGTCTGGAATGCCGCCACTGCATTTTTAAGGCTGCCCAGACCGGAAAGCTCAGCAGTGAGGCTGGCTTCCCGGTTGACCAAACGGGACTCCACTGGGCTGCGCTCCGCAGCCACCAACTGGGAAACCAGTGACTCGATGTCCAGACCAGAGCCGATCCCTGTGGCAGTCAACATTGGCTATCTCCCGGAAACACCAAGTGTCTTACCCACTTCATCTGGCCACCTCATAAACCTGCTTACGTTGCTAGTGCAATCTAAGCAAACTCGGTGCCAAACCTTCTTCATAATAAAACGGAATTATTCACTACTGCTCATCAGCAGCCCTTTCTTTTGCCCGGAACGCACTTCCGAGATGTAACGGGCCAGTGAAACTGCCTCTTCCGCTGGAATTTGTCTAATGATTTCATCGGTTTTCGAATCCACGACTGTAATCACCGTGGTGCCGATCTGTTCGTCGACCCTAAACTGGAGATCACGGGAAATTGACTGCACATAGTCAGCAATCTGTGTAACAGCCTGCACAATCTCCTCCTCGCTGGGTAGCGACGTATTTTCTACCGGTAATCCATTGCCGTCAGAGGGCAACTCTTGCCGCTGCGCGACAGATGAAAAACTGCCTACACCGGCCGCTGGCGAAACAGCAGAAATCAGCCCCGTAATCAGAGAGTTCACTGTATCAGCCATGCCAATTCTCCAGAATCTGCATCACAGAAAAGTCCAGGGGGACCGCCCCCTGGCTTTTCTTCATGACAGCAATTACTGCAACAGGGCCAGCACGTTTTGCGGCAGTGAATTTGCCTGAGCCAGCATTGCAGTGCCCGCTTGCTGCAGAATCTGGGCACGGGTCAGCGCCGCAGTCTCTGCTGCAAAATCCGCATCCAGAATACGTGAGCGGGAAGCAGACAGGTTCTCGGAAGTGGTCTGGATGCTGGCAATGGTAGATTCAAAACGGTTCTGAATCGCACCAAAGGTGCTACGCAGCTCACTTACAGAAGTCAGTGCGGAATCAATGCGACGGATCATGTCATTGGAGGAACTTACCGTCAGCACGGTTGCAGTTGTCAGATCACCAGAGGCAGTTGCATCTGTCAGGCTCAGAGTAGCCTCAAGACCGCCACTGAAAGCGATGTCTTCTGACGCATAGATGGTAAGGGTGCCATCGTCATTCAACTCGGCAGTACCGTTGCTGCCCAACGCTGTATTGATCGCGTCTACAAATGACTGCGCGGAAGAGTAACTGCCATCCGCTACCGCTGCCGGATCACCATCGCCAATGGCGATACTGAAGTCACCGCTGACATCCAGCGTGGTTGCAGCAACAGCAGCAACATCCGCCACACCGGCAACCGTGCTTACTTCTTCGTTAGTAATCAGCGTTGCATCAGCACCACCAATCGCGAAGCTGCCTGTAGCATTGGCGTCATCAGTTAACGTCAGCTCGGTACCGTTTACTGCAACGGTGAAGGCTCCACCAGAGACACCATCCAATACCGTTTTCAGATCAGCAGCACTGGTAATGTTGCTATCCAGTGTTACGTTTACTGCATTACCTTCGGAGTCAGTGACGCTAAAAGCTGCGTTGGGAGACGTGTCTTCAGGGGTGCCACCAGTATGGGTGGCGGCAAAGGGGCCAGAGCCAGTAGTAGTACCAGCCGTGCCGAAGTCAGAAGTCAGGCTGATGGTCATATCAGTACCATCCGCCTTGGATACAACCAAATCGTCAGTTGCCAGGCTACCGGTAATACTGTAACCAGCCTCAGCAAGATCAAACGCATCAAAAGCAGCCTGCAAAGTTGCAGTATCAATTGTTTCGGGAGAGCCGCCAGCTTGAGTAACGTTGATTACGTCAATGCCATCTATCGAGAGAGTAAAGTTCTGCCCATCTGCGGTTGAGACATAATCTGTAGTGACCTGCCCCAGCTGGGTGGAATCAGTTGCCGTGGCAGCTACGGTGCTGTAATCCCCGATAATATTGGTTACATCAAAGGTATAGGTCGCTGCTGATCCAGTAACAGCATCAGTTCCTTCAGTAATCAATGTGTCCAGGTCAACAGAAGTAGCGCTGGTAGTTGCACCGATAGAGTCCAGACGCATACTGGTTTGCAGGCCCAGGCTAATGGTTTCACCGACGTTTGCACCCACCTGGAACAACGCCGTTCCAAAAGAACCGTCCAGCACTTTACGGCCATTGAAAGAGGTCTGGTTGGCGATACGGTCAATCTCCGCCAGACGCTGCTGAACTTCCAGATCCAGTGCGGCGCGGTCAGAATCACTGTTGGTGGCATTCACGGACTGGATAGCCAGTTCGCGGATACGCTGAAGGTTATTGGTTACCTCGGACAACGCACCCTCGGCGGTTTGCGCCAGGGAGATACCGTCGTTGGCATTACGCGCCGCCTGGTTCAGGCCGCGAATTTGAGTGGAGAAGCGCTCGGAGATCGCCAAGCCAGCAGCGTCATCTTTGGCGCTGTTGATACGCAAACCGGAAGACAGCCGCTGCAGGGCTGTATTCAATGCCCCCTGGGAGCTGTTGAGGTTGCGCTGAGCAGTCAACGAAGCAATATTCGTATTGATTACCTGTGCCATTACCTTTTCCTCTAGTTTGACCGTTGGCCAGTCAACTCCGGCACCACGGCAGAAACGTTAGTATCCAGTTGGTCAGTTGTAACCGCTGCCAACACCTGTGTTATCGGCAGCCTTGAGGATTACTTTAGAGAAAATTTTACTTTTTTTGGTAATGAGCTGTTTTTGAAGGGTTTTCAGTCGTTTTTTGTGATGAAGATCACAAGCACTCAGGATGGCCTAACAGGAAGCTCTACTGAAGCTGTTACAGATAGTTAAAGAGGGACAACCCCTGGACCCGGACGTAAGCCTGCTGTGCAGCCTGAAGCGCAGTCAGTTGCAGATTGAGCTCACTGATCGCCTCTGCATAGTCCAGGTCCTGAAGACCGGAAAGCGTGGATTCCAGTTGCAGATTGAAATCTTCGTTCAGCGACTGCTGGCTTTCCACACGGTTCATCCGCACACCGATTTCAGACCGGATTCCCAGTACATGGCCAATGGACTGGTCCAGGTTATTCAGTGCACGCCCCATGGCATTGTTCACCGCCGCTACTCCTACCGGGGAATCATCCGCAGCACTCAGGGCAGAGGCAATATCCTGCAACATGCCAAACATGCCCTGGCGGGAGGATGGTGCTATCTCAAAGCTGTCGCCATCCGCAGGATCACCATCCACCGTCAGACTGGCACCGGCAAAGGAGATTGTTGCACCACTGACATAATTGCCGCTTGCCACAAGATTGCTGGAGGCATCGCGCACTTCGTAAGTTACAGGGTCAGTCGGTGCTGCCTGAACAAACGTGAGGGTGTAGGTATCCGGCACAAAACTGCCGGACACTGAACTGGCACCAACCACTGCTGTGCCGACATTGGTGTCGGCAGGGGCGACATCAAACACACCATTGCCATTGGCAACCGCCATAAAGATGTCAAAGCCGGAATCCCTGACCGCAACCTGAGAGGAATCACCAAGTTTAATGAATCGTTGACCGTCATCCCCCTGGTAGCCGTACTGGCCCGAGGACTGCACAAAAGGTTCGGTCGTCGCCTGAAAACCGGCGAAGATATATTCCCCCTCGGAATCCTGTGTGTTGGCCAGGGATTGCAGCTGGTCCAGCAGCCCCTCAATTTCTACCGCCGCACTGTGGCGGGTTTCCGCTGTTTGCGTGGCATTATTGGCTTGTACCACCAACTCCCGCACCCGTTGCAACAGATTGCCCACATCGGTCAGCACATTTTCTTCCAGGGCGAGCTGCCCTTCTGCCAAGTTCGCGTTGCGCTGATACTGATCTAGCTGGGACAAATCTTCACTGATGCTCATGATCTGCACCGCGGCGGCAGGGTCATCAGAAGGAACCAGAATTTTCTGGCCCGTCGCCAACTGCTGTTCTGTTCTGGCCAACTTGCTCTGTTGGTTAAGAATGGCCGAGATACCCTGCTGGAAGATCTGCACACTGGACAAGCGCATATTCAATTACTCTTACCCTTAAATTTATCGCTGTGTTGCATTCAGCAATGTCTGGAACAATTGATCTGCCACCGCAATCACCTGGGCTGCTGCTTGATATGCCTGCTGAAAGCGAATCAGGTTGGCCGCCTCTTCATCCAGATTCACACCCGACACACTATCCCTGGCGGATACCGCCTGATCGTACAGTGCCTGCTCTGTGTTCATTGCGCTTTCCGCCTTACGGGTGCGCACTGCCACATCCGCCACCAGGCTGGCATAGGATTCCTGATAACTGGCCTTGCCACCCAGTAGCTGGCGGGTGTTTTGCAGCGATACCAGGGCGAGTGCATTGGTGTTGTCCCCACTGCCATTGGTGTTGTTCTCAATGACGAGGTCATCCCCCGACTGCGGCTGCCCGGTGATGGTGAATTCAAAACCACCGAGGCTGAAGGACTTTCCTGTGCTATCGACAGCAGGATCGTATGCCAACGGACCACCGGCTATTCCGGTGACATCAAAACCTGGGACACCCGCACCCAATGCATCGGGGTTGAATGTCAGTGTTACGGGACCGACCAGCGGCAAACCAGTAGTATCTGTTACCGACAAGCCTTCAATGTCTGCACTGCCAAGATTGGCCAGCTGTGACTGAGCACGCAATGGAGATGCGGCCGCGAAGTCTTCCGGACGAACCAACATCACCTCGAACTGGCTGGCCGCCAGGCGGGTGGGCTGGATCAGGTATGTGTCGCCACTGGCGGGAACACCTGCGATATCTACCGTCAGACCATCCACCACAAAAGGACCGGCTCCGGTCTGGGTAACACCGGTAGAGAGATTGGAAAGGGACCACTGGGCGCCGTCGTAGCGGAGGCGATAATCATCACCCGTCAGTGCAGCGACATCATCAATAGAGGCAGACACTGTTGCAGCACCGGCATTCTGCGGGTTTGGCGACACTACCGCACTCGTCAGGTCCGCAAAGAAATCTCCGCCAAGATCACCATCCAGATCAAGACCCAGAGCATGCTGCTGATTAAAGGTTTCCGACAGCCCAACCGCCACTAGCCCCAACTGGTTGATCGCCGGATTCAACACCTGGGTGCGAAAATCCAGCGCCGCGCCCAACTCGCCACCACTGAGAAAGCGGGTGATATCCGACAAGTTACCCCCGGGGCCGGTAATGCCAACCATAATCTGGGTGCTATCGTAGGGGTTATTGAAGGTTTCGAAGGATTCGTACTGGGTGCCGACCACCAATGCCTGTCCCTTGCCAATCATCACGTTAACTGAGCCATCCGACTGGGTCACGGTGGTGACGCCAATCAACTCAGCAAGCTGATTGATCTTTTGATCGCGGGTATCCAATAGGTCATTGGGCGGATTACCACCGGAACGGGCCGTGGCTTCGACAATTTGCTGGTTGAGGCCGGCAATATCAGCCGCGAGCCCGTTGATCTCACCGATGGAGCTCTCAATGCGGGCGTTGACTTCCTCTCCCAAACTGCGCAGGTTGCCGTCCAGGTAGTGAAAACGATCCGCCAGTATCTCTGCCTGCCCCAACAACACCTGACGCTCGGGAAGAGAGCCGGGATTATTTGAGACGTCCTGCAAGGCTCCAAAGAATTCTGCCAGGGAGGGAGCCAGCCCGGAACTGCTGCTTCCCAGCAAACTATCGATGCGGGCGGTCAGATCATAAAGCGTTTGATTGCCGCTCAATGACGAAGAACGATCGCGCACTTCGGACACCAAAAACTGGTCATAAATACGCTCAATGGAGTCGACCGTGACGCCGGAGCCGATGTAATTGCCCCCAGAGAGCTGAGGCAGCAGGGTGTCCAGGTCAACCCGCTGACGGCTGTAGCCCTCGGTATTCACGTTTGCGATGTTGTGCCCAGTGGTATTGATCGCCTGCTGAAGGGAGATCAATGCCGAAGTGCCAATGTTGAGAATGTCTGCCACGCTGCTTTATATCCGTTGGTTAGGAACCGAAATTCTTCAGCCCGCCATTAACCCGATAGTTCCGTTATCGGCGTGTTGGCGGAATTCTTTAGCTCGTTGATCAGATCACTGTAACTTTCCCGCTGGATGATGCTGCGGATTTTCTGGGCATAACGGGGATCGGTGGCATAACCTGCCTGTTGCAATTCCTCAAGAAATGCACCGCTATCGGACACCTTTTCAAGTGCAGACTGGTAGCGGGGGTTTTCCTTCAGGAAAGAGACATAATCCCGAAATGCTCCAGAGAAGGAATCGTAAACCCGGAAAGCGGCTTTCTGAATGGAAGCCAATCCATCCTTGAACTCCACCGTGCGCACCGTTGCGGTATCTCCCCGCCAACCCGAGCTGGCCTTGATACCGAACAGATTAAAACTGCTTCCGCCGTCACCTCTGCGGATCACTTTTTTGCCCCAGCCGGTTTCCAGTGCGGACTGGGCAATTAGCACCGCCGGGTCCACCCCAAGATCACCGGCCGCGGCAACAGCATCATCCCAGACCCTCCGAACGAACTCCTCCGGAGAATCTGCCTGCACCACATGCCCTTCAACCCTTCCATTTTCAGCCCGCTTTAAAGGAGCAGAATTATGCCGATCGACCGACCCTACCAGTGGGATTGGTCGGGCCGGCATGCCTAGCCACTGATGGCGCAGGGAGGTAGCCATGTCATTCTCGGCAACCAGGGACTGCGCTGCATCATCGGTTTCCACCACCGCTTGGCCGGCAGCTCCAAGTTGTTCTGCGATAAGAGCACCCAGCCCAATACCGCCGTTACCGGACAGCTCCAGTGATACCTGCTGATCAAACATCTGTTGATAAGTGTCGAGCGCATCGTCCTCGAACAATCCACCGTCGAAGGTGGCATCCCTCATAGACTTGAGCATCATCTGCACAAACAGGGATTCAAACTGCCCGGCCGCCTCTGCAACTGCCTCACCCGGCACCTCCCGGGCCCGATGCTTCAGGGAGGACAACCCCTGAATATCGGAATAAAACAGAGAGGCGGCTTCAGTCATCGTCAGATCACTATCAGTTGTGCGTGTAGAGCACCGACACGTTCGAGTGCCTCCAGGATCGCAACCAGGTCCCCCGGAGCTGCGCCCACCTTGTTCACGGCTGTCACCAGGTCATTGAGCGTGACACCGGGATCAAGCACAAACATACGGCTCGCTTCCTGCTCCACCGCCACCTGGGATTCCGGTGTCACAACCGTATCGCCACGCCTGGCAAAGGGAGCCGGCTGACTGACATTAATCTGCTCTGAAATGGTCACGGTGAGACTACCGTGGGCCACTGCCGCGGGCTCGAGGCGCACTTCACTGCCAATCACCACAGTGCCGGTGCGGGAGTTGACGATCACCTTCGCTGGCGCCGCGGCAGGTTCAACCTCCAGGTTTTCGACCACCGAGACAAAGGCGACTTTTTCCGCCGGATCAGTCGGCGCCCGCACCTCAACCGAACCACCATCCATGGCTCTGGCAGTGCCAGTTCCCAGCTTGTCGTTAATACTGGTTGCCACGCGCATGGCAGTCGTAAAGTCGGGTCTGTGCAGACTCATCACCAGTGAAGGCATGTGACCGAAGGGACTTTCCACTCCTCGCTCAACAATCGCACCATTGGGAATGCGACCTGCGCTGGGAACGTTCACCGTCACACTGGAACCATCGGCCCCCTCGACGCCAAAACCACTCACCACGACATTACCCTGGGCGAGGGCGTAGGTCTGGCCGTCTGCGCCTTTCAACGGCATCATCAACAGAGAGCCACCCCGCAGGCTTTTGGCATTACCGAGAGATGACACAGTAATGTCAATGGTTTGGCCCGGTCTGGCAAAGGGAGGCAATTCCGCATGCACCATCACTGCTGCAACGTTTTTCAGCTGCATATTGACATTAGCCGGCAGGGTTACACCCAGTTTGGCGAGCATGCTCTTCATACTCTGCACGGTAAAAGGCGTCTGGGTGGTCTGGTCACCGCTGCCATCCAGACCGACAACCAGGCCATATCCGACCAGTTGGTTGCTGCGCACCCCATTAATATTGGCGATATCCTTGATGCGCTCGGCAAGCACCTCACCACTAACCGAGAGGGCAATCACCAGCGATAGACTCAGGGGGATCAAACGGAGCTTAGAAAACACGACTGCCTCTCCTTAAAACGGCCACAGCGGGCTCATAAAAAACCGAGACAACCAGCCCACCACATTCACTTCTGCGGGAGCACCTGTTCCGCCGTAGGAAATCCTGGCATCAGCGACTTTGGTGGAGAGCACGGTATTGGTGGACGAAATATCTACCGGGCGAATGATCCCACGCAGGCGGATGAATTCGTGCCCCTGGTTGATCTGTATCCACTTTTCACCCTGCACGTAAAGATTGCCGTTCGGGTAAACCTTCACCACGTTCACGGCAATACTGCCGGTGAGACTATTGCTCTGATTACTGGAACTCTCACCGGCAAAGCCACTTTCGGAGGATAGATCCACACCAAGATTGAAGTTGGAGTTACTGCCAATCACCGGGTCCGCAATGGACGTGCCACCACTTTTGTCCAACGAGGTATCACTGGTCTTGGCGGCATCCGTAGATTCAGCGAGGATTACCGTCACAATATCCCCCACCTGCCGGGCGCGCACATCCTCGAAAAGACTGACGTTGCGGGCATCCATGAAGATCGAGCCACTCGGCTCAAGGGATGGCTGCTCCGGCACTTCGACAAACTCTGCCGGAGCGTAATCCGGATGACTGTCCCGAGGCATGTTGCTACAGCCCGACAGCAGCGGAAGAAGACACGCCGATAACACCAGAAGCCTCCTAATCATCTCCGCCACCTTACAAATTATTGGCCACGTATTGCAGCATCTGATCTGTGGTTGAAATCGCCTTTGAGTTCATCTCGTAGGTGCGCTGGGTTTCGATCATATTGACCAGCTCTTCCACCACGTTGACATTGGAACTTTCCACATAACCCTGCACCACGGTTCCCAGCCCGTTCAGGCTGGGATTGCCAGTCTGGGGCGAACCACTGGCATTGGACTCCAGGAACAGGTTCTCACCAATAGGCTGCAGACCCGCCGGATTGACGAAATCCGCCAGCTGTATGGTGCCGATCTGGCTGACTGCCGATGAACCCGGCAACCTGACCGAAACAGTCCCATCCGAGCCTATATTCACCGCCAGTGCATTTTCCGGGATGGTGACAGAGGGCTGCATCACATAACCGGCGGATGTCACCATCTGTCCCTGGTCGTCCACCTGGAAAGAACCATCACGGGTATAGGCCTGAGTGCCATCAGGCAGCAGCACCTGAAAGAAGCCCCGACCCTGAATGGCCATATCCAACAGGTTGTCGGTCTGGGCCAGATTGCCCTGGGTGAATAGTTTTTCAGTGGCCACCACACGCACACCGGTACCGAGCATCAGACCGGAAGGTAGCTGGGTATCCTGGGAAGACTGAGCGCCCACCTGACGGACATTCTGGTATAGCAGATCTTCGAAAATTGCCCTGCCACGCTTGTAGCCAGTGGTTCCGGCGTTGGCGAGGTTGTTGGCGATGGTGGACATTTTGGTCTGCTGGGCATCCAGCCCGGTCTTTGCAATCCAGAGTGCCTGGTTCATGTCATTATCCTCTAGCTCAAACGCATCAATTCAGCAGATGACTGATCCAGCTGCTCAGCAGTTCTGATCATCTTTACATGGGTCTCGAACTGCCTGGCCAGCTCAATCATTCTCACCATGGACTCCACAGCGTTGACGTTGCTACTCTCCAGGGAACCCGGTATCAGCCTGACGGCGGCATCTGCCACAGCAGGCTCGCCGCCCTGAATCCGCACAAGCCCATCGCGGCCTTTCAACAACAGCGATTCGTCCGGATTGACCAGTTTGAGGCGATCCACCTCAATCAATGTGTTGGGGTCTTCTCCCAGGGGCACAATGGAAATGGTGCCATCGGTGCCGATATTGAGTTCCTGGTATGCAGGCAGCGCGACGGGACCAGATTTCCCAACCATCTGCTGCCCAGCACCATTGATCAATTGTCCATAGGCATCAATGCGCAGATCACCACGACGACTCAGCACTTCCTCGCCATCTCCGGTTTGCACCACCATCCAACCCACACCATTCACCGCCACATCCAGATCACGACCGGTAGCGTTGATGACTCCCGGGCGACCGTCGATGCCCTGGCCCTGGTAATTGGCATAGGCCCGACTGGTGACTCCAGAGCCTGACAGATACGCAGAACGGGCTGCTGCCAGATCCGCACGAAAGCCGGGCGTCGCGGTGTTGGCCAGGTTATGGCTGTTGAGCGCCTGAGCCATCATGGTCTCCCGAGCACCCGCCGCCGCAATGTAGATGAACTGGTCCACAGCCTTATTCCTTCAATTAGCGGAGATTGATCACGGTCTGGGTCACGGCGTCTTCTGTCTGGATTACCTGCGCATTCGCCTGGAAGTTGCGCTGGGCAATAATCATGTTCACCAGCTGCTCGGTAATCTCCACATTGGAATCTTCCAGCGCCCCTGACTGAATCACCCCAAGCCCGGAACTGCCCGGCTCACCGAGCGTGGCGGAACCGGAAGAAAAGGTTTCCGCCCAGGTGGTATCGCCCAGCGGCTGGAGGCCGTTGGGGTTGGTAAATCCGGCGATGGCAACCTGCCCAAGGGCTCTCGCCTGACCGTTGGTATAGCGGGCAAAGGCCACACCGGTATCGTCAATTTCCAGCCCGCGCAACTGACCGGTGGTGTAGCCGTCCTGAACGATTGTGCTGACGGCATACTCGGAACCGAACTGAGTACCACTGGAAAGGGAAATATTGAAATCCTGGACAGCGGCACCTGTGGGCTGGCCGTTATCATTGAGCGGTGTCCAACCGGCAATATTCAACTCGATAGGCAAGGTGGCTGGGTCGAACTGACCATTGGACTGAAATGTCAGAGTATCCGGACCGGAGGTAGTCACACCATCCACCATGGTATGAACCTCCCACTCGTTGGCAGTGGCCGTCTTCGCAAAGAACAGGCTCAGAACGTGGGGGTTGCCCAGACCGTCGTAGATGGTGGTGGAACTGGTGGCGTTATAGGAATCGCTGTCCGGTGAAGTGGGCGGCGTGGCAAAGGCGTCAAAAGGACCACCAAAAGGCACCAGCGGTGCTACCTCCCTCGAGTCAAGATTGAGAGTGATATCAACCAGGCCGGTGGGGTTGGGGTCAATCAGAGAGGTATCCAACTGCAGGTCACCCACCTGTCCGGTGATATTACCCGCACCGTCCACCTGAAATGCCTGCAAACGATGCCCTTCACTGGTGACAATGAAGCCTTCCCGGTCTACCTGAAAATTGCCCGCCCGGGTATACAGCGATGCTCCATCATCGCTAAGCAGAAAGAAACCATTGCCGTTAATGGCCAGATCCAGGGCATTATTGGTGAAACTGATATTACCCTGGGTAAACTCCTGCGTTACTCCGGCCAGACTCACCCCCTTACCAATCGCATTGCCACCCGCACCCAGCAGGCTGGTAGCGTAGACATCTGCGAACTCCGCCCGGGACAGTTTGAAACCGGTGGTGGAACTGTTGGCAATGTTATTACCGATCACACCGAGATCAGCGGTTGCCGCCTTAATACCGGACACTGCTGTATCAAATGCCATGACTTATCTCCTGGATACCAAATATGAAACCGTTACCTGAAACTGCTCACCTGTGAGAGCGAAACCTGATTGCCGTCTGCCAGATTGAGGAGAACCCCTGTGCCATCGCCGCCCACCGTCACAGAATCGACACGGTTGTGCGCGTTCACGACCAGCGCACTGTTCTGGCCATTGATATAACCCTCCGCACTGAGCCGATACTGCCCGGCGGGCAATGCGTTGCCGTCCTCATCCAGCCCATCCCAGTTCACCTGAAAGTTTCCAGCAGCTGCCGGACCCAGCGCTCTGCTATAAACCAGGCGACCATTGACATCCTGCACATACAGATTGACAGAGGTAGCATTGGCTGGAAGCTCGATAGTGCCACTGACCCCATCAGCACTTTCAAGCAACGCCAGGTTGGAGCCGGTAGTCACCTGCTTGCCCACCAGACTGGAAGCCTGCAACACCTGGCCCGAATAGAGTGCCGACGACAGATCCCCAAAACTTTGCTGCAACTCCTGGATACCGGATACCGTGCCGAACTGAGCCAACTGACTAATGAACTGCAGGTTATCCATCGGCTTGGTGGGATCCTGGTTTTCCAGCTGCGTCACCAGCAGGGTCATAAAATCTTCCTGACCAAGCTCACTGGGATTGTTTTTGATCTTGTTCCCGGCCGAAGTATCCGGAAACAACTCAGAAAGACTGGCTACCGTACTCATGATTCACTGTGCTCCCACAATCTGTCAGCGCCCGAGACTCAGCGTCCGGACAATCAACTGCTTGGCGGTATTCATCGCCTCCACATTGCTCTGGTAAGAGCGCGACGCCGAAATCATATTGGCCATCTCTTCCACCAGATTGACGTTGGGCATATAGATGTAGCCCTGCTCGTCCGCCATCGGGTGAGAGGGCTGATACTCTTTGCGGGGAGGAACCTGCGAGGTCACCACCCGCTCCACCTTGACACCTTCACTCTTGCCTTCGCCAAACTCATCAAACACCGTCGAGAAGTAGGGGTACTTTGCTCGGTAAACAGCCTCCTCACTGCTGCTCACCACCTCAGCATTGGCCAGGTTGCTGGAAATGGTGTTGAGCCGGACACTCTGGGCCGTCAGAGCGGAACCAGATACGTCAAAAACATTAAACAACCCCATGATCACTCACCTCTCAAGGCGGCCAGCGTTGACTTGATGCGGGCATCCAGAAAATTCAGGCTAGCCTCATAACGCACCGCATTTTCCATAAACGCCATGTGCTCCCAGTCACTTTCCACCGTATTGCCATCCAACGAAGGCTGAGCCGGCACCCGATACAGCATTTCGCCATGAAAACCATCTGCCAGAGCCATATGGCGCTCATTGGTGAGTCGCAGAGCACCCATACCCATTTCATTTTCCAACGCAGCTTTGAAGTCCAGATCGACCGCCTTGTATCCAGGGGTGTCCGCATTGGCCAGGTTTGCCGAGATCATCTCTGTACGCTGGGAGCGCAAAGCCAGCACTGCCGGAGAAATACCAAAAACCTTGTCGATCACACCCATACCAAACACCTCTTTCATCCTATACATTCACATAACATGCCAACTTATAAAGTTGTTTTTTTTTCATAATGTTAGAAGACATATCACTCGGCACGGTAAGCCAACAGCGGCAATTACCGCCATCACCAACGGCAAACTTTGCCGCAACTGCCAATTGATCCAGGTACCGCAATTGCCACTCCGAAAAAACTGGCACGAATCATGCTGTAAGGTAAATAACGGGGCAGGTTTGATTGAAAATGACAAAATTCTGGCGGACGGCATTCTTCTTTTTATTCGGCATGATCTCTGCCATCGGGCTGGCACCACCTTCTATGGCCACCTCCGTCCAGCCTCTTTCCAGCATCGAACAAGCCTGCACGGAAGCCGCCCGGCAATACACGTCAGGGCTTGGCTACAACAAAGTAAATGTAGCTATCCGCCCACTGGACGAACACCTGCAATTGCCAAACTGCGATCACCCCCTGGAAACATCCATCCCACCCGGAACCACCTCGCTCGGGAACATGAACATTGGCGTACGTTGCAGGTCACCCGAGCCATGGACTATTTATGTCAGAGCCCAGGTTACAGGTGAGGTAGATATCCCGGTTCTGGCCAGAACACTGGCGAGAAATACCGTCATTACTGCAGAAGATCTGGTGATTACAGGCCTACCACTGGACACCCAAAATGGCATTCTGTATGACCCGGCTCAGATTGTAGGCATGGAACTCACGCGCCAGCTGAATGCCGGTTCGCCGATAAAAGCGAATTATTTAAGAGCCCCGAAAGTGGTTAAACGGGGACAACTGGTAGTACTTGTCGCCGGTAGCGGCGGCCTGAATGTCAGCATGCAAGGAAAGGCTAACGGCGATGCTGCTGTTGGCGAGAGAGTCAGAGTCACAAACACCAGCAGCGGCCAACAGCTTGAAGGCATCGTCAACCAGGATGGATCCGTTTCCATTCCCTAGAGAATGCTAAAGTTTTTCACCATACTGCCGATATAGGAAACAGGAACCATTATTGCTCGCCATGAACCCCATTGAGAACGAGATGAACGTCAAACCACCACGGGCCGACCTTAACCAGGGCACACTGAAAACTGGCTCCGCCGGCAAGACCAACGACAGTGAAAGCTCCACCAAGGCCGGCGCGCCACAAGTTGATGGCGACTCTATCAGCCTGACCCGCGCGGCGCTGGAGATATCCCGACTCGAGGAGACGCTCAATCGCATTCCAGACATCGACGGTAACCGTGTCAACGAACTGAAAACCGCTATTGCCAACGGCGAATATCAGATCGACACGGACAGAATCGTGTCGCAGTTACTGCAAGCAGAAAAAGACCTCCTATAAATGAGCAGCACCTCTTTCATGACGTTGCTGCGCGATGAAGTGGATCACCTCAAACTATTGCGCAACGCATTACAGCAGGAAGCACAGACATTGCTGAATCAGGATGCCATGCAGATCGAGGCATCTGTCGCACAAAAGTCCATCCTCCTCGAACAACAGAGCAGCCTGACCCGCAACAGGGAAGCACTAGTTGAGCACATGACCGGGGAGAACGGGCTTCAGGCACTGGATGCTCTTGCCTCCAGCGATTCTGATAACACTCTGACCACACTGGTCGCAGAACTCAAAACCCTGACGAACGAATGTCGCACGATCAATCAGAATAACGGAAAGCTCATTCTCAAGCGGCAGCGTCATGCAGCAAATGCCCTGAATATACTTCGCCAGACCGATACCGGAGTCGCCGTATACTCAGATCGCGGTGATACCGTAGAATCCAAGAGTTCACGCACACTCGGGAAGGCATAAGTTGCCAGAAACAACTACTATCAGCTCCGCACAAAACATTCAGCGGGAACTGAACCGGCTACGTCTTGCTCGACAACCTTTCAGCGTCTCCGGGACTGCCTTGGATCAACGCAGAAAATATTCCACTCACCTTATAGAAGTGAAACCTGACTACCTACTGATAGACCTGTTTATTCCCACTACAGGCAACGACGCATTCAGCACCCAGGAAGAACTGCTACTGGAAGCAGAATACTCAGGAACCAGATATCACTTTTTTTGCCATTATCTTGATCACGGAGAGCGCCACCCAAACCTGCACCACCGACTGAGCGCACCCACCTCACTCGTTCGCACAGAGCACAGAAGTGATTACCGCCTCCATCTTCGCCAGGATATTGCCCCAAATTTGCGTATCACCAATGACTCCGGCAACACACAGCCCGCTAAGCTGGAAAATCTTTCTCTCTCAGGTGCCGGAATACGTCTTTCCGGCAAGGAAAAAACGCGGCTGGGTGACTCATTGAAATGCCATTTTCACTTTGAAAATCACCATCCCGTCAGACTCAACGCCCAGGTTCGCCACCTGCGACCCATAAAGAACCTTCCGGAAATACGTGCAGGGCTAGCTTTCGAGCCTCTACCAACAGGCATTCGGAGGGAGCTTCACCATCAGTTGATGAGACTTCAAAGGCAGTCTATCCGGACCAGCGCAATCCTCTAACCACCGCAATCCCGTCAATTTTTTGACAAAAACCAAAGCCTTCTTTCAACAAAAAAACGGCTGGCCATTTCTTTGACATTCAGGCATTCTGATACTCTCTTGGGTTGTATTCTCCCCAGGTGTGAACTGACTTATTGGCCTCAGACCTTTGAACAAGGAATGGCAATCTTCATGGACAAGGGCAAACTTTCAGACATTTCATTTCACGGCACCACCCCTGAAGTGCCCGTGCAAGGTTTAAGCCCACACAGGAAAGATTTTTTCCAAAAAATGCCCGCCATGACAGCGGAATGCCTGCTAGCCCTCCACCAGCAGATGGCATCCACTCTGGACCCAAGCGAAATCATTCACCTCTTCATGCAGTGGCTAAAGGAAATTCAATGGATTGATTCTGTGGGCTACTTGCACCCAACAGAACAACTGTCACTAACTTACGGCTCAACAAAACCACATAATGTTCATTACACCCTACAGCTCGAAGACCAGCCCCTGGGTGAACTCATCATTAGCCGAAAAAGGAGATTTCTGGAAACAGAGTTACAATTCCATGAAATTGCACTGGCAGCAGCGGCTCCGTATCTGCGAAATGCACTCGACCATCAGACTGTGAAGCACAAGGCATTCCACGACAGCTTGACAGGGATCATGAATCGTTCAGCAATGGAAGAGCTGCTTGCAAAAGAGGTCACCCGGGCACAACGCCACGGCCACGAGCTGTCCATCATCGTGGTGGATATTGATAACTTCAAGAAAATCAACGATGAGAAAGGCCACATAGTTGGAGATCTGGTCTTGAAACAGGTTTCTCAACACATCAAGAATCAGCTTAGAAACTCGGACCTTTTATTCCGGTACGGAGGTGATGAGTTCATTGCTATTCTGCCCAACACTGGCTATACGGGCGCACTGCATGTCAGCAACCAGATTTCCGACACTCCTCAAGCCGTAGCCACTAGACCAAACCCTGCCACCCCCACCCCAAAACTAAGCATTGGCTTTAGTTGTTATCAATATGGCGAAGAGGCCAACGACCTCATTCATCGAGCCGACCAAGCCATGTACGAGGCAAAAAGAGGTGGTTTTGCGGTAGCACCCTTGGTCACCTACGGCTGAATGGCGATCCATAAAGAACCAAAAACTAACTCATTAAATAGATGCCAAGGCATCAGTACGCATCCTACCGAGATACTTGTTTAGCCCTTTGCACCCTTGGCGGAAAAGGGCTTTGAAAACATTACCAAGTATGTATCGTTGCGTTTCAGATCCCTTAGCACCTGCAACCTTCTTTTTAGCAACTACTGAAACAACATCTATCCGCAGGACTGATCAACCCTACCGCTGCCAAAACGCCAACCCACACAAGCCCCCAAGCATAACAACTGGCGAAGGATATTCAGGGCCATCAACAATAACGACTCAGGGGGTCAAGTACGCAATCGCCAACTGCGAGGCGGTAAAACAGATCGTGAAGAAGATGATCATGGAAATAAATCCAGCCGCGATAACCGACTTGGGATTGGTTTCCAACAGGTCAGCCGCCCGTTTCAGCCCCTTACCCCGTTGCAGCTGAAACACTAGGCAGAATGCCTGGGAAATCATTTCAAGCACACTGAGGTTTTTCTTGTCGGTCTCTTCAGGGACAGTCTTGAACACCGGGTGCGCATCATAGTCCACGGTTTTTGGAGATTTTTCTTCGGTCATGTATTGCCTCCGGGGAAATAGGAATGGTGTGACAGTAGGGAAAAGTCACAAACATGTACAGACACAGAAACAAATATGTTTAGGATACAGTTTATAGTCGACCTACCCACTAGGCCGCACAGTGCGCGACTACCTATACGAACAACTGGCCGACCAGTTTACCCGTGTATTGAGCAGGGCGTCCGCTGACACGGGGGAAGGCTGATACTGCGGGTGGAGCCACCCGAGCAGATCGACACCATCAAACTGTTCTCGGCGGCACGGGAACAGGTATCACCATCACCCCTTGGCCCCTGTTCAGCGCCCAGAGCCGTTACCGGAACTACTTGCGACTCGGTTTTTCGGAAGCACTGACGGCTGAAAGGGAACAGTCCCCAGCTCAACTGAAGCTGCTAATCCATCAGCAGCTCAATAGCACAGATTAAACACAGATAAGTACAGCAAGCATGCGGCAACTACATCCCCGCGCCGCTTTGTACCGCGGAGCCGATGGAATCCTGTATCGGTCCCAGCGGGTTTTTGCGGGTCTCCATTTCATCAATAATGGGCATGCCGCTCCAGATCTTGTAAACCACGATATCGTGATCAATCACCACCAGGGCATTGAAATTCCAGCCGGTGCGAATACGCTCCCGCTTGAACTTGAGGAGGTCCAGCACCACATTGCCGACCCGCTTGCTAGAACTCACGCTGGGCGTGGCCTCATAAGCAAGACACTCCTCCCGAGCCTTGATGCAGGCACGCACACTGGGAGGCAAATCATCAGGTTTGACAGAATCGTTGGGGCTGAAGGCGCGGATGATATCCAGGTAGGAAAGAATTCGGACGTTGGGGGCACTGTAGGGATCAAACCCCAGTTCCCTGAGATCTGCGGTTGTGGTTTCGTGAAGGACAATGTTGTCGTAGGCCACTTTGGCCTCTTCAAAGGTCTGCCACTGGGACTGTGTCTTGGCTTCACCTTTTGGGAGCGAGCTACCGCAACCGGTCAAAGCCATCATTGGAAAACAGAACAACAGAAACGTAATGCGTGGGATCAACTTATATTTCTTCATGTACTCCCAACCACCTTATTATGTGTCTTTATCATTACACTAAAGCTAAGATTCGGTCCAGCTTCAATTTTTTATTATCCCGACAAGCTCTCAACCTGTGCCTACGCGGCTTTCAGCCCCTCCCCTAGCTCAGACAATCCCTACAGGTAGAGGTATGACTCCGCTCCCTCGACACCGTTCCACACCAGCCCAAAACGACTATTGCCAGATAATAACGGAAGGTCGTTACGAGCCGCCCACTGCAGAGACAATGTCTAGTCAGGGCTACTAACACCGGGAAAGAATGCAGCATGCAGCCAGTGGATCGAACTACCGGACAGCTTTTCCCTGCTGGCCATAGAGCGGGAGATCCTGCGCCACGCCTACGCTTGGCTGCTGGAGTGAACCCAGCGGCGGGAATAGCCTGTCAGATGTACTGAATATGACAAAACGCCACGATTCTGATTAACAGGCAGCTGGCGTGCTCCAGACAAGTACTTTAACCATCTTATATTTAAAATATATCTAATGCGTCATAGCTGGCTTGCATCTTGCTGCCAGCAACAGGATAGAGGCTGTCACCCCCGACAGATCACCAGGCAATCCGGATTAAGGAGCGCAAAGAAATGAGCTTGTACATCAATGTCACCACAGCCAACCCTGAACTGGGGGACAGCGCTATCCAGAACGCCATAACCACTTTGGCTGCGGTGGTTGCCGAAAGACGTCGCTCCGAACCAATGCCAGCTGCTCCTGCACTGGATCTGACCTTTATGCTCCCGGGCAAGTTCGACAAACCCGGTTTTACCGGCATGCGTATGGGCGGCTATACCCGGGAGGAAGGAACCCTGTATTTCGAAACAGCAGTACCTGACCATATCCTCCATTCCTCAGCCTGCACCCGTTATGTCTCTGCAGTGCTGGAAGATATGGTCGACAACGCCGGTGACTTTTTCATCAATACTGACATCCCCTTTGACCTGGAATACTGGCGAAAACTGGCCACACAAGTGAGCCAACTGTTGGCAGAGTCTTCCCCTGCCAGCTAACCCCCTACCAGCTGTTCCTGTCACTTCATAGGGAATCGGGCGGCTCATCGAAAATACCCAGCCCTTCTTGCCTCTACCACAACCGGGACATATTTAACCCATCACGTCCAATCTGGAAGGGCCACCCCCACCCGGAACCGGACCGGGTAACAGCCTATTATTGACATCTGGAGGCATCAGCATGGCAGCGCATATTTTCTGCGACCATTCAATAAAAGCCACAGCAGACCTTATTACCCCCCCCGGCAATAAAAGATAACCTGACAATCATCCCATGATTGCTACATGTTAATAAAGTGATTTACATGTGCAAATTAAACATACATAAAATTGTATTTTTTGCGATTTTTATTTAAACATAAAATTATTTTTGATCATATTTTTATCATGACAGGATATCTGCTAATAACCGACTTGATACCCACCAAACAAAGCCGCGACCACATCTCGGGATAAATCCATATAAATCCATATAAAACAGCGTCATACAACAAACCAAACCACAGAAAAAACGCAAATAAATTGCCCTTTTTTTGAGACAGAAAATCTCCAATAAACCAGATTAAAAACCAATCACTTATGATAATTTTTGCCGACCTGTTTTGACCATGACAGCCATTTTTGGTCAAAAAAATGGACCTAAACATTATTGAATAAATAATTGGACGAGTTAGATACTCTGCCCACTAACTCTGGCCAAGCAGGCTGTTTGTGGTTTCTGAGGGACCCCGAAGTTAAAAAACGGACGGGCAGAGGAGACAACAAGTGCAGCAGTTCGCTGCCGCACACAGCCCAGGGAAAACCACTACTGCCCGATTGGTCCAGCGTTAGCTATAACAATCAATCGTTGCACGATGCCCCAGGCATCAAAGATCTAAATGAGCAAGGAGAAGGGTATGTCTAGTTGGTTTGAATTGAACAAAAGTCCGGACGGCGGTTACACCTTTGCCCTCAAAGGCGATAATGGTGAAGTACTGCTGACAAGCAAAACCTATGTGTCCAAGGGTTCTGCGATGAACGATATCACCGTGATTCGTACGAACTGCGAATACGAAGATCGCTATGAGAGACAGGAAGCTAATGGACAGCACTTCTTCCTGCTTCAGGACCCAAAACACGCGATTCTCGGCACAAGCCAGAAGTATCCCAGCGCACAAATGCTAGAAAATGCTATTGCACAAGCTAAGTCGCAAGGAACCACACGGGAAGTCAAGGCTAGCGCTTAATCGTTCCTGAGAGATCCCCTGACCCGGCGCAACCGGGTCATGGGTCTCTTGTTTCAAGCCGCCAAGTCTGCTGCACGGGGCGTAATCAGCTAACGTCAGTGTCAGTTACCTCGTTGACAGTTTTGTTGACCTCCGCCCGGTTGTCAGCTTTGTAACAATCTGTGCACCAGAAAATTATCTCACCCCCGGGAGCTTAGCCAATGGCGCAGCCATCCCGACCTCCAGCAAAAACGTCTTATCTCATAATTTCAGTCAGTTAGCGTCACTAGCCCCCTCGACCACCTTCCGGCCAAAGACAGCACCCGACATCGCTCTGAATGGTTCGGTTTTTGCAATATCCAGTTATGTACCACAACAACATTGAGGTCGCCCATGGATATGATGTCTTCTGTCAGCTGTGTCACCGATCTGAACGCACCGGCAGACGTATTGCTGGTCGCTTTTGCTTCCCAGGACGGCGATATGGTCGACCAGCACTTCGGTTCCGCCAGTGCGTTTTACCTGTACGCGATTACCGCCGAACGGGCCGACCTGTTAACAACGCAGGAATTCGGTCATGAAAAGAAAGATGGCAACGAAGACAAGCTGAAGCCAAAACTGAGTTGGCTGGCAGGCTCGGATATCGTCTATTGTGGGTCCGTTGGCGGATCTGCAACCAGGCAATTGATTGCTCTCGGCATCAATCCCGTCCAGGTTAAAGGCGGCCCGGAAGTGGAAGAATTGATTGAAGAGCTTCAGCGCCAGCTCAAAGGCACCCCCGAATTCTGGCTCGCCAACATTCTCAAGCAGAAACAGAAAACCACAGCTAATTCTCGTTTCGACAGCATGGATGAAGAGGGTTGGGACGGCTAACCCAACATGGAGACCCTGAACCTGATTACACCGCTTGAAGGTGAGCTGAAGGCGGCAGTGACGCTGCTGCCCCATGGCGAGCACAAGGACTGCTGGCTATTGGAAATTGCCCTTTTTCACAGCGGTGATCCCGCTGGCACAACCAGCTTCAACCTCAACGGTTACAGTCGCGAGGAAGCGGAAGACATCGCCCGCAATATCAAGAGCAACCCGTTCCTGATGCGCGAAATTGATGAGCATCTCTGGGGAGACAGCGACTGACTCCCTTCTCGCCCTGTTAATGCTCTGGAGTCGACTGTTATTTTGATAATCCCTTCGGCAGTTCGGAGTCGGACAGCACATCACGAATAGCCTGCTCCTCCCTGCCCAGGCGCTTGAACAGCCCATCCACCGCCTTGCCCGCCACATAGGCACCCAGTTCATCACTTTCCACCAGGTCCCCAAGTTGCTCGCCCTGCTCCTGGATCGTTTCGATATCCTGCTCCAGTTCGAGAAGCTCGCGATAGGCCTCTACCGCGCCGCTCTCTTCCAGCTTTCTGTCCACCTCAGGCAACACAGCGGCCAACACCGCGTCTTCCGCACGAATGCGAAGATAATCTGTCGCCGCAGTTCCGTCGCCCTCAAACAGGATCGCCATCTCCCGGGGATCGAGCCCGGCAACCAGCTCCTGCAGCACCGGCCCGGCACCGGGGATCGCCTGCTCGGCCGCCCTGTTCATGAGAATCTCCAGCGCGGCGGCCTCCGGATTGGTGTGCAGATCCCTGGCCACACCGATCACCATACCCAGCGGAGGAGGTAACAGTATCCGCACCAGGGGGTCGTCGAGGTAACCGCCCGCCGCACCCAATTCAGTCACTACGGTATTGACCCCTCTCCCGAGCTGGCGGCCGAATTCCGCCGCTACACTCTGTTGCAGCTTATCCTGGGCATACTGTTGCAGTCCTTCGAGCGAAGGGGTGCAGGCAGCCAGCATCAGGCAGGCAGCCAAAATCCAGGGATGGCGAAGCATAGACAGGAAATCCAAAAAAGAATCAGGTTTGCCGGAATCGGCATGGCAGCCAGGATGGCCAAAGTGGCGGCGATTTTATCACGCGCCTTTATTTCGGGAATAGCAGACTGCCCATCTGAGGCGTCCCGGATTTGTGATCACCAAGACTTGAAGGAGTCCTCTTTGTTTTACCAGGCCAATGTGTAAACTGTTTTCGTCCTCTTTGACGGTTGAAAGGAGTAGCCATGAAAAAACTTCTGATTGTTTTCGCTGCCGGTTGTGTCGGCGCGCTGGCCAATAGCCTGACCGTCTGGCTGTTTGGTGATCTGGGTATTTCCCGCAGCCTGGGGGTGTCTATTTCTCCAGCCCTGTCACCCGCATGGCTCTATCCACGGATTGTCTGGGGAGGACTCTGGGGCCTCCTGTTCGCACTGCCCTTCCTGCAATCCCGACTGTTCTGGAAAGGCACATTGCTCAGCCTGCTCCCCACAGCAGTCCAGCTGTTCATCGTCTTTCCCTTCAAGGCCCACAAAGGTATCGCGGGACTGGAGCTGGGCTTATTGACCCCGCTGCTGGTACTGTTTTTCAACTGGATCTGGGGCATCGCCACAGCACTGGCCATCAAACTGGCAAAATAACTGAACAGCGACATAGACTGATTCAATCACCTATTAAAACAAGACAATTATTGGGTAGCCATAAGGGGAAACATGCATTCACAAACCAACTCAAGCAATCGACAGGTGGTTCTCAAGAGTCGCCCCACCGATATACCTCAGGCTGAACATTTCGAAATTGTAGAGGCCCCGATTCCCGCCATCTCGGATGGCGAAGTACTGATCCGCAATATCTACCTCTCTGTTGAGCCAGCCATGCGCGGCTGGGTCAGCGCCGTAGCCAACTACTCAGAACCAGTGCCTCTGGGAGGCGTGATGCGCTCACTGACCGTTGGCGAAGTTGTACAATCCTTGCACCCGGATTTCCGGGTAGGGGATTTTGTCACCGGCATGTTCGGCTGGCAGGATTACGCCGCGGTAAACGGCAGCTCCGTGCAACGCAAACTGGAGAGCGACGGCCTGCCCATCTCCACAGCGCTGGGCATCCTTGGCATCAACGGAGTAACGGCTTACTTCGGGCTGGGGGATGTCGGGCAACCAAAGTCCGGAGACACGGTGGTGGTATCTACCGCCGCCGGCGCCGTGGGTTCCTGCGTGGGGCAACTGGCGAAAATCCAGGGTTGCCGAACCGTGGGCATTACCGGCGGTCCGGACAAGGTGAAGTTGTGCCGCGAGGTATTTCAATACGACGAGGCCATCGATTACCGCAGCGAAGACGTGGACACCGCACTGGCGAAAGCCTGCCCCAATGGTGTGGATGTCTACTTCGACAATACCTGCGGCCCCATCAGCGATGCAGCCATGAAACATATCAATGTCGGTGCCCGTATCGTGCTCTGTGGCACTGCCGCCATCACCAACTGGGACCCGATCCCACTCGGCCCCCGGGTGCAACGTCAGCTACTGGTGAAGCGCGCCCGCATGCAGGGCTTCCTGGTGTTTGATTATGCGAACCGCTACGGGGAGGCAATCTCTGCGCTGACCCCTTGGATTCGAGACGGCAAGCTTCGCTACCGTGAAGATATTCTGGAAGGAATCGACAAGGCACCGGACGCCATCGCCAGCCTTTACCGCGGCGACAACCTCGGCAAGCGGTTGATCCGCATCGCCCCCGATCCCGGAGCCAGATAATTACCGGGAACGCAATGAAACCCGTCCATACCGGACATCGTAAAGGCCCCACCCGGGCGGCGGCATGTTTCGCCGTCCGGGATTGCCTTCCGGTCTGCCGATAAAGGCCTGGCACAGCCCCTGACCACCTACCTCACCGCCGATAACCGGGCTCTCGGCCCCGAACCTGCTACCTTTACTTTCCAAGCCGCACTACGGCGGTTATAGTTTTTCGCCTCAAGGCCACGGGCTCAACCCATTACTCAGGAAGGGATAATAATGAAACTTGAATCACTGGCTCTGCACTGCGGCTATGACTCCGAACCGACCACCAAGGCGGCAGCGGTTCCCATCTACCAGACTACCTCGTACACCTTCGACAACACTCAACACGGCGCCGACCTGTTTGATCTCAAGGTACAGGGCAATATCTACACCCGCATCATGAACCCCACCACGGCGGTGCTGGAGCAACGACTGGCGGCCATGGAAGGAGGTATCGGCGCGCTGGCGGTGGCGTCGGGAATGGCAGCCATCACCTACGCCATCCAGTGTGTCTGCACCGTGGGCGACAATATTGTCAGCACCAGCCAACTCTACGGCGGCACCTACAATTTGTTCGCCCACTCGCTTCCCAATCAGGGCATTGAAGCACGCATGGTGTCTCACGACGATTTCGAGGGTTTTGAAAAGGCCATCGACAGCAAGACCAAAGCGGTTTTCTGTGAATCCATCGGCAACCCGGCGGGCAATATCGTCGATATCGCGAAATTGGCGGAAATTGCCCACCGCGCTGGGGTGCCACTGATCGTCGACAATACCGTGGCCTCCCCTTTCCTGTGCCGCCCATTTGAACTCGGCGCTGATATCGTGGTGCACTCCCTGACCAAATACATCGGCGGTCACGGCACCTCCATTGGTGGCATCATTATCGACTCCGGCAAGTTCGACTGGGCCGCGCATAAAGAACGTTTCCCGATCTTCAGCAAACCCGACCCCTCATACCACGGCGTGGTCTACACCGAGGCACTGGGACCGGCAGCCTTTATCGGTCGCTGCCGCGTTGTGCCATTGCGCAACACCGGCGCGGCGCTGTCGCCCATGAACACCTTCCTGATCCTGCAGGGACTGGAAACCCTAGGGTTGCGCATGGAGCGGCACTGCGAAAACGCCGAAAAGGTAGCCCGCTACCTGAGCGACCACCCGAAAGTGAACTGGGTGAATTACGCCGCCCTGCCGGAGAGCCCCTACCATGCCACCTGCCAGAAAATCACTGGCGGCAAGGCCTCGGGCATATTGAGTTTCGGCATTAAAGGCGGTCGCGAAGCCGGAGCCCGCTTCATTGACGCGCTGCAAATGATCCTGCGCCTGGTGAACATTGGTGACGCCAAGTCACTGGCCTGCCATCCTGCCACGACGACTCACCGCCAACTCAACGATGAGGAACTTGCCAAGGCCGGCGTCAGCAGCGATCTCATCCGTATCTCAGTGGGCATTGAGAATATCGACGATATCATTGCCGATATTTCCCAAGCGCTGGACGCCGCCTGATCAACCTTTAGTAGCCCGCAAGACCGCCAACTGATTGGCGGTCTTGCCCGTCTGGGGTAAGGTGAACACCTGATAACCCGGAACCCATCTCCCAGCGTTTTATCAATGTCACCATCCTATCTGACAGACATTATCACCCTGTTGGTCGCCGCTGTGGTCGCCGTCCCGCTGGCCCAGGCCCTGCGCCTGGGCGTGGTGCCCGGATTCCTGCTGGCTGGCGTTGCGGTGGGTCCATCCGGATTCGGTTTGATCAGCAACATCAGCGAGATCGGTCACCTCTCGGAAATCGGGGTAGTCTTCCTGCTGTTTATCATAGGTATCGAACTCAAACCCTCATTGTTGTGGCAAATGCGGCGCCTGGTGTTCGGTCTGGGCTCCCTGCAAATACTGCTGACCGGGGCGATTTTCACCGCCCTGACCTATTTCCTGTTCGGTGTGAATGGACACACCGCCATCCTGATCGGCCCGACGCTGGCACTTTCTTCCACCGCGTTCGTGATCCAGTTAATCGCCGCACAGAAAATGATTACCTCCCGCTACGGCCGCACATCTATTGCCGTGTTGCTGATGCAGGATCTGGCAGTTGTCCCTCTACTGGCTCTGGTGCCATTGCTGTCGGCGCCGCAGTTGCAGTTAAACGAAGACCTCTGGCTCACCCTGCTGGAGTCGGTTCTGATCGTGGGATTAGTGGTATTTCTTGGCCGCTACTTTCTTCACCCAATACTGCACAGGGTCGCCATGTCCGGGAGCCCGGAGGTTTTTACCGCCTCGGCGGTACTGATTGTAATGGGGACGGCTCTGGCAACCGAACACGCAGGCCTGTCCATGGCCATGGGCGCTTTCCTGGCAGGCATGCTGATTTCCGATTCTTTCTACCGCTATCAGGTCATCGCAGAAATTCAACCATTCCGCGGATTGCTGCTGGGCATGTTCTTCATGGCCATGGGCATGTCCCTCGACCTACACCTCTTACTTGAAAAACCGCTGCTCACCCTCGTACTACTGGCGGGCCTGGTGACTGTGAAGGTATTGGCGCTGATGCCGGCTGCAATATTGTTCGGACTGAATAGCCGCGCAGCGCTCGCCGTCTCACTGTTGCTGGCACAAAGCGGTGAATTCTCACTGGTGTTATTTTCACTGGCCAATCAGTCCAGCCTGCTGCCAACCGAACTATTCCAGCAGTTGTTGCTGGTAGCACTGCTCAGCATGCTGATCACACCGCTTCTGGCCCACTGGGCGGAAAAGCTGGCCCGCACTCCAGATCAGGCAGCCAGCGAGGTACCAGACATTCACGAAGCGCCGATTGTACTGGCCGGCTTTGGGCGTGTTGGGCACATCATCGGTGAAATACTGGCGCGATCAGACAAATCCTTTGTAGCGCTGGACAGCGACGCGGCCATTGTCGGACGGGAACGGGCCAACGGCCATCCGGTGTACTATGGCGATGTGCGCAAGCCCGAAGTGCTGAAGTCCGCCGGAGCCAGCCACGCAAAAGCGATCATCGTCACCATCAATGATCCGGAAGCCACCGAGGAAATCGTTTCCTCACTGCGCAAAACTTACCCCGACAAACACATCTATGCCCGCGGACACAGCCTCAACCAGTGCCAGCTGCTCAACCAGCTCGGCGCCACGGGGGTTGTTTCCGAAAATATCGAAGCCAGCCTGGAGCTGGCGCGCCTGGCGCTGTCCGGTCTCGGCGAGGACGAAAGCAAGCTCACACAAACCATCGAAGATTTTCGGCACACCTGCCGCAGCAGGATAACCAATACCAGCCAGGCGGCGTCCACCAGCCCCGCCCGCAGCGACTGAATCAAGCCCTAACATCAAAAGGCGTTACAAGGTAGTCCGAATAGAAAAAAAATCTTCCCCTTCTTCAACAAAGGGCATATAGTGCTCGTAGCTTGAAAGTAAGCCTAAATTATGTACCAATTCGATGTCTCGTCTTTAGAACTTCGTCCTGTTTTTCATAACACTAGCAATACTTCCAGCACCACCGCCTTGAAAGGCTTTTTTCTATATCCAAATTTACAGGATTAATTTATGTCTACTGTTACTGGCACCGTTAAGTGGTTTAACGAATCTAAAGGTTTTGGTTTCATCCAGCGCGATTCTGGCCCCGACGTGTTTGCCCACTTCAGCGCCATCTCCGGCAATGGATTCAAAACCCTGGCCGAAGGTCAGCGGGTACAATTTACTGTTACCCAAGGCCAGAAAGGACCGCAAGCTGAAAACATCGTTGTTATCAGCTAAATAGTTGTCCTCCTGCACCGGAGGAGCAATTATCAAAAAGGGCAAGGTAGTGATACCTTGCCTTTTTTGTTCTGCCCTTTTTTATGATGGGTGTCCTATGCTAGAGACATTCACCCCTTGCAACCAGGAGAACAATAATGAGCGAGTCACTCAATTTCGAAGGCGTCATGTCCAGCATCTGGAAAAATATCGAGGGCATTGAGGTGGCGCCCGGCATTTATGAAAGAGAGCTGTGGAGGGACGATCACAACAAGCGCGCGATGGTATACGAATTCAAACCCGGCGCAGTGTTCCCCGGCATTGATCGCCACGACTCAGGACCAGAACAGATTTATGTGATCTCCGGCGTATTCAACGATGGCGTCATGGACCACCCGGAAGGCACTTTTATCCATCAGCCCAAAGGCTCCTCACACGCTCCGTCTTCTTCAACAGGCTGCGTGTTGCTGGTGCTCTATCCCGAGGGCTAAAGCCCGCGGCACTGACTACAAGCCCAGATCAGTCAGACCCGGATGATCGAGGGGGCGCGGTCCGCTGGGCCATCGGAAATTGCGCTTCACCTCAGTGCCGGCGGATTGAAGTTTCCGCAACGATACAACCTGCTGGTTGCCCTGGAAAAATGCCAGGGCAAGGTATTCGGTTCCGGCGGTGCCGCCGAACTGCTGGGCATCAAACCCACCACCCTGGCTTCTCGCATCCGGAAATACCGCATCGACCCGCGCCAGTTCAAACTGGGCATCGCCTGATTTCACAACCGTTGCCAGCTTGGCCGTGAGCCGTGACAATGCCCCACTCAAGGAGTCGTCAGAGGCAATTGTCATGATCTATCAGGGAAGCTGCCATTGCGGCGCTGTCACCTTCGAAGTGGAAGCGCCGGAACAGGTGGAAGTGGAGGACTGCAACTGTTCAATCTGCGCAAAAAGCGGGTTCCTGCACCTGATCGTACCCAAGGGTAACTTCAAGCTGCTAAGCGGCGCAGACACATTGCAAACCTACACCTTCAACACTGGGGTGGCGAAGCACACTTTCTGCCGCATCTGCGGCATGAAGCCGTTTTACATTCCCCGCTCCAACCCGGATGGCGTAGACGTGAATCTGCGCTGCTTGAACGAACGGCCAAAATCCATAACTATTGTCCCGTTCGACGGGCAGAACTGGGAACAGCATGCCCACAACCTGGCCCACAAAAGCCAGACGCCTTCAGAATAACGAATACGGATTGCCGCAGGAAAAACATAACAACAGCGCGGCGATCACAGACAAGAGGGGGAATATCCATGAGTGATTCACTGCGCCAGGCGGCGGATGCCGTGCTGCAAAAAACCGTCCACCAGGCGGGAGGTGCGCCCGGAGTAGTGGCCATCGCCACCGACCGACAGCGCAATTTCTATGAAGGCAGCGCCGGTGTTCGGGAAATGGGCAAGGAACAGCCCATGACCACAGACACCGTGTTCGCCATTTTTTCCTGCACCAAGGCCCTCACCGGCACTGCACTGATGCAGTTGGTGGAAGAGGGGCTGGTCAGCCTCGACGATCCTGCCAAAGACTACGTGCCCGAGATTGCCGCCATCCAGGTCCTGGATGGCTTCGACAGCAATGGCCAGCCGAAACTGCGACCGCCGAAGTCCGACATCACCCTGAACCAGTTGATGCTGCACACCGCCGGTTTTTCCTACGAGTTTTTCAGTCACGACGACCTGGCTTTCCGCACCGCCATGGAAACGCCCACGGTGGTGTCGAGCACCTTCGACGGCATCAAGACCGTGCTGCTTTTCGACCCGGGTGAGCGCTGGGCCTACGGGGTCAATATCGACTGGATTGGCAAAGTGGTGGAAGCCGTGCGCGGCAAGCGCCTCGGCCAGGTGATGAAGGAGCGGATTTTTACCCCCCTGGATATGCAAGACAGCGCCTTTGAAATCACCCCATCCATGCAGTCGCGACTGGCCAGCCTGCACACCCGTGCCGAGGATGGGCAACTGGCGCCTTGGGACCTGGTATTGCCGCAACCGCCGGAAATGGACATGGGCGGCCACGGCCTTTATGCCACGGTTGAGGATTACATGAAGTTTATCCGCATGCTGCTGAACGATGGCCAAGGACCCCAGGGGCGGGTGTTGAAAGCGGAAACGGTGGAGCGGATGGCAAAAAATGGCCTGAATGGCCTGCAGAGCGGCGGCTGGACCAGCTCTATCCCGGCCCTTTCCAATGACGGCGAATTCTTCCCCGGTCTGAAAAAATCCTGGGCCTATACCTTCCAGCTCAACGAGGAACCCACCCCCTCAGGCCGCCCTGCGGGACAGCTGATGTGGGCGGGTCTGGCCAACCTGTTTTACTGGATCGACCGGCAAAATGGCATTGGCGGCATGTGGGCTTCACAGATTCTGCCGTTCCAGGATATCGCCTCCTATCCGGGATTCGTGGACTTCGAATCAGCAGTGTATCGCCATCTGAAATAAATGGACCGGAACGAAAAAGGCCCGGACATTTGCCCGGGCCTTTTTTCTTTTCGGCTATCCGCCGAAGGTACCCCAGCTGGAACGACTCACATTGCGATTGCCGCCGTTGCCGCTGCCGGAGCGGCGCTGTTCGCCCTGTGGACGACTGGAACGCCGGTCGTTTTGGCGACCTTCCGCCCGTTGCCCGGACGGGCCGTTGCGGTTATCCCGATTGCGTTGATCACCGCTGCGCCCCTGGGCACCAGAGCGATAATCCCGATTGCCACGGTTATCATCATCGCGACGCTGCCCAGCATAGCTGCCGGCAGCCCCACTCGAACGGCGGGGTTGTCCTTCGCCACTCTCATAGCGACGCTGACCGTCACGGGTCCGACCGCCGCCAGATTGATCGTTTGCAGCTCGCACCACCTGCCCCCGAGAATTCGGGTTGCGGCGCTGCTGCTCACGGCCTTCCTCGCTGCGATAGCCCTGGGCGCGCTGTCCCTGCCCACGGATACCCTGACTGCGATTACCTTGACCGCGGTTGCCGTTGCCATTCCCATTGCCGCGACCACCCTCGCTGCGGCGAGTCTGGTTGCGGCCATTCTGAATCGGCTCGGGGCGGATGCTCGGATCGGGCTCAAAACCATCCATTGTCAATTTTGGCACATCCCGCTTCAGCAGGCGCTCGATATCCCGCAGCAGCTTGTGCTCATCCACACAAACCAGTGATACCGCCTGCCCCTCGTTGCCGGCACGACCGGTGCGACCGATACGGTGCACATAGTCTTCCGGCACATTAGGCAGTTCGTAGTTGACCACATGGGGCAACTGGTCGATATCCAGGCCGCGGGCAGCGATATCAGTCGCCACCAGCACCCGCACCGACCCTTTCTTGAAATCCGCCAGCGCCTTGGTGCGGGCACCCTGGCTCTTGTTGCCGTGGATCGCCGCTGCGGTCAGACCATCCTGTTCAAGCTGCTGAGCCAAACGGTTGGCACCGTGCTTGGTGCGGGTGAACACCAATACCTGACGCCAGTTGCCGGAACCGATCAGGTAGGAGAGCAGCTCGCGCTTGCGGTTCTTGTCCACCGGGTAGACCAGCTGATCAACGCGCTCAGAGGCAGTGTTGCGACGAGCCACTTCCACCAGGGTGGGGGAATTCAGCAAGCCGTCTGCCAGCTGCTTGATCTCATCGGAGAACGTGGCGGAGAACAGCAGATTCTGGCGCTGCTTGGGCAACAATGCCAAAACCTTGCGAATATCATGGATAAAGCCCATGTCGAGCATGCGGTCCGCTTCATCCAGCACCAGAATTTCCACCCCGGTCAGGTCCAGAGTGCGCTGCTGGACGTGATCCAGCAGGCGGCCCGGTGTTGCCACCAGAATATCCACGCCCTTGCGTAGCAAGGTGACCTGCGGGTTGATGTTCACTCCGCCGAAAATCACACCGGATTTGATCGGCAGGTATTTACCATAGGTGGTTACGCTCTCGCCCACCTGTGCAGCCAGTTCACGGGTGGGGGTCAGCACCAGTGCCCGCACTTTGCGATGGCCACCGGCAGGTTTGCGGGTGCTGAGCAGCTGTAACAGTGGCAGGGTGAAACCTGCGGTTTTGCCGGTGCCGGTCTGGGCACCAGCTAGCACATCACGACCCTGTAACACCACTGGAATGGCCTGGGCCTGGATGGGGGTAGGTTCGCTGTAGCCTTGTTCGGCAACAGCACGAAGCAATTCGGCCGACAGGCCGAGATCGTTAAATAGCATAGAAATGTAAACTCCGAAACCGGCCTATCTGCGTCGTAGGAGCAGAAACGGTCTTAGGCGGGAAATCTTTAAAAAAAAGGGTGTCAGGAAAACCGATGGGGAAATACCGAGGACACTTAAGGTACCGACCGAAGGGTACCGCGCGGCGGGGAATGTAACAGCTAGGGAGAAGAAACACAACCGGGAGCTGCCCTACGCCCCCAATCTATTGTTTTCGCATAATCAATCAAGTCCATAGCTGGAACAGGCAATAGCCAAAACGATAAAATGGCAACCTGTTCGGGCAGCTTTTGTATTGAGAAGTAACAGCCGGGCATCTCCCTCTACGGAACTGGACATTTATGTCCCGGATCTCGGAAGATCCCTCCACCCGTTACACCTCCCGCATATCCATCCACGGCTTGCTCTACCCTCGTCATGACTGGATATGCCGCCATGCAAAGCCGTACTCCCCGGTTGATACAGAGACGTTCTCAATGAATTGGAGTCACATCATGAGCAACAGGAAATCCATCCAAACCCTCCAGACCTTACTTGCTGCCACCCTGTTTACGGCAGCCCTCTCCGCCGCTGCGGAAGAACCCATCCAGCCCGTCGCCCCGGTCAAGGACATCAACCTGGCCGAGGTGGAACTGGGCAAAAAACTTTATTTCGATCCCCGCCTCTCCAAGTCGGGCTTTATCTCCTGCAACTCATGTCACAACCTGAGTATGGGCGGTACCGACAACCTGAAAACCTCCATTGGCCACAACTGGCAGCGGGGGCCGATCAACGCGCCCACCGTGCTGAACTCCAGTCTGAACCTGGCGCAGTTTTGGGACGGCCGCGCCGCCAACCTGAAAGAACAGGCGGGCGGCCCCATTGCCAACCCCAAAGAGATGGCCTTCAGCCACACCCTCACCATTGAGGTACTGGAGTCCATCCCCCAGTACGTGGTGGAGTTCAAGCAGGTATTTGGCACCGACGAGATCAATATCGACAGCGTCACCGAAGCCATTGCCGAATTTGAAAAGACCCTGGTCACCCCGCATGCCCGTTTCGACCAGTGGTTGTTGGGCGACAAGAACGCCATCACCCCCGACGAACTGGCCGGGTATGAATTGTTCAAGAACAGCGGCTGCGTGGCCTGCCACAATGGTCAGGCTGTTGGCGGCACCTCATTCCAGAAAATGGGTATCGTCGAACCCTACCAGACCAAGAACGACGCCATCGGTCTGGCCGGGGTTACCGGCAAGGATGCGGATCGCTTCAAGTTCAAGGTGCCCACCCTGCGCAACGTGGAATTGACCTACCCCTACTTCCACGACGGGGAAGCGGAAACCCTGACCGAAGCGGTGGACATCATGGGGCGCCTGCAGCTGGGCCGGAAGTTCACCGACGAGGAAAACGCCAAGATTGTCGCCTTCCTGAAAACTCTGACAGGCCAGCAACCGGCCTTCATGCTGCCTATTCTGCCACCGTCCACCGACGAGACCCTGAAACCGGTCCCGTTCGATTAAAAAGGACTGCCCACAAAGGACTATCCACAAACGAAAACAGCCCGGCATGCCGGGCTGTTTTTTGTGGCCGCAAGAAAAAGCAAGTGTCACTCCTCCTTCTTGAACATTCCCTTGATGCCACCCAGTTTTTCCTCCACCTGCTGCTTTAGCTGGTTGCCAGCGTCTTTCAGCACCCCGGCATTGGCAACGGCACCTGCCGCACTCTTGTTGATAGCTGCGAGTATCTGCTCGACCACTTCACCCGTACTGGCCCCACCGGATTTTTCTCCGATCCCGGTCATGTGAATGTCCGGCAGCGTCAAGGCCACTGCCTTGTCGCCCAGCAACGGGTTGCTGTAACTCAGTTTGCCATTGCTGATCTGAAGGTCGCGGATAATCAGTTTTTTCTCGGCTCCGCCCTCAGAGGTTGTGGCATCTGAAGAACCTGCACCGGAACTGGCGCCCGTTGCCTGCTCGACATTCTGTTGCAGCTGTTTCAGGTTGGTAGTGCCGTTGGCAGATTCATAAGTGATCTCCGGCGCCACAATGCGAATGCTTTTGATCACGATAGTATCAGTGGTCACCGATTCCGGCTCCAGAGACAGGAAAATTTCACCGAGAGAGAACGCACTGGGGGTATTGAAACCTTTCGGGTTGCCCACCACCAGGCCGCGCAAACTCCCCTCTCCGGAAGCCAAGGACAACTCCACATCATCCAGGGAAACACTGGATTGAGTCAGTTTCGGGCCAACGGTTTCCACCGCAGCCTTGATACCTTTATCAAGATTGAGGATGGCAAATACCACCACCAGCAAAACCACCACAAACAGTCCGGCGGCAATTTTCAAGAGGGTTTTCATGGTTATTCTCCTTTTTTCCTGCCTGTTATCCTGAATTCAAAATCTTACAATAGCATGATCAGGATTCAATCTCCGCAAGGACTCCCCTATGCCCCATCCCAGCCACAGCGGTCCCGGCTACCTGTTCCAGGGACTGCAACTGATGACCCACCCCCGCCTGCGCTGGTTCGTACTCGGCCCGCTGCTGATTAATCTGCTGCTGTTTGTGGCGCTAACATGGCTGGCCATCACCTGGGCAGGACAGTGGCTGGACGCACTCATGGCAAAAATCCCCGACTGGCTGGATTTCCTGGTCTGGGTGTTCTGGATACTGTTCGGCGGTTTCCTGTTGCTGGTGTATGGCTACAGTTTTGCCATTCTCGGCAATCTGCTCGCCTCCCCATTCTATGGGCCACTGTCGGAACGGGTGGAGGAAGTGCTGACCGGCACGACCAACGGTTCGGCGATGAATGCCAGGCAACTGCTGGCATTGGCGGCCAATTCAATGAAGCGGGAGCTGATCAAGCTGGGCTACTTTCTGCCGCGGATTATCGGCGTGGTGCTACTGACACTGGTGCTGTCGCTGATCCCGGTACTGAACCTTATTGGACCAGCCGTCGCCTTCCTGTGGGGAGCCTGGTCACTGGCCCTGCAATACCTGGACTACCCGGCGGACAACCACCAGGTGGATTTTCGTCAATTGCGGGAAAATCTGGGGGAAAAACGCCTAGTGTCACTGAGTTTTGGCGGCAGCGTGCTGATCGCCACCACCATACCACTGCTGAACCTGTTCGCCATGCCAGCTTCGGTGATCGGCGCCACCAGCTTTTGGCTGGAGCGCATGGATAACCCCGCGCACCAGCCAGACTAGCCTGATACTCAGCGCTTGCCCAACAGCTCAGCGTCGGGCTGCTCGCAGTGCAATTTTCTGCCGAGCAGTTTTTGGATTGGCTCCAACAGGAAGGCGTCGTCCTCACAGGCAAAACTGATGGAGGTGCCGGATTTACCAGCGCGACCGGTTCGACCGATGCGGTGCACGTAATCCTCAGACTCCTCGGGCAGGGTGTAATTCACCACGTGGCTGATGCCATCAATGTGGATACCGCGACCGGCCACATCAGTAGCCACCAGCACTTTCAGTTTGCCGGACTTGAAGTCCTCCAGGGTTTTCACCCGCTTGTTCTGGGGTACATCCCCGGACAGCAGGCCGACGCTGAAGCCTTTGTCCTTGAGCTTCTCCTGCAGGCGACGGCACTGGTCCCGGCGGTTGGCAAACACAATCACACTATCCACATCATCTCCGCGGATGATGTTGTAGAGCAGACGAAACTTCTCCTCTGCCGATGTGATGTAGACCTTCTGGTCCACGGTATCGGTAGCGACGTTTTTCGGTTCGATTTCCACATGAACCGGATCGACCGTCCACTGCTCCGCCAGATTGATCACGTCGGGTGTGAATGTGGCCGAGAAGAACAGGGTGTGGCGACTCTCCCGGTGGGGGGTCAAGCGCACGATGCGTCGCACCTGGGGAATGAAGCCCATGTCGAGCATCCGGTCCGCTTCATCCAGCACCAGAATTTCAACCCGATCCAGGTAAACATCGCGGCTGCCGGCGAAGTCCAGCAGTCGGCCCGGCGTGGCCACCAGGATATCGCAGAGGCTCTCCATCAGGTGGCGCTTCTGCTTGTCGTAATCCATGCCGCCCACCAGCGTGTGCACGTGCAGATCGGTGTATTTGCACAGGGCCTTGGCGTCGTCGGCGATCTGCATCACCAGCTCCCGGGTCGGGGCAATGATCAGCGCCCTCGCCTCACCGGCAAAGCGTTCATCCTCTACCGGGTGATTGAGCAGCTCAGTGATGATAGTCACCAGGAAGGCGGCGGTTTTGCCGGTGCCGGTTTGGGCCTTGCCCACCACGTCATGGGCGCGCAGGCTGTAGGGCAGCGAACGGGCCTGAATGGGGGAACAATACTCGAAACCGAGATCGGCGATGCCGTGCATCAGGGTCAGCGGCAAATCCAGATCATGGAAGCGCAGCTTGCCCTCCTGAGGGGGGACATTGAACTGGGAAAGATCCCAACTGGCATTGTCGGCCGGTTTGCGGCCTCGCCCACCGCGACGCCGACGACGGCGTCCTGACTGGGATTGATCTTCTTCGCCCGAATGGGATTGTTTTTCTTCGCTCATATTACTGCCAACAGAAAAGAGGCCTCAGCAGGCCAGGTGCTTGAAAAGGGCAGAAGTATAGCACGGCCAACGGTATCTCGCGTGATCCTCCCGCCGAGGACTCCCCGGCCACAAAAATGTCCAGTTCCTGCCGGGCATACAGGGCAGTTTATTCGATCAGCCCTTACGGTATATGACAGCTTGTCTTCACTGTATTTCTTAGCGCAACAACCGAACCGGCACACGCTTCGGACCCCATGTTCCCGGTTGCGGATCGAACACCCCGGCAATCGTACTGCCGCAGGCATGGCAGTGACCATCCGGGGTCAACCCCCAGAAACCAAGCCTGTACCAGTCGCGCTCAATCACCAGTTCATGGCAGTTGGGACAGAAGGTGCTGCCACCGACGGTATCGTGGACGTTGCCGGTATAGGCATAACGAACGCCATTGCCGAGGGCAATCTGGCGGGCACGGGTCAGGGTTTCCGGAGGCGTGGACGGGGTGTCCAGCATTTTCCAGTCGGGATGGAACGCTGTGAAATGCATCGGCACATCGGGACCAAGCTTATCTACCACCCAGCGGGTCATGGCATCCAATTCGCTGTCGGAATCGTTTTCGCCGGGAATTAACAGGGTGGTGATCTCCAGCCAGACATCTGTTTCGGTGGCGATATATTCCAGCGTCTCGAGAATATTTTGCAGATGGCCACCGCAAATCTTGTTATAGAAGGGTTCCGTGAAGGCCTTCAGGTCGATATTGGCGGCATCCATGTACTCGAAGAATTCCCGGCGCGGCTCTTCATTGATATAGCCTGCGCTCACCGCGACGGTTTTCACTCCCAGCTTCCGGCAGGCTTTGGCCACGTCCACCGCGTATTCCAGAAAGATCACTGGGTCGTTGTAGGTAAAGGCAATACTGCGGCAACCCATTTCCACAGCGGTTTCCGCCAGCCGCTCAGGCATGGCGGTGTCGGCCAGGGTATCCATCTCCCGTGATTTGCTCATATCCCAGTTCTGGCAAAACTTGCACGCCAGGTTGCAGCCCGCCGTGCCGAAAGACAGCACCGAACTGCCCGGATAAAAGTGATTGAGCGGTTTTTTTTCGATGGGGTCGATACAGAAACCACTGGAGCGCCCGTAGGTGTAGAGCACGATTTCGTCGCCCTCACGACCCCGCACATAACAGAGACCGCGCTGGCCATCGTGCAATCGACACTCCCGGGGGCAAACATCACACTGGATGCGCCCATCCTCCAGGGCATGCCAGTAGCGGGTGGGAAAAGTCTCGGGGGGAGAGCTGGTCGTGGTGATCATGGGATTTCCCCATCTTTCAGAAAATACCTATAACTACATATATAGCAGGTTATAACTGCACCATTCAGCCACCATTCGGAAGGGAGGGGTAAGTTATGCTGGTTCGACAACCCGCCGTGGCGGGAATGTTCTACCCCGACAACCCATTAATACTGCAGCGCCAGGTGGACGACATGCTGTCCAGCGGCACTGCTGCGCAGTTGCGCCCCAAGGCTCTGATCGTGCCCCACGCCGGCTACATCTATTCTGGGCCGATCGCAGCCAGCGCTTACCGGCTTCTCAGACCGTTGGCAGGCGAAATCCAACGAGTGGTGTTACTGGGCCCGTCCCACCGGGTAGCGTTTCGGGGTCTGGCTGCTCCGGATGCGCACCTGTTCCGCACTCCGCTCGGTGATATTGCCATCGACCGGGACGGCATTGAGCAACTCGCCAGGAAATCCCTGGTGACGGTGCGCAGTGACGCCCATCAGCTGGAACACAGCCTCGAAGTCCAGCTGCCTTTTCTCCAGCGCACTCTGGACAATTTCCTGTTATTGCCACTGGTAGTTGGCGATGCCAGCCCCCCCCAGGTAGCGCAAGTACTCCGGCACTGCTGGGGCGGGGATGAAACATTGATTGTGATCAGCTCCGATCTCAGCCACTATCACCCCTACGCCGAAGCCCAGCAAATCGACCGTCACACCAGTGAAATGATCCAGTCGTTTCACTACCCCATCCACGGCGAGCAAGCCTGTGGCTGCCGGGCCATCAATGGCCTGATGGTTTTGGCCCAGGAAGAAAATATGGAAATAACAACATTGGACGTGAGGAATTCCGGCGACACCGCTGGCGACCGGGATCGCGTCGTAGGATACGGTGCCTATGCCCTTTATTAATCTCAGCGCAGAAGACCGCCACACCCTTATTTCCCTGGCCAGGGAGAGCATTCGCGTGCGACTGCTGTTCGACCGCGATCTGCGCATCGACGAAACTGCATTCAGCCCCGCCCTGCAACAATGGGCCGCCAGCTTTGTCACCCTGAAAATTCACGGCAAGTTGCGCGGTTGTATCGGTACGCTTGAAGCGCGTCAGCCACTGGTACAGGACGTGGTGCACAATGCCGCCGCTGCCGCCCTGGACGATCCGCGCTTCCCGCCACTGACGCTGGAAGAAGAGTCGGAAACAAGCATCGACATCTCGGTTCTTACCGTGCCGGAACCCTTGCAGTTCACCACTGAAGACGAACTGCTGGCCCAACTCAGCCCCGGTGTAGACGGGCTGATCATTGAAGCTGGCGTGCACCGGGCCACCTTTTTACCCAGTGTCTGGGGAAGCCTGCCGGACAAGGCCCAGTTTCTCAGGCAACTGAAGTTGAAGGCGGGCATGGAGTTGGACATCAGCCCGGCAAAACTGAAAGCCTGGCGCTACCAGGCCGACAGTTTCGGAGAATAGCGGATGAACATCCCGACGATTATTTTTTATCCGCCGCCGCTTGGGTTAACCTGTGCGCCTTTCAGTCGCTGTCCCGGGAACAATAACAATGAGCCATGAACCCAGCCGCGCCATGCGCAATGCCATGGGCAACTTCGCCACCGGCATTACCGTCATCACCACCGTGGACCATGATGGTAACCCCAGGGGGATGACCGCCAACAGTTTCTCCTCGGTTTCACTGGACCCGGCGCTGGTGTCCTGGTGTGTGGGTAAAGAGTCGCGACTGTTCAAGCTGTTTCAGGAAGTGGACTACTTCGCCGTGAATATCCTCCACAGCGGTCAGGCAGAGGTATCACAGCTCTTCGCCGGAACGGAACAGAACAAGTTCGATCACGTGGCCTGGCACCCGGGCCTGCACGGCCTGCCGTTACTCGATGACAGCCCTTGCCGTTTCCAGTGCCAGATCGAACACCGCCATCCGGGCGGCGATCACATCATTCTGGTGGGACGAGTACTGGATTTCAGCAACGAGCCCCTGGAACCACTGATCTTCCACGGCGGCCAGTACCGCACCCTGCGCTAGACATTCTCTAGGCCGGTCCAGCCCAGCGCCCGAGTGTGGCGCGATCACGATCGCCGAGATCTCTGTGGGTGACTACATCGGCAAAACCTGCTGATTGCATCAGCTGACGCACCGCCTCCCCCTGTTGCCAGCCGTGCTCCAGCAACAGCCAGCCACGCTCGGTCAGGTGTTGCGGCGCCGCGGCGATAATCTGCGCCAGATCCGCCAGCCCCCTGTCATCTGCCACCAGTGCCGTCAGCGGTTCGAAACGCACATCACCTTGGCTCAGGTGCGGGTCGTCGGCCTCTATGTAGGGCGGATTGCTGACCACCAGATCAAAACGCTGCTCACCCAGCCCCTCAAACCAGTCACCTTGCTGAACGCGAACATTGTCAAAACCCAGCAATCGGCGATTGCTTTCCGCCAGCCCCACGGCAGCAGCCACCACGTCTAAGGCCAGAATCCGCCACTCGGGCCGCTCACTGGCAAGAGCCAGGGCAATGGCACCGGTGCCGGTACCGAGATCCAGTACTGAGGCAGCCTCCGGCAGGGACAGATGCAGGGCCAACTCCACCAGCAGTTCGGTATCGGGACGGGGAATCAGGGTGGCGGGGGTCACCGCCAGAGGCAGGGACCAGAATTCCCGGTGGCCAATGAGGTGAGCCACAGGCTCGCCCTGCAGACGGCGGGCAAACAGTGCGTCAAATTGCGCCAGCTGTTCGCCGCTCAATTGTCGTTCCGGCCAGGTAAACAGATAGGTGCGGGATTGCCCCAGCACATGGCACAGCAACACTTCCACATCGAGCCGCGGGCTGTCGCTGACCGCAGCCAGTTCGGCGCCACGTTTCAGCAGGCTGGCAATACTGGCGGGCACGGTTACCCGGCCAGGGCGGCCAGTTGCTCCGCCTGGTACTCGTTAATCAGGGGCTGGATCACTTCGTCCAGTTCACCCTCCATCACTTCATCCAGGTGGTAAATCGTCAGGTTGATGCGGTGGTCAGTGACCCGCCCCTGGGGATAGTTGTAGGTGCGAATGCGCTCCGAACGATCGCCACTGCCCACCAACAGGCGACGCTCTTCAGCGATGGACTTGGCGGCGCTCTCCTCCTGGGCACTTTTCAGCTTTGCCGCCAACAGCGACATGGCCTTGGAGCGGTTCTTGTGCTGGGAGCGTTCGTCCTGGCACTCCACCACGATACCTGTGGGAATATGGGTGAGGCGAATCGCTGAATCGGTCTTGTTGACGTGCTGACCGCCGGCGCCGGAAGCGCGGAAGGTGTCGACGCGCAGGTCATTCTTGTTGATATCGATATCTTCCAGCTCGTCCGCCTCGGCCATCACCGCCACGGTACAGGCGGAAGTATGGATGCGCCCCTGGGATTCGGTCTCAGGCACCCGCTGTACCCGGTGTGCGCCGGACTCGAATTTCAGCTTCGAGTACACCCCCTGGCCGACGATACGGCTGATGATTTCCTTGTAGCCGCCGTGCTCGCCGGGACTCTCGCTGATCACTTCCACTTTCCAGCGCTGCTGCTCGGCGTACTTGCTGTACATGCGGAACAGGTCGCCGGAAAAAATCGCCGCCTCGTCACCGCCGGTACCTGCACGTATTTCCAGGAAGACGTTTTTCTCGTCATTGGGGTCCTTGGGCAGCAGCAACTTTTGCAGGTCGACTTCCAGCTCATCCAGCCGCGCTTCGCTTTCCTTCAGCTCTTCCTGGGCCATTTCGCGCAGGTCCGCGTCGGCATCCTTGAGCAACAGACTGGCCTCGGCCATGTTGTCCTTTACCCGCTGGTAATCGCCGAAGCTTTTCACCACCGGCTCCAGCTCCGCATACTCCCGGGACAGGTCCCGAAAACGGTTCTGTTCACCGATGACCTCGGGATCACTCAACAGCGCCCCCACTTCTTCATAGCGATCGGACAGGTGCTGCAACTTTTCCAGAATGGACGCTTTCATCAATGCTCTGTGGAATGGTCAGTGGTAGCTACGGACCCGGCTCATCATTGCCAGGTTTTTTCAAGCCAAACAAATGGTGGGCCAGATCAATGTGATCCGTGAGCCCCTGCTCTCCCGCTTGCTTGAGCCGGGTAGTAGGGGTGTGCATCAGCTTATTGGTCAGGTTGCGCGCCAGGCTCTTCAATACCAGCTCCGCATCCTGTCCGGTGCGCAGGGCGCTCAAAGCCCTGGCCAGCTCCTGGTCGCGCACTTCCTCCGCGCTGCTGCGGAAGGCGCGGATGGTATCCACCACATCCAGGGCGCGCAACTGGCTTTGCCAGCAGCTCACACCCTCCTCGACGATCTGCTCCGCCTGGCTGGCGGCGCTCTGGCGGGAGCGGATGTTTTCCTCAATCACCTCCTGCAGGTCGTCCACGGTATAGAGGTAGATATCCTGCAGCCGGGCAACTTCCGGTTCGATATCCCGGGGTACGGCGATGTCCACCATGAAAATCGGTTTGTGCT
The DNA here is from genome assembly GCA_041395745.1 of Porticoccaceae bacterium. Classification (GTDB taxonomy): domain Bacteria; phylum Pseudomonadota; class Gammaproteobacteria; order Pseudomonadales; family Porticoccaceae; genus Porticoccus. Next base: position 193,430 of record JAWKZV010000002.1, on the reverse strand, counting down.
TGCGCAGCTTCAACGCCGACTCCACCGCACCCTTGCCGAGGATCGGCAGCTGACTGGCCGTGGAGGAAATCACCATGTCCGCCCGGGGCAGATACTCGGGGATTTCCGACAACAGAATGGCCTGGGCGCCGAACTGCTGGGCCAGATCCTGGGCGCGACTGAGGGTGCGGTTGGCCACGGTGATATCCCTGACCCCTTTCTCCTTCAGGTGACGGGCTACCAGTTCGATGGTTTCCCCGGCGCCGATCAGCAACGCGTTCACATCCCGCAGGTCGGAAAAGATCTGCTGGGACAGGCTGACCGCCGCATAGGCCACTGAGACAGGATTCTGGCCGATGGCGGTTTCTGTGCGCACCCGCTTGGCAATGTTGAATGCCTGCTGAAACAGCTGGTTGAGACGGGTGGAAATCTTGCCGGCTTCGCGAGCCACGGCAACACAGGACTTCAACTGACCGAGGATCTGCGGCTCACCCAACACCATGGAGTCCAGCCCGCAGGCTACCTTCATGACATGGCGCACCGCATCGGTGTCCTGATACAGGTAGTGACAGCGCTCCAGGTGGGGCAGGGAAATATGGCGCTGCCGTGACAACCATTCCAGCACCCGGACCGGCTGTTCCCCGCTGCCATAGATCTCTGTGCGGTTGCAGGTGGACAGGATTGCCACCTCGTCCAGGGACAGCTCCTCACCAATCTGCTGGAGGGCTTCCACAGTCTGTTCCGGCGCAAAGGACACTCTCTCCCGAATGTCGAGAGAGGCTGTGCGGTGGTTGATTCCCAGGGCAAAAATGGTCATTAAAACGGCGCTTGGCAGTAAGCTGGCAATTGTCCGATTCTGAATCGGCAAAGACAAGTGCTATCGAAACGCCCTCCATCGCAATAAAGTCCTTTCCTTATTGTCAGAGATATTGGCTACAATGTGGCCAGCTATAATTATTCACTCAGGTCCAACACCATCCGTTGTCCCGGCATCCAACCTTGAAAGAGCATCTACCTGACATCCGCTGTATGAAGACTGCCCGCTCCGCACTACCCGTTTTCGTGTTATGTGCCGCATTGCTCCATGGATGTGCCCAGCAACCCCAATCTGAAGAAGCGTACGATGGGGTTGAACCCACCGCCGGACAGGCCTCAAGCCAGATAACGCCGGAACAGCCCCCGGATTACCCGGTGCGCCCGTTTCCCGCGGACACCCTCTACGATCTGATGGTCGCCGAACTGGCGGGCATGGAAAACAACCTGAACCTGGCACTGAACAATTACCTGGTTCAGGCAAGAGCCACCCGGGACCCGGGCATTGTTGCCCGCGCCACCCGCATTGCCGCCTATACAGAAAACCGTCCGGCGTTACTGGAAATGGCACTACTGTGGACTGGCATCGAACCTGAAAATCTGGATGCCCGCAGCGTAGCGGCGCTGGCGCTGGGCCGCGAGGGCCGACTGGTGGAAGCGCTCGAACATGCTGAATACGCCCTCAGAAAGGGAGACCAAGAGCCCATCATGAGCCTGGCGGTGACTGCCGGGGCCGCCACCCCGGCTCAGCGCCAGGAGTTGCTCGCCGAATATCCGGCGCTGCTGGAGCGCTATCCCGGCAACGGCGCCGCCATGCTTACCCGTGCCATGTTGATGCGCCAACAGGGGGAGCTAGCCCAATCCCTGTCCGCCGTAGAAACCCTGCTGGAGCAGTCCCCGAAAAAAGAAAGCGCCATCATGTTGAAGGCCCAACTGTTGCACCAGCTGGGCCAGAAGAAAGAAGCCACCGACTTCCTCGGTGTTGCCCTTGAAGATATTGCCGACAGCAAACGGCTGCGGATGCAGTACGCCCGGTTTCTGGCTGAAGATGACCTCGAAAGCGCCTACCATCAACTCACCATCCTGATGGAACAGTACCCCAGGGACGCCGAGCTGGCCTACACCCTTGCCCTGGTGTGCAAAGGCCTCAACCGCGATGAAGAAGCCAAGCAACTGTTCAACGAGCTGAGTCGCAACCCCAACACCTCATCCTCAGCCCACTTTGAACTGGGACTGATCGCCGAAAAGGAAGGGGATGAAGAAGGCATACTGCTGCACTACCGCCAGGTTCGCAATGGCCCCAAGTTCCTGCCCGCCGTAGTCAAGCTGGGCAAATTCATGGCCAGCCACGGGCAACTGGACAGCGCCCAGCTCTACCTGAGCAAGCTGCGCCTGGACTACCCCTTCTTCTCGGCGTCCCTCTACCAGATAGAATCGGAATTGCTGGTGGAATACCAGCAATTGAGCGATGCCCACCGGCTGCTCAGCGAGGCTCTGGACCTGTTTCCCGACAACGCCGCCCTGCTCTACAGCCGCTCCATGCTCAGCGAGCAGCAAAATGATTTTGCCAGTTCCGAACAGGACCTGAGGGCCATCCTCGACCGCGATGCCAACAACTCACTGGCCCTCAACGCCCTGGGTTACACCCTCACCGTGCACACGGATCGTTACGAGGAAGCCTACCAACTGATTCTCCGGGCCCTGGAACTCAACCCGGGAGACCCCGCCATTATCGACAGTCTCGGCTGGGTACTGTTCCAGCTGGGAGACTACGAGGCGGCCATCCGCCACCTGCGTGAGGCCATGGCCAAGTTGCCCGAACCGGAAATTGCCGCCCATCTGGGCGAAGCCCTGTGGGTAAACGGACAACGGGATGAAGCCCGCGAGGTGTGGCAGGCAATTCTTGACCAGGACCCGGAAAACGATCTCATTCTGCAAACCATGAAGCGCCTCCAGGCAAACTAACCCATGCGTCTGCTCGCCCTGATGTTCGCAGTACTCCTGCTGGAAGCCTGCTCCGTACACAGTCCGCAACCCGGTCCCGCCATAACAGACTGGGAACAGCACCAGCAACAGCTGGAGCAGCTCTCAATCTGGAGTATGGAGGGAAAACTCGGTTATCGGGACAGCCGCGACGGCGGCAGTGCCTGGGTAAACTGGCAGCAGTCCGGCGTTGCTTTTGAACTGCAACTGCACGGCCCTTTTGGCGCGGGAGCCACCCAAATCAGCGGCGATGCCGGCTTCGCGGCATTGCAGCGCGGTGATCGGGAAACCATCTACGCCCCATCCCCGGCGGCCTTGACAGAGCAACTGTTCGGCTGGCAGTGGCCAGTTGATCAGCTGCAATACTGGGTAAAAGGTATTCCCGCACCCAATGCCCCGCTGGATGCCAGCAGCCACAACAGCGATGGCACCCTGGCAACCCTTGACCAGGCAAACTGGCAACTGACGTTTTCCCAATACCAGCAAGTGGGCGCCTGGGTCTTGCCGGGACGGATTCGCGGCAATAGCGGCGAATACAGCTTCACTCTGGTGATCAAGAACTGGCTGCCCGACGCGGTGGTTCGCTGATGCTGTCCCTGGCGGCCCCGGCCAAACTCAACCTGTTCCTGCACATTACCGGGCGGCGCCCGGACGGTTACCACAACCTGCAAACCCTGTTTCAGCTGCTGGATTACGGCGACCAGCTGGACTTCTCGATCAATGCGGATGGAGAAATCCGGCTCGCCCCGGCCATTGCAGGCGTCTCCACCGAAGACAACCTTATCTACCGGGCGGCCGAACTCCTGCGCAGGGAAACCGGTTGCACGCTGGGAGCTGATATCAGGTTGCACAAGCGACTGCCCATGGGCGGAGGACTGGGCGGCGGCAGCAGCGATGCCGCTACTGCCCTGGTCGGACTGAACACGCTCTGGGAGCAGGGACTGAGCCGTCGGCAATTAATGGACATGGGACGACAACTGGGAGCGGATGTGCCGGTGTTTGTTTTCGGCCACAGCGCCTGGGCAGAGGGCATCGGCGAACAGCTCACCGCCGTGGAAATCCCCCCCGCCTGGTATCTGGTTTTGGCCCCGGGAGTCGAGATTTCCACAGCAAAAATTTTCGCCCACGAGGGTTTGACAAGAAACTCTCATCCGATCAAAATACGCGCCTTTCTCGAGCAGGGTGGCAGAAACGACTGCCAAACAGTGGTGGAAACCCTGTACCCTAAGGTGAAGGAAGCGCGCCTCTGGCTCGCTCAATTTGCCGAAGCTCGACTGACGGGAACAGGAGCCTGCCTTTTTGCCCGCTTTGCTTCAGAAGCTGATGCCAAATCAGTACTGAAGCAGCTACCGGCGCCCTGGCAGGGTTTTGTTGCTCAAGGGGTAAACCAGTCCCCTCTGCTGGAGCAGCTACCGTCCGATTACTGATTACTGGGGTGTCGCCAAGTGGCTAAGGCAACGGGTTTTGATCCCGTCATTCGGAGGTTCGAGTCCTCCCACCCCAGCCATATTCTGCAGGGTTGGCTTTAACAACACCCCGATCAGGAAAAAGCCGTGGCTAATATGATGGTTTTCTCCGGGAACGCCAACCCGGAGCTGGCAAACGAAATCGCCCGCTATCTCAGTCTCAATCTGGGCAACGCGCTGGTGTCCCAGTTTTCTGATGGCGAAATCAATGTCGAAGTTCGCGAAAACGTGCGCGGTCGCGACGTCTTCGTAGTGCAACCCACCTGCGTCCCCACCCACAAGAATCTGATGGAGCTGATGCTCATCATCGACGCCCTGCGTCGTTCTTCCGCGGGACGTATCACTGCCGTACTGCCCTACTTCGGCTACGCTCGCCAGGATCGCCGGGTGCGCTCCATTCGCGTACCGATCAGTGCCAAGGTAGTGGCGGACATGCTGACCAATGTCGGCGTCGACCGGGTGATGACTGTGGACCTGCACGCCGAACAGATCCAGGGCTTCTTCGACTGCGCAGTGGACAACGTCTACGGCCTGCCAGTGCTGCTGGCCGATGTAGAACGCCAGAGCTACGAGGACCTGACCGTGGTATCCCCGGATATCGGCGGCGTGGTGCGCGCACGGGCCATGGCCAAACAGTTGAACACTGACCTGGCCATCATCGACAAGCGCCGCCCGGAGGCCAACCAGGCCCAAGTAATGAACATCATCGGTGAAGTGGAAGGTCGCACCTGCCTGCTGGTTGACGACATCGTCGACACCGCCGGCACCCTGTGCAAGGCCGCCGATGCACTGAAAGACCACGGCGCCAAACGCGTAGTGGCCTGCTGTACCCACCCGGTACTGTCCGGCAAGGCCATTGAGAATATCGAGAACTCTTCGCTGGATACTCTGGTGGTTACCAACAGCATTCCGCTCAGCGATGCAGCCCGCAAATGCTCGAAAATTCGCGCATTGAGTCTGGCGCCGATGCTGGCTGAAGCCATGCGCCGGGTCAGCAATGAGGAATCCATCAGCGCCATGTTTGACTGACCAGGCGCTGGTTTACTAAACCGCCCGCGAGGGCTTTTTCAACCCTGCAGAGATTCTGGTCGCGGATCCTGCGGGAACACAATCAGGAGTCAAGGCAATGTCCAATGATTTTCAATTGAATGCCGTGGCCCGCAACGACATGGGGAAAGGTGCGAGCCGCCGCCTGCGTCGTGAGGCCAACTTGGTACCCGCCATCATTTACGGTGGCGAACAGGCACCGCAAAACATCAGCGTCGTTCACAACGAGCTGGAACACGCACTGCAGAATGAAGCGTTTTACTCTCACATCATCACCCTGACAGTTGATGGCGCCACTCAAGACGTGATCCTGAAAGACCTGCAACGCCACCCCTCCAGGCCGGTGATCCTTCACGCTGACTTCCTGCGCGTGAGCAAAACCCACAAGCTGCACACCAAGGTGCCTCTGCACTTCATCAATGAAGAAATCTGCGCGGGCGTTAAAGTGGGCGGCGGCCACGTGTTCCACAACATGACCGACCTGGACGTCAGCTGCCTGCCGGCAGACCTGCCCGAATACATCGAAATCGACGTATCCGCTGTACAGGCTGGCGAAGTTCTGCACATCTCCGACATCAAACTGCCGGCCGGTGTTGAGAGCGTTTCCCTGAGCCATGGCGAAGACCACGACCTGCCGGTCTTCACCGTGCACAAGCCGAAGGGTGGCGATGCCGCTGAAGGCGAGGGAGAGGCAGCCGCAGAGTAACTGCGCGCCGCTGGTCGTCTTTATTGACACCGAAAGGCCCCGACATTGGACACGCCCGTTCAGCTTATTGTGGGGTTGGGAAATCCCGGCCCACAATATGACCGAACCCGTCACAATGCCGGGGCCGATTTCGTTGCGGCGTTGGCATGCCGCTTCAACGCCGAGTTGAAACCGGAAAGCAAGTTCTTCGGCACCACCGCCAAGGCTATCATTGATGGCCGCCCTGTCTGGCTGCTGATCCCTGACACCTTCATGAACCGCAGTGGCAAGGCAATTGCTGCCATGGCGGGATTTTACCGGATTCCGGCCCAGGCCATCCTGGTGGCCCACGATGAACTCGACCTCAGCCCCGGCATTGCACGCCTCAAACTGGGTGGAGGACACGGCGGCCACAATGGTCTCAGGGATACCATTCAGGCACTGGGCAACAATCGCGATTTTGCCCGCCTGCGACTGGGTATCGGCCACCCCGGTCACGCCAGCGAAGTGGTCAATTATGTACTGCGACGCGCGCCGGCTGACGAGCAACTGCTGATTGATCACAGCATTGATAACGCTATTGAGACAATCGGGGACGCAGTTGCCGGGCGCTGGAACAACGCCATGAAAGCACTGCACACCAACGGGTAGCCCCCGCCAAAGAACACAGTATTCGGGAATTATATTTATGGGTTTTAACTGCGGTATCGTCGGCCTTCCCAATGTGGGCAAATCCACCCTGTTCAATGCGCTGACCCAGGCGGGCATCGATGCGGCCAACTTCCCCTTCTGCACCATCGAACCCAACACCGGTATCGTGCCGATTCCCGACCCCCGTCAGGACAAACTGGCGGAAATCGTTAAGCCGGAGCGCATCATCCCCACCACCATGGAATTTGTGGACATCGCCGGCCTAGTAGCCGGGGCATCCAAGGGTGAAGGACTGGGCAACCAGTTTCTGGCCAACATCCGCGAGACCGATGCTATCGCCCACGTAGTGCGCTGCTTTGACGACGACAACGTGATACACGTGGAAGGCAAAATCAACCCAGGCAGTGACATCGATGTCATCAACACCGAATTGGCGCTGGCCGACCTGGAAACCGTGGAAAAAACTCTACTGCGCGCCAGCAAGGCCGCCAAGGGGCAGGACAAGGACGCTATCGCCCTGAAGGAAGTACTGGAAAAGATCATGCCCCACCTCAACGAGGCCAAGCCGTTGCGCTCGCTGGGACTGGACAGGGATGAGCTGAAGACCATTCGCTCCCTCAACCTGCTAACCCTGAAGCCGACCATGTATATCGCCAACGTCGATGAGAACGGCTTTGAGGACAACCCTTACCTGGAACAGGTTCGCGCCATTGCCGCTGAAGAGGACGCAGTAGTCGTGCCCATCTGCAACAAACTGGAGTCGGAAATCGCCGAACTGGAAGACGAGGAGAAGCTGGAGTTTCTGCAGGAAATGGGCATGGAGGAGCCGGGACTGAACCGGGTGATCCGCGCCGGTTACTCACTGTTGGGTTTGCAGACCTACTTCACCGCCGGGGTCAAGGAAGTACGCGCCTGGACCATCCCCGTTGGCGCCACTGCCCCCCAGGCCGCTGGCAAGATTCACACCGATTTTGAAAAGGGCTTCATTCGCGCCGAAGTGATCGCCTATAACGACTTTGTCACCTGCAAGGGTGAGCAGGGCGCCAAGGACGCCGGCAAGTGGCGTCTGGAAGGCAAGGAATACGTGGTTCAGGATGGCGACGTCATCCACTTCCGCTTCAACGTCTGATCTTCCTCATCGGGGCATGGGCGAAATCGCCCATGCCTCAGCTACAACCCGCCCATCCGCCTATAATGTGTCGATGGGCCGTTTACTGAAAGTCTCTCTCCTGTCGCTGTTGCTGGCACTGCTCGCAGTGCTGTTGCTAAACCGTTACTACCCCGGCCTGCAGGTCAGCAGCTATCGCGTCCTGCTCAACACTGTGACCAGCTCCGGCAGCCCGACCGCAACCACTACGATTGCCGAAACACTGACACTGCCAGCGGGTTTCCGGTTGACCCTGTTTGCCAATGGACTGCCCAACCCGCGCCTGCTGAAAATCACCCCCAACGGACAACTGCTGACCAGCTCTCCCCGCGCCGGCACAGTTTTCCTGCTGGCCGACAGCAATGGCGACGGGCAGGCCGACATCCACCAGCCGTTGCTAACCAACCTGAACCGCCCCCATGGCATAGACATCTACAATGATGGAAAAACCAGCTGGCTCTACATCGCAGAGACCGATGCCATTGGCCGAATTGCCATGGACTGGTCCGAAGGGAAACCCCGTGGAGCATACCAAAGACTGGTCCAGGATCTTCCCGCCGGGGGCAACCACTGGAGTCGCACCATTCGGTTCGGCCCGGATGGCCTGCTCTACCTGACCATTGGCTCCAGCTGCAATGTCTGCCAGGAAAGCGACCATCGCCGGGCGGCAATGCTGCGCTACCGCCCCGACGGCAGCGGAGAGGAATTTCTCGCCACCGGCCTGAGGAACAGCGTCGATTTCGACTGGGCGCCCTGGAACAACAATCTTTACGCCACCGACAACGGCCGCGACCTGCTCGGAGACGATTTTCCACCCTGTGAACTGAATCTGATTCACGCGGGCGCCTTTTACGGCTGGCCTCACATCAATGGCTTTGGCATGCTGGACCCCGACTTTGGCAGAGGCTACGAAAACCTGCTCGCCACCAGCATCTCGCCGGCCTTCGGCTTTCGTGCCCACAACGCACCATTGGGCATTCACTTTCTGCGCCACCCCGAACTGCCTGACAATTACCGCCGCACCGCTCTGGTTGCCCTGCATGGCTCCTGGAACCGCAGCAAACCCGATGGCTACAAGGTGGTGGCACTGCACTGGGATGAGAGTGGAACCCTTCGCAGCGAAGACTTCCTCAGCGGCTTCCTGACACAAGAGCAACGGGTAATTGGCCGCCCGGTGGCTATCGAGGAAGGGCCTGACGGCAGCATTTATATCTCCGACGACTACGCCGGAGCCATTTACCGCGTGCTATATAAGTAAGGAAAGCGGAGGCGTTTGTCATGCTTCTCAAAGAGAAAGACACCAACCACCTTGTGGAAATCCGATCACTACAGGAACTGTTCGACCCCTTTCAGGAATCGATCTCCGGCTGCTACCACTATGGAGAGGAAGCCCAGGAGCCGGAAAAAATCGACAAGCGCAAGCTAGTATTTCCGTCGGGAGAGCTCCTGCCACAATGCTGGCTGGACCCCCACTACCGGGATCATGAATTTTCCGGCTCAAGCAAGCAACGACCATTCCCCCAAAGGCTGAAAACGCCTTGACAACCCCCGGCAAAATCGTGAAAATTCGCGCCCTCAAGATATCGACAGTGGCTACGTAGCTCAGCTGGTTAGAGCACAGCATTCATAATGCTGGGGTCGGCAGTTCAAGTCTGCCCGTAGCTACCATATTTTTCAAAGGGTTACGTACGCGTAGCCCTTTTTGTTTCTGCCAAATGCGTGAGATTTGCGTGACCCTCCTTCTGTCTTAGCATTTGGACTCTTCAGTAGCGTCAATGTTGGCGTTGATCCCCGCTCAAAACTCACCTTCTCGGCTGCTTCTATCAGTTCCCCGATTTCCACTGCCGAGTAGTGTGTGGTGATTTGCTTGTTGGTGTGACCAAGCAGCACCATACGCGTCTCAACACCAATGCCAGCAGCGCGCAGGCGACGCCCGAAGGTGTGTTTCAAGTCGTGAACCCTGACCTGAGATAACTCTGTCACGTCCCGCGCTCTGCGCCACGCCTTGGTATTCATCCGCTCGACCGGTTTGTACTCACCTTTGTACTTGTAGGTGAACACATGTTCCCGATGTTTACCCCGCTGACGATTCACAACGGCTCTTGCGACAGAGTTCAGTACCACCAACCGATCTTCGCCATTTTTTACAAGCTCACCCGGTAGCAGGAATACACTGGCAGACAGCTCCGGAAGAGAAACTTCCCAATCCCAGCGCAACCCGCAGACTTCCGCTTCCCGCGTGCCGGTGTTGACCTTGAACAACGCCATTTCCCGCAAGTGCTTTGGCAATTCGGCAAACAGCCGCTCCTGCTCAACCCACGAAAGCGGGTATGGTTTTCTGGCATCTTTCCAATCCAGCATACGAATTAGCGGCGGTGTTTCCAGCCAAGGATTGCCGCGCTCATCGCGCCACAATCTGGCGGCTAACATCAGTACCCGCCGGACAACAGCCAAATCGCGATTGATCGTATTGGACTTCAGACCTTCCTTTTTGCGTGAAGCAATAAAAGGCCCCAAGGTATCCTGATGCACCTGCCGTAACGCCAGGTTCCCAATAAAAGGATCGAGAATCCTCAGCGACTGGGCATCGCGATCAATACTGCGTTTGTACTCGTTCTCCAGAAGATACTTGGTGGCTGCCTGACGAAAGGTGTAATCGGGTTTGATGCCGTACACCCTTTCATTTCGAATCTGCTCCAGGCGAAAGATCAGGTATTGCTCGGCTTCCTGCCTGTCACCCGTGCCAGTGCTTTCGAAAAGGCGGCCATATCCTCGGATACGTTTGTCGATTGTCCAGATGCCGTTTTTGCCCCGCTTGACGAGGCCCGGTGTTCTCTTCGACATAGTGAATTGCTCCTATGGTTCGTCGAACACCCACAGCGGGACTTATACTGCTCCACCCAGGCATCCATTTCAAGGCGGTCAAAGGCAATGCCCTGCTTGCCAATGGGAATCTCTGTCAACTGGTGTCGGACTTCCCGGTTGAAGCGGTTCTTGTCCATGCCCAGATAGGCCGGGGCATCCCGGAGTCGAATAAGCCGTGGCAGGATTCCTTTCACTGTTATCTCCCCAGGTACACCGCTGTAATTTGCTCGCGCTCATGGCCCAGCTCGCGGGATATCTGTAACCGGGCTTGCTGATCCAGGGCTTTTTGATGGATTGTGAGTTGTTGATGGGTCGGCCCGCCCCGATTAGGCGCTTCCCAGCCAGTCAGTTCCTGGTAGCGATTCTGGGCATAGGTATGTCTCAGCCCGTGCATCCTGGATAACCCGGCATTGGCGGTTTGGCGTTCGTAGATGCGTACTTGTTGGATGTATTGCCGGTTTTGGGGAATCAGGGAATGATTGCCTGCCAGCGCTTTGGCCTGCTCCAGCAGTTGCCGTTGTTGTTCTGTGCGGATAGGGATGGTTCTTTCCTTACCGCCCTTGGTCCAGCTGGCCTGTAATCTGAGCTGTTGACCTTCATCCGCTTGTCTTGGTTTGATTTTCAGCGCTTCTTCCCGCCGTAGTCCAAAGGCGGACTGGAGTTGCAGGCTCATACGCACATGGGGATCTTTAATTTGATCCAGTTTGTCCTGATCCAGTGTTCTCGCTTTGGCGGTTCCAGTGGAACCATAGTGCCGATCCGGGATGCCGTAGAAGTCGTTGGAGCGGGCAATCACGTTTTGCTTATTCACCGTCCTGGCCCACCAACGCAGATTGCTCATCCGGTTCTTGATGGTGCCGGGCGAAAGGTTCTGTGATTGCCACAGCTTAACCAGGGCTTCCACATGCTTGGGCTTCAGGGAATGTTTACTCATTCGCCTGAAACCCAATTCATGGAGCTGATCAGCGATCTGGGTTAACTGGTGCTCACGATTACTGCGGGTGGCATAGCTGCCTTGCCGGTTATGGCGGCACAGTTGTTTCAATTGGTAGTTCAAGTCTCTCATTCGTGTAAACCTGTGTTGGTTAGTGTTTCTGATCAGCGCCAAGCCGTAGCCTGGACGGTCTGCACATGGCAGAAAGATCACGGGACACAACGCCCGAAACTGACCTGAATATGTCTGGCCCTAGACAGCAGATTTGTTCTCTGAAGAGACCTGGCACCTGCAAACCAATATCCCGGCTATCCGGGTGAGTGGAATTACCTCCTTTATTTAGATTGAGTTAAGGGACACGAAATAGCTGCGTGATGCAGCTAGTAACATTGACTTGGAAGGGTCGAGCCAGACGACAGCTATCAACTGTTGCTGAATGCCACTGCCGAAAGGCTCGCAAACTGAAGGTGTATCCGGCCTATAACAACTACAAAGCTTGACCGGTACAGATTGAAAAGTACTTTTAAAAGTGCAGACCGAAGCCCGCTGCATGAAAGATAGGCCTGTGCAGAAACAAAATAACTACTACCCTGCACAAGTGCGATTACAGACCTGTTTCGCACTCTACTCCGTTTGCTTGCGCAAGGTGGAGCTTGCCTTGCCACTTTCCCGCAGTGGCCGCGGATAGAACCGTTACAACAACATTGGAGGCTAGTTTAGGAACAGATCATCCGGGTGTCATCGTGAAATTCCGGCGCAAACCGTTGCGGTTATTGGTGCGGTCGCCCACGTCACTACCACTAGCATTGGCAGTGACATGGGCGAATACACTTCTTCAATTATTTAGGACAGGTAAAAGCTGTAAAACGATTACTGTTACCAAGTCCAGAGTTTCTGATGTGAAGAGTGAGTAGAATAGTAAATTCACCATCAATAACTCGGTGGAGATGCTGCAATACTTAAGGTCCTTAGCTATTAATCTTCCTGACGCCACGACATTCTGGGAATGTACTACAACCCCAAAACTCATTACCCGTATTTGCACCTTTCCTGGCTTTTCTCTTGACCATGGGAGAACCACATTTGAGACAACTTGGGTGGGTTTGTGGAATGGTTTCTGGTTGATTGATTGTGGTGCCCTCAAGAGTTGGAGGTACATTCCCGACCTTACTAACAATCAAATTGCCGTCGACCAACTCGATATTCCGCCCTTTTACAAAATCTTTGGCTGGCTCTGTAAATCTCCCTGAGGTCACAACGAACCCACCCACTGCGCCCTGGGCAGCAATTGCACCCAGCAACTCCCGAACAATTTCAACGCCAACTTTGGTTGACCGCCACTGTTTGCATTGAACCAGGTATTTTTCGGCATCTTTCAAAACTACCAGATCAACACCGCCATCCGGACCGGATTTCACATTTTGGCGCACAGTGAAACCCTGTTCGGTGAAATACTGCCCTACCAATAATTCAAATTCCTTCCAGCTCATATCTTGAAGAGTTTGAATAACAGGATTTTGTTTTAAATGGCCGTAGAGTTTCTTTTTTCTAAGACTCAAAATTGCTGAAACTAAAGCTCCAGCGAAGAAAAATATTGGGAACACATATTGCAACCCATGCGAGAGTGAAACACCTACACTTTTCAAAATGTAACTGGATTCGATGATTCTTTTGCCATCCGGTGGCCTAACCTCAACACCCGCCAAATAATGAAATATTAAATATGAAAACATTGCCAGAAGAACACCAACCCACCAGGGGAACCGGGAGGTGATTTCCATTATGTCTTCAAAAAATGATTGCTTCCTTCTGGCCATCCTTGGTTCTCAGTGAATTTAGTTATTCTCGAATGCCGCCACTATGAGGGATTTTGCTTTATCAAGATCTTCCATGGAACGAATAGTAATTTCCAGATCGCCGGTTCCATAGTGACCAACGCCCCTCACATCTCGGCTAAAGCCGTCAATCAAATCGATACTATCAGGGTTGAGTTTAAGAAAAACCAAAACATGTCCAAGCGATGGCCTAACTTCGGCACAAGCAAAGTTTTTGATCCGTTTGTAGGCCTGATAAAACTTGAGTGTTTTGACCTGAACATCATCTCCAAGGTTCTGGCAAAATTGATCGAACTGATCAAACAAATCCTTTAAGGTTTGGTCCGATTGACTTAGATACTCTTCAAAATGTTTATATTGATTAGAACTAGCAGTTGAAGACGGCTTGATAACGTTTCCTGTCGAAGACTTACTTTCTGCCTGAATCGCGTTAATGAGTTCAAAAGCTAATAAATCACCCTCAAAATGACTGTATTTGATTAGCTCAATATTGCGGTTTATTTGTTTCACTGCATGGCTATCAAATTTTGTAAAACCCCCGGCTATACATAACAACCGGGGGGCAATCCATTCAATCTCGTCGGCAATCTCTTTCCCTAACTTTTCCATTACAAGCAATTTGAACTCAGCCTGGTGATCCATCAGCCAATCAAGGTAATAAAGTCCCTGGTTTATCACGTTTTCATTTGTTGAACGCTTGTATTCAATAATCACGGGGCAGTGATTCTCATCCAACCCTAAAGAATCTATACGACCACCATGGATTGGCCCGGTTGAATATTCAGAGGCGAGAAAATTTATCCCCAATAACACATCAAGGTTGTTTTCAATTAACACCTGGAGTGATTTTTCCAGCGCAGCTTCTGAGCCTTTTAACTCCTTAGCTTTGCCGTCCTGTATAGTAAAAAGCTTAATATCACTCATTAATATTCAAATCTCCCTAGCCTTTGGATCGACTATTCATAGTGCCAAATCCCTAACCAATTTTAGTATTTAGCATCTGTTTCCGCTCTTGGTAATCAGGAATAATTTTGCGGACCAAATTCCAAAATCTTGGTCCATGATTATGCTCTTTGAGATGACATAACTCATGAACGATCACGTAGTCGATGCACTCAGCCGGTGCCTTAATGAGCTCAAGATTCAAAGTAATTTTTCCTGATTTGCTACAACTGCCCCAGCGTGTAGCTAGTTTTCTAATCTGAAAGGGTGCTTCTTCGACTCCTATCATTGAAGCTTTCTTTACCAATTCCTCATATCGTTTATAAAAAACGATATTAGCTTTCTCCCAATACCACTCATCCAATATACGTTTGATTGTGGCTGGATTTGGATCACTTTTACATCTAATGTCGAAATAACCACGATAACAACGGATACATTCTGTCCTGGCCTTTCTCGCCTTTATTCGATACTGACGCCCCAGGTACCTATGGGATTCGCCATTGATATATTGCCTTGGCGGCTGTTTTGGTAAATAAAGCTCAAATTCCCGTTTTGCCTTTCGTATCCAGTCAGCACGCTTTAGGACTTTCTCGCGTATACGTTCCAGCTCTGTTCCCTTAGGAGCGTCAACGATAACGTTCAGGTCAGGATGTACATGGATGGCAAGCGTCTTGCGATCTTTGAACTGATAATTGAAGTCAATTCGGGTCCGGCCCCATTGCACGGAATCTTTCATCAACATCAAGCGCCCGAAAATTTCCTGGCGACGCTGATACAACGCTCAATAATCTGATCCATATCGCTGGTCGAAATATCGACTGTTCCATGATCCCGCATATCAAACAGATAATCGTCAATATCGTTCTGCATACCTTTTACAACATCTTCAGACCGTACCCAGTCTCGAATCTTCCTTTTGGCAATGATGCCTTCTATATCCAGCGCCATCCCTGCCGCCAATTCAGGATTAGGTCCATTGGATTTGGAAACGTAAGCGGGGCTCTCTTCGGCGACTTTGCGATAGTCAGCTAGGGCACTTTCAAAAATTTCATTCAATACCCCAAAATAAGCCTGAGCTTCTCGATGACCTTCCAACTTGACCGGAATATCCTCTTCATGGCCACGACGTACTGTCTCCAATACTGTAGTCACACGCTTCAGGTATTCAGCCTCGTCAATTCGACCCTGCCGATAATCGCGAATAGCCTGCTCAACGAGTTCACCAAATTTTTTATAGAAAACCGGGTCCTCTTCCATCTTCTCCGTGATGGTCTTTTTGACCCTTGATGCAATGGTGTCGGCCTTGGCAGCTTTTCCCTCCAATTTTTCGACCTCGGCGTCGAAGGCCTTGGAATCGAAGATGTTCACCAGCTCAGTGACAATGCCCACATCTGGTGCCTGAATATGACTGTCCATCACCTTGCGGATTTGCTGCTCATACAGGGCAAAATCGATTGTCTCTGCATACCGCTGCTGCACAGATGATCGCAAGCTCCGAAAGCTTTTCAGATCATCTTTGTATGCCTGAATTCGCTTTTTATCGACATCCTGATAAAAGTGCTCAGTACCTAGGGCAACCATCAACACTTTTTGGTATTCAGTTAGCGCCTGGTAAAACTCCTGGCGTTTGTCCTCTGGAGCCAGATGCTGTTCCAACGCTTCGTTATCGTGTTTATTCCTGACCTCTTTGAATACTGCCCATAAGTCAGAATGTACTTGAGGTAGTCGGGCGACTTCGGCATGGGTATCGATCACCGCACCATCGAGCTGGACATCTTCCGCATCGTAATCAGCCAATGCATCATAGGTTTGCATGGCCTCATTGAGACCGCCAAGAATGCCGCGATAGTCGATGATGTACCCATAGTCTTTACCGGGATGGAGTCGATTCACCCGCGCAATAGCCTGCAGGATATTGTGTTCCTCCATCGTCTTGTCGATATACAGCACTGTATTTCGAGGCTCATCAAACCCCGTGAGCAACTTGCTGACAACGATCAGGATCTCTACTCCATCTTCGCGCCCAAAAGAGGCCTTTACCTGTTTGACGTAATCATCTTCATTGCCAAACCGGTTCATCATCTCTTTCCAAAAACGATTGACCGCAGGCAAATCCTCTTCGTTAATGGTTTCACCGGATTCGCGAGAGTCCGGCTTTGACATGATCACTTCACAACTGACCATGCCGTACTGATTGATGTAATCCCGGTAGGCTATAGCGGCTAGCCTGGAATCTGCTGCCAGCTGACCTTTCAGACCTATTCCCTGAAAGTTTTCCTTATAGTGTTTGCTGATATCGTAGGCTAACAAGGCGATGCGTTGATCCACTTTGTGGACCATCTCCTTTGAAGCCATCTTCCGTTTCAAATCAGCTTTCTGCTCTCGCGACAACGATTCAGTCAACCGGTCAAACCAGGTATCCATAGCTGGTTTATTGATATCGAGATTGGCGATACGTCCTTCATATAATAGTGGTAGAACTGCCTTGTCCTCCACAGTCGCCTTGCGCAGAGGGTAACTGTGAATAAGTCCACCAAATTTGCGAGCGGTATTTTTCTCTTTTTTCAGCAAGTGTGTACAGGTAAACGCGATATAGCAGGCGTTTGGAAATATCCTGCTCATAATTGCATGGGTAGCACAATAGTTGGTGCGGTGTCCTTCATCCACCAATACAAAGATATTGGGGTTTGTGTCCTGCAAGCCGTACTTGTTCTGAACCGTATCAAACTTATTAATAACGGTGGTGATAATACTGGCCTTGCCTTCGCTGATCAGCCGCATCAGATCTTCGCCGGACTTGGCTCGGATCGCGGACTTGCCGCAGGCCTCGAACGTGGTCCAAATCTGGTCATCCAGGTCCGTACGATCGGTCACAAGGACAACACGAGGGTTAGTAATGGCAGGGTGAATTGCCAGGGCCTTCGCCAGCATCACCATGGTCAGTGATTTACCGCTGCCCGTGGTATGCCAAATGACACCGCCGTCCCGTTTTCCTTCTTTCAGGTGTTGCACCCGACCCAGCGTTTCTTTCACAGCAAAGAACTGCTGATAGCGAGCTATCTTACGGACCCCAGCATCGAACACCACATAGCCATACAGCAACTCCATCAATCTCTGAGGGCGCAGCATGGCCCACAAAGTTGTATCCTGAGTTGTCGGCAATCTTTCCCCTTCAGACCACAATGCAGAAAAGTGGCCTTTTGCCGACTGGTATGCCTTTCCGTCTTTTTCCTGCAACGGGGTAAAGAGTTTGTCTTGCAGAGATTCAGAAAGTTTATGGTTAGCAAATTGCGTCACAATTTTGGTATCGAGGCCCTCTTCCCGCCAGACACTCCAGAACTTTCTGGGAGTTCCTACGGTGGCATACAAAATGTCATTGACGCTAGTAGCCATCAGCAATTGGACATACTGGAATAGCTGAGGGATCTCGTCATCCCGCTGATAGGTAATCAGTTGTTTGATCCCCTTGTCCACCTGCTTGTCGCCGGACTGGGCGTCCTTGTCACGCCTTTTGCACTCGATCACGACAAAAGGGATGCCATTGACGAACAGCACTAGATCAGCCCTGCGCGTATCCTGTGTCTGGCGGCGCTCCACCGTAAACTCATCGGTGATGTGGTAGACATTATTTTCTGGCGATTCCCAGTCGATATAGTGGAGAGAGCGGCCTTTCCGCTCACCGCCAATGGTTTGATCCAGGCTGGTGCCCAGTGTCAGCAGGTGGTAGATCTTTTCATTGGTGCGAACCAGGCCATCATAAGGTTCCTCCAGCAAGCGACGAATTGCTTCATGGAGATTGGCCTCGGTGAACAGATGGGTTTCACCCTTGCTCTCAATACGGTTATTGTCACTTAACCAGGGACGGAGGATTTCAGTCAGAACAACCTGGTCTTTTCGACCATTGCGCAAAGCCAATGCCTGCTCCCGAGTCAGATACTCCCAGCCCAAACCATTCAAAAGCTGAATGGCTGGGATTTGGGAATCGAGGTCTTCGAGATAGGAAAGTGACATCGTACTCAAGCTGCCTCGCTGTTATCGACTTTGACGCGCACCTTCCCAGTCAAAAGTTGTTGCATCAGGGCCTTCTTTTCTTGCTTCAGGTACTCCAACTTCTCAATCAATATTTCGATTTGACTGTCTGCCGTTCTCAAAACTTCTGCAATAGCCTGCTGCTCCTCCAGACTCGGAAACGCCCACTTAATTTTCTTGAAGTGGTTGTACTTCAAATTCCAGGTATCTGATACAAGTCCCTGAGAATGACGATAAAACAGATGAACAAGCTCAGGTAGTTTGAACATGTAAGAAGCAAATAACGGACAGACAGATTCAGTAGGTTTCAAGATCGTATAGGCAGGACTTACGATGCCTTCCTTATCGGAGAGGCAAGACCGCCCTTGCCACATCCGCATAGTGTTATAGCCAATGTCCCCAACACAAATACGACGGTATTTTGATTTATCCTCGTTGGAGACATTTTTCCGACCTGATTCGCCCTGAAATATCACGCCTCTATCTGAAGTAATCGAGAGCAAGGGCAAATCTGGTCGATTCGTTTCCGATCGTTCCTTAAACAATCTGCCAAGTTGAAACTCTTTCCACTCGTCAACAAATCCCTGTAATCGTTTCTTGCCAGTCAAGAGTTGTTGCATCAACGCCTTTTTCTGTTGCTGGCTATTGGCAAGTAGTTTTTCGGTAGTGGCAATCGCTTCGTCCCAGGCGGAGAGAATTTCAGTAATTTTCTTCTGCTCCAGCAAAGGGGGAATCAACACTGGGAATTCTTTCAACTGCGTAGAGTTAATACTGGCAAGATTGGTACTTCTTTTTGAACAATTAAGAAAATAGGATTTGCCATAGCTGCTGCCTGATAACGATGCCAGGAAATATGGCAAAAGGACTGATTGGTTAACACGAACGGCGAACACATGATTTTGGTGCAAACAGGGGTCAATTTGAGCATTCCAAACATCTCCTCTTCCCAGCTTGTCAAAATCTCCACCCTCTGTCATCAGCACATCTCCAGCTTTCAAGGAATATCGAGTAATTTGTGAACGCTCAACTCGTATACTCTTAACCTCCCCAAGGTCGATATGTCCATCTTGTACGTTTGCGACGCGCAAGTAAGGAATGACTACTGGATCCTTGAAATCTTTTCGCCCTTTTGCCAGCCCCGTGCGAACCTCTGCTAAATCACAAAGTGGCTTCCTACTCCAGCCATCAGGAACCATATCCCAGCTCCTTTAGATAGTTAGACATTTCATTCTCTAACTCTTCCATCCTTGCCTTTAAATGTTCCCGGTCTTTTCGCACAATATTCAAATCTATCTCTTCCTCCTCATGGAAGGTATCCACATATCGTGGAATATTGAGGTTGAATTCGTTCTCCTTAATCTCATCTCTAGAGCCCAAGTAACTGAACTTATCGATAGTCTTGCGGCGCTGATATGTCTCAACAATTTTTTGTACTTCCTTCTCGACGCGAATCTTGTTCTGGTTTTTGCCTTGCTCATATTCCTGACTTGCATCGATAAAAAGTACATCAGTGTTGTCACCGCGATCCTTCCGAAATACCAGAATAGCGGCAGGAATTCCTGTGCCGAAGAACAGATTCTGAGGCAGGCCGATAACTGCATCCAAAAGATTCTCTTCAATCAATGCTTGCCGAATTTTGCCCTCCGCCCCGCCACGGAAAAGAACACCATGGGGAACAACGACGGCAACGCGACCTGTGCTTTCATTAGCAGTTTCGATCATATGAGAGATAAAGGCGTAATCCCCCTTGCTCTTTGGCGGCACTCCTCGATGCCAGCGATTGAACTTCTTGGCTTCCTCGTCAGCATCACCCGCACCCCACTTATCCAGCGAAAACGGTGGATTGGCGACGACAATATCGAACTTCATCAACTTATCACTTTCAATCAACCGGGGGTCCAATAATGTGTCACCTCGCTCAATACGAGGGTTGTTCACGTTATGCAGGAACATATTCATCATGCACAACGCCCAGGTACTGTTAATAGCCTCCTGGCCGAAGAGTGAATAATCTTGTTCCCCTACTTCATTGGCACATTTCAACAACAGCGAACCGGAGCCACAGGCAGGGTCACATATACGTTCTCCTGGCTGAGGGTCAACCAGCTTCGCCATCAGAATCGATACCTCAGGCGGTGTATAGAATTCACCGGCCTTTTTTCCTGCACCGGCAGCAAAGCGGCCAATCAGGTACTCGTAGGAGTTCCCGATAATATCCAGGTTGCCGATGCGGGAGGGGCGCAAGTCCAGGCGGTTGTCGTTAAAGTCTTCCAGCAGGTTCTTGAGAATGTGATTGCGCTTTCTGGTATTACCCAGTCGCGACTCGGAGTTGAAGTCAACATCCTGGAATACATGGAGCAGTTTCTTTTTGTTGACCATCTCCAGGTGTTCCAGGGCGATGTTAATGAGTTCACCCACATTTGGCGCTTCACGATGGTCATAGAGATAGTAAAAGGAACTCTGGTCAGGCAACACAAAGCGTTCCCGCTCCATGCGCCGAAGAATACGCTCCTTGTCCCCTTTATATTGCTTCTCATACTCTGCGTAGTGGTCCCGCCAAACGTCAGAGATAAACTTGAGGAACAACATGACAAGGATGTAGTCTTTGTAATTGACTGCATCCACGGTACCGCGAAAGGAGTCGCAGGCCTTCCAGAGTATGCTGTTGATTTCGTCCTGTGATACTTGTGCGTTCACTTTCTTCTCCAAAAGCCAATTATTCAAATTTTAGATAGTGGTTTAGCAATTGCTTATTGATGACCCGATGCATTAAGCGCGTGTTTTCCAGCATTGCATTCTGGACCTGGATTTCTTCATCCATCACCCTGGCCAACGCGGCAATACGTTCCTGCTCTTCCAAAGAAGGAACTGGTATCTCAACTTCCTTGAGTCTGTGCCGCTGTATGATTGGCGTGGCTGCGCCTGTTCTTATCTGATCTAACCCGCCCGTCAGGTACAGCTGGTTGATGCACCATACAAGATACTCAGAATTAATTTCAGCCTTCGGGCGCAATATGTAAAACGTGGATGAGGCAATGGTATTCGCAGGTATATCGCCGATAACCGCTGCTTCATTTCTCGCACCGCGCGAAATAAATACCGCATCACCGGTACGCAGAAGGTAGTTGTCGACATTCTTATCGACGTTCATCTTGATGACTTCGGTATTCTTCTCCTGAAACGAGATGGAGGCAGAGTCTTTGAGGTCTTTAGCCATCAGGAAATAATAAGAACCCTCAGGCTCGTGCTCCGCACGAACCTTGAGGGCGAAACCGGGTAAAACATCAGCGCATTGCTCAATCCGTTTGATTTGCGTGTTCATTGTTTTACCCCTGGTACTACTTGTTGCAGGTTGGGGAGTAGTTGCGAACCATATCGGTTTCCTTGTAGAACCGCTGTTTTTCGCTTGCCTCCTGGTGAATCCCGATATGGGTCTTACCGTTGCGATCAAAGCACACTTTGCGATGGTGGTTATCAAAGCGTTCGCTGAGATTATTAGTTTGACCAATATAGAGAATCGTGTACTTCGAACCCTCCAACCTCAACACCGTGTACACAGCTCCCAGGGGCTTGAAGCTCGTTCCCCAAGGATACACGTTGAAGGGATAGGTTTGTTCTGAAGCACCACGGAGGGTTACTTCGTCTACTTTCGGTTTTTCATAGATCGTCATAGGTCTTACCTTTCGTTGCTGGCATTGCCTGGCAAAAAACCCTCACATAAAGTAGACTTTTCAACGCTGATCAAAAAGCAACTTTAACTAAGTGTCGTTACCATGCGCCGCCGGTTAAAGTTCGAAAAAGGCCTGTGTTGAGTGTTTGCCCACCCAGCATGGGCCTTTTTCATTCCTCCAGACTAAATTCTGGATTAGACGAATCCTATTACTCCAATAATAGTAAGTCAATAAATATTTTGGAGTACGCTCAGTACTCTGTTTATTATTGGTTTACTTTATGTTGAATTTTTATAGCTTGGTGTAACAAAAAACAGACATTAAACCGGACTTTTATTCAAAATAATTTCTCTTTGAAAATATACTATCTCAATGATATATAATGACTTATGGACAAAAAAGAACCGGACATTAAAGCGGACACCGAAACGGCCTTTGATCGCGGGGAAGCCACCGCCATTATGGAGCCACTCCAAATCAGTGAAGGCTCGCGTCACCGCCCCGCTTTAACAGAACTCTCTGTAGAGCTTGCCGCAAAATCAGCAGGGTTCAGGCGCAGCCTGCCTGCGGGTGTCGTAACCGCCCTTGCCGAGCTGGTTCGCGCCATGAACTGCTACTACTCGAACTTGATCGAGGGACACAGCACACATCCTGTAGATATTGAACGTGCCATGCGGGACGACTATAGCGCCGAACCGAAAAAGAGAGACCTACAGCTAGAAGCGCGCGCCCATGTCATGGTTCAAACATGGATCGATGATGGAGGCCTGGATGGCCGTGCTGCGACACTTGAAGGTGTCTGTGAAATCCACAAACGGTTTTGCGCGCAGCTGCCTGATGACCTGCTCTGGGTGGAAGACCCCGATTCCGCAGAGCGCATTCGGGTTATTCCCGGAGAGCTAAGAGCACGGGATGTAAAAGTGGGCAATCATATTCCTGTCAGTGCCGGGGCCTTACCACGCTTTCTTCGCCGGTTTGAAGAGGTTTACAGCAAGCTCGGCAAGGCGGAGACGATATTCTCGGCAGCGGCGGCGCATCATCGCCTGCTGTGGATTCACCCCTTTCTGGATGGCAATGGTCGTGTAGCCAGACTCATGTCCTACGCCATGCTCCGAGAAGCCCTTGATACGGGGGGCATATGGTCTATAGCACGCGGCCTTGCGAGACAGGAAACCAGGTACAAACAGCATTTGATTGCCTGTGACCAGCCTCGCCGAGGAGACATGGACGGCCGAGGCAGCCGGAGTGAAAGTGCCTTGGCAGAATTTACAGAGTTCTTCTTACAAACCTGTATAGACCAAGTGGATTTCATGGAAAAACTGGTTCAGCCGGACAAACTAAGGGGACGCATCCTGCTCTGGGCAGAAGAAGAAATTCGCACAGACGGTTTACCTCAAAAGGCTGGCAACATACTGGAAGCCATCCTGTATCGCGGCGAACTACCACGTGGCGATGTTCCCGGTATTGTGGGAACAGGAGAACGGCAGGCACGGCGGATCGTTTCAGCTCTCCAGGATGCTGGAGTCATTACTTCCGAGACTACACGGTCACCCCTGTGTATAGCCTTCCCTGCCAAGCTCGCCGGTCGCTGGATGCCAGGGCTATTTCCTGAGGCTTGAGGCCAATCTTTGATTGATTAGTGATTCGAAGAAAGCTCACTCTAACCAGAGTAAAGTAGAGCATTTCCCAGCATTGAGTCCGAAAGCTTTGGAAGGAAATTGCCCTACTCTTTGTTGCGTGAGATTTGCGTGACTTGTTGTGAAAAGCTGTGCTCTGTACTGCTAATTTGCTGTGGGCGTCGAAATTAAAGTTAATAAAATCAGGCAATTAAAAATTTCCAGCCAGTTTCATAATGCTGGGGTCGGTGGTTCAAGTCCACCCGTAGCTACCATATTCGTCAAAAGGCCTGCAAATTTGCAGGCCTTTTTTATTCATGCCATATAAATGGTCCCCGCTTTGCTGGCAGTAATACTATTTCCGAACAGTGCTTTGCCCGGTAGAATGGCAAAAACTTCCACTAGGGGAGAGAAGTGAGAAGTATCAAAGGGTTATACCCTGCACTGCCCGTATGGCTGTTTTTCGTTTTCGCCTACATGGTGTCACCAGCGCAAGCCAACAACGCCCCCCTCTTTCAAGATGGCAGAAAACTGGCCCAGGCTGTTTACGATAACCCCGCCGGCAAAGATGTCAGCTCCAAAGTCATCATGCAGCTGGTCAGCGGCAATTCCACCCGGGAGCGACTTCTCTATAGCTACGCCAAGGACGCTGGCGATGGAGAACGCTGGACACTTCTGCGCTTCATCAAACCCAATGACGTTGAGAGAACCGGACTACTCACCGTTGATTACAAAGGCGATGACAGCGACCAATGGCTCTATTTGCCGGCTCTGGACAGGGTGCGTCGTATCGCCGCCTCACGTAAGGGGGGACGATTCGTGGGGTCGGACTTCTATTATGAGGACCTGACTTCGAGAGAAGTCTCAATGGATCATCATGCAATCATCGGCGAAGACAAGATAGGCGGGGCAAGCTGCATTCTTCTGGAAAGTATTCCTGTCAGCAAAAAGAACTCTGTTTACAGCAAACGCGTCAGCTGCATTCATCCAAAAATATTAGTGCCGCTTCGAATCGACTATTACGAAAATGGTCGCGACAAACCCAGCAAGCGACTGCAAGCGAGAAAAATCAAACGCATCCAAGGCTACTGGACCATCTTTGACAGCACGATGTACAACCTGAAAACAGGGAACAGTACCAAGTTGATCACCGTGGATATACGTTATGATCAGGGCATCCCGGACAATTTGTTCAGTCAGAGAGGGCTTTCTGACGATAGCAGGGAAACCCCCTACCGCCCCGACAAAGCGTCAACAAAAGGAAAACCTGATGAAACTCATTGAGAGGCGCCCATCACTCTTCGCCGCCCTATTATTCACTGTAGCGGCCACAGGCCTCCAGGCTGAGGAATTTGAGACGCTGGTTATCGAGGACGATACAGATGAAACCCTGATCATTGATAGCACTGCCGGGGAAAGCGAGGACGGACAAGCTACGCTTATAGATGAGGGGGAAAATGATATGTTGATGCTCGACGAGGAGCAAGAAACTGCCCCAGCACCAGATAACATCGCCGTTGAGAAATCATCATCCGCTGTGGTAGCGAAACTGGATCGCCTCTGGGTAGAGTACGGCCATTTCGCACAACAGCGCGCCAGTAAAAATCAGCAGGGCTATGCCCACGGACTTGCCAGCATTGAGTGGAGACCATCGGATCAGTGGGAGTTCAAGGCATCCGCAAGGGCTGACGGCTATACCGAAACAGGGCGAGATGACTGGGGTGATGTAGAGCTCGACTACGATGAAACATTTATTCGCTATAAGGCCGCGAGTTCTACCTTTACTCTCGGCATGCAGAAAATACTGTGGGGACGGATAGATGAATTCCCTCCAACTGACCGCCTGAGCACGCAGGATTTTCGCCGTTTTGTCCTGGACGACCTCGAAGATCGACGCCTTGCATCCTTGGCTTTCCGAATGGAACACTTTTTTGATAATAAAAAAATAGATCTTGTCTATTACCCTCATTTTCGGGAAGCACAACTGGCTGACAGGGACAGCATCTGGTACCCCGTCAACAAGCAAACCGGTGAAATACTCAGCCTCGATACTACCGACGCAGCGGAAGCCATCGTCAAGGCTGTCCCGGTCGTTGAAAATCCGCCTGACTCGGATGGTGGCTTTGGCGCCCGATTCAGCAGCATTAGTAATGGCCTGGACTACGGCGTCACCGTTCAGCATGGTCGCCAGACAGTGCCCTACTTCAGTTACGATCCTGTCGCCAATGTCATCGAAGGGAAATACCCGCGTACCTGGATTTTAGGGGGCGACTTTGGCGTGGAAGCACTGGGGGGCACTCTAAAGTTTGAAGCAAACTGGATGAGTGATACCCCTGTCACACGACTCGACGGCAGTTATACCACTGTCAAAAGCATGGCTTGGGGCGCCGCACTTGAACTATTTCCCGGCGATGGAGATGCAAGGCTCAACCTGCAACTGATGAGCGTCAAATTATTGGGCTCTCCTGCCGTTATGGACAGGGATGAAATGTACGCTTTTAACGGCTCCTATCAGATACCCTTTGCAAACAACCAGTGGCGGGCCACCACCCGTTTCAACGTGGGCCTGGATGAGAAGGACGTGTATCTTAATCCGGAGATCGCCTATACCGGCTGGGACTCACAGGAAATCTACCTTGAATTTCATTTCTTCGATGGAGACAAGGGTACCCCCGGCGGGTTTTATGAGGACAACAGCTTGGTAACTCTCGGGTGGCGAGCCGATTTCTGACAACACTCTAGCGACAGGTCACTGCCATCAACGACGAGTTCACACAGCACTGCCATCGCCTCGCCAACAGTAGCGAGGCGGTAGCGCTATTGCATGAAGGAATCATCCTTTACGCCAATGATGGCTTTTCGACAAGGATGGGGCTTGATGCGGACGATGATCTTGCAACCACCCCACTACTGGATCTACTCGGCAATCCTCACAAGGAGGAGGTTCGCAATTTTCTGCTGAGGGGCAGTCTTACGCCTCACCATGAGCGCAAGCCACCAGTTTTGCAGGTCAACCTGAAACTGAAAGACGGAACACGCAAGAAAGGTCAGTTATCTGCCAATCAACGCAGACTCGATGGTGAATCATTCATTGAACTCCGACTTCTCACAGAAGAAGACCTGAAAGTTCACAAGCGGTTCTTGAGACTTCCCTGGAAACTCTATTTCAGCTTTTTCTGTTTATTGCTGGTGACGATCCTCCCCAACGCCCTGCTACCGAATCTGAATATCAATAATGCTCCGATCACCTACCTGCCACCGGACGCACCTTCGGTAAAAATTGATCGGCATATACGGGAAACATTCCCGAATGACGAAGTGATTGTGCTGCTGTTTGAAGGTGTCGCACTGTTCTCGGACGGTTTTTTACAGGCTTACGAAGACCTGACTGATGAAGTGGCCCAGCATCCCCTGATTACGGACGTCATCAGCATTACTCGGCAAGATCACATCAGTGGTTCCGAAGAGGGCTTCCTGGTCGAGCCGCTTATCAACGTTGAGGAACTGGAGCAATCCCGCCCCACTGAACGTCAGCAACAGGCTCTTTCAGACAGATTTGCGCGCAGCTCCCTGCTCGCCGCTGATGGATCAGCTATCGCTCTGGTGATCATTCCTGAAACGCTGGATGACAGCATCCGGCACCTCGCCCTTGAAGACGATATCCTACATATTGTCCAGGCCCACCGGCTCGGAGGCTACCTCTCCGCCATGGCCGGAGGCATAGCAACAGATGTTGCACAGATGCGAGCCATTCTGCACGATAACATGATCTTTATTCCGGCAACGGTTGCAGTAGGCCTCATTCTGATATGGTGGCTGTTCCATCGTTGGCTTGCCGTGATCGTTACCGGCGTCGTCACCGGCGCTGTGGTCAGTTCAACCATTGCCTTCTACGTCCTTTTTCAACAGCCATTCAACTCGATATCTGGCATTATTCCTCCGCTACTTTCGGCGCTGACCATTGCAGCACTGGTCCATTTCTATAACGCCCTACACTACGCCTCAAAGCGAGGACTCGCAGGGAAAGACAGGGTTCAGGCTGCCCTCTCGGAGATAAGGCGGCCAGCACTTTTCAGCACCCTGACCACGTCAGCCGGACTGGCTTCACTAGGCCTGAGCCCAATACCGCCCAT
Organism: Porticoccaceae bacterium; assembly: GCA_041395745.1. Lineage (GTDB taxonomy): Bacteria > Pseudomonadota > Gammaproteobacteria > Pseudomonadales > Porticoccaceae > Porticoccus. The sequence goes on along the minus strand of JAWKZV010000002.1, from coordinate 165,631 downwards.
CAGCACATTTGGACTTACTTCCGCTGTGGGTGTATTACTGATCTACCTGATCGTAATTTATATTCTGCCACCCATTTTCTCCCGTTTTGATTACCAACACTGGCCCAGCCACAAGTCTGGCCTTGCCCTGATGGATAACATGGTCAAAAAGCTGTCCCACCTCGGCATACGTTATCCGTTGTGGGTCATTTGTCTGGCGACAATTGCTCTCTTGTCAACCATCCCACAAATTGCCAACGTCCGGGTGGAAACCAATATCCTGACGTTTTTTACCTCAGATCACCCCTTGCGGGTAGCAACAGACAGAATCGAGGAAAAACTGGTTGGCACTACGCCCCTTGAGGTGTTCTTTACCGCCAACGATAACGGACTATTAATCGCCCCTCCCACACTTAATGACATTAAATCGTTCCAATTGTGGCTCGAACAGCAACCGGAAGTGGATAAGACTGTCTCCATCGCCGATTTTGTAGAGGAAATGAACTGGGGCTTCAACGCGGAAAATGACAACTTCCGGGTTATTCCGGATGACCCGGAATTAATCAGCCAGTATCTGTTCATCTATGACGGAAGCGATCTGTTCGACTTCATTGATCAGGATTACCAGCAGGCACGGGTGGCATTGAATCTGAATGTGCATGGCGCGAATGAAATCAGCGGCCTGATGAAACGAATAGAAGAGTTTCTGTACCAACACCCTGTCTATAAAGCCACTTGGGAGATTGCCGGGTCGGGACGATTATTCGCCGACCAAGAAGAATTGTTGATCAAGGGCCAGATATACAGTCTGGGTAGCGCTCTGTTACTTATCTTTCTGCTGATGCTGGGTCTTTGGCGTTCCTTCAAGGACACCATGATCTGCATGATCCCCAATATATCCCCGATCCTGTTGATCTTTATCCTTATGGGATTCCTCGGAATTTGGCTGGATATGGCAACGGCCATGATTGCCAGTGTCGCCGTAGGTATCGCCATTGACGACACAATTCACATTTTCCACGGGTTCATACAGCGCGTGCGCAGGGGGTATAGCCCTGCACACGCCCTTGCACGCACCTACTCTCAAGCTGGACGTGCGGTAATGACGACCTCCATCATTCTCTGCACCCAGTTCTGCCTGTTACTGGCCAGCGATTTCGTCCCCATGGGTCACTTTGGGGCTCTGACAAGTATCGGCCTATTAACAGCCCTGATTTTTGACCTGTTATTAATGCCGGCTTTACTGGTCGTTTTCTATCGCAAGAAAACTATTTAAGTTCTGACAACAGCTGCTCCGCTTCTTTTCGCTCTGGAAACACCTTGTGCTCTGCAAGCAATGTCTGCAGCACCTTGATGGCCGCCTCACGCTCGTCGGATTTACTGCTGATCAAGGCACTATGATATTGGATAGTAGCACTGCTCGCGGCTTTTGACAGAGCCCGCTCAATCGTCCGCCGGGCCTTCTCATTCTCACCCTGCTCCAGCAGTACCATCGCTAGGGTATCCAGAGTATCAGCGGTCTGGTTACTCAAATCCACAGCCTGATTCGCGTATTCTAAGGCCCGTTTTGAGTCTTTTTCCCGCAACAACCAGGCAAGGTTATTCAACGCACGAGGGTTTTTGGGAGAGACCTCAAGAATCCGCTCATACAGAACAATTGCCTTGCCTTCTTCATCACTGGCCACATAGAGCGCTGCCAATTCAAGCAGAACAGAAACGTCCCGGGGATTATCTGCCAGCCAATCTTCCATCATATTGCGTGAATCCGCTTTCTCTCCCTGAGTCCAGAGCTGTTGGGCAACAATGAGCATATTTCGGGATGTCGGAGCTTTCTCATATGCCTTTCTGGAGAACGCCAATGCTTCGGAAGGGCTACCATCACGCAGTGCCTTTACTGCCAGCAACTGAAGCACCTCAGAATTCTCTGGCGCCAGTTTTTGCAACGTCACCAGATTCACATCTACAGCTTGTCGATCATTTAACCGAAACAGGGTTCGGGTCAATTCGATCCTGGCCTCCAGGTACGCTGGGGACATTTCTATGGCTTTCTCAAATTCAGCCCGCTCATTTGCAGAATCACCCAACCCGCGAAAAGCCATCGCCAGGTGATAATGGGGTTGTGGGGCGTCAGTACTGAGCTTAGCAAGTCGCTCAAAAACAGAGCGTGCATTTTGATAATCACCTCTGGCCAAATAGGACAGACCAACAACATTGATGACATCCGGTTGATTCTGCCCATCCTGATCCAGCGCATTCAGGACCACAGAAACCTGCTCCGGTTGACCCCGGGTGAGATACAAGCGTGCCATCATCACCCGCGGCTGCACTTCCTTGGGATTTGACTCCAGAGCCTTCTTCAGGAAGGCTTCCATGCTTTTATCGTCTTTCTGCAGTTCAGCAAGTGCCGCCTGCTTCAATAGGGTGGGGAGGTAGTCCGGTTTGGACTTGAGAATCGCATCGTAGTAACTGCGAGCCTCTGCATATTTCCCTTCCTCAATTGCCATCAGCGCCAAACGGTCATTGGCTGACACATCATCCGCTGCCGCCTGTAACGCCCGTTCGAATGCCTTGCGGGCCTCCACAGGATTCTTCTGAGTCAGATACACCTCACCACGGAGATCATGCGGAGCAGCACTGCCAGGATTCTTCGCTTCGAATGAGTCAACGGCCTTCAATGCAGCCGTTACATCCCCCTTTCGCAGATAAGCGGACACCAGCAATACATCTGCCTCCTTGAAGGCAGGGTCCAACTTCAAAGCAGATTCAATGTGCTCAAGGCTTTGCGCCACATCACCACTTGCCAGCAGGCTGGCCCCTAACCGCGTCTGAGCTAGCGGCGAATCTGGCTGCAACGCAGCCACCCTACTCAGAAGCTGTTGCCCTTCTTCAGTTTTACCCTGGTTCAGCAGTATTCCAGCAAGAATATCGAGTGCTTCTACGTCATCTTTATTGCTATCCACAACCGGACGGATCAATTCCTCGGCCTCTACGTTCTGTCCATCTGCCGACTTCATGGCAGCAAGTAGTTTGCGCCCTGGAATACTGTTAGGAGCAATTGCCAGGAAGCGGTATGCGAAGTCCTCCGCTTGAGCCGGGTTACCCAAAAGATGGTGCGCAGACGCGAGATAGAACAGGGACATCGGATACCTATCCTCGTCCAGACGAGCAATATCCAATGCAGTCACAGCATCTTTTATTTTTCCTTCCCGGAACAAGAGAATTCCATTGAGGTACTGGGTTCCAGGTGTTTTTGGCGTTCGCTGCAACAGATAAACTGCATCTTCTTCAGCACTCTTCAGGTCATCCCGCTGGAGTCTTACAAGGCCTCGTTTATAGCGGTCTTCCAGGCGCCCATCATCGATCATGAGTGCTTTGGTATAGGCGTCCTCCGCTCCTTTGGTGTTCAAGCCCTGAAGCTCAATATCGCCAAGCAGGCTCCATGCGGGAACATAATTAGGGTTAATTTTAAATATCTTGTCCAGAGTGGCTCGCACACTGTTCCAGTCACCGTTGCCTTCAATCCCCTGCAATTTGGCTTTGGCCAGCAGAACATAAGGCTCCTCTGGCGCCAGTGTGACAGCTTCTTCTATCAACTTTGAGGATTCCTGAACCTGTCCACTAACCAGTTTTCCTTGTCCCTGGGCAGCCAAAACAATTGCCTGTGAAGCTCCGGATAAATTATCGCTAGAAAGTGACTGGAGCCCATCCATGTCCATTTGCGCAAGATATGACTGCGCCAGCAAAGGCATCACATCACTATCTGACTGCCCCAACTCACTGGCTTTGAGCAATTCCTTGACGGCATCTGCATAAGCCCCGCGACTAAAATAAAGCCCCCCCAACAACCAACGAGCCTGCTGATTGTCACTGTTTTGCTGCAATGCATTCTTGAGCTCAATGACTGCTGCGTTGGACTTTCCATCAGCCAGATACCCTTTTGCCTGCTCAACACTTTTGTTGCCGGTAGCATCTCCGGAACAGGCTGTAAGAAAGCTGGCGATTGTCACCGCCATAATGCTTAGTACTAATCTTTTCATTTCGAAATTCCCTTTGTCTTATTCGGGCATATACATAGGCGTTTACCCTAAGCAACCCCGGCAACTGCTTTATATAGATCTCAGATAGTAAAAGCCCCCCTCAGGGAAGGCAAACACCGTATGACATTATCTGATAGACATCAAAATACCCTGCAATACACAGGCAAAAAAAAACGGCGACCAAAGGCCGCCGTTTTTGAGTTAATCTCGAAAAGATCAGGCTGTCATACCACCCTGAGTTTTTCTGCGACGAACTAAGCCCATCAGAAGAAGACTTCCAGCGAACAATGCCAAAGTGGCAGGCTCAGGAATACTTTCTGAAGCGATGATGGCAAAGGCCAACTGGAAAGAGTTAGACTCGTTCTCAAAGGTAGTGAAGCCGATACATCCAGGACCCGCACCAACAGCCGCACACGCTGCATCAGTCAGCACACCCAGACCAGGTGCAGTGATGTATACATCGTAGTTAAAGCCGTCCAGAAGGAAGCTGTCGATCAGGAATGCAACGATAGATCCGTTGAGAATAGTCGGAACACCCAGCAGTCCACCAGACAAAGCGAAAATATCACCACAACCAAAACCGTTGAATGCTACACCAGCAGGACATGCACCGGGATTAGCAGGGTTATTGTTTGTTTCCTGGAAGTCGATACCAAAGGTGATTTGCTGAACTTGGTCAGCGCCACCACCAAAGGGAGACAGGACAACATAGTCTTGAGCAGTAGTGCTATCCAAAGAAGTACCGGTAATCACGAAGTTATTGTGAGTTACGATCGGACCCAGCGAAAATGACACGGCATTAACACTTGTAGATGTCAACACTGTGCCTGCTGTCAGCACATTGCTGGGAGTAGTGGGATCAAGTGGCTCCGGGTTGATAACCAGACTACTGATCTCATCAAAGCTATTGGATTCAGTACCCCAGCTCAACTTGGTATATCCATCAACATCGGATGCACCAGCGGTAGCACCTTCCTTGTTTATGCCTGCCGGAGCAATGGGTTCAACCCATTCAAACTCCTGAGTGTAATCAAAGGAAGTGATGAGCGTTCCAGCATTAGCAGAACCCATCAGGGCAGCACCAAGGCCAACGCCAATAGCCACTTGTTTTATGAATTGACTTGCTTTCATGTATTTTCTCCTTCAGTCAGAACCATTACAGCACGTTCCATTCGTTATGATTCGCCATATGTGGATTGGCGCAGCACAGGTTTGATGCATCTTCTTGTTACCACACGATCAGGAAACAAATACAGTCTTCACTTGCGCATACCCTAACTCTAAGCAGGATGCGTGCCAAAAAAATTTATGATATCGCAACGCACTGATATAAATGATTTTTTTACAGCATGATAGTTTTTAATCGAAGTCTCCAAAAGACTTCACATTGGCACCTGTAAAAAAATCCGACGCATTACCCAAAACATTTTTAGCTACCACAGTCTCCAACACTCCAGCGCTTTGACCTGCCCCCCTGTCAGGGCAGATAATCTGCCAATGATAGACAAATCCGTTCTAGAAACACTTGTCCTGGCGGGTCATAGCGGGCCCTCTGCTGACAATTCACAACCCCTACGCTTCGTTTGGGATGGAAGGAATACCCTCTCTGTTTTCTATGATGAACCCAGAGTTCGAGGCAGAACCTTTCCAGCTGACAATCCGGCCACCTTGATTGCTACCGGCGCAGCCGTCCACAACATACTGGAAACGGCAAATCGACTGGGAGTCGAGACTGAAATCACCTGGCATCCAGAGGATAAGGACAAATCAAAGCATTACGCCGACATAAGAATTCTCTCTGCCGAGACTTCCAGCCAGATTGCATCAACGACACCCCCTGCTCTCGAACCACTATTACAACGTCACACCAACAGACACCCCTATATCAAGTCCCAACTCCCAAACCATTTGCTGACCGCTCTAGGTTCAATGCGGGAAGGGCAGGCCAGGCTTGTGCGTATAACCAATGAGCCCCGCTTAAAGCGCATTGGAGAACTGGTCAAAAAAGCCTCGGAAATACGCTTCCAGACACAGGAAGTCCATGAATGGCTGGGAGCTAGCCTGCGTTTTCCCGATACAAGCGTAAAGAAATCTGACGGGCTCGACATCAACACCCTGGCGCTCCCCCCAGGTGGAAGCGCACTGCTCAAGCTCATCAGTAGCTGGAAGCGAATGTCACTGTTAAATCGCATCGGTTTTTACAAACTACTGGCTGCCATCGACGCACAACCAGTAAAACAGGCGCCTGCGCTCATCGCCGTTATTGCCCCAAACTCAATTCAGGACACGCTATCAGCCGGCCAGCTATTGGAACGATGCTGGGTATTTCTCAACAACGAGAAAGTGGCTGTTCACCCCTATTACGTCATTTCAGATCAGTTGACACGACTGGAGGAAAACGGCGTCCCAGACAAGCTGATTCCTCTGGCAAAAACCATTAAAGGGCTGAGTGAGAAGGAGTTCGGTTATGCCACTGATGAGCGACTCTGCATGCTGTTGAGAATCGGTTATCCGAGAGTTGATTCGCCAGTGCGATCGCAAAGGCTACCGCTTGAAGATGTCTACACAGACCTAAGCTCGACCTGAAACTAACTGAGCCCCAAACGCCTCTTTGCAATAATAAGCCCCAATTTCTGCAAAGGATTGGCATTACCCCAAGGGCGCCAGGTTTTCTTGAATCGATTACGGTACGCATCAAAATGCAATCCGAAGGGGGCAGCCCAGACGGGTCCACGCTGCAACAGAATTTTCAACGCATGCGTAGCTGCAACTCCGGCACAAAGGTCACAAGCCATCATGGTTGACGGCCCCTTATGGGCCGCCAAATCTACGGCCTCCCTCTCAACCAGATAACTCGTCTGGAACATGGCCGGGGACAAACCGAGCAAAAATCTCAGCAATTGCTCTTCTTCTGAATGGCCTCGTAACAGGAAATACTCTTCAAAGGTCATCTTGCCCGGCATAAAACATAGTAACGCAACACCCATGCCCAAAGGCGCCGCGGTGATCGCAGGGATCCCACGTTCAGCACAGGCGGAAAAAACGGCCTGACGAATATCCAGCGCAAAAAAGTCCAGGCCGTCAACGTACAAATCCACCCCGGAAAGGAAAGCATCGATATTCTGCAGAGAGACACCATCCGTAAAGGACGACAGTTCCAGGTCGGGATTAATCTCTTTCGCCATTTCCGTCAGGACATCAACTTTTGCCCTGCCCACATGGGGAATATTCGCTCCAGCCTGACGGTTGAAATTAGCAAGCTCAAAAATATCGAAATCAGCGACATTAAACCTGCCAACCCCCAGACGGGTTAGTGTGAGCAGATGGCTTCCACCTACCCCGCCCAGCCCGGCAATGGCCACCCGCTTTGAAGAAAGCAACTGTTGTTCACGGGCAGTTACCCAACCGATGTTTCTGGAAAATGCTTCCTGATAATCAAAGCCGTACATCGAGCCCCACCTGCATGCTTTGCAGCAGATTATTATCCTGACCATCAGCCAAAATGGGAGATGACATGGCATCCCGGTTCTGGGTCATGGGTGTCATCAACTACACTAAAGCGATCGACGGCAAAGCCGCGGCAACCGTACTCAGATGCTTCTGGTAATCCTCACTCACCTCCCTATGGATGGCATCATACAGCTTCCTTAAATCAGGAAGCATGCCATCTATTGCCGAGGTGGTGGTTGTAAAATAGGGTGCCCGAGCACCGTGATACTCAATTTCTTTGCCTATTTTTCGAAATATGATTCCTGACTTGGCTAACAGTCTCGGCAAAAATGGCTCCATCATGGCGAACACATTAGTGCGCCCGGCAAGTTCAGTCAGCGCAGTAGCCGCCAGGAATGCCGCCACGGAAATCAGGGAGAAGGTGCGTCGCTCGTGATACGAACAATCGATGGCATCAACATCACCAAAACGCGTCCGATCTTCACCCGCTCGACGGCGAAACGCAGTATCAACCGCCAATCTGGAAACCTCACAGGTTGTCGATTCCGGCAAGTCCAACTGCCCCAACAATGCATAATCAAGACTATCCGCACAAAACAGCCCCAAAGGCAAGTCATCTATACCTCTTCCCGCTTGGGGGAAAACCAGACGAACACAACCGGCGCCACGTCCTGTCCCCTTATGCCTGACGATGCAGTGCAATGACCTGGCGTCAAATCTGTCACTCTCCATCTGGGAGGGAAAACTTTCTATTGGCTCATAGCCAAATTCTTCGCAGTACACCCGGTAACGAATACCATAAGCCGCTTGTTTCTGTTCTTCTGTCAACGCCAGGTTGACCTGAAAATAACGCCTGAAACTGTCAGCTAGAGATAAAGTAGTTACTGTCATATCGTTTTTTTGCAACCCCGTTCCCTTCGGCAAACTGCTGAACCAACCAATTGGGCACACCTATTCTTGAACTTCGGAAAGTAGCATTCGGCTATAAACCGAACACATCCCATATATCGCAGAAGAGTTTTGTTAACCATCAACCACCCAAAGTGACGATTGATTCACAAGAAGACAAGAAAGCAGTTCACGGACCAAGTGTCAACTTAAACTTGGGTGAACGAGTTGCTCAATACAGGCAGGACTTTCCGCTGGATAACACCCTCTATGGCACCTTCCAACAGATGAAAGACATTCTCAAACCCCCGGAAATTTCCATAGTAGGGATCCGGCACGTCCGACAATTCACCATGACCGGCAAACTCCATCAGCAATCTCACTTTGTACCTCTTGTCCTCTGGACATATTCCCAACAGATTAGCGAGATTTTCTTGATCCATGGCAAAGATATAATCAAATTTTTCAAAGTCAGCGGGCTTAATCGGCCTGGAGCGCCCTTTTCCCAGCCGAACACCGTGCTCAGCAGCTACTTTTCTCGCTCTTTCATCCGTGCGTTGTCCGGATAAGTCCACGTGGGTTCCAGCAGATGCGACCTTCACCTTCCACCTCAAGCCGACATCTCTCAGGGCATGCTTCATAAGGCCTTCAGCCATCGGTGACCGGCAAATATTGTGGCGACAAACCATCAGCAGGGAAATTTTTTGTATCACTGCGCAAGCGTCTCACTGGAATCAACATCAGATGGTCTCAAAAGAGCTGCAAATAAATAGAAATAGAACAGCCAACTAACTCTGGCAGAATCCAGAGGCGAACCAAAAAATCCGAACACACCAATGCCGATAATTCCTACCGAAAATACGACATACATGGGAGAAAGCCGGGGCCGAAAAACAGGCAACAGCGCAACGCATACTCCCAAAGTGAGGAAAATGACCAATCCAATCCAGCCATTGTCATACCATGACTGGACGTAGATATTTTTAACGTGCCACGGCAGGTGCTGGAAATCGTTATAAAAGAACCACCCATCAAGCCCAGCTGAAAAATCGCCGTTGTAGAGCAGATTGCTCTCATCCAACTCAAACATCACATTATCAATTTCAATAACTGCCTGTTTGGAGACATTTTTGAAATACACGGTGGTTGGCCAGCGAGCCCAGGGATGACGTGCACCAACCTCTTCCGAATCGACAGTTAACGAAAATGGTTTGAAAAGGCCTTCCGTATCCTCAAAACGAATAGATTTTGCATTGCAATTGGATCGAAATTCGCTGGCGAAAATCAGGTTTCTTTCACAAACATAAACTGCCAACCTGGCTTTATCATCTGCTCTTGCGAGAAGTTTCAACTTGTATTCTGAAGAGGGTGTCACAGAAACACGCTGGCCAAAAGCGAGATCCTCACCCACCCCCATTCTGAGATAGGCTTTGTCACCCTCATTCATCACCACGAAACTGCCTACCTTTTTCACCACATCAGGAAAATGGTAGGCATAATTTGCGGGGAATGTGCCGGTGCCGTTTCCAATCAAATCCACCATCACGCCCCCGGATGAACTCGCAGCAACGTCCTGCCAATGCGACATTCGGGTATCAAGATCCTCAAAAGCCGTCGTCATCCGCTCCTTGATCTTGTAGCCACCAAGTGCCATGGCAAAAATGGCAGGCAGCATGATCAACAAGACCATCACCATCAGATTATTAAATACGTTCTGGTGACGCAGACGCAGAAACAACCATATTGTCATCACAAAAAAACAGATCTGCGCTATCGCAATAACACCCGCCCACATCATTGAAGACTCAATCCAACGGCTGTCCAGGTGGGATTTCACCGCTAATGTCACCATTGCAACTCCACCCAGCAACCAGCACGCACCAGAAAGGAGGCGATGAAAGCGCATCATCATAACGCCTGCCATGGCAATAAAAACCAGGCCACTACAGGCTGCCAGCGCGAAACTACCCCCGCGGGAAAATGAAAGAAAGGCGGCAACCAGGCCGACCATTAAAACACCGAGGCCATGCAAATAAGGAATATCCTGCCGGTGCAACCCTGCCAGTTTGCGTGAAAAAATGAACAGCACCGCAAAAGCGCTGCATGAGAGGAAAAAACTCACGTAGGTGGCCCGGGTAAATCCGACCGTGGCGCTGTATGCCAGCGCACAGAATGCTATCAACGCCAGCGCCTTCAGCCAGAGCCTGTCGCCCTGTACCAGACCATAGAGCGTGGCCGGAAGTAACAATAACAACACGCCATCAATAATCTCCCCACCCGTGTGCATACCGGAAAATATGCCGGTAGTGCGGTAGGCAGAGCTCAAATCCAGAACGGAATTGACGATGTGATACCAAGCAGCACCCGATAGCAAGACGCCAAGTGAACCACGCTCCCAGAGAATTATGCCCCCCAGCATCAACGCTGCCACACATTGCCCCACAAGGAACCAGAGAATGGTCTGCTGTTTGTCTTTTTTGAATAGGTGCACCCACAATGGCGTGATCAGAAGTGCCCACAGCATCCCTCTGACCAGCCTGTATCCATATTCTGGGAGGTAGTATGGGTTGCTTTCAGTCGCTTCCGGAGGAAACAGGAAAACGGACCACGCTTTGAAGGTTGAAAACACCACAGCCATATATACCGCAACCAGCGTGAACGCCCATTTGCGCCGGATAATTCCTATATCAAAACGGCCGCTGATCAATGCATACGAAATCGTGATTAAAAAAAACAGGTCGTATTCATTAAAGAGAAACCGCCCCGTATAAGTCGCAAAATCAAGGGATACTGTTATTAATGGTAGGATCAGCAACCAGCAGCGAGGAAAAAGGTATAACAGTGCGAAGTAGCCGGCTCCCGCAACCAGCAGCCATTGCCCCACCACAGGAAAGTCAAGGAACGGGCGCAGCGAGAGCAGCAGCAACCCGATGCCGGGAATAGCCATAAGCCACCGGCCCAGAGAAACACCATTTGACTGTCCAGCCATCGTCTCCATGTCTGTCACTTGCTGCCCCGCATCAATTATTCTGAATGGTTATTGCTGAGCCGCGCCTGGCCCGTCAACCAAGGCCCGAATATAAACCACGGGTATTGCGTAGCTGATATTTGATGGATCGGAAAGCATCGACTCCCGGCTTTCCTTAACGAAAACACTGTTGATTACCGCCAACACTTCCCCTGTCTCCGGATCATATACCGGGCTGCCACTATTGCCGGGATAAGCCGTTGCATCCAGCTGATAAACATTGAATGGCTCACGGGCTCTTTTAATCTGCTCCGGCGTCAACATTTTCGCAGACAACGCCGGCATCACGATTGGCGTCACCGCCGAGACAATACCCCGGTGAGTCACCGGTTGAAGCCCGAGAACAAGTCCGATAGGAAAGCCTGTAAAGACGATATCCTCACCTTCTCTGACAGAGCGCGACATGTTTAGGGTCATGGCAGGGAGGGCGTCACCATTGAATTCCAGAAGCGCCAGATCATGGGACGGATCAGTGCGAACAATCCTCGCAGGATAAACCCTGGCATTTTTTCCTTCCCCAGTAAAAACCGCCAGAAGCTCTCCAGCACTCTCATCCAGGGGCTTCTGAATAGCATGAAAATTAGTAACAACCTGGCGACCATTCCCAACCACGAAACCGGTACCACGCAATGTCATTGGACTGTTAACAAACTTGGCCGCCTTGACTGGAAAAACTGAACCTATCCCGACAATGCTGGGCTTCACCCTGGCAATGGTCTCCGGCAACCCGGCAAATGCTGAACCAACAGCCGATATCGCCATAATAAAAATGCACATTGCCCCAAAAGAATGCCTACTCATCACGGAATATCTTCTACCCAGCGACCACAAAGACCACAAAGACCACAAAGACCACAAAGACCACAAAGACCACAAAGACCACAAAGACCACAAAGACCACAAAGACCACAAAGACCACAAAGACCACAGGTTACGTGCATTTCGGAAAAATCGCTATAATCGGTCGCGACCAGACCCAGAGATGGGAAGCAAGCTCAAATTGGACACAGCCGTCGATGTCAGACCTACTTCATCAGTTGATAACCCGCCAGGCCTACCAAACGCCCGACGCCCCAGCTCTGAAAATCAAGGAGACGCTGTTCAGCTACGCTGAGCTCGATCGGGAAGTCGGAAATCTGACCAGCGGTTTGTTGTCACTGGGACTGAAACGAAATGACCGGGTCGCCACCTACCTACCCAAGCTGCCTGAAAACGTGTTCACCATCTTTGGAGCAGCCAGGGCCGGAGGGGTTTTTGTACCGATTAATCCGTTACTGAAACCTCAGCAGGTCGCCTATATCCTTCGCGATTGCAACGTAAGAATCCTGGTCACATCAGCGCAACGGCTTTCGCAGCTGGCAGACATACTGCCTACCTGCCCGGACTTGAAAGCTGTAATTGTTGTAGATAGCGAATCACCAACAGCCTCCGTACCCGACCATTGTGCCCTGCTCGGATGGGAGCATGCCCTGGCCACAGACGCCTCACCCGACCCTCACAATCATATTGATGGGGACATGGTGGCTATCCTTTACACGTCAGGTAGCACTGGCAATCCGAAAGGCGTCGTCCTGTCGCACAAAAACATGGTGACAGGTGCAAGGAGTGTCGCCTCTTATCTTGGCAACAGGCAGGAAGACAGGCTCCTCGCTGTATTACCATTCAGCTTTGATTACGGACTCAGCCAGCTCACCACCGCTTTTTCTGTGGGAGCCTCCGTCACCCTGATGGATTACCTTCTCCCCCGTGATGTTATCCGCGCTGTCGATCAACACCGCATCACGGGACTGGCAGCAGTTCCGCCCATCTGGAACCAGCTTGCCCAACTGGAGTGGCCGGAGTCCACGGCTTCCTCCCTGCGCTATATCACCAATAGCGGCGGCGCCATGCCCCAGGCCACCACCTCCAGATTGAGGACCGCCTTACCGAATACACGGGTATTCCTCATGTACGGTCTAACCGAAGCATTCCGTTCAACCTACCTGCCCCCGGACCAGATTGACAGCAGGCCTGACTCCATCGGCAAAGCCATCCCCAATGCCGAAATTCTGGTGGTAAGAAAAGACGGCAGTGAATGCGCGCCTGGCGAACCGGGCGAACTCGTCCATCGCGGCTCACTGGTTGCCATGGGTTACTGGAACGACACTACAAAAACTGCGGAACGGTTCAAGCCGAGCCCGGGTCGTCCCTCGGAAATCCCCCTACAGGAAATTGCTGTGTGGTCCGGCGATCAGGTTCGTCGCGATGAGGAGGGGTACCTGTATTTCATTAGCCGGCTGGATGAAATGATCAAAACCTCCGGTTATCGTGTCAGCCCGTCGGAGGTGGAGGAAGTCGTCTACAATCTTTCGGGCGTCAGAGAGGCGGCGGCGATTGGCCTTGCCCACCCAACCATCGGCCAGGCCATTCTCCTCGTCATTCAGGGCAATGAGCAGCTCACAGAAAAAGACATTCTCGACCATTGCAAAAAAGAGCTGCCCAATTTCATGGTCCCACAGAAAATTCTGTTACTGGACGAAATGCCCCATAACCAGAATGGCAAAATAGATCGCAAGCGCCTTTCCACTGAAAACGCGGACCTGTTTCTGGAAGCCAGCTCATGAGCAAGATGCCACCCCAACACATCCCGATGGATCAATTCCAGGTGAAAGACAACCAGCTCCAGGTGGGAGGCATGGGCGTCCGGAAACTTGCCGACAGGGTGGGTCAGACTCCCTTTTATGCCTACGACCGCCAGTTAATGACCGACCGCGTCGCAGAACTTCGCTCAATCTTGCCCGATGGCATACATCTTCACTATGCCATGAAAGCGAATCCCATGCCCGCAGTGGTACAGCACCTTTCGAGGTTGACCGACGGGCTTGATGTGGCATCACTCAAGGAGCTACGGGTTGCCCTGGATACCGGCATTGCCCCCACGAATATCAGCTTTGCGGGACCAGGAAAGAATGACATTGAACTGCAAGCAGCGGCTGCCGCCGGCATTATCATCAACCTGGAATCCGAGGGCGAGATGGAACGCCTGGCGAATATCTGCCAGGCATCAGGCCATCGGGCCAATGTCGCAATCCGCGTCAATCCTGACTTCGAATTGAAGACCTCCGGTATGAAAATGGCTGGCGGTCCAAAACCGTTTGGCGTCGATGCCGAACGCGTGCCCAACATGTTAAAACGACTGGGAGAGCTCGACCTGAACTTCCAGGGCTTCCATATTTTCAGCGGCTCCCAGAACCTCCGGGCGGACGCACTCATTGAAGCCCAAACAAACACCTTCCTGCTGGCCAGCCAGCTGGCAGAGTTCGCGCCAACACCGCTTCGCTGGCTCAATATCGGCGGCGGATTCGGCATCCCTTATTTCCCCGGTGAAGAGCGCCTGGACCTGCAACCGGTAGCCGACAACCTGAACAACCTGCTTGCCCGGTACCGGCCCGCTTTCCCGGAGACAGAAATTGTCATCGAACTGGGGCGCTATCTGGTAGGCGAAGCGGGAATTTATGTCTGCCAGGTTGTGGATGTAAAAACCTCCCGCGGCACTACCTATGCCATCACCAATGGTGGACTGCATCACCACCTGGCAGCATCAGGCAATTTCGGACAGGTGATTCGCAAAAACTACCCTGTCTGTATCGGCAATCGCGTCAGCGGAGACAATAAACCCCCGGTCAATGTCGTCGGCCCACTCTGTACACCGTTGGACATTCTGGCCGACAAGTACGACCTCCCGGAGGTGCAAACCGGAGATCTGATTGTGGTGTTCCAGTCCGGAGCCTATGGCTACACCGCCAGTCCTCACCACTTTTTGAGCCATCCCGATCCCGTCGAAGTACTCGTGTAACAGTACTGCAAATGAGCATGCGCAATATGACACCCATCTCAAGCCGGAAAATGGACAGCCATTTCACGAGGCAGTAAGCGGCTCTTCTCTACATAATTCAGACAATAGCTGGCAAAATGCGTGGCAATTACACAGCCTTGAATGACAGACGGAACCATACTTATGAGTTTGCAGAAGGAAATCATTGAGATCATCAACGATGTGCTCATGCTGGGTGGCAACACCGACGACTTCGACGGAGACACCGGATTGCTCGGCTCGATCCCCGAGTTCGATTCCATTGCCGTAGTCTCTCTGGTCACTGCGCTGGAAGACGAGTTCGGATGCACATTCGATGACGACGAACTCAATGCCGACGTATTTGCCACTGTCGGGAGCCTCACCACCATTGTCGAGCAAAAACTGGCCGAATGAGTAACTCCTACAGGCTTGATCCCGCCTACATCGGCGGCAGCAAAGGGACCTTGTTCGCACTTCACTACCAACCTGTGACGCGCAATGAACAGACCCTGTGCGTCATTATGGTCCCCTCCTTCGCGGAAGAAATGAATCGCTGCCGCTATATGCAAACCATGCTGGCCCAAGCCATTACAGCACGCGGCATGGCTCTGTTGGCCGTTGATCCCTACGGCACAGGCGACAGTCAGGGAGAGTTTGAAGAAGCCGACTGGCAGCAGTGGATCGATGATACGGTAACTGCAAGTCAGTACGCGAACTCCCTGGGTTATACCCGTCAGTCGATGCTGGGCATCCGGCTGGGGGCTTTGCTGGCAACTGCGGCAGCAGAAAAGTTAGAGAACCTGCAGGAATTGATATTCTGGCAACCGGTTGCCAGCGGCAAAGTGGCCCTGAATCAATTCATGCGCATCAAAATCGCTGCGTCAATGGGCCGCGATGAAGAAGCCGGCACCACAGCCAAGTTTGAAGAGCAGTTATCCCTCGGAAACAGTATCGAAGTGGCAGGCTACGACGTATCGCCCAGCCTCTACTACGGCATTCAATCCGCGCATCTGGACAACCACTCCTCCCTGACCCACATCCCTATCAGCTGGTACACCATTGCGGCGAGCGAAGAACGCAAGACCCCACGAGCAGATTTGCAAGCAATGGATAAATGGCGCGACAACGGCGCAGCCTTGACCCATTACACCGTGATTGGCCCGGCTTTTTGGCAGGCCCATGAACGCACCCTTGCACCAAATCTGATTACCGCCACCACAGAACATCTGGCAGGAAGCCTGTACCATGAATGAACATGCCGTTGTCTTTGACTGTGGGACTGACCCGTTACTTGGCATTCTTCACGCGCCTCCGGAATGCGGTGATACCGGGCTCGTCATCATTGTGGCGGGGGGGCCACAATACCGTGTAGGCGCTCACCGCCAGTTTGTGGTACTCAGTCGGCAATTGGCAAAACAGGGAATCCCGGTATTACGTTTTGATCATCGTGGCACCGGTGACAGCGGCGGGAATTACCGCGGCTTCATGGACATGAGTGACGATATCCACGCTGCCATTGATACGCTCTGTGAACGTTTTCCCGATATCAAACAGATCATGCTGTGGGGGGAATGCGAATCGGCTACTGCCGCGGCGTTTTATGCCCAAACCGATCCCAGAGTCAGCGGTATTTTCATGGTCAACCCCTGGATTCGCACAGAAGCAGGCCAGGCAAAAACCTATCTGAAACACTATTACTGGAATCGCCTTCGAGATCCCAAGTTCTGGCAAAAAATCAGGTCTGGAGAGTTTTCACTACTGCGTTCGGTGAAAGACTGGTTCAGCCTGCTTTCAAGAGCACGCAAGGACAGTGCCGATAGTGCAAAAGCCCTTCAGGAAAACGACATGACAGCCCTACCGCTGCCAGAGCGCCTGACCCGAAGCCTGCAACAATTCCCGGGCAAAATTTACATCCTGACCAGTGGTTTTGACTATATCGCACAGGAATTCAACGACTTTATTGCGAGCTCACCCCTGTGGAAAAAATCGGGCCTCGATGAACGTATCACCTTCAGCGAAATGACCGATGCCGACCATACTTTTTCCCGTCCCGAATGGCGCAGACAGCTGTTTGGAGAAACCGAAAACTGGCTCATCGGAGAAAAAGTCGCGCAAACTCGTCCGGAGGACATACAGGACACAGCAAGACAAGGATTACAGGGATGACGCTCATGACTTCGGCTCCAACTCCGATGCGTAACCACTTTATCGGCGGATGGTGGTGTCAACATACCCAGGGACGCAGAGACGAACAGTGGCGTGAAGCCATGATTCGGGCAGCGCGAAGCAATCTCCCTGGCCAGCACATCTACAGGGATGAAACATGCTGTCTGGGCAGTGATAGCCTGTTTCAGCTGGATCACATCAGTTGCGCCATCTCGGGACATCCCCGCTGGAAAAGCCCTGACTTGCAGCAATGTGCTTTGTCCGACGGTCAGGGGGCAGCACTGGCTGCAGCTTATGCACGCTTTGGAGAGGCACTGCTGGAGCAGCTGGAAGGAGCTTTCTCCTTACTGCTTTTTGATCACCATGCCGGAATCACTCTCGCCGCCACTGACCGGCTTGGCCAATCCCCGCTCTACTACACCAAACAACAGGGGACGCTGGTGGTGGGCTCTTCCGCATCCATCGTGCTGGCCCACGAGCATATTGAGCGCCGCATCCAGCCTCAGGGCCTATATAACTACGTTTACTTCCACATGGTGCCAAGCCCCCACGCCATTTACGAGGGAGTCGACAAGTTACCTGCCGGTCACCTGCTGCTTCACTCCAGAGGAGAGCTGCTGGTCCGGCCATACTACGTACCCCGGTTTGAGGAAAAGCCCGCCAAAGGATTTGACGCGCTCGGCGAGGATCTGAAGCAAACCCTGAAGGCTGCTGTCACAAAATCCATTCCGGCAAACACCCGAATTGGCGCCTTCCTCAGCGGAGGCCTGGACAGCTCCACGGTTGCCGGCATGCTGGCAGAAATCCAGCCCGGCAATGCCCACGCCTATTCCATAGGGTTTTCCGCCAAAGGCTATGACGAAATGGAATTCGCGCGGCTGACTGCCAGACATTTCGGCATCCAGCTGCACGAGTATTACGTCACCCCGGAAGACGTAGTGAATGCTCTACCACTTGTGGCCGCCAGTTATGACGAACCTTTCGGCAATTCATCCGCCCTGCCTGCCTACTTTTGCGCCAAGCTTGCCGCAGAAGATGGCGTTCAATGCCTGCTGGCAGGGGATGGCGGTGATGAACTGTTCGGAGGCAACGAGCGTTATGTCAAACAGACCGTTTTCGAACGTTATGGAAAAATTCCAGGCGGTCTGCGCCGGGGATTGATTGAACCCATCATCAACAACTTGCCCGATGCCATCCCACTGTCCGGCAAAGCCAGAAGTTACATCCAGCAGGCTAATGTTCCTCTTCCCGACCGCCTGCAAACCTACAATTTTCTGCATCGCCATGCGGCCAACGAGATCTTCGCCGACGATTTCCTGGCCCAGGTGGAAACCAGCCTCCCCCTGGAACTACAGAGAAATGTCTACCAGCGACCCGAAGGGGCCAGCACCCTCAACCGCATGCTGTATCTGGACTGGCAGTACACCCTGGCGGATAACGACCTGAGGAAAGTCAGCCACATGTGCTCACTGGCAGGGATTGATGTTACCTATCCCATGCTGGACGACGGGCTACTGGATCTGTGCTGTCAAATTCCCAGCGACTGGAAAATAGAGAAAGGCAATCTGCGTCACTTTTACAAGCAGGCCTTGAAAGGCTGGCTACACGAC
Organism: Porticoccaceae bacterium; assembly: GCA_041395745.1. Lineage (GTDB taxonomy): Bacteria > Pseudomonadota > Gammaproteobacteria > Pseudomonadales > Porticoccaceae > Porticoccus. Next base: position 146,638 of record JAWKZV010000002.1, on the reverse strand, counting down.
GGAACCATTAACAAGAGAAAGCAGGGATTCGGCTTGCCATTTGGTGTTTGGATGGAAACCCACAAGCCATTACAGGATATGGCTTACGACCACCTGATCGCCCTGAAAAAACGTCCTTATTTCAACGCCGCATTCATCGACAGTACGATCGATATGCACCGCAATCACCATGCCGCATACTACGGGGAACTGATCTGGATTCTGACCGTGTTGGAGATGTGGCTGGAGGCCCACACCTGACCGCCCAGCCATAACCTCAGAACTGGAAGTAAATAAACGGCGCCTGCCCGGACGAAACTGCCACCAGTAAAAAAACCAGGGTCACGATCAAACCACCCTGCACCATGGATGGCAATTTGCAATAAACCTTCTTCCAGTCATAGGTCCAACTATCCGGGGTGTAATGAAAAACTACCGCCACCAGTAATACCACCAACCCCACCACATCTACCGGGAATACTGTATTCGAAAAATCGAGCATGGCATGACCATAGTTGACAGCCCCTTCCAGCGAACCGCCTCGAAACAACAACCGGGTAAAAGCAATTACGTTGAAGATCAGGAAAATCTGTAACGCCAGCCCCACCCCCCGGTAATGAGGCTCTCGCAGCCCAGCAGCCTGCCTGCGCCCTCTGCGCCAACGCTCAAAACAGACAAAACCGCCATGGCAGAAGCCATAGGCCACAAAATTCCAGCCAGCACCGTGCCAGACGCCAATCGCCACGAAGGTCAACAACAGATTTCTGTATACGTTGCCATATTTGGAACCACCGAGACCAAAATAGAGATAGTCCCGAAAAAATGATGACATCGAAATGTGCCAGCGCTGCCAAAAATCCGACACACTGATTGCTTTATAGGGACGGTTAAAGTTGATCTGTAATTCGTATCCCAAAGTACGCGCCACCCCACGGGCAATATCCGTATACCCGGAGAAATCCATATAAACCTGATAGCTGTAGGCATAAATGCCGATCAGCAAAAACAATGGAGAGTAATCTGAAGGGTTGGCAAACGCCGGATCGACAATATGCAGCGCCAACACGTCGGCAATAGCCACCTTCTTAACAAAGCCACGAATTATCAGGGCAAAGCCTGTTTCCATCGCATTGCCTTCTTCCTTGTGCTCTCCCTGCAATTGAGGAAGAAAGTGGCTGGCACGGACGATCGGCCCCGCCACCAACTGAGGAAAAAAAGCAACAAACAAGGCAAAATCCCGCAGACTGGAGACGGGCTCTGTGCGCTGACGATAAATGTCCAGCGTATAGCTAATACTCTGGAAGGTATAAAAGGAAATGCCAACCGGCAGCAGGACATTCAACAGCGGAAGCTGTCCTTCAACACCAAACCCCGAAAGCAACACATTCATGCTGTCGATAAAGAAATTGGCGTACTTGAAATAGGCCAGGATACCCAGGCTGGCACCCAGTGACAGCCCCAACCAGCCTTTCTTGGCCCGGGAGCTGGTCGCACCAGCAATTTTTGGCCCAATCACATAGTTGATTAACGTGATCCCGACAATCAAGCCAAGAAAACGCCAATCCCAACACATGTAAAAATAGTAGCTGGCGAAAAGTAAAACATTTTTTTTGGCTTCAGGTCTCTTCCACAGCCAGGTGCGAATCAACACCAGGGTGATCAGGAAAAAAACCAGGAAATGAAATGACTGAAAACTCATGGCTGCTTCTCCGCAGCGGTCCGCACAGGGCCTTCCAGAGCGTGAAGTCTCTGAAGCTCCCGGAAAATCAAACGGGCGACATAATCACTGCCTTTAACCGAAAAATGCGTGGCATCACCAAAATACTCCCTGCCACCGGGAACCAGCTGGTCCATTTTTAGCACTGGGAAATTGTAGGCTTGGGCACGCTCGGCCAAAATATCATTGTGGCGGTCATACACCTTGTGAAGACCGGCAAGGTCAAAACAGCTATTGTAATATCTGGCAGTCTCCGACAAAGCTAGCTGCATCTGCATTGGCATATCAGAACGAAATGACCTCGCGTTTGTTGCCACCAGCATCGGTATTTTTCGGAGGGCAACACTACTCAGTAATGCATCCACATCATTCCGGTAACGTTCAAGATTGATGCTTTCAGGGTCAATCACATCCTGCTTGCTTGCTGCCGTGGTTCTTAACCACAGAGAATTCTTTGTTACCAACTCTATGGATAACAGCCAGCTGGGGAGCTGTAACTGTGGGAGCCTGCGGATCGTCGCATCGGACTTGGACTGCTTCCGACAGTACCCGGAAATGTCATTAAAGCCGGAGTACCAGATTAATAAATCCGGTTTCATGGGAACAATCAGTTCCTCAAACATGCGTCGTTGGTCTTGAAGACCATAACCGGCAATACCGGCATTGATGACATCTATACGACGATCAGGAAAAGCCTCATCCAGGTAGGCCTCCAGCCGGTATGAAACAATCTCCTCGTTTGCACGGGTGTAGGTCCCCATCACACTGGAAGCACCCAGCAAAACGACACGAAGATCACTCTTTCCCTTTTCGACCGGCAACTCGGGGCTGCGCAGGCCCATACTGTTAGTTTCAATAACAGCCTGACTACCCTGAATCACTGCGCTTGGGCGAAGCAGTTTTAACTGGAGGTCTTCGTGAAACTGATACGTGGTTTCAGCGGATAAAACATTAAACACACTGGCCCCATAACGAATTTGGGAGCGCAGCTGCAGAGCAAACTCTGCCACCAAAAACAGGCCCAGCGCCCAAACAACGGATAGCGCGACTTTTCTTGGACCAGACATCCTTGATTGCCCCGAAGATTCCAAAAACCCTAGTTAAAAACAACCGGTACAGACTTCACAGTTCACCCCGCTCAGGGCTCAACAGAGTCACACGCAATTCCAGCCATTTTGGTTTTCGCATATACCGATAGAGACGCCTCAACCTGCCATCCAGTAATGATTTGTCCATCATGGATGCCAATTTTTTGCGCTGGTATCTCCGATAATACTTTTTAAGGATTTTATACATGTCATCATTTCCAGCCTCTTTGGCGAGGAAAATCAAATCCTCAAGTGAAGTTGCCCCACTGTCTGTGGTCGGCTGCAATTTCTTCAATAGCCCCATGTCCTGCAAGGGTGGCAATGAATCGACCTGTTTGCCCAGCAAATACACTGCCGCCATGGTGCGTATACATTTGGCACATTGCCCGCAGTTTTTATCTATGTTTCTCCAACATACCTTGAGATTGTTGGCCACATCTGTTTGCTCAAGGATAATGCGGGTTTTCTGGGTACGCCGGGCAGCCGAGCCATGATGAATGACCGTCGTTGACTCTGTTCCCCACATAGGGTCTGTCAATGGATGAGATCCCCATGGAAACAGATGATCATAGGTATGGGAAGATGGCACGTAGAGTCGCTTCATACCCAGATTGCCCCCGGCAGCAGCAATCAACAATCCATGTGCAAACCCCCACGCTATGCCCTTTCCATCTGTCCAATCGCGGGCGTTGGTTTCAACCGGAATCAGTATTTTCCCCTGTCGATCAGCGAACCCTGACTGGGTTTCAATGCGCTTCGCCCACGATTCATCATCGCCCATATCAAAGACACGAAGCAGGATCAGGTGGGTAATGTCATCCCCTTTACGAACCAGGGTATGGGAACTGTCTACACCTGCCGAGAAATAGCTTCCTACCTTCTCAAAAGCATGATCTCTGTCGCTTATCTGTGCTGACAGTCCAATCTTTTTCAATCTTGGATTCCAGCAGGAAAAGACCGACTGAAGCTCACCAAAACGGTCAGAAAATGCCTTCGATACCGGAACCTTTTCATCAACATTAATATCTCTTCCGGAAACCATTGCATCCAGTAAAGCAATGGCAATAAACCATTCTGCATTCAGGAATAACTGCGTATTTTCAGGAACCTTGAAATAGACAAAATCATCGTCGAGATAGGCACTCAATATATTGAAGCCATTCTCCTGTATGATGCCAATATCACGAATTACAAAGGGTTTGTTCACCGTCATTTCTCCTGGCAGCTTAGCTTCCGGAATTACATTAGAAGAGATAGGGCATTCTTTTTTCCACTCGCCATCTGACTCCGCCTGGTAGGCATTTTTGTATTACGAACCAAAGGGAACCGAAAAGGCGATAACACAACATTTTTACTCCATAGCGTCTAGTGAGCTCGTCGGTCACTTCTTGATCAAGTTCATTTGTTTTTGCACTGGCAAAAAGGCCGATTAACAACCCCTTGCGTCGTTTCCTGTACGAAACCGCATCAAAGTTAATACCCGCCAGCTTCATTTGATCCAAGCTGTCCAGAGCCAACTGCGTACGGCGACATTTAAAACAATAACCACAATTTTTTATCGGTAGATCTTTTTCAATACATACATATAGCTTGCCACTAAACCCCGGCTTACCCACGATGTATCGCAACTTTTCTATACGTGTTGCCCCTACCCCAATGGAGGAAAACTCTGTCCTCTCAGTGCTCAGGAGAGGCAGCAAAATCGGGTCCATGATTGCCATATCATAATGCTGGACCACACCAGATTCTTCCGGAGAATATGAAGATGAATAGGCATAGCTGGAGATTGCACGCTGAAGAGCCATGACACAGGAGATATTGCCAATCACATCTCTCTGCTGGAAACGCTCCCGGAATATGGTGTCAATGTTGGTATTGACGACAATCAGAGGCTTGTTCATGGTTGCCAATGCTTGAGCTGCAACTGCCGCCCGCTGTAAGACCACTTCATCTACACGCTGCAACCCGTGCTGACCAGTATTGGCAAAAATATAATAATCGAAAGGATGCTCCGTTTGAGACGCCTGTAATGCTGTGTACCAACTATCAACACCGCCGCTAAAACCAGTAGCGCATGAAGACTGGGTCATAGCAGACCATTCAGAGCACGGCTGCTGAATCTGGATATCCACATCAAGCAGTCTGGGACATAACACCAGGAACATTTTTTTTATCTGCCCTGATACTGCATTACTCAATCGCTCAGAAACCGGGGCCTCCACGACCAGATTCTGCCCATTCTCCATGGCCAACCAAACATAGAGGATAAAGAAAGCATCAACCGACTCAATATCCAGCATCCAGGCATATTGCTGATCAACTTCGAACCAGAGGGATTCCGCGCCAGACACTCTTGCCGTCAAACGAACCCTATCCCCTCTATTCTCAAGCTCGCATCCTTTTAATACGATCTGAGTCATACTCCCCCATCCCCTATCATCTTTACGCAACAGACACTCTGTTCTGCGCAAACTCTCGCCTTTTTTACCAGACAGGTCCGCTATCACCTGTTTTATCTGACGACACTCAAAAACTGCCTCAACACCTCATTGAATCCCGACAATTCAGCTTCAAACTCAAGTTCGGAAACAGCTTCGCCATCAAGAATCCTCGGCAACGCGTATGGATGTGAGGCCTTATCCACCAAACCTGACTCTGTGGTTGTAGCCGACTCCACACCCAGTTCAGACATCATCGGCCACAGGGAGGGGTCATATTCTCCACTGGGGTAACAGAATTGGGTGAGATTTCCCCGGGTCAAAGGTTGTAAACGAAGTCGATTTTCTTCAATTTCTTCTCCCACACAGATATGTCCATGTCGATATACCCGGTGACGATGGGTGTGAAGCTGTATATCAAAACCTCTTTCAGCAGCGTCCCTAACTTCTTCCTCTGTCATCAAGTGAAACCACTTCTCACTGATTATTCTAGAAATATCCTGACCGAGGATTTCAGCCACATGCTTTAGCAACTCAAAACGCTCACTTTCGTCGGAAAGTTTCTCCGAGAACTCAAAGATCTGCCCCAATAATCTGCTTCTGCCTTCCGGGCTGCCAAGGTCAATCTCCAGGTCATTCTCAATACCGATTTCTTTGAGCGAGACAACCTGCGTGTCGGCCGTATTTACCAAATAGGCCATGGCCACGTTAAAGACCGGGTGCTGTTTTTCCATGTAATAGCTGGTGACGTAGATAGTTGCCGGGAACTGATAGCACTCCAGAGCACCCAACATATCCTGATATGTGCTGAACCAGCCATCATCTATGGTCAACACGACTGTACTATCAGGCAGCGATCCCTGATCCTGTTGAGCCAGCGCATCTCCCAACCCAAGCACAGGCAATCCCATCCTCTTCAGCAGCTCCATTCTGGACACAAATTTTTTCTTGCTGATATAGAGAAAATTGCCGTAATGCCCCGCTCCCAGCCAAATGCCATGGTAGGCGAGGACACGTATTTTTCTTCTGGTCAACCAACGACACAGCGCAAACAAGCCTGCATATTTAGCTACCAGATAAATTTTCTCTTTCACGCTACATGGCCATGGTTGAGCAAGTGTTTTTTATAAGCAATCAGCTTTCTGCGCGGCCATATTCTAGAGTAAATTGCCGGCACATACTTGCCAGCCAGGAACAATCTGCGCCGGCTGTCCGACTTACTCAAGGCCCCAGAATCTCCTGATTTGTCCAGGCAATTGAAAATCAGGGTCGCACCATTCTGTACAGAGGTCTCATGGAGGTATGCCAAGTGAGGACTAATCTGTCCCAAAGCAGGGTCAAGAAACCAGCTACTGCTGATCACCCCTCGCAGACCGGGATTAAGCTCAAGTAACGCCCCCAGGTTAATGTACGTCTCAGACCACCCTTGTGGATTAAACATAGCAACGGATCCGGGATGCATATGTAATTCCAGGTAGGGTGAGAAGCCGCCACATGCCAGACAGGCCCATGCCGCTGAACATCCACCCTTCACCCCTTTTAGACACCAGGATCTGGGCACTCCCGCATCGGGAACAACAAACTCAGCGCCCACGGGGATCAAACGCCCTGCAAGCACGGCCAGATCTTTGAGGAAAACATCGTTATCAAGACAGTAATAATCCACCGGCCGCGTATCCAACTCTTTGCCGAGTCTGGAAATTTCTGCGGAATATAGCCCGAGAACAGCATCTGGGAGCTTCAGACCAACCCGCCCGGGGTTGAACTGCTTTAGCAAATCAATTACCAGTTTCTGGTTATACAATCCGGCAAGATTCGGGTTTATCTGCTTCAGCTTTAATTCGGCGTCACGAAGCTCAGCACCCAAGGTTCGATAACCTGGGGCATCAATGGAAAATAAAGACGCATATTGCTCGACACCCAACAAAACAGGACTGCCTCCCCACCCCGCCTCTATTGCACGAGCAACTCTCGACTCAACTTGCCGCTGAACTTTCGCTTCCTTCATACCCTCTCATTCCGTGATCCCAATCAAATCAATGTACAACAGCCATTGTTTTGTTATTGTTGTGTAGTTCAATAATACTCCTTTGCGGGCTAACCAAATTTACTGTTCGGGGCCAGGATGAACCTCAACATCTTTATCAATCTGATTACTCTAACACTGCTAACCCTGTTATCCGGCAACGCAATATCAGGACCGGTGGGCCATGCCCCATGGGTTGGTAATACACTGGAAGGCGCACCCTGCAAGGGTCGTAGCGAGAACTTCGGTCCCTATGATTATCTTTTGAGGGGACAGCTTCAAGGAGAACTCGGTATTGTCGAACGCCATCACTTTGCCCCCGAAGTCGAACAGCTTCTAAAAGGACAAACCAGCCTCTCACCCCTTGGGGACCTGGGTTATACATTGAGAGCCTGGCCAAACCACCATCGTGCTCTCTACAGCGTCATCCAATACCGTGCCAGCACTTGGCCAGCTCCACACCCGGTAAGATACCCGCCTGCAGAGTGTTACCTGCAACGCGCCATTAACTTTAGCCCCAAAGACGCGACCGCAAGAATGCTTTATGGCATCCTACTGCAACGAACCGGTCACAAGAACGACGCTCTCTCTGCTTACGAAAAGGCGTTGGAGTTGGACCCCAACAATGTACAGATCAAATACAACCTTGCCCTGCTACTGGTTGACTTGAAAAAATTCAGCGAGGCTCGGGCTTATGCCGATGAACTTTATGGACGAGGCTACCCGCTGCCCGGTCTTAAAGACAAATTGAGAGCTGCCGGCCAATGGCAGTAGAAGGGGTTTTTTATCCAGGATGTCTGTAGTTCAGCAATAGACGGGTCATGAAACGCAAAGGTGTGCGGTCCCATGGAGTGAATCTTGGCAACTGCCAACGGTCGCTCACAGGGTTGGCCACCCCCCACTGGGTAGATACTGCAGATTCAAAGCCACCCTGTTCCACCAGGTCCCTGTGTTCCATTCGATAATCTATACCGGGACGGCCGTTTGGGTATGCAAAATGGCGGACTGGTCTTCCCAGCAGCGACTCCAGATAAAATTTAGAACCTAAAATTTCCTGCTCTGCATTCACTCTATCCAAGGTGGCCAGTATGGGATGGCTTTGAGTGTGCGCCCCAATCTCTATACCGGCATTATTGAGCAGCCTTACCTGGTCGTCTGTCATCATCATATCGCCAGGCAGCAAACCCACCCTGGCTTCAATAACGTCTATCGCATGAGCCCTTTTTTGAGGAGGCCAGTGCTTGATTTCGCTGATGATTGCCGCAGCAGAAGCACGGCGACGTTCTATCCCCTCTATGTAATAGACATCCAACCCCAACTCTCGCAAATCAAAGTCCAAACCTTCCGCTATGCGCAACGCCTCAATCACAGAATCATTCCACATACGCCCCCCATTCAGAAAGCCAGTGGAAACAAAAACTGTTGCCGGTATCCGCCACCGCTGCAATATCGGTAGGGCTTGCTCAGCGTTGTTGGCATAACCGTCATCAAAAGTTATACAAACAGCGCGTTCCGGCAATTCTCCAACGCGCATCAAGGCCAGCGCCTCGGAGAGCGGCAAAGGATTAAAGTAATGAGAAATTAACTCCATCTGCCAATCGAATATCGCGGCAGTGGGTTCATTAGGGCGCATGAAGTCATGATCAGGCAGCACCCCATGATAGGTCAGTATCGAGAGGCGTTGCTTCTTTCTCGTCTGCATGAGGAAAGGCAGTAATCGCGCAACTGCATTATGCAGCACATGTTTCATTTGCCAATCCTCTACAGCTTTTCTGTGGTGATTTTGCCAGTCGCGCCCGACACTCACAACTGTCGATAATTTTTACGTTTTTAAACCTGATTTTTAAGGTGATATCGGATATTTACTCACAAATTGCCACAAGAGAGCCGGCAGCCCCTCCATAACCTTTCATACAGGTCAATTTACGATAAACTTGCCGCCAAGCTGTACCAACATGCAGGAAGGAGCCCAACAATCATGACCATTACGACCCGTACAGCGGTGGTCTTCAGCGCCATTGGTCGTTATCTGACACTTGCGCTCCAGTTTGCATCTACGATGGTTCTTGCCAGACTGCTTACCCCCGAGGACATTGGCATATACAGTGCTGGCTTCTCCATTGTCGCCCTGGCGCACCTATTTCGGGATTTTGGATTAAACCAGTACATTATTCAGGAAAAAGAACTTGACGAAGGAAAAATACGTACAACCTTCACTCTCAGCGTCGTCATTGCATGGGGCCTGGGGGCGTTACTTTTCCTCTCCGCAGGGTTTGCAGCAGATTTTTTTAGGGAAGAAGGGGTACGAACGCTAATTCATATACTTTCCTTCAATTTTCTGATCATCCCTTTTGGCTCAATCACACTGTCACTGCTACGCAAACAGCTGAAATTTCATATTACGGCAACGATTTCCTTCGCCTCCAGTTTATTCGGCGTCATAGTGGCCGTCTGGACGGCCTATGAAGGAGCAAGCTACCTCTGCCTTGCCTACGGCGCTATTACAGAAACCTGCAGCCTGGTTTTGTTATCCAGCTTTTTCAGGCCGAAAGACTTGAGAATCAAACCTACCCTACAAAACGCCAGGGTAATCTTCCGTTTTGGCTCCATCGTGGGTGCTGGGAATATCGCAACGCAACTAGCGACCAGTGCTACAGATGCATTGATCGCAAGACTGCTGGGGCTAGCCCCTCTCGGTTTTTACTCCAGGGCTTTCGGGACGTTCTCCATCTTCGACAATCTGTTTATCAGCAGTATACGCCCCACCATTTTGCCACTCTTTTCCCGTCATAATCGCGAACCCGAAAAGATGGTGGAGAACTACCTCAGGGCTGTCAGTTATGCCTTTATTCTCGCCTGGCCATTCTTCAGCTTTTTATATCTCTATACCGACCTGGTCATTCTCACGCTCTATGGTTCACAGTGGGAACAAGCTGTCCCCTTGATCAAACTTCTTTGTGTCGCCGGGGTAATACTGCCAATGGTTCTTTTTACCGATAACCTCTTCATTGCCTGTGGGCGTCCTGGCATCACCTTACAAATACAACTGGTTTCCAATCTGGCCAAAATCTCCCTGGTGGCTGTTGCCTGCTTTATCAACCTGGAAGCTGTCTGCCTCGCCTTGGTGGGATACTTCATGATCAGGCTTGTCATGATTCAGATATATCTGCGGAGTGTTTTCAACCTGTCGGTTGCCCGGGTTCTCGAACATGCCAAGTCCTCTGTCTTACCCCTGCTGTTTACTCTTGTCCCCACGGTATTTGCCAATCTGCTTCTCAAACCTTACCTTAATAACCATATCGCTTTATTCTCAGCCCTGCTTTTCAGTGCATTCCTGGGCTGGATGGCTGGCCTGCACATTACCAAACACGCCTTCTACGACGAGCTGAAGCCACTAATTAACCGGCTCTCCTGTAACAAGAACAACCGCACATAACTACTGGAAAGCCACCATGAATATTTATAATGAACTGAGAATAAGAACCGGGCGGCTTTTACCGAGGCGGTTCCACTGTTATTGCATTGGTGCCGCAAAAACTGCAACCACATCAGTTTCCTCCATGTTCAAGCAGAACTTCGATGCCTCACATGAACCGGAAATTCGACAAACAAACCATACCATCATCGATTACCTGGAAAACCGCATAGACCGTACAGCTCTGTTAGCGGCCATTGAGCAGCGGGATCTGCGCCTTAAGCTGGAAATGGAGTCAACCCATTCCCTGATTTACATCGCGAAAGAGCTGGTCGAATTGTTCCCCCAGGCAAAATTTATCGTTACTGTGCGCGAACCAATGGCCTGGCTACGCTCGAGGATTAACTTTCATTTCAAAAAACACCCCCCCGAGTGGGAGGAATATCGGCAGTACTTCTGGATGGATCGCAACACCGGCTATGCTCCGGAAGAAACCCTGCTCCTTGAAAATGGTTTGGCGTCACTGGATACGTATCTGAGCCAATATGCCGAACATTACCAGCTTGCTTCCGCCTGCTTGCCTGATGAAAGATGCCTGTTTATCACTACCCGCGACATCTCCAACCAGCGCAAACAAATTGCTGATTTCCTGAATATTCACGAACACCAGATCAACTTGGCACACGCTAATTCAGAACCGGACAAGGCATCATTCATCCAGGAGATCAACGAAGATTTCATCATCAGAAAAATCTGGTTTCATTGTGAACCACTTATTCGAGAATTTTTCCCGGAACGCATAAGTTTCTATGAAAATCGGCTGGTATCAAGGAATCACAGTGCTACAACTCAATAATCGGACAATGCGCCCATGAAACTTTGTTACTACCATGACAGCGAAGGCAATTTCGGCGACGACCTGAATGCCTGGCTTTGGCCACGGGTGCTACCCGATTTTTTCGACGGCACGTGCCGTCACGGCCAGGAGTTTTTCGAGGAGAACAACAAGGAGAGTGGACTCTTTTACGGCATAGGCACGATTCTCGACCAGCGCATACCACCAGCGCCCACCAAGTTTGTCGCCGGCTCCGGAGTAGGCTATTTTTCGCCCCCTCAGCTGGATAAGAGCTACCGGATCTACTTCGTAAGAGGCCCTAAATCCGCAGCCAAACTTGGCATTGATGCCTCGCTGTCCATTACCGACCCGGCGATTTTGTTGCGCAAGTTTCTGCCACAGGCACCCTGCACCCACAAAGTCTCATTGATGATGCATTGCGATACGGCAAAAAGCGGATACTGGGAACAGATCGCCGGGGAACTGGGCATTCACTACATTGATCCCAGAAGTACTGACCCCATAGCAGTTATACAACAGCTGATTGCTTCCGAATATGTCATCACCGAATCCCTGCACGGGGCGATTATCGCCGACGCCTATGGCATCCCCTGGGTCTCCATCAATTCCATGCCCCACATTAACGCCTTCAAATGGCATGACTGGTGCGCTTCCGTGGGCCTTTCCTATGAACCAACAAATCTGATTTCCATCTACAGCGATAAGAATGCTGGCATTGCCAAGACCCTGTTAAACAAAGCCAAAACCCGCGTAGCCAAAAGCCAGTTAAAAAAAATCCTGTCTGACAAAAAATCCTGTAACAGTCACGAGCAGGTCGTTCAGGGACACCTGGATCATATGCAGGAACAACTGGCGAAGCTCCGAAAGGATGCAGAATCTCTGGGGTTGTTATGAATGAAAAGCAACCGATGGAAACAGGAACAGTTCTAATTCTTGACGGAGATACCGTTCCTGCACTGGCTATTGCACGCTCCCTGGGTCGCCAGGGAATCCCCGTAGATATTGCTTCACATCAGCTCAGCCCCATTAGTGAATACTCCAGGTTTGTAGGCAATACGCACCTTTATCCGCACCCGCTGGAATCAAATCACCAGTTTCTAGCCTGGCTGGAACAACAACTGTCCGGCAACCGATACCGTCTGATTATTCCCGCCACGGAACGAACCCTGGTGCCCATAGCCCGCCATTTTCAAAATCACCCCCAGGCAGATCGAATAACCATGCCAGCACTGGAAGCTCTTGAAACCGTGCTGGACAAGGCCAGGACAACCCAGTTGGCCGTTGATTGCAACGTTCCCCAACCTCAGAGCTGGACCATCAGCCAGATGTCGGAACTGAGTGACCTTGAAGACCGACTCCATTACCCCGTGGTCGTCAAACCGGGACGTTCAATTTCCGACAACGAAGTCCGTGTTCCACTGACTGTCCGCTATGCCCATTCCTGGGAAGAGCTCGTAAAAATCGGGCATCAGTTGTTGGAGCACGTACATCTGGTGCTCCAGGAATATTTCAGTGGTATCGGAGTAGGCATCGAGTTGATTGCCTGCAGAGGAAAAATCCTTTACGCCTTTCAACACCAACGAATTCACGAAATGCCACTAACCGGAGGCGGCAGCAGCTACCGGAAAAGCGTGGAAATTGATCCGCAGCTGCTGGAGGCCAGCAGCCGTCTGATTGCACACCTGAATTGGCATGGTGTAGCCATGGTGGAATTCAAAAAAAATCCTCGGACCGGAGAATTTATCCTGATCGAGATCAATGGCCGCTTCTGGGGTTCACTGCCCCTGGCCACAGCTGCCGGAGCGGATTTCCCCTATCAGCTTTACCAGCTCTACACCTCCGGAACCGTAACCGCTAGCAATCCATATCGACGCGAAGTCTACTGTCGCAAACTCGCCAGTGACCTGGCCTGGCTGGAAGCCGTGGTCCGCAGGGATGCCGACACCCGGTTGGTCTCGATCCCCAGCATCGGCAGCGCCATCAAAGACTGGCTCAAGATTTTTTCCCGCCATCACTACTTTGACGTGCAATCATCCCAGGACCTGAAGCCGGGACTGGTGGATATCGGCCATATCATCAACAACTATCTTGAGCGAATTTTCGGTATTTTCAGGGAACGCGCCTTTAGAAAGAAAATTATCAAACGCAGTCACCACCGAAACCTTGTCAACAAGCTCTACGGTGCCCGCAATATTCTGTTCATCTGCTACGGCAACATTAATCGCAGCGCTATCGCTCATGTGCTGGCCGACAATATTCTGCCAGACAGAGGCCTTCACTTCCGATCAGCCGGCTTCCATCCAGAGGGGCAACGCCCAGCAGACCAGAGGATGGTTGCGATTGCCACCGAACAGGGCATACCGATGGAAGATTTTCGCTCAACCAGCCTGACACAGGAACTGGCAGACTGGGCCGACCTGATCTTTGTCATGGAAGCCGCACATGTCACCCGCCTGGCCGAGCTGTCTGAACAAGCGGCGGCCAAAGCCTACCTGCTGGGCGGCCTGATCATCGACAGCGAAGCCTGCGAAATTGCCGACCCCTATAACCAACCGGAACAAATCTACCAGGCCACCTATCAAAAAGTGGCGCAATGCTTGGCCGGCATGAAAACCATGCTAGCCATCAACCGAACCGGGCGATCGGAACCTTCAACTTGACCACCATGGCAGATTTCTGGCCCTGGCTGGCTGGTGTGCTGGGCATGTCAATCCTACTCTGGGGTATCTACTGGATCATTGGCTCTGATCGCCCTGTCGTAAGGGAATTCGTCTACAAGAAAACTCCCCAGACGGACCTTACCATCAGGCTCTATCTGCCCGGCAATTGGGCGCCTCGCGATAAACGTCCAGCCATACTGTTCTTTTTTGGTGGCGGCTGGATCAACGGCAGCATTAATCATTTCAGATGGCAGGCCGATCAACTGGCACGAGAGGGGATCATCGCCGCACTGGTGGACTACCGTGTAGACAGCCGCCACCACACCACTCCCGATCAAGCAGTAGCGGACGGATTTGACGCATTTTCCTGGCTGATCCGGCATGCCGACGATTTCGGCATCGACACTCACAGACTCATTTCTTCGGGCAGCTCAGCCGGTGGTCATATCGCCGCATGTCTGGCACTGTGTCCTCCTCTACAGCAGACTCCTGCACCCACGGTGCGCCCTGCCTTAATGGTGCTGTTCAACCCGGTCATGGATCTGACCAATGCCACACCAGAACTGGAATTCAGCACCCGGGAAATGGAATTGATTGCCATGATGCCCAATGAAACCATAGCCGCCATCTCACCAAACCAGCATGTGGGCAAGCACACTCCACCCACCCTGCTTATTTTCGGCAGCCTCGACCCACTAAGCCTACAGGGAGCGCAATTCAGCCAATTGGCTGCGGCGGTTGGAGTCAAGACACAAACCAGGACCGTTACGGGGGAAAGACATGGCTTTTTCAATCAGGAACCCTGGCGCAGTGGCACCATGAAATTTCTAAAGGAATATCTGCGGGAACAGGGATATCTCGAATTCTAGTAGCCTGTTGAGAAGCTTCTACGGGGCCGGCTATTCAAGGCAGCACTGGACGAAAAAGCGGATTAATTCTTCAAAAAGAGCATCTTGAACTCAGCGTGAAGCGCCGCTGTCCAGCCAGTCTCCAATCACCCTTAACTCGGCTGGCGTGATCTGTACCGGGTGCGTAGCACCAAAATCAATATCATCTGGATAGGTATCATCGGTTCGCCCATCGGTACGGCGGTTAGCCGCCTTCCAGTACAGCAGACTTTCCCTGGCATACATACTGTTCACGTACTTGCTGGTATAGGGACGTTGCAAGCCATAGCGGCGCTTTGCATTGGAGGAATTACTGACCTGCACACGCTTGTCTGCTGGCACCGATAGCTGGAAGTAATCCCATACCAGTTTGTCATAATCCAGCAACGGCAAATCATGGACATGACAGCCTGAGCATTTCGCCTCAAAAATGGGTTTTATATCCTTTTCAAAGGTTGGAACCGGTGTCGGGGTCATCAACGGCAACGCTGGAGTAGTAAATGCCAGCGACTTTTCGTAGGGTCTGCCTATTTCACTGTGCAAATGACAGCCGGTACAAACCCTTTTCTCCCCGGGACGCAGGGATTGCGGCACCTGATCGCGTTTGATTAGGCGCCCGTCCTTGTCCACGCCCGCCATGATGTATGGCATGTCACAAGGCAGCCGGACTTTAAACGAGTTATCGGCCAGCAGAGGCGCATCACCCAACAGCTTTACACGGTTGCCAATGCTGTTTTTGAAATCTGCTTTCTTGCGGCTGTTGGGAATCAACTGGTAAAAGCGAATGGCAGCCAACTCAGTGTGGGAAAGGCCGTCAATTTCTCCGCCATTATTGGCGCTGGCATGATAGTTATTGTTGAACTTATATCCGGCGTAATTATGGGCATCGGTGCCACCTGCATCCGAGCTGGCGAGTTGGCAGGTACCATCACCGCTGTTGAGCAATTCAGGAACAGGAATGGCGCGGAGTCGAATACTCCGGGCACCGAACTCATGCCATTCGGGAGAATCCACGATTCTTTGCAAATCGTCCGGTGAGTGACTGGGAATGACAGTGGTTTTATATAAGCCCACATCACACCCCTGCTGCCCTGTCGCCGTCAACCTGTCTGGTGTACCAGGCACCTTGTACGTAACCTGCGTGCAATAACCGTGACCCACCGCAAGAATCAACTGATTGTCACCGGTTCCTTCAGGCCACCCCACCTTACCCAGATAGTTGCCACGGGCGTCCTGGCGGGAAGGCGCGTCTTCAGAGCTGGACCAACTGGCCGCACTGTAGAGACCCCGAGGCACGAAATTGGGCAACATACCCTCCACACCCACGGGCTCAGGTGGCCAGCACACCACATCTCCCAACCCCAGATTGTTGGCCCGGTAGTAATTAACGGCACAGATATCGTCATTCTTTCGCTGACCGATAAAGTGCAGAGCTTTGACTGTTTCACTGCGGGGATTGGAGCCAGTCAGTCGCATGCGATGGGCACCAAGCAATGCGGTCATGTCACCCCCCTATAATCCACATCCAGGATGGACCAGAAATTACTGGTGGTCCCTGGCCAGTTAATGCTCCCATTGGTGCTGTTATAACCCAGGTTATGACTCAACCACTGTGAGCTGTATGCCACCCTGCCACTGTTAAGCAGATAGGGATGCAACGCAGCGGTGACCTCATGGGGAGAAATATCCTCCACACCAGTACCATCAACATTGGCAATAAACAGGCGCGGTTCAGGATTGGCGGAAGAGCCAATCCGGTTCAGAAATGGGGCGTAAAAGCCATTTCGGGTGGAGCCGAACATCATTCGACCGTCAGGCAACCAAACCGGGCCGATATCATGTACGCCCGAGGTATGAGGCCAAGGACTAAGTTGGCCACTGGAAATATCGTAGAGATAAATTTGCGCTTCCGTGCGGCTCTTTCCCAACACCTTATTGGGCAGGCCAAGGTCATGGGGCCAAGCGGCTTGCAAATTGGCAGATCGGTAGACCGAAAAAGCTATTCGCGTTCCATCCAGTGATACCGAGGGATCAAGTGGCACACAGGGTGCCGGTTTGCCAACACAATCGTATATCACCTCTTCGCGACCATCCCTGTGCCGGTATACCAGCTGCCCAGGCGCATTAAAGCCACTGAATTGACGTGCCACCTCCGGCAAACTGTCCCATATGTCGGCATGCTGCAACACATATTCCGCCCCCTTGACATGGATGGTATGACTACCCGTTGTTCGGGGCACACGGGTATAAACAACATCCTCACTCAGGTCGGCACCGGCAATACGCGGTGATGTCACGGATTTCGCGGCCACCGGCACGCGAGTTATCACCAACTGACGATAGCCCTCACCAGACATCAGCTCTAGTCCGTCAATGGTCAGCAACCCGTTCCGGTCAACCGACGCGGCTCCATACTGCTGTCCAAACCGCCAACGCAACTCTTCACCGGGCTTAAAGCTGAAATTCCTGACGTGTCTCGGGGTAACAGAGAATGTCACCTGCCCGGGTTGATCCGGCAAGTCCGGGCCGAGATTAATCATCGCCTGATACTGCAGAGGAATCACAATGCGGTCAGGGCGATCCTCTATCGCCCTGTGATTCCAGGTGACGCCGCGGTTGTGATAACCGCGCAATTCCCCGTGGAAGTTGGATGTGTTATTGGTAATGACCGGCAGGATTTTATCCAGTGTCACATCCTGATTGGGGTCGGTGAAAAGGTCCATATTCAGGGAATAACCCGGCTCGGTGATACTGTGTCCACTCTGCAACCAGGTTAACGAACAACTGATTTTGTGGCGCTCACAAATATCGATGAACTCCCTGTCAAAACGATTGTAGTTATCGTTCTGCCCACCTCTCCAGTGAAAATGAATCTCCTGCACCTTGCGCCACTGCCTGCGAAAATCCACAGCAGCATAGAGTTCCGGATTCGCCGCCTTTGTGCCCCATGCTGCCTTGACCTGTGCTTCATGGTTTTTGGAAATCATCATCAGCGCGATAATGCCATCAACAATCGCAATCCTATTCTGGTATCTCGGCAGAATCATCGCCTGATGCATGACCCCCGCCCCACCCAGAGACTTGCCAACAAGGTAAATCCCCTTATCAAGGTCCACCCGGTTTTTATAGCGTTCCACCACATAATCAATGGCCGCAGCGATCTGCCTGCCGTTGTAGTTGGCAACGGCACCCACCTGATTGCCGGAATAGACCCACCAACCGGTGTAATTGCCCTGAGAGCCGTATTGCTGTTCAACCGGGTGAATTTCCACCGCGTCCTGGCGCCAGGCAAATGAAGAAGGCTCCTTTGCATACACAGCACTGCCATTGTCATCGGGATGTAGATAAACCCTGATCCTGGCAGGATTTGTCAGGGTGAAATTTTTATCCGCTGGCGTCATGTAGGACAGGGGATAATCCTTTCCATAGGGGCTAAAAAAAGACGAGGTGGATGACTGTAGAAGACATTGATACCACTGTGCTCCCGCTTTGTTGCGACGGTCCGGAGATTCCGGACAGTGCACGTTGCCCGCCAGGTTTTGCAGTTCTTTTTCAGGTGGCTGGCGATAGGATTCTGATAACTGACGATCAGGTTGAACGGGCTGTTCTGTTGTCTTGCTGGAAACACAACGGTCATCCGCCTGATCTGGACACGGTGTTTGCTGTAGCGGTTCTTGCCCGGCTTTCAAGCGTATTGCCCGATACACCTCCCAGGGACTATCTGCGGCAAGCGCCATATGTGGCATTGACACACTGAGTGAAAGCCACGCCATGAGGACCAATTTCAGGCACCACAATGGGAGCGATCCACAAGCCGATGGGCGGCCAACCAGACGGGTATTGCTGCGAAAAGACATAGCCGTATTGTAGTTGATCAGCGAGTCGGATCACCAAGAGTACAGAACGACCTACATGCGCCCTTTCAGTGACAACCAGAGGGAGTACAATCCCCATTTGAAGCTTGGACTGGCAGCACAGGCAACGCGGGCAACAGTCCCGGCAGCCTCTTTGACTCCCCGCCCCTGTAACTCTCCCGTAAGCAGCTTGGCGTTGGACGCTAATGAACTTTTCGCATAATGGATAGCTGCCCTGTCACGGCAGCAGGCCAGCAGATGCCAGTAAACCGAGTTTTCAAGCAGGCGACGGTTGACGTCCCCCACTGCCTTTGATGCCGATTCCCGATCATGTTTGACGGGTGCGTTGTGAGTGGAGCAGACATCGGGGCGGAACAGAATGCCACGCGCCTGATCACACAAGCGCACAAACAAATCGACATCTTCTGCATACCGGGTTTCTTCCCAGAACCCCCCAATTTGATCAAGCAACGTCTTACGGGCGATGGTGATATTGAGATGAGCGTAATCCGGAAAACTCAGCATCTGCTCACGCCCCACCTGGTAAATGGGCAGTCCTCCCTGCAAGCACTGATGTGGTTTCAGTGTTGCTTTAACATGCCTGAAAGAACCTTCGGCAACCACCTCATCGCCATGCAGAATCCGTTGATTGGCAAAATGCAAATCCGCGCCGGTCTTTCTTAACGAATCTGCTGCCACAGACAGGTAATCCGCCTGACACCAGTAGTCATCGTCATCGCAAAAAGCTACGTACTCACCAATGGCAGCCTGAATACCCATATTTCGTATCACAGAGGGGCCGAGCCGGCGGCGCTCCTCACTGTTAGCCTCCAGCAAGCTGTACCGGTCGCCAAACTCCAGCATCATTCCTCGGTAACTTTCCATCACATCCGCAGATGACCCGTCGTCCACAACAATCACCTCGTAATCGGGAAACGTCTGCTCCGCGATCCCGTTCAGGCAACGACGCAGCCAATCCACCCGGTTGCGGGTCGGCACGATGATGGAGATAAAAGGCTGGCTCTGAGACATAAAAACTATCCGTAAAAATTGCCCCAGGTTGCGGGGCATGACTCATCAGAATTGGCTCAATCTGGCATGTAAAGGGGGATGATTGCTGTTTGGCAATCCACTATCTGCCCCCACGCTATCAGGCGTTCGCCACATATCCTGATACCGGCGATTCAAGAGCAGGGAGATCGCGATCAGGTGCCAGGGCAAATCAAAGTAAGAGAGACTCAGGAATGCTCCACCCGACATGTAGGCAATCAGGCTCACCTGTAGCATCCTCGCCAACACGTTGGGCGGCGAAGAAGGATCATCCCGGGTTCGCTTGATCACCTGGGACAGGTTTCGCCAGGTCAATCCGAGAATCGCGAGAAACATGATCAATCCTGGCCAGCCATGATCGGCCAGCACTGAAAAGTAAATGCTATGGGCAACGAAAACCCATTCCGGAACCGGCGCGTAGATTGCAAAGGTCTGCTTTGACCAGGACCGAAGCCCACCACCGGTCAAACGATCATCCGCCACATTGATGCTGTACTGCCAGGAATTGATGCGCGCCATCGCGGACGGATCATCCTGGTAGTCGCGGATACTATCCATCCTCTCGTGCCAGCTTTCCGGCATGAAAGCAACCAACAATGAGGCGAGCAAAACAATTATGAAACCACTGATGACTTTGGTTTTCGTTTTCAACCAGAAGAAAATGCCCACCGCCAGGATTGACAGCAACGCGCCCCTGGACTGGGAACCAACCACCGCCACCAGGCTCATTGCAATGGCGAATATCAGGCCCCTACGCACCCATATATTGGTGGAAACCCGATACAGATAGACCATCAGCGGAATGACCATCAGTACCGCTACTGCCAGCGCGTTGTTCTCGTAAATATTACTCAGCGGGGGGCCGTAAACCCTGAAACCGCCACCTGTCAGAAGCGTAAATACGCCACCCTTCACACTGAAAAAACCGATCGAACAAACGATAACCCAGATTAATAACTCAAGCTTTCTCCTGTCGGTGATCAGGATCAGCGTGATGAATGTCATCACCTGTATCTTCAGAATTTCCGTATACATCTCCATTGCGGCATCGGGGTAGAAGGCATTAAACGTCGTTATCCCCATCCAGAGGATAAACAGCACCCAGACACCAAGTGTTGCATTGAAAGGTAACGCCTGCTTTTCCTTGCTGAACAGAAAGGAGACAAACAGCGTGAGTGCGACGATCATCGCAAAAGGCATGTCGTAGGCGAATCCCCAGGTGAGCCGGTGAGGATTCATGTAACTGATCCACGACCATACCAGCACACCGACATAGGCGTGCCGCAAAATAAACGGCAGGGTACCGAAAATCAGCAATGTCACCAGGATATCCCTCATGGCGTCAGGCCTTCTCCAATGTGCCGATGCAAGGGGTATCCCACGTCAGGCAACCTTGCTGATGACGTAGCGAAATTTACCGGACTTTTCCGGTTTGATCTCTTCACAGTAATTGAATTCCACCGTGACGCCCTGACCAAGTCGCTGCTTGAATACAGACTTGATGGCCTGTTCATTGGTAGTAACAAATCCATCTCCACACACGATATCCACCCGGGTCAGCTCCAGGGATTCCTGGGTGATCTTGAAAGAGGCTATACCGGGCAGATCGCGCAGGATATAGATCAAAGCCAGACCATGGATGACGGTACCATCCTGCCCAACCAGAAAATCTGTGGAACGCCCCTGAATATCCTGCATCACCGGGAGGCCCCGGCCACAGGAGCAGGGTGTTGCACTGAGCGTTCCCACATCCCCGGTGCGATACCTGACGAACGGATAATCACGGGTCGCCAGATGAGTAACGACGATTTCCCCCGACTGCCCCGGTGGAAGAACCCGTCCTTCACCATCAACTATTTCCACAATGATGTCTTCCGCCGTCAGATGCAGACTGCCCGCGGGACACTGATGGGCAATAAAACCGGCATCCCGACCACCGTAACCATTCGCCACCGGGCAACCGAACACTTGTTCTATTTTTTCCCGCTGGTGATCGTACAGCCGCTCAGAGGTGACAAATGCCACCCGGAGACCAATGTTGGACAGGTCTACACCTCGCTTCTGGCTATGCTCCGCAATATGGGCCAGCGCAGATGGATAACCGAACAGCATGGCGGGTTTCACACGACAAATGGTGTCTACAAACTGATCCAGCTTCTGTTCTGACATTTCGAATGCCGGCAGCAGCCGGGTGCGAAAGAGTTTATCCCGCCACTGCCTGACCCGGTCCTGGGCGCCCAGCTCAATGGGCGATCCCCAAACCACAATCTCAGGATCCCCGATATCCACCCCCCACCAACGGGTAGCACGCCATTTGGCAGCCACATCATGACTAACCCTTTTTGCGCCAATGAAGAAAATCAAAGGCTCACCGCTGGAGCCTCCGGTGTTGAAACGAGCCAGCCCCACCGAGTCGTCTGCCTTCATCTCTTCACTGTGGGCACGGATATCCGGCTTACCCATCAATGGAAGCTGCTGCAAATGCTGTAACGAGGAAACAGTTTCTGGACGAAAACCCCGGGAAGCAAACAGTTCACGGTAGTAAGGTACATGCGTGCCGATATCGATAAGGAAGTCTTTCAGTCGCAACAACTGCAACGCCTCCAATTCAGAAGACGCCAGCCACTGACTGTGCTCCATATCCTGGTGAACAGACACCGTCGAGTGGTGCTTCAAGCGTTCGTGCAGCGGGAACAGCACCCCGGACACGAGTTTTGTATAAAGACTCATTTTTCCGCTCTCAGCGATTCATAAAGTGCCTGCCATTGACCCTTGACCTGAGGCCAGGCATAGGGCTGCACGGCGTTTAATCCGTTTTTCACCAGGCTTCGGCGCATTGCCTCATCACGGAGTATGCGCACAATCGCCACTGCCATCAGTTCCGCATTTCCCGCGGGAACCAGCAATGCCGTTTCCCCATCACGCACAATATACGGAATTCCTCCCACATCTGTTGTGACCACCGGCACACCGCAAGCGAGAGCTTCCAACACCGAGTTGGGCATATTATCCACAGTAGTGGGGTTCACCATGGCATCCGCCGAGCGGTAAAAATCCACTATCTGTTTGGCATCAAGGCGACCGACAAAACTGACACAGTTGTTCAGACCCAATGCTGCTACCTGAGCTTCCAGTTCGGTTTTTTGCGGGCCAGAACCGGCAATGGCAAGCTCCACTGAGGGTATCTTTTCCCGCACCAGGGCCAGTGCCGCAATCGCCGTTGGAATACCGTAGATCGGCTCCAGGTTGCGGGTAATGATCAGCCGAAATGGACGATTCACATTAGAACCCCCATCATCATGATCAGGCGCGGGACAAAACCGTTCCAGATTGATGATGTTGGGAATGACCTGGGTATCCACGCCAAACTCCGCGAACACCTGCTTGAGAAAACCGGAGGGAACCACTACACCGCTGGCTCGCCGCAGGGTGGGGCGAACGAAACGAAATGATTTTGCAAAATAACTACGTGCTTCGCCTCCCCGGTAATTCACAATCACCGGTGTTCTGCGCAGGCCAGCCAACCAGACCACCGGTGCGGAAAACAGCTGCCAGGACCAGCCGGAGTTAGCCATCAGGTGAATTACATCTACCTTGCCAGCCAAACGCCAGACGGTAAAAAGATACGGGACAAGACGAAACAGGGCTCGCAAGCCACGCAGTCTTTCCACCACCCGGGGACGATAGGGGCTGTTGGTCTGAGCCAGGGAAACATCCAGCCCCTCACCCTGAAACAGTGTCACGAGTTGGTGAGTCTGGGTTGCCATGCCACCCGCCGGGGGCGGCAGCGGACCGACCACACCCAAACGTAACGCCCTGTGCTCTGGCGAACTCATGGCACCAGTTTGCCGTAAACGTCCTGGTAACGGGCGACACTATTGGCCCAATTGCGTTCGTTCTCGACAAACTCCCTGCCACGAATACGCATTGCCGGCCAGCGTTCCTGTTCGCGCAACATCTGCACGACCGACTCCGCCAGCGCCTCGGCACTGCCCGCTTTGAACAAATAGCCGTTCTCTCCGTGGAGGATCAGCTCCTTATGCCCACCCACATCCGAGGCCAATACCAGCTTGCCCTGAGCCATTGCCTCCAATGGTTTAAGAGGTGTCACCAGTTCCGTTAGGCGCATCGGCAGACGGGGATAGACAAAAATATCCACCAGATTGTAGTAATTCTGAACATCGGCATGGGGTACCCGGCCAGTCATCACCACCTGATGCTCCAGTCCGAGCTCCGCCACTTTTGCCTTGATCACGGCATCCTGCGGCCCTCCACCGACCAGCAGCAGGCGCAGGTCCGGACAGGACGATGATATTAGCGGCATGGCTTCCAGTAATAACGGGATTCCTTCATAGGCATAGAATGAGCCAATGAAACCCAACACTGTTTTACCGGAAAGATTCAGTGATTCGAGAAGTTGTAAGTCCGCACTGGCACCCACACTGAAGTGCTCAATATCCACCGCATTGGGGATTACCGTCACTTTATCCGCAGCCAGTCCGCGCTGAAGAATATCTCCGCGCAGCCCCTCGCAGATAGTGGTTACCGCATGCGCCTGACGAAATACCCGGCTTTCAAGAGCTCGGGTCAAGCGATAGCGCAGCCCAAACTCCGTGCTGGTTCCATGATCAACTGCGGCATCTTCCCAGAACGCGCGGCATTCGTAGACCACCGGGAGCCGATATTTTTTGCTCGCTTGGAGAGCCGCCAGACCATTCAGGGCTGGAGAGTGGGCATGGAGGATATCCGGCTTTTCGATTTCGATAACCTCACCGATACGCTTTGCCAGAGTCTGGATAACCCGCCACTGATTCAGCACCGGCAAACGGCCAGCCAGACTGGGCTGATCAGGGGTACGGTAGAAACGCAAACCGTCCACGTCTTCAACCAGCTCCCGCGCCCCAGTATGTTTAAGCCCTGTTACATGCACGGTCTCCCAACCCAGGGCACGCTGATGCCGCAGTATGTTGCGGGTGCGAAAGGTATAGCCACTCTGCAACGGAATGGAATGGTCCAGAATATGAAGAATGCGCATGAGAAACTAGAATCCAAAATCATCTTGTTTGGTGGTAGCCTCGAACATCAACAGAGACCAGAGTACGGCGCTGTGATCACGCCGACCGGACAAATGCTGCCCCACCAGTTTTTCCAGGTATTCACTGTTGAACAATCCGGTTTCGGCCAGACCACCCTCGGAAATTGAACTGCGCAGGCGGTCCCGTAGAGGGCCACGGAACCAGTTTGCCAACGGCACGCCAAAACCCATTTTGGCGCGATAGAGCACATCGTTCGGCAGCAAGGGCTCCATGGTTTTCTTGAAAATGTACTTGCCTTCCTGGCCGCGTAATTTCAGGTCCGACGGCAATCCGGATACCCACTCCATCAACTGATGGTCCAGCAAGGGGACCCGCACCTCTAGGGAATGCGCCATACTTGCCCGGTCCACCTTGGTAAGAATATCGCCGGTCAGATAGGTTTTCATATCCAGGTACTGGATCAGAGACAACGGATCATCAGTGGGTGATCGACCGGCATAATGATTGAAAGTCTCTATCGCCTGGTAACCCTGTAGCTCCCGCTTCAGCTTATCGCTGAACAGGTGTTCTCTTTGATCATCTTTGGCCAGCGAAACGGAATGCAGATAGGCTTCCACTGAATTGCGCGCCAGGGACTGGAACGTACTTTTGGCACGCAATACCCGTGGTGCCCAATCCGCTTTGGGATAGACCCGGCCAAGCGCACCAAACAGTGGCTTACGCAACCCCAGTGGCAGGGATGAGCGCAATTTTTCTTCGTTCATATGCCAGCGGTAACGACGGTAACCGGCAAAACTTTCATCTCCGCCATCACCGGACAACGCAACCGTGACTCGCTGCCGGGCCAGCTGGCATACCCGGTAGGTGGGAATGGCTGAGCTGTCCGCGTAAGGCTCATCGTAGAGATCGGCCAGGGTGTCCAGCAGATCGAAATCATCACTGCTGACAGTCTGTTCAAAGTGGTTGGTGTGGTAGCGCTCCGCCACCATCCGCGCAAATTCTGTTTCATTGAACTGCTTGACGTCGAAACCAATTGCACAGGTATTGACCGGATCGGACTGCAATCCCGCCATCATTGCCACTACCGCGCTGGAATCCACTCCGCCAGACAGAAAAGCGCCCAACGGCACTTCCGACACCAGACGAATGTCCACCGCCTCTCTCATTCTGTTAAGCAGCTCCCGGGAAATATCTTCTTCAGAGCCGACCTGAACAGCCGAGAAGGGGATGTCCCAGTACTCTCGCGAGGGGGGAACAGGCTCACCGCGCTTGAACAGAAGGGTGTGGCCGGGATGAAGTTTGTAAACATCCCGATAAATGGTTTTTGGTTCCGGGATATAACCCAGCGCAAAGTAGTCTTCAACTGCCTGAGGCTCCAGCTTTCGGGGCAACAGGGGATGCGCCTTAAGCACCTTCAACTCTGAACCAAAAATCAGCTGGCGATCAGGTAGCACTGCATAGTACAGCGGCTTGATGCCAAAGCGATCCCTGGCCAGAAACAGGCTCTGTTCACGCCGGTCGTAGAGGGCAAAGGCAAACATGCCGCGAAACCGCTCGACGCAGTGCTGCCCCCATTCCTGCCAGGCATATAAAATGACCTCGGTATCACAACGGGTACGAAACTGATAACCCTTTGCTTTCAGTTCCTCTGCAAGGGTTCTGAAATTGTAGATTTCTCCATTGAACACCACACACAGGTTACCGTCCTCGCTGAACATGGGCTGCTGCCCAGAAGACAGATCAATAATAGACAGGCGCCGATGCCCCAATGCCACCCCCGGCTCGAGATATTGCCCTCCCTCGTCGGGCCCCCGGTGAAACTGGGTCTGGTTCATTGCTTCCAGCAATCCGGCATCGAACTCCCGAAAACCGGTCAAATCAAAAATTCCCGCTATCCCACACATCTTTCAATTGCCCAACACGTTGTTGTCTGTTGCTTTCCGGGTCTGAATGCCGAGCAGGTCGTCATATACCCCCAAGTAGCGGGCCACAGTTCGATCCCAGTTGAACGTCCGCCGAACCCGTTCGAGACCGGCTTCACCCATGCGCTCCCGTGTCTCCCTGTGCTCAACCAGCTCCCCAAGGGCATCTGCCATTGCCCGGTGATCATTGACCGGCACCAGATATCCGTTAACCCCTTCCTCGATGAGTTCCGGATTACCCCCAACCCGAGTGGCGACCACGGGCAACCCAGTGGCCATAGCCTCCAGCAGAGTATTGGAAATACCTTCCGCCAGGGATGGGAGCACAAAAATATCCATGGACTGAAGCAAACAGGGAATGTCCTCCCTGTCACCGGTCATACAGACCATATCATCCAATCCCAAACCCTCAACCTGGGCTGCAAGGGTGTCAGACAAGGGGCCTCCACCCACCAGCAACAATCGTAATCTGTCACGCAGATCCGGCTTGCGAGACAACAACGTCGCAACTGCATTCACCAGCATGGACTGGTTTTTTACTTCTGCCAGTCTGCCAACTGTGCCAATAACCACAACGTCCTCAGCTTGGAAGGAAGCGGGCAGACCGAGCGTTTTCCTCATCTTTACCGGTGTAAATTTCTGGCTATCCACGCCATTGTAAATTTGTACCAAGTGCTGCTCAGGCACATGAATAGTATCGTGCAGCCATTGCCGCAGATCTTCGCTTACAGCAATGTAACGATGAATTAATGGCTTGATAGCTTTACGCAACAGGTTGTATTTACGATTACTTCCATCCAGATCCTGGATATCACGACCGTGCTCCCCTTGAACACGCCGGGTACCCGGCAATGCCAACGTCACCACCTGCATTTCCAGACTGGCCAGATTCCGCGTGTGCACCACGGCCGGGCTCAGACGGCGTAACACACGCCAGAGACGGATATAGACAGACAAATCCTGGCCCGGCCTTTTATGTAACTCGACCACCTCAACGCCGGGGGCAGTAATTCGACTTGCGAAACTGTCAGCTCTGGTGAGGCAGATAATGGCATGCCTGTAGCGGTCCGGCGGAGTGCGGTTAATGATGTTAACCAGGCCATTCTCAAGACCACCGGTACCCAGGGCGTAAATGATGTGCGCGATCAACGGAGGCTGATTCACTGGCGATCTCCAGTTACCAACCCCTGATCCAGGGCTGCCTCCAATGCAGGCAGCATTTCCTGGACAAAACTTGCCAGCCTGATGCTGCCCCGCTCCTGAGATTCGTCAGTATCTTCGTTGATGGAAACGGCAACCGTGATAATGGCGGCATCTCTGCGTCCCTTGAGCAAACGGCTCATGACCTCACGGACCTTTGCCATGTATTTATCAGCTGTGTAGTAATTGCCTACGCGATACCACTGCCACACCAACAACTCCCTACCCGGTCCGCGGATGATGGCCTCTCTAACCGCTAGGGAATCTGCTCCAATCGGTGTTTCCCGAGTATGGAGGGAAGCTAATCTCCAATACCTAAACTCTTTGTTAAACAGTCGGTTATTGGCATGAACAACCTCTTTCCCCTGGTGTTGCTCCAGATAGTGGACAACATGTAGCTGCAGCGAGTCCGCTGACTCTTCGGCATTCAGCGCTTGATAAAACTGGTCCATGCGACGGTCATCGCCCTCTGAACGGGGAAACCAGTCCCATTGCTTTTCCGACGCGAGCGTCCAGCCTTGCAGCACCATTGGTGCCAATAGGGGCGAGTCGTA
This sequence comes from Porticoccaceae bacterium, assembly GCA_041395745.1. Taxonomy (GTDB): domain Bacteria; phylum Pseudomonadota; class Gammaproteobacteria; order Pseudomonadales; family Porticoccaceae; genus Porticoccus. Next base: position 117,956 of record JAWKZV010000002.1, on the reverse strand, counting down.
CCAGGTCCGCTGCACGCGATCCAACGCATAAACCCAGGTGGGCCACAGCCCACCCAACATCAACACCAACACCAGCCCCCTCAGCAAAGCCGCAGATGAGGATACCGGCAGATTCGATACTGTAATCGCCACCCTATCGAAGTCGGGCACCTGATCAGGGTCCCGCCAGCGAGAGCCGATGACGAACAGCACCAACATGACTAAGCCAAAAAACAACCAACCGTAAATCAGGTGATCCACCCCAACAGCCAACTGCATGTTACTCAAGTGACCAATCATGACGATCATGTAAGCGCGCAGACCATTGGCCACGATGGGGACTATCGCAGAGACCACCATGAATGCCAGTCTTTTCCGGTTACTCGAATAATTGAGGTAGGCAAAGAGACACCCCAAAGAGACGGAAGCAATGAGGTAACGGATTCCACTGCAAGCTGAAACCACCGACCAGTTACCGGTTGGCAGGGAAATAAACATGCCATCGCGATACACCGGAATACCTGTTAGCTTCACCATAAAGGTGGTCACAGTCGCGGTATATTCCATCAACGGAGGAACCAGCCCTTCCCCCATAGGTACAGCAAAGAAAAGAAATGCCAGCGGAAATACCAGGGTTCGGGAAATATCTTTACCCACCACAGCGATAAAGGCGCTCACCAGCATGGATATCAGTGCCAACTGCTGCACCACCTGCACAGCCGCCAGCTTACCCAGCATCCAGCCGAATCCTGAAAACGCTAGGGGTATCAGGAACAGGTAATTGGGTCTTGGGCTCAAATGTTGCCAAAATGTCCGCCGCCGCCAGACCAGCCAGATCACAATTGGCAGTATCAGAATCCCATGGGTGTAGGTTTCTGAGTTGAGCCAGGTAGAAAACATGGTCCAGGCCGTTTCATGAAACAGCCCAAGAAATGCCACTAACAATAACAATGATGACCATATTACCTGCCGCAGGCTGGCATCTGCTGCCCGCCGCCCATCCATGCCGGTTATTTCCATGGTCACGTGGTATACCCACCCTCAAGATATCGTTTGACTACCGGCAGATTATCGTTCCAACAGAAATCCAGCATGACTTTTTGTCGCGCACTGTGACCCAGTTCGCCAAACTCACCGTCCATGACTCGCTTTATCAACGTTAACCAGTCGGCCTCTTGTTCGGCAAGCAGTACATGGTTAGCGTGATCTGCAGCAATCCCCTCCAGGGCCTGCGGCGAAACAATGGTCGTCTTGGCCATTGCCATGGCCTCCAGCACCTTGTTCTGGATTCCTCTCGCTACTCGCATCGGCGCTACGGCAGCCATCGCATATTTCAGGTAGGGACGCACATCAGCAACACGACCTGTCACCACCACACCTGGAATGTTTCCCAGCCGCAGCACCGCAGCCGAAGGGTTACTACCGACAATGTAAAAGCGCAAACGATTGTCCACCATGCGCAATAACGGGAATGCCTCCCTGGCGAACCAGCAGACTGCATCCACATTTGGCCAATAATCCATGGCTCCCGTGAATACCAACGCCCGCTCATCGTCGCTATATGGATTCTCCATCGGCACAGCCGGGGAAAAATACTCCACGTCGACCCCATTGTTATAAAAGCCGGTTTTTTCCGCCACTTCCGGAGCCAGCACCTTAAACAGGTCAGCTTCGGCGAATGACACGAACAGTGCACCACTACTATCAGCGGCCACTTGCCGCTCAAAGGCTAAAAGCCTGTCTGCCTCTCTACGGTATATCCAGCTCAGCGGCCACGGCTTTCTGTCAGAATACTGTCGCCACTTGTCCGAATCGATATCGACAAAATCAATAACTTTGCGAGAAAGCCTGTGAACACTCCCCATGACATATTGAGCCATGGCCGAAGAATAGATCACCGCTCCCTCAATCTGCTGCTCTCGCAGCTGATCATCAACCCATCCTGACAAAGCCTCGTTATAAAAGTAAGGCAGAGTAAGGGCTTCACCACTGAGAAACCCCCGCAGACTTTTCCACTTGGCACTCCGACTATCCAGAGCTACAAAACAGCAGTCTTCACACAGCTCACGGACCCTTTCCTGGTATTGCCAATCTTCAGGATCATCAATGAACGTGCCCAAAAACACCCGATAATGCTCACTCAGGTAGCGCAACAGGTGATAAGAACGAATCTTGTCCCCCTTATTCGGGGGGAAGGGTATTCGATGGGAAAGAAATAGTAATGCTGGCTTCATGGCTCACTCCTTTAGCCCAGGTTTTTCGCCAGAAAGGGGCCAATCCGATTGGCCACAGACAGAGGTAGTTTTTTCCAGGCTCTAATGAACAGCTGGTATTTGGGATTGAGAGGGTTCACTTCAGGGACAGCTGTTGCCCTGACCAGATGATACTCATAATGAAGCGGCTCCGGCTCAAAGCCCCAGTGCTTTTTGAAGTGATAGGGACCGCTATCGTTCTTGCTTCGGCCGAAATCGAAAGTCCGGATACCCTGCTCCGCCGAGCGTCGCATCAATTCCCAGTACATGAAATCATTTACGCCCTTGATATCCCGAGCTTCCGCAATGCTGCCACCATAGTATGGAAGCACTTCGTCACGGAAATAAAAACTGACCACCCCAGCCACATCACGGCCTTCATGGGTAATCATCAGCACACCACAATCCTCACCAAAAACTTCGCGGAGTACGGAAAAATACTTCCGGGAAAAAACAGGGGTCCCCAGGTTTCTTACACTCTCCGAATAAACGCGATATGCCCTGTCCCAATGATCTCCCAGCTCGCTAATAAGGCCGTTCTTGATACCCTTGCGAACCATGGTTCTCTGCTTGCTGGGAATCGCCTGCATATTGACTTCGGGGTCTGGATCAATGGCCCTGCGAAAGGTGGAATAAAGAGTCTTGGTTGGCCAGTTCTTGCCTGAGTCCACCAGATTGCGTAGCTCAAGTGCATCGACATCCAGCGAGTGTGCCAATTCACAGGCGGCTGCTCGTAACGCTCCGGCGACTTCATCGCTGTCAGCAACCACACCACCATAGACACAGAAAGGGTTAGATACCAGCTGGTTACCAAACAGCAGGCTCTTATTGTGCGCCAGTGGAAGAATTCCTCTATTTGACCATTGCGCTCGGCATACAGGTAGTAGGCCCGATGCCCAAACGTACGCTCCAAGACGGTTTTCCACCCGGCACGATGAAAAAGGTAGCCTGAGAGCTACCATCGACATACTGATCCCAGCGGCTTGTATCCGCGTCAGATAGCTGTTGTATCAAGAGCGCCATCAATCCCCCATCGACTATCCATCACCTGATTTTTGAGGCCAGTCAGAAATATCTCATCCATCCGTCCCCATTGGAAATCGGATGTCAACTGTTCAAGTCGCCGATACATTTTCTGCAAATTCAGGTAATGACGAAATCTGGCCTTGCTACCCGCACCCGCCACCTTCGGTTGCTCGGGGTCTATTTCCCAAGGATGGAAATAGAAGATACAGGGCTCACCATCTTTGTGATTGACCTGACGCATTGCCCATTTGGTGAAGGCATAAGGGAACAGGCGAAACCATCCGCCACCACCACAGTTGATATTTTTTCCTGCCACAGGAATGGTAGTTATCGGAATTTCCAGCAGTCTCCCTCCAGCTGCACAAAAAGCGAAGCGCGGTGCATCGGGCATACCGTATAGATCGTGACGAATTGGAACAATACTGGAGCTGTACTGATAACCGGCCTCCGCCAGGCAATCCAGAGCCCAGAGGTTATCGCGACCGATGGAATAGCTGGCGGCACGGTAACCCAATACAGGCTTTCCGGAAATGTCTTCAAGTAGAGTCCGGGTGCGACGGACATCATCGCTGAACGATTGTGCATCCTGCTGTGTCACACGGATATGCTCCCAACCATGACTTGCAAGTTCATGTCCCTGATCAACAATTTTCCTTACCATGGCCGGGTAGCGCTCTGCTATCCAACCCAGCGTAAAGAATGTTGCCTTGATATTTTTCTCCGCAAATAACGCCAGGATTGTTTCCACATTGGCTTCAACCCGACAGGGAAGATGTTCCCAGTCAGACTTGCTCACACAACTTTCAAAAGCGGAAACCTGGAAATAGTCCTCCACGTCCACGGTCATGGCATTGCAGATGGGCTTCACCCTCATTGACGCAGCTCTTCGAACCAGCAGCGTATAACATCGACAATGCGTTCGGCAGCACAGCCATCCCATAGTTCGGGAATTCGGCCTGACTTGCCACCGTTATCTAATATTCCCCTGACACAGGAGCGAATTTTGGCAGGGTCTGTACCAACAATGGTATTGGTACCCTGATCCACAGTAATCGGTCGTTCAGTGTTGTCCCGCAGGGTGACACAGGGGATACCCAAGGCCGTAGTTTCTTCTTGTATTCCTCCGGAATCAGTCAACACCATGCGGGCATCTTTCATCATACCGAGCATTTCAGGTAGCCTAGTGGTGGCACCATATAGAAAGGTACATTGGCAAAAATGGATTCCAGACCTGAATCAACAATCCGTTGGCGGGTTCTGGGGTGCACAGGAAAAAACAAGGGGACTTCAGCACTGATTTCAGCCAGCACCCGCAACAACTGTTCCAGCACATCGGGATCATCCACATTGGCAGGACGGTGCAAGGTGACTAGGCCATACCCTCGGGAAAAGTCCAGCCCCTGCCCCACATCCACAAACGATCCGATGGTGGATTCAGCAGAAACAGCATCCGAGAGATTAAAACGAAGGGTATCGATCATCACATTCCCGACAAAATGGATTCTCTCTGCAGCAATACCCTCTTTTTGCAAATTACCTGCAGCAGATTGCTCGGTGGTGAACAACAGATCAGATATCTGGTCGGTCAAAACCCGATTGATTTCTTCCGGCATGGCACGATCGCCGCTGCGCAACCCCGCCTCTACATGAATCACCGGGACGGATTTCTTTACCGCCACCAATGCGCAAGCGATGGTCGAGTTAACATCCCCCACCACCAGAATGGCATCCGGCTGCCGTTCATCCAGTACGGGCTCAAACCGCCTCATAATTTCTGCTGTCTGCACAGCATGTGAACCAGATCCTACCCCCAGGTCCACATCAGGCTCGGGAATGTTCAATTGGTCAAAAAAAGAGGCCTTCATTGCCGCATCATAATGTTGGCCAGTATGCAGCAGCAGCCCCTCCAGGCCGGAGTTTGCGTGGTTGAGCGCACGCATAATTGGAGCGATCTTCATGAAATTTGGGCGGGCACCCACCACACAGAGAATCTGCAATGGCCCGAAATCCTTAGCCATAAGCAACTCCCTTACAAATCAATAGTCAGGTTAACGCTAACCCGATTTTCTTTATAGTCGTCGCCAGAAATATCCGAATCTCGATCAGAAAAGCTGTATGCGACCCCCACCTTGGTCTTAGCTCCAAGCTTACGATCGAGACTCAGGTAAAACCTCGTAGTATCCGCTTGAGAGCCGACCTGATTTTTTCTTTCGTCCCAAGCAAGACGGGATGTGAGGCTCAAGATCGACGACAAATCTCTTTTTATCCGAATTCCGGAAGATTGAAAAACAGCATCCTCATCAACGTCTTCCCTTATCTGTTTTGACTCTTTGAAAAATAAGGTGAGAGTGGTGCGCTTGCCCTTGATAGTCCATTCGCTATCAAACATTTCATTTACAAAAATACCCTGATCCTGGAATGTGAAGTTGTCCGTCAGGAAAAGTGGTTCACCGGTAATGGGATCGACTGGATCGCCGAGCGCATCCAGAAAGCTGAAAAACTCTGCATTTCGGCGCTGGGAGCGCGTATCAGTCAGAGATCTGGTGTAACTGACTGTCAGTGCCGAGCGACGCTGTTTATGAGTGAACTTAAAACGAGGGGTAGTACTGTAGAAGTGCTTCCCATAACCGACGTCAAAAGTGTTCCTTTTGTTGGGCGTCCATAAAACACCTACATCCCAAAAATCATCATCAGTATCATCGTTGTCAAACGTCTGGTAATTGTTCCACTCCTTACCCAAGGTTCCAGATACTTGCCACTTCGGATTGAACCGATAACCAAGATTCACACTATTGGAAATGCGCTCATTGTCAGCCGATTGATTCTGCAAGTCTGTGCCATCAAACTCCGTCTTGTTATATTCACTGGTCAGCCCCCAACTGATCCGACCGAAGTCCGGCCCACTCTTAAGTGTTGCGACCACCGATTCATGGGTGCTGTCTGACAGTTGATTACTCTTGTTAAGCTGATCGTCAAAGGTGTATTTCACTTTTAGATCGGCAAACTGTGCAAAACGGTGAACGATGTAGGGGCTAACAGTATAGTCGTATGTAGTTGTGTAGTTATCGCGTTCATTCAATGTGCTGGAGCCCGCGGCTGAAAATGGATCAATCATTGATTGGTTCGCGTAAATACTCCCATCTACGAAAAAGAAGTCTTCAAGCAGTTCAACCTTGCCATTACCATTTATCCGAGGATTGAAAGAGTCTGAGCCACCACCCATGTCATTGAATTCAAATGCGGCTGCCAGAGACATTTCGGCTCGTCTCCCCTTGCCGATGACCTCAAATGAAGGGCGAATCACACTGATAAACTCACTGTCCTTATCACTCTCCTCAAGCTTTACATTATCTGTATATATTTCACTGAAAGTTACACTGGCGTTGTGCTCCCATTCTCCGCCCAACACCCCCATCGGAGCGGCAACGAAAACAAAAACCAGCAACCATTGCTGAGCACACCTTGAGATTCCATATGAATTAAGCATCTTGGGAGCCACCCAACGCAGACCTATCGGAGCCATAGCCATAGCCATAGCCATAGCCCTGCGTGTAATTATCCCATGGGTAATTCCGGGCTTTGTTTAAAACCAGTCCAACGATTTTGTCCCTTCCGAACTGGGAGGTTGCCTGCTTTACCATGTCTGGCGGCGTCTTCTCCGCCTCAACAACAAACATAATTTGTCCCATAAAGCTGGCCAGAACACTGGCTTCATTCGTCTGCAGAAACGGCGGGGCATCAAAAATAATCACACGATCAGGATAACGAAGAGACAATTCAGCCATGAGCTGCTTCATTCGTTCACTGGCAAAAAGCTCATTACAATGATCATGGGCCTTCCCTGCTGGAATAATCCGCAGATTAGGCAAGCTGGTTGTCAACAAGACCTCTTCTACACCCAACTGTTCATTTTCCAACAAGTCGATCAGGCCAGGCGCATCGTTGGGTATCCCCAGCAGTTTGCCAGCAGATGCCTTAACAATGTCACTATCCACAAACAACACTGTTTTGTCCTTCTCCATGGACACACTCATCATGAGGTTTATGGCAGAAAACGTTTTACCCTCTCCCTCGTATGAGCTGCTAACCATAATGAGGTTGATATTGGGCACATCCTCCGCCAACTGCCCATCAATATTTTTTAACAGGGGCCTTTTAATAGCCCGATATTCCTCAGCAATTCGACTACGGGGGTTTGCCGGGGTAACGAATCCCATTTCTTCTAATCGGGCAAATGGCAGCTCCAGATCAACCTTGACCGGGATATCAGACTGAAGCGCTGATTCAACAGAATATGGAGACACCTGCTCAGGTGATAACGATTGATCACTCCCTTTTTCCAAGTCTGGAGCTACCGCTCCACGCACCTGATTTGGCTGAGCAGGGCTTTTTCCAAGTTTTTCTACAGCTTTTTCAATTGTGCTCATATAAGCCCCCATTGATGCCCTACACTTACACCTGCATAGGCCACAAACAAGCACAGGAATAACGTAACAAACTGCACATTTTTCAGAATTACTCTACGTCTCTGAGATTCAGTGGTAATACACATAACGGCACCCAAGACTGGCATCCCGGTTACAGCTGCCAATCTCCGACGATCGGAAATAACTGGTTTTAACAGTGTAAACAACAGTGCCACGCCAACCCCCACCAGCAACGAGATGACCAGCACACCACCATTCAACAAAAACTTATCGGGCTTGTTTGGCTTTAAAGGCACAAAAGGTGGGTCAACTACTTTAAAAATCAAATCGTTACCCTGCTGCTCAACATCCTCAGAGATACGGGCAGACTCCCTTCTCTCAAGCAATTCGGTATGCTGCTGTGAAACAACGTCATAATCCCTGTTCAGCTGTGTCAACTGGGCCTCAATCACCGGGATCTGATCAACCATTTGGTCCAGACTATCAACCCGGGCCTGATACTCCGACACCCTTACACTCAGTTCAGCTACGTTTGCCTCAGCCTCAGCGAGCATGGCACGCATCTGCTGGTAAACCGGGCTCACACTAAGGCCAGAAAGATCTGAAAAGTCACCTGCCTTGACCTTTGCCAACTCATCTGAACGCTCTCTCTCCAACTCGGAAATCAGGTTATTTATCTGGACCACCTCAGGATGCTTATCGGTGTACTTTGATAACAGGTCATCCAACTTTGCCTTTAGAGAATTAATCCGACCATCCAGCGAGGTTGCCCCCTGAGAACTTGCGCCAGGCATAAAGACCGGCTGCTCCCCGGAGAGTTGTCGCTTGAGTTCATTCCGGCGGTTCTGCATCTCCTTTAACTGAAGGCGAGCCTGACTCAACTCCTGCCGAGCAGAAACTAACCGCTGGTAATAGCTACCTCCCTCCCCCATCAGGATACTGGCATGTTTTTGTTTGAAACTCGCAAGAGCAGATTCAGCATCAGTTAGCCGTTTTTCATATTCAGCTATCTGCTTATCCAGAAAGGACTGAGCATTACCCGTATCGCCGGCTTTTTCCCCAACGGAGCTCTCAACAAAAACAGAGATCAATGCCTGCACAACTTTTTTGGCAAACTCACGATCTTTGTGATGAAAGGAAATGGAATAGAGCGAGGCATTGCGCCTATCACCAGAAAGACTGATGGACTTGGCAAGGCTCGCCAACAACGCTTCTTTCTGCGCCTCAGTCTTTACCTGAATATCCATATCTGTCATGCGGACCAACTTTTCCAAGTTTGGCCTGCTTAGCAGAGTCCGGCTCATTAAGGCAACACGCTGATTAATATCAGGCTGTACAGCCAGACCTCTCAATAAGGGACGAAGGATGCTGTTGGTATCCACATGGACGCGGGCAGTTGCCATGTACTGATCTGGCATTTGGGACACCCAAAACCACCCCGATAGTGCAACTACCCACGCCAACACCAATCCTAGCCATCTGAATCGCCAAAGTCCGGCCACATAGCCAAACACCTGGGCCAATATCTCTTGCATTACCGCCTCTTCCCTAGACTCTTTAGCAAAACGGGTATATTAGAACCAAGCTTCAGGAATGATGACAGTATCACCAGGGAAAAGGACCACGTGTGCCGACATTTCACCCTTGTCCAGCAAATCATCAAGCCTGAGGTGATAACTTACCTGGTTTCCTCCGGCAGTGCGGACAAGAACCGCCTTGTTACCTGCAGCAAATTCAGTCAGCCCGCCAACTTCAATCATGAGATCCAGCAATGTCATATGTTTCCGATAGGGTATGCCCGCTGGCTCAGCAGCCTCACCGACCACCCGTACTTGCTGAGAAGGAACACCCTTAAAATCATCCAAGATCACACTGACAACCGCACTTTTCACATATTCAGAGTATGCGGACTCGATCTCCCTGGCGAGCTCGGACGGAGTCTTGCCACTTGCATCAATATTCTCTACCAACCGGGTACTGATTTTTCCATCGGGACGAACCTTGACTCCACTGATGGTGAGCTCCTCATTACCCCAGACAAACACCTCCATGCTGTCCCCAGGGCCAATCACATAGGTATAGTCAGCCGGAGTAGCTCGCTGCTCTTCAGGAATTTCCTGCAAGCCAGAAGAAGCACAACCCGTCAAGCCAGAAAGCAACAGGCCGATACAAGCCAATAAAGAACTTCTTGAGAAAGAAATGAAATGTGACACAATCTAGCTCCTCCATTGAGTGCCGCAAGCAAAAGTCTTAGCGAGTCTAACATGCACAACAAAGTGGTGACTAGAAATGCTCCCCAGACACCCTTGGTTATACGGACAAAGTTTAACAGCTCAGAGCCACGCAAAGACTACCGTTCACCCACCAAGAGCCTCCGCTTACTCCACTCCGGAAGATCGACCATCTCACAACAAGACCAATTAACTGCTATGATTATGCCCTCGCACGAATTTGAGCGGCCGAATTCCAAGAAGAAGTGCACGACACATGAGCCGGGAGCCCTGACCTGCCAAACTTTCCGGCCTGAATAAACCGCGTTCTCTGAAATACAGAAAAGGCACCCCAGCAAAGAGAAATCTCCCCTTGCGACAGGTACCGCGAGGGCGGGGTTAACCGCAAAAACGGAACAAGATGGTTACGGACAATGACAAAGACAAACTTCAGAGACCTTTCTGTCGGATATAAGATATTAACGGTAGTGGAGTTTTGCCTATACGTCGGCTCGATCTACTTTTCATTGTTTTTAAATAAAGTTTTTAACTGGTCTGATCAACCCGCCCTCGAAGGCAACATAACAGCCATCTATGCCATTATCTTCTCGCTTCTAATCTTACTCACATCACTCTCCTTGGGGTTGTACAACCCCAGGATGCGAGAAAACTTCCGCAGCATTCTACGCAGAGTCCTGATATCTGTAACAATGGGATCAGCAGAATTCACTCTCTGCACAAGCCTCCTTCTCGACCTTCAACCATTTACGACCGAAATAGTCATTTCTTCCGCACTACTGTGCCTCGTCCTCAGCTGCTTAACCCGATACCTTGCCGCTCACTTCGATCTACTTGGATTCAACAAAGCACACGTGCTCGTACTCGGTTCAGGGGAGAGGGCCTCCATCATTGAAAAGCGGATGCGCCGCAAAGTCGACAGGCACGGCTTCATCCTAAAGGGTTTTGTGGTCATGAGTGGCGATTCCCCGGACGGCATTCAGAAAGAGAAGAGAATCACTCTGGAAAAAGGGGCTCTCCTCTCATTTGTCCTTGAAAACGGAATTGATGAAATTGTCGTTGCCTGTGATGAAAGACGAAACAACCTGCCGGTTGATGAGCTTTTCTCCTGCAAAATCAGAGGAATCAGCATAGTAGACATACTTGACTTCATTGAACGAGAAACCGGGCAAATTGCAGTCAACCTGATCTATCCAAGCTGGGTCATCTACTCTAATGGCTTTGCCTCCACCCACTATCTCAGGAATGGACTTGACTGGATTTTCAACGCATCAATGGCCCTGATCGTCCTCCTTGTCGCATGGCCAGCCATGCTAATCACCATCTTGGCTATTAAGCTGGAGGAAGGCCTGAAGGCGCCTATTTTCTACTCCCAGGAAAGAGTTGGTCAGGATGGCAGAATATTCAGAATCGTAAAGTTTAGAAGCATGAGAACAGATGCGGAGAGCAATGGGGCTGTTTGGGCAACAGCCAACGACTCCCGCACCACCCGCGTAGGCAACTTCATCAGAAAGTACCGAATTGACGAATTACCCCAGATTTACAACGTCTTCAGAGGTGACATGGGGTTTGTCGGCCCTAGGCCAGAGCGCCCAGAGTTCGTCCAAAATCTGATCAGAAACATCCCGTATTACAATGAACGTCACAATGTAAAACCAGGACTGACAGGCTGGGCACAGCTAAAATACCCCTATGGGTCATCCGACCAGGATGCATTAGAAAAGCTCAAGTACGACCTCTACTACATCAAGCATCGCAGCTTTTTGCTGGATTTAAACATCCTGTTACGGACAGTAGAAGTCGTTCTGTTTGGCAAGGGCAGATAGCGACCCATCAACGGCCTACCGTCAACGCATCTTATACTTCTCCAAAAAATTGTAGAGAGTAGGACGAGTGACGCCCAGCAGCTTTGCTGCCTCGGATAGATTTTCGTCCGTATTCAGAAGGGCTCTCTGTATTGCACGCTTTTCAGCATCCTCCCTGACCTGCCTCAAATTGAAAGGTGCGACTTCAGACTCAGAGGAAACAGGGAGTTCCAAATCCTCAACCGAAATGTAGGGGTTATCGGCCATGATAATTGCTCTTTTAACACGGCTTTCAAGCTCCCGAACGTTTCCCGGCCACTCATAATTCTCAATTGCTCTTTTGGCCGGAAGATCAAAACCCCTGATAGATCGACCTTGCTCCCTACTGAAACGAGCAAGGAATGCTCTTGCCAGCAACAAGGCATCTTCCTTGCGCTCTTTAAGCGAGGGGATATGAATCGTGATCTCGCTGATTCGGTAATATAGGTCCTCCCTGAAACGACCCTCGCTGATCGCCCTCGTCAAATCTTGATGGGTTGCGCATATGATTCTAGCGTCAATAGGAATTTCTGAACGACCACCAACACGCTCAATTACCCGCTCCTGCAGAAATCTCAGCAATTTAGCCTGCAACTCTAAGGGCAAATCACCTATCTCATCCAGGAAGAGCGTACCCCCATGGGCATATTCGATTTTTCCCGGCGTTTGCTTAACCGCACCAGTAAACGCACCTTTTTCATAACCAAACAATTCACTTTCAAGCAAATTTTCAGGAATGGCAGCACAATTGATCGCAACCATTTTCTCTCCGGCTCGAGGGCTCATCTCGTGCAATGCCCTTGCCACCACCTCTTTCCCCGTGCCACTAGCCCCCAACAACAGAGTGGTAATATCTGATGGCGCCACTTTTTCAACGGTCCGACACACCTTCAGCATTTCCGGGCTGGCAGCGATAATCCCCTTAAGAGGCGAACCTGCCCCCTCCAGCAACTGACGGTTTTCCAGCTCCAGCTCACAAACGCGATATGCTCGATCCACCATCAAAGAAAGCACTTCCGGCTCGACGGGCTTTTGGTAAAAGTCGTAAGCACCAAGACCAATAGCCTTTACCGCATTCGCCCGATCATTATCCCCGGTGACAACAATAATTTTTGTCTCTGGAGAAATGGCAAGTACTTCACCCAGCGTCGCGAACCCTTCCGTCACTCCACCGGGATCTGGCGGCAACCCCAAATCCAGTAACACCACTTTGGGATTATGTCTGCGCAATTGCGCTATGGCCGACTCCCTATCACCCGCAACAACAACATCATAACCGTCAAAACACCAACGAAGCTGACTCTGCAAGCCCACATCATCTTCTACAACCAGCAACTGCTTCTGGCTCTCACTCACCATTTACTCCTTCCCTTTGCTTCCGGGTGTCGTTGACATCCAACCTGTCAGCAGGCAATAGAATGCTGAAGGTAGAGCCTGCACCCAACTGGCTGTCAACAAGGATATCGCCACCGAGAGAGCGGATATATTCCCTGCTTTCAAACGCGCCAACCCCCATACCCACCAAGCCCTTTGTAGAATCAAATGGCTTGAACAACCTGTCACGGATAAAATCCCGGTCCATGCCGACTCCTGTATCCATCACGTCAACACACACCTTATCACCAAGCCATTTCACCTCTATAACAACACTACCATCTTTCGGCGTTGCATCCTGCGCATTGGCAATCAAATGACCAAATACCGTACCCAAATGCTCCCGGTCAGCGTCCACAACCACCTTGCCCGCAGACATTTCAAGCCTGGGCACCGGCAATCGACTTGCATGATTCGAAGCAACCCTCGCCAGCAAGTCACCCAAAATCACAGGCCCACGCATTTCTCCCCTAACACCACTTCTCATCTGATCCATCAGCCGTGTCATTCTGTCGACTGAGTTTTTAACCGTCGAGATCACATCATCAACAAACTCCTCCTTATGTTTGTGCCGCTCCGCGTTGGCAACGATGAGAGATTGCTGCGCAAGGATATTTTTCAAATCATGCACTATATATGCAGACAGCCGATGAAAGGCCTCAAACTGTCTGGAGCGCATAAGCTCCTGGTCGGATTGGTACTGCGCCAAATGGCTTGCTGCATGCTGGCCTGCCATTTTCAGGAGATCCCTGTCCTCCCAGTTGATACTGGACTGCAACTCCGACCGTCTGACCAGCACAAACCCCAGACACTCATCTCTGAATACCAGCGGAACAATTAGCCAGGCATTTGGAATGGACAAAAGCCACTCAGGCAGGACCAAACCGCCATAGACCGACCTGGATTCATAGTACTCATCAAAATCGACCACCCAATGCGTTCGGTCCAAGAATCTCGCTAATGACTCCAGCGAATGAGCATCCACACCCTCGGGCTCAGGCATATGCCACCTGTACAGCAAGTCATATTGACCAAGCTCATTTTTTTCCCACAGCATCCCACCAGAACTTGACGTCAGCTTTGCTATCGACTGGATCACCCTCCCCGGCACACTGTCTTCGCCCTCTGCCAGATTACGAGTAAATTTAAGCCACTCCTCACGATAGTCATGCTTGTAGGAAAAAAAGTGTTTGCTTAAAAAAACCCTAAACTTAGCTCTAATTCTGTCGGAGAAGACTAAGATCAAGAGCAACACAAGCGCTCCAGAGAAGAAAACGACCTGTAGTATCGCCCCCCAGTTTCCCCCATAAAAACGGATGAAATATCCAGCGACCGCCATCGAGAGCAGATAAACCCCAGCCCCAATAATTGTGGCGGTGTGAAAAACAACATTTCTTGAAACGTGCAGATTCACCTCAAACCTGGGATTTCTGGCAATAGCAATCGCAATCAGGGGCACCACCATGCCATTTACAAACCCCCGAGATTCCCAAAGGTTAAGACTTATCTTCTTGAACAACAGCGCATCCGCATACATGAAAAGATCGTAAGCAAAGAACCCTCCAACCCCCAGACAAAGAAATTTAACCGACCACCTCAACGTTTCTGTAGCATTTCTAAATATCTGCTCGATCAATACCAGCACCACGATCGACAATGCCACCCACAAGGTCAGAACCGCATCCCTAAGCCCAGCGCCAAAATTAGGCAAGAGACGCGCAGAGAACGGAAGGGCAAACGCAGCCCCCACAACGACCAATAGTCCCGCTATTCCAACAGCCACCCTGAAAGCAAGAGAATTAGCCCCATCACTCTGGCAGCTTTTTTCCATTGCATAAAATAGAAACAGGCACCACAAAAGACTTCGAACCAACTCAGCAAGCTGCATAACTTCAAAGGAGATGGGAACCCCCATCTCCGCGAGAGATACAACTCCCGCCCAGACACTTGAAACGAGCAAGGCCAGAATGATTAATCCACCCCCCACCCTTCCCCGCCAGGAAAAAAGCACCAATACCATCAAAGCGAGGTATGCAATAAATGCAAATAGGTAGCTTATGACGCCCAAATTCATTACAAAAACCTCTCCAACCGCACGAACAGCCTACAATTTACCCCTGGATCAGGTGATCGCCACCTAATGCCGTAAAAACCCACTCGACCTAGATTAAGCTCAATGGAACAAATATACTGGTTGCCAGCATAATCCGGCTAAGAACAGACTTAAATAAAGCCGCATGACCAACATCTTGCAGCGCTTGAGACCTGCATCACACCCGCACCGCAAACAAATCGACATCATATTTACACAATGTACATTTAGCATACCCACTCAAACAAACTACTTAACGAACAGCAGAGTCCGCAGTGTCTACATATAGCGCAACAAAGGAATCGTTAACCTCAACGCCAAAGACCTGGCTCATCACTGGCGTGGCAGGGTTTATTGGTTCAAATCTACTGGAGACCCTGCTGAACCTGGGTCAAACCGTGATTGGCATAGACAACTTCTCCACGGGACACCAGAAAAACCTTGATGCAGTAAAGGAAATTTCAGGCTCCAACTGGCAAAATTTCCAGTTTTATCGCTACGACATAAGAAACCTCAAAGAGTGCGAGAACGCGTGCAAAGGAGTGGACTTCGTCCTCCACCAAGCAGCCTTGGGAAGCGTGCCGAGATCAATTGAGGACCCTATCAGCACCAACCAATCGAATATCGATGGGTTCCTAAACATACTAGTTGCCGCAAGAAACGCCAACGTAAAGCGATTGGTCTACGCAGCATCTTCTTCCACTTACGGGGATCATCCAGGACTCCCCAAAGTGGAAGATCAAATTGGCAACCCTTTATCGCCCTATGCGGTAACCAAATACGTTAACGAGCTGTATGCAAGCGTCTTTTACAGCATCTACGGCTTGGAAAGCATTGGCCTGCGGTACTTTAATGTATTTGGCCCCAGGCAAGACCCCAATGGAGCTTATGCAGCCGTCATTCCCCGCTGGTTCGCACAACTTATCAGCAAACAACCTTGCTGTATCAATGGCGATGGAGAAACCTCACGGGATTTCTGTTATGTCGATAACGCTGTGCAAGCAAATATTCTGGCGGCATGCTCAGGAAATAAAGAAGCTGTAAACCAGGTTTACAATGTTGCATATGGCCAAAGAACCACTCTCAATGAACTCTTCTACAGTATTCGAGATCTGGTAGCAGAAAGGGATCCAATGTTATTGGACAGCACGCCCAGCTACAGGGATTTCCGCCCCGGCGATGTCAGGCACTCACTCGCAGACATCACAAAGGCTGGCTCACTTCTGGGTTACTCTCCCACACATAGTGCCCTTCAGGGCCTAAAAGAAACCGCTGCGTGGTTTGCGGAACAGAACACTTAAACTATCAACACAAAAGGGATTAGCGTGGAAACATTAGCTGTCGTTGGACTGGGTTACGTAGGCCTACCTCTTGCCGTGGCTTTTGGAAAAAAGCACAACACCATCGGTTTTGACCTGGACGAACGAAAACTCGCCAATTACCGAGCGGGCGTCGACCCCAGCGGAGAGGTAGACGCTCAACAGCTTTCAGCCTCATCACGGCTATCTTTCACTAGCGACCCCGCACAGCTCAGGCTGGCCAATATCATCATCGTTGCAGTGCCAACCCCTATAGACCACGCCCACCAGCCAGATCTAAGAGCATTGCAGGGAGCCTGCCGCACCATCGCCGCAAACCTTTCTCCTGGGACCGTTATCGTCTTTGAGTCGACCGTCTACCCAGGTTGCACTGAAGAAATTTGCGTTCCCATTCTCGAATCCGGGTCCGGACTGCCATGGCTCGGCAAACACGGCGTCCCCCCCGCTGAAAGCCATGGTTTTTTCATCGGCTACTCCCCCGAGCGAATTAACCCCGGCGACAAGGAAAGACGCTTGGAAACCATCGTCAAAGTCGTCTCCGGTGATACACCTGAAACACTGGAAAAAGTGGCAGAAACGTATAGCAGCATTATCCACGCTGGAGTCTACAAAGCCTCCAGCATTAAAGTGGCAGAAGCTGCAAAAGTCATCGAAAATACCCAGCGCGATCTGAACATTGCACTGATGAATGAACTCGCACTGATCTTCCACCGGATCGGCATCGACACGCTGGAAGTACTTGAAACCGCTGGCACAAAATGGAATTTTCTCCCTTTCCGTCCGGGGCTGGTTGGCGGTCACTGTATCGGCGTGGACCCCTACTACCTAACCCATAAAGCAGAAGCTGTCGGCCACCATCCACAAGTCATCCTTGCAGGAAGACAGACCAATGACAGCATGGGCAAATACATTGCAGAGCAAACTGTAAAACAACTCGCCAAACGGGGACGTCCAATCAATGGCGCCAAAATCGCAATCCTGGGACTCACATTCAAGGAAGACTGCCCCGACCTGAGGAACTCAAAGGTCATAGATATCATCAAGGAACTACAGGACTATCACTGCGACCTGAGCATCCACGATCCTGCTGCTGACCCAGTAGACGCGATGGAAGAGTACGGCATAGAACTAACTCCATGGGAAGCACTAAGAGACATCGAAACCATTATTCTGGCTGTGGCTCACAAACAATACCGTCAGCTCACCCCCGAACAACTGACAGCGATCACCTGCGACAACCCGGTCATCATGGATGTGAAGTCCATTCTGGATCGCCCGCAGTTTGATAACGCAAAAGTCGATATCTGGCGGCTTTAGACGACCGAAAGGCTTAGCGGCTACCGCCATCACACGCTATCTTTAGCTGGGCTTCAATACACACGGCGAATGTCAGTTATTTTTACATTGACAAAGAGAGCGCGGTCACTTCAGCCGTAGGCACAAGGAAAAAATTGCCATAACCGACTGAAGAAAATGAAATTTATTATTTTTGGCGCGATTCTTGCTGATGTAAATACAGATAACCTTATCAGGCGTAAAGAATGATGGAAAATTCAAACAAACAACCCGTTTCAACCAACGATCATATGGTTGAGAAACACCAGGAGTCTGGCGCTGGATTGTCACGCCGGGAGTTTTCCCGCCTTGGCGCCCCTGTACTCCTCACCCTGGCCAGCAGACCTGTATTCGGCGGCAACTGCCTGTCTAACATGATGTCCGGCAATTTGTCAGACCCGGATCGCGGCGAGTGCGGCCCGGGCTGGAGCCCAGGTGGCTGGAAAGCCCCGGGCGGCAGTGAACCGGACTGGAGTAAAACTCCTTTCGAGTATGGCTCCTATGCTTCGAACAACACTTATACCAAACAGAACGGCAGCCAGCAGGCTTGTGGCGCCAACAAACAAAATGAGTGGGAATGCTATACAGGCGGCACTACTCTGGCACAGGCCCTTGGTTATCACGGACTGGCGGTCCCCGGCGGCCTAAGCGGTGTTGCCAACCAAACCCTCAGACAGATTCTTTTTGAAAACACTGGAGGCAGTACTGGCAATTTTGCGGGTCACTTTGTGGCCGGCCTGCTGAATGCCTCTCATAGCGGAATAACCTATATTCTGACACCACAACAACTGGTCGATATCTACAACGATCCATCTCTGATACCAGAGCCCTACACCGGAGATTTCGGCGGGTTCATGGACAGCACCTGGATATAACAGGTAAGGCTGTCTAGTATTTATTATCGGCATCATCGAACAGTCGCGGTACACGACTGTTTGTTTTAAAGTATCGACACTATGAACAGTGTCGATACTTTTTTTATACCTCAGGAAACTGAATTTCTTTGTCACCGATGGGGCGATGAATCCATAGTCTATGTTACCGCTTCCGGAGAAACTCACCTGCTTGAGACTGCCGCCGCCGATATCCTACTGGAAATCGCCGCAGCACCAGCCAACTTCCAGCAGTTAAAAGCTTCATTATCTGCACAGTATCAAGAAATACCTGAAGCAGAGATAACAGAGTATCTAACGAACACACTGCAACAATTTCAAAGCATTGAATTAGTTGATACGGCAAAGGAATAGCTGCGTTGCTACTTTCATCGACTTCAAGCCAACAACTACGCCGGCAACTCGCAGCAGAGGGTGTAAATTTAAAAGTTGGCCCATTCTGCATCAATCTAACGTCAAACCTTCCAGTCGTATCAGACGGTTTAGTTGACTTTTATGGCGACTACACCGTAGAACCACGTGATGAAGTAATCGATTTTTATATCCAGTTAAAATCGCCCTCTATTCTTAGGCGCTGGATACGCCCACAAACTACCTTCTCCTTCGACGGACACCTCCCCTTCAAACCCCTCCCCCAGGCCCAAGCATTCGCCATGTTTGAATGGGGGTTAAACTGGTGTGTGGCCAACAATGCCCTTCAATATCTTGTCATTCATTCGGCTGTTGTGGAAAAAGGTGGCAAGGCATTTATTTTTCCCGGCACACCCGGCAGCGGCAAAAGCACCCTCTGCGCAGGCCTTATCAGTCAGGGGTGGCGGCTACTGTCAGATGAAATGGCCCTTATTTCCCTCACAACGGGATTGGTGACGCCCATCCCAAGGCCCATCAGCCTGAAAAATGAATCGATTGAAATCGTCAGGTCTTTATCAAAGGATATTTTTGTCGGCAGCCGCATTCATGACACGGCAAAGGGGGATGTCGCTCATATGAGGGCCCCGCAAAATAGTGTCAATAAAAGCACCGAACAAGCGACTCCAGCAGCTATAATTTTTCCCAAATACCGCAAGGGAGCTGCTACGGAGCTATCGACTTTAAGCAAAGGGCGGACGTTTATCGCCTTAGCTGACAACAGCTTCAATTATCACGTGCTTGGCTCACGCGCCTTCAATGCATTGACGCGCCTTGTTGACCAATGCGATTGCTACAACTTTACGTATCAATACCTTGATGAGGCATACGCAACAATGGAACGCCTGATCAATGGCTAAACCATTAGCACAGACCCACATCGTTCGGTTTCTCAAAGACCCCAAAGTCGCAAGCTCACTCTTCACCGCAAAAGACTGGGAACTGCTACTACGCCAGGCAAGACGCACGAATCTTTTGAGCCGAATTGCTTTTTTAATCGATAAAAGCAAGTTGATTGATCAAGTTCCCGAGCCATTGGGCCACCAACTCAATGGAGCAACAATTATTGCTGACAGCAATCTACAATCTGTTCACCGAGAAGTATCGAAAATATACGCAGCGCTGAGCGAAATAAAAAGCCCATTTGTCCTGCTAAAGGGGGCAGCCTATGTCGCGAGCAGAAAAAATACTGCCCATGGCCGCTTATTTTCCGATGTGGACATCATGGTAAAAAAGGAGTTGCTGGGGGTCTCGGAGAAAGCTCTATACAGGCATGGCTGGATCACCAGCAAAATCGATCCGTACGATCAGAAATATTACAGAAAATGGATGCATGAGCTACCGCCCATGCGAAATCTGAAACGTCGCTCAGAACTCGACGTTCACCATACCATCATACCGCCTACGGCCCGCCTGAAACCGGACGTACAAAAAATATGGGGTGCATCGGAACCCGTACCGGACTATCCCGGTCTCTTTGTGTTATCGCCCTGCGACATGGTTCTGCACAGTGCAACTCATTTGTTTCATGAGGGAGAATTCCATCAAGGCTTACGTGATTTGTCTGATTTGGACTCATTATTACGGGAACACTCAGATAATGATCCCGACTTTTGGCAGAGACTTCCTGAACGGGCAAAGGAACTGAATCTTTCCAGACCGTTATACTACGGACTCAGGTACTGCCGGATTCTTTTTGACACCCCAATTCCAGATCAATGCTATCAGGAAATATCTGTTGCTGGGGCACCATCCAGGCTCGGCATTCTGGCAATGGACTGGTTGCTCATGAAAGCGATGACACCCACATGTATCCACCATCCAAACCGGTTCGTCGGCATTCCGAACTTTATTTTATATGTTCGCTCGCACTACCTGAGAATGCCGCCAAACCTGCTCATCCCTCACCTCATAAGAAAGGCGTTTAAACCCGAGTAACCAGGAATTACAAAAAGCAATTCTGCTTCATTTTTTTTCAATTAAATACAGCTTCAACAGGCACGCAAACACCATGGTCGCTACCCCTGCATCAAAAATCGTCATCACTTCAAAACCAGAGAGGTAATAGCTACCTCCCAGGCGCGCAAGCCCTGCCACGAGGCACAACAGCACCCCCAGCAAAGCAACCACATCAGAAACCATGGGAATTAGCTTCATATCCGCCTCCAGTTAACGCTGAAAATGAGAACTGCCACGCAAACCTCTCGACTCCATACAAGCCTATCAGTTGCTGCGCAACATATCGCCACTTTATACTCCAAGATATGTTTCCAACCAACTCCTGTTAACGGCCTCAGAAATCATGTACGAACAGTTTTATAACTTAAAGGCCGAACCCTTTCGATTAAGCCCTGACCACAGGTTCTGCTACAAACATAAAAGCTACACCAAAGCGAAAGCCTATATGCAGTATGCTTTCCAACGGGCTGAAGGCTTTGTCATGATCACGGGGAGGCCCGGAACAGGCAAAACAACCCTAGTTAGCGACCTTCTCGAAAGCCTCAGGCAAGACCAGGTAACCGTCGGCATGCTGGTTTGTACCCAGCTCGGTGCTGATGATCTCCTGAGAATGGTTGCAGATGCATTTGGCCTTTCTTCTAACACAGATCACAAATCTTTGCTCCTTCAGCAACTGACTCGTTTATTCATCAACAGCTACAAGGCTGGCAAAAGGGCCCTGCTGATCATCGATGAGGCCCAAGACCTATCGACACATGCCCTAGAAGAGTTGAGACTGCTCACCAACCTCCAGATGAATAGGGAGCCACTGCTCCAAATCTTTTTGCTAGGCCAGGAAGAACTAAGGGACATGGTTCAACAGTCGAACATGGAGCAAGTGCATCAACGGCTGGTTGCTGCCTGCCATCTATCCTCCCTGAACCTTGAGGATACAAAATCCTATATCAAGCATCGTCTCAGCCAGGTCGGCTGGGCTAATGATCCCGCCATTAGCGAACCTGTATATGACGTCATTCACAAAGCAAGTGAAGGCGTTCCAAGAAGAATCAATATGATATGCAGCAGGCTCTTTCTGCACGGTTGTGTTGAAGAGCTTCATCAAATCGGCATCAACGATGCACGCACAGTACTGGAAGAAATAGAACAGGAGCAGCTTGCCTCTATCAAGATGCTCTCCGCACTCGATTTTGAGACGCCGGATGTGTACGAGTCATTCCCATCCTCAGAGCTTTCACCAGAAGACAAAAAAAAAATTGTTGAGATCCCCCTGAAAAAAACCGCCAACTCACATTCACCAGAGCTGGCCCTGACCCCGGTCGATGATGCTCGAAAACAGGATGAGAGTCAGGGGCCAGACACATCGACAGAAACAGAAAGATACCTGGGGCCGGACACCAGAAGGGTGGAGCGTCGTTCATATGTGGAACGACGTGCACAGGTACGTTATGAACCAGGAAAAAGTGATAGAAGGCAGAATCCTGGCAGACGCAAGGAAGACAAGAAGGCAAGAAAACACCCATGGCAATTTTGGGTATAAAAAGGCCAATACCAAACCTCTTATCTAAAGCGTACAATCCCCCCTCGCTTGGTTCACCATAACCAACTTCCTAAACACCATTCATCATCTCATGAGGGATATACGTGCACGTCGAAAAGGCAACCCAAGCGCAGTTGCAGCAATGGCATGAAGAACTTTCCAGCAAGCACCAGTCTTTTGTGGCCGGCAGCCTCAATCTGGACCTGACACGCGGCAAGCCGTCTGCCAGCCAGTTATCCCTGGCCAACGCCCTGGATGGCGCCCTGAACGGCAATTACATTTCTGCGGACGGCACCGACACGCGCAACTACGGCGGACTCGACGGACTGCCAGGGATGAAAAATCTCGCTGCGGAGATTCTCGGCGTCACAGCAGATGAAATCCTGATCGGCGGCAACAGCAGCCTGACACTGATGTATTTCTCCATACTGTTCGCCTGGCAATTCGGCCTCAACGGTCCCGGTTCTGCCTGGAAGGACGAGCCCGCCGCCAAATTCCTCTGCCCGGTACCCGGCTATGATCGCCATTTCGCTATCTGCGAAGAATTCGGTATCGAAATGATCAATGTGCCCATGAACGACAACGGTCCGGACATGGATGCAGTGGAAGCACTGGTGCGCAACGACAAAGCCATCAAGGGCATCTGGTGTGTGCCGAAATACTCCAACCCCACCGGCTGCATTTACAGCGCTGAGACAGTGGAGCGACTGGCGAAACTCGGCAAGATCGCAGCAGGAAATTTCCGCGTGTTTTACGACAATGCCTACGTGGTGCACGATCTCACTGATGAGCCTGCTGAACTGGCGAACATCATGGATTACTGCCGCGAACATGGCACCGAGGATTCCGTGCTGCAATTCGGCTCAACCTCGAAAGTAACCTTCGCCGGCGCCGGTGTTGCTTTCATGGCCTGTTCTGCTGCCAACATGAAGGCCATCAAGAATCATCTGGGCATCGCCACCATCGGCCCCGACAAGGTGAATCAATTGCGCCACCTCAACGTCATCGGCGACATGGCTGAGCTGCGCACCCACATGCAGAAACACGCAGAGCTGTTGCGCCCGCGCTTCGACTGCGTACTGAAGCACCTGCAGGAGAACTTCGGCGACTCCGACCTGGGCCAGTGGAGCACCCCCAGTGGCGGCTATTTCATCTCCTTCGACACCCGTCCAGGCCTGGCCAGTGAAGTGGTGCGGCTTGCGGCCGAAGCCGGCGTCAAGCTGACCCCGGCAGGCGCGACCTTCCCCTACGGGAAGGACCCGGAAGACTGCAACATCCGACTGGCGCCATCTTTCCCAACAGTGGCGGACATTGATAAGGCCATGCAGGTGTTCTGCAACTCGGTGAAACTGGCCTCAGTCAGCCAGCAATTGAAAGGCTGAGTCGAGAGACAAAGAAAAAGGGCAGCCTTGGCTGCCCTTTTTTATCTCTGCAGTTAACACTCAGACATCATTCCCCTTTCGGCTGCGGCACCATATTGGGATAGGGGAACGGGGTGACGTTACTGGTGCCTTTTACCTCACTGACACGGCAGGCGCCCTCTTTTTCCACCTCGTCGATGCGCACGATGGCGTGTAACGGGATAAAGCTCCGCTTCACCGAGGCGAATTCATTCTTCAGTTTCTCTTCCGCTGGATCGACAATCATCTGCGAGCGCTCGCCGAAGACAAACTCCTCCACCTCAAGAAAGCCCCACAGGTCGCTCTGGTAAACCTGGCGGGCGAAAATCTCGTACATTTCTCCCTGATTGAGAAACATGATTTTGTAGATGGGGGTTGCAGCCATTAAGAGGGCCTGTAAAGCGGTTAAATAAAAGGGGGCGAGAGGATACCACATTTTGGGCAAATTTCATCCAATCCATTATCCCGCGTATGGGCTTCCCTCCCTCTGGCCGCTATAATGCGCGGCCCGGCAATTGCTCACAAATTAAACACTCACCCACCATGTCCGAACCCAAGGTTAAAAAGCTGCACATCGTCACCCACGGCTGCCAGATGAACGAATACGATTCATCGCGGATGCGCGACCTGCTGGGGGACAGCTACCAGATGGTCACCACCGACAATCCCGAGGAAGCCGACGTACTGCTGCTCAATACCTGCTCCATACGCGAAAAGGCTCAGGAGAAAGTGTTTCACCAACTGGGGCGCTGGAAACACCTCAAGGAGCGCAAACCCGAGTTGCTGATCGGCGTCGGCGGCTGCGTCGCCAGCCAGGAAGGGGATGCCATTGCCAAGCGCGCGCCCTATGTGGACCTGGTATTTGGCCCGCAGACCCTGCACCGCCTGCCGGAAATGATCGCCGAGCGCAAACAGGGCGACGGCACCACCGTCGTCGATATCAGTTTCCCGGAGATCGAAAAATTCGACCGCCTGCCACAGCCGGACGCAGACGGAGTCTCGGCCTTTGTCTCCATCATGGAGGGCTGTTCCAAGTACTGTACCTTCTGTGTGGTCCCCTACACCCGGGGCGAAGAGGTCAGCCGCCCGGCAGCAGACATCCTGGCGGAAGTGGCTCACCTGGCGGGACAAGGGGTGCGCGAGATCAACCTGCTCGGCCAGAACGTCAACGCCTATCGAGGTGAAATGCCCGATGGACATATTTGCGACCTGGCCGAACTGATCACCTATGTGGCGGAAATCGACGGCATTGACCGCATTCGCTTCACCACCTCCCATCCGGTAGAGTTTTCCGACAACCTGATCGCCGTTTATGCCCAGGTGCCGGAATTGGTCAGCCACCTGCACCTGCCAGTGCAAAGCGGTTCCGACCGGGTACTGGCGGCCATGAAACGCGGCCACACCACGCTGGAATACAAGTCGAAGATTCGCAAACTTCGGCAGATCCGCCCCGACATCAGTATTTCCTCTGACTTCATCGTCGGCTTCCCCGGCGAGACCGAGAAAGATTTTGCAGACACGATGAAACTGATCGAAGACATCGGCTTCGACCACAGTTTCAGCTTTGTCTACAGCGCTCGCCCCGGCACCCCCGCCGCCGACCTGCCAGATGACACCCCTGAAGAGGTGAAAAAACAGCGCCTGCAGATCCTGCAAAACCGCATCAACCAGAATGCCATGCGCATCAGTGAGGCCATGGTCAACAGCGTCCAGACCGTACTGGTAACAGGCATCTCCAAAAAAGACCCGGGACAACTACAGGGTCGCACGGAGAATAACCGGGTGGTCAACTTCTCCTCTGATGACCGCGAACTGATCGGCCAATTTGTACAACTTTTGATCAACGAAGCCCTGCCCAACTCCCTGCGAGGCCAGTTGACCTGACCATATAATAACTTTGCGCGATATCCCCGCCAGATGACGTTGGAATTTTTGTATATAAACGACGGTTAAAACGGTTTTCAGCCTTACACAAAGGGGATATGCTTAAGACAAATTACTGCCGCAGAGGGCGGCCTATTGGCACATTTGAACAAACAAATAGCAGCTCACACCATCACTCTCGAGCCCAGCGACACTCGACGCCTTGCAACACTCTGCGGCCAGTTCGACGAACACCTCAAACAGATTGAACAACGACTGAATATCGAAATTCGCAACCGCGGCAACGTATTTGCGCTTTACGGTGACAACGCCACCACCCTGGCGGCGGGTCAGCTACTTCACAATCTCTATCAGGAAACCTCCGGCAACCATGACTTGACGCCGGATCAGGTTCACCTTGCCATCACCCAGCAAAACAGCACCGAGAGACCTATGGAAAATTACGCCGTCAATTCCACACGCATGTCCTCGTCAAATGGGGATAACGTAGAGAGCTTTACCGTTATTCGCACCAAGAAGGGTAACGTCAAGCCCAGGGGAAGCAGCCAGCAGATGTATGTGCGCGCAATTCAGACCCACGATATCAACTTCGGGGTCGGCCCTGCGGGCACTGGCAAAACCTACCTGGCCGTGGCCTGTGCTGTGGAAGCCCTGCTGCGCGACGAGGTGGAGCGCATCCTGCTGGTGAGACCAGCGGTGGAAGCCGGCGAAAAACTGGGCTTCCTGCCCGGCGACCTGAGCCAGAAGGTGGACCCCTATCTGCGACCGCTCTATGACGCCCTCTATGAAATGCTCGGCGTGGAAACTGTAGCCAAGCTTATTGACCGCAATGTCATCGAGGTGGCACCCCTCGCCTATATGCGCGGTCGCACCCTGAACAACTCCTACATCATCCTGGATGAGAGCCAGAACACCACCAAGGAACAGATGAAGATGTTCCTTACCCGCATCGGCTTCGGCTCCACTGCCGTGATCACCGGCGACACCTCACAGATCGACCTGCCGCGCCGCAGCCAGTCCGGCCTGCTGCATGTCTGCCAGGTGCTGAAGGATGTGGAAGATATCAGCTTCACCTTTTTCGGCTCCAAGGATGTGGTCCGCCATCCCCTGGTACAGCAGATCGTCGATGCCTACGACGCCCATGAAAAGGAAGCGGGCGACGAGGCCAAGTGACCCACCTGATGATCGACATGGAAAATGCCTCGTCCAGCCAGCTCGTCCCCGGCTGCGAACTGGTCCAGCTATGGGCCGATGCCGCGCTCACTGAGCTGGATGGCGAAGCGGAGCTTAGCGTCAGAATCGTCGATGCCGAGGAAAGCGCCGAACTCAACTGGCAGTATCGCCATAAGCAGGGACCGACCAATGTATTGTCCTTTCCCGCCGATCTGCCAGAGGAACTGAACCTGCCCCTGTTGGGGGACCTGGTGATCTGTGCTCCCGTGGTTGAACGTGAAGCGATGGAGCAGGCCAAACGCCCCGATGCCCACTGGGCACACATGGTGGTACACGGCTGCCTGCACCTGATCGGCTATGATCACATCGCCGACGATGAAGCGGAAATCATGGAAACACTTGAAACCCGCATACTGGTCGGCCTAGGATTTCCCCCTCCGTACCAAGAGACTCCATCAGAGAGCAACTAAAATTCCATGACTGAAGACGACTCGAGTAGCCCACAGGAAAAATCCTGGCTTGGGAAACTGGCCCACGCTTTTGCCGGCGAACCCCAGACCCGCGAAGAACTGGCCGGCACCCTGCGGGCTGCCTATAACAACAAAATCATCGACCACGACGCACTGGAAATCATCGAAGGCGCTCTCCACGTCTCCGACCAGCAAGTACGGGAAATCATGATTCCCCGCTCCCAGATGGTCGTCATTCAGCACAACGCCAGCCTGGAAGACATTCTCAAGGTGGCTATCGAATCCAGTCACTCCCGCTTTCCGGTGATCGGAGAAAATCCCGACGATGTGACCGGCATCCTGCTGGCCAAGGAATTGTTGCCACTGGTTCTCACCGGTCGTGAGAATTTCGACATAGCAAAAGTTGTCCGCCCCGCTACCATTATCCCCGAGAGCAAACGCCTCAATGTGCTGCTGCGAGAATTCCGTGAACAGCGCTACCATATGGCCATCGTGGTGGATGAATACGGCGGCATTGCCGGCCTGGTCACCATTGAGGATATTCTCGAAGAAATCGTCGGGGACATTGAGGACGAAACCGATGAGGACGAGGGCGCGATGATTCGCCCCCAGGCGGACAATGGCTATCTGATTGACGCCCTGACTCCCATCGAGGACTTTAACGAATACTTCGATGTCGGCTTTAGCGACGAGGACTTCGACACCATTGGCGGCATTATTGTGCAGGCATTTGGGCGCATGCCCAAGGTAGATGAGTCCGTCAATATAGACAGCTTTATTTTCCGGGTAGCAGAAGGCGACAACAGACAGGTCAAACTCCTGGAAATGCGCATCGCCAGCTGACGGCCCTCTACGCGCAAAGGGAATTCCCCATGGGACCTGCATACAGCAGACTTGATTTAAAAGGCCACCTCTACGCCCTGCTGCTCGGGGCAGTGCTGCCCGTGGCGTTCGCCCCTTGGAACTGGTGGCCTATCAGCCTGCTGTCCCCTGCGGGCTTGATGTTGTTACTTAAGGACCTGCGCCCTGCGGCATGCTTCTGGCGCAGCTTCTGGTTTGGCCTGGGCATGTTCGGCACAGGAGTTTCATGGGTATTTGTCAGCATCCATGATCACGGCCAGGCATCCATACCCCTGGCTGTCCTACTCACAACCCTGTTCGTCATCGCCCTGGCAGTGATCTTTGCCGCGCCCTTCGCCCTGTATGGCGCAGGTCTCAATCGCAACGCGGGTGCCAAGCTGCTGGCTTTCCCCTCTCTCTGGGTACTTGGCGAGTGGTGGCGCGGCTGGATCTTCAGCGGCTTCCCTGGCTCTACCTGGGCTATGCGCATCTGGACACCTGGCTATCCGGCTGGGCCCCCGTCGGCGGCGTGCTGGCCGTGAGCTGGATTGCTGCCTTCAGCGGAGCCCTGTTTGGCATCGGCACGCTGTCCCGACAGAAGTTTACGTTTAGCAACGCCGCTATCCTGGCGGCATTGCTCTGGCTGAGCGGCTGGTATCTGCAAACAGAAGCCTGGACAAAACCTGCGGGCGACCCCGTCAGTGTCGCTGCTGTGCAACCCGCTATCCCTCTCAGCACCAAGTGGGACAGCAAGCAGATCGATGCCATTCTCGAACTGTACCGTCAAGAAACAGAACCCTTGCTAGACAATGACCTGATCATCTGGCCGGAATCAGCCATCCCCGCCTTTGCCGACCAGGTGCAACCTTTCCTGACGTCCATGTCTTCAGCCGCCACCAACCACGGTAGTGCTTTGATCACCGGCATTCCGACTCGGGGAGGCAGGGATCACCACTACTACAATTCAGTTATTGGATTGGGAGAGGCCAGTGGCAGTTACCACAAGCAACACCTGGTCCCGTTCGGTGAATATGTGCCCTTTGAACAATGGCTGCGAGGAATGATCGCCTTCTTCGATCTGCCCATGTCCGCGTTCAGCCCCGGGCCTGATAACCAACCACACATCACTGCCAATGGCCACACCATTGCCACCGCCATTTGCTACGAAATTGTTTATCCGACACTGGTTGCCCGTGCAGCCGTCGGGGCCAACCTGCTGCTAACCGTGAGCAACGACACCTGGTTCGGTCGCTCCATCGGCCCCCAGCAACACTTCCAGATCGCCCGCATGCGTGCGGTGGAAAATCGCAAGCCGTTGATTCGCGCCACCAATGACGGCATCACCGCCCTGATAAACACCCGCGGACAAGTGGTTTCAGAAGCTCCTGCCTACAGTCAACAGGTGTTAACGGGATATCTGACCCCCTACGCTGGGCTGACGCCCTTCGGCGAGTGGGGTTCATTACCGATACTTGTCCTGTCACTATTACTGATCGCCGGAGTGGCCGCTAGCAAGCCCGCTGTCGGGCAGCGACGTTAAGCCCCAAACACCCAGCCGGTCATTCGCAAACATCATAAGGACGCTCGTGCGGGCTGTGTCCGCCGTCGCCTTTGCCCTATAATTGGCCGCTTTTCCAGCTTAACGGCCCAACCCGATCAAGAAACCGATGAAAGAACAATACCATCCCGCAGAAGTAGAAAGCGCCGCCCAAGGATACTGGACAGAGAACGACAGCTTTGCTGTCACCGAAGAGTTCGGTCGGGAGAAGTACTACTGCCTGGCCATGTTCCCCTATCCCAGCGGCAAACTGCACATGGGCCACGTGCGCAATTACACCATCACAGACGTGATCGCCCGCTATCAGCGCATGCTCGGCAAGAATGTTCTGCAGCCAATGGGCTGGGATGCCTTCGGCCTCCCTGCCGAGAACGCGGCCATCAAACACCACACCGCACCGGCCAAGTGGACCTACGAAAACATCGACTACATGAAGGGCCAGCTCAAACGTTTGGGCTTCGGTTACGACTGGTCCCGGGAGCTTGCCACCTGTAAGCCCGACTACTACCGCTGGGAACAGTGGTTTTTTACCCGCCTCTACGACAAGGGGCTGGTCTACAAAAAGACTTCTGCGGTCAACTGGTGCCCCAATGACCAGACTGTACTGGCCAACGAGCAGGTCATTGATGGCTGTTGCTGGCGTTGCGACACCCAGGTCGAACGCAAGGAAATCCCCCAGTGGTTTATCAAAATCACCGCCTATGCCGAGGAACTGCTCAACGACCTCGACAAACTGGACGGCTGGCCGGAACAGGTGCGTACCATGCAACGCAACTGGATCGGCAAAAGCCGTGGCGTACAGTTTCGTTTCCAGCTTCACGAGCCGGTAGACGGCATCGACAGTTTTGACGTCTACACCACCCGCCCGGACACACTGATGGGGGTCACCTACGCCAGCATAGCCGCCGAGCACCCGATCGCCCTGGCCCTGGCGAAAAACAACCCGGAGCTGGCTGCGTTTATCCAATCCTGCAAAGTCCAGTCTGTGGCCGAAGCTGACATGGCTACCATGGAGAAAAAAGGCATGGCCACCGGCCTGCTCGCTCTCCACCCAATCACCGGCGAACCGGTTCCGGTGTGGGTGGCCAACTATGTGCTGATGGACTATGGCACCGGCGCCATCATGGCAGTGCCCGCCCACGACGAACGGGACTTTGAGTTTGCCAACAAACACCGCCTGCCCATCAAACAGGTTTTCAGCCTGAAGACCAATGCCGATAACAGTTTCAACACTGCAGACTGGCAGGAGTGGTATGGTGCCAAGACCGACGAGCTGACAATGATCAACTCCGGTGAGTTCGATGGACTCACCCCCCAGCAGGGCTTCGACGCCATCGCCGCCAAACTGGCAGAACTGGGCTGTGGCGAAGTGAAAACCAACTACCGTCTTCGGGACTGGGGTGTATCACGGCAGCGCTACTGGGGGGCACCAATCCCCATGTTCAACCTGCCTGATGGCGGCGAAATCCCGGTTCCCGCCAAACGCCTGCCGGTGTTGCTGCCGGAAGACGTGGAAATGGATGGTGTGCAATCGCCAATCAAGGCCGACCCCAAGTGGCGGATGGCAGAGCTGAATGGCGAAGCGGTTGAACACGAAACCGACACCTTCGACACCTTTATGGAATCCAGCTGGTACTACGCCCGCTACACCTGCCCCGATTTTCAGGACAGCATGCTGGACAGTGCTGCGGCCAACTACTGGCTGCCGGTGGACCAATACGTGGGCGGCATTGAACACGCCATCCTGCACCTGCTGTATGCGCGCTTCTTCCACAAGCTGATGCGCGACGAAGGACTGGTCAGTTCCGACGAACCATTCACCCGCCTGCTGTGCCAGGGCATGGTGCTGAAAGACGGTGCCAAGATGTCCAAATCCAAGGGCAACACCGTGGATCCGCAACAGCTGATCGACCAGTACGGTGCAGACACCGTGCGCCTGTTCACCATGTTCGCGGCACCGCCTGAACAGTCCCTGGAGTGGAGCGACAGCGGTGTCGAGGGTGCCCACCGCTTCCTGCGCAAGCTGTGGAAGCTGGTACACGCACACCTACTGGAAGGCGCGCCATCACCACTGAAGGCGGAAGCCCTTAATGACACCCTGCGGGATCTGCGCCGCAAGACCCACGAGACCATCGCAAAAGTCAGCGACGACTTTGGCCGTCGCCAGACCTTCAATACCGCCATTGCCGCGGTGATGGAGCTGCTCAATGAACTGGGACGCCACGGCGATCGCTCCACCCCCGAGGGGCTCGCGGTTGAACGTGAGGCCCTGGAAGCGGCAGTGCTGTTGCTGGCGCCAATAGTGCCTCATATCAGCCACCAACTCTGGCAACTGCTGGGACATGGAGAAAATCTGCTGGACACCGCCTGGCCGCAAGCCGATGGAAATGCACTGGTGAAAAGCACTATCCAGATGGCGGTGCAGGTCAATGGCAAACTGAGAGCCCAGATTGATGTTCCCGCCGACGCAGACCGGGACAGCATCGAACAATCAGCACTGGCCCATGAAAATGTTCGGCGCTTTACGGAGGGCCAAACCATCCGTAAAGTAATCGTCGTTCCGAGCAAGCTGGTCAATATTGTGGCCAACTGAGTTACGCCACCCAACGTCGAGCAAGCGACACTTAAGGAATACCAATGAAAAAATTGAACAGCCTGGCCACCACCGGTCTTTTGATTGCCGCCACCCTGACCGGATGTGGCTGGCACCTGCGCGGCACGGGACAGGTCAACAATATTTCCAGCGTGCACATCAGTGCCGCCACCCGCTTCGACGACTTCTATGGTGACCTATCCCGGGCATTGGAAGCCAACGATGTCACCGTGGCCCGCAATGCCACCGAAGCCCAGTACACGATTGTGGTCCTGGGTCAGAAGAGCAAGCGCCGCGCCGCCTCCGTAAGCGTCAGTGCACGGGTGTCTGAATATGAGTTGAACGAGGAAGTAGAAGTGATGATTCTTGGGACAGGAGGCAAAGTACTGCTGCCGCGCACCACGCTGCAGGCAGAACGCTATTTCGATTTCGACGAAAACGAGGTGCAATCCAAACAGGATGAATCCGACATGCTGAAAAGCGAAATGCGTCAGGATCTGATTCGCCAGATCCTCAACCGCCTCAATGCCGTAGCCAACCGTCCTGTGTCGGCACCCGCCTCTGAAGAAAATGCGGCTGCGAACTGATCAACTAGCGGCACACCTCGGCAAGGGGCCGCTGGCCCCTGTTTACCTGATCAGCGGCGACGAGCCACTGTTGTCTCAAGAAGCGGCTGACGCCATCCGGGCTGCCGCCCGCGAAAGCGGTTACAGCGAGCGCGAGCTTCTGCACGCAGAATCCGGTTTTGATTGGGACGTAGTGCTTACCGAAGCCAACAGCCTGTCGCTGTTTGCCAGCAAAAAGATCATCGAACTGCGCATTCCCAGCGGCAAACCTGGGGACAAGGGTTCCCGGGTGTTGCAGGAATACGCTACCAACCCCAGCCCGGACAATCTCCTGCTGATCATCACTCCAAAACTGGAGGCGGCAGCTACCCGCAGCAAGTGGCTAAAAGCCATCGAATCTGCCGGGGTATTCATGCAAACCTGGCCGGTACCCCCGGAACAACTGCCCGCCTGGATCGGCAAGCGCCTGCAACTGGCTGGCATCCACGCCAGCCGACAGGCTATCGATATACTCTCCGACCGCGTCGAGGGGAACCTGCTGGCAGCAGTGCAGGAAATCGAAAAGTTGAAACTGTTACTGCCTGAGGGGGAAGTGGATGCAGCAACCATGTCGACCGTTGTGGCTGACAGCGCCCGTTACAATGTTTTTTCCCTGGTAGACCGGGCGTTGGAAGGTGACGCCCAAAGTGCCAGCCGCACTCTCCGCGGGCTGCGCGATGAAGGCTCAGAAGCAACTGTGATTCTGTGGGCACTGGCCCGTGAATTGCGCACCCTGATCAAGGCCAGGGAAGCCCTGAGTAACGGCGACCACATGGACTGGGTTCTTAAGAACCTGGGGGTGTGGGAAAAACGCAAGGCTCTGGTAAAAATGACGTTAAAACGGCTGAGCCCCGGCCAATTGCAATTAATGCTGCGCCTCACCGGCGGCATTGATCGCGCTATCAAGGGCATGCGCTCCGCCAGCCCCTGGGACGACCTGTCCACCCTGGTTCTGATGTTTTGCGGCAGCCCGGTGCTGCACAGTAGCAACCTGCGCCTGTCACTGCGGGACTAATGGCAACATCCGGTGAAAGGCTTGCGGCGGGACCACAGCAGACCAACAACCAGGCCTATAAAATCTGCAAGTGCATCCAGCAGCTCCATGGAACGATAACCCGTCAGCCCCTGCATCAGTTCAATGAGAATGCCATAACCCAGGAGCCCACCGAACAACCATTTGCGCTGCTCCGGCAGGGAAAAACCCCTGACACCAATCAGATACAACGCCATGAAGGTGAGGCCGTGTAGCAATTTGTCCTGACCCGGCAACATTGGCCCACCGCCAGATGGCAACAACATCAGCACCGTCACCACCACCATGCAGCCCGCGAAGCCGTATCGCCACAACCGTTCTACCATCACACCCCCTGACAAAACCTGTTTAACTATTTTGCGCGAACTCCAGAGAGCCCGAAAAAATTTTCTCGCAACCGCGGAACAGATAGACTTGTTTATACTCTTTGCAGTGCGAACACAACTTCCATTGAGGATGCTTCCATGAGCGACCAACGCGACAACGACTCGGATCGCAATGAAACAAGCGCGCTGGAAGGGCTGGGAAACTTTCTGGAAGGTTGGAAAGAACTCTCCACCACGGCACTGAAATACGCCGCTGAAAAAACCCGCGACCAGGCCGCGAAAGCCATTAAACAGACTCCGGAACAAATGGAACGGATGGGCAAGGCCGGGCGCTCACTGCGCGATCTAAGAGAGGTTGCCGGACTGACCATCAGTGAACTGGCTCAGGCAATCGACCTTAAAGATGCCGACCTCCTGAAAGCCGTCGAGGAAGGCAAGGCTGCACTCCCCCTTGAAATCATCCTGCGACTGGCCTCCCTTTATTCTCGCAACGATCCCCTGCCGTTTATCCTCAAATACGTCAGGACATACAGCCCCCGCATATCGGAAGTGCTTGAAAAGCTCGGAATCGAGAAACTGGCCATCACCGCTGAGCGGGAGCTGCAGTTACTGAAAATTTACCGCAACCGGGACGAAGCGAGAAAACTGTCGGATGAAGGATTCGGGAAAGTTCTGGGTTTTACTGAACAGGCCTTCGAAATGGCTCTGCACTTTGTCGCGCAGCAGGAGCGGGAGCAGACATCGGACGAGCCAGAGAAACCCGGCCCGTCCGAAGATAAAAGCGACAACTAGCCCGCTTTAAGAATCGGCTTTTTTCCCAGCACCACTTCCTTGCCGGAAACCAAGGCATTTAACGCTTCAAGGCGTTCCAGTGTACCCACGTCCCACCAGCTTTCAGCGTAAACTTCTCCGGTCACATAACCGTCGCGAATGCCCCCCGCCAGCACATCCCGTATCGGGAAGCGCTCACTGGCAGAACTGAACATGGCAAAAATTTCCGGTCGCATCACACTGATACCGCTGAAGGTAAATGTCCCGTCACCCTTCTCGGGATAGCGAACACAGCCCCGCTCATCCAAAGAGAAATCACCTTCGGGATGATGGACAGGATTGGGGACCAGCACCAGGTGTGCATCCATCTCCTCGGTCCACTCCCTCTCCACCAGCTTGCGCAGCGGGTATTGGGTCCAGACATCGCCGTTGATCACCAGGAACGGCTCACCGCCGAGCATCGGCAGCGCCCTGCGAATCCCCCCACCGGTCTCCAGGGGTTCGCTCTCTCGGGACCACTGGATGCGAACACCAAAACGGGAACCATCTCCGAGAAAGGACTCGATCTGGTCTCCCAGCCAGGAGGTATTGATCACCAGCTCGCGCACACCGGCATCCACCAGGCGTTCGACGTGATACTGGATCAGGGGTTTGTTGGCAATTTTTAACAGCGGTTTGGGGGTATCATTGGTGAGGGGGCGGAGGCGTTCGCCAAATCCGGCGGCCAAAATCATTGCTTTCATACAGGTTCCCTAAGCGAGTCACCGGCCTGTTCCCAGGGCTGATACCAAAACTGCCGGCCCGCCTCAGGTAACACCCGCTGCTCAAACCAGCATCTGAAGTTATCCAGCTCGGGGTACGGAGCCAGCTGTTCCAGGGTATAGCGGATCACCAGTGGCAGGTCGTTGAGGTAGCCCTCCTTGCCATCTCGCAAGTAGAGGCGGGCAAAGATACCCAACACCTTGATGTGCCGCTGCAACCCCATCAGGTCGAACCAGCGAAGAAACTGCGAATCGGACACCGGGGTAGCGATGCCGGCAGCCACTGCACGCCGGTAGTAGTTAAGCGCCCACCGGGAAACACTATCGGCGGGCCATCGAATATAACAGTCCCGCAACAATGAAACCAAGTCATAGGTGAATGGACCTGTGACCGCATCCTGAAAATCGATCACACCAATGTCGCCATTGCCAAGCAGCATCAGGTTGCGGGAGTGGAAGTCCCGGTGTACCAACACAGAGGGTTGAGACAGCGCGCTGTCCAGCAGCTCTTCAAAAGCACTATCCAACAAAGAATGCTCTTCCATCGAGAGCGTCACGCCCAAAAGCCGGCCGACAAACCATTCCGGGAACAGCTTCATCTCGTCCAGCAGTCGCTGCCGGTCATACACTGGTAGCGAGACCCCTGCGAGGGGAATCCCCTGAATCTCCAGTAGAGTGGCCTCCACACGGCCGTAGAGCTCTTCCACAGACTGATCGTTGAGCAGCGGCAGCAACAGTTGATCTCCAAAATCTTCCAGGAGCAGATAACCGTTCTGATAATTCACTGCATAAATGACAGGTGTGCGAACCCCCTCCCCCCTGAGCAGCAGGGCAATTTTCACAAAGGCTTCATTATTTTCATGCTCAGGGGGAGCCGACACTGCCAACAGCGACGGCGTGCAGTTGACCCGAAAGTAACTGCGAAAACCGGCATCACCGTTCAGCGCCTGCAATGACAGCGGCTCTTCGAGCCCGAATTGGCCGGGTATAAACATCTCCACCCAATCGGCGAGGCTCAAGTCAGCAGGCATAGATACGGGAACTGAAGGAAAAAAGGAGGGTCATTCTAACCCAAACCCTCGCATGATGTCGCAGAATGGGTAAAATGTACCGTCGCGCAAAAGACACCCCCGCCAGAGAGATCACGGACCATAAGAATGCCAACAAAACCGAGTCATATTCGCACCAGGCTCTATCAAGCTCTGCGTTCCCAGACTGTACAGACAACCACCCTGATTCTCTCCGGATGCCTAATCGCTGCCCCTGCTATGGCGGAAAACAGTAATGGCCACAGCCAATGGGAGTGTCGTGTCGGAGCCGATGGAAACTGGGCGTGTGGACAACAAGCGGCTCCCGGGCGCGCCTTTCCGCGCCCCAAACATCTGGAACCGGCAGAAGAGCCGGTCGCTGAAGATGATGGGCCACAGGTACAGTTGGCCCGCAACCTGGACTGGGTGGAAGAAGAAGCTCTCAGCGAAGAACAGAAAGAAAAAATGGCTCCAGGTTGTTGTGGCGCCTATATTGAGCCACCCCGCGATTACCCTGAAGGGGACATGGACCCGTCAGATGCGCCGCTGCGAGTGGCCTCTGAATCCACCGAGGTGGAACAGGAGAGCATCGCCCACCTGCGAGGCAAGGTACAGCTGACCCAAGGCTACCGCCAGGTACGCAGTGAAACCGCCACAGTGGATCAGAATGCCCGCACGGTGGATCTGGACGGAGATGTTCAGTTCCGCGAACCTGGCCTGCTGCTGACTGGTGATCACGCCCAGATCAACATGGATAGCAAGGATATCCGGATCGACAATGCCACCTATCTGCTGCACGAATCCAATGTGCGTGGCACCGCCACCCAGATGAATCGTCGCGATGAGGTGTTCTACATCGACAATGCCACCTATACCACCTGTGAACCTGGCAGCAGCGCCTGGCGCCTGGTCAGCTCCAAAGTGGACATCAATCCGGAAACCGGCATTGCCCACGCCAAGCATGTCCGGCTGGAGGTGAAGGACATACCCGTCTTTTACGCCCCCTGGCTGCGCTTCCCCATCGACGAGCGCAGAGCTTCAGGCCTGCTGTACCCGATCATCGAGTTCGGCGAAGACAACGGTTTCGACTATGCACAACCGATCTACCTAAACCTGGCCCCCAACTACGATGCCACCATTACGCCACGCTATATCCAGGAGCGAGGCCCGATGCTGGAAACCGAATTCCGCCACCTGTCGAAACTCACCAGTACAGTACTGGGAGCCAGCTTCCTTTCCGATGACGACGGCGGGGACGACAGTGATGAAGATCCGGATCCTCTGACCGGCAAACGCGACCATGAAGGCGAAGACCGCTGGCTGGTGAATGTGGATCACCTGGGCGGCATCGGCAAACGTTGGGAAACCCGCGTTGATTACACCAAGGTCAGCGACAGCGATTATTTCCGCGATCTGGACAACGCCACTCTGGAAGTCAACAGCCAGACCTACCTGAGCCAGATGGCCTCTACCAGTTACCGCACAGACAACTGGCTGTTCCGACTCAAGGGACAGAAGTACCAGACCATCAACGACGACATCAATCGCATCGACCAGTACAAACAACTGCCGCGTGTGGAAGCCAACGGTGACTACCGCTTTGGTGACTTTGTCTTCAATCTGGACAACCAGTACACCAGCTTTGATCACGATGACGACGATAACCTCTCGCCCAATATCGCCAATACCTACATGCTGGACGACAAGGGTACCTTTGTCACCGGTGAACGGCTACGCCTGAACTACAGCGCGACCTGGGACAAGCAGTGGGGTTGGGGTTACTTCCGGCCCACCGCCAAAGTCCGTCATCTCACCTATAACCTGGACGATCCCATTTCCGGGCAGAATGACGATAGTCCGTCGGTGACGGTACCCACGGGTATCATTGACACCGGTCTCTATTTCGAACGTGATACCACATGGCTTTCCGGCTATACCCAGACGCTGGAGCCACGCATTTACATGGTCCACACCAAGTACGAAGATCAAAGCGACCTACCGGATTTCGATACATCTCTGGCCACCTTCAGTTACAGCCAGCTGTTCCGGGATGACCGCTTTATCGGCGGCGACCGCATCGGTGATACCGACCAGGTCACTGTCGGCCTGACCAGTCGTCTGGTAGAACAATCCACCGGTATCGAATGGCTGCGGGCCAGCTTTGGGCAGGTCTTCTATCTGGATGACAGATATGTGTCCTTGGATCCATTGATTACAAAGTCCATAGTAAAAAGTGGGGACTTAAGCGGTCTGGATGACGACGATGTAAGACGCATTGCGGGGCAGGTGGACGATCTACAGCAGAGCGAATCTGCTTACGCAGCCGAGTTTGCCCTACGGCTCAGTGAAGCCCTACGCGTCCAGGCCGACCTGCTTTACGATGAAAACGAGGGCGAAGTCGATCGTGGTACCGCCAGCCTGCGCTACAATGACCGCGAAAACCGCATCTTCAACCTGAGCTATCGATTCAACCGCAAATTGCCGGTGAAAGTGCAAGATACTGATTTACTTCTTGACGCAGATATTGAACAAGCCGACATCTCTACCATCTTCCCGATCAGCCGGGACTGGAGCATTATCGGCCGTCACAACTACGACCTCACCAACAGCCGTGACCTGGAGACATTCCTTGGCTTCCAGTACGACAGCTGCTGCTGGCGTCTGAGTATGCTGTGGCGTCGCTGGCTGGATCGCAACGACTACATCCTGATCCCGGATGAAGACCTGACCGAGGACGACGGCATTTTCTTCCAGATCCAGTTCAAGGGGCTGGCTGGCACTGGCACCAAAGTTGATTCCATTCTTAGCGATGGCATCTACGGCTATGAGCCGAACAAATAATTTCCGCACAGGCTTGAACCATGAAGTTACGTAATTACCTGCAATCCTCGGTCGGTGCCCTGACCCTACTGCTTGCCGTAGCCACCCCGGTAACCGCCGAGGAAATTCCGCTCGATCACGTCGTCGCCGTAGTGAACGATGACGTGGTCATGGCCAGTGAGCTGGAAGAGCGGGTCAAGGAAGTCTATATGCGACTGCAGGAAAACGGCACGGAAATCCCGCCCCAGAATGTACTGGTACCCCAGGTACTGGAACGCCTGATTCTCGAGCAATTGCAGTTGGCCCGCGGCCCGCGCGCCGGTGTGCGTATCAGCGACGAGGAAGTAAACCAGGCCATGGAGCGGATGGCCCAGAAGCAGGGTGTATCC
The DNA here is from genome assembly GCA_041395745.1 of Porticoccaceae bacterium. Lineage (GTDB taxonomy): Bacteria > Pseudomonadota > Gammaproteobacteria > Pseudomonadales > Porticoccaceae > Porticoccus. The sequence goes on along the minus strand of JAWKZV010000002.1, from coordinate 77,632 downwards.
AAGGAACAGATGATTGAATACGCCCACCAGAGTGGAGTTTCCCTGGGTCGCTTACGCGAGCAGTTGCGCAATGAAATGATCATCAAGCGGGTGCAGGACGCTTTGGTCAATCGTCGCATCAACATCTCCGAGCAGGAAATCGACAACTTCCTGAAATCCGAGGAGGGACAAAAAATGGCCTCCCCGGACGTTAACCTCGGCCACATTATTCTTCCCCTGTCCGCCGGCGCGCCCAAGGATGAAGTGGCTCAAGTTGAGGATAAAGCACGTGAACTCTATGAGCAGCTCCAGGCTGGCGCGGACTTTCGCAGTCTGGCTATCGCCAACTCCTCCGGCCAATATGCCCTTCAGGGTGGCGACCTGGGCTGGCGCAAGACTGCTCAGCTGCCGAGCATCTTCATCACGGCCGTGGAAAAACTGTCCCCCGGGGAAGTGAGCGTACCGATTCGCAGCGACGCCGGTTATCACTTGCTGAAGCTCTATGAGCGCCGCGGTGGAGGCGGTGAACGGATCGTACTCCAGCACCATGCCCGCCACATCCTCATCAAACCAAATGAAATCCGCGCCGAAGAGGAAACCAAAGCAATGCTGGAAGGCATTCGCAGCGATATCCTGAATGGAGTCGATTTTGCCGAACTGGCCAAGGAAAATTCCGAAGATATCGGCACGGCGATGGCGGGAGGCGATCTCGGCTGGTCCCTGCCAGGCCAGTTTGTGCCAGAGTTCGAAGAAGTTATGAACAACGTCGAATTGAACCAGATCAGCGAACCCTTCCGCAGCCAATTTGGCTGGCACATTATGCAAGTAACCGAGCGTCGCCAGCAGGACTTCAGTGAAGACCTGCGCCGCCGTGGTGCAGAGAATGTCTTACGCCACAGAAAATTTGAGGAAGAACTGCAAATCTGGATGCAGGAAATTCGCGACGAGGCCTTTGTAGACATCAAACTGTGATCAGACTTGCCATCACTCCGGGAGAGCCCGCGGGCATCGGCCCGGACCTGATTGTGCAATTGGCACAGCTGCCGCAACCGTGCGAACTGGTGGCTTATGCGGACCCGGAACTGCTACTCGACCGGGCCACAAGACTGGGGTTGCCTTTAAAACTGCGCGCAGTGGATGACCTCGCCCTGGGACCATTGAAGCCCGGTGAACTGGGCATACATCCGATCCCTCTGCGGGCTCCATCCGAACCTGGCATTCTCAATCCCGCCAACGCGGCCTATGTACTGGATACCCTGACTGCGGCCGCAACCGACTGCCAGCAGAATCGTTGCCGGGGCATGGTGACAGGGCCGGTTCACAAAGGTGTCATCAACGAGGGAGGCGTTCCCTTTAGCGGCCATACGGAATTTTTGGCCGAACTCACCGGTACACCCCGGGTCGTGATGATGCTGGCTACCGAGGGGCTGCGCGTTGCCCTGGCCACAACCCACCTCCCTCTCTCACAGGTCCCTACTGCAATCACGCCATCGCTGCTCAATGAAATACTCAATATTCTTCATCGGGACCTGCAGAACAAATTTGGCATCCCTCACCCCAGAATTCTGGTCTGTGGACTCAACCCCCATGCGGGCGAAGGTGGCCATCTGGGTCGGGAGGAAATCGAGGTGATTTCGCCCACGCTGGAAAAATTGCGTTCACTCGGCATGAACCTGGAAGGTCCGCTACCTGCCGACACCCTGTTCACCCCCAGGCACCTGGCTGATGCCGACGCAGTGCTGGCCATGTACCACGATCAGGGCCTACCGGTATTGAAATACAAAGGGTTCGGAGCCGCAGTCAATATCACCCTTGGGCTGCCCATCATCCGTACCTCGGTTGATCACGGCACGGCACTGGATCTGGCCGGCACAGGACGCGCAGAAATCGGCAGTCTGAAAACGGCCATCGAATACGCTTGCACCATGGCAGCGGCCAACCAATGAACAGCGGGCGAAGCCACAATGGCCATCAGGCACGCAAGCGCTTCGGTCAGAACTTCCTGGTCGACGCCCACATCATCGGCAAGATCGTGGCCGCGGTTGCTCCGCGGCCCGGCGACAATATCGTTGAAATCGGCCCCGGCCAGGGCGCCATAACGGGCCCCATTCTGGATCGCTGTCCCGCGCTGAATGTCGTCGAGCTCGACCGGGATCTGATCCCATTACTGGAAACGAAATTCGGTCAGCTCCCCGGCTTTCAAATCCATCAGGGCGACGCACTACGAACAGATTTTTCTCGCTTTTATCAACCAGAGCGACCACTGCGCATCATCGGCAACTTGCCCTACAACATCTCCACGCCCCTGCTCTTCCACCTTCTGGAGTACAGTGCACTGATCAGGGACATGCATTTCATGCTGCAAAAGGAAGTGGTGGACCGCCTCGCGGCCATCCCCGGCGACAAACACTACGGTCGTCTCAGTGTCATGGTTCAGTATCACAGCAGGGTGCTACCGCTGTTCCGGGTGCCCTCAGGAGTCTTCCGCCCCGCGCCCAAGGTTGAATCCGCTATCGTGCGCCTGGAACCCTTTGACTCACCACCCCACCCGGCCAAAAATCTCGCCCGACTGTCACAACTGGTTAATGCCTGTTTTCAACAGCGGCGCAAAACTATTCGCAACACACTCAAACACCTGGCAGACGAAGCGACGCTCGCCAATCTGGATATCGATTTGTCACTGCGGCCGGAAAACCTCAGCGTGGAAGATTTTGTCCACCTGAGCAATCAGCTGGAAGACGCGTCATGAACCACATCGTTGTCCAGGTGACTACCGAGTACCTGCCCCGGCAATCCGAACCTGAGAAGGGCCAATACGCCTTTACCTACCACATCCGGATCGAGAACCACGGGGATGAGGCTGCACGGCTGCTCAGCCGCCACTGGATCATCACCGACGGCAATTCCCGCATCAAGGAAGTGAGTGGACCCGGCGTCGTGGGCCAGACCCCACGCATTGAGCCGGGGGAGCATCACCAGTACAGCAGTGGCGTCGTACTGGATACAGAGGTGGGCACCATGGAGGGCAGCTATCAGATGATCAGTGACAGCGGCGAAACCTTTGACGCCACCATTACCCCCTTCCTTCTAGCGGTCCCCGGGGCAGTCCATTGACTACCTACGTCGTGGGCGACCTGCAAGGTTGCCTCGAGCCACTGCTCCAACTTCTCGACGATGTCGGTTTTGACGCAGCTACCGACCAGCTATGGGCGGTGGGAGACATCGTCAACAGGGGCCCCCATTCGCTGCAAGCCCTGCGCTTCTGCCATCAACTGGGCGACGCCTTCCGCATGGTGCTCGGCAACCACGACCTACATCTTCTCGCTGTCGCCAGAGGATTTCGCCAACCACACCGCTCAGACACACTTGCAGACATCCTCACTGCGCCTGATCGCGATGAGCTGCTCCACTGGTTGCAGCAACAACCGCTGATGATCGATAGTGGTGATTACCTGCTGGTTCACGCCGGAATCCCGCCGCAGTGGTCAAAACAACAGGCCCTGAAACTGGCGGCCGAAATGAAGCAGGTTCTTGCCGACGAAGAGTCTTCCGCTGCTTTTTTCCAGATAATGTACGGGAATGACCCGGATTCCTGGCGGGAAGACCTGGAAGCCCCCCTCCGCTGGCGAGTCATCACCAATTACTTTACCCGGATGCGCTTTTGTACAGCCAGCGGCCAACTGGAACTGTCCTGCAAACATCCGCCTGACCAGCCTCCGGAGGGCTTTTCCCCCTGGTATAGCCACCCGGAACGGCTGACCGCAGGTTGCAACATCATTTTTGGCCACTGGGCCGCCCTGCAGGGCAAATTCTGTGGCGAGCATCTGTTCCCTCTCGATACCGGCTGTGTCTGGGGTGGGCCTCTGCGATTGATGAACCTAGACAGCGGTGAGTGCCATCACCGCTATCCCACCTGATTGCACTGCGTTTTCGACAGCCTCTGAAGCCTATAGAATAGCCGGGAGTTCGCCGTCGACTGAAAACCCATAACAAAGGTGACAACAGTGATCCGCACCCTCTCCAATTTTTTTACCGCCATCATGCAGCGCTGGCTGCCCGATGCATTCATTTTTGCGATTCTGCTGACACTCATCGTGTTCCTGGCCGGAGTTTTTGGTGAGGGGCAGTCTGCTTCACAAATGGCCCATTTCTGGGGAGAGGGCATCTGGAACCTACTGGTCTTCTCCATGCAGGTGACCATCAGTCTGGTGACAGGCAGCGTGCTGGCCCAGACAACGGCAGTCAAAAGAATCCTGCGCGCCCTGGCCACACTGGCAAGGAATCCCAGCCAGGCCATTTTGTTAATGACAGTAATCTCGCTTATTTGCGGCTGGATCAGCTGGGCTTTCGGACTAATCGCCAGCGCCCTGATGGCACGGGAGATCGCCCGACACGTAAAAGGGGTTCACTACCCGCTGCTGGTGGCCGCCGCCTACTCCGGCATGGTCATCTGGCACGCGGGTCTATCCGGCTCCATCCCCCTGAAAATTGCCGTCTCCGACGGCGATGTCCTCAGCAAGTTGATGAATGAAACCATTCCCCTCAGCGCCACTATTTTTAGCTGGCAGGTTTTGCTGATCAGCGCCCTGGTACTAGTCACCCTGCCGGTAGTGTTCAGGATGATGATGCCACCCCCGGAAGAAACCCGGGAAGTGGACCCTGTACAACTTGGGGAAGTGGAGGCGGTCGACATTCGCATCAACACCCCCTCCGACCGGGTCGAACACAGCCGCTGGCCCACCCTATTACTTGGCCTGCTCGGCGCCTATTACCTGATCGAGTTCTTTTTCGAGGGTGGCAGCGTTGGCCTGAACACCCTCAACCTGATCTTTCTTGTCTCAGGTCTGCTACTCCACCGCTCCACTACCAGTTATCTGTCCGCGGTCAACGAAGCCGTCAAGGGCCTTTCCGGCATCGTCCTGCAATTTCCTCTATATGCCGGCATCATGGGCATGATGGCCAATTCCGGTCTGGCTGCATCGGTGTCAGCGTGGTTCATTGCCATTTCCACTCCCGATACATTCAACCTGTTCACTTTCATCAGCGCCGGGGTCGTGAATTTTTTCGTCCCGTCTGGAGGCGGCCAGTGGGCTGTGCAGGCCCCCATCGTCATCCCGGCCGCACAATCCCTTGGCATCCCGGTCAATCAGGCTGCCATGGCCATCGCTTTCGGAGATGCCTGGTCCAACATGGTGCAACCCTTTTGGGCACTACCATTGCTGGGGATTGCCCGTCTTGGCATCCGCGACATCATGGGGTACTGCACCGTTGCTCTACTCTGGACTGGCCTGGTGTTCGGCTTGGCCATGGTCTTTATTTTCTGACGCCAACGCCTTGCCTGCCTGCCACAGCCAGCAGCCGCCACCCGACCCCTGGATTTCCGAACATGCAGGGGCGATCCGCCCTGGCGTTAATGTGCTCGACCTGGCCTGTGGCTCAGGCCGTCACGGGCGCTTTTTCCTCAAAAAATCCTGCCGGGTTTTCTTTCTGGACCGGGACATACAAGGTGTACACGACCTGTTGAGTGAGACAAATGCTGAAGTAATTGAGTACGATCTTGAGAATGGCAACCCCTGGCCATTTCCGGATCGGCAGTTTGACGCCATTGTCGTGACCAATTATCTCTACCGCCCCCTCATGCCGCACATCATTGAGGCCTTGGCCCCCGGCGGAACACTGCTCTACAAAACTTTCGCAGTTGGCAATGAGCGCTACGGGAGGCCAACAAACCCCGACTTTTTATTGTGTAAAAATGAACTGCGCGAGGTGTTTGGCGAGGCACTGGATGTGATAGATTGCCGACAGCAACTGGAACTCCATCCAGCCCGAATCACCCAGGCAATTTATGCGATAAAGCCTATCGCTGGGAAACAGTCTGAGGTGTGATGAAACTAATGGCGTCAATGACTTATCTAAGACCCCAACCCGGCACGACTAGCGTGCGGACACTCTACCCGTCGAGAATGCTAAACCGACCATGAAAAAACCCTTTTGGCCCCTCGGCCTGCTCCTGATCACCCTGCCGCTCTACGCCAGCATCACTGAATATTTTCGCGAAGAGGACGGCCATACCAATTGGCAGTATGTCGCCAACTGGTCCAGTGGCGTTCTGATCATTCTGCTCTCGATTACCGTAATAACACTGTTTTTCAGCAGACGTCAGGCACATAGTGCCAATCGCGCCCTCGAAGCCATTCGTCAGGATCTGGAACAAAGGGTACGCGACCGCACGGCCACCCTGGATGAATCCAACCGCCTGCTCCAGGAAACCAATCAGCTATTACAGGGTGAGATCACCCAGCACAGAGAAACAGCTAATCGCCTGAGCGCATCCGAGGCTTACATTCGCGACATCCTCAGCTCCATGCCACTGATGCTGATCGGTCTCGACGAAGAAGGCGAGATTACCCAGTGGAACCGCCGCGCCGAAGAAATTACCGGTATTTCAGCTTCCAGGGCCCTGGGACACAATCTCTGGCAGACCTATCCCACTATCACCCTCAGTAGGGATCAGGTGAAGGAAGCCCTGCAGCAGAAGAAACCGGTGATCATCAAACATAGCCAGCGCGGACAGTATCATTTCGATATCACCATCTACCCCTTGCGGGAAAAGGGTAACACCGGGGTGGTCATATTGATCGACGATGTGACTCAGCAAATTCTCGCAGCCAACATGCTGATCCAGAGAGACAAGATGTCTTCCCTGGGCGAGCTGGCTGCCACCATGGCCCATGACATCAACCCACCACTCCAGTTGATCCTGCACAATGTGCAGACAACCAGAGAGACACTACACAATGCCGGGATTCCGGAGCAAACCGAACAAACCGTGTCAGCTCTGATGACCGATGCAGACAGTCAGGGAAAAAGAGCCCTGGCCATCATCCAGAACCTGCTCGACTTCGCCAGCAGAAGGGGTGGGGAGCGTCACCAGGAGGATATAGTCGACCTGATTGAGCGCAGCCTGCAGTTGGCCAACGATGTGCTGTCGGTGCCCTCAGGGCTGCGTTTCAGGGATATCGCTATAGAACGTCACTTCAGCGGTAACCTGCCGAAAATTCCCTGCTATCCCGCAGAGCTGCAACAGGTATTTCTCAGTCTGTTTCGACATGCCTGCCACGCATTGGGACAGGTCCGCAAGATCGGACACACACCTATTGTCCGCCTCCAGGTGATGGTCTGTTACGACATGCTGTGGATAAAGGTACAGCACAATGGCGTGGGAATCAGTTACGAGGAGCAGCAGTACATCTTTGAGCCCTTCTTTACCCACACCCATGGCAAAGTGGAGGACTATGATGCAGGGAAACGGCTGTCATTCTCGCACTTCATTATCACTGAGCAGCATCACGGCCAGCTTGCCGTCACCTCGGACCTGAATGTAGGTACCACGTTCCACATTCAGCTGCCCTTGTCCTGATCATTGCCAACTAGGAGGAGCGATAGCCTCTCGGATTCTGCTGTTGCCAGTTCCAGCTATCGCTCATCATCTCCTCCAGGCCGCGACTGGCCTTCCAGCCTAGTTCACGCTCAGCCCTAGTGGCATCTGCCCAGCATTCGGCGATATCTCCAGGACGGCGGTCTACAATACGGTAGGGAACTGTACGACCGGCTACCGCCTCGAAGGCCTTGATAACTTCCAGGACGGAATAGCCGTTACCTGTCCCGAGGTTCCAAGCACGGCAACCTGAAAAGTCCTGATCATCAACCAATTTCAGCAGCGCGGACAGATGCCCTTCTGCCAGATCCATTACATGTAAGTAATCACGGACCCCCGTACCATCCCTGGTCGGATAGTCATCGCCAAACACTGACAATTGCTCTAGTTTGCCCACCGCAACCTGGGTGATATAAGGAAGCAGATTGTTGGGGATGCCCATAGGATCTTCGCCAATCAGCCCGGAGGGATGGGCACCCACCGGGTTGAAATAGCGCAACAAGGCGATTTTCCAAAATGGCTTTTTTGCGATTTCGTCCGAGGCACAAAGGTCGCGCAACATTTCTTCAATAATGAGTTTCGAACGACCATAGGGATTGGTCGCCTGAAGGTGGAAATCCTCTGTGATCGGCATCGCCGCCGGCTCGCCATATACGGTTGCAGAAGAGCTAAAGATCAACGTGCCAACACCGGCGTCTTTCATTGCCTCCAGCAACGTCAGAGTTCCAGCAACGTTATTTTGGTAATACTTCAATGGCAGCATACAGGACTCGCCAACTGCCTTCAGGCCTGCGAAGTGCATCACCGCATCAATGTCTTCCCGGGAGAATATAGAGTCAAGCGCAGCGCGGTCACGCACATCCGCTTCAATCGTTGTAAATTTGCGTCCGGTAATACTGGATACCCTTTCCAGGGCAACCATGCAGCTGTTACTGAAGTTGTCCACAACAACAATATCAAATCCTGCGTTTAGAAGAACGACGCAGGCGTGACTGCCTATATAACCGGCTCCTCCGGTTACCAGTACTTTCATCTCTACACGACTCCCGTCTGATGATTGGCCACAGCATTATCCCACGCTTGACAGGATTGAGGATAAATCCGAGGCAATAAAAAGCCGGGCTCATGGCCCGGCTTTTCTAACTGCAAAAGCAGTTAGTCTTCGCTGTCACCCACTTCTACAGCTTGTACGTCGGGACGATCAACCAACTCAACATACGCCATTGGCGCAGCATCGCCAGAACGCAGGCCGCATTTCAGAATGCGGATGTAACCGCCAGGGCGTCCTTCGTAACGGGGACCCAGTTCGCCGAACAGCTTGCCTACGGCAGCCTTGTCACGCAAGCGGCTGAAGGCCAGACGACGGTTGGCAACGCTATCCTGCTTGGCCAAAGTGATCAGCGGCTCAGCATAGCGACGCAGCTCCTTCGCTTTGGGCAAAGTGGTTTTAATCAGTTCGTGCTCAACCAGTGAAGCTGTCATGTTGCGGAACATGGCACGACGGTGTGCACCAGTACGGCTCAGTTTGCGGCCACTATTACGATGACGCATGGTTCTACTTCCTTTAACGTGTTGCTATCTCAGCAATAAACTCTGTTCTACCGGTGTCGGCTTAGCCGGGACACCCGCAATTAAATGTGATCGTTCTCGGTACGCAGACTTGAGGGTGGCCAGTTTTCCAGGCGCATCCCCAGTGACAGGCCACGAGAAGCCAGCACGTCCTTGATTTCAGTGAGAGACTTCTTACCCAGATTCGGAGTCTTCAGCAGCTCTACTTCAGTACGCTGGATCAGATCACCGATGTAGTAAATGCTCTCGGCCTTGAGACAGTTGGCTGAGCGAACTGTGAGCTCGAGATCATCAACCGGACGAAGCAGAATCGGATCGACTTCCTCTTCCTTCTCAACCGGCTCTGACAGGCTCTCACTTTCCAAATCAACGAATACTGCCAGTTGCTGCTGCAGAATCGTAGCCGCACGGCGAATGGCCTCTTCGGGGTCGATAGTACCGTTGGTTTCCAAATCCAGAACCAACTTATCAAGGTTGGTACGTTGTTCAACGCGGGCACTTTCAACCACGTAGGCGACTCTGCGCACAGGGCTGAAGGTCGCATCCAGCTGCAGACGACCGATGGAACGGGTTTCCTCTTCATCGGAAGCGCGCGTGTCTGCCGGCTGGTAACCACGACCGCGTACAACATGCAGAGTCATGTTCAGCGAAGTATCGCCAGTAATATTGGCAATGACGTGCTCTGGATTCTTAATTTCAGTGGCATTGTCCACCTGAATGTCGCCAGCAGTGACAACACCTTTGCCTTTCTTGCTCAGCGTCAGAGTCACTTCGTCCTTCTCGTGGAGAACGATGGCTACATCCTTGAGGTTCAGCAGAATCTCAATGACATCTTCCTGAACACCTTCAATGCTGCTGTACTCGTGCAGAACGCCATCGATCTCCACCTCGACAATGGCAGCACCTGCCATGGAAGAAAGCAGGATGCGACGCAGTGCGTTGCCCAAAGTGTGTCCGAATCCACGTTCGAGGGGCTCCAGAACAACCTTGGCGCGAGTGGGACCGAACTCGGTTACATCAATGTTTCGCGGTGTCAAAAATTCGTTTACTGATGTCTGCATATCTCTTCCTGCTCGATGGTCACTCAACGGTCGGTCAAACTACAGTGCATTACTTGGAGTAAAGCTCAACAATGAGGTTTTCATTGATTTCTGCAGGAAGGTCGGCGCGATCGGGAGCGCGTTTGAAAACGCCTTCCAGTTTATTCGCATCGACTTCAATCCATTCGACCAGACCACGCTGGGAAGCAATCTGCAATGAAGACTGAACACGCAGTTGACTCTTGGCTTTTTCACGAATGGTGACAACGTCGCCATCAGCAACGTTGTAAGAAGGAATGTTGACCTTCTTGCCGTTTACCAGGATGGCGCTGTGTGAAACCAGCTGGCGCGCTTCGGCGCGGGTGGAGCCAAAGCCCATACGGTAGACGACATTGTCCAGACGACGCTCGAGCAATTGCAGCAAGTTTTCACCAGTTGCGCCCTTCAGGCGAGCGGCTTCTTTGTAGTAGTTGCGGAACTGCTTTTCCAGCACGCCGTAAAGACGGCGAACTTTTTGTTTTTCACGCAGCTGAACACCGTAGTCAGACAGACGGCCACGACGCTGGCCATGCTGACCAGGGGCACTTTCTGCACGACATTTGGATTCCAGAGGGCGAATGCCACTCTTCAGGAACAGATCTGTGCCTTCGCGACGGGAGAGCTTACAGGTTGGTCCGAGATATCTTGCCATTTGTTCACTACCCTCGTTATACGCGACGTTTCTTCGGCGGACGACAGCCGTTGTGAGGAATCGGCGTCACGTCGGTGATATTGGTGATCTTGAAGCCGGCGTTGTTCAGGGCACGCACAGCAGATTCACGGCCAGGGCCAGGGCCCTTGACCTGAACATCCAGGTTTTTCAAGCCGTATTCCTGAGCGGCTACACCAGCGCGCTCAGCTGCAACCTGCGCAGCAAAAGGCGTGCTTTTGCGAGAGCCGCGGAAGCCGGAACCACCGGAAGTGGCCCAACTCAGGGTATTACCCTGACGGTCAGTAATAGTGACAATGGTATTGTTGAAGGAAGCGTGGATGTGCGCCACACCGTCAACAACCGTCTTTTTAACCTTTTTACGAACGGTTTTTTGTCCAGGCTTTGCCATGTGTCTACGTCCTATTTCTTAATGGGCTTGCGAGGGCCCTTGCGGGTGCGCGCATTGGTTTTGGTGCGCTGACCACGCAGCGGCAGGCCGCGACGGTGACGGAGGCCGCGGTAACAACCGAGATCCATCAACCGCTTGATGTTCATGCTGACCTCACGACGCAGGTCACCTTCGACAGTGCGCTCCGCAACGGCATTCCGCACCGCGTCCATCTGCTCGTCGTTCAGATCGGCAATTTTAACGTCTTCGGCAATACCTACCTGGGCACAAATCGCCTTGGCAGAGGTACGACCAATCCCGTAAACATAGGTCAGTGAGATCACCGCATGTTTGTTATCAGGGATGTTGACACCGGCAATACGGGCCATCACTTCACTCCACTATCATGTTTAACTGTTGTCCGGCTTTTCCCAGCGCCACCAGCTCGGGCTGGAGAAAAAAGGCGCAAGAGGATAGCTTTCCAATCGATAAAAATCAATAACTCCGTGCAATCAACCCTGACGCTGCTTGTGGCGGGGTTCAGCACTGCAAATTACTCTTACAACACTCTTGCGCTTAACAACTTTGCAGTTGCGGCAGATTTTTTTTACAGAAGCACGCACTTTCATTTCGTCACCTCAACTTCTATTAACGGAGTCCACTGCCGTAGCCCTTCAGATTTGACTTCTTCATCAGTGACTCGTACTGATGGGACATCAAATGAGACTGGACCTGAGCCATGAAATCCATGGTTACAACCACTGCGATCAGCAGTGACGTGCCGCCCAGATAAAACGGCACATTGAAATAAATGTTCAGAAACTGCGGCAGCAAACAGACCGCGGTCATGTAAAGACCACCGACCAGGGTCAGGCGGGTCATCACGCCATCGATATACTTCGCAGTTTGTTCACCAGGACGGATCCCGGGAAGGAATGCACCACCACGTTTCAGGTTATCTGCCATCTCTTTCGGGTTGAACATCAGCGCCGAGTAAAAGAAGCAGAAGAAAATAATCAAAATGGCAAACAACAGCACATGCAGCGGCTGGCCAGGACCGATAAACAGAGCAACGTCCTGCAACCAGTCGGGACTGTCAGCACCCTGCCCGAACCACTGGGCAATAGAGGCCGGAAAAAGCAGGATACTGCTGGCAAAGATAGCCGGAATAACACCCGCCATGTTCACTTTCAGCGGCAAATGGCTGCTTTGTGCCGGGCCGCGGCCAGGTTGGCGCTGAGCGTAATTCACTGTGATGCGACGCTGGCCGCGTTCAACAAACACAACAAAATAAACAACTGCGATAGCCAACAGCGCCACAAACAACAATGCCAGTATGTGCAGATCACCCTGCCGGGAAGCCTCAAAGGCCTGACCGATAGCGGCGGGGATGCCCGCAACAATACCGGCGAAAATCAGCATGGAGATCCCGTTGCCGATGCCGCGCTCGGTGATCTGCTCACCCAGCCACATCATGAAGACGGCACCGGTAACCAGGGACACCACAGCAATAAAGTAGAAGCTGAAATCAGCTGTAAACGCCAGCCCCTGACCAGCGAGACCTACAGACATACCTATCGCCTGTACAGTCGCCAGCAGCACTGTGCCGTAACGGGTGTACTGGTTGATCTTGCGACGACCGGCATCGCCCTCTTTTTTCAGCTGCTCCAGAGACGGCGTCACTGCAGTCAGCAACTGCATAATGATCGAGGCAGAAATGTAGGGCATGATACCGAGCGCCATGATACTCATTCGCTCTAATGCGCCACCGGAGAACATGTTAAACAGTCCGATGATGGTGCCCTGATTTTGCCTGAACATATCAGCCAGACGATCGGGATCGATTCCCGGCACCGGAATATGAGTCCCGATCCGGTAGATCACCAAGGCAATGAATAAAAAGCGAAGGCGAGCCCACAGCTCGCCTAAACCCTTTATGTTGCCCTGCGGCAGATTCCCTGGTTTAGCCATCAGGCTTACTCTTCTACCTTGCCGCCAGCGGCTTCAATAGCAGCTTGCGCACCTTTGGTAACGCGCAAACCTTTAACAGTAACTGCTTTGATCAGTTCACCGGATAGAAAAACCTTGGCGCGCTCAATGGAACCATTGATCAGGCCGGCAGCGCGCAGGGATGCGATATCCACCACTTCGCCTTCTACCTTGTTCAGCTCACTCAGGCGAATTTCCGCAGTTACGCGAGAAATACGAGAGGTGAAGCCGTACTTGGGCAGACGTTTCTGCAGCGGCATTTGACCGCCTTCGAAACCCGGACGAACACTTCCGCCGGAACGGGCTTTCTGACCTTTGTGGCCACGGCCGCCGGTTTTACCCAGACCGCTACCGATACCGCGGCCAAGGCGCTTGCCTTCTTTAATCCGGCCGGGTGCGGGACTCAGCGTATTCAGGCGCATTATTACTCTCCCTCAACCTTAACCATATAACTGACTTTGTTGATCATGCCACGTACTGACGGAGTATCTTCAACTTCTACAGTGTGGTTGATCCGACGCAGACCGAGGCCGGCAACACAGGCTTTGTGTGCTGCCAGACGGCCGTGAACACTGCGCACCTGAGTAACCTTGATTTTCTTAACGTTCGTCATGGTAAAGCTTCCGTTGTACTTCGCGCGGCCTCAGCCACACTCTTAGTTCAGAATCTCTTCAACGCTCTTGCCGCGTTTCGCCGCCACTTCTTCTGGTGAACGCATGTTTTTCAGCGCCTTGAAGGTCGCACGCACGACGTTCACCGGGTTAGTGGAGCCGTAGCACTTGGCCAGTACGTTTTGCACGCCGGCGATCTCGAGCACAGCACGCATAGCACCACCGGCAATGACACCGGTACCATCAGAGGCCGGCTGCATATATACCTTGGAAGCACCGTGGTTGGCCTTGGTCGGGTACTGGATAGTAGTCCCTTTCAGATCAACCTGGATCATGTTGCGACGCGCAGACTCCATAGCCTTCTGGATTGCCTGGGGCACTTCGCGCGCCTTACCGCGGCCAAAGCCCACTTTGCCATTGCCATCACCAACAACTGTCAGTGCAGTAAAGGCGAAAATACGGCCACCCTTAACGGTTTTGGCAACGCGGTTAACCTGAACCAGCTTCTCCTGCAGGCCTTCGTCCGCAGCTGCTGTATCTTTTTGATCTCTCGACATAACGCTAAACCTTTAGAATTCCAGTCCGGCTTCACGGGCGGCGTCCGCCAAAGCCTTGACACGACCGTGGTATTTGTAACCGCTGCGGTCGAATGCAACTTCAGTAACACCAGCTTCCTTGGCACGCTCTGCAATCAGGGTACCAACGGATTTCGCAGCATCAACGTTACCAGTTGCCCCAGCGCGCAGGGATTTGTCCAGTGTGGAAGCACTGGCCAGCACGGTACCACCGTCCGGGGAAATCACCTGAGCATAGATGTGACGCGGAGTGCGGTTTACACACAGGCGGTGGGCGCCCAACTCGCGGATCTTGCAGCGGGCACGACGTGCACGACGCAAACGTGATTGTTTCTTGTCGCTCATAATCCTGACCTACTTCTTCTTCGCTTCTTTACGCAGTACTTGCTCGTCCGCATAGCGAACACCTTTGCCTTTGTAGGGCTCCGGCGGACGGAAAGCACGAATCTCTGATGCCACCTGACCCAGCAGTTGCTTGTCAGCGGCCTTCAATATGATTTCTGTCTGGCTCGGGGACTCAGCAGTCACACCTTCGGGGAGTTGATACTCTACCGGGTGTGAAAAGCCCAAAGTCAGATTGATCTTGTTGCCCTGTGCCTGGGCACGGTAACCAACACCGATCAACTGCATTTTCTTCTGAAAACCTTCACTGACACCGACAACCATGTTGTTGACCAGTGCACGGGTAGTACCGGCCATGGCATTGGCCTGCTTGCTTCCGTCTTTCGGAGCGAAAGTAAGCACGTTGTCTTCCTGCTTGATTTCAACATTGCTGCTGATGGGCAGGGACAGAGTGCTGCTGCCACCCTTGACAGTGATCTCACTGACACTGAGTTTGACTTCAACGCCAGCCGGCAATTTTACCGGATTTTTTGCAACTCTAGACATCTCAACTTTCCCGTTAGAAAACTGTGCAGAGAACCTCGCCACCGACACCGGCTGCGCGGGCGGCGCGATCAGTCATTACACCCTGACTGGTGGAGACAATAGCAACACCCAGTCCGCCGCGAACGTTGGGCAGTTCCTTGGCACCTGCGTACTGACGCAGGCCGGGACGGCTGTAGCGAGCGATTGACTCGATGACCGGTTTGCCCTCGAAATATTTCAGGGTCAGGGTCAGCTCAGCCTTGGCGCCTTCGGTAACGCTCAGATCGTTGATATAACCTTCATCTTTCAGCACTTTGGCCACGGCCACTTTCAGCTTCGAAGAAGGCATGGAGACACTTTTCTTGGCCGTCATCTGCGCATTGCGGATACGGGTCAGCATGTCTGCCAGAGAATCTTGCATGCTCATCTGTTCAATTCCTCAATTAACCGTGCGACTTACCAGCTCGCCTTGACCAAGCCAGGGACATCACCGCGCATCGCAGCTTCACGCAGCTTGTTTCGACACAGGCCAAACTTGCGATAAACCGCGTGGGGACGACCAGTCTGGCGACAGCGACGTTGCTGACGAATCGGGCTGGCGTTGCGCGGCAGTTGTTGCAGCTTGATCTGCGCATCCCAACGCTCTTCCTCAGAGCTGGAAGCACTGTTAATGATCGCCTTCAGCGCTGCACGCTTCTCGGCATATTTGGCAACTGTACGTGCGCGCTTTTTTTCGCGCTCAATCATGGATGTCTTAGCCATTTATCTCACCTCACCCTTTCAGCGGGAAGTTGAAAGCGCGCAGCAGGGCACGGCCTTCATCATCGTTGCGAGCAGTCGTGGTAATGGTGATATCCAGACCGCGCAGTGTATCCACTTTGTCGTAATCAATTTCAGGGAAAATGATTTGCTCGGTAACACCCATCGCGAAGTTGCCGCGACCATCAAAAGACTTGGGGCTGATACCACGGAAGTCGCGAATACGAGGAATAGCAATGGAAATCAGGCGCTCCAGGAATTCGTACATGCGATCGCTGCGCAGGGTTACTTTGCAGCCAATCGGCCAACCTTCGCGAACTTTGAAGCCAGCGATAGATTTGCGAGCCTTGGTCACTACCGGCTTTTGACCAGAGATCAACGCCATATCAGCAACTGCACTTTCCAGTGCTTTTTTGTCGCCAAGAGCTTCACCCACACCCATGTTAAGAGTGATCTTGGTGATCTTTGGAGTTTCCATAACGTTTGCCAGACCCAGCTCTTCTTTTAGCTTGGGGGCAATCTCGTTTTTATAAACTTCTTTCAGCCTTGCCATGTCAGTTTCCTGTCGAATTAGGCGTCTACAGCGGCGCCGTTGGACTTGAACACGCGGATTTTCTTGCCACCTTCAAGCACTTTGAAACCAACACGATCTGCCTTGTTGGTACCGGCGTTGAAAATAGCCACATTGGAAGCCTCGATCGGAGCTTCCCTTTCAATAATGCCGCCAGCAATGTTCATTTGCGGGTTCGGCTTCTGATGCTTCTTGATCATGTTGATGCCAGAGATAACCAGGCGACCATCGGCTTGTACTTTTAGCACTTTGCCGCGTTTGCCCTTATCCTTACCGGCGATCACGATGACGTCATCATCACGTTTGATCTTGTTCATAACCCTTTCCTCTCCTCCGGCTTACAGCACTTCAGGTGCCAGAGAGATAATTTTCATGAACCGCTCACTGCGAAGTTCGCGGGTAACGGGCCCAAAAATACGGGTACCGATCGGCGACAGCTGGTTGTTCAGCAGAACAGCGGCATTGTCGTCGAACTTGATCAGGCTGCCGTCCTGACGACGAACACCTTTCTTGGTACGAACCACAACCGCGTTCATCACCTGACCTTTTTTTACTTTGCCGCGAGGGATAGCTTCCTTAACGGTCACCTTGATAATGTCACCCACGTTGGCATAACGGCGGTGTGAGCCACCCAACACCTTGATACACATCACGCGACGTGCACCGCTGTTGTCCGCCACATCCAGATAACTTTCTGTCTGAATCATCGTATTTCTCCGAACCCGTTACTGCTTGTCGCCGATCAAACTTCGGCAGCACGCTCATCAATGTTGACCAGCGTCCAGGATTTTGTTTTGGACAGTGGACGAGTTTCTGCAATGGTCACCTGATCACCCATACGACAGGTATTTTCCTCATCGTGTGCCTTGATCTTGGTGGACTTGCTTACAATCTTGCCGTACACCGGGTGCTTAACACGGCGCTCGATCAACACGGTAATGGTTTTATCCATCTTGTCGCTGATAACACGGCCAGACAGTGTGCGAGCGTTCTTTTCTGCTTCACTCATCTCAGTTACCTGCCTTCTCGTTCAGCACAGTCTTGACGCGCGCAATGCTCACGCGAGTCTCTTTGACCTTGTGGGTTTGCCCCAACTGACCGGTAGAAGCCTGCATACGCAGCTTGAATTGCTGCTCCTGCAGTTTGGCCAGCTCCTGGTTCAGTTCTTCAACTGATTTTTCACGCAATTCGTTGGCTTTCATTACATCACCGACCGTTTGACAAAGGTGGTTTGTACCGGCAACTTGGCAGCGGCCAGCGCAAACGCTTCACGTGCCAGCTCTTCAGATACACCTTCCATTTCATAAAGCACTTTGCCGGGCTGAATCTGGGCTACCCAGTATTCGACGTTACCCTTACCTTTACCCATCCGCACCTCGAGAGGCTTGTTTGAGATCGGCTTGTCGGGGAACACCCGAATCCAGATTTTTCCGCCCCGCTTGATGTGGCGGGTCATGGCCCGACGAGCAGATTCGATCTGACGCGCGGTGAGACGACCGCGGACAGTGGCCTTCAGGCCGTACTCGCCAAAGCTTACCTTGCTACCGCGCAACGCCAGACCACGGTTGCGGCCCTTGTGTTGCTTGCGGAATTTTGTACGTTTCGGTTGCAGCATCTCGCTTGACCCTTAACTCGCAAACTTACTTCTTCTTAGCCGGTGCTTTTTTGGCAGGCGCTTGGGCCGCCTCTTCACCACCGATAACCTCGCCCTTGAAGATCCAAACCTTGACACCGATGATGCCGTAGGTGGTTGAACCTTCCGCTGTGCCGTAATCAATATCGGCACGGAGGGTGTGCAGGGGTACACGACCTTCCCGGTACCATTCGGTGCGAGCAATTTCGGCACCGCCGAGACGACCACTCACCTGGATCTTGATACCTTTGGCGCCCTGGCGCATGGCATTCTGCACAGCGCGCTTCATGGCGCGGCGGAACATCACACGACGCTCCAACTGCTGGGCAACGTTCTGAGCAACCAGGGTTGCATCCAGATCGGGCTTGCGCACTTCTTCGATATTGATGTGAACCGGAACACCCATCTGCGCAGCCACTTCGTTGCGCAGGGTCTCCACATCTTCACCTTTCTTACCAATCACAATGCCGGGACGGGCAGTGTGGATGGTAATGCGCGCTGTTTGTGCAGGGCGCTCGATTTCGATACGGCTTACTGAAGCGTGGGCCAGCTTTTTGCTGATGTAATTGCGCACGTTCAGGTCGGTGTTCAACTTGTCTGCATAGTCTTTCTGGTTGGCGTACCAAACAGAGGTATGCTTTTTAACAATACCCAGACGAATGCCAGTTGGATGTACTTTCTGACCCATTAAACGGTCTCCTCGTCGGCAACTTTCACGGTGATGTGACAGGAGCGCTTAAAGATCCGATCAGCGCGGCCCTTTGCACGGGGCTTGATACGCTTCATGGTTGCGCCTTCGTCCACAAAAATGGTCGACACGCGCAGCTCATCCACATCTGCACCTTCATTGTGCTCGGCGTTTGCAATCGCAGACTCCAGCACTTTCTTGATAATGGCGGCACCTTTCTTGGGGCTGAACGCCAGGATGTCCAGCGCCTCTTCAACCGGCTTGCCGCGTACCTGATCGGCCACCAGACGAGCCTTCTGCGCTGACAGTCTGGCTCCGCGTAATTTTGCTGCTACTTCCACAGTCATTTACCTCTCGAACCGCCGCTTAGCGCTTGGCCTTTTTATCCGCGACGTGACCGCGGTAGGTGCGCGTCGGGGCAAACTCACCGAGTTTGTGCCCCACCATTTCTTCGTTAACCAGAACCGGCACATGCTGACGACCGTTGTGCACAGCGATGGTCAGACCAACCATATCGGGGCTGATCATGGAACGACGCGACCAGGTTTTGATCGGACGTCTGTCATTTTTTTCAAGCGCTTCATCAACCTTCTTAATCAGATGCAGATCGATGAACGGGCCTTTTTTGAGAGAGCGTGGCACTGTTGTTTCCTCTTCTCTATCAATTACTTGCCGCGACGGCGCACAATCATGCTGTCAGTGCGCTTGTTCTTGCGAGTTTTGTAACCCTTGGTAGGAATACCCCAGGGAGTCACCGGGTGACGACCACCGGAGGTACGACCTTCACCACCACCGTGCGGGTGATCCACCGGGTTCATCACCACACCGCGAACGGTAGGACGAACACCACGCCAGCGGGTTGCACCGGCTTTACCCAGGGAGCGCAGATTGTGCTCGCTGTTGGATACTTCACCAATAGTGGCGCGGCAATCAACCGGCACCTTACGCATTTCACCACTGCGCAGGCGCAGGGTAGCGTATTGACCTTCACGGGCAACCAGCTGCACTGAAGCACCAGCGCTGCGAGCCAGCTGAGCACCTTTGCCAGGCTTCATTTCCACACAGTGGATAACAGTACCCACGGGGATATTGCGCAGCGGCAGGGAATTGCCCACCTTGATGGACGCATCCACTCCGGACTGGACTTTATCACCAGCCTTCAGCCCCTTGGGGGCAATGATGTAGCGACGCTCACCGTCGGCATAACAAACCAGTGCGATGAAAGGGGTGCGGTTGGGGTCATACTCCAGGCGCTCCACCTTACCGACAACACCGTCTTTCTGGCGCTTGAAGTCGATAACGCGATAGTGCTGCTTGTGGCCACCACCTACATGACGGGTAGTGATACGGCCATTATTGTTGCGGCCACCACTCTTGTTTTTACGCTCCAGCAGGGGTGCATGCGGCGCACCCTTGTGCAGGTCCGGATTGACAACGCTGACAACGAAGCGGCGACCGGGAGACGTTGGTTTTCTCTTAACAACAGGCATCTCGACAACCCCTTACTCAGCTACTGCAAAGTCAATTTCTTGACCCTGCTCCAGACGGACATACGCCTTTTTCCAGTCAGAGCGCTTGCCAAGCCCGAAACGGGTACGCTTGGTTTTGCCCTTGACGTTGGTGACGCGAACATCGGCCACCTTGACGCTAAACAGTTGCTCAACCGCAGCCTTCACTTCCGGCTTGGTCGCATCGCCTGCCACCTTGAACACAACTAGGTTCTGGGCGTCTGCGGCAACGGCAGTTTTTTCAGTAATGTGCGGCCGCAGCAGCACCTTGAAGATGCGCTCCTGGTTCATACCAGCATCTCCTCAATCTTTTTCAGGGCGGGCACAGTTACCAGCACTTTCTCAAAACGAATCAGGCTTACCGGATCGACGCCAACCGCATCGCGCACATCCACTTTGTGGAGGTTGCGAGAGGACAAGTACAGATTCTCTGTTACTTCCTCGGTCACGATCAGCACATCCTGAACACCGTATTCACCCAGCTTCTGCACCAGAGACTTGGTCTTCGGGGCTTCCAGATCGAAAGACTCCACGACAACCAGGCGCTCCTGACGAGCCAGCTCAGACAGAATGGAACGCAGAGCAGCGCGATACATCTTGCGGTTCAGTTTCTGCGAGTGATCCTGAGGCTTCGCCGCGAAGGTTACGCCACCAGTACGCCAGATGGGCGAACGGATGGTACCCGCACGAGCGCGACCAGTACCTTTTTGACGCCAGGGCTTCTTGCCACCACCGCTCACTTCAGAGCGAGTTTTCTGAGCGCGAGTACCCTGACGGGCGCCGGCCAGATAGGCGGTTACCGCCTGGTGCACCAGATCCTGATTAAATTCTTTACCAAAAGCAGCATCGGAAACTTCGACAGTTCCTGCGCTACCCGTGGGTGTAGCAATATTCAATTCCATCGATGATCCCCTCAGCCCTTCACAGCAGCACGAATGATCACGTCACCACCCGGCGCACCAGGCACTGCACCCTTAATCAGGAGCAGATTACGCTCAGCATCAACACGGACAACTTCAAGATTCTGGGTAGTCACACGCTCAGCACCCATATGGCCGCTCATCTTCTTACCTTTAAACACGCGACCGGGAGTCTGGCACTGGCCAATGGAGCCCGGAGCGCGGTGAGACAGAGAGTTACCATGGGTGGCGTCTTGCATGCTGAAATTCCAGCGCTTGATGACACCCTGAAAACCTTTACCCTTGGAAGTGCCAGTCACATCAATCTTCTGACCGGCTGCAAATTGCTCCACGGTGATGGTGCTACCAACTTCAAGACCTTCCTGGGCACCCTCGACGCGAAACTCCCAACAGCCACGGCCAGCCTCAACTCCGGCTTTAGCAAAATGACCAGCTTCAGACTTGCTCACGCGGGAGGCACGACGGGCACCAGCGGTCACCTGAACAGCTGTATAGCCGTCAGTTTCACCGGTTTTAATTTGGGTAATGCGATTGGGCTCCGCCTCGATCACTGTGACCGGGATGGAGACACCGTCGTCGGTAAATACGCGAGTCATGCCGCATTTGCGACCGACAATACCAATAGTCATTTGTTTAACCTCATAGTGTACGGGGCTGTTACCCGCTATGGCCGCCCATTTCAGAGCGTTACACCCACCCGGCGGTGGCCGGGACCTGGGTTTCGTTCCTTCTCTGCTTAGGTCAGACTAATCTGAACCTCAACACCGGCAGCCAAATCCAACTTCATCAAGGCGTCGACAGTTTTTTCTGTCGGCTCAACAATATCCAGCAACCGCTTGTGGGTGCGGATCTCGTACTGATCGCGCGCGTCTTTGTTAACGTGCGGTGAGATCAATACGGTAAAGCGTTCTTTGCGAGTGGGCAGCGGAATCGGGCCACGAATCTGGGCACCGGTACGCTTGGCCGTCTCAACGATTTCCTGAGTAGATGCATCAATCAGCTTGTGATCGAAAGCCTTCAGGCGAATGCGAATGCGTTGATCCTGCATGGAACCAAACTCCAACTGTCTAAAGAGCCATCGGCGCCCGCACATCGGGAGCCGGAAAAATGGAGGCGAGATTCTAAGTCTGCCCCCAACCCCTGTCAAGGAAAAATCCCTGAGGTTCTTAATGATTTTTTTGCCACCTCAGCCAGCAATAAATTGCCTGCCTCGGCGGACAAAAAGGGGGCCTCCAAGGCCCCCATTTCAATGGCGTACGCCTTTTACTCGATGATTTTGGCTACTACGCCGGCACCAACGGTACGACCGCCTTCGCGGATCGCAAAGCGCAGACCATCTTCCATCGCAATCGGTGCAATCAACGTGACGGTCATCTGGATGTTGTCACCCGGCATGACCATCTCAACACCTTCCGGCAGTTCACACGCGCCAGTCACGTCAGTGGTGCGGAAGTAGAACTGCGGACGGTAGCCCTTGAAGAACGGGGTGTGACGACCACCTTCTTCTTTGGACAGTACGTAAACTTCTGCTTCGAACTTGGTGTGCGGCTTGATGCTGCCCGGCTTACACAAAACCTGACCACGCTCCACTTCATCGCGCTTGGTACCGCGCAGCAGTACACCTACGTTCTCACCAGCACGGCCTTCGTCCAGCAGCTTGCGGAACATCTCAACACCGGTACAGGTAGTGGTCTGAGTAGCCTGGATACCAACAATCTCAATGGACTCGCCCACTTTGATGATGCCGCGCTCTACACGACCGGTTACTACAGTACCGCGGCCAGAGATGGAGAATACGTCTTCGATCGGCATCAGGAACGGCTGGTCGATAGCGCGCTCCGGCTCCGGAATGTAAGAGTCCAGCGCTTCTACCAGTTTGCGTACAGCAGTGGTACCCAGTTCGTTGTCATCTTCACCGTTCAGCGCCATCAGGGCGGAACCGGCGATGATGGGGGTATCGTCACCCGGGAAGTCGTAGGTATCCAGCAGCTCACGCAGCTCCATTTCAACCAGCTCGATCATCTCGTTGTATTCTTCTGAACCGACACCACCGCAGTCTTCAGCCAGCAGGTCTGCCTTGTTCAGGAACACCACAACGTAGGGAACACCTACCTGACGGGACAGCAGGATGTGCTCGCGAGTTTGCGGCATCGGGCCATCAGTCGCACCACACACCAGGATCGCGCCGTCCATCTGGGCAGCACCGGTGATCATGTTCTTCACATAGTCAGCGTGTCCGGGGCAGTCAACGTGGGCGTAGTGACGGTTCGGGGAATCGTACTCAACGTGAGAAGTCGCGATGGTGATACCGCGCTCACGCTCTTCCGGTGCGTTGTCGATGCCGTCAAAGGCCACTGCACTACCACCCCAGGTCTCTGCACACACGCGGGTCAGTGCCGCGGTCAGTGTGGTTTTACCGTGGTCTACGTGACCAATGGTGCCCACGTTCACGTGGGGTTTGCTGCGTTCAAACTTTTCTTTTGCCACTGGGATGCCCCTACACTTTACTTAATGGTTGATCATCTGCACTGGCTACCTGCGTTCAGAACAACACCCGAAGCTGCCAGCAAAATTTTTACAGCGGGCAATCTTATACGCCATTTCGTCCCTGTCAACGCTCCAGAGCATCTTTCACATTGAAAAAACACTCCTTTTTCACTTTGCCACTAATATTCCTGTTTATTTCCGGTATAATCGCGCGCGTTTTATGGCCCATTGATATCGAGTACTGAAATGACTGACCTAACCCTCTACAGAAATATTGGTATCTTCGCCCACGTGGATGCGGGCAAGACCACCACAACTGAACGTATTCTCAAGCTGACCGGCAAAATCCATAAGTTGGGCGAAGTCCACGAGGGCGAGTCAACCATGGACTTCATGGCCCAGGAAGCCGAACGCGGTATCACCATCCAGTCCGCGGCAACCACCTGCTTCTGGAAAGGCCACCGCTTCAACGTCATCGATACCCCCGGGCACGTTGACTTCACTGTTGAGGTATACCGCTCCCTGAAGGTACTCGACGGCGGTATCGGTGTTTTCTGTGGTTCCGGCGGCGTTGAACCCCAGTCCGAAACCAACTGGCGTTACGCCAACGACTCAGAAGTCGCTCGTATCATTTTCGTCAACAAGCTCGACCGCATGGGTGCAGACTTCCTCCGTGTTGTAGGCCAGATCAAAAAAGTTCTCGGCGCCAACCCGCTGGTCATGACCCTGCCCATCGGTCGCGAAGACGAGTTTGTGGGCGTGGTCGACGTACTCACCAAAAAAGCCTACGTCTGGGACGAGTCCGGCCAGCCTGAAAACTTCCAGGTTACCGACGTACCCGCCGACATGGTTGATGAAGTCGAGCAATATCACCAGGAACTGGTTGAAACTGCCGTCGAGCAGGACGACGACCTCATGATGGCCTACATGGAAGGCGAAGAACCCTCCGTTGATGACCTGAAGCGTTGTATCCGCGCGGGCACCATCAAGCTGGACTTCTTCCCCACCTTCTGCGGTTCTGCGTTCAAGAACAAGGGCATGCAACTGCTGCTCGACGCTGTCGTGGATTACCTGCCCAACCCCACCGAAGTAGATCCCCAGGATCTGACCGACGAGGAAGGCAACCCCACCGGCGAGAAAGCCATCGTATCCGAGAGCGAACCGCTGCGCGCACTGGCATTCAAAATCATGGACGACCGCTTCGGCGCCCTCACCTTCGTACGCGTCTACTCCGGCGTGATCGAAAAGGGCATGACCGTGCTTAACTCTGCCACCGGCAAAACCGAACGTATCGGCCGCATGGTGGAAATGCACGCCAATGATCGCAACGAACTGGAACGCGCCCAGGCGGGTGACATCATTGCTGTGATCGGCATGAAGAATGTTAAAACCGGCCACACCCTGTGTGACGTGGACCACCCCTGCACTCTGGAAGCCATGGTGTTCCCGCAGCCGGTGATCTCCATCGCCGTCAAGCCGAAAGAAAAAGCTGGCGCTGAGAAAATGAGTATCGCCATTGGCAAACTGGTGGCAGAAGATCCCTCCTTCCAGGTTGAGACCGACGAAGAGTCCGGCGAAACCATCCTGAAAGGTATGGGCGAACTTCACCTGGATATCAAAGTGGACATCCTCAAGCGCACCTACGGCGTGGAACTGGAAGTGGGCAAACCCCAGGTAGCCTACCGCGAAACCATCACCATGCCGATCGAAGACAGCTACACCCACAAGAAGCAGTCTGGCGGTTCCGGTCAGTACGGTAAAATCGACTACCGCATCCGTCCCGGCGAAGTGGCTTCCGGCTTCAAGTTCCTTTCCACTGTGGTGGGCGGTAACGTGCCGAAGGAATTCTTCCCCGCCATCGAGAAGGGCTTCAAGTCCATGATGGATGAAGGCCCACTGGCAGGCTACCCGGTACTGGACGTGGAAATCGAGCTGTTTGACGGTGGCTACCACGCGGTTGACTCCTCGGCCATTGCCTTCGAAATCGCCGCCAAAGGCGCATTCCGTCAATCCATGCCGAAAGCGGGTCCGCAGCTGCTGGAGCCGATCATGAAAGTGGACGTATTCTCTCCCGAAGACAACGTCGGCGACGTGATCGGCGATCTGAACCGTCGTCGCGGCATGATCAAAGACCAGGAGCCCGGCTCAACCGGTATCCGCGTCAAGGCTGACGTACCGCTGGCTGAAATGTTTGGTTACATTGGCCAGCTGCGCACCATGACTTCCGGTCGCGGCCAGTTCTCCATGGAGTTCTCGCACTACATGCCCTGTCCGCAGCAGATCGCGGAAAAGGTCATTGCTGAAGCCAAGGCACGCAAAGAAGAAGCCAAGAAGTAATTCCTGGCGACCTTTGCAAAAACAAAAAAGCCCGGTGGCATCCACCGGGCTTTTTTTTACTTTCCTATTTTTGTTGTCCCCGTCGAAATGCCCTCCATAAAAAAGGCCGCTCGTCAGAGCGGCCTTTTTCAGCGAACAAACGCGCGTCTTTTACTCGATGATTTTGGCTACTACGCCAGCACCAACGGTACGACCGCCTTCGCGGATCGCAAAGCGCAGACCTTCATCCATCGCAATCGGGGCGATCAGGGTTACGGTCATTTGCACGTTGTCACCAGGCATTACCATCTCTACGCCTTCCGGCAGCTCACAAGCACCGGTGACGTCTGTGGTGCGGAAGTAGAACTGCGGACGATAGCCTTTGAAGAACGGGGTGTGACGACCACCTTCTTCTTTGGACAGTACGTAAACTTCTGCTTCGAACTTGGTGTGCGGCTTGATAGTGCCGGGCTTGGCCAGCACCTGACCACGCTCTACCTCATCACGCTTGGTACCGCGCAGCAGTACACCTACGTTCTCACCAGCACGGCCTTCGTCCAGCAGCTTGCGGAACATTTCAACACCGGTACAGGTGGTCTTGGTGGTGACGTGGATGCCGACGATTTCGATCTCCTCGCCCACTTTAACGATACCGCGCTCTACACGACCGGTTACTACAGTACCGCGGCCAGAGATGGAGAATACGTCTTCGATCGGCATCAGGAACGGCTGGTCGATAGCGCGCTCCGGCTCCGGAATGTATTCGTCCAGAGTTTCTACCAGTTTCTTAACAGCACTGGTGCCCAGGCCGTTTTCGTCTTCGCCGTTCAGCGCCATCAGCGCGGAACCAACTACGATCGGAGTGTCGTCACCCGGGAAGTCGTACTGGTCCAGCAGCTCGCGAACTTCCATTTCAACCAGTTCCAGCAGCTCTTCGTCGTCAACCATGTCGGCCTTGTTCAGGAACACGACGATGTAGGGTACACCTACCTGACGGGACAGCAGGATGTGCTCGCGAGTTTGCGGCATCGGGCCGTCAGCAGCGGAACAAACCAGGATCGCGCCGTCCATCTGGGCAGCACCGGTGATCATGTTCTTCACATAGTCAGCGTGTCCGGGGCAGTCAACGTGGGCGTAGTGACGGTTCGGGGAATCGTACTCAACGTGAGAAGTCGCGATAGTGATACCGCGCTCACGCTCTTCCGGTGCGTTGTCGATGCCGTCAAAGGCCACTGCACTACCACCCCAGGTCTCTGCACACACGCGGGTCAGTGCCGCGGTCAGTGTGGTTTTACCGTGGTCTACGTGACCAATGGTGCCCACGTTCACGTGGGGTTTGCTACGTTCAAACTTTTCTTTTGCCATGATCGGGTCCTCTAAAGTTTAAGCTTGTAAAAAATACTGATGATCAACGCTGGTTTTTGGCAATCACTTCGTCCGCGATGTTGCGCGGCGCCTCAGCGTATTTTTCAAATTCCATGGTGAAGGTGGCGCGACCCTGGGTTGCAGAACGCAAGTCGGTGGCATAACCAAACATTTCCGCCAGTGGCACTTCAGCATTGACGACCTTGCCGGAGGCGCTTTCGTCCATACCAAGAATCATGCCGCGACGACGGTTGAGATCACCAACCACGTCACCCATGTTTTCCTCTGGGGTAACCACTTCCACCTTCATCACCGGCTCCAGCAGCACAGCACCACCCTTGTGGGCCAGTTGCTTGGTGGCCATGGACGCAGCGATCTTGAAGGCCATTTCAGATGAATCCACATCGTGGTAGGAACCATCAAATGCGGTTGCCTTCAGCCCGAGAAGCGGATAGCCGGCAAGCACACCGTTCTGCATCTGCTCCTCAATCCCCTTCGCAACTGCAGGGATGTATTCCTTCGGCACCACACCACCGACGATTTCGTTGACGAACTCCAGCCCTTCGGCACCGGCATCTTCAGCAGGCTCGAAACGAATCCAGATGTGACCATACTGACCACGTCCACCGGACTGGCGCACGAACTTGCCTTCGATTTCACAGGTATTGCGGATTGCTTCGCGGTAGGCCACTTGTGGCTTGCCGATATTGGCCTCAACGTTGAACTCGCGGCGCATGCGATCGACGATGATGTCGAGGTGTAACTCACCCATACCGGAAATAATGGTCTGGCCGGTTTCTTCGTCCGTGCGGACCCGGAAGGAGGGGTCTTCCTGAGCCAGCTTGCCGAGGGCGACACCCATTTTTTCCTGATCAGCCTTGGAGCGCGGCTCCACAGCCACCGAGATAACCGGCTCGGGAAATTCCATACGCTCCAGGGTAATTACCTTGTTGAGGTCGCAGAGGGTATCGCCAGTGGTGACGTCCTTGAGACCAATGCCAGCCGCGATGTCACCCGCCAACACTTCCTTGATCTCCTCGCGGTTGTTGGCGTGCATCTGCACCATGCGGCCGATGCGTTCCTTCCTACCCTTCACCGGGTTGTAGACCATATCGCCGGAATTCAGGGTGCCTGAGTAGACGCGGAAGAACGTCAGTGTGCCGACAAAGGGGTCAGTGGCAATCTTGAATGCCAGCGCAGCAAAAGGCGCTGCGTCATCAGCCTCGCGGGTCGCCACAGTTTCACCATCGTCCAGAACACCTTCGATAGCCTTCACTTCGGTGGGGGCCGGCAGGTATTCAATCACCGCGTCGAGGACCGCCTGCACACCCTTGTTTTTGAAGGCTGAGCCGCCAAGAACCGGCACAATCTCATTGGCCAGAGTGCGCAGCCGCAGACCCTGTTTGATCTCTTCCTCGCTGAGCTCTCCCTCCTCGAGGTATTTGTCCATCAACTCTTCATTGGCTTCAGCCGCCGCTTCCATCATGTTTTCGCGGAGCTCTTCGCACTGATCGACCAGGTCTTCGGGGATGTCGGCGTATTCAAATGTCATACCCTGGTCGGCTTCATTCCACAGAATGGCCTTCATCTTCACCAGGTCAACAACGCCTTTGAAATTCTCTTCCGCGCCAATGGTCATTTGGATCGGTACCGGTGCTGCGCCAAGACGCTTTTTCAGCTGGTCAACAACTTTCAGATAGTCGGCGCCGGCGCGGTCCATCTTGTTGACAAACACCATGCGCGGCACGTGGTACTTGTTCGCCTGACGCCACACAGTTTCGGTTTGCGGCTGCACCCCGGAAGAACCGCACAGGACGACGACAGCGCCATCCAGCACCCGCAGGGAGCGCTCCACCTCAATGGTGAAATCCACGTGCCCGGGGGTATCGATAATGTTGATGCGGTGCTGGGGAAACTGCTGCTGCATGCCCGCCCAGAAACAGGTAGTTGCCGCAGAGGTAATGGTGATACCCCGCTCCTGCTCCTGCTCCATCCAGTCCATGGTGGCCGCGCCGTCATGCACCTCACCTATCTTGTGAGACAGGCCGGTGTAGAACAGTACGCGCTCTGTAGTGGTAGTCTTGCCAGCATCCACGTGAGCGCATATGCCGATATTGCGATAGCGGGCAATAGGTGTTTTACGAGCCACGAGTCGTTCCCCCACAACAATTCATCTTCAAAACCACAAAAGGGTAGCTGTTGACAGCTACCCTTCTGGGAAATCCTTACTTTCCGATAGCGCTTAGAATCGGAAGTGTGAGAACGCCTTGTTGGCTTCAGCCATACGGTGGACGTCTTCACGTTTCTTCACTGCGCCACCCTTATTCTGGTAGGCGTCAATGATTTCACCAGCCAACCGCTGGGACATGGATTTCTCACCGCGGTTGCGGGCGTAATCCACCATCCAGCGCATTGCCAGCGCAGCGCGACGGGAGGGACGAACTTCGACCGGCACCTGATAGGTGGCACCACCGACGCGGCGGGATTTAACTTCCACCATCGGTGCGATGTTGTCCAGCGCAGTTTCGAAAACCGCTACCGGGTTTTCTTTCAGGCGGGATTCAACCATGTTCAGCGCACCGTAAACGATACGCTCGGCGACGGATTTTTTACCGCTCACCATCACGTGGTTCATGAATTTTGCCAGCGTCACATTGCCGAATTTGGGATCCGGCAAAATCTCGCGCTTAGCGACGACTCTTCTTCTAGGCATAATCTTGCTCTTCTCTTCAGGGTTGTCCGGGATTGATCACACTGCGGCTAGCGCACCCGGCCTTACTCGGTTCTGACCGACACAAAGTCGCCCCTTACTTGGGACGTTTAGCTCCATACTTGGAACGACGCTGTCTGCGCTTGCTCACACCGGCGGTATCCAGGCTGCCACGTACGGTGTGATAACGCACACCAGGCAAATCCTTAACACGGCCGCCGCGAATCAGCACCACGCTGTGCTCCTGCAGGTTGTGACCCTCACCACCGATGTACGAAGTCACTTCGTAACCGTTGGTCAGACGAACACGACACACTTTACGCAGTGCAGAGTTCGGCTTCTTCGGAGTAGTGGTGTACACACGGGTACAAACACCACGACGCTGGGGGCAAGACTGCAGAGCGGGTACGTCGCTCTTAACAACTTTGCGTTTTCTCGGCTTACGAACCAACTGGTTGATCGTTGCCATTCAATTACTCCAGATTAAAAAAACGCCTTCACAGCGAAGGCTCCATTAAAAGAAATCCGCACAGGCGGACCCCACTTTAGGGAGGCGGCATTCTAAAGACAGTGCCACCCCGAGTCAAGCGGCCTGAAGGCCGCCTGACTCGTTGTTATCACTCCTCGCCGGAGTTCAACGCTTCGCTCAGTGCCGCTTCGATGTCAAGAGCGCTAACGGTAGTGGATTCTGCCGCATCGCGCGCCTTGCGACGCTGATTGTGATAGGTCAAACCGGTACCGGCTGGAATCAGACGACCAACCACCACGTTCTCTTTCAGACCGCGCAGGTTGTCTGCCTTGCCAGTTACTGCAGCCTCGGTCAGTACGCGGGTAGTCTCCTGGAAGGAGGCCGCAGACACGAAACTGTCGGTAGCCAGCGAGGCTTTGGTAATACCCAGCAGCAGGCGTTCGAACTTGGCCGGAGACTTGCCGTCGGCAAGCAATGCTTCGTTCTCTTCCAGCACGCGGTTGTATTCCACCTGCTCGCCTTTCACAAAGGAGGAATCACCCATATCCATGATTTCCACCTTGCGCAGCATCTGGCGACAGATCACTTCGATGTGTTTATCGTTGATCTTTACGCCCTGCAGACGGTATACGTCCTGGATCTCGTTGACGATGTACTTGGCCAGCGAATCCACGCCCTGCAGACGCAGGATGTCATGGGGGTTGGCCGGGCCGTCAGCGATCACTTCACCCTTCTCGACATGTTCACCTTCGAACACACCCAGCTGGCGCCACTTCGGAATCAGGTCTTCGTACTGGGCGCTGCCATCGGGCAGGGTCTGGCCTTCCGCAGGGGTGATCACCAG
The DNA here is from genome assembly GCA_041395745.1 of Porticoccaceae bacterium. Lineage (GTDB taxonomy): Bacteria > Pseudomonadota > Gammaproteobacteria > Pseudomonadales > Porticoccaceae > Porticoccus. The sequence goes on along the minus strand of JAWKZV010000002.1, from coordinate 46,215 downwards.
GCGACGCTTGCCCTTGGTTTCCTTGCCGAAGGTAACGGTACCGGTGATCTCCGCCAGAATAGCCGGATCTTTCGGCTTGCGAGCTTCGAACAGGTCGGCAACCCGCGGCAGACCACCGGTGATGTCACGGGTCTTGGAACCTTCCTGAGGAATACGGGCGATAACATCACCAGCGCCAACCCGGTCGCCATTGTGAATACTCAGAATGGCGTTGGCAGGCAGCATGTAGTGTGCCGGCACGGTAGAGTTGGCGAAGGTTTGTTCCTTACCCTTCTCGTCGAGCAGGGTCACCATCGGCTTAAGATCTTTACCAGCAGAGGGACGCTCATTGGGATCAAGCACCGAAATGCTGGACAGCCCTGTCAGTTCGTCTGTCTGCATGCGCGTGCTGAGACCTTCCTCCATTCCGGAGAAGGATATCTGGCCCGCCACCTCGGTAATGATCGGGTGGGTGTGGGGGTCCCAGTTGGCAACAACGTCACCGGCCTGTACCTTGGCGCCTTCCTTCACCTTGATGGTGGCACCGTAGGGCAGTTTGTAGCGCTCGCGCTCACGACCGTTTTCGTCCGCCAGTGCCAGCTCACCGGAGCGGGATACCGCCACCAGTTCACCGTTTTGCCGCTCAACCACCTTGATATTGAGCAGACGTACAGTGCCGCTCATTTTCACCTGGATGCTATCCACCGCAGAGGCCCGCGAAACCGCACCACCGATGTGGAATGTACGCATGGTCAGCTGGGTACCGGGTTCACCGATGGACTGGGCTGCAATCACACCAACCGCTTCACCAGAGTTGACCATATGGCCGCGAGCCAGGTCACGACCGTAACACTTGGAACAGATACCGAAGCGGGTTTCACAGGTAATCGGCGAACGCACTTTCACTTCATCGATACCCATGGCTTCGATACGCTCAACCCACTTCTCATCGATCATGGTGCCAGCTTCGACAGCAACCTCGCCATCAGCCAGCTCGACGTCCACAGCCACCACACGGCCAAGGATGCGGTCACCCAGAGATTCGATGATGTCACCACCCTCGATCACCGGGGTCATCAACAGACCTTCCTCGGTACCACAGTCCGGCTCGACCACCACCAGGTCCTGGGACACATCCACCAGACGGCGGGTTAGGTAACCGGAGTTCGCGGTCTTCAGTGCGGTATCAGCCAGACCTTTACGTGCACCGTGGGTGGAAATGAAGTACTGCAGTACGTTCAAACCTTCACGGAAGTTCGCAGTGATCGGCGTCTCAATAATGGAGCCATCCGGACGCGCCATCAGGCCACGCATACCGGCCAGCTGACGAATCTGGGCGGGAGAACCCCGCGCACCGGAGTCAGCCATGATATAGACGGAGTTAAAGGATTCTTGCTCTACCTCTTCTCCAGCACTGTTGATGACCGGCTCGGTGCTGATCACTTCCATCATGGACTTCGCCACTTGGTCGTTAGCACGGGACCAGATATCGATCACCTTGTTGTATTTCTCACCCTGAGTCACCAGACCAGAAGCAAACTGGCTTTCGATCTCCATCACCTCACCTTCGGCACGGGCGATGATTTCCGCCTTGGCATCCGGAATGGTGAAATCGTTTACACCGATGGAAACACCGGACTTGGTAGAGAAATCAAAGCCGGTGTACATCAGTTTGTCGGCGAAGATAACGGTTGCCTTCAGGCCTACATCCCGATAACAGCGGTTGATGATGCGAGAGATGGCCTTCTTGGTCATCGGCTGGTTGATCAGGTCAAAGCCCAGACCCTCTGGCACGATATCCCACAGCAGCGCGCGACCGATGGTGGTGTCCGCCAGGAAGGTACGCTCCTGCAGCTCGCCTTCCTCGTTGTAGGCGACCTCGCGGATACGCACCTTGGCCTTCGCCTGCAGGTCCGCCTGCTTACTGTAATAAGCACGGGATACTTCCTGCAGGTTGGCGTAAACGCGACCTTCACCCTTGGCGTTAACGCGCTCACGGGTCATGTAATACAGACCCAGCACCACGTCCTGGGACGGCACGATAATCGGCTCACCGTTGGCGGGAGACAGGATGTTGTTGGTGGACATCATCAATGCCCGGGACTCCAACTGTGCCTCCAGGGTCAGCGGTACGTGTACCGCCATCTGGTCACCGTCGAAGTCCGCGTTATAGGCGGCACACACCAGCGGGTGCAGCTGGATCGCCTTGCCCTCAATCAGTACCGGTTCAAAGGCCTGAATACCCAGGCGGTGCAGTGTCGGAGCACGGTTCAGCAGTACCGGGTGTTCGCGAATCACTTCGTCCAGGATGTCCCAAACGACGGGCTCTTCGCGCTCGACCATTTTCTTGGCCGCCTTGATGGTGGTGGCCAGACCGCGGAGCTCCAGTTTGGAGAAAATGAACGGCTTGAACAGTTCCAAAGCCATCCGCTTCGGCAGACCACACTGGTGCAGGCGCAGGGTCGGACCCACCACGATCACTGAACGGCCGGAGTAGTCGACGCGCTTACCGAGCAGGTTCTGACGGAAGCGACCCTGCTTACCCTTGATCATGTCGGCCAGAGATTTCAGCGGACGCTTGTTGGAGCCGGTGATAGCACGACCGCGGCGGCCGTTATCCAACAGGGCGTCTACCGCTTCCTGGAGCATGCGCTTTTCGTTGCGCACGATAATGTCGGGCGCATTCAGTTCCAGCAGGCGCTTCAGGCGGTTGTTACGGTTGATTACCCGGCGGTACAGATCGTTCAGGTCGGAAGTGGCGAAACGGCCGCCATCCAGAGGCACCAGGGGACGCAGATCCGGCGGCAGCACCGGCAGCGCTTCCATCACCATCCACTCCGGCTTGTTGCCGGAACACAGGAAAGCCTCCAGCAGCTTCAGGCGCTTGGACAGCTTCTTGATCTTGGTTTCCGAGCGGGTGTTGGGAATTTCTTCACGAATCGTGGCGATTTCCTGCTCCAGATCTAGGCCCTTCATCAACGCCTGGATACCCTCGGCACCCATCATCGCTTCGAAATCGTCGCCGAAATCTTCCATCGCCTGGAAGTACTCGTCGTCGCTCAACAGCTGACCGCGCTCCAGCGTGGTCATGCCGGGATCGGTCACCACGAATGATTCAAAGTACAGAACCCGCTCAATTTCGCGCAGGGTCATGTCCAGCATCAGACCAATGCGGGAGGGCAGCGATTTCAGGAACCAGATGTGCGCCACCGGGCAGGCCAGCTCAATGTGGCCCATGCGCTCCCGGCGCACCTTGGCCAGAGTGACTTCAACGCCGCACTTCTCACAGACGATGCCGCGGTGCTTCATGCGCTTGTATTTGCCACAGAGGCATTCGTAGTCCTTCACAGGGCCAAAGATTTTGGCGCAGAACAGACCATCCCTTTCAGGTTTGAAGGTGCGATAGTTGATGGTCTCCGGCTTTTTCACTTCGCCGAAGGACCAGGAGCGGATCATGTCCGGAGACGCCAATCCAATGCGGATAGCGTCAAATTCGCCGGTTTGATCCTGTGACTTGAGCAGATTCAGTAAGTCTTTCAATGCCTTTCTCCAGTGGGTGCCACCTTTGCGCGGCGGGCCATAGGCCCGCCCCCAACCTAACTTTTGCGATTACTCGTTTTCCAGCTCGATGTTGATACCCAGCGAGCGGATTTCCTTCACCAGTACGTTGAAGGATTCCGGCATACCGGGTTCCATGCGATGGTCGCCGTCCACGATATTCTTGTACATCTTGGTACGACCGTTCACATCGTCAGATTTAACAGTCAACATTTCCTGCAGGGTGTAAGCGGCACCGTAGGCCTCCAGTGCCCACACCTCCATCTCACCGAAGCGCTGGCCACCGAACTGCGCCTTACCACCCAGTGGCTGCTGGGTAACCAGGCTGTAGGAACCGGTGGAACGGGCGTGCATTTTGTCGTCCACCAAGTGGTTCAGTTTCAGCATGTACATGTAGCCAACGGTCACCGGACGCTCAAACTTGTCGCCTGTACGGCCGTCGAAGAGAGTCATCTGGCCGCTTTCTGGCAGGTCAGCCAATGCCAGCAGCTGTTTGATTTCCTCTTCCTTGGCGCCATCGAACACCGGCGTAGCCATCGGCACACCCTTGCGCAGGTTGTTGGCCAGTTCACCCAGTTCGCCTTCCGAGAGTTTTTTCAGGTCTACCGGGCGAGTACCGATACCGACGCTGTAGACCTTGTCCAGGAACTCGCGGATTTCAGCCGCTTTCTTCTGCTCCTGAACCATGCGGTCAATTTTCTCGCCGAGGCCCTTGGCCGCCAGACCCATGTGGGTTTCAAGAATCTGACCCACGTTCATCCGCGACGGTACACCCAGCGGGTTCAGCACCACGTCCACCGGTACGCCGTTTTCGTCGTAGGGCATGTCTTCCACGGGCATGATCACAGAGACCACACCCTTGTTACCGTGACGGCCGGCCATCTTGTCACCGGGCTGGATGCGACGCTTCACCGCCAGGTAAACCTTGACAGTTTTCAGCACACCAGGCGCCAGATCATCACCGCTCTGCAGTTTGCGCTTCTTGTCCTCGTAGCGTTCGTCGAGGATCTTGCGGCGCTCGGCCAGCAGCTCTTCAGCACGGGCCAACTGCTCGTTCAGGGTGTCATCGGACATGCGCACCTTGAACCACTCGTCACCGCTAAAGGCGGAGGCGACATCCTGAGTCAGCTTGTCGCCTTTTTTGAGACCCGGAGCCTTAACCACTTCACTGCCGACCAGCGCAGCACAGAGGCGCTCGAAGGTGGCGTTTTCCATGATGCGGTATTCGTCGTTCAAGTCCTGACGGTACTGATCCAGGGCAGCCTTTTCGATCTGCAGGGAGCGCTGGTCTTTTTCCAGACCATCGCGAGTAAACACCTGCACGTCGATCACCGTACCCTTGGTGCTGGAAGGCACGCGCAGGGAGGTATCTTTCACGTCAGAGGCTTTCTCACCAAAGATGGCGCGCAGCAGCTTCTCTTCCGGGGTCAGCTGGGTTTCACCTTTCGGCGTTACCTTGCCCACCAGAATGTCGCCGGCAGCCACTTCGGCACCGATGTAGACGATGCCGGACTCATCCAGGCGCGACAGTGCCGCTTCACCGACGTTGGGAATATCAGCGGTGATCTCTTCCGCACCCAATTTGGTGTCACGAGCAGTACAGGTCAGTTCCTGAATGTGAATGGTGGTAAAGCGGTCTTCCTGAACCACCCGCTCGGAGAGCAGGATGGAGTCCTCAAAGTTGTAGCCGTTCCAGGGCATGAACGCGATGCGCATGTTCTGGCCCAGCGCCAGTTCACCCATATCCACGGACGGACCGTCGGCGAGAATATCGCCGCGGGCGATGCTGTCGCCCAGCTTGACGATGGAACGCTGATTGATACAGGTGTTCTGGTTGGAACGGGTGTATTTGGTGAGATTGTAGATATCCACACCGGCATCGCCCGCTTCCACTTCGTCGTCATTGACGCGCACCACAATACGGCTGGCATCAACGCTCTCGATCACACCACCGCGACGAGCAACCACACAGACGCCGGAATCCGCCGCCACATAGCGCTCAAAGCCGGTACCCACCAGGGGCTTCTCGGCGATCAGGGTCGGTACCGCCTGACGCTGCATGTTGGAGCCCATCAGCGCACGGTTCGCGTCATCGTGTTCCAGGAACGGAATCAGCGACGCCGCCACAGATACCACCTGCTGCGGAGACACGTCCATATACTGGACTTCTTCCGGCGGCTTAACGGTGAACTCACCCATGTGACGCACGTTCACCAGCTCATCGCAGAGTTCACCCTTGTCATTCACAGCGGCGGATGCCTGCGCAATGATGTATCCGGATTCATTAATAGCGGACAGGTACTCGATCTCGTCAGTAACCTTGCGATCCACCACCTTGCGGTAGGGAGTTTCCAGGAAACCGTAATCGTTGGTGCGAGCATACGCCGCCAACGAGTTGATCAAACCAATGTTCGGACCTTCTGGAGTCTCAATCGGACAGACCCGGCCGTAGTGAGTCGGGTGCACGTCGCGCACCTCGAAGCCGGCGCGCTCACGGGTCAGACCACCCGGCCCCAACGCGGAAACGCGACGCTTGTGAGTCACCTCGGAGAGCGGGTTGTTCTGGTCCATAAACTGGGATAGCTGGCTGGAACCAAAGAATTCCTTCATGGCCGCAGCCACCGGCTTGGCATTCACCAGATCTTGAGGCATCAAGCCTTCAGATTCGGCCACGGAGAGACGTTCCTTAACAGCGCGCTCTACCCGCACCAGACCAATGCGGAACTGGTTTTCCGCCATCTCACCCACGGAGCGGATGCGGCGGTTACCCAGGTGGTCGATATCATCGACGATACCCTTGCCGTTGCGGATGTCGATCAGCACCTTCATCACGTCGACGATATCGTCATTGCTCAGGGTGCCTTCGCCAGCTTCAGCTTCACGACCGAGGCGGCGGTTGAACTTCATGCGACCCACCGCAGACAGATCGTAACGCTCCAGGCTGAAGAACAGGTTGTTGAACAGGTTCTCAGCGGACTCCTTGGTCGGCGGCTCGCCTGGGCGCATCATGCGGTAGATTTCCACCAACGCTTCCAGCTGGGTGCGACTGTTGTCGACGCGCAGCGTTTCGGAAATGAACGGACCACAGTCCAGATCGTTGGTGTAAATGGTTTCAACCGAGGTCAGCGCGGCCTTGCGGAGCTTATCCAGCACGTCATTGCTGATCTCGGTGTTACATTCCAGCAATAGCTCACCGGTTTGCGGATCAACGATATCTTTCGCCAGGGCACGGCCGAACAGGTAGTCAGCAGGGACTTCCAGCTTGGTGATGTTTTCCTTTTCCAGCTCGCGAATGTGGCGCGCAGTAATGCGGCGGCCTTCTTCCACGATAACTTTGTCGCCTTTGCCCTTGATGTCGAAGGCGGCGATGTCACCGCGCAGACGGGAGGGCACCAGATCCAGGCTGTAACTGCCGTCGGCAGCCAGGTTAAAAGTGCTGGTCTCGAAGAACATGCCCAGCATTTCTTCAGAGCTGAAACCCAGGGAGCGCAACAGGATAGTCGCCGGCAGTTTACGGCGGCGGTCAATGCGCACATACAGCAGATCCTTGGGATCGAATTCGAAATCGAGCCAGGAGCCACGGTAAGGAATGATTCGTGCAGAATAAAGCAACTTGCCCGAGGAGTGGGTCTTGCCCTTGTCGTGGTCAAAGAATACACCAGGAGAACGGTGCAGCTGAGACACGATAACGCGCTCGGTACCATTGATAATGAAGGTGCCATTATCGGTCATCAGGGGGATTTCCCCCATGTAGACTTCCTGCTCTTTGATGTCCTTGATCGCCTTGGTCGCGGAGTCTTTATCGTAAATGACCAGACGCACGCGGACGCGCAACGGTACAGCGAAGGTTACGCTGCGCAGTTTGCACTCTTCTTCGTCAAACAGCGGTTTGCCGAGGACATAGTCCACATATTCGAGACTCGCATTGCCAGAGTAGCTGACAATCGGGAATACGGAATTAAAGGCAGCATGCAGACCGGTATCGAGCCGTTGCGCGGCGGAAATACCCATCTGCGTAAAATTTCGGTAAGAGTCGAGCTGAATCGCAAGAAGGAAAGGCAGCTCCATTACCTGTGGCAGTTTGCCAAAATCCTTGCGAATGCGTTTTTTCTCAGTGTATGAGTAGGCCATCATATTCCCCAGCACGTTCACTTGGTCAGGCAGACCATTCAGCTTTGCGCGGCCTTGCGGCCGGTTACTCCGTTATCTCCTACGAGAAAGCGAAGCTTTGATTTCCCGCTATCGGCATAGCTATAAGCAGGAAAAGGCCGGCGGGCATTTGCCCGCCAGCCCATGTCTGACAATTAATCAGACAACCAGCGTGAGATACACGTCGAACTTATTTCAGTTCGACAGTAGCGCCGGCTTCTTCCAGTTCTTTCTTGGCTGCTTCAGCTTCAGCCTTGGATGCAGCTTCCTTCACAGTGGAGGGAGCGCCGTCAACCAGGTCTTTGGCTTCTTTCAGGCCCAGACCAGTGATGCCGCGAACAACTTTGATCACGTTCACTTTCTTCTCGCCAGCAGAGGTCAGAACGATATCGAACTCGGTCTGCTCTTCAGCGGCAGCAGCTTCACCGGCAGCAGCAGGAGCAGCAGCAACAGCAACAGCAGCGGCAGCAGAAACGCCGAATTTTTCTTCCATTGCTTCAACAAGCTCAACAACTTGCATAACGCTCATTTCAGCAATTGCATTCAAAATGTCATCTTTTGACAGAGCCATGACTCAATCTCCTGATAAATAATAAATTAACTAAACGATGTCGCCGATCAGGCAGCTTGTTGCTTCTGATCGCGAACAGCCGCAACAACGCGTGTCACTTTGGTAGGTACTTCGTTGAAAGTGCGAACCAGCTTGGTAACCGGTGCAATCATCACGCTGGCCAGCTGACCGAGCGCTTGATGCAGAGTCGGCAGGTTAGCGAGAACATCAACTTGTCCCTTATCCAACAGTTGTCCGCTGACGGACAGTGCCTTGATCTCGAATTTGTCGTTTGTTTTGGCAAATTCTTTGAACAGGCGTGCGGCGGCACCCGGATCCTCCATAGAGAAACCGAACAGCGACGGACCGGACAGCACGTCAGCTACACATTCAAAATCGGTACCCTCAAACGCACGTTTGGCGAGGGTATTGCGGACTACCCGCAAATCGATATTTTGTGCACGAGCCTTGGCGCGGAGCGCGGTCATGTCAGTTACGTTGACGCCGCGAGCGTCAGCGATTACCAGTGACAATGCATTGCCAGCAGTCTCGTTAACTTCAGCGACGATCGCTTTTTTGTCTTCGAGATTCAATGCCACGAGATTATCTCCTGGATTTCATTGACCACCGCGAGGGCGGCCAACTGGTTAAACATCAGCAGAACTTCAACTGATGCCGTTTCGGTGATCAAATCCAGTCAAAAGAATACTGAACTGGGTCACACCGTCTGCGTAGGCGTCGTTTTCAACTGCGACCTAAGGTCTGAAAACTCCATTAGACCCCGAGGGGCACCTACGGTCTTTGACGGCCCGGGCGCGTACTGCAAAACCGCAAACCCAGACCCCAAAGTACGTTAGAGCAGTTACGCTCCCGATCAGGCCTCCAGAGAAGCCTGATCAATAATCAGCCCCGGGCCCATGGTGGTGGACAGGGTAACTTTCTTCACATAGACACCTTTGGCTGAAGCGGGCTTGGCCTTCTTCAGGTCGACCAGCAGCGCCTCGAGGTTTTCCTTGAGCGCACTTGCGTCAAAGGTGAGGGTGCCGATACCACCGTGTACGATGCCGTTTTTGTCAGCGCGGAAACGCACCTGACCAGCTTTGGCATTTTTTACGGCAGTGGCTACGTCCGGAGTCACGGTGCCAGTTTTCGGGTTGGGCATCAGGCCACGGGGACCGAGCACCTGGCCGAGTTGACCGACAACGCGCATGGCAGCAGGGTCTGCGATGACTACATCGAAATCCATATTGCCAGCTTTGACTTGCTCGGCGAGATCTTCCATACCTACCAGATCTGCACCAGCGGCCTTGGCAGCTTCAGCTGCTTCACCCTGGGTGAACACGGCAACGCGTACAGTTTTACCGGTACCGTTGGGCAGGGTAGTAGCACCGCGCACGTTCTGATCGGATTTGCGGGTATCAATGCCCAGGTTAACCGCCACATCCACAGTTTCTGTGAACTTGACAGAAGACAGCTCTTTCAACAGGGCAATCGCATCATTGATCTGATACTGTTTGCCATTCTGTACTTTCTCGCGAATAGCGCGAAGACGCTTGGACAACTTAGCCATCTTACAAGCCCTCCACTTCAATGCCCATGGCGCGGGCAGAACCAGCGATGGTCCGCACAGCCGCATCCATATCAGCCGCCGTCAGGTCAGGCTTCTTGGCGGTCGCGATTTCTTCCAGCTGAGCGCGGGTTACCTTGCCCACCTTGTTAGTATTGGGGCGCGGGCTGCCGCTTTTGATGCCAGCCGCTTTTTTCAGCAGGAATGATGCCGGCGGGGTTTTCATGGTGAAGGTGAAGCTGCGATCACTGTACACACTGATCACAACCGGAACCGGCGAACCGGGCTCCATACCTTGTGTCTGGGCATTGAATGCCTTACAGAATTCCATGATGTTCACGCCGCGCTGACCCAGCGCAGGACCGACCGGCGGGCTCGGGTTAGCTTGCCCGGCGGCAACCTGAAGCTTGATATAAGCTTCTACTTTCTTTGCCATTTCAGTTTCTCCTCAATGGGTGTTAACGCCTCGAAATGCTCTCGCATCCGTCATCGGCTCCCCGCCACCGCCCCCTATGGGCAGCGACAAAAAAATCAGACTTTTTCGACCTGGGTAAATTCCAGCTCAACTGGTGTTGAGCGCCCGAAAATGGACACTGACACGCGCAGACGGCTCTTCTCGTAATTCACTTCTTCAACCACACCGTTGAAGTCGTTAAACGGACCATCCACAACACGCACCACTTCGCCCGCTTCGAACACAGTCTTCGGCCGCGGCTTGTCTTCAGAATCCTGCACCCGTTGCAGAATGGTTTCCGCTTCCTTGTCCGTAATCGGTGCAGGCTTGTCTGCCTTACCACCAATAAAGCCCATCACACGGGGGGTTTCTTTTACCAGGTGCCAGGTTTCGTCATCCAGTTCCATTTGAACCAAAACATAACCCGGGAAGAACTTGCGCTCGCTCTTGCGCTTCTGGCCACCCTTGATTTCAACCACTTCTTCGGTGGGAACCAGGATCTCGCCAAAGCGGTCTTCCATACCATAAAGGGCCACCCGCTCCTTGAGCGCAGTAGCCACTTTCTTCTCATAGCCTGAATAGGCGTGAACCACGTACCAGCGCATCTGAACCCCTTAACCGATAACCATTGAGGCAAGCCAGCCAAAAAGCGTATCGAGACCCCAGAGGATCAACGACATGACCAGCACTACAGCCACTACCATCAGCGTGGTTTGATTGCGCTCCTGACGGGTCGGCCAGACAACCCGGCGCGACTCTGTATAGGCACCCCGCAGCAGGGTAATAAAACCCTCGCCCTTGCGGGTCTGAATAGCCACAAACCCGGCCGCCGCAGCCACCACTAGCAGCGCCAACACCCGGTACAAGAGTGATTCTGCAGAGAAGTAGTAGTTGCCGTAAGCAGCACCCGCCACCAACACTGCAACGACCAGCCATTTCAGGCTATCCAATCTATATTGCTTCTCTTCTGTTGCTGCACTCATTTTTTGTGATATGCCCTTTGTCAAAGCCGGCATTGCCGTGCCGCAGATTGAGGTGCGAGAGTGGCAGGCCAGGAGGGACTCGAACCCCCAACCCCCGGTTTTGGAGACCGGTGCTCTACCAATTGAACTACTGGCCTGTTGCTTTACTCTCGACTGCAAACAACTTCAACGACTGAGCCGAGACACCCAAGGATGCCTCGGCTCTCGCCGGAAAATCTTGTTTTCCAGCTTATTCGATGATTTTGGCTACTACGCCAGCACCAACGGTACGACCGCCTTCGCGGATCGCAAAGCGCAGACCATCTTCCATCGCAATCGGTGCAATCAACGTGACGGTCATCTGGATGTTGTCACCCGGCATGACCATCTCAACACCTTCCGGCAGTTCACGCGCCAGTCACGTCAGTGGTGCGGAAGTAGAACTGCGGACGGTAGCCCTTGAAGAACGGGGTGTGACGACCACCTTCTTCTTTGGACAGTACGTAAACTTCTGCTTCGAACTTGGTGTGCGGCTTGATGCTGCCCGGCTTACACAAAACCTGACCACGCTCCACTTCATCGCGCTTGGTACCGCGCAGCAGTACACCTACGTTCTCACCAGCACGGCCTTCGTCCAGCAGCTTGCGGAACATCTCAACACCGGTACAGGTAGTGGTCTGAGTAGCCTGGATACCAACAATCTCAATGGACTCGCCCACTTTGATGATGCCGCGCTCTACACGACCGGTTACTACAGTACCGCGGCCAGAGATGGAGAATACGTCTTCGATCGGCATCAGGAACGGCTGGTCGATAGCGCGCTCCGGCTCCGGAATGTAAGAGTCCAGCGCTTCTACCAGTTTGCGTACAGCAGTGGTACCCAGTTCGTTGTCATCTTCACCGTTCAGCGCCATCAGGGCGGAACCGGCGATGATGGGGGTATCGTCACCCGGGAAGTCGTAGGTATCCAGCAGCTCACGCAGCTCCATTTCAACCAGCTCGATCATCTCGTTGTATTCTTCTGAACCGACACCACCGCAGTCTTCAGCCAGCAGGTCTGCCTTGTTCAGGAACACCACAACGTAGGGAACACCCACCTGGCGGGACAGCAGGATGTGCTCGCGAGTTTGCGGCATCGGGCCATCAGTCGCACCACACACCAGGATCGCGCCGTCCATCTGGGCAGCACCGGTGATCATGTTCTTCACATAGTCAGCGTGTCCGGGGCAGTCAACGTGGGCGTAGTGACGGTTCGGGGAATCGTACTCAACGTGAGAAGTCGCGATGGTGATACCGCGCTCACGCTCTTCCGGTGCGTTGTCGATGCCGTCAAAGGCCACTGCACTACCACCCCAGGTCTCTGCACACACGCGGGTCAGTGCCGCGGTCAGTGTGGTTTTACCGTGGTCTACGTGACCAATGGTGCCCACGTTCACGTGGGGTTTGCTGCGTTCAAACTTTTCCTTTGCCATGACGAGCGCTCCTCATTAGGGCTTGGTACTTCAAACAAAAAAATCCGCAGGGCTACGCCCCGTGGAATATATGGAGCTCATAACCGGATTTGAACCGGTGACCTCTTCCTTACCAAGGAAGTGCTCTACCGACTGAGCTATATGAGCATTAATTTTTAGCGCCGGCATCTGGAGCGGGTAGCGGGAATCGAACCCGCATCATCAGCTTGGAAGGCTGAGGTTCTACCATTGAACTATACCCGCCTGCCGCAACCCTCCACTCAACGCCGCGGAGGTTAAATCCTTCACGCGACTATGAGCTGCTCATTTGAGCCGGCCTGACAACCTGTTTGCGACCAGGCCATCTTATAAATTGGTGCAGGGGGTGGATTCGAACCACCGAAGCTTTCGCGTCAGATTTACAGTCTGATCCCTTTGGCCGCTCGGGAACCCCTGCGAAAAAGGCTGGACATTGTCCACACCACTTGTCGGGCTGTCAAATAAAACGCCCAACAAATTTGTAACTGGAGCTGGCGAGAGGAGTCGAACCCCCGACCGGCTGATTACAAGTCAGCTGCTCTACCAACTGAGCTACGCCAGCTCTTATTAATACCCGAGGTTAAATCGGGAGCGCGATTCTAGAGAATGTTGCTGCCAGAATCAACCATTGAGGAAGGCTCAAGTCGCCTTTTTGAAGGTTTTCTCAGGATGAAGGCCATTCATTGGCCATGAGGGGCTTCGTATGAATCTTTTTCACCGTTAACCGTGCACGGTCCACCATCCCGCAGGGTCAGACTACCAGCCCCACCTCGACACCATCCCTAACCCAGTCCACCACATCTTCTACACCGGCATTCGTTTTCACATTGAGCCAGGAAGTCTGTTTAACTCTGGGTTTCATGGCCAGAAAAGGTTCATAACCTTGAGACTGCAGGCTTGAACGGTATTTGTCGGCGTTTTCCTTTTCTGTAAACACGCCCAAGGTTATACCACCCTTGTATTCTCCACTACCTATAATGAAGCTTTCGATTTTTTTACCGTGTAGCTCGACGAGCAACTCTGTCATTACCACCTCAGGCATCCCCGGCGGGAACAACAGCCAGAAATCCTCTCGCACCACCTCATCATGGTTCTCAACTTGCATTTCTTGCACTCGCTCCGAGAGCAATTTTTCCAGTTGGTGTTGCTCCCGAGCAGTCGCTAACGGACCAATCAGAACACAATGTGTCGTTTCATCTGCTTCCCTACTCTCGCTTAAGGGGACGGCGCTATAAGCCTCCCGCTCCGCCGTCTCCCGCCCTCCTTGCGCAGAGGACACATCCTGACTGTCTTTCAACTTCGGCGGCTTCTCGCTTAACAATTCCAACTGCGCCGCCCCACTGCCCCTGGCCATGATGTCAGCAGCACGACCTGTCGACTCCAAATCCACTCGTTGCTGGGCAGAAGCACTGAACCAGTACGCCGCGACTCCGTTGAACATCAGCAAGGTCCAGAACAGCCAGCGCATAATGCTCATGGGAAGATGACTTCCAAGCCGTCCATTACCAACTCGGCGACGTATTCAACGTCACCCGACAGCAACGGCAGCAACAATTTGCCATCACCACCCGTAACGACGACCTTTACCTCTCCGACATTCCCAGACAGCTGCGTTACTGCCTTGTCTACCAACCCTGCCACCATTAACCGGCAACCGTTCAACACGGCCTGGACTGTATTGCAACCTGGGCCGACTGATCCCGAGGCATCGCCCTCCACCTTCACTCTTGCCGTACCCACTCGAAGGCTTTCCCGCATCAACTTCAGACCAGGAACGATGTAGCCGCCCAGGTGCCTGGCCCGGCTATCCAACAGATCGACTGTTACCGCACTGCCGGCATCAACCACTACGCAATCTCGTCCAAATGCCTGCCATGCCGCCAGTATTGCCAACCAACGGTCGACCCCCATTTGCTCAGGATTGTCGTAGCCGCAAACCACACCACCTTCCACCGAGGTCGTCTGAGCCCGCTGAATTTCGCATCCCCAGCGCCTCGCCGCCAGAGCCACCTCAGATACCACCGTCTCGCCCCCCACACATGCCAGGCGTATCCGTTGCGGACAACCAATCCCGTTTATCTCGGCCTGGGTATTGGCGCTGAAATTGGAGTCGCTGCCACGTGCAACGACATTTCCACCATCCCAAACTCGCCATTTGAGCCGGGTATTGCCGACATCAATATCGACGATCATCCTCGACTCCGCACACTGACCTCGCCGCCGCTGTATGTGCGTAGTTCACCCTCGGTCTCGACCAGCAATGCTCCTGTTTGGTCAACCCCCCGAGCTATGCCCTGGACAGTGTTACTCATCAACAACAGGTTAATTGGTTGATTCAGAAATGCATCGTGGCTCATCCACTCATCCCGATAGCTGGCAAAACCTCGCCGGTGATAATCCTCCAGCAACGCGAAAATTTCTTTGATCAATTGGGCCGCCAGTGTATTTCTCGAGACAACCGTACTGGATAACCGGCTGAGATCCACCCAGTCCTGTTCGATCTGTGAGCCCTCAGCTCCTTGCATGTTCACGTTTATTCCGACGCCGATGACCACCTGACAGAAGCCAGCCGGGTCGCCAAGCACCTCGAGCAGGATTCCACCCAGCTTTTTTTTCTGCCAGAGGAGGTCATTCGGCCATTTAAGCTGCAAACCCTCTATATGGCAGGCAGCCAGCGCGCGTTTCACGGCAACGCCCACAGCCAGACTCAGCCCCTCCAGGGCCTGCACACCACCGTCGAAACCCCAGACAATGGACAGGTATACATTACGTCCGAATGGGCTGACCCATTGACGCCCCCGCCGTCCACGTCCGGCTGTCTGCTGCTCAGCCAAAAACACCAACCCTGTCGCATCACCGGTCTCGGCTGCCTCTCTGCCCAACTCATTGGTCGAGGTGACAACAGTTTGAAGGTTGAGTCTTGGCGAAACTTTGCCCTCCAGGCTGTTAAGGACGGCTTGCAGCTGTAGGAGATCCAGTAATTCGAGCCCTCCGGTCAAGCGGTAACCGCACCCCTTTTGCGAGTCAATCAGCAGTCCGTAGTCTGCCAGCTTTTGTACCTGCTTCCAGACAGCTGTACGCGACACACCCAGGACGCGCCCAAGCTCCTCCCCGGAGTGATAGGCGCCGTCAGCCAATACTTTCAGCAATTCGTCCATATCAGCCAGCTATGCCCCCTAGATTTCGCCAAACAAAGCGAAAACCAATGACCAGCAACAGCACCGCAAAACCTTTACCGAGCAGCTCACCAGGTAGGCGATGAGCCCAACGAGCCCCCAACCTAGCAAAAATGGTACTCGTAAGAACAATGCCTATAAATGCAGGCAGATAAACAAATCCCATTGCCCCCGTGGGCAAGCCTGTTTCGCCGTAGCCTTTCCAGAGGTAGGTAACAGCACCAGAAACAGCAATAGGCAAACCGCAGGCGGCAGATGTGGCCACGGCGTTTTTCATGGGCACACGCACCCAGGTTAAGAAAGGCACTGTGAGCGATCCACCGCCGATGCCAAACAGACTCGAAACAAAGCCGATCACACCACCAACCAGTGTTTTTCCAGTACCGCCTGGCATCCTTGCGCCACCGTCGGGATTGATTGGAAACGCCATTTTCAAGGCTACGAGGCATAGGAACACCCCGAATGCCAGTTGCAATGTCGCGCCGGTAATACTGATAGCAAATACAGCTCCCAGCGCTGCCCCCAGACAAATTCCAGGCGTCAGCCAAAGTGCCACCGGCCACAGTACTGCACCGTGACGATGATGAGTGGAAACAGAACTGATAGAGGTCACCACGATTGTGGCCAGAGATGTCCCTATGGCCAGATGGGTCAACACATCCGGCGAGATGGCCTGCGCAGTGAAGGTGAAGATAAGTATCGGGACGATGACAACACCGCCGCCAAGACCAAACAGGCCACTGATGACGCCAGCAATAGCTCCCAGGCAAAGATAGAGCAGGTAGGTATCCACGGACACTCCTTTGATAACTGCACGGCATTATGCCCGATTTAAGCAACCCGTGAACGAAGCGGAGTGGTCAAAAGTGAAATGCACGCGACACAGCAATTAGCGTGTAAAAATTTCAGGCATAAAAAAACCCATCCGGAAAACCGGATGGGTTTTTGCAATAAGAACCTGACGATGACCTACTCTCACATGGGGAGACCCCACACTACCATCGGCGCTAAGCGGTTTCACTTCTGAGTTCGGGATGGGGTCAGGTGGTTCACGCTCGCTATTGTCGTCAGGCAAACTGGTATGAGTTCGAAGCCACCATCTCGGCCTGGATAAGGCCTGACAGCTTAGGGCTCCGCACTCAAATAGGGCGGTAAAAATGTTAAAGCAGCGAGTGATTCATCGGACACCGGTCCGTATGCAATCGTTTCTATTATATGGTCAAGCCTCACGGGCAATTAGTACTGGTTAGCTCAACGCCTCACGGCGCTTCCACACCCAGCCTATCAACGTCGTAGTCTTCAACGGCCCTTTAGGGGACTCAAGGTCCCAGGGAGATCTCATCTTGGAAGGGGCTTCCCGCTTAGATGCTTTCAGCGGTTATCCTGTCCGAACATAGCTACCGGGCAATGCCACTGGCGTGACAACCCGAACACCAGAGGTTCGTCCACTCCGGTCCTCTCGTACTAGGAGCAGCTTTCCTCAAATCTCCAACGCCCACGGCAGATAGGGACCGAACTGTCTCACGACGTTCTAAACCCAGCTCGCGTACCACTTTAAATGGCGAACAGCCATACCCTTGGGACCGGCTTCAGCCCCAGGATGTGATGAGCCGACATCGAGGTGCCAAACACCGCCGTCGATGTGAACTCTTGGGCGGTATCAGCCTGTTATCCCCGGAGTACCTTTTATCCGTTGAGCGATGGCCCTTCCATACAGAACCACCGGATCACTAAGACCTACTTTCGTACCTGCTCGACGTGTCAGTCTCGCAGTCAAGCACCCTTATGCCTTTGCACTCATAGCATGATTTCCGACCATGCCGAGGGTACCTTCGTGCTCCTCCGTTACTCTTTGGGAGGAGACCGCCCCAGTCAAACTACCCACCAGACACTGTCCTCGACCCGGATAACGGGCCAGAGTTAGAACCTCAAACATACCAGGGTGGTATTTCAAGGATGGCTCCACGCATACTGGCGTACACGCTTCAAAGCCTCCCACCTATCCTACACAAATAGGTTCAAAGTTCAGTGCCAAGCTATAGTAAAGGTTCACGGGGTCTTTCCGTCTAGCCGCGGGAACACTGCATCTTAACAGCGATTTCAATTTCACTGAGCCTCTGGTGGAGACAGCGCCGCCATCGTTACGCCATTCGTGCAGGTCGGAACTTACCCGACAAGGAATTTCGCTACCTTAGGACCGTTATAGTTACGGCCGCCGTTTACCGGGGCTTCGATCAAGAGCTTCGCCTAATGGCTAACCCCATCAATTAACCTTCCGGCACCGGGCAGGCGTCACACCCTATACGTCCACTTACGTGTTTGCAGAGTGCTGTGTTTTTAATAAACAGTCGCAGCGGCCTGGTCACTTCGGCTGCCAGTAGCTTACGGAGCAAGTCCGATCACCACCAGCAGCGCACCTTCTCCCGAAGTTACGGTGCCATTTTGCCTAGTTCCTTCACCAGAGTTGTCTCAAGCGCCTTGGTATTCTCTACCTGACCACCTGTGTCGGTTTAGAGTACGGTCTCTTGTTACCTGAAGCTTAGAAGCTTTTCTTGGAAGCATGGCATCAATCACTCGGCTCAAAAGAGAGCCTCGCCATCACATCTCAGCTTTAAGGACCCGGATTTGCCTAAGTCCTCAGCCTACATGCTTAGATCGGGACAACCAACGCCCGTCTGATCTAGCCTACTCCGTCCCTCCATCGCAGTAACAAGAGGTACAGGAATATTAACCTGTTTCCCATCGACTACGCCTTTCGGCCTCGCCTTAGGGGCCGACTAACCCTGCCCTGATTAGCATGGGACAGGAAACCTTGGTCTTCCGGCGAGGAGGTTTTTCACCTCCTTTTTCGTTACTCATGTCAGCATTCGCACTTCTGATACCTCCAGCAAACCTCACGATTCACCTTCAACGGCTTACAGAACGCTCCTCTACCATGCAAGCAAGCTTGCATCCGCAGCTTCGGTTATCAGTTTGAGCCCCGTTACATCTTTCGCGCAGGCCGACTCGACTAGTGAGCTATTACGCTTTCTTTAAAGGGTGGCTGCTTCTAAGCCAACCTCCTAGCTGTCTTAGCCTTCCCACATCGTTTCCCACTTAACTGATATTTGGGACCTTAGCTGGCGGTCTGGGTTGTTTCCCTTTTCACGACGGACGTTAGCACCCGCCGTGTGTCTCCCGTGATTGCACTCACCGGTATTCGGAGTTTGCATGGGTTTGGTAAATCGAGATGACCCCCTAGCCCAAACAGTGCTCTACCCCCGGTGGTGAGACACGAGGCGCTACCTAAATAGCTTTCGAGGAGAACCAGCTATCTCCGAGCTTGATTAGCCTTTCACTCCGATCCACAGGTCATCCGAATCTTTTTCAACAGATTACGGTTCGGGCCTCCAGTCAGTGTTACCTAACCTTCACCCTGCCCATGGATAGATCGCCCGGTTTCGGGTCTACTCCCAGCAACTAAACGCCCTATTAAGACTCGATTTCTCTACGGCTCCCCTAATCGGTTAACCTTGCTACTGAAAGTAAGTCGCTGACCCATTATACAAAAGGTACGCAGTCACAGGACTAAGCCTGCTCCTACTGCTTGTACGCATACGGTTTCAGGTTCTATTTCACTCCCCTCTCCGGGGTTCTTTTCGCCTTTCCCTCACGGTACTGGTTCACTATCGGTCAGTTAGGAGTATTTAGCCTTGGAGGATGGTCCCCCCATATTCAGTCAAGATAACACGTGTCCCGACCTACTCGATTTCACTCAAAACGTCTTTTCGTGTACGGGGCTATCACCCTGTATCGCGGAACTTTCCAGAACCTTCCACTAAAACGCTAAAAGCTTAAGGGCTGCTCCCCGTTCGCTCGCCGCTACTGAGGGAATCTCAATTGATTTCTTTTCCTGCGGGTACTTAGATGTTTCAGTTCCCCGCGTTCGCCTCGTACACCTATGTATTCAGTGCACGATACCTGGTAAACCAGGTGGGTTTCCCCATTCGGAAATCTCCGGATCAAAGCCTGTTTGACAGCTCCCCGAGCTTATCGCAGGCTCCTACGTCCTTCATCGCCTCCAACTGCCAAGGCATCCACCGTATGCGCTTAGTCGCTTGACCATATAAGACAAACGACTGCATTTAACGATTTATTAAACTCTATCCTCAGATAGATGTTCTCGCCGGACAGGTGTATTCAAGAATACACTCGCCTTGTTAGTACAGCTTTAACATTTTTACCTTTTTAAAGAACGTCTGATTCAAAAATCAGAAGTAAGCTATCAACTCGTAATCGCTTAATTCTCATTTCTGACGAGCAGCCAAATAGTACAGTGGAGAGTGGTGGAGCTAAGCGGGATCGAACCGCTGACCTCCTGCGTGCAAGGCAGGCGCTCTCCCAGCTGAGCTATAGCCCCATAGCAACCTAATGTCCAATTTTAGGAATTGGTGGGTCTGGGCCGATTTGAACGGCCGACCTCACCCTTATCAGGGGTGCGCTCTAACCAACTGAGCTACAGACCCACTGTATACCCAAAGGGTGTGCGCTTGCTCTGGGCAACCGCGTGCTGCTCTTTTCAGTGATCAGATAATGCGTGTGAGTACTTGACTGAAACGTCTGTGCTTCGATTAAGGAGGTGATCCAGCCCCAGGTTCCCCTAGGGCTACCTTGTTACGACTTCACCCCAGTCATGAATCACAAAGTGGTGACCGTCCTCACGAGGTTAGACTAGCCACTTCTTTTGCAACCCACTCCCATGGTGTGACGGGCGGTGTGTACAAGGCCCGGGAACGTATTCACCGCGACATTCTGATTCGCGATTACTAGCGATTCCGACTTCACGCAGTCGAGTTGCAGACTGCGATCCGGACTACGAACGGTTTTTTGGGATTGGCGCCCCATCGCTGGTTAGCAACCCTTTGTACCGCCCATTGTAGCACGTGTGTAGCCCAGGTCGTAAGGGCCATGATGACTTGACGTCGTCCCCACCTTCCTCCGGTTTGTCACCGGCAGTCTCCTTAGAGTTCCCAGCTGAACCTGTTGGCAACTAAGGACAAGGGTTGCGCTCGTTACGGGACTTAACCCAACATCTCACGACACGAGCTGACGACAGCCATGCAGCACCTGTCTCTCGGTTCCCGAAGGCACCAATCTATCTCTAGAAAGTTCCGAGGATGTCAAGACCTGGTAAGGTTCTTCGCGTTGCATCGAATTAAACCACATGCTCCACCGCTTGTGCGGGCCCCCGTCAATTCATTTGAGTTTTAACCTTGCGGCCGTACTCCCCAGGCGGTCTACTTACTGCGTTAGCTGCGCCACTAAAGTCTCAAGGACTCCAACGGCTAGTAGACATCGTTTACGGCGTGGACTACCAGGGTATCTAATCCTGTTTGCTCCCCACGCTTTCGCACCTCAGCGTCAGTATCAGTCCAGGTGGCCGCCTTCGCCACTGATGTTCCTTCCTATATCTACGCATTTCACCGCTACACAGGAAATTCCACTCACCTCTACCGTACTCTAGTCAGACAGTTCTGGATGCAGTTCCCAGGTTGAGCCCGGGGCTTTCACATCCAGCTTATCAAACCGCCTACGCGCGCTTTACGCCCAGTAATTCCGATTAACGCTCGCACCCTCCGTATTACCGCGGCTGCTGGCACGGAGTTTGCCGGTGCTTCTTCTGTAGGTAACGTCAGGGTCGATGGGTATTAACCATCAACTTTTCCTCCCTACTGAAAGTGCTTTACAACCCGAAGGCCTTCTTCACACACGCGGCATGGCTGGATCAGGGTTTCCCCCATTGTCCAATATTCCCCACTGCTGCCTCCCGTAGGAGTCTGGGCCGTGTCTCAGTCCCAGTGTGGCTGATCATCCTCTCAGACCAGCTACGGATCGTCGCCATGGTAGGCCATTACCCCACCATCTAGCTAATCCGACGCAGGCTCATCCGATAGCGCAAGGTCCGAAGATCCCCTGCTTTCCCCCTTAGGGCGTATGCGGTATTAGCAGTCGTTTCCGACTGTTGTCCCCCACTACCGGGCAGATTCCTACGCGTTACTCACCCGTCCGCCGCTCTACTCATCCCCGAAGGAACTTTCGCGCTCGACTTGCATGTGTTAGGCCTGCCGCCAGCGTTCAATCTGAGCCATGATCAAACTCTTCAGTTTAATCTTTTACCTCTGCCTTTCGACAAGAGGGAGCAGTTTCACGAAAACCCGTGGTACTACTCAAAAACTTGGCTCAAACACTTTGGCTTACCAAATCGTATGAATTGATGAGTTACTTGCGTTTGATGATTCGTTGTCACATGAATCGTCTCAGCAAGCACCCACACGCATTATCTGATCGAGTTTTTAAAGAACATTCGCTCCTCTAGAGCGGGCTGCGAATTCTACACTTCGCAGCCTTTCTGTCAACCGATTCCGACGAATATTTTTCAAAAATTTCTATCGGAATTTCTGGTTGACCGTGCTTTGGCCAAAGCCAAAGAGGCAACACCATTTGTATCTCTAGCCGTGCTCCTTCTGGAGCAGGGTCCGCATCTATGCGCGCACCCTTTACACCTACTAAGCGGCGAATAAAAACCCCCACAGACTTGTGGGGGTTTTTGCAATAAGAACCTGACGATGACCTACTCTCACATGGGAGACCCCACACTACCATCGGCGCTAAGCGGTTTCACTTCTGAGTTCGGGATGGGGTCAGGTGGTTCACGCTCGCTATTGTCGTCAGGCAAACTGGTATGAGTTCGAAGCCACCATCTCGGCCTGGATAAGGCCTGACAGCTTAGGGCTCCGCACTCAAATAGGGCGGTAAAAATGTTAAAGCAGCGAGTGATTCATCGGACACCGGTCCGTATGCAATCGTTTCTATTATATGGTCAAGCCTCACGGGCAATTAGTACTGGTTAGCTCAACGCCTCACAGCGCTTACACACCCAGCCTATCAACGTCGTAGTCTTCAACGGCCCTTTAGGGGACTCAAGGTCCCAGGGAGATCTCATCTTGGAAGGGGCTTCCCGCTTAGATGCTTTCAGCGGTTATCCTGTCCGAACATAGCTACCGGGCAATGCCACTGGCGTGACAACCCGAACACCAGAGGTTCGTCCACTCCGGTCCTCTCGTACTAGGAGCAGCTTTCCTCAAATCTCCAACGCCCACGGCAGATAGGGACCGAACTGTCTCACGACGTTCTAAACCCAGCTCGCGTACCACTTTAAATGGCGAACAGCCATACCCTTGGGACCGGCTTCAGCCCCAGGATGTGATGAGCCGACATCGAGGTGCCAAACACCGCCGTCGATGTGAACTCTTGGGCGGTATCAGCCTGTTATCCCCGGAGTACCTTTTATCCGTTGAGCGATGGCCCTTCCATACAGAACCACCGGATCACTAAGACCTACTTTCGTACCTGCTCGACTTGTCAGTCTCGCAGTCAAGCGTGCTTGTGCCTTTACACTAACCTCATGATTTCCGACCATGATTAGCACACCTTCGTGCTCCTCCGTTACTCTTTGGGAGGAGACCGCCCCAGTCAAACTACCCACCACACAGTGTCCTCGACCCGGATAACGGGCCAGAGTTAGAACCTCAAACATACCAGGGTGGTATTTCAAGGGCAGCTCCACGATAACTGGCGTCACCGTTTCAAAGCCTCCCACCTATCCTACACAAGTAGGTTCAAAGTTCACTGTGAAGCTATAGTAAAGGTTCACGGGGTCTTTCCGTCTAGCCGCGGATACACTGCATCTTAACAGCGATTTCAATTTCACTGAGTCTCGGGTGGAGACAGTGTGGCCATCGTTACGCCATTCGTGCAGGTCGGAACTTACCCGACAAGGAATTTCGCTACCTTAGGACCGTTATAGTTACGGCCGCCGTTTACCGGGGCTTCGATCAAGAGCTTCGCCGAAGCTAACCCCATCAATTAACCTTCCGGCACCGGGCAGGCGTCACACCCTATACGTCCACTTACGTGTTTGCAGAGTGCTGTGTTTTTAATAAACAGTCGCAGCCACCTGGTCACTTCGGCTGCCAACAGCTTACGGAGCAAGTCCGATCACCATCAGCAGCGTACCTTCTCCCGAAGTTACGGTACCATTTTGCCTAGTTCCTTCACCCGAGTTCTCTCAAGCGCCTTGGTATTCTCTACCTGACCACCTGTGTCGGTTTAGAGTACGGTCTCTTGTTACCTGAAGCTTAGAAGCTTTTCCTGGAAGCATGGCATCAACCACTCGGCTCAAAAGAGAGCCTCGCCATCACATCTCAGCTTTAAGGACCCGGATTTGCCTAAGTAATCAGCCTACATGCTTAGATCGGGACAACCAACGCCCGTCTGATCTAGCCTTCTCCGTCCCTCCATCGCAGTAACAAGAGGTACAGGAATATTAACCTGTTTCCCATCGACTACGCCTTTCGGCCTCGCCTTAGGGGCCGACTCACCCTGCCCCGATTAGCGTTGGACAGGAAACCTTGGTCTTCCGGCGAGGAGGTTTTTCACCCCCTTTGTCGTTACTCATGTCAGCATTCGCACTTCTGATACCTCCAGCAAACCTCTCGATTCACCTTCAACGGCTTACAGAACGCTCCTCTACCATGCAAGCAAGCTTGCATCCGCAGCTTCGGTTATCAGTTTGAGCCCCGTTACATCTTTCGCGCAGGCCGACTCGACTAGTGAGCTATTACGCTTTCTTTAAAGGGTGGCTGCTTCTAAGCCAACCTCCTAGCTGTCTAAGCCTTCCCACATCGTTTCCCACTTAACTGATATTTGGGACCTTAGCTGGCGGTCTGGGTTGTTTCCCTTTTCACGACGAACGTTAGCACCCGCCGTGTGTCTCCCGTGCTCATACTCACCGGTATTCGGAGTTTGCATCGGGTTGGTAAGTCGGGATGACCCCCTAGCCGAAACAGTGCTCTACCCCCAGTGGTGATACATGAGGCGCTACCTAAATAGCTTTCGAGGAGAACCAGCTATCTCCGGGCTTGATTAGCCTTTCACTCCGATCCACAGCTCATCCCCGTCTTTTTCAACAGACGTGGGTTCGGGCCTCCAGTTCGTGTTACCCAACCTTCACCCTGGCCATGGATAGATCGCCCGGTTTCGGGTCTACTCCTAGCAACTATACGCCCTATTAAGACTCGGTTTCCCTACGCCTCCCCTATTCGGTTAAGCTCGCTACTAAAAGTAAGTCGCTGACCCATTATACAAAAGGTACGCAGTCACAGCACGAAGGCGCTCCCACTGCTTGTACGCATACGGTTTCAGGTTCTATTTCACTCCCCTCTCCGGGGTTCTTTTCGCCTTTCCCTCACGGTACTGGTTCACTATCGGTCAGTTAGGAGTATTTAGCCTTGGAGGATGGTCCCCCCATATTCAGTCAAGATAACACGTGTCCCGACCTACTCGATTTCACTCAAAACGTCTTTTCGTGTACGGGGCTATCACCCTGTATCGCGGAACTTTCCAGAACCTTCCACTAAAACGCTAAAAGCTTAAGGGCTGCTCCCCGTTCGCTCGCCGCTACTGAGGGAATCTCAATTGATTTCTTTTCCTCTGGGTACTTAGATGTTTCAGTTCCCCAGGTTCGCCTCATACACCTATGTATTCAGTGCATGATACCCGCCTGATGACGGGTGGGTTTCCCCATTCGGAAATCTCGGGATATAACGCTTGTTTGCCAGCTCCCCCGAGCTTATCGCAGGCTCCTACGTCCTTCATCGCCTCCAACTGCCAAGGCATCCACCGTATGCGCTTAGTCGCTTGACCATATAAGACAAACGACTGCATTTAACGATTTATTAAACTCTATCCTCAGATAGATGTTCTCGCCGGACAGGTGTATTCAAGAATACACTCGCCTTGTTAGTACAGCTTTAACATTTTTACCTTTTTAAAGAACGTCTGATTCAAAAATCAGAAGTAAGCTATCAACTCGTAATCGCTTAATTCTCATTTCTGACGAGCAGCCAAATAGTACAGTGGAGAGTGGTGGAGCTAAGCGGGATCGAACCGCTGACCTCCTGCGTGCAAGGCAGGCGCTCTCCCAGCTGAGCTATAGCCCCATAGCAACCTAATGTCCAATTTTAGGAATTGGTGGGTCTGGGTGGATTTGAACCACCGACCTCACCCTTATCAGGGGTGCGCTCTAACCAACTGAGCTACAGACCCACTGTATACCCAAAGGGTGTGCGCTTGCTCTGGGCAACCGCGTGCTGCTCTTTTCAGTGATCAGATAATGCGTGTGAGTACTTGACTGAAACGTCTGTGCTTCTTTTAAGGAGGTGATCCAGCCCCAGGTTCCCCTAGGGCTACCTTGTTACGACTTCACCCCAGTCATGAATCACAAAGTGGT
>JAWKZV010000002.1:0-17500 GCA_041395745.1 Porticoccaceae bacterium | reverse complement strand
ACCCGTTTCAGTTTTACCAAACTTGGTGCCATCCGCCTTGGTCACCAGCGGCAAGGTCAAGCCGAACACCTGATTCCCATTCAACCTGCGGGTAAGGTCGATACCGCCAGTGATGTTGCCCCACTGGTCCGACCCGCCAACCTGAATGGTGCAGTCATAGCGGCGGTTGAGTTCGGCAAAGTCGTAGGACTGCAGCAGCATGTAGGTAAACTCGGTAAATGAGATACCAGCACCCTCACGGTCGAGGCGCTGCTTAACTGACTCCTTGTTAACCATGTTGTTGACCGAAAAATGCTTACCCACGTCGCGCAGGAAGGTCAGCACATCCATGCCGCCAATCCAGTCAAGGTTGTTGACCACCTCTGCGGAACAGGGGCCGGCATCAAAATCCACAAACTGGGAAACCTGCGTGCGGATCCGCTCCACCCAGCCGCCAACCACATCCGGCGTATTCAGCTTGCGCTCCTGAGCCTTAAAACTGGGATCGCCGATCAGGCCGGTCGCTCCGCCCACCAGGGCAATCGGCTTGTGACCAGCCAACTGAAAGCGGCGCAACGCCAAAAGCGGAACAAGGCTGCCGATATGCAAGCTGTCGGCAGTAGGATCAAACCCACAGTAAACCTTGCGTCCAGACCCTGACAGGTGCTCGGCCAATGCACCATCACCAGTCATTTGCGCAATCAGGCCTCTGGCCTGCAAATCAGCGATCAAACCCAAGGTTTCTTCAGACATGCCTGCTCTCTATTCAAACCACACCGCAAAAAAAGGAGGCAAACCATACCTCATCCCGTCACAAAAACAAGACCGCCCGCACAGCATTATCCCTTAGTAGCTGTGGGCTTGGTTGATTATCTGTTATATATTGATCGCTTAAGCCCATCACTTACAGCGATCACTGAACACACATGAGTCAGGCAAGCTTCAAAAAAGCAGCGTACGACAACGCTCCCTTTTGGCAACGGCTTCTCACCAACCGCACTGCCACTCTCTCAGCTCTGGTAGTTGGAGTAGCAACAACCATCACTCTTGGTACCGTTATTTTCTCCGGCGACGAAGTGCTTCGGGAGCAGGAGCAAGCAGTAGAAGTTGCCATCCAACTTCCCGAACAATCAGAAAACCTTGCTTCAGGAGGTGAAGCGGCTGATGAAGCGCAACTCCAGGAGCAAGGAGACACAGCCCAGGTCGCTAGCGAGCCTGTAGAGAGTCTGCGCTGGTCCAAGCAGATTGTTCGTAACGGCGACAATCTCACCACCATTTTCCAACGCGTTCTGCTCGGTGCCGCTGACGTTCATCGCCTGATGACCGCCTCGCCACTGAGCAAGCCGCTGACAGCCATGAAACCCGGGGAAGAGCTGCGTTTCGCCTTTTCCGAGGATGGCGCCCTTACCCAAGTGAAGTACATCAAATCCAGACTGGAAAGCTATATCTACAAGGCCGCACCGCAAGACCATGACGCGGCCTACATTGCCGAGCACGTAGTTCGCGAACCGGAGGTGACAACCGCCTTCCGCGAGTCCGTCATCGAAGACTCTCTGTTCCTCGCCGGCGAGCGCGCCCAGTTGCCCCACGGTCTCATCATGGAAGTTGCCAATATCTTCGCATGGGACGTGGACTTCGCCCTCGACATCCGCAAAGGCGACCACTTTGCCCTTCTCTATGAAGAAAAATTCCTAGACGGCGAAAAGATCGGCACAGGCAACGTCCTGGCAGCCGAATTCACCAACCAGGGTCGCACGTTCAGGGCTGTGCGCTATGTGGACACTGACGGCAACGCCAACTATTACACCCCGGAAGGCCTGAGCATGCGCAAAGCCTTTCTACGCGCCCCTCTCGACTTTACCCGGGTCAGCTCAAACTTCGACATGAGACGCCTGCACCCGGTGTTCAAGACCGTGCGTCCGCATCGCGGCATCGACTACGCTGCAGCCACTGGCACACCTGTTTATGCAGCCGGCGATGGCAAAGTGATCGCCTCTGGCTACAGCAAAGCAAACGGCAACTATGTGTTTGTCCAGCACGGCCAGCGCTACACAACAAAATACCTGCACCTGAACAAACGCTCGGTTAAAACCGGCCAGAACGTTCGCCAGCGCCAAGTCGTCGGCACTGTGGGATCCACCGGTTACGCCACAGGCCCGCACCTTCACTACGAATTCCTGGTCAACGGCGTCCACCAGAA
The DNA here is from genome assembly GCA_041395745.1 of Porticoccaceae bacterium. Classification (GTDB taxonomy): domain Bacteria; phylum Pseudomonadota; class Gammaproteobacteria; order Pseudomonadales; family Porticoccaceae; genus Porticoccus. The sequence continues at coordinate 15,321 of JAWKZV010000002.1, read as the reverse complement.
TCCGCGCACAGTGGCTCTTCCGAAGGCGCTGCCCATTGAAGACGCCGAACGTGCATCCTTCAGCACCGCCACCGCGGCACTGATGGATAAACTGCAATTGCTCCAGAAGTCCACCCAGCTGGCCATGTTGACCGAAAAAGAGTCACAACAGCGCGCCACACAATAACGCACAATGCCCGACGCCGAACTCTATATAGGCCTCATGTCGGGCACCAGTGCAGACTCTATTGATGCTGCACTGGTCGACTTCAGCAACGGCCAGTGCAGTCTCATCGCCTCACACAGCAGTGACATCTCCGACCTGCGTCATGAAATTCACGCACTGGCACAGCCGGGAGATAACGAAATACAACGGCTGGGACAACTGGACCGGGAACTGGGGCTGCGCTTTGCCGAAACGGTAAACCAGTTATTGCTAGCGCAGGGAGTGGCAGCAGCAACAGTCAAGGCCGTCGGCAGCCACGGCCAGACCATCCGACACCACCCCCTAGGCAAGCAGGACTGCCACGCTTTCACCCTACAGGTTGGCGATCCCAATACTATTGCTCAGCATACCGGCATTACCACCGTGGCGGATTTTCGCCGTCGCGACATCGCCCTGGGTGGCCAGGGGGCCCCACTGGTACCCGCCTTTCATCAGGCCGTGTTTCAAACCGCCGGCCACCGGAATCGTGCGATCGTCAACATTGGCGGCATAGCCAATATCACCCTGTTACGGAGCGATCCGTGCCATCCCCTGGTCGGCTATGACACCGGCCCGGGAAACGGATTGCTGGACAGCTGGACCCAGCGGCACCTCGGACAGCCCTTCGACCGGGATGGCTCATGGAGCCGGCAGGGAAAATTGATCGAACCGCTACTGGCCAGACTGATGGACACCCCCTTCCTGACTCAACCGGCACCCAAAAGTACCGGCAGGGAACTGTTCAATATCGACTGGCTGGACAATCAACTCCGGGCTTTCGATGAGACGCCGTCACCAGAAAATGTGCAGGCAACCCTGCTGGAATTTACGGCGAGAACCATCAGCCAGGCAGTTTGCAGCCACGGCCATGCGGTGGAAGAAATTTATCTATGCGGAGGCGGCGCCCGCAATCAAGCACTTCTGGAAAGAATCAGCGAGCTGCTCAGCCCAGCCACAGTGGCAACAACTGACAAACTGGGTATCCCGGCAGACTGGGTGGAAGCAGTGGCTTTTGCCTGGCTGGCCCGGCAGACACTGATGGGCAAGCCGGGCAACTCACCTGCCGTGACCGGCGCCCGCAATGCCGCCATTCTCGGCGCCATCTATCCGGCCTGAATCAGAAATATAGATATTTTTCTGTCTCGATGAGCCTGCGCTCCTCTACTGGGCCGAGCGGCACGGTGCCGACAAAAGGCAACAGGGTTTTCATATCCATACCCAGGCCATGAGACTGGGTATCACAGACCTTGATATCCACCACCCGGAACGCAGACAGTTTTGCTGCCAGATCGACGATGGGACGATAGCGCAGGTAATTTTCCTTGAAGAAGATCGCCACTTCCGGACCGTGCAGAACAAACACCACTGGCGAGAAGTCCTGACGCATCCCCTGACTCAGGTAGAACTGTTCGGCGCGCTTTAGCACCGCCTCAACTTCTTCCGGATTATTTTGCTCGATACGGGCCAGGTAGCCTTGAATATCCTGTCGTTCTGCCTCGATGAGACCATTGCGAGAGCCCTGCTCAGCGGCTCCGGCAACGGCTGCCCCACAGAGGAGGATCAGTAGCAGCCAGCGATACCACATGAGGAATTACACGGAGAAGGAAGACCCACAGCCACAGGTTGTTGCGGCATTCGGGTTAGAAATTTTGAAACGGGAACCCTGCAACCCCTCCTCATAATCTACTGTGGAGCCACTGAGATACTGAATACTGAGAGGATCGACCAGCACGGCAATGCCGTCTTTCTCGACCAGGGTATCATCTTCGGCCACCGCTTCATCAAAGCTGAAACCGTACTGAAACCCGGAACACCCGCCACCGGTAACAAAAACCCTGAGCTTCAGATCGGGATTACCCTCTTCCTCCACCAGACTTTTGACCTTGGCCACTGCCGAATCGGTAACGTACAGCGGCATGGGTGTAAATGTTGCGATACCTGACATGGATACTCCTGAATGAACTTATGGAACGCTTCAAATCAATACCCAAGCATTCCAGTCAGGTATTCTATCACGAACCTTGGCCCTGCATGCCAGATTCATCGAAATTTTCCATTGTCTGGATCGTTTCAGACTGGCTCTGACTCTGAGCTTCCTCCTGCGAGCGGTGCACAAAACTGCCATTGACCTGGGCACCCTTCTCAATTTCGATCAGGGCGTAGTGCAAATCACCCTCCACGACGGCATTGGTCGCCAGTTCCACCTGATGAGAAGAGTAGATATTGCCTTCAATACGGCCATTGATGACCACCACCGGCACATTGACATCCCCGACAACCTTGCCCTTGGGGAGAATTCTCACCCGCGCATCGGCGCCCTCTTCCGCCACGATATTGCCGGTAATTTGTCCTTCAACCTCGAGATTGCCAGCAAAATGTACATCCCCCATGATGTGGGTACCACTGGCTACCAGTGTGGTGCTGCCGGCAGCGAATTGGCTGTTATTGATTTTTCTGCGCATGTCTCCCCCTCTACGCCTCATCTACGTGCCAATCGAAGCGCCGCTCCACCGGATGGGCGCTGGCACTGGCCTTCCAGACACTGACCCGCAGCGCCCGGGGCTCAAATCCCTCGGGCAAGTTCAACGTCCCCTCAATCATGTGGAAATACTTGAGTTTCACCGCAATGGGCGAACTTTCCACTTGCTCGTCCAACTGGTCGAGCCCAAGCGTTTCCTTGATACCCTTGCGGTACCCTTCAAGCTCGACCTTGATATTAATCTTGACGCTTTTCTGATTACTGGCTTTCTGCTGGATGATCAGCCGGTAGTCGGTACCACCGCGATCCGGCGAATCCTTCAGCATCAATTCACCAATCTGCAACCCCGACTCGTTATCAGCATCCTGAAGAAGATTGCGAAAGAGGCGCAGCTCTTCTTCGTTGGTGGCCAACTGCAATTGCAGGGAAGTAACCAGCTTGCGTACATTTTCCAGCGAAGCTCTATCCACCTGGGACGCCAACTCCGCATTGGTCAACTGTTGGCGCAGGACTTTTTCATAATCTCGCATGCTCTCAAGATCAGATGCCATCCGACGGCTGTCCACCACGGTCTGATCAAAAAATCGACCACCGACAAACACGCCTGCGGCGAAACCAATGGCAACCACCACCAGCCAGAGAAAGATCACCAGGCGTCGTCGCCACGGGCGGTGAAGACTGACAATCAGCTGCTCCGAGGGGCCCGGCATCAGGGCAGCAGCGCCGGAGCCTTCAGTCCCGCATCTTCCGGCAGGCCAAACAGGATGTTCATGTTCTGGACGGCCTGTCCCGAGGCGCCCTTCACCAGGTTATCTTCGACCACCAGCACCACCACCTTGTCACCACCCTGGGGGCGGAACACGCTGATTCGGCAGGTATTGGAACCGCGTACAGTCCGGGTCTCCGGATGACTTCCTGCCGGCATCACATCCACAAAAGGCTCAGTCCGGAAACGCTCTTCATACAGCGCCTGCAAGTCCACATCAGTCCTGTTCAGCGTGGCATAAAGAGTGGAGTGAATACCGCGGATCATCGGCAGCAGGTGTGGCACAAAAGTCAGCCCCACAGATGCACCGGCAATATCTTCCAACCCCTGTTGGATTTCCGGCAGGTGGCGATGACCGGCCACACCGTAAGCCTTAAAGCTGTCACTGGCTTCCGCCAGCAATGTTCCAACGCTGGCTCCACGCCCCGCACCACTGGTGCCGGAAGCAGAATTGGCAATCAGGTCATCGGCATTGACCAACCCCTGCTCCAGCAGCGGCAGGAAACCCAGCTGCACGCTGGTGGGATAGCAGCCGGGGCAGGCAATCAGCCGCGCCTGGCGAATCTTGTCGCGATTTACCTCCGGCAGGCCGTAAACCGCCTCACCCACCAGCTGCGGGCAGGCGTGGGGCTGGTTGTACCATTTTTCCCACAGGGCCACATCGCGGATGCGGAAATCCGCAGAGAGGTCGATCACCTTGATACCCTTGTCCAGCAGACCGGGCACTGTGCTCTGGGCGACACCATGGGGCGTGGCGAAAAACACCACATCGCAATCGTCGAGATCCCCGGCCGCCGGATCGGTGAAACAGAGGTCGTAATGGCCGCGCAGGTTAGGAAACAGATCCGCAACGGGACGACCTGCCTCGCCGCGGGAGGTAATGGCCGTCACGCGCACATCCGGATGGATGGCCAACAGTCTCAGTAATTCGACACCGGTGTAGCCAGTGCCACCGACGATACCTGCTTTGATCACGATGCGGTTGTTCCTGTCATGGGTTTGGGAAGCTGCTTATAATACCCCAATCATCAGGGCAGGAAAGGGTCCCTGTTCTCATGCAATCCGGGAAGCCCGTATGGCCTTTGAGAAGCAACAACAAAATTGGTTGGCGCGTCAGCTCGACCAATTTCGCGCCAGACTGGCCCACGCGGACGCCCTGCCGCAACTGGCCATCCTCGGCTGCATCAGCGGCTTGATCACCGGGCTCATCGCCATCGCCTTCCGGCTTTCCTTTGAACTGCCTCTGACGCTACTGCTGCCGGACGGCAGTGAATCCTTCGAAGCGCTCGGCCCCGAAACCCGCTTCCTGTTGCCCGTGCTGGGCGCCCTGGTGGTGGGGCTGATCGTCCATCGCTGCAAACCCGAACAGCGCTCGGTAGGCGTAGGCCACGTGCTCGACCGCATGCAGCACCATCAGGCCCAACTACCCGCCGCCAACGGCCTGCTGCAGTTTGTCGGCACCGCGCTGTTGCTGATGAGCGGCAACTCAGTGGGGCGGGAAGGTCCGGCCATCCACCTGGGGGCTACCAGTTCCAGCCTGCTGGGCCAATGGATGCGGCTGCCCAACAACAGCCTGCGCACCCTGACAGGCTGCGGTGTCGCTGCGGCGATCGCCGCCTCCTTCAACACCCCCCTGGCCGGGGTGATCTTTGCCATGGAAGTGGTGCTGATGGAGTACACCATCACCGGCTTTATTCCGGTTATCCTGGCCGCCGTGGCCGGCGGGGTTCTGTCCCGCATTGTCTTTGGCGCACAACCCGCCTTTACCATTCCCCTTATCGACATGGCCAGCCTGTGGGAACTGCCTTACCTGTTGGTATGCGGTCTGGCGATCGGCCTGGCATCCGCCGGAATGTTGCTGGTCTATCGCGCCAGTGGACGCTTTACCCGCTACCCGCTGCTGTTGCGTTTCCTGTTTGCCGGATTGCTCTGCGGCGCGATCGCCATTGTCCTGCCGCAGATACAGGGCGTCGGGTACGACACGGTTGAACAGGCCCTCACCGGCGAGCTGGCGCTGGGACTGCTGCTCGCCATTGCCGCAGCAAAAATTCTGGTATCGAGCATTTCCATCGGGCTGGGAATGCCCGGCGGCATCATCGGCCCTAACTTCGTCATCGGAGCCTGTCTCGGCGGCGCTCTCGGCATTATCGGCAGCCTGCTGCAACCGGGTCAGGCGGGGTCGCCTGGCTTTTATGCCATGATGGGCATGGGCGCGATGATGAGCGCCGTGCTCAACGCTCCGCTGGCGGCACTGATCGCTGTACTTGAGCTGACCTACAATCCGAACATCCTGCTGCCGAGCATGCTGGTTATCGTTATCGCCAACATCACCTGTCGCATGCTCACCAAGTTGCCGGGTATCTTTTCCATCGATCGGGATCTGCGCGGCTATGACTCACCACTGTTCCAGTTGCTCAGCCGCGCCGGCGTCACCAGTCTGATGCGCCGCAATTTCATGCACCACTCCCGCCTGATAACCCTCGAGAAAGCTCGGATACTACTGGCGGAAAAACCGGATTGGATCGTGATCGAAGACGTGGGCGAACCCAAGTACATCCTTCGCCCCGCCGACCTGGCACGCCATCTGGAAGAGCTGGCCGCGACAACCGCCGAGCTGGAAGACGTCGACCTTCGGGAAATCCCGGGCGAACGCTGGCGACTGTTCCCGGTGCACGACCGCGCCACCCTTCAGGAAGCCCTGCTCACCATGCAGCAGAATAATGCTCAGGCCGTTTATATCGGCCGCCCCGCCGCTCCGCTGATGAGTGAGGTGGCGGGCATCATCACCCGCCAGGACATCGACAACTTCTACCAATAAGGTCCGCAACATGAGTGCCATCAAGGAGTTTATGATCAACAGCCAGAGCTGGATCACTGCCTTCCACATCATTGCCGTGGTGTGCTGGTTCGCCGCCCTGTTCTACCTGCCCCGGCTGTTCGTCTACCACGCCATGTCCGAGGACCAGATCAGCAACGAACGATTCAAAATCATGGAGCGCAAGCTCTACCGCGGCATTGCCAACCCGTCGATGATCGCCACCGTGGTACTCGGTATCGCCCTGGTCAGCCTGTACCCGGACTATTTCCTCCACGCAGCCTGGTTCCATGTCAAAATCACCCTGGTGATCCTGCTGATCATCTATCACCACGCCTGCCTGTTTTTCCTCAAGCAGTTCCGCGACGACAAAAATACCCGTAGCCACGTTTTTTACCGCTGGTTCAACGAAGTGCCGGTATTGATGTTGATCGGCATCGTCATCATGGTGGTGGTCAAACCATTCTGAGCGTCGTCTGACACAGCAAAAGGCACGAAAACGGGTGCTGCCAATACTCAAGAGCATGGAGTCGAACGCAAAGATGACGACATCCAGGAAGTGCTCGACCTTCAGACCAATGCTTGGGGCATCAAGGTTTCCAACGTGGAAATCAAGCATGTGGACCTGGACGAGAGCATGATCCGCGCCATCGCCAAACAGGCAGAGGCGGAGCGGGTGCGCCGCGCCAAGGTCATTCACACGGCAGGGGAATTCGAGGCGGCGGAACAGTTGCTCAGCGCCGCCAAAAAACTGGCGGAGCAACCCCAGGCCATCCAGTTGCGTTATTTACAAACGCTGACGGAAATCCCCGGAGAGGAGAGCTCCACCAACGTCTTCCCACTACCCCTGGACATCCTGCGGGGCTTGGCGAAGAAAGAAGCCGAGTAGAACTAGAATCCGCTGCCGGGTTGCGCCAGGTATTCCAGCTCCGCAGCGGTGGACTCTCGCCCGAGGATCTCATTGCGGTGGGGAAAGCGGCCAAACTGTTCAATCACAGCCGCATGGCGCTCGGCAAAATCCAGGAATCCGGAAAACAAGTCACGCTGTCCTTCCGGCACCAGTCCCAGCAACTGGCTGAACAGGCTGACGCTGCGCTGCTGTACCGCCGGATCTTCCGCGTGTTCCAGGGGCAGGTAGAAAAACACCCGCTGGATGGGACGCAACTGCATATCCAGCCCGGCACTGATTCCCGACAGACTCCAGTTCAGCGCCAGCCGGTCGGCAGCAAAGGAGGTGGGCGTGTCGCGATAGATATTGCGGGAGAACTGATCCAGCACGATGATGGCCGCCAGGCGGCTCTCGGGAAACTGCAGCCAGTAGCGGTTGCCACCATTCACCAGCACTTGTAGCAGAACTTCGAAGCGCTGGCGGATATCCGCATCGGTCTCCGGGGCCTTCCCCCACCACAATGACGAGTGCTGTTGTGCACAGACCCCATCGTCCATAGCCGATCCAAACCAGTAATCCAGCACACACTGCCAAGCTGGCAAACCACTACCGTCCATTGCTCCTCCCTTTCGCGCCATTGCATGGCGTCTATCCCCTCATTTGGGGATAATAACCGCCTTTCCTCCAGCGGTAAAAACCGGAACCGATCATGCAGCAATCAGAAAAACTCTTCGCCGCAGCACAGCTACACATTCCCGGTGGCGTCAATTCGCCAGTCAGGGCCTTCAAGGCCGTCGGCGGTACGCCGGTCTTCTTCGATCGCGCCGAAGGCGCCCACCTGTTCGACGCCGACGGCAAACGCTACGTGGACTATGTGCTCTCCTGGGGACCGATGATCGCTGGGCACAATCACCCCAGCGTGATTGCCGCCGTGAAAAAACAGCTGGAAAAAGGCATGACCTTTGGCGCCCCCACCGCACTGGAAATCGACCTGGCGGACAAACTCTGTGCACGGGTACCGGGCCTGGAAATGGTTCGCATGGTCAACTCCGGCACCGAGGCCACCATGAGCGCCATCCGTCTGGCGCGCGGATTTACCGGTCGCGACAAGATCATCAAGTTCGAGGGCTGCTACCACGGCCACTCCGACTCCCTGCTGGTGAAAGCCGGTTCCGGCGCCCTGACCCTGGGTGTACCCAGCTCACCGGGCGTGCCGGCGGCGCTGGCGGACCACACCGTTACTCTCACCTACAACGATATCGCCGGGGTAGAACAGGCCTTCGCCGAAATCGGCGAGCAGGTGGCCTGCGTCATTCTGGAACCGGTGGCTGGCAACATGAGCTGCATTCCTCCGGTGCCGGGCTTTCTGGAAACCCTGCGCCAGCAGTGCAATCTGTCCGGGGCGCTGCTGATTATCGACGAGGTAATGACCGGCTTCCGGGTTCACCCACAGTGCGCAGTGGGTCGCTACAAGATTGACGCCGATCTGATCACCCTCGGCAAGGTCATCGGCGGCGGCATGCCCGTCGGTGCCTTTGGCGGCAAGCGCAAGATCATGGAACAGATCGCCCCACTGGGTCCGGTCTACCAGGCGGGCACCCTGTCCGGCAACCCGGTGGCCATGGCCGCCGGCCTCGCCACCCTGGAGCTGTTGGCGCAACCCGGCTTCCACGACGACCTGTTCGCCAGAACCACCTGCCTGATCGAAGGTTTGCAGGCCCGCGCGGACGCGGCGGGCATCCCCATGACTACCAACCATGTGGGCAGCATGTTCGGCGTGTTCTTCACCGAGGAAAGCAGCGTCACCAACTACCAACAGGTAATGGCCTGCGACACCGCACGCTTTGCCAAATTCTTCCACGGCATGCTGGACGAGGGTGTCTACCTGGCACCGGCCTCCTACGAGGCGGGCTTCCTCTCCACCGCTCACAGTGATGACGACCTGGAGTTCACCCTGGACGCCGCGGAGAAGGTATTCAAAACCCTGTAACACCAACGCCATGGATGGCCGTCAAACTCCCAGCCAATCCGGTCGCGGGATCGGCGAATCATCTGCCGAAACCGCTGTCCAACCTGATCCCAAGGCGGTTCTCGCGGTGCATTAATTTGCGCAGAATCGCCTCAACCACACTCCTGTGATCATCACACCGATCACCACACCAGGCGGGTTTCATGGCGCAGCTCTCTTTCCGTTCTCTTCGTCGCTGGTCACTTCGTTTAGTGCTGCTGCCCAGCCTGCTGGCAACCACAGCGGCTGGTTACGGCTACTGGTTCCTGCGCGCCAGCCTGCCCCAGCTCGAAGGCACAGTCACCAGTGAACAGCTACACAGCCCGGTCACCATCGACAGGGATATTCGGGGCATTCCCACCATCAGCGGCAGCGACCGCAACGACATCGCCTTTGCCCTTGGCTTTCTCCACGCCCAGGAGCGGTTTTTCCAGATGGATCTGCTGCGCCGCAATTCCGCCGGTGAGCTCTCTGAACTGTTCGGCACCCTCGCCCTCAATCACGACAAGGCCGTTCGCGTCCACCAATTCCGCCAACGCGCCCTGCGGGCATTTGCGGCCATGGGCGCGGAAGATCAGGCACTGCTGAAAACCTATACCGAGGGCGTGAACCAGGGGCTCAATGACCTCCACAAGGCACCGTTTGAATACGCCCTGCTGCGCACCCCGCCAAAGCCCTGGCAAGTGGAAGATGCCTTTCTGGCACTGTTCAGCATGTACATCGACCTGCAACCGGAACTGAGCGAATACGAGCGCTCGCTGGCTGTGCTGAGGGATTCTCTGCCCGCCGACTGGTTTGCCTTCCTGGTGCCCGAAGGCGGCGAGTGGGATGCCCCCATCCAGGGTCCGGCCTACGCGTTTGACGATCGCCTGCCCAAACAACCCCTGGCGCAATTGCAGTTGCCGGCAGATGCCACGGCCACCGCGTCACTGCATAGCGGCTCTTATCGGGACTACGTTGAAGTGGGTTCCAACAACTGGTCGGTGGGCGGCGCCCTCACCGACTACCCGTCCGGCATGGTCGCCAACGATATGCACCTGGGACTCAATGTACCCAACATCTGGTATCGCGCCTCCTGGCATCTGCCCACGGACAACCGCCGCGTCACCGGCGCCACCCTGCCCGGCGTGCCGGTGATGGTGGTGGGTTCCAACGAGCATATCGCCTGGGGCTTCACCAACACTTACGGCGATTATCAGGACAGCATCGTGCTACAGGTGAATGATGCGGGCGACGCCTACCTCACCCCCGACGGCTGGCAGCCATTCAGCGTGGAAACAGAAACCATTCAGGTCAAAGGCGCTCCCGCTGAGGCCATGGAAATCAAACACACCATCTGGGGGCCGGTGATCGGCGAAGACCACAAACATCGCCCGCTGGCCCTGCGCTGGGTCGCTCACGATCCCGAAGGGGCCAACCTCAACATCCGCCAGCTCGAAGCCGCCGACAACGTGGATGAGGCGGTGCAGCTTGCCGCCACCATGGGTATTCCGGGACAGAACCTCAACGTGGTTGACCGCGACGGCAACCAGGGCTGGACTATCGCCGGTCGCCTGCCGAAGCGGGTAGGCTTTATCGGTGAAAGGCTGTCGTCAAAATATCCGCAGCAGGACTGGTCGAGCGGCCAGCTGCGCTGGGATGGCTATTTGAGCGCGGCTGACTACCCTCGGGTGATCAACCCGGCGGGCAACCGCATCTGGACCGCCAATGCCCGGGTGGTCTCCGGCGCCATGCTCGACAAGATCGGCCACGGCAGTTACGCCCTGGGCGCCCGCCAGCAGCAGATCGCCAATGACCTGCACGCCAAAAACCACTTCAGCGAACAGGACATGCTGGCCATCGCCCTGGATGACCGCGCCCTGTTCCTGAACCGCTGGCAGCAACTGTTGCTGAACCTCGCCAGGGATAACGCCGATGGTGCAAACGGCATAGACAACGCCGACACCCTGGCCGAACTGCTGGAGAACTGGCAGGGCCGCGCCTCGAAAACCTCCAGCGGCTACCTGATCGTCAAACGCTTTCGAGAAAATGTGATCGGCGCCAGCACCGGGCGGGTGATACAAAAACTGGATGAGGAATTCGACTTCTTTGATCCGGAGCGCGCCAGCGTCTACCTGGAATACCCCACCTGGGCGCTGATTACCGAACAACCCGCCGAGCATATTCCCGAGGGCTACCGCAACTGGCATGAATTCCTGGTAGCTCAGGCCAATAAAACCCTTCGCGACCTGACCGCAAACGGCAAGCCTCTCAGGGAACAGACCTGGGGTGACGCCAACACCCTGACTATTCGTCACCCGTTGAGCAGCGCCATTCCACTGTTGGGCGGCCTGCTCAATATGCCCAGCGAAGGCATGGACGGCGACACCTATATGCCGCGGGTGCAGAAACCGAAGATGGGCGCATCAGAGCGCATGGTGGTGGCACCGGGCCACGAAGAGAAAGGGATTTTCCACATGGCCACCGGCCAGAGCGGTCATCCGCTCTCCGGCTATTACACCATGGGCCATCGGGACTGGGTGGAGGGCAATGCCAGCCCGTTTTTGCCGGGGCAGGAGAAATGGCGTTTGCTGCTATCTCCCAACTAGAAACTTCGTTGGGCTAAAACACCGTTCAGGAAAGGCAGTTCAAACGGCCCTGCCCCCAAATATCCGGCCGTGATGCTCTATTGCTTCAGGATTGCTTCAGGTAAGCAATCATTGTGTCAGCATCACTACACTCAAACGGGTCATCCGGGCTGTCATCCATCATTCCAGGCTCGGCAAATACTTTCTTTACTTCCCCATCAACCACGTGGGCGGAATAACGCCATGACACATTAATGTCACCCTTTTTAACCAGCATTCCCAACCCGCGGGCAAAATCGCCCTGTGCATCAGGCAGCATTTTTACATGCTCAATGCCCAGATTTTTCGCCCACTGCGACATGGTAAAGGGTGCGGTCACAGCCAGGCAGTACACTTCATCCACTCCGAGAGACTTCAGTTCCTCATACTTGGCATCATAGCCGGGCAAATGCGCATTAGAGGCCCTCGGCGTAATGGCCGCAGCCAGCCCAAAGATCACCACATTCTTGCCCGAGAAAACCTCATCCGATGGAATATCCACCCAGATCCACGGGTTTCTGCCACCAACCCCTTCTCCACGAACACGGTTTCTGAAAGTTACATTGGGTACTTTATTGCTCATCGTTATTCTCGTCTTCTTAAACTGGCGTGCGTGATTTTAAAGGGGCCAACGGGACAATTGTAGGGGCAAAATCCCGATACCAACCCCGCACAGCATCCTTTGTTTATTGGCGGGCAAGAGGATACCCCTCACTTCTGGCCAGCTACCCTAGCAGAATCGCCTACTTGCGTCCCGGCCCGGCAGTCCTGGCAACCCGCCCTGACCCGACTGGCGGATGCAGGTTACACTGGCCAGATCCGGGACAGGAGCACCCTATGCGCAAACCGTTTCTCTTCGCTTACACGCTAGCGGCAACCCTGGGAGCCTGGAGCCTGTTAGCCCAGAACTACGAATTCCTGATCTACACCATCGTCACCCTCGCGCTGGTGACGCTGATCTACCTGGGGGACAGGAAGTTCACGTTCAGCCCGACGCTGCTGTGGGGTTTCAATCTCTGGCTGGTGCTGCACATTCTCGGCGGACTGTGGCAGGTGAACGACGGAGTGCTCTATTCGCTGGTGCTGCTCGATATCGTTGGTGAGCCCTACTCGATCCTGAAATACGACCAACTGGTACACGCCTACTGCTACTTCATCATTGCGCTGCTGCTGTGGCGAGTGGTCGCAACCGCTAGCCTCAAGGCGCCCCACTGGCTTATCGCAGCGCTGACGGTACTGGCCGCGAGCGGTGTCGGCGGCCTCAATGAAATTGTGGAGTTTTCCGCGACCGTGCTGGTGCCCAACACCAACGTAGGTGGATACGAGAATACGGCGATTGATCTGGTGGCAAATTTTATCGGTGCCTGTCTGGCAATACTGTGTTTCAAGGAACACTGAGGGCGGCGCACCGCAAGGTTTTTACACTGCCCCCAAAGACCTCAAAGACCTCAAAGACCTCAAAGACCTCAAAGACCTGACCCCAAAGATCCTGCAGGCTTTAGTGTCAATAAATTTTACACCCCCCCCCTTTCACCCCAACTACAATCTTGATAAATTTTTGATATTAAAAGAAAAACAAAATCTGGCATATAGTTTGCTTTATCAAAAAAACAACATGGATACCCATACAACCTTGCAAAGAAGGGATGAAAAATGAAGATTATTAGAAAATTTGTTTTGCCGTTGATCCTAACAGTTTTATCAAGTTCTTCCGCATATGCTTATCTGGCAGGTCCGCTGCCCGCCGACACCTACGTTCAGGCTAACGGACTTGACTGGACATGGGCATCTCCATGGGGAACCATATATGAAGGCACCAAGTTCGCCGCCCCCACCGCGCATGAGGGTTGGCGCTATGCAACCGTTACAGAGCTGGAATACCTGTTTAACAACTTGGTCGATGTCTTTCTCAATGGCGGCTCTCCGATTCAATCAGTGCTGTACTGGGATCTTGATGGAACTAGCACCCATGTCGACACTGGTGATTTGATCGGTGGGTATATTATGAGTGGTGATAACTACTTCAATGACTCTTGCTTCAATAATGTCTGCGAGGTTTTTTATGTCCGTGGTGGAGATATTGGCAACAGCATTCCAGCTCCGGGGACCCTCACGCTTCTTTGCATTGGTTTGTTGGCTTTCGGTTTAACAACACGCAAGATGAGTCGACAGAACTGACACCAGCCTTAGACTAAGATTTAACTTCCCCAAAAAGCCCCGACTGATTTCGGGGCTTTTTATTGCGTGCTTGTCCCGCCCTGAAATAGGTTTACACCCGTGAGGCCTATTTATGCGCTCCTGCCCATCGCGGTCGCCTACCATCTTCGAACTATGCCTCGTACCTGCTTATCGCCGGACAGCTAATCTTCCCCGCCGCGTCCGACCCGTTCGGCATGGGGTGGGACCTCTTCGGCACGAGAAACTGGTCCATCGATATGGGCGTCATCGGAGCGAAGCAGATCTGGTGGCTGGCCTTCACGGCTCTGATTGCGGGGCACGTGCTTTCCGTCCTGCTCGCGCACCGGCGCGCACTGCAGATATTCAAAGACGCGCGGCGAGCTGCGCTCTCGCAGATCCCGATGACCATTGCCATGGTAGGACTGACCGTGCTGAGCCTGTGGATACTCTCTCAGCCGATCACGGAATGACTGGAATCTCAGGGTTTCGTGCTTCCTGCCTGAGAACGTGGGGGGATACGAGAATACGGCGATTTATTGAAGGCATTTTATGGATTGTCGTCATGCTCAAAGCTACCGCTTTTTAAATAGCTGATAACCTGAGAAATCACTTTTTCATTCTTCATCATGAAGGGGTGGGTAACAGGCATCTCGATATGATCATTCATGCCTTCCAGCTTCGTGCTTTCAATAGAAACCTTTCCATCATCAACACTCGGTATAAACGTTGACAGGATCAAGTTAATACTCCGAGTTCCGGCAATAATCCCAACATCGAAGTTCGCTTTTCCCAGCGCATTAGGAACACTTAACGCTCCCGTGCCTAACTGCATGCCGGCATCGCCATTAATAAAGTGAAAGCCAGGCACATCCCGAAGCTTATCAACCACTTCACTTCCTTTATTGGGCGGACCCAGCATAACCACTCGACCCAGATTTTTTATTGAGTGATTGCTAAGGTATTGCCTCACCAGAATTCCGCCAAGCGAATGAGTCACAAAGTTTACCTTCTTGCCTTCAGGGCATCTTTGAAGAGCGGGAGGAATCGCCAACTCCGCAAGCTGTTCTATTGGGTATTCTCTGGAAGGATAACCTTCATTGATGGGAAAGAATCCTTCTTTTGAAAGGGCTTCCTCAAGAACATCCATTGAGCCAGACGTTCTTGCAAGGCCATGTAGAAGAACCACACAGGAAGCTTGTGCGTTAAAGGAAAAGAACAGTAAAAGTGCTAGTAGAGATAACTTCATGCTAGAGATGTAACGTTCCAAACAGGGGCGCCAACCCAGCGTAACGGAGTGTTGCGCAATAATGGCGAAGCCATGCGCAACAACGAAGTGAAGCAGTTGGCGTCCGTGTTGCTTTGTGAATCGCCACTAGTTAGCTAGACACTTACCAGC
>JAWKZV010000001.1:0-916273 GCA_041395745.1 Porticoccaceae bacterium | reverse complement strand
ATACCTATCTGCGCTTTCCGGCGCTGATCGTATTCCTGTTATTTCTTACCGCTTGTTCAGAAAGCGAAAATCACGCAACTAAAAGCGCAACGATTGCCACGTTGGATGTTTATAAAAGCCGCACCTGTCAATGCTGCCAGCAATGGGTTCACCATATGGAAGATGTTGGTTTTGACACAAAAACCCACCACCCGTCGGACTTGAATCGCATTAAAAATGACTATGGCATAGCACCTGAGTTCCAGTCCTGCCATACAGCAGTGACGAGTAACGGTTATGTGTTCGAAGGCCATATCCCTGCGCGCTTTGTTCAGCAGTTTCTGGAAAACCCTCCTGATGACGCCATCGGCCTTAGTGTGCCCGGCATGCCGGCAGGCAGCCCGGGTATGGAGATGGGTGACAGGTTTACGCCTTACAAGGTATGGCTGCTTAAAAAAGACGGTTCGGCTGACGTGTTTGCATCTGTGAATAGTCGCGATCAGCAATAGGACATATAACGATGAACATTCAATGGGTATTTTTATTGTTTTTGCTGGTGGGGCTTCCTGTATTTGCGCAGAGCCCGGCTAATACGTTGAGTCTGGATGAGGCCATCGCCCATGCCATTGCCACGGATCCCTGGCTGAACGGTAGCCGGCATCGCGAAGACGCTTTGACCAGCGAATCAATTTCAGCATCGACGCTGCCAGACCCCAAGGTCAGCCTGATGGCGGCTAACTTTCCTACCGATAGCTTCGATATCAACCAGGAGCCTATGACGCAGCTCACTGTAGGTGTTAGTCAGATGTTTCCTCGCGGCGATAGTCTGGCGCTGTCCAGCCGTCAGAAACAGGAGTTGGCGGAACAGGAGCCATTGCTCAGGCAGAATCGCCAGGCCAAGGTAGCGGCTACTGTCTCGCAGCTGTGGCTGGAAGCATTCAGGGCCCAGGAGAGCATTCGATTGATTGAGCGGGATCGCTCGCTGTTTGAACATTTGGTGGATGCAACCAAAGCGAGCTATTCGTCGGCACTGGGACGTGCCCGCCAGCAGGATATTATCCGGGCCCAATTGGAGCTTACCCGGTTGGACGATCGTTTGACGGTGCTGCGGCAACAGTCGGAGTCAGCACAGCAGCGTTTATCCGAGTGGGTCGGCGGTCGCGCCCGTCTGCCGTTAGCGCAGCTTGTGCCCAGTCAGTACGGTGATGAGCCGACGTCGGTGGGAAGTCAGCCGGATAGTGATCGTTGGCTCTATGAACAGGTCAATCGGCACCCACTCTTGCTGGCACTTGATCAGCGTATTGATGCAATGGAGACCGGGGTCGAATTAGCGCGCCAGAAATATAAACCTGAGTGGGGTCTTTCCGCCCAATACGGCTATAGGGACGATGATCCCATGGGTCGCGACCGCGCTGATTTGTTCTCTGTCGGTGTGACCTTTGACCTGCCGCTTTTCACCGGCAAGCGACAGGATAAAGACGTCAGTGCGGCCACTTCTCGGGCCGAGGCCTTGAAAACTGACAAGTTACTGATGGCGCGAAAGCTGATGGCGGACCTGGATACGGCCTTGGTCCAGCTACAGCGTCTGAATGATCGTCGCGCGCTCTACGCCGAGCAGTTATTGCCGCAAATGTCAGAGCAGGCCGAAGCTGCCCTGGCCGCCTACAACAACGACGACGGCGACTTTGCCGAAGCGGTGCGCGCTCGCATTGCTGAGTTAAATGCCAAGATCGACTTTTTAACGATCAGGATTGATCGGCTGAAGATGATTGCCGAGTTGAATTACCTCTTGTCCAAAAATGGTTCAGAACCGTTTCCCGCCACCAGCAGAGAACACGCTGAAGGATTAACCCCATGAAGATTCAATTGAATAAATCTTTTTTCATTACAGTTGCCTTGTTGATTGCGACAGCGACCCTTGCGCACTACTCGGCCCTATGGCGTATGAAAGAGACCACAGGCAGTGATGACGTTGCTGCCGAGAAAAAACCACTCTACTGGGTCGCGCCGATGGACCCCAATTATAAGCGCGATAATCCGGGTAAATCCCCTATGGGGATGGATCTGATACCTGTGTATAAAGACGCGGGCGGCGATCAGGAGATTGGCAAGGTCACCATCTCTCCCGATGTGGTCAACAACCTCGGCGTACGTACAGCGCCTGCCACTCGGGGGCAGCTGGACGTCTCTGTCAATACCGTGGGCTATGTGCAATATGATGAAGACCGTCTTGTTCACATTCATCCACGGGTAGAAGGCTGGATTGAAAAACTCCATGTTAAAGCCGCCGGAGATCCGGTCACTCAAGGCGAACCGCTCTATGCCTTATATTCGCCTACCCTGGTCAATGCCCAGGAAGAACTGTTGCTGGCATTAAAGCGAAATAACCCAACACTAATCACTGCTGCCATGGAGCGGCTGTCGGCTTTACAGGTGCCGGAATCGGAGATCCACCGACTGAAAAAATCCGCAAAGGTCAGTCAGACCATCACCATCAAGGCCCCGCAATCCGGCGTATTGGACAATCTATGGTCCGTGAAGGCATGTTTGTGAAACCTGGTATGGAAATGATGGCCATCGGGCAGCTGGAACATATCTGGGTCATAGAGAAGTGTTCGAGCGTCAGGTCATGAGCGTGGCCGGGAGGGCGATGCAGTGCGCATGTACTGATTATTCGCGCACTACCGGTCTGGCATCGGTTGACTATATCTACCCGCTACTGAATACCCAGACTCGAACAGCCTGTGCGGGTACGATTCGACAACCCAGACGGCTACCTGCGACCGGGTATGTTTGCGCAAATGACGATAGCGACACAACCCGCTCGGGAGGCGTTGCTCATTCCCCGTGAAGCACTGATTCGCACGGGTAGTCAACGCGTGGTCGTGTTGGCTAAAGGTGACGGGCGCTTTAAGTCCATCGCCGTCGAGGTGGGGCGGATTGGCGAGGAACCGTGGAGATTCTGTCGGGGCTCAACGAGGGCGACCAGCTTGTGACTTCCAAAAGCAATTCTTTTGATTGATTCCGAATCCAGCAAGACCTCGGATTTTCGTCGCATGAACCACAGCTCCGGATGACGATACCCAGCCTGGAACACCGGCATCGGTATCAGTTTGCGCCCGTATTGAAGGCGTCATGGTCGAACACCGGGACGCTCAAGCTGGCCTAACGACCCCATCGATGCCTGGCAATGGCCGGCCATGACGATGGATTTTACTGTGGACCCTGCGGTGATCTGGGTGGCTGAACCCGGCATGAAGGTATGGAGATTCATGGAAAGGGGACAACCACTACGTGATCAGCCAGATCCATCGACTGGAACAGGTGTCCGAAGAGGCACCCAGGGAGGGGGGCGGGCAATCCATGGACAACAGCCAGCATCAGGGTATGAGCCATGATGCGATGGATATGGATCAAGGCCAGCGCAACGGGGAGGACAAGCCATGATTGAAGGTATTATCCGCTGGTCTGTCCAAAACCGCTTTTTTGTGCTGCTGGCCACCCTGATTCTGGTAGGGGTCGGCGGTTGGTCCCTGAAAAACACGCCGGTAGATGCCATTCCCGATTTGTCGGACGTGCAGGTGATTATCAAAACCAGTTATCCGGGGCAGGCGCCGCAGGTGGTGGAAGATCAGGTCACCTATCCGCTGACCACCACCATGTTATCGGTACCGGGTGCGGTTACCGTACGCGGCTACTCCTTTGGCGACTCCTATGTCTACGTGATTTTTGATGAGGATACTGATGCCACTGGCGCGTTCGCGGGTGCTGGAATACCTGTCGCAGGTGGCACCCACTTTGCCGCCCAATGCCAGGCCGCAATTAGCCGGATGCCACCGGTGTGGGCTGGGTCTATCTCTACGCCTTGGTGGATCGTACAGGCCAGCACAGCAAGCTGCGCAGCCTGCAGGACTGGTTCTGAAATACGAGCTGCAAACGGTTCCCGGCGTGTCGGAAGTTTCCGCCTTGGGTGGCATGGTGAAGCAATATCAGGTCAGGGTTCACCCGGATAAGTTACGGGCCTCAACATCCCGCTGTCCCATATCCAAATGGCGATCCAGCGGGGTGCAACTAGGAGGTCGGGGCGTCGGTGGTGGAAATGGCCGAGGCGGAATATATGGTGCAGCATCGGGCTACATCCAGGGGCGTGATGATCTGGCCAATATCCCTTTGGGCCTGAACGTCAACGGCACCCCCACTGTTAAAAGGATGTGGCGGACATCGACGTCGGGCCGCAGATGCGCCGGGGCATTGCCGAACTCAATGGCGAAGGTGAAACGGTCGGCGGCATCGTGGTCATGCGTTTTGGCGAGAATGCGCAAAAACCATTGCTGGCGTCGTGCTGCCGGAAACGCTTAAAGCCGGGTTGCCAGAGGGTGTGAAGTCGTGACGGTCTATGATCGTTCCGGCCTGATTGAGCGCGCCGTGGAAAACCTGTGGCACAAGTTGCTGGAAGAGTTCATCGTCGTGGCACTGGTATGCATGGCGTTTTTGTTCCATGTGCGCTCCAGCCTAGTGGCCATTGTCAGTCTGCCAGTGGGTATTCTGGTCGCCTTTATTGTCATGCATGCGCAAGGGCTCAACGCCAATATCATGTCGTTAGGCGGGATTGCCATTGCCATCGGCGCCATGATCGACGGCGCCATTGTCATGATCGAAAACATGCACAAGCATATGGAACGCCTTGTGTTGCAAGGGAAAGCACTTACCAACGAAACCGCTGGCAGGTGGTGGAGGAATCCGCTGCCGAAGTCGGCCCTGCGCTATTTTTCAGTCTGCTGATTATCACCGTGAGTTTTGTGCCGGTGTTCACTCTGGAAGCCCAGGAAGGGCGAATGTTCTCGCCACTGGCATTCACCAAAACCTATGCCATGGCCGCAAGCGCCAGATTAGCGGTAACGCTGGTGCCCGTGCTGATGGGCTATTTTATTCGTGGCAAAGTATTGCCCGAGCACAAAAATCCACTCAATCGCGCGTTGATTGGCGTGTATATGCCTGCGCTTAAAACTGTGCTCAATTACCCAAATCCACGCTCGTGTTAGCCCTGGTGATTACGGTTATCGGGTTTTGGCCAGTCAGCCAGATAGGTAGCGAATTTATCCCCCCCTTTGATGAGGGCGATTTGATGTATATGCCCACCACCTATCCTGGACTGTCCATAGGTAAAGCGCGGGAGATCCTGCAACAGACCGACAGTTGATTGCCACGGTGCCCGAAGTGAAAAGCGTATTCGGCAAAATCGGTCGGGCAGAACGGCCACTGACCCGGCGCCGCTGACGATGGTTGAAACCTTTATCCAGTTGAAACCGAGAGAGGAGTGGCGCGATGGCATGACCACGGAATCGCTGAAAAAGAACTGGATGTTTCCAGAAATTTCCTGGGCTGACCAATGCCTGGGTGATGCCCATCAAAACCCGTATCGACATGCTGGCCACGGGTATTAAACCCCGGTGGGTATTAAGGTGTATTACCCCGACCTCAAGGAGATCGAAAAACGTTGGCAAGCGTTTGGTTACAGGTGCTCAAAGATGTACTCCGCACAGCCTCAGTATATTCCGGGATGAGTAGCGGGTGGCCGTTATATCAAGGTGGATATTCAGCGGGAAAAGGCAGCGCGTTATGGTCTCAATATCGCTGACGTGCAGCAGGTGGTGGCCACTGCTATCGGCGGCATGAACGTCGCGCAGACAATCGAAGGGTTGGAGCGTTATCCCGTCAATCTGCGTTATCCGCAGGACTATCGTAACTCGCCGGAACAACTGGCCTTGCTGCCTATTGTAACAACCAGTGGCCAGCGCATTGCATTGGGGGATGTCGCTCGTGTTTATGTGGAGGATGGTCCACCTGCCATCAAGAGCGAGAATGCCCGCCTCAAATGGCTGGACCTTGTTGATATCGATGGCGTGGATATTGGCAGTTACGTAAAGTGGCCATGGCCGTGGTGGCCGATCAGATCGAGCTGCCAGCGGGCTATTCACTGAACTGGTCCGGGCAGTACGAATACATGTTAAGAGCGAAAGAAAAACTCACTTACGTGATACCTCTTACGCTGGGCATCATTATCGTACTGCTGTATCTCAATTTTCGCAGCGTTGCCGAGGTCGCGATCATCATGGGAACTCTGCCGTTACTATGGTGGGCTCAATCTGGTTGATGTACCTGCTCGGCTACAACTTCTCCGTCGCGGTCGGCGGTTTTATCGCGCTGGCTGGTGTAGCCGTAGAAATCGGCGTCATTATGCTGGTGTACCTCAATCAGGCTTATCGCCAGTTGCTGGAAGAGTGTGAGCAGAAAGGTGTTGAACCGAAAGGAAACATTGCGCCACGCGGTAAAGTTGCACGGTGCCGGCCTAAGGGCAAGACCCGTGATGATGACGGCGGCTGCGATTATCGTGGGGCTGTTACTCATTATGTACGGCACGGGTACCGGCTCGGAAGTTATGAGTCGGATTGCGGCGCCTATGGTTGGGGGAATGTTGAGCGCAGTCGTTTTGACCTTGCTGGTACTTCCTGCCATTTACCTGTTGTGGAGGCAAGGAACTTTGAGGGTTGAAAAAATGAAGCGACGGGAATGAAGCCGCTGCTGGACTTCCTTCGACGCGGTTTTCATTCTATCCGGGAAGATTACATAAGCATTACCTAAATGTAATTCTAACGTCATCCGGGCGTCAGGATCACGGCCTTAGCATGGTCAGCGGGCCAGTCTCGGTCAAAATTGTCAATGTCGGGGGGATATCGTGGTGAAGGAAATCGCCAGTGGAAATGCCTGGCCGACTGGGTGCTGTACTACTTGATCCTTGTAGACATAAGCCGGTATGCCCGAGACAAAATGGCTTGACCTGTGCCATGGACACAGGTGTATAACCTCTACTAACGCTCGGTGAAAAAGCTCGGTGTATCAACAAGGTTTAAGACTGGTGATTGATTTCAGATCAAGATCCAAACCTGAGTGGTGTTTAGATATGTTCCAACTACCTAGACCGGATCAGAGGAGGGCAGATGAAGGTAATTGAGGTTGCCAGGCTGTTAAAGTTACAGCAGACACGGTGCGGTTTTATACCCGGATCAAGATTTTGAATCCAACAAAAAGCAAGGCCAATGGTTACCGGGAATACAGTGATAAAGATGTTAATCGCTTACGGTTCGTGCTAAGTGCCCGACAGTTGATTGACACCCACTAGAGATTCACCCATGCGGACAAGAAAGTCTCCTTGCCCAACGGTGCGTCGCTTGATTGATCAGCGCCTGCATGAAACCGAGCGACAGCTTAGGGAAACGTCGAAATTGCGGGATCGCATGCAACAGGCTGTGTTGGAGTGGAGTCAAAAGCCGGATAAGGCGCCAACGGGCCATATGCTTTGCCATCTGATCGAAGAATTCACTGCTGAGGATAGGTTATGAATACACACAAAACGCCAAGTGCGAATCTACACCGAGGTGGTTGTTGCTGCGCCGGCAAATCATCCGTTTCTGCTGAAGCCCGTGATATCCGCAGCGTTAGCGATACGTCTCTTCCTCTTCATCGTTTACAGGTTCAGGGTGCCAGCTGCGGTGGTTGCGTGAAAAGTATCGAGCAGACGTTGAAATCCGTTGCAGGGGTTAGCGAAGTGTCGATGGACTTGGTAACGGGCATCGCTTCAGTCATTGGTGTGGTTGAACCAAAAAACCTTACCGATGCGTTGGATCGTGTGGGTTTTCCCGCAACGCTCATTCGCTAGTTGCTGTCAAGTAAACCAGGAGTATGGATATGAGTTCAACAAACACGGAATCTGGCAATCCATCCTGTCATGAAGGTACGGAAACTGGCCAGCATCACCACCATCATGTTCATGGCGGCAGCGCGGTAAGCCAGGAATTGATGATCGAAGGCGCTGGTTGTGCCAGCTGTGTGGGAAAAATCGAATCCGCCCTAAAAGCGATACCGGGTGTGGAAAACGCGGAAATGAATTTCGCTCAGCGAACCGTCAGCGTGTTGGGTTCGGCGCCTGCCGAGCAATTGATAAAAGCCGTTGAGGGCGCCGGGTATAACGCGAAAATCAGCCTTGCTGACAATGAAGACGATGCATTGGCGGAAAAAGAAAAAGCTGATTGGGCATATTACAAGCGACTGATGCGGGAAATGACCATCGCCCTCAGCCTGGGCGTGCCGCTGATGATTTACAGCATCGTAGTCGGCGAAATGACGGTAACAAGCACTGGTGAGCGCATTGCCTGGTTGGCTGTTGGATTACTGACGCTTGGGGTGATGGTGTTCTCCGGCAAACACTTTTATGTCGGTGCCTGGCAATCCTTTAAAAATCACTCGGCCAATATGGATACCTTGATTGCTTTAGGCACAGGTACGGCGTGGGTGTATTCGATGGTGGTGGTATTTGTTCCTTACTTGGTGCCGGAAATGGCGCGCCATGTCTATTTCGAGGCGACCGCGATGATTATTGGTTTAATCGATCTCGGTCTTGCCCTGGAATTGAAAGCCCGCGGTCGTACCTCTGAGGCTATTAAGCGCCTGATTGGATTGCAGGCGAAAACGGCGCGGGTTATTCGCGATGACAAAGAACTGGATATCGCTATCGAACAGGTTCTACTGAACGATGTGGTCCGCGTGCGCCCAGGTGAAAAAATTCCCGTCGATGGTGAAGTGGTTGAAGGGCATACGGCGATTGACGAATCCATGCTCACCGGCGAGCCGATGCCGGTTGAAAAAGCCACTGGCGATACCGTGGCGGCGGGCACCATCAATAAATCCGGCTCAATTCTGTTTAAAGCCACCCGCGTTGGTAAAGACACGGCGCTGGCGCAAATCATCAATATGGTCAAGCGCGCACAAAACTCCAAGCCGCCGATTGGTCGTTTGGCTGATGTCATCTCGGCGTATTTTGTACCGGTGGTGATGATTATTGCTGTGGTGAGTGCCTTGACCTGGCTTAATTTTGGACCGGAACCGGCGGTGGCATTTGCCATAGTATCGGCCACGACTGTATTGATTATCGCCTGTCCCTGTGCGCTAGGTCTGGCCACGCCGATGTCGGTGATGGTGGGTGTGGGTAAGGCCGCAGAGGCGGGCGTCCTGATTCGCAACGGTGAAGCCCTGCAAACCGCGTCGAAGATAACGGCGATGATTCTGGATAAAACCGGCACCATTACCCTGGGCGCGCCGAAGGTCACGGATGTGTTGGTGGCAGGTGAGTATGATGAGCAGGCGGTGTTGCGATTGGCAGCAACGCTTGAATCCGGCTCTGAGCATCCGTTGGCCATGGCTATTGTTGAAAGTGCTCAGGAAAGAGGGATCGAAATGGGCAAGGTGTCCAATTTTAACGCCATTGCCGGCCACGGTGTGCAGGCGGAGGTGGACGGAAAAACACTGTTATTCGGCAATGAAAAGCTCATGCGCGAGCGCACCATTGAGCTCGGTGATTTTGTCGAAAAGGCCCAGGCGTTGGCCGCCGAGGCTAAAACACCGATGTATTTCGCTATTGATAATCAACTTGCAGCGATTATCGCTGTGGCCGATCCGATTAAGGAAGACTCCATAGCGGCCATCAAGCGTTTGCAACATAACGGTATTCGGGTGGTGATGCTCACCGGCGACAACCGCGCCACAGCCAAAGCGGTAGCGGAAAAAGCCGGTATCAAGGAATTCTTTGCTGAAGTGCTGCCGGAAGAAAAATCCAAAAAAGTGCAGGAACTGCAAATGGAGGGGGAAGTGGTGGGCATGACGGGTGACGGCATCAACGATGCGCCGGCCCTGGCCATCGCCAATGTCGGTTTTGCTATCGGCACCGGTACGGATGTGGCCATTGAGAGTGCCGACATAACACTGATGCGGGGTTCGTTACATGGCCTGGCGGATGCCATTGCCGTCAGCAAGGCTACGTTGCGAAATATCAAACAAAATCTATTTGGCGCCTTTATTTACAATGTCGCCGGCGTGCCTTTTGCAGCCGGGGTGTTGTATCCATTTTTCGGTTTGCTGTTAAGTCCGGTGATTGCCGGTGCGGCGATGGCGTTTTCATCGCTGACAGTTGTAACCAATGCTAATAGGCTGCGCTTCTTTAAAGCGCAGGAGCACTAATGAGAATGTCGGGAAGAGGGCGTTGCGATGATGATTATTAATATTGCGGGTTTGGCGCTAATTGCACTGATTGTGTGGTGGTTCTGGCTCTACAAGCCGAAAGAAGCCGAGTTGGGTGAAAACGATCTGGTGATAACTGTGGAAAACGGTACCTATTCGCCTTCGCGCATTAAGGTGCCAGCTGGAGCACCATTTGAAATTAAATTTATGCGCAAAGATCAATCACCCTGTTCTGAGACTTTATTGATCCCCGAACTGCAAATCAGCGACACTTTGCCGTTGAATAAACTGAAGACCATTCAGCTGCCAGCAATGTCATCCGGCGAGTATGCGTTTCATTGTCAGATGCAGATGTACCGTGGACAAATCACGGTGAAATAAGCAGGAGGCCCAATGAACATCAACAAAGTCATGGCCATTTTTGACGAGTTTCGCCTGAAAAACGTGGAAGAAACTTTGATTCGACATGGGGTGAAGGATTTTACCTTGCATCTAGTTCGTGGGCGTCTGTGGATACACGATAAACGCGGCGCAACAGACAACGATATTCAAATGGAGAGTTTATGCCAAGGCGGAGCAGGCGAAGGAAATCGCACGGTTGATTGTGGATGCGGCGCATGTCAATGCCGATAGCGAAGGACTGGTCTGCATTGTGCCGGTTAACGATCTGCTATGGATACACGATAAACGCGGCGCAATAGACAACGATTTTCAATTACACAGGTGAGGTGTGACATGGCGACTCAAAAAACATCATTCTGGTTAACACCCAAAGGACTGGCGGCACTGGGACTTATCGGCGCGGTCACCTATTTTCTGCTCGTCGAGCACCGGCAACACGTCTGGCAGTTTCTGCCGTTCCTGATTTTCCTTGCCTGCCCCTTTATGCATCTGTTTATGCACGGCGGACACGGTGGTCATGGTAGCCATGATCAGCATGAGGGCGAGTCCGATCAGGATGCCTATCAGCGGGGGCTGGAGGAAGGCCGTCGGGAAAACGAACACCGTCATCACCATTAATCCAACAATATTACAGGAGAAGAAGCATGCACGGTGAATCCGCTTACGGCCTCTGGACGCTGGTGATACTTAATTCGGCGATATTTATTTTCTTTGCCTTCAGCTTTACCAAGCCGCAAACCAAAACTGACTGGCGAAGCTTTGGCGCTTTCTCGGCGTTTATTATTGCCCTATTTACCGAGATGTATGGCTTTCCATTAACCATTTATTTTCTCTCCGGCTGGTTGGCGGAAAAATATCCTGGTATTGATTTTCTGTCCCACGAAAACGGCCATCTTCTGCATACCCTTTTCGGTTTTGAAGGCAACCCTCATTTTGATCCGCTGCATATCGCCAGTAATGTCCTGATCATTTTGGGTTTCTTTTTGCTGGCCTCGGCGTGGAGTGTTCTGCACAAGGCGCAGCAGACCCGTTCGCTAGCGACTACCGGCTGGTATGCCCGTTGCCGCCACCCGCAGTACATCGCATTTATCCTGATCATGTTTGGATTTCTGTTGCAGTGGCCGACGATCCTTACCGTGATTATGTTTCCGGTTCTGGTAGTGGTTTACGTGCGACTCGCTAAGCGTGAGGAGCGCATGGCATTGAAGGAATTCGGTGATGACTATCGCCGCTATATGGAAGTCACGCCGGCATGGATTCCGAAATTTAACGTCGATAAAACTGTTTCCAACTGATTAGGGTACTCCGATGAAAAAACTAATCTCCACTTTGGTAATAGCCGCCGCGATTTCTTCGCCCGTCTTTGCGGAAAAAGGGCACGAACATGGCGACAGTAAAGATCAGCCGATGGGCGGAATGATGATGGGCCATGAGCAAATGATGGCTATGCATGAGCACATGCAAAAGATGCACGACATGATGGGAAAGATCAAAGCCGAAACCGATCCGGAAAAACGCCAGCAACTGATGCAGGAACATATGCGAGTCATGCAGAAGGGTATGCGATTAATGGGTGATGGCATGGGAATGGAAATGACAGTAGGTGAGTCATCAAAAATGGACGACATGGATATGATAAAGCGCATGGACATGATGGAAGAACGAATGGGCATGATGCAGATGATGATGGGGCAAATGATGGATCATGAGTCTGAATCCCAAAAAACACCTGTCCACAAACACAAAAAATAGATGGGTTGCTTACTCAACCTGTCGATTGGAGGAAAAACACTATGAGTGAGCATCGATCGGGTATCAATCCAGGTTTTTTAACCAAGCATACCTTGAGCCTGTGCGGGATCAATGAAAACAATACCAAAGCGATTGTTGAGGAAATTGATGAACTTCCCTGTGTTGACAGCGTTCAGTTCGATGCACGTAGAAAAACCTTAAAAATCGCCTACGACGCTTCTCATCACAATATCGATGAAATGATCGCCATTGTCGAAAAGCATGGTGCGGCAATAAAAGACAGCTGGTGGTCCCGAACCAGGCTGAGTTGGCAATGGCAGACCGATGAGAATATCAGGGATAACGCTAAACATGAGGCGCACTGCTGCAACAAGATGCCGCCTCATTAGATGAAAGAGAAAATGAGCAACAAAGAACATCGATTAGGTGTCTCGGAAATTAATCTGGTGAGGGGCCAATTGACGTTGGAACCTGTCGATATGACTAGCAGTCTGTTGAGAAATGCAGTTTTAAGCATCCTGTATACCTTGCAACGAATGCCCAGGAAGAGGGCTGACCATTATATTAAGGGGGCATGAATGGAGGAAAAAGACGATCGTTCGACACATTACAACGAAGGTAGCCTCACTCTGTCAGGTACGGTGATGCTCGGGACTGGGGTGATGATCGGCGCAGGAATATTTGCGCTAACCGGGCAGATGGCAGAGATGACTGGTGCATTATTCCCATTGGCATTCCTCGCGGCCGCGATCATCGTTGGTTTCAGTGCTTACTCATACATCAAAATATCCAATGCCTACCCATCAGCAGGGGGGATCGGCATGTATCTGCATAAGGCCTATGGCGACCGGTTGCCCACTGCGTTTAATGCACTACTTATGTATTTTTCGATGGTCATCGCGCAGAGTTTTCTAGCGCGTACGTTCGGTTCTTACACCATGCAATTATTTGGCGGTGACCCTTCAGGGCAAATGACTCCTATACTCGGCGTCTCCCTAATTCTGGCGGCGTTCATTGTGAACCTGTTGGGTAATCGGTTGATTCAAGGGGTTGCAGGGTTTATCGGCCTACTGAAAATTGGTGGAATTCTAATCTTTGGTCTCGTCGGCATCTGGTTAGCTGATAGCCTGGCAGTGGACTTTGACCATGTAAGCGAGACCGGTTCAGCCAGTAATTTCCTCGGCGCCACAGCGCTGGGGATTCTGGCATTCAAAGGCTTTACCACTATTACCAATAGTGGTTCCGAGGTGATCGATCCACACCGCAATGTTGGTCGCGCCATTGTTATTTCGATTGCTGCCTGTGTCGTTATCTATACATTGGTTGGTTTTGCGGTGGCCAGTAACCTCTCACTCAGGGAGATTATTCAAACTCGAGATTATTCCCTGGCTGCGGCCGCTCGACCTGCACTCGGTGAGTACGGCGTGTGGTTCACCGTTGCGATTGCCATGCTGGCGACGGCGGGAGGGATTCTTGCCAGTATTTTTGCGGTCTCCAGAATGCTGGCGATGCTAACGGAAATGAAGTTGGTGCCCCATAGCCATTTCGGTATGCCGGGCAGCATTCAGAAGCATACATTGGTGTACACCGTGGTTCTTGGACTTGTGCTCACCGCGTTCTTTGATCTTTCCCGTATAGCAGCACTTGGCATCATATTCTATCTGGTGATGGATATCGCCATTCACTGGGGTGTTCTGCGCTACTTGTTGGACGATGTTAAAGCCAAAAGCTGGGTCCCCGTTACCGCGATTATATTAGATTTTCTTGCACTAAGCGGGTTCGTTTGGGTGAAGTTGAATTCAGATCCATTTGTGTTGGGTGTGGCCGTTGTCACAATGATGCTAATCGCGATCGGAGAGCAACTATTCCTTGGATCTGAAAAACGAAAGCAAGCTGTGTCCCAAAGTCAGGCGCATGAACATCATCATTAAAAATCATGTGGAGGAAGCCTGCCAGGCACAGAACGGGACTCTAGTGGTTAACTTTTGTTGTTTGGAGAATGGTAATGGATCAAGTTAGCACACTTAAAGCGATCTATATGGGCATCGACACCCACCAGGAACTGGTGGTGTGTATGCGCAGCTATCGTGACTTTTTGAGACTCTAATCGATGAGTCAATCCACAACTGAGAAAAAATTATGCAAATTGAAACCTTAAAAGATGTGCTGCACTGGACCCGGGAATTTCACCAACATCTCAGTCAGTGCTTATCCCATTGCGCAGACAAGAATACGGATGAACGGGCCCGGATGATTCTTGCTTACCTGTCCGATCACGAAAAAAGTCTCACAAAAGTTGTCAATGGCTTCGAAACCTCGGGCGATGAACATGCGCTGAACACCTGGTGTATGGAATATGTGGCAAAGCATCCTATCGTCCGACATGCACATTGCGACGCGCCTTTTGCCGAGCTTGATGCCGCGCAAATCATGGAGGTGATTGTCGATCAGCATCAGCAGGTGATTGAGCTGTATCGCTATCTCGCCTCAAGGGCGGATATCCCCTCTGCCAAGGAGTTGATGGAATCACTCCGGTCGCTGGAGGAACACGAAATGATGCGTATGGTGCAGTCTGCCAACCGGTTCGGGGATATGTAGAGACACTAATTTATTGCAGATACACCACCATAAACGGAGGAATAGTCATGACACTTAATGCGTTCAAATTCGGGATAGCCAGCGCGATTACCGCGGCGATACTGTGGCTGGCTTGCAGCCTGTTGGTGATGTTAATGCCCGCCATGATGTTATCCATGTCTGGGGAAATGGTGCATATGCAACTGAATGAGATGGGTTGGCATTTGACATTCACTGGCGTTGTTGTGGGACTGGTGGCTTGGTCAGTGTCAGCGGGTATCGCCGGGTGGTTGCTGGCGGCTATTTACAACCGCTTGCAGTAAGCCGATGGATTATGAGGTGCCATATCAGTGACCATGCCCTTCCGAGTCTTGCCCGCGCGCGGTAAGTATCTGGTATTGATCGGAAGATAATTCCGGCAATCGCTGCAGGAACGCTACCATGTTCCAGATACGTTCGTCGTCATGCCCCGGTCCCCAGGCTGGCATGCCCGAGGCCTTGATGCCGTGTTTAATAATCCAGAATTGTCGCTTAATGGCTTCGTCGTCATTATCGGTGTTACCCGCATGGTCGTGTCCATGTTCATCACCCGTTAGGGTTAAATTGGGTGGTGCGGGGTACAGCCCCAGGGTGAAATCACTTTCGGTCCTGCCCGGCTTCAGATGGCACCCTGCACACATATCATCGTAGTCGGCACCACCCGCCAGTAACCGCTCCGGAGCGTTTAGGTCGCCAGGAAGCTTAATATCACTGGCAGCGCGTGCGACGGAACGTTCACGCAAGGTTTCCAGCAGCCAGTAGGTCAGCCGATTGTGGGGAACGTCGGCGCCTATTGGATAGAGCCCGGAATACAAAAACGCCAGACCGCCAATGATCGATATCGCTGCTGCGATAAGCAGACATTTACCACAGGTTAGAAATTTGAAAGCGGCCATGACATCTCCATCCGGTTTGAATCTTAGCAATATCGCTCGAAATGATAGACCGTGGGTCGTCAGTGTTTGTGTTCAATCGATTCATCATTCGCGGTGTGTTCTTTCTGTCCGCCGTCTTCTTGGTTTGCGTTTTCTGAAGCTTGATTATCTTGGTGCATGTCTTTCATACACTGCTGCATCATGGCCTGCATCACCGGATCATTCATGTCCATCTTGCTGTGATCCATATTTTTCATGGCGGTGCAATCCGGTTTTTCAGCGTCTTTCATATGTTCTTTAGGTTCATGGGCCTGTGCTGAGAAAGCGATGCCCAGTGTGGAGAACACGATGATAGTGGCTAGTGTTTTCATATTCATAAAGGTGTTCCTCATAGGTGTTTAAAAAGTTTCTATATCAACTTGGTGATTGTTAAAACCAGAATCGCAGTCCCGCGACGAATTGGGTGCCTGACGTATCTTGGCCTGCCGCGCGGCGGTAATCGGCTGTGTCGCCATAGGTGTCTGTCCATTCCACACCGATGTAGGGAGAAAATTGACGGCTGAATTCGTAACGCAGGCGCAAGCCCAAGGCGAGATCCGAGAGGCCCGACCCCAATCTATTATCAAGATCATCCTTGCCATACAGATTCAGTTCCGCGCGGGGCTGTAAAATGAGCCGCTGTGTCAGCAGCAACTCGTACTCGGCCTCGGCAGAGAGTGCGGTCCGACCGTCGTCGCCAACATAGGCAGTCACATCCAGCTCAAACCAGTAGGGCGCCAGGCCTTGCATACCAATTGCCAGCCACTGGCGATCCTTACCTTCGTCATATTGGTCAAGTCGAACGCCGAATTGGGTGTCGAAATAGGCGTTGAGCGCATGGCCCCACAACAGCTCGGTAGAACTTTCTTCCAGCGTGCCGTCTGCGATATCACCCTCCGCTTTGATGACAAAGCGGTTGTAGGTGGTGCCATACCAGGCCTGTATATCGTAAACCGTGCTATCGCTGTCTTCCTGATACTCCAGGCGATCGCCCAGAACGGACCAGAAGGCGTGCTCGTCCGCCAGTTTCAGTTGCCGTGGCCCCGGCTGTGCATAGGGGCCTTCGGTCAAGGTGTAACCGTCGGAATAAGCGTGGGGATCGCGGGCATCGGCTGGCGCACTACCACCCTGCATTTGCATATCGCCGTGATCCATTTGCGCCAGGGCCGTATTTACTTGAAGGGCACCGACAATAACAACCAGTGTTGTGAGATATTTCACCGTATTAAGTCTCATGACACCACCACCTCGCGGAACATGCCCGCATCCATATGGAACAGCAAATGACAATGCCAGGCCCAGCGGCCCAGATCATGGGGTGTGGTCAGGTAGCTGATGCGCTGCGCTGGTTGCACGGGAATGGTATGGCGGCGCACTCGCAATTCACCCTGGTCAGTTTCCAGTTCGCTCCACATACCATGTAAGTGCATGGGGTGGGTCATCATGGTGTCATTTTGCAAAATGATTCTAACGCGTTCGTTATGACGCAAGGAGACTGGTGTGCTTTTGCCGAATTCAAGCCCGTCGAAGGACCAGCTATAGCGTTCCATATTGCCGGTAAGGTGTAGTTCCAGCTCTCTTGCGGGCGGGCGGCGGTCATCCAGCACACCATCGATGGATTTCAGGTCGGCCAGCGTCAGCACGCGGTGGCCCTGTGGGCGCAGCCCACGCTGGCTTAAGTTACGCAGGCCAATACCGGGGTCGTCGAGATTGGTACTTGGCGTATCCACCCGTTGGTCAACCGAAGCCCCGTATTCGGTTCGGGCGTGGCGTATGGTAGATGAAGGTTTGGCAAGCGGGTTCTCAGAACCCTGCTGCATGCCGTGCATACTGTGGTCCATGGCCATACCGCCGGACATTTGGGAATGATCCATCTTGGTTTGGCCCATGGAGTCCATTTTCATCATGTCGTGGCCCATGGCGCCACCACCCATTGCTCCCATCATATCCTTCATGGTTAACCACTCGGGGGGATCGGGCTCTGGCACCGGTGCGATCAAGCCCTGTTGCACGGCCAGAGTGCCGCGGGCATAGCCGCTGCGTTCCATGCTCTGGGCGAAGATCGTATAAGCGTCGTCCTGGGGCTCGACCATGACATCGTAGGTTTCGCCGGGGCCAAAGCGGAATTCATCCACAGTGACCGGCTCGACATCCTGGCCATCGGCCTGGATCACCGTTAACTTCAAACCGGGAATGCGAACATCATAAAAGCTGTTGCTGGCGGCATTGATAAACCGCAGCCGTACGCGATCACCGCGCTGGAACAAGCCGCTCCAATTGCCCGCCGGGGTGGTGCCATTCATCAGGAAGGTGAGGGTGGCCGCCGACAGGTCCGCCAGATCGGTCGGGTTCATCCGCATCTGGTTCCACATCTGGCGTTTTTCCAGTGCCGCCTGCAAGCCCAGCTTGGAGACATCGGCTGTGAAATCGAAAAAGGTGGGCTGATTGAAGTTATAGACATCGCTTTGCACTTTCAGCTTGCTGAAGGCGCGCATCGGGTCTTCGTCGGTCCAGTCGGAAAGCTGTACCACGTAATCCTGATCGGCGCGGTGTCTTTCGCCTGCCCGTGGTTCAATGATCAGGGCGCCGTACATGCCCGTCATTTCTTGAAAGCCGGAGTGGCTGTGGTACCAGTAGGTGCCGCTCTGCCGTAGCGTAAAGCGGTAAACAAAGGTTTCCCCCGGTGAAATACCTGGGTAGCTGATTCCCGGTACACCATCCATTTGATAGGGCAGCAGTATGCCGTGCCAGTGAATGGAGGTGGCGACCGGCAGGCGGTTGGTGACGCGGATGGTGACGTCATCGCCTTCACGCAACCGTAGCGTCGGTGCCGGGATGGAGCCGTTGATAGTGGTCGCCATGCGAGTGACGCCAGTGAAGTTGACGGGTGTTTCGGCAATCACCAAATCGATTTCACGGCCGCTGAGCACTGGCGCTGAGTCCAGCGCGGTCGCGCCTTTTGCGGCGGCCTGCAACCAGGACGGTGTGGAGGCCAGCACGCCACCGGCTGCCAGGCCCTGCACGAAGCGGCGGCGACTAAGCTGCCAGGGCTGTTTGGGTCGGGGGAAACCATGGGTCATGAGTCAATCTCTTTTGGGATAAGTGATGGTTGTTCCACGTTCTGACTCCGCATACTAGCGAGCCGAGCCTGTCACCCGCATGACTCCTGGATGACAACCTTGTAATCCTGCAAAATTGTCGCTAGGTGTGATGATTCGAGTTGCCGATTTAGGGTTGATGAATGGCTCTGGGGAGCAGGGTATGAAAAAAGCTTGCGGCTACCCCATAACACTTGCCTTGAGTAGCATCCATATTGCCATGCCAAGCATCATGAGGTTTTCAGTGAGCGATATAAATCCCAAGGGGACGTTACTCTCGCCACCTACACAGGCGCACTTGAGCTCTCTTTTGTCAATGTACACGGCTTTAAATACCGAGACGGCACCGACAATCCCTATGAAAAAGGCAATTGGTATCGATACAAAAGGCAATACTCCGGCTATCATTAGCAAGCCTGCCAGGCCTTCACCATAGGGATACACGTACCCGTAAGGCACCCATTTTTGGGCAAGAAGATCATAGTTAAGAAACATGGTCGAAAAGCTTTCGACATCACGTATTTTCAAATAGGCAAGACCACACATTGAAAAAGCGATGAACCACTCGAAAGTGCGTAAAGACAGCCATTGCCCTTCAACAACCGAAGCCGAACCCGTGGCCATCAGAAAGGTCATAGAAAACAGAGCAATAACGGGCCAGTAAGTTTGTTCATTTTTGTCTTTTGGTTCTTTCCTAAAATACACAAGTAGGTCGTCGTACCCACCGATTCGGTTACCTCCCAGAAAGGTCTGAGGAGTGGTTTCAACATTATGCTTGTGCTTAAAAGCTTCGGTTTCCTCGTGATTTTTAAGGTGATGATCTTCTACCTGGAACCCTTGGGTCTCTAATAAATGTTTCGATTTTAAGCCATAGGGACAGAGATGATCCTCCATCACCATCCGGTACAGTTCAGCTGTCTTGGTGCCTGACATCGGTGTTCCCTCCTTTATATGACTGATATGACTGAATGAGCAGCGCTTGAGGTGTCCTTCTGATGATGATAGTAGTAGGCTCCTGTCTTAAACATGACCATAGGATTACATATATGTAATCCTATGGTCATGTTTCTGTTGGGAAGAGGCAGATAGTCTTGAAGGAAACCCGGCATATATTGATAGTAGGAG
This sequence comes from Porticoccaceae bacterium, assembly GCA_041395745.1. Taxonomy (GTDB): domain Bacteria; phylum Pseudomonadota; class Gammaproteobacteria; order Pseudomonadales; family Porticoccaceae; genus Porticoccus. Next base: position 896,316 of record JAWKZV010000001.1, on the reverse strand, counting down.
CGGTGAAGCGATGCGGCTATTGGTGGTCGAAGACGAAATCAAGACCGGCGATTATTTACAGCAGGGGCTGACCGAGGCAGGCTTTATGGTCACGCTCGCGCGCAATGGCCTCGACGGCCATCATTTGGCGATGACCGAAACTTTTGATTTACTGGTGCTGGACGTCATGCTGCCGGACGTCGACGGCTGGCGGATCGTGCAGTCGTTGCGCGAGGCTGGCCGTCAGACGCCAGTGCTGTTCCTAACCGCCCGCGACAGTGTGGATGACCGCGTAAAGGGTCTGGAGTTGGGTGCTGACGATTACCTGGTCAAGCCCTTCGCCTTTGCCGAGCTGCTGGCCCGGGTGCGCACTCTGTTGCGTCGTAGTACTGTGCCGGTGATGACCGACCAGATCAAAGTTGCTGACCTCACGCTGGATTTACCGCGTCACCGGGCCACGCGCGCCGGCCGCAAGATCAATCTCAGCCACAAGGAGTTTTGTTTGCTGGAGCTGTTGGTCCGGCGACAGGGCGAAGTACTGCCGCGCTCCTTGATCGCCTCCCAGGTGTGGGACATGAACTTCGATTCCGACACCAATGTCATTGACGTGGCCATACGGCGCCTAAGGGCAAAAATCGATGACGATTATGAACCCAAGCTGATTCACACTGTGCGCGGCTTGGGTTACAAGCTGGAGGTCGAGGACGACCATGACGAAAGTTAGTCTCGCCCGGAGACGACCACTGTCACTCAACAGCCGGGTGATGCTGTTTGTCGCGATGGCTATCGGTTTCAGTTTACTGATGATCGGTTATCTCGTGCTGAATGAAGTAGAGCGCCATTTTGCTGAACAGGATGCCGACGAGTTGGTGGTGATTACTCGTGCTGTTGAAGACGCTCTACAATCGGCGAAAGATCAGGACTCGGCACCGGAGGGCGCCCTTGCGCGAGCTGTTTCTGGTCACCATGGTGTCTACTTTCAAGTGTGGGATGATGCGGGACGTTTGGTCTATGGTCCTGAGGAGGGTGGACCTTCGCCACAAGAAAACACCTATTCTCCTGTGAGCCGTATTCAGGTAGACAATCTTTATACCTGGCAAACTGATGGCAAAACCTACCGTGGCACTATCACGCATACCCGCATTGAAGACCAGAATTATCGCATCGTTGCTGCTATCGATATGGATTTCCATATCCACTTTCTGGAAAATTTTCGGCGCAGTTTGTGGATGATTATGGTGCTGGCAGGCGCGGTGACTCTCTTGGCGGCCTGGTATGGCGTGCACCAGGGGCACGCGCCCTTGCGCGAGCTGAGTGCGACAATGAGTGATATTCAGGCGGATCGCCTTCATGTGCGTCTAGACCCTAACACCGTTCCCCGGGAACTGCAAAACCTTGTCTGTTCCTTTAATCATATGATTGGCCGCTTGGAAGACAGCTTCGTTCGACTATCCTATTTCTCCGCCGATATTGCCCATGAATTGCGCACGCCTTTGACCAACCTGATCACCCAGACCCAGGTGGGTTTGGGTAAGTCCAGAAGCCTGGAAGAATATCGCGAACTGCTCTACTCGAATCTTGAAGAACAGGAGCGCCTGACCAAAATGGTCAACGACATGCTCTGGCTGGCCCAGAGCGAACACGGCCTGCTCAAGCCTGTCTGGGAACCGCTGGATCTGGCTCGGGAAGTGCGCGAGCTGTTCGATTTTTTCGAGGCCCTGGCGGAGGAAAAGCACATCCAATTGGTGTTGGAAGGAAAGGCACCGATTATACAAGGTGACCGCGCTATGCTGCGTCGCGCATTGTCCAATCTGCTGTCCAATGCAATACGCCACACACCAGTGGGAAGAAGTGTGCTGATCCGTCTGGATTCATCGGGCGAGGGTAGGGCGTTACTCAGCGTACAGAATCCGGGGCCAGAAATTCCAGCCGAGCATTTGCTCAGGATTTTCGACCGGTTTTACCGGGTCGATCCTTCCCGGCAACGCCAAAGCGAAGGTGCTGGCTTGGGGCTGGCTATCGTCAAGTCCATAGTCGAGGCCCATGAAGGAAACATCGCGGTGATCTCCGAACGCGGCGTCACGCGCTTCACGATCAGTTTACCCAGCATGGCTGATGTAGAGGTGAGTGCTACGGGAGAAAGTGATGAGTCAATTGACCATCGGTAAACTGGCACAAGCAGCTCGGGTCAGTGTCGAAACTATTCGTTATTACGAACGCCTCGGGCTTATCGAACAGCCGCTAAAGCCAGCTTAAGGATACCGCACCAACCCAAAAGCCACTCTGAAGCGGGTCTTCTTCATGAAATGAGCCCAAGAGCTAGGATCCACTTTGTAAGAAATCGATAATCTGTTGGCGCCTAGAGAATCGCATTGTCCGGCGTCGCCGTGAAGATCAGGATGATCATGCTGGTGTATCTCAACCAGTCCAATGTACAAACGCAAGAGGAGTGCGATGCGTGAGGTTGCTCCGACAGAAGATACGCACCGTAATGCCATTCTGCACGGCCCCGGACTGCGGGTACGACTGGTTATGAGAGCAGCTCAATGGAGGCAGAAGGATATCCCGTGTGCCGACAGGAGCCGTGTTGTCAGGAATGCCAACAAACCAGTCACACACTTGACTCTATAGCTACCATAGGCATTAGAATTGAGATTAATTATCATTAGCAACAAGCCAAGTAGAGATCTCGTTAATGCAGGCGCACTGGATATACCGTTTTATAAGCCCGAAGCAATTTGTTTTGAATGTCTCAGTACTGCTGCTGGGCTTATCGTGTTTGCTTCCAGCGACCAGTCAGGCGGAAATGAGTGATGACGGCTTCGCTCAGATGCGTCAATTGGCTCAGCTGGCCGAATACATTGCTGTGGATTACATGGAAGCCGTCAGGGATGGGCAGGTGGTCAATGACGGTGAATATCAGGAAATGCTGGAGTTCTCCCAGCTCATTGTGACGAATATTTCTGAGATTCAGGATAAATCAGCCGACGCTGGCGACCTGACAGGCCAGGCCAAGGCTTTACAGGCAGCCATCCAGAACAAACAGGCTATTGAAACAATTCGGCAAATGAGCGGCAGCCTGCGGGGTACGTTGTTGGCACTGATGCCGCAGTCGTCCCTGCCGGATCATCTGTTGTCGAAAGCGACCGTCAAAGGGTTGTATGAGAGCCAGTGCGCTTCTTGCCATGGCGCAGCCGGTGGGGGCGATGGTGTGATGGCCGAACAGCTGGAGCCCGCTCCAACCGATTTCACCAGCAAAGAGCGAGCCTTGAACCGGTCACTTCTGGGCCTGTACGACGCCATATCCAATGGCATAGCCGATACCGCAATGCCGGCATTTACCCAACTGACGGAAGAGCAACGCTGGTCGCTGGCGTTCCACGTCGGCGGATTGGCATTTCAATCCGGCGCTGAGGTTACAGGCGAGGCACCTGGCGTCACCTTGTCACAGATGGTTAACCACACGCCGGCGCAACTCGCTGCAGAACACCCGGATATGACGCAGAAGGGGATCGAACGGCTGCGCGCAAAGCCAGAACTGTTATTCCAGGAATCGACCAATCCTCTGAAAATCACCCGCGACCAACTGCTGCTAGCACAAGAGGCACACCAGCGCGGCGATTATCAGACAGCACAAGCACTGGCGGTCAGCGCTTATCTGGATGGCTTTGAATTGGTCGAAAACAGCCTGGATGCGCAGGATAAAGCACTCCGCCAGACGCTCGAAGCCGATATGATGGCGATAAGACAATTATTGAAGCAGGCACAGCCCCCGGGCGAGGTGGAAAGCGCTGTGGGCCGGACGCTGGCAAGGTTGGATGATGCGGATCGATTGCTTTCGGAATCTACCTTGTCCAATGCGACCCTGTTCAGTGCCAGCTTGGTGATCCTGTTGCGGGAGGGGCTTGAAGCCCTGCTCGTGGTCATTGCCCTGGTTACTGTGCTGGTGCGAACCGGTCGGCGTGACGGACTTCGGTATGTGCATTTGGGTTGGGTAACGGCATTGGTGGCCGGAGTTGCGACCTGGGCTGCCGCGCAGTCCCTGGTCAGTATCAGCGGTGCCAGTCGCGAAGTCATGGAAGGTGTTGCGGCCCTTTTGGCGGCGGTCGTGTTGCTCTATGTCGGCATCTGGATGCACAGTAAAACCCATGCTGCCCAGTGGCAGGCCTATATTCAGCAGCACATCAACTCCCACCTGACTGCGGGTACCCTGTGGGGCCTTGCGCTGCTGGCATTTATTGCGGTTTATCGTGAAGTCTTTGAAACGGTCTTGTTTTATCAGGCGCTGCTGACCCAGGCTGCAGCCGCTCAATATTCATCCGTATTCAGCGGCTTTGTAGCCGGTACTGCTTTCTTGGCCGTATTGGCCTGGTTGCTGGTGCGTTATTCAGTGAAATTACCCATTGCCAGATTCTTTTCCGTCACCACCTACCTGTTGCTGGCCCTGGCGTTTATCCTCATGGGTAAGGCGATGTCGGCACTTCAGGAAGCGGACCTTATCGGTATTACCCCATTGCCTGTCAGTTTTGAATTCGATTGGGTCGGCGTCAAATCCACCTGGCAGGGGATCCTGGCGCAATTGTCGGTACTGGTGGTTTTCCTGGTCTTTCTGGGGTTGGCGAGAAGGCAGCGGAAAAATGCCCCTGTTGCAGAACGTTCAGGAGAGTTTTTGGAACCGGGTGTCACCCGCTCGAAACCGGAGTAGCCGACAAATTCCGCAATATGCCGCACTGCTCGACTGTCCGACGGTTTGAACAGCTGCGGCGCAGCATTCTCAGTTGCTCGTTCAGTTTGGTGAGTTCCTGGATACGCGCCTCCACCTGCTCGATATGCCTATCCATCATCCGATTCACATCATCACATTGCGCGCCTGGAGAACGGTTTAAAGCCAAAAGCTGCCGGATCTCCGGCAAACTGAGATCCAGGCTCCGACAGTGTTTGATAAACAATAATTGCTCAACGGCAGCTTCATCGTACAGGCGAAAATTACCTTCACTGCGTTCTACAGAGGCAATCAAATGTTCCTTTTCATAATGCCGGATGGTTTGCACGGAGCAGCCAGTCACTTTCGACAGTTCGCCGATTTTTATCATCTCTCAATATTCCGATTGACTCTATAGTTATTATAGAGTTTATAGTGACCGTCTGTACATCCACAAGGGCTTTTCAATGTCTGACCCGTGCAATGACGGCTGCCAGAGCGCGAAGGTTGCCAATGTCCCCGCCTCTGGGATAGCGAATACTGATACGGCTTTTCAACATGGCTATGTCAGTGACTACCGGGTGCCAAAAATGGACTGCCCGTCGGAAGAGGGGATGATCCGCATGGCCTTGGACAGTATTGAGCCCCGGGTTTTACTGGAGTTCGATACACCGAATCGGAAGGTGCGGGTATTCCATGGCGACAATGGGGCTGCCATCGAGGAGAGGATGCGCTCCCTGGGGCTGGGTGCCACGCTCGAAAAAACCACCCCGGTGGGGGAAGAGGATTTAGTCCTGGCCAAGGAGAAGGAAGAGGCAACCGCCCAGGTCGAAGCCGGTATACTGAAGTGGTTGCTGGCCATCAACGGCGTTATGTTCGTGGTTGAACTGACAGTAGGCTGGCTGGCGCAATCCACCGGCTTGATCGCGGATTCTTTGGACATGTTTGCTGATGCCGCCGTCTACGGCGTGGCACTGTATGCCGTTGGACACAGTGTCCGGATGAAGCTGCGCGCGGCACATTTATCTGGCTGGCTTCAGATCATTCTCGCCCTCGGTGCTTTGAGTGAAGTGGTAAGGCGGCTATTGTTCGGAAGTGAGCCTATTTCCAGTCTGATGATGGGCTTCGGGCTCGTGGCCCTGGCGGCAAATGTAGTGTGTCTGCTGTTGATTGCCAAAAGCCGTAATAGCGGCGCGCATATGAAAGCCAGCTGGATTTTCTCCGCCAATGATGTGATCGCCAATCTAGGTGTCATCCTTGCCGGTGGATTGGTGGCCTGGACGGGCTCACGTTATCCAGATTTGGTGATTGGCCTTATCATCGGTTTGATTGTGTTAAATGGTGCGCGCCGTATTTTGCAGCTAAAGTTCTGATTGAGGAAATGCGATGAAGAGTTCCCGGCCCACCTATATTCCTGCCTTGAAGTATCGTGCCCTAACCCGTTATTACGACTGGGTGGTTTCCTTGACTACACGAGAACAAATCTTTAAAACTGCGTTGGTCAACCAAGCTGCTCCGTTAGCAGGACAGCACTTACTCGATGTGGGCTGCGGCACGGGAACCCTGACTCAAATGTTTGCCGAAAGAGAACCGTCGCTGACTATTACTGGTCTGGATGCAGACTCTGGAGCACTCGAACTAGCCAAAACCAAGTTTGCTTCAATGGATCAGCGTGTGAGTTTGTGGCAGGGTTTCGCACAAGATATGCCCTTCGAAACAGCGACTTTTGACGTTGCAGTGTCGAGCTTGTTTTTTCACCACTTGACACGACTGCAGAAGCTCGATGTCTTAAAACAAATCCATAGGGTCCTTAAACCAGGTGGGAGATTACACATTGCTGATTGGGGAAAGCCTTCGTCATCGATTCAACGAATGCTATTTCTGCTGGTTCAGTGCCTTGATGGTTTTGAAACCACACGAGACAATGTCAAGGGTGTGTTACCCTTTTTGATAGAGGAAGCGGGCTTTGTTGTGGTTGGTAGTAAAGATTGTGTAGCAACGCCTTTAGGTACTATCCAGTTCATTCAGGCGAAAGCACATTTAACATGAATAAGCATTTTAACAGTGGGTTTTCAGATACTCGCCATGTCAGGTTAGTTCGGCTGATACAGGATTTTGCGCGCCTTAACCCAAAATGCTAACTTATTCCACTTATTCCACTTATTCCACTTATTCCACTTATTCCATTGTCATTGGGTTTATATTCGGTTTATGAGTCGAAAAGCACTGTCTTATCTGCTGTTAGTCTTGATTGCATTGCAATCAGTGACAGCTATGGCAGATGTGCATCCCGTTGATTATTCAGACTCCGTCCAGTTTTCCTCTGATTTCACCGATGGCTCATCATCGGGAATACTGGATAGCTCGATCGCTGATCCCGCAGAGCAAAATACCCCGCCTGACGACCTGTTTCATTGTCATCACCATGGCTGCCATTGCCATGTCTATTTATCCGGCAACCTGACTCACTCAAACTTTTTGCACAAACTTTCGTTGCACAACGACTATCATGCCATCATCCCCGAGGCCCCATCCTCGTCGCTGTACCGCCCTCCAATCGCCTGATTTTACTGATTAAGTTTTTCCTGTGTTGCCGTTATCGCTGCAATGCGCGGTTTGAATTATCTTAAATAAGTAGGATCTACCACATGTTACCAATACGTTCTGCGCCTGGTTCTGGCGCATGGGAGCGGCGGAATATCAGAAACCGCTGCATTCTGTTCAGTTTACTATTTTTTATTTTTTCTTCGGGGCTTAATGCGGCTCCTGGTGACCTAACAATCACGCTGACCAATGCAGTGCAGCGTTCCTTGTCGCAAAACCCTTCTCTAAACATTTTTCCCTACCGCTATGCCGCCCTTCAAGGTCAGGCAGAAACGGCCCGGTTACGGCCGGCGTATGAGCTGGGTTTTGATGCTGAAAATGTTGGTGGCACTGGGGATTTCAGCGGCGCAGATAGTGCTGAGCTAACCATTGCGCTGTCTTCAGTCATCGAAATGGGGGATAAGCGCGCGGCACGGCAAGGCGTGGTATCCCACAGTCGGTCGGTGCTCAATGCCAGCCGACAGGTGGAATCCCTGGCCTTATTGGGCGAAGTCACCCGTCGCTATGTCGATGTGCTGGCCGCACAGGAGCAGGTCACCCTGGCTGCTGAGGCCGCTCAATTGGCAAACGAGAGCTTACACATTGTGAAAAAGCGGGCTACGGCGGGGGCGACACCCGAGGCGGAGGTCAAACGGGCACAGGCCGCTGCCGAGCAAGCGAAGCTCGCTTTCCTTTCGGAGCAGCAACGGCTGGCTTATTTGAAAGTGTCGTTGTCTGCTCTATGGGGAGTGACTACACCTGACTTTGCCAAGGTGCAAGGTGATCTATTCCAGTTTGGCGAGGACGTCGCCTTTGAGATGCTATACGCCAAAGTGGAAAAAAATCCGGCGATCGAAATATTCGCGGCAGAGTCCCGCCTCAAAGAAGCTGAATTACGCCTTGCCCAAACCCAATCCAGCGCCGATATCAGTTGGTCAGTGGGGGTTCGTCGAATACAGGAAACCGATGATACCGCACTGGTGGCTGGCTTCAGCATGCCGTTGTTTTCCGGCCAACGAAATACCGGCGCTGTGTCGACTGCGCTGGCCGAAAAAAATCAGGTGTTGGCACAACGTGACGTAATGCTGCTGGATTTACACACTCAGCTGTTCCGCGCCTATCACAACCGCAAACAAGCCATTGTCGCGGTAAAAGCACTGCGTACCGCCATCATTCCCGCCCTTGAGCAGGCCCTGGTAGACACTCAGGTGGCCTATCAACGCGGTCGCTACGGGTATCTCGACTATGTCAGCGCGCGGCAGGAATTATTGAGCGCCAGGCGTACCCAGATCGAAGCGGCGGCAGCCGCTTTAACCTATGGCGCAGAAATTGAGCAACTAACAGCAGAGCCCCTGGCCTTGACTCAGTATGGCGAAGACAACACATTTTCAGGATCATCACGATGAAATCAAGAACACATATTAACAAACCCATCCCCCATCTTCTTGGCTGTTGCTTCCTAATCGCACTGCTATCCGGACATGCTCTTGCCGAAACAGGTCGCGGAGAGGAAGCAGAGCACGGCGAAGAAGGCCACATTGAACTGACTCAGCAGCAGATACAACATTCGGGCATTACGCTGGCAACCGTGACTTCTGGCACCATCCGCGATGTATTGCCGGTATACGGCGTCGTCGCCACCAACGCAGAACGCGTACAATCAGTGACCGCACGCTTTGACGGTGTTATTCGGGAAGTTAAAAAAAGTGTTGGTGATCCGGTTCGTAAGGGCGAAACCCTGTTGACCGTAGAAGCCAACGAAAGCCTGAAAACCTATTCGATAGTTTCGTCACTCAATGGCGTTATTACACAGCGCAACGCTAACCCTGGCGAACAAACCAGCGATGCCCCCCTATTGGAGGTGAAGGATTTTTCCACGGTCTGGGTAGAGCTGTCGATTTTTCCAAAGGATGTTGCTCAGGTTCAATCAGGGCAGAAAGTTCGCATTCTCAGCCTCGATTCGAGCCAAACCGCAGAGGGAAATATCATCTATATTGCGCCACTTGGCCAAGGTAGCAATCAGGCCATTACGGCGCGCGTTTTGATCGACAACCCAAACGGCACCTGGAAACCGGGTCTGTTTGTCAACGCACAAATCACCCGCGCCGAAATTAATACTCCCGTGGTGATTCGCAACGAAGCCCTGCAAATCGTCGACGACAATCCCGTTGTTTTTGTTCGGGGAAAGGAGGGTTTTGAGGCACGCACGGTAACCTTGGGACGCACCGACGGCGAGCTAAGCGAAGTAGTGTCCGGCCTGTCCGCAGATGAAGTGTATGTCAGCAAAAACAGCTTTATTCTGAAATCGGAGATGGGCAAGGAGGATGCTGAACATGGACACTAAAAAAGTATTTTTGGCACCATTTACGACGCCGAACCATCTGCACGGCTTTAACCGGTCATATGAACCCACAATAGGAGTTCACCATGATCGATAAACTCATTCAATTTTCCATCGCGCGCCGCTGGCTGGTGATGTTTCTGGTACTGGTAATTGGGGCCTTGGGTGTCTGGAACTACCAGCACCTGCCCATTGACGCGGTACCCGATATCACCAACGTCCAAGTGCAAATCAATACCGAAGCTCCCGGTTATTCACCGCTGGAAGTGGAGCAACGCATTACCTACCTGGTGGAACTGGCGATCACGGGGTTACCCTATGTGGAGAGCACCCGTTCGTTATCACGCTACGCCCTGTCTCAGGTGACCGTGGTGTTTGAAAAAGGCACGGACATCTATTTTGCCCGTAACCTCATCAATGAGCGCTTGCAGCAGGCGAAAAGCGAGATGCCTTCCGGGATTGAGCCGGTAATGGGGCCTGTTGCCACAGGCCTTGGTGAAATCTTTCACTATGCGGTGCATGCAAAACCGGGCGCCTTGCAAGAAAACGGTGAGCCCTATGATGCAACGGCCTTACGCACCTTGCAGGATTGGGTGATCCGTCCGCAGTTGCGTCTGGTTCCCGGCGTCACCGAAGTCAATACCATTGGCGGTTTCGAGAAGCAGTTCCACATCACCCCTGAACCTGCAAGGCTGCTAGCCTACCAGCTTAGCTTCGATAATTTAGTGGCGGCATTGGAGAAAAACAACGCCAACATCGGTGCGGGCTATATTGAAAAAAATGGCGAACAATATCTGATTCGTGCCCCCGGACAGGTAGCTGACATCCCGGCGATCGAAAAAATCATCGTCGCCCGTCGTGACGGCCTACCCATAACCGTGGCTGATGTCGCCGAGGTTGGATTCGGCAAAGAGTTGCGCACCGGTGCTGCCACGCTCGATGGCGAGGAGACAGTATTGGGTACCGCCGTCATGTTGCTAGGAGGCAATAGTCGCACGGTTTCCCAGGCGGTGTCGGCCAAACTTGTGGAAGTCAACAAAACGCTGCCCGAAGGCGTGATCGCGGAACCGGTTTACGACCGCACGGTATTGGTTGATAAAACCATTGCCACGGTACAAGCCAACCTGGCCGAAGGCGCGATATTGGTTGTTGTCGTGCTCCTGGTCATGCTGGGCAATGTCCGGGCGGCCTTACTCACCGCAATGGTGATCCCTTTATCCATGTTGATGTTGATGACAGGCATGGTGCAGACCAAGGTCAGCGCCAATCTGATGAGTTTGGGTGCGCTCGATTTTGGCTTGATTGTGGATGGCGCGGTGATCATTGTCGAAAACTGCATTTTGCGTCTGGCCGGACGCCAGCACCACCTTGGGCGCACCTTAAAGCTGGACGAACGTTTTCAAACGGTGTTTGCGGCCACCCGCGAGGTATTTACACCGAGTTTGATCAGCGTATTGGTAGTGATTCTGGTGAACTTACCCATCCTGGCGCTAACCGGCGTGGAAGGAAAAATGTTTACGCCCATGGCCATGGCGGTAATCATGGCCTTGCTGTCTGCGCTGGTGCTGTCACTCACCTTTGTGCCTGCCGCCGTGGCGCTGTTTATGACGGGGCATATTGAGGAGAAGGACAATTTCATTGTTCGCCACTCCAAACGGTTTTACGCCCCGGTTTTGGCGTGGGCACTCAAATTTCGCGTACTCGTATTGTCTGCGGCCCTGATCTTTGTGGTTTTGGTCGGCGCACTGGCAACGCGGATGGGTACGGAATTTATCCCGAATCTGGATGAGGGCGATATTGCCATCCAGGCGCTACGAATACCGGGTACCAGTCTCACTCAATCCCTGGATATGCAGTTTCAATTGGAAAAAGCGGTGCTGGAAATCCCTGAAGTCAAAACCTACTTCTCGCGCGTCGGCACGGCTGAAGTCGCCAGTGACCCCATGGGGCCGAACATTTCCGATGGTTATGTCATGCTCAAGGATCACAGTGAATGGCCTGACCCTGACAAAACCAAAGCGCAGTTGCTGGAGGAAATCGGTGAGAAGTTATCATTATTGCCGGGTAATGCCTTCGAGATCAGCCAGCCGATCCAACTTCGCTTCAACGAGTTGATTTCAGGTGTGCGTTCCGATCTCGGGATCAAGGTGTTTGGTGACGATTTGACGCAACTGCTTAAATCGGGCGGCGAAATCGCGGCGGTATTGAACGGTATCGAGGGCGCCGAAGGGGTTAAGGTCGAGCAGGTGTCTGGGTTACCTATTCTGTCCATTAATGCGGATCGTTCAGCCCTGTATCGTTATGGTTTGAATGTCGCCGATGTACAGGACGTGGTCGCCGCCGCCACGGGTGGTGAGGAAGCCGGCCTGATCTTTGAGGGCGATCAGCGTTTCTCGATAGTGGTGCGGGTAGCCGAGCGCGTCAGGGGTGACTTGCGCGCGTTGGAGCGTTTGCCGATACCGCTGCCAGACGGCGGATACGTGCCACTGCGGGAAGTGGCTAGTCTCACCCTGGCGCCTGGACCTAATCAGATCTCTCGTGAAAACGGCAAGCGGCGACTGGTGGTCAGCGCCAATGTTCGCGGTCGCGATTTGGGTGGCTTTGTGGCCGAAGTTCAGGGCAAAGTGGCGCAACAAGTGAAATTGCCACCTGGCTATTGGCTGGAGTACGGCGGTACTTTTGAGCAATTGCAATCGGCCACGCAGCGGTTAAGCCTGCTTGTCCCCGTTACCCTAGTGATGATTTTTGCACTGTTGATGATGACCTTTGGCTCAGCAAAAGATGCGGCATTGGTCTTTAGTGGCGTACCGCTGGCGCTGACCGGTGGCGTTATCGCCTTGTGGTTACGGGACATCCCCCTCTCGATTACCGCCGGTGTTGGGTTTATTACTTTATGCGGTGTATCGGTACTGACCGGGGTCATGATGGTGTCGGCCTTTCGGGATGAGCTCAATCGCGGTGAATCCGTCGAGCAGGCGATTCTGGGCGGCGCCATGTTGAGATTGCGGCCGATATTGATGGTCGCTCTGGTGGCCGCATTAGGCTTCCTGCCGATGGCACTCAATACCAGCACCGGGGCGGAAGTCCAGCGGCCACTGGCCACGGTGGTTATCGGCGGCATTATCTCTTCCACGTTACTTACGTTATTGGTGCTCCCCGGTCTGTATCGATTGGCTTGGCGAAGGCCAAAAGCGATTGATAACAATGGCGAACCGATCGCTGAGTAATACCCGCTGGATCGCGGCAAGTATTCCCTTGCCGCGATCCATCTAACAGTAATAGCGAATTTTTTTGGAGTATTCATATGAAACAAATTACCGCCTTTATCCACCACGTTCGATCCGCCGATGTCATCGACGCACTGCGTGACGCAGGTTACAAAAACATATCACTACTCGACATCAAGGGGACTTTAAAGCCCTTAGGCGAGCAGGAGTTGGCCTATTCGTCAGAAGCTGGTGTGGTTATTTCAGAAGTCCAATTGTCGCTGGTATGTGAAGACAATCAGGTGGATGAGGTGACCTCGATCATTCGAAAAACCGGGAAAATCGGACCTGACATATCCGGCTGGGTCTATGTTAGCCCAATCGAACAAGCCCTGCCCATCGGCGGCACTGAGGATCATTAATCGTTTAGCTACCCAACGCCAAGCCAATCATCGACTGGAGAAATAACGTATGCATCAACATTCACACGATGATAGCTCCAAGCGAATGGGCTTGGCTTTTTGGTTAAACCTGATTTTTACCGTTATCGAATTCGTTGGTGGCTGGTTGACCAATAGCACCGCCATCATGGCCGATGCGGTGCACGATTTGGGTGACAGCCTGTCCATTGGCAGCGCCTGGCTGCTGAACCGCCTGGGCCGGAAATCCGCCAATCCTGAGTACACCTACGGCTATCGGCGGTTGTCGCTGTTCGGCGCCCTGATTAATGGTCTAGTGTTAATCGCGGGATCGGCCTGGGTACTGGTCACGGCCATTCCCCGCTTGGCAGACCCCGTCATGCCACATACCGAAGGCATGTTGGCCCTTGCCGTGCTGGGTGTGGCGGTGAATGGCTACGCCGCCTATCGCCTTAGCCAGGGAAAAACCTTGAACGAAAAAGTACTCAACTGGCATTTGCTGGAAGACGTGCTGGGTTGGGTGGCTGTGCTGATTGTGGCGACGGTCATGCAAATCATTGACTGGCCCATTCTCGACCCACTGCTGTCGATCGGCTTCACCTTGTTTATTCTGATCAATGTACTGCGTAACCTGTGGGTAACAGGGCGGTTGTTTTTTCAGGCAGTGCCGGATCCAGATTTGCTGACGTGCGTCCGCGAGTCCTTGATGTCACTCAAGGAAATCGACGACGTACACCATTTGCATCTTTGGTCGCTCGATGGTGAGCATCATGTATTGACCGCTCATGTCAGAGTTGAGCCCCTTAAGGATATTACAGAATATTCACGCTTGAAAGCGACGATTAACTCGGCGCTCGCGTCTCAGGATCTGGCACATACGACGATTGAAATCGAGTTGAATGAAGAACCCTGTCGGGATGAATAATGCTCAGGGTTGTAGTGAGCAGGCACACGCTAAAGAGGGGGCGCAATGCAAATTCTGATGACCTTCGGTCTATTTGTTATCACTGCCATCGCGGAAATTGTTGGCTGTTATCTGCCTTATCTATGGTTGAAAAAATCTGCTTCTGCCAGGGTTCTGTTGCCAGCGGCAGCAAGTCTGGTGCTGTTTGCATGGCTGTTGACGCTGCACCCAACGTCCGCCGGGCGTGTCTACGCTGCGTATGGCGGGGTCTATGTTAGTGTGGCTTTGCTATGGCTATGGGTGGTGGATGGTGTTCGGCCAACTCTTACAGACATAGTGGGCGTTGGAGTATGCCTGGTGGGTATGACCATCATCATCGTCGGGTCGCGGTATACATGAGCTGGGTCTGGAAATATACTCTTTCGATCATTTGATAGCTGAATGTGAACCCTGACTCGTTTGGCTCTCGTCCTTGTAGGCTGGAGCCCTCGGATAAAAAGTCAGAAATATTTTCAAGAAATTTCTAAGCATGGTATTTTTCATGGTATTCCCGTTTAGCAAGAAAATAAGCTATTGATAATAAAGGATAAAAATGGCTTATTGATAATAGAGTGGGAGTGATTGAAAACAATACCATCGATAATGCAATTTTTATTATTGATGGTATTTTCCCTAATGTTCACTTCAACAATTACTCTATTGCTTTAAAGAAAACATCATCTACAAAATAGGCGAAGTTCCCCGAATCTCTAATACCGCGGGTGAAGTAAAGGCTGGCACTTTTTGAGTTTTTGGGCGCAGTAATTTCATTAACACCAATGGACTGCCAGCCGTCAACGTACTCTACGCGATCTTCTTTAAAACCCGCTGCTGAGCGTCCGCTGCATCCGGGATTCTCATACCAGTTAAGTCGAAATATTCCTCCGCCTTTAAAGGTAGAACTCGGATCAACCTTTACTTTTGCTCCGAACGAAAACACCCGTGGGACACCAAAGGTGATACATTGAGAAAAGCTGTGTGCCCCATAACCACCGTGATCCGAAAAAATTGCCAGCCTTGCGGCACCTTTGCTTTCAGCTCCGACGTTAGCCACCCAGGTCGTATCTCCGCTAAAGTGCCAGTGCTTCAGGTTTTCGGAAAAATCACTGTTTTTGATGTAATTGACTCCGGCCGGTAATGTATATGGAGAGGTATCGGGAACATCTGGCATAGACAGTTGTTCTGTCACAATCAGTTCAATATCGTCCCACAGTGCAGGCGTACGATTGGCCGATAGCTTATTTTGGGTAATTTCTATTTTGGCGGCTTTGGCATTGAGCGCTCTTGTGACTGTATGCGCTATTTTCTGCCAACCGTCTATACCAAGTTCTGGCTCCAGGTATTGGGAGAACTCACCATGAATAGAGCAATCCTCACTTTGATACCAGATCAGGTTTACCCTGTTTGTATACTTGCTTAAATATACCCCCTGGGGTTTATAGGAAGCAGCAAACCGATACCTCAAACCATTTTTAAGTGGAATGCACTGGGAGATTGTTGCGTGGTAACCCCTGTTCTCTATTGGGTTTTCTGGTGGGATCGTGTGCACCGCTATAGCCCCATTTCGGGTATGTCCGTCTTCACTGGTATATGTAAATGGTTCCATATCATATTTCGAATGCCAGTAATTTAAGTTGTGGTCAAAACCGGCATTCCTGACCAGATTTTTTGCTGTTTCAGAATCTGTAGCAGTTTTAGTAGGGTCCGATTCTTTTTTAGAAGCACTATCAAAGAACTGACTCGCTAATTCCGAAAAAAACTGAACTCCACTCGCTATCAGTGAGTTGGGAGCAGGAATTGGCAGTTCTGGGTTGAAATTTGGGCTATCCAGGCTTATTACTACTCGGGAACCCGATAGATAAGTAACTGTAACCAGATCGCCTTCCACCAGCGCTTCCTTCACGCCAATTGCCCTCTGGTCTTCCGGGCCATTCAGGTCTTCAAGCCAGATGTAATGCTCGGCTTTTTCAGGTGTAGTGTAAGAATATTCTTCAGCTGCAGAAACTTCCTCACCGCTCCACTGTGCAGCTGTGTTGGCTTGTGAACAGGCCTGATTCGTACAACGGTGAATTCTTAGTGCTTCGTTAGGGTGAAGATTGAGAATTTTGAATTTGAGGGTTTCTTCTGTGTGAAGCTGACGATTCATCATGATGCTGAATCGATAATTCTTTTCAAGAAAAAATGGGTTGTTTTCAATGTAACTTTCGCTCGGGCTATCGGATTCCCTGTTAAACAGGATGAATATCAAAACCCCCATCATAAGTAAGAGCACCACTAACAAATACTTTGGTTTATCTCCGGATTTTTCAATGCCCTGCATCAGACGTCCTTAGTGTCTCACCTGGTGTTAGCCTGTTTATGTTTTTCGGCTATGTTTCAGTCTATGTGTTGACTCAGTTGCTCCGAATGAGTGAATTCCGGTTTTATCGCTTAAATCATTCAATAACGTGAGAGCTTCATCTCTGCCGGTGACGCCATGCGCCAGAATCAATTCGTTGAGGTCATTATCTCTGATAACGAAGGTGAAATATTCGGTGGTGGTTTTACCATTTGATGAGCTTCCGTTGGGATAAATTGCCAGCCCCTTGATACGATCAATTGACCAGTTGGATTCTCTGACAATTTTTTTTCGGCGTAGCTTTTGATGAACAACTTGCTCGCTCGAAATAAAGGTATGGTAGCCGGTAGCTAGTGTAGTAAACCCCAGTACAGCTGCTAATCCACCCAACCCAGTAAAACCTATCCCTATAATCAGAGGTGCTTTTTCGACAAACAGCAGGGCAACTCCGGATGCAAAGAAAATTATGCCTACCAGAGGTAGCAGCCAACCCATGCCGTGTTTACCTGGTTGCTGGGATATCTGCCAGCCATTTCTGACAGGCTTAACTGACACTTGGTGATTAGTGTTTCGGTTTATAGGTGCTGGTTGAGAGCGCGCAGAAACAGTTTTTGGCTGCACGGGGGAGTCGGTTTTAACGACGGGAATTTCGTATTTGCGGTTTAGATTAATACCTCGGTTATTGCACTTAACGGTAATTTGCCACCAGTAGCCTAGACCATCTCCACTGCGGGATTCATTCATGCCTTCAGGTATATGAAAACTGAACTCAACCCGCGACCCTGTCGGAGTGCTATAAGCATTGCCTTTTGTTGCACGTTGCCACACCGAGCTGGTGACATTTGAAGTGCCTTCACTAGTCGACTTCCGCTCAGTGTGCATCAGCTCAAGAGTGACCTTGTAATATTGATTTGGCCTTTTTTCGATTGGCACATAGAGATAGCCCGCGACCGCTTCGCCAATTTGGCTGGGGTAGGGTTGGAGAAAAAGCTTAACATCCCTAAAACGTCTCTGCTCCAGAAGTGCGCGTACAACAATGGTCAAAAAAACGAGGCCAACCGCAACAAAAACCAGGCCAAACAGCACGCCATAGTTTCCCTTCCGAACCTCATGCGGCATTAACAGCAATAATGGTAACGTAGGGAAATTGAACATGGCGGCAAAGATAGTCCATATCCAGAGGGTTCGATGGTTGATCGCTTTTATACCTTCCCTGGATTGCTCTTGAGACACTTGTGTGGAGTTGTTTTCACTGTCTGGTGGCAGGTTGTCATTTAACCGGGAACTACTCCAACTGTTGCGTCCAGACGTAAGTGAAAGCCGCATCAAAACAAAACCGATCACGAGGAACGGCCCAGCAATACAGGCTGGCAAAATGAGAAGCAGGGGGCGCAGGTTTTTATCGATGATCGAATTTACAGGATTATTCGGATCGACATAAATGGTAATGCTGCGTTGGTTGTAATAAGCCGTTTTCAGTTTCTGGGCCATGTCCTCCTGATAGCTGCCCACATTGTCTGATCCCGAATGGATGGAAACCCGGTCTCCTGTGTATTCCTTTCCATGATAGGTATATCGGTATGTGGCAACAGTCTGATAGGTGGTTGCATTGTCGTGTCTGACGGATTTTAGCGAGACGGATTCGACATAGGCTTTGGCAGGGACATAGTTTACTGCCATAAACCATGCCTGGAAGGCGTTATGTGTTGTCAGCCATACCGCCCAAAGGCCGCTAATAAAAAACATTAGTCCAAATATAAACCCTACAGCTTTTGTGCCTTTATTATTCATAACATCCTTGTTCTGCTTGTGACTTGAGTGGGATAGCTACCAGTATAGCTATTGATTAGGCATAAAATCGCGGTAGTTTGATTGGAGAGCCTGCTTGGATACCCAACCCTTTGTGGAGCTTCCAGATTATCTTAAATGCCTGCGGCCTGTGATTGAGAATCTCCTGGCTGTGATTAATTTTGCCAATCATCGTTTCCCAGCCTTTTGCGCTCCATTTCAAACCCGATTGCCTCAACAGGATCCGCTGAATTCTTTGAAAATGCTTTGCTTCATATCGAGGATCTTCTTGCGATAGTACTCGAATGAATCAATGGGTAAATACGGATTTGTGAAATAAATTGAGTTAACGCTTCTGCGTTTTCTGTTCAAGTAATTACTGCTTGACAGGAAATTTAGCCATTGAATACAAGAGATAAAAATGGCTTATTTGCAATCGAGTGGGAGTGATCAGAAGCGATCGGCCTGGGGTCGTAGAGGATATGGTGCACCGCACAATTGCAGTGCCATAACCTGGCTTAGGGTAAAAAAGCAAATTAACAGAAGAGTGTCATTTGAATGGTTCGTGTTTTGATCCATGTGCCTTTCCAATGCTCTGTTTCAACTACGTTCTTTCTGATGACCGAGTATTGTCAATACATAATTTCACACAGAACTAGTCCTGGAATAGAGACCTTTCCCAGAGTTAAACGGTTTTTTGGTAGTTCATGTATTGTGGGCTTCTTTTCCAGCGTGAACAGGATCAATCATGATGTGATTTGAGCGCTTAAAAACTCCCGTATTGGGCTGATGACGAGCAAAAATGAAAAGTGTATTTTGGTGTCCAGGACTCAAATGAGTTATCCCGGTGATTGATAGCCAGTACCAAAGTGCAAGTGAACTATATTGTTTACAATAAGCCCTGCTACCATTGATCAGGGCCGGGTTTTCGGACTGCAGTGTCCATCGGGGCTCATAGGAGAACACCTCATGAAATTTCTATTGCTTGCTGTCGTCGTTCTGGGCGTGATTTATATGGTCTTTATCGACAGCAAACGTACGCCGGTAGACGATGGGCGCCCCGAAAAAATCTACCAGCGTGAAGTGGAAAAAGTACAAGGGCTGGACAAGTTGATGCAGGACGCTGTGGATCAACATGGCGAGGAAATGGACAGTATCAAGTAATGACGTCAGGAAAAGTTGGAACCGCTGGCAGAGGCTACACTGCTGCAGATCTCGATTGGATGGCTCAGGCGCTGGAGCTGGCCAGGCAGGCTGGTGGGGTCGGTGAAGTGCCCGTGGGAGCCATACTGGTAAAAGATGGTGTGTGTATCGGCCGTGGCTGGAACAACCCCATCGGTAGCTGTGATCCCACTGCGCATGCAGAAATTAATGCCTTGCGTGAAGCCGCCAGCCAACAGAAGAATTATCGCCTTCCCGACACCACGCTGTATGTGACTATCGAGCCCTGCACGATGTGTATCGGGGCCATGATTCACGCCCGCGTGGGAAGACTTGTGTACGGTGCCACCGAGCCGAGAGCGGGAGCCGTAGTCAGCCAGTTGCAATTACCTGAATGCGGACATTACAACCACAAGATGGAAGTGGTGGGTGGTGTAATGGCCGAGCGCTGTGGTGGATTGGTCAGCGACTTCTTTCGTGCCAAACGTCAAAAAGACTGATTTTCTATTGTCACTAGAGGGATAGCATTGATCCGTTATGCCAGTCGCTGGTGTTGGGTATGTCCGGGCGGTTTTGCTGTTCAACTCGCCGCTGGGTTTCCAGGTCATGGCGAACCAGTATGGATTGATAATGGCGGACGTTTTTAACGTAGGCGACCGGCTCATGCCCCCTCGCGTAGCCGTGTTTCACTGTGCTGAAGTATTTTTTCTGCTGTAACAGGGGCAGATACTCCCTGACGTTCTCCCACAGGTCCGGATCTTTACCGGCACGATCCGTCAGTACTCGAGCATCCTCCAGGTGTCCCATACCGACGTTATAGGCTGCCAGTGCCAGCCAGGTTCGGTCGGGTTCTGTGATATCCGCAGGAATTCTGGACTTGGTTTCCAGGAAATAACGGGCGCCGCCGTCCAGACTCTGCAATGGGTCCAGCCGGTCCTTAATGCCCATTTCTTTTGCTGTTGGTAGGGTCAGCATCATTAGGCCACGAACGCCGGTGGGTGAGGTTGCTTCCTCGTCCCAGTGGGATTCCTGATAGGCGATGGCAGCTAGCAGTTGCCAGTCCATCTCGTATTTGTCAGCCACTTCCTTGAGCATCTCTTCATATTTGGGAAGTCTCGTATTTACCCTAGTCATGAAGAGTTGCGAGCCGCCCTGGGTGAAGGGATTAATTCGGTTGAGTACTTTTTTCTGCATCTTCTCCAGTTCGCCGGAGTCTTCAAACTCTTTCAGGAAGCGGTTTGCGGCATCCAGCAGGGTGCGATCACCGTGGTGGGGAAAGGCCCAGGCAATGGGTTGGGGCTCGGAGATATCAAAGGCGGCACGGGCCCGGGGGTAGATGCCCCGGTCCAGTTGATAGGCATTGGAATCGACAATGGCGTAGTCGGTTTCCCCGGCGTCGACCAGCGACATCAGGTCAAGCATTTCCAGGCCTGGCTGTTCCTGCCATTGTAAATCGGGATAATCCTTTTTCAGTTCCTTCAAGCGTTCGCTGTGAGAGCTTTTCGGGATCACCAGTAGCTCTCCGCCCGTAAGTTCCTCGATAGAGCGCGGCTTTTTCGAGCCGTTGCGGTAAATGAGTTTCTGGGTCACTTGATGGTAGGGATAGCTGAAGCGAAAACGTTTCTTGCGTTCAGGGGTGACCGTCAGACCTGCCGCGGCCAGGTCGCCCAGCGGACCGCCTACAGCGATCAGGACACCTCCGACGGAGTCACGGGTAGTTACTTTCAGGGTTACTCCCAGGTGTTTGGCAAAAGCCTTTGCCAGCCAGTATTCAAAGCCACCCTGGCCTTTGGCATTCTGATAGTAGGTGGTTGAACCCATCAGCGTGACGACTCTCAGCTCGCCGCGGTTCTGTACTTCTTCCAGTGTGGTAGGGGCACGGCTGGTGGTCAGGGTCAAGGCGATGGTGAAAAGCAAAAAACCGTAGAGAACACGTTTGGTGGTCTTTTTCAGATGAAAATAAAAGCCGAGCATTCATCTACCCAAATTTCAACGTGCTTTTGACAAGAGACTGCGCACTCTGTTCGGCAAGGGTTGCCGCCTGTGGCATATCCGCCCCGTTGCTCTAATAGGAATTGGTGGGGCAGGGCTAGATTACACCGGTTCGGTGGTATTTCCCAAGCAACGAAGGCTCACGCTATGCATGCTAGACGAACTGTATGGCAGTTTCTGTGCAGGTTTTCGCGCATTTCCATTACAATACCGGCCTTCCCGAATTACCCCAGAAGAGCGAGTCACCATGCAGATTTTTCGCGGCACCCCGGTCTTATCCGACTTCAGAAAGCAGCAGCTATTGCAATCCCTGCAGCGCGTTGATGCCGGTGTGGAAGGGATTTATGCCGAGTATCTGCATTTTGCGGATCTGCAGCGTCCGTTGACTGCAGAAGAAATTGCCACGCTGGAATCCCTGTTGCGATATGGCCCCCGCCTGGATCGTCAGACACCGCGTGGGCAGTTGATCCTGGTCACCCCCCGGTTGGGTACTATTTCTCCCTGGTCGAGCAAGGCTACTGACATTGCCCACAACGCCGGTCTGGATGTCGTGAAACGCCTGGAACGTGGCATTGCCTATTATGTGCAGGGAGAGTTGAGTCCCTCCGCAATTGTGGCCCTGAAAGCCGCTCTCCACGATCGTATGGTGGAAACGGTTTTGCCTGACGAAGAGAGCGCCGCAGCCTTGTTCAAGCGACAGGCACCAGAGCCCATGACAACCGTCCCGGTTTTGTCGAAAGGGCGCGAAGCACTGGCCGAGGCCAATATCTCCCTGGGATTGGCACTTGCTGAAGACGAGATCGATTACCTGTTGAAGAGTTTCACCGAGCTGGGGCGCGACCCGAATGACGTGGAACTGATGATGTTTGCCCAGGCCAATTCCGAGCACTGTCGGCACAAGATTTTCAATGCCTCCTGGACCATCGACGGCAAGGACCAGGACAACTCTCTGTTTGGCATGATCCGGAACACGTATGAGAAAGGCGGGGACAATGTGCTGTCCGCCTACGCGGACAATGCTTCGGTTGTGGTGGGCAGTGAGGCAGGGCGTTTCTTCCCAGACCCGGACAGCCAGGTTTATGGCTACAGTAAAGAACCAATTCATCTGCTGATGAAGGTGGAAACCCACAACCACCCGACCGCAATTGCGCCGTTCCCCGGTGCCGGCACCGGCGCGGGCGGCGAAATCCGCGATGAAGGGGCAGTAGGACGGGGGTCCAAACCCAAAGTGGGCCTCACCGGCTTCTCCGTCTCCAACCTGAATATTCCCGGCTTTGAACGCCCATGGGAACAGGACTACGGCAAGCCGGACCGCATTGTCAGCGCCCTGGATATCATGATTGACGGGCCCATAGGTGGTGCCGCATTCAACAATGAATTTGGCCGCCCGAATATCTGCGGCTATTTCCGTACCTTTGAAGAGAATTTCGACGGCGAGCGCCGCGGATACCACAAGCCCATCATGATTGCCGGTGGTTACGGCAATATCCGCGAGGAGCACATCGAGCAGCGTCCCTTCGAAGCGGGCTGCAAGCTGATTGTGCTGGGTGGCCCGGCGATGCTGATCGGTCTCGGTGGTGGCGCAGCGTCCTCCATGGCATCGGGCAGCAGTGCTGAGGAGCTGGATTTTGCTTCCGTACAGCGCCAGAACCCGGAAATTGAGCGACGCTGCCAGGAGGTGATCGACCAGTGCTGGCAGCTCGGCGGCAGCAACCCCATCGCGTTTATCCACGATGTTGGCGCCGGCGGACTGTCCAACGCTTTCCCCGAGTTGGTAAAAGATGGCGGCTGTGGTGGCCGTTTCGAGTTGCGCAACGTGCCCAACGACGAACCGGGTATGTCACCCCTCGCCATCTGGTGCAACGAAGCCCAGGAGCGCTACGTGCTGGCGGTAAGGCCGCAGGACCTGGCGCGTTTTGAGGCGATTTGTCAGCGGGAGCGCTGTCCTTACGCAGTAGTGGGGGAAGCCACTGACGAGAAGCACCTGTTGGTGAATGACAAACACTTCGACGCCAAGCCCGTGGACCTGCCGATGTCCGTGTTGTTCGGAAAGCCCCCGAAAATGCACCGCTCTGCGGAGACCCGCAAAGTTTCTCCTCAGCTTTTCGACTGGTCTCAGATTCAGCTCGACGAAGCCGTTGATCGGGTGTTGACCCACCCGGCAGTAGCAAGCAAGAGTTTCCTTATTACGATCGGTGACCGCAGTGTGACCGGTATGGTGGTGCGCGATCAGATGGTGGGACCCTGTCAGGTGCCGGTAGCGGACTGCGCTGTCACCACAGTCAGTTATGACAACTATGCCGGTGAGGCCATGTCCATGGGGGAGCGTACTCCCGTGGCACTGCTGGATGCCCCGGCTTCCGGACGCATGGCCATAGGCGAGGCCATCACCAATATAGCAGCGACCCGTATTGGCAAGCTCTCTGACGTCAAGCTGTCCGCCAACTGGATGTGTGCTGCGGGTCATTCCGGAGAAGACCAGAAGCTGTTCCGCACCGTCGAGGCAGTGGGCATGGACCTCTGCCCGGCCCTCGGTATCACCATTCCGGTGGGTAAGGACTCCATGTCCATGCGCACCACCTGGCAGGATGGAAAAGAAAGCAAGGCTGTCACCGCACCGCTGTCGCTGATCATTACAGCCTTTGCCCCGGTGTTGGATGTGCGCAAGACGCTGACCCCGGAATTGCGTACGGATTACGGTGAAACAGATCTGCTTTACATTGACCTCGGCGAAAACCGCAACCGCCTGGGTGGCTCCATTCTGGCGCAGGTATACAACCAGCTGGGCAGTGCGCCCGCCGACGTAATCAATCCCGCCAGACTCAAAGGATTTTTTGACCTGATTCAGGCTGCCAACGAAGCTGGAGAGTTGTTGGCCTACCATGACCGCTCTGATGGCGGTTTGTTTGCCACTCTGGTAGAGATGGCCTTTGCCGGCAATGTCGGTCTGAACATTTCTCTGGATGAGCAACCTGGCGACGCCATGTCGCTGCTCTTTAGTGAGGAGCTGGGTGCAGTGGTTCAGCTGGAGAGCCAACGCACCGAAGCGTTCATGACCCGGTTTGCTGAGCGGGGGATACCGGTATCCCGCGTGGCGACCCTGGACAGGGATGACGGCATTGCCATTTATCAAGATGGTGCCTGTTTGTTCAATGCCAGCCGTACGGAATTGCTGCGGCGCTGGAGCGAGACCAGTTATCTGGTGCAGTCCTTGCGGGATAACGAAGATTGCGCCCGGCAGGAGTTTGACGGCCTGTTTTTTGACAACCCAGGCCTGAGCGTCGACCTCACTTACGATATTAACGAGGATGTAGCCGCGCCTTACATCAACACCGGCATTCGCCCGGCCCTGGCTGTGCTGAGGGAGCAGGGCGTCAATGGCCATGTGGAGATGGCCGCCGCTTTCGATCGGGCAGGATTCTCCGCAGTCGACGTACACATGAGCGATCTGCTCAGTGGTCGCCGCAACCTGGCCGATTTCAAGGGACTGGTGGCCTGTGGTGGTTTCTCCTACGGAGACGTGCTGGGTGCCGGTGAGGGCTGGGCGAAACCGTTCTTTTCAACAGTGCGTTGCGGGACCAGTTTCAGGGCTTCTTCCACCGCGAGGACACGTTCACCTTTGGTGTTTGTAACGGCTGTCAGATGATATCCAACCTGAAAACGCTGATACCCGGTGCCGAGCACTGGCCGCGTTTTGTCCGCAACCTGTCGGAACAGTTCGAAGCGCGCTTTTCACTGGTGAAAGTACAGCCGTCGCCTTCCGTGTTGCTGCGGGATATGGCGGGTTCCTATATGCCAATCGCCGTGGCACATGGGGAAGGTCGGGTGGAGTTTGCTCCTGAGGTGGATATCGATGAATTCGATGTTTCCGGCGCTGTGGCCCTGCGCTACATCGACAACTACCTGGAAATCGCAGAATCCTATCCGGCCAACCCCAATGGTTCCATCTACGGTATTACAGGGGTTACCAGTCAGGATGGTCGCGCTACCATCATGATGCCGCACCCAGAGAGGGTGTTCCGGGCGGTGACCAATTCCTGGCATCCCGATGACTGGCAGGAAGACGGTGCCTGGATGCGTCTGTTCCGCAATGCCCGCGTCTTTGTAGGGTAAGTGCGGGGTAGTGTGGGGTAGCGAGGGGTAGGCCCTTTCCCCATAAAAAAACCCGGCTGATGCCGGGTTTTTTATGGCCGATTGACTGGCAAGAACCAGTCATAGGCGTCTATCAGAGGCTGGAGAAATAGGCAGCCAGATCGTCAATGTCCTGATCGGACAGCGGCTTCGCCATACCTGACATGACTGGATCACTACGAGTGCCATCGCGGAAGGCTTTCATCTGCTTGGCCAGGTAGCCGGCCTTTTGACCTGCCAAGTTGGGCCACAGCTCGTTGCTGCTCATGCCGTTGACGCCGTGGCAAGCGGCACAGGCCATGGCCTTGGTTTTTCCGGCTTCAGCATCGCCAGCCATAACTTGACCGGCTCCGGCAACCAGTGCTGCCACCATCACTGTTCCAATCAATTTTTTCATGTCATTGCTCCAAGCGTGGGATAAAACGAGATGTAAGGTATACCTAATAACGCCCTCTATCAACCTTATCGGCAGCTTCCTGGCGTTCTTTTGTCCGATCTGTCAATTCCTGTTATCTCGCGTCAGTGGCGCAAGCGGTGGGCGACAAACAGCATGCTTGTAAATAACAAGACAGCACCGCCCTGGTGTGCAGCAGCCAGTGGTACAGGAACGTGCAGTAACAGGGTAGAGATCCCCAGGCTTACCTGAATCACCAGCATGGTCATTACCAGTTTCAGGCCTGTTTTTGTCTCGGGATAAAGTCCGGGCTCCCTGAAGCTTTTGAACACGAAGACCGAAATCAACGCGATCAGAAGGTAGGCGAATATGCGGTGGTTAAACTGGATGGTTGTGAGGTCCTCGAACATGGCGAGCCAGGCAGGATCAGTGGCATAGAGTCCGTCAGGAAAGAATTTGCCGTTCATCAACGGAAACGTCGGGTAGGCGTGTCCTGCATGGGTGCCGGCAACCAGCCCACCGGACAGAATCATCAAAAAGACCAGCCCCGTAAGCACACTTGCATAGCGCTGTAGTCCCTGCCGTATGGGTGAATTGTTGCCGGGATAGAGCAGTCCCAGCGCGACCCAGAGTATGTAGGCGTAGATGAAAACTGCCGTGCCAAGATGTGCTGTGAGACGGTACTGGCTGACTCTGGGGTTATCCACCAGGCCGCTTTTTACCATGTACCAACCCAATAGACCCTGGAGGCCTCCCAGTACAAACATGCCGAGCAGTTTCGGTGTTAGCCCGGGCTTGATGCGCCGTTTGAAATAGAAAAACAGGAAGGGAACAAGGAATATCACCCCAATCAGTCTGCCCAATACCCGGTGCAGGTATTCGAACAGGAAGATCTCCTGGAATTCGAACAGGCTCATGCCCTTGTTCACTTTCTGATATTCGGGGAACTGTTTGTACTTCTCAAAGGTTTCCATCCATTCCTGTTCGCTGAGCGGAGGAATGATGCCCATGAGTGGTTTCCATTCCACCATGGACAGGCCGGAACGGGTCAGCCGCGTCACCCCACCCAGCAGAATCATGGTGATGATGATCACGGCACAGATAATCAGCCAGGTGGCGATCTGTCTGTCATAACGGGCCTGCATGTTCATAGCGATCTGTCTTTTTTACTTTGTATGTTCTTTGATCAATCTCAAGCCGGGACACGGCATTTTGGGCACCGGCATCCTACCAAAACGTGGCAGATATTGCCGGAAAAATTCCCGATCAGTTTGCAGTACTGGAAACCTTGCCGATTCGATACTTGCGAGTCATAAATGATTGGTGCACAGTCGGGCAGGTGGATAAACAGAGAGGGCCGGGTATGCCTGTCGCGCACGTAAACGATGTTTCCATCGCCTATGCAGACGAGGGGCAGGGTGAACCGCTGCTGTTGTTGCACGGGCTCGGCGTCAGTCGCAGGGACTGGGGTCCGCAAATACAACACTTTCGAGAGCACTATCGGGTAATTGCCCCCGATTTCCGTGGGCACGGAGACTCCGGCAAGCCGGATGGCCCCTACAGCGTTCAGGTCCACGCCGCCGATACACTGGCCCTGATGAATGAGTTGGGTATCGACTCGACCCATGTTGTCGGGCTGTCCATGGGGGGAATGGTGGCCTTCCAGTTGGCGGTGGACGCTCCCGGTCGGTTGCGCAGTATGACGATAGTCAATTCGGGCCCAGCCTTGCCGAAGGACAGTTTTGCCGCCAAAAAAATGCTCTGGAGTCGGTTGTTGGCGATCCACCTTTTCGGCATGAAAACCTATGGACATAAAGTGGCGTCAAATATGTTTCCAGGGGAAGGGCGAGAGCAGTTGATCGAGATGTTTGCGGCACAGATTGCTTCTAATCCCAAGCGTATTTACCTGAAAAACCTGAAGTCATTGTTCGGTTGGGGTGTGCTTGATCGATTGACCGCCATTGCGGTGCCCACGTTGATGCTGACCGGAGATAGGGATTATTCACCGGTTGCAGTCAAGAAGGCCGTGGTAGATGCCATGCAGGATGCCCGTTTGGTAGTCGTGGCGGATTCCGGCCACGGTACGCCGATCGAGAAGCCGGAGGAGACGAATCAGGCCATTGAGGCGTTCATTCGCGATGTTTCCGCCACTGGGTGATCTTGCGTTTTAGCAGGCTCTTGGTAAGTGTGGCTTGTTTGAAGATTTCATTGGCCCGGTAGAATTCCAGCATTCGTACATCTATCACGCTGGGCTCGATATAGATATCCGGCGGCGCTGCAGCCAGCTTTTCCCGAATGATGCTTTTTTGCATGATCTGATAGGTGTTAAACACTGCTTCCGATAGTGATGGGATCTTGCCGGTGATCGTGCGCTCACCGATCACATCCACGGCAATGGTGAGATCACAGCTTTTTGGCAGGAGATCGAAAGGAACCGGGTTGACTGCCCCGCCGTCAATGAGGATACGGTCCGCAATCTTTACCGGTTCAAACAGGCCCGGCAGAGACATGCTGGCGCGAATGGCGGGGATCAGGGCACCTTTATCGAGAATAACCTGCTGTCGTGTCCAGAAATCGGAGGCGACGACCCGCAAAGGTATCTGCAGTTGCGTGAAGCGCTTGGCGTGGACAGATTCAAACAGGTAGGTGAGCAGGTTTTCCACCCTGATCAGGCCACGCCCCCTGAACTGGGGGCCGATAAAGTCCAGCCACTTGAAAATGTGTTTCCTGGTGACCAGGTGTTTGAGGGATTCGTTATCCTTGAGGCTGAACTCAAGGAAGATTTCCTTGATTTCGGCGGTGGGCATACCGGCGCAATACATGGCGCCGATCAGTGCGCCGATGCTGGTGCCGGTAATGTAGGAGGGCTTTAATTCTATCTCTTCCAGCGCTTCAAGTATCAGCAGGTGGCTGATCCCTTTTGCGCCACCACCACCCAGTGCCAGACCTACTGTTTCCGCCATAGCTTGATCCTGTTACAGGACTATCCTGCTGCCGTTGCCCTCGCTGGAGGTTGATTTGGTGCATGAATTCCGGTTTATTGCTGCCTTCCTTCATCTTAACCGGAAATGTTCTGTGGCGGACAAACGCACTATCAAACTCGATCCTTCCTGGCTTGCCGTTCTCGAAGAGGAATTCGATAAACCCTATATGGTCGGGTTGCGGAGGTTCCTGCAGCGGCAAAAAGAACAGGGAAAAATCATCTATCCGGCGGGATCGAATTGGTTTACCGCGTTCAATCACACGCCCTTCGACAAGGTCAAAGTGGTGATTCTTGGCCAGGATCCATATCACGGTCCCAATCAGGCCCACGGGCTGTGTTTCTCCGTGTTACCCGGTGTGGATATTCCTCCGTCATTGCGCAACATGTATCAGGAGTTACAGCGTGATCTGGGCATACCCCCTGCCGATCACGGCTGCCTGACGTCCTGGGCAGACCAGGGCGTATTGCTGCTCAATGCCACCTTGACGGTAGAACAGGGCAACGCTGGCTCGCATCAGGGGCAGGGATGGGAAGAGTTTACTGACTGTGCGATCCGTGCGCTCAACGAGCATCGTGAAGGACTGGTCTTCATGCTATGGGGCAGCTATGCCCAGAAGAAAGGCGCCTTTATTGATGACAAACGCCATCTGGTGCTGAAAGCTCCGCATCCATCGCCGCTTTCCGCTCATCGTGGGTTCTTTGGCTGCCGTCATTTTTCCAGGGCCAATGACTATCTGGTAGCCCACGGACAAACTCCCATCGATTGGCGCTTGCCCGCAAGGCAGGCGTTGTCATTGGCTGCAGGAGATGCAGCAGAGCAGGTGGGTTAGAGTTGAATCGGTGGTTGGTTGCGTTTGTCGCGCAGCCAATTGAGGGCCTTCAGGACTGAGGGGTGGCCCACGACCCTTCTTTCCAGGTTGTATTTGCCCGGATAGTCCAGCAACAGCATTCCGACGGCGATGGTGAGCAGTCCCTGTCCCGGCAGGAACAGCATCAGGATGCCACCGCACAACAGGATCAACCCCAATAGATTTTTTCCGGCGAGCAGTAACAGACGAACTGCCGGGTGACGCTGTTTGAAGGGTGCGGGATGGCGATGATGGTGGTGAAAATAATCTGCCGGAATCAGGGAAACCAGCCATGGAAGAGCCAGCAGGCTTACCACAAAGGTGACCAGGGAAATCACACTCAGCCAGGTGAGCAATCCCTGGTTATCTGATATCCAATCAAGCATGCTGTGATCTCCCTTAATTCTTACACTTTACATTACATTAATCATTTAATGCATTGATTAATCTATGTTATATGGTAGCTTCTTCACTTCTATTGGCCTTGGTTCGCCGTGGCCGATAACCAGTTCATAGCTGGAAGCTGACTCGTCCGTAAGGACAACCAGTAAATCCAGCGTCTGGTCATTGGGGGCTACATTGACCAGGTTGCCGATGGACTGTTCACCGCCAGTGACATAGCAGGGTGTGCCCGGAGCTGGCAGTGGGTCAGTCGCAGCCGTTGTGATTCGGTACATATGTCTTTTCAGTTTTCCGAGGTACTTCATCCGAGCTACCACTTCCTGCCCCGTGTAGCAGCCTTTTTTGAAACTGATAGCCGCAAGCGCCTGAAGGTTAAGCATCTGGGGGATGAACATCTCGACTGTTTCAGCCTGCACGGAGCCAATGCCGGAGACAATATCCTGCCATTGCCAGAATAGGTTTGTCCTTGGGTTGGCTGTCAGGGTGAGTGATTGCCAAACGTCAGCTAAATGCTTCTCATCAACGATCAAAATCCTGCGGCCATCGTCCAGGGAGTGCAGAGCAATCAGGGAGAGGGCTGATATGTCAGCGACGGTATCTCCAGAGATGCCCAGGGCCAGGTAAGAGCCGCTAACATCGCTCAGCGCTGTTTTAAAGAAAACCGCATATTTGGATAGTCCCTGAACAAGCTGCTCGGTCAGTGAGTGGTGCAGATGCAAGAGAAAGCGCTGTTCGTCGACCCGGTAGATCACGAAATTGGCGAGCATTCGTCCCTTGGCGTTGCAGCAGGCGCCCGGAACACTCGCACCAACTTCCAGTTTCTGAACATCGCATGTCAGCTGGCCTTGAAGGAATCGGGCGGAATCCGGTCCTTCCACGGCAATCAGTCCCAGATGGACGAGGGGGTCAGGGTGGGCTGGTTCAACCATTGGGCATAATCGGCTGGTGGCTCACCGAAAGACAGGGTGTAAGGGGTGTCGAAAATTGCGCCGCAATTGCCGAGCAAGGACTGCCAATCGCTCATAGTTCGTCCATTGGTGGATAGGAAAACTATCTTAGTGGGTTAACCTGAGCCGATCCACTATAATGCCGGGCTTTCACAGATAATCGACGGGAATCAACCAATGGATAGAAACCGACTTTTCTGGGCGAGCCGGCGTGGTATGCTGGAACTGGATCTGGTATTGCTGCCATTTCTGGATAAGATCTACCCGACCCTGGATGAGGAGGACAAGGAGCGTTACCACCGTCTGCTGGATTGTGAGGATCAGGATATGTTTGGCTGGTTCCTGCGCCGCGAGAATCCTGAGGATCCTGATTTGCAAAGGATAGTGCAGATCATCCGTGACACGCGCCCCCAAACCCGTTGAAGTTGTCATCAGACCTTCCAGGCTATTGCTGACCTGGATTGTTCTTATCCACCTTTTCGCTCTGGGGCTGGTACTGTTCAGCCCCCTGAGTGTTTCCCGTCTGGTTGTTCTCGGCTTATTCATCTCTGCAGGTTTTTGTTTCAGTTATCTGCGTTGGCATCGTCCGCGCTGGATTGGCGTGGGTTATCGCGATGGCGCTTGGACACTCGCCGGGGGGAGGGGAGAAGAAGCAGCCGAACTGCTTGGCTATCAGTTCCTGTTCGGGATGTTACTGATGCGCTTTTCGGTTGGAAGGAGCGGCCAGCGACTGCTTTTGTTGCCGGACAGTGTTGATCCACATTCTATGCGGAAGCTGCGCCAGCTGTTGATTCTGGCGCAAGCCTAGTTTTTGCTCACGATAATGTTCTGCGCCGCAAAGTTAATCGGCACCATGATGGTGTCTTTGGCTATCGGGGACGTCTCCGGATAGTCGAGGGTGTAGTGCAGCCCTCTGCTCTCCTTGCGCTGTTCGGCGGAGCGAATGATCAACTCGGCTACCAATACCAGGTTGCGCAGCTCCAGCAGGTCGCGAGTGATCTTGTAGTTGCTGTAGTACTCCTGGATTTCCTGTTGCAACAGCTTCACCCGGTGATGAGCCCTCTCCAGGCGCTTGCGGGTGCGCACAATGCCCACGTAGTCCCACATGAAGCGCCGCAGTTCGTCCCAGTTGTGGGAGATCACTACATCCTCGTCGGAGTGGGTTACCCGGGTTTCATCCCAAGGGCGTGCGGGGTCCGGTTCGGCAATGTTGTCGATGGTTTCGCGGATGGCTTTGGCAGCGGCCTGTCCGTATACCACGCATTCCACCAGTGAGTTGCTCGCCATGCGGTTAGCACCGTGCAGACCGGTAAAGGCTGTTTCTCCAATCGCATAAAGGTTCCAGAGATCGGTCTGGCCCTTTTTATTGACCACAATGCCGCCACAGGTGTAGTGGGCGGCGGGTACCACAGGAATCGGCTCCCTGGTGATATCAATTCCGTAAGCTAGGCACTGTGATTTCACGGTAGGGAAGTGACTTTCCAGAAATTCAGGTGTGCGGTGAGATATGTCAAGGAATACGCAGTCGCTACCAAGCCGTTTCATCTCGTGGTCGATGGCCCTGGCGACGATGTCACGGGGGGCCAGTTCGCCCATTGGGTGGAAACGGTCCATAAAACGTTCGCCATTGGGCAGTCGCAATATGGCGCCTTCTCCGCGAAGGGCTTCGGTGACGAGGAAGGCTTTGGCATTGGGGTGATAGAGGCAGGTGGGATGGAACTGGTTAAATTCCATATTCGCTACCCGACAGCCCCGACGCCAGGCGACGGCAATGCCATCCCCTGACGCGCCATCCGGGTTAGTGGTATAGAGGTAGGCTTTGCTGGCGCCGCCGGTGGCCAAGACAACCACTTTGGCCTGGAAGACGCAGACTCGATCTTCTCTATTATCCAGTACGTAAGCCCCGGTACAGCGAATGCGGCTGGAATTGCTGTCTGCCTGGGTAATCAGGTCCACCACCACATGGTTTTCAAAGACCTCTATTGAGGGGTGTTGCAGAACCTGTTCAGACAGGGACGTGGATACTTCTTTCCCGGTGGCGTCGGCAGTATGCAGGATACGGCGATGACTGTGGCCGCCTTCCCGGGTCAGGTGGTAGTCGTCGTTGTCCTCGTTGAGCGTGAATTTGACGCCTTGCTGTACCAGCCAGCGAATGGCGTCAGGGCCATTTTCCACGGTGTACCTGACCGCATCCTCATGGCAAGGCCTGCGCCAGCCACCAGTGTGTCCTGGACGTGGGATTCGATAGAGTCTTCACTGTCAAATACGGCAGCAATACCGCCCTGGGCATACCAGGTTGAACCGGACTGGATGGCACTTTTGCTGAGCAGGGCAATACGGTATTTGTCAGCAAGCTGGAGGGCAACGGTCATGCCCGCAGCACCACTGCCGATAACCAGCACATCGTGGTGACACGTTTTGTTCATCGAGGGGGCGAAATCCTAGAATCGAATGTCAGGCATGATAGTATAGCGGGCCGAAAATAAACACCGGTGTCACAATCACCGGTCTTCCCGCGAACTATTCTCAATTCCCATGGTCTAGCAAGTGCCTGACGGCAAACGGGTTGTTACTGGAGCAGTTATGGAAGCCGATCAGGCATCAGACAAAGACAGGTTGTTGGTGGAGCGTGTCCAGAAAGGGGACAAGCGCGCCTTTGACCTGTTGGTCATGAAGTACCAGTACAAGGTGCACGCCATTGTCAGCCGCTACGTCAAGGACTTTGACGAAGTCAATGATGTTGTCCAGGAGGCGTTCATCAAGGCCTATCGTGCGCTGGCCAAATTTCGTGGCGAGAGTGCTTTCTATACCTGGTTGTATCGAATCGCCGTCAATACCGCCAAAAATTATCTGGTGGCGAAAAATCGCCGTCCTCCGGCAAGTGATGTGGACGCAGAGGAGGCGGACTTCTATGAGGGCAGTGATCGCCTGCGGGATATTGATTCCCCTGAAAACCTGCTGTATCGGGACGAGCTTGAAGCCGTCGTCGATCAGGCTATAAAAAATCTCCCGGAAGATTTGCGCACTGCGGTAACTTTGCGCGAATTTGAAGGTCTGAGTTATGAAGAGATTGCCGAGGTGATGGATTGCCCGGTGGGGACTGTGAGATCCCGTATCTTTAGAGCCAGGGAGGCAATAGATGAAAAAATTAAACAGTTGGAAGGTTAATGTCATCTGGCAGTGAACCTTTCTGCTGAGGGCAGGTCATACCAGTGATTTCCAGTTGTCGGTGTGTGCGGTATGCGGCTGGTTTGTTGATATTTCTAGTGATCTGCCACCTTGTATGGCAGACTGGACAAAGACCTCAAATAAGGTGGGTTAGGCATGAGTGACCGTCACGTTCGCGAAAAAGAGTCTCTTTCAGCCCTCATGGATGGTGAAGCAGAGGAGTTGGAGTTTCACCGTACACTTAAGCGTACCGCTGAATCCGATGAACTGCGCGACACGTGGCGTCGCTATCAGTTGGCCGCAGGTGCCATGCGCCGGGATCTCCCCCATCAGGTGATCGATTATTCAGCCTCCATTCGTCTCGCTCTTGAAGATGAACCCGCCTTGGGCCGCAATGCAGCCCTTTCCCGCATGATGAAACCCCTTGGCCGTTTTGCTATTGCTGCGTCAGTTGCCGCAGTAGCGATTGTAGGTGTTCAGCAATACAGCCAGCCCAGTAGTATTTCAGCTCCGGTTGCTTCGGTTGATGATGTGCAGATGAACTTTGATACACCGCAGCTCCGTACTGCAGCCGACTTCGGTATTCCCGCAGTTACTGCGCGCACTGTCAGCGCCAGTTCCGAGCCCGAAAGCTATCGTGCTCTCCAGCCGGTGATTGTGGTCAAGGAGATGGCCCCGGACGAAGTGACTCGGGAGCAGGTCCAGGCTTACCTGAATGAGCTGATGTCCCGCCATACAGAGCACGCCGCTTTTAATACCAACCAGGGTATGTTGCCATTCGCACGTATGCCGGCCAGTCAGGACTATTGATTTCAAAATATTCATGTTCTTGCCAAGGTGTTGTGCAGTCATCCTTGTCGGCCTGTTACTGCAGACTCATTCCCAATTTGTTGCAGCCTCTGCTTCGGGTGAAGAACTTCTGAAGCAGATGGCTGAAGCCAATCGTCAGCTCAATTACACCGGAATTTTCACCTACGAACACGGCGGAACCCTGAAGACCGTCAAGGTCTTCCACGCGGTGAAGGATGGTCGTGAAGTGGAGCGTCTGGTGCTGCTCAGTGGCCCCCAGCAGGAAGTCATTCGCCGTGGCAATGACGTAAATTGTCAACGGCTTGGTGATGCGATGCTGCGTGGCAATGCCGCTGGAGTAGCCAATATCACCAAACATCACCTGGATAATTATTACAGCGTGCAGATTAAGCCGGTTGACCGCATTGCCGGACACGAAGTGACAGTTCTGCACATTGTTCCACTGGATGAGCATCGATACGGGTACGTATTGGGTCTTGATAAAACCAGTGGGCTTTTGCTGCAGTCAATGCTGATAGGCAATAAAAATCGCGTATTGGAACGTTTCCAGTATGTGGATATTCAGGTGGGTAGCGAAATTGCTGACGCTGATCTTGGTCCTGAAGACGATGGTCATAATCTGGTTTCACCTGATGCCTCTCCCTGTATGGAGCAGGGTAAGCTACCAGCGGTTACTTCCAATTGGCGGGTTGGCTGGTTACCTCCAGGTTACGCGATGGCTGGACACGAGCGATCTGATGATTCGGGTCGTGAAACCCTGATTTATACCGACGGTCTGTCTGTTTTTTCGGTTTTTATCGATCCTGAGATGACTGCCAGTTTCCCGCAAATGCAGGCTCAACGAGGCGCTACTGTGGCTTATCTTTCCAGAGTTGAAGTTGGTGAACGCCAGTATGTGATCTGTGTTGTGGGAGAAATTCCCGTCGATACTGCCCGCCTGGTGGCACAATCAGTAGCTCCCGCGTCTTTTAACTGATGCTCCTGCTGTCTTCTTTTGCGATGACTGCGCTATAGTTTTCAGAGCTTGACTTGTGAGCAGCCTAACCAGTGATTGAAGAAACCGGCCGTGTCATAGCCCTAGAGAGGGATAGTTTGTGGGTGGAAACCATTCAGAGATCTGCCTGCCACAGCTGTGCCGTTCAAAAGGGATGTGGTCAGGGAACGTTGGCCCGTTTCGCCGGTAAGCCCGCGGCCATCAGGGTTCTGCCAGGGGATTGCGATCTTCATTCCCTGAACCTCAATGATCAGGTGGTTATAGGTATTCCGGAGGACGTGATCGTTCGCGGGACTTTTTCATTTACCTTTTTCCTTTGATCGCGCTGGTTGCTGGCGCGATCCTCGGTGCCAGTTTTTCCCAATCGGATCTCTCTGTAGGGCTTGGGGCCGTGCTGGGCCTCGTCTGTGGTGGGGTCGTGGCGAGAATTCATTCTGCGATTAATAAAAATAATTCCCAGGTACAACCGGTATTGCTAGGCAAGCTCACTGCGCCGATCTATCCCTAGGTTTTAAGTCGTGTGCGTCGGTGTGCCGGTTCGTCCGTAGGGGGGCAGGGTATGTTGTGCCGTCTATGGTTTACACCTTTTTGGGTTGTGCTTTTCACGGCTGTAGTTGCTGAGGCTCATGAATGGCCAGATTTTCAGGAGCTGGTTGCAGCGGCTTCTCCCGCGGTTGTTCGTATCGATGTCTATCCGGAAGAGCTGAAAAATCAGCCTAAGCTGGGTGAAGAAAATCCTGCCAGACACTTATTACGATTTTTTGAACACTCACCGGGCGACATTCTCGAGAGCCATGCCACCGGTTCCGGTTTTATCATCTCTTCTGACGGTTACGTGCTCACCAATCATCATGTCGTGGCTGGAGCGCGGCGAGTTGACGTGAAGCTGATAGATCGCCGCACTTTTGAAGCAGAAGTTGTGGGAGCAGACCGTCGATCTGACCTCGCGTTGCTAAAAATTCCTGCCAATCAGTTGCCCACTCTCGATTTTGCTGACTCGGGAACTGTCGGGGTTGGCCAGTGGGTGATTGCCATCGGGGCCCCATTTGGTCTCGACTACAGTGCCAGTGCGGGCATCATCAGTGCGAAGGGCAGGAGTATTCCCTCCGAGAATGGCGATAGTTACGTCCCTTTTTTACAGAGTGATGTCGCTACCAATCCCGGTAACTCTGGCGGCCCTTTGCTCAACCTCGAGGGAGAGGTCGTTGGGATAAACACCCAGATATTTTCCCGACCTGGTGGTGGCTATATCGGATTGTCTTTTGCCGTACCTGTGGATGTTGCTCGGCTGGTCGTCGAGCAGCTTCGCGCCAAGGGGCATGTCTCTCGCGGGTGGCTCGGGGTGTACGTTCAGGAGGTGGATGCCAACCTGGCCAAGGCTGCGGGATTGAAGTTAAGCACTGGCGGATTTGTGGCGCAAGTACAATCGGATAGTCCGGCGGATAGGGCCGGTGTCTTGGCTGGGGACATCATCATCAGTCTGGATGGGCACAACATTACAGAACCTGCTGTATTGCCAAGAATCGCAGGATCACTGCTGCCGGGTTCTCAGGTTGATCTGGGCTTGCTTCGGGGGAAAGAGTTGCACCATCTGACCGTCACGATTGGTGAGCTCACAGATAATGACAACTGAGCTCCAACTGCTGTCTGTCTCGGTTGTGGCGGGCAACTGAGGTTCAAGCAATTCGTGGCGTGTTCCGGGCAAATACGCTAGACTGCACGGCCTGAAATCAACCCCAGACAATCCCTGTCTCCTAGCAGAATGCGTAGCTGTGTCAGATCTTAGTCACATCAGAAATTTTTCCATCATCGCCCATATTGACCACGGTAAATCCACCATCGCCGACCGCTTTATTCAGGTTTGTGGCGGGCTGACAGAACGTGAAATGGCCGAGCAGGTGCTCGATTCCATGGATATCGAGCGCGAGCGTGGCATTACTATCAAGGCCCAGAGTGTGACGTTGGACTACACTGCGCGGGATGGCAAAACCTATCAACTGAACTTCATCGACACGCCAGGGCATGTGGACTTTTCCTATGAAGTGTCACGATCACTGGCCGCCTGCGAAGGTGCGCTGCTGGTAGTGGATGCAGGACAGGGGGTTGAAGCGCAATCTGTGGCTAACTGCTACACCGCGATTGCACAGGGGCTGGAGGTGATTCCTGTCCTCAATAAAATGGATTTGCCCCAGGCTGATCCGGAGAAAGTGATTGCGGAAATTGAGGATATTATCGGTCTTGATGCCCACGATGCCGTTCGTTGCAGTGCTAAAACCGGGCTGGGTATCGATGATATTCTCGAAGAGCTGGTGGCCAAGATTCCCGCGCCTGTGGGCGATGTGGATGCTCCCCTGCAGGCACTGATCATTGATTCCTGGTTTGATAATTACCTGGGTGTTGTTTCGTTGGTTAGGGTTACCCAGGGCACTCTCAAGGTAAAAGACAAAATATTGGCAAAATCCATCGGCAAAGCCCATGTGGTGGACAATGTCGGTGTATTCACGCCGAAGCGCAAGGAGACAGGTGTTCTCCGTGCCGGTGAAGTGGGATTCGTGGTTGCCGGTATTAAGGATATCCATGGCGCTCCGGTGGGGGATACCTTTACTCACAACAACACGCCGGACGTCCCGGCCCTGCCTGGTTTTCAGCGGGTAAAGCCCCAGGTTTACGCGGGTATGTTCCCGATTAGTTCTGATGATTTTGAGGACTTCCGCGACGCACTGGCTAAGCTGACCCTGAACGACGCCTCGCTGTTTTATGAGCCGGAAAGTTCCGATGCCCTTGGCTTCGGATTCCGCTGTGGCTTCCTGGGTATGCTGCACATGGAGATCATCCAGGAGCGCCTGGAGCGGGAATACGATCTGGATCTGATCACCACAGCACCGACAGTGGTTTACGAAGTGTTGAAAACCGACGGTTCAGTGGTTCATATTTCCAACCCATCAGACCTGCCTGATCCCGCCTATGTCGCAGAAATGCGCGAACCCCTGTGCGAAGCTAATATCCTGGTGCCGAAGGACTATCTTGGCAATGTCATTACCCTGTGTGTAGAAAAGCGCGGTATCCAGAAAGATATGCAGTTTGTGGGTGGTCAGGTTTCCCTGAGTTACGAATTGCCCATGAGTGAAGTGGTGATGGATTTCTTCGATCGCCTGAAATCCGTCAGCCGGGGTTTTGCTTCGCTGGATTACACTTTCACTCGTTTCCAGCCAGCGCCCCTTGTAAGGCTTGACGTGCTTATTAATGGCGATAAGGTGGATGCATTGGCATTGATCGTTCACCGCGGCAATGCGCAGTTCAAGGGGCGCCAGCTCACTGAAAAAATGCGCGAGCTGATTCCGCGACAAATGTTCGATGTGGCAATCCAGGCCGCTATCGGCGGCCACATTATTGCCCGAACCACGGTTAAAGCCCTGCGCAAAAACGTTACTGCCAAATGTTATGGTGGTGACGTAACCCGCAAGAAAAAACTGCTCGAGAAGCAGAAAGAAGGCAAGAAACGCATGAAGCAGGTCGGTAGCGTGGAAATTCCGCAGGAGGCCTTCCTGGCCGTGCTGAAAACCGATAGTTGAGGCCATTTAATGGATATTGATTTTCCACTTATATTATTCATTCTGGTATTGGTGTCCGGCATCGTCTGGGTCGTTGACAGGTTCTATCTGGCAAAACAGCGCGGCGCAGATGAGCCAGTCCCCACCTGGATTGAATACAGCGGGTCCTTCTTTCCTGTATTGCTGTTGGTTTTTGTCCTGCGTTCTTTTCTTTTTGAACCCTTTCAGATTCCTTCGGGTTCCATGATCCCCACCCTGAAGGTGGGTGATTTTATTCTGGTCAACAAGTACACCTATGGTGTGCGTTTGCCGATCACTGGTACCAAGGTGATTCCTCTCAACGAACCCAAGAGAGGGGATGTGATGGTATTTTTCCCACCAGAAGACGATCGCTATTTCATCAAAAGAGTGATCGGGTTGCCTGGCGATGAAATCCGGGTTATGAATAACCAATTGTTCGTCAATGGCGAGCCTGCGGAACAATTAAATGTGACAGCCGTTCCAGCAGATACCCGTTTTGAATTCAAGGATGAACAACTAGGGGATGTGCTTCACCGCATACAAAAAAGCAAAGTTCCCGGCCCCCTGGGGCGAAATTTCTCCTATGTTGTTCCTGAGGGGCAATACTTCATGATGGGGGATAACAGGGACAACAGTAGCGATAGTCGTGTCTGGGGACCTGTGCCGGAGAAAAATATCGTCGGTAAAGCGGTGGTAATCTGGATGCATTGGCAATCCCTCGGCAGCTTGCCGAGTTTCGAACGCATCGGCAAAATCCAATAGTTCTTCGTCAGTCCATAGGGGAGATGTACAGATGAAACAACGCACACAACGGGGTATCTCAGTTCTTGGCGCATTGGTAACGCTGGCAGTGGTTGGTTTTTTTCTTACCGCTGCTCTCAAGGTGGGTCCGCTTTACCTGGACAACTCATTTGTCAAAGCCGCAATAGATTCGCTGGCAGAAGAGAATATTCACACCATGACAGACTCTCAGGTTCGCCGGAAACTGGGTGATTTTTTCGATATTAATAATGTTCGTGATATCGATATGAAGGACATCAAGATTGAACGTGAGAAAACCCGCACGCTGGTGACTCTCAATTACGAAAAAAGAGTCAATTTTATCGCCAACGTGGATGTGGTGGTCCGTTTTAACAACAGCTACGACAGCTCGAAATAATCATCAGGCCGCGAACACCGGGTGGACATCAATAGACAGCGATTGCTCAAACGAATAGGCTATCAATTCAACGATCAGGCCCTGCTTGATCTCGCTCTGACCCATCGCAGCTACGGTGCCGCAAATAATGAGCGACTGGAGTTTCTCGGCGATGCGGCGCTCAATTTCATCATCGGCCATGCCATCTACCAGCGCTTGCCGGACACCAGCGAGGGCGACCTGAGTCGCTATCGCGCCAGCCTGGTAAAGGGCACTACACTGGCGGTTATCGCCCGCGAGCTGGGATTAGGTGATCATCTCAAATTGGGCGGTGGTGAAAAAAAGAGTGGTGGGCAACGTCGTGATTCCATACTTGCTGATGCAGTGGAGGCGATTATTGGCGCCATCTATCTCGACGGCGGTATGACACACTGTGAAAGTACGGTACTCGAGTGGTTTGCCAGCCGCCTGGACAATCTCTCTGAAACCAGTCTCAAGGACCCGAAGACCCAGTTGCAGGAATTTCTCCAGGCTCGGGGTCGACCATTACCCGTTTACGAGATAATAGAAGTTTCAGGTGAAGCCCATGACCAGCACTTCACCGTCGAGTGTTCGGTCGATGGTTTGTGCACACCAACCCGTGGTGAAGGCAGCAGCAGGCGCGCTGCGGAAAAGTTAGCGGCAGCTGCCGCCTTGTCAGGATTACAACAGTGACAGAAGAACAACCGACCCGCTCTGGTTACGTGGCCATCGTCGGTCGCCCCAACGTGGGGAAATCCACGCTCCTCAACCATCTGCTCGGCCAGAAAATCAGCATCACCTCCCGCAAGCCTCAGACCACGAGGCAAAATACCCTGGGAATCAAGACCGAGGGTGATGTACAGCTGATATTTGTGGACACTCCCGGTTTACACACAAACCAGGATAAGGCCATCAACCGTTTCATGAATAGGGCGGCCGAAACGGCCATCCGCGATGTGGACGTGGTGGTCTTTGTCGTCGACCGCACGGTGTGGACCGAGGCGGATGAACGTGTTGCCAGTGAAATTGCCCGTAGTGGTGCCCCACTGATCATCGCTATCAACAAGGTTGATCGCCTGGAATCCAAGGCGGACCTGTTGCCCCAGTTGCAACGGCTGGCAGGTATGTTTCCCGAAGCGGCGCTGATCCCCGTTTCCGCACTTCATGGCCAGAAGCTCAATGAGCTTGAAGAAGCTATTCTCAAGCATATTCCGGCGGGCATTCACTACTATCCTGAAGACCAGGTCACTGATCGCACCCAGCGCTATCTGGTGGCAGAGATTGTCCGTGAAAAAATTACCCGGCAGTTGGGGGCAGAGCTGCCCTATGAGGTGGCCGTGGAAATTGAAGAATTTAAATATCAGGGCAAAGTGTGCCACATCAGTGCCCTGATTCTCGTGGAGCGTGACGGCCAGAAAAAAATCATCATTGGCGATAAAGGCACCCGTTTGAAGAAAATCGGCCAACAGGCGCGACTGGACATGGAGAAACTGCTGGAATCCAAGGTCATGTTAAACCTGTGGGTCAAAGTGCGTCGTGGCTGGTCCGATGATGAGCGAGCCCTGCGAAGCCTGGGTTACGATGACTAACAAGGCATCACACCTGTTTTCATTGAAGAAGGGTGAGTCATTGAATGTTGGTTGCCGGCGTTCCCAGTATTTCCTGTTTGCCCGGTGGAGAGCGGATGAGTGGTAACTGCTATTCGCGTAGACAGTGAACCGGCGTTTGTTCTTCATGCCCGCCCATATCGCGAAACCAGCCAGCTGGTGGATATGTTTACCCGTCATTACGGCCGTCTGCGGGTGGTGGCCCGCGGTTTCAGACGGCAGAAAACGGGCAGCCGTGTTCTTGAGCCCTTTGTTCCCCTGATTGCCAGCTGGACTGGAAAAGGTGACTTGAAAACCCTGGTGGTCGCCGAGCCTTCGGGCCGACCGTTGACGTTGCGTGGCGATTATCTCTACAGCGGTTTCTATCTCAATGAACTGATCCTGCGGCTTCTCGCTGATCATGATCCTCATGATGCGCTGTTTGACCATTATCTTGAGACAATCGCTTCCATGTCGGAAGAGGGGCAGATTGAACCGGCCTTACGCCGTTTCGAGCGGATTCTATTGGACGAAGTCGGGTATGGACTGGCTCTGGGTCATACCGCAGAGGAGGGTGTCGAACTTTCTCCGGAAGAATGGTACTGGTTTGATCCGATCTCCGGGGTTAGTACAAGGTTGTCTTCGGCAATAGAAAAATCCCAACCCAATTGGTTTCTGGGGAGCGAATTGCTGGCTGTCGAAGCAGGGTCTTATGACGATCCCCAGGTGGCCAGGGCCGCGAAGCGCCTGATGAGGCTCGCCATTCAGCACTTGCTAGGTGATAAACCTCTCAGCAGCAGGGCACTTTTCGTCCGCAGGACGCCCTCCCAGCAGGAACAGCCATGATCGTCGCTATCGGTACTGATATTGTTGAAATCGCCCGTATCCGTGGTGTTCTGGAACGCCACGGACGAAGCTTTGCTCAACGCATTCTATGCCCGAGGGAGCTGCTGAGATTCGATCAGCACAGTAACCCCCCTGCATACCTGGCCAAACGTTTTGCGGCCAAGGAGGCGCTGGTAAAGGCCCTGGGTACCGGTATCGGGAAAGTCTCTTGGCAGGATATGGAAGTGGCCAATAATGAGGCGGGCGCGCCATATTTCATCCTGGGCGGTGCGGCCCAAAGTCTTATGGAAGAGCTTCGCGCTGACGAGGCGTTATTGAGCCTCTCCGATGAACAGGAATATGCCCTTGCCTTTGTTGTACTCTCAAAACACCGCTGATTGGCTAGCGGTTACAGTGGCTGATCAATAACCGCTCGACAGCTTGTTATACAGAAACCTTCTTTTTAGTAGGCCGTTCCGGAGAGACAACCTTCCTACGCCTAGCTAGAATAGCGCCAAACTGCGGTCTTGCCGCGCCAGATTACCTGCGGACAGGTAGTTCTCCTGTGCCGCGGCATGTTGTTGAGAAAATGATGACTTACCCAACCATTGAGTCCTGTATTGGTGAAACGCCGCTGGTGAGATTGCAGCGCCTGCCTGGAAATACCAGCAACACTATTCTCGTGAAGCTGGAAGGCAACAATCCTGCGGGATCTGTAAAGGATCGACCGGCCATGAGCATGATTCAGCACGCCGAGGCGCGGGGGCGGATCAAACCGGGTGATACCCTGATCGAAGCGACTTCCGGTAATACCGGGATTGCACTGGCGATGGCTGCGGCAATCAAGGGCTACCGGATGATCCTGATCATGCCGGAAAACAGCACTGATGAGCGCAAGGCCGCTATGCGGGCCTACGGTGCGGAACTGATTCTGGTCAGTCGGGAGCAGAGCATGGAAGGTGCACGTGACCTGGCAAAGGCTATGGAGGCTGAGGGCAAGGGCATCGTGCTGGATCAATTTGCCAACCCTGACAATCCACTGGCTCATTATGAACATACCGGCCCGGAAATCTGGCGTCAGAGCCAACACAGAATCACTCATTTCGTCAGCTCCATGGGAACGACGGGTACGATCATGGGGGTTTCCCGCTTTCTCAAGGAGCAGAATCCGGCCATACAGATTGT
Organism: Porticoccaceae bacterium; assembly: GCA_041395745.1. Taxonomy (GTDB): domain Bacteria; phylum Pseudomonadota; class Gammaproteobacteria; order Pseudomonadales; family Porticoccaceae; genus Porticoccus. Next base: position 851,860 of record JAWKZV010000001.1, on the reverse strand, counting down.
GGGACTGCAACCCATGGAGGGTTCTGCAATTCCCGGCATACGTCGCTGGCCAAAGGAATATTTGCCGGAAATTTTTGATGCCAACCGGGTCGACCGGGTACTCGATATAGGCCAGCAGGAAGCAGAGGACTGTATGCGGGACCTGGCACGACGGGAAGGCATCTTTTGTGGTGTCTCTTCCGGCGGGGCTGTAGCCGGCGCCCTACGTTTGTCAGCCGAAGTCGCAAACGCCGTCATTGTCGCGATAATTTGTGATCGCGGCGACCGCTATCTCTCCTCTGGTCTGTTTCAGTCTGACTAAAGTGCCAGTTCAGTTGCAGAGCATTTCGGGCGGCGGTAAGCTGACCCGTTGTTACTGCTTCCAAGCCGTTCTGTTCTACAGGGCTAGTCGATAACGAGAGTCAGCTATGGTTCAGGTTAGAGATCATCATCCGGTCCAGGAGCAGGGAGCGGTTGAAATCGAACAATGGGTAGACAGCCTGTTGGCAAAAATTGTCACGGAGCGCGATGTCCGTGATGTCCTGCTGGGGGCCTGTGAACTGGCGCGGGAGGCCGAGGAAAAATCCGGCGCTGAACGCTGGACCCCGACTGTCAGCAGTTTTCGAACCGGCCTGGAAATGGCCGAAATTCTTGCCGAGTTACACCTCTACGATGTCGATAGTCTGGTTGCTGCGATTCTTTACCGCGTGGTCAGGGAGCGCCGCCTCGATCTCGCCATTGTCCGCAAGCAATTTGGTGACAATGTTGCCACCCTGATTGAAAGCGTTCTCAAAATGGCGGTCATAAGTACCCTGCGCGCTGATGGCGAAGGGACAGTATTTGGCCATGCAGCTGCCCAGCAGGCGGCCAAGGTCAGGGAAATGCTGGTCTCGATCATTGATGACGTGCGTGTAGCCCTGATCAAGATCGCCGAGCGCACCTGTGCCATCCGGGCGCTGAAGACAGCGACGGAAGAGAAGCGCCAACGGGTGGCCCGGGAAATTTTTGATGTCTACGCACCCCTCGCTCACCGCTTGGGTATCGGTCAGCTGAAATGGGAGCTCGAAGATCTGGCATTCCGCTATCTGGAACCGGAAGAGTACATGCGTATCGCTCGCTTGCTGGACGAGCGCCGCCTGGACCGCCAGCGCTACATCGACGAGGTCATCGACACCCTGCACGGCGAACTGGCAAAGGCGGGCATCAAGGCCGATATCGCCGGTCGTGCCAAGCACATCTATAGCATCTGGCGAAAGATGCACCGCAAGGATGTGGGCTTCTCCCAGATTTACGATATCCGCGCAGTGCGAGTACTGGTTCCGACGGTTGCCGAGTGTTACACGGTGCTGGGTATTGCCCACAGCCACTGGCGCAATATCCCAAACGAGTTTGATGATTATATTGCCACCCCAAAAGAGAACGGCTACCGCTCCCTGCATACGGCGGTGATCGGTCCCCATCGCAAGGTATTAGAGGTTCAGATTCGTACCTACGACATGCATGAGGAGGCCGAATTCGGGGTTTGTTCCCACTGGCGCTATAAGGGTACAGACCTGAAGGCAACTGCCCGTAGCTATGAGGAAAAAATCGCCTGGCTGCGTCAAGTCCTGGAGTGGCATGAAGAGATCGAGGATGACCAGGTCAAGGAATTGCTCAGTCGAGACAACGCCACCGACCGGATTTATGTGTTTACTCCTGAGGGGCATGTGGTGGATCTGCCTGTGGGTGCCACGCCTCTGGACTTTGCCTACCGTGTACACACCTCAGTAGGGCACCGATGCCGGGGTGCCAAGGTCAACGGCCGTATCGTGCCGCTGAACTCAACCCTGCACACCGCAGATCAGGTAGCCGTTCTCACCAGCAAGCACGAGTCCCCGAGTCGGGACTGGCTTTCACCGGCTTTGGGATACCTGCATACCACCAGGGCCAGGGCCAAGGTCCAGCAGTGGTTTCGCAAACAGAACCACGAAAAAAATGCGGCAGCCGGGAAGGCTTTGCTGGAGCGAGAGCTGCGACAGCTCAATATTGGTCAGGTCGACATTGTTCAGCTGGCAGAGAAGTTCAACAAAAATGGCGACGATGGTCTGTATGCCGCTATCGGGGCTGGCGATGTCAGTGTTACCCAAGTGCTCAATGCCATCCTGGCGAAACTGGAACTGGGTAAAAAGCGGATCACCGCAGCTATACAGTCCCCTGTTAAAGCAAGCCGCTACGAAGAATCCGACATCTACATTTATGGGGTGGGCAACCTGCTTACTCATATTGCCCGCTGTTGTAACCCTATCCCCGGGGATCAGATCAGTGGCTACATAACTGGTGGACGTGGTGTCTCTGTGCACCGAAAGGACTGCGGCAATTTGTTACGGCTGCAAAACACCGAACCGGAGCGTGTCCTTGAAGTGTCCTGGGGAGGTAAGCCGAAACAGGTCTATCCGGTGCGCATCCTGATCGAGTCCTACGATCGTGCTGGCCTGTTGCGGGACATCACCACCATTCTCGACAAGACCGGTCTTAATGTTCTGGCGATGAACACCCGTAGTGATCAAGGTCGCAAGGGGGTCTCGGTGAGAATGGAAATTACTGTGGAAGTCATGAGCTTCGATGAATTGAGTACGGCCATGTCCCGTCTGCGGCAGGTTCCCAATATCACCAATGTCCATCGCCTGGACGAGGCCTGATGTGACCAAGACCGCGTATTCCCTGGAACAGCTGCTTTATCTGATGCGCCGCCTGCGGGACCCTGAGGATGGTTGCCCCTGGGATCTCAAGCAAACCTTTGAAACCATCGTGCCCTTCACCCTGGAAGAGGTATACGAGGTCGTTGACACTATTGAGCGAAAGGATTTCGGTCATCTCCGCGAAGAATTGGGTGACCTGCTGTTTCAGGTGGTTTTCTACAGCCAGTTGGGTGAGGAGCAGGGGCTCTTTGACTTTAACGCGATTGTTTCGGAGCTGGTGGCCAAACTGGTCAGTCGTCACCCGCATGTGTTTCCCGTGGGTACGCTGGATAGCCGCCGCGAGGTGGGAGTCGAGCCGGAAGAGGTAAGCATCAAACAGAATTGGGAATCCCTCAAGCGCAACGAGCGCGAGCAGAAGGGTCACCGCTCAATACTGGATGACATTCCCCATAGCCTGCCGTCCCTGACCAGAGCCCAGAAATTGCAGAAAAGAGCTGCCAACCATGGTTTTGACTGGCCGGACAGTCACGGCGTGATGGACAAACTGACTGAGGAGGTGGACGAGCTGCAGGTCGCATTGAGCGAGGGAGAGTCAGCGGCCATAGCGGAAGAGCTGGGCGATGTGCTCTTTACAGTGGTTAATCTATGTCGACATCAGAAGGTAGATGCAGAAACCGCTCTGCGAGCGGCTTCACGCAAATTTGAGAAACGTTTTCAGTTCATCGAACGCTCACTCAACGAGAGTGGTGAAAATATAGACAACTGTTCACTGGAGAGGCTGGATGCCCTATGGGAGAAAGCCAAGCACAGTGACTGAGTTATGGCCCTGAAACCCCCGTAATTGCTTGTGATCAACCCCGTTTATGTGTAAGGTTTCCGGCCTCAACCACCAGTTTGGGTAACTGGCTAATTATAATTTCACCCCAGAACACTGGAGATCTGCAATGCGTATTATTCTCTTGGGCCCCCCGGGTGCCGGTAAAGGTACACAGGCCAAATACATCACTGAAAAATTCGGTATCCCGCAAATTTCCACTGGCGACATGCTGCGCGCTGCGGTTAAGGCCGGTACCGAACTTGGCCTGAAAGCCAAGGATATTATGGCCTCTGGTGGCCTGGTATCTGATGACCTGATCATCGCTCTGGTGAAAGAGCGCATTCAGGAGCCCGATTGTGTAAATGGTTTTCTGTTTGATGGTTTCCCGCGCACCATTCCCCAGGCAGAGGCCCTGCTCAGCGAAGGTGTGACTATCGATAAAGTGATTGAAATTGATGTGGCTGACGATGAAATCGTTTCCCGTCTGAGCGGTCGTCGCGTACACGAAGGTTCCGGTCGTGTTTATCACGTGATTCACAATCCGCCGAAACAGGAAGGTCTCGATGATGTCACCGGAGAGGCACTGATTCAGCGCGAGGATGACAAGGAAGAAACCATCCGCAACCGTCTCTCGGTCTATCACGAACAAACTGAGCCCTTGGTAGGTTTTTACCAGAATCTGGCAAAGACCCAGCCGGGTTCCGCCCCCGCCTATGCCGGTGTTAATGGTATTGGTGCGCTGGCCGATGTTGAAGCCCGCCTGGAAGAAGCTCTGGCCTGAGGCTGACAAGTCATGCAAAATGGGCTCAAAAGAGCCCATTTTTTTTGCCTGCAAATTCTGACAATGAAAAAAACAGCGGTCATCCTGGCGAACCTCGGCACACCCGATTCTCCGACGCCTGAATCAGTTGCCAAATTTCTGAAAAGTTTTCTTTCCGATTCCAGGGTGGTAGAGGCCCCCAGGCTGATCTGGTGGTTTGTTCTGCGGATGATCATCATTCCGTTGCGAAAAAAGAAAGTTGCTCACAGCTATCAACAAATATGGTGGGAGGAGGGCTCGCCACTTCGGCTTATTACCGAACGGCAGGTGGTCGCACTTCAGGAAGAACTGCGAAAAAAGTTTGTCGATAGATCGCCACTGGTTGCTTCCGCCATGACCTATGGGGAGCCGTCATTGGCTACGACAGTTAAGCGTCTGCAGGAAATGGGTGTTGATCAATTCCTGATAGTGCCCATGTACCCCCAGTATTCTGCCTCCACGACTGGAGCCATTTACGATCAGCTGGCGGACATCGTGCGCGGATCCCGCGATGTGCCGGATTTTTCCGTCGTTAAATCATTCCAGAACTATCCCGCCTATATAGAAAACCTGGCAAACAGCATTCGCTCATCCTGGGGGAAAAACGGGCGGCATGAAAAGCTGCTGATGTCTTTTCATGGCGTGCCACAGGAATACGTGGACAAAGGAGACCCTTATTATTGCCATTGCCGGGAAACAGCTGAACTCGTTGCCGTTAATTTGGGATTGGCAGAGAGCGACTGGGCGATGTCATTTCAATCTCGGTTCGGCCCAAAGCAGTGGCTTCAGCCATACACCGATGAATTGTTAATAAAATGGGCGTCTGAAGGCGTTCGTTCTGTGGATGTTATCAGTCCGGCCTTCGTGACTGATTGTCTGGAAACGCTGGAAGAGCTGGACGTAACTTACCGGCAGGTTTTTACAGATGCCGGTGGCTCTCACTATCAATATATTTCCTGCCTGAATGACAGTTCGGATTTCATTCAAACCCTTGCCGAAATCGTCTCTGACAGATTACTGCCAAGATCCTGATACTGAAAAAAGAACATTTTTTCAAAAATTACAAATATTTTTCAGTCATAACTGGAAAATATCTTTGAATTGAATAAACTTTAAACAAGTTCCTTCGGTCGCTGTTTAGACCATTTTTTTCTTTTCTACCCACAAGGGGATGTCTAATGGCACAAGCTCCTAAGAAGGCCGTTAAAAAAACGGTCACTAAACCCGCTGCAAAACGGGCTGCTGCAGGATCAGTAAAAAACACTGCAAAACGTACTACCTCAAAAGCCCTGGATCAGGCTGTTAATGCTATTGGCAAAGTAGAAAAGGAAATCTCAGTACAAACTAGCAAGGTCGCAGCTGCCCGCCAGAAACTGGTTGCTGCAAGAAACCGGGTTGCAGAAAACTCTACAAAGGTAACCCAAGCGGCACTTAAAAAGCCATGCAGGAGGTCCGCTCCAACATGGCAAATCTGGAGAAACTGAACGTGAAGGGCACAATGGCAAAAGCCGAACTCCGCGCGGCCAAAATTCTCGAACAGGTGAAAGACCTGGAAGAAAAGGCGAAGGCAAAAATTTTACAAACCGAGGCCAAGCTGAAAGCGAGAGCACAGGCTGACCTGGATAAAGCCAAAGCCCGCTTTGAAAAGGCATGGCTGAAAAAGCAGGCGGTAGCTGTCTCCAAAAAAGTTAAAGATGCTGAAAGAAAAGCACTGGCTCGTGTGAAAGCTGTCGAGAAGCGTTTGCACAAAAGAGCAAGTGATGTCATCAAGGCTGCGGAGAAGAAAGCTAGCGCGATACAATCTGCAGAAACTCCAATGCCGTCCAAGCGTGGTCCCGGTCGTCCCCGTAAAACGGAAGTTGCCGTGCCCGCCGCTGGCAAAACTGCTGGCCGCGCGAAAAAAGCAACCGCGGCTACCGGTACTGCTAAACGCGGTCCGGGACGTCCGCCCAAAGCTGCAGCTGCCACAGGCAAGCCCGTTGCTGCCAAGCGCACTCCTGCTAAACGCGGGCCTGGTCGTCCTCCCAAGGCTAAAGCTGCCACTGCTACAGAAAAAAAGGCAGCGGTTAGCAAGACCGCGGTCGCGAAACAACCTGCCGCTAAGCGTCCAGGTCGTCCCGCCAAGGCCGCTTCCGCTAAATCCGCAACGGCAACGAAACCGGCGGCGGCGAAAAAGCCTGCAGCCAAACGTCCTGGGCGTCCCCGTAAAGCTGTCGCACCAGCGGCTCCTGTGGAAACAGCAACAGCTGCTCCAGCGGCAACCGAATAAGAAAACTTTCGGATTCCAGCAAGGCGGGGCGCAGCGGCCCCGTCAATCAGGTTACAATCCCCCGCTTCATCGGGGGATTTTTTATTGTGAAAGTTCTGGCTTTGGATACCACCACGCCCGCTTGTTCGGTGGCGTTAGCGTACGGTGATCAGACCCTGTTTCGTTTTCAGCTGGCTAGTCGGGAACACACTCAATTAATTCTGCCCATGATCGACGATATTCTTGCCGAAGCAGATTTGCCATTGACCGAACTGGATGCACTGGCATTTACCCATGGCCCCGGTTCTTTTACCGGTATCCGTATCGGATTTGGTGTAGTGCAGGGGTTGGCTTTTGGCGCTGATCTCCCGGTTGTTCCCGTCTCCAGTCTGGAAACGCTTGCAACCACTGCCGTCAGGCATCTCGAACTGGGAAACGCTTGCCAGGTGATGCCCATGTTTGATGCACGCATGGATGAGATCTATTGGGCGTCGTTCTGTTGGCGAGATAATGAATTACAGAGAGTGGTTGCCGACAGTCTGGATGCCCCTGAGCAGATCAACACTCCCTGTTCTGATTTGCCCATTGTGGGCATTGGCGATGGTTGGCATCTCAGGGAGAGAATTGCTCTCAGCCCCCAACTGGTTGAACCATCCCTAATGCCGGATGCTCGTGATGTGTTGCAGATTGCACTGCCTATGGTTGCCAATGGTGCCGGTAAGGCTGTGGACGAGGTTCAGCCATTATATTTGCGAGACAAGGTTTCCTGGAAAAAACGCCAGCGTTTGCGTGATCAACAGGGAAGTCATCAGTAAAGGAGTTAGTAGTGGAATTTTTCCAGATTGTATTCCTGGCGATTATTCAGGGACTGACTGAATTTCTGCCTATTTCCAGTTCGGCTCATCTGATATTGCCCTCGGCTATCCTCGGATGGACTGATCAGGGTTTGGCTTTCGATGTGGCTGTGCATGTGGGTTCTCTGGTGGCGGTGCTGTGGTATTTTCGCCATGATGTGCGCGCCTTGATTTACCACTGGTGTAAGAGCGTGGTTGGTGGGGGCAGTTCACCGGAGAGCCGACTTGGCTGGCAAATCATCCTGGCCACCATTCCTGCCGGGTTGGCAGGGTTGTTGTGCGGCGACCTCATCGAAACCTATCTGCGTTCCACCGCTGTTATCGCAGCCACCACGATTCTGTTCGGAGTGCTGTTGGGCGCAGCCGATATCTACAGTAAACGTACAAGGCCCCTGACTGATTTTACCTGGCGCTCGGCATTGTTCGTGGGCATTGCCCAGGCACTGGCACTGATTCCTGGTACATCCCGTTCCGGTATTACGATTACCGCTGCTCTGGCCCTTGGTTTTGATCGCGCAGCGGCGGCACGATTTTCTTTTCTGATGGCGATCCCGATTATTGTCCTGAGTGGTGGTTATAAAACTGCCCAGTTGGTGCAACTGCCTACGGTGCCCTGGGGCGATATTGTCCTGGGTACTCTATTGTCCGCGGGAGCCGCCTATTTTTGCATTCACCTGTTTCTGACCTGGATAAATCGCATCGGCATGATGCCTTTTGTGATCTACCGTCTTTTGCTGGGGGCAGTACTGATTGCGATCCTGATGAATTCCTGAGGAGAATGCTCCTTGAGCAAAGTGGCATTTATCGGCCTGGGGGTAATGGGCTTTCCCATGGCCGGACATCTGAGTGCAGCCGGCCACCAGGTCTGCGTTTATAACCGCACCCGGGAAAAAGCCCGGCGTTGGCTCGAACAGTACAGTGGCACCATGGCCGAGACGCCGGCAACGGCTGTGGAAGGGGCTGAAATCGTCTTTGCCTGTGTTGGCAATGATGATGACTTACGTGAAGTTGCCAGTGGGGCACAGGGCGCCTTTTCAGGCATGGCTTCAGGTACATTGTTTGTTGATCACACCACGGCTTCCGCAGCTGTCAGTCGTGAGTTGGCTGCTGTCGTCAAAGAAAGAGGCATAGGCTATTTGGATGCCCCCGTTTCCGGTGGTCAACAGGGCGCCGAGAAGGGCTCACTCACGGTGATGGTTGGAGGCGAGCAAACTGATTTCGAACGAGCCAGGCCAGTTATTGATGCCTATGCCAGACAGGTGACACTGTTGGGTCCCGTGGGTGCAGGTCAGCTGTGCAAAATGGTCAACCAGATCTGTGTGGCGGGCCTGGTTGAAGCCCTGGCAGAAGGGCTGCATTTCGCCAGGGCCGCCAGGCTCGATCCCGAACAAGTAATAGACGTCATCTCCAAGGGGGCTGCCCAGTCCTGGCAGATGGAGAACCGCTATCGGACCATGCTGGCCGGTGAGTACAATCACGGCTTTGCTGTGGACTGGATGCGTAAGGATCTGGCCATTGTGCTTGAGGAAGCCGCCAGAAACGGCAGTCACCTGCCGGTGACAGAGTTGGTCGACCGGTTTTACGGGGAAGTTCAGGCCATGGGTGGCGGGCGCTGGGATACCTCCAGTCTGCTGGCACGGCTGGAGGCCGACGACAAACAGGGCGCATGAACAAGGTTAAGAGGTAAGAGATGAGCAGTCAGGCATTCAACCGTCAATTGCTGGATTTTATCGGTGCATCGCCGACGCCGTTCCATGCGGTAAAAAATCTTCGCGCGGCATTGGATGCTGCCGGGTTCGTGGCTCTGGTAGAAGAAGATCAGTGGCAACTACAGGCGGGTGGTCGCTATTACATGACCCGCAATGGTTCCTCGATCATCGCTTTCGTGGTGGGGCGAAAGCCATTGGCGGAAACGGGTATCCGCATGGTGGGAGCTCATACCGACAGCCCCTGTCTCAAGGTCAAGCCCAAGCCGGAGCTGCACCGCCAGGGCTATTTCCAGCTCGGTGTGGAGGTCTACGGTGGCGCGCTGCTTAATCCATGGTTTGACCGGGACCTGTCTATCGCCGGTCGGGTGATCGTCGACAATGGCGATGGTCAGTTGCGTCAGGCATTGGTGGATCTGAAACGCCCTGTGGCGGTGATTCCCAGTCTGGCCATCCACCTGGACAGGGATGCTAACAACGAACGCAGGGTCAATCCGCAAACCGACATCCCGCCGTTGCTGTTCAAAGACTCCAACAAAGACACCAGGGACTTCCGCCAGCTGTTATCTGACGAATTGGGCAAGTCCGAACCGGCACTATCCGGCAAACGGGTGGTGGATTACGAGTTGTACTTCTACGACACCTTGGCCCCGGCGGTGACAGGGTTGAACGGTGAATTTCTCTCCAGCGCCCGCCTGGACAACCTGCTGAGCTGTTTTACCGGCTTGAAGGCGTTGCTGGAAGCGGGGGATGAACAGAGCATCATGCTGATCTGCAATGACCACGAGGAGGTTGGCAGCGTTTCCGCCTGCGGCGCCAACGGTGTGATGTTGCAGTCCCTGTTGGAACGCCTGTGTCCACAACCGGAGCAACTGACCCGGGTGATACGTCGTTCTCTGCTGATTTCTGCAGACAACGCCCACGGCATTCACCCCAACTACACCGACCGTCACGATGGCAACCACGGCCCGCTGCTCAATGAGGGGCCTGTACTAAAAGTTAATGCGAATCAGCGCTATGCCACCAACAGTGTCACCGCTGCCATATTTCGTCGGCTCTGCGAGCGGGCAGGGGTGCCACTGCAGGTGTTCGTCAATCGCACCGATCTGGGCTGTGGCAGTACCATCGGCCCGATTACTGCGGCGATGATTGGTGTGCAGACCCTGGATGTAGGTGTACCCACTTTTGCCATGCACTCCATCCGGGAGATGGCCGGTGGCGACGACGCTTTTAACCTCTACCGGGTCCTGAACGAGTTTTTTAATGATGGTTCCAGCCTGGTGGTGGAGGATATCTAGCAATCTGCTGAAAACTATCTGCGCGGCTCCTGCGTAGTTAACATTGAACTCAAAATACTCATTTATTAGGTATAAACTCCGCTTTTTCGTCCAATGTTGCCTTGCATAACCTGCCTCGAAAACGTTTCTCAACAGGCTGCCAGGACACACGACCTTTATTGGCGCGCTGAAATCCGTATGATGTGCGCCCACAACGCCGTATTCAGAACAGACAAACACCATGAATAACAACACAGCCAAATCCCGCGATACCGTGCTGACCGGTATTACCACCACCGGTACGCCGCACCTGGGCAACTATGTCGGCGCAATCCGTCCGGCCATTGCCGCCAGCCAGAATACTGAGGTTAACGCCTATTATTGTCTGGCGGATTTTCACGCCCTGATCAAATGCCAGGACCCGGAGAAAGTGCACCAGTCCGCTAGGGAAATCGCCGCCACCTGGCTGGCCCTGGGACTAAATACCGATAACGTCGTGTTCTATCGTCAGTCGGATATCCCGCAAATTCCCCAGCTGACCTGGTTCCTCAATTGTGTCGCCGCGAAAGGCTTGATGAATCGTGCCCACGCTTACAAGGATTCGGTGCAGAAGAACCTCGATAGCGGCGAGGATCCGGATTTCGGTATCACCATGGGTCTGTTCTCCTATCCGGTGCTGATGGCGGCGGATATCCTGATGTTCAACGCCACCAAGGTGCCAGTGGGTCGGGACCAGATTCAGCATATTGAAATGGCCCGTGATATCGGCCAGCGTTTCAACCACATTTACGGCGAGCACTTTGCGCTGCCAGAGGCGGTGGTGGATGACCACGTGGCTGTACTGCAGGGGCTGGATGGTCGCAAGATGAGCAAGAGCTATGGTAATACCATCCCGTTATTTCTGCCGGAAAAGCAGCTGAAAAAGCACATCAACAAAATTGTTACCAATCTGCTGGAGCCCGGTGAACCCAAGGACCCGGATACTTCCACGGTATTCCAGATCTGGCGCGCATTTGCGAGCAAGGAACAGACCGAGGAAATGCGCCGGGAATTCGAAAATGGTATCGCCTGGGGCGAGGCCAAGAAGCGCTTGTTCGAACTCATCAATGAGGAGTTGAGCGAGCCCCGCGAGCGATATAACGAACTCATGGAAAATCCTGAGCACATTGAGAAACTGCTCAAGGAAGGGGCGGAAAAGGCGCGGGCGGTCAGCGAACCTTTCATGGCGAAACTGAATCGCGCGGTGGGGCTTTATTCCCTGAGCTGATGTCCTCCGAGTGTGGTCAGCGGTAATCCCTGACCACGCTTACCATGGCTTCACAGAGGGTCGATAGATCCTCTTTTCCCATGACATAGGGCGGCATTACATACACCAGTTTGCCAAAGGGCCTGATCCACACGCCGCGCTCCACAAACTGCCTCTGGATGCGGGCCAGTTCCACAGGTTCACGCATTTCAATTACTCCGATACCGCCGAGCACCCGCACTTCAGCCACATGGGCGAATTCCCTCGCCGGGGCGAGTCCCACTTCAAGCTGTTGCTGGATCTCGCCAATACGGGTTTGCCAGTCTGAAGACAGCAACAGCTCGATACTGGCATTGGCCACCGCACAGGCAAGCGGGTTGCCCATAAACGTGGGACCGTGCATGAATACGCCAGCCTCACCCTCACAGATGCCTTGACTGACCCTTTCTGTACACAACGTGGCTGCCAGGGTCATGTAGCCGCCGGTCAGAGCTTTGCCAATACAGAGAATGTCAGGGGTAATCCCGGCCCATTCGCAGGCAAATAACTTGCCGGTACGGCCGAAGCCGGTGGCGATTTCGTCGGCGATCAATAGTACGTTGTGTTCGTCACAGAGCTCGCGCACCCGTTTCAGAAAAGTGGGTGAATAAAACCGCATGCCTCCGCACCCTGAACAACCGGTTCCAGAATGACCGCAGCCAGCTCATGGGCATGGCTGGTGAGTTTGGCTTTGAAGTCTTCGATATAGGCTTCATCCCAGTCGTCGTGAAACCCGCAGCGGGGTGCTTCACTGAAGACCTGTGGCATTAATACCCGACTGAACAGGTGGTGCATGCCGGTGACTGGATCGCAGACGGACATCGCCCCAAAGGTATCGCCGTGATAGCCGTTGCGAAGGCTGAGCAGCCGATATTTCTCCTGATTACCCCTGGATTGCCAGTACTGGATGGCCATCTTGATAGCCACTTCTACGCTGACGGAACCGGAATCCGAGAAAAACACTTTGTCGAGACCCGCCGGGGTCAGTTCCACCAGCGTTCGCGCCAGCCGCGCCGCAGGTTCGTGAGTGATGCCTCCGAACATGACATGGGCCATGCAACCGATCTGCTCGTTGAGGGCTATATTCAGAGCAGGGTGGTTATAGCCGTGAATGACACACCACCAGGAGGCCATGCCGTCGATCAGTTCACGACCATCGGCCAGTTTCAGCCGCACACCACTGGCCGATTCCACTTGATAGGCAGGCAGTGGATTGGTCAGAGAAGAGTAGGGGTGCCAGATGTGATGCTGGTCAATCGCGGCAATTTGCGATGGGCTCAAATCCTTCATGGAGAGGTGCTTCACAGTATTGGGGGTTGGTATTGTATGATAGCCCCCGGAGTGGTACCAAAGTACATAACAACTACGAATGGATGGTTCGAATCATGGCACAACGATTGGGATTTGCGGGGATTTTACTGGTAGCACTGTTGGGAGCTTCTGCCGCCAACGCGATGAACGACTCTCAATACTGGGGCTACTGGGACCGCAGTAATGAGCGTAACGGGGAGGCGATTGATCATCAGAGCTGGAACCGGATTCTCGGCAGCTATGTGGTCGACAAGGATGGTGCAGCCAACCGTTTCCGATATGGCGATCTCACCTCAACTGATAAGAAAGCCCTCAAAAACTATATCTCTAATCTCGAAAAAATTGATCCGCGCACCTATAGCCGCAACGAACAGCAAGCCTACTGGTTGAATCTCTACAATGCCCTGACAGTGCAGATGATCAGTGAGCAGTACCCGGTAAAAAGCTTTGCAGATATCAAAATGAAGGGAAAGGGCAGAGATCCCCTGGGCAGCCCGGTTGTCACTATCACCGAGCAACCGCTCTCCCTGAACGACATCGAAAACCGTATCCTGCGCCCGATCTGGAAAGATCATAAAGTACACTTTGGTTTGAATTGTGCGGATATGAGCTGTCCTGGCCTGCTGCCTATGGCTTTTACTGGCAAAAATGTCAAAGAGCTGTTGATCAAGTCTGGCAAGGATTTCATCAACCACAAAAACGGTATTGTCGTGAAAAATGGCAAAATGACGGCATCAAGTCTGTTCCGCCAGTACAAGGGCGATTTTGCTCGCGACGACAAGGCTTTTCTGAAAGTTCTGGCGCACTACGCGGATGACAAATTGGCGCTTTATATTCTGGGTGTGCAGGGCAAGATCGATTTTGTCCACGACCGAAGCTTGAATTCTTTCTAATTTAAGACATTAAAAAAGGCCTGTAATTTTATGAATTACAGGCCTTTTTTGTATCTTTTTTCTTATTCTTCGACGCCGCCGTGAGCGCGTGACCATTCTACCGGGGAGTTCAGGAACGATTCGATCTCGGCGATGGACTGGTTATCCATGCGATTCTCTGCCTTGCAGACTTTCAACACATCCCACCAGGTGGTCAGATAGTGCAGATTGACACCGATGTCTGCCAGCTTCTGGCGGGTATCGGGGAAGATGTCGTAGAAGAAGATGACAAAGGTATCGCTGACTTCTGCGCCAGCTGTGCGCAGGGCCTCACAAAATTTGATTTTGCTGCCACCGTCAGTGGTCAGGTCTTCCACCAGCAGAACCCGCGAACCTTCCTTCAGATCACCTTCGATTTGTGCGTCACGACCAAATCCCTTGGGCTTCTTGCGCACGTACTGCATCGGCAGGGAAAGGCGTTCAGCCAGCCATGCGGCAAACGGGATGCCCGCAGTCTCACCACCGGCGACGGCGTCGATGGATTCAAAGCCGATATCGCGGAGAATGGTGGAGGCACCGAAATCCATCAGCGTGGAGCGTACCCGGGGAAAGGAAATGATTTTCCTGCAATCAATGTAAACCGGGCTGGCTTTTCCTGAAGTGAGGCGGAAAGGGTCATTGGGGCGGAAATTGATGGCTTGAATTTCGAGCAGCATCTTGGCGGTCATTTCCGCGATGAGTTCGCGATCAGGAAAGCTGGTAACGGACATAGGGACTCCAGTTTTGCTTACCGGGAGAACAATCCCGGGCAGGTTTAACGGCGTTGTGTAAGGGTAATTGCGTACCATTGGTGGGAAGCGGGAATTCTGCCAGAACAGCCAGTTTCGGTACAGTGTGGAAGCGAAATTGAGGCGAATAGGGCGTGAATAATCCCTATTTGAAAAAGATAAAGGGGGGCCTTAGCCCCCTTTATTTCTTTGCGACCGATGCTGGTCTCATTTTAAAGACGTGTGCGTTGCCTAGAACTGGTAGCGAACACCCAGTTCAACGGAGCGTCCCGGGCCTGCCAGCGATTCAAACTGCCCGACCATACCATCGTCTCGCCATTGGGCGATGCTCACGCCTCCCAGGGGCAGGTCGTAGCTTTCATCCAGCAGGTTGCGAACACCGAAGTTGATGGTGGTTGTATTCCAGCGGTACTCGGTGAATGCATTAAGCAGGGTGTATTGGGCTGTGTCATTTTCCAGGCGAATCTGGTCGACCTGGTCTTTGTCATCCGCCCATTCCAGTTCGAGGGTGTTTGTCCACTGCCCAACGGCCTGTTCGAGAGCGATTTTTACGTTAAGAGGCATGATGTGGTACAGGTCTTCCGGGCCATCCTTGCGCTTGCCTCGGGTGTAGGCAATCTGACCTTTCACCAGACCATTCCCCCATGCGGAAGAGTTCCACAGCTGTCGGGAACCCTTCAGATCAAGCCCGTAGAACTCTGCATCGATGTTGGTGAATTGCAGCAGGGGGCGGGTAACCGACATGGCCATTCTCGGGTGGAAAGTACCGATTTGGGTGGCGTCGATAAAGTCATCCACGTAGGTATAGTAGGGGTTGACGGTGATTTCCCAGCTATCATCCTGCGCGCGCCTGGTGTAGGACGCACTCAGGGTGTGGGCTGTTTCCGGATCCAGGTCCATATCGCCTACATAGCCATTGCCATCGCCATACCAGCCAATCATGGTCATTGCCATGGTATTTCTGCCCCAGGAATAGCGTTCATAGAGATTGGGAGAGCGATTCTTGCGGGCGTAGCCGAACTCGATTGCTTCCTCGCTGGAAGGCTCGTAGCGGAACAACAGGGTGACATCGATATTGTCGTCAACCTGCTTGTGATTGCGGGCGTTGAAAGCCGCTGCAGCAGTCGCATCCAGGTTGGGCGTCATCATGATCATCGGCATGGTGTTGTATGGCTGCACATCATCGGTATCGGTGATCACGTGTTCGTAGCGAATCCCAGCAAGGGCTGTCCATTGCGGATCGATCCGATACTCGGACTCCGCCCACAGGGCATAGCGGTCGCGCTCACCATTGTTGATGTTCACATACGTGTCGGGACCCATCATCATGGAGCCGGGCACGGCCGGCCACCAGTCATCCAGTTCGAAATGGTGGTACTCATTGCCGATGCGCAGGGTGTATTGTTCGTTCAGGGGGAATTCTGCCTTGACGGCATAACCAACGTCTCTACCGTCTGTTTCCATAGGCATGGTGCCGGTCTTTTCGTTGGTGAAAAAACCCATTTCATGTTCGACGTCGTTCCAGCTGACCAGTGCATCCAGCTTCATCCAGCTGAAATCACGCAGGTAATTGACGATCACGCCATTGCTGTTATTGCCCACCATATCCATGTACTGATTGGGAAAGCCCTGGTAAGGCACTTCCTGGTGGGTAAGCTTTATGATGAGTTCCTGATCCTGCCCCCTGCCGCCAAGGGTAATGGCATGACTTTCCGAGCGGTACAGGGTGTCCAGAACCTTGTCGCCGTCACCATCGCGATAGGTGGCGGATCGGTCCAGGCTTCCAGTGTAGTTCAGGCTGAGGTTTTCACTAGCAATAGTGGTGTTGAGGAACTCACCATGATGCTGACCATTACTGCGGTAGAAGGCCCCGATGGTTCCCTGGGTCAGAAGCTTATCGGAACCTGAGTAGACGGGTGTCTTTGACTTTACTGAGATTGTTCCGGCGATGCTGTCGCCACCACTGCTGACCGGCGTGATCCCCGAAAGTACCATTGTCGATTCAATGCGGCTGGCATCCATGTAGGACAGGGGAGGGTTCATATGGTTAGCGCAGGCTGAAGTTATTTCGCTGCCATCTATGAGCACTTTCACCCGGTCGCCATTCATCCCGTGGATAACTGGTAACTTGCTAATCCCTCCAGCGGAATAGAACTCGACGCCTTCATCTTTTAGCAAATCAGCAGAGTCACCAGTGCTGATCGGCACAGATTGTTGCGGTTTTATCAGCAGAATCTCTTCCGCGACTTCTTCTGCAAATAGCAGCGATGATGTGGCCGCAATGGAAATTGCGAGGGCTGTGCGAGAAAAGCGTTTTGTGGCTGCAGTATGGTTGGAGAGAGACAAAACAAATCCTTTATAGATAGGGGGCCAGTTTGCGCGGCATTCTAAAAAGGTTGTTAAGCAGTGAAAATGCGACAAATTGTCGCATGTTTATTCTAGAGAAATATTGTATTTAACATAATATACATTATGCGCATTGCGATCTGTGGTAGAAACCGCCGAAACCCGCGAATTATCTGACCAGAGTTGCTTTGTGCAGTGTGATGACGTTTGACAGATTGTCACCCTCTGCCGAGGTATCGAACAGTCGACAAAGAATCACATGCAGGCCATGTCCCTCATGGACTTGTCATATGAACTATTTGTTTTGAGGTACTGATCTTTCCAGAAATTACAGGTGCGCAGACGTTGGGCTGTGATAGATGCTCGCTTCTGGCGTGCTATTTCCAATTCAGTTTGACGTTTTTTGGCTGCTTCTGCATTTAAGGCAGCCTGACGTTTAAGCTCCTCAGCCAAGGCCTTAGCTTTGGAGGCTGCCAAAGCTGATTAAGCCTCAATTTTCTCAGCAAGCACTCGTGCATCGTATTCAACCCAGAGTTTGAACACCGTGCCCACCGTCAAGGCGGACAGCGTCACTGCAAAATAGATTGAGATAAAGAGTCGTCCATAACTCAGCATATTCAGAACCCGTTAACATGGCTCGGATTTTGTCCCTCACACCGTACTCACCCGACTGGCAAGTACGGTATTTATTCCTTCTTTACTGTCAGATGTCATGTAGTCGATTGGCAGCCTGAGACATGACCATCGCTTCGTGCTCTTCCAGAGATACCAAGGATTCGAGTAGCTCCTTGGCCGGTTCGATGTCTGCTCTACCCAGCAGATACCGATAAAGTTCTATGACTTGCTGATGTTGTGTGGTGACAGAAAGCATGATCTGGTCTTCATCAATGTCATCGAAAATATGTGGACCAATCTTCTGCTGAATGATGGGCGTTTTATCAAGGTATTCGTAACACCAGGTATCCAGCGCATTCTTGTTGCCCGTTAGTTCGAACTGTTCCAAAACTTGCGCCAGCTTGTGTTCATGTTCTGCGAGGTAGCCTAGCAACAGCTGAATGCGGGTATTGGTGGTTTCTACAGACGACAGTTGGAGTACCTCTGACAGGTTTTCGTGAAAACGGCTGGTCCAGTGCAGTACGTCTTTCAGTGTTTCAACTTGCATCATTTCTATCCTTTTATTTCAATTGGTTGTATTCCGTATTTCAGTTTTTTTCCATGCTGGACGTATATTTTCCAAGCATGGCCAGGTGATTCAATCTGGCGCGCTTGTGAAATACTTTCTGGGCCGCTTCATCATTGTCAGTGTTGCCACCCCAGGCTTTGAGCGCAGGTTCCTGAAGCGCGCGGGCGAAAGAGAAACTGAGTTGCCATGGTGAATTTCCTGCCAACAGGTTGATGGCATTAAGGTTTTCCGTCGCCTCCTCCGGTGTTTGTCCCCCAGACAGAAAGTTGATGCTGGGAACTGCTGCCGGAACAGTTCGGCGCAGGGTTTTGATTGTCAATTCTGCCACCTGTTCTGCCGGTGCTCTGGTGGTTGATTTGCCGGGTGTGACCATACTGGGTTTGAGCAGAATGTATTCGAGTTGTACACCATGTTGGTAAAGAGCGTGAAAGACCGAATGCCAGACCCGCTCATTGATCGCAGCACTACGTTCGATACTGTGGTCGCCCTCGATTAAGACCTCTGGCTCGACGATAGGCACGATACCTGCCGATTGGCATATGGCTGCATATCGGGCCAGCATCTCAGCATTTGCGGTTAATCCTAATGTTGTTGGGTTATGGTGGGAGATGGGATAAACCTCTCGCCATTTTGCAAAGCGGGCACCCTGCCCCTTGTAGATTGCAAGCCGCTCTGCCAAACCATCCAGGCCATAAGTAATCATGTCGCCAGGCGCACCGGGTAACGGCCCCTTTCCCTTGTCCACTTTGATGCCGGGAACGATTCCCCGTTCATGGGCAAGAGCAGGAAGTGTTGTCCCCGCACTATCGGTCTGGGCCAGGGTTTCCTCGAAAAGAATAACGCCCGAGATGTATTCGCCGAGCTGAGGGGTGGCCAGCAACAGACTCCTATAGGCGCGACGGTTTTCTTCCGTGGATTCGACACCAACAGCAGCAAAACGCTTGGCTATTGTGCCAGCACTTTCATCCGCGGCGAGTATGCCCCGCTGGCCATCAACCAGAGATTCAATCGTGTCTTGCATTTCTTGCGACATGGTGGCGTGCCCTCTTGCACCACTACCTTTTCAGTTTAGGCTAGTTGGTAAAAAAGCATTATTCCATGATGCAGAACAATGAATCGCACTTGATGGAATAGTGCCGCCAAAAAACAAGAAGACAAAAATAGAGAAACAAAAAATTATTATAAACAGAGAGATAATAAGATTATCCGATGTCGATTGTCATACGGATAGCAGCAGGTATTCTCGCTCCCATGAGCTAATCACACGGATGAACGCTTCAAACTCCTCCAGCTTTACATCTGTGTAGGCCATGACAAACAGCTCGCCAAAGATGTCCTTGATCTCATCACATTCATCCAGAGCGCGG
Organism: Porticoccaceae bacterium; assembly: GCA_041395745.1. Taxonomy (GTDB): domain Bacteria; phylum Pseudomonadota; class Gammaproteobacteria; order Pseudomonadales; family Porticoccaceae; genus Porticoccus. The sequence goes on along the minus strand of JAWKZV010000001.1, from coordinate 832,350 downwards.
ATGCCCTCTTCGAGGCTGCGCGGCAGGCTGAGTTCTTCATCGTAGGCATTACCGGGATGTGCCGGTGATGGCTCAATCCGGTTTTTGATCCCCAGATACCCGCAGGCCAGTGAGGCGGCAACGGCAAGGTACGGGTTCACATCAGCACCGGGAAAGCGGTTTTCGATACGTCTTGATGAAGGCACGCAATCAGGAACCCGAAGTCCGGCAGTCCTGTTGTCGTAGCCCCAGCAGAGGTTGATCGGCGCGGAAACGTCCTTGGTGAAACGGCGATAGGAGTTCACGTTGGGAGCGAAAAAGGAAATGGCGCTATAGGAGTACTTCTGTAGGCCGCCGATATACCAGCGAAAATAATCACTTTCCTCGCCGTTAGGCGTCGAGAAGATATTGTTACCGTTGCTGTCGTTGATGCTCTGGTGAAGATGAAGCGCACTGCCCGGTTCATTTTTCATAGGTTTGGCCATGAAAGTGGCATAGATATTGTGCTTCATGGCCACTTCGCGGACCGTGCGCTTGAAGATAAAGACCTGGTCGGCCAGATTCAGCGCATCGCCGTGGAGGAAGTTGATTTCCAGTTGGGCCGGGCCTGATTCGTGGATCAACGTGTCGACGTCGAGCTCCATGATGTTGCAGTAGTTGTACATGTCTTCAACGAAGGGCTCGAATTCGTTGGCGGCATCAATGCTGTAGGACTGGCGCGCGGTTTCAGGCCTTCCCGAACGCCCCATTGGGGGCCTCAGTTCCACGTCAGGATCGAGATTGCGCTCGATCAGATAAAACTCGACTTCGGGCGCAACAACAGGATGCCAGCCCTCTTTCTCATAAAGTGCCAGCACCTTCTTCAGGGCATTGCGTGTCGACAGGGGGTGCGGGTTGCCCTCCTTGTCATAGCAGTTGTGAATGATTTGGGCGGTCGGCTCGTTGGCCCAGGGAACTTTGCGCACGGCGGTCAGATCCGGTTCCAGAATCATATCGCCGTCACTTGAGCTGTATACGCCCCAGAACCGACTGCTGAAATCCCCGGTCACCGTTTGCACGAGAATGCTTTCAGGCAGGCGGCTCTCTTCCTTCAAGAACTTGTTTGCGGGGATAAATTTGCCTCGGGCAGACCCTGTCATGTCCGGAACAAGACACTCCACTTCGCTGATGTTGTTGGCCTTCAACCATGCGGCCAATTCCTGTTGCGCCTGCATCTGCATAAAGAAGCCTCATTGCGATTTCATTGCATCTTAGTTTATACCGAATTATTATTCAATTTAATTTGACTGATTATTCGATTTTTGGTGCATCCAAAAATGAGTGCTTACTACACCCCAAACAGTGAGTATCCGGCGTCTTACTACGCGGCGAGTCGTCGCCATGAAGTTGTGTGCCCTGCTCTGCCCGAAGATCTAATGGTGGATGTCTGTATCGTTGGTGGCGGGTATACGGGACTGTCCTGTGCTCTGCATCTCGCCCAATCCGGATGCTCGGTGGCCCTGCTTGAGGCGCATCGTATTGGTTGGGGGGCATCTGGACGGAATGGTGGGCACGTAGGTGTCGGTCAGCGACGCAGTCAGCAGGATCTGGAAAAACTCGTCGGACGTGATTGCTCCGGACGTTTATGGAGTGCTGGGCTGGAGGCTGTGGGATTGGTAGCAGAACTGGTCGAGCGCCACAGTATCAGTTGCGACCTGCAAAAAGGCATCCTTCATGTGGCTCACCGTCATCGCCATCTGCACCACTATCGCGAGGAGGCCGCCTTTCTAAGGAATCGTTATGGCTATCAGGGAGCTCATGTCCTCGATCGAAGCGAAGTAATGGATCGACTGAGCTCTACGGTATTTCACGGCGGCTTATATGATCAGCACTCCATGCACCTGCATCCCCTCAATTTTGCCCTGGGATTGGCGAATGCAGCACAGAAGGCCGGTGCGCTGCTGGTCGAGAACAGCCCCGTCCTGAGGTATCAGCCGTCTGGGAGCAATCTTGTGGTCGACCTCGCAGATGGTGGGCGTGTTACCGCCAGGAAGCTGGTGCTGGCCTGCAATGGCTACCTGGGTGGACTGGAACCGCGAATTTCCGGCTTCATGATGCCGATCAATAATTTCATGGTGGCAACCGAGCCGTTGTCAGCAGAACTGGCAGGAATGCTGGTCAAGGATCGCCTGGGTGTTCAGGATAGCCGCTTTGTCATCAATTACTGGCGCATGAGTGACGATAACCGCCTCATTTTTGGCGGAGGAGAAAGCTATCGCTCTACCCTGCCGCGAAATATCGCGCCGATCGTAAAGAAGCGGATCGTCGGTATTTACCCGCAGCTATCTGATGTGGCTATTGACTACGCCTGGGGTGGCACCCTTTCCATCACGATGGATCGCATGCCCCATGTCGGCCAGTTAAATAGTGATGTCTATTACGCGCAAGGTTATTCCGGGCATGGCATCCCCACTGCAACCTATGTGGGCAAAGCCATAGCTGAAGCCCTGGCTGGCGACAGTCGGCGCTTCGATCTTTTTACGCATCTGCCTGTCAGGAGGTTTCCCGGTGGCACTCTGTTACGTTGGCCCGCGATGGTCGCCGGCATGCTCTATTACTCCACGCTGGACAGGTTCTAGGAGAACACGATGAACCAGGTGCGACAATCGCAAAAACCTCTCAGTCCCCGCAATCGTCCAGCCCAGCAACGCTCACTTGAGCGTCGTCAGCAGATATTGGATACCACGGCGGCACTGTTGGAGAGAGTAGGTTTCGATGACCTGACCACAATCCTGGTGGCAAAGGAATTGGGCATTTCTGTCGGGACTCTCTATCACTACTACCCTAACAAGCAGGCGATTTTGCACGCCTTGGGAGTGTCCTGGCTGGAGGAAATGTCGGCCGCGCTTCAGGATATCGCAAGTTGGGAGGTGGAAAATCTGTCAGTCAAAGTTGTGGTGGACCGGGCGATCGAGCGTCTGGCGGAGGTTTACCGCAACCAGCGCGGGTTGCTACCGCTGGTCCAGGCTTTATGGGCAGTGCCGGAACTGCGCAAGCTCGATGAGGAGCATGACAATCTGGTACTCGGACAGATGTCGCGCCTGTTCCAGCGCATGGAGATTTCTGCCGACAAGGGAGAATTGAATCGTCTGGGCAAGGTGTTCCTAGAGTTGACCCATGCGCTATTGCTGATGGCGGTGAACCAATCCGCTTCCCCCGCCCGCCAGAGCCTAGCGGACCTGAAGTTCCTCGTATACTCCCTGCTCAATAAACACCGGGAGGCTTTCTAGCCGTTCCCGGTGAGCAGCGATCAGGAGGGTTCACGCATGGTGACAAATTCTTCTGCGGCCGTGGGGTGGATGCCGATGGTGGCATCAAAATCTGCCTTGGTTGCCCCTGCCTTCATGGCAACGGCAAGTCCCTGGACAATTTCTCCGGCGCCCTCGCCTACCATGTGACAGCCGATAACCCGATCGTTGCTGTCCTGAACAATCAGTTTCATGAACACCTTGCCGTCTCCCCCGCCGAGGGTCTCTTTCATGGCCCGGAAGCGGCTGCGGTAAATGCGCAGGTCTTCGCCGTGTTGTTCCCGGGCCTGTTCTTCAGTCAATCCCACCGAGGCGCTGTTGGGTTGGCTGAATACGGCTGTGGGAATATTGCTGTAATCGACGGCGGTGGGCGTGCCGGTGGTAAGGGTTTTGGTGAGAGCCATGCCCTCGGCGATGGCCACGGGGGTTAGCTCGACGCGTCCAATGACATCGCCAATGGCGTAGATTGATGGCTCGGCTGTCTGGAAGTAATCATCGACCACAATGGAGCCGTTCTCCCTGGTTTGTACTTCGGTATTTTCCAATCCCAGGTTGTCGATTTTTGGGCGGCGACCAGTGGCGTACATTACCAGTCCCGTCTCTAGTATTTCTCCATTATTAAAGGTGGCGAGGTAGCCTTCGCCTGTCGCTTCCAGGTTCTCGATATCGGTTGAAAAGTGCAGTCTAATGCCCTGTTTTTCAAGCTCTTCTTTCAGGGTTTCTCGCACGTCGCGATCAAAGCCCCGCAGGAACAGGGGTCCGCGATACAGCAGATGAGTTTCCACTCCCAAGCCATTGAAAATGCCGGCGAACTCGACGGCAATATAGCCACCGCCGACAACCACAATCCGCTCTGGGAGCTTGTCGAGATAGAACGCTTCATTAGAGGTAATGACGTGTTCACTGCCGGGGAAATTCGGGACAAAGGGAGTCCCGCCTGTGGCGATCAGTATCTTGTCGCAGTGAAAGACACGCCCTTCCACTTCCACTTGGTGAGGGCCGAGGATTTTCGCCCAGCCGGTGACCAGCTCAACCCCGGCCTTGTCCAGCAGGTTGCCGTAGATGCCATTGAGGCGAGCTATTTCCCGGTTCTTGTTGTCCCGCAGTGTCGGCCAGTCGAAGCTGGCTTCCCCGAGATGCCAGCCAAACCCCTTGGCTGTACGAAACTCGTCAGCAAAGGAAGAGGCGTAGACAAACAGTTTTTTCGGCACGCAGCCGACATTGACACAGGTTCCGCCCAGGTACTGGGACTCCGCCACCACCACCCGCAGACCCTGTTGAGCGCACATGCGGGCTGTTCTTACGCCGCCGGAACCAGCGCCAATAACAAACAGGTCAACATCGAAGTCGGCCATGGATATTCTCCTTGTATCGACAATTAGCCTTTAAACCAGGCCAGTTGGTCGTGGAGTTTGACCACATCGCCGACGATGATCAAGGTCGGAGCTTTCGCCTCTGCCTTGCGCACGATATCAGGAAGTGTTGTCAGATCGCCGATAAACACCCGTTGGCGGGCAGTGGCGCCCTTCTCAACCAGTGCGGCTGGGGTGGTAGCTGATTTGCCGCGGGCAATCAGCTCCTTGCAGATGCTCTCCAGACCACTGAGACCCATGTAGAACACCAGGGTCTGGTTTGGTGCGACCAGATCCTGCCAGTTCAGATCCAGGGAGTGATCCTTGAGATGGCCAGTGATAAAACGAACTGATTGGGCGTAATCCCGGTGGGTCAGTGGGATACCCGCGTAGCTGGCGCAACCGGAGGCGGCGGTAATACCGGGAACAACCTGGAATGGCACCCCCCGCTCCGCGAGGTGGGCAATCTCTTCGCCACCGCGACCGAAGATGAAAGGGTCACCGCCTTTGAGGCGCAATACCCGCTTGCCTTGCAGCGCGTATTCCGCCAGTTTTTCGTTGATGTTTTCCTGGGTTACCGGGTGGTCGCCGGCAGTTTTGCCCACATAGACCAGTTCAGCGTCCCGGCGCACCAACGCCATGACTTCTTTGGACACAAGACGGTCGTAGAGCACGATATCGGCCTTCTGCATTAGGCGCAGGGCGCGAAAGGTCAGCAGGTCTGGATCTCCCGGACCTCCGCCCACCAGGTAGACTTCCCCGACTTTATTAGTGTCTTGCTGCTCCTTGAGTTTTTGCTCCAGGCGCTGCTCGGCCTCCTTCAATCGCTCGGAGTAGACGAATTCGGCGATATCTCCTTCGAACACCTCTTCCCAAAACGCCTTGCGAGCCAAACTGCTGTCAATGCGGGTCTTTACCTTATTGCGATATTTGCCGGCCAGCGCCGCCAGTTTGCCGTAGCCGGCTGGAATGAGTCCCTCCAGTCGGGTTCGCAGCATACGGGCCAGTACGGGAGCATTGCCGCCACTGCTGATGGCGATCTGCACCGGCGAGCGGTCGACGATAGAGGGAAATACCACGGTACAGAGTTCCGGACTATCCACCACATTGACGGGAATATTAGCGGCTTGGGCCAGTTGAGAGACCTGCTCATTGACGGAGTGGTCATTGGTGGCAGCCACTACCAGAGCCGCGCCGGTGATATCGTCTACGGCAAAGGGTCGTTGCTGGTAGCGCAGGGTATGTTTTTCTGCCATCTCACGGATGGCAGCGTTGATATCGGGGGCAATGACGTCAACAGCAGCACCGGCATCAATCAGCTGGCGAAGCTTGCGCAGGGCAACGTCCCCTCCTCCAACCACCACGCAACGGCGGCCGCGGAGGTTATGAAACAGCGGTAACAGATCCATAAAATGAGTTTGGCTCAGAAACTAACGGTCAGCCAATGCTGACCTGGCCGCCCATATAGGGTTGCAGTACGTCGGGAACGGCGATGCTGCCGTCGGCTTGCTGGTAGTTCTCCATCACCGCCAACAGTGTGCGGCCGACTGCCAGACCGGAACCATTGAGGGTATGCAGCAGCTCTGGCTTGCCGGTTTCCGGGTTGCGCCAGCGGGCCTTCAGACGGCGGGCCTGGAAATCGCGGAAATTACTGCAGGAGGATATTTCCCGGTAGCGCTGCTGGGATGGCAGCCAGACTTCAATGTCGTAGGTGCGGGCGGAAGAAAAGCCCAGATCGCCACCGCAGAGGATGATGGTTCTGTACGGCAGGCCGAGCTTCTGGAGAATGGCTTCGGCGTGGCTGGTGAGCTGTTCCAGCGTTTCGGTGGAATTCTCCGGTTTGACGAATTGCACCAGCTCCACTTTTTCAAACTGGTGCTGGCGGATCATGCCGCGGGTGTCCTTGCCATAACTGCCCGCCTCGCTGCGGAAGCAGGGGGTATGACAGGCGAATTTGACCGGTAACTGGTCGGCATCGATGATTTCATCCCGATATACGTTGGTCACCGGTACTTCGGCGGTGGGAATCAGGTAGAAATTGCGCTCGTCGGTCAGCTTGAACAGGTCTTCCTCGAATTTCGGCAGTTGTCCAGTGCCGAACAGGGAATCGCTGTTGACCATATAGGGCACATTGATTTCCTGGTAGCCATGCTCCTGGGTGTGGGTATTGAGCATGAACTGGATCAGTGCCCGGTGCAGGCGAGCGATGTCGCCTTTCATCACTGCAAAACGGGAGCCGGTGATCTTGGTGGCGGTTTCAAAGTCCAGCAGACCCAGACTGGCTCCGAGGTCCACGTGGTCCTTAACCTCGAAATTAAATACTCGGGCTTCGCCCCAGCGACGGATTTCGACGTTCTCGTCTTCCGATTGACCTGCTGGCACTTCCGGGTCGGGAGTATTGGGTACGCCGCTGAGATAACTTTCCAGTTGCTCCTGAACCTCGTTCAGCGCGCTCTCGGCTTCGTTGCAGGCGATTTTCAGCGCTTCGCCCTTGGCCTTGAGGGGTTCGACATCCTCTCCTTTTGCCTTGGCTTCACCGATGGCTTTGCCCATGGACTTTGCATAGGCGTTGCGTTCGGCCTGCAGGGACTGGGCTTTCTCCTGTAACTCCCGGCGGGCTGCTTCCAGCTCGTTGAGCTTGGTGATATCCAGTTTAAAGCCCTTGATGGCAAGGGCGGCGGCAATGGCTTCCGGCTCGGAGCGAACGAGTTTGGGGTCCAGCATGGGGTGGGGAAAATCCTAAAGCAAACGGGTCAACATTATGGCACCCAGCGTTCCCGCCAGGCACAGTACAAGGTTCAGGGCGACATAGGCGGCCGCCAGCGCGAGGTGGCCATTTTGCCACAAAGCAAGGGTATCAAGCGAGAACGTGGAAAAGGTGGTGAAGGCGCCGAGAAAACCTACCATCACCAGGTTTCGTAACTCCCCAGGCAGTACTCCGCGTTCGATAATCAGCACATAAAACAGGCCCATCAGGATAGAACCCGCCACGTTCACGACCAGTGTCCCCATGGGGAAGCGTCCACCGAGCACAGGAAATATCAGGGCATTGACGCCAAACCGCCCCATTGCTCCCAGGGCGCCACCCAATGCCACCATCAACCATTGCATCAGTCTTTCCCCCCTTGTGCCCCATACCGTTGCGTAGGACTTTGCCTGTCTTGCTCACGCAGGCGATCCAGTTTGTCGGCAATCTGTTTTTCCAGTCCCCTCTCAGTGGGGAAATAGTAGCGTTTGTCCTTCAGCTCGGCGGGGAAATAGTTTTCTCCAGGTGCATAGGCGCCGGGTTCATCGTGGGCGTAGCGATACTCTGCCCCGTAATCCAGCTCTTTCATCAGTTTTGTGGGGGCGTTGCGCAGGTGCAGGGGCACATCGTAGGTGGGCATCTGGCGTACATCCGATCGGACCCGGTTGAATGCCTGGTAGACCGCATTGCTTTTGGGGGCAACGGCCATATAGACAATGGCCTGGGCCAGGGTCAACTCACCTTCAGGACTGCCCAGCCGCTCCTGGGTATCCCAAGCCGCCAGTGCCATGGTCAGTGCCCGGGGATCGGCATTGCCGATATCCTCGCTGGCCATGCGCACTACCCGTCGGGCGATATAGAGTGGGTCGCAACCACCGTCGATCATGCGGGTAAACCAGTACAGGGCAGCATCTGGTGAGGAGCCGCGCACCGCTTTGTGCAATGCCGAAATCTGGTCATAGAAATATTCGCCGCCCTTGTCAAAACGGCGAGTGTCACTGACCAGCACTTCTTCCACTACCGCTTTTTCCAGGGTGTCGCCACTGGCCAGATCACTGGCAATTTCCAGCAGATTCAGGGCCTTGCGGGCATCGCCATCTGCGGCAGTGGCCAGCAGCTCCAGAGCGTCGTCGGTGATTTTCAGGTGCCGCTCACCCAGGCCGCGCTCACTGTCCTGTAAAGCCCGTTGCAGGATGCTGACGATATCGTCGTGTTCAAGGCTGCGCAGCACATAGACCCGGCAGCGTGACAGCAGCGCGTTATTGAGCTCAAAGGAGGGATTTTCAGTGGTGGCGCCGATCAGCACCACGGTGCCGTCTTCCACATAAGGCAGGAAAGCATCCTGTTGGGATTTGTTGAAACGGTGCACCTCGTCCACAAACAGGATGGTCTGGCGCCCCTTGAGATCCCTTTCCTCCTGGGCGCGAGCGACGGCGGCGCGTATTTCCTTGACCCCGGAGAGGACCGCAGAGACCGACTCCAGGTGAGCATCCACCGAATCAGCAATGATTCGTGCCAGGGTGGTCTTGCCTACACCAGGGGGACCCCAGAACACCATGGAGTGCAATTGTCCGGCCTGAATGGCCTCTCGCAGGGATTTCCCCTCTCCCACCAGGTGTACCTGTCCGCTGAACTCCGTCAGTGTCCTGGGCCGCATTCTGGCGGCCAGGGGCTGTGCGAGGTCACGGCTGAACAGGTCTTTGCTCATTGCTGAGTGCCGATAATGTCCACGCCTTCCGGTGGAATAAATTGAAATTGGCCCGCTTTCCAGTCGGGGTTGCGTTGCATGTGGTCGAAGCGGATATCAGTCTTCTGCCCGAGGCTGTCCCACAGGGCCATGCCCAGCGGGGTTTTATCGCGAAATTCCAGCGTGACCTTCTCGTAGAGATTGCCGGCATAGTTTGGCAAGAGCGTGAACAGCGTAGTTTCGCCCTCCTCCATAGTCACTGCGTAACTGTCCTCAAGGTCCGCCAGATCGCCGATAAACAATACGGCGGGGGTTTTGCTCAGGTCTTCCTCGAAAGGTTTGATGGTGACCTGTTCCAGATCGGGGTCGTACAGCCAAAGGGTTTTCCCGTCAGAAACAATCAACTGTTCCAGCGGCGCTTCGGTTTCCCAGCGAACCTGATTCGGTCGGGCCGCCAGCATGTGGCCACTGGCCTGCTGCAGTACGTCACCCTCTGCTGCGTAAAGCGTCTGCTGAAAGTCGGCCGCCAGGCTGGTCATATCCTCGAGTCGCAGCCGCAATTCATTGGCACCGGGCAACCCCCCTGCCCATAGCTGGCTACAGGTGAACGTCAGTAAACAGGCGAACAGGATGCGAAACATAGGATTGAGAACCATTGGAGGAAGGTTGCGAGCAGCTTAATCGCGTCCGGGACCTGGCGCCAACACCTCTCGGTTGCCGTTGGTCCCCATTTCACTGACCACACCGGAAGCTTCCATTTGTTCGATGAGGCGAGCTGCGCGGTTGTAGCCGATACGGAGTTTGCGTTGCACTGCCGAGATGGAGGCCTTGCGACTTTGTAGTACGAAAGCCACTGCTTCATCGTAGAGTGGATCGGACTCGCCATCATCGCCGCCCTCGCTACCTTCGGAACTGAAACCGGGCACAGGAATGCTGCCCACAGTGGCTTCGTCGAGAATTTCATCCAGGTACTCAGGTTCGCCGCGCTGCTTCCAGTCGGCAACCACCCTGTGTACCTCATGGTCGTCTACAAAGGCGCCGTGAATGCGAACGGGAACACTGGTGCCAGGGGGCAAATAGAGCATGTCCCCATGTCCCAACAACTGTTCGGCACCGCCCTGATCAAGAATGGTGCGGGAATCGATTTTTGAGGACACCTGGAAGGCGATCCTGGTTGGCACGTTGGCCTTGATTAGTCCGGTGATGACATCCACTGACGGACGCTGAGTGGCCAGAATCAGGTGAATTCCCGCAGCCCTGGCTTTCTGGGCAATACGGGCGATGAGCTGTTCCACTTTCTTGCCGACGATCATCATCATGTCAGCAAATTCATCGATCACAACAACGATGTAGGGCAGCTTTTGCAGCGGAGGCGCAGTCTGGCCTTCCCCGTCTTCGGCAAACAGGCTGGTATGCTCGTCCGGGCGCCAAAGGGGATCAAGTATCGGTGTGCCCGCAGCGGCAGCATCTGCGATCTTGCGGTTAAACCCGGACAGATTGCGCACTCCTAACGCCGCCATCAGTTTGTAGCGCCGTTCCATTTCACCTACGCACCAGCGCAAGCCACTGGCGGCATCCTTCATATCGGTGATCACGGGTGTCAACAGGTGGGGGATACCCTCGTATACCGACAGCTCCAGCATTTTCGGGTCGACCAGAATCAGTCGTACCTCTTCCGGGCTGGCTTTGTAAAGCAGGCTCAGCAGCATCACATTGATGCCAACGGACTTGCCGGAGCCAGTAGTACCCGCTACCAGCAGGTGTGGCATCTTGGCCAGATCAGCCACCACTGGCAGGCCGGAAATGTCGTGACCTAATGCCAGGGTTACTGGAGACTTGGACTGCTCGTAGGTTTCTGAAGACAGCACTTCGCTCAGACGCACCATTTCCCTGTGCTCATTGGGGATCTCTATCCCCACCACTGACTTGCCGGGGATGACTTCCACTACCCGCACACTGATCACCGCCAGGGAGCGCGCAAGGTCCTTTGCCAGATTGCTGATGCGGCTGACTTTAACCCCAGCCGCGGGCTGAATCTCAAAGCGGGTGACTACCGGGCCGGGCAGAACCTCCACGACCTCGGCGCTGATACCAAAATCAAGCAGCTTGAGTTCGAGCTGCTTCGACATCGCCTCCAGGGATTCCTTGGAATAGCCCTTTTCCCGACTGGAGTCCTTCTTGTCTAGCAGATTGATGGCCGGCAGTTCACCCGTGATTGGCTCTGCAAAGAGCGATGTCTGCTTTTCCTTCTCAACCCGAACGCTGGAAACTTCCCTCTTAACCGGTACCTGGATTGTGGGGGGGATGCGTGTAGCTTCTTTCTCGGCCCGTTTTGCCTTCACTTCCTTGCGTTGTTGCTGGGCAAGTTCGGCCTGCCGGCTTTCCTCCCGGCGGAGCCGATAACCGGCGATGTTGTGGCGCATGACTTCAACCCCGCGCAGGGTGAGGCGGCCTGCCCCATCGATTACAGCGAGCCAGGAAAGATCAGTGAAAACGGTCAACCCGAACAGGAAAACGGCCAGCAGGATCAGTGTGCTGCCCACATAGCTGAATGCGGTAGCGGCTGCGCTGGCCACGGATGAGCCGAGAATCCCGCCGATGCCGAACGGCAATGGTGTTTTCAGGGTTCCGTACTGTAGTGCCGCCAGCGATGTCGCGCAGACCATCACCAGAATCAGTCCCAGAATCCGCAACGCAAACACTACACCGTCAAACTCGGAGCGGCCCATGCGATGGGCGCGGAATACGTTCCAGGCACGCAAACCAAGCAATAGCGGAAACAGATAGGACATATAGCCGAACAGCGAGAAAAACACGTCGGACAACCAAGCACCAAGCGGGCCCGCCGCATTTTCAACCCGGTCAATATTGCCTGTGTGGGACCAACCCGGATCTGTCGGGGAATAGCTGATGAAAGCCAGTAACAGATAGGCGCAGACCGCCAGCCAGCCGATGAGTGCTCCTTCGCGCAGAATCATGCTCACCCTGGAGGGCGAGTCACTGGTGTCGGGTCCCTGCTTTTTTCTGGGCTGCTTTTCTCTGCTCAACGGATAGTCCGGCTGTGTTACATCCAATCGCTATTGTAATGGCAGAAGATGGAAATGCCAGCGGCGGACCTGAGCATTGGTCGACTAAATTCGGACTATAGTGAAATGCTATTTTGTCTCATAACAGGCATTCATTATCATACGTCCAACTTGGAATTCGAACGCACTGGAAACGTAAATCATGGCAGACACACAACATCATAAACTGATCATTCTCGGCTCCGGTCCCGCAGGTTATACCGCTGCAATTTATGCGGCTCGTGCCAACCTGAACCCCGTCGTCATCACTGGCATGCAACAGGGTGGACAGTTGACTACTACCACGGAAGTGGACAATTGGCCCGGTGATGTAGAGGGTTTGATGGGACCTGACTTGATGATGCGGATGCAGGCCCATGCGGAGCGCTTCGATACCCAAATCATCTTCGATCATATCGAGCATGTGGATTTCAGCCAGCGTCCCTTCCAGTTGAAAGGTAGCAACAGCTACAGCTGTGATGCACTGATTATCTGCACTGGCGCTTCTGCACAGTACCTGGGACTACCCTCTGAAGAGGCTTTCATGGGACGTGGTGTCAGTGGCTGCGCCACCTGCGATGGCTTTTTCTACCGCAACCAGAAAGTGGCCGTCATTGGCGGTGGCAACACCGCGGTTGAGGAGGCCCTGTACCTTTCCAATATTTGCAGCGAGGTTACTCTGATCCACCGCCGCGACAGCCTGCGCTCGGAGAAAATTCTGCAGGACAAGCTGTTTGAACGCGCCAAGAATGGCAATGTAAAGCTGCTGTGGAACCACACTCTGGATGAAGTGCTGGGTGATGACGCCGGTGTAACCGGACTGCGAGCGAAAAGTACTGAAGATGGCTCTACCCAGGAACTTGAGGTCAGTGGAGTATTCATTGCCATCGGCCACAAACCGAATACCGATATTTTTGTCGATAAGCTGGAAATGAAAAACGGTTATCTCTCCGTTAAAGGTGGCAGTGAAGGCAACGCGACTGCGACCAGTGTGGAAGGTGTTTTTGCTGCCGGCGATGTGGCTGACCATGTGTACCGTCAGGCTGTCACTTCAGCCGGTTCCGGTTGTATGGCGGCACTGGATGCCGAGAAGTATCTCGATGGTCTGGAGTGAAATGCTAATTGCGTGAGCTGACACTGCTCGATTCACAACATCCGGTTTTTCCACATCCGGAAAACGCTCTGAGAGACCCCGATGGCCTGTTGGCCGTCGGGGGCAACCTCTCCGTCAACACCCTGTTATCGGCCTATCATCAAGGCATCTTTCCCTGGTATGAGGAGGGACAGCCGGTTCTGTGGTGGTCCCCTGCCCCGCGCGCCGTATTATTTCCGGAACATCTACATGTTTCCCGAACCCTGAGAAGGTCCTGGCGGCGCGGGGATTGGCGCGTCACTGTGGATACCTGTTTTTTGCAGGTGGTGGAAAGTTGTGCGGCGCCCAGAGCCAGGGCCAGCGGCACCTGGATAACGCCGGAAATGAAGGCTGCTTACCTTGCATTACACCGCTCCGGTCATGCACACTCTGTGGAAATATGGTCCCGGGATTGCCTTGTCGGTGGCCTTTACGGTGTGATGGTTGGCAGTGTGTTCTGCGGTGAGTCGATGTTCTCGTTGGAACCCGATGCGTCCAAAGTAGCATTGACCGCCCTGGCGGGTATGTTGCTTGATCAAACCAGTGACAGCCTGATTGATTGCCAGATTATCAATGATCATCTGCTGTCTTTGGGCGCTGTGGCAATTCCGAGACGCGAGTTTCTGGCTCGGCTGATGCTCCTCAGGGACAGGAAATTCGATTGGAGTGCTGTAAATCCGGCAAAAGCCTTGTCTAAACTTATGTCAGACAGGTGATTGAGAAGTAATAGTTATGTCAAGGGATATCACGCCAGATGTCAGAGCAATTCGGTTATTTCTGACCGAACCTCACCCGTGCAGCTATCTGGAGGACCAGAAGGCGATCACGGCGTTTGTCGACCCCGCCATTACCGTGGACAAAAATCTGTACAGCCATTTGTCCAATTTTGGCTTCCGTCGCAGTGGCCGCTATATCTATGCGCCTCGCTGCAAGTCCTGTAAAGCCTGTATTCCTGCCCGTCTGGTGGTCAACGAATTTGAGCCTAATCGTCAGCAAAATCGCTGTAACAGGCAAAATGAGGACCTGACCATCAGCATCGTTCGCGAGGTGAATGAGAAAGAACATTACCGACTCTATGAGCGCTATCTTGAAGCCCGTCATGCTGATGGGGATATGTACCCCCCCACGATGATCCAGTATCGCGACTTTATCAGCAGTCTGTGGGATAACAGTCGTATGCTGGAAGCGCGCCTGAACGGCGAATTGGTGGCTGCTGGAGTGATCGATGTTCTTAACGACGGAATTTCCGCCATCTATACCTATTACTCACCGGATTATCCGAAACGCAGCCTGGGAACCTATATGATCCTGGCTGAACTGGTACTGGCCCGCCAAGTGGGTCTGCCCTACCTGTATCTGGGCTACTGGATCGAAAAAAGTCCCAAAATGGCCTACAAGAAGAATTTCCAGCCGCTGGAGTTGCTGATCGACGACCAGTGGGTTCCTATGAATTGACTTTGCCTGATTTTCAGGCAGAATGCGCCACTTCCTAGGAATACAGCGCTTGGAGAATTCGAGCAGAATGGCGAAAGAAGATCATATTGAAATGGATGGGGAAGTCATTGACACCCTCCCCAACACTACATTTCGAGTCAAGCTGGAAAATGGACATGTGGTTACCGCCCACATTTCCGGCAAAATGCGGAAAAACTACATCCGCATCCTCACCGGCGACAAGGTCAAAGTCGAACTGACACCCTACGACCTCACCAAGGGGCGGATTACCTACCGCGCCCGCTGAGTTGCCTGTCCTCCCTGTCAGGCAACCTCAGTTTCTGTCTCGATTACCAGCTCATCCTCATCCGATACTGAAATCCGGGCAACGCCGCCTCCAGCCAGGCCTCCAAAGAGTACTTCTTCAGCCAGGGGCTTCTTGATTTTTTCCTGGATCAGGCGAGCCATGGGTCTGGCACCCATTTTTTCGTCGTAGCCGTGTTTGGCCAGCCATTCTTTGGCATCTTCTTCCACATCCAGTTGAACGCGTTTGTCATCCAGCTGTTGCTGCAGTTGACAGAGGAACTTGTCGACCACCGTGTGGATGACCGACGGGTCCAGGGGTTTGAACTGGATAATGGCGTCCAGGCGGTTGCGGAATTCTGGAGTAAACAACTTCTTGATCACTTCCATGCCGTCAGTAGTGTGGTCTTGGGAAGTAAAGCCGATTGAAGTGCGGCTCATTTCCTGGGCTCCAGCATTGGTTGTCATGATCAGAATAACGTTGCGGAAGTCTGCCTTGCGTCCGTTGTTGTCCGTCAACGTACCGTGATCCATTACCTGCAGTAGCAGATTGAATACCTCAGGGTGAGCTTTCTCGATTTCGTCCAGTAGCACCACGGCATGCGGGTTCTTGGTCACCGCATCGGTGAGTAATCCTCCCTGGTCAAAACCGACATAACCGGGAGGAGCTCCAATCAGTCGTGATACGGTGTGACGCTCCATGTACTCGGACATGTCAAAGCGCAGTAACTCAATACCCATGATCTCGGCCAGTTGCCGGGACACTTCGGTTTTACCAACCCCGGTGGGACCGGCAAACAGGAACGAGCCAATGGGTTTGTCACCTTCGCGTAGTCCAGCGCGGGCCAGCTTGATAGAGGTGGACAGTGCAGTGATTGCTTCGTCCTGACCGAAGACAACCATTTTCAGTTTCTCGTCCAAGCCGCGCAGCTGCTCCTTGTCTGAAGCAGATACGCTCTTGGGAGGAATACGCGCAATCTTGGCAACAATCGCCTCTACGTCAGCTACCCCAACCACTTTCTTACGTTTTGACACAGGTTGCAGTTGCTGGAATGCCCCTGCTTCATCAATCACATCAATAGCCTTGTCGGGCAGGAAGCGATCGTTGATATGGCGAGCGGACAATTCCGCAGCTGCCTTCAGGGCGGAATTAGTGAAACGCAGGTTGTGGTGCTCTTCGAATCGAGACTTCAACCCTTTGAGAATACCGAAAGTCTCTTCGACGGTGGGCTCAGATACATCGATCTTCTGGAAGCGACGTGACAGAGCCCGATCTTTCTCGAAGATACCGCGGTACTCCTGGAATGTCGTGGAGCCTATGCAACGAATCTTGCCGGAAGTCAGCAATGGCTTCAGCAGGTTTGAGGCGTCCATGACCCCGCCGGATGCCGCTCCGGCACCGATGATTGTGTGAATCTCGTCGATGAACAGAATCGCGCCATCCTGATCATTCAGTTCGGCTAGCACTCCTTTGAAGCGTTTCTCGAAATCGCCTCGATACTTGGTGCCAGCCAGCAGGTTGCCCAGGTCAAGCGAGTAGACCACGCTGTGGCTCAACGCTTCGGGAACCTGATCCTCAACGATCAGCTTGGCGAGGCCTTCAGCAATAGCCGTTTTGCCAACACCGGCCTCACCCACCAGCAGTGGGTTGTTCTTGCGGCGGCGAGCCAGAACCTGGCAGACACGTTCCACTTCCTGCTGACGTCCTACCAGGGGATCAATATGCCCCTTGCTGGCAAGCAGGTTGAGATTGGTAGTGAATTGTTCCAGCAGGCTGTGTCCCGTAGCTTCACTTTCTGTGGTGCTTTCATCCTGCTGATGCGCTTCAGAATCGTGCTGCTCAGACTGGTCAGCATACTTGGAAATACCGTGGGAGATGTAATTGACCACGTCAATCCGGGCAACGTTTTGCAGACGCAGGAAGTAGACAGCCTGGCTTTCCTGCTCGCTGAACAGTGCTACCAGTACATTATCGCCCTGCACTTCCTTCTTGCCGGATGATTGGACGTGAAAGACCGCCCGTTGCAAAACTCTCTGGAAGCCCAGCGTGGGTTGAGTGTCTTTCTCCGCCAATTCTTCGGGAATCAGCGGTGTGGTGGATTCGATGAATTCATCGAGATCGTGACGCAATACGTTAATGTCTGCACCGCAGGCTCTGAGTACTTTCGCTGCAGACTCGTTATAGAGCAACGCCAGCAGCATATGCTCAACCGTCATGAACTCATGACGCTTCTCGCTGGCTCCTTTGAACGCCTTGTTCAGGGTTAACTCAAGCTCTCTACTCAACATACAGTCACCTTATCTAGCGCGTTACTAGAGATCATCATCTTCCTCAGGTTCTATCTCACATAGCAAGGGGTGTTCATTGTCCCTTGCGTACTGATTGACCTGGGCCACTTTCGTTTCCGCCACATCCTTGGTGTACACACCACAAACTGCCTTGCCCTCCATGTGTACTTTTAGCATTACGCGTGTGGCGACTTCGCGGTTCATCCCAAAAAAGACCTCAAGTAGCTCAACGACAAATTCCATCGGGGTAAAGTCATCGTTTAACAAGACAACTTTGTATCTCCGTGGTCGCTTGAGTTTCGGCCGTGCTTCTTCGACAACAGCTTCACGCCCGTGTTGCCACTCGGTGTCGTCATTTCTCTGAGTCAGCTGAATGTCGAAGCTCATAATAGTTGTACAGTTTTCAATAATGCCTTTCATCTATCTTACATTTTAATACCCTTTTGGAACCCCAATTCTACCGGCAATGGCTTTTTTGTGTGCGTTTATCCGCTGCACCTGCCCCTTGACTTGCCTCTTAATAAGTTATAGAAAATCGTTTTGGGCAAAAAATGTTCAATTAAAAAAGAACAAGCCAAGTTAATAACGATTGGTTGTTAGAAGGGCAAATTTAATAACTAGAAAGTCCAGCAAGGGGTTCTAATATGCCGTCAGGAACTGTGAAGTGGTTTAACAACGCCAAGGGGTATGGATTCATCCTATCCTCAGATGGCGCAAGCGATATTTTCGCCCACTACTCCGCCATCAATATGGATGGGTACAAAACACTCAAAGCGGGTCAGGAAGTAACCTACGACCTGATTGAAGGCCAAAAAGGTCTACATGCAACTAATATTGTTCCGGTTAGGAATGGTGTCGATGAGGCTGCTGAAATCAGCGTGGAAACCGTTGATGAGCACGAAAGTGTGCATAGTTAGTGACTAAATAGTCACAAAAAACCCCCTGTTTCTTTTCGAAACAGGGGGTTTTTTATTGAGGTAACAAATTACATCTTGGCGATCATGGCATCGCCGAATTGAGAGCAGGACATCAGCTTTGCGCCTTCCATCAGACGTTCAAAGTCGTAGGTCACTGTTTTCTCGGAGATGGCACCTTCCATACCCTTCACTACCAGGTCAGCAGCTTCGTTCCAGCCGAGGTGGCGAAGCATCATTTCTGCTGACAGAATCAGAGAACCGGGGTTTACCTTGTCCTGACCGGCATACTTCGGAGCAGTACCGTGAGTAGCCTCGAAGATAGCAATGTTGTCTGACAGGTTGGCACCGGGGCGATACCGATACCGCCTACCTGTGCTGCCAGGGCATCGGACAGATAGTCGCCATTCAGGTTCAGGGTGGCGATTACATCGTACTCAGCCGGACGCAGAAGAATCTGCTGCAGCATTGCGTCAGCAATCACGTCCTTGATAACAATTTCTTTGCCGGTATTGGGGTTCTTCAGTACCTGCCAGGGACCGCCGTCCAAGGGTTGGGCACCGAATTCGTCGCGAGCCACTTCATAACCCCAGTCACAGAAGGCACCTTCGGTGAACTTCATGATGTTGCCCTTATGCACCAGGGTCAGGGAGGCCTTGTCCTGGTCAATCGCGTATTGGATTGCTTTAGCAACCAGGCGCTTGGTACCAGCCTTGGATACGGGCTTGATACCGATACCGCAATCTTCGGGGAAACGGATTTTGGTTACGCCCATTTCGTTGCGGAGGAAATTGATCACTTTCTTGGCTTCGTCAGTGCCAGCTTTCCACTCGATACCGGCATAGATATCTTCGGAGTTCTCGCGGAAGATGCACATGTCGACTTTGCCGGGTTCTTTAACCGGAGAAGGTACACCTTCAAACCAGCGCACCGGGCGCTGACATACGTACAGGTCCAGCTCCTGACGCAGAGCCACGTTCAGTGAGCGGAAGCCGCCACCTACCGGTGTGGTCAGGGGGCCTTTGATAGATACGCTGTATTCCTTGATGGCGTCGAGAGTCTCCGCGGGGAACCAGTCGCCGTCGTAGGTTTCTGCCGCTTTTTCACCGCAAAAAACTTCCATCCAGGCAATTTTCTTGTCGCCGCCGTATGCCTTTTCTACCGCTGCATCGATCACTTTGATCATGACCGGGGTGATGTCGACGCCAATGCCGTCGCCTTCGATGTAGGGGATGATAGGGTTGTTGGGGACGTTGAGGGAGAAATCGCTATTGACAGTAATTTTTTGACCATCAGTTGGTATCTTGATGTGCTGATATCCCATTGTTGGCTCCATTAGGTAGCTAGTGCATGTGTAATACGTAACGATCTTTTATCTTTTATCGTTGTACACTCCAGTAATCGCGTGCGATCCTACCACAATAGCACCCGCTCTTGTAGTTGATTTACAGGCCCTTCGACCTTTTTCTGTGAAAAATCTGTTGCCTTGATCTGTGACAAAACTTCTCCTTTTTAATAAGCCATTCGGGGTGTTGAGCCAGTTCTCCGACGCTGATGGCCACCCTGGGTTGGCCCATTACGTCAAGTATCCCGGTGTCTACCCGGCTGGACGGCTGGACCACGATTCTGAGGGATTGTTGTTGCTCACCGACAACGGACAACTTCAGGCCCGAATTGCCGATCCCAGGCACAAGATGGTCAAGACCTACTGGGCGCAGCTGGAAGGAGAAGTGACCGATGAAGCCATTTCCCAACTTGCTCAGGGCGTCGTGTTGAAAGATGGACCCACCCGTCGCGCCCAGGTTAAACGTATCTCGAATCCTGATGTATGGACTCGAAGCCCTCCCATTCGGGAGCGCAAGAACCAGCCAACCAGTTGGATCGAGCTGCAAATTAGCGAGGGACGGAATCGCCAGGTAAGGAGGATGACTGCGGCGGTGGGCTTTCCTACCCTGCGCCTGATTCGCGTTGCTATCGGCCCATGGTCACTGGAAACATTGCAGCCGGGTGAATGGCGTGAGGTTACTGTGAACATGCCGTCGTCAAATGCAATTAGCGGAAAAGCCCCTCAGAGAACTAAATCCGCCAGGAGAAAACCTCGTGCCTGATCGCATTCATCTCACAGTCGCCACCATCGTGGAACGCCAGGGGAAATTCCTGTTAGTGCGGGAAATTCGTGACGGGCGGGAGGTCCTCAACCAGCCTGCAGGACACGTCGAACCCGGTGAAACACCCGTGGATGCGGCGATCAGGGAAACCCAGGAGGAGACCGCCTGGTTGGTCAGGCCGACAGGGGTGATCAGTTTTACGACTTATACCTCTCCCACGAATGGCATTACCTATTACCGTCTGGCGCTGGCAGCAGAGCCGCTCCAGTTCCAGCCTGAAGCTGTGCTCGATGCTGATATCGAAGAGGCGCTCTGGCTTAACTATGAAGAAATACTACAAAAAGCGCAGCAGCTGCGCAGTCCGATGGTTCTGGACGCCATCGATGACTATCGGAGCGGCGTATGTTATCCGTTGGATATACTGAAAGCTCCCCGGTAGAATCCGCTCCCTTATGAATAGTTGCACCAAAGTTATTGTCGGCATGTCCGGCGGCGTCGACTCCTCGGTTACTGCGTTGTTGTTGCAACAGCAGGGCTATACCGTGGAGGGGCTGTTCATGAAGAACTGGGACGAAGACGACGGTACCGAATACTGCACTGCCCGCCAGGATATGGCTGATGCCCAATTGGTAGCAGATAAGCTCGGCATTCACCTGCACACGGCCAATTTCGCTGCTGAGTACTGGGACAATGTGTTTGAGTACTTTCTGGAAGAATACCGCGCGGGACGCACGCCAAACCCCGACATTCTCTGCAATCGGGAAATCAAGTTCAAAGTTTTCCTGGAATACGCGCAGATCCTCGGCGCCGACTTCATCGCCACCGGCCACTACGTGCGTCGCCTGGACCGCGACGGCCACACCTATCTTTTGAAGGGACTGGATAACAACAAGGATCAGAGCTACTTCCTGCACGCCGTTGATGAAGAGGCGTTTAAACGCTCACTGTTTCCCATTGGCGAACTGGAAAAGCCGCAAGTTAGGGCCATTGCCGAGCAGCACGGGTTGGCTACGGCGAAGAAAAAGGATTCCACCGGCATTTGTTTTATCGGTGAGCGCCGCTTCAAGGATTTCCTGGAGCAGTACCTCCCAGCCCAACCCGGTGACATTGAAACCCCTGAGGGCCAGGTGATCGGTCGTCACCAGGGACTGATGTACCACACCCTTGGCCAGCGCCAGGGACTGGGTATCGGTGGGATGAAGGATGCAGGCGACGAACCCTGGTATGTGGTCGGCAAGGACCTGGATAGAAATGTGCTCATCGCTGCGCAAGGTGGTGATCACCCCCTGCTCTATACCAGTTATCTGAGTGCAGCGGAGATTCACTGGATCAATGGTGCGCCCTCCCAGGGGGAACTGCGCTGCACGGCTAAAACCCGTTACCGTCAGCCGGACCAACGCTGTACGGTAGTGACCACTGAACGGGGTTATGAGGTGCGTTTTGATGAACCCCAGCGGGCAGTCACACCGGGGCAGTCGGTGGTTTTCTATGACGGCGAGGTATGCCTGGGCGGCGGCGTCATTGAAAAGGCGTGGCAAGGGAGTGAAGCCTGATGTTGTTCAGCAAACCCAACGGTGAGCAGGTCATAGCTCTGGCAGGCATATTTCAGGCTTGTCAGCTGGTGGAAACCCTGGCAAAGACCGGTTCGATACCGAGTGATCGTTTTGCTGTCTGCATCGACAGCCTGTTTCAGCAAAACCCACCCTCAACAGAAGCTGTATACGGCAAGCTTTCCAATTTGCAGTTGGGGATTGAATCAATGCAGGAGTTGATAACCCTGCAATCCCGCTCCCACCAGCCAGATACCTTGCGCTACGTGGTCGGGGTGGTTTACCTAGCCAATAAGTTGCGAAGCAATAAGGCGATGATGAACGTCATTGGCGAGCGTCTGCAACAGGCCACCAGGCAGGCAGAACATTTCGGTTCTTCTACCCACGCCAATGTCATTGCCAATCTGGCACAGACTTACCAGGACACTATCAGTACCTTCCGCTATCGCATCCAGGTAAATGGCTACGCCGGCTACCTGCAGCAGGACACCATTGCCCAGCGCATCCGCTGCCTGCTGTTTGCCGGCATTCGTTCTGCCGTGCTCTGGCATCAGCTCGGCGGTCGCCGCCGTCACCTGCTTTTCAACCGCCAGCAGCTGTTACAGCAGTTGCGTGACTTGCAGCGGAAGATCTGAACACTGCCCTCCCGGTTGAAGTCCCGTTAAGTCCTGCCCCGGCTGAATCCTGATCCGGATGCTGAAATGGTTCCGCTGATTTTTTTACCTGAAAACGCCCGCCAATTCGGTTAGAATTCGCGCCTTTCCTCACCAGATTCAAGACGTTGCCATGAACCTTTCCAGTCTCACCGCCATCTCCCCTATCGACGGTCGCTACGGCAGTAAAACCGTTTCCTTGCGCTCTGCTTTCAGTGAATTCGGACTGATCAAGTACCGGGTTCAGGTTGAAGTCCGCTGGTTGCAGCAACTGGCGGCTCACCCGTCCATTACGGAGGTGTCGCCTCTGTCAGAGAGCGCAAACCAGGTGCTGGAAAATCTTGTGGCCAACTTTAGCGAGCAGGACGCCAGTCGCATTAAGGAGATTGAACGCACCACCAATCACGATGTGAAAGCGGTGGAGTACTTCATCAAGGAGCGGATTGCGGATAACACGGAGCTGGGCGCCATCAGCGAATTCGTGCACTTTGCCTGCACCTCGGAGGATATCAACAACCTTTCCCACGCTCTGATGTTGAAAGAAGGTCGCGACCAGGTATTGCTGCCGGAGGCGCGAGAAATCGCCAGCCAGATTGCCGCCCTGGCCCACCGTTTCGCAGATGTGCCTATGCTGTCCCGCACTCACGGCCAGACCGCCTCCCCCACAACTGTGGGCAAGGAAATGGCCAACGTGGCCTATCGCCTCAACCGCCAGATCGAACAGATCGCCGCAGTGGAATTGCTGGGCAAGATCAACGGTGCCGTGGGCAACTACAACGCGCACATTTCCGCGTACCCCGATATCGACTGGGCGGCCAATGCCGAGGCGTTTATCACCGGCCTTGGTCTGAACTGGAACCCCTACACCACCCAGATTGAACCCCACGATTACATCGCAGAACTGTTCGATGCCATCGCCCGCTTCAACACCATCCTGATCGACTTCAACCGGGACATTTGGGGTTATATCTCCCTCGGCTATTTCAAACAGAAAACTGTTGCCGGCGAAGTGGGTTCTTCCACCATGCCGCACAAGGTCAACCCGATCGACTTTGAAAACTCCGAGGGCAACCTCGGCATTGCCAACGCTGTGTTCAGCCACTTAGCCCAGAAACTGCCCATCTCCCGTTGGCAGCGGGACCTCACCGATTCCACCGTACTGCGTAACATGGGCGTCGGCTTTGGCTACAGCCTGATCGCCTACCAGTCCACCCTCAAGGGTATCGGCAAGCTGGAGCTCAATGAACAGCGTTTGGCTGATGATCTCGACAATGCCTGGGAAGTCCTGGCTGAGCCGGTGCAGACGGTGATGCGCCGTTACAATATCCCCGAGCCCTATGAAAAATTGAAAGCTCTGACCCGCGGCCAGGCCATCACCAGAGAAATCATCCAGGCCTTTATCGAAACCCTGGAGATCCCGGAAGCGGCCAAGGCAGAATTGCGTCAGCTCACGCCGGCCAGCTATATCGGCAACGCTTCAGAGCAAGCAAAAGCGCTCTGATTGCGCCAGCACCAACCATGACGACATCGATTCTGGGCGAGATTACAGAGGAACAATTCCTCGCCGAATACTGGCAGCAGAAACCGCTGCTGATTCGCAACGCCCTGCCCGGTTTCACGTCTCCCATCAGTCCTGATGAATTGGCGGGGCTGGCACTTGAGGACGAGGTGGAGTCGCGCATCGTCATCGAGGCGGGAAAAACTCCCTGGGAGTTGCGCTGTGGCCCCTTTGATGAGGCTACTTTTCAAACCCTTCCGGAGACCCACTGGACATTGCTGGTACAGGCAGTGGACCTCTGGGTTCCTGAAGTGGCCGATTTGCTGGAGCACTTCCATTTCCTGCCAAACTGGCGCCTGGATGATGTCATGGTCAGCTATGCCCCCGCAGGTGGTAGCGTCGGCCCTCATTTTGACTATTACGATGTCTTTCTGCTGCAAGTTGAGGGCCAGCGGCGCTGGCAGATCAGTTCTCTCTGTGATCAGCACAGCCCCAGGCTTGAAGGGACACCGCTGAGGATTCTGCGTGAGTTTGAGAAGGTCGATGAATGGATTTTGAATCCCGGCGACATGCTCTATCTGCCACCCCGTATCGCTCACTGGGGTATTGCCGAAAATGACTGTCTGACCTACTCGGTTGGTTTTCGGGCGCCGACCCTGGCAGAAATGCTCGGCGACTTGGCCACCGAACTGATGGCTCAGGGCAATGCCAGTTATTACCGGGATCCGCCCCTTACGCCAGCCATGGCCAGGGAAGAAATCGATCCGAAGTTTATCCGTCAGGTGCAGGACATGCTCTATCAGTTGGCGGACGACAAGCAGTTACTGGCGGACTGGTTTGCCCGATACATGACTGCACCGAAGTACCCGGAGCTGCTACACGAGTTGGAGGAGCAGCGACAGGCCAGTGTCGACGGGCGGTATTACTTCAACGGCGATCTGCTCGACTGAAGCTCATTCTTCCTGTGCCGCCGGGACTGCTGCACCCCAGGCCAGCGGCTGTCCGTGACACCAAATTGATGCCCATTTTCTGCCGCGATGGCCTGTACCTTGCCTAGAATCCTCGGTCGTGGAGCCAGTTTATGTCCCATGGTCCCGAGTAAGTTCAGGGTGTCAGGGCTAATGCCGGCTTCAAACTCAAGCTGATCTGGAAACCATTGGTGATGTATCCGTGGCAGTGCGGTTGCTTCAGCAATATTCATTTTAAAATCAATAAGATTGAGAATATTCTGAAGGACTACTGTAATGATGGTGCTGCCCCCCGGGCTGCCGGTGGCGAGGACGGGTTCATCGCCCTTAAAAACAATGGTTGGTGTCATGGATGACAGCGGACGCTTGCCCGCTTCGATGGCGTTCGCATCGCCACCCAGCAAGCCGTAGGCATTGGGCACCCCCGCTTTAGCGGAAAAATCGTCCATTTCATTGTTGAGCAGGAAGCCTGCTCCGGCAACGGAGATACCGCTGCCGTAGGAAAAATTAAGGGTGTAGGTGTTGCTCACCACATTGCCCCATCGATCCCACACTGAAAAATGGGTGGTCTGCGGGCTTTCCTCCTGCAGTTTCAGGCCGGGGGAAATGTCTTCGGAGCGAGAAGCCTTGTTAAGGTCGATACCCTCCCGCAGTTCGGCTGCGTAGGCTTTGTCGACCAGTCTTGCCACTGGCACTTGGTAGAAATCGGGGTCGCCCAGATACTTGCTGCGATCCGCGTAAGCTCGGCGCATGGTTTCAGTGAGCCGGTGCAGATAGGCGGCACTGTTGTGGCCGAGCGAGAACAGATCCCAACCTTCAAGCACATTCAGCATTTCGATTAAATGTATGCCACCCGAAGACGGCGGAGGCATGGCAGCAATGGTATAACCTCTGTATTGGCCAGTTACCGCTTGGCGTTCCATCACCCTGTAATTGGCAAGGTCGTCCTGACTGATCAGACCTCCACCCCGCTGCATTTCGGCAACGATCAGAGCGGCGGTTTCGCCACGGTAAAAACCGTTCATTCCCTGCTCTGAAATGCGCTTCAGGGTTCTGGCCAGATCTGTTTGCTGCCAGCGATCGCCAGCTTGAAGAGGTGTTCCGTCGCCGCGAAAAAAATAACTGGACGAGGCGCTGTCAGCGCGAAGTCGTCCGGAGGCCTGGTTCAGGGAATACGCCAGGGTATCGCCGACTACAAAGCCCTCCTCTGCCAGGGCTATGGCGGGTGCCAGCACCTGTTGTGGGGTCATGGAGCCATAGGCTTGTAAGGTGTAAAGCAGTCCGGCCACAGTGCCGGGGACTCCGGTTGCGCGATGGCTGAAACGGGACTGATCTGGCACGACATTGCCGTGTTTATCGAGGAACATTGTCGGACTGGCTGCTGCCGGTGCCATTTCCCGGTAATCGATGGCCAATGTGCGCTTTTCCTCGGCCAGGTACAGCAGCATGAAACCACCACCGCCGATGTTTCCAGCTTGTGGCAGGGTCACCGCAAGGGCGAAGCCGGTGGCAACCGCCGCATCGACGG
The DNA here is from genome assembly GCA_041395745.1 of Porticoccaceae bacterium. GTDB lineage: Bacteria > Pseudomonadota > Gammaproteobacteria > Pseudomonadales > Porticoccaceae > Porticoccus. The sequence goes on along the minus strand of JAWKZV010000001.1, from coordinate 805,857 downwards.
CATTGCCCCCCTGCCCGAGAATGTCAGCGCCAACCTCGCTGGCGATGGCATCCTGGGAAACCACCATTCCACTACTGGACACTGCCGGATGGAAACGGGCATTCTGGTCGATGATGGCCGGTTCCACTGCCAGGGCCAGACTGGCCGGCAGTATCAACAGCAGAAACAGCCTCTTGAGAAAACTCCGTTTCACATCAATACTCCGCAAGGAACCGACCGTAATCTTAACATCCATCACTGTATTCGGCCGCTCAGGTGATTAAGCTATAAAGATAAGGGGCAATTGATGGAAACAGTCGAGTATTTTCCCATTGAGGTGGAAGAAGTGAGCTGGCAGACAGCCGGCGAGCAGTTACAGTCCATTCGCCACAAGGTCTTTGTCGAGGAACAGGGTGTCCCGGTCGAGGAAGAGGTGGATGACATGGATCCCTTAGCCCGTCACTGGCTGGCCTACGGGCCCAGAAACGTTGCCATGGCGACTGCGCGAATGCTGCCCAACGGCCAGATAGGCCGTATGGCGGTAGTGAAGCCCTACCGGCAACGGGGTGTGGGCTCTTCCCTGATGCGCAACATCATCCGCTATGCGATACGCGAAGGAATGGAGCAGCTCATGCTCAGCGCCCAGCTTCACGCGATCCCTTTTTACGAGGGTTTTGGTTTCATGGCCGAGGGAGAACCCTACATGGATGCTGGCATCCCTCACCGCACCATGCTCCTCAATCTGCACCGTTTCATGGACAACTCCCCTCGCCCGCTACTGAGGGATATCTCAGACGAGGAGCGTCAGCGCGTTGGTATCGAAGGCATCGAGGAGTTCCGTGACAAGGCCGTGATGTTGGTGAACCGGGCTCAGCGGGAGATCCGTATCTTCTCTCTCCGCCTGGAACAGGGCATATACAGCAACAACGGGTTCTGCGATGCCATCTATGCCTTTGCCACCAGCCATCCGCTGGCCCGTGTACGAATTCTGGTCAAGGACATTGCCCAGGTGGTGCACAACACCAATCAGCTGCATGAGCTGTGCCTGCGACTGCCCAGTCGCATTCAAATGAGGAAGCTGGATACGAAGGAGGAATGTCTGCACACCGAGTTCATGCTCATCGACCGGACGGGCATTCTCTACAAGCAGGAGCCGGAACGATTTGTCGGCTACGTAGTGCCCCACGCTCCGCTCGAGGCTGTGGAACTGCTGGAGGAGTTCGATAATCTGTGGGAGCAGAGTGAACTGGACCCGGAATTGCGAAGACTACATATCTAGCGCTGTCTGCCCTTTGCGCGCATAAAAAAACGCCGGAGCTGAAAAGCCCCGGCGTTTTTGTTTGGCGCAGCAGAATTACTGCAGCTTTGCTTTCTGGCGATAGGCGTGCAGCAGCGGTTCAGTGTAGCCGCTCGGCTGTGAACATCCTTTGAATACCAGGTCGCAGGCCGCAGCAAAGGCAACGCTGTTGTCGTAGTCAGGAGCCATGTTGCGGTAAGCCGGGTCACCGGCATTCTGGCCGTCTACAATCTTGGCCATACGCTTCATGGTTTCCATCACCTGCTCTTCACTGCAAATGCCGTGGCGCAGCCAGTTAGCAATGTGCTGGCTGGAGATACGCAGGGTGGCGCGATCTTCCATCAGGCCGACATTATTGATGTCAGGCACCTTGGAACAGCCAACGCCCTGCTCAACCCAGCGCACTACGTAACCGAGAATGCCCTGGGCATTGTTGTCCAGTTCTTTCTGGATTTCCTCAGCGCTCAGCTCGCGGTCGAGCAACGGAATGGTCAGGATGTCATCGACACTGGCAGGAGCGCGTTTGGCCAGTTCAGTCTGCAGGGCAAACACGTCTACCTGGTGGTAGTGAATGGCGTGCAGAGTCGCTGCGGTGGGTGACGGTACCCATGCAGTGTTGGCACCGGCTTTGGGGTGGCCAATCTTGGCGGCCATCATGTCAGCCATGTTGTCAGGAATAGGCCACATGCCCTTGCCGATCTGGGCGCGGCCTTTGAGGCCACAAGCCAGACCCACGTCTACGTTCTGATCTTCGTAGGCGCTGATCCATTTCATCGTCTTCAGCAGACCTTTGGGTGCAAACGGACCGGCTTCCATACTGGTATGGATCTCGTCGCCGGTTCGGTCCAGAAAGCCAGTATTGATGAATACCACGCGCTCGCTGGCGGCGCGGATACACTCTTTGAGGTTCACGGAAGTGCGGCGCTCTTCGTCCATGATGCCCACTTTCATGGTGTTGCGGGGCAGATCCAGGGCATCTTCAACGGCACTGAACAGGCTGTTGGTAAAGGCCACTTCTTCGGGACCGTGCATCTTCGGCTTAACGATGTAGATGCTGCCGGTCTTGCTGTTGCGGAAATTGCCATTGCCTTTCAGGTCATGAATGGCGATCAGGCTGGTGATCATGGCATCCATGATGCCTTCCGGCACTTCGTTGCCAGCAGCGTCCAGGATGGCCGGGTTGGTCATCAGGTGGCCTACATTGCGCACAAACAACAGGCTTCGACCGGGAAGAACCAGGGTGTTGCCGTTCGGTGTAGTGTATTCACGGTCTGGATTCATGCGGCGCACGATGGTTTTGCCGCCCTTCTCCAGGGTTTCTTCCAGGTCGCCTTTCATCAGGCCCAACCAGTTGCTGTATACCAGCGCCTTGTCTTCGGCATCGACAGCAGCCACGGAATCTTCGCAGTCCATAATGGTGGTCAGGGCGGCTTCCATCAGGATGTCTTTGACACCAGCCGCGTCGGTGCTACCGATCAGACTGTTGTAGTCAATTTGAACTTCCATATGCATATTATTGTTTTTCAACAAAATTGCAGTCGGATTTCCAGCTTCGCCCTGATGACCGGCAAACTTGGCCGGATCGGCCAATCCCACCTGGCTGCCATCGCTCAGGGTGACTTGCAGCTGTCCATTGACCACTGCGTACTGGGTCGCATCCTTGTGAGAGCGGCCCGCCAGCGGAGCGCTGTCGTCGAGTAGCTTACGTGCAAATTCAATTACCAGGACGCCGCGAACCGGGTTGTATCCGCCGGTTTTTTCTGCGCCGCCGGTTTCCGGCAGTACGTCAGTACCGTACAGCGCATCATAGAGGCTGCCCCAGCGGGCGTTGGCTGCGTTCAGCGCAAATCGGGCATTCATTACCGGGACCACCAACTGGGGACCCGCCTGTTGAGCTATTTCCGGGTCCACATTGACGGTGGTGATGGCGAAGTCGTCTCCTACCGGAACCAGATAGCCGATTTCCTGCAGGAATGCCTTGTAATCTGCATGGTTGTGGGTCTGGCCGGCGCGCTGGCGGTGCCAGTCATCGATCTGGGCCTGCAGATTGTCGCGCTTTTTCAGCAGATCACGGTTTTTGGGAGCAAAATCATTAACGATGGCGCTGAAAGACTGCCAGAAAGCATCCACATCAACGCCGGTACCGGGAATGATGTTCTGCTTGACGAGATCATAAATCGAACGAGCGACCTGAAGTCCGCTCACTTGAACACGTTCAGTCATGATTGAGCCCTGTGGTTATTTCATCCAGTAAAGAAATGGATTTTAGGTAACCGCAGCAGGATTAATCAATTTTATGGACATTATGTCCGCTATTTTTTGGGCGAATAATCCTGCTCAGGAAACACTGCGTGCGACGTCGGCAATGAGGCGGCGCATCCACTGGTGGGCGGGGTTGTGCTGTAACAGTGGACTCCATGCCATGATCAGCTCGATCTCGGGAATTTCAAAGGGCGGTGGCAGTATCGCGACATTGGGATCGTCCTTGAGCAGCATCGCTGCCTTGGTTGGCAGTGTGATAACCAGGTCACGCAACTCTGCCAGGCGCATGGCCGCCTGATAATGACGGGTGAACACGCGGATACGGCGCTTTTTGCCCAGTTTAGCCAAGGCTTCATCGACCCAACCCAACCGCTGCACCGCGCCCGGTTCCATGCCCACGCCAATGCCCATGCCGGTTTTGCTGACCCAGACATGGCCTGTTTCCAGGTAGTTATCGAGGGTGAAATTGTTACGAATCGGGTTGTGATGACTCATCAGGCAGGAAAAGCTGTCCCGCCAGATAGTCATTTGGTGAAAGGACTGGGGCAACATGTCAAAACGGTTGATAACCAGGTCGACGGTGCCCTGCTCTACATCCTGGTAACTGATATCGCTGGGTGTCAGCACATCAAGGGTGATGTTTGGTGCTTCCGAGCGCAGGCGACGCATCAGAAGGGGAAGTAATGTCGACTCGGTATAGTCACTCACGGAGATCCGGAACACTCTATCTGCCTGCGCAGCATTGAATTCCCGGCGAGGCTCCACGGCCTTTTCTATAGAGGCCAGAACCTCCCTCACTACCGGTTGCAACTGCTCAGCCCGCTCGGTGGGGGTCATGCCATCACTGGTTCTCACCAACAACGGATCGTTGAACAGGTCTCGCAAACGCCGCAAACCGTTACTCATGGCCGGCTGGCTGATACCGAGGTTTTCTGCAGCCCTGGTGACATTTCGCTCCTTCAACAAGACATCTAGGTAAACCAGCAGGTTCAGGTCGACACTACGTATATTCATATTAAAAATACCGAAAATAATGTCTATAGATTAGCTAAATTTTAGGCCGGTGGCTAGAATTCGTTTCGTTCAACCCGTTTTCTATTTTCAATCTGGAAGGACTGATCATGTCAAACTATTCAAAAGAGATTGATGCTATTGCATCTGTATGCAATGCAAACAGCACATGGAGTGCTATCAACCCTGAGTCTGCGGCTCGTATGCGTCTTCAGAACCGTTTTCGTACCGGTCTGGATATCGCCAAATACACCGCCAAGATCATGCGTGAAGACATGGCAGCCTACGATGCAGACTGCTCCCAGTACACCCAGTCCCTGGGCTGCTGGCATGGCTTTATCGGTCAACAGAAACTGATCTCCATCAAGAAACACCTGAAAACCACCAACAAGCGTTACCTGTACCTGTCTGGCTGGATGGTTGCTGCACTGCGTTCTGATTTCGGTCCCCTGCCCGATCAGTCCATGCACGAAAAAACAGCTGTTTCTTCACTGATTGAAGAGCTGTACACCTTCCTGCGTCAGGCAGATGCTCGTGAACTGGATCTGCTGTTCACTGGCCTTGACGATGCCCGCGCTGCCGGTGACAAAGCCAAGGAAGCTGAAATCAGGCTAAAATCGACAACTTCGAAACTCACGTTGATGCCGATCGTTGCCGATATCGATGCCGGTTTTGGCCAGCCACCTACCTGCTGGCTAAGAGAATGATCGAAGCCGGTGCTTGCTGTATTCAGATCGAAAACCAGGTTTCTGATGAGAGCAATGTGGCCACCAGGACGGTAAAGTAACTGTTCCCCACTTGACTTCTGGCCAGATCAACGCTGTTCGTTACGTTCTGGAACTGGTGTTGACGACGGTGTGATCGTTGCGTACTGACTCCCCGCTGGCTGACCAAATCGCTGTAACCTGAGCCGGGCGACCGGCGACCAGTACAACGCGTTCCTTGACGGCGACTAGTTGGCGCCGCTGACATCGAACGGTGACGTTGTTATCAAGGCCAACGGCAAGCTGCTGAAGCCCAAGCGTCTGCCCGACTCAGTTCAAGCAAGGTATATCGACCGCGTGGTTGGACTGTATCACAACCTGCAAAACGGTGCCGACCTGCTGTGGATCAAGAAGCCCCACGTTGGCCAGATCGCTGATGGTGCATCCGCGAAGTGGTTCCGAATGCCAAGCTGGTTTAGCCGTCTTCAACTGGACCCTGTTCGTCAGCAAGTGTTCGATGTGGCCAGGAAAGACGTATCTGCCGATCGCGCCAACCTGATGACGAAGAGTACGATGCCACTGAACTGGCTCTGGCTGCTGATGAGCGTATCCGCACCTTCCGGGCTGATGCTTCTCGCGAAGCGGTATCTCCACCACCTGATCATCTGCCGACTTACCTGCGCGCTGTCCACTGCTGGCAGGTTACTCGCAGACCGGGCATCTGGCCTACGTGAAGGCGTTCAGCGTCGGAAATTCCAGAGCATCGTGCGTTAACGCAAGAACATATTGGTTCCGACATCGGTGACAACCACAAAGAGTACTTCTCTGGTGAGGCTGCACTGACTGGTGGTAAAGACAACACATGAACAATTCTAAGCCGATAGTTTCCTCTACCATCCTTATAGGACCGGAGCGGCTCTCCCTTTTTTCCATCATCAGTGAAATGACCGGAAAAGACAGGAATACGGCGCCCCGATTTCGAAAAAGAAGGGTTCGCCCGCAGAATATCAATGGCTGCGGGCGAAGAGTCGTGAGGAGGGGTGGCTACTTGAGAATCTGGCTTTCCAGGTAATTGGCCAGAGAGGCGCGTTCTTCGTCACTGAGATTGTCGAAAGACGGCATTTCCCGGTGTTTTTCCGATCCCTTGATCCACTCCATCAACTCATTTTGCGATTTTCGCGTCAGCAGAGTCGCCGGAATTCTTTCCAGATAGTCACTGCGGCCTCGACGGGGATGACATTCAGAGCAGTTCTGCATAAACAGTTCCTCCCCCGCTGCAATTGACGGATCTTCGAATTCAGGGCCCTTCTCTCCACAGCCGGCGATGAACGCGGCAATGCCCGCAGCGAGAATCAATCGAGCGCTGTTCATAATATGGTCCTCCTGGTAAGCCAGATATTGTTGTCGTTGTTATAAGGGGAAATGATGAGAACAATATTACCCTCACCTCCCGATTAGGCCAAAGCCTTGTCATCTACCGATGCCTGGATGGCAGCATCCGCGATAGCGTGTTGTCCTTAACGATGTAGTGATGGAAAAGTGCTGCGATAGCATGTAGCCCCACCAGGAAATACCCAAGGGTACCGCCGATTTCGTGAAGCTCTTCGATCGTCTTTGCCAGATCTTTGTTTTCACCCATCAGAGGCGGCATGGAAATTCCGTAGAAAGGGATGTCCTTGCCCTCACCACTCAAAATCAGCCAACCCAGAATTGGCATGCTGACCATGAAAACGTAGAGCACCAGATGGACGATTTTAGCCAGAATCATCTGCCAGTTTGCCGGTTGCGGGTCGATGCTCGGGCTGATCTGGACGATCTTCATCAGCACACGCAACCACACCAGGAAGAACACAGTGAGCCCCAGGGTAAAGTGCCAGGCCTTCAGGGCATTCCTGGGGTCGCTGCCCTTGGGGTAAAACTCCCGCAACTCAATGCAGGCATAGACCGCGACCAGTAACAGCAGCATCAGCCAATGCATGGCAATGGACAGGGAACCGTAACGTTCATAAGAATTTTTCAAGCTCATCTCGATCCTCCATGAGATCAATGACCTTCTGTCTTAATCGTAGATCAGGTTCTGATTGCACCGATTGATATCCGTCAGTCGGTGCAGTTATTGCCGAAAATTACAGCAGTGGCTTTGCTGATACCACGACGCCATTATTGTCAGCGTAGACGTACTCGCCCGGATTGAAAGTGACGCCACCGAAGGTTACCGGCACATTGAGATCCCCTATACCACGTTTGTCGGTTTTGAGGGGGATGCTGCCCAGTGCCTGCACGCCGAGATCCAGCTCGGCCAGGGCGTCCACATCGCGCACGCAGCCGTAGATAATCAGTCCTTCCCAGCCGTTCTTGACGGCATTTTCGGCAATCATGTCGCCGAGCAATGCACGGCGCATGGAGCCGCCGCCGTCAACAACCAGCACCTTCCCCTGTCCGGGTTTGCCGGCATTGTCCTTGACCAGCGAATTATCCTCGTGGCATTTGACTGTGACGATCTCTCCGCCAAAAGTGTCCCGGCCACCAAAATTGGCCATCATTGGTTCCAGTACACGCACCAGTTCCGGATTGTCATCACACAGGTCAGGAGTGGAAAAACTCATGGATATTCCTCATTTGTCATCAAGCATTACAACGAGCTGACCGTCTTGTTCCAGCAGCTCAAAATCAATCAGCGAACCCACAAGGGATACGGCTTCGCCACCCAGAGGCCTGCCATTTTCTAACGCAAAAGTGATGCCGTGCTTTGGGCAGCGGATGCAACCATTTGTAAGGCGCCCTTTCGTCAACGGATAGCCATCGTGGGGGCAACGATTTTCAATCAAGCGTGTCAGTCCACCACTGTGAACCAGCAAAAAATCCCGACCCGCAACCTTGATGCGGCGGAGGTAACCCTCTTTGAGGCGGTCAATTGATTCCAGTGGGTATGGGCGCATGATGCCGGGAGATTGCCATGTCCGAAGGGCTACCGCAACGGGTGTTACCGCCTTAACGACATCCTTTTGGCCAGTTCACCTCCGGGAGCTTAAAAATACCTTACAGCTAGTTGGAAAGCCGAATTGACGCCTGTGAAAATCGCCACTGCTCCCTTAGACTAGCGGCCATGTCAAAGGTGGATATTCTCGACTTTCCCTACCGTCCCGACGCCGAGTCACTGTTTGAGGCGGTCCGGGATATGCCGGATGCTATCTGGCTTGACAGTGGCAAACCGCGTAGTTTGTCCGGTCGCTTCGATATCATTACCTCCCATCCGGGCAGCACCCTTGAAACCCGCGGGGCGATTACCACACTGACTGATCGCCGTTCTTCAAGAACTTACAATGACGATCCTTTCCAGCTGGCTCAGGAACTGTTGGCCAGCAGCGGCCAGGTTGAGAGCAGTTTCAACAGCTATCCGTTTGTCGGCGGTCTGGCCGGTTTTTTTGGCTACGATCTGGGACGGCGCATAGAAGTACTGCCCGAGTTGCTGCCCAAGGTGGATACGCTGCCGGACATGCGCCTTGGCAATTACAGTTGGGCGCTGGTCCTCAATCACTCCTCACAGAAAAGCTGGCTGTTTTTCCGGGCCGATTGTTCTCAGGTGCTGAAAAGGGACATTCTGAAACGCCTGCGCAATGCCCCGGAACAGCTGTTGGAGCTTGCCTACAGGTCCGAATACGCCTTCAGTCCCAGCATGTCGAAGGAGCAATACCTGGACGCAGTTTCCCGGGTGAAAGAGTACATACGCCAGGGGGATTGCTATCAGGTTAACCTGGCTCGTCACTTCTCTGCAGATTTCGATGGCGACAGCTGGACCCTGTATCGACAACTGCGCAGGGTGCTGCCCTCCCCTTACAGTTGTTACTACCACTGGGGGGAATCCGGTCAGGCTGTGCTCAGTCTTTCGCCTGAGCGTTTTCTGAAACTGTCCATGGGGCAGGTGGAGAGCAAGCCTATCAAGGGCACGGCGCGCCGTGGCACAACAGTGGAGGAAGACCAGCAGAACGCCATCGAGTTGCTTAACAGCGCCAAGAACCGGGCCGAAAATCTGATGATCGTCGATCTGCTTCGCAATGATCTGGGTAAAAGCTGTGAGCCCGGCTCCATTCGTGTCCCCAAGCTGTTCGCTCTGGAGAGTTTTCCCAACGTTCATCATCTGGTCAGCACTATCACCGGCAAGCTGAACGCCGGTGAAACGCCGCTATCTTTACTGCGTGGCTGCTTCCCCGGTGGGTCGATTACCGGGGCGCCAAAAAAACGGGCCATGGAGATCATTGAGGAGCTGGAGAGCTGTCGCCGCTCCCTCTATTGCGGCAGCATCGGCTATATCAGCGCCACCGGACGCATGGATACCAACATTACCATCCGCACCCTGCTGGCGGACGGAGAAACGCTACATTGCTGGGGTGGTGGAGGCATTGTCGCCGACTCGGTGCCGGACAACGAATTTCAGGAAATCGTGGACAAGATTCGGGTGTTGATACACCCGCGCGGTGAATAGGACACCGCGCGAGTCGGGAACAGACGGATTACAGGCTCAGTTCGCGTGTGCTGGCCTTGATGAATTCCTTTTTCAAATCTTCGTAGGTGTGCACTGCGGGAAACTGCGGGAATTCATCTATTACATTTTGCGGGGCGTGAAACAGGATGCCAGCATCGGCCTCTGACAGCATGGTGGTGTCGTTGTAGGAGTCCCCGGCAGCGATGGTGCGGTAGTACATGCTCTTGAAGCCGACGACAGCCTGGCGTTTCGGGTTTGCCTGGCGTAACCGGTAGTTGGTGACGCGGCCGTTGCCGTCGGTTTCCAGCTTGTGGCACAGCAGTGTCGGGTAACCCAGTTGACGCATTAACGGCAGGGCAAACTCGTAGAAGGTGTCAGACAGGATCACTACCTGAAACCGTTCCCGCAGCCAGTCTACGAACTCGCGGGCACCTTCCAGAGGGGCCAGGGTTGAAATCACTTCCTGGATTTCCTTGAGGCCGAGGCCGTGTTCGTCGAGGATATCGAGGCGATAACGCATCAGCACATCGTAATCAGGCTCGTCGCGGGTGGTCCGTTTCAGCGCTTCAATACCGGTTTTTTCAGCAAAGGCAATCCAGATTTCCGGTACCAGTACGCCTTCCAGATCCAAACATGCGATTTCCACAGCGTTATCCTCTCAAAGTCGGGGTATAAAAACCGCGCCACTCTACCTATTTCGCCGCATCCGCGCAACAAATGCCAGGAGGGGAATCCTAATAGCCGTATCGATGTGGAATATATTTTCTGATTATTTTTCCTTTAGTTAAGGCTTTGGTATGATGCGCGACCTCAACAGTTGAGTCCTATTGGTTACCGAGGAAAACGAGCAAGTCCCATGGCAGAAAACCGACTGAACACTGTCGATATCGACAAGACGCTCTCCGAGCAATCTCCCCAGGAAATTCTTAAATTCGCCCTGGATAACTTCGACAATATCGCCATTTCCTTCAGTGGCGCTGAAGATGTGGTGCTGATCGATATGGCCCACAAGATCAACCCGGGCAAAGTGAAGGTTTTCTCTCTGGATACCGGTCGCCTGCACGCAGAGACCTATCGTTACATCGAGAAGGTTCGCGAGCACTACGGCATTGAAATTGATGTGGTATTCCCCGAAGCGGAAGCCGTCAACAAGATGGTCCGTGAAAAAGGCTTGTTCAGTTTTTACAAAGACGACCACAAGGAGTGCTGCAGCATCCGCAAGATTGGCCCCCTGCGCCGCAAGCTGCTGCAACTGGATGCCTGGGTTACCGGCCAGCGTCGTGATCAGAGCCCCGGCACCCGCACAGCCATCCCGGTAATTCAGGACGACAAGGCTTTTGCCCGTCCCGATGATTCACTGACAAAGTTCAACCCGCTGGCCAACTGGACTTCCCAGCAGGTATGGGACTATATCCGCAGCAACAACGTGCCCTACAACGAACTGCACGACCGCGGTTTCGTCAGCATCGGCTGTGAACCCTGCACCCGTCCCACCGGACCCGGCCAGCACGAGCGCGAGGGCCGCTGGTGGTGGGAAGAAGCCACCCAGAAAGAGTGTGGCCTGCACGCGGTCAATATCCAGAAGTAATTGGAGTCAGCAATGAAAATCACCCTCGTCAAAAAGATCAAATTGGACGGCAGCCTCTGCAAGAAATGTGAAGAGGTCCAGCAGAAGATGGAAGAAGCCGGCCAGATGGCACTGATTGACGAGGTGCTGATTGCGGATGAACGGGACCCCTCATCCCCCGGTATGGAACTGGCATCCCTCTACCAGGTAGAGCGGGCACCGTTCTTCCTGGTGGAGCGCGAGGGTCAGCCGCCGGAAATTCATACTGTCTACTTCAAGTTCGTCAAGGAAGTACTGAATCAGAAGACCCAGGAAACAGACGAACTGAAAGAAATTCTCAACGATAACCCGGATCTGGACTTCCTCTGATCCGGGCTCATCTCGTATCTGTCCGGCAAACGCTATAGCTCGGGTAGCTCCACTGAACTAAAGAACTTCTCCAGATCGTCCCGCGCGTGGATGGAGCAGGCCTCGTCTACCCGTTCACGGGTCAGGTGTGGGGCAAACAGTTCGATAAAATCGTACATATAGCCACGCAGGTAGGTGCCGCGACGGAAACCGATGCTGGTCACGCTGGACTTGAACAGGTGTTTGGCATCCAGGGCCACCAGGTCGGTGTCCTTGGCCGGATCGTATGACATGTGAGCGACAATTCCGATCCCCAACCCCAAACGCACATAGGTTTTGATTACATCTGCATCGGTGGCGGTAAACACCACTTTGGGCACCAATCCGCGATCGTTGAAGGCCTCATCCAGCCGGGAGCGACCGGTAAAGCCGAATACATAGGTGACCAGGGGGTAGTTGGCCACGTCTTCTAAGGTCAGGTTGGATTTCTGGGACAGCGGGTGATCTTTGGGGACCAGGATACAGCGATTCCAGCGATAACAGGGCATCATCAGCAGATCGTGGAACAATTCCAGGGCTTCTGTGGCAATGGCAAAGTCTACAGCGCCGTCAGCGGCCTGCTCGGAGATCTGCATCGGTGTACCCTGGTGCATGTGCAGAGAAACATCCGGGTACTTATTGATGAAAGATTCGATGACCTTGGGTAGTGCGTAACGAGCCTGGGTATGGGTGGTGGCAATGGACAGACTGCCCTTCTTGGGGTCATTGTGCTCCTGGGCGAGCTGTTTGATGCTTTCTACCTTGCGCAGAATATCTCCCGCTACTCTCAGGATTTCCTCTCCGGCAGGAGTAACGCGGGTGAGGTGTTTGCCACTGCGGGAAAAGATTTCCACTCCAAGCTCGTCTTCCAGTAGCCTGATCTGCTTGCTGATGCCGGGTTGTGACGTATAGAGACTTTGGGCAGTGGCTGAGACATTCAATTCGTGATGGGCCACTTCCCAGATATAACGTAGCTGCTGAAGTTTCATGTTCTCACCCGGCTAGACTGCAATGGTCTAAAAATATAAGAAACTATTCCTTTGAAGAATAGGTTTAAATTGCTAGAGTTGCCAGCCTAATTTGGGGAACGGAAGCATCGGATTTTGCTGGATTTTTTGCTGTACATCCTGTCGGGTGCCTTTGTTGGACTCATTGTTGGGCTGACCGGTGTCGGGGGCGGATCGTTGATGACACCGCTTCTGATTATGCTGGGTATTCCTTACAACATCGCTATTGGTACTGACCTGCTCTATGCCTCTATCACCAAGTCTGGCGGTGTGCTCGCTCACGCCCGTCAGAAAAGTGTGCAGTGGTGTCTGGTGGGATTTCTTGCCGCTGGCAGTATCCCCGCTTCACTGATTACAGCACAGTTGTTGCACTACGTCTTTACGGACGCAAACGAATACAAGGATATTCTTACTACCAGCCTCGGCGTCATGCTGATGATTACCGCCGGTGTAATTCTCTTCAAACGAATTCTGCGCGACACGTCTGATCGACCCCGGGGTCCTGTGGGATCATTTTTTCAGCTTCATGCCACCAAGGTAACATTCGTGGCCGGCATATTCCTGGGCGTGTTTGTTACCCTGTCGTCCGTGGGGGCTGGAGCTTTCTGTGCCGCCCTGCTGATGATTCTCTTCCCCCGTTTACCGGCACTGCATATTGTGGGCACCGACATTGCTCACGCAGTCCCGTTGACCCTGATCGCGGGTCTGAGCCACCTGATTTTCCTGGGGAACGTGGATCTGGTACTGCTGGTTTCCTTGCTGATAGGCTCCCTGCCGGCCATTCACGTGGGCACCAAACTGGCTGCCCGTTTACCTGGTGGTGTACTGCAATCCATCCTCGCATTTCTGCTGTTTGGAATGGGGATCAAGTTCAGTCTCTTCTAGCCTTTTCCTTCCCGTGGATTGGCTATTCCGTGGGGCACATGACCTGTGGCCACATGGTTTTTAGCGGATTCGCAGTGAGCCTGTTGATCGTCAAAGAACACGTCTGCTCCGTAGGATTTCAGGAAAGCTCCTTTATCCAGTCCCCCAAGGAACAGGGACTCATCAATACGGATGTTCCAGGCTCGCAACGTGCGCACTACCCTCTCGTGGGCCGGAGCTGAACGAGCGGTCACCAGCGCGGTGCGGATCGGACAGCTCTTGGGTGGAAACTCGGCCTGCAATGCGTGCAGGGCCTGTAAAAAATTCTTGAAGGGCCCGCCGCTCATTGGCTGTTTGGCAGCCGCTTTTTCATTCTGGGTGAATGCATCCAGCCCACTTTCCTTGTAGACCCGTTCGGATTCATCGGAAAACAGCACGGCATCACCGTCGAAGGCAAAACGCAACTCTTCATCGTTGCGGTCCCTGGCCCCTGATGAGATCAGCGTTGCCGCAGCCACACCGTTGTCCAAGGCGTTGCAGACATCCTCCGCATTGGTGGACAGAAACAGGTGACAACCGAAGGCGGATACGTAGCGATAGGGACTTGACCCGCCACAGAATGCGGCGCGGGTGATATTGAGCCCATGGTGCTCGATGGAATTGAAAACCCGCAGGCCGGTATCTGCCGAATTGCGCGACAGCAGAATGACCTCGACCTTGGGTTCGCCACCCAGCTTTTCATTGATACGCAGCAGCTTCTTGACCAGGGGAAAGGCTTCACCGGGCTCCAGCAGTTCGTCTTCGTGCTCCACCTGGTAATTGGAATACGCATCCAGCCCTTCTTGCTCGTAGACACGATGACTGTCATCCAGGTTGAATAGCGCCCGGGATGAAATTGCAATCACCAGTTTGTCACCGAAATTCTTTGACACTAACCTGTCCTCTTCACTGCAACACAAGGCCTTTCTGGAACTAATGTAATGGCAATACCGGCAAAGCTCAAACAGCAAATCGAAACCTGCCTGGGTACAGATATCAGCTTCTGCCAGGGCATTTATGGGGGTAACTTTGCCGATGCAATGACGCTGCATACTGTCGATGGGAATCGCTACTTTCTCAAGTATGCCAAGGCCCTGCCCCATGACCTATTTCTCGCTGAAGCCCATGGACTCGGAGCCATTGCTGCAACCAACAGCATCCGCACTCCCGGAGTACTCAATGCAGGAGCGGATCATCTGCTATTGGAGTGGATTGATGTTCAGCCTGCTCGAGATGGTTTTTGGGCAGTGTTGGGGCGACAGCTTGCCACGATGCACAACCAAACATCAGAGCGCTTCGGCTTCGGGCGAAGCAACTACTGTGGCGCCACCCACCAGCCTAATGCCTGGAGTGAAGATGGTAATCGGTTCTTTGCTGAACAACGATTGTTATACCAGTCAAAATTGGCTTTTAATCGCGGCTTGCTGAGTGTAGATGACAACCGGCGCATTGAGCGGCTCTGTGCCCGTCTCCCGGAACTGGTTCCAGAACAACCGGCATCCCTGATTCACGGGGATCTGTGGAGTGGCAATAAACTCTGTGATGCAGCAGGGTTGCCCGTCCTTATCGACCCCGCCTGTTATTACGGGTGGGCTGAAGCGGAACTGGCGATGCCCAGGTTATTTGGCGGATTTGATGAAGCCTTTTACCAGGCGTATCAGGAAGTCTGCCCACTCCAACCTGGCTGGGAAGAGCGCTGTGAAATCTATAACCTCTACCATTTGCTCAATCACTTGAACCTCTTTGGCAGCGGCTATTACTTTCCGGTTCAGTCAATCCTCAAGCACTATGATTAAGGCCTGAAGCGTTAGTTGCTTTGATCAAAATACTCTTTAGTAAGAGCAAAAATCACCGGGCTTAACAACAACAGTCCGATCAGGTTGGGAATGGCCATCATGCCATTGAGGGTATCGGCAATGCTCCATACCAGGCCCAATTTGAGAGTAGCCCCGACGAAAACAGCCGCAACCCAGAGCACCCTGAAGGGGACAATTACCTTCACGCCAAAGAGGTATTCAGCACAGCGTTCGCCGTAGTAGCTCCAGCCGAGAATAGTAGTAAAGGCAAACAGTGCCAGGCACAGGGAGACAATGTGATCACCAAAAGGCAGTGCGCTATTGAATGCCAGATTGGTCAGTGCCGCTCCCTGTTCACCACTGTTCCAGGCCCCGGTGGTAATCAGCACCAGGCCCGTCAGGGTACAGATGACCAGCGTGTCGATAAAGGTGCCGAGCATGGCAATGGTGCCCTGACGGACCGGATTGTCGGTCTCTGCAGCTGCGTGTGCGATAGGGGCACTTCCCAGCCCGGCTTCGTTGGAGAACACACCTCTTGCTACCCCCATGCGCAGTGCGAGCATGATAGTGGCGCCGGCAAAGCCGCCACTGGCGGCGGCGGGGGCAAATGCGCTTTTAATCACCAATACCAGCGCAGCAGGAATAGCGGAAAAATTGATGGCCAGGATAGTCAGGGTCACTAATAGATATAGCAGCGCCATAAAGGGCACCAGTTTCCCCGCAACATTGGCGATACGGCGAATACCGCCGAGTAGTACCAGCCCTACCAGAACAGCCATAGCAATGCCGGAAACCATTTCGGGAATGGCAAAACTGGTATGCAGCGCGTCAGCCACGGAGTTGGCCTGAACAGTATTTCCGATGCCGAACCCCGCCAGTGTGCCGAAAATGGCAAACAGGAACCCCAGCCAGGCCCAGTTTGGGCCCAGACCGTTGCGGATGTAATACATTGGTCCGCCGACTTTTCTGCCCTGCTCATCAGTTTCCCGGTAATGCACCGCCAATACCGCTTCACTGTATTTGGTAGCCATTCCTACCAACGCTGTGCACCACATCCAGAACAGCGCACCGGGACCGCCAATACTGACCGCAGTGGCCACCCCGACAATATTGCCTGTGCCCACAGTTGCAGACAGGGAGGTCATCAGGGCGTTGAAAGGACTGATGTCCCCTTCCCCACTGCCTTTGCGTCCCTTAAACAATTGCCGAAACCCGTAGCCAATCTTTCTTATGGGCATGCCGTACAGGCCCAGGGTGAGATAGAGGCCGGTGCCGAGAATCAGCATCAGCATTACCGGACCCCAGACAAATCCGTTAATTGTGTTGATGGTGCTCTGCAAGTTCATGGCGATGGCTCTGTGAATAGTCGATTGGCAATGTTATTCAGATGGCATCCGGCAGGGATAATCCCAGTTGACCCCGCTGGGCAAACAGCCCGAACAGTCCACCGGTGTGTACAAATACCACTTCCTTGGCCTTCTGAAGCTGGCCAGTGGCGATTTCCTGCAACATACCGTGAAATGCCTTGCCACTGTAGACCGGATCGAGAATCAGCCCCTCCAGTGCGGCGAGGCGGCAGATAGTCGCAAATACCTCGGGAGTGGCTTTGGCGTAGCCAGGACCGATATGGCTGTCATTGACGTGGATATCCAGGGCGTCGACATCCAGGCTTTGCTGATAGCGCTGATGCCAGTCGCGCATGTCTTCACGCACCTTGGCCTGAAAATAGGCAGCGTCATCACACACTGCGAACCCAATTACAGGGATGTTGAGACCAGTCAGGGCACAACCCAGTGTCAGCCCGGCCTGGGTGCCACCTGAACCGCTGGCACAGATTATCGCGCTGGGGTCTACAGACTGTGCTTTCAGTTGTTGTGCCAATTCCATGGTGGCATTGATGTATCCCCAGGCCCCGATGCCGTCACTGGCACCGGTAGGAATCAGGAAGGGTTTCCTGCCTTGTTGGCGGTAATGATCGGAGCACTGTTCAAACAGTTCGGGGAGGTGGCGGTATTGGGACAACGGATAACAGCTGATCTCTGCACCGGCCAGACTGTCGAGAAGCAGATTGCCATCCAGTTGGTCTGGGGCGTCACCGCGAAGAATCAGGTGTACCTTGAGACCCAGCTGCGCGCCGAGAATGGCCGTAGCGCGACAGTGATTGGATTGCAACCCGCCACAGGTGATGAGGGTGTCGGCGCCCTCTGCCATCGCTTGTGCGAGCACAAACTCCAGCTTGCGCACTTTGTTGCCGCTGATGGCACAGCCAGTCATATCGTCCCGTTTGACCCAAATACGGGTGCCCAACTCAGCGGACAGCCGCGACAGCAATTGCAACGACGTCGGGGTCTGGGCCAGTTCGAGTTTGTCGGGGAGCGAGATCATGGCTAAAAGAAAGGCCGCTTGCTGCGGCCTGTTCGGTTCAGATTTCCTTGATGGTTCCCTTGGGCAGGACCGCGTGCACAGCGGCGCGTTGGAACTTCAGTTCCACGTTATTGCCCGCCTGCAAAACCAGGTAATCTTCGTCGAGCTTGGTGATTTTGCCCAGCATGCCACTGTTCATTACCACTTCATCGCCCTTGCTGAGAGCTTTGGTCAGCTCTTGATGTTCCTTCTGACGTTTGCGCTGGGGACGGATGATCAGAAAGTACATAAAAATGAACAAACCGCCGAACATCAGCAGTGTCACGATGGGGTTCGGTTCCTGGGCGGGAGCAGCCGCCGCCATGACGACCTGGGACATATCAAGGGACATTCAGATACCTCAGTAATGTGGGTTATTCAGCAAAGGGGCGACTTTAGCGCGAACGCGAGCCTTTCTCAAACCAGATTTTGCCTGATCCAGCTCAGCATATCGTCGTGGTGGGTCTTGGTTTTCACCTTGTCCATGACCAGCCGGATTTTGCCCTGCTTGTCGATGACAAACGTGGTGCGCAACACGCCCATGAACTCTTTGCCCATAAACTTTTTCAGGCCCCAACAGCCATAGGTTTCGGTGATGGCGTGGTCTTCATCGGAGAGCAGGTCGAAGTTCAGTTGCTGCTTTTCCTCAAACCGGGCCAGACGTGGAAAAGGATCGGGGCTAACGCCGAGTACAACGGTGTCCAGGCTCTCGAATTCGGCTTTGGTATCGCGGATTCCGCAGGCCTGAACGGTACAGCCAGGGGTCATTGCCTTGGGATAAAAGTACAGCACCACATTTTTGCTGCCCTTGAAATCACTCAGTTTAACCGTTTCGCCCCGCTGATTTTGCAGGCTGAATTTTGGTGCGGCCGCGCCCACTTCCGGAAATGCCATGGGGAGTCTCCTTAATCACAATTATCAGGCAGAGTGCACTTTAACAAAAAATCAGAAGCTGGTGCGGTGATAAGCGTCGTGACGGGACAGAGGGAAGTGCATCTGGTTTTTTAGTAGGCTTGCCAGCCGGAAACGATCGGAGCGATTCAGAAATGAACCCAGATGGTAACAGTGCCCCTGTGCGACCAGGTCGATATCCGGCAGGCTCATGGGCCGCAACGGCCGGTCCATGAGAATCTGCACGGATCGTTCGGGGACACTGAAATTGAAGTCCGGTGTTGATCTGCCCCTCTCCAGGGTCAGAATACCATTTTGTAAAGTCAGCACCTCCTGGCAATCCAGTTTGCGCAGGGTAAAGTACATGGCCGCCCCAAGGGCAAGAATCTCCAGGCCGGCAAAGGGCAAAACCAACCAAGCGCCTCTGAGGGCCATGACAGTGGCAGTAATCAGGAGAACGCCGGCAGCGACAAGCAAAACGAAGAGGTTACCGCGCCAATCCATAGAGCGGTTGGGGGTCAGAACCAGTTGCCTGGCCTGGTTTGTCAACGTATAGATAGTGACCATAGTTGCTCCGTAATCCAGTTTAGAACAATTCCCACGGTATGGGCACTGCCAAATAGGGTTTACAGGGCAACAAAAAAGGCGCCCCGAGAGGCGCCTTTTAGCAACTAGCAGTTGGTTCTGCTTAGGGAAGCAGGTGGCTAACTGCGTCGCGTTCTTCAGCCAGTTCCTGTTCAGTAGCCTTCATTCTGGCACTGGAGAACTCGTTGACGCTCAGGCCCTGAACAACTTCCCAGTCGCCGTTTTTGCAAACGCAGGGGAAGGAGTAGATCAGGCCTTCGGCAATGCCGTAGCTGCCGTCGCTGTATACGCCCATGCTGACCCAGTCGCCTTCATCAGAGCCGAGAGCCCAGGTGCGCATGTGGTCGATGGCTGCGTTGGCAGCAGAAGCAGCGGAAGAAGCACCGCGAGCCTTGATGATGGCGGCACCGCGCTGCTGTACTTCAGGAATGTAGGTAGCTTCGTACCAGCTCTGGTCAACCAGCTCAATCGCAGTCTTACCGTTGACTGTGGCGTGGTGCAGATCGGGGTACTGGGTAGAAGAGTGGTTGCCCCAGATGGTCATTTTCTTGACATCGTTAATAGTGGTGCCGGTTTTCTGAGCCAGTTGAGTCATGGCGCGGTTGTGGTCCAAACGGGTCATGGCAGTGAACTGGCGGGGGTTGATGTCCGGCGCGTTACGCTGGGCGATCAGGGCGTTGGTGTTAGCGGGGTTACCCACTACCAGCACCTTGATGCCGCGGGAAGCGTTGTCGTTGATAGCTTTGCCCTGTACGGAGAAGATAGCAGCGTTGGCTTCCAGCAGGTCTTTGCGCTCCATGCCGGGGCCGCGGGGACGAGCACCGACCAGCAGCGCGTAATCGGCGTCTTTGAAAGCGACGTTCGGGTCGTCAGTTTGAACGATGCCGGCCAGCAGCGGGAAGGCGCAGTCGTCCAGCTCCATCGCAACACCTTTCAGTGCTTCGAGAGCGGGAGTGATTTCCAGCAGTTGCAGAATAACCGGCTGATCGTTGCCCAGCATTTGACCAGCGGCAATGCGGAACAACAGGGAATAGCTGATTTGGCCAGCGGCGCCAGTAACGGCAACACGAACAGGTGCTTTCACGATAGATCTCCAAGGCAAGTAGTTAAACCAGATGGGTCGGCCATTATAAGGAAACGCCAGAAAATTTCACTCACTCAAACGGATTGTGACCATCTGATCTGTGAATGGAGGATTACAGCAGGTTTCAATCGGCAAAATGCAGGGAAATGCCCCCTTCCAACGCCACTTGATCGACAGGAATGGAGACGTAGTCAAAATGGAGATAATCGTCGGTCAACAGTTGGCCATCCCAGGCAATCATGTCGAGATCAATGGTGCGAGGACCGGATTTGATCGGCCCCCTCACTCTGCCCAACCTGTCTTCCACAGACTTCAGGTAGACCTTGAAGTCAGCTGGATTCAGATCGGTCTCGATAAGGTAGGCAGTATTAAGAAAATCCGGCTGGTGCGGGTAACCGACGGGCGTGGTTTCGATGATGTCGGCGGCGACCAGTAACCGGGCGTCAGTCGCAAGTATTTCCCGGGCTGCGGCAATGTGCCTCTCTGGATCGATATTGGAGCCCACCGAGATGATGACGCGATGTTGTCCCGGGTTCTGACTACTCACAAGTCCTCTCCGGTTGGGTAGTCTTCTGCATTCAAACCACGTTGATTTAACCCCTCGCCTCCGTCGACGAACAAAATCTGCCCGGTGACAAATTTGTTGTTCAGCAAGTAGAACATGGCCTGTACCAGGTGGCTGACCTCACCCTGACGATGCAGTGGTATGCCCTGGACGCGCCATTGCACGTAATCCGCTGTACGGGTCTCCCCGGGTAGCACCACTCCGGGAGCGATGCCGTTAACCCGGATGTCGGGAGCAAACTCCACCGCAGCCAGGGCGGTGAATTCAGCAAGGGCTTTTTTGGATAGCAGATAGGCGGCGTAATTGTTCTGCTGGAATGCGATCTTGTTGTCGATGATGTTGATGATGTTGCCCTGCCCCACGCGCTCATAAAATGCCCGGGACAGCAATATTGGCGCAAAGCAGTTAACGGCAAACTGCTGCTGCAGAAGATCTGCAGTGGTTTCTGCAATGGTTGCTGCAGCGTAGGCCGAAGCGCTGTTCACTAGCAGGTCCAGGGCCGGGAAGGTATCGACGACATCTTCCATCAAGGCGGGAATATCTCCACTGGCAAGGTCACACCTGAAAGTCTCGCAATTGACACCGAGGGCACGGATTTCCTCAGCAGCGGCTTCCGCCTGTTGGGCTGAGTGATTGTAGTGGAGGGCAATATCGTGACCCTGTGCTGCCAGTGCCCTGGCGAAAGCCAATCCCAGGCGGGTGGCGGCGCCAGTCACCAGTGCGGCTGGTCTATTACGGCTGTCGGTCATTCAATTGCTCCCCTCGGGCTGCCATCATTCCATTCTGTCATGTTCCCTGCAACCTGCCCTGATAGCACTTTATTGTGACAGGCAGTAAACATTTGCGAGGCGGTCAGGTCTATATAGAAAGAATTTTGCTACACTGGCCGTCCCCATGATTGACAAGAATTTTTCTGCCTGATGTTCACTACTTCCCGCGCTGTAAGCAGTCTGCTGTTGTTTCTTGCTGTGTCCCTGGCCCACGCGGAGATCAGTTACGCTCCCGACCAGCCTGAAACGGCTATTGAGATCGTCGATGAACTGAGCAACAAACACTATCGAAAGATGCCCCTGGACGATGAGCTGTCACGAGAGTTCCTGACCCAGTACATCGAAAGTCTCGACCCGGCAAAAAGCTACCTGATTCAAAGTGATATAGATGAATTCCGGCGCTGGGAAACGGACCTGGACGACATGTTGAAGCGTGGCGACCTGACTGCCGGTTTCGCGATTTTCAACCGCTATATCAAGCGCGCCAGCGACCGTCTGCAAGCCAATATCGAGTTGCTTGAGAGCGACTTTCAGTTTGACCTCAGCAGTCAAGAATCCCTGTCTCTGGATATGGATCAGCAACCCTGGCCAGCCACCATGGCCGATTCAGATGAACTGTGGCGCAAACGCCTGAAAGAGGCATACCTACGTCTGCTGCTCAGCGACAAGGAGCCAAAAGCGGCACGGGAACTGCTCATCAAGCGCTATAGCAATCTGTTGAAACAGCTGGAGCAGCGGGACAGCGAGGACATTTTCCAGGTCTTCATGAACGCGTTGGCAACGTTGTATGACCCGCACACTACCTACATGTCGCCCCGTTCTATGGAAAATTTCCGCATCGCCATGTCCCTGTCACTGACGGGTATCGGCGCTGTGTTGCAACTGGAAGATGAAAACACCAAGGTTGTCCGTGTCGTGCCCGGTGGTCCAGCAGATAAACAGGGAATCCTCATGGCCGGTGACGTCATTGTCGGCGTGGGACAAGGCGAGGATGAAATTGTAGACGTGATTGGATGGCGGCTGGATGACGTAGTGGACATGATCCGCGGTCCCAAGGACAGTGTGGTGAAACTGGAGATCATTCCCGCCACTGGCGAATCCGCAGGCAATAGCCGTGAGATTGCCATCGTCCGCGACAAGATTCAGCTCGAAGAACAGGCTGCCAAATCCGAAATCATCGAGGTCAACAGTGAAGTCGGTCACTATCAGCTCGGCGTGATTACTGTACCGACCTTCTACCTTGACATTGATGCCTATTACAACCGCGATCCCAACTTCAAAAGCTCTACCCGCGACGTGATGCGTCTGCTGGACGAGCTGGAGGCGAAAAAGGTCGATGGTATCATTCTGGACCTGCGCAACAACGGCGGCGGTTTCCTGCAGGAGGCCACTACCCTGACTGACCTGTTCATTGATCCGGGCCCGGTGGTTCAGATTCGTTATTCCAACCAGATGATATCCCGCAACCACCGCTCCCATGCGGAAGCCTATTATCGCGGACCAATGGTAGTGCTGATCAACCGCCTCAGTGCTTCGGCTTCTGAAATCTTTGCCGGGGCAATCCAGGATTACCAGCGCGGCCTGGTGATTGGTGAACAGAGCTTCGGCAAGGGAACTGTTCAAATCCAGTTGCCGGTGCGCCAGGGGCAGCTGAAACTGACTGAGTCGAAGTTCTACCGGGTTTCCGGCAACAGCACCCAACATCTGGGCGTGGTGCCGGACATAGAGCTGCCCTCCTTCTATGACAAGGAAGAAGTGGGTGAGAGCGCGGACGAGCACGCCCTCCCCTGGGATCAGATCAATGGCGTCCCGCACCGCCGCTACAGCTTTACCGATGTGCCTGTGGAAACCCTGAAAGAGCGCCATCTCTATCGTCAGACCAAGGACCCGGACCTGGTCTATCTCAACGAAGAGCTGGCCATCATGCGCCAGCGCCGCGAGGAGAAAAGTATTTCCCTCAACGAGGGCTTTCGCCGCCAGGAAATGACGCAGTTTGACCAGACACTATTGGATCTTGAGAACCGGCGCCGTACGGCCAAAGGCCAGCCCCCCTACCCGTCAGTTGAGGAATGGCGCAAAAGCACCAAGCCCGAGGGTGAAAACGAAGATGACAAGAAGCGCAGCCTAGCAGAACGTGACCCGTTGCTGTACGAAACCGGCAATATACTGGCGGATTACCTGAGTTTGCTGGCGCCGCGCTCACTACTGGTTAATCGCCCCTGAGAAGCTGACGGGATACCCCGGTGAAGATCGTATCCTTTAACGTCAACGGCCTACGCTCCCGCATGCACCAGCTGGAGGCTGTGATTACTCAGCAGGCCCCTGAAATCATCGGACTTCAGGAAACGAAGGTCGCTGATGAGCTGTTTCCACTGGAAGCAATCAGGGCTTTAGGCTACGAAGCGATATATCACGGTCAGAAAGGCCACTATGGCGTTGCCCTGTTATTTCGTGTGCCCGTCCTGTCGAGCATGCGGGGCTTTCCACACGACGGCGACGACAGCCAGAAACGTCTGGTCTATGGCTGTTTCAATCTCGGCGGTCAGGCCTTTCATGTCTACAATGGCTATTTTCCCCAGGGAGAAAGCCGGGAGCACCCGGCAAAATTTCCCGCCAAGCGACAGTTCTATGCAGACCTCTACAACCATCTGAGTGCCACGCACAAGCCTGACGAGCTGGTGGTCGTGATGGGTGATATGAACGTTGCTCCGCTGGATACCGACATCGGCATCGGCGACGATAACCGCAAGCGCTGGCTACGTACCGGCAAATGCTGTTTCCTGCCGGAAGAGCGCGAATGGCTGGCGCGGATACAGCAGTGGGGACTGGTCGATAGCTACGACCACTTCCACCCGGAGAACCCGGAAAGTTTCTATAGCTGGTTCGACTATCGCAGTCGCGGTTTTGAGCAGCCACTAAAGCGTGGGCTGCGAATTGACCTTATCCTTGCCTCTCGGCCACTTCTGGCTCTTGCCACGGAGGCCGGTATTGATTACGGCATCCGTTCCATGGAAAAACCCTCCGACCACTGTCCGGTCTGGCTCACCTTAAAGGATTAACCTTTCATATTTCCTGTCAACGGATCCAGGAATCAAGCGTTCTAGTGATTACCAACGAGAAAGAGGGTAATCCCATGAAAAAGCTCGCAATGATCGTATTCCTTGCTGGAGCACTGTCTCTGGCTGCTACCCCGGCCCTGGCCCGCGACTATGACAGAGATCACAGGGACCGCGATTACAGATTTGAGGCTCGTCACGATCGCTACGAACGCGATTATCGTGATCACCATGACGGACGTCGCTATGACCGAGACTGGCGCTATGAAAAGCACTATCACAAACATTACAAACCGCACGTGAGCTATTACCGCTGCGGTTACCACCCGGGATACAGGGGCCATCATGACCACAGCCACTATTACGACAGTCGTACCGGGGAATATCTGGCGATTATTGGAGGCACTATACTGCTGACAGAATTGCTCCACGGTCACCACTGATTGAATGGCAAGAGTTCCATGTTGCAGAATCCCTGTAGAACTCTGGAAGATAACAGCGAGAGGAGTCAGGCTCTGACAAGGCAACCCCTGGAAAACTTCCTGTTATCTGTGGAGCGCAGGGCTTACGGCATAGCAGTCATGGCCCTGGGAGAACGGGAAGACGCTCTGGATGTGGTTCAGGAGGCCATGACCCAGTTGGTAGTCAGCTACGCAGACAGGCCGGACGATGAATGGCGTCCGCTCTTCTACAGGATTCTGCAGAGCAAGATTACCGACTTGCAACGACGCAGATCCGTGCAGGGCCGTTTTCGTGGATGGTTGTCGCGGCTGCGGGGTAAGGACGATGGTGTGGAGCAGGATGAAGATCCCCTGGACTCTGTTCCCGGCCCCGAGCATAGCTCACCCCACCACCAGCATGAACTGGAACGGCAGATGGTGGTATTGAAAGAGGCGTTGGCCGCCCTGCCCGCCCGTCAGCAACAGGCATTCATGCTGCGCTGTTGGGAAGGACTGGATACAGCAGAGACAGCCAGGGCCATGAAATGCAGTGAAGGCAGTGTGAAAACACATTATTCCAGGGCGATACACAGCCTGCGGGAAACATTGGGGGATCATTGGTATGAATGACTTTGAAAGACAAATGCAGAGCGTATTGCGTCGTTCAGAGCGTGACATCGACGACGATACCGCCCTACGTCTCGCTGAGGCTCGCCACCAGGCTCTGCTGGCCACTTCCAAACAACGTGTGCCGCGATTCTTTATCCCCGCTACCGGGATGGCCCTGGCATCAATTCTGGCGCTGGTACTGGTGCTGTCGCCGGACCTGCTGGAGGATGGCAAACCTTCGACCACCAAAGAGGAAGTTCTGTTGAGTGAGCCTATGGATCTCTACGAAGATATGGACTTTTACTACTGGCTTGCCAGAGAAGACAGCAACCTGAAGGGGTAAGGGCCATGGCATCCAAAACAAGTGTTTTGTTTCGCACCCTGGGGCGTCCGCTGGCCTTTACGGCCGTGTTGCTGCTCGCCACCCCGGCACTGGCCCATTGGGACGGGAAGCGCGTATCAGGAGAAGCCCCCCGGCACTTTTCAGCGGTACAGAGTCCAGAGCGTCCATGGGCCGGCCGCCCAGCAGCAGGTTTGCTGCTGGCCGACAAATGGCAGGGAAAGGATAAGGATAAGGGTGGCAAAGAGCGCGGCGATGGTGATCGCAGACGCTATGAATCCCTTTCTCCCGAAGAGCGGGATCGTTTGCGAGAACGCCGGGAATTTTTCAAATCACTTCCCCCTGAAGAGCGTGAACGCATAGAAAGAGCCAGAGAAAAATACCGCAACCTACCCCCGGAAAGGCGTGAGGAACTGAAGGACAAGTGGCGCAATGTGAGCCCGGAGCAGCGCCGGGAATACCATCGTAAAATGGAAAAGGATGATCGCAACCGCAATTACCGCTGAGTCATCGCAGGACATAAAAAAACCGGCCTAGGGCCGGTTTTTTTATGTCTGCAGGATCAAAGCTTGCTATCCAGGTCCGGTAGCGCCTGGAACAGATCGGCAACCAGGCCGTAATCCGCAACCTGGAAGATCGGTGCTTCCTCATCCTTGTTGATGGCGACAATCACCTTACTGTCTTTCATGCCGGCCAGATGCTGGATCGCACCAGAAATACCGACGGCAATGTAGAGATCTGGGGCGACAATCTTGCCGGTCTGACCAACCTGCATGTCGTTGGGTACAAAACCGGCATCCACAGCGGCCCGTGAAGCACCCACGGCCGCTCCCAGTTTATCCGCCAGCTTTTCCAGCATGTGGAAGTTTTCACTGCTACCCATGCCGCGACCGCCGGAAACCACCACCCGAGCGGAGGTCAGTTCAGGGCGTTCGGATGCAGCCAGCTCTTCGCCGACAAACGCGGAGGTGCCTGCATCCTGTGCGCCAGCTACGGTTTCCACAGAAGCGCTGCCTCCCTCTGCCACTACCGGATCAAAAGCGGTGGAGCGGACGGTCAGGACCTTGATGGCGTCGCTGCTCTGTACAGTGGCGATGACGTTGCCGGCGTAAATCGGGCGTTTGAAGGTGTCAGCACTCTCCACCGCGCTAATATCGGAAATGCCCTGCACATCCAGCAGAGCGGCAACTCTGGGGGAGAGGTTCTTGCCGGTCGTGGTAGCCGGAGCCAGTACGTGGCTGTAACCGGTTGCCAGTTCTGCCACCAGCGGAGCAACGTTTTCTGCCAGCTGATGGGTGTATGCATTGTTGTCGGCCAGCAGGACCTTGCTGACTCCGGAAATCTTGGCGGCGGCATCCGCCACTGAGGCACAACCACTGCCGGCAACCAATACGTGGATATCACCACCGATGGCCTGGGCGGCGCTGACGGTGTTGAGGGTAGCCGGTTTCAGCTGGCTGTTGTCGTGTTCAGCAATAACCAGAATGCTCATCAGATCACCTTCGCTTCGTTCTTCAGTTTGTCCAGCAGCTCATCCACACTGGCTACCTTGATGCCCGCAGCTCGCTGTGCAGGAGCTTCCACCTTGAGAAGTTTGACTCTTGGCGCTGTGTCCACACCGAGATCTTCAGGCGATGTTGTATCCAGAGGCTTCTTCTTGGCCTTCATGATGTTGGGCAGTGAAGCGTAACGGGGTTCATTGAGACGCAGATCAGTGGTGACAATGGCCGGCAGAGTCAGGGCCAGGGTTTGCAGACCGCCATCAATTTCACGGGTCACATTGGCTTTTCCGCCATCCAGTACCAGCTGGGACGCAAAGGTGCCCTGGGGATAACCGGTCAGGGCCCCAAGCATTTGGCCAGTCTGGTTGTTGTCTCCATCAATGGACTGCTTGCCCATCAAGACCAGGTCGGGATTCTCCTGGGCACAGACGGCCTTCAGGCATTTGGCCACGGCCAGCGGTTCGAGATCGTCATCGGTTTTTACCAGAATGGCGCGGTCGGCACCCAGCGCCAGAGCCGTACGCAACTGCTCCTGGGCCTGTTGCGGACCGATAGAAACGGCGACAATTTCAGTGACAGCGCCTTTCTCTTTCAACCTGACAGCTTCTTCAACGGCGATCTCACAAAAGGGGTTGATCGACATTTTGACATTGTTGAGGTCAACACCGGTGCCATCGGCTTTCGGCCGTACCTTGACGTTGTAATCCACAACGCGTTT
This sequence comes from Porticoccaceae bacterium, assembly GCA_041395745.1. GTDB lineage: Bacteria > Pseudomonadota > Gammaproteobacteria > Pseudomonadales > Porticoccaceae > Porticoccus. Next base: position 777,498 of record JAWKZV010000001.1, on the reverse strand, counting down.
GACAGCGACAAGTACTTTCATGAAATACCCTTTGAAAATGGTCGGTTAGCTATGAAGGGGCGTAATAATGCCGCCCTGATCAAGGCAAATCAAGGCAAACTCCCGCTTTTCTGACGATATAAGCACGACCCATGGGTACTGACTCATTGGTCCGAATTCCGCGTGGCACCACCGGGGTATACCAGCTAAAATTGCCGCTCCTTAAAAGCACAGTCTGCCCGCCTTACATAAGAACCTGAAGGAGATATCCGTGGAACGTGAATATATGGATTACGACGTCGTCATAGTCGGCGCCGGACCAGCCGGATTGGCTGCAGCCTGCCGTCTCAAACAGGTCGATGAAAATCTCTCTGTTGTGGTGGTAGAGAAAGGTTCCGAGGTGGGCGCCCATATACTCTCGGGTGCAGTATTCGAACCGACTGCCCTCAACGAATTGTTCCCGGACTGGCGCGAGCGCGGAGCCCCCCTGAACACCGAGGTGCGCGAAGACGACATCTACGTGTTCAGCAAGACTCGCGGCATCAAGGTGCCGTCCCTGTTTGCCCCCAAAACCATGCACAACCACGGCAATTACATCATCAGCCTGGGCAATCTCTGCCGTTGGCTGGCAGAACAGGCAGAGGCATTGGGAGTGGAAGTATTCCCGGGTTTTGCCGCTGCTGAAGTATTGTACGGCGAAGATGGCAGTGTACGCGGCGTCATCACCGGTGACATGGGTGTCGGTCCGGATGGCGAGCACAAGGATTCCTACATGCCCGGCATGGAACTGCGTGCAAAATACACATTCTTTGCCGAAGGTTGCCGCGGCCATCTGGGTAAACAGCTGATTGCACGTTTTGGACTCGATAAAGAGGCCCTACAGCCCCAGCACTACGGTATAGGTATCAAGGAATTGTGGCATGTGCCGCCGGAAAATCACCACTTGGGTCTGGTGGTTCACAGCGCCGGCTGGCCCCTCAACGAGAGCGATTCTTCCGGTGGTGGCTTCCTCTATCACCTTGAGGATAACCAGGTGGCAGTAGGACTCATTACCGACCTCTCCTACTCCAACCCCTATGTGAGTCCATTCGACGAATTCCAGCGCTACAAACATCACCCGGTGATCAAACAGTACCTGGAGGGTGGTGAGCGTATCTCCTACGGTGCCCGCGCCCTGGTCAAGGGTGGTCTGCAATCCCAGCCGAAAATGACCTTCGCTGGCGGACTGTTGATCGGCGACAACGCCGGTACCCTCAACTTCGCCAAGATCAAGGGCATTCACTGTGCCATGAAGTCCGGCATGATTGCTGCCGAAGTTGCCGCTGCAGCCATCGCCGCAGAGCGTTCCGGGGATGAACTCAGCGAGTACACCACCATTTACAAGGCCAGCTGGGCATACAAGGAGCTTTACCAGCAACGTAACTTCGGACCCGCCCAGCACAAGTGGGGTAACATCGTCGGCTCCGCCTACGCTTTTATCGATATCAATCTGTTCAACGGCAACCTGCCGTGGACGCTGACCGACCCAAAGCCGGACCACAGCAAGCTGAAACCGGCCCGGGACTCGAAAAAAATCGACTACCCCAAACCTGACAATAAACTCAGCTTCGATAAGTTGTCTTCGGTATTCCTCTCCAACACCAATCACGAGGAATCCCAGCCTTGCCATCTGCTGCTGAAAGATCTGGAAGTACCCATCAGCCATAATCTGCCGCTTTATGACGAACCCGCCCAACGCTACTGTCCGGCGGGTGTCTACGAGGTGGTGGACAATGGTGAAGGCGGCAAGCGTTTCCAGATCAACGCCCAGAACTGCGTGCATTGCAAGACCTGTGACATTAAGGACCCCAGCCAGAACATCATCTGGGTAACTCCAGAGGGCGCCGGCGGGCCAAACTACCCAAATATGTAATTAAATCAAATTAGTAAGATTCTAATCTCTAATAATTGTTAAGACTGAATCTCACTATTCCAGCGCAAAGAAAACGCCTCGGCTGATTACCCCGAGGCGTTTTTCATTTGCCATTGCGCCGGGCTGAACTAACGCTGCCAGCTGATAGAAAACTGCTCTGGTCAACTTGCCTTCCAGATTGCGGCGAACCCTCAGGTAGGGGGATGGCTCACCGCTGTCTGGATCGGAGACTACCCGTAGAGGTGAGTCAGCACTGGCGGCGACCTTGTCGCCGGTATTAGTGGTGAAAACTAACGCCTGTTCAGGCGTGCCCTGCGCCAATACTTCCAGGGATGTGACCTGAAATGGCACCTCTTCCACCTGGATACGCCATTTTTCCACGGGAGTGACAAGAAAATATTCGTCACCTTCACGCTTTAGGATACTGGCAAACAGCCTCACCAGCGCTTCACGCTCAATAACGACACCTTCATGAAGCCATTGCCCATCGCGGCGGATCAGCAATGGCATATCACCACTCAATGGGGGATGCCAGCTTTCAACCGGCGGCAGTTTGTTCTCACCCTGCTGTTGCAGGGCGAGAGCACTATCCAGTAAGAACTGGTAAGAAGGAGGCACGGGGTGTCAGAAAACTTTGTTGTCTCGCAACTGACCGCGATTGCCCATGGTGATGCCAATGTTGGCGATAAAACGCAGGAAATCCTGCTTATCTTCGACGTCGGCACCATAGCTGACGTTGAAATAGGCTTCCACTGCGCCCTGAGCCAGCGCCCAACAGGCGAGATAGTGATAGGTCGGAGGTACGTCCTCGAGTATGCCCTTTTCGATCAGTTTGACGATCATGGCATTCAAGGCATCCACATTGGTGCGGCGCAACTTGTGCAGCTCCGCCATCTTGTCCGTTACCTCATCATTTCCCTGCAGCTTGATTTCTAGCAGCTGCACCAGTCGATCCAGGGAGGGATTCGACAGGCGGGCTTTGAAATAGGAACGCGCTGCCGCACCGGGATCACCGGAATCGGTAGCCTGGATACCAAGGCGCAGGTTCTCGGTGATATTCCGCTCGTAATCGAGCACGATGCGCATCAGGATTTCGGTTTTGGTCAGGAAATGTTTGTAAACAGTCCCCTTGCCTACTCCGGCTTCCTTGGCTATGGCTGAAACGGTCACTTTATCAATGCCGTCCCGGATCAACAAATACAGTGCTTTGTCGATGATGCGCTCTTCGCGGGCCAGAAAACGTTTTTTCTTGGCGCGGATTTTATCGGTACTATCGGAAGATGATCTTGGCATTAATCGCCCTGCACGGTTCCTCAAGCGGTGCAAGATTGTGTTATGAAAACCCAAATGCTGTCAATGGTCACGCCATAGATAGTCAAGGCATTAGCGCGCGGCAACCGTGGACAGGGAAAAAGAGAGTGCTATAATGCGCGCCGCCGGTGTGTAGCGCAGTCTGGTAGCGCACTTCCTTCGGGAGGAAGGGGTCGGAGGTTCAAATCCTCTCACACCGACCAAATATGAAAAAAACCCACGCATGCGTGGGTTTTTTTATTGCCTGAAACTATTGGGCTACAGCAGATCCTATTGGATGTGCAGTTCTTTGAACTGCTGCGGGTCATCATAGCGGTCCTGGGGATCATAACTGGTATAAGTGCCGAATATTTCACCCCAAAGATTTCGCGCCGAGCAATGGTAATACTGTGCATTGATGGCCCTCGCCGCTTCCCGACAACTGCCTTCACTCAGATAGCCTTTCCCCTCCAGGGTGGAGTGTTCGTCAAAAGGACTGTGTTTGACCATCAGGTCGTATTGCGGATAGAAGACGTAGACAACGACCAGAATCAGGACAACCAGCAGGGCTTTCATGAGATGACCTCCTGTTCAAATTTCAACCAGTATAGCGGTGCTGAGAAAAAAGTAATTTAAAGACGGCTGTCTTTGAGCCGGAACCAGATCACAAACATGGCAAGAAAACAGGCCATAGCACCTATTTCGAAGGCCAGAACAGCCCGCTGATCCCACACAACCCCACCAAGCCAGGAGCCGACCGCTCCTCCCAGGCCGAGACAAAAAGCGCTGTAGAGTGCCTGGGCTTTCCCCTGATTACCGCTCTCAAATAGGCGCCTGATGCAATCGATGCCAGCAGCATGATAAGCGCCGAAGGTAAAAGCATGCAGGCACTGGGCTGTCACCAGAACCATCACCCATTGTGCCCCGTGACCAATCAGCAGCCAGCGCAACGTAGCGAGCAGCAGGCACCCCAGCATGATGTTGCGGACCCCAAATCGCGGCAACAACCGGTGCATGACCAGAAACAAAACAACTTCTGCCACCACACCAACGGACCACAATACGCCGATCATGCTGCGGCTGTATTGTTGCATCTCCATGTAGATACTGAAGAAACTGTAGTAGATGCCGTGGGAAAGCTGCATCAGCATTCCCGCAACAAAGAACGCGATTACTGCCGGCTGGAAAAGCGCCTGGTGAAAGGCCTGGGAAGCGCGCTGGTGGAATTGCTGGTTAGGGGCCGGAACTGCCAGGCTGGTGATAAAAATCCCCGCCAGCAACAAAAAGCCGATGACAGGAAGGCTTGTTATGCTGTGGTGGTCAAACCAGGCGCCGCTGCCCAGCACGAAGATGATGAACCCGATTGAGCCCCAGAGCCGCACCCTGCTGTAGTTTTCCGGCTTCTGCCGCAGGAAACTGGTGGTGATGACTTCCTGTTGGGGCAGAACCGCATTCCAAAAAAAGCTGTAACCCACCATGACCAGCGCCACCAGCCAGAACTGTTGGCCGAAGAAAATACCGGCAAAACTGAGGCAGGACAGCAAGGCACCGAGACGGATGATCAGCAGGCGTTGACCGGTATGATCCGCCAGCCAGCCCCAGAGATTGGGCGCGACGATCTTGGTGGCCATCGGCAACGCCAGTAACAGGCCGATATCCGCAGCGGAAAAGCCCAGTGATTTCAGGTACAGGGACCAGTAGGGAAACATGGCCCCCAGCAGGCCGAAAAAGCAGAAGTAGAACGCCGACAGGCGCCAGTATGGAACCGGCTCCACCGCGTTCTGCTGCATGGGTAATTAACTGCCCAGGCCGGGTGAAATCGGTTTCAGGCCGGTATCGACATCAAGATTCTGGGCGCGGTGGCGCAGCAGATGATCCATCAGCGTGATGGCCAGCATAGCCTCGGCGATAGGGGTGGCGCGGATACCCACACAGGGGTCGTGGCGACCGGTGGTCACTACTTCTATGGGATTGCCGTGGACATCCACAGATTTGCCTGGAATACGCAGGCTGCTGGTAGGTTTCAGCGCCAGGTGGGCAACGATGGTCTGGCCGGATGAAATACCACCGAGAATACCTCCTGCGTTGTTGGACAGGAAACCTTCAGGGGTAATTTCATCCCGATGTTCGGTGCCGCGCTGGGCCACGGCATCAAAACCCGCCCCGATTTCCACACCCTTCACGGCATTTATGCTCATGAGGCTGTGCGCGATCTCCGCATCGAGGCGGTCGAAAATGGGTTCACCCAGTCCTGGCGGCACATTGGTGGCCATTACGGTAATTTTTGCACCGATGGAGTCGCCGTCTTTCAGCAGTTGCTGCATGAAGGCTTCCATTTCCGGCACTTTATTCGGATCGGGACAGAAAAACGGGTTGTTCTCCACCTCATCCAGGAGCACCTGCTCCACCGCAATCGGTCCCAGTTGTGACAGGTAACCGCGCACTTCGATACCCGCTGCCGCCTTCAGGTACTTCTTGGCGATGGCACCTGCTGCCACTCGCATGGCCGTTTCCCGGGCAGAGGAGCGTCCGCCACCGCGGTAATCGCGAATGCCGTACTTCTGGAAATAGGTGTAATCCGCATGGGCGGGGCGGAACTGGTCCTTGATGTTGGAATAATCCTTGGAGCGCTGGTCCGTGTTCTCAATCAGCAGACCGATGGGACAACCGGTGGTTTTTCCCTCGAACACCCCGGACAGGATTTTTACCTGGTCCTCTTCACGGCGTTGGGTGGTGTAGCGTGATTGTCCGGGCTTGCGGCGGTCCAGATCATGCTGCATGTCTTCTTCGGACAGGGGCAATCCCGGGGGACACCCGTCGACGATACAGCCCAGTGCCGGGCCGTGGCTCTCGCCAAAGGTGGTGACGGTAAAGAGTTTGCCTATGCTGTTGCCGGACATAAGAATTCCACTGCGAATCGGATTACTGCCGGCGATAGCTATCAATCAGCCGCGCTGGCGATATTGGAAAGAGGCGAATTTTATACGATGAAGCCGCCCCTGTCTCACACCACGCCCAGGGCATCCCGGCAATCCCTGAGTTGCCGCGCTGTAAGCTGGAACACCCCGTGGCCGCCACGCTCGAAATCGAGCCACAGAAACGGCACATCCGGAAAAGCTTCATCCAGGGCTACCCAAGAGTTACCAACTTCGACAATCAATACCCCCTCCTCTGTCAGGTGCTGCTCCGCCTGCTCCAGCAAGCGGCGGGTAAAGTCGAGTCCATCGACGCCAGAGGCGAGACCGATCTCCGGTTCATGGTGATACTCGGCGGGCATGTCCGCCAGATCTTCCGCATCCACGTAGGGAGGATTGGAGACGATCAGGTCAAAGCGCTGTCCCTGCAATCCGCCAAACAAATCGGATTCAACAGCCACAACCCGATCCTCAAGGTCATAGCGGGTAATATTCTGCCTCGCCACAGCCAGGGCATCGCTGGAAATGTCACTGAGGGTGACTCGCGTCTCGGGGAGGTAGAGCGCACAGGCTATGCCGATACAGCCGCTGCCGGTGCAGAGATCGAGCATGGTTTCCGGTATTCGGGATAGCCAGGGCGAAAACTCGTTTTCGATCAGTTCCGCGATCGGCGACCGCGGCACCAGCACCCGCTGGTCGATGTGAAAGGGTATCCCCGCAAACCAGCCCTCACCGGTCAGATATGCAGCGGGGAGCCGCTCCTGAATTCGCCGATCAAAAAGGTGTTCAATGCGTGTCTGTTCATCTTGGCTCAACTCGCGATCCTGAACCGATGGGTCGACATCCCAGGGCAGGGAAAGGACGTAAAGGACGAGGCACAAAGCTTCGTCCCAGGAGTTATCCGTGCCGTGGCCAAAAAACAGGCCGGCAGCCTCGAAACGTTCGGCGCCGAGCCGGATAGCCTCCCCCACTGTCAGCATTTGTCATCCCCCAATTGTCTGGGCGCCATTGTACTCGCAGCCCCCACAAATGGCTTTACGTTTCACAATCGCTGACGTAGGGTTATGGCCCTGTTTGATAACCGTCGAGAACGAGACAGATTGTGAATATCGCCGATTGCTATGCCCAGATCATCGAGTCCACGGGAGAGGACCTCACTCGCCCCGGTTTGCTGGATACACCCCAGCGCGCAGCCAAGGCCTTCGAGTTTCTGACCCGCGGCTATCACCAGAATCTGGACGAGGTCATCAACGGCGCACTCTTCCCTTCCGACGCCAATGAGATGGTGATCGTCAAGGACATCGAACTCTATTCACTCTGTGAGCATCACCTGCTGCCCTTTATTGGCAAATGTCACGTGGCCTATATTCCCGACGGGGTGGTGCTGGGCTTGTCCAAGGTGGCAAGGATTGTGGATATGTACGCCCGCCGCCTGCAAATCCAGGAAACCCTGGTGACCCAGATCGCCAATACCATCGAATCAGTGACCAACGCCCAGGGCGTGGCAGTGATTATTGAGGCCAAGCACATGTGCATGATGATGCGCGGTGTGGAAAAGCAGAATTCGGTGATGAAGACCTCAGCCATGCTCGGCTCTTTCAGGGACAACCAGGCGACCCGCAACGAATTCCTTTCTCTGATCGGCTGCTAGGTCAACTGCCGGTTTTCCTACCTCAGGGGTGTTCCAGCCATTTCAGTTCGGCGGCGCCCCGGCCAAAAGCTCCTGCATCCAGACAGGCCAGAGTACTGGTTGACATGGACCACCCCAATCCCGGCTGATCGGTGAGATATTCAAGCATCTTGCCGATCAGTGGCTGGTGACTGAGCAACAGCAGCGACGACACATCCAGTTGATCCACACAGTGTTCAACTGCCCCGATACTGCTCTCCGAACGCAGAGCGTCCTCAAACAGCAGTTCTCCGTGGTATACGAACGAGTCTGTCAGCACCTGGAGAGTTTGCCTAGCCCGCAAAACCGGACTGCATAGAATTAGCTCCAGTTTATCCAGCTCGCCTTTGCGGCGGCTCAGCACAGTACGGGTATCGCTTTCTCCCCGCCTGGACAGAGCACGTTCACCACGACTCTCATCGTAGGGAGCATCACCATGGCGCAGAAGGTAGATCAGCACAATCAGGCCTTGTCGCGATCCTGATCCTCGGATGACTCACCGGCTGGGTGTGGTTGGGGTGCGACAAAGGAAGGCACATCGTCCGAACTCGCCGCGGGCTCTGGCTCGCTCTCCTCTTCAACAACAGGGCTGGCATCGGCTGTCGGCAGTTCGACCTGTGGCCAGTCCGCAAAGGGATAGGGCTTGTCGTCACTGTTATAGGTCAGGAACAGGAAGGCCTGGTAGGCCCACTTGGCGGTTCCCTGCCCCAGTGACAGCAACTGCGGATTGGTATTGCCGCTTAATAGCACCAGCAAGAACTGGAGCAGCGCAACGGCGAGAATGACCATTCGAGCCAGCACCAGCAACAGAGCAAACAGGATCATATAGAGCAGTCGAATCCAGGTGTCGACATTGAGAAGATTGCTTTTGGTATCCTCGTTCATGGCATTCACTCCGCAATAAATTCCACGTCGGTACTCTGTTCTGCCAGCATCAGGCTGGTCAGGACTTCACTCACCGGGCGGCGATTGAACATGGTTTCGTAGAGGGCACTCACCAGGGGCATGTAGATGCCCAGCTGTTCCGCCTCCTCCTTGATAATGCGCGTGGTATTGATCCCTTCTGCCACCTGACCGACTTTCTCGATCGCCTCTTCGAGGGTGGCGCCTTCGCCAAGGGCCTGACCGACCTGGAAGTTACGACTAAGAGGAGAAGTACAGGTAACGAAAAGATCGCCGACACCGCTCAAGCCCAGAAATGTCATCGGATTGGCCCCGAGTTTGGCGGCAAAACGGCTCATCTCAGCCAGACTTCGGGTAATCAGTACACTGATGGTGTTCTGCCCCATATGCATCGCGGACGCCATTCCTGCAGCAATGGCATAAATATTTTTCAATGCCCCGGCCAGTTCCACCCCAAAGCGGTCCTTGTTGGCGTAGACACGAAAATAACGGGAACCCAGCAACTGTTGCACGGATCGGCACAATTTGACGTCACTGCTGGCGATCACTGTGGCGGTAATCGCTTTTTTGGCAATTTCCTTGGCCAGGTTGGGACCGCTGATGACCCCGACTCGCACCTGAGGAAGCTCTTCTTCGAGGATCTCGCTCATCAGCTTGAAGGTGCTGGCCTCAATGCCCTTGGCGGTACTGATGGCGATGGTGCCCTCGGGCAGCAAGGGGCACGCCTGCTGCGCCAATTGGCGGAAAGCCTTGCTGGGAACGGAAAAGAACACCACCTGAGCGCCCTGCAGGGCTTCCTGCAGGTCACTGGTGAACTTGAGGTTGTCCTCCAGGCGATAGCCTGGCAGGTAATTGACGTTTTCGCGCTGCTCCCGGCACTGGGCCACATTGGTGCTGTCACGCATCCACAGGGTCACATCATGGCCATTGGCGGCGATCATGTTGGCGATGGCAGTCCCAAAACTGCCACCGCCGAGTACTGCGATTTTATCCGGAACTACCATCGGTCAACTTCTTGGTTATTTAACCGTGGATTATAGGGTTATTCCCCCCGCAGTGGCTACGCAGCGCCCTCAAACAACAGTTGATTGAGGCGTTTAACGAACAGGGCCGGATTCTCAAGTTGCTCGCCAGCAGACAACACGGCCTGGTCGTATAACAACTCAACCAGTTCGGCCGAACGCTGTTCATTGCCTTCCTTGCCCAGCTGGGAAACCAACGGGTGTTTGACGTTGATTTCCAGGATGGGCTTGTCGGCGGGGACCGGCTGACCAGCAGCTTCCAGCATTTTGCGCATCTGCGGGCTGAGTGCATGTTCCGGGTACACCAGGCAGGCCGGTGAATCGGTCAGACGGCGGGTCTCCCTGACCTTTTCCACTTTTTCGCTCAGGCAGCTGCTGATCTTTTCGATGACGGCAGACGAGGTGGATTCATCCTTGCCGGCCTCATCGGCGTTGTCTTCCTCGGTGGAGAGAATGGCATCTTCCAGCTCTCCCTTGGTGATATCCTGCAGTACCTTGCCATCAAACTCGTGGACGTGGGAAATCGTCCACTCATCCAGCCGCTCGGTGAGCAACAGCACTTCCACATCCTGCTTGCGGAACACTTCCAGATACGCACTATTGCGGGCTGCGGTCAGGTTTTCGGCCACCAGGTAGTAGATCTTCTCCTGGCCGTCTTTCATGCGGGAGACATAATCTGCCAGAGAGGCACTGGCATCAGAACCTTCGGTTTTGGTGGTGGCAAAACGGAACAGTCCGGCGATCCGCTCGCGGTTGCTGGGATCTTCAGCAGGGCCCTCTTTCAGCACATTGCCAAACTCTTGCCAGAACTTGCCATAATCCACAGCAGATTCCTTGGCCATCTTTTCCAGCATATCCAGCACCCGCTTCACCAGAGCTGTGCGAATGCTGTCTACCGCTGGGCTTTGCTGCAGGATTTCACGGGATACGTTCAGTGGCAGGTCGTTGGAGTCCAGGACACCGCGAATGAAGCGCAGGTAGCTGGGCAGAAACTGGGAGGCATCGTCCATGATGAATGTGCGCTGGATATAGAGTTTCAGCCCGCGATTCACCTCGCGGTTGTAGAGATCAAATGGCGCGTGGCCCGGCACATATAACAGGCTGGTGTAATCCAGTTTGCCTTCGACACGGTTGTGACTCCAGGCCAGAGGATCCACAAAATCGTGGCTCAGATGCTTGTAAAACTCCTTGTACTCATCATCGTTGATATCGTTGCGCCCACGAGTCCACATCGCCTTGGCATTATTGATGGTCTCATAGATGAATTTCTGTCCTTCCTCGCACTCATCTTTGTCGCCAGCGGGTTTGCGCAATTCCACCGGGATGGCGATGTGGTCAGAGTACTTCTTGACGATGGTGAGCACTTTTAACTGACTGGCGAACTCCAGGGCATCATCCTTCAGGTACAGGGTAATGGAAGTGCCGCGATCTGCTTTTTCGATATCCTCTACGGTATATTCCGCTTCTCCTTCACAGGTCCAGCGCACCGCCTGATCAGCGGACACGCCGGCGCGACGGGTTTCCACCACCACCCTGTCAGCGGCAATAAACGCTGAATAAAAGCCCACCCCGAACTGACCGATCAGTTGGGCATCTTTTTTCTGATCTCCGGTGAGATTCTGCAGAAACTGGGATGTTCCCGACTTGGCGATGGTGCCCAGGTGATCGATAACCTCTTCCCGTGACATGCCCACACCATTGTCATGGATGGTGACGGTGCCAGCTTCGGGGTCCAGGTCGATGCGAATCTTCAGTTCGCTGTCACCCTCGTAGAGAGAAGGGTTTTCCAATCCCTCAAAGCGTAGCTTGTCGGCCGCATCAGAGGCGTTGGAAATCAGTTCTCGGAGGAAAATCTCGCGGTTACTGTACAGCGAGTGAATCATCAGGTGCAGAAGCTGCTTGGCTTCTGTTTGAAAACCGCGGGTTTCAACAGTCATGGCTATCAAAGTCTCCCTGTTATGTGAGTTATTGGATGAGACAAAGGTGGGGACTGAAGTGACAAATTCAAGTTCACGGCAAAAAAAACCGGTAGCGGAATTGTCATCCAACAAAAAAGGCGGCCTTATGGCCGCCTTTTTCACTGTCTGGACAGAAACTTACCAGCCGGTAAGTTCTTTAAGACCATTGCCGATGTCGGCGAGACTGCGCACGGTTTTCACACCGGCCGCTTCCAGAGCACGGAACTTGTCATCTGCAGTGCCCTTACCACCGGCAATGATGGCGCCTGCGTGGCCCATACGTTTGCCGGGAGGAGCAGTCACGCCCGCGATGTAGGAAACAACGGGTTTTGTGACGTTTTCCTTGATGAAAGCAGCCGCTTCTTCCTCTGCGGTACCACCGATCTCACCGATCATCACGATAGCTTCGGTAGCCGGATCCTTCTCGAACAACGCCAGAATGTCGATGAAGTTGGAACCCGGGATCGGATCGCCGCCAATACCCACACAGGTGGACTGACCAAATCCGTAATCAGTAGTCTGCTTGACCGCTTCATAGGTCAGAGTACCGGAACGGGAAACAATACCCACTTTGCCGGGCAGGTGAATGTGGCCGGGCATGATGCCGATCTTACATTCACCGGGAGTGATCACACCCGGGCAGTTGGGGCCAATCAGGCGCACGCCCAGTTCATCGCACTTGACCTTGCAGTCCAGCATATCCAGGGTCGGAATGCCTTCAGTGATACAGACGATCAGCTTGATGCCGGCATTGGCCGCTTCCAGGATAGAGTCCTTACAGAACGGCGCAGGGACGTAGATTACAGAAGCATCAGCACCGGTGGCGGCAACAGCATCTGCAACAGTGTTGAACACCGGCAGGCCCAGATGGGTAGTACCACCCTTGCCGGGAGTTACACCGCCGACCATGTTGGTGCCGTAGGCAATTGCCTGTTCAGTGTGGAAGGTACCCTGGCCGCCAGTGATACCCTGGCAGATCACTTTAGTGTCTTTATTGATCAGAATGGACATTACTGATTGCCCTCCGCTGCTTTTACTACCTGTTGGGCCGCATCAGTCAGGCTGGTAGCGGCGATGATGTTCAGGCCGCTTTCGGCAAGGATCTTGGAACCCAGTTCAGCATTGTTACCTTCGAGGCGGACCACAACCGGTACTTTTACGCCCACTTCAGCCACTGCACCCATCACACCTTCGGCGATCAGGTCACAGCGCACGATACCGCCAAAGATATTGATCAGCACCGCTTTCACTTTTTCGTCGGACAGGATGATCTTGAAGGCTTCAATCACACGCTCTTTGGTCGCACCGCCGCCCACGTCGAGGAAGTTGGCCGGTTGACCACCGTGCAGTTTGACGATGTCCATGGTACCCATGGCCAGACCAGCGCCATTCACCATACAACCGATGTTGCCTTCCAGAGCCACATAGTTGAGATCCCATTTTGCCGCGTGAGCTTCACGGGGATCTTCCTGGGACGGGTCGTGCATGTCTTGCAGCTTGCGCTGACGGTACATGGCGTTGCCATCGATATTGATTTTGCCGTCCAGACAGTGGAGGTTACCTTCGGCAGTAATGACCAGCGGGTTGATTTCCAGCAGAGACAGATCGTAGTCCTTGAACAACTTGGCCAGACCGAGGAACAGTTTGGTGAACTGCTTGATCTGTTCGGCGTTCAGGCCCAGTTGGAAGCCCAGCTCGCGAGCCTGGTAGGGCTGAGCGCCAGTCAGAGGATCGATAATAGCCTTGAGAATCTTCTCGGGAGTCTCTTCCGCCACTTTCTCGATTTCAACGCCGCCTTCGGTGGATGCCATAAATACGATGCGACGGGTAGATCGATCGACTACGGCACCCAGATACAGTTCCTGAGCGATGTTGGTGCAGGATTCAACCAGAATCCGGCTCACCGGCTGGCCATTGGCATCTGTCTGGTAGGTCACCAGACGATTACCAAGCCATTTGCGAGAGAACTCTTCGATTTCAGCTTTGGATGTTACCAGTTTGACGCCGCCGGCTTTCCCGCGGCCACCAGCGTGAACCTGGGCCTTGACTACCCAGCGATCACCTCCGATCACGTCGGCGGCAGCCACTGCTTCCTGTACGGTTTCCGCTGCCACACCTTGGGACACGGGAAGACCGTACTCGGCAAAAAGCTGCTTTGCCTGGTATTCGTGTAGATTCATACTCTAAATTCCCCATTTGCTGTTTCGGATGGAATAAAAAGCTCCGCAGGCCAGCCGTACCTGCGGAGCCCATGGAAAACCGTTACTTGCGTTTTTTACGGTTCGGAATATGGATGGCGTGTCCGTTGACGGCCAGAGCTGCTTCGTGAACAGCTTCTGACAGCGTCGGATGGCCAAACACAGTCATGCCGATATCTTCAGCGCTGGAGCCGAACTCCATTGCAATAGCTACCTGTTGAACCAGATCGGCAGCGCTGGGGCCAACGATGTGGCATCCCAGGATGCGATCAGTCTCGGCGTGAGCGATCATCTTGACCATACCCTCAGTCTCGTCAGCGGCAAGCGCACGGCCACTGGCGATGAAGGGGAATGTTCCAACGTTGTAGGGCTCACCCGCCTGTTTGAGCTGCTCTTCAGTCTTACCAACTGCAGCAATCTCAGGATGGGTATAGATCACGTTAGGAATGATGTCGTAGTTCATCTGGGTCTTCTGACCGGCGATGCGCTCGGCAACCATCACACCTTCCTCAGAGCCCTTGTGGGCCAACATCGGACCGCGAACCACATCGCCAACAGCCCAAACGCCAGGTGCGTTGGTGGCACACTGCTCGTTTACGAAGATGAAACCGCGTTCATCCAGGTTTACACCGCTGTCGGGGGCCAGCAGACCTTCGGTATAGGGACGACGACCGACACAGACGATCAGCTTGTCGAAAGTTTCCTGCAACTCTTCGCCAGCACTGTTCTGATAGGTCACCACAACTTCCTTGCCCTTTACCTTGCTGCCGGTTACACGACAACTGAGACGGATGTCGAGGCCTTGCTTGGTGAAGATTTTCTGGGCTTCCTTGGCAATCTGCTGATCCATCATGGCCAGGAATTCAGGCATGGCTTCGAGCAGAACTACTTTGCTGCCGAGGCGATTCCAGACACTGCCCAACTCGAGACCGATGACACCCGCGCCGATCACACCGAGGCGTTTCGGCACTTCTGTCAGCTCGAGAGCGCCGGTGGAATCAATGATGGTTTTACCATCGACAGGCGCCACAGGGATATTGATAGGCTGAGAGCCGGTTGCGATGATGACGTTATCTGCAGACAGTACCTGCTTGCCGCCTTTGTGATCGGTGTATTCGACCTGGCGGCCGGCGAGCAGCTTGCCAGTGCCGAACAGAGATGTCACACCATTGCTCTTGAACAGGCCTGCGATACCACCGGTCAGTTGTTCAACGATCTTGGCCTTGCGATTGATCATCGCCTTGACATCAATGGCAACATCGCCGGTGGAGATGCCGTGGCCTGACAGGTAAGCCTTTGTCTCGTGGTATTTGTAGGAGCTGTCGAGCAGAGCCTTGGAGGGAATACAGCCGACATTGAGACAGGTGCCACCGTTGACACCCTCTCCCTTGGCATTCTGCCACTTTTCAATACAGGCCGTTTTCAGACCCAACTGAGCTGCACGAATCGCCGCCACGTAACCCGCCGGACCGGCGCCAATCACAATAACATCATATTTATCGGACATCGGTTATCCTAATATTTTCAGATAATTACAAATTAAATCTCAAGCAAGATCTTAGCCGGATTTTCGATCATTTCCTTAATGGCGACAAGGAACTGAACGGCTTCTTTGCCGTCGATCAGGCGGTGGTCGTAAGACATTGCCAGATACATCATCGGGCGGATAACGATTTGGCCGTTTTCAACAACCGGACGTTCCTGGATTTTGTGCATACCCAGAATGGCCGTTTGTGGCGGATTCAGGATCGGGGTGGACAACAGCGAACCGAACACACCACCATTGGTGATGGTAAAGGTGCCGCCAGTCATTTCCTCGATAGTCAACTTGCCGTCACGGGCCTTGGCACCAAACTCGGCGATGGTACTCTCGATCTCTGCGATACCCATATTGTCAGCATCGCGCAGGACCGGTACTACTAGACCTTTGTCGGTAGAAACCGCCACGCCTACATCCTGATAGCCGTGGTACACGATGTCGTTGCCATCGATGGAGGCATTTACGGAGGGGAAACGCTTCAGTGCTTCGGTGGCAGCTCGCACGAAAAAGCCCATGAAGCCGAGGCGCGTGCCATTGTGCACTTTGGTAAAGGTATCCTTGAACTCGGAGCGCAGCGCCATGATGCGGTGCATGTCCACTTCATTGAAAGTGGTCAGCATGGCAGTGGACTGGGTTACCTGCAGCAGACGGTCCGCGATACGTGAACGCATACGGGTCATCGGCACTCGTTTTTCCACACGCTCACCAGCAGCGACAGCGATTGGAGCAGCAGCGGCAGCAGGTTTGGCTACCGGGGCAGGTGCAGCAGCTGGTGCTGCCGGAGCTTGCCAGCCCATCACATCTTCTTTGGTAATGCGGCCGTCTTTACCGGTACCGACGACCTGTTGCAGGTCGATACCTTTTTCATCAGCCAGCTTGCGAGCTGCAGGGCTGGCAATTTTGTCGCCACCCTCTTCGCCTTCTTCAACGACTTCTGCAGTAGCTGCTACAGCTGCAGGTGCGGCAGCAGTCGCAGCGCCGGGAGCAACCTTGGCAATAACCTCATTGCTGAGAACGACATCGCCCTCACCTTTGAAGATTTCCTGCAGCGTGCCATCTGCAGGAGCAACCACTTCCAGCACAACCTTGTCAGTTTCGATATCAACCAGCAACTCGTCGCGCACAACGGTATCGCCTGGTTGCTTGTGCCATGTCGCAATATTCCCTTCCTGTACGGATTCGGGGAATGTAGGTGCCTTAATTTCAATGCTCATTTTTTATCGTTTCCTTGGTCAAGGATGGCTCATTGGCCAGTTAAAAACTCAAAGCTTCGTTCACAAATGCGGCCTGTTCTTCCAGGTGCGCAGACATATAGCCGGCAGCCGGAGCAGCTGAGGCCGCACGTCCCACATAGCGCAGGGGCAAAGAACCGTTATAACGGTCAAGTACCGCACGCATATGGTGTTGACTGCTAAACCAGGCTCCCTGGTTCATCGGTTCTTCCTGACACCAAATGACTTCTTCCAGTGCACTGTAGTCCTTGAGGGCATCCAGCAGCACTTCTTCAGGGAACGGATAGAGCTGTTCGATACGCACCAGGGCGATATCGTCAATCTCCCGGGCCATACGCTCTTCAAGAAGATGGTAGTAGACCTTTCCGGAACAGAGAACCAGGCGATGAGCCTTTTTCTTGTCGATCTCACTGTCCTGAATGACGGTCATGAATTCGCCGTTGGCCAGATCTTCCAGAGAAGATGTCGCCAATTTGTGGCGCAGAATCCACTTCGGACTCATAACCACCAGCGGACGGCGCATCGGGCGAATCGCCTGACGTCGCAGCATATGGAAGACCTGAGCAGGAGTGGTCGGTATGCAGACCTGAATATTGTGCTCGGCACAGAGTTGCAGGTAGCGCTCGAGACGTGCCGAAGAGTGTTCCGGTCCCTGCCCCTCGTAACCGTGAGGCAGCAGCATGGTCAGTCCGCAGAGACGTCCCCACTTGTGCTCACCGCTGGTAATAAACTGGTCAATCACCACCTGCGCGCCGTTGGCGAAATCACCGAATTGCGCTTCCCAGATGACCAGGCCAGTGGGGGCCGTTGTGGAGTAGCCATATTCAAAACCCAGGACTGCTTCTTCCGACAGGAAGGAGTCATAAATTTCGAAAGCGGGCTGATTTTCAGACAGATGTTTCAGCGGTGTATAGGCACTGCCATCTTTCTGATTGTAAACAACCGCGTGACGGTGTGAGAACGTTCCACGACCGATGTCCTGACCGGTCATGCGCACCGGGTATCCCTGCTCGAGCAGGGTTGCATAGGCCAGTAGTTCAGCCATACCCCAGTTCAGCTCCAGCGCTCCGCCAGCCATTTTGTGGCGGTCATCGTAGATTTTCTCTACCTGACGCTGGACGACAATGCCCTCCGGAACCTGGGAAATACGGTTGGCAACATCTTTTAGTGCCGTCAGTGGATAGCCGGTATCCGCCGGGGTAGTCCACTCGTGGCCCAGATAAGGTGTCCAGTCGACGAACAGGGCTTCATCCGGTTCGGAAACCAGTTTGTTAACCACGTTTTCGCCGCGATCCAGCGTGTTGCGGTAATCGCTCAGCAGACTGTCAGCATCGCCCTGTGCCAAAACATTCTCGGCAACCAGCTTGTCGGCATACAGTTCACGGGTGGTCTTGTGCTTTTTAATGACCTGATACATCAGGGGCTGGGTAGCCGACGGTTCGTCGGTTTCGTTGTGCCCTCTTCTGCGGTAGCAGATCAGATCAATCACGATATCTTTCTTGAACTGATAGCGGTAATCCATGGCCAGGAAAGTACAGAACATTACCGCGTCAGGGTCATCACCATTGACGTGAATGATCGGTGCCTGAACCATCTTGGCCACATCGGTACAGTACTCGGTGGAGCGGCTGTCATCGCGACGGTTGGTGGTAAAGCCAACCTGGTTGTTGATCACCAGATGAATCGTACCGCCGGTCTTGTAACCACGGATCTGCGACATTTGCAGGGTTTCCATGACCACACCCTGACCGGCAAACGCCGCGTCCCCGTGAGCAACAATGGGCACAACCTTGTTGCCTTCGGCATCGCCGCGGCGGTCCTGACGGGCGCGCGCCGATCCCTCAACCACAGGAGAAGCGATTTCCAGGTGGGAGGGGTTAAATGCCAAAGCAAGGTGCACTTCACCACCGGGTGTCATCACGTTGGAAGAGAAGCCCTGGTGGTACTTCACGTCACCGGAGGTATCCACATGGCGCTTGCCTTCGAATTCCGCAAACAGGTCCGCAGGGTTTTTACCCAGCACATTCACCAGAACGTTGAGGCGACCGCGGTGGGCCATGGCCAGGACGATTTCCTTGGCACCGTACTCACCGGCACGCTCAATCAGCCCATCCAGCATCGGAATGAGGGACTCACCGCCTTCGAGGCCAAAACGCTTGGTGCCGGGATATTTTGAGTCCAGGTGACGCTCAAGCCCCTCTGCCGCAGACAGACGCTGCAACACATGCGTGCGCATTTCGTTGTCATAAGTCGGATTGGAACGCACGCTTTCGAGGCGCTGTTGCAACCACTGCTTCTCGGCGAGATCAGTGATATGCATCAGCTCGACACCCACGTGGCGGCAGTAGGTCTCCTCAAGGGAGGATATGATCTCCCGCAGAGTTGCCTCCTGTTTGCCAATAAACAGGGTGCCACATTGGAAGGTGGTATCCAGATCAGCTTCGGTCAGACCGTGGTAGGTCAATTGCAGATCAGGCACCTGCTCACGATCCATCAACCCCAAGGGGTCGAGATTGGCCTTCTGGTGACCACGGTTGCGGTAGGAGCTGATCAACTGCAGCACCTTGACCTGCTTGCGCTCGTGCTCAATGTTCACACCACCTGAACCTGGCGCAGGCACCGGACGGGCACGACGACGGCCTAGCAGTTCAAAGTGTTCCTGGATGGTAGCGTGTGAAACGTCGGCGCCGGAATGGCCATTTACTCTGGGGAGAGAGTCAAAGAAGGAGCGCCACTCTTCGGGCACTGCATTGGGATCGTGGAGATAGGTTTCGTATAAATCTTCGATGTATGCGGCATTCCCACCGGAGAGATGGGAAGTGCGCAAAAACTGCTGCATGATGCTTTCAGGCATCGAAAGGTTCCCTATAGTAAGCAAACTGGATCGTCAGGGCCCTCCTCTGGGGGAGGGCCTGACGGGTTGTGATTATTATGCACCAGCACGTTAGGTCGCACTTCTCAACAACATGTTTCTGATGTGACCGATAGCCCGGGTGGGATTCAAACCTTTGGGGCAAACGGACACACAGTTCTGGATACCGTGGCAGCGGAATACACTGAACGGGTCATCCAGATTGGCCAGGCGGTTCTCAGTATCAGTATCGCGGCTGTCGATCAGGAAGCGATAAGCTTGGAGAAGACCTGCAGGGCCAATAAACTTGTCGGGGTTCCACCAGAAAGAGGGACAACTGGTAGAACAGCAGGCACACAGAATACATTCGTAGAGACCATCCAGCTTGGCGCGGTCTTCCGGAGACTGCAGGCGTTCAATAGCCGGAGCCGGCTCATTGTTCACCAGGTAGGGCTGGATTTTCTCGTATTGGGCATAGAACTGGCTCATATCAATGACCAGATCGCGGATTACCGGCAGCCCCGGCAGCGGGCGCAGAACCAGCTTGCCGTTTTTGACACAGCCAGACAGCGGGGTGATACAGGCCAGGCCGTTCTTGCCGCTGATATTCATGCCGTCGGAACCACAAACACCCTCGCGGCAGGAGCGACGGTAAGTCAGTGAAGGGTCCTGAGCTTTGAGCAGCTCCAGAACGTCCAACACCATCAGATCCTTACCCTGGGTGTCAATTTCATAATCCTGCATGAACGGAGCGTTGTCCGTCTCAGGGTTGTAACGATAAACACTAACTTTCAACATGGCTCACTCACCTTAATCAGTAGGTACGCGCCTTCGGTGCGAAGGCTTCCATGGTTTTGGGTGTGAAGTTCACACTGCGCTTGCCCACACGTTTTTCAGCGGGGAAATACACGGAGTGACACAGCCAGTTTTCATCGTCGCGCTCAGCATAGTCTTCACGTGCGTGAGCACCGCGGCTCTCTTTACGTTCCTCAGCAGTGATCGCAGTAGCTTCGGCCACTTCCAGCAGGTTTTGCAGTTCGAGCGCTTCAATGCGTGCAGTGTTGTATGCGTTGCTTTTATCTTCGAGACGTACATTCTCAATGCGAGGACGCAGCGCCTGCAGCTTCTTGATACCTTCCTGCATAAAGTCACCACGGCGGAACACACCGAAATGGTTCTGCATGATGTTTTGCAGCTCGGTACGCAGTTCCGCAGCACCTTCACCGTCATTGGTAGTATTGATGCGGTTCAGGCGGGCCATGGCGGCGTCGATATCAGCACCGGTAGCATCTGTCAGCTCGACACCTTCGCGCAGGGCTTTCTCGATAAACAGACCAGAAGAGCGTCCGAATACGACCAGGTCGAGCAGCGAGTTACCACCCAGACGGTTGGCGCCGTGTACAGATACACAGGCCACTTCACCACAGGCGTACAAACCGGGAATAACCTGGTCATTGCCATTTTCGTCCAGAGTCAGAGCCTGACCGTGAACATTGGTGGGGATACCACCCATCATGTAGTGACAGGTCGGCACTACCGGAATGGGCTCTTTAACCGGATCAGCGTGTGCGAAGGTGCGGGACAGTTCACAGATACCGGGCAGGCGGCTTTCCAGCACTTCCTCACCCAGGTGATCGAGTTTCAGGAACACATGGTCGCCCTTCTCGCCACAGCCTTTGCCGTCGAGGATTTCGAGAATCATGGAACGGGCAACCACGTCGCGGGACGCCAGGTCTTTTGCGTTGGGAGCATAACGCTCCATGAAACGTTCGCCGTCCTTATTAATAAGGTAACCACCTTCACCACGACAGCCTTCTGTAACCAGCACCCCTGCACCGGCGATACCGGTCGGGTGGAACTGCCACATTTCAATGTCCTGTACAGGGAAGCCAGCGCGCAGCGCCATGCCTACACCGTCACCGGTGTTGATGTGTGCATTAGTGGTGGAGGCAAAGATACGGCCCGCACCACCAGTGGCGAATACGGTTGCCTTGGATTTCACGTAAACAGTTTCGCCGGTTTCGATATTGATGGCGATAACACCGACAACGGCATTGTCAGCATTTTTCACCAGGTCAACAGCAAACCACTCGTTCAGGAATACCGTGTTGTTCTTGATGTTGTTCTGATACAGGGTGTGCAGCAGCGCGTGTCCGGTACGGTCGGCAGCAGCACAGGTGCGGGCAGCCTGGCCACCCTCACCGAAGTTCTTGGACTGTCCGCCGAAAGGACGCTGATAAATGCGGCCTTCTTCTGTACGGGAAAAAGGCAGACCCATGTGTTCCAGTTCGAACACCGCTTCCGGGCCTACTGAACACATATATTCAATTGCGTCCTGGTCGCCGATATAGTCGGAACCTTTGACGGTGTCATACATGTGCCAGCGCCAGTCGTCATTCGGGTCATCGCTGGCAATTGCACAGGTAATACCACCTTGGGCAGAAACAGTGTGGGAGCGGGTTGGAAAAACCTTGGAAATTACAGCTGTTTTGTAACCGGACTGAGCCAGTTGCAGTGCAGCGCGCATACCGGCGCCGCCACCACCGACGATCACGCCGTCGAAGGAAAGAGTTCTTACGCTAGTCATGGATTCAAATTCCCCAAACGATTTCAAGAGCCCAGATGACATACACCAGAGTGACGGCAATCATGCCCAGCTGCAGGAAGATCCGCAGCGGAGTGGCTTTTGGACCAAGCAGACGTACAGTCACGTAGTCGGTCAATACCGCCCACAGACCGATCCAGGCGTGGATGGCAATCGACAGCACAGTCAGCACGTTGAAAATCTTCATGCAGAAGTGGCTGTGAAGCGCTACCCACTGGCTGTACTCCAGGTTCGGGGTAAACAGCAGATAGAAGGTAATAAAGATGGCATACGCAGCCATGACAACCGCGGTGATGCGCTGCAGCAACCAGTCGGAAAGACCGCTGCGGCCAAAACTTGTGACGTTGGTGATCATGCTACCCATACTCCTGCCATTAAGATGAGAACGGCGGCAACAACCAATACGATTTTTGCACCAAGGCGACCACCCTCAAGGGTTTCACCAATGCCGAAGTCCATAATCAGGTGACGAATACCTGCCGCAATGTGATATGCCAATCCCGCCAGACAGGCCCATACCACTATCTTGCACAGCGGGCTGCCCAGTGTTTCCTTGATGGCGTTAAAGCTCTCTTCTGAAGAAAGGCTCGAGTCCAACAACCACAGGAATACGGCAATGGCTCCGAACAGAACCACACCGGAAACACGGTGAAGAATGGACGCGTAGGATGTAATCGGAAGTTGGATGGTTCCGATATCAAGGTTTACAGGTCTTTTCTTGTTCACGTTTATACACCTTAACTATCTGCAAAAAAACATGCAGCGCTAAATGCAAATCAGGGAAATCGGCGATACCGTCTTTGGCATGCCGGGCTTGATCGGGCGGAAATTATAGGAGCATTGCTACCCGATTACAATGAAACTGTAGTCTTATTACATGGCATGAAAAAATCCGCATAGCGACTGTAGATACTGGCTATTCACTGCATTAATTCACAGTTAAATTGACAATTATCCCCAGAAAGCTATAGTTTCCCGCCTCTGACAATTTTTCAGGTCACCGGGCAGGTAATGAAGCTTGCTATCTCAGACCACGATCCCTGACTCGTAGGAGAACCAAATGAGCAATAAGAAGGTCCATCTTTCAGTAGAGGGCACTGACATTCAGCTGGAACTACCCATTATCAGCAGCACGATTGGCGAAGACGTCATTGACATCTCCAAGATCCCCCAGACCGGCTGTTGGACTTACGACCCCGGATTCGGCGCTACTGCTGCCTGCGAGTCCAAAATCACTTATATCGATGGCGAAAAAGGTGTTCTTTTACATCGCGGTTACCCCATCGAACAGCTGGCAGAAAAGTCCGATTATCTGGAAACCTGCTACCTTCTTCTCCACGGTGAACTCCCCTCTCCCGCCGAAAAAAACAACTTCAACAAAATCATCGGTCAACACACCATGGTAAACCGCTCTATTGAGCAGTTTATGTCCGGCTTCCGCTACGACGCTCACCCCATGGCCATGTTGTGTGGTGTAGTAGGTGCAATGTCCTCTTTCTACCACGATTCCATGGACATTAATGATCCAGCTCACCGCCTGATCACCGCTCACCGTCTGATCGCTAAAATGCCCACCCTGGCTGCCATGTGCCACAAGCATTACATCGGTCAGCCCTATATGTATCCCGACAACTGCTTGAGCTATTCCGAGAACTTCCTGCACATGATGTTCGGCACTCCCTGTGAGCCCAGCAACATCAATCCGGTTGTCGCCAAAGCCATGGACCTGTTGTTCCTGCTGCACGCCGATCACGAGCAAAACGCCTCTACTTCCACTGTACGCTTGGCTGGTTCTTCAGGCGCCAACCCCTTCTCCTGTATTGCTGCCGGCATTGCAGCCCTGTGGGGACCTGCCCACGGCGGTGCAAACCAGGCCGTACTGGAAATGCTGGAAGAAATCGGCGACGAGAAACACATTGATAACTTCATCAAGCGCGCCAAGGACAAGGACGATCCGTTCCGTTTGATGGGCTTTGGCCACCGTGTGTACAAGAACTTCGACCCCCGCGCGAAGGTCATGAAAGAGGCTTGTGACGCCGTTTTGGCGGAGTTGGGTATCGAAAATGATCCGCTGCTGAAGATCGCCAAGCGTCTGGAGCAGATCGCTCTGGAAGATGAATACTTCGTACAGAAGAAGCTCTACCCGAACGTGGACTTCTACTCCGGCATCATCATGAAAGCAATTGGTATTCCGACCGAGATGTTTACCGTGATCTTTGCCACTGGCCGCACCGTAGGCTGGATTTCCCACTGGAATGAAATGCTGAGCAACCCGTATCGCATCGGTCGTCCGCGCCAGCTTTATACCGGCCACACCAAGCGCGACTACCCTGGCTGATAACCAGTAGTCGTGCAGGTAAAAAAAACCGCCCCTTCCGGGCGGTTTTTTTATGCCCGCGCGCTGTAAACGAATCATCTTCCGTTATGTAGGAAGACTACCGAACGGCCCTGCTGAGAGTCTTGTCTGGTCAAATTACAGTGTTTATGTCAGCATTCCGGGGCAGATTTGCTGAACTTGATCCACATTGGCGGGTCTGATAAGTGTCGTTTTTTTGGAGATTAGAATAATGACTATGAAATTGGTGGGTAAAAAATGGTTGTCCGCATTGGCCGTATCGGCCTGCATTCTCTCCGGGGCTGCCTGGGCTGCCGATGCCAATACTCCGGAGGCTGTCGTAAAAGGCTATTACACTGCCCTTAAGGCAAGAAAGTACGAAGATGCCTACGACCTGCTGACCCCGGAAATGATCGATGGCAAATCCCGCGATGAATATGTCACTGACTGGAAAAACATAATCAATCTGGGCTCAGTGATACTCCACGAATACGGCATTTCTTCCGTTGAGGTGGATGGCGATACAGCTAAAGTCCGTGCCTGGACCAGAGCCAGTGATATTTTCAACAAGGACGGCATTATCGAAAACGAAACCGACCACCTGAAAAAAATTGGCGGTGTATGGAAACTCGACGCGACCGAAGTCGACATGGAGTGATTATTCTGCTGCCGCCTTTCATGGGCGGCAGCATCCCCCTCTGCTACCAACGTCCAATAGGATGCACCCCACTGTTGTGAAAGACTCAATCTACGTCATCGAGTCTGGAGCAAAGACATGCAACGAATTCAAGCCTATCTCGTAGGAGCCCTGCTTCTTTTTGGTTCCGCCACCTGGGCTGCCCTCTTTGCCAGCAATGTCTCCTCTGTAATTGCCCTTATGGCCATC
The DNA here is from genome assembly GCA_041395745.1 of Porticoccaceae bacterium. Classification (GTDB taxonomy): domain Bacteria; phylum Pseudomonadota; class Gammaproteobacteria; order Pseudomonadales; family Porticoccaceae; genus Porticoccus. The sequence goes on along the minus strand of JAWKZV010000001.1, from coordinate 752,203 downwards.
CCGTCCCTAGTGGCCGGATACATTTACGCAACAAACCTACCCCAATACGTTTGGGGAATGTTGCTCGGTATCAGTCTGTATATGATGGCGGAGTTTGTGCTCTATGGACCGGTCTACAAGGTGACAGGGCTCGTATACGGCATAGGCTTTGTGCTCTCTCTGGCATGCGCCATGTTTGGCTATGCCTGCTATCGCTGGAAATGCAAACACCAGCAAAAACATCACGAAAAAAAAGGTCCCAAACCTGATTCCAAAGAATGGGCACAGTTGTTGTAATCAAGCTGCCCCATCTGTCCTGATAAGAACCCTGAGAGTGCATGCAAGATTTTGATTGGATAAGTAAATAATCTATTCAGCTAGCATCTTTTTCTGGCTCAAAAAAACAAAAATCCCCCGCACTTGCGTGCGGGGGATTCATGTTTGGTGGAGCTAAGCGGGATCGAACCGCTGACCTCAACACTGCCAGTGTTGCGCTCTCCCAGCTGAGCTATAGCCCCGTGAAGAGGCTGCGAATTTTAGGGATAGACCCTATGGGTGTCAAGCCTGTTCTTCAGGATGTTTTTCCCTATTTTCCGATAACTCCTGATACTCTTTTTCGAGTTTCTTAAGCTGCTTTTTCGACACACCTCCAGCCGCTTCCAATGCATGTCTGACACGCGCTCTGACCATATCAGGCCCGAGGATAGCCATTGCGTCAAACAACGGCGGAGAAGAAGGAGAACCCGCCACAGCAAGGAACAACGGGAACAGGAAATCCTTGAGCTTAATCTCCATCCCTTGAGCCAGTTGGTTAAGCTCCTGATACAACCCATCCCGATACCAATGCCTCAGGGCGTCAAGTCGCCAGGAACTGAATTGCAGTATCTTGCGGACGGTGTCCATATCAATCTTGTGATGCGCAAAGCTGGCTTCGCTCAGAGTCGGCATGCCGGACAACATGAATGTCAGTAACGGCGCGATATCGGTGAATTTCTCCACACGCTCCTTGATCAACGGGATCATGCGCACCAGATGATCCCTGTTTAGCGCCCACTCTGCCACCCGATTGGCAAAACCCTCTTCATCCAGATCCTCTCGAATCCAGCGACCATTGAGCCAATCGAGCTTTTCCGTGTCGAATACTGGGCCACCCAGATGCACCGATTGAATATCAAAATGCTGCAACATTTGCTGCAGGGAGAATTTCTCGCTTTCGTCGGGCATTGACCAACCCATACGCCCAAGGTAGTTGATCACCGCCTCCGGCATGTAGCCCATATCCCTGTAGTAGGTGATACTGGTAGGATTCTTCCTCTTGCTCAGTTTGCTCTTGTCGGGATTGCGCAGCAGGGGCATATGGCAGAGCTGGGGCATTTCCCAGCCAAAGTATTCGTAGAGCAGCTGGTGTTTTGGTGCAGAGTTAATCCACTCTTCACCCCGAATCACATGAGTAATTCCCATCAGGTGGTCGTCCACCACATTGGCCAGATGGTAGGTCGGCAAGCCATCAGCTTTCATCAGTACCTGCATGTCCACCTGCGACCAGGGAATCTCGATATCACCCCGGAGCATGTCCTGAAAGCAGCAGACGCCCTCTTCCGGTACTTTCATTCTAATCACATGGGGTTCGCCATTGGCGAGGCGATGGGTCACCTCCTCGGCAGAAAGTAACAGGCCACGGCCATCGTATTTAGGCGTTTCCCCACGCGCCATCTGCTCTTTGCGCATCTCGTCCAGTTCTTCTGGAGTGGCAAAGCAATAGAAGGCATGCCCTCTTTCTACCAGTTCCATGACATGTGTGCGGTAGATGTCAGAGCGCTCGCTCTGCCGATAAGGTCCGTAGGGGCCACCAACGTCGGGACCTTCGTCCCAATCCAGACCGAGCCACTTCAGGGATGAGAGAATCATCTCCTCAGATTCTTTAGTACTGCGCACCTGATCGGTGTCCTCGATACGCAGGATAAATTCGCCCCCCAGGCTGCGGGCGAAACAGAGATTAAAAAGAGCGATATATGCAGTGCCTACGTGGGGGTCACCAGTCGGCGATGGGGCGATTCGTGTACGAACTGACATGGGCAAGTAATTCCGCCAAATAAGTTGAAAATTAACTGAAAAAAGGCGGTCATTATACGCGGATCAGTGCTGATCGACAGGCTTCACCTGGGGTTCTCCCAAAAAATACCCCTGTGCGGCATCAACGCTCAGGTTAACGAGTTGCTCCCATTCCGCTTCACTTTCAACACCTTCAACCCAGAGCTGTAATCCGCTGTTGTGAACCAGACCTGCAAGTGACTTGATATAGAATTGATTATCCTTATTGTCGTTCAGTGCACGGGTAATCGAGCGGTGCACTTTCAAGTGATGCAACGGCATACTACTGAGATACCCAAAAGCCACAGCATCCAAACCAAAGTGATCGATACCCAGGGACGCATTACGCTTCGACAATAGCTCATTGAGAGCTCGCAACGGCCCATCATTAACCTTCATGGCAAATTCAGGAACCTCAAATACCAACTTGCCTGCCAGTTTACGCTGCGAAGAAAGGAAGGTATCCAGCCACTTCATAAAACTGGGCGATTTAATCGACACCATGGAGAGATTAATGCACAGCTTGCCCTCTAAGCCTCCCTCGCGATGAGCACTGGCCAACGCTTCGAGCACCAGTTGATCGAGGCGAGGCATTAATCCCAGTCTCTCTGCAACAGGAATAACAACCGCTGCCGCCAATAGGTCCGTACCATGCAGGAAACGGACGAAAATTTCATGTGCGATCAGAGACTTGCCTGATACCCCATAAACGGGCTGGAAATAAAGGGCCACCAAGCGATTATCAATCGCCTGCCGCAGAAAGCTTTCCCATTCATTGAGAGGCATGCCGAGTACTGGCACTTCCCCGTCATTCACATCGGCAAATTTGATCCAGCGGCTGCCGCTGCCCAGTTTGGCCTGACGGAGTGCGATATCAGCTTCGCCGAGCATCTCCGAGCCACTGGTGACACTGTTGCGATAGGTATATCCCATATGGAAACGCAGTGGGCATTTCTGATTGTGGAGCCAACTGATGCCCTGCATCGAATTAAAAATATCCACGGCGAGCGCCTCACCTTCTTGAGGCGTGACATCAGGGATAAAAACAGAGAATTCGGGACCCTGGCGGCGAGCTATGACAGCGCGACTGTGCTCGCCCAACACCTGTTTCAGTTGCTCACCGACTGATTTGAGAATGGCATTGCCCTCACCTCTACCCGCGTACTCGTTCACACAGGCAATGTCATGCAGAGCCAGTATGGCGAGGGCACCCGTGTGCATGCCACCTTCCTGGTCATCGACAAAACTGTTCAGACGATTATCAAAGTCGCTGCGGTTGGAAAGCCCGGTAACGTCATCCTGGAAAGATTGCTTCTGCAGATGACCAATCAATTCCAGCTGCTCGTCAAAAATTTTCTTCAATTGCAATGCCATGCGGTTCATGGCAAGAACTACTTTCCCCAATTCACGGGTTCTGGGTATTACGTCTTGAACAACAAAACGTTTTTCGCATATTTCATTAGCCTGTCTTTCGACCCGACTCAACGGAACCAGAAGCCATTTGAGGGCCGCATAAGCAAACAGGCACGCCCCCAGCGTAATGGATGCAAACCACGCCAGCTGCGTTAGAGTGATCTGCCACAATTTGAGATATGCCTGCCCTGGGTGACTGACTACCGTTACTTCGCCAAGCTGTGACCATCCGGAAGAAACTTCCGCATGCCCCTTAACTATCGGTAGGGAAACCAGGGAGACAAACCACTCGGGAACACCCTGTATGGCAACCGGGAATTCCCGGTCGATCACAATCTTCCCGTCAAGATTGGAAAAATAGATGCGCTGGAAATAGCCACTGTCGGATATCGCATTGAACATGGTGTCCAGTGTCGCGACATCCTCTTCCTGAGCTGCTTGAGTGATGGAAAAGCCGAGCGAAGTGGCCGTATCCTGCGCGTGAACGCGCATCTGATCCGCAACCAACTGCTGATTATTGCGCAGGCTGACAAGCGTATTTCCTGCGTACAGACATACAAACAACAGCAGAATTGCGACGATCAATTGACGAAACAGAGTCACGCCGGTTTTCCTTTCTTGTCGAGTTTCAATGAGTCTAATGGAATCCCGTTCACTTGCCAATTGAGCACCAGATCACGTTATTGAAAGGCTCGGGATGGCCAGCTGATGTGGGGTCTATGATAAGATCAAATCGACTTTCAAATAGCTCGATAACCTCTCAAAAAGTGGACAATTTTTGACTTATTCAGCGCTGCAAAAAAAGTCCGTGAAGGGAGCTTTCTGGCTACCACTTCTGCTGGTTGCCATGGTTTTTTCCAGCACTGCCCAACACTTCGGCATCAGCGAAAAAGTGCTGGCAAAAATCCGGATCAAATACGGAGAAACAGCAGAGGCGAGAGTTCAGCACTGGCAAGATATGATTAATGAATATCAAGGCAGTGAAGATATCGAACGCCTTCGTGCCGTCAATAATTTTTTTAACGAAGCACACTTTATTAACGATATCGACTTATGGCAGAAGAATGACTATTGGGCTACCCCACTCGAGTTTCTTGCAAAAGACGCTGGAGACTGTGAGGACTTCTCCATCGCGAAGTACTTCACACTGAAAGAGATGGGACTGAATATATCCAAATTACGGATTACCTATGTCAAAGCTACTCTGCTTAACCAGGCCCACATGGTATTGGCCTATTACGAAACCCCCACTGCTGTCCCACTCATTCTGGATAACATTAATAAACGCATTTTGCCAGCCAGCGAGCGTAGCGATTTGCGCCCAATCTACAGTTTCAACGCGGATAGCCTATGGTTATCTCGCACGAGAAATGAGCAACTCAAGGCTGGCAAACCTGATCAATTAGGGTTGTGGAAAGATTTAAATCGAAGGATGCAGCTGGAAATGCTCTGACTCTCTAGCAGCTCTTATTCTTACATCACTGAACCTTTCTTATTCCATAAAACAGCCATAGTACGTCTGGGCTATTCATCCACGGGTTAACCAGTGGTGTTCTGTCTTCTACTGCATAAAAAAGCCCCGGTATTGCCGGGGCTTCGTGCAAATGGCCATAAACTTGCAACGGTCATAAGCCATCCGTATTAAGCGTGCCAGAAGCTACAAGATTATCAATCAGAGTGGACTGGGCTGTCTCACCACCAGTGATATCAACACCTTGTAGGATGATGGTTTGATCGGGACTGGCAAAATCCGCTTCACCAGAGACATCCACTTTCACCACAGTATCGTCACCATCAAAGGAGATACTGAGATAGTCATCAAGTGTTGCACCACCTTCTGCCACTTTGCCAAGCAGACCGGACAAATCAAGAACGTCGCCTTCAGAGATATCAAAATCAGTAATAGTGTCCGTACTTGGCTGAATACCGGGATCCAGAGTGTCGGCATCCTCATCACCCAGATTCCAAAGGAAAACATCCGCACCAGAACCACCCGTCATTGTGTCATCGCCAGAGCCTCCTGCCAGGATATCGTTGCCATCCCCGCCAGAAAGCGTATCGTGAAGATCTCCACCCATCAGGTAATCGTCAGTGGCACCTCCGTTTAACACATCACTGGCTTCTGTACCCGACACATTTTGATATCCCCCAATATTGATGGTCAGGGTGTTTGTTACGGCGTCACCGTCTTCATCCGTCACGGTATAAGTGAAACTTTCAGTAATCTGCTGACCAGGCTCAAGACCTTCTTTTACATCACGACTAAGCTCATATGTGTAGCTTCCGTCCGGGTTGACCAACATCGTGCCATAAAGACTGTCAGTATCGCCCCACAGTACATTAGAGGAAGAACCATCGGCACCAGCAGTGAGAACCACATTCCCACTTACTGTAGGAAGATCACCAATGGAGTGCAGGCTCCCCATGAGGGCAAAACTATTCGAAGCGTTCTCTTCGGTATAAATACTGGTTACAACATTGCCAAAACTATCCAGGAAGCCATCAATACGGAATTCATAGTCCTGCCCTGCTATTTGTATACTCACAGGTTGACTTGGCAAGGTAATGATATCCAGAGGATCGGAACCCGAATTGGGTGTCTCGTTGTGGTCAATATTAAGGTCGATGTTCACCGGCATGCTGACGACTTCACCGTTGACCACAAACTGCATTTCCACTGTCAGCACAACAGAATCAAGGATCGAACTAGTAGTGCTGATTGGAAAGTTCAGGTGCTGGAAATCAGCCAGTTTGAAGCTTTCACCAATCGTCACAGCGCCTGGTGTAACTGAGGTATAGGCGGGATTATCCGTCAACACGTAAGCAGATTGGCCATCGCTGCTCACCGCTCTACCCCAGCCCAGGTAATCAATATAACTGTCGCTATCAGTATTACTCTCTGTAACCTGGTTAGTGCCATTCTTAAATACGGGATCTTTGAATCCCATCTGTAGACCCATGATGCCGACCTGATCCACACCAATGTATAGGTGTGCAGTGGAATCTGCACCGGCAGGAGCGTCATCCTCAATGCTAATCGTCAGCGGAGCGATTGCAGACTTGCCATCGGTAACGGACACATCAACATCGAAAGTGATAACGTCCTCCACTCGGCAACAGGATGCTCCAGAGGAGCAGAGAGTTACCGTATAGTTGCCGGCGTCATCGATAGCTATACGTATAACTTCTGAACCATTGGCAGTACCAACAAGGGTATTGGTACCGCCGCCATTCCACGTGACTGCATCCCCACCAGAAATCAGTGAAACAAGTGGCTCTGCCGTGCTGTCAAGGCATCACCATCAAGGTCTGCAATGGACATGGTGCCTGATGCTGTATTGAAGTTAGTGGTGTCAACGGGCGCACCATCTGTGTCAGGTAAGCCTCCTGGCAACCCCTCCTCAGATACCGCTGTAGAAGAGGCCTCTATAGATGGAGCAGACTCACCAGCCCAGGCACTATCAGTGCCACGTACCGGCATCCGCATCGGTGGTCTCGGCATCGGCAGTGATGCCGTAGCTCTTGCCCTCTTCGTAAACCACGCTCTGACCCACATCCAGGCTCCAGCTGGTGCCTGTCACAGTGGCGTTGTATTCCACACCGTCAATCTTCACCACCAGCGTGGTGGTCAGCCCACCGGCCTGCCCGTGGCGGTCAGGGTGCCACTCGCAGCAACATCACCATTGTTGGCCACCTCAAAGCTGTCGATGGTCACGTCAACGCTCAGGGTCAGGTCTCCGGCAGAGGCACTGTCGGTCGCCTTGTCTGCATCCGCATCAGTGGTCTCGGCATCGGCAGTGATGCCGTAGCTCTTGCCCTCTTCATGACCACGCTCTGACCGCATCCAGGCTCCAGCTGGTGCCTGTCACAGTGGCGTTGTATTCCACACCGTCAATCTTCACCACCAGCGTGGTGGTCAGCGCACCATTGCCACCCGTGGCGGTCAGGGTGCCACTCGCAGCAACATCACCATTGTTGGCCACCTCAAAGCTGTCGATGGTCACGTCAACGCTCGGGGTCAGGTCTCCGGCAGAGGCACTGTCGGTCGCCTTGTCACCATCCGCATCGGTGGTCTCGGCATCGGCAGTGATGCCGTAGCTCTTGCCCTCTTCGTAAACCACGCTCTGACCCGCATCCAGGCTCCAGCTGGTGCCTGTCACAGTGGCGTTGTATTCCACACCGTCAATCTTCACCACCAGCGTGGTGGTCAGCGCACCATTGCCACCCGTGGCGGTCAGGGTGCCACTCGCAGCAACATCACCATTGTTGGCTACCTCAAAGCTGTCGATGGTCACGTCAACGCTCGGGGTCAGGTCACCGGCAGAGGCACTGTCGGTCGCCTTGTCACCATCCGCGTCGGTGGTCTCGGCATCGGCAGTGATGCCGTAGCTCTTGCCCTCTTCGTAAACCACGCTCTGACCCGCATCCAGGCTCCAGCTGGTGCCTGTCACAGTGGCGTTGTATTCCACACCGTCAATCTTCACCACCAGCGTGGTGGTCAGCGCACCATTGCCACCCGTGGCGGTCAGGGTGCCACTCGCAGCAACATCACCATTGTTGGCCACCTCAAAGCTGTCGATGGTCACGTCAACGCTCGGGGTCAGGTCTCCGGCAGAGGCACTGTCGGTCGCCTTGTCACCATCCCTCGGTGGTCTGGCATCGGCAGTGATGCCGTAGCTCTTGCCCTCTTCGTAAACCACGCTCTGACCCGCATCCAGGCTCAGCTGGTGCCTGTCACAGTGGCGTTGTATTCCACACCGTCAATCTTCACCACCAGCGTGGTGGTCAGCGCACCATTGCCACCCGTGGCGGTGGGGTGCCACTCATAGCAACATCACCATTGTTGGCCACCTCAAAGCTGTCGATGGTCACGTCAACGCTCAGGGTCAGGTCTCCGGCAGAGGCACTGTCGGTCCGCCTTGTCACCATCCGCATCGGTGGTCTCGGCATCGGCAGTGATGCCGTAGTCTTGCCCTCTTCGTAAACCACGCTCTGACCCGCATCCAGGCTCCAGCTGGTGCCTGTCACAGTGGCGTTGCTGCACAATCAATCTTCACCTGTGTGGTGGTCAGCGCACCATTGCCACCGTGGCGGTCAGGGTGCACTCGCAGCAACATCACCATTGTTGGCCACCTCAAAGCTGTCGATGACCACGTCAACGCTCGGGGTCAGGTCTCCGGCCGAGGCACTGTCGGTCGCCTTGTCACCATCCGCATCGGTGGTCTCGGCATCGGCGATGCCGTAGCTCTTGCCCTCTTCGTAAACCACAGCTCTGACCCGCATCCAGGCTCCAGCTGGTGCCTGTCTGATGGCGTTGTATTCCACACCGTCAATCTTCACCACCAGCGTGGTGGTCAGCGCACCATTGCCACCCGTGGCGGTCAGGGTGCCACTCGCAGCAACATCACCATTGTTGGCTACCTCAAAGCTGTCGATGGTCACGTCAACGCTCGGGGTCAGGTCACCGGCAGAGGCACTGTCGGTCGCCTTGTCACCATCCGCGTCGGTGGTCTCGGCATCGGCAGTGATGCCGTAGCTCTTGCCCTCTTCGTAAACCACGCTCTGACCCGCATCCAGGCTCCAGCTGGTGCCTGTCACAGTGGCGTTGTATTCCACCGTCAATCTTCACCACCAGCGTGGTGGTCAGCGCACCATTGCCACCGTGGCGGTCAGGGTGCCACTTTCAGCAGCATCACCATTGTTGGCTACCTCAAAGCTGTCGATGGTCACGTCAACGCTCGGGGTCAGGTCTCCGGCAGAGGCACTGTCGGTCGCCTTGTCACCATCCGCATCGGTGGTCTCGGCATCGGCAGTGATGCCGTGGCTGCCTCTTCGTAGGCCGCTCTGACCCGCATCCAGGCTCCAGCTGGTGCCTGTCTGATGGCCGGTGTATTCCACCGTCGATCTTCACCACCAGCGTGGTGGTCAGCGCACCATTGCCACCCGTGGCGGTCAGGGTGCCACTCGCAGCAGCATCACCATTGTTGGCCACCTCAAAGCTGTCGATAATTAAATCAGCGCTCGGGGTCAGGTCACCGGCAGAGGCACTGTCGGTCGCCTTGTCACCATCCGCATCGGTGGTCTCGGCATCGGCAGTGATGCCGTAGCTCTTGCCCTCTTCGTAAACCACGCTCTGACCCGCATCCAGGCTCCAGCTGGTGCCTGTCTGACTGGCGTTGTATTCCACACCGTCAATCTTCACCACCAGCGTGGTGGTCAGCACGCCATTGCCACCCGTGGCGGTCAGGGTGCCACTCGCAGCAACATCACCATTGTTGGCCACCTCAAGCTGTCGATGGTCACGTCAACGCTCGGGGTCAGGTCTCCGGCAGAGGCACTGTCGGTCGCCTGTCCACCATCCGCATCAGATGGTCCTGTCGGCTTGGTGATGCCGTAGCTCTTGCCCTCTTCGTAAACCACGCTCTGACCCGCATCCAGGCTCCAGCTGGTGCCTGTCACAGTGGCGTTGTATTCCACACCGTCAATCTTCACCACCAGCGTGGTGGTCAGCGCACCATTGCCACCCGTGGCGGTCAAGGTTGCCACTCGCAGCAACATCACCATTGTTGGCCACCTCAAAGCTGTCGATGGTCACGTCAACGCTCGGGGTCAGGTCTCCGGCAGAGGCACTGTCGGTCGCCTTGTCACCATCCGCATCGGTGGTCTCGGCATCGGCAGTGATGCGTAGCTCTTGCCCTCTTCGTAAACCACGCTCTGACCCGCATCCAGGCTCCGGCGGTGCCTGTCACAGTAGCGTTGTATTCACACCGTCAATCTTCACCACCAGCGTGGTGGTCAGCGCATTGCCACCCGTGGCGGTCGGGTGCCACTCGCAGCAACATCACCATTGTTGGCTACCTCAAAGCTGTCGATGGTCACGTCGCGCTCGGGGTCAGGTCACCGGCAGAAGCACTGTCGGTCGCCTTGTCACCATCCGCGTCGGTGGTCTCGGCATCGGCAGTGATGCCGTAGCTCTTGCCCTCTTCGTAAACCACGCTCTGACCCGCATCCAGGCTCCAGCTGGTGCCTGTCACAGTGACGTGTATTCCACGTCAATCTTCACCACCAGCGTGGTGGTCAGCGCACCATTGCCACCCGTGGCGGTCAGGGTGCCACTCGCAGCAACATCACCATTGTTGGCCACCTCAAAGCTGTCGATGGTCACGTCAACGCTCGGGGGTCCAGGTCTCCGGCAGAGGCACTGTCGGTCGCCTTGTCACCATCCGCATCGGTGGTCTCGGCATCGGCAGTGATGCGTAGCTCTTACCCTCTTCGTAAACCACGCTCTGACCCGCATCCAGGCTCCAGCTGGTGCCTGTCACAGTGGCGTTATGGCCCACACCATCAATCTTCACCACCAGCGTGGTGGTCAGCGCACCATTGCCACCCGTGGCGGTCAGGGTGCCACTCGCAGCACAACATCACCATTGTTGGCCACCTCAAAGCTGTCGATGGTCACGTCAACGCTCGGGGTCAGGTCTCCGGCAGAGGCACTGTCGGTCGCCTTGTCACCATCCGCATCGGTGGTCTCGGCATCGGCAGTGATGCCGTAGCTCTTGCCCTCTTCGTAAACACGCTCTGACCCGCATCAGGCTCCAGCTGGTGCCTGTCACAGTGGCGTTGTATTCCACACCGTCAATCTTCACCACCAGCGTGGCGATGGTCGGCGCACCATTGCCACCCGTGGCCCGGTCAGGGTGCCACTCGCAGCAACATCACCATTGTTGGCCACCTCAAAGCTGTCGATGGTCACGTCAACGCTCGGGGTCAGGTCTCCGGCAGAGGCACTGTCGGTCGCCTTGTCACCATCCGCATCGGTGGTCTCGGCATCGGCAGTGATGCCGTAGCTCTTGCCCTCTTCGTAAACCACGCTCTGACCCGCATCCAGGCTCCAGCTGGTGCCTGTCCCCAGTGGCGTTGTATTCCACACCGTCAATCTTCACCACCAGCGTGGTGGTCAGCGCACCATTGCCACCCGTGGCGGTCAGGTACCACTCACCCAGCACCAACATCACCATTGTTGGCTACCTCAAAGCTGTCGATGGTCACGTCAACGCTCGGGTCAGGTCTCCGGCAGAGGCACTGTCGGTCGCCTTGTCACCATCCGCGTCGGTGGTCTCGGCATCGCTTGGTAGATGCCGTAGCTCTTGCCCTCTTCGTAAACCACGCTCTGACCCGCATCCAGGCTCCAGCTGCGGTGCCTGTCACAGTGGCGTTGTATTCCACACCGTCAATCTTCACCACCAGCGTGGTGGTCAGCGCACCATTGCCACCCGTGGCGGTCAGGGTGCCACTCGCAGCAACATCACCATTGTTGGCCACCTCAAAGCTGTCGATGGTTACGTCAACGCTCGGGGTCAGGTCTGAAGCTGACGCTGTCGGTCGCCTTGTCACCATCCGCATCGGTGGCTTCCGCCTTCACCGTGATGCCGTAGCTCTTGCCCTCTTCGTAAACCACGCTCTGACCCGCATCAGGCTCCAGCTGGTGCCTGTCACAGTGGCGTTGTATTCCCACCGTCAATCTTCACCACCAGCGTGGTGGTCAACACCGGCTGCACCCGTGGCGGTCAGGGTGCCACTCGCAGCCAACATCACCATTGTTGTCCACCTCAAAGCTGTCGATGGTTACGTCAACGCTCGGGGTCAGGTCTCCGGCAGAGGCACTGTCGGTCGCCTTGTCACCATCCGCATCGGTGGCTTCCACCTTCGCCGTGATGCCGTAGCTCCTCTTCGTAAACCACGCTCTGGCCCGCATCCAGGCTCCAGCTGGTGCCTGTCACGGGTAGCCATATTCCCACCGTCAATCTTCACCACCAGCGTGGTGGTCAGCGCTCATTGCCACCCGTGGCGGTCAGGGTGCCATATGACAACATCACCATTGTTGGCCACCTCAGCTGTCGATGGTTACGTCAACGCTCGGGGTTAGGTCACCATCTGGATTATCCGGATTATCCGGAGATGCACCTGATTAGCAGAAGACAACGCAACATCCGTATCCGCTGTGGGATCAGGCAATCCCGGTGGTTGAAAGTCGGGTCAATGCCGGCAGTGGGAACGACTTCGCCCCCTAACAAATTGAATACCAGGCCCTGGCCAATTTCATCGCCCGCACCATTTCCACCACTTGCCTCACCAGCAGCAGTGGCTTCCTGTGTTTCTCCAATATCCTGTCCGGCATTCAGCGCAGCCAACAACTCCTGAAACTCGGGGTTTGTTTCCTCACCGACTTGAACTTCTGCCAGGCTAGCAATGTTTTCCTGGGAAACAACAAAACTGTCTCCACTCGCCAGTTGGCGAGTAGAGCCGTCTGCAGCTGATGGTGACTTGACCGTTATCAGCGGCCTGCAACACATCGCCTTCATGAATAGGGTCGCCAGCCTTTAATTCCCGAATTGCACCGTCAGCAGAGACAGCGACAACGGTTGCCCCATCCGCTGAGGCAACGTAACCCATAATCTTCTGACTCATACCTGACTCAAACTGAATTTTCTGGTTTAATCTGCTCATTCATTCATAACCCTCCCGGCAACCCGGCTTCTGCACTTCGTATCAGTGGCACGTCTATTCCGGCGTATCCCGTGTTTTACAACTCCACTCCCACGGTATAAAGAAGCTCACCCATGGAATGGAATACTCGATATTCGTTGTACAGCGAATCCTGCTTGGCTGCCGCCAGGGATTGTTTTACTAGAAATCATTTCGTTTTCTGTAACAAGCAGGTCAGTGGCGTTCTGCGCCCCAGGTCAAACTGTTTGATATAGGCCTCTTTGGTGGCTGACGAGTCTTTGACATGGTCTTCAAGAGAGGGCATCTGATCGCGAACAGCTTCATAGGCCACCCACGCCAGGCGAGTCTCCTGTTCAACCTGACGGTAGGTGTTGTTGCGAATTTCCTTTGCCTTCTCTACCAGATATGCGAATTGTTGTTTGCGTGCTTCATCTGAACCTCCACGGAACAGGTTGTAGCGCATACGCAACATTACCTTCAGATCATCAACCTGCCCTTCGACACCATCAATGTTATTGTTGAGATCACGTTCCAGTTCGACATTGAAATGGGGGTAAAAAGGACTCTTGGTTTGTTCGTATTGATAGTTGACCGCTTCAACGTCAGCTGCGGCTGTCTTCATTAGCGGGTGATTTTCAATGGCCTTCGATACGGCTTCTTCAATTGTGGCTGGCAGATATTTCCGGTATGTCCCTGGATGAGCCAAATCACCCTCGTTTGGATACGTTCCCACGACTCGCTGAAAGTTGGTTTTTGCATCCAGCATATTGGCGGTTTGATTGATGACATTACTCTTGGCAAGCGCCAGACGACCTGAAATCTGATTCAGATCAGCGCGACTGCCCACCCCGGAATCAAATCGCTTTTTCATCCGATCATAAATATCTTCGTGTGTAGTCAGGGTTTCCTTGGCCAGATTCAGAATCTCCTGCTGTTTCATCACATCCAGATAGGCTTTAACCACCTGCAGGGCCACGTCTTCGCCCACTGATTGGGCACGAAACTGGGCACTTTCGTGGCGGGATATTTGGTTTTTGTGCTCATTAGGCGTATCAAAGCCGTCAAATACCAGTTGGGATACATTCAGCTGTCCTTCACTACGCTCTAGTTCGTTACGGGTTCGATTAGGGTCAGAAAATGTCTGCGCAGTTGGGTCCCTCTCCTGAAAACCAAACCCTGCCAACAAATCAACTCTGGGGTAGTACCCCCCTTTTGCTTCACGAACCTGGCGATCACGGGCATCGACCTCGCGCATCTCAGCCAAAACCTCGGGATTGGTCTGAATGGTTTGGGCAATAGCGTCACGCAGATCTAATGTGTTCGCATGGAGTTGGCTAGCCAATCCCAGTGCTGTCAACATTGCAAAATGCAAATAACGCTTTTTCATAGACTTGATTTCCTTTTTCTAACTGAGTTTCGAATACTTCGATACGAACTTGAAAAATTCAAAAGCAGCAACGAAAAAGTCAAAGAAAACGAACTATTAGACTTTCTAGTTAATTTTGTTTCGTTAATGCTTTTGTAGCACATATGACGATAGTCAGTATGACCGTTCAGTGTTAACAAACAACCAACAAACGAATTTTCGTAACGGAAATGAGAACTGGTTGGCATCCGCCAAACCAACCAATAAGCACTGCGAGTGGCTAAGGATCGATAATGATTATTCAATAGCGTTGGCGAAACCGATGTAAAACATGCAAATCATGAAGACTCGTTAGCGTTCCCTGAACGCCAATTGTTTTGTTTTCAGAATCGGTTTGAGCAAGTAATCCAATATGGTTTTTTTGCCGGTGAGGATATCTACCTGCACAGTCATGCCAGGAATAATTGGCAAAGGCTCATCATCTTTTCCCAGATGCCCGCTTTCAGTCTGCAACCTGATCTGGTAGTAACTGTTGCCTTCCTCATCAACGATTGTATCGGGACTGATGTGCACAACTTTGGCAGGTAGCCCACCATGAATGGAAAAGTCATAAGCAGTAAATTTCACCATCGCAGCCTGGGTCGGATGAATAAACGCAATATCTGCTGGACGAACTCGAGCATCAACCAGTAACGAATCGTCAAACGGTACAATTTCCACCAGATCCATACCTGGCTGGATAACACCTCCAATGGTTTTTACCTTAAGTTGTTTCACTGTGCCTTTCATGGGTGAGCGAACAATTGTCCTCTGAACACGATCAGCCAGCGCTTCATTGCTTTGCTGGATTCGCCCCAGTTCCGCCATGACATCATTAAGTTCGGCACGGGATTCACTGGCGAAGCTCTGCGCATGGCTTTCCACATTCTTTTTCGCCTCGCTATAAGCGGCTTCAAGTTGAGGAATGGCAATAGCGGCGCGGTCGAGCTCTCCCTTCAGGTCAGTCACTTGACGCTCAAGACGTAGCAGCTCTACCTGAGACACGGCCCCATCAGCCACCAACGGCTTCGTAAAGCTCAGTTCCTTGCGCATCAATTGATAACTGTCGGAAAGACTTTTTCGGTTGACCTTGATGGATGAAAGTTCCTGGTACTTCTGGGACACCTTCTGGTTGAGAATTTCCTGCTCGGAAAGTTGTTCTTGCTGACGAGAATCGTAAAGAGCCCGCTCGCTTGCAATCAATGCTGCGCTGATATCCTGCCCCATCTTGTCAAGTTCAGCGTCGAAATCACTACCATTGGCCTCGGCTTTCAAGCGAGCAGCCTTGACCGTCAATTGCTTTGCCTGTAACGCTCTTTCACGGTAAGTTGAAGCAAAAATGGTGTCGTCGATTTGTAACAGTGGCTGGCCACGATCGACGACATCACCTTCCGCCACTAACAAAGACGCCAAGATACCGCCTTCCAGGTTTTGCACAATCTGGATATCGCTGGAAGGAACAATTTTTCCCTCCCCTCTGGTGAACTCGTCGATTTTTGCCAGGCTGGACCAAATCAACATCACCAGAATAAAAACAGCGATTACCCACAATAGTGCCTGGGCTGCAAAGGGCGACTGCTTCAACACCGCCTCTGAAGAATAAGACATGTATTTGAGGTCAACAGCCGGCGTCTGTTGGAACTGACGCTGCAATTTATCCATTTGCTGCTTGAACATCAGCCTTTCCCCCGGATTTTGCCATCTTTTAGAGCCTGCAATACGGCTTCTTTCGGACCATCGGCAACAATCATCGCCCGATCGAGGACTATCAAGCGATCAACCAGATCAAGCATATTCATTTTGTGGGTAATCAAAATAAGTGTGTTATCAGCAAACGCGGTCTTTATTTGCTGGCAAAGCCGCTCTTCAGTGCCCTGGTCCATAGCGGCTGTCGGTTCATCCATTAGCAAGACACGGGGCTTGCGCAGAAAAACACGAGCCATGGCGATGGCTGCACGCTGTCCTCCGGAAAGGTTTTCTCCCCGCTCACCGACCGGCATTTCGAAACCAAGGGGATGGCTATTGATCAACTCGAGCAATCCGGCCTGGCGGGCGGCCTCCACTACGTCAGCATCGCTGACCGATTGGAGACCAAAGGTAATGTTGTCCCTGACTGTGCCAAAGTAGAGTTTTGCATCCTGGGCCACATACCCCATATTGCTACGCAGGTCTGCCGGATCCAGTTGCTTGGCATCAAAGCCATCCACAAGAACAGAGCCATTATCCGGGTCATAGAGACGGATAATCAGGCGTGCGATGGTGGACTTGCCGGAACCAATCCGGCCGATAATGGCTACCCTCTCCCCGGCCTTAATATTCAGGTTGATATTTTCCAATGCCGGGCGCGGTTGCTCCGGGTAGGAAAACGTTACTTGCTTCAACTGGATATTGCCATCCAGGACTGGACGATGCAGATAGCGTTGCTCCGCATCCCGTTCAACTGGCAACGCCATGACTTCGTTAAGGGATTTCAATGTTCCCTCAGCATGGTCATAGCTCACCAGAAGGTTGGCTATCTGGCCAATGGGTGCCAGCGCACGGCCATTCAGAATGACGCAGGCAATAAGTCCACCCAGCGTGAGCTGCTGGTCACCGATCAGATATACACCAATCACCACAATGGCAACCATGGCGAATTGCTGAAAAAACTGTACGGACTGTAAAGCACGGTTGGAGATCAATCGTGATTGCAGGCTCCACTGCGATACATAACCCACCGACTGTTCCCAGACGCGCTGCACCTGACCTTCAGCGCCCAGGGTTTTGATGGTGTCGATTCCCACCAGGCTTTCAATCAGGGTCGCATTTTTTTTGGCGCTGCCCCGCATTACATTTTCAATGGTAGGACGCAGTTTTTTCTGCGCACGCAGTCCCTGATAGATGGCCAAAGGAAAAATGATTACCGGTACAGCTGCCAGCCAACCGCCCAGATAAAAGATGAAAATCAGGAATATGATGACGAAGGGTAGATCAATCAGGGTGAGGATGGTCGATGACGTCACGAAATTTCGAAGGGTATCGAAGTCGTGCAGGCGCGAAGCAAACGCCCCGGCCGAGTTGGGCCGCACTGCCATCTTCAGATTGAGAACCTTCTCAAATAATTGTGCGGACAGCACCACATCCGTTCGTTTGGCCGCTAGCTCAACCAGATAAGCCCGAAGTATCTTCAAAACGAGATCAAAAATGTAAACGATTAAAACACCAAGGCGAGAGCCCAAAGTGTTTCCAGCGCATTGTTGGGAACGACCCTGTCGTAAACATTCATTACAAACAAGGGTTGTGCCAAAACAAACAGGTTGATTAAAAACGAGGCTACGAGCACATCACGATAGATTTTGCTCGAACTTTTCAGTACACCCCAAAACCAGTGATCGCCACTGCTGTGATGGATTTTGGGTGTTCTGGAGTCAAACTGCTGCATGGGGCGCAAATAAAATGCATAACCGCTGTACACCTCGCGCAGGGAATCCAGATCAAGCTGAATCTTTTCCTGAGTCTCGGGAACAGTGACGAACACCAGCCCCGTTGCTTTATCAAGGGCGCTCGCCACGACTGCCTTACCATTCTCCAGCAGCAAGATCGCCGGTAGCACCTCCAACGGAATCTGCTCCAACTCTCTGGTTAGCATGATGGATGCCAGACCAGCCCTGTTAGCTGCACGATTGAAAATCGCCGGAGTCAGCCTGCCTTCTTCCAATGGCAGTCCTGAAGTCACCGCAGGAGCCGAAGTCGGACGTCCCTCAAGAGCGGCCACCAGCAATAGGCAATCCAGCAATTCATAGCTATCCACCGCAGTAGTCGATGGCTGATCTGTCACAGAGACCTCAGACATATTCATAACGTTTTCAGCTAAGTCAATGAAATTATAGGATGGCCGCATCCTATCACGCTGTTTCAAGACACCCAATCGATAACAAATCTTTTATTGGCATTTATCGATATAATCCACGTTTTTGCAGACAACAGCTCATTCTGACCTCCATGCCAGACTTTCAAAAGCCACCCGGCGTTACTCTTGACCGCCGTTTTTCCGTTGCCCCGATGATGGAATATACGGACCGATTTTGCCGATACTTTCATCGACTGTTGAGCCGAGACACCCTGCTTTATACCGAAATGGTCACCAGCGCGGCGCTGGTTCACGGGGACGCTCAACGACACCTGGAATTCAATTCACTAGAGCACCCCATTGCATTGCAGCTGGGGGGCAGCGATCCCGCTGAACTAGCTACCGCTACCCGGTTGGCTGCCTATTACGACTATGACGAAATCAATCTCAACTGTGGCTGCCCAAGTGATCGCGTACAGTCCGGGATGTTCGGCGCGATTCTGATGAAAGATGCGCAACGGGTTGCCGATTGTTTTCAAGCCATGCGGGCTGCAACCGATCTGCCTGTCACCATCAAGCACCGTATTGGTGTGGATGAGCAGGAAAGCTACCAGTTTTTGGTGGATTTTGTCGGGACACTTGATGAAGCTGGCTGCCAGACCTTCATCGTTCATGCCCGCAAGGCCTGGTTAAAAGGATTAAGCCCAAAACAGAATCGCGAAATCCCTCCCCTAGATTACCAGTCAGTCTACCGCCTGAAATCAGACTTTCCTCACCTGGAAATCATCATCAATGGGGGCGTAACTACAGTCGATGAAACGCTGGAACACCTGCAATACGTGGACGGAGTTATGATGGGCCGAGAGGCCTACCACAACCCCTACCTCCTCTCTGCGGTTGATCAGCAGATCTTTGGCCGGGACACGCCGGCGCCATCAAGGGAAGCAGTACTCACTGAATTTGCTGAATTCGTGGCAGAACAATTAGCCCAAGGGATAAAACTCGGGCAGATGAGCCGTCACATTCTGGGCCTCTATCAGGGAGTCCCAGGTGCCAGACGGTTTCGCCGGTACATCAGCGAGAATGCGCACCGCCCAAAAGCGGGAACCGATGTATTACATCAGGCTCTAAAAACACTCAACGACACAAGAGTATGAACATGCCCAGCAAACTGGATCAATTGCGCGCCATGACCGTGGTCGTCGCGGATACCGGCGACATTGAAGCCATCAAACAGTATCAGCCCGTCGATGCCACCACCAATCCGTCGTTACTGCTGAAAGCAGCCTCCCTACCCCACTATCGCCCTCTCCTGGAGCGCAGTATCACCAATGCTCGGTCACGCACCAGTGACTGGTTACCGGAATGTATGGACGAACTGGCTGTAGGTATTGGCCGTGAAATTCTGGAAGTCATTCCCGGTCGTGTTTCCACCGAGATCGACGCGCGGCTCTCATTCGACACAGATGCCACCGTCCGCCGAGGAATGGCGCTGGTGGAAAAGTACCAATCTGCAGGCATCGACAGCGACCGCATCCTGTTGAAAATCGCCTCGACATGGGAAGGCATTCGCGCGGCGGAAATACTGGAGAAAAACGGTATTCAGTGCAACCTGACACTGCTGTTCAGTTTTGATCAGGCGGCAGCTGCCGCGGACGCTGGAGCTTTTCTGATTTCACCTTTTGTCGGGCGCATCCTCGATTGGCACAAAGCCAACGGTGGTCAACCGGAATACCTGCCCCACGAAGATCCGGGTGTTGTTTCCGTCCGCAGCATCTACAACTACTACAAGCAGCGCGGTTACGACACCATCGTGATGGGAGCCAGTTTTCGCAATACTGGCGAAATAGAGGCATTGTCCGGTTGCGACAGGCTAACGATCAGCCCCCAGCTGTTGGAGGAACTCCACTCTGATAACAGCGAATTACCTCGTAGCCTACACCCGGAAAACTCCGGGGAGCGGATCGATTATCTGGTTGGCGGCGAATCTTCTTTTCGCTACCGTATGAATGCCAACGCCATGGCGACGGAAAAGCTGGCAGAGGGAATCCGCAACTTCGTTGCAGATCAGATCAAGCTGGAAACATTATTGCAGGAGGCAGCCGGTTGATTGACAAGATTCGCAGATTTTTCGCCACACAACTGGCACCAGAGCAGCAGGAAGCCAGTGATCAGCAGTTACGCCTCGCCGCCGCCGCATTGATGGTGGAAATCATGGTGGTAGATCGTCACCTGGATGAAATGGAGGTGGAGAAAATCAGCGCCCTTCTCCTCGATCAATTTCAGCTCAGCGGTGAAGATGTGGAGGAACTGGTGCGCATGGCAAAATCTGAGGTAACCCAAGCCACATCTCTTTACCAGTTCACCCGCTTGATCAACGATCACTACGACGCCAGAGCCAAGACCGTCCTGATCGAAAACCTGTGGCGAGTAGCCTTTGCGGATGAGCAACTGGACAAGTACGAGGAGGGATTAATCCGGCAGATTGCCGAACTGCTCTACGTCTCTCACAAGGATTTCATTCAGGCGAAACAGCGGGCTATGGGCCGGGCCGTCTAGAACAGTTTTTATCAGGGCAGTTTGTCAGCTGCCCTGCTCGAGTGCGTGAATCAGGTCCACGAATTCCCTGCGATTGTGGTCATTGAGCAGGGAAAGAAGGCGGTGGGCCTCGAGTACACGGTCGCGGATCTCTTCCACCCCGGACTCGATGTTGGCCAACTCTTCGTAGTTTTCCCTGTCCTCATGGGCTCCCTGAATGATATCGAAAACTTCATCCAGCCCCATCACTTCCAGCACCTGATAGATACTCTCATCATTGCAGAACACTGTGGGTTTGATGCCGTAATTATCTTCACAGTAGAGCCCTAGCTTGGCTAACAGGCCCAAGGTAGTGCTATCCACCGCTTCGGTATCCATCATGTCGGTCACAACTTCACTGACATGAGCATCCTTGAATATTGCCTCAATATAATTGTTCAGGGATGTACAGAGGGTGACCCTCACATCCCCTACCAACTTGATCAGGTAGACTTCGTCGTGATGTGAAACAAGGATCTTGCCGGGTTGCAACTTAATACCCCCTGCGAATTGTCAGCACAGTGACATCATCAGGTGCATCCTTGACCCTGTTGATACCCAGCCCCTCACAAATACTCTCAATGGAGGTATCCGAGTGGGCGACAGTGTCTGCAATGTACTGCTCTTTCTCCCGATAAGAGTTTCCGGGCAGGAACTCCAGTACACCATCAGACATAACAACCATAGCAAACTTTTCAGGCAAGGCAATTTCCTGCACTTCCCAGGTGGCATTTGGAAAGATACCCACCGGCTTGCCTTTTCCTGGCAGGGATCGCACATCACCATTGCTCACAAATACCGGGGTCGGCATATGGGCGGCTACTGAATAACGCAGAATATTGCGATCCATATCGATAGACCCGGATAACATGGTCAGGTGCTTGTCCAGCCCCAACGCCATGATCTGACGATTGATGTGTTCGATAAACCCTTCAGGAGCCTTAGCCATCGCAGCCAGGTCATTACGGGTAATGTGGCGACGGAGAATACGATTAAGAATAAATTTGAGCAAGACCGTCAGGAATGCCGAAGATGCACCATGACCTGAAACATCGGCCACATAGAACACCATGTAGCGGTCGAAGATCACGTTGTAGCCAACAAAATCGCCACTCAGAAACAGTGACGGCACAATCCGGTGAGCAATCTCATACTCGCCATGGTGCAGCGGAGTTACAGGCAGCAGGCTGGACTGGACTTGGCGACCGGCCATCTGATCCACTTCCAGAATCCGCAGGCTTTCCTCCAGCTCCCGGTTCGCCTTTTCCAGTTGTTCCCGATATAGACGGTTTTGCAGCATCAACGACTTGCAGTTAAATGCCCTCTGCACGGCTTCGCGAAAACGCTCACCAGTAAAGGGTTTGACCACCACATCGGATACATTCTTGTGAAAAAGCGCGGCAACCTGGCGGGGATCACACTCAGGTACGAGGACGACATAGGCGACGTCCAGGTCCTGAGAAGCCAACTCTATCAGTTGGTCGCGGACACTGGAAAAAGGAAGGTCGATCACCACAACACCGGGGTGATCGACCTTGATGGCTTCTATCGCAGTAGCAGGATTGTCGATGCAGGACACGCACCATTCGGTACTGGCCAGATATCGCTCCAGCTCGCTGCACTGATCTCCGTTTTCGGCAACAATAAACAGTTTGCCGTTCATTTTCATAACATAACCAGGACTGCTTTCAATGTGCCAACAGCACCTGAAGGCTCAACGACACATAGACAAATGGCCCGGCTGAGAATCGGATTAGAAATCCTCGTAATCGCCGAAATCGTCAGCAACCCGGCCATCACTCATCAGGAACTTACGACGTTGCAGATAGGCATCGCGGATGAATGAATAGCGGTCGCCACGAATAAACTTTTCAGCTTCCAGCAGATCAGCACGGGTAGACAGAACCTCGAATCCATAAATGGTATTGCGAGTAGGCACATGATCAATTTCATTGATCGGATTCACCAGGCGATCCACCACACGAGAGGGAGCATCACGCACGGTGCTGGGACCAAAGAACGGAATTACCACATAGGGGCCGGAGTCGACACCCCAATACCCCAGAGTTTGGCCAAAATCTTCACCTTCGTTTTTCGGCAGGCCAAAATCATCAGCCACGTCGAAAAAGCCCACCAGACCTATGGTGGTGTTGATCACCAGGCGGCCGGTATCGTTACCAGCCTGTTTGAATTTACCCTGAAGCACGTCGTTGAGGATATTGACCACCTCACCGACGTTGGCAAACATCCTGCTGATGCCGCGCTCTACCGGGTCAGGCGTAATCGCCTTGTAACCTTTGGCAGCCGGCTTTAGTGCATAGGTATCCACCTTCTCGTTAAAGGCGAAGACCTTACGATTGAAACCTTCCCACGGATCCTCATTGTTCCGTGCAGACTCGGCCAAAACCTGGCCCGACAGCAAAAATCCAGCAAGCAGCAGAGTTATCTTTTTCATTGGGGATTCCCTTTTTACATTATTCTCATAGCTGAAAATTCGCTGATTTTACACATTCAACAAGGCCAGGTATACCGCCTACCTCTTCAAACATCGTTATCAGATCCCGATTGAACTGCATCACCAACATGACAGCAACGTCATAAAACTGACACATATATCCCAGAGAATGCCCCACATGGTTTGAATGGGACGGTCCATTGAGCCTGAATGGCCAGCTATAAGGCCAGACATTTACTCACAACGCCCTATTAAGGATTGGAGTTGACAATATGAAACGTACTGCAATTTGCTTAGCTGTTAGCGCCCTCACTGCAAGCCCTCTGGTTATGGCTGCCGCTACTCCCAGCGCTGCCGAAATCGAGCAGGCCAATGTTCAGGACCTGAAGAAATACGTACTCGCCCTGTCCCAGCGCATTGAGGAAATGGAAGCCAAAACTGACCAGGTTGTTGCCACTGCCAAACCGGCCAAAACCTGGGCCGATACCATTCAGTGGTCCGGTGACGTCCGTTACCGTTATGAAGAAATTGATAATGACACCAAAAATGATGACCAGCGTCGCAACCGTATCCGTGCCCGTATCGGCCTGACTGCCCAAATCGCTGATGACGTTTCCGGTGGCGTATTCCTGGCCAGCGGCAGCGATGACCCGGTTTCCTCCAACCAGACTCTGGGTGGCGGCGGCAGCTCCAAGGGAATCAACCTGGATATGGCCTGGATTGACTGGAATTTTGCCCAAGATACCCACCTGGTAGCAGGTAAAACAGCCAATCCTTTTTACCAACCGGCCAAAGACGGCATGATCTGGGATGGCGACTACCGTCCTGAAGGCGCTCACATGTCCTACGACAATGGCATAATCTGGGCAATCGGCGCCTATCACTTCCTGAATAGCGAACAGAAACCGAAAAATGAAGGGCTAAGTGGTAATGATGCTGATGACACAGAGATGTTTGGTGCTCAGTTGGGCTTCCGCGGCAACCTGACTGACAACCTGCAAGTAGTTACTGGTGCCAGCTACTACCATATCCCGACGGAAGGACTCGCTCCGATTCTCGGCGCAGGAAAGAACTTTGGAAATAGTCTGGATGCGAGCGGAAATCATGCAATTGACTACGATATGGCCCAGGTTTTTGTTGAGCTGAACACCAAACTTGCCGGCATTCCCACAACATTCTTTGCTGACTATGTGACCAACACCGACAGTGATGCTGATGAAGACACCGGTTATGCCGCTGGCTTCAAACTTGGCAAAGCCAAGAACAAGGGCGACTGGGAAATTGGCTACATGTACGAAGATCTGGAAGCAGATGCGGTTTACGGTACATTGTCTGACTCCGACTTCGGCGGTGGCGGCACCGATGTGAAAGGTCACAAACTGAGTGCCGCTGTTGGCCTGAGCAAAAACACCAAGCTGGTGGCCACCTACTTCAACAACGAATACGGTGACTTCTCCAAAGGTGACGAAATTGATTACGATCGTCTGCAACTGGACATCGAAACCAAGTTCTAATACCTCCCCCTGTATGAGCCGGCCTCACCCCGGCTCATATCAAAAAGCGGCCTTTGGGCCGCTTTTTTCATATCAGATCAGTCGTTTTCTAGCAGTTCCTTCTAGGCTGTAACCACAATATCCAATTGCAACAAGCGCTCTAGCAACTCACGACCATGTTGCAACAGAGGTTGTGGATCGGCATACCCAAGCAGCTGGGCCAGTTCAAGCAAGGCCACTTCGCCTGTTTGCGGCTGCTCTTCCAACAATTGCAACAGCTGTACCGTCACAGCATTGGCTTCGAGGAATTTCACCTGATGCTCACGGTTGCGGTAAACCACCAGAAAAGTGGGTACATCCGGAGGGCTGGCGGGCTGGAATTCGTGACCTATGCGGTGAACCGGGTATTGGTAGGACAGTCGCCAGGCCAATGGTGAAACCTGCAACTCTATTTGGAGCACATCAGCATCGTAGTCCGCTGGTTGCTCGATCGCCTGTTCCGCCACATCCAGGGCCAGCTCCACCCACTCGTAATGAGCCAGTTCCAGGAAAAAAGGCACATCCCCGGCCAGCGGCTGGAACTCATCCTGTAGGTACTTGAGAAACTCCTGGCTTATTTCCAGAAAGTACGGGGTGTGACTTTGATGGCGTTCCACAAAGTCCCGGGCGATTTCATGCCAGCGTTTGTCGTCAATCAAACTGCGCAGGATCGGGAAACCACTGGAGAGAAAGGATTCAATATTGTTATAGATCAGCTCCCGATAGATCTTCAGGCGACGATCTTCAAGACCGGGTGGTGACGCATTGCGGTCGGGATTGCGAAGGTGGGCTGCGAACTCATACTGGGCCTGCTGAAAATCTCGACCACTTAAATCAGACATGGGAAACCTCACTGCGTCGTGCAGTCTCGGAGGCATGCTGCAATTGGCGGATACAACCCACTTCAGACAGTAAGGCTGACACCGGTGGCAGATTGAAATCGCGTTCCAGCAGAGTCGGCATCACACCGAAGAATTCGTAACTCTTAGCCAGCAACTGCCACACGGGATCAATCACGTCACTGCCGTGAGTATCCACGCGCAGATCTTCTGCCTCTTCATAGTGGCCCGCCACATGCACATACACCACCCGCTCGCCCGGGAGCTGGCGCAGAAACTGCTCGGGGTCGTAGCGATGGTTGATACTGTTGACGTAAATATTGTTCACATCAAGCAACAGGTCACAATCCGCTTCTGAGAGTACAGCGTTGATGAAGTCGATTTCACTCATCTCCTGCTGGGGAGCGGCATAGTAAGAGACATTTTCCATGGCGATGCGTTGACCGAGAAAATCCTGCACTCGACGAATGCGTTCCGCCACGTAGTGAACCGCCTCTTCTGTGAAAGGAATCGGCATCAGATCGTAGAGATGCCCGTCATCACTGCAATAACTCAGGTGTTCGCTGTAACAGCGTATCTGGTGTTCTTTCAGGAATGTCCTGATACTGCCCAGCAATTCCATATCCAGTGGCGCAGGAGAACCAATGGATAGGGAAAGACCGTGACAGACAAAAGGGAAACGTTCGGTAAAGGTCCGAAATTGCTGACCGAGCCGACCGCCGACGCGAATCCAGTTTTCCGGGGCCACTTCCATGAAACTGATCTGGTCAGTGGTCACAGAAGACAGCGGGCTCATCAGAGCCCGCCTCAAACCCAGACCCGCCCCCTGGACGGGATAATTTTCAGGGTTCATGGTTCAGACGCCCAAGTAATCAGCCTTTACCGCCGCACTTGCCCTCACCACATTTGCCTTCTTCAGCCTTGGGCTTGGGTTTGTTTTCACCACACTTGCCTTCGCCACATTTTCCTTCCTTGGCAGCTTTCTTGGCTTCACCACACTTGCCTTCGCCGCATTTGCCTTCTTTTGCAGCTTTTTTAGCCTCGCCACATTTACCTTCACCGCATTTCCCTTCGCCGTGAGAGTCGGCCAGGTTGTAACCTGAACTCAGCTCGTTGGCCTGAAACGGATTTTCTGCGGCAGATGCCATAGGGGAGATGGCAACAGAAGCCATAAATGCTGCACCCACTGCAGCGGCCAAAGGTTTCAGGTTCATCTTGGACATAATCAATCTCCATCAAGGGTGTGTTGTTGGTCTTTGCCTGACCGTCCCGGCCACGCTGTCTTATGAGACTGGGCGTTCCAGAATTAGTTTCAACAAAGACAGTGTGATACGTTTCTCGCTATCGGCCTGCGATTAACTGTTCCAGAGCTTCCCACTGACTGAGGATGCGCTTCTCCGACACAGGAAACAGGGTGCGCAGTTGCTGGGCAAAAAGTGACACCCGCAATTCCTGCAACATGAACCGGTATTGCCAGATTTCATCCTGCAAGCTGCGAGAGAAGTCCAGCCAGCGATCACCTATGTCGCCGGCTTTGCCCTCCAGTTTCTCCAGCAATTGCACATATTCCCGGTCTTTTTGCGGCTGTCCCGGCAGTTTTTCCAGTCGAGCCTGAAGTGCCTTCAGATAGCGCTGATATTGCTGCAACCACTGCTCCGGCACCTCAGCAAAAAAATGCTTCTGGAATAGAAATGCCAATTGACGATTGATATCCGGCGCTGCTTTAACCACTGATAGCCCCAGCTGCTTGAGGGTGCGCTGGATATCCACCAGCAGCGGCAGCCACCCCAACAACAGCTGTTCCAGCTCATTGGCCGAGCTGACAATATTGCCCTTTCCTGCTGTCAGATAGCGCTCAAAGTCGGCTTTGGTGCGGGGAACCGGGCTTTCCGTCATCAGCGCACGTTGATAGGCGGCGGCAATCAAGTCCGCCACCAGCAACTCCCTTCCTGGCAGACCAGCCGCCTTCAGCTTGAGGTCCTGCCCTTTGAGCAGTTCCTTACGCAGGTATTTGACCCCCTGGGGGTAAGCCAGCTGATACAGCTTGATCAGACCCAGTTGTGTGCAATTGGCTGCGGTGGAGGGATTATCCAGCAGTTTCAGGTCGATACGCTGGCCACTACAGACCAGGGCTGGATAGGTCCGAATGGTCAGCCCCTGCTGGCGAATATCATAGACTTCGGGCAGTGTCTCAAAATCCCAGCCGGCGAGGTTTTCCCGCTCGATCCCACTGCCGGACGACTGCTGCACGGTATGGGATACCCTACCCCGATACTTGGCTTTCAGTGCGGCGAGATCCCGGCTCATTTCCAGCAATTTACCGTCTTCATCAATCAGACGGATGTTCAGTCGGTAGATATCCTCGATATTTTCCGCTTGCCACGGGTCATCGCCAATTTTGACACCGCTCTGGCGCTGTAGCTGGAAACCAAGCGCTTCGGTTAGCGGAACATCCCCTGCCTTCATACCGATCAGCGCCCTATCCACAAAGGTTGGCACCGGCACGAAATGTCTTCGCGTGGCCTTCGGCAGGCCTTTCACAAGCGCAATACACTTATCCCGCAACATGCCTGGCACCAGCCACTCAAAGCGATGGGCGGGCACCTGATGCAAAATGCTGACCGGCACAGTAACGCTGACGCCGTCTTCGACATGGCCGGGCTCAAAGTGATAGTGGAGTGGAAAACGGGTGCCCTGCCATTCCAGGTGATCCGGAAACTGGGCGCCGGTATCCTCTTCAAGCTGGCGCTGTGCCAGGAGGGACTCATCCATCCACAGCAATTTTGGCTCGCTCTTCTCCGCTTCCTTGCGCCAGTGCTCGAAGCTGGCGAGATTGAGGATGTCTGCAGGGACTCGCTCACGATAGAACTCGAACATCACCTGGTCGTCCACCAGAATATCCCGGCGGCGGGTGCGGGACTCGACCTCCTCCAGGCTTTCCTGCAACGACTGGTTATGGCGGAAGAACTCGCCCTTGCCCCGGTACTCCCCTTCCACTAATGCCGAACGTACAAAAAGCTCATGACAAACTGCCGGATCAATACTGGAGTAATTACAGGGCTGGCGGTCCAGAATCGGCAGGCCATACAACGTCTGGCGCTCATAGGCCATCACCTGGCCGTTGCGAGCGCTGTAATGGGGCTCACTGTAATGCTTCTTCACCAGATGGGCGGCCAGCTCCGTCAGCCACTCCGGCTCTATGCGGGCATTGACGTGACTGTACAGCCTGGAAGTTTCAATCACCTCCGCAGCCATCAGCCACTTCGGCGGCTTCTTGAACAGCCCAGAACCTGGGAAAACGTGAAACTTGCGGTTGCGGGGCCCCATGAATTCCCGCTCCTCGTGGCGGAACCCGATCTGCCCCAACAGGCCACAGAGCAGCGCACGGTGAATGGCGGCGTATTCCGCTGGCTGGTGATTTTCCGGCAGTTTCAGTTCGCGACAGTAACCGTGTAACTGGTGGTGCAGATCGCGCCATTCACGCATCCGCAACGGAGAGACAAACTGCTGGCGGCAGTACTTGTCAAACTGGTTGCGCCCCAGCAGCTGGCGTTGCTCCTCCATGTGGTTCCACAGATTCAGGAACGCCAGGAAATCCGAGTCCTTGTCCTGCCACTGGCGGTGCTTTTCATCCGCCGCCTGCTGTTTGTCGGCCGGGCGCTCCCGAGGGTCCTGGACGCTCAGCGCCGCAACAATGATCAATACTTCCCGCAGGGAGCCCTCTTTGGCAGCGGCGAGCAACATCCGGCCCAATCGCGGGTCGACGGGGATGCGACTCAACTGGCGACCGATATTGGTCAGCTCACCGCGCCGGTTAACGGCCTGTAATTCCTGCAACAGGCTGAAGCCATCATTGATCAGTCGCTGGTCCGGGGCATCGACAAAGGGAAAGTCGCGAATGTCGCCGATCTTCAACTGCAGCATCTGCAGAATCACCGACGCCAGGTTGGTGCGCACGATCTCCGGATCGGTAAACTCCGGGCGGCTGTTGAAATCCTCCTCCTCGTAGAGGCGGAAACAGATACCCTCGCTGACCCGCCCGCAGCGACCCTTGCGCTGGTTGGCACTGGCCTGGGACACGGGCTCAATGGGCAACCGCTGTACCTTGGTGCGATAGCTATAGCGACTGATGCGGGCGGTGCCAGGGTCGATCACGTAGCGAATGCCTGGCACTGTCAACGAGGTTTCAGCCACGTTGGTGGCCAGCACGACCCTGACACCCCGGTGAGGCTGGAACACCCGGTTCTGCTCTGCCAGGCTAAGGCGGGCATAGAGTGGCACTACTTCCAGGTGAGGCAGCTGGGCCTTGCGCAACAGGTTGGCCGTCTCGCGGATTTCCCGCTCACCGCTGTGAAATACCAGGATGTCGCCACGCTTGGGCAGCGTGAGAATTTCCTCAACGGCATCTAGCACCTGCAATGACAGATCCCGTTCTTCATCGGCGGGGCGATATTCCACTTCCACGGGGTAGGTCCGGCCGGACACCTCTATCACCGGCGCGCCCTCGAAGTGCCGGGAGAAGCGCTCCAGGTCAATGGTGGCCGACGTGATGATCAGTTTCAGGTCCGGGCGCTGGGGCAGAATTTTCTTCAGATAGCCGAGCAGGAAGTCGATATTGAGACTGCGCTCGTGGGCCTCATCGATGATCAGGGTGTCGTAGCGGCTCAGAAAGCGATCGTGCTGGATTTCTGCCAGCAGAATACCGTCCGTCATCAACTTGACCAGAGTGTTTTCACTGCTCTGCTCGTTGAAACGCACCTGGTAGCCAATGGTTTCCCCCAGCGGCTGGCCCAATTCTTCGGCGATGCGGTTGGCCACGGTGCGCGCTGCGATACGGCGCGGCTGGGTGTGGCCGATCATTCCGGTCACGCCCCGCCCAAGTTCCAGACAGATCTTCGGTAACTGGGTGGTCTTACCTGAGCCGGTTTCACCGGCGATTACCACCACCTGGTTATTGGCGATGGCCTCGCGGATATCGTCCCGGCGCCCGGCAATCGGGAGTTCTTCCGGATAGCTGATCGCCGGCACGCTGGCCCTGCGCGCCTGCAGCCTTGCCTTGGACTGCTCCAACAGGCTGACAAACTGTTGCAGGTCCCTATCAAAGGGCTTGCCCTGCCTGGCACGCTGGCTCAGCTTGTCCAGCAGTCTTTCCAGGCGATAGCGATCCGCCGCGAGACAATCGGCAATCCTGTCCCGCCATTGTTGCAGTTCATTGTTCATTCAAGACAACAGATATGAAAACTATACAGGGCCGGGCAAAGCCCGGCCCCCAGGGTTGAGATCATCAATTATCGCGCAGTTCCCGCCGCAATACCTTACCCACGTTGGACAATGGCAGTTCATCGCGGAATTCGATGTGTTTGGGCAATTTGTAGCGGGCCAGCTGCCGGGCGCAGAAATCGTGGATATCTTTCTCTGTCAGCGCCGGATTGGAACTGACCACATAGAGTTTCACGGCTTCCCCGGAATGCTCGTCCGGCACACCAACCGCGGCACAATAGGTCACATCCGGATGATGGGAGACCACGCTCTCGATCTCGTTGGGATACACGTTGAAACCGGACACAATGATCATATCTTTCTTGCGATCGTGGATACGCAGGAAGCCATCCTCATCCACCGAAGCGATATCGCCGGTTTTCAGCCAACCTTCGTCGGTCAACGTATTGGCTGTCTCTTCGGGGAAATGCAGATAGCCCTGCATCACCTGCGGCCCCCTCACCCAAAGTTCGCCGTGCTCGTTGACGGCCAGTGGCTGACCGTCATCGTCGGTGATCATCAGTTCGGTTTGCGGGACGGCAATACCGACGGCGCCGGACTTGCCAGCATCAGGCGGAGTAAACGACACGATCGGCGACGCTTCGGTCAGACCATAGGCTTCGCTAATCTCACAGCCGGTTTTCTCCAGCCACTCCTTGCCGGTGCCACTGGCCAGGGCGGAACCGCCGGACAAAGTCAGTTTGAGGGTAGAAAAATCAACGCGGGAAAAATCCGGGTCTTTCATCAGGGCCACAAACAGGGTGTTGAGGCCGGAGAACAGGGTAGCTGGCCAGCGCCGCAGTAACTTGATGAACGCCTTGATGTTGCGCGGATCCGGGATCAGCATGGAGTGCGCCGCCAGGTTTACCCCGGTGGTCACCACCAATGCGAAGGCGTAGATATGGTACAGGGGCAACGGCGACACGAAACGCTCCCTACCCCGCTGCATGCCGATCAGGTTCAGCAGGATGGTTGCCTGCCGGGTCACACTTACCATATTGCCGTGGCTGATCATGGCGGGCTTGGATACCCCGGTAGTGCCCCCGGTGTATTGCAGCAGCGCCAGATCACTTTCCTGCAGGGAAACGGGCTGACAACTATGCCCAGCCCCTTTTTCAATAACCTCCCGTAGAGAAATGGCGCCATCGGTTGGGAACGTCTTGCCGAGAACTTTCAACACCAGTGACATCACTGCCCTTTTTACAGGCGGGTGCAGATCAAACGGGCCAGTGACGATAATGGTTTGGAGCGGTGTCTTGTCCTTCACCTCAAACGCGTGAGAGAGAAACTTGTCGAACGCCACCACCGCCTTTACATCGGCATGGTTGAACTGGTACTCCAGTTCCACGGCGGTATACATGGGATTGACATTGACCACCACCAGACCCGCTTTGAAAGCACCGTAGGCCACCACCAGGTACTGGATCAGGCTGGGCATCTGGATGGCAATTCGGTCACCACACTGCAAGCCGGTGTGCTGTTGCATGTAACAGGCAAAAGCCGTGGACAGTCGATCCAGCTCGGCAAAAGTCAGGGTTCCCCCCAGTGAGGTCACCGCCGGTTTGTCGGGAAACTGTTTGACGGTATCGGCAAAAATGTCCAGCAGGTTGTGCTGATCACAGGGCGCCAGCTCATGGGGAATTCCATAGTGGTCCCAAGACCCGCGAACTGCCTCCATCACTTCCATTTTGTTACTGCTGTCGGACATTACCTTACTCCCGGGCGACCAGTGTTATGGTTATTCATTGCAGGTCAGTACAGAGTCTGCTGTAAGGCAATGCTATCGAAATGCCCGACGCAGGTACAGGATTGCCAGAGCGTCTTCTCGAGGCTATCGGGACAGCGCGGTCATAGCCTGTTCAAGACCGGCCAGTGTCACCGGAAACATTCGCTCAGGCCCCAGCAGTTGCTGGATCAGTTTGATGGAGGCAGTGTACTGCCAGTAATCGGTGCGCACAGGGTTTAGCCAGATCAACCGGTCGAAGCTGTCCATCATCCGTTGCATCCACACAGAGCCAGCTTCTTCGTTGTAATACTCGGCACTGCCCCCGGGGCTGCTCACTTCGTAGGGTGACATGGTGGCATCTCCCACGAAAACCACCCTGTAATCACGGCTGTAGGTGCGCAGCAGATCCACAGTGAGCGTTTTTTCATTGTGACGGCGGCGGTTATCCCGCCATACATAGTCATAGAGAAAATTGTGAAAGTAATAATACTCCAGGTGTTTGAACTCGCTGCGCACGGCTGAAAAGAGTTCTTCACAGATTTTCACGTGGGGATCCATGGAACCACCCACATCGAAAAAAATCAGCACCTTTACGGCATTGTGGCGCTCCGGCACCATCTTGATATCCAGCAACCCGGCGTTGCGGGCGGTGGCGCTGATGGTGTGCTCCAGGTCCAGTTCCTCGGCAGCACCACTGCGGGCAAACTTGCGCAGCCGTCGCAGAGCCAGCTTGATATTGCGGGTGCCAAGTTCCACGGAATCATCGAGGTTCTGAAAGGCTCGCTGCTCCCAGACTTTGACGGCCCGCTGGTTTTCCCCCTCGCCGCCGACGCGAATCCCTTCGGGATGGAAGCCGCCGCGACCAAATGGGGAAGTGCCGCCGGTGCCGATCCACTTCTTGCCCCCGGCATGGCGCTCCTGCTGCTCGGCCAGGCGTTTTTTGAAAGCCTCGATCAGCTGCTCCAGCCCGCCGAGGGTTTCGATACGCGCTTTTTCTTCTTCGCTCAGGTTGCGTTCAAATTCCTTGCGCAGCCAATCCTCGGGAATCAGCGCCTCAATGATCTGTTCAATGCTATCCAGCTGGTTGAGGTACACCGCAAAGGCGCGGTCGTAGCGGTCATAGTATTTCTCATCCTTCACCAGGCAGGTGCGGGCCAGCAGGTAGAAATCGTTGAGGTCGGCAAAGGCCAGCCGTTGCTGAAGTGCCTCCAGCAACACCAGGTACTCCTTGATGGAGACAGGCACGCCGCCCTTGCGCAATCCCTCGAAAAAATTCAGCAACACAACGATACCTCGCGCTGCTACTGGGCGTCCCGCCGCGCCATAAAGGCTAACTTCTGCAGCAGATGCACGTCCTGCTCATTTTTCAGAAGCGCACCGTAAAGCGGCGGAATGACCTTGGTGGGGTCGCGCTCCGCCAGCAGGCCGGCAGGGACATTGTCGGACATCAACAGCTTTAGCCAATCAATCAGCTCGGAGGTGGAGGGCTTTTTCTTCAGGCCCGGGACCTTTCGCACCTCGAAGAAGACGTCCAGGGCCTCCTGCACCAGGTTCTTCTGAATATCCGGGAAGTGCACAGACACAATCTGTTCCATGGTGTCCCGCTCGGGAAAGCGGATGAAATGAAAGAAACAGCGGCGCAGGAAAGCATCCGGCAGCTCTTTCTCATTGTTACTGGTAATGATCACCACGGGGCGGTGGATTGCCCTCACAGTTTCGCCTGTCTCGTAGACATGGAATTCCATACGGTCCAGTTCCAGCAGCAGGTCGTTGG
Source organism: Porticoccaceae bacterium (assembly GCA_041395745.1). GTDB lineage: Bacteria > Pseudomonadota > Gammaproteobacteria > Pseudomonadales > Porticoccaceae > Porticoccus. Next base: position 717,817 of record JAWKZV010000001.1, on the reverse strand, counting down.
GAAACTCGATATCCGCCTTGTCGATCTCGTCGATCAGCAACACCACCTGCTGCTCGGCAGCAAACGCGTCCCACAACTTGCCGCGCCTGATGTAGTTGGCAATATCGTGAACCCGCCCATCACCCAGTTGGGAATCCCGCAGCCGTGATACTGCGTCGTACTCATAGAGCCCCTGTTGGGCTTTGGTGGTGGATTTGATATGCCAGGGTATAAGGCGCAGCCCCAGCCCGGCTGCCACCTCCTCCGCCAGCATGGTCTTGCCGGTGCCAGGCTCGCCCTTGATCAGCAATGGGCGTTGCAGGGTAACGGCAGCATTCACGGCCATTTGCAGATCCTCGGTGGCCACATAACGTTCGGTGCCGGTAAACTTCATAATCACAATCCGGTTCTGGTGGAGTACAGTTCCATTCTAGCGCCAGCCTCCGGTGCCGCAAATGCCCGCTGCTCATGGGCTAAAGCAAGGAAACGCAGTGACAGTAACCAGCGACCAATGGTTTGGCCACCCCAAAGGGCTTTACGTCTGTTTTGCCACGGAAATGTGGGAACGCTTTTCCTTCTACGGCATGAAATACCTGCTGTTGCTCTATCTCACCAAATATCACTTATTCAGCGATGCCATGGGCCTCGACGTGCTGGGCAGTTACGCAGCCCTGGTCTATGCCATGCCGGTGATTGGCGGGCTGCTGGCAGATCGCTATCTGGGAATGCGCAAGGCGGTGGTGTTTGGCGGTTGCCTGCTGGCGTTGGGCCACCTCGGCATGGCTGTCGAGGGCCATCAGGCCCGTTTGATCGACGGCGCAATGGTTCGGGATCAGGCCGCTTTACAGGTTTTTTACTTTTCACTGGCGTTGATCATCGTCGGCGTCGGATTCCTCAAGCCCAACATCTCGACCATTGTCGGCCGACTCTATGGCGACGACGATCCGCGACGGGACAGTGGCTTCACCATATTCTACATGGGCATCAATATTGGTGCGTTTACCGCCACCCTGCTATGCGGTTATCTGGGTGAAACCTGGGGCTGGCGCTACGGCTTTGGCGCCGCTGGCATCGGCATGGTGATCGGCCTGACGATCTTTTTATACGGACAGCGCCATCTGCACGGTCACGCCGAACCAGCCGACCCTGTATGGCTGCACCAGCGGGTGATGACGGGACTCAGTCGAGAATTGACTATCTACCTGTGTGCCATTGCCAGCCTGGTTGGCCTGTGGCAGCTGATCCAGATGACGCAATGGGTCAAATATTCCCTCAATGGCCTGTCGCTGGTGGTGGTGGCAGGACTTCTCTGGTTTATTCTCAGTCGCTGTAACCCGGTTGAACGGGGGCGTATGGCTGTATTGATGATATTGACCTTCGCTTCCGTCATGTTCTGGGCACTGTTCGAGCAGACTGCCGCTTCCATGACCCTCTACGCAGACCGGGTGGTTGACCGCACCCTCTTTGGTGTGAACTTCAACGCCTCCCAGTTCGGGGCGCTCAACCCGTTGTTCATCATGCTGCTGGCACCACTGTTCGCACTGTTGTGGATCAAACTCGCCAAGTGGAAGCTGGAACCCTCTACACCAGTAAAGTTCGCCCTGGGGATTGTCCAGGCGGGTCTGGGTTTTGGCGCATTGGTTTTGGGAGCACAGTTTCCCGACCAGAGTGGCAGGGTTGCCTCTGTGTGGCTGGTACTGGCCTACCTGCTGCACACCACCGGCGAGCTTTGCCTGTCACCGGTGGGGTTGTCAGCAGTTACCAAGTTGGCGGTACCGCGGGTGGTGGGGTTGATGATGGGTAGTTGGTTCCTAGCCACAGCCTACTCGGAATTCCTGGCAGCACAAATCGCCAAGCTCGCCCACCTGGAAACACCCCATGGAGAACTGCCGGACACCGTGGCCGCTCTGGCAAGTTACACCAATCTTTTTGAGAATCTTTGGCTAATCGGTTGCGGGGCCGGATTGTTATTGCTGGTCATCAGTCCGCAACTGAAACGCCACATGCACGGCGTACGATAGCGAGCTTACAGCTAATCTGTCATATCGGTTTCAGTGCTTTCAGCCGCCTTGCGACCCAGCAACCTGGAAACGATGGCCCAGGTGATATAAAGCAGGCTGGCCGCCAAATAGCACAAAACGATGGGCTGAGCCCCGCGCAGAAAGCCCAACTCGTCTGAACCGGTCAAACCTTCAAACAGGCTGACAAACCAGGCTGGCGCGAGATATCCGGTATCGGGATAGGCTTTAATGGGCACCAGAATAACCGCCGCGATCAACAACAGTAACTGGTTACGAAAGTGCTTTCCCGGCAGCAACTCCCTGAACCGCCACAGGAATAAGAGAACAAGGAAGCACCCCAAGTAATAGGCTACCATGCCCCACAAGTAATTTTCGTCCGAATACATGATTAGTTCCCTTCGTAGTCCTTTACAAAACAAAACATGCGGACTTTATTTACAACAGCCCACCGCCTAGCGGGCAGTGGGGGATACTAACATACTAGCGCCAAATTACTACTGCCAGATGTAGACCTGAGCAGCCTATCCTAATCGACCCAGTATACGATCCTTTCTTCCAAATCGTCTGGAGAAACCGACAGCTCAGAAAGAACTTTTCCCCTGACCGAAGCGTCAGCAATGTGGACACTGTTTGTATCTCCACTGACAAGCGGGTGCCATGAGGGGAGTGGCTGTCCTTCAGCCAGCAGGCGGTAACTGCACGTCGAGGGCAGCCAGCAAAGCTCCTCAATCTGTCCCGCCGTCAATTGCAAGCAATCAGGGACCAGACTCAGGCGATTAGGGTAGTCAGAACAGCGACAGCTATAAGGATCAAGCAGGCGACAGGCCACATCGGTGTAGTACACCTCCCCGCTGTCTTCATCTTCCAGCTTGTGCAAACAGCACTTGCCACAGCCGTCGCAGAGCGACTCCCATTCAGCCCCGTTCATTTCGGTCAGAGACTTTGTCTCCCAAAAACGTCCTTGGCTGGTATCTCCCATCAGAGCTTGCTGTTCCTGTTACGCATTTCCTGCAGATACTCATCCGGGGAAGGCGGCATTTGCAGGTAAAAGCCCTGTTCGGCAATAGCGGCAAGCACTTTCTGTGCGTCGGCACGGGCCAGCTTGCGCTCGGTCGAAAGGGCCAGAGTCATAGCCAGTTGCGGCTTGCCAAATCGCTGGAGCAGCGTCTCGGGTACCCGGCTCAGATCTTCCTGTTTGTCCACATAGAGGTACATGCCCTCATTTTTGGAACTGCGGTAAATATTGCAAAGCTGATTTGACATAGTTTTCCACCTTCAGGAACGAGTTTCGGCGAGAGCCCTCAACAGGTGTCCCCCGATCACCTGATAGCGCCAGCCATTCGCCAACGATGGAGGCAACAGGTCGAGATCCCCTTCCCCAACGATCCGCATCAGCTCTTCAATGTCACGCTTGCGAGCCAGCATTTCCACCGGCAACTGAAGTGCATCAGCACGGGCAGAGACCACACTTTTAAGAAGTTTCCCCAAGTCCTTGGACTCTCTGGGCAACGGCGCATCAAGAGGCTCGGGCAGCTTTCCCTGCGGCACATTCCCGGCTTCCTGAAGCAACTCGAGTATCCTGTCCCCATAGCGGCGCATGATTCCCGGATGCAACCCTTCTACAGAGGCCAGTGCCGCCTTTCCGGCTGGTTTGCGGGCAATGATGTCCAGAAGCGTACGGTCTGGAAGTACCCGATTGCGGGGTCGGTTACAGTGCCTGGCCTCCAGTTCCCGCCATTCACATAGCAGCTTCAGAATCTGCAAGTCCGGCTGATTAAGGCGCCATGCACCCTTGACCTTGCGATAGTAGTCACCGAGATCATCACGTTGGACTGCACGATCTGCGAGTGCAGCCATCTCTTCATCCATCCACTGCCCACGCTGCAACTGCTCGAGCTCACGACTCAGCTGCTGATAGACATGCAGCAGATAGAATACATCGGCTGCGGCATATCCCAACTGGGCCTCGCTCAAGGGACGTTGCAACCAGTCGGACCGGGTTTCATCCTTGGGCACGTGAACCCCCAATATTTCGGAGACCAGGGCCGCATAGCCCTTGGAAAAACCATGCCCCGCCAGCGCCGCGGCGATCTGGGTGTCATAGACTGGGAAGGGAAGACAACCCAGAACATGCTGTAATACTTCCAGGTCTTCAGAACAGGAATGGAAAACCTTGGTGATATCCGGGTCACCCAGTACTTCGACCAGAGGCTGCAAGTCCTCAAACGCCAGCGGATCAATCAGCCAGCACTCACGTCCGTCATAGACCTGAATCAAGCCGAGGATCGGATAAAAAGTATCCGTGCGCATGAACTCGGTATCCACCGCAAGGGCCTTGGTCTGCTTCAACGCTGTAACACAACGCGCGAGCTGAGATTCGTCAGCGACCAGAATGGGCGATGGCATGGTTCCCTGCATCAATTCCTCCAGAAGATTGTAGGCGGGCAGCGCAGCATCAGAGCTGCTTGCGACTTGTGAATGCGTGGGCCAGTGTTCCGCCGTCAACATATTCGAGCTCACCGCCCATGGGAACACCGTGGGCGATGCGACTGACGGTAACGTTATATTCGCGCGCCCGCTCGGAAATGTAGTGGGCTGTGGTCTCCCCTTCCACCGTCAGATTGGTGGCGAGGATCAGCTCATTGATCACTTCATCGGCCAGACGGTTCAGCAACTGGTCTACCCCGATATCCCCGGGACCGATACCGTCTATGGGTGAGAGATGCCCCAACAGCACGAAATAGCGTCCGCGATAACTGCCGCTCTGTTCGATGGCAAACAGGTCTGCCGGCGTTTCTACCACACAGAGCTGGTGCTGGTCCCGACGCGGGTTATTGCAGATCTCACAGACTGAATGCTCGGTAAGGGTACGACACATCTGACAGCGGCCAACATGCTCAATGGCCTGCTCCAGTGCTGACACCAACCTGGCGGCACCCTGACGGTTGCGTTCCAACAGGTGCAGCGCCATCCGTTGGGCAGATTTTGGCCCTACACCTGGCAGACAGCGCAAGGCTTCCATCAATTCATCGATCAGCGGACTGTACACGAATACTCTTTGACCGGACTCTGGACTAAAACGGCATCTGGAAACCCGGAGGCATCTGCATACCGCCGGTCAGTTTTTCCATCTGTTTCCGCTGAGCTTCCTCAACTTTGCGCACAGCATCGTTCACCGCCGCTGCCAGCAGATCTTCCAGAAACTCCTTGTCCTCTTTTAGCACGTCCGGATCAATACTGACCTTGCGCACATCGTGGCGACCATTCATCACCACCTTGACCATACCGGCACCGGATTCACCGGTAACTTCCGCTTTGGAGGCCTCTTCCTGCAGCTGCTGCATTTTCTGCTGCATCTGCTGAGCCTGTTTCATTAACTCGTTTATATTCATAGCATTAAATCACTAAATTAATCTAATGGTTTAATTGTGTTTTCCAGCAGAATCCCGTTAAACATATCGGTAATCCGCCGTACGTGGGGGTCCTGTTTCAAACTGTTCACCGCATCTTCCTGGCGCTGGCGTCGCTTCCGCTCCAGCGTCGCGGCAGGGGTTTCCGATGTCACTGCCCCTACCTCTATGACAACAGAAACCAGCTGATCGAAGTATGATTCCAACACTTCAGCCAAGCGTTTCTGATGCGCTTCCTCATAGAGGGTACTGTGATCGATATCCAGCACAAAGCGCAATTGTCCGCCGGAGACGTTCACCAGGGATAGATTGGCAGCGATATTCTGCAACAGGCCGCCGATATTCAAATGCTGGTAAATCCCGAACCAGTCCTCAGGCACAACCCGGTCCAGAGCAATGACCGTTTTTCTATCCAGCGCTACAACGGGCTCTTTCTGCGTCGGCTGTTCGTGAGGAACAGCTGCCTCTTGTTCCAAAGCCTGCGCCACTGGCGCCAGCGGCGCGGCAGTCCTGAATGCACGGGTTTCCCTGGAAAAAGACAGCAGCGTCTCGGTGGACAGCATCTCTCCCACCAAGCCGTCATCAGAAAAGGTTCGCCGATCTTCCTGCTGATCGTCGTACAACTCGATGGGAGGCTGAGGGAAGTCAGGTTCCGAACCAATCTCTTCATCTAAACCTGACTCTTCCACTATTTCCTGTCTGGAAGGTTCGGAAACAGCCTGTTCGCGGTGAACCTCAACGGTCACCGCCGGGACAGGTTCAGGCTTTTTTAGCGGGGCGCCCTCCTCGGGTACCACTGATGTCTCTATAACGGGAGCCGGTGCTTCAGACGGGACTTTGGGCGGCTGTACGCCCGGCTCCGCAACAGGGCGAAACGCCAGGGTTCGCAACAGAGCCATTTCAAATCCCAAGCGCGGTTCCGGGGTCAGCGGCAGGTCTCGACGCCCCAGCAGAGCAATCTGATAGAACAGTTGTACATCTTCCGGGCTCAATGCCTTGGCGAGTTCCTGTACCAGCTGGTAATCACCGTGACGGTTATCGAGGGCGTCGGGCACGGTCTGGGCAATGGCAACCCGGTGCCAAACAGATAACAGATCACCAAGAGCAGCACTGTAATCCGGAGCGTGTTCCGCCATACGGCCCACTACCGCCAATGCTTCCGTACCGTCGCGATTGGCCAGAGCCCGGGCGATATCGGCAATGGCGCTCAGATCGATGGTGCCGAGCATACTGTTGACTTCAGCTTCCGTGAGCTGGCCACCGCCATGGGAAATGGCCTGGTCAGTGAGGCTCAGGGCGTCACGCATGCTGCCGTCGGCAGCCCTGGCCAGCGCCCACAGGCCAGCTTCTTCATTGGGAACCTGTTCCTCGGCGAGCACATATTTCAGGTGCTCGACGATCCGCTCAGGACTGAGATTTTTCAGGTTGAATTGCAGGCAGCGGGACAGGATGGTGACCGGCAGCTTCTGCGGATCGGTAGTTGCCAACAGGAACTTAACGTGTGGCGGTGGCTCTTCCAGGGTTTTCAGCAACGCATTAAAGCTGTGGCCGGAAAGCATGTGCACTTCGTCGATCAGATAGACCTTGTAGCGCCCCACTGTGGGCGCGTACTGAACGTTTTCCAGCAACTCACGGGTGTCTTCCACCTTGGTTCGGGAAGCGGCGTCCACTTCGATCAGATCGATGAAGCGACCTTCGGCAATGGACACACAGGCGCTGCAGGTGCCACAGGGCGAGGAACTGACGCCCTGTTCGCAGTTGAGACATTTCGCGAGAATGCGGGCGATGGTGGTCTTACCCACCCCGCGGGTACCGGTGAACAGATAAGCGTGGTGCAACCGGTTGTTATCCAGGGCATTAATCAGCGCCCGCAACACGTGCTCCTGTCCGACCATCTCGCTGAAATTGCGAGGGCGCCATTTTCGGGCCAGCACCTGGTAGCTCATGGGGCAATATCCGGTAACACAGAATTAGTCATTATAGGGAGATCAGGCAGACTCGCGCACGCCTTCGTCATCGGCATCCCACAGATTCACCATGCCGATACGGGGCTGGCGCTCAATGCGCAGGTTGACGAAATCGAACAGTTCGGTATCCGCCAGTTGCGATGGCGCCACACTCTTAACAGCGGCGAAGATGGTTTCCATACGGCCCGGGTGCTGTTTCTCCCAGCCCTGCAACATCTCTTTGATCACCTGGCGCTGCAAGTTGTCTTGGGAGCCACACAGATTACACGGAATGATCGGGAACTGCTTCAGCGTGGCATATTCTTCCAGATCCTCTTCCTTGCAGTATGCCAGCGGGCGGATGACCACATTCTGCTTGTCATCGCTGAGCAACTTGGGAGGCATGGCTTTCAACTTGCCGCCATAAAACATGTTCAGGAACAGGGTTTCGATAATATCGTCCCGGTGATGTCCCAGGGCGATTTTGGTGGCACCGATCTGCTGGGCAAAACCGTACAAAGTGCCTCGGCGCAACCGCGAACAGAGACCACAGTATGTTTTGCCTTCAGGCACCAGCTCGGTGACCACGCTGTAGGTATCTTTTTCCAGGATATGGAAAGGCACCCCGATACCACTCAGGTAGTTGGGCAGTACCTCCGGCGGAAAACCCGGCTGCTTCTGGTCCAGGTTGACGGCCACAATTTCGAAAGACACCGGCGCGGTCTTCTGCAGATTGAGCAGGATATCCAGCATGCAATAGGAATCCTTGCCGCCGGACAGGCAGACCATGATCTTGTCGCCTTCCTCGATCATGTTGTAATCGGCGATGGCGCTGCCCACATTGCGGCGCAGGCGTTTTTGCAGCTTGTTAAATTCCAGCCGCTCTTTGCGGGTGTCAAATTCGTTCATGGTGCGATATCAGATTGTGGTTGGTCGCTGAGAAAGCCGGCCATTGTATAGTTTTTTATCCTGCATCCAAAGGGTTACACGCCCGTCAGACACTGGCCTGATAGCGTTGTAGCAGCACCTGGTAGAGCTGATCCTTGAAATCAGCACCGCTGTGGTCCAGCTCTGCCACCGCCTCCACCAGATGTTCGTTATCTTCCTTGCCGCCCCACTGTTTACGATAACTGCCATCCTGATAACCGTGGTCCTGGCGGAAGAAATTGAGCACATTCTTGCCCACATAACGGGTGTAGAGTTCTTCAAAGCTGAGATCGATACCCGTCATCAATGCCGCAAAGCCCGCCACATCAAACTTGCGGGTTTGCAGGGTGTGCAGGGTGAACGCTTCCAGGTCCTCGCGAAAATCACCGGAAGGTTGTGCGCGGGCAAACTGTTGCTCCACCAACTCGGCAATATGCTCGTGCCCTTCTGCCTCCAGCAGCAGGATACTGAGGCCGAAATGCCAGATATCCACCAGTTCCAGTTTTACCTGATCGGCATCTGGGGTCTGTTTTTTCCACCACTTCCAGCCGTAGTGATCAAGCAGCTCAGCACATTCCACCCAGATGGCCCTATACCAGGCAAAGCCCTGCTCCGCCCAGTTGCTATTGACCTTGCTATTCATGGCGTCCTGCAGTTCCAGCATCGCCAGTAACTGTTGTTTCATCACGTCCGGTTGCTTGCTCATCGTCACCTCAGGCCCTCACAAACATATTGCTTCTTTTTTCAGTACCGATAGTAGTGCCAGGCCCGTGGCCCGTGACCACTGCCACGTCGTCATCCAGGGCATAGAGCCGCTGACGAATGGATTTCACGATCTGATTGTAATCGCCACCGGGAAAGTCCGTGCGTCCTATACCACCGCGAAACAGGGTGTCGCCGGCGATCAGCGTCCTGGCCGGAGCAAACCAGAAGCTGGTGGAGCCAGGGGTATGGCCCGGAGTGTGTAATGCCACGCCATCACAGCAGCCCAGGTCGTGCTCGTCGGTCAGATAGCCATCCGGTTTCGGCAGGGAAATCTGCGGCACCCCAAACATCAGGCACTGCTGGGCAACGCCGTCCCAGAGAAACATGTCCTCCCTGTTCAGGTGAATAGGCGCACCGGTCGCCTGTTTGATTTCTCCCGCCGCCAGAATATGGTCCAGATGTGCGTGTGTGTGGATGATGGCCACCACGGTCAGTGTCAGTTCCGTGAGTTTTGCCAGGATCAGCTTGGCGTCGCCACCGGGATCAATTACCAGTGCTTTTTTACTGATGGGATCGCCAATGATAGTGCAGTTGCACTGCAGGGGGCCGACAGGAAAAGTCACGACGATGGGGGCAGTCGATTCAGTCATGGGGATAGGATGAATACCGGCAAGAAACAGAAATGGCATGGTAGCACAACTGCTCGCCGCCTCTATCGGGAATGGGCCAGCATGCAGCCTGCAACAGAGAGCCTCAGGAACCTTTGTCCCGCTAGAGAATCAGAACAAAATCCTGGGATGGCAGCAAAAGACATGGAAAAGGGCTTGCCAGATCCGTGCAAACAGGCAAGCATGGCGTCCCCAAAAGCACCCTGCAATAAAAAAGACTCGACGGAGTAAAGTTATGAAACGACTGACAATGCTGTTCGCCTCCCTGGCACTGGTATCCCTGAACGTCCTTGCCGATCAGCCACGGGAAACAAGCATTGATTGGGCTTCAGAGGAAGCAATCGCCCCATTGATCGAATTCAAGCTCGATACCGAAAATGGTGAAATCACCTATGGGCCTAACTTTGCCTTCTCAGACAAGATGCTGTCCGACAACTTCTCGGAAATCTATCTGGTCCGCGCCATTAATCACCAGGGCGATGACCAATACATTCTCTACATCACCGCCCAGTACAACGACAAGGAATGGCGCTCTTACAAGAATGCCAAGATTAAGGGTGGGCTTGAGGTAAAACTGGTGGCGATATCCCAGAATGAAAATGTCTGCGAGCGAACTAACTGCCGCTATGAAGAACGTCTGGCCATCCCGATCAGTTACATCACCATCTTTACCAGCGCCAACATGGGCATGAATCTGACCATTGACGGCAACAGTTCATACAACATCATCCTGCCCAGCAGTTATTTCAAAGCCATTCTCGACGCTGCACCGCAAGAGGGTCTCTACGACCGTACACCCGCTGCTGCTGAAGAGCAGAAGATCTGATCGCCTTCAGCCACCCGACTGATTGACCCCATGACCGCCACGGAAACCTTCTCCATGGCGGTCATCTTCCGTAACCGGTGCGACGTTCGGCGCCAGCGCCAACAACAGCAGGATTACCAAGCAGACAACACCGAGCAACAAGCGGTACTTCTGTTCACCGCTTGCCTGTCCGACCAGTGCCAGCTTGATAAAACGCAGATGCAGTAGCAAGTGCACAGACATCAGCACCAGAAAAGCCAGCGAGATCATTGAGTGGATATCCCCCCACTGGTGGCGGTTCATTCCCCAGACTGCCAGCCGACCACTTCGCTCTGGCAAGCTGAATTCCAGCATAGCGCCACTGGATATCATTGCCACCAGCACCAGAAACGCAAGCAAGTCGATCACGCGTACCAGCACGGTCCTGTTGATTGCGAAACCTGCCATGGCTCAACTCCTCAGTTCAGTAGCGATTCACCAAAAGCATTCCACACTTCTAAGGCCATCTGCCGCTCCTCGTTGGCGGGGATGACCAGCACCTCAAAGGGCTGTAACAGCGCCAGCAAACTGACAATAGCGAGGCGAATTTCCTGTGAGTTTTCGCCGATACCACCGGTAAAAACCAGCGCATCCATGCCTCCGATAGCCACGGCCATTCGCGCTATATGCTGGGCTGTCTTCAGCACAAAATAATCCAGGGCAAAACGCGCTTCCGGCGCATCGCTGGCAAGTAACGACTGGACATCATTGCTAATTCCGGACAGCCCAAGCAGTCCCGATTCGCAATAGAGCAGATGCTCAACATCTTCCAGCGAATACCCCAGCTGGCGCTGCAGATAGAGGATTACACCCGGATCGAGACTGCCACAGCGCGTACCCATCGGCAGGCCATCCAGCGCTGTCAGCCCCATGGTCGTCTCGATACTCCGCCCCGCTTTGATTGCACAAAGGCTGGCGCCATTGCCCAGGTGAGCAGCCACCACCCTACCCCGGGCAAGATGTTCATACTCGGAATTCAGGCGATGAACGACCCAGGCAAAAGACAAACCGTGGAAGCCATAACGCCTGACACCCTGGGCATACAGTTTTTCTGGCAACGCGTAACGGGTAAACAACGTCTCCTGACCGGCGTGAAATGCAGTATCAAAACAACCGTATTGGGGTAGGCCCGGTCTCTTCCGGGAAAAGATCCGCACCCCGTCAAGATTGTGGGGCTGGTGCTGAGGCGCCAACGGATTCAACACAGCCAACTCTGACAGCTCTGTCTGTGTCAGCACAGGCGGGAATGTGTACCGGTCACCACCGTGGACGATACGGTGAGCTACCGCGGCCAGCTCGGACACATCAGGATGCTCATCGAGCCATTGCAAGATGGCGTCTACCGCCCCGTCATGATCCAGCGTCGGCTCCATAGGAGACGCCGGACCCACTTCTCCCAGAGCATTTATCTCACGCCACTGTGGACAATTGCCGATTCCGGTCACCTTGCCACCGGCCAACAGAGGCAGGGAATCACTCAGACCAAACAACCGGAACTTGACGCTGGAGGAACCGGTGTTGATGGTGAGCAAAGCTTTCATTACTTGATTCTGCCCTTTTTACGGGCCACCGACAGCGCCACCGCAACAGCACAGGAGAGCAAGCGAGCCCGGGTACTGTCTGAACGGCTGGTGAGAATAACCGGAACGCGCGCGCCCAGAACTATTCCCGCCGCATCCTCCTTACCGAGGAAAATCAACTGCTTGGCCAGGGCATTGCCCGCCTCGATATTCGGCACAACAAGAATGTCCGCATCACCCGCCACGCTGGAGGTAATACCTTTCTCCTGTGCGGCATCCCTGCTGATGGCATTATCAAACGCCAGCGGGCCATCAAGAATGGCGCCAGAAATCTGTCCGCGATCAGCCATTTTGCACAGTGCGGCAGCATCGAGTGTTGACGGCATGGAAGACTGGACCGTTTCCACCGCTGACAGCAACGCGACCTTGGGCTTTTTGTCCTCGCCGAACAACACCCGCCACAAGTCGATGGCGTTCTGAGTGATGTCCGCCTTCTGTTCCAGGTCTGGAGCGATATTGATGGCGGCATCGGTGATGAACAGCGGCTTGCTGTAGGTATGGATACCCATGATGAAGACATGGGAGATACGTTTTTCCGTGCGCAAACCACCAGCGGGATCCACCACGGCCGCCAGCAGTTCATCGCTGTGCAGGGAACCCTTCATTAGGGCATCTACTTCACCTGCCGCGGCCAACTCCACCGCTTTCTCCGCCGCAGCATGGCTGTGTTCAGTGTCGATACAGGTCCAGCCCCCGATATCGATATCGCAGGCGGTGGCGGCTTCCTGAATTCGCTCAAGGGGACCAATCAGGACCGGTTCGATCATCTGTTCATCGACTGCTTCCTTGACTGCCTCGATGACGTTTTCACCGACCGGATGGACCACTGCCACCCGGATTTTGCCCAGTGCATGGGCGTTGGCCATGATGCCGTTAAAGTGATTGCGCTCCAGGATATCAACCTGTGGCAGATCCGGGCGGGCCACACGGATTTTTTCCGTGGGCGCCAGCACTGTAGCGGTGCCAGCCAACACAGTCTCACCGTTCTGATTGCGGCAAATGCAGTCAAAAATAACGATGGGCTTGTCCGGGCGTTTACTCTTGACCGACACGGTCACTGTAATCTCATCACCGATACGAACCGGGTGCAGGAAACGCATTTCCTGCCCCAGATAGATGGTGCCAGGTCCCGGCAACATGGTGCCCAGCACCGTGGAAATGAGTCCACCAGACCACATACCGTGGCCGATAACGCCGTGAAATGCACCATTGAGCGCGTATATTTCGTCCATGTGGGCAGGATTCACATCGCCGGATACTGCGGCAAACAGCTCTATATCCCGATGCGTCAGTGTCCTCGTCAGCTCAGCCGACTGTCGCAGCTCGAGCTCATCGAAGGTCACGTTTTCCATCATCTGTTCATTCATTACGAATTCCTTTCAAGCCAGGGTCCAGGGGAAGCTAATGGCAACTGATTACACCGGGATGAATATAGTTTGCTCAATGAGGCAGGATACCTGACTACGTGATCGGCAGACAGCCAGTCTGAATCAGAAATACAGGCATGAATAAGCACATCTGCCGCAGCCATGGCTTGTTTGGAATACCGCTATTGACTATATGTTGATGTAGACAGCCATGCAGTTTGGCAGTATTCAAGTTCCTTCTACTCAGAGTATGTCGCATGGCAGGAGGTGACAGTGTCCGATCATCACACCTATAAAAAGGTTGAAGTCGTCGGCTCATCGAAGAACAGCATTGATGAAGCCATTCAGAACGCCATCCAGCAGACAGCTCGATCAGTCAACAACCTGGAATGGTTTGAAGTAGTTGAAACACGGGGGCATATCGTTGACGGTAGAGTCGGGCATTTTCAAGTTACGCTGAAAATCGGCTTTAGGATTGAAAACAGCTAGGAGTTCAAGCTGTGTCAATAACTGTACGAAGTGGCTAGATAATATTCTTCAGGATTAAATAACAAATTTGGGAAGCAACAACAAATTCAGAATCGCATACGACAAAAGCAAGAGCCAATAAAAAGGGCACCCATGCCAAACAAGTAAACCAGGTTAAATTAGTTCTCAGTTTTTCCTCATTCCTGACAAGGTCTTTCGTCATATCCGATATTGCCTTAATCAAATCAGGTGGATAATGATCCTTGTTGCCCTCGAATGCACCTAGCACGATATTTTTTGAATGAGAAACCCTACCTAGCTGACGCCTTTGATTATTTATAATTCCGGTAATCAATAGGCAATTCAGAAAAACCCCCATCATAATCAGAAGTTTTTCAGATACCCCATCAACCCTAGACAGAGCAATAACAGCTGCAAAAGAAATTGGAATGGAAAAAAGCTTGGCCGAAATATCGCCAATAATTTTTGAGAGTTCAGATGCAATATCTAGCTCAGCTTTAGCCACCTCCTTCTTAGCCTTATGAAATGCAAAACCACTTAAGTATGTTTCCAAGTTATTATTATAGAGAGAAAGGAAGCTGCTCCACCCAGAGACCAACTCAAAGAATGACCGGTCAGAGTTGGCCGGCCTTTGAACAAACTCAGCTAATGATGACCATAACACAGCTCTCTTGGCCAAAAAGTGTGGGTCATTTGACGGGCTAGCAGAAGCTATAGATTCAAGCAGAGAGCAATCTAAAGGAGAGAACTCTAATAAGTCAGGTGTAACTTCTGTTTCCAGCACAATGGCTGGTTTTAGGGACTTCTCATCTGGATTTAGAAACACCAATCTATGATGGTCGGAAACGGACTTCTGATCGTGATACTGAGCAAGCTTTGAAAGATATCTAATTAGATCGCATATAGAGCTAAGTGTCTTTATATCTTCCGGGGTTTCATCATCACTTACATAATAGTCAATATCAATGATGTAGAAATCTCTTGGCATTTGCCCTTTAGAGATGCTCCCAGCATGAAGCGCTAGATCTTTAACAGAAGCATAAAATTTGTTATCCGAGGATGCTGGAAGATTAACTGTTAAGCGAATAGTTTTGCCTGGCATATCAGGCCAGTCATTCAAATTCAGGACCTCATTATTATCAACTAATATCTCGTCGACACTATGAGGTGATGCAGCTTGGAGAGCTTTGATTGAAGTCCGCAAACCCGGCTCATCTTCACAGCAAACCTCAAACCTTCCCTGACTTGGCGATGGCTTTCCACAAATGCGATACAACTCCACTAAGCAAGATAGGCTCATATCACTACGACTCATCTAACGCACGAAATCCCAACTCATCTTCGAGAATTGCCTTCATACCTTCTGGGACGCCTTTCAAAATAATTTTATTGGCATCCTCGTCGTAATATATTGCCGCTTCGTCATTATCGCCAAGAGCAGACCGATCGAACTTTATTTGCCAATGATCTGATTTAACTGTCATCTTCTGGTACTGTTTAAGCGCCAAATCACTGGCTTTAAACTCGGAAGGGACAGCATTCTCTTCATTATTTAGAAAAGCAATGAAGGCTTCACTTAATTCATCTTGCTTACCAGGCTGATCTGCCGGCATGTACTTTCGAGCGATAGCATCAACTTCGCTTAAGCGGATAAATTCTCCAGACTCCGACTTTACTTTACTATCAATGTATTCTAGTAATTCGTCTCGGAATTCTAATCTTCGGTCTTTAATCTCCTCGTTGTCACGAAAAAAAGCCGCGGAGGCTTTTATCAGACTGTCAGTAGCCTTTCGGGCTGTTGAACCAGCTTGACACCCCAAGGCTGTCACAAAATAACCCGAAGCACCTCGTTCCTGCGAAGGACTGATAAAACTCAAATAAACTAGCTCGGCCTGCGCCTCTGCATCCGCACTCAAAAACGCTCTGTACTTAGTAAAGTTTATTCGCGCTGCCTGATGAAGCTTTGTTAGATCAAGGGCCATGAGAGATTCTGGCTTCAAATCTTCTGTCAACATCAGCCCTTCTTTCTGCTTGATCATAGCCACAAGCAAAAATTGATCTCCCTGATGTACATAGTCGGCAAAGAGCATATAACCGCCTGAAGCGGGGCCCGAGTCGTGGGCTTTAGCATACAGCTCGTCCATTGCAAACCTAGACAAAGCAAGAAAATTGTCAGCAGAAGGATTTACTAGCCCGATGTAGTGATCGAAAGTATCGGGAAAAGCACCTCTGCCCTCACCCGCTTCCCTAAAGATGCCGTACGAAGCACTGTTGTTTCTAGATCCATACGTCTTGGTAACGCCTTCTAAAAGCTTCTTGACCCCTTCATCTGTGGGGCTGAGCGTTTCATTCTTAAAAACAGAAGGCTGTATTGGTTGATGCTGCTCTTTGACAAGAGCATGAACGACAACATTATTAATACTTAGCATGAGAAATCCTTATCAGACAAAAGCCATCCAGAGCGCCAATGAATCATAGGCTTTGATTACACCTCGTCGCAACCAACTACAAGACATAAATCACCCGCTAGCGAAGTGCCCTAAATATAAACTTAGCATTTGTCTACTATTCGTCTACTGCTTACAAAACAGGAATGAAAACATCCCAAGACAATGAGAAAATTTACATATAACGAATAGATTTATCTGGTGCCCGGAGCCGGGGTCGAACCGGCACGGAGGTTACCCTCCGAGGGATTTTAAGTCCCTTGCGTCTACCAATTTCGCCATCCGGGCATTGAGGGGGGATGGATCGGTAAGGCTCTCATCCTACCGCTAGGGTAGTGAGAAGCATTTTAGAAGATGGAGGCGCGGGTCGGAATCGAACCGGCGTACACGGAGTTGCAGTCCGCTGCATGACCACTCTGCCACCGCGCCTTTGGGATGCGGGATTGTACCCGACGGAATTTTCAAAGAACAGTAAAGAAGGCCGGTATTCTATGGATTGGCCGGGGAGAATCAACCCATTTTTCAGTCTATGGGCGATTATCCTTTCACGACACGACGATGTTGCTCAAATAACAGTCAGGATGACTTGGACAACTCCGGCCAGGCAGCCTTCAGGTAGATCACCATCGACCACAGTGTCAGGCTGGCCGCCACGTAGAGCAGAGCCACGCCCATGTGGTCGAGGATCGGATGAACCAGGGGATCAATCGCCAGCAACACCGCGATGGCAATCATCTGAACCGTGGTCTTTACCTTGCCCAGATAGGAAACCGCCACACTGGTGCGCTTGCCCAGCTCGGCCATCCACTCCCGCAGCGCTGAAATCACGATTTCACGGCCGATAATGACCAGCGTCGGTAGAGCGAATAACAGTGTGGCGTGTTCTTCCAGCAACATGATCAGGGCTGACGCCACGATAAGCTTATCGGCCACCGGGTCGAGAAAGGCCCCAAAGGGGGTGAACTGGTTCAGCTTGCGTGCCAGGTACCCATCCAGCCAGTCTGTACCCGCCGCAACGCCAAAAATGGCCGCACTGGCCAAGTGACGCCACTCCCAGGGCAGGTAGAACACACCAATAAAGATCGGTATCAACGCGATGCGCAGCAGGGTCAGGATGTTGGGGAGATTCCACATGAACGATTACTACACTGGTTCTACAACGAGTGAGCCAAGTTACTCATTGTGAAGTGCGCTGTAAATAGTCTCGGCCACTTTCCTGCTGATTCCTGGCACTCGCATCAGCTCGACGACACTGGCACGCTCCACCTCCTGCGCCCCACCAAAGAAACGCAGCAGCTCCCGGCGACGTTTTGGCCCTACCCCCTCGATGCCTTCCAGGGTTGACGTTCTCCGCTTGCGATCGCGGCTCTGTCGGTGCCCGGTGATGGCAAACCGGTGAGCCTCATCCCGGATTTGCTGGATCAGTAATAACGCGGGCGATTGGGTATTCAGCTCGACTTCACGATCGTCCTTTGCCAGCAACAGCGTTTCAAATCCGGCTTTGCGGGTTCGCCCTTTAGCTACCCCAACCACCAGAACCCCGATTACCCCCAGTTCCTCCAGCACTGCCGTGGCCTTACGCATTTGTCCCTTGCCACCATCAATCAGCAGCACGTCCGGCAATTTGCCCGACTCTTTCTGTATCCGGGTATAGCGACGCTCCAGAGCCTGCGCCATCGCCCCATAGTCATCACCGGCGGCCACGTCGCGAATGTTCATGCGGCGGTAATCGGATTTCAGTGGACCGTTGCCATCAAAGACCACACAGGAGGCCACTGTCGATTCTCCGCTGCTGTGACTGATATCAAAGCACTCCAATCGCTCCGGGGCTGACTCCAGCTCCAACAACTGTTGCAACGCCTCGAAGCGCTGCTGAACATTCTGTCGGGAGGCAATGCGTCCGTTCAGATTTTGCCTGGCCGTACGAACAGCCAGTTCAACCCACTGGGCGCGGGTGCTGCGACCACTGTGTTTAATTGCCACCTTGAACCCCGCCACCTCAGAAACAGCAGAGGCCATCAGATCGCTATCCGGCAGTTTCTCACTGATAACAACCTCCCGGGGAAAATCCTTTCGCGCGCCCTCCCTCAGGTAATACTGTGGCAGGAAATCCGCCAGAATATCCGCCTCGTTAGAGGCCAGTGGCACCTTGGGATAGAAACTGCGACTGCCCAGAATCCGCCCCTGACGGATATAAAGTATGTGCACGCAGCTCTGGTCGCCTTCCTGTGCCGCGGCCATCACATCAATCTGGCCATTGCCGGATTCCACGACCTGCTCTGCCTGAATGGTCCGCAACGCCACAATCTGGTCGCGGTATTCTGCCGCCCGCTCGAAGGCGAGGTCGTGGGATGCTCTGTCCATATCCGCCTGCAACTCGCGGATCAAACCATCGCTCTTGCCCTCCAGGAACATCCGGGTATGACGAACATCCCGCTGATATTCCTCGGACTCCACCAGCCCCACACAGGGAGCTGTACAGCGGTTTATCTGGTATTGCAGGCAGGGTCTGGAGCGGTTGCGGAAGAAGCTGTCCTCACACTGCCGCACCTTGAAGGTCTTCTGGAGGAAGTTCATGCTGTCCCGAACTGCCTGGACACTTGGAAACGGTCCAAAGTAGCTGCCTCCCCGGCTCTTGCTGCCGCGGAAGAAGGCCAGGCGAGGATACTCGTCGCGATCGGAGAGAAAAATGTAGGGGTAGGACTTGTCATCCCGCAACAGGATGTTGAACGGCGGCCGGTTCTGCTTGATCAGATTCTGTTCCAGCAACAGCGCTTCGATTTCCGTCTGGGTAATGGTGACGTCAATATTATCGATGCGACTGACCAGGGCCGCCGTTTTTGGCGTCAATCCGGTTTTGCGGAAATAGCTAGAAACCCGTTTACGCAGGTTCTTGGCCTTGCCCACATAGAGCACAGCACCATCCTCACCAATCATCTGGTAGACGCCGGGTCGCTCTGTCAGCTGTTTCAGGAATAGTTTGTGATCAAAGGGCATCGCCCTATTCTACAGGGCTTGCCCGAGACTGTGGATCAAATCACTTCGGAGGGATCTACCAAGCCGTATTTGACTGCGGCCAGCGTCAATTCGACATCATTGCTGACGCCAAGCTTCTCGTAGATGCGGTATTTATAGGTGTTGATGGTTTTGGGACTGATATTCAGGGACTCCGCCAGATCCTTGGCTTTGCGGCCACTGGTAATCAGTGCAGCTATCTGCAATTCCCGCTGGGACAGGTTGGCCAGGGGCGAATTTTCCTCGCCGGTCTGCACACTGTTCAGCACCATCATCTGTGCCAGTTCCGGGCTGACATAGACCTTTCCAGACAGCACTGTCTCTAGCGCGGTTTTGATCTCGGCGGAGTTGGCATTCTTGGCAATGTAACCGGAAGCCCCTGCCTTCAGCAGCGTTGCCGGGTAGACATCATCATTGAAGGCACTGACGACAATCACCTTGGTATCGGGAAAGCGGGAGAGAATGCGGTGGGTCGCTTCAATACCGCCTATTCCCGGCATGCGGATATCCATAAAAACGATGTCCGGAGACAGTTCACGGACTTTCTCAATCGCCTCCTCGCCACTGGACGCCTGGCCGACCACCCCAATGCCCTGAACTTCGGCGAGCATCCGGCAAATGCCTAGGCGAATCAGGTCGTGGTCGTCCACAACCAGGACACTCTTAAAGCCAAATTTCCCATTCATAACAAAAGGCTCTGCAAGCAACATCTCCAGACCATCCCCGTCCATAGGCTATCACCGCTTTATGTCAGTTACTATGCACCAGATATCTGTAGGTGATATTGATGCGCGGCTCGTCCATACCACTCATTTTGGGCAGCCTGTGCTTCCAATAGTGCTGAAATTCTCCCGCCATCAGCAACAGCGATCCGTGACCCAACTCAAGAGTTTGTAACGATAAATCGCGCCTGGTTCTGTGTTTAAATTGAAAGCGCCTCAACGCCCCCAGGCTGATGGAAGCGATCACAGGATTGCGCCCCAACTCCGGTTCATCGTCGCTGTGCCAGTCCACGCTGTCCCGGCCATCGCGGTAGAGATTGATCAATGCACTGTTGAAATGACCGTTTACTGCCTGCTCCACCCGCCTTTTCAGGCCCGCCAACTCGGGCAGCCAGGGCATAGCCCGGAACAGCTGACCAGAATAGCTGTAATCTGCTCCTGCCTCGCCGTACCAGGCGTTTAGCCTGGGAATCTTGTGCAACTGACCAGCAATTACGATCTCTGTCTGCTCCCATGACACTGTGTCACGAAGCGTCAGAAACAGCTTCCTGCCCTCTTCCGGCTCAATGAAGCGCGGCCAGTAGCGCAGCATCCCATCCGGCACATCGATATCGATATGTTCCGGGCCTTCATCAAACAGGGAAAACTGGCTCACTTCTGGCCCCTCGCAGGTTCAGAATCCAGGGGTTATGGATAGACTCTCGGTTCCAGTTCCAACTCCACTTCGAACTGCTGGTAGACCGAGTGCGCAATGGCGTCCGCCAATGCCAGCAATTCTTCTCCGGTGCCACCGCGGTTCACCAGCACCAGAGCCTGCTGATCGTGAACCCCGACATTTCCCCGCACAGTCCCTTTCCAGCCCGCCTGGTCCACCAACCACCCGGCAGCCAGTTTTACCCTGCCATCAGGCTGGGGGTAACTGACCAAGTGGGGATAACTGCGCTGCAGCTCGACGGACTGCTCAGCAGAAATCACCGGATTCTTGAAGAAACTACCGGCATTGGGCAGGTGTACCGGGTCCGGCAGTTTGCTACGTCGAATTTCACAGACGACTTCCGCGACCAGCGCGGGGGTAATATCGACAGGATCGTGGTCCGCCAAAGCCTGTTGCAGAGCGGGATATTCCAGCCGCAGCTCAGGCACTGAGCTCAACGCCAAAGTGACGGATGTAATCACATAGCGGTCGCGGCCCGACTGTTTGAAAACGCTGTCCCGATAGCCGAAGCGGCAATCGTCAATATACATGCTCACCCGCTCACCGGTATGAACATGCAGTGCCTCAAGTGAGTGGAAGCGTTCGCGCAGTTCCACCCCATAGGCCCCAATGTTCTGGATTGGCGCGGCGCCGGCCAGACCGGGAATCAACGCCAGGTTTTCCAGACCGAACCAACCCTGCGCCAGGGTATGAAGAACCAGTTGATGCCAGTTCTCACCAGCACCCACCGACACGAGACACTTTTCAGCTGTTTGTCCGGCCAGGGATATACCGGGAATCGCCATGGCCACGACCAGGCCGGGAATATCCCCGGCCAGCACCACATTACTGCCGCCCCCCAGCACGGTAATCCGCTGTCTGTTTGCTCTCGCCCAGTCAAGAGCCTCCAGCAATTGCTCGTTGCTGGTGACACGACAAAAGTGTTCCGCCCTGGACGGCAAGGCCAGGGTATTGAGTGCTTGAAGTGGGATGTTGGGCCGGATATCCAGCATCAATCCAATTGCTCACGCAAATGAGCCAGCAGGCCGACAGCCGCATCCTCAACCAAATCCAGAACATGCTCGAAGTTTTCCGCACCGCCGTAATAGGGGTCGGGCACTTCCTTCAGGCCGCTGTTGCCAAACCCCATAAACAGACCCAGGTGGCCGTTAAACTCCGGCAGTGCCAGTGCCCGCAGATCCCACAGATTCTGTTCATCCATTGCCAACAGGTAATCGAAATCACGAAAGTCCTCCGGGCACACCTGACGGGCTCTCAGATGACTGAGATCGTGACCGCGACCGAGCGCAGCTGCGGCTGCCCGGTTGTCCGGTGGTCTGCCGATGTGCCAGTCTCCGGTACCTGCGGAATCCACCAGAATCTGCTGTTCCAGCCCGGCGTCCCGAACCATTTTTTCGAAAATGCCGGGCAGTCGGTGAACGACAGATGTTTCCCAAGCAGACAAACAGTACCTTGATGGTTTTCATCGTCCAGCGGCCCCGACCAGGGCGATCACCCGCTGTAGGTCCGCTTCCGTATCCACGCCGCCCGGCACCTCCGCCACTGCTGGTGCAACGTGGATGCGTTCTCCATTCCACATGAAGCGCAGCTGCTCGAGGCATTCTACCGATTCCAGTGGCGCCACCGGCCAGGTGACGAACTTGTTCAACTGTGCCACCCGATAGGCATAGATACCGATATGCCGCATCGGCTGAACAATGTTGGCTATTGCCGCAACGCGGTTCTCGGGAAAGTCCCTGGGCCAGGGAATCGATGCACGGCTGAAGTACAGGGCCATTCCCTGCTTGTCCGCTACCACTTTGACGATGTTGGGATTGGCAAAACTGTCGTCATCGAGAATGGGTTCACAGAGGGTAGCCACGCCTGCTGTGGAGTTGACCGCCAGATTAGTTGCCACCTGGTCAATGACCTGAGGAGGAATCAGGGGCTCGTCCCCCTGAACGTTTACCAGGATGTGGTCTTCCGCCAGACCGTAGATGCTGGCCACTTCCTGTAAGCGATCAGTACCGGACTGGTGTTCCGCGGAAGTCATACAGCACTCACCGCCAAAGCCTTGCACCACATCGGCGATACGCTGGTCATCGGTGGCAATAACCACCCGCTCCGCCGCACTCTGACACGCCTGACGATAAACCCGCTCGATCATGGTCTTGCCGACAATTTCCCGCAAAGGCTTGCCAGGGAGGCGGGTCGAGGAAAAGCGTGCGGGAATGACAACCGTAAATGACTTAGCTGTTGGGATTCTCTCTGCTCAGGCCATACGGGCCTTGTTCGCCAATGAAGCGACCCGCTCATCGAGTCGCGCAAGAAACCGGGGACTCACCTCTGCGGTCACATCCAGCACCCAGACATTGTCGGGCGCCGGGGATGCGCACTTTACCGCATCCTTGGCGGTGATGATAACCGGCAGATTATCGGTAAATAGCAGCTCGGCGCCGGTGAACTGGTGGTGATCCGGATACGGGTGCAGCAATGGCTCCAGACCGAGAAGCCTCAGACTATGAGCAAAGCGACCGGGATTGCCGATTCCGGCCACCGCATGAACACGTCGCTCACCCTGCCACTGATCCACAGCAATACTGGTGCCTGAAGCCAGGTGCCGCAATCCTGTCGCGCGCACCTCGAACCCTTCACTGTCGGGCAGATCCAGTTTGGCAGCAGTTTCATTCACCAACACAAAATCCACCTCGCGGAGGCGAGTCACGGGTTCGCGCAGGGGGCCTGCCGGCAGGCAAAGGCCATTGCCGAATCCACGTTCCCCATCCACCACCACCAATTCGATATCCCGGGGCAGGCGGTAATGCTGAAGTCCGTCATCGCTGAGAATCAGGTCGCAATCGGTCTGCTGAAGAAGATATTGAGCGGCACGCAGCCGATCGGGATCCACCACCACCGGGCAGAAGCTGGCCAGTAAAAGGGGTTCATCACCCACCTGTTCGGCCGAACTTTCAGTTGTCACCATGACCGGGTAATGCGGGGAGTCGCCCCCGTAACCACGACTGATGATTCCCGGACGGTACCCCTGTAATTCAAGATGTCTGACCAATGTTGCCAGCAGTGGCGTTTTACCGGTGCCACCGACACTGATATTACCGACCACAACCACCGGCACCGGCAGGGAAACAGCACCACTACCCTTTGCTGGCATTTGCGCCTCCGCTCCGCCACAAACTGAAATAGCCATGAGAGCGGTAACAGCAACCGGGACCAGCTCTTCGGCTGGTAGCATGCTCTCTCAAGGGCAGCAGAAAAACGCATTGCTCGCGCGCCCGATCAAGCCGGGTGCTCGGCCTCGTCGCTGAACTGTTTCTGGTGCAACTGCGCATAGCGGCCGTTCTGCGCCAACAGCTGCTGATGAGTACCCTGCTCGACGATCTTGCCCTTGTCCATGACCACGATGCGGTCCGCGTTTTCCACCGTACTGAGACGATGCGCGATCACAAAGGTCGTACGCCCTTTCATCACCTGTTCCAGTGCTTTCTGAATGTGGTGCTCGGATTCGGTATCCAACGCCGACGTCGCCTCATCCAGAATCAGTACCGGCGCGTTTTTCAACAGTGCGCGGGCGATGGCAAGTCGTTGCCGCTGTCCCCCGGACAGCATCACACCATCGTCACCGATGAAGGTGTTAAAGCCCTCCGGCAGCCGTTCGATAAACTCCAGCGCATGAGCTGCACGAGCCGCTTCCCGTACCTGCTCTTCGGAACACTCGCTCAACGCGCCGTAGGCAATGTTGTTGTAGATCGTGTCATTGAACAGGGTGACATTCTGGGATACCAGTGCGATATGGCTGCGTAGGTTATCGAGCTTGTACTCATTGACATCTATACCATCGAGCAGGATCTGCCCGCTGTCATGGTTGTAAAAGCGGGGAATCAGGCTGACCAGCGTGGTCTTGCCGCTGCCGGACTGCCCAACCAAGGCAACACTCTCTCCAGGCGTGACAGTGAGATTGATACCATTCAGCACATTGCCCGCTTCCTCCGAGTAGGCAAAACTGACGTCGCGAAAATCGAACTGCCCCGTCACGCGGTCCTTCGCAAC
The DNA here is from genome assembly GCA_041395745.1 of Porticoccaceae bacterium. Lineage (GTDB taxonomy): Bacteria > Pseudomonadota > Gammaproteobacteria > Pseudomonadales > Porticoccaceae > Porticoccus. The sequence continues at coordinate 692,938 of JAWKZV010000001.1, read as the reverse complement.
CGTCCCTAGGTCGACTTCCTCGACTTCGTCCAATGTGGCGAAAATAGTCCCAGCAGCGGCCACTCCTTTCTGGATGTTACTGTTCACTTCGGATAGCTGACGGATGGGCTTGGCCAGCAGGCCAGCAGAGCCGAGGAACTGCACAAACTCACCGCCACTCATGTTGGCCAGTACCGCCGGGTCAAGGGCCATCCACATCAACAGGGAAAGGGACATAGCCACCAACATCTGGATGATCGGTGAACTGAGCCCTTCCGCCACTGCCATTTTCATGTGCTGACGGCGACTGTAATTACTGGCGTGCTCCATGCGGCGACGCTCGTATTCCGCGCCACCGAACAGGTGCATTTCGCGGTAGCCACCTACGGCCTCCTGGGTGACATGGGTGACATTGCCCACCGAGGACTGAATGCGACGACTCAAGAGTCGGAAACGATTACTCACGTAGGCGACAACCATCCCGATAACGGGCAACACGATCACAAAGATTCCTGCCAGACGCCAGTTGAGATAGAACAGATAACCGATCAGTCCGAATACCAGTGCGCCCTCACGAATGATCACCTTGAGTGAACTGGTCGCTGCCTGGGTAACCTGCGCCACATGAAAGGTAATACGCGAGATCAGATGCCCGGACATGTTGCTGTCGAAATAACGACTGGGCAGGCGGGTGTATTTATTGAACAGTTTGACCCGAAGGTTGTGCACCAGAATCTGGGTCACGTAGGCCATACAGTAGCCACCCACGAAAAACCCGACACCACGCACGACAGCAATTAGGAACATGATCACCGGGATAATCCAGCGGGTATCGGACAGGGCATCATCCCCTCCCAGCAGAGTTGCCATCCAAGATGTCGTCCCCTTGCCAAGGTCCATGGCCGTTGCAGCGGCTGCACCCGGTTCGGCCGACATACTGTTAATGGCATTGACGGTGTAGCCGAACAGGTCGATGAAGGCGATCTCCATGGAGGAGAAGAGGAGCAAGCCCAGTATGCTCAGCAGGAAGATGCCGATGTAACCTTTAAGATATGAAAGTAACCGCAAATAGACCTGTAGACCGGACATCTCGGGATGTTCGGTATCGGGGATGGGCTGTGCCACTATGACTCCTCAGGATTCGCTGTCGGGCTGTTTTGTCGTTATCTTGAGATGAACAAAGCCCATTCTACCTGCTGCGTCCATGGCTGTAACCACTGCCTGGTGAGTGGTATTGGCATCGGCTGTGATCGTCAGGGGCATGGAGGTATCGCCCCGGGACACGTCATCCAGCGCTTTCATGAGAGTGTCAATCTGGCGGTTGATCAGCTGTTTGCCATTGATACTGTAGTCACCATCCCGGCCGATCAGAACTTCAATCTGTTCAGGTGGAGTCTCTGCAACGTTGCCATCCGCTTCCGGCAAATCCAGTACCAGGTGTGATTCTTTGGTGAAGGTGGTGGAGACCATGAAGAAAATCAACAGCAGAAAGACCACGTCAATCAAGGGAGTGAGGTTCACACCATGATCGGTTTTTCTCTGACGCCGAAACTTCACGCGCCAGTCACCTCTTCGGCGCGCAGAACGCGATCCCCATGCAGAGCATCTACCAGCTTGACGGCCTGCTCTTCCATATCCACGACGAGTGAATCAACCCGGCGTTCGAAAAAGCGGTGGAACACCAGTGCCGGAATTGCCACAGTCAGACCTGCAGCGGTGGTAATCAACGCTTCCGAAATACCGCCTGCCAATACTCCGGCATTGCCGGTTCCTTCAATCATGATGGCAGTGAATACCTTGATCATACCGATCACGGTACCGAGCAATCCCAGCAAAGGCGCGATAGCAGCGATAGTCCCCAGAGGAGACAGGTTCCGTTCCAGTTCGTGAACGACCTGGTTGGCGGCTTCCTCGATGCTGTCTTTCATCACTTCACGGCCATGGCCGGAATTACTGATACCCGCCGCCAGAATGGTGCCCAGGGGAGATGAAGAACGCAGCTGGTGTATGTTTTCCTTGGTCAGCTGATTCTGCTTCAGCCAATGCCAGACCTGACCGAGCAGAGTGGGTGGCACTACTTTGGCCGGACGCAGCGTCCAGTAACGCTCAAACGCGATGGCAATCACTACTATGGAACAGAGTATGATAGGCAGCATCAACCAGCCACCGGCGATGATCAACTCGTACACGTCTTTCCCCTAATTCTGAAATGGTCACGGGCGTGGAATGCTCCAGACTTTATCATATTCAATGGTGATCAGAACCCGCTGCCAACGTTGATTACCTCAATTCCTGGGCTCCATCACAAATCCGCGCCGCTATCACTCTTGACGACGCGAATACCAGTAACGGCGACGATCACCGCGCGCCGTACTGACATGCAGTGTTCCCCGATGGTCCCAATCAAATTGAATAGCGCCCTGCTCCGCCGTATTCCACACCTGTGCCATCACCGTCCTGTACCTGGCAACGACCTCGGGATTCGGGTGGCCAAAGTGATGACGATACCCCGCAGAGAAAACAACATGTCGGGCTTTTGCTGCAGAGACAAAGGCGGACGAGGATGATGTTTTACTGCCGTGATGTGGGGCAACAAGAACACTAACCCCTGCCGGCAAATCGGATAATTCTCCCCGGAGTTTGTTCTCCACCGCTGTTTCTATATCACCAGGGAGAAGAATGACCTGATCCCGGTAGCTCACCAGTAATACACAGGAACTGTTATTACCCGACTCCATCGACCGCTCACCGGGATGAATGAACCGGAATTCAATACCATCCCAATGCCAACTCTCCCCAGCTACACATTTTTTTGCCGCCGATGTTCGTTCACCTACCGGCTCGCCAGCAAGCCAATCCTGAGGAGGAAACAGTGCCACCAGCCCTTCACTTCCCCCGGCGTGATCATTGTCATCGTGACTGACGACCAGCCGATCCACTCTTGCTATTCCCTGCTTTCGCAAGAATGGAGCCACCACGGCACTGCCAGCATCAAACTGTTCGCCATAGGCTGGCCCGGTGTCATAAATCAGTGTGTGATTTTCTGTACGCACCACCGCTGCGAGGCCCTGCCCCACGTCCAGCACCGTCAATGACAATGGGTAAGGATTAGTCCCTGGCAGCCAGACCAGCGTCAGTAGCAATGGCAGAAAGAGATAACGCCCGGGAATTCCCCTGGGCAATAGAAACAGTCCAACGGCTGCCACCATCAGCCAGCCCGCTGCCCCAGACAGCGCCCAGGATGGATGTGCGGGGAGCCAGCCGGGAGGTACAACAGACTGAGTCGTCGTCAAAAACAACTGCAACTGCCAGTCGGCAATAGACCAGAAAAAATCTGCCAGAGAACTGCTCAGCGGCGCAGCAATCATCCCGGCAAAACAGCATGGCAGGATCAGGAATCCCACCCAGGGTATTGCCAATGCGTTAACAACCGGTGCCAACCAGGCCACGGGCAATTGCCAGAACACTAGCGGCAGCAACATCAACAAAAACACCAACCATTGCACTCTCAACAATTGGCGCCACCTGGAATCACGAGGAGCTGTGGGCAATAACCACAGCAGACCTGCGACTGCACCGAAGGACAACCAGAAACCGACACTGCTGGCAGCAAGAGGGTCCAGCAGAGCCACGACAGCGAGTGCTAGGCCAAAGCAGGTTGACATACTGATGTACCGATTAGCCAGCAGGGCCATTAATACAGCTGCAGACATCACCAGTGCCCGCTGGGTAGGCAGGCTGAACCCAGCCATGGCGGCATACACCACAGCCGCCAACAAGGCCGTGAGAGCCCCGGCATAACAGGAATTCAGAGCTATGCCGAAAAACAATCCGATACGTGAGGCCGCAGCCCCTAATCCGAAGCCTATCGCAGCCACAAAACCAATATGCAGACCGGATACCACCAGCAGATGTACTAATCCCAGCTGCGATAATCTCTGCCAGAGGGATGTCGGGATCAGTGATCGGTCACCAATGGTCAGGGCCGAAATCAAACCAGCTGTCTCGGCACTGGTTGCAGATGCAGTTATGGAGTGGCGAAGTTGATAGCGCCAATGGTCAACAGCGGGTTGGCTGCCTAGTAATTTACTTTCACTTCTGTCCAGTACATACCCGGTGGCGGAAACCCCCTGCCCCAGCAACCATGCCTGGTAGTCGAATCCACCCGGATTGACACTACCCCTGGGACGCCGCAAGCGAACTTCCAGCTGCCAGATCTGACCCGGCTCCAGTTCCTGGTTGGTCCGATACCAACTCAGCCTCAACTGTTTTAGTTGGGTAGCTGTCTTGGATTCCAGTAACTTCAGGTTGAATCTGACTCGATCGCCATCCCGTTGCGGCAAGCCGACTACCTTACCAACGACGACATGATCAGAGGGCGTCAAGGCATCGGGTAACTGATGGGACAGACTGTAATGTCCCCAGCCACACCCATAGCAGATTCCAAAGAGCAGCCACCCTACGAGCCGCTGTTGCCATAACAGGCAGGCCACGCCGGTAAGAAATAACCCTGCAAGGACATAACCACTGGGTAGTGCAGGCCAGTAGGCCACACCGAGAATGCCCACAGCAAAGCTGAAAGATACATGTATGGGGCGCATCCCTGTCACCGCCATTTGATGTCATTGGAAAAACCAGTATAACCACCAGCGTGAACATTGCTCGACAGAAACCGTTCGTATCAGTTGGTGTTGGCACCGTTGGCCAATCTGCCCCAGAATAGTGCCTTCAGTTAGCAGGGGGTCATCCACCCACAACACATGACAAGAAACGACAACAATTCGAAGGCGGGACTAGTACTGTCTGGCGGCGGCGCCAGAGCGGCATATCAGGTGGGTGTTCTTCGCGCTATTGCCGAAACCCTGCCGAGGGAGACCAAGAACCCATTCCCCATCATATGTGGCACCTCCGCCGGAGCGATTAACGCGCTGGCCATCGCCGGGCGAGCCGGGCCGTTCAGTCTGCGCATCAAGAAGCTGGAAGCCATATGGCGCCAGTTGGATGCCGAAAAGGTCTACCGTACTGACTTTGTTGGGGTGGGGAAAAACCTGCTCAACATGCTGTTATCGCTGTTCCATAGCGGCTATGCCATTGGCCGCCCCAAGGCCTTGCTGGACAACACTCCGTTGCGGGATCTGCTGGATAACTACATTCGTTTTCGACACATTAAGGAAGCCATTGCCAACGGAGAACTGGAAGCGGTCAGCATTACGGCCATGAGCTATAGCACTGGCAAATCCGTCACCTTTTTTCAGGGGGTCGAACAGTTGAGTCCCTGGCAGAAAACACGCCAGGTGGGGCTGCATACAGATTTGAATATCAACCATCTGATGGCATCTTCCGCTATTCCGATTCTCTTTCCTGCCATGAAAGTAGAGGACCACTTTTTTGGCGATGGCGCCTTGCGTCAACTCAAGCCCATCAGCCCCGCTTTGCGGCTCGGAGCCGGAAAAGTATTTGTCATCGGCGTCAGTGACAGTCGCATCACCAGCCAGGGGCCGGTGACGGCCTACTCTGAGCACTCACCTTCCATTGCCCAGATCATGGGCCACATGTTCAACAGTGCCTTCATTGATACCATCGAAAGTGACCTTGAAACGCTCAGCAACATCAACCGGCTGGCCATGAACATGAGCGCCTCCGAGCGTGAACGGAAAGGCCTGTCTGACCTGAAACCAGTGAAATCCCTGGCTATCCTGCCATCGCAATCAATCAACCGGATTGCCAGTGAGTATCTCGATGAACTTCCAAAGAGTATTCGCACCTTCCTCAAGATAACCGGTGCAACCGCCCGGGGTGGCGGTGTCAACGCTGCGAGCTACCTGCTGTTCTGCCGTGGCTTCTGCCGCAAGTTGCTGGAGCTGGGATATCACGATGGACTCGCACAGCAGGAGGCCATACTGGACTTTTTCCGTGACGACGAATAACTGCCGCAGGCGTTGATTTGAAACTTCCAGCTTGTAAGATGTGTCCAAGCTGCCAACCAACGGAATGAGGATATTTTCCATGGCGATTGAAAAAGCAATTATTTCCACGACGCTCGACCCCGCAGCCACCAAAGTGCTGCGCAACACCTATGCCCTGCTGGCCATGACCCTGGCCTTCAGCGCTGTCATGTCTGGTGTGGCAATGGCTATCAACGCACCGTTCATGGGCCTCTGGATGCTGTTGCCCTACTTTATCTGCCTGTGGATGGTGGAAAAGAACAAGAACAGCGCTGCCGGCCTGTTCTGGGTATTTGCCCTGACCGGCTGGATGGGCTTCACTCTAGGACCGATTCTGGGTTTCTATCTCGCCACTTCCGGTGCTGAGCCCATTATGACTGCCCTGGGAGGAACCGCTGTCATCTTTATGGGCTGTTCCGCCTACGTGCTGATCACCCGTAAGGAACTGTCATTCATGACCGGCTTCCTGATGACCGGTGTACTGGTAGCCTTCGTGGCCGCGATTGCCAATGCCTTCCTGCACATCCAGGGGCTGGCGCTGGCTATCTCCTGTATGTTCCTGTTCCTCTCCGCCGGGATCATCATGTGGCAAACCAGCGCCATCATTCACGGAGGCGAACGTAACTACATCTCCGCCACCGTCACCCTTTACGTGATGATCTACAACCTCTTTACCAGCCTTCTGAGCCTGATCGGCCTCAGCAACGACTGATCCGGTGAACGATAGTCTGTCCACCAGCCACCTAGACAAGCTGCCTGCCTGGTCAGAAAACACGGCCAGGCAGCTCGCAGCCGAGCAAAACAGGGAATTGACCGAAGCCCACCTGGAGATACTCCGGGTGGCACGGCAATTCTATGCCGACTACGGTTTCTCCCCATCAATGCGCCCTCTGACCCGCTATATCTCCGATCATCTGGATATTGCAAAGGCCCGCAGTATCTATCTGATGCAACTTTTTCCCTCCAGTCCCGCCAAAGAAGTGGCAATGCTGGCAGGTTTGCCTAAACCTAAAAATTGTCTCTGATCTTCTTTTCTGGAGGTGGAATATGGCCATAGCCCGTGAACACTGCGAAGCGTGCCGGATAGGAGCCCCGCAGGTAAGCCTGGAACAGGAAGGTGAATTGCTGGCACAACTACCCGATTGGAGAGTCGTTGTCAGGGACGGAGTAAGGCAACTGGAGCGACAATTTCCGTTCGGCAATTTCATGGAGGCTATTGCGTTTGCCAATCGGGTGGGAGAGCTGGCAGAAGCAGAAGGTCATCACCCTGCGTTGCTGGTGGAATGGGGCAAACTCACCGTCACCTGGTGGACCCACAAGATAGGCGGATTGCACCGCAACGATTTCATCATGGCAGCCCGCACAGATGAGCTATTAGCCTCATAGGCGCCGGGACCCTGAACCGCCCCCCTGAACCCAAATCTTAAGCACAAATAGAAAGGCGGCCACGCAGGGCCGCCTGTAACCGGTTTGCCGCTCAGCTCATACTGACTAATGTCAGTTCAGGGAGCCCATTTGGCGAACCGGTGGGCGCTGTTTTCAGCGCCGATCAGCAGGTTGTTGGATGAAGGCTCCCACCCGGCTGCCTGTAATTTGGAATGCCGGCTGGTCACTTCTTTCAACAGCGTTTCCTGCTTACCCTTGCTCACCTCCACATACAGGACATGTTTGCCATTATTGAGTGCTTCCTGGAATCTTTTGAAGTGAATGTTAGGCTCCTGGATACCCCACATCCCTCCTTCCCAGGCAATCAGCCCCATCACGATGACTGCCAGCAATACAAACGGCGCCCAGCCGATTGACTCTGTCGCACCTGAGAAAATGGCAAAAAATATCACCAGCACTGCGGAGAGAAATCCATATACCGCTGACTTGCCGACGGATCTGAACACATCCTTGCGCATCAACGGAGCCACATCGTTCAGGTGATGTTGTTGTAGCCCTGCGTCATCCAGGCTCAACACATGTATCTGGGGTGTGGACAACCCGCGATCTTCGAGTTCCTTTTCAATCAAACTGAGATCGTCCAAGTCATCGCTGACGAAATAATAACGTCTCATAACTTGCCCTCCAGTTATCTTTTTTCAGGCTATGCCTGTAATAGAAAAATCTATCGCCTGCGCCCAAACCTTGACTGCTTTGGTCAGGGCCTCACCAACACCTAAAGTATAGTTGGCGTTAACCATTTGACCTGTGGAGGAAAAAAATAATTTATATCAAAAGTGAATAAATCAGATGGCGTGTAAAATCACTTTGCGATTACCCCGGTGGTGGCGGTGTTCCCACAGAAAAATTCCCTGCCAGGTCCCCAGGGCCAACCGTCCATTCATGATGGGTACGGACAAAGAAGTAGCGGTAAGGCTGGCCTTGATATGCGCGGGCATATCATCAGCGCCCTCCAGGGTGTGGGTGAACAGCGGATCGCCCTCTGGCACCAACCGGTTGAGCCAGCGCTCGAGGTCGACTTTCGCCGAAGGATCGTAATTTTCCTGGATCAGTAAACTGGCGGATGTGTGCTGGATAAACAGTGTGCACAATCCTTCGGAAAGATTAGTCCGTGAAACCGCCGCGTTGATCTCCGGCGTTATATCCCGCAACCCCTGTCCGGATACGGAAATGCTGATCACATCAATCAATCGAGCCTCCAAAACCGTACCTTTTTTGGAACGGATGTTTTACATTATCTGTGAGTTCATCATGGTAAGCCAAAGAGAGGTTACGATGAATTATCAGGGATGCCATTTGGGTTTTTCTCAATTGCTTGACACTTGGGAGAAACGCTCAGCAGAGAACGCTGACCTGGTACCTACCTCGATCAACATTCACCAACCGGATCGACTCAAATTGCTGGCGCTGGCGGAGATGTACCAGTTGCCATCCGAGGAGATCGCAGCTCACCTGCTGAGCATCGCCCTGGAAACCCTGGAGGCGGAAATGCCTTACATACCCGGGCCCACGGTGATTCGCGTTGAGGAAGGCAATGAAATCTACGAGGATGTGGGCCCCATGCCCCGCTACCTGGATATCCAGAAGCGGTTGCGGGATCACAAGGCGAAATAATCCGGTGCTCTCCAAACACCGCTGAACTCGCCCTGACCAGGCATCCTCTCCCACTGGCAGCATACTGGTTATGCCTGCCAATACTCTCTTCAACACTCAAAATTCCGCACTGCAAATTCCGCAGGGACGTCATCAAGAAAGTCCTCAAGAAAGTCCGCAAGCTGGTTATCCGCTATAATGCGCGCCCTGACTGGAGGCGCACATTGCAACAAGTTAATCCTGAAAATTACGGCTCCCAACTGGAAGAGAAAATCAACTGGCTGAAAAGTGAATTTCAGACACTGCCTCTTCCTGAAATTACGGTCTACGATTCCGCCCCCATGCACTATCGTATGCGGGCTGAATTCAGGATCTGGCACGAACAGGGTCGCGCCCATTTCGCCATGAATCAGCCGGGCGAGAAGACCCCTTATACCATTGAGTCGTTCCCTCCAGGCTCAGAGTTGATGAACAACCTGATGGCACCGTTGCTGGAAGCCATCAATGCTTCGCCCATACTCAGCCGTCGGCTTTTCTCAGCAGAGTTTCTCACGACACTGAGTGGCGAGGCACTGATCACCCTGATCTACCACAAGGCGCTGGATGAACAGTGGGAGCAGGAAGCCCGGCAACTCCAGACAACCCTTGGGTTTCCTATCATTGGCCGCAGCCGCAAACAAAAACTGGTGCTCGACAGGGACTATGTCACCGAGACCCTGCACGTGGCCGGGCGGGAATACCGCTATCAGCAGGTGGAAAGTGGTTTCACCCAGCCCAACGCCCAGGTAAACCAGAAGATGCTCGGCTGGGCACTGGATAGCGCTTCTATCTGCACAGGGGATCTGCTGGAGCTTTATTGCGGTAACGGCAATTTCACCTGCGTCCTCGCCGGTCAATTTGATCGCGTGCTGGCAACAGAGATTTCCAAGCTGTCGGTGCGCTCCGCCCAGCTGAATCTGGCCAGCAACGGCGTTGATAACGTCACCATCGTTAGGATGTCCAGCGAGGAATTTACGGAAGCCCTCAACGGTGTCCGCCCCTTTCGACGGCTCAAGGATATCAATCTCGGTGAATACCGTTTCAGCACCATTTTTGTCGACCCTCCGCGAGCGGGACTGGATGATGCCACCGTAGAACTCGCCCAGCGTTTCGACAACATCATCTATATTTCATGCAATCCAGTGACCCTCAAGGCCAATCTGGAAGCCTTTGCCAGCTCTCACCAGATTGAGCGCTTTGCAGTCTTCGACCAGTTTCCCTACACCCACCATCTGGAATGCGGCGCATTCCTGATGAAACACGGCACAACCAGCTGAGTAACGAAAAATCATCTTGTATGGAAGGGGGAAACTTGATGCAATCTACCTTCATTCCCCCGATCACAACATCAAAGCAAGGAATCACCACATGAAGTACCTTCCCATTCTGCTGGCATTGATGGCCCCTACCCTGCTCCAGGCCGAGCCCCTGAAGGTTTCTCTCAACTGCCCCGAATGGATGGAAGCGCGCAGCAACGGTAATCACCAATTATCCCTGGCCTGGTTACAGGGATTTATTACCGCCTACAACCAGTACGAGTATTCCGGCAGTGACCCGGACGGAGTACTGGGCACCAACGATGCTGATGCGGTTGCCCAGTGGATGGACAATTACTGCCAGCAAAACACCACCAGTAACCCTCGCGAAGCAATAGAATCGCTGATCGACCAACGCAAGCATGTGAAAAAAGCCTGCGCAACCCGTCGCCAGAGCGGTCGCCCCTGTCCTCAAGGAGATGACGAGGAAAAACCGGCTATCAACGAATAGTTTTACGATTTTAGCCACAGGCCATAGGATGAATAGGCCCTACAAAGCGCTGTTTCTCGACCTGGACGGTGTCCTTTTTGTCGGCGACGCGCCGGTGCCGGGGGCCGCTGATGCCGTTCGTGCGGCCAGAAATGAAGGGCTCATTCTGCGCTTTCTGACCAATACCGCCACGCAACCCCGCCACCACCTGATTGAAAAGCTGGCGGCCATGGATATCACCGTCGCTGAGGATGAACTCTACACCGCTCCGATTGCAGCAAAAGAGTACATCCAGCAGCATGGCTTGCGGCCCTATTGCCTGATTCACCCGGACATTGAATGTGATATGGCCGGATTGGACGGAACAGATCCCAACTGTGTACTGCTCGGTGATGCCCGCGACCAGCTCAATTACAGCAACCTCAATCGTGCCTTCCAGCTCTGTATCAATGGTGCAGCGCTGATCGGCATCGGCATGAACCGCTATTTCAAGAACGAAACCGGACTGATGCTGGATGCGGGGCCTTTCATTCGGGCGATCGAATGGGCGGCGGGCACCGAGGCCATGATCATGGGGAAACCCGGCAGGGACTTTTTCCTCCAGGTGGTAGCCTCAACACCCTTCCAACCTGAACGATGCCTGATGGTGGGCGATGATGTCAGTGGCGATGTGGAAGGGTCCATTCACGCGGGGTTGATGGGCTGTCTGGTGCGTACCGGCAAATACCGGCCCGGAGATGAAGACAAGCTTCCCCCTGAAGCAGGGGTGATCGATTCTGTTTGCAGCCTGTTCACATAAATCGAATACCATCCGCCGGGTTTGCATTCGCCCCTTTTCCGTGTTTTATTCCACTTTTCCCCTATATCACCTAGTCCCCTGCATCACCGGGCAACGGGCGATAAAGGGATAATAACGACAACTCAAACAGCTCTGCTTCCTATGCAACCATTCCAATATGCAAATGCCGGCATTGCCGGATTGATCGGCTTTGGCATTTTCTTTTACACCTTCTTCAATGGCATGGGTCAGGTGATCATCATCACGGGCGTCGTCACCCTGTTGATCAATGCCCTGCTGTCAGGGTTTATGGCGCTGGAAAGCCTGCGTCAGGGACTCCTCACCGCCGCAGCCTACTGTGCCCCGGTGGCAGTCTTTTCTGCCCTCACCGTAGGCGACCTGGTGCTGAAAGACAAACCGGATCCCTTCATTTTCTGGTTTTCCGCCGCCGCCGCCACTTTCGCCGCGGGTGCACTTGGGGTTCTGGTGATTTTCCTCTATCGACTTTTCCGCCCCAAGACCTGATCCAGAACAAGGAACAAGCAAGTGACTGATATCGTCCTGAAGCATCCCAAAATTTACACGCCCCTGCAGATAGGACTGGGATCGTTTTTCGGTGGCCCGTTCGCCATGACCTATTTCCTGTGGCAGAACTTCAAAACCCTGGATAACCAGAATGGCGCCCAGTACACCCTGGCCGGAGGCATCCTGTTCAACATTGGTCTGTTACTGTTCCTGCCCATGCTGCCAGCAAGCATTCCACCGATGGTGGCAAATATTGTTATCCCCTTTATCTATTCGCTCACTGCGCTTTCCATTGCTGCCACCTGGCAAATGCGGAGAGATGCCATTGAGCACTCCATTCACTACAGTTTCCAGAACAACTGGCGGGTATTCCTGATCAGCATTGCGCTGTTGATTATCTGGCTGGGCTGCTCTTATGCCCTTGGCATGTGGCTGGGAGCACTGGGTATCATTGACCTGGGCGGTGCCCCGACCACCCCGCAAGTGGATGATCTGTCTTTTTCTCAATCAACATGACCATCAACACATAATGGAGAACATGTATGGCTGTGTACCTGATAGGTGAAGTCACTATTACTGATGAGGCATGGATTCCCAACTACGCCACCAACGTGCATGACATTGCCCACAAGCATGGCGGCAAGTACCTGTCCCGCAGTGCCAATATCACCACTGTCGAAGGCGAACCCTGCAAAGCGAACATGATTGCCCTGGTTGAGTTCCCCACCATGGAAGCCCTGCAGGGCTTTATCAACGACCCGGAATACGCTGAATTCCGCCAGTCCCGCATCAAGGGCAGCGTCAGCAATCTCCACGTTATCGACGATACTGATGCCGCGGGTACCATTCCCTACCTGCCGAAAGGTTAAAACCGGGCAGGCGTAAAAAAAGCGGGCATCTGCCCGCTTTTTTAATTAGTAATCCAGATCCTCAGGAAGACTTTTTCAGGTATTTCGTCAGCAGGACAATGCGCACTCCGTTGACCCGTCCCTCAATCTGCTCAGGGTTGCCAGTCAGGGAGATATTGCGCACAGCCGTGCCGCGTTTGGCAGTGAAGCCGGCACCTTTAACATCCAGATCCTTGACCAGTGTCACTGTGTCCCCGGCCTGCAATACCGCACCGTGGCAATCCAGCGTCTTGGCTGATTCATCGCCACTGCTCGCAGACTGTCCCGCCTTGGCCCAAGCCAGAGTTTCTTCGTCGAGATACAACATATCCAGCAGATCCTGAGGCCAGCCCTCAGAAGACAACTGCTTCAGCATACGCCAGGCCATCACCTGCACGGCGGGCACCTGGCTCCACATGCTGTCATTGAGGCAACGCCAGTGATTGGCATCCACCTGGTCGGGGTTTTCGATCTGGTTGCGACAGGTCGAGCAGGCCAGAATAGCGCCATCTGCATCGGAGCCGTCCTTCGGTGGCACTGCATAGCTGGCCAGATCGGTATCGGCACCACAGAGTTCGCAATGCCCGTTGCTGCGTGCGCGCAGAATCTCTTCAACACTCATAAATAACCCCTTATGTTGTAAGGGCGTGCATGGTAGGGGCTAGCCCCGGAGTAGGCAAGCCGGGCTTCTGAATTCCGGCAGGCATCAGTGCTTGCCAACCGGGTAAAACAGCGGCTCGGAGGCAGCGGACTCGGGCTTGTTGAGCAGCTTGCGGGCGGCATCCACCACAAATTCCCGGTACTTTTCCTCTATCTCGGTGCGCTCTGAGTCAAAGCGCAATTTGTCCCGGGTATTGAGCTTTTTCCACTCTTCCAGAATGGGGATATGGGCGGTGGCTTCTGCCAATTGGAAAAATACCTGGTAATTGGCCGATTCCTGCTCATCCAGTTCAAGTTGAGTCACCAGCATGCTGATACGGATTGCGCCCTCCGTGAGGGTCACCTGATCCGCTTCGATGGCGGCGGCAATCACCTGGATACTTTTGCGGTAGTGTTGATGGCGTTCCTCGCGGATTTCCGCCAGCTGTTTTTCCTGCGCCTGTCGCGCCTTCTTCTGGCGCTGCAGCAACATTTGCAAATAAATGGCGTAACCGCCCAGGCCTGCAATAACCAGCAGGCCAAGCATTATCCAAAGGTTCATGGGTTATCCTGAGTATCCGGTGAGTGATGCAACTGCGGTTGTTCGTCCTGGTTGTCGGCCTCCTCCACCAAGCTGTCCGGCAACTGGCGGCTGGTACGGGCGCCCAGCTTGCGGATGTCCTCGAACTTTTTCACCAGGTTGCCACGGCCGTCCACCAACCGCTTGCGGGTCTGCTGCCAGGCGCCCTGGCTTTTGTCCAGATGCCGTCCCAACTCATCCAGTGAATCCACCACCAGCACCAGCTGGTCATAGAGTTTGCCGGCTTCGGAGGCAATTTTCTGGGCGTTGCGGTTCTGGTCCTCGTAGCGCCAGATATTGTGAATGGTGCGAAGAGTGGCCAATAGCGTACTGGGGCTGACCAGGATAATGCCCTTGTCGTAGGCATCCCGAAACAGGGTATGGTCCTGTTCCAGTGCCAGCATGAAGGCAGCTTCCACCGGCACAAAGATCAGCACAAAATCGAGGCTGTTGACCCCTTCCAGCTGTTCGTAGGACTTGCGGCTGAGGCCGGTGATGTGGGCACGAATGGAATTGATGTGCTGCTTAAGGAAGCGCTGCTTTTCCTCTGGTTGTTCAGCCCGACAGTAGCGTTCGTAATCGGTGAGTGACACCTTGGCGTCGACGACAATGTCGCGCTGGTCCGGCAGATGAATGATGACGTCAGGGTTGCGGCGATTGCCTTCATCATCCTTCAGCGCCACCTGGGTCTCGTATTCGCGGCCCCTGCTCAGACCGGACTGTTCCAGAATTCGCTCCAGTACCACTTCGCCCCAGTTGCCCTGGAACTTGCTGTCGCCCTTCAGGGCATTGGCCAACAGCACCGCATCCTCGCCCACCCGCTGGGCCTGCTTCTGCAACTCGACAATCTGTCCCACCAGCTTATTGCGCTCGGCATTTTCCTTGTCGTAGGCGTCCTCCACCTTTTTGCGGAAATCGTGAATTTCCTTGCGCAGCGGATCAATACTGGTATTGAGAGCCTGTGTGCTCTGCTCGGAAAACTTGGCCTGCTTGGCGTCGAAGATGCGGTTGGCCAGGTTCTCAAATTCCTGGGTCAGGGATTCCCGCGCCTGGCGCAGCAGTTGCAGCTGTTCCTCGTAACGAACACGGTCGGCCTCGAGGCGGGTTTCCAGTGCAGCCTTGTCCCGGTGCAGCGAGGTCAATTCGCCATCGCGACGACCCGCTTCACCACGAGCTGCCTCCAGTTCGGAGACAAGCCGGCTTTCAGCCGCATCCCTCACCTCCAGAATCCGGGCAAAAGCAGCGCGGCTCATCAGATATGCCAGCGCTGCACCGGCGAACAAACCGCCGAGCAGAAACCACAAATTGTCGAGACTGATAGTCATTGAGGTGGGTGTATCCCGCTTGTCTGTCTGTTGAAAAACCCCGCCACACCCGGCTGCTGTCGGCTTTGTCCGCAACCGGGGTTGTGCGATCATTCCGGGTTCGCGAAGGATAACAAAGATAGCCACGATGATGCGCCCGCTTTTTGACATTGCCAGCCTCAGGGAAGAGATCGAGCGCGGCGTCCAGATACTCACGCCCAACCAGCGCCTGGCCAGCAAAATCCGCCAGGCATGGGGCATGGCTCAACAGCAACAGAATCAATCGTGCTGGGCCAGACCAGCCGTCGACGCCATTGAATCCTGGCTCGACGAACAGTGGCAGCGCTGTCTGGATCTCGGGTATCCGTCGGCAGCAGCTGGCTATCCCGCCACGCCGGAAGTGGAGCTGATGTTGTGGGAACGGGCTATTGAAACGTCCAATGAAAGTATGGTTGATCTGGCCGGAGAAACAGCTGTCAGCCTTCAGCCCGGCAATTTTGCCCGCCAGGCCAAGGATGCCTACACCATTGCCCAGCGCTGGCAGATGACCGATGCCCAACTGACGGAGGAAGCCCCGCAATTGTGGCGCTGGGTCGATGCCTTCCGCGGGGAACTGGCCCGGCACCGGCTGATTACACCCGCCGACAAGGTCTCGATCATATGCCGGGCCTTCCGGGAACAGGTACTGGAACCCTTGCCCCAAATCCACCTGTGCGCTTTTGGCAGTCTTTCCCCGCTTTACCTTAATCTGCTCGAACAAGCCTCTGGGACATTGACGCAACAGCAGCCTGTCAAGGCCGCAGGCCAGCATGCCTGTAAATATCCCTGTTATGGCGAGCAGCAGGAACTGGAAGCTGCTGTGGACTGGGCCTCAGCCAAACAGCAGGCAGATCCGGAGGCCCGAATTGGCATTATCATCCCGGAATTGCCCAAACTGCGGCCATCGGTGGAAAGACTCCTGCGACAGCAACTGCAGCCGGATTACCAGCACCCGGAACTGCCTCGCACTCCTCCGCCATACAACTTATCTGCCGGATTGGCTCTGAGCGAAACGCCTCTGGTATCTACGGCTCTGCTATTGCTGGAGTTAAACCGGCCGCAACTCCCCCTGGAAACCTTCTGCCGCATCCTCAACAACCCGTTTTGGACGGACACCGACCCAGAACTGCGTGCCGAGGCGGAACTGCAATTGCGGAAGCTCGCGCAATTGAATCCCCGCAGCA
Source organism: Porticoccaceae bacterium (assembly GCA_041395745.1). Lineage (GTDB taxonomy): Bacteria > Pseudomonadota > Gammaproteobacteria > Pseudomonadales > Porticoccaceae > Porticoccus. Next base: position 676,254 of record JAWKZV010000001.1, on the reverse strand, counting down.
GCGAATTCCGCTACCGGGTGAGCCGTGTTGAGGAACGTTGTGGGGGCACCATGAGCAGCCGCCTGGAAAAATTTGAAACTCTGCGCAGGGAGATGCCACACAGTGCCAGCTACCAGCAGTGGCTGGCCCATTTCAGCGCACAGCTGGACGTGTTGGGCTGGCCGGGAGAGCGCACGCTGGACAGCATCGAATACCAGCAACAGCAACACTGGCTCAACCTGTTGGAGCGCTATCAGCAATTTGATCAACTGGCCCAGCCAGCCACCCTGTTCCAGGCTCTACGCCAACTGCAACAGCTGGCCAGTAACATGGTGTTCCAGCCGGAAACCCCTGATGCAGCGATCCAGGTGCTGGGGCTACTGGAAGGTGCCGGCCTGCGCTTCGACAACCTGTGGGTTATGGGCCTGGACGACCGCCGCTGGCCGCAACCGCTGACACCCAATCCGCTGCTGCCCTTTGCCCTGCAACGGGCTTTGAAAATGCCTAAAAGCTGTCCGCAACAGGAACTGCAACTGGCCCAGGCACAACTGGCGGGATTCCTGAGCGCGGCCCCGGACGTGATTTTCAGTTTCAGCCAGTTTGATGGCGACCAGCCGCTGCAGCCCAGTGAACTGATTTCGGACATTCCCTTTCTCAACACTGACAGGTTGCCCGGCACCAGCACTCAAGTGCCGGCACTCGCCCAACTGGAAACCGTAGACTGCGAACGCGCCCCACCACTGAACCTGGCCGATGAAACTATCGGCGGCGGCACCGGTATCTTTCGCCATCAGGCCACCTGCCCTTTCAACGCGTTTGCCATCCACCGCCTGGGCGCGCGCCAGCCACCGCAACCCAACCTGGGACTCTCACCACTGGAGCGGGGCAACCTGGTTCACGAGTGTCTGGAACGACTGTGGCGTCAACTGCAAAACCAGCAACAGCTGGCAGCGCTGGATGACAACAGTTTGCGGCAATTGGTCTCCGACACGGTCCGAACGACGCTGCAAACCCAGTCGAAAATGCGTGCCGACCTGTTTGGCCCCGCCTTCACCACGATCGAACAACAGCGGCTGGAAACACTGTTGCTTGACTGGTTGGAACTCGAGAAGACACGTCCACCGTTCCAAGTCATCGAATTGGAAAATACCCTGCACAGTGAATATGCAGGTATTCCCCTGCGCATGACTATCGACCGGATCGATCAACTGGAGAACGGAGAACAGCTCGTCCTCGATTACAAGACCGGCTCAGCATCCATCAGCCGCTGGCTCGGCGAACGCCCGGAAGATCCGCAAATGCCCCTATACCTGTTGACTCGGGAGCAACCGACGGCAGCCATTGCCTTTGCCCAAATCAGTGCCGGGGAGCAAAAATTCCAGGGCTTTGCAGAAAGCGCCCACTTACTGCCCGGAGTAAAAACGCCCCAGGGTAAAAAGGGGGAACCGGAAAGCTGGGAGGCGTTGTGCGAGCACTGGCAACAGGCACTGAGAGCACTGGGGGAAGAATTCAAACAGGGCTACGCCCCCGTGGTGTTTTTCAGCCCCACGGCCCGCCGCTATCAGGCAGAGCTGGAACCCCTGAATCGCGCAGCAGAACTGATTGCGGAAAATGACAGCGAGGAGTACGGCTCGTGAACATCGCCGACGCCTCCCAGCGAACCCTCGCCCTCGACCCCAACCGCTCCTTCGCGGTCGCTGCCCCGGCGGGCTCCGGTAAAACCGAACTGCTGACCCAGCGGGTGCTGCGTCTATTAGCCACGGTCGATGCACCGGAAGAAATCCTCTGCATGACCTTTACCCGTAAAGCCGCCGGGGAAATGCGCCAGCGCATCATCCAGGCGTTGAGGAAAGCGGCTCGCGGGGAGCAACCCGGCAGCGAGCACCAGCGGGTCACCCAGGAACTGGCCCAGGCCGCCCTGGAACGGGATCGTGAACTGGACTGGCAACTGCTCCACTCCCCCAACCGCCTGCGCATTCTTACCATTGATGGCTTCTGCCTGAATCTGGCCCGGCAACTGGCCCTGGAAAGTGGCTTCGGCGAGCAGCTTGAGCCGCTGGACAACCCTGATCCCCACTACCGCCAGGTCATCGGCGAGTTGTTGCTGCCTGCACTGGAGAAGCAGCATGAGCTGGGGCGGGCCGTAGCTGCCCTGCTCAATCACCTGGACAACGACCTGAACCGCCTTGAGGCGTTATTGCTGGAGTTGTTGCAAAAACGTGAGCAGTGGCTGGGGCACATGTACCAGGCCAGGAATGCCCGCGCCTATCTCGAGCACTTCCTGGGAGCTACCAGCGAAGAGGTACTAGGCAAGGCGTACCACCTGCTGGCGCCATTTGGCAGCGATCTGGCACTGCTGGCTGACTATGCCGCCAACCAGTTGCCTGATGATAAAAAACACCTGGCCATCAGCAACTGCCGGGGGTTAGCCGGGCTGCCTACGGCCCAGGCGCCCTCCCTGCCCCAGTGGCTGGGACTCTGCGAGTTATTACTGACAGGGCAAAACGACTGGCGGGCGCGCCTGGACAAGAACATCGGCTTCCCCACCGACATCAATGGCGATAAAACTTCAGCCAAGGCCCGCAAGGAGGCCATGACGGCACTATTGGCTGCGCTGCAGGAGGTTCCGGGTTTAAGGGACTGCCTGGAAGATATTCGCTTCCTGCCTGGAGACACTTATCCTGACAGCCAATGGGATGTACTCAACGCCCTCTGCCAACTGCTGCCTACCCTGGCAGCCCTGTTAAGTGTGCACTTCCAGCAACACCGGGTATGCGACTTCACTGAAATCACCCTGGCGGCCCTGCGGGCGTTGGGCAATGACGAGGAACCCAGCGAGCTGGCGCTGAAACTGGATTACCGCATCCGCCACATTCTCACCGACGAATTCCAGGATACCTCCAGTATCCAGTTCGAAATACTGAAACGGCTCACCGCCGGTTGGCAACCTGGCGATGGCCACAGCCTGTTTATTGTCGGTGATGCCATGCAGTCCCTTTACGGCTTTCGAAACGCCAATGTGGGGCTGTTCCTGGAAGCCCGCTCAATGCCCATCGGCCAACTGCAACTGGAGCCCCTGGACCTGCAAGTGAATTTCCGCTCCCAGGCTGGGCTGATCGACTGGGTGAACCAGCGCTTCCCGGAAGTATTTCCCGCAGAGGAGAACATTGGCCGCGGCGCGGTGCCCTACAGCCAGGCCAGTGCCGTGCATCCCCCTCTGCCGGCAGCTGCCGTCACCCTTGATGCCTTTGTCGACTTCCCCGACGGCAGTGCCGAAGCGGAACGGGTGGTGGAACTGGTGGCGCAGGCCAAACAGCACGACCCCGAGGCCTCAATCGCCATTCTGGTGCGCAACCGCACCCACCTGACTGACATTCTCGCCGCACTGCAACAGGCCGGGCATCGCTGGCAGGCCACGGATATAGACCCGCTGAGCAACCGCATGCCGGTCATTGATCTGATGTCCCTGACCCGGGCACTGTTATCCCCCGCCGACCGCATCGCCTGGCTGTCGATTCTGCGTGCCCCTTGGTGCGGGCTGGATCTGGCAGACCTGTTGGCCCTGAGCAAATCCGCGCCCCCGGATGGGGACGACCCGTCACACAGCAAGAATCGATTCCCGCTGCTGTTACAACGACTCACCATGGCAGATCAGCTTCCTGGGCTCTCGACTGCGGGACAAACCATCCTGCAGCGGGTTGCACCGGTACTGATCCAGGCCTGGCAACAGCGGCAGCGCAAACCTTTGCGCTGCTGGATTGAGGGCACCTGGCTGGCACTGGGCGGTCCCCAGGCGCTCAGTTCCTCAACTGATTACGAGCAGTGCCAGCAATATCTGGCGTTACTGGAAAAGCACGATAGTGCCGGCACCATTGCGGACTGGCCGTCCTTCGAAAAGGCCGTGCAGTCTCTCTATGCCCGCCCGGACCAGAACGCCGATCCCAATTTGCACGTAATGACCATCCACAAGGCCAAAGGACTGGAGTTCGATACCGTTATCCTTCCCGGACTCAATCGCAGGCCCCGTTCCGATGATGCGCAATTACTGCTATGGCAGGAACAGGTGGGAAGTGATGGCGAAAACCGCCTGTTGATCGGCCCTCCAGCCAAAACAGGCGAAGATGCGGATGACCTGTATCGCTACCTGGACCGGGAGCGCAAATTAAAAACCCGCCTGGAAACAGCACGGGTGCTCTATGTTGCGGTCACCCGAGCTATCAGCCGGCTGCATCTCCTGTACAACATCAAGGAAGATACAGCACCGGCTGCCAACAGCCTTTTGGCCAGTCTGTGGCCAGCCATTCAACAGGATGTTGAGCAGAGTTCGGAGGGTATTCACTGCCACAAATACCAGGAGAGCACATCCGGGCAGAACAAAACGGCATCGGTTATGCCGACGTTAACTAATATCAGGCGATTGCCACCTCAGTGGATGCCGCCCCACCAGCCTCAACGCAGTTCGGCTGCGGCAGAAGGCCCTGCTGGCAGCAGCCTCACAACTGGCACTAATGCCTCTGGTCGGGAAGCAGACCTGGACTACAGCGCCCGACATACCGGCACGGTGCTGCACCGCATTCTTCGCCAGATCACCCTGGAGGGTCTCGAGCAGTGGTCACAGGCCACCATCCGCGAGCGACTGCCATTCTGGGAGGTACAACTGCGCCAGCTGGGCCTCGTCGAGACCGCCGAACCTCTACAACGACTGCAACAGGCAGTTTCCAACTGTCTTGGCGATGACACAGCCCGATGGCTGCTCGACCACCGACACCCACGCAGTCACTGTGAGTTCCCGTTGGGCTACAGCGGTGCCGACGGCACTACCAGAACCGCCATTGTGGACCGCACCTTTGTCTATGATGACACCCGCTGGATCATCGACTACAAGTCTGCCGAGCCGACCGAAGACGAGTCACTGGAACAATTCCTGTGGAGACAGCGCACCCACTACCGGGAACAACTGGACCACTATGCCCGCCTGTTCAGCGCCATGGAGGAACTGCCGGTGAAATGTGCCCTGTATTTCCCGCTGATTCAAAAGATCGACATACTTTAATGGCATATTGACTGTGGCTATGGCCCTGATACACGGGCTACTGCCACGTTTCCGGGAATTTCATGTAGAATGCCCGGCCCAACAGGTATAAAACGAATTATCCGGTACAGAAATGACTAAAGCTGTTGAAAATATCAACATCCTCTCCCAGGATGTGTTGATCACCCCGCGGGACCTGAAACAGGAACTGCCGATTACCGATGCCGCCCGCAAGACAATCACCGAGGGCCGTATCACCATTCAGAATATCCTGGACCGCAAAGACCACCGTCTGCTGGTAGTGGTGGGTCCCTGCTCCATTCACGATGTGGAAGCTGCCAAGGATTACGCTGCACGCCTGAAAAAGCTGGCGGATGAAGTCAGCGACACGCTGTTTATCGTGATGCGGGTCTATTTCGAGAAGCCTCGTACCACCACCGGCTGGAAAGGCCTGATCAACGACCCCTATATGAACGACTCGTTCAAGATTTCCGAGGGCCTGCACGTGGGTCGCAAGCTGCTGCTGGATATCGCAGAAATGGGATTGCCCACCGCCACCGAGGCACTGGATCCGATTTCCCCCCAGTACATGCAAGACCTGATTTCATGGTCCGCCATTGGCGCCCGCACCACCGAATCCCAGACCCACCGGGAAATGGCCTCAGGCCTTTCCTCCACGGTTGGTTTCAAGAACGGTACCGATGGCAGCCTGACTGTGGCGATCAACGCACTCAAGTCTGTGGCCAGTCCCCACCGATTCCTGGGTATCAACTCCGAGGGCTCGGTGGCCATTATCACTACTGCCGGCAACCCTTATGCCCACGTGGTATTGCGCGGTGGCGACGGCAAGCCCAACTATGACTCTGTCAGTGTCAGTCTGGCGGAACAGGAACTGGCGAAGGCCGGAATTGCCTCCAATATCATGGTGGACTGTAGCCACGCCAACTCCAACAAGAACCACGAGCTGCAGCCGCTGGTGATGGAGAACGTGACCAACCAGATCCTTGAAGGCAACAAATCCATAATTGGCATCATGGTCGAAAGCAACCTGAAGCCGGGCAACCAGAAGATTCCGGAAAATCTGGCAGACTTGGAGTATGGTGTATCCATTACCGATGCTTGCATCGGCTGGGACGCCACGGAGCAGGCACTGCACGATATGCAGGACAAACTGAAAAAAGTCCTGCCAAATCGCTAGAAACTGATCTTTACTCAAAAAAACGGGCCATAAGGCCCGTTTTTTATATTTGATCTTCTAATTTTACGAAAATACCGTCGACAGGCCGGTAGCAATGACCGGTTGAAGAGTCGTACCATCCGCTCCGGTCTTGCATAGTGCCCTCAATCCGGAAAGCAGTGCGATCAGGTAATCTGCCAGCTCTGCAGGATTCTTGTCCGTACTGATTTGTCCCAGCTGCTGGGCCTCAACCAATCGGGATAACATCAACTCCCTTATCCACCGAACCGAATCAATCGCTCTGTCTGCCAGCTCAGGTTCAGTTTTATTCAGTGCAGAAATGGCATTCAGAAACAAACAGCCGTTGGCGAGCCTCTCCTCGTCCTGTTGTTCCAGGAATGCTTTGTGAAAAAAACTGCTGATCGCCTGTTGAGGATCAGCAATAGACACCAGGGTAGGTCCGAAAAGTTCAGTGCGCAACATCGTCATGTAATGGCCGAGCACTTCCGTATACAGTGCACTCTTGCCGCCAAACGACGCGTAGAGACTGCCGCGGATCCATCACGTCCAATAATTTGCTTATGGAGCTGGCTTCATAGCCGTCTGACCAGAATAGCTGAAGCGCCCGATCGAGCACTTCAGTACGGTCAAATTCAGGTTCTCTAGGCATAGACACCTCTTTCTGGCTTAAAGAGCCAGCTGATGCTTGTAATGGTGGGACCGAGTATACCTCCCTGTTTCTCTAACATCCCGTTTATTATTTTTAAATCAAATGTACGCCTGACTGCGATCGGAGTGGTCAGTCACATCCCGCACCGCCTTCAGTTCTGGAATTTTCTCCAGCATGGTTTTCTCAACACCGTCCTTGAGCGTGACGTCTACCATACCACAGCCCTGGCAACCGCCGCCAAAGCGAAGTACCGCAACTCCATCGACCACTTCTTCCAGGGTAATCATACCGCCGTGGGCGGCAAGTCCCGGATTGATCTCGTTATAGAGTAGGTAATTGATCTTGTCTTCGATCGGACTGTCATCTGTAACGCGCGGCATACGTGAATTTGGCGCCCGAATGGTCAATTGGCCACCGAATTTGTCATCAGCGTAGTCGACTTTGGCATCTTCGAGAAATGGCAGACTGCGATGCTCAAAAAAGGCTTTGAAGCTCTCCATCTCCACTATCAGGTCATTTTCCTGCTCTTCGCCGGGACGACAGTAGGCGATACAGGTTTCCGCCTTGGGCGTACCAGGATCGGTCACAAACATGCGAATACCGATGCCCTCGCAATCCTGTTTGGCCAACAGGCCGGCGAGGTAACTCTGAGCAGACTCGGTGATGGTGATATTGAGCATGAAAACTACCTGATTTCTATACCTGACTAAATTAGTCATGTATTCTAGCAGCCTTGTGAGGCAGCGACAATCGTCAGGGGCGTTTTTCTCTCACCCCAGGAGCCGTAGCGATCCTCAGCAATCACGGCAAACTCTGTTAGAATGCGCCCCTTTCTCCAGTCCCAGCAAGATGGAAACCACCTTGAATACTCTGCAAGCCCGAATCGATGCCCTGTATAAAGCCGCCAGCCAACGTATCCTGATACTGGATGGCGCTATGGGCACAATGATCCAGTCTCACCGTTTTGGCGAGGCGGATTATCGTGGCGAGCGTTTTGCCCATTGGGGGCAGGATCTGGCAGGCAATAATGACCTGCTGTCCCTGACCCAGCCGGAAGCTATCAAGGGGATTCATCGCGCCTACCTGGATGCAGGTGCCGATATCATTGAGACCAACACCTTCAATTCCACCACCGTATCCATGGCGGACTACGGTATGGAATCACTGGTGCGGGAGCTGAATGAAGCCGGCGCACGCATTGCCCGTGAGGCCTGTGATGCCGTGGCAACCGCCGATCGCCCGCGCTGGGTGGCAGGTGTGCTCGGTCCGACCAGCCGCACCCTGTCCATTTCCCCGGACGTCAACGATCCCGGTGCCCGCAATACCAGTTTCGACGAGCTGGTGGAAACCTATATGGACGCCACCGAGGGACTGATCGCCGGCGGTGCCGACATCATTCTCATCGAAACCATTTTCGATACCCTAAATGCCAAAGCGGCGGTGTTCGCGGTACAAACCGTGTTCGACAATCTCGAAATCAGCCTCCCGATCATGATTTCAGGGACCATCACCGATGCCAGCGGACGCACCCTGTCTGGCCAGACGCCAGAGGCTTTCTGGAACTCCCTGTCCCACGCCAGACCCTTTTCCATCGGTCTGAATTGTGCCCTCGGCGCCAAGGAGCTGCGACCGCACATCGAAGAGTTATCACGGGTAGCCAACACCCTGGTCAGCGCCCACCCCAACGCGGGACTGCCAAACGAGTTCGGCGAGTACGACGAGAGTGCTGCAGAAATGGCCGCCATCGTCGGTGAATTCGCCACCAGTGGCCTGGTGAACATCATTGGCGGCTGCTGTGGTACTACCCCGGAACACATTCGCGCCATTGCCGCTGCCGTGGCTCAATGCCCAGTGCGTGCGATCCCGGACATTGAGCCCGCCTGTCGCTTGTCCGGCCTAGAACCCTTCAACATTACTGCCGATTCACTATTTGTAAACGTCGGCGAGCGCTGCAACGTCACCGGTTCCGCCCGCTTCAAGCGGCTGGTACTGGAGGGCGATTACACCACCGCCCTGGAGGTTGCACGCCAGCAGGTGGAAGACGGCGCCCAGGTCATTGATGTCAACATGGACGAGGGCATGTTGGATGCAGTGGAGGCAATGACCACCTTCCTCAAGCTGGTGGCAACGGAACCCGATATCTCACGCATCCCGCTGATGATCGACTCCTCCAAGTGGCACGTCATCGAAGCCGGCCTGAAGTGGGCCCAAGGCAAATGCGTGGTCAACTCCATCAGCCTCAAGGAAGGCGAGCGGCCCTTTATCGAGCAGGCCAAACTGTGCCTGCGCTACGGAGCTGCGGTAGTTGTAATGGCCTTTGACGAGGACGGCCAAGCCGACAACCTGGCACGTCGCCAGCAGATCTGCCGTCGCAGCTACGACATCCTGGTCAACCAGGTCGGATTCCCACCCCAGGATATTATTTTCGATCCCAACGTGTTTGCCGTTGCCACCGGGATCGACGAGCACAACAACTACGCGGTCGACTTTATCGAGGCGGCCCGCTGGATCAAGACCAATCTGCCCAATGCGCTGATCTCCGGTGGCATCAGCAACGTGTCATTCTCGTTCCGCGGCAACAACCCGGTGCGCGAGGCCATTCACTCGGTGTTCCTCTACCACGCTATTCGCGCAGGCCTGAGCATGGGCATCGTCAACGCCGGCCAGCTGGCGGTATACAGTGATCTGCCGGAAGAACTGCGGGGGAGAGTCGAGGATGTGATCCTCAACCGCCACTCGGACGCCACTGAAAACCTGCTCAGCATCGCCGAGAAATACCGCGGCGATGGTACAGAGGAGAAGAAAGAAGATCTGGAGTGGCGCAGCTGGCCGGTAGCCAAGCGACTGGAGCACGCCCTGGTCAAAGGCATCACCAGCTATATCGAGGAAGATACCGAAGCGGCCCGACAGCAGGCGGAACGTCCGCTGCACGTGATCGAAGGCCCACTGATGGACGGCATGAACGTGGTTGGCGACCTCTTCAGCGAAGGCAAGATGTTCCTGCCCCAGGTGGTGAAATCCGCCCGGGTGATGAAGCAGGCGGTGGCCTATCTGCAGCCCTTTATTGAGGCCGAAAAAGAAGAAGGTGCCGAGGCCAACGGCAAGATCCTGATGGCCACAGTAAAAGGCGACGTCCACGACATCGGCAAGAATATCGTCGGGGTAGTACTGCGCTGCAACAACTACGAGGTGATCGACCTAGGTGTGATGGTACCCGCGGAGAAAATCCTCCACACCGCCGTGGCCGAGAAGGTGGATATCATCGGTCTGTCCGGGCTGATTACCCCGTCCCTCGACGAGATGGTGCACATCGCCAGCGAGATGGAACGGCAGCAGCTGAATTTCCCGCTGCTGATCGGTGGCGCCACCACCTCCAAGGCCCACACGGCAGTGAAGATCGACCCCAAGTTCAAGCGCAACCAGACAGTGTACGTTCCGGATGCCTCACGGGCAGTGGGCGTGGCCAGCAAACTGTTGAGCAAGGAACTGCGCGACGCCTTTGTGACAGAAATTCAATTGGAATACGAGCAGGTGCGCCAGCGCACTGCCAATCGCAAACCGAAGGGCACCACCCTGCCCTACGCAGAGGCCAAAAAGGCCGGACTTCAAACTGACTGGCAGCAGTATCAACCCACCCGACCGGCCGTACTCGGCGTGCAATTGCTGGACGACTATCCTCTGGAAAGACTGATCGAGCTGATCGACTGGACTCCGTTCTTCATCACCTGGGGCCTGGCGGGCAAGTACCCGAAAATCCTCGAAGACAAAAAAGTGGGCGAAGCAGCGCGCAACCTGTTCCGGGATGCCCAGGGCATGTTGAAAAAGCTGGTGGATGAAAAGCTGATCAAAGCCCAGGGAGTATTTGCCCTGTGGCCGGCCAATACAGTCAATGGCGACGACATTGAGATCTATGCAGACGAATCCCGCAGTGAAGTGCTGGGTACCCTGCACCAGATTCGTCAGCAGACACGCAAACTCGGAGCCGGGGAAGAACTGATGTCGCTGGCGGACTACGTTGCCCCGAAAGACAGCGGCGTGGCGGACTATGTGGGTGCCTTTGCTGTCACTGCCGGCATTCATGCGGATCGGGTGGCAAAAGCCTATGAGGACACGGGCGACGACTACAATAGCATCATGGTGAAAGCTCTCGCTGATCGTCTGGCAGAAGCCTATGCGGAGGAGCTACACCAGCGGATTCGCAAGGAGTTCTGGGGTTACGCAACGGATGAATCACTGGACAACGAAGCGCTGATACGCGAGGAGTACCGAGGCATCCGCCCCGCACCCGGCTATCCCGCCTGCCCGGACCACAGCGAAAAGGAAACCCTGTTCCAGCTGCTTGATGTCACCGGCAATACCGGTATCTCTCTCACCGAGAGTTTTGCCATGCTGCCGGCCGCCTCCGTCAGCGGCCTGTATTTTTCGCACCCGCAGGCAAAATATTTCAATACCGGTAAAATACAAAGGGACCAACTCGAACACCTTGCTGGGCGCAAAGGTATTCCTGTCGAAGAACTGGAACGCTGGCTCAGCCCGATTCTGGAAGATTGATCATGAGTGACGCAGAAAAGGAAAAAAAACCCGGTTTCTGGCAGATTGTTCTCAGCACCCTGGCTGCATTTATCGGTGTACAGAGCAACAAGAATCGCGAACGGGATTTCAAACACGGTAATTTTATGGCCTACGTCGTAGCTGGCCTCATTTTTACCGTGGCGTTCATTTTCACCGTTATCACCGTGGTGAGAATGGTGCTGCAAAGTCGCGGCATGTAGGGACTGCAGCTGCAACAAGCAATAAAAAAGGCGGCCTGTGGCCGCCTTTTTTGCGTCAGAGCATCAATCTTATTGGTTGCTCAACCAAAAGATGACAGTTCCGACCAGCAGGCATACCGTAGCGATGGCTGCATAAGCATCGGCACGGGCATCGCCAGCATTCTTTTCCGCCTCGATTACGGCATCTACTTCATTGTTCATTGTTCTTCACCTCATGGCTGGACAAACGGCGGTCGGCATTGTAACAACAACCCTACTGGATGTCCTCTCCATCGGCATCTGAAAGTGGCCATATTCCCAAAGATAAACCGTTTAGAGAGAAAAAGTTTTTCAAAACTATAAAAGCTGACGCTATCATCCCCCTCCGACTGACAGACGGGGTGTTACCCTGTAGAATTCGCGCCTTTCTGCCATTTGGCGCATGAGACATTGCTGAAGTTATGTACCGTTATACCGAAACCGACCAGAAAATCATTGAGGAGCGGGTAGCCCAGTTTCGCGGTCAGACAGATCGCTACTTGGCCGGGGAATTGACCAACGAGGAATTCCTGCCCCTGCGTCTGCAAAACGGACTTTACATCCAGCGTCTGGCACCGATGCTGCGCATTGCTGTCCCTTACGGACTGTTGAACTCCACGCAGTTCCGCAAGCTGGCTCACATTGCCCGTCACTACGACAAGGGTTACTGCCATATCACCACCCGCCAGAATATCCAGTTCAACTGGCCCCAGCTGGAGGAAGTGCCGGATATCCTTGCGGAACTGGCCCAGGTGCAGATGCACGCGGTGCAGACCAGCGGCAACTGTATCCGCAATATTACTTCTGACCAGTACGCCGGCGTCATCGGAGACGAGGTGGAAGACCCCCGTCCCTGGTGTGAAATTCTGCGTCAGTGGTCCACATTCCATCCGGAATTTGCCTACCTTCCCCGCAAATTCAAAATCGCCGTGTGCGGTTCCGAAAGCGATCGTGCCGCCATTCTGATACACGATATCGGCTTGCAGCTGGTGCGCAATGAAGCCGGCGAACTGGGCTTCAAGGTACTGGTTGGCGGCGGTCTCGGCCGCACCCCTGTGATTGGTAGTGTGATTCGTGAATTTCTGCCCTGGCAGCACATTCTCGGCTACCTGGACGCCATCGTTCGCGTCTACAACCGCTATGGCAACCGCGACAACAAATACAAGGCGCGCATCAAAATCCTGGTGCGGGCCTGGACGCCGGAAGTCTTTGCCCAGAAAGTGGAAGAAGAGTGGTCACATATCGAAGGTGGCCCCTGCACTCTGCCCCAGGAAGAAGTGGATCGGGTGAAACAGTTCTTTACGGCACCGGCCTATGAGTCTCTGGATGAGAATGCCGCCGAACAAAGCCTCTCTGCCCAGGCGGCAGACAACAAGGCTTTCGCCAAGTGGCTGGAGCGCAATACCCTGGATCACCGGGTGGCCGGCTACCGGATCGTCAATTTGTCACTGAAACCCACCGGTGTTGCCCCGGGAGACGTCACTGACAACCAGCTGGAAATCATCGCCGATCTGGCCGACCGCTATTCCTTTGGTGAAATCCGCGCTACTCACAGCCAGAACCTGGTATTGGCCGACGTCAAAAAATCTGACCTCTTTGCCCTCTGGCAAGAGGCCAAGGTCGCCGGCTTCGCCACACCCAACATCGGTACGCTGACAGATCTGATCTGCTGCCCCGGCGGCGATTTCTGCTCCCTGGCCAATGCCAAGTCCATTCCGGTCGCCGAAGCGATTCAACGCCGCTTTGACGATATGGACTATGTCTACGACCTGGGTGACCTGACCCTGAACATCTCCGGCTGTATGAATGCCTGTGGCCACCACCATGTGGGCAATATCGGCATCCTCGGAGTCGACAAGAAAGGCGAAGAGTTCTACCAGGTTCAACTCGGTGGCAGTGCCGATAACGCCGCCACGCTGGGCAATGTGCTTGGCCCCTCATTCGGTCGCGAGGAAATGCCCGACATTATCGGCAAAATCCTCGATGTTTATGTAACCAACCGCCTGGGCGATGAGCTGTTTATTGACACCTATCGCCGCATCGGCCTCGACCCCTTCAAGGAGAGCGTCTATGCCAAAAATCATTAACAAGGACATGATTGTCGAAGACAAATGGGTCCTGCTCCCGAAAGACTTCAGCGGCGAACCGCCGATGGGAAAACTGTTGATTCTGCCAATGAAATACTGGCTGGAGCACAAGGACAACATCCGCCTGCCCGTGCTGGGCATCTGGATCGACAGCGATGAAGAAGTGGAAGAGATTGGTGATCAGGCCAACTTGTTCCCCTTGATCGCCGTTAATTTCCCTTCCTTCATGGACGGGCGCGGCTTTTCCACAGGACGGCTGTTGCGGGAACGCTACGAATACACCGGTCAGCTGCGGGCCATCGGCAACCCCAACCGCGATCAGCTATTCTACCTGAAACGCTGTGGGTTCGATGCCTTTGACCTGAGAGAAGGCACCGACCTGGAAGCCGCCCTCGCTTCCCTGAATGATTTCAGCATCAGCTACCAGAACTCCGTCGACCAGCCCGACCCGCTGTTCCGCCGCAAATCTTGACGGCTAAGAGCTACTCGCATCAGCGGGTGGCTCTTGCTGGCCCTCAGCCCGTCACGCACAATAGGGGCTAAGGAGTGCTCCTATGAATGAAGCAGTTTTTCAGTCGTTCTTTCTGATTTTTACCGGTGCGGCGGTCATCGCCTCGTTGGCCATTTACGGTCGCCAACCCCTACTGGTTGCCTACATTGCCCTCGGTGCGCTGATCGGACCCTACGGGCTTGGTTGGGTACAGGATGTCCACCTGCTGTCGGAAATATCCGAAATCGGCATCATTTTCCTGCTGTTCCTGCTGGGACTCGACCTGCAGCCCCAATCGCTGATGGCAGCGCTGAAAAAAGTCACTGTAGTGACATTGATCAGCTCACTGCTGTTTGCCGGTGCAGGGTACCTGATCGGCCATATCTTCGGGTTTACGACAACAGAATGCCTGATCATCGGTGCCGCCATGATGTTTTCCAGCACCATCATCGGCATCAAACTCCTGCCCACCACCATCCTCCATCACCGCCATATCGGCGAGATGATGATTGGCCTACTGCTAATGCAGGATTTCCTGGCGATTTTCGTGCTGTTGGTACTGCTGAGTGGCGAAGGTGGCCAGATCAACGTCATGCAAATCGGCTTTACCCTGCTGGCACTGCCGCTGTTGATCCTGTTTGCCTGGGCTTTTGTGCGCTGGGTGCTGCTAAAGCTGATTGCCCGCTTCGACCGTATGGGCGAATACATATTCCTGCTGGCCATCGGCTGGTGTATGGGACTCTCGGAGCTGGCGGAATTTGTCGGTCTATCCCGGGAAATTGGCGCCTTTCTGGCGGGAATTACCCTGGCCTCCAGCCCGATATCCCAGCACATTGCTCTGACCCTGAAGCCGCTGCGGGATTTCTTCCTGATTATGTTCTTCTTCTCTCTGGGCGCCGGCTTCAACCTGGGGCTGTTGCCCGAGATCGCCGTGGCATCTCTGGTGCTGGGCGGCGTGATGCTGATCCTGAAGCCGGCCACGTTCCGCTTCCTGCTGGAACGGCAAAGCGAAAAGAAAGTGCTGGCGTGGGATATCGGCTTCCGACTGGGACAGATCAGCGAGTTTTCACTGCTGATAGCCTATGTGGCATTCAACGCCTCGCTAATCGGGGTGTTGGCTTCCCACCTGATCCAGGCGGCAGCCATTCTGACATTCCTGCTCTCAAGTTATATCGTGATCTTCAACTTCCCCAACCCGATCGCCGTCAACGAGAAACTGCGCCGCAACTAGCGGCGCAGCTAATGGGTGGTGTTATCGGTCGAGGTTGACCAGGTAGCGACCCACCACCTGCCCACGGGCCATGCGGTCGAGACATTCGGGAACCTGTGCCAGCGTGATCTCCTCTGCCAGGGCGTCCAGATTATCCAGCTTCCACTCTCCACCTAGCTTTTGCCAGTTGGTGACCTTGCGGGCCAGCGGCTGTTCGACACAATCCACACCCAGCAAATTGACGTTGCGAAGGATAAAAGGCAGTACCGTGGTAGGCAGATCCGCAGATGCAGCCAAACCGCAGGCAGCCACCGAGCCACCGTAATTGACCAGTTTCAGCAGATTGGCGAGGTATTCGCCGCCCAGGGTATCAATACCATGGCCAAAGCGCGGTTTCTCCAGGGGCCGCTTGCTTTCCAGCAACAGATTGCGATCAACGATCTGATGAGCCCCCAGGGCATTCAAGTGCGGGGCGGTTTCCAGCTTACCTGTGACAGCGGCCACGTTGAATCCCAGCTTTGCCAGCAGGGCGATGGCAAATGTTCCAACCCCGCCGGTGGCGCCGGTGATGGCCACATCCCCATCTGCGGGACTGGTACCCATTTGCAGCAATTTCTCGATGCAAAGAGCTGCCGTGAAGCCGGCAGTGCCATAGCTCATCGCTTCCCGGGCGTCCAACCCCTGCGGCATGGACACCACCCACCCGGCAGGGACCCGAATGTACTGTCCCAATCCGCCGAAGGTATTCATGCCGAGATCGTAGCCACAGACAATCACCTGGTCCCCCGGCTTGAATGCCGGGCTTGAGCTCTCCTCGACTTCTCCGGCAGCATCGATGCCGGGCTGATGAGGATAATTGCGGGTGACCCCGGGACGCCCGGTAGCCGAGATCATATCCTTGAAGTTAAGGGAGGAATAACGCACCCGCACCAGTACATCTCCTTCAGGCAATCCTGAGATTGGACGATCGGCAATTGCCTGCTCGAAACTGCCTGCCTCGGTTTTACTGACCCAAAGTGCACGATAGGATTTATCACCCATGCCAATACCCCCTTGTTACCTTTTTAGCTAACTGCCGTCAGGAATAGAAACGGTTTCCGCGCAGCCTTTCCCACCAGCGCAACAACAGGCTGTCAGCCCGATTCTCCGCCGCCAGGCCGACTTTTTCAGTTAGACTTTTGTGGTATACAAATTTGACCAGATAGATATCTGCCTCTGCAGCCCTCGCCACCAGGTACTCGTCGCTGGTTTGGAGTTCGTCGACCAGGGAGATACTCAAGGCATGGGTTCCCAACCATACCTTTCCCGTCGAAATTTTATCTATATCAACCTGTTGGCGATGGGTCATAACAAAATCTTTAAAGATCTGATGAACCTCTTCCAGGTCCTCTATGAACTTCTCCCGATCTTCGTCGGTGTTCTCACCGAACATGGTGAGGGTACGCTTGTAGTCTCCAGCCGTGTGCAGCTCCACATCCACATCATGTTTTTTCAACAGGCGGTGAAAGTTCGGCAGCTGGGCCACCACACCGATTGAACCGATCATGGCAAAGGGCGCGGTGAGTATTTTGTCTGCCACGCAGGCCATCATGTAGCCACCACTTGCCGCCACCTTATCCACACACACGGTCAGCGGGATGCCGTGCTGGCGGATCCTGTCCAACTGACTGGCAGCCAGACCATAGCTGTGCACCATGCCCCCGGCACTTTCCAGGCGCACCACCACTTCGTCATCAGAGGTGGCCTGGCTCAACACCGCAGTAATTTCCTGACGCAAACTGGCAACGGCGGAAGCTCGCAGGTCACCCTTGAAATCCAGCAGATAAAGGCGATTTTTCGTCTCAGTCTTTTTCTTCTTTTCCTTATGAGCCTGCTTCTTTTCCTTGCTCCACAGTTTTCTCCTGGCCGGAGTAAGCGTCGCCAGTTGAATGGCATTGCCCATCTCTTCAAAACTTTCATTAAGATGTTCGATTTCGAGTTCGCCTTGGGCCTGCTTGCGGGCGCGGTTGCTCAACCCGATGATGACTCCGACCAGTATCACCAGAGAAAGGACGACAGTAGCGACTTTGGCCAGAAACAATCCATATTGCAGTAAATAATCCAACTGTTTACTCCTTAACAAACGTGCAGTGGCTGGCAGTGTATCACTGCCAACCGTTTACAGCCGCTCTGGCCTGGTCATTAACAGGACGGGCCAGCATGCCGCCGTAGGCAAGCTTGACCTCATAGACAGCACCATCTGCCATGGGCAGAAATGTCGCCGAACCGTACTGGGCATCAACCCAATCCCGCAGCCATGGCAGCTGCTTGATCAAAGCCCAGCTGTCAAAGTTGGTGGGGGGAACCCCCAGTTGATGGGCAGTCTGCGGTTCCCGCAACTGCTGATGCAGGTCGGCATAGCGACCGCTCAGGCGCTCCAGCCGATAGAGAGGTTCGAAGCCAACCTTGGCGAGAGCCGGTCGCCAGCGTAACAGGCGAGCATCCAGTTGCCACTGATCGCCGTCGAGATAATAGTCGTACTGCCTGCTCTCACTGTCTACCAGCACGACCCGGAAACGCTTTGCTGCCAATTTTTGGAATTGTAGGGTCACCACGGCCTGCTCCTCGAACAGGGGACGGTAGCTCATCAGGTCATAGGCAGTAAGGAACGACAATGCGCTCGCTGCCAGGAAAGCCATTCCCATCACCGCCCGCATCACGGCAGCCAGCATGCCGCCCTTGAAGAGCAGGTGCATGGCTATGACCAGCAACAGCAGCGCCACTCCCATGGGCAGCCAGACTGACATCGCCGACAGCATCAGCAGTCCCCCTTACCGCTGCAACTGTCAACAAATTGCCGAATCAGGCGACCCGACAGGGTGTGTTCATCGGGGTGAGGCGGCAACTGGCGCCAGTGCCACCAGTCAGCGGCGACGATTTCCTCGCCATCCACCTGAATATCCCCGGCCAGGTAGTCGGCATGAAATCCCAACATCAATTGTCCTGGAAATGGCCAGGGTTGGCTGCCGAAATAGCTCAGGTTGGTCACCTCGATACCCACTTCCTCCATAACCTCACGATGCAAGGCCTCCTCGACTGTTTCACCCGGCTCGATAAAGCCGGCCAGGGCACTGTAAAACTTCCCCTCCCAGCGTGAACTACTGGCCAGGAGGCAGTGCTCTCCGCGGCGGATAACCACGATGATGCAGGGGGAAAGACGCGGGTAGAAAAATTCGTTGCAGCGATCACAGTGTCGCGAACATTCTCCGTCAGACCGAGTTGTCATGGCACCACAGCATCCACAAAAGCGGTGTTGGCGATCCCAGTTGACGATCTGGCAAGCCCTTCCCCCCAAATTGAACAACTCTTCATCGACAACCCCTAGCAGGGAACGAAGAGCACACCAGTCCAGATCGACAGGAGGCTGAAATTGGGAGTAATCGACGGCGTAACAAGGACTGTCATTGTATACCCCCAGCAAATGCCGTGGCTGGCCAGCCGAATCAAGCTGTTGCTCCAAAAGCAGAAACTCGCCTGTTTCCCGGTGACAAAGCAGACGCTGCTCCTGGACAGCAATGAACAGCGATACACCGAGTTCACCCGGCGGCAGAGTGTTACAGGCGTGGAAACCACACCACACTTTGGGTTTACTCATCAGATCTCAGCACTGACAGCACCGAGTTCGAGAGAAGCCAGTCGCTCCTCCGCCACACCCAGAACCATATCTTCAAACTGACGGTTGAGGCGGCGATTCTGAATATAGTATTCCAGACTGACAATGGCATCCGCGAAGACAGCCATGGTCGAGGCCAGGGAAACATCCCCATCAGCCGCCAGGCAACGGTTCAAGGTATCCAGACAACGGCGCGATACCGCCTCGGCGCGCTCGAGCCCGAGCATTCCCATGGGACCTACGATCTGTTTGAAGTTGTCTACCAACGGCTGTGCCACCTCGTCCCCGGCGATACCTTCACAGTAATCAGAGGTCATCTGCATGACAGCGGCCAGGTGCTCCGCCGCTTCCTGCAAGGCCCGTCGTTCAGCGTGGTCGACTATGTTTTCCTCCACAACCTGCTTCAGGCTGCGGGTATTGAGTTTGGTGATTCTCGCTTCGGTCACCGCCTGGGTCTGAAGTTCAGACAACACACAATCCAGGTAAAGCAGGGTGTCCGCCAACTGCTCATAGAGCTCCATCGGCAACTGGCCAGCGCCCACCCTGTGCAGGGCCGCGAGATGAACCTCACAGCGCTTGCCAGCCAGCTTGAGATGGGACTGATCAGATAGCTCTCCCAGCAGGCGAAAACCGGCGTCGATTTCATGGAACAGCTCTTCGCCGAGCTGCTCCTCGGCCATGGCCTGATCAAGCAACTGGCGCAGATGTTCAACCTGCCCGGCAATCGTCGTTATCAACAGAGAAAGAGATTCTGTGCCCTCACCTGTAAATGTCTCACGCCGGGCGATGACATCACGAAGAGAATATCCCGGCGACTGAATCCCCAAACGATTGGCAAGTATCGACGCGCCCTCCCCCTGTAATCCGGAAAGAGCGAAGTACGCCATCAGTTTTTGCTGGAGCTCCTGTGGATAGAAATTTTCAGGATTGCCGTTGTCCTCCATAACCCTCAACTGCCGCTCCACAGCCATCAGGGTTTTGAAGCGACTGTGTTCCAGACCCAAGCTGCCGCGGTGGAAAGCACTCAGCACCTCAAAGACCAGCGACCAGTAATCTCGCTCTGCGTGATCGGGAAGGGTTTTGCGCAACCGGTGAATGCCCTGGGCCATTACCTTGATCGCCGCCTGGTGATTACCTCCTTTGATGGCGTGCACCAGGCCCTGTTGAAACAAGCGTCGCACTGCGCTGATCACCTGCCTCATGAGCTCATCGTGATGGGGCACCTCCCACAAAGGCAGAGAATCGGGACAATATTTGCCCACGGCAGACCACTCGTCCAAAAGTGGCATCGCGGTTATCGAGCGCAACTCGTTGATTTCAGGCAGCAGCAATAACAGGTTGTCTTCACCCTGCTGCTGTAATTGTTTCAGATACCCCGGCAGGCATTTCAATGCATGGTGCACGGAATATGTAGCGTCAGAACCGAACTGGAAATGTTCCGGCTGTTCGACAACCCTGGCCAATGCTTCATAGAGTGCCGTGGCCGCTGGTAATTCAAGTAAGCGGATGGCGCCACCCAGAAGAGCGAGATGCTCAGCAAAAGCTGGGGTATCAATGGTGTCTTCGGCATCCTCCAACAACTGCAACAGGACCTGGAGTTCTTTTTCCAACTCCCTCTGAACCATGGTTATGACCTGGGTATTGACTCGATACATTAAGGCACCACCTTACTATTACCTCCTACCCAATGCTTGCAAAAACACTAGGCCCGTTATACCTTTGCCAGCGCCTGCCGGTCCAAGATAATAACACTATTAACACCCCGGGCTTGAGCCGTACGAGATAGACCGACCACAAGAAGGAAACTAACATGTCTCAACCCATGTTCCAGGCTTTTACAAAAAATTTCCTGGGTAATTCTCCAGACTGGTACAAATTCACAATTTTGGCCTTTCTCGTCATCAACCCACTGCTGGTAGCCACCGCAGGAACTTTCATTACCGGATGGCTGCTGATCATAGAGTTTATCTTTACCCTGGCCATGGCCCTCAAGTGTTATCCACTGCAACCTGGTGGTTTGCTGGCCATTGAAGCCATACTGCTGGGCATGGCAGAGCCAGAAACGGTCTATCACGAAGCCCTGGGCAATTTTGAAGTTATCCTGCTGCTGATGTTCATGGTTGCCGGCATCTATTTCATGCGCGACTTGCTGCTGTTTACCTTCACCAAAATTCTTATCGGTGTGCGCTCCAAGGCAGTGTTATCCCTGCTGTTCTGTATCGCCGGGGCATTTTTATCCGCCTTCCTCGATGCGCTGACCGTTACCGCCGTACTGATCAGTGTTGCCGTGGGTTTCTATTCCGTTTACCACAAGGTGGCTTCCGGCAAGGAAGTCCACCACGACCACGATCACTCCAGTGACGCGTCCGTAATGGAATACCACCGTGATGATCTGGAAGGCTTCCGCTCTTTCCTGCGCAGCCTGATCATGCACGGCGTCGTGGGTACAGCCCTCGGCGGTGTAACCACCCTGGTGGGCGAACCCCAGAACCTGCTGATCGCTGAAAAAGCCGGCTGGACTTTTGTGCACTTCTTCCTGGTCATGGCACCGGTCACCATGCCCGTGCTGTTCTTTGGACTGCTTACCTGCCTGCTGCTGGAAAAGACCGGCATGTTTGGTTACGGTGCAGTTATCCCGGCCAACGTGCGCTCAGTGCTGGTGGAATTTAACGAACAGGAATCCAAGAAACTGACCAACAAGCACCGCGCCTCCCTGCTGGTTCAGGCGCTGGTAGCCATCTTCCTGATCGTGGGACTGGCCTTCCACCTAGCCGCGGTGGGCTTGATCGGATTGACAGTGATTGTGTTGCTTACCGCTTTCAACGGTATTACCGAAGAGCACCAGATCGGACACGCATTTGAAGAGGCCCTGCCCTTCACCGCACTGCTGGTAGTGTTTTTTGCCATTGTCGCCGTCATCCATGAACAGCACCTGTTTTCCCCCATCATTCACGCAGTGTTGGAGATGGAGCAATCAATCCAGCCGGTAATGTTCTTTGTTGCCAATGGTGTGCTGTCAGCCATCAGTGACAATGTGTTCGTAGCAACGGTATACATTAACGAAGTCAAGGCGGCATTCGAGGCCGGCAACATCACCCGCGAGCAATTCGATGTCCTGGCAGTAGCCATCAACACTGGCACCAACCTGCCCAGCGTTGCAACACCGAACGGCCAGGCTGCATTCCTGTTCCTGCTGACCTCCGCACTGGCTCCGCTGATTCGCCTATCCTACGGCCGCATGGTCATCATGGCCCTGCCCTACACCATCGTCCTCTCTGGTGTCGGCGTATTCTGTGTAGCCTTTATTCTGTGACAGCTGCGTCGGCCGTTGCGGCCAACCACAGACACTGACCGCCACTGGCCCGCTCAATGCGGGCCAGTTGCTGTTGGTGGGCTTCCAGTTCAGCCTCGCTGGCCCTGACAACTCTCAGAGGCTTACGATCGGCACTGACCCGGCGAACCCCCTCCTCACCGGCATTGACGCCGCGCTGGCTCTGGCCGCCAAAGCCCAGATCGACCTGTCCACCGGTCATCATCAGATAGACGTCTGCGAGGATCTCGGCATCGAGCAATGCGCCGTGCAGATCCCTCTGGGAGTTGTCGACGTCATAGCGTTTGCACAGTGCATCCAGATTGTTTTTCTGGCCCGGATGGCGCTGACGCGCCATCACCAGTGTATCGACCACGGTGCAGTAATCCACGGTCTTGCCAAAGCCATCCAGCTTGTCGAATTCATGGTCGATAAAGCCCACATCAAAGGGGGCATTGTGAATAATCAGCTCGGCGCCTTCGATAAACTCCAGAAACTCTTTGGCAACATCGGCAAAGACCGGTTTATCCGCGAGAAATTCATTGCTGATTCCATGTACTTCAAGAGCGCCCTCATCAATCTCCCTCTGGGGATTGATGTACTGGTGGTAGTGACGTCCCGTCAGGCGACGATTGAACAGTTCGACGCAACCGATCTCGATAATGCGGTGGTCCTGAGTTGTCTCAAGACCTGTTGTTTCCGTATCCAGAACAACCTGGCGCATGTATTCCCCTTTTCTGATTGATTTTATTTAGTTACTGGCTTTGTTTACCTGGGTTAACTGCGCCGGAGCAGCTCGTCTATGCCCCGGTTAGCCAGTTGGTCAGCCAGTTCATTTTCCGGGTGACCGCTGTGCCCCTTGACCCAGTGCCATTCGACATTGTGCCGTGCCACCTCGCAGTCGAGCTTCTGCCACAGGTCTATATTTTTTACCGGTTTTTTATCAGCAGTCTTCCAGCCGCGTTTTTTCCAGTTGGCCATCCAGGACATGATTCCCTGACGCACATACTGCGAGTCGGTTGTCAGGCTCACCTTGCATGGGTGTTTCAGGGCGGCCAGCGCTTCGATGGCCGCAGTCAGTTCCATCCGGTTATTGGTGGTGTCGGGCTCCCCTCCGTAAAGGGTCTTTTCATGTTCGCCATAGCGCAGCAATGCCCCCCAGCCACCGGGGCCAGGGTTGCCACGACAGGCGCCATCGGTATAAATCGAAACTTCTTTCAACGATCTTTTTCCTTACAGCGATGTGCCGTTTTCTCAATACCTGAAACCAGTGGCGCACTGATTGAACGCCACAGACGGGGCCTCAGGGGCGTGAGCCTGGCAGTGTACTTTCTGGCAAGCACGATATAAAACGCTCCCCAGGGCAAACGGACTCGTTGTCCGGCCTTTTCAAAAAGCCCCGGGGACTCACCATTGCTATAACTGAAGGGCCAGCTGAAACAACCGGAAACCGCCCTTTCGGGTTGCAGATTCAGTAACCGCAACCAATCCAGCAGACGCCGGTAGCGCAAACTGTGGTGGCGCCACACCGGCTGCTCGGAACATAACCTCATCGGCCATTTGGTGAACCCGAACAGACTGGCCGGGTTCAGCACAACGATGATCGCCTGACCGCATGGAGTCAGGACCCTCGACACTTCGCTCAACACTTCGTGAGGATATTCCGAGAACTCCAGGGCATGGTGCAACAATACCGTATCCACCGTCTCCGAAGGCAGTGGCAACGCGTCGAAATCGGCGATGGCAGAAGCGCTGCCAGGAGCACGCGACGAAGCGCTGAAACAGAAGCTGTGCAGGTGGTTGTAATCGCCGCTGAGCAAACGACAGGATGCAGGGCCAAGGTACAGCATACGATGCGCTCCCGGTTGGGGCATCAACTGTTCAAGGGCCTGTTTCTCACGCTGTAACAGGAATTGCCCCTGGCGGCAGTGGAACCAGTCATCCAACAGTTGCTGGGATGCAGCCAACGGTGTCACTGTACTCCTGATATCCAGGTAGTCGCCCATTGACTGCCACCACTGCCGCAATTTCATCATGCAATCCGCAAAAGCCCCCTGTTTGTCGTTTATTATGGTGAATCTGTGCCCTGAAAACTACCGGATGAGACCATGTCCCTGATCGTAGAACCGATACCCGCCTTTTCTGATAACTATATCTGGCTGTTGCATGCCCCAGGCAGTGACAGTGCCTGTGTAGTCGATCCCGGTGACGCATCCCCGGTCGAAAGAGTGCTGGCTGAGAGAAACCTGAAGCTCGTCGCTATTCTGGTCACCCACCACCACGGAGATCATGTTGGCGGCATCAACACACTGACATGGAACACTGACATTCCTGTATTCGGCCCGGGTGACATCCCACAGGTTACCCATGCCGTCACCGGTGGCGATCAACTTGAACTACTGGGCCAGTGGTTCCAGGTTTTTGAAGTTCCGGGACATACACTTGACCATATTGCCTTCTACTGCGCTGACTCTTCGCTGTTATTCTGCGGCGACACGCTGTTTGCCGGTGGCTGTGGCCGATTGTTCGAGGGCAGTGCCGCCGAAATGTGGCAGTCCCTGCAACGCCTCGCCCAACTGCCAGGCAATACCAGCGTATATTGTGCCCATGAATACACCCAATCCAACCTGCGCTTTGCACTTACTGTCGAACCGGGAAATCCGAAGCTTCAAGAAAGAGCCGATCAGGTAAATCACTTGCGAAGCCAAGCGATGGCCACAGTGCCCTCCTTCCTCGCCGAGGAGTTGCAAACCAACCCATTTCTACGCGCGGCTAACAAAGACATAAAAGAGGCTGCAGAGAGATTTGCAGGATGTTCTCTCGACACTCCGGAGGATGTCTTCCGGGTTGTTCGCCAATGGAAAGACGGCGCCTGATCACCTGCGCGAGAAAGGAGAAAGAGCAACTGAACTCAGGGGGACTGTGAACCCGGTGTCATCTGTCGATGAATCACCTCGTTTGCGATTGCGACACTTGAACACCGCCGTTACAATCCCCTGATACTTGACTTGGCAAACAAGAAAAACTCATGCCCAACTGCGTCCGAACGACCGTTGTCCTGTTCCTTTTGCTGTTAACAGGCTGCGCCCAGCAACAGGTCCAGGAAGAGCATACCGGCACCAAGCCAACACCTGCGAAACCTACCTACCAGTACCACGTCCAAAAACAGACACCTGAAGAAGAAGCCCGCCCCAAAAAGCGAATGGTTTTCTTCAACTCGCACAAAAACAAACCCGCCGAAGAACCCGCCGACATATGGGAACGCCTGCGCAACGGCATGGCCCTCCAGTCCTATTACAAGCAGCCCGATGTCGCCAGACAGGTTGCCTGGTATGCGGACAACCAGAGTTATATCGACCGGGTGATGGAACGTGCTGAACTGTATCTGTACTACATTACCGAGCAGTTGGAAAGCAATGACATGCCTCTCGAACTCGCCCTGCTGCCGGTCGTGGAAAGCGCCTACGACCCATTTGCCTATTCCAATAGCCACGCTTCCGGGCTCTGGCAATTTATCCCCGATACCGGGTCCAGATTCGGGTTACGCCGGGATTGGTGGTATGACGGCCGCCGCGACCCCATTGCTGCGACTGAAGCCGCCATTAGTTACTTGCAGTACCTGCACAACTATTTTGATCAGGACTGGTTGCTGGCCCTGGCGGCATACAATTGCGGAGAAGGTAATGTACGGCGGGCCATTGAGCACAATCGCAGCATTGGCAAACCCATCGACTTTTGGTCGCTGAAACTCCCCCGGGAGACCCGTGGTTATGTGCCCCAGTTATTGGCCATCTCCCGCATCGTCGCCAAGCCGGGTGAATATAGCGTTACCCTGCCATCAATCAGCAACAGCCCCTATTTCAACATCGTGGAAGTCCCCGACCAGCTGGACCTCAAAAAAGCTGCGGAACTGGCCAGCTTGGACAGCAACGAGCTGTACCGACTCAATGCCGGGTATAACCGGGCGGTAACCCATCCGGAAGGCCCTCACCGTGTACTGGTTCCAATCGACCACACCAGAAGCTTCAAGCAGGCCCTGAATAATACTCCCAGGGAACAATGGGCCCCGGCCAAACAGCATATCGTCAAATCCGGTGACACCCTGTCGGCCATCGCAAAAAAATATCAGGTCACCGTCAACGACCTGGAGAAGCAGAACCGCCTGAGAAATGACAGATTGAGTATTGGGCAACGCCTGAAGATCCCGGGCTCCGGAGTCGACAGCTCCCCGGCCCCGCTGACAAAAACAGCCCGCACCTATCAGGTAAAAGCCGGGGACAACCTCTGGGCAATCGCGAAAAGCTACAAGGTCAAGGTTTCAGACCTCGCCAAGTGGAACAACCTGAACATCAAGGACGCCCTGAAGCCGGGCCAAACGCTGAAATTACAGCAGTCTGGCCAAGCACAGAGAAAAGTCAGCTATCGGGTAAAGCGTGGGGATTCGCTCTACCGCATCGCCAATCAATTTGATCTCACGGTCAATGAAATACTCGAGTGGAACGACCTGAGCCCCAAACAGCTTCTCAAGCCCGGTCAACAGCTGACGCTGTTCGTGAACGTACTAAATATCTAGCGACCTGCCTGAGTCGCGTCATAGGCCAGAGAGGCGGAAGACTTGCCCTCGCCCCCTTCCGACTGATTGATTTCGTCGCACTTGTTGGGATCATCACCACAGAGAGGACAGGTGTAATCCTTTTCTCCCAGTGCGTTACCAACACCACCACAAGAACCTTTCAGTGGTTTGCGCCCCATCATTACGCCGATTGCCATTCCAGCCATAACCAACGTCAGCACCACAAATGCCAGTAGAATTTCCAACACCTTCATTCTCCACTCAGGTAACGGCCAAATGCCGGGGATGAATAAGCCTTGCAACCATCGTTTTCTTTGACCAACAAATAGACCGCAAGGTCATTTTTCTCCGCCAGAGCCAACGCGGCCTCATGCCCCATCACCATCAGGCCGGTAGCAAGTGCATCGGCAAAGGCTGTGGTATCTGCAACAACGGTAACCGAGGCAAGGTGATGGGAAACAGGATAGCCCGTGCGAGGATCGATGGTATGAGAATAACGCTTGCCGTCTTTCTCAAAATAATTGCGGTAGTCTCCCGAGGTGGCCACAGCCGCATCGCCAGGGTTCATTGCCTGTTGGACGGCATGCCGTTCCAGGGAAGGACTTTCAATGGCAATCCGCCAGGGCTGCTGCTCTGCCTTGGTGCCGCGAAGACGCAATTCACCACCTACTTCCACAAGGTAGTTGGCTATGCCCATGGATTCCAGTAGCTCTGCCACCGCATCCACAGCGAAGCCTTTGGCCACGGCGGACAGATCGAGCTGAATATCAGCAGTTCTGCGCACACTGTTTCCATCGGTGTTCACCACCAACTTGTCGAGCCCAACACGGGCAAGCTGACGCCTGATCGTTTCCTTCGGGGGAATTTCACTACTGGACGGATCGGGACCAAAACCCCACAGATTTACCAGTGGACCTACGGTCGGATCGAAGGCGCCCCCAGTCAGTTGATAAACCCGATCGGCCACCTGCAGCACCTCCAGCATCTCCGCTGAAACACTGATGTCCTGCATTACTTCACCTCGATTCAGCTGCTCAAGTTCTGAACCGGGACTGTAGGTGGTAAATCGACTATCCAGTTGGTCGAGAGCCTGCTGCACACGGGATGACAAATCGTTGGGAATTTTTGCCTTACCGGGAGCGATCTTGACCTCATAGGTGGTCCCCATGGTCACACCATTGATCACCACCTGCTCTGCCTGCCCGGAACACCCAGCCAACAGCAGCGTGCAAGCAAACAAAAACGAGGCCGCAGGCCCCGTTTTTGTTGTTATTGAAGAAAATAACACTGTCATTAACCACCAAAGTCGTCGAGGAAAATGTTATCCCTTTCGACACCGAGATCGAGCAACATCTTGATCACGGCTGCGTTCATCATCGGCGGCCCACACATGTAGTACTCACAGTCCTCCGGAGCCGGATGATCCTTCAGGTAGTTGTCAAACAACACCTGGTGGATAAAGCCCTTGAGGCCGGTCCAGTTGTCTTCGGGCTGTGGATCAGACAGTGCCAGATGCCACTGGAAGTTCTCGTTTTCCGCCTGCAGTTCATCGTACTCTTCAGTGTAGAAACACTCGCGCAGTGAACGAGCGCCGTACCAGAAGGAAATCTTGCGACTGGACTTAAGACGACGCAGCTGGTCGAAAATGTGCGAGCGCATCGGCGCCATACCGGCACCACCGCCAATGAATACCATTTCGTTGTCAGTGTCCTTGGCGAAGAATTCACCAAACGGACCGTATACAGTCACCTTGTCACCCGGCTTCAGAGCAAATACCCAGGAAGACATGATGCCCGGCGGAATGCCTTGGGCGCCCGGAGGCGGGGTTGCGCAGCGGATGTTGAACTTCACCACGCCCCTCTCTTCCGGATAGTTGGCCATAGAGTATGCACGGATGGTGGTGTCTGTCACTTTGGACTCAAGGTTGAAGAAACCAAAGCGCTCCCAATCACCCCGGTACTGCTCTTCGATATCGAAGTCGCTGTACTTGACGTGGTGAGGCGGACATTCCAGCTGTACGTAACCACCGGCACGGAAGTTGACGTTTTCACCTTCTGGCAGACGCAGGGTCAATTCCTTGATGAAAGTTGCAACGTTCGGGTTACTTTCAACAGTGCATTCCCACTGTTTCACACCGAATACTTCTTCGGGCACTTCCACTTTCATGTCCTGTTTAACCGGGGTCTGGCAGGACAGGCGCCAGCCTTCATTGGCTTCACGACGAGTAAAGTGGGGCTCTTCGGTGGGCAACATGGCACCACCACCTTCCAGCACGATACATTTGCACTGGGCACAGCTGCCGCCGCCACCACAGGCGGAGGGCAGGAACAGGCCAGCAGCAGACAGGGTCTGCAGCAGTTTATCGCCGGCAGGAACGGTAATTTTCTTTTCACCGTTAATATCGATGGTCACGTCACCGGAGCTAACCAGTCGGGCGCGGGCAGCCAGAATGAAGGCCACCAACGCCAGCACCACAACAGTGAACATGACGACGCCGAGTGTGATTTCCAGATTCATTATCTATCCTCTCCTCGCCGATTACAGGTCGATGCCGCCGAAGGACATGAATCCCAGGGACATCAAACCAACAGTGATGAAAGCGATACCCAGGCCACGCAGACCTTCCGGTACATCGCTGTACTTAAGCTTCTCGCGTACACCAGCCAGAGCAATGATAGCCAGAGCCCAACCAACCCCAGAGCCCACGCCGTACACAGCACTTTCAGCCAGGTTGTAGTCCCGCTCTACCATGAACAGAGAGCCACCCATAATGGCGCAGTTCACCGTAATCAGCGGCAGGAACACACCCAGCGCGTTGTACAGGGAGGGCACGAACTTATCCAGGAACATCTCCATGATCTGCACGATGGCAGCAATCACGCCGATGTAACTGAGCAGGCCGAGGAAACTCAGGTCGACATTTTCCATGCCCGGAATACCGGTCCAGGTCAAAGCGCCCTCAGTCAACAAGTACTTGTAAATGATGTTGTTGGCAGGAACAGTAATTGTCTGCACCACGATCAACGCAATACCGAGACCAATCGCCGCCTGCATCTTCTTGGAGATGGCCAGGAAGGTACACATACCCAGGAAGAACGCCAGCGCCATGTTTTCCAGGAAAACAGAGCGAACAAACAAACTGATTAAATGTTCCATTAGGCTGTCTCCCCTTCCACGCTATTCGGTGCAATCTTGAGTTCGGCAGATTCCACTTGAGATTTCTTCCAGGTGCGCAGCCCCCAGATCACCAGGCCGATCAGGAAGAAAGCACTGGGTGGCAACAGCAGCAGACCGTTTGGCACATACCAGCCACCATTGCTGACGGTGGGCAGGATCTCGAAGCCGAACAGTTTACCGGAGCCAAACAGTTCACGAATAACCGCAAGAGTCATCAGCATGGCGCTGTAGCCAAGGCCGTTGCCGATACCATCGAGGAAACTCGCCACCGGCGGATTCTTCATGGCGAAGGCTTCTGCGCGACCCATCACGATACAGTTGGTGATGATCAGGCCCACAAACACTGACAGCTGCTTACTGATGTCATAAGCCACCGCTTTGAGGATCTGATCAACCACGATTACCAGCGAGGCAATGATGGTCATCTGCACGATGATACGAATGCTGGATGGAATGTGGTTGCGGATCATCGACACAAACATGCTCGAAAACGCCGTTACCAACGTCAGCGCAATCGCCATCACCATGGACACTTTCAGGCTGGAGGTTACCGCCAGCGCCGAGCAGATGCCCAGGATCTGCAGAGCAATCGGGTTGTTGTCAAAGACCGGCTTGAACAAAATGTCTTTCGTTTTGGTCGTCATGATCAGGCCTCCCCTGCACGCAAGTTAGCCAGGAACGGAGCGAAACCATTTTCGCCCATCCAGAATTTAACCAGGTTGTCGACACCGCGGCTGGTCAGCGTGGCACCGGACAGGCCATCCACCTGATGCACAGCCTCGGGACGGGTGCTGTCCACACTGCCCTTGATGACGCTCAGCACAGCGTGGCTGTTTTCGTCATAAGCCTTTTTACCGATCCATTTTGCTTTCCATAGCGGATTGTCCACTTCACCGCCGAGTCCGGGGGTTTCGGCGTGCTCGTAGAAGCCCAGACCCGCCACTGTGTTCAGGTCAGCTTCCAGCGCCACAAAACCGTACAGGGTCGACCACAAACCGTAACCCTTGATGGGCAGGATGATCTTGTCGAGACCGGAATCGTTTTCGACGATGTAGACTAGCGCGTAATTCGCACGGCGGCCGATCTTGGCAATATCCTGATCATCAGACAGGTCTTCTGACTGAGCTGGGTCCTTGGCAGCCTTGCGCTGATCGTAGCTGGACACGTTCACCGCGTCGGTAAACTTGCCAGTGGTCAGGTCGACAGCGCGAGTTTTAACGCTCTCGAACTGCTGATCAACACTGACGCCCTGCTTCAGCAGGCCGGCAGCAGCCAGGATGTTGGTCTTGCGGTCCAGGTCCTTGTTGGCCTGCTGTGCCGGACGCAGCATCACCGCTGCGGTGGACACAAACACCGAGCACACGATACAGAGTGCCAGCGCGACGATAATGGTTTTGGACGTAGAGTCGTTACTAGCCACGTGCCACCCTCCGTTTGATATTGGCTTCAATCACGAAGTGGTCAATCAGCGGGGCAAACAGGTTGGCAAAGAGGATTGCCAACATCATGCCTTCCGGGAACGCCGGGTTGACCACACGAATCAGGACTACCATCACACCGATCAATGCGCCGAACCAGATCTTACCGGCGTCGGTCATTGAAGCGGAAACCGGGTCGGTAGCCATGAAGACCATACCGAAGGCGAAACCGCCCATCACCAGATGCCAGTACCAGGGCACATTGAACATCGCGTTGGTGTCTGAGCCGATCAGGTTGAACAGCGTGGACAGTGCAACCATACCGATCATTACGCCGGCGATGATCCGCCAGGAAGCGATGCGGTTGAGCAGCAGCAGTGCGCCACCGATGAAAATTGCCACTGTAGAGGTTTCACCAATTGAGCCCTGCATATTACCCAGGAAGGCATCCATCCAGGTGATTTGCTGCTGCAGAACCTCCATGCCCTGGTTAGCCGCAACGGACAGTGGGGTTGCACCGGTGAAGCCGTCGACAGCAGTCCACACCGCGTCACCGGACATCTGGGCCGGATAGGCAAAGAACATGAAGGCGCGACCAGTGAGGGCCGGGTTGAGGAAGTTCTTACCGGTACCACCGAAGACTTCCTTGCCGATCACCACACCGAAGCTGATACCCAGAGCCGCCTGCCACAGGGGAACGTCCGGAGGACAGATCAGGGCAAACAGAATGGAAGTCACGAAGAAGCCTTCGTTCACCTCATGGCCACGGACCATGGCGAACAAAACTTCCCAGAAGCCACCCACGATAAAGGTCACCATGTAGATCGGCACGAAGTAGACCGCGCCATACCACATGCAGTCCCAGATACTGTTGGGATCGTGTCCCGCCAGCAGGGAAATCAGGGCACCGCGCCAGCCTTCCACTTCGGCACCACTCATGGCAGCCAGGGCGGTATTGGCCTGGAAACCGAGGTTGTACATGCCGAAGAACATGGCTGGGAATGCCGCCAGCCATACGGTGATCATCACCCGCTTCAGGTCAATACCGTCACGGATGTGAGAGCCGGTCTTGGTGACGGACGCGGGCGAATAGAAAATGGTGTCAGCCGCTTCATAGAGGGCGAACCACTTGTGCCACTTACCGCCTTCCTCGAAGTGCGGCTCAATCTTGTCGAGATAGTTGCGCAACGCTTTCACTATCAGCCCTCCTTCTCGATACGGGTCAGATTGCTGCGAAGAATCGGGCCGTACTCGTATTTGCCGATACAAACGTAGGTACACAGCGCCAGATCCTCTTCATCCAGCTCCAGGCAACCCAGCTTTTGTGCCACTTCGGTATCACCCACAATCAGGGAGCGCAACAACTGGGTGGGAAGAACATCCAGCGGCATCACCTTTTCGTAGTTGCCCAGCGGAACCATGGCGCGTTCACTGCCATTGGTGTTGGTAGTGAAATCGAACGTCTGAGACTTGTTGAGGGCTGACAGGTAAATCGGCATCACGGAATGACGGTTGGCGCCGAGGGAGAGATAGCGGAAGAATTCGCGCTGGCGACCTTCCAGAAGCACAGATACCTGGCTGTGGTAGCGTCCCAGGTAGGCGAAGTCGCCCTTGGCATTGCGTCCGGAAAGGACAGAGCCGGAAACGATGCGGTTATCACCGGCTTTCAACTGACCGGCAGTCAGGTCGGCCAGGCTGGCACCGAGGCGGGTGCGCAGCAGGCAGGGTTTTTCCACCTGGGGACCGGCCAATGCGATAACGCGGCGGGTGTCCAGGCAGCCGGTGGTAAACAATGCACCAATGGCCATCACGTCCTGGTAGCCGATGGTCCACACAGTTTTCTTGGTGCTGACCGGATCGATGAAGTGGATGTGAGTACCCGCCAGGCCCGCCGGATGGGGACCCGCAAAGCTGTTGGCCTGCACACCGGCCACATCACCACCAGCGACCTGGCTGCCGTCAGCGATACAGAGGTGCACCGCACCATCAGTCAGTCGCTTCAGCACTTTCAGGCCGTTGACGAAATCATCGCTGCGCTCGGCAATCACCAGCGCCGGGTCGGCTGCCAGCGGATTGGTATCCATGGCAGTGACAAAAATGGAATTGGGGGCATCGGCAGTCGGTGCGGGAACTTTCGAGTAGGGCCGGGTGCGCAGTGCAGTCCAGAGACCTGAATTGACCAGGTTGTCGACTACAGTGGAGCGGTCCAACTGTTCCAGCTCATTAGCGCCGTACTGGGCAAATGTCTCCTGCTCGTCGCCATCAATATCAATCACAACGGAGTGAAGAACGCGGCGCTCACCCCGATTGATGGCAGAGACAACACCGGCGGCAGGTGCTGTATAGAGCACGCCTTCGGTTTTCTTGTCGGAGAAAAGTAATTGGCCCAGCTTGACTCTATCACCCTCTTTGACAGCCATGGTGGGCTTCATACCCACGTAGTCAAAGCCGATAACAGCGACAGAATTTACCTTGGGCCCATCGTGAATGACTTGCTCGGGAGAGCCCGAAATCGGTAAGTCCAATCCGCGACGGATCTTGATCATAGGTTGTGCCTACTGATGCGGTTTTTTAATTAATTGCTCTAAAAAAGAGCCCCCAAATTTTTTCGCCAACAAGCGAAAAAAACAGCCGGAAACACCGGTTATTCAACAGCAAAAAAGCCCAAGCAGGGCCTATTACACCGGTTAACAAATCCGCGCGATTATAAAGGTCGACGCTTTGTATTACCAGTGCGCTAAATAGGGTTATTCACCCTCAGGCCCACTATTTCCGGCCTGTTTTTGCCACATAAAAAGAAAGCCGCGGGGAGCGCGGCTTTCTTTTCAATCAGGACTTCGGGTACATCGCCCAGGACAGCCCGGCGAGCTTTTCAAGGCAGCGAACCACCTGGCAGCTGTATCCGAACTCGTTGTCGTACCAGCAATAGAGCACCACGCTGTCACCGCTGACGATGGTCGCCTCGGAATCAAAAATACACGCGTGACGGGAACCCACGAAGTCAGTGGATACCGCCTCGGTGGAGATGGTGTAGTCAATCTGTTGCTGCAACGGCGAGTACAGGGAAATCTTGCGCATGTACTCGTTCAATTCTTCCTTGGTGGTGTCGCGGCCCAACTGCAGGTTCAGGATAGCCATGGACACGTTGGGAGTCGGCACCCGGATCGCATTACCGGTCAGCTTGCCGGTCAGCGCAGGCAATGCCTTGGCAACAGCCTTGGCGGCACCGGTTTCGGTGATCACCATGTTGAGAGCCGCACTGCGGCCACGGCGGGAGCCCTTGTGGTAGTTGTCAATCAGGTTCTGGTCATTGGTGTAGGAGTGAACCGTTTCCACATGACCGCGCTCAATACCGTACTCATCCATCAGCGCTTTCAGCACCGGCACAATGGCATTGGTGGTGCAGGAGGCTGCAGAAATGACTTTTGAATCAGCGGTAATTTCGTTCTGGTTGATACCGTAGACGATGTTAGGAATATCGCCTTTGCCGGGGGCAGTCAGAATCACCTTGCTGGCGCCCGGACATTTCAGGTGCTGACCCAAACCATCTTCATCGCGCCACACACCGGTATTATCAACCACGATGGCATTCTTGATGCCGTACTGGGTGTAGTCCACCTCATCAGGCGAATTGGCGTAAATCACCTGAACCGGGTTGCCGTTGCACACCAGAATGTTCTTGTCTTCCAAAACGCGGATAGTGCCGTCGAAAGCACCGTGCACAGAATCGCGGCGCAACAGACTGGCGCGTTTGGCCAAGTCGTCGGCACTCTTGCCCTTGCGCACGACGATGGCGCGCAGGCGCAGCAGATCGCCACTACCGGTCTTTTCAATCAGCAGGCGAGCCAACAAACGACCAATGCGACCAAAACCGTAAAGCACAATATCCTGGGGCTCGGGCAGCGGCTTGCGGGTGTTGCCAACATCATCACCCACTTCGCGCTGCAGAAATTGAACCAGATCACCGCCATTGCCGAATTCCTGGTACTTGACGGTCAGCTTGCCCACATCAATATGAGCCGGCCCCAGATCCATTTCAGCCATAGCCTTGATCAATGGGAACGTTTCGTACTCGGACAACTCATTCTGTTCGATCTGACGCACGAAGCGGTGCGCCTTCATCAGTTCGATGACAGAGCGGTTCACCATATTCTTGCCGTACATGTACAGAGAGACATTGTTCTCCCGATAGAGCTGGCCAATCAGCGGAATCATGGCTTCCGCCAATGCTTCACGCTCTTTCCAGTCAGCAAAAAAGTCGGCGGGAACGGGGCGATTATCTTCAGTCACGTAGTAAACCTCTCACTAGATCGATTGAGCAGGACAGAACGGCGTCCATCGAGGGGCGCTATTATCGGTATTCGAGGTTTTCAGGGCAACAAAGACTGATGAATAACCGGTACATCAGTTTGACAATGTTTGACCTGGATCAGTCCACTTCCCCACTGGCGAATAAAAACGGGCAAAACTAGAGCGGAATGAAAGCCATAGTCGCCACGTTCTGGGCGACGGTCTTAATCACCCTCTGGTTCTTCTGGGCGGTGATGGTAGCGAGCATATCCTGCAGGGCAATCAACTTGCCGAAGAGCCGCTCGTAACTGAGATTGCGTTTTTCTCCCTGCCAGCTGTTAGTGAAAATCAACGGTCGTCCACTGCCATCGTCGCTGCGGGCAATGCGCCACAGGGCGATCTCGATATTGCGGGCGCTGTGGTATAGCTTCTGTTGATCCAGCTCTGAAAGCAGGTAAAAGTCATTCTGGTAGTCGTAGGACTCGCGAATCATATCCGTGAGTCCGATCATGAAGGCGAACACCCGATCGCCCCGGTAATTGGGCGTCAGGGACAATTCAATAGCTGCGGTGCCGGTAGCCGGCACCTCGGGAAACTGTAGCGGGCCGGGAGAGGAAAAAATCTGCGCCACCCGGCGGTCAATGGTCTGGCCACTAACCTTGTGGAGTTCTCTGGGATTGCGTTTGTAGAGTTTGACAGTGAGCTGCTTCAACAGATTATCGGTTTCCCGGTAATGGGCATCCGAGACCATATCGATATCCGTCTTTGCCAGGTTCTGCACTTTAAACGGTGTCTGGCCACAACCCGCCATCAGCAGACAACACCCGATCAGAATGAAAAGCCAGCCCCGCACTACAAATCCTGTGTATACATATCAATCTCCCAGTGGCCCGGCTAAAATAGCACACCTCTTAAGTTGAGCCACAAAAGTACTTTCCCAGCATGTCGATTCTGTCCCTGCCGCCATTGAACCCCCCTGGCGACAAGCGCCTTTGGTCCGGAGCCCACGGCGCCGGCGCCGCGTTGGCCATTGCCGAAGCGAGCTGCCATCACAAAGGACTCACACTGGTCATTACCGAGTCCGCCCGCGCCGCCCAGGAGCTGGAGTCGGAACTGCATTTTTTCCTGGCCGGCGAGCGCCCGGTATTTCCATTCCCGGACTGGGAAACCCTGCCCTACGACCTGTTTTCCCCCCACCAGGACATTGTCTCCGAACGCCTGCGAACCCTGTTCAGGTTGCCCGGTGTCGCTGCCGGGGTAGTGGTGGTTCCCATCAGCACCCTGATGCATCGCCTGCCCCCGCGGGAGTTTGTCAGCCAACGGGCTTTCGATTACCGTACCGGCGACACACTGGATATCGAGCAACTGCGCAGCCAGTTGGAAAATGCCGGCTATCGCTGTGTGGATACAGTAGTGGAACACGGCGAATTCGCGGTGCGCGGTGCACTGATCGACATCTTCCCGATGGGTGCCCGGCAGCCCTTTCGCATAGACCTGTTCGATGACGAAATCGAAACCCTGCGCACCTTCGATCCGGAAACCCAGCGCACCCTGGAACAAACTGACAGCATTTGTCTGCTGCCCGCCCGCGAAGTTCCCCTGGACAAGTCGGCCATCCGACGCTTCAAGGACAACTGGCTGTCACGCTTCGACGTGGACGAGCGCCGCTGTCCGGTGTTCCAGGATGTCAGCGCCGGGATTCCACCCCAGGGCGTCGAATATTTCATGCCGCTGTTCTTTGAACAATGTGTGAGCCTGTTCGAGTACCTGCCAGCCAATTGCCAGGTTTTCACAGACGGCGCGGTTGAACAGGCCGCGGAAAAATTCTGGAAGGATGCCAGCCAGCGCTATCAGGAATACAACATCGACCCTACCCGGCCGTTGCTGCCCCCCACAGAAATCTTTATTCCCGTTGGAGAGCTGTTTGCCGAACTCAAACGCTATCCCCGGACCGTACTGAATGAGTCCGCGTCGACAACCAAGAGCGCACTAACGCTCGCCTTCGGCGCCCTACCCGACATCGCGGTGGACGCCAAGGCGGACAATCCGCTGAAAAAACTGCAGACCTATCTGAGCGGCGATAAGCAACGGGTACTGTTCTGCGCCGAGTCCGCCGGACGCCGGGAAAGCCTGCTTGAACTATTGCAGCGCCAGGGGCTCCGCCCCGTCGACCTGCCCGACTGGCAAGCCTTTGCGACCGGCGCGGATGCACTGGCCATCACCGTCTTTCCGCTGACCCGCGGCTTTAGCCTGACGGCTCCCGACCTGGCAGTAATCACCGAAACCGAACTGTTCGGACAACAGGTAATGCAGCGCCGCCGGCGCAGCAAACAGCGGGAAGACGCCGAGCAGGTGGTCAAGAATCTCACCGAGCTGCGGGTCGGTGCACCGGTGGTGCACATCGACCACGGTGTCGGCCGCTACCTAGGCTTGCAAACCATTAACGCCGGTGCTGAACCCCAGGAATTCCTGACCCTGGAATACGCCGAGCAGGCCAAGCTCTATGTGCCGGTATCCTCCCTCCACCTGATCAGTCGCTACAGTGGCGGAGAAGAAGAACTGGCTCCACTGCACCGGCTCGGCAGCGAGCAGTGGCAAAAGGCCAAGGACAAGGCGCTCAAACAGATTCGCGACACTGCCACGGAGCTCCTCGATATCTATGCCACCCGGGCGGCGCGCAAGGGCTTCGCCTGCCGCGACCCCGAAGTGGATTACCGCGCCTTCTGTGCGGACTTCCCGTTTGAGGAAACCCCGGATCAGCTCGATACCATCGAAGCAGTCAAGCACGACATGCTGGCGGAACAGCCCATGGACCGGCTGGTGTGTGGCGATGTCGGCTTCGGCAAAACCGAGGTGGCAATGCGCGCCGCCTTCATCGCCGTTGCCAGCGGCAAGCAGGTGGTGATGCTGGTGCCCACCACCCTGCTCGCCCACCAGCATCTGGAAAACTTCCGCGACCGTTTCGCCAACTGGCCGGTAACCATTGAGGAACTGTCGCGCTTTCGCACCGACAAGGAGCAGCAGCAGGTGCTGGACCGCGCCTCCGAGGGCAAAGTGGACATCCTGATCGGCACCCACAAACTGCTGCACGCCAAGGCGGATTACAAAAACCTGGGATTGCTGATCATCGACGAGGAACACCGCTTTGGGGTGCGCCAGAAGGAACAGATCAAGTCCCTGCGTGCGGAAGTGGATATTCTCACCCTCACCGCCACACCGATTCCCCGCACCCTCAACCTGTCCATGTCAGGCATCCGCGACCTGTCCATCATTGCCACGCCACCGGCGCGGCGGTTGTCGGTGAAATCTTTCGTCCGCCAGAGTGATCCACGGGTTATCCGCGAGGCGGTGCTGCGGGAAATTCTGCGCGGTGGTCAGGTCTATTACCTGCACAATGAAGTCAAGACGATTGCCAAGACTGCCCGCGACCTACAGGAGCTAGTGCCGGAGGCGCGCATCGAGATCGCCCACGGCCAAATGCGCGAGCGGGAGTTGGAAAAGGTGATGTCCGATTTTTATCACCAGCGCTTCAACCTGCTGGTCTGTACCACCATCATTGAGACCGGTATCGATATCCCCAGCGCCAACACCATCCTTATGGACCGCGCCGATAAGCTGGGGCTGGCGCAACTGCACCAGCTGCGCGGTCGGGTGGGACGCTCCCACCACCAGGCCTACGCCTACCTGCTGACACCGCACCCCAAGGCCATGACCGATGATGCCGTAAAAAGGCTGGAAGCCATCAGCGCTGCCGATCACCTCGGCTCCGGCTTCACCCTGGCCACCCACGATCTGGAAATCCGTGGCGCCGGGGAACTGCTCGGTGAGGACCAGAGTGGCCACATCCAGTCCATCGGCTTCAGCCTTTACATGGAGTTGCTCGACCGGGCGGTGGACGCTATCCGCAAGGGCAAGTCGGTGGAACTGGACATTCAGTTTGGGGAAGATATCGAGATCAACCTCAACATCCCTGCACTGATCCCCGAGGATTACCTGCCGGATGTGCACATGCGGTTGATGATGTACAAGCGCATCGCCAATGCCGCCTCGGAGGACGATCTGAAAGAATTGCAGGTGGAAATGATCGACCGCTTCGGCCTGCTGCCGGACTATCTGAAAAACCTGTTCCGGGTCACAGCACTGAAACTCCAGGCCCGCCAACTGGGCATCCATAAGGTAGAATCCGGCCCTGCCGGTGGACGCGTCGAGTTCGGCAGTGATACCTTGGTGGACCCGTTGACCATCGTGCAGATGGTGCAGAAGGAACCCGCGGTATTCAAACTGCAGGGCGCCTCCACCCTGAAATTTGCTGTGCCCACCAATACTGCCGAACAAAGGCTGGTACAGGTCCAGGCATTGCTGAACCGGCTGACACCACAGGAAAAAGGACGTCAATGAAGTTTCTCCTCTCACTGCTGATCGCATCGCTGGCTCTGGGCCTGTCGCCGGTTTCAAAAGCTGAAGATGCTGCGCCCTGGTATCAGGTGGAAGTCATCGTGTTTGCCCAACAGGATCTCTATCACACGGAAAAACACCGCAAGGACCTTAAGTTGGCCTATCCGGGCAATTGGCGGGTATTAAAGAATTCCAGCATCGGCCAGCAGCAAGAACAACAGCAATCCACGCCGACAGGCGAGCCGGCAGAAGGGATGGAAACAGCCTATATCTCCCTTGGCGAGCGAGATTTCAAACTGGGTTCTGACGGATATGCACTGAAGCGCGCCCCCGGGTATCGAGTAATGCTGCATCAGGCCTGGCGCCAACAGGGACTGGATGCCGATCAAAGCCCCTGGGTAATCGTTGCCGGCGGAGAGGCATACGGAGATCATTCCGAACTGGAAGGCAGTGTAAGAGTGGTGCTGAACCGCTACCTGCATTTCCAGGCCAACCTTTGGCACACCCGCTTCGGCGCCCCGGCACCATCCGCCTCAACGACCTTCTCATCACAGGAGGGTTCGACCCTTCAGCCTATGGATATCAACGCCGAGGAGTCCTGGCCGACGCTGCCGAAACAGCCCTGGAAAAATGATACAGCGCCAGACTCCGACTCTGCAGGTGATTTCGGTACGCAGCAAACGGTGCCGGCCTGGAGCTATGAAAGCCCTGTATACGGCATTGAAGACATGGTTGCCCTGAACCAGACAACCAGACTACAGCTGGGTGAACTCACCTATCTGGATCACCCAAATATGGGGGTACTGGTGCTGGTCACCCGCTATCAGCCGAGCGAAACACCCTAGCGGTTTCAGAAAACCGTTCAGGGGCTGCTTTTACCCGACAGATCCTCTGCCCTGTCTATGAACGTGCCGAGGCCGGTACGCTTTTTTTCCTTGCGGGACGACTCAGACATGGGCTGACCTGACCGAGAGCCTTTGTCTTCAATCTTTTCGGAAACACCATTTTTTTCCGATTCGCATGGACGATCGCGGAAGGTCAACTTGCCCTTCTCATCAACGCACTTGAATACCGCCGCGTCTGCTGGGGCGGAAAGCAACAACGTCAGGCAACCGGTCAGAACCCAGCGTGAACGCATCAT
Source organism: Porticoccaceae bacterium (assembly GCA_041395745.1). Classification (GTDB taxonomy): domain Bacteria; phylum Pseudomonadota; class Gammaproteobacteria; order Pseudomonadales; family Porticoccaceae; genus Porticoccus. The sequence continues at coordinate 634,863 of JAWKZV010000001.1, read as the reverse complement.
AACGCCCCACAGGCATCCGCGAGCACCCGGCGAATAACCGGCATACGCAGGGACATGATAGCTTCGATATCCGCCATGGTAATTTCCGCTTTGCCTAGCCCCGCAGCCATGTTGACCACCAGCGCCAGGCAGGCGTAGGGAATGCCCAGTTCGCGAGCCAATCCCGCCTCCGGCATCCCTGTCATCCCCACAATGTCACAGCCATCATTGGCCATGCGGCCAATTTCTGCGGCAGTCTCCAGTCTCGGCCCCTGAGTAGCACCGTAGACACCGCCGGAATGCACTCGCAAACCCGAGGCAATGACAGCCTGCAACAGAGTGCCCCGCAGTTTTTCATCGTAAGGTCTGGTGAAATCCACGTGCTGTACTGGTGCCCCGAAACCATCGGAATAGGTGTGTTCCCTGCCCCAGGTGTAGTCAATGATCTGATGAGGGATCACCAGGTCTCCGGGACACATTTCCCCATTGATACCCCCCACCACATTCACGGCAAAAATCGCCCTGACACCCTGCTTTTGCAGCGCGGCGATGTTGGCCCGGTAGTTGACTCTGTGGGGAGGGATACCATGGGTTGCCCCATGCCTGGTCAGGAAAACTACGGCACGGCCATGCAGGTTACCTGAGACCAACGGGGCTGAAGGTTTTCCCCAGTCGGTGTCTACTTCAAAGGCACGCCTGTCTGTCAGTTCGTCGAAAGCATACAACCCGCTACCGCCGATAATGCCAATGGCCATCAGGCGGTTTCCCCCGGCAATCCCAACAGCTTTAATTGGTCGGGCACGTGAACCGTGGTAGTTGGGAAGGCAATTTCAGCACCGTGACGGGCAATGATGTCACTGATTTTCAACAGTACATCCTGCTTGATTTCGTGGTACTCAATCCACTGGGTGGTTTTGGTAAAGGTATAGATAAAGAAGTTGATGGACGAAGCGCCGAAGGACACGAAATTCACGATCAGGGTTTGCTGCGTATCAATGTCTGGGTGGTTGCGCAGCATCTCTTTTACATCGGCGACGATAGTGGCCATCCTGGCAATGTCATCGTAGCGAATGCCGATGGTTTCGTAGATGCGACGGTTCAGCATCCGCGAGGGGTTTTCCACGGAAATGCTGTTAAACACGGCATTGGGAATATACAGCGGCCGTTTGTCAAAGGTGCGGATGCGGGTCAATCGCCAGCCGATATCCTCGACAGTGCCCTCGATTTCCTTGTCCGGCGAGCGAACCCAGTCCCCCACCTTGAAAGGACGATCCAGGTAGATCATCAAACCGCCAAAAAAATTGGCCAGCAAATCCTTGGCAGCAAAACCCACCGCCAGACCGCCAATGCCTCCAAACGCCAGCACCCCGGAGATACTGTAACCGAATGCCTGCATGGCGATCAGGACTGCGGTAATAATCACCGAAGCACGTAGCAACTTGCCGATAGCCTTGACCGTGGTTTCATCCATGGGCTCAGCCATGTACTCGGGATGAACCAGATTGCGCTCCGCTCGCTTGATCAGGTTAATCAGGAACAAGCCCGCCAGGAAAATCACCGCCACCCGGTTCACCGGAGCAATCAGCGCGTACCACTCCGAGTCAGCAACCCGCGCCGCTATCGCCGCCGCCATGTTGACGCCCAGTATCCAGATGGCCCATACCGCAGGACGGCGACAGGCCTCGATCAGCGCATCGTCCCAGACATTAGCTGTTCGGGCGGACTGTTTTTCGAGGAAATTAATCAGTTTATTAACCAGATGGCCCAGCACCAGGGCTGAAAAAACGATCAGGAAAATTTCCACTACCCAGAGGTAAGTTTCCCCGGTGAAACGAGCCAACCAGTCCTCGATTACCTGCATCTTTTACTAAACTCCTTCTCTCACCCCAGCGAAGCCAAGATCTCTGCCAACTTTGCCGCAGTTGATTGCCAACGCGGGGAAGCCACCAGTTCTTGCCAATCGGGTTTACTGTGGGCCAGCATGGAAGTCAGTCGCGGAGACGGAACAACGTCAGTTGTCTCAACAAACTCCAGCACTTCCAGAGCCCCTTGACGGTTATTGCAGACCAGAACCATATCACAGCCCGCATTGAGGGCGCAGTGGGCCTTGTCCGCGTAGCCCCCCACCAGATCCGCGCCCTTCATGGAGAGGTCGTCACTGAAAATGACCCCGTCAAAAGCCAATTCACCGCGCAGAAGCTGTTGCAACCAGAATCGGGAAAAGCCAACGGCATCGGGATCAATGTTGGGAAATACAATGTGGGCAGGCATAACCGCATCCAACTCTGCGGACAGCTCCACGAAAGGACGCAGATCCCGGTCCCGAAGGGCTTCCAGGGAGCGGTCGTCGTAGGGAGTTTCCAGGTGGCTATCGGCCACTACTCCACCATGACCGGGGAAATGCTTACCGGTAGCCGTCATACCCGCTTCGTGCATACCGGCTATAAAAGCCCGGGCTGCCGGAATGGCCACTTCCGGGTCATCGGAAAAAGAACGGTCGCCGATCACCTCACAGCGGTGCCTGTCGATATCCAGCACCGGGGCAAAACTGAAATCGATTCCACACGCCAGCAGCTCAGAGGCCATCAGCCAACCGGCATCCTTTAGCAACGCATCATCTCCCAACACAGATAATTCTTTTCCCAGTAACTGCATGGGAGGGATGCGGGTAAAACCTTCCCTAAATCGCTGCACACGTCCACCTTCCTGGTCCACGCAAATCAACAGTTCGGGGCGAATGGCACGAATCTCCCGGACCAACTCAACAATTTGTTCGCGACAGGAAAAATTCCTGGCAAAAAAGATGATACCTCCTACCCCCGGCCGCTGTATCAGCTGCTCTTCGTCCTTGGTGAGAGAAAGGCCATCAAGATCGAGCATCAGTGGGCCAGGAATCATACATGTACCTCAGACATCAGGGGTTAAATCGGGAAAGCGGCTGATCATTATCAATCAAGAGAACAGATTAGACGAATTTTTCATTTTGAAAATCCCCTGTTATATCTCCATGCACTTAAGTTAACCGCAACTGCGAATTCAGGGAAAAATTTAATACTTTTGCCCACTTAAGTTACGCGAGTTTTTTAAAACTTGTCTCATATCACAGAAGTTCTCCAAAAAAATATGCTTGCGCCCGTTTGTCCAAAAGCCATTGCCAACGGGGTGCAGTTTCATTGTGATGGTGATAATTTGATCAGTCCCACTAAAGAGAGAAAAAAGAAGGAGGGGTGAATCATGGCATCACAAGTTCCTGTCATCGGCTCCTGGTATCAGGACGCCACCGACGACGAAATATTCGAAGTAGTTGCAGTTGATGAACATGCCGGTTCCATCGAAGTGCAGTACATGGATGGTGAAGTGAGTGAAATCGATCTGGATACTTGGCAGCAATTGCTGTTACTGCCGGCCGAGGCGCCCGAGGACTGGAGAGCTTCTTACGAACTAAGCAATGAAGACAGCCTGTTCCCAGATGATATTTTTATCCCCGACAACTGGAACGATCCGTTTCTCGACATCGATTCAGACACCATCTACGGGCTGGATGACTATTAGGGGATACCGGCTGTCACCCCTTATTCGGCTATTTCTTGAGCCTGCAGCATGCGTGCATGCTGCAGGATAATCTTCGCCGCGCTCTCTGCATCATCGACCACACTGAACAAGTGGAGCTCACGTTCCTCGATACAGCCATGTGACAGCATGGTGTTCTTGATCCAGTCCACCAACCCCTGCCAGTAGTCACTGCCCAGCAAGATGATCGGAAATGGTCGCACCTTGCTGGTTTGCACCAGAGTCAATGCCTCGAAAAGTTCATCAATTGTCCCGTAGCCACCGGGGAAGATCACAAAACCGACCGCATGCTTCACGAACATGAACTTGCGGACAAAAAAGTAACGGAACTGCAGGGAAATATCCTGGTAGGGATTGGGCTCCTGCTCCGTCGGCAGGGAAATATTCAGTCCTACAGAGGTTGCGGAAGTGGCATAACAGCCGCGATTCGCGCCCTCCATGATTCCGGGACCACCGCCGGTGATAACCGGAATTCCCTCCTTGCCGAGGATGCCACCCAGGTGCATTGCCTCATCATAGAAATGACTGCCGGACTTGAAACGAGCCCCGCCAAAGATGGTAACCGCGCCACCCAGCCGGGCCAGAGACTCAATCCCCTCAACCAGTTCGGCCTGAATTCTCAATACGCGCCAGGCTTCCGGAATTTTCAGTTCGTCCATCAGAACACTCCCTTTATTGATCGGCCCCCTATCGCTACAGGCGAACTCTATCGGGATAGCAAGGGCTGTGCCGGGCTCAATATGCCGATAACTAAGTATAGTTGCAATCACCCATTTTTATGCTGCCCCGGACTAAATACTGTGTTTTAATACAGTCTATATTAATTTACAGTATTGATACCAAATCACTGTCAATGTCAGGACAGAAAAGGAGTCTCAATGACCCATCCAGCCCTCACCGCCCGCCAGCAACAGATACTCGACCTGATCAAGCGTTATCTGGAGGAAAGCGGTTATCCTCCCACCCGGGCGGAAATCGCCGCGGAACTGGGTTTCAGGTCACCCAACGCCGCCGAGGAGCACCTGCGAGCCCTGGCCCGCAAAGGTGTGATTGAGATGACATCCGGGGCATCCAGGGGCATCCGTCTTGTAGAGGAAGAACAGCCTGGTCTGCCGCTCATAGGTCGGGTCGCCGCGGGCAACCCGGTGCTCGCCGTGGAAAACATCGAGGCCTACCTGGATGTGGCGGCCAACCTGTTCTATCCCCAAGCAGATTTCCTGCTGCGGGTTCACGGCATGAGTATGAAAAACATCGGCATCATGGACGGTGACATCCTGGCCGTGCACAAATGTGAGACCGCAGAAAACGGACAGATTGTTGTCGCCAGAATTGACGATGAAGTAACAGTCAAACGGTTGCGAAAGGGTAAAAAACGTTACGAGGTTATCCTGGAGCCGGAAAATGAAACCCTGGAGCCCATTGTGGTAGACCTGCGGGAACAGAGCTTTGCCATCGAAGGACTGGGTGTGGGAGTGATTCGCACCGGCACCTGACAGCCGCCTTCGCGCTTCGTGTTCGGTCAACATCACCTGTCGCCCGACCATCAAGTTGGGCAATGAGACAACGAGTTAACTGTTAAGAAGGCAATCTAAAGGGTCGGTGTGACTGAGCTCTAACTGACAACCGGGACTGATCAGTGCAGTACCCGGTTCTTCTCAATACGCGGCAGTTCCAGCTGCATATTGTCCGCTCCCAGCTGTTCAAACACCTCGATACCGGCGTCGATCATGACCTTGGCCACATCCACCTTGGCGCTCTGTAGAAACTCCTGAGCCTCGTCGGAAAAGCTGATACGAATCAATGGTGCCTCGTCATCATCGGCCCGTTGCAGGGCAACGTCGCCATCGGGAAGGATCACGATTTCAAACAGAGACAGAGTCATCAGAATTTCCGGAGCAAGCAGCTTTATTTTTGGGAGAAGCAGGGATTGTAACAGAGCGCGGCAGGGTTATTAACCGGAACGGGGGAAATTCAGCACTCCTGCATGTGCTGGCGATGGCGTTCAACCAACTCCACAAAGGCTGCCAACCACGTCTTTAGCCCCTCGGCATCCAGTTCCACAGGCTCCATATCAGCACTCATCTGCACCACAGCTATGGGGGACTGCTGGCTGGTTTGCTCCTGCTGTACGGTCCGCACCTGTCGGTATGCTGCCAACAGCTGGTTGAGCCAGGTACCAGAAGTGCTCTCCAGATTGGCGAGCTCACTCGCTTCGGCGGGATGTTTCCCCATCGCTTGCAGATCGGCAACCAACGCCCCCACATTGCCAATCTGTTCCGGAGTGCGACAGCGATAGGTGGAAGCAATTTCTCGCAGGTAAAAACGGTAGGCTGATTCCAGTTGGTACAGAACGGACTGGCATAGAGCCAGCTCCAGCATCCGCTTTGAGGGGGTATCGCCGGCAGGTGGCAATTGCTGAAGTAGCAGGCGACCAAAATGAAGTCGCTGATTAACAACAGAGAGATAGGGGTTCACTGTGCCCGCCCGCTATTTTTTGGCCTTGCGATCATCCTTTTCCCGCCAGGCCCCTTTATCGAAAAAGGCCTTCCAGCCGGAAGGTTTGCCCTCAACCTCAGACTGAACGTATTGCTCGCCAGTCTTGCGGCTGTAGCGCACCACCGTGGGAATACCATCCGGGTCCTTTACCGGCGCACTGAACAGGAAGCTGTATTTTTCGTCGATCTCGGCGCGATGGGGCAACAACTCTGCCACCAGTGGAGCGCGGGTTTCCCGGTGACGGGGAAATTTGCTGGCAGCGAGGAACAACCCGGAAGCGCCATCCCGCAAAATATAGTGATCATCCACCTTCTCACAGGACAATTCCGGCATCGGCACAGGCTCCATCTTCGGCGGCGCCGGCTGGCCATTTCTCAACAGCTTGCGGGTATTCTTGCAGCTCTCATTGGTACAACCGAAATACTTGCCGAAGCGGCCAGACTTCAACTGCATGTCACTACCGCATTTATCACACTCTATGATCGGACCGTCGTATCCCTTGAGCTTGAACTGCCCCATCTCGACTTCATAGCCTTCGCAATCCGGGTTGTTACCGCAGACGTGCAGCTTTCGGGTGTCGTCGATCAGGTAACTGTCCATGGCGGTATTACACAACTTGCAACGACGGCGGTGCAGCAATTGGCGGGATTCTGCTTCATCGTCCCCGTCGGCAGGGACGGCCTCATCTCCGGGAATCAGGTTCAGAGTTCCCTTGCAGCGCTCTTTGGGGGGCAGGTTGTAACCGGAACACCCCAGGAATACCCCGGTGGAACCGGTGCGAATCATCATCAGTCGCCCACATTGCGGACAGGAAATATCGGTAACAGATGGCTCATTCGGACGCATACCATCTTGCGAGGCTTCAGCCTTGGCCAACTTGTTGGTGAAGTCCCGGTAAAAACGATCCAGCACCTGTTTCCACTCCAGGTTTCCCTGGGCGATCTCATCCAGGTACTCCTCCATGCTGGCGGTGAAGCCGTAGTCCATCAGGTCCGAGAAGTTCTCATTCAGGCGGTCAGTGACAATGTCACCGATTTTCTCAGCGTAGAAACGACGGTTTTCGACACGCGCGTATCCTCGATCCTGAATCGTGGAAATAATGGATGCATAGGTAGATGGTCTACCTATGCCCCTTTTTTCCAGCTCTTTCACCAGCGACGCTTCGGAGTAGCGCGCCGGTGGTTTGGTGAAATGCTGAACCGGGATCAGCTTGTTCAGGGCAAGTTCCTCGCCCACCGCCATTTCTGGCAGTTCGATATCATCACCTTTCTGTGCCACTGCTGGCAGCACTTTCAGGTAACCATCAAAACGGGTCACCCTACCCTTGGCGCGTAACTCAAAATCACCAGCATTCACCGTCACGGTGGTACTGGTAAATTGGGCCGGAGTCATCTGACAGGCAACAAACTGTTGCCAGATCAGGCGGTAAAGTTTCTTGGCGTCCTCTTCCATGCCGGAGAGATCACCGGGAAGAATGTCGATATTGGATGGGCGGATCGCCTCGTGGGCTTCCTGAGCACCGGACTTGCTGGAATAGGTATTTGGCTTCTCGGGCAAGTAATCCTTGCCGTAGCGCTGGTCGATAAATTCCCGACAGGTCGCCACCGCCTCGGCACTGAGGTTGGTGGAATCGGTTCGCATATAGGTGATGTAACCCGCTTCGTACAGGCGCTGGGCCAGCATCATGGTTTTCTTTACACCGTAACCGAGACGAGTGCTGGATGCCTGTTGCAGGGTCGAGGTAATAAAAGGCGCAGAGGGCTTGCTGCTGGTGGGTTTGTCCTCCCGGGCCACAACAGCAAATGCTGCCTTGTTGAGTGCAGCGACGGCGGCATCGGCCTGGGCCTTGTTGGTGGGACGAAAATTCTCATCCCCCTGTTTGCGCACTTCGAAACGAACCTGATCCTCAGCAGCGGTCTCCAGGTCCGCGTGCAGCGTCCAGTATTCTTCCGGCTCGAACGCGCGGATCTCCCGCTCGCGCTCGACAATCAATTTGACGGCCACAGACTGCACCCGACCGGCAGACAGTCCCCGGGCAACCTTGCTCCACAGCAGCGGTGACAGCATAAAGCCCACCACCCGGTCCAGGAAACGGCGGGCCTGCTGGGCACTGACCCGATTGTTGTCGAGGCGACCAGGATGTTCGAAGGCTTCCTTGATGGCCTTTTTGGTAATCTCGTTGAACACCACCCGCTGGTACTGTTCAGGATCACCGCCGATGGCTTCCATCAGGTGCCAGGCAATCGCCTCACCCTCACGGTCAAGGTCCGTCGCCAGGTAGATATGGTCTGCATTCCTAGCGAGCTTCTTGAGCTCGGCAACGACCTTTTCCTTGCCGGGAAGAATTTCGTATTGGGCCTTCCAGCCATTTTCAGGGTCGATACCCATACGGCTGACAAGCTGGGTGCGGGCTTTATTGGCCTGATAGACTTCTTTTTCAGCGGCCGACATCTTTCGGGTGGCCGCTGCAGCCTTGGCTCGCTCTTTGGGGTCTACGGTTTTGCCATTGCCACCGGTGGGCAGATCGCGGATATGGCCGACGCTTGACTTCACGATGAAGTCATCACCGAGATACTTGTTGATCGTTTTCGCCTTGGCGGGTGACTCCACGATAACGAGTGATTTGCCCATGAATCTATCGATAACTCACTGATTTAGTTGAGCGGATTTACCTGTCTCCCGACAAGAGCCGCTTTCCGAGGGGGCGAATATACATGCGCGGCCTGTGGGTAGGTCAAGGAAATTCTTCAATTTGTTGCCTAGACCACAACATTGGTGGAGGGTCTGATGGCCCCTCTCAGCCGGGTCAGCTGTGAGACGATTCGTTCCACATCTGTCAGCTCGCCCCGCTCCTGCCAATAGACCGAAAGCCCGGATGCACTGGCTTCCAGGCCGCTGGCAGAGGAAGGCAATTCGACCACTGCCTGGCCGATAGCGGCGTGCAACTGTTCACTGGGATCGCGTCCGAGCCACTGCCACCCCTGCCAGGGCGAAGGATCTCCCCGCCGGGTATCCTTGACCAACAACCATTGCTCTGCCCGAGGCAGAACAGACGGTTCTGTCTTCGCTTGCCACGGCATGGTGTAACAGACAAATTCCAGCCGACCTTCTCCCTCTCTGGCGTCTGGCGGTCTGACCAGGCGAACCTGTAAACCACCCCTAGAGGCCTGTTGCCTCATCGCGGTAATCAGTTTCTGCCGGGGGGTTTGCCTAAACCAGAGCAGTGGTGAAACGATAATGGCCAACACCAGTGCTATTAACAAATATGTCATTGTCTGCTACAACTCTTACTATCCATATTAATGTGGCTGGGAGCCGTCTTATGTCCGCTTACAAACATGTCCTGATCGGTCTTGATCTGCAACCAGAATCACAGCAAGTTGTCGAGCGAGTCAAGTCTCTGTTTCTGAGCGGTGAAACAAAACTCAGTCTGATTCATGTGCAGGAACCCCTCTCCTTTGCCTATGGTGGCGATATCCCCATGGACCTGACCGAAGTGCAAAACCAGTTGGAAGAACAAGCCAGGGAACGTCTCGCAAAGGTCGGTACGGAATTGGGAGTTCCCCGGAACGACAGCACGTCATCATCGGTCAGCCAGCACACGAGATGCATCACTTTGCTATCGACAATAATGTCGACCTGATCGTTGTTGGCAGTCACGGCCGACACGGCCTGAGCCTGATTCTCGGCTCCACCGCCACTGGCGTTCTGCACGGTTCCCAGTGCGATGTTCTGGCGGTCAAAGTCTGAAAATTCCGCTCCCGGCGACTCTGTTCAATCAAGGGTGATCTGTCTAACATAGCTGCATCGCAGTATCACCCCAGACCAACGGACACACATCAAATACCATGGAGCTTCGCCTCGGTAGCAAAGCCTGCACCCTGTCAGTTGCAGTGCTTTTTTCCCTGATATCCAATCTGACTTTTGCCAAAAACCCCACCCTTGACGAGCAGCGGGCGCTGTATCGGGAGGGCAAGATTGCCATCGCCAAAAATGACAAAACCAATGTGCGTCGCATTCTTGGAGTGATCGGAGACTATCCGCTAAAACCCTATCTGGAATACATGTGGCTGAGCGATCGACTCAGGCATTCAACCAACCGGGACGTGGAAGACTTCCTGACCCGCTATGACAACAGCTCCCTCGCCAATCGCATGCGCTACCGCTGGCTGGAGACATTGCGCAGCGCCGACCGCTGGCAGGAATACCTGCGGTACTACAACGGGGCGACGGCAACCACCGAACAGCAGTGTTACTACCAGCTGGCGCGCATCCGCAAGGGTGAGCGGGATGCCGCCATTGCCGAAGCATTGAAGTTATGGACCGTAGGCAAGTCACAGCCTAAAGGCTGCGACCGCCTGTTCGACATGCTGATTGCCAATCATCAGATCAGCGAAGAAGTCGCCTGGCAGCGATACAGTGCGGCCGTGCTCAATCACCAGTATCAGCTCGCTAAATATCTGGAGCGTTTTTTCACCTCCGATAAATATCGCCAGCTCGCCTCCAGCTTTTACCAGGTCGATCGCAATCACCAGAAGATCGGCGATTACCAACTGTTCCGCCACCTGGGCAAGTCGTACGACGATACAGAAATCCATACCATCATCATTCACGGGCTCACTCATCTGGCGCGCACGGATGCCACAACATCACTGAAGCACTGGAACCGCTACCAGCAGATCCACCCTTTTCCCGACGAACAAAAAACCCAGGTGGTCAGCGAATTGGTGAAAGGGCTGTATCAGCAACAACACCAGAATATTGCCGATCAGTACCTGCTTGAAAACCTAGCATTCGTTGATCCCGCCATCCTGGAATGGCGGGCCAGGGAATCTCTGCGGGAGGGCGATTGGAACGAAGTGCTGACCTGGATTGGTCACATGCCCACATCACTGAGCGAACAGGACCGCTGGCTGTACTGGCGTGCCAGGGCCAATGAACTGAGCCAGACGAAAGGCAGCAAGCAAAGTATCCAGTCCGCCTATCAGGTGCTGTCCCGCACCCGAAGCTTCTATGGATTCCTGGCCAGCGACTGGCTCAACCTCGATTATTCAATGGCCTTCCGTGAGGCCAGTGTCAGTCAGGAACAGATCGACGAGCTGAGACAACTGCCGGGACTGCAGCGGACCCGCGAGCTGATCTTCCACGAAGATTACCTCTCGGCCCGCCGGGAGTGGTATTTCACCAACCGCAATTTCAATGAACAGCAGTGGATCGCCGCAGCGCGCATTGCCAGCCAGTGGCACTGGCACAACGGCGCCATCACCAGTTTGATCAATGCAGGCTTCTGGGACGATATCAATTTACGGTTCCCTTTAGCGTTCAAGCAGGCTTTCTATAGTCATGCCAAGGCCACCGGCGTACCGGTACACCTGTTGTTCGCCGTCGCCCGCCAGGAGAGCGCTCTCGCCCAGGATGCCGAATCTCCGGCGGGAGCCAGAGGCCTGATGCAGTTGATGCCCGCCACGGCAAAAATCACCGCCAGGAAGAACGGCATCCAGTACCGCGGCAGCCACGACCTGTTTGAACCGGAAATCAATATCACTCTCGGCAGCCGTTATTACCGGGAGATGCTGCAGCGATTTGGTGACAACCGGATTCTCGCGACCGCCGCCTATAACGCCGGCCCCGGCAGGGTCGATCGCTGGTTACAGGATAGCGCCGGCAGTCTTCCTTTTGACGCATGGATTGAAACCATTCCCTTCCGGGAAACCCGCAATTACGTTCAGAATGTCCTGGCCTTTTCGATGATTTACGCCCACCACCTGGACAGCAAGGAGCGCATTCTCTCGCCGGGGGAGAAAAAACGCATCCTATGAGCGATCTGTTAACCAGTGAGGCGCCGCTGGTAGATATTGGCGTCAACCTCGGCAACAAGGCTTTTGCCTCCGACCTGGAGGCCGTCCTTGATCGAGCCTTGGCCGCCAATGTCCGCAACCTGGTCATTACCGGCACCAGCGAACGGGAGAGCGAACACGCAGTGGAACTCTGCCATCGTCTTGCCGAGCAGTATCCCGGCATGCTCTACAGTACCTGCGGGGTGCATCCACACGATGCCAAAACCTTCTCGTCGGACACACTGCATCACTTGCGCTCGCTGGCAACTGAATCCTGCGTTGTAGCCATCGGCGAAACCGGACTGGACTTCAATCGCAATTTCTCATCCCCCGCCGACCAGGAGCGGGCCTTCACCGCGCAACTGGAATTGGCGGCGGAACTTCGACTGCCGGTTTTCATGCACGAACGGGATGCCCATCAGCGGCAATTCGAGATTCTCAGGCACTACCGGGACCACCTCGCCGGTGGCGTGATTCACTGTTTTACCGGCGAACGGGAGGCCCTGTTCAACTACCTGGACCTCGACCTGTATATCGGCATTACCGGGTGGGTCTGTGATGAACGACGCGGCCAACCGTTGCAGGCTCTGGTCCGGCATATTCCCCTGCACAGGCTGCTGCTGGAAACCGATGCGCCCTACCTGCTGCCAAGGACATTGCAGCCGAAACCGAAAGAGCGCCGCAACGAACCGGCATATCTGCCCTGGGTGCTGGAAGAGGTCGCTCGTTGCCGGGAGGAGCCAGCCCTTGAGATTGCCCGCCAGACCAGCAGCAATGCCTTTGATTTCTTCCAGCTGGACGGGATTGACCAGTAGCACGACTGCTAACGGCGACTATCCCTGTTACACTTTTCCTTAGATGATTGCTCATTAACTGGAGGCCTGTTGTCATGGCGAAATCAGCCTTTGGCGGACTGTTACTGTACTCACTGCTGCTAATGGCTTCCTGCCCCGCTTTGTGCGGGGGCAACCCGGATGCCATCTCGACAAAAGAGATCTCGCCAGAAGAGGCAGAACTCACACTCGAGGCGGAAAGCCTGGTACAGCAGTTTGCCGGCACACTGAAACCGCAATTACAGGCGGCCATGCAACAGGGTGGCCCGGTACACGCCATCAACGTCTGTGCCGAGGTGGCACCCCGGATTGCCCGGCAGTTAAGTGACAGTTCCGGCTGGCAGGTAAAACGAGTCAGCCTCAAGGCCAGAAACAGCGGCACGGCCGTCCCCGATAGTTGGGAGAGAGAAATTCTCCAGCAATTCGACCAGCGCCGCGCGGCCGGAGAGCTGCCGCAACAGCTTACCGTTGCCGCGGCTGTGGATGGGAAGTTCCGCTATATGAAAGCCCAAGGTGTGGAGCCACTGTGTCTCACTTGCCACGGTGAAACCCTCGATCCTCAAGTGCGGGCTGCGCTGCAACAGCGCTATCCCGACGACCAAGCCACGGGCTATCGGGAGGGCCAGATTCGCGGCGCTTTCAGCCTGTCAAAATCCTTGTGACCCAATTAGCCGACCTGAAACCGACATCTCCTCCATTTTGTTCTGACAACTATTTGTGACCTTTGTAATGCTTGAAAATCAACTCGACTACTGGCGACACGATCACGACTTTTTTACCGCCAACCGCCGAGGGGAACGTCGCACCCGTTATGTCCTGATCCTCACGGCCATCACCATGGTGGCGGAAATCATCGCCGGCACCCTGTTCGGCTCCATGGCCCTGCTGGCGGATGGCTGGCACATGGGCACCCACGTCGCCGCCTTCCTGATTACCGTCTTCGCCTACCGCTATGCTCGCAAACACGCGGATAATCCCGCCTACAGCTTCGGTACTGGCAAAGTCGGGGTGCTGGGCGGTTTTGCCAGCGCCGTGGCCCTGGCCACCGTCGCACTGATGATGTTGATCGAATCGATCCAACGCCTGTTTACCCCCCAGGAAATACACTTCAATGCCGCCATCGGTGTAGCTGTCCTGGGACTGCTGATCAATGTGGTGTGCGCCCTGATTCTGAAGGACGAGCACCACCATCACGGCCATGATCATGACCACGACCACCCACACGACCATGACCATGACCATCATCACGGCCACCATGATCACAATCTCTACGCGGCCTATATGCACGTGCTGGCGGATGCGCTGACCTCGCTGCTGGCCATCGCGGCCCTGCTGTCAGGAAAATTCCTCGGCTGGCAGTGGCTGGACCCAATCATGGGTATCGTCGGAGCGGTCATTATTGCCCGCTGGTCAGTCGGACTGGTGCGCCAGTTCAGTCCGATACTGCTGGATGGCAGCATGCCCGCCAGGGATCGAGAGGCGATCCGGCGCACTATCGAGGCAGACGGGGAGAATCGCATCACAGATTTTCATGCCTGGCGGGTCAGCGAACATCATTTTGCCGCTATCATCACCATCGTCAGCCAGACACCTCGCCCCGTTGATTACTACAAGGGGCTACTCGCTGGCTTTCATCAACTTTCGCACCTCACCATTGAGGTGAACAACTATCAGGACGGATACAACCGTGAAACTGCACAGGAATCACCGCAACATTAGACTCTTCATGGGGGGCATCCCGGCACTCTCGGTGGCACTGCTACTGGGCAGCAGCCTGGCAGTGCCCGTAACCGCCAATGCCGATCTGGGTCCTGCTGCGGAAGTGGCTGGCGGAGTTATCGCCGGCGTGCTGTTCAATGAAGCAGAAAAACGTCTGCTGGGTGACTACCTGCGCGATGGTCATTACTACGATGACGATGACAATTACGATCACGGCAAAAAATCCAAGGAAAAGAAGTTGCCGCCCGGCCTGCGCATGAAGCTGGAACGCGGTGGCGAACTGCCTCCCGGCTGGCAAAAAAAGGTGGCCAGGGGTGAAGTACTGGATGCAGAACTGTACAGCTACAGCCACTCCCTGCCTGACGAGATACTGCGCCGCATGCCCCGTCGCCTCGACGGCACCTCTCTGCGCCGCATCGACGATCGCATCGTGCGAGTGATGGACGCAACCCAGACTGTTCTGGACGTCTTCTACCTGACCAACGGCCAGTATTGATCAGATACTCTGTGTGAGAGCCCATGCTCTCACACAGACAGCCGGTTCACTGATCGACCACGTCTGCGAGGGTATTTACTAACCCTTGGCGCCTTCACCGTCGGGAGTCTCGTCTGTATCACCGCGGTCTACCCAGGCCATCGCAGCCGGCAGGTTATCAAACACCCCGTGGGGACCCACCCGTTCCAGGGTGCCCAGTTGTTGCAGGTCCCCGCGCACCTTGTCAGAGGCCCCCACCAGCATGACGTCCCGCTGGCTGCCACGTTCCAGCTCTATCAGCTCATCGAGAATCATCGCGGTCGAAGTCCCGACCAGGTGGGCTCCGGTCAGATCAACAATCATCCGCTTGTGTGACATTTTTCCTGCCATCCTGCGGCGCAGACCCCGACCCACTCCGAAACTGAGCGGGCCATTCAGACGCAGCAGTAATACATCGCCCCGATGATCCGCCAGCCACTGTTGTTCGGCCAGACGACCTTTGACCTCTGCACTGCTTTCCGAAATATCAACGCCATCACTGAGCTGGATGCCATCCAACTGGATACTGGTCAATCGCTCCACCGTGATCAGATTGGAGAGGAATACGCCCACCAGCACGGCAGTGATCAGGTCCACAAAAACTGTCAGACCGAGTACCAGCAACATCATCCCCACCGTGTTGATCGGCAGCTTTCCTAGGCGGCGGAAAAAAGGCCAGTCGATGATGTCGAGACCCACCTTGATGAGAATCCCGGCGAGGACGGCCAGTGGCACATGGGCGGCGTATTTGCCTGCTCCCAGCATCACCAGCAGCAGGATCAGCGAATGTATCGCACCGGACAGGCCGGTCTTTCCCCCGGCGCGAATATTCACCACGGTGCGCATGGTGGCACCCGCCCCCGGCAGGCCACCAAACAGGCCAGCCACCGCATTACCGACACCCTGCCCTATCAGTTCCCGGTCAGAGTCGTGTTGATTCCGGGTCATGCTGTCCGCCACCAACGACGTCAGCAATGAGTCAATGGCTCCCAGCACCGCCAGCAACACACCCGCGTACAACAGCTCCCCCATCACATGCAGGTTGAATAGCGGCCAGTGCAAGGGCGGGAAGCCCGAGGGAATTTCGCCGATAACGGCTATGGATTCCTCCGGCAGCCACTGAGAAGCGAAGGTTCCCGCCAACAATGCCACCAACGGACGCGGCAGCCAGACATTCCAGGACGCAGGCCACAGGTACACAATGGCCAGCGCCAGAACCCCGAGAGCAAGCTCCTGCCAATGGATCGAAAGCAACCATTGCGGCAGGCTGCTCAACGCCGCCATCAATGAAGGCGTGCCGCTGTGCCCCAAAAACGGCCCCAGCTGCAGGATGATGATGATGACGCCAATCCCGGTCATGAACCCGGAAATTACCGGGTAGGGAACCAGAATGAAGTACTTGCCAAGCTTCAGAACCCCCATGGCGATCTGGATCAGGCCGGCGAGGATGACGGCACTGAAGCCGAGCAGGATGCCTGTTTCCGGATAGCGAGCTTGCATGGAGGTGAACACCCCCGCCATCACTACGGTCATGGGGCCAGTGGGACCGGAAACCTGAGAGGGAGTGCCGCCAAACAGCGCGGCGAAAAATCCGACGAAAATGGCGCCGTAGACTCCGGCCATGGGACCTGCACCGGACGCCACCCCGAAGGCCAACGCCAACGGCAGAGCCACCACTGCGGCAGTGAGACCACCGGTGAAATCCATGGGTAAATGTCGTGTGGAAAGGCCGTTGAACAGCTTGTCGGCACGCATGGAACCATTTCCCCCCAAGGATGTGGTTTATGGGGAAATTCTAGCGAAGTTTACCCGGCGGTTGTATCGGCAATGCGCGGGAAGGGGCCAACGATCAGGATTCGCTGATCAGGCGACGGATTTGCCCCGCGGTAAAGGGCCAGCCTTTTTCCCGTCCGTCCGGTGTCGCCACCACCGGAATGCGAATGCCGTAAAGCGCCTTTAGCTGCTCGTCTCCGGCAATATTGACTTCCTGCAGGCGCCAGCCGGCCTCCTGCAGCAGCGGATAAAGTAGTGCCTTGGCCTGGTCGCAGAGATGGCAATGAGGGCCACTGTAGATAGTCAGCGTTTTGTCCACAGCACAATTACTCCCGGTGACGAATCAGCCAACAGTAGTGAATCCTGCGATCACGCTGAAAATCCGGATCAAAGGTTCTGGCGGTGATGTCCTCCACCGAGTAATTTGCCCGCAGCTGATCATCCAGGGTAAAGCGGCGAAAATTGTTGGAGAAAACCAGCGTGCCGCCGGGGGCCAGTATCGCCATGGCGTGATGAATCAGCTCGGGATGGTCTCGCTGGATATCCAGCACCCCCTCCATCTTCTTGGAATTGGAAAACGTCGGCGGATCCAGAAAGATCAGATCAAACTCGCCCTGTTCTTGAGCAAGCCAGTCCAGGCAGTCTGCCCGCAGCAACTGATGGCGTTTTTCGTCCATCTTGTTGAGCACAAAATTGCGGCTGGCCCACTCCAGATAACTGTTCGACATGTCCACACTAAGGCTGCTCTCGGCACCTCCCTTTGCGGCGTGTACGGTCGCCGCTGAGGTATAGCAAAACAGGTTGAGGAAACGCTTGCCGGCAGCCAGCTCCCCGATCAGGTGTCGCACCGGTCGGTGGTCCAGAAACAGTCCCGAGTCGAGATAATCGGTGAGGTTGACCTCAAAGCGACAGGCCCCCTCCTCCACCACAAAGGTACCGCTGTGGTGCTGACGACTGGGGCGGGGCTGGTACTGGTTGTCACCCTTCTGGCGGCGCCGTTCCTTGAAAAACAGCTTGCCGCGACTGTCCGGGTATAAAGCCAGCAGCGCCTTGCGCACTTCACTGAGGTGTCTATTGGCCTGTTCTTCGTCAATTTTTGCCGGTGGCGCATACTCCTGCACGTGGATGGCGTCACCGTAAATATCCACCGCCACCGCATATTCCGGCATATCGGCATCGTAGAGCCGGTAACAGCTCACTCCGGATTGTTTGAGCCAACCGGCCAGCTTGCGGGCATTCTTCTTCAGACGATTGGCGAACATCTGCGCGCCTTCGCCGAGCTGCTCTTCGGTCACCACCTGGCGCTGCTGCCCCTGTTCAGAGGCATCCCGCAGCTGGAATAACAGCAACTGGCTCGGGATGGTGCCATTGAAGAACTGGTATTTCTTCTCTGCGCGCAGGCGCAATTCCGAAGCCAGATCGGCATTGCCGGTAATCACCGCGAGCCGCCAGCCCGGGCACTCCCGCTTGGCCACCTCGCCCAGGGTCTGGTAGAGCGGACGCAGTTCTTCCATTTCACCCCAGCGCTCCCCGTAGGGGGGGTTGCAGATAATCAGCCCTTCACCGAGCTGACGGTGGGTTGGCTTCTTGAACGCCTCCAGAGGCTTGGCCATCACCCGCACCCATTTTTCCAGGCCGGCACAGGCAATGTTTTCGTGGCTCGCAGAAACCGCCCTTGTGTCCTTGTCGTAGCCGCGAATTTCCGGCAACTCTCGGGCCAGACCTGCCTGGCAGCGGTCAAGGGCCTCCTGACGCAGGCGCTGCCACAGCTCGGCGTCATATCGCGACCAGCCCTGAAAACCGAACTGTTCGCGGTTCAGGCCCGGGGCGATATCCGCCACCATCATTGCCCCCTCAATCAGGAAAGTCCCACTGCCACACAGGGGATCGATCAGGGCTCCGCCGCGGGCTGCAATCTCCGGCCAGCCAGCGCGGATCAGCAGCGCAGCGGCCAGGTTCTCCTTGAGTGGTGCCGGCACCATGGCAGTGCGATAACCGCGGCGGTGCAGGCTTTCTCCGGAAAAGTCGAGGCTCACATGGGCCTGGTCCTTGGCCAGGCGCACGTTGATACGCAAATCCGGACGGTGCAGGTCCACGTTGGGACGACCGGAAAAATGCTTCTGGATGCGGTCGACGATGGCATCTTTCACCTGCTGGGCACCGAACTTGCTGTGGCGAATGGCATCGTTGGTACCGATGAAGTCCACGGCGATGGACTCGTTCGGTGTCAGGTGGGTTTCCCAGGGAATGGCCGCGACACCGTGATAGAGGTCATCAGCACTGCTCACAGGAAACTTTTCCATGGGCATGAGGATGCGGTTGGCCAGTCGCGACCACAGGCAGGCGCGGTAAGCGAATTCGGTATCGCCCTCTGCGTAGACCCCCGCCACAGTTTCGCGGGTGGATGATGCGCCCAAACCGGCCAGTTCACTGGCAAGCAACGCTTCAAGTCCTTTCGGACAACTGGCAAACCACATGCTCATATAGCTTCTCTGTATTAAAGGCCGACCCACGTCATTCAGGGTACTGATTACATACCGTAATTAAAACGCCTTCCCAATAGATAAATAAAATCTTCGACACTTCTGTACAGTTTTGCTGTCATAGACCGGCTGTATGAAGAAAAAACTAACAGGTCGCATCTGGAATGAGTGGCCCAAGAATCAGGAGTTCATGTCCTATGAGAAGACAAAAACGAGATTCATCCCACCGCGCATTTATCAAAGGTTATCAAGCAGGCTTCAACGGCCGAAACAAATCAAGTTGCCCCCACTCAGAAGAAACATCACTTGCCCAGGACTGGTTCAATGGCTGGCGCGAAGGGCGTGAAGACAACTGGAGCGGTTATAACGCTATGGCTTGTCAACAGAAGGTCATCAATATTTAACAACGAACCTGGTAGGTCGTAACACAATATCGATTTTTCTCCCGGGGCTCATACCCCAAACAAAGTCCGACTAGGGCTTCGAAGCGGCGCGCGGAGGCATGTCCTCCCCCCCGCTTCTTTCAACCAACCTTCCCAATTTTCAGCCGACTCCGAGTCAGGGGCGCGCAGAATATACCATAGACACTCCGGCTGATACCCCGCTGCATACCCGTCTTTTTAGCGGGTACTACACCGCGCAAACCGGGGGCATATCCTGGCGGTTCTCAGTGGATTGGACCAGGTCGAGCAGTTCCCTCAGGGCGACCGAGAACATAGCAAAGTCATAGGCCGGAACGCTGTGCAGTTCCTTCATCATGTCCTGCCAGCGCTTGATCAAAGGCGCCTGGGCCGCTTTCCAGATATGAATGGCCGTTTCGATGTCGTCCAGGTTACTGATCTCCTGTAACAGTGACCGAGCCAGAGTCCGGCGCTGGTTTTCCAGATCATCCACAAAGGACTCCCGGGCGAAATCCTCCCAACGGCTGGCGGGCTCAAGATGGACAATCTGATCAGCAAACCACTCCAGGTCGAGTTCGCTGCCCAGCCGGTAATACAGTTCCAGCACCAATCCCACCGGCTTGCTCGCAGTGGCCGCCAGATCGACGATACCAAAACCGAAAAACAGGAAGTTGGAACTGGCCACCAGCATGGCCACGTCCTCCTGGACACCCAGTCCGACCAGGCGGGACACCTCCTCCTGCCAGCCATTGGTATCCTGGCGGGCAAAAAGCGTTGGCAACAGCAACTGCAACTCCACCAGTTTTGGCCCCAGGGTGCGCACTTCCTTCTGGGGGTTAAGGCAGGAGCGGCGGTTGCGCAAGACCCAGCGTGATGCCCTACGTCCCAGTCTCATCAGGGCATAGAAGAGTTCAAACTGCACTTCTGCGGGCACCTGGTAGTCGAGTTTTTCAACCCGTTGCCAGTAGCGCTCCAGGCGCAGCAGGTCTCTGACCACCACGTAGGCCCGCACCACGTCGTCCACCGCGGCACCGGTGGATGCAATCTGGCGCTGGAAGTAGTTAACGCCCATCAGGTTGACCATTTCATTCACAACCTGATTGGTGATGATTTCCCGACGCAGACTGTGGTGGGCGACCTGATCCGGATAGTCCTTGGTCAGGCGAGCGGGGAATGCGCCCCTGATTGCCTGGCTCACATAGGCGTCGGAGGGGGCGTCAGACTTGAGGACTGCTTCTTTGATGAGAATCTTGGCGTAGGATACCAACACGGCCAGCTCCGGGTGGGTCATGCCCGCCCCGGACTTAAGGCGCTCCTTGAGCGTATCGTCGTCGGGGAGGAACTCCAGAGCGCGGTTGATCTGCCCGGCCATCTCCCAATCGGTGAGGGTGCGCCAGTATTCGGAAAAATTGGTTTTACAACGGTAATGAGCCAGGCTGATAGCCTGGGTCTGGCGATAATTGTTGTTCAGGACAAGCTCGGCCACCTGGTCGGTCATCTCCGCCAGCAGCTGGTTGCGCTGCTTGGTGGTGAGATCTTCAGCCTGGACCAGTTCGTTGAGCAGGATCTTGATGTTGACCTCGTGGTCCGAGCAATCCACTCCCCCGGCGTTGTCGATGAAGTCGGTATTACAGGCTCCACCGGTGAGGGCATATTCGATGCGGCCACGCTGGGTCATCCCCAGATTGCCACCCTCGGCAAACACCCGGCAGCGCAACTCACGACCATTGACGCGCACGGCGTCGTTGGCCCGGTCACCCACTTCCTGGTGACTCTCGGACGACGCTTTCACGTAGGTGCCGATGCCGCCGTTCCAGACGAGGTCCACTTCCGACTTGAGCAGCTCGTGAATCAGCTCATTGGGCTTGAGTGCCTTGGCGCTGATACCGAAACGATTGCGCACCTGATCCGACAGGTGGATGGATTTGGCGGCCCGGGAAAACACCCCGCCGCCCTGTGAGATCAGGGAGGGATCGTAATCATCCCAACCGGAGCGAGGCAGATTGAACAACCGCTGCCGCTCGGCAAAACTGGCAGCGGCATCCGGGTCCGGATCGAGGAAAATATGCTGGTGGTTGAAAGCCGCCACCAGGCGGGTATGCTCGGAGCGCAACAGCCCATTGCCAAAGACGTCGCCGGCCATGTCGCCTATACCCAACACGGTAAAGTCCTCCGCCTGGGTGTTCAGGCCCAACTCCCGGAAATGTCGCTCCACCGATACCCAGGCGCCGCGGGCGGTAATGCCCATTTTTTTGTGGTCATAGCCGTAGGAGCCACCTGAGGCAAAGGCGTCTCCCAACCAGTGACCGTAGGCCAGGGAAATCTCGTTGGCGTAGTCGGAAAATGTGGCTGTCCCTTTGTCTGCCGCCACCACTAGGTAGGGGTCGTCATAGTCCCGCCGCACTACTGACTGTGGAGGCACCACCTTCCCGGCGACGATATTGTCGGTGATATCCAGCAGGCCGCAGATGAACATCCGGTAACAGGCAATGCCCTCCAGCAGCAATTCTTCGCGGCTGGCGTTGCGCGGTACCTGCTTGGCCACAAAGCCGCCCTTGGCACCGGTGGGCACAATCACCGCGTTTTTGACCTGCTGGGCCTTCACCAGGCCAAGAATCTCGGTGCGGTAGTCCTCCAGCCGGTCGGACCAGCGCAGTCCACCCCTGGCTACTTTGCCGGCCCGCAGGTGAACTCCTTCCATACGCGGTGAGTAGACAAAGATTTCGAACAGAGGGCGAGGCTCCGGCGCATCGCTGAGTTCCCGCGGCGCCAGTTTGACCGAGATGTAGGGCTTCATCTCGCCGTCGGCATCCAGCTGGAAGAAGTTGGTGCGCTTGGTGGCGTTAATCAGTTGCAGGTAACTGCGCAGTACCCGGTCGGTGTTGAGGTTGCTGATTTGATCGATCAGCTCGAGGATTTTCTCGTTGAGCCGTTCCGCCCGACTGGATTCCTCCCCGTGGGTCTCCAGCAATTTGGGATCGAACAGGTAGCGGAACAGCGCCACCAGGTTGCGGGTGACCTCCAGGTTCGCCGCTAGGGTATCGGCGATAAAATCCTGACTGAAACTGCTGCCCAGCTGTTTCATATAGCGGGCATAGAGCCGCAACAAAGCCACCGTGCGCCAGTCCAGCCGCGCTCCCACCACCAGGTGGTTGAAGCGGTCGTTTTCCGTCTGCTGTGCCCAGACAGCGGTGAATGCTTCCTGGAAAGCGTTGCGCACCAGCGACACATCCACATCCACATCCAGGGCAAAGCGCAGGGTGAAATCGTGCATCCACACGTCCTCCCCCTGCAGCGGGGATATCTGGTAGGGATGCTCCCCGAGCACCCGGAAGCCGAGGTTTTCCAGCATCGGCACCAGCTCCGACAGTTCCAGCTGTTCCTCGCGATGGAACAGCTTGAAACGCATGATGTTGTGCTCCGCGCCGACCGGCTGGTAGAAACTGGTGGCGATTTCGCCGGGCTCATCCAGATCGTGAAACAGCTCTATGTCGTGGATGGCGGAGCGATGATCGAAGTGGTCTCGATAACTGGCGGGAAACGCGTCCCGGTAGTTGCGGGCCATACTGCGGCCCTGTTCCTCACCCCACTGCTCCACTGCCGCCTGCTCAAGCTCATCTCCCCAATCCTGGGTGATGGACTGAATACGCCCAACCAGCACGTGGCGGTCCACTTCCCTGTAACGATCGGACTCGATCTTCAACACGAACTGGGTGCGGGCAAGCACGGATTCGGAAAAACTGGTGTTGAATTCACACTCGGTGGCATCAAACTCCGCTTTCAGCACTTCCTCAATGTGAGTGCGAATGGATGTCCGGTAGATATCCCGGGGCATATAGACCAGGCAGTTGATGAACTTCTCGAACGGGTCAACCCGGACAAAGAGGCGCACCAGACGGCGCTCGGAAATCTGCCAGATACCCACCAACGTATCAAAGAGTTCATCGACCGAGGAATGGAACAACTCATCGCGTGGGTGCACTTCCACCAGTTGCAACATCGCCTTGTAATCGTGGCTGCCGGGCTGGAAACCGGTGCGATCCAGTACCTGCTGCACCCGCTGCCGGATCAGTGGAATCTGGAAGGGACTGATCCGGTACACCGCCGAGGTGTACAAGCCCATGAACAGGTACTCGCCCACCACCTCTCCCTGCTTGTCGTAGTGCTTGAGGACGATAAAGTCTGCATAGGCCTGGCGGTGGACCCTGGAGCGGCAAGAGGATTTGGTAAAGGCCATCGGCGCCGCGTCCCGGTAGAACGCCTGAATCCCGGGACTGAGGTCCGACAGGGGAATCTTGTCGTCCACCAGCCGGTGGCGCCGGAAGATACCCAGCTGGCGATCCTGCTGGGCCTTCAGCGCCGGGGTATGCCGACCTTTCAGGAGCCGGAACTCCGCCACCCCCTGAAAGATGAAGGCGCCGTCCCGCAGCCACTGTAGGAAGGCCGCCAGTTCCTGCGCATCCTCCTCGGCGAGACGACCATAATTTTCCCGCACCTCCCCGATCACTTTGTCGAGACGCTGGTTCATGGCCTGGAAGTCGTCTGTGACCACCTCCACATCCTGCAGCACATCGTAGATATCGTGCTCCAGGTTCTCCAGCGCGTCACCGGAGGTGTGCAGGTCCACCTCGATAAAAATCAGCGCTTCGGCGCGACTGTGCTGGTAACCGGTGGGATCGTGAAAATCGACCAGATTGCCCTCTTCGTCCCGCACCACATTGAACAGAGTGCTCTTGCTGATCCTCACGTCCAGGCCATTGCGATTCAGAAGTATCCGTACGGAATCCACCAGAAAAGGCATATCCCGCTGTATGATGAAGATTGCCGTGGTATCACTGACCCAGCCGTCGTCTTCCAGCCTGGGGTTGAATACCCTTACCTTTGGGCGCAGCGGATCCACCTTGCCGGTGAACATGTACAGGCTGTGGACGAAGCCCTGGATATCCTCAATGCGCTCTTCCGCCAGCTCTTCCAGGGGAAACAGATCAAACAGTCGGTGGGAAAACGGCAGCAATTTTTCGACCAGCGCTGCCGGATACTGACGCTGGAATTGTTCCTCGAGCCGGGCGAAGAATTCTTCCCTGGATATCACCTGCATCACACCCCCGTCCTTTCTGATTGTTCTCTTTGGTCTCTGCCGTTTGCGCTGCATTATGCTCCGGCGACGGTGACAACTGAACTTCATTTACTCCCTACAGTCTAGGTTAACCTCGGAGGAATGCCCCGGTTTGGGTTAACCCGCAACAGGCATTACAATCCCTTGCCTCATATCATCGAGAAATAAAAAAACAACTGCCTTTAGCCATATACCAAGAGCCTTCAGCCAAGACCATGAACCATCAGCAACAGATCCTGCAATTGCGCCAATTCCTCAACAGCCAGATCGTCGGCCAGCCCCACCTCATCGACCGCCTGATCATCGCCCTGCTGGCCGATGGCCACCTGCTGGTGGAAGGCGCACCCGGCCTGGCCAAGACCAAGGCCATCAAGACCCTGTCTGAAGGTATCAGCGGCGATTTCCACCGCATCCAGTTCACCCCGGATTTGCTGCCTGCCGATATCACCGGCAGCGATATCTACCGCCCGGAAGACGGCAGTTTCAATTTCCAGCCGGGACCGATTTTTCACAACCTGGTGCTGGCAGACGAAATCAACCGTGCTCCCGCCAAAGTGCAATCTGCGCTGCTGGAAGCCATGGCGGAGCGACAGATCAGTGTCGGTCGCAGCACCTATCCGCTGCCCAAACTGTTCATGGTTATGGCCACCCAGAACCCCATTGAACAGGAGGGCACCTACCCGCTGCCCGAGGCCCAGATGGACCGCTTCCTGATGCATGTGAACGTGGATTACCCCGCCGCCGATGCCGAGCGGGAGATCCTGCGGCTGGCCCGCAACGAGGCCCTGAACAATGAGCCGCCCCACATGGATGAAATCTCCGAACAGACACTGATGGATGCCCGCCGGGAAGTGCTTGCGGTGCACATGGCGGAGCCGGTGGAGGAATACATCGTCCAGTTGATTCTCGCCACCCGCAATCCGGCCCAATACGGCGAACAACTGGGCAGCTGGCTGGAGTTCGGCGCCAGCCCACGCGCCACCATTTCCCTCGACCGCTGTGCCCGCGCCAATGCCTGGCTCAACGGTCGCGACTACGTCTCGCCGGACGACGTGCGCACCGTCGCCCACGACGTATTGCGCCACCGGCTGCTGCTCAGCTTCGAAGCCGAGGCCAGTGGCATTACCCCCGACCAGGTGATCGATACGCTGATTAGCAACGTACCTTCCGCCTGATCAATGAGTGACGCCGATCTCCACAATCCGGCCATCGCCGATGTCGCCACGCTGGTGGGCATGCGCTTTGGCACCCGGGAGCTGAATTTCTTCCCGCGCCTGATGGCGCGCACGGCACTGATGGGCAGCCACCAGTCCCGCAGCCGGGGCCGCGGCATGGACTTCGAAGAAGTTCGCCAATACCAGCCGGGTGACGACATCCGCACCATCGACTGGCGGGTGACAGCCCGCACCAACACGCCCCATACCAAACTGTTCCGGGAGGAGCGGGAACGCCCGGTGCTGATTGTCAGCGACCTGCGACCGTCGATGTTTTTCGGCTCCAAGGCCCTCAAATCGGTGGTGGCCTGCCAGTTGTCCGCCGCGCTAGGTTGGGCGGGCCTCAACGCCAACGACCGGGTCGGCGGCCTGATTATCGGCGCCAGCAGCCACGCGGAAATCCGTCCCCGCCGCAATCACCATGCGGTGTTGCAATTTATTCACAAGCTGCGGGATTTCAGCGAACTGCTGCTGACCCCCGCGGCCAGTCAATACCACATGGCCGACATCCTGCGGGATGCCCGCCGGGTGGCACTGCCCGGCTCCACCCTGTTCCTGGTGAGCGACTTCCACGATATGGATAGGGACTGCGAACAACATCTGTTCGAGCTGGCCCGCCACTGCGATATCACGCTCTGCCAGGTCTGTGACCCGCTGGAAAAAGCCCTGCCACCACCGGCCCTCTACCAGGTCAGCAACGGCGAACAGCGCTTTGTTCTCAACAGTCGCGACGGCAACCTGCGACGCCAGTTCGAACAACAGTTCAGGGATCGTCAACTCAAGCTGCGGCAACTGGCCAACCAGCTGCGGATGGGGCTGCTGACGTTTGACACAGGCGAAGAGATTCTCCCGGTGTTGCTACAGGCCTACAGTCGCAAAGCCCGGGGACGCCGACGTTGAACCCACAGGACCCGCTGGCACAACTGCGTGACATTCACCTGCCGCCACCCATCGGCTGGTGGCCGCCAGCGCCGGGATGGTGGCTGCTGGCTCTGCTGCTGTTAGGCAGCCTGTCACTGTTGGTATGGTGGCTGCTGAAACGCCATCGCCACAACCGCTATCGCCGGGAGGCTTTGTCTGCCCTGTCCTCACTGGGGAGCGCCCTGTCAGGACAGTCGCTGGCACTTTGCCAGGAGATCCTGGCCCTGCTCCGCCGCACCGCCCGCACGGCCTACCCCGGCGCCGGCATTGAGGCTGAACTCATTCCCCGGTTATTGCAGCGCCTGAACCAGGGTTGCCGCAAACCGCCATTCGGACAGACATTACAGGAACAACTGCGGGACATTCCCTACCAGGCAACCCCCGATATTCCGGAACAGCTACTCCACGAGTTACAGTCCGGGGCACAGTACTGGATCAAACGCCATCGCCGGGGTATGCCATGCTGACCTTTGAATGGCCCTGGCTGCTGGCACTGCTGCCGTTACCACTGCTCTACAGATTCTGGCGCCGCCGCGTGGAAACCCTGACTCCGGCGCTCAAAGCCCCGGTCTACTGCACCCTTGCGGCAACCTCCAGCAGCCGCCGGGAAAACGGTTTCTGGCAGTGGCTGACCCTGGGACTGCTGACCATAGCCTGGATCGGGACCCTGCTGGCAGCGGCCCGACCGACCTGGATCGGCGATCCGGTGACACTACCGAGCAGTGGGCGCGACCTGCTGATCGCCGTCGATATTTCCGGCAGCATGCAGCAAACCGACATGGTCCTCGACGGGGAAACCGTGGACCGCCTCAGCGCAGTCAAACAGGTTGTTGGCGAATTCGTCGAACGGCGCAAGGGGGATCGCCTCGGCCTGATCCTGTTCGGCACCCGCCCCTATCTGCAGACACCGCTAACCTTCGACCGGCAAACCATGGATACCTTGCTGGGCGAAGCACAGATCGGTTTTGCCGGTGACCGCACCGCCATTGGCGACGCCATCGGGCTGGCGGTGAAACGGCTGCCGTCCCGTCCGGCGGACCACCGGGTGCTGATCCTGCTCACCGATGGCGCCAATTCCGCCGGCGAAGTGCAACCGCTCGAAGCCGCCGACATCGCCGCCCACGAGGGGGTCACCATTTACACCATCGGCATCGGAGCCGAGGTGATGCTGGAGCGTAGCTTCTTCGGCACCCGCCGCATCAATCCCTCCCAGGATCTGGACGAAAACACCCTCACGGCCATTGCCGACAAAACCGGCGGTCGCTATTTCCGCGCCCGCAACCCGGAGGAGCTGCAACAGATCTACCAGCAACTGGATCAACTGGAACCGGTTGAACAGGAGGCGGAAACTCTGCGGCCCACCAAAGCGCTGTTCTACTGGCCGCTGGCGGTGGCGCTGCTGTGCAGCCTGTTGGCACCTCTGACCCGACGGGAGAACGGCTGATGGAAACGTTTGCGCCCGCGCTGATGGATTTCCACCTGTTGCGCCCCTGGTGGTTGCTGGCCCTGCTACCCGTCCTGCTGGTGGCCTGGTTGCTGACGCGACAGCAGCGCCAAAGCGGTAGCTGGCAACAGGTCATCGCCCCGGAATTATTGCCGTTTCTGGTGGATGGCAGTAGCGTCAAGCGTCATCGCTCAGTAGTGCTGCTCGGGCTGATCGGCTGGGTACTGGCAACTCTGGCCATGAGCGGTCCCACCTGGCAGCGCATGCCCGTGCCAGTACACAAACAGGAAAGTGCGCTGGTGGTGCTGTTCGACCTTTCCCCGTCGATGCTGGCCCAGGACATGAAGCCAAATCGCCTGACCCGTGCTCGCCTGAAATTGATCGATCTGCTGCAACAACGCAAGGAAGGTACGACGGCACTGGTCGCCTACGCCGGAGAGGCATTTGTGGTCAGCCCGTTAACTGATGACGCCGCCACCGTCGCCGCGCTGGCGCCGGCCCTGGACCCCAATATCATGCCCAGCCCCGGCAGCAACATAGAAGCCGCTGCCGAGAAGGCCGTCGAGCTGGCGCTGAATGCCGGAGTGAACCAGGCTGATGTCCTGCTGATCAGCGACGGCGTCGCCCCGGAGGCCGAAGACAAACTGTCATCCCTGCTGAGGGAACACGGCGATTTTCGTTTGTCCGTGATGGGAATTGGCACGGCTGAGGGTGCTCCGATTCCTCTCCCCAATGGCGGCTTTGCCAAGGATAACCGCGGCGCCATTGTCGTTCCCGGACTGGACCAGTCCGAGTTGAGTGGTCTGGCCGATCGCTTTGGCGGTCGCTACACCTCCCTCACCGCCGATGACAGTGACATCAAGTACCTGTCGGACGGCTTCAGCATCCGTCACGGGGCACCAGACAAGCAGCTGGATCGCACCTTCGACAGCTGGCACGACTTCGGCTACTGGCTGGCACTACCTCTTCTTCCCATCCTGCTGCTGGCATTCCGCCGCGGTGCACTGGCCTCGCTGTTGTTGCTGCCGATGTTGCTGGCCAGCCCGGAATCGGCACACGCCTTTGGCTGGCAAGATCTGTGGCTGACCCCCGACCAACAGGGAGCTCGCGCCCTGGAAAAAGGCGATCTGGAAAGTGCCCGGGAAACCTTCGACGACCCGCAGTGGAAAGCGGCAGCGACCTATCGCGATGGCGACTACGATGCGGCGGCTGAACTCTATGAAGAAAATTCTCCCCAGGCCCATTACAACCGCGGCAATGCACTGGCCAAAGCCGGCAAGCTGGATGAAGCCCTGAAAAGCTATCAACAGGCCCTGGAAATGGAACCGCAAATGGAGGATGCCCAGTTCAATCGCGATCTGGTGGAGAAATTGCTCCAGAACCAGCAGAACCAGCAGAACCAGCAGAACCAGCAGAACCAGCAGAACCAGCAGAACCAGCAGAACCAGCAGAACCAGCAACAGAGTTCATCCCAGGATCAGCAGTCCCAACAGAGTGCCGGGGACCAGCAACAAAACTCTCAAAATTCGTCACAGTCTGACCAGCAGCAGGATGACAACCAGCAATCCCCGGACCATGCTCAATCAGAGAGGCAACCATCTTCCCAGGAGGAGCAGGAGCAGGAGCAGGAAAAAGACGACCGGCAAAATCCGGCACAAGATCGGGATGAGCAGGACAAACAGCCCCGGGAAACGACGCAAACACCCCGGAATGACGGCGAGCCCAACAAGTCCCCGGAGACTGGCGGTCAACCGCAGGCGATGTCTGAAGAGACCATGAGCGATGAGGAAAAACAGGCCATGGAACAGTGGCTGAGAAAGATTCCCGACGATCCCGGCGGACTTTTGCGCAGAAAGTTCGAGGATCAATACCAGAAGAACATTGAAATGCAACGCCGCGGCCTACTTCCCCGTGGCAACAGCGAACAACGATGGTAATCGCCAATGACTAGCGCCTGTATCAGGACAACCTTTTATCAGTGGCTGGCTGTTTCCCTGCTGATGCTGTTCAGTATGGAGAGCTGGGCCGACAGCCTTACCGCCACAGTGGACCGCAACCAGCTGGGGCGTGGCGAGACGCTGGAATTGCAGGTGCGCTACGACGGTCAGACTACCTCGGACCCTGATTTCTCCCCCCTGGAACGGGACTTTGAAATAGTCGGCCAGCACCGGCAAAACCAGTTTTCCATCATGAATGGCAGCTCCCAGTCCTACACCCAGTGGACCTTGCAGCTGCTGCCGAAAAAGACCGGCCGAGTGCTGCTTCCAGCTCTGGAATTCAAGGGTGTGCAGAGTGACCCCATCAGCCTTCAGGTGGACCAACAGACCAGCAGTAACAGCGGCAGCGAGCCGGTCTTCATCGAAACCGAAGTGGATAAGGGCAGTGTTTATGTCCAGGAACAGTTGCTGCTGACCCTGCGCCTGTATACCTCGGTGCCACTGCAGCGCCTCAGCAGCGAAGAGTTGATGGTAAAGGATGCGGCACTGGTGAAAGTGGCTGAAAACCAGTACCAGAAACGAAATAACGGCATCGCCTACCAGGTTGTGGAGCTTAAATACGCCCTGTTCCCGGAAGCCAGCGGCGAACTGGTGGTTCCCGCAGTGCGCTTTAACGCGGTGATACCCGATCGCCGCGACCCCTTTTCCGGCTCTCTGTTTGGTTCGCGGGGCAAACCGGTATTCCTGCTCTCCGAGGAACAGCGGATCGAAGTCAAACCCCGCCCGACCAGCTTTGGCAGTGGTGACTGGTTGCCAGGCCGGGGCCTCAGCCTTTCCGAGCGCTGGAGCCGCCCCCTCGATCAACTGACAGCCGGAGAGCCGGTGACCAGGACCATCACCATGACTGCCCAGGGATTGATGGACAGTCAACTGCCACCTCTGGCCATGGATGCCGGCGACGGTTTCAAGGTCTATCCGGACCAACCGCAATTGGAAAACAATATCGACGGCAGTGGCGTCATCGGCACACGGGTGGAATCCGTGGCCATCGTGCCCTCCCGTGGAGGCCAAATCGTCCTGCCACCGATCAGGGTTCGCTGGTGGGATAGCGCCAGTCAGCAGGTCCGGGAAACAGAACTGGCTGGCCACACCCTGCAGGTCAAGGCCGCAGAGGGAACTCCGGCACCGACGCCCCAGCCTGAGCCCGCCACAGCGGAAGCAACAACTCCCGATTTCCCTGCTGTCACCGCGGATACCGCCAGAGCCAGCCTGCTGGTGTGGGTGCTGATCATCGCCAACCTGATTTTGCTGATCGCCGTGGTAGTGCTGTTCCTGTTGTGGCGCAACAGCCGCGATCAGATATCCGGGGAAACAGCAAAAGCCTCTGTGGATATCAAGGAATCCGAGCTGTTCAAAGTGCTGCAAAAACGCAGTGGCGAGGGCAATCCCCGCGCCTTCCGGGAGGCACTGTTGCTATGGGCCAGCGCCTTCTGGCAAACGCCCCTGACCACGCTCTGCGAAGTCTCCCGTATCGCGGCCACCGATGCCTTCAGTGAATCGCTGGAAGCACTGGACCGGGCACTCTACAGCCCGGATCTTTCCAATGCCGTTGACCTGAACAGCATCTTCGAGCAGGTCAAGGCTCTGCGCAAAAACCGTCCCGGTAAACCGGATAACGGCACTTCCCTGATGCCACTCTATGGCAACCGGGGCAAACACTGACGAGGCGACTTTTAATCCCACGTACAAACGGGGCATTTTCACGTAAAAACGCCCCCTTTTGGTGCCAGAACAACTCCTCCTGAGGGGCACCGATGACCATTACCCATTGAATGCAGGGAAGGCTCGCCAGCTGCGGGGGCATCCAGTAGAATGAATTTCAGCTTATCCATCCAAAGCGCGTTTATGTCCCATATCCCCAGCCTCTACCCCTTATCAGCCCTGCAAGGAGCCAGACTATGCGTCGAGTCGTCTTCAATCAAAAAGGTGGCGTAGGAAAATCCAGCATCACCTGCAACCTGGCTGCAATCTGCGCCAGTCACGGCAAAAAAACCCTGGTGGTGGACCTCGATCCCCAAGGCAACTCCACCCATTATCTGCTCGGTCCCGACTACAAACCCCAGCTCACCATCGCCGATTACTTCAACCAGACCGTCTCCTTCAACCTGTCTCCCAAAAAGCCCGCAGAGTTCGTTATACCAACCCCCTATGAAAACCTGTCGGTGATCGCCTCCGATCCGGAACTGGAGGCCATCGAGCAGAAGCTGGAATCCCGCCACAAGATTTACAAGCTGCGCGATCTGCTGAACAAGCTGGATGGTGATTTCGACCACGTCTTTATCGATACCGCACCGGCCCTGAATTTTTACACCACCTCGGCACTGGTCTGTGCGGACAAGGTATTGATTCCCTTCGATTGCGATGCCTTCTCACGCCACGCGCTATACAACATTCTCGAAGTGATTCAGGAAATGCGCGATGACCACAACGACAACCTGGAAGTGGAAGGCATCATCGCCAATCAGTTCCAGCCCCGGGCCAACCTGCCTGCCCGGATCATTGAAGAGCTGATCAATGAGCAGCATCCGGTGCTGCCGGTCTACCTGAATCAATCGGTGAAAATGCGCGAGTCCCACCAGGCCTGCAAACCGCTAATTCACTTTGCCCCCAACCACTCCCTGACCCAGCAATTTGTCGAGCTGCACAAGCTGATCAGTGGTGACAAAAAAACAGAGAAGAAATCCGGCGGCAAGAAGAAGGCTAAAGAAACGGCCTGATCTGGCCAGGAGCCGGGTTAACAGCGAAAACTGACGGGGCGGCTGACGATGCGACCGCCCTTCAGCTTTGCATCGACAAAAAACGGGCAAAAAAAAGGAGAGCGGTTAGCTCTCCTGGGAATATAGATGAACCCTTGAGATAGAGGGTAGATGTCACTCTAGTGTTGAAATACCTCGCGGCGTCTCAACGGGGACCATTATCCCGCTACTCTGTTGCCGGGCAGTTGATACCGATCAACTAAAACCCGGCTTTTCCACAATTACAGACTCTTCGAGGCAATCTCGTAGGTGTCTCGCGACAGTCCGGGTTCCGCCAGCACACGGGCCAATTCTTCCCGCATCAGGCTTTGCCGCACCAGGTCGTAGCGGCGCCACTTGGTCAGCGGGTTCAGCTGACGGGAGGCGATCTGCGGATTCAGTTTGTCCAGGGCGATGACGTTGTCAGCCAGGAAACGGTAGCCCTCCCCATCTTCCCCATGGAAGTTAATGGGGTTACTGCTGCAGAACACACCGATCAGGGCACGCACCTTGTTGGGGTTGTGGAAATCGAAGGCCGGATGCTCCATCAGCTGTTTGACCCGTTCCAGACCGCCGGGGCGCATACAGGCGGCCTGGGTCTGGAACCACTGATTCAATACCAGCGGTTCGTGCTGCCAGTCATTGAAAAACTTGTCCAGGGCCTCCTCGGCAATTTCGACCGCATCAGAGCGGGGATCGTTGACCAGTCCATTCAGGGCCGACAGCCGATCGGTCATGTTATCTGCGTCCATGAACTGGCTGCGAGCCAGTTCCAGGGAGTCCTCGGCAGCGCCGTTCAACAGGTAGCGCAATGAAAGATTCTTCAGGCTACGTCGGGCCATGGCATCACCGGACAATTCATAGCCGGGAGCACGGTTTTCTTCATAGGCCTTGCGCCACTGGGGCATCAGTTCACGTCCCAGCTCTCGGCACACGAATCGGCGAACCTGGTGCAGCGCTTCCACATCGATGACGTCAGCCAGTTCCGCCAGCAGAAATTCCGTGGGCAGCATCAGCACCAACGCCTGCATAGCCCGATCGCTGACGGTTTCCGCCAGCACACGGCCAAAAGCATCCACCAAACGGTGGTCGAGCTTTAAGGGCGTGCCCTCACGGTAATCCACCGCAAGCCCCTGCAATAATTTGATGGCCAGCTGTTGACCGGCATTCCAGCGGTTAAAACCATCGCTGTCGTTGCCCATCAGGAAGCCCAGTTCGTCCAGACTGTAGGGGTAGTCCAGCTTCACCGGCGCGGAAAAACCCCGCAGTAATGAGGGCACCGGTTTCTCCGCAACACCGTCGAATACCACGGTCTGTTGTGGCTCGGTGATTTCCAGTACCCGGCTGGTGGTGCCTTTGGCATCCAGCGCCAGGTCGCCCTTCTCCGTCACCAATCCCACAGTCACCGGGATCAGGTAGGGCTGCTTGTTCTGGCATTCCGGGGTTTGGGGGCAACTCTGGCTGAAATGCAGTTTGAACTGCTGTTGCGCTTCATCGTATTCACTGGCCACGGACAACCGCGGGGTCCCCGCCTGCCGGTACCAGTTCATGAACTGGCTGAAATCCCGCTCGCTGACATCCGCCATGGCGGCGACGAAGTCTTCAATGGTCACGGCCTGACCATCGTGGCGTTCGAAATACAGGTCAGTACCGCGGCGGAACAACTCCGGCCCCAGCAGCGTATGGATCATCCGCACCACTTCCGCCCCCTTCTCGTAGATGGTGGCGGTGTAGAAATTGGAGATTTCCATGTAGGAAGCTGGCTGAACCGGGTGTGCGGTAGGGCCGCCATCCTCGGCAAACTGCACCGTGCGCAGCATGTTGACCTCTTCCACCCGCTTGACGGTGCGGGACCCCATGTCGGCCGAGAATTCGGAATCCCGGAAGACCGTGAAACCTTCTTTCAGGCTCAACTGGAACCAGTCGCGACAAGTAACGCGGTTGCCGGACCAATTGTGGAAATACTCGTGGGCCACTACTGCTTCCACACGCTTGAAACCGTCGTCGGTGGTGGTGGCCGGATGGGCCAACACGCAGGAGGTATTAAAGATGTTGAGGCCCTTGTTCTCCATGGCCCCCATGTTGAAGTCATCGACCGCCACGATCATGTACAGGTCCAGGTCGTACTCACGACCGTAGACCTCCTCGTCCCAGGCCATGGCATTTTTCAGGGAGGTCATGGCATGGCCGCACTTGTCGACGTCCTTTTCCTCCACATACAACTTCAGCGCGACTTCGCGGCCGCTGCAGGTGGTAAAGCTGTCCTCGACCAGCGACAGATTGCCCGCCACCAGGGCAAACAGGTAGGCGGGTTTCAGGAAGGGGTCGTGCCAGGTAGCCCAGTGGCGTCCGTCGGGATAATCCCCCCAGTCCTGCA
This sequence comes from Porticoccaceae bacterium, assembly GCA_041395745.1. GTDB lineage: Bacteria > Pseudomonadota > Gammaproteobacteria > Pseudomonadales > Porticoccaceae > Porticoccus. Next base: position 599,454 of record JAWKZV010000001.1, on the reverse strand, counting down.
AGTTGCCGTTGGCCAGCAGTACCGGGCATTCGGCCTTGTCCGCCACCACCGTGGTGGTGAACTCTGACATCACGTCAGGGCGGTCCAGGTAATAGGTGATTTTGCGGAAGCCTTCCGCCTCGCACTGGGTGCAGTACATGGTGCGGGACTTGAACAGCCCCTCCAGTGAGGTGTTTTCCCTGGGCTTGATGAGTACTTCCGAGGTCAGGATGAATTTGTCCGGCACCCGGTGAATCAACAGCTCGCCGTCACTGACAACGTACTCACCAGCGGACAGCACCCGGCCATCGATGGCCAGTTGCTGCAACGCCATGCGCTCACCATGTAACACCAGGCTGTGTCCCTGGTATTTGCTGGCCGGATTGCGGCGCATCTCCAGATTCGCCAATACGGTGGCATCATTGGCACCAATCTCCACCCGCAGCTCTGTCCGGTCGATCAGAAACCTCGGGACCTCGTAATCCTTCAGATAAATATTGCCCGGCTGGGCGTCTCTCATGGCCATAGTCAGATCGTCACTTCCACGTGATAGGCGGTGTACTTGCGAATGTTAATCACCCCGCTGTCCAGGATCAGGTACTGCCCCTTGATCCCCAGCAGGGTTCCCTCAACCCTGGGGTCTTTGTCCATATTCAGGCTGGCTATCTTGCCCGGGTAACTCTGCACCGGATAGTCGATATCCACGGCCTGGCTATCTTCCAGGCGCTGCAATGCCTGTATACCAAAACGGTCTTCCAGTTCGGTGAGCGCTCCGTCACAGCGTTCAAACAGGGCATCGCGAATGGCCGGCAGGTCCACCGGGGCTATATCGCCCTTGAGCATGGTGCGCCAGTTGGTCTTGTCCGCCACATGCTGGCGCAGCAGGTCTTCTACCAGGCCGGACTGCTGACGGGTTTTCACCCGCAGGATCGGCAGGGCCTGTACGGCACCCTGGTCGATCCAGCGGGTCGGCAACTGGCTTTCCCGGGTGATGCCCACCTTGACGCCGGAGGAATTGGCCAGATAGACAATGTGGTCGACCATGCAGTGACTATCGGCCCATGCCGGCTCCCGGCAGGTGCCTTCGAAATAGTGGCATTTTTCCGGGCTGACAATGCAGCTGTCGCACTGGGCCAGGCGGGTAAAGCAGGGATAGCAATACCCCTGGTTAAAGCTCTTGTTGCTGCGGCGGCCACAGTGGGTGCAGTGGATCTGACCACTGTGGTGAATCTGGATACGCTGCCCCAGCAATTCATTGAGGGGCAGGCGGAAATCATCGAGAGGAAGCTGATACTGTACCGGACCGGCCAGCTCCACCTGCATTTTCTGGAGATGCCCGGAATAGTCCGCCATGAATTATTCCTGCCACTTCACGGGTTGCGGGTCATCATGTTTGTGGCCCTTGCTGGCACAGGGTTCCTTTTTGACTTTGGGGGGGATATAGCCCACCCGCTCCTCTTCATTCTTGTGGCGGGCGTCATAGGCAATAATGGCCTGCAGGCTGTGCTCCCGCTGCTCGGCAGTGAGGGGGTTGCCATCCGGCCATTTGCCGGTTTCTACTGCGCGTTTCAGGTTTTCGTAAATGACAGGCGTGATGGAGTCAATCAGTTTCTGGAAGTCCATGGGAATCCTCGAAATACAGGGTTACCGGGTCTGCCGGTTACCGGGAAAGCAAAAGCAACGATGAAAGCGGCGATTATAGCAATTACTGCCGGGCATCGCGGGACTCGGTTATGCCAGCCCAACCCCCCAGCAACATACCGCACAACAGTCCAACGGCGTGGGCAGCATTGGCTATGCTACCGGACATCAGCAAATCGATCAGGCCACTCATCCCGGCCAGCAGCCAGGCAAGCATGAACCCCAACAACCCCCCCGGCAAAGCCAGAATCGCTCTGGGAGCCACTTTGTTGCGAATCCAGACATAACCGAGCAAACCGTAAACCACCCCGGACATGCCGCCAAACAGGGATGGCCCACTCCACAGGTATTGGCCAATGTTTGAGGAAACCGCCATCAGCAGCGCGATGACCAGCATATGCACACTGCCGGTCAGGGGTTCTATCCTGCGCCCGAGCTCCCACATCCACACCCCGTTGAAGGCCACATGAAAAATACCAAAATGGAGGAAAATCGGAGTAATTAAACGCCAGTACTGGCCGTTGGCCATGGCTTCATCGGCGGTGCCGAAGCGAATGCTGTCGCCAACCAATTCAAAATCCTGGAAGGTAAACCAGTGTGCCAGAGGAAAACCCCAGTCGATGATGGCCGTGCCGACGATGCTGAGCAGCAACAGCACCACAACCACCGGCATCTTCTGTACCTGTTCCTGAAAACTGAGCTGGGGCATTCCGGGAGGCGGAGGTGGCGGGTGGTGGATGCTGAAATCTTCCAGCAGTCTCACCACTTCCCGCACATCTTCAGACGTGCCAACCCAAAGCTCCACCATGTCACCGCGCTGGCGCAGGCGATAGGCAATACCGCGCTCATCCAGCTGCTGGTAAAACTCGCTCAAATCAAAGCTGGCGGGGATATCCGCCACCTGAATCCATTCGGGATGTGGCTCGGTCATGAACGTCAGGAATCCTGTTCTGTGGCGCCAAGGCGGCTGCCCCAGCCAAGCTTGGTGCGACAGGTTTCGTAGAAGTTGTGTCCCACCGGGTGAATCAACTGAATCGGCTGAGCCTTTTTGTGAATGCGAATAATGTCACCGGGCTCTGATTGCAGGTCGTTCTGGCCGTCGCAGGTCACCTGCGGGTGCAGTTCATTGCGGGTTCCGACGCGAATTTCGATATCGCTGTTCCCGCCCACAACGATTGGGCGACTGGTCAGGGTGTGGGGGTTCATCGGCACCAGCACGATAGCATCCAGATTGGGGTGCATGATCGGCCCACCGCCGGACAGGGCGTAGGCCGTGGAACCCGTGGGCGTGGATACAATCAGTCCATCGGAGCGCTGGCTGTAGACGAACTGGTTGTCGATATAAAGCTCGAACTCCATCATCCGCACCGACTTGCCCGGGTGCAGGACAACGTCGTTGAGGGCATCGCCGCGACCGATTTCCTGCCCCCCTCTGCTGATGGATACCTCCAGCAGGAAGCGGCTAGAGAGAATGTATTCCCCTTTCAGGACACGCAGCACCTGGGATTCCATCTCCCGGGGCAGAATGTCGGTGAGGAAACCGAGGCGACCGCGGTTGACCCCGAGCAGCGGAACGTTGTGCCTTACCAGGCTCCGTGCAGCGCTGAGCATACTGCCGTCACCACCCACCACAATCACCAGGTCGAGCTCAGGGTCCAGCTTGCTGTATTCGAACACCGGCAGAGATGTGTTGCCGGTAAAGCGGGCCGTGTTGGCTTCCAGCAGCACGCTGTAACCACCCCGGGTCAGGAAATCGATCAACTGATTGATGAAGTCGCCGATTTCCGGTAGCTCGATGTTGGCCACCAGGGCGATACGGTTAAAATCGGTCATGGGACGGGGTCAGTTTCCTCTGCTGAACGTCCAGTGATTATATACCCTGTTGCCATGGAGACCGGGTATTCCCTGTCACGGCCCGAAAACCGGAAAGTGAGTGAGGCCGGGACAGCTCCTGTCCCGGCCCGGGTAGATAGGTTTTATACCCACTCATCCATCAGAATGGCATAGGACTCATCGTCCGGAATCTGACGCGGTGGGTGCTTGCAGAAAAATGCCGAGGGGATCTCGATAATCCCGCCCATCTCCCGATCCAGAGCCACTTTGGCGCAGCGGATGGTATCGATGGCCACACCGGCCGAGTTGGGAGAGTCTTCCACGGACAGGCGCAGCTCCAGGTTCATTGCCACGTCCCCGAACAGTTTGCCCTCCATGCGGATAAAGCAGACCTTGTTGTCATTCTGCCAGGGCACGTAGTCACTCGGGCCAACGTGGATATTCACGTCTTCCAGGCGCTGAGGGATGGCCGCCTGAACTGCCTCGGTCTTGGATTTCTTCTTCGACGACAGGCGCTCACGGTTGAGCATGTTGAGGAAGTCGGTGTTGCCACCGGTATTGAGCTGGTAGGTGCGCTCCAGCTTTACACCGCGCTTCTTGAACAGGTTGCCCAAAGTGCGGTGCACAATGGTTGCACCCAGCTGGGCCTTGATGTCGTCGCCGATGATGGGAATATTGCGGGCCGCAAAGCGCTGCGCCCATTCGGGGTTGCTGGCGATAAACACCGGAATGTTGTTGACGAAGGCGCAGCCGGCTTCAAGGGCGCACTCGGCATAAAACTCGGTGGCCTTCTGTGAGCCCACCGGCAGGTAATTCATCAGTACGTCCACGCCGGCCTTTTTCAGCTGGTCCACCACCTCGGCCTGGCTGGGCTCTGCTTCCGAAGACAGCAGGAAGGTGCGGTCATCGTCGAAGTTGGCCATGTGCTCGGAGTAACCGTCGAGAATCTTGCCCATGGACACTTTCACACCGCTGGTGGGCAGATCACCACAGAACACAGCAGTACAGTTGGGCAGTGCAAACACCGCTTCGTTGACGTCCTTGCCGACCTTGCGCTTGTCGATATCAAAAGCTGCCACCACCTCGATATCGCCGGGACGGTAACCGCCGATCTCGTAGTTAAGCAGGCCAATGCATTCTTCCGCGCCCTTGGTGCGGTAGTAATGAATGCCCTGAATCAGGGAACTGGCGCAGTTACCTACACCCACTACAGCTATTCTGATTTTCTTTCTTTCCACTGCAACTCCTCAACGTTACAAACAACGACCACAAGACCGGCAAGCCCTGAAACCGCTAGTCCTCCACATATGAACCTTTCACCGCGAACACCACATAACGGTGCAGGGGGTAATTGATCAATATCGCCACGAGAATGGCAACCACCACCCTGGCGGGCAGGTAGGCCAATGCCGTGTGTTCAACAAACAACAATACCCCTACCGCGTTGGCTAGTGCCGAAAGCAGACACACGGACATGTAACTGATCAGCTGCCGGGCCAGACCCTGATGGGAGACCCGGAAACTCCAGTGGCGGTTCAGGAAAAAATTGACGAGGCCGCCAACCACCGGGCCAAAGCCTACTGCAAGCCCGAGGGGCAAGCCGAGAACCTGATAGCAAAGCACCATCACCAGAAAGTCGACGGCTGTCGCCAGCATAGCCGATGTCTGGGCGCGAAAGAACATCAGCCGGCACTCCGGGCGGACAGAAACAAAGCGCGGAAACGCATCGCCGCAGACCAGTTGGTCAGGATCGCCAATAACCAGACCACCAACCACAGCGGAGATTGCGCCAATCCCCACAACTCTGGAATGAAGGTACTGGCCACCAGCGCCAACAGCAGGTATACGTGACGTTCGGTGCGCTTCATGGCACCTCTGGGGACTGCAACTGACATCGCTTCCGCTTTTGCAGTGGTGTAGCTGATCATGAAGGAACCGTGAATGGCCAGTAGCGCTGCTGACAGATCCGCCACATTGTGCCGGAAGTAGAGGGCGCAACCGGCCAGCAGGAAAAAGTCCACATAGCGGTCCACCGTGGAATCCAGTACCACCCCGGATGCGTCGCTTTTTCCGGTGAGTCGGGCCAGCATACCGTCCAACATGTCGGTCATACCCGACACAATCGCCGCACAGAAGGCGTAGCCGAAGTGGCCGGTGGCAATGAAGGCGGCAGCAATCAGGCCGAAAACGATGGAACTCAGGGTTACCTGGTTGGGAGTGATGAAGAGCTTGTTCAGCCCCTTGGCCAGAGGCTCCATGCCCCAGACAGCGAAGTTCATCACTGCCTTGCCCAACAGGACGCTGCCGCCCTGCCGATCCACCCGCTCATACTGTCGAAAAGACCCGGTCAGCAACCCCCTCAGCGTGTAGACAAGGCCCAGTAACAGCACCAGGCCAAACAGGATAAAAACGCTCAGGGACTCACTATTCATAGGCTCTGCGAGAGATTAAACTGCGCTCGTTTTATTGTTTTAACGCGGCCATAACTATAACCAAGGCCACATGCTGAAGCGTTCACTCAAGGCAACCGCCCTATTTCCTGTCACCATCTACCGCGGCTGCCAGCGGCTGGCTAATCGTGTCTCCGGCAAACAGGCAAGCGCTCATTATAAGAAGGCGGCAGGCCTCATCCTATATTTTTTTGGCGGCCTGCCACTCACCATATTCCTGTCCCTCGAACTGCTGATCCTGGCCAATGCCCGACTGATGGCAGACCCGGTTGAATCGTCGCCCCCTCATCAGGAGATGGCAACCGGGCACCCGGAGCAACTCGAACTGCCGGGACATCGTCCACGTCTCGCCGGACAGGCAATAGTGCATACAGACGGTGCCAGGCGGGAACTCCTGTTTCGTCAGTTACTGGAAACCTACAGCCCCACCATTATTCAGAAAATCGGCCACCAGCCACTGTGGGATATTCCCACCGATATTTTTTTCGATGGCGACACCGACCCGCGCAATAACGTGGACAATGCCCGCAGCAGAGGCACTGTGCCCAGTGTGGTTTATGGAGAGGTCATCGCCGAAACAGTTGACTCCTACTACCTGGCCTACATGCTCTACCACGTGCGGGATTACGACCTGCCGTTGCGCGAGGCCCTCTCCGACTGGACCTATCACGACAGTGATAACGAAGGGCTGCAACTCCGTATCGACAAGACCACCATGAAAGTGGCTCTGGTGGAAACCTGGTTCCACAACCGCTTTTTCCTCTGCAACAACAGTGGGGAATCCAATGGCACAGAACCGATCCAGTCACCGGCACTGTTTGAGGACGGCAGTCATATCATCATTCACACCCAGGCGATGGGACATGGTGTTCGCTGTGCCGAAAAGGACGACTTCGACAATTTGGCCAGTCACACCAAGATCCTGCGACTGAACAATGGCCGTGGCGATGGCGAAAAACTGGCTGTAGATGAAGGCAGTCAGTTCAACCTCGGCTACCGGCTGGCTTCCCTGAAACCGTGGTACGAACTGGCGAGGAATTTCCACCCCTCGGGAAAAGGCAAACTGAGCCTGTTCGAGGATACCCTGGTGATCGGGACAGACAGCCTGGGCCAGGAGGTACGGATTGGCAGGTATATTGCCGGCAAGGATTTCGACCGCCGCGGCTGGTCTCGCCCCAAGCCACCCTGGTCCTGGGACGACCGCTGGGATGACATCCCGGTCGGCACCTGGCACCTCGACCCCGCGCTCGCCTTCAGCAGCCATACCGGAGAGAAGCTATCCGGCAACTATCTTTACAATGCCCCGGCCAGCATGCTGCTCAACCAGGGTCGGGATGTCGCCAACTACGGCATCCACGGCACGTTGAAAAAGACTGGCAACGGCGGAAATCTGGCCCGCCGGCCCCCCGCACAGAAGTCGGCACCTGATAGCGGTTTGTCCCGTCTCAATCTCCAGATGAAGAGGTACGTCAATCACCTGATCAACTCACTGGGCTGACCTCACTGGCGTGCGGTGACGGGCAAACCACCTATACTCACATTCATGACGACCCAGCCAAATCTGTTGCGCAGTTTGTCCCTTGCCGAAATCAGTCTCTATGGCATCGGCACCATTCTCGGAGCAGGCATCTACGTACTGCTAGGCAACGTCATTGGCATCAGCGGCCCGATGACGCCCTGGGCTTTTCTTCTGGCCGCCGTTATCGTCTGCTTCAGCGCCTACTCCTACGCACAGATGTCGCGCCGTTTCCCCAGGAGTGCCGGGGAAGCGGCCTATGTTCAGGAAGGACTTCGCTCGCGAGCCCTGGCGGCAGCTGCAGGCTATGCCATTGCCATGGGTGGGATCGTCTCCGCAGCCACCTTGTCACGGGGGGTTAGTGGCTATTTCAACGTCATAGCCAGTTGGCCTTCCGCACTGCCGATTATCCTGCTGGTCGGCTTACTTACCGGCGCGGCCGCGTGGGGGGTCAAGCAATCAGTAGGACTGGCGATCTTGACCACCGGCCTGGAAATGGCGGGGCTACTGCTCGCAGCTGTTGTCAGCGGCGATGAACTGCTTGAGGCGAACATCCACTGGCGGGAACTGATGCCGCTGCCAACCCCCGAGTATTTCCCCGGCATCGTCGGCGGTGCCTTCCTCGCTTTCTACGCATTTATCGGCTTTGAAGACATGGTGAACATGGCGGAAGAAGTGGAAAACCCCCAGCGCAACCTGCCCCTGGGCATCGCCATCGCAGTCATCGCCACCACCCTGCTTTACCTCATCACCGCCACGGTAGCCCTGCATACCCTACCCATTGAGGACATGGCAGGATCGGATGCACCGCTGGCACTGATCATCGAGCGCAACAGCAAAATTCCCCCGGACATCATGGCAGTCATCGGCGTAGTGGCCATCATCAACGGTGCGCTGATCCAGATCATCATGGTTTCACGGGTACTGTATGGCATGGCGCAACAGCAGTTGGCACCGGCGCTGCTCGGGCGGGTCAACGCAACCAGCAGGACGCCGTTGCAGGCGACCCTGCTGACCGGCGGACTGGTGCTGTTTTTTGCGCTTTGGCTACCGGTAACCACCCTCGCAAACGCCACCAGTTCGCTGATCCTGATCGTCTTTACCCTGGTGAACCTGTCGCTGTTATTCTTAAACTACAACCAGGGAAGAAAAGGGCCAATACAGCTGGGGCTACCAGCGATCGGCGCCCTGCTCTGCTGTGGTTTCCTGATCCTTCAGTTTTGGAGTACCCAATGACTTTACCGGCAGACATGCAATGTATCGAGATCAGCTCCCCCGGCAGCGCTGAGGTATTGCGTCCAGTGCGGCGACCACTGCCGCACCCCGGCGATGAAGAAGTCCTGATCAGGGTAATGGCCGCCGGGGTCAATCGCCCGGATGTCCTGCAGCGCCAGGGACTCTACCCGCCGCCGCAGGGTGCGTCGGACATTCCTGGTCTGGAAGTGGCTGGAGAAATCGTCTCCGTCGGCAACCGTGAAAGCCGCTGGCTGGTGGGGCAGAAAGTCTGTGCCCTGCTGAGCGGTGGCGGTTACGCGGAATATGCGCTCGCCCATCAGGATCTGTGTCTGCCGATACCATCCCCCTTTACGCCGATACAGGCAGCGGCCTTTCCGGAAACCTTCTTTACCGTCTGGAGCAACTTGTTTCTCAACGAGCTACTGAAACCCGGTGAGAGCCTGCTGGTTCACGGCGGTAGCAGCGGTATCGGCACCACCGCCATCCAGCTGGCTAACTGTCTCGACCACCGGGTGTTCGTTACTGCCGGCAGTGCGGACAAGTGCCGGCATTGCCTCGAATTGGGGGCAGAAGCCGCCATCAACTACCGGGAGCAGGACTTTGTCAGCGAAATCAAAACTCTCACCGACGGTCGCGGCGTGGACGTGATCCTCGATATGGTCGGCGGCGATTATGTGCAGCGCAATATCAGGGCCGCAGCCTGTCGCGGTCGCATCATTTCCCTGGCGTTCCTGAAGGACTCCAGGGTCGAGGTCGACCTGATGCCGATGATGCTGAAACAATTGGTGCTGACCGGCTCGACCCTGCGTTCCCGCCCGGTGGCGGAGAAAGCGATTATCGCCCAATCCCTGCTGGATAAGGTCTGGCCATTACTGGACAATGGCACATTGGCGCCAGTCATCAATAACACCTTTCCGCTGGCCAGGGCCGCCGATGCCCATCAGCTGATGGAAAGCAGCGAACACATCGGCAAAATCGTCCTGGCGGCCCACTGATCGAGGAAAACTCTCTGCCATGAGCAAGGAAACCCGCCTGGTTTACTCTACAGAAACCGGTCGCATCAAAACGTCCGATCCTGAACCCGTTCGCCCCGCCGGAGACGGAATTGTCCGCATCCGCCGGGAGACAAGCGGTCGCAAGGGCAAGGGCGTAACCACCATCAGCGGGCTGGAAATGTCTGACGATGAACTCAAGCAGTTGGCCAAGTCACTGAAACAATTGTGCGGCACAGGCGGCTCGGTGAAAGACGGTATCGTCGAGATTCAGGGGGACCACCGGGAAAAAATCCGCGAGGCTCTGAGCAAACAAGGGCACACGGTAAAACTCGCGGGAGGGTGACCATGTCAGAGATCGCACCTTACGGCTGCTGGGCCTCTCCCATCGTGCCGGACATGCTCTGCAAGGCGGCACCGGGTTATGCCTTTCCGCAGTTCGACAGCGGCAATCTCTACTGGCTGGAGTCCCGCCCCTGGGAGAATGGTCGCTCGGTGGTGATGCGCCGCCGCCCGGATGGCACAGTGGATGAAGCCCTGCCGGCGCCGCTAAGTTGCCGCAGCAAGGTTCACGAATACGGCGGCAGTCCCTATCTGGTGGCGGATAACGTTTTGTATTTCTGCCTCTACGACGACCAACGGGTCTACGCGATCGATCTCGCCGATAGCAAAGCACTGCCACAGCCTCTCACCCCCGAAAACGAGTACAGCTTTGCAGATTTCTGCCTCGATCGGCAGCGTGAACGCCTCATTGTTGTGATGGAAGATCACGGCGGTGAAGGGGAACCGCAGAATCTATTGGCCACCATACCCCTGGATGGCTCGCAAGCCATCCAGGTGCTTGAGGAAGGGGCAGATTTTTACGCCTATCCACGCCTCGACAATGACAGCAAACAACTCTGTTGGATCAGCTGGAACCACCCGGACATGCCCTGGGACAACACCTGCCTGTGGCTGGCAGGACTCGATGCCAACGGTGCACTCAACGAGCCCCAGCTGGTGGCCGGCAACGGTAATGAATCCGTGCTGCAGCCTCGCTGGTCGCCGGGCAATCAACTGTATTTTGTCTCCGACCGGGACAACTGGTGGAATCTGTACCGCTCAACCGGTACTTCGGTAGAAGCCATCCTGCCAATGGCCGCTGAATTCGCCACGCCGTTATGGGTGTTGGGAATGTCCAACTACGACTTTCTGGCTGACGGGACCCTGCTTTGCAGTTATAGCCGCGATGGCAGCTGGCACTTGGGCACCCTGGCTCCGAACAGTGGCGTCCTGACCGAGATCGACAGCGACTACAGCCAATTTTCCGATGTTCGCTGTCACGGCAACCGGGCCTGGCTGGTGGCCGCTTCACCCCAATTGTCCGCAGAGCTGGTGGAGTGGTGCTCCGCCGAAAATCATTTTCAGGTAGTCGCGCACGGGGACCCGCTCGACATTGATGCCGGCTACCTGTCGATCCCGGAACCCATCAGCTTTCCCAGTGGCGACGATGCAGTTGCACACGCCTTCTATTACCCCGCGGCCAATCCGGAGTTTTCTGCTCCCGAGAACGCACGACCCCCACTGATCGTGGTCTGCCATGGCGGCCCCACCGGCGCTACTGGCACCGGCCTCAACCTGAAGGTCCAGTACTGGACCAGCCGCGGCTTTGCCGTACTGGATGTAAATTATCGCGGCAGCACCGGCTACGGTCGCCAATACCGCCACCAGTTACACGGCCAGTGGGGCATTGCCGATGTGGAAGATGTTGTGGCGGGGGCACGCTATCTGATCGACCAGGGGCTGGTCGACCGCAAGAAAGTCATCATTCGCGGCAGCAGCGCCGGCGGTTACACCGTGCTGGCGGCACTCTGTTTCCACGACCTGTTCCGGGCCGGCGCCTGCCTGTACGGTATCGGCGACCTGGAAACCCTGGCCCGGGACACCCACAAATTCGAGTCCCGCTACCTGGATCGCCTGGTGGGCCCCTACCCTGAACGCCAGGATCTCTACCAGGAACGCTCTCCGATCCACCATGTGGACCAGTTCCAATGCCCCGTCATCTTTTTACAGGGACTGGATGACCGGGTGGTGCCACCGGCCCAGGCCCTGACGATGGTGAACGCCCTGCGCAAGAAACAGATGACCGTCTGCTACCTGCCTTTCGAAGGCGAAGCCCACGGTTTCCGCAAAGCGGAAACCATCCGTCAAGCCATTGAGGCCGAGCTGTATTTCTACGGCCGGGTATTCCGCTTCAAGCCCGCCGACCAGCTACCGGTTGTGCCCATCATGAATATTGGTCTGTAAGTTCGATGGGCCGATACCGGGCACCCGGCCCCAAAAGTGCCCCCTACATCACACCAGAGGGGGCCAAAGCGTTGCGTGAAGAACTTCACCAGTTGTGGAAGGTGGAGCGACCGAAAGTGACTGCGGCTGTGCACGAAGCGGCCAAGAATGGCGACCGCTCGGAAAATGGCGATTACATATACGGCAAACGTCGACTCAGGGAGATAGACCGCAGGGTGCGCTACCTGAGCAAACGTCTGGACGAGGTCACCGTGGTAGACCGTCTGCCCGCGGACAGGGAAAAAGTCTATTTCGGAGCCTGGGTGACCCTGGAAGACGAACACGGCGAGGAACACCGCTATCGCATCGTCGGAGCCGATGAAATCAATCCCGCCCTCCACCAAATCAGCGTCGATTCACCCTTGGCGAGACAACTGCTTGGCAAGCGTCTGGACGATGACATCAACCTGAAGATGGGCGACAGCAGCAGGCGCTACACCATCGTCGAGGTGGAATACCTTCAGATCGACTCCTGATCGGGTTCGGCATCGGTTTCCGGCTCGGCCGTAACCGGAGCCTCCAGAGCCTCCAATGGCAAAGTCATCAAATTGATGCCATATTCCCCATTTCTGAGTACCCGCTGGATCATTAAATCCCTACAGTTTTTGCCCTCATTGTCCAGCTCGGAAAGATCAAGACGCTGCGGAGGCTGAGGCTGTTTATCCGGCCCCAAAAGAATACTGATAAGTGGCAACTGGCGTTGTTTCGGTGCACTGGTCAGCACAATGGCTACAGCACCGTTGTGCAGCTCTACCAAAGTACCGGCAGGATAGGGTCCGATGGAATGGATGAATTCCAGGGCATACTCCTCATCAAACTGTTTGCCCCGGTTACGGTAGATCTGTTGTAACGCCTGTAGCGGTGATTTCTCCTCCGCATAAACCCTGGGGCTGGTCATGGCATCATAGGCATCGACAATACTGATGATACGGGAGAACTGAGGCAAAGTTCTGGCATCGATTCCCCGTGGATAGCCTTTTCTGTCCAACCGCTCATGGTGATTGATTACTGCATCAGTGGCGAACCTGGCCCCACTTTCGCTGTTCATCAATATTTCTCTTCCCAGTTGCGGGTGACTGTTGATCAGCTGTCTTTCAGACTGTGTCAGCCCTTCTTGCTTGTTAAGCAATTCTTGCGGCAGACGGATCATGCCGAAATCCGCCAGCAATCCATGTATAGCCAACCGCAGAATGTCTTTTTCTTCCAGTCGCAACACCCGTCCAAAGTTTGCTGAAAATATTGCCATATGCAGACAATGTTCCAGCAGGTACTTACTGGCGTCCTTGGTGTGGGTCAGGAACAACAGCGGGTCAGGATGGCGCAGGACACTGCGTACCAGTCCTAGCACCAACTTTGCAGCAAGTGACATGTCTACCCGATTCTCCTGACGTGCCTGACCCAATAGGTCAGTCATTGCACGCCTGGAGGTAAGATAAAGCTTCTGAGCTCTGGGCAATTCTTCAAAGAAAGAATGTGTGATCAGATGAGGCTGGCGGTCATTGATAGTGGCCACCAGGGATGGCTTGCGCTGTTGGGCCTGATTAAAAATTCCGGTCTGAGGCTTGCCCGAGTCAAACGCGTTGGCATGGACGTTTTCCTTGGAAAACGGGTCCTGCTTTCCAGCCCACAACCTGCCCGCCTTTTCCTCATAGATAAAGATGCACAACTCGCGCAACTTCTTAATTTCAGAATTGCTCGATATCACAAACCCTTGGGTCAAAAATGGAGTTCCCAACCAGGGGCGGTCGAGTTCTACCACGAACATACCTATTTTTACTTCAGAGGCGGGAATTCGAATATAAGCGGATTTATCGAGAAATTTATTATCCATAATCTAACCTTGCTCGAACTACATGGATGTCGGCAAATATCCTACAGCCCTACTTTTCTCCATCCTGAAATGGCGATACCGCCATTTTGACGGGGCAATTTTCCAGATAAACACCATTTTCGCCGTCTTTGAGGACCCGGCGAATCAGCCAGTCTCTGGGCAGACTGCCCAACTGGACATCTCTCAGATCAATGGACTCCTCGCCCAAGGGTTGTTTCTCATGGTCCAGCACCAGCTTCACGGTGGGAAGATGCCTTTTCCTTTCCTGTGATGAAAGCACTATGCCGACGTAACCGTTGTTCAATTCCACGATGGTTCCTGGAGGGTAAGGACCCATCAGCTGAATAAATTCCAGCGACAAGTCCTCATCAAACTGTGTTCCCCGTTTGGCATAGATTTCCTTGAGAGCATCCAGGGTTGAACGGGAACCGTCATAACAACGGTCGCTGGTCATGGCGTCAAATGAGTCCACAATGGAAATAATGCGGGAGTAACTGGACAGCTCTCTTGCGAACAATCCCCGTGGGTAACCCTTACCATCCATGCGTTCATGATGGTTGATGGCAACATCCACTGCCACGCTCAGTGAGCCCCGGGACTTCATCAGCAGTTTACGCCCCTCCTCCGTGTGAGTTTTGATAATCTCAAATTCTTCCGCTGTGAGCTTTGCTGGCTTGTTGAGAATTTCCGGTGGGACGCGCATCTTCCCAACATCGTGCAACATGCCTCCGATTCCCAATTTCACCAGATCATCCTTGGGCAATCTGAGATGCCTACCAAAAGCCACGGCCAGGATACAGACGTTCAGGCAATGCTCCATGGTGTACTGATCAGCATGTTTGATCTTAGCCATCCACAGTAATGCATGTGGATTGCGCAGGATGCTGTCGACACAATCCGTCACCACTTCACGCGCGGTTTCCGTGTCAATGGCATTGCCGAGTCTTGCCTGTTCCAGCAGGTTCTCTACCGTATGATGAGCCGCTTCATACGCTTTACGCGCAACCGGGTGCTCCTCTTCAACAGGTCTCACCAAAGGGTGCTCGGGTGACGCCAGCATGATATCCAGGGGAGATTTTTTCTGTGTACCACTCTGGGCACGCCTACTCATACCGCTGTCGTCGTGGGAGTGAATATTGCGTTTTGGAAGGCCAAAATTGGCACGAAAGGGATCCTTCTTATCCCCCCACAACCGACCTTCTTTCTCCACAAAAACGTGTTCGCAATACTCCTGGAGCTTACGAATCTCGGATGGGTGGCGAATCACAAACCCCTGTAGCAAAAAGGGGGTTTCCAGCCAGGGCCGATCCAGTTCGGCAACAAACATGCCCAGCTTCAGTCCGGAAGCCGGCACCCGAATCAGGTTGGATCTATCAATAAACGGGTTAGTCATCAGTTTTTCCCAGGGGTGTGGACTCTATCCTTATCCGGGTAATCCCGCCCAATTCCAACCATCTTATGGGACAGAAAACTTCGTGCAACCTCAGACTGTAAAAAAGGTACCAACTGCGCCTCAAACCAGGGATTGTTCGCAAGCCAGCGCCGGTTGCGCGGCGACGGATGTACCAGTGGCAATAGTGCCGGCAGATAATCGCCCCAGTGACTAACCCGTTCGGTGAGGGAGCGGTAACCATCATTGAGATAGTAACCCTGGGCGTACTGGCCAATCAGCAGGGTCAGGCGGATCTGAGGGAGTTGCTCCAGGATCGTCCGGTGCCAGAGAGGGGCACATTCTCTGCGGGGTGGAAGATCGCCGGACTTGCCCCGCCCCGGATAACAGAACCCCATCGGCATGATGGCAATGCGGGAGGCATCATAGAATTGCTCCCGGCTCAGCCCCATCCAGCTGCGCAGGCGATCACCACTGAGGTCATCCCAAGGAATGCCACTGGCATGTACCCGGGTACCCGGTGCCTGGCCAATCACCATAATGGTGGCGGAAGATTCGGCCCGCACTACCGGTCTGGGTCCAAGGGGTAAATCCACACAGCATTGGCATGCCCGCACCTCTGCGAGCAGGTCATGTAGAGGAATATCAGTGGACGCCATTATCCTGGCCCGCCCAATAGGTATTGAGCAGAAAACTTCCCAGGGTGCCGAGAGCGAGCCACAGGGGCCAACCCCGCTCTGGAATGGTCAACAGTACCCAGGCCACCCCGAGCATCACTAGCAGAGAAACCAGCGGCAAATGGACTTTCATATTGAGGGAGCGATCCCTATCGAATGGAAAGAACCGATTCAGCAACGGCGCCCCGGCGGCCAGCAGCACACCGAGCCAGGGGAGTGCAAACTGCTGCGATAACGCCCAAAGGGCAAAAGCCAGGGAAAAGACCATCCAGCCGTAGAACAGGTAAGATCCGAGCCGCTTCACCTTAGCAACCTCAGGTCCCTGCCCGATCCGCTGAAAGCATGCCCAGGCCACGGTCTATTCCCCCCTTCAGGTACTCGGGCAACACCAACATCGCCGGGGTGACCAGCAGTGTCAGAATGGTGGAAAACATCAGGCCGTTAACAATGGCCGCCGCCAATTGCTGCCACCAGGAAGCCAGTTCACCGCCCACTTCAATCTGGCGATAGACAAAATTCAGGCTGACATTACAGGCCAGAGGCAACAGCCCCACAGCGGTGGTTAGTGTGGTCAACAGAACCGGCCGCAAGCGGGTCATGGCAGCATCCCTGGCCGCTGCCAACGCTGTCATTGCGGGATCTTCCCGGCGCAGGTGATTGTAGGTATCGATCAACACGATATTGTTGTTTACCACGATCCCGGCCAGTGCCACGATCCCGATACCGGACATCAGCACACTGAGGGGCTGCTGCATCACCAGCAGGCCCAGCAGTACACCCGCAGTGGACATCACCACGGCGGAGAGAATCAGGAACGCCTGGTAGAAACTGTTGAACTGCATCACCATCAGGATCAGCATCAGGAACAGCGCCATCAGGAAAGCGACGCCGAGAAAGGCGATGGAATCCGCCTGCTCCTCATTGGCACCGCGAAAATCGACACGGATCGATGGCGGCACCTCAACAATTTCCAGCCACTCCCGGATTTCGCTGACCTTGTCATCCGGCAATACACCATCTTCGGTATTGGCCCGCACCATCAGCACTTCCAAGCGATCAATGCGCTGAATGCTATCCACCCTGGGCTGGGCGAAACGGGTGACAAATGAGCTGACGGGAACGGCGCCGTTGGGCGTCGTCACTCGCAGCTCATCCAGGGCAAACAGCCCGCGGTCAGCTGCAGGATAACGAACCCGAATTTCCACTTCATCCTCGGCATCATCCGGGCGGAATTCACCAATCTTGATCCCGTTGGTGACCAACTGGACCATATTGCCCACTTGCAGAGTGTCAATTCCCAGCATGGCCGCCTCAGCCCTGTCCACTACCAGCTCCCACTCGATTCCCGGCAGCGGCAGGGTGTCATCCACGTCCAGCAGGCCGGTCATCTCGTTTTCCAGGTGATAGCGAATGCGCCTGGCCGTTTCCCTCATCAGCTGGCGGTCATTGGACGACAACTGGATCTGGATATCCTTGCCCACTGGTGGACCGCCCTGTACCGGCTCGGCGGAAACAATGATCCCGGCCATATCGGCAGTTTCTCGGCGGATGCGGGCGAAAATCTGATGGCTGCTCACATCCCGGTCACTGGCGCGGTCCAGTTCCACCAGGATGTTGCTGATCTGGTCCTTGGCCCGCTCCAGGTTGGAACCGATACCACTGCCCTTGCTGGCGGCGTACACCGCCTTCACGTGCGGAACGGCCATCACCCTCTGCTCCACTTCCCCGGAAAGACGCGCCATTTCGGCCACCGGCAGGTTGCCCTGAGCCCGCACCGAGACAATGCCATAGCGATCCTCGGTATCGACGAAGAATGCCACACCCTTACCGAATGTTCCGTAGACCACGAAGATAACCAGCAGCAAAACCATGACCCCGCTGACGGTAATCACCGGGCTGCCCAGTGCCTTGCCGATAAAGCGACCATAGGCCCGACCCAGAAATCCGAGATTGGCATCCTCCACCTGACGATGCTCGTCAACGCTAGAGGGCGCGGCCTGCCCCTTGCGGGCAAACACCACCCCCAGCACTGGCACGAAGAACAGCGCATAGAGGAGCGACCAGCTCAATACTGCAAACACCGTGATTGGCAGGTAGGACATGAATTCCCCCACCACCCCCGGCCACATCATCAACGGCAGAAAAACAGCCAGGGTGGTGGCAGTCGAAGCCACCACCGGCAGGAACATGCGGCGCACAGCCGTGACATAGGCCTCCCGAGCAGATAACCCGGCGAGAGTCTGCTGGTCCGCATATTCCACCACGACGATGGCGCCATCGATCAACATACCCATCGCCAACAACAGGCCGAAGATCACCATGAAATTGAAGCTGTAGCCCAACAGGTAAACGATGATGGTCGCCCCCAGCAGCGAGAAGGGAATTCCGAAGCCCACCAACAGCGAAGAGCGAATTCCAAGGGCCGCCACGACGACTACCATCACCAGCGCAATAGCCGTGAGGATGTTGCCCTGCAATTCATCCACCATCTGCAACGCGAAGTCCGAAGCGTCGAAGATGTAATCAATCTTCACCCCCTGAGGCAAACGGTCTTCCGCGGCGTCGACCGCTGTCCTGACCGCGGCCACCGCCTTGATGGCATTGGCCTTGTTGCGCTTGAACACCTCGATGGCCATAGCGCGGCGACCATTGATATGACTAAAACTGGAAGGATCCTTGAAGGTACGGCGAATATCCGCCACATCCGCCAGGGTCACCACCCCGTCGGCATTGAATTTCACCGGCAGGGTAACCACATCCTCGCGGTCCTCGATGAGTCCCGGGACCTTGACCCCGAAGCGCCCCTGGGCGGTATCGTACTCACCACTGGGAATCAGCAGGTTGTTGGCAGAGACGGTCTTCAGCAGCTCGTCTGCGGTCAGGTTGTAGTGCTCCAGACGAGAGGGATCGAGCAGAACTTCCACTACCTCTTCCCGATCGCCAGAGAGATTGGCTTCGAGAATTTCCGGCAGGGACTCAATGTCCTGACGCAGCTGGCGGACAATCTGGAACAACTCGCGCTCGGTCAGCTGGTCACCGGAAAAACTGATCACCACCGTGGGCTCGGGGGATGCGGACAACTCCTTGACTATCGGCTCATCGGTGTCATCGGGAAACTCAGCCTTGGCGCGATTCACCGCCTCCCGTACGTCCGCCAGGGCGGCATCAATATCAATGGCCGGTTCAAACTCGACCACCGTGTAGGCGGAACCTTCTGCGGCCTGGGCAGTGAGTTCCTCCACCCCGTCCAGGGACTTCAATTCGGTTTCCAGGGGTTTGACCAACAGTCGGTTGGCATCTTCCGGTGAGATTCCCTGATGGGTCACCATCACCATCACGTAAGGCACGGTGACATTGGGATTGAGATCGACGCTGATCCAGGAGCGGGCGAAAACACCTGCGATCAGTACAAACAGCAATACCGAGATGGTAGCCCGCGAGTGGCTGATGGCCTTTTCCAGGAAACTCATAGAGTGCGTTGTTCCCCGGCAGACTGTCCTTCCTCTTCAGCCAGTACCTGTTCTCCGCTGGAGACGTATTCCTGCCCCACTGTGATGATGCGCACTTTGTCCGGCAGGCCGGTGACCCAGACGCCCTCGCCATCGTCACCGACCAGTGTCAGCGAGACGAAACGCACCTGGTCCTGATCGTCAACGATCTTCAAACCGGCCTCCCCACTGTCGCCCAGTGCCAACAGCGCAGCGGGAACCCGATGTGCGCGAACATGATCCGCTGCCACCAGCACCTGGCTGGCAACACCGGAACGCAACCGATAATCGGGATTGGCAATAGAGATTTCCATTTCATAGGTACGGGTTTGCGGATCGGCCAGATGGCTCAGGTACACCACCACGCCACTCGTTTCCTGACCGGTAGCCAGTTTCACGTTCGCCCGGCTGCCGACAGAAACCTGGACCACCTCCCGCTCGGAGAGACGGGCCACTACCTTGAGGGGGTTCACTTCCACCAGCTCGGCGCAGATATTGGTACGATCCATGAAGTCCCCCACCTCTACCGGGCGATCGTCCACGAAACCGGCAAAAGGTGCCTTAATCTGCGTGTTAGCCAGATTGATACGGGTCTGTTCGAGAATAGCTCTGGTGCTTTCCAGACGCGCCTTGGACTGCGCGATTGCCGATTCGGACTGGTAGCCCTTCTGCTTCAGTTTGAGGGCTCCCTGGTAGTCGATTTCCGCCTGTGCAACAGCAGCCTCTGCTTCCACCACCCGCTGTGAACGGTCTTCCTTGGCGATCTCACAGATCACATCCGCTGCCGCCACAGCCTGCCCTTTGACCGCGGGCACGGCAACAACCCTGCCACTCACTTCCGCCTTCAGGGTTACCTGGCGATTGGGGGCTGTACGGCCCCTGGCCATCACCTGTCGGGAATAATCCTGAGCTTCACTCCAGGCCACCCTGACTTTGGTCAGGTTTGCCGCCACGGGAGATTCCTGCCCCGGGGATTCTTCGCTGTCACCGGACACCGCACCACTGAGAAACCAGACAATGACTGCTGCAAGGGTAAGCAGGGCAATTTTCACATTGGCATTCAATATTGATTCTCCGCCAGGCCATGGCCGACAAGATACAGGCTTATCCGTATCGGTGGGGCTATGGTAATCGGCACCGGCAGGATTGGAAAGTGACCACCCATTGACTAATCAATCGAGAAACTAATCAATAGATTGACTAACTGAGCGAGTCTGGGCCGTCGCTTGTGCACAAGGCCAAGGGTAAGTCCAGTTTTCACTACCAAATCGCCTTCAGGCTACTCAAGGTAATGGTCATGACCAGATTCAACGAAAGAACTCTGCAACCGGACTGGCCAGTCATTTGAAGTTGTCGCTACAGATAGCAATCCTGGCTGAGCTCCAGAGCGTCGCAATTTCCCCGTTTGCCTGCCGGCCCGGATGGCATCATCGCCCTCAACCGGCCGGATGGAACGGCCATTCAAGCTATACCAAGAGCAATGAATGGAACAAGCACATGGAAAATACCCTCGGTTACACCATTCGCAAAGACAGCCAAGGAGCCTATCGCTACGCTATTGCCGATCACTCACCAGAGATGAGTGATATTCGCGCTGAACATCGCCTCCAGGGCTGGCCAAGTACCTCTCTTCCAGCAGGCAACGCCGGAAAAAGCCAGCGGCGCGGAGGGTAGCACTCCGCGAAGTGTGCCGGTTCAACAATCCAGTATTCCCATTCTGTTCATTTTCACCGAGTTAAATGATCAAAAAGGTGGCACAAATGAAGCTGATTGGGAGAGGTTTGTCAGTGACAATAATGCGACTTTTGCAAAAAAAGCCGCCGACAGTAACGCCGAGAACGGAATTGAAGTGCGGTCAGCCCGTCAGGACGACTGGCCGCCCTCGCCTTCAGTACGGTTAACCACGGGTTGTGAATGGGCGCCCGCCCCGAGCATGACGCCGAGCCAGTAGGTGTCGGAGTGATTTTCCAGGGCAATCTTGACCATGATGGTGAGCGGTATGGATAACAGCATCCCCACCGGCCCCAGCACCCAGCCCCAGAATACCAAGGACAGGAACACCACCAGCGGCGACAGGTTGAGCCCTTTGCCCATCACTCTCGGTTCCAGGACATTGCCGATGACCACATTCACCACCAGATAACCGAGTGCGGTCAGGCCTGCCGAGAGCGGGCCGTGCTGGATCAGCGCCAGCAACACCGGCGGCACCGCGGCGATGATGGAGCCGATGGTGGGTACGAAATTGAGCAGGAATGCCAGCAGGCCCCACATTACCGGGTAATCCACCCCGAGAATCCACAACCAGATCATCACCAGCACCCCGGTGAGCAGGCTGAGCAGGGATTTGATACCCAGGTAGCTGTTGACGCTCAGGGTAAAACGTTCCAGGGCTTCGCGGGTGGTGCCGTTATCCTTGCGGGCGGCCTGCAGTTTATCGCTGAAACCCACCTCTTCGGCGAGGATGAAGATCACCGTCAGCAGGATCATGAAAGCGTTGGTCATGACATTGCCGAAGGAACTCAGGGTGTTGCCCGCCAGCTGCATCACCTTGCCGGGGTCAAAGCTCTGGCGCATCTGTTCCATGTCCAGGGTCACGCCGCGCTCACTGAGCCAGGTGAGCAAGCCGCTGCTCATCTGCTGCAGTCGCTCTTGGTACTGGGGCAGGTTCTGGCGGAAATCCGTGATAGAGGCGCCCACCAGAATACCGATCAACCAGCCGGCCAGTACCACCAGGGCAATGATCAGACAGATGGCGAGGCCGTTGGGCACCCGGTGTTTTTTCAGCCAGGCTAATAGCGGCGAAAATATCAGTGCAATAAACACCGACAACAGAAACGGTACCAGCATGGTTTCCGCCGCCTTCAACCCCGCCACCACGATCACAAAGGCCGCGGCGAGGATCATGCCCCGCGCCATCGGTGCAGATTCCCTGTTCATTCTTCCACTCCTTCCAGTTCCAGCAACAGCTGGCGGATTTCCTCTTTGCCCTTTTCGGTAAACAGCACACTGTCGCCACCGATGTATTCACGCTCGCTGAGTTCGCAGCAGCGCCGACGGATGTCCTCGAGATGGTCATTATGTCTGATTGGCACGCCCAGAAATACTTGCCAGTCGTTCTCGGTGGCGTGCCCATCCAGAACCATATTGAACAGGGTGACCAGATTGTGCTTCTTGAGCTGGTAGATCGGGGTGCCGATGCGGACAAAAACCAGTATCGCCACCAGTACGAAGATAAAGGTCATTACCAGGGTGAGCAGGAACGTCACGGTGCCACCAGCAATTTCAGGGCCACGATCAGGGTCACGGCGATAATCACCGGCTGAACCAGTGCAGCTCCGCGACTGATCACCAGATTAGACCCGAGACGGGCGCCAATGATCTGGGCCAGAGACATGGCAATGGCCAGCGGCCAGATCACATGACCGCCGATGATGAAGATGGTGGCTGAAACTCCGTTGACCGCCAGCACCATCGCCTTGGTCTGGGCGGTGGCCTTGCGCAACCCGTAGCCCATCAGCCACACCATCAGAAACGGAAAAATGGAGCCCATGCCCGGCCCGAAGAAGCCGCCGTAAAACCCCATCAGCGGGGCCGCAGTGAAGGCGAACTGCATGTGTGTCAGGCGCCCTTCCCTGTGCTCGTCGGTTACTCGCGGGGTGATCAGGAAATACAGGCCGATGACAATCAGCAGCGCCGGAATCAACCGGGACAGTGTCTCGTTGCCCACCTGCTGCACAGTCAGGGTGCCGGCACAGGAGCCGATGAAAGCGGTGGCCATGGAAGGCAACAGCGGCTTCAGGTCCAGGTGGCCCTTGCGGAAGAAGTTCCAGGTGGAGGACAGCGTACCCAGCGTGCTCTGCAACTTGTTGGTGGCCAGCGCGGAGATCGGCGGTAGCCCCGCCCATAACAGCGCCGGCAATGTCAGCACCCCGCCCGCGCCGGCGATGGATGACACAAACCCCGCAATGAACGCGATGACAACGAGCGGCAGAAATACAGCGGGATCTGGCAAGTGCTTAGGTATCCAATGGCGTGGCTATGTCCCGGGACATTCCCGGACGGTTCAGGAGGTTTTGAACTGCTCCAGCTCCGCTTTGAGGCGAGCGATGTGATCCGGTGTCCCCGCGGCATAACCGACAGTGGGATGCCGCTCAATGTCGGCCACAATTTCCTTCAGGCGATGAAGCCGCCCCTGGAGAATTTCAATGCTCTGGTTGATAGCGTCAGCTTCGGGCTGGAAGAGGTCCTGTCGGCGAAGATGTATCCTGGCTGTGAAGTCCCCCTCGGACATTACCTCGAGTTCGCGCACAAACACGTAAACAGGCCCGGCGATACGGTGACTGGAAACCAAGCTGCCCCACCAGACGCCGACAATCAGCAGAATCTCGACCAATGCCACGAGCAGCGTGTGCCAACCATTGAGCAGAAAACCGTGGTAGTTCGGCATCAGGGTGCTGGCGATAATAAACAGGTTGAGCAGCAGCACCGTGGCAGCGGCGGCGACCAGGGCGTACTGGTACTGAAAGCGACTGTTGATGACGACCGTCTTGCGGCGGTTTTCCATGGTTTTCTCCACACCAGACAGGTGCGGTCAGACTATTACAACCACCCCCGGCGGGCAAACGATTATTGGGGTCTGTTCAGGCCCTGGGCACCCGGCCCCAGTGGCTGGCCGTAGCTGAACTCCACGTAGTTGCCATTGGGGTCGCGCAGGCCGCAGTAATAGCCTACCGGGTAGGGCTCATCCCGGGGCGGCCACACCAGATCGCCGCGTGATTTGGCACTGTGGGCCAGCGCATCCACTGCTTCCCTGCTGGGTAGAGCAAAACCGAAGTGGCGGTAGTCGTCCTCCGGTAATTGCAGATCGCGGCCTCCATCCATCAGCACGAAAATGAATTCCTTCTCCCGCCCGGGCTCGGCCAGCCAGACAATACGCTGCTCGACACTATGGCGCTCATGGCAGATCACCATGCCGCAGTAGAAACGGTAAAACTCGACACAGGCATCCATATCGGACACGTGCAGGGCAAGGTGGGTGAGACGGGGAATGGACAGGGAGTTCACGGCAATCTCCGGTCATGGCATTTACCGGAAAAGTATAGGTGAACCCCTGTCAGGATCTGTTTACCGCAATTAAAGCTCCCGGGTGGCGCGGAAGTCGATCTCCGGGTAGCGCTCCTCGGTGAGGGCCAGGTTGACCCGGGTGGAGGCCAGGTAAGTGAGGTGACCGCCACCGTCCAGGGCGACGCCCTCCGGCACCTTGCGCTTCAACTCCTCGATCTTTTTCTTGTCGTCGGACTCAATCCAGCGGGCGGTGTAAACGTTGACCGGCTCGTACACTGCCTCGACGCCATACTCGTCCTTGAGACGATAGGCCACTACCTCAAACTGCAGCTGGCCGACGGCGCCTACCACGATGTCGTTGTTGTTGAGGGGGAAGAACACCTGGGTGCTCCCTTCCTCAGAAAGCTGCTGAAGACCTTTCTGTAACTGCTTGGTTTTCATAGGATCGCGCAGACGAATGCGGCGAAACAGCTCCGGTGCAAAATGGGGAATGCCGGTAAATTTAAGATCCTCGCCGCCGGTGAAGGTATCACCGATCTGGATGGTACCGTGGTTGTGCAGACCGATGATGTCACCGGCCACCGCCTCTTCCACTGCCATCCGCTCACCGGCCTTGAAGCCCACCGCGTCAGCAATGCGCACATCCTTGCCGATGCGCACGTGGTGCATTTTCATACCCTGCTCGTACTTACCGGAGCAGACCCGCATAAAGGCGATGCGGTCCCGGTGTTTCGGGTCCATGTTCGCCTGGATCTTGAACACGAAACCGCTGAACTGCTCTTCACCCGGCGCCACTTCCCGCTCCACGGCCTGCCGCGGTTGCGGTGCCGGCGCCCACTGCACGAAGTGGTCGAGCATTTCCCGAACACCGAAATTGGACAGCGCGGTACCGAAGAACACCGGGGTCAGTTGCCCGGCCAGGAATAGTTCCAGGTCAAACTGGTGGGTGGCGCCGCGCACCAGTTCGATCTGTTCGCGGATATCATCCACATAGTAGCCGAGCAGCTCGGTGGCCTCATCGGAGTCCAGCCCCTGGATCTGGATGTCCTCGGGAATGGTGTGCCCCTGACCCGGTGAGAACACGTGGATCGTATCGGTGTAGAGGTTGTAGACACCCTTGAAATCGTGCCCCATGCCGATGGGCCAGTTGATCGGCGCACCGGCAATTTTCAGCACGGACTCGATTTCATCCAGCAGTTCAATGGGATCGCGGATATCCCGGTCCATCTTGTTGACGAAGGAGATGATCGGGGTGTCGCGAAGGCGGCACACGTCCATCAGCTTGATGGTGCGATCCTCGACACCCTTGGCTCCATCGATCACCATCAGCGCCGAATCCACCGCCGTCAGGGTGCGGTAGGTATCCTCGGAGAAGTCTTCGTGTCCGGGGGTATCCAGCAGGTTGACCATGGCATCCTTGTAGGGGAACTGCATCACCGAGGAAGTCACCGAGATACCCCGCTCCTTTTCCATCTGCATCCAGTCGGAGGTAGCGTGGCGATCGCTCTTCTTGCCCTTTACAGTGCCTGCCACCTGGATCAGGTTGCCGAACAGCAACAGCTTTTCAGTGATGGTGGTCTTACCGGCATCGGGGTGCGAAATGATCGCAAAGGTGCGTCGATTCTGGAATTTGCGGCTCATGGGTACGTATCGGTGAGTGATCTGGGTGTCATCAATATTGGAAGCCGCGCATTGTAGCTGATGGGAGGTAGCCTATACACGATTGCGCGCTATCTTTTCCTGCCGGGGCACAACCAACTTACCCTTTGCATTGCCTCCACCGGGTCAGAGGCTATAATCGTGACTTCGGGATTGCTGTCCACTCCGATGACTTGTTTTACCTGCCCTGCATCGACCTCGCCTGCCCGGTGAGTCCTGCCACAACCGGCACTGCAACCATCTACTGACCCAATACCATCCCGCCGATCGGACCCACCAGGTCTGCAGGCTTCCGTCAGTCCTCACAGCGCTGTGACCCGCACCCGCGGCCCACAACTCCCCGGTTAAACGAGAAAGCCACACAAAAGCCACCGCAAAAACAGGAATAGTTATGTCGCTCTATAGCACCCGGCAGCAATGGCTGGGCAATATCCGCGCTGATGTATTGGCGGGTACAGTGGTCGCCCTGGCCCTGATTCCGGAAGCCATCGCCTTTTCCATTATCGCCGGGGTGGACCCCAAGGTTGGGCTGTACGCCTCATTCTGTATCGCCGTGATCACCGCCATTGTCGGCGGCAGGCCCGGGATGATTTCCGCTGCCACCGGGGCCATGGCGCTGCTGATGGTGACCCTGGTCAGGGAGCACGGCCTGCAGTACTTGCTGGCAGCGACGCTGTTGACCGGGGTGTTGCAGATCATTGCCGGCTTTCTCAGGCTCGGCAACCTGATGAGTTTTGTGTCGCGCTCGGTGGTCACCGGGTTCGTCAATGCCCTGGCCATCCTGATATTTATGGCGCAGTTGCCGGAACTGACCAACGTCACCTGGCATGTCTACGCCATGACCGCTGCCGGACTGGCCATTATCTACCTGTTTCCATACCTGCCCGTGGTCGGCAAGACCATTCCCTCGCCGCTGGTGTGCATTGTCTCGCTCACAGCGGTCGCCGTGGTGATTGGTCTCGATATCCGCACCGTCGGCGACATGGGCGAGCTGCCCGATACTCTGCCGATGTTCCTGTGGCCGGATGTGCCGTTGAACCTGGAAACCCTGCAGATTATTTTCCCCTACTCAATTTCCCTGGCGGTGGTCGGCCTGCTGGAATCGATGATGACCGCCACCATCGTCGACGACCTCACCGACACCCCCAGCGACAAGAACCGCGAGTGCAAAGGCCAGGGCATCGCCAATATCGGCGCCGGCCTGCTGGGGGCATGGCCGGTTGCGCCATGATCGGTCAGTCGGTGATCAACGTGAAATCCGGCGGTCGCGGGCGCCTCTCCACCCTGGTCGCCGGGACATTCCTGATCATCATGGTGGTATTTCTCGGTCCCTGGATATCGCAGATCCCCATGGCAGCACTGGTGGCGGTGATGATCATGGTGTCCATCGGCACCTTCAGCTGGCAGTCCATTACCAACCTGAGGAAACATCCCCTGTCCACCAATCTGGTGATGGTGGCCACGGTGGCGGTGGTTGTCTCCACCCACAATCTCGCCTACGGTGTGTTCGTGGGCGTGCTGCTGGCCTCGCTGTTTTTTGCCAACAAGGTCAGTCACTTCATGTATGTTTCCTCGGAACTGGATGTGCTGACCAACGTCCGCACCTACCGGGTGGTGGGCCAGGTATTTTTCAATTCCGCAGACAAGTTCAGCGCCCAGTTCGACTTCAAGGAAGTGCGAGACAAGGTGGTGATCAACCTCAGTCGGGCCCACTTCTGGGATATTTCCGCCGTGGGCGCGCTGGACAAGGTGGTGATCAAGTTCCGCCGTGAAGGCACCTCCGTGGAGGTGATCGGCATGAACAAAGCCAGCGCCACTATCGTCGACCGCTTTGGCGTGCACGACAAACCGGAAGAAATCGACCAAGTGCTGGGAGAACACTGATGGATACACAACACAGAAGCACCATCCTGGCCGGGATCGACGGGTCCACCTACAGCGCGGCAGTGACGGACTACGCCGCCTGGGTAGCCACAAAACTGCAGGCACCGCTCAAACTGCTCCACAACATCGAACACCGGGACACCCCGCCGCTGATGGACCTCAGCGGCAACATCGGCCTGGGCAGCCGGGAAGAACTGCTGGAAGAACTGACCTGCATGGAAGAACGGCGCAGCCGCATCCTGCTGGAACAGGGCAAGGCAATGCTGGAGGACGCCCATCAGCGAGCTGTGGAGCGAGGCTGCCCGGAACCGGAAACACTGCAACGCCACGGCAGCCTGGAAGAAACCCTGGTGGAAATGGAAGACGAAATCCGGGTGCTGGTGGTGGGCATTCGCGGCGAGGGAAACGAAAACCGGGAAAAACAGATCGGCACCAAACTGGAGTCTCTGATCCGCGCCCTGCACCGCCCTGTACTGGTAATCAACCGCCCTTTCGAACAGCCGCCACAACGCATCATGATCGCCTATGACGGCAGCGAAGTATCCCGCAAGGCCTTGGACATGGTCAGCCTGAGCCCTCTCTACTTGGGCCTGGAATGCCACTTGGTGCATGTGGGCCAGGGTTCAGGGGAGTCCGAACAGCTCCGCGAGGGCGCCGCCATTCTGCAACAGGCCGGATTGAAAACCATTTGCGCCGAACTGAGCGGCGATGTGCAGCAGCAACTGGAAGGTTACTACCGCGACCACGCCATCGAACTGGTGGTGATGGGTGCCTTTGGCCAGAGCCGCCTGCGGGAACTGCTGTTTGGCAGCCTCACCCAGCGCATGCTGGCCAATTCGAAGATTCCGCTGCTGTTACTGCGTTGAGTCAGCAGTCGGGACATGTGACTGTCAAGGCATCGTAGGCGGGAAATACTACAGCCAAAATGGCTTTTTTTGCCGGCCCGCTGCCTGTCTCAACTACTAGGGGCTACAAGTAGGGGCAACAAAGCTATCTTTAGTCCCGCAACTGAGGTTTCGGCGAAGTGAGCATTTGTCGTAGAGACGGTACCGCTCCCTCTTGCCGGAAACCACGTGCGACATTTTGTCGCATCGTCAATGTCACTTCCTGCGAGTAACATGCCCAACCATTGAACGGACAGCAATGAGCGAGGGACAGTGTTCACCTGCTCTGAATACCCGGCCATCTGTTACCATGAGCCCATGCTCGAAAAAGACTTTGATACCAACTCGGCAGCGCGTCAAAACCTGCGCCAGCTGAGCATCATCCGAAACATCGCTCTTGGGGGCCAAATTCTGGCCCTTCTTTTTTTCAGCCAGTTTCAGGATATCGGTCTGCCCGTCACGGTACTGGGGCTGGTTCTGGCATTCTATGCCGTAGTGATCGTCGCAACCTGGTGGCGAACCTTTCGCTATCCCGCTATCACTCCGTTGGAATTTTTCTGCCACCTGCTGGTGGATATCGCCTTCTTTACCGCACTGTTATTTTTCAGCGGTGGCGCCTCGAATCCTTTTGTCTCCTATTACCTGGTGCCCATCAGCGTTGCCGCCACCACCCTGCCGCTGCGCTATACTTGGTTGGTAACGCTACTTTCCCTGGCCGCCTACAGCTGGCTGCTGGCCAACTATCTGCCCATCCCGGCACTGGCTCCCAGCCACCACCACGGCGAGGGCAACAATCTGCACATTCTCGGCATGTGGTGCAACTTTGCCGTCAGCGCCGGATTGATCACCTACTTCGTCACCCGCATGGCCGGTACCCTGAAGCAACAGGAGGAGCAACTGGCCCAGCAGCGGGAAGACCAGCTGCTGGATGAGCAGGTGCTGGCCATCGGCTCTCTGGCTGCGGGCACTGCCCACGAACTAGGAACCCCGTTGAACACCATGAAAATACTGGTGGATGAAATGGTCGCCGAGAAGACGGCTAGCGACGAAGATCTCGCCATTCTCCAGCAACAGCTGGAACAATGTCGCGTCACCCTGAAACAGCTGGTGGCAACTGCAGAAGGCAATAGTGGCATTCAGGAGAAAGGATCTCTGCGCAGTTACTTCGACAAGCTGTTCGAGCGCTGGCTGGTACTGAAACCCCGGGTTCAGGCCAACATCCGCTTCGCCGAAGGCCTGGCAGACCTGCCAGCAGGCTTCCACCCCACTATCGCCCAATCCCTGACTAGCCTGCTCAACAATGCCGCCGATGTTAGCCCGGAAAAAGTGGAGATTGAGGTGGGTTGGGATAGCGCTGCCGTGGAAATGCAAATCCGCGACTTCGGCACAGGGGTCACACCACAGGTTCAGGGCAACCTCGGCAAGCCGTTCAATACCAGCAAGCCGGATGGCATGGGTCTGGGCCTGTTCCTGACCAGCGCTACCCTGAAGCGCTACGGCGGTACAGTAAGTATCGAGCCTGCCAGCGGGGGCGGAACTGTCACCAGGGTGGTCCTGCCACTAAAATCACGGCCATGAAAAAAGCCCCGGAGCAAAAAAAGTAGCCATGAGTTCACCCTGCCTACTGATTGTCGACGATGACACCACCTTTGCCGGGATTCTCTCCCGGGCGCTGACCCGCCGCGGCTATAGCGTGGTGACCGCCAGCAACGGTGCGGAAGCCCTGTCCCGCTGCCGCGAGCACCAGCCGGCGCAAGCAGTTGTGGACCTGAAGTTGGAGACCGAATCCGGCCTCAACCTGCTCCCGCAATTGAAAGCCATCAATCCCGATTTGCAGGTGCTGATACTTACGGGTTATTCCAGTATTTCCACCGCAGTGGAGGCGATCAAGATGGGCGCCACGAACTACCTGTGCAAACCCGCCTCGGTGGACGATATTCTCGGCGCCTTTGAACAAGCTGCGCCCAACCCGGAAGTCTCGATCAACGAAACCCCACCCTCCGTGGAGCGGCTGGAATGGGAACACATTCAGCGCGTACTGGCCGAAAACGACGGCAACATCTCCGCCACTGCCCGCAGCCTTGGCATGCACCGGCGAACCCTGCAACGCAAGCTGCAAAAACGTCCTGTCAGGCAATAACATTCCCGGACACAATTCCTCACGACTGCTGAGCATGTCTTTCAGCGCCCATGCGTCTATGCTCTATCTATTAGGGCTTTCTGTATTCAACGTGAGGTTCCTGTGACAAAAATAACGACAACCACACTTGGTGTTACACAGCTATATCGCCGCTGCGACCCGACAACACTGCCGTTTGTCGATACCACAGAACTAGAGCATCTGGACAACTATTTTGCCCAGGATCGGGCACTTGAAGCCCTGCGTTTCGGGCTGGGAATACGGCATGAAGGCTATAACATCTATGTGATGGGCTCTCCCGGTATGGGGAAGCACGACATGCTGCGGGACTTTTTGCAACAACACACCTCCGGGCATCCCTGCCCCAGCGACTGGTGTTATATCAACAACTTCAAATCTCCCCAGCAACCCGAGGTTCTAAGGTTGCCCTGTGGGGTGGCTGCCCGACTGCAAAAGGACATGGAACAGTGCATTGAGGATTTGCTGGTAACGATACCAGGGGTATTCCAAAGCGCTGAATACAAGGCCCGCCAGAACGAAATTTCCGAGGAATACAACGACAAGGAGCAGCAGGCTTTCACCGCCTTGCGGGACAAGGCCAAGGGACAAGACATCGCCCTGATGCAAACCCCCACCGGCTACACCCTGGCACCACTGGTCAACGACAAGATCATCACACCGCAGGAATTTGAGGCCCTTGGGGAAGAAGAACAGAAAGTCATCGAGGACAAAATCAATGAGCTGAAGGAAGAGCTGAAACAGGTGGTCCTGAAAATGCCCATGTGGATGAAAGAGGGCCGGGAGCGCATGAAGCAGCTCAACCAGAACATCGTCCAGAATGCCGTTAACCAGATTTTCCGGGAACTGGAAGTGCTGTACGGGGACCACGAGGACGTCATCGGCTTTCTCACCGAAGTGAAAAAGGATGTGATCGAGAACGTCGATGCCTTTCGCGAGGAGGAAGGCCACTCCACGGTGCCCGATGACCCCCGGGAGCGGGTACACGACTTCCCGATGTACAAGGTAAATGTACTGGTGGACAACAGTGGCAGTTGCAGTCCGCCCATCGTCTACGAGGACAACCCTTCCCTCAACAACCTGATGGGGCGGGTGGAACACGAAGCACAGTTCGGTACCCTCACCACCGATTTCACCCTGATCCGTAGCGGCGCACTGCACCGGGCCAACGGCGGCTACCTGATGCTGGATGCCATCAAGGTACTGACCAACCCCTTTGCCTGGGACACACTGAAACGGGCACTGCAATCCCACGAAATCCGCATCGAGTCCATCGACCAGTTGTTGAGCCTGGTCAGCACCAAGTCACTGGAACCTCAGCCGGTCCCCCTTGATATCAAGGTGATCCTGCTCGGCGACCGCATGATCTACTACCTGTTGCAGGCCTACGACCCAGACTTCAACCTGCTGTTCAAGGTGCCGGCGGACCTCTCCGAGGATCTGCCACGCACCGATGAAAACACCCTCGGCTACGCCAGGCTGATTGCCGCCATCCAGCACCGCAAGGGGCTGAGGCCGTTGGAGGCCGGTGCTGTGGCTCGAGTGGTGGAACAGGGTTCCCGGTTACTGGAAGATGCAGAAAAACTGCCTTTGCGACTCAACAGCCTGACAGACCTGCTCTGTGAAAGTGACTACTATGCGGATCAGGCCAAGGCGGAGAAAATTCGCGCCGAACACGTACAACAGGCCGTAGATGCCGCCATTCGACGCATGGACCAATTCCGCGAGCGAGTCCATGAAAGCATTCTGAGAGACATCCATCTGGTGGATACCAGTGGTGCCAGGGTCGCCCAGATCAATGGGCTTTCCGTATACCAGCTCGGAGAATACGCCTTTGGCGGCCCCACCCGTATCACCGCCAAGGCACGCCTGGGCAATGGCAAGGTGCTCGATATTGAGCGCGAAGTGAAGCTGGGCGGCAACATCCACTCAAAGGCTGTACTGATCCTGTCGGCTTTCATCGCCAACCGCTATGCCAGAAACCGGCCGCTGCCAATCTCTGCCAGCCTGGTGTTTGAACAGTCATATGGCGGCGTGGAAGGCGACAGTGCCTCGGTGGCGGAAATCGCCGTGCTGTTGTCGGCTATCGCCGAAATCCCCATCCACCAGAATCTGGCGGTGACCGGCTCCATCAACCAGCATGGGCAGGTGCAGGCCATCGGCGGTATCAACCAGAAAATCGAGGGATTTTTCGATATCTGCGCAGCCCGGGGGCTGACTGGTGATCAGGGCATAGTGATGCCCGCGGCCAACATTCAGCACCTGATGCTGGCCCAGCGGGTGATCGACGCTGTCAGCGCCGGCAAATTCCTGATTCACGCGGTTGCCACGATCGATGAAGCGCTGACGCTGTTGACTGGCATCGAAGCCGGTGAAGCGGACAAACAGGGCCTGTACCCGCCAAAGAGCGTCAACGGACGGGTAGCCGCGAAAATCGAGGAATGGATCAAAGCTGCGAAAAAGTTTGCCGCCCGCGACGACGGGGATCACGGTGATGATCAGTAATTCCGGTCGCCGCATCCTCATCGCCCTGGATGTGCACAGCGCCAACGAGGCCGAATTATCGATCCTGATCAGCATCGCCCGGCGCCTGAATGCCTCCCTGGCCGGCTTGTATATTGAAGACAGCCAGTTGATGTCGGTGGCGGAACTGCCCTTTTCAACGGAAATCAATTACCTGTCTGCGGAAGAAAGACTGCTGGAGCCTGAAGAGCTGCTGCGCCTAAACAAAATTGCTTCGGCGCGAGCCCGGCAGTTGCTGGAAAAGCTGACCTCCAGGGAAAAACTGAGTTGGACGTTCACGGTGGAAAGCGGCGAGCTGGCCTCCATGGCGTTGTCACATCAGGGTTGCGATGTGTTTTTTCCGGGGCGCAACCGCTCGCGGTTCAACCGGAGTTACGATTCCTTTTCCGCCCGGCAGCAACTCACCCTGATCTACCACAATGCCGAAGATTTCGACCGCATGCTGGAAGTCACACGTCAGCTGTCGGTCAACGGCATGGTGTCCGATATCACGATTGTCAGCGAGACTCAGCTGCCGGCTGAAATCGCCGAGCGGCTTCCCGTCCAGGGAGTGAGACTGCATTTCCAGCTGGTCCGCTCCATCAGTCCGGAGGCACTACCTCTGTTGAAGTTGCCCAGTGGTTCTGTGGTACTGATGGCAAGAGCAGCTTTACAAGGGATGACGGCAAGGCAACTGTCCGAACTGCCGGACCAGTTGCCCTACCCGCTGATGCTGGTGGAATGACAGTAGCTTAATTGAGTACCCGATAACCGCGGCCGCGCAGGCAATTCTTCACCACCTGCTGGCGCTCTCTGGAACCGGATGACGCCCCCCCGACAGCGCCGGTGACGGCTCCGACACCAGCACCCCGTTTTGCGGTATCGCTGTCTCCCACTACTGCACCGATCACGCCGCCCACCACAGCTCCACCCACCGCGGAAGTAGCAGAACGCTGTGCAACAGGTACTTCGGCGGCATATTGCTGACAGTCGTGGAGATCATCGTAGTAACGGGACATATCTACGCCCTGTCGGTCAATGATGACACCGCTGCTATCTCCGGAACTGGGCGTTCTGCTGCAACCACCAAGAACCAACACGCTGGCCAGCACCAGCAAACCAATTTTCATTTCAGACCTGATTCTCAACATGACCACCCCCTTCTCCCGACTGAAGGCCAAACTCGGGACATCACCCTGATTTAAACGCCGGAGACGCTTTCAGGTTGACCACAATCAACATTCATTGTTGCAGGGACTGTAAGCGCTCGGCTTCAGCCGCGATCATTTGCTGCAGAACGTCCAGATGCTCGGCCACATTGCGCTGGCCGATCTCCATCCCCTTCTGGAACAGCTCGGGTGAGAGTCGCATCGCCTTGGCGCCCGCTGGCGTCCGGTAAAACGCCGTGATCTGTTGCAATTCATCCAGAGTGAAAGTCTCTGCGTAGAGGTCAATCAGCTGCTCCCTGATCGCCTGGTAGCTGAGGTATTGATCGTAGAAAGACTGGAACACCGGGCGGTAGGGCGCCAGAGCCGGGTTATTTTCCAGCTCGACGTTAAGGGCCCTTTGCACCATGTCGTTCATGACCTGCTCGACATTAATGCTTTCCAGCAAAGCCCTGGCTGCTTCCCTTTCCCCGTCAGCCCAGACATTCAGACTCGCCAGTCCGAGGGCTGCACAGAATCCCCATCGCAGTATCAGTTTCATAATATGGCCTATTTCTGACCGTGCATCAGGGCACGAACGGCAGCAGGCAGATCTCCCGGCAGCACCACCAGTTTGGCATTGTCGGAGCCGGCCATTTGGCGCATCGCTTCCACGTATTTTTCACCGAGCAGGAACACCGCTGGCAGCTCCTTGTCACGGATACCCTCAGTGACTTTCTCAATGGCCTCCTTGGTGGCAGTGGCCAGCACCACCTTGGCTTCCGCGTCCCGGCGGGATGCCTCCAGGCGACCTTCCGCCTCAAGAATGGCTGCGGT
This sequence comes from Porticoccaceae bacterium, assembly GCA_041395745.1. GTDB lineage: Bacteria > Pseudomonadota > Gammaproteobacteria > Pseudomonadales > Porticoccaceae > Porticoccus. The sequence goes on along the minus strand of JAWKZV010000001.1, from coordinate 563,963 downwards.
TTTCTCACCATCGGCGCGGGTTACCGTAGCGCGGCGCTGACGTTCAGCGGCAGCCTGTTCTTCCATCGCCGCCTGCATGGTGCCGGAGGGATTGATGTCCTGGATTTCGACGGTTTTCAGGGTGATACCCCAGTCGGCAATATCGTCGGATATGGAAGCTTTCAGTTTCGCCTTGATCTGATCCCGTGAGGACAGCGCATCGTCCAGGTCCATTTCGCCGACGATGGAGCGCAGCGAGGTCTGCACCAGATTGCGGATCGCCAGTTCATAGTCCTCCACCCCGTAAACCGCCTTCTCAGGAGAGATGATGTTGATGTAGGCCACTGCATTGGCCACGATGACCACGTTATCCCGGGTGATCACCTCCTGGGAGGGAATATCCAGCACGATATCCTTGGTGGTCACCTTGTAGGCGACGCTATCGATATAGGGAATGATAATGTTCAGGCCCGGCGGCAGGGTCTTGTGGTATTTGCCCAATCGCTGCACCACGTGCTTGCTGCCCTGGGGGACGATCCTGACGCCCAGACCGATGGTAATCGCCGCCAGTACCAGCAATGCGAATATGACTACTGTGCCTTCCATGTTTTTCTCCTTTCTATAGAACCTGATTCAAAAACCTGAGCCAAAAACTAATCCAGTTTCACCACAATCAGGGTGTTGCCGGAAAATTCCTTGATAAAAACGCGATCACCTACAGCCACTTCCTGCTCGCAGATGAAATCCCATTCATCGTCACCCAGCACCGGAGTAGTAAATCGCACCACGCCTCGACGCTCCCCGGCCGGCACCTTGATGACCTGGCCGGACTCCCCGATGGCGGCCTCTCGGGCAATGCCGGCGGAGGTCTTGTCGATCATGCGGGGTTTGAAATACTTGAACCAGAGCAGGGCAAAACCGCAGGAGGCAACCATCCAGATCAGTAATTGCCCCTCCAGGGACAATCCTGGCACCAGCCACAACACTACCCCGACGATCACGGCTCCGAGACCGAACCAGAAAATGGTAAAGCTGGGGACGAAAATTTCCATGATCACCAGCGCGATACCCAGCACCAGCCAGTGCCAGGAGGCGAGTTCAAAAGCCATGATTGGATTCCTTCAGAAAATAGTCCTTGTTAACGGCGCTTCTGCAGCCGGTTGAGTATATGCAGAACCAGAGGCAACATCAGCAGAAAACCGGCCACCACCATCAGGTAGTCACTGGCCCCCCCCTCATTGAGGGCACCCAGAATCCCCATGGCTGCCAGAACAGCACCCACCAGATCGAGCAGAATCAGTGCCACGGGGATATCAATTTTTTTCTTTTCCATACTTGGTTGTGACCTTAAACGAGATTGCGCAACTTCAGTTCTTCTGGATAGGGACTCATATACCAGGACTGCTCGATATACGCGTCAGGCGCTTTTCGGAAATGGTGTTTCAACAGGGTAATCGGAACTATTAGGGGGATTTCACCCTTTCGATAACGTTCGAACACATCTAGCAGTTCCTGTTTATCATCGGCGTCCAGTTGTTTTTTCAGGTAACCCTGTATGTGTTGCAGCACATTGACATGGTTGCGCCGTGTGGCCACCTTTTTCAGCGTCTGCATGGCCAGGGCGATGTATTCTGACGCCACAGTCTCGACATTGTCGATGCTGGCTGAGGCTGCGATGCGTCCCAGCTCCCGGCTTCTGTCCTGATCGTGGCTCATGTAAATCAACTTGTGCCGGGCATGGAACTCGGTGAGTTTCTGCACGCTGAGTAGCGGGTGGTATCCCGTGCGCCAGCGGTGATAGATAAACACCCGTTGCAGGAAATTTTCCCGCAGGGCGGGATCACCCAGGCGCCCCTCCTCTTCCACCGGCAGCAACGGGAATCCGGCCATAAGCTCCCGGGCAAAAATGCCACTGCCTTCCGGGTGGGGCATATTTTTGTCGTTGTAGACCTTGACCCTCTCCATGCCACAGCTGGGAGAGGCGCGCTTCAGGATCATGCCCGACAAGTGCTCAAGATTGGAAAACTGCTGACGGCTGTAGTCTTCCAGGGCTTCCGTGACATCAAACTCGCCGTCGCGACTACCCCGGGCACGTATTCTCCCGTCAGTAGTCACCAGGCGAATCGCCGGTCGCGGCACTCCCATGCCGATGCCCACTTCGGGACAGAATGAATGAAAGGAAAAATAGGCAGAGAGTGTGCCAGTGATATAGGCATCGCGCTTATGGCCGCCGTTATGACGTACCTCTTCACCCAACAGACAGGCACTGATACCAACAGGAATTTTTTCCACGACACCTCCAGAGCAACCTGACCACTATAACCGGACTATTCTCGGGGTTGTATCGTCAACCACTGACAGCTGACATCCACGAATCAGCCAGCGGACTCTAGTACTCATGGGATTGCGCAATGATTGTCAGTGTCGATCAACGCCGAGAACGCTTCTGCATCCATTGGCCGTTTAAAGTAATAGCCTTGAAAATAGTTACACCCAAGATCTTTGAGTATAGAGCACTGTCCTGCGGTCTCGACCCCTTCGGCTATCACTTGCAAAGATAGAATATGGCAGAGTTTGATCACAGCCTTAACGATGGCATAGGTATCTTCAGAGGTCTCCAGATTGCTAATAAATTCTCGATCCAGTTTGACAAACTGCACCGGCAGTTTTTGCAACATTGCCAAAGAGGAATACCCGGTTCCAAAATCATCCAGGGCAATACGAATACCAAAATCAATCAACTTTTGAAGCTGACCATGCACTCGATCCAGGTTGTGGATCAGGCTCTCTTCAGTAATTTCCAACACCAACTGGGAAGGCAAAATGCCATGTTTCTCAATAGTTTCCTTGACCTGAGTGGAAAAGTGTTCGTTGTCAAACTGCTTGGGACTGATATTAACGAACAAGGCGCTGTCCCGTCGCCATACCCCCTGATCCGTCCAGCTGCGAATCTGCTTGCAGACAGTGTCAAATACCCACAGACCCACTTCGTTCATCATAGGCAATGAAGCCATGAATTCGATGAATTCCGCTGCTGGGACTATCCGCTGTGACGGTCGTTTCCAGCGCAGTAAAGACTCTGCAAATACCATCTGGCCGTTTTGATCCACCAACGGTTGAAAGTGAAGGGTAAACTCTTCGTTCTCTATTCCCTGACGCAATTCGCGGATCATCGTCACACGATATTCCGCCTCCACAGCCATTGAGTCATCATAAAAGCTGAAACCCTTGCGGCCATAGTTCTTGACCCGGTACATAGCGAGATCAGCCTGTTTCAACAGGTCATGGGAGTTAACGTGATTGCCACGAAATAGTACTATCCCGCCACTGACTTCAATCTCATACTCCAGCCCCTCCTGTTTACAGGCGGTCTTGCCCATTTCCATGATCTTGTCGGCGATCGATAGCACTTTGGCCCTGGCTTCTTGTGGTTTCTCTCCCAAATCCTGTACGAGAATGACAAATTCATCCCCACCGAAGCGGGCAACCACGTCTTCACGACGTACAGCCTTGCGCAGCAAGTCGGCAAAATACTGCAATACCTGATCACCCATGTGATGCCCCTGGGTATCATTGATATCCTTGAAGTGGTCGAGATCCAGAAACAGCAAAGCGCCAAATTGCTTGTTACGCTGAGAACGTGAAATGGCGCTTTCCAGCTCCTCCATCATGCGGCGGCGATTGGGCAGTGAGGTGAGAGTGTCGAAAATGGCCTGGCGCTGTATAGTCTCCCTGGCACTCACTTGTGTAGTTATATCCTCGATAAACGAGGCTATACCAATCTGAGAGCCCTCTTTCATTAAAGGCGTATTGTGCCACTCGCAAATTTTGATCTGACCGTCCCTGGCTGCAACTTCATGTACACAGTGATGTCCTTCTCCCTTTTTGCGGGCAAGGGCGTTCCACATTTCCCGGCATTTTTCGAGGGAAGAAGACGGCACAAAAAAGTCACAGTGTTTACCGATGGCTTCAGCTTTGCTGTATCCGAACAATTTTTCGGCGCTGGGATTCCAGTCAATAACCCGCCCCTCCCGATCCCATTGTACTGCCGCCAGCGGCGCATTCTGCCAATGCTGCTCAAACAGATAACTCAATTCAGCACGCTTCCGAGCAGATTCCTCACTGGCTATCCGCAGAGAGACATTCCTTTCGAGCAGTTGATGCAGTTGGATCAAGACAAAATAAAGCGTTGCCATGTAGATAAGGCTGAACGCTGCGAAGTAGAGACTGGTTTCATGCCCGGAGAGAGAAACCTGGATGATGCATGGCAACAGCACCATACCGACACTGATCAACGACGCGCGAATGTTGTAGCTGAACAGCATGCCCGTACTGGCAGCAGCACCGATAAGAATCGAGAAATACAGCCATTGGTCTGATCCGCGTGCGTAAAACTGGATGATGCTGGCAAACAGCCAAACAAGCCCAACCACCACTGCCAGCACGACGGCGAGATTGTTGATGTCCTCCACCAGCTTGGCATTGAGGCCAATCACCTGGTAACTCATAGCCAAGCGCCGACTCAACAACCAACCAGCAAGAAAAGTAGCCACCGCAAAAAGGCACCACAACGCTAGTGGCCATGCAGACGTGTTTTTGACCCAAGCCACCGCTTGCAAAAAACTGAATCCAGCGCTTACTCCCAAGCAGAGAGGAAGTCGCTCAAGCAGCAAATGAGCTATTTCAAACCGGGTGGACTGAGCCACAACATCTTCTGTAATTTCCTTCATCTGATGTTCACGCTCCCAGTGACAAAATTGACTCAGTCAAAACCGGTTACTTATCCATAAACCTGCATATATTCTTAACTTTGTCTGAAGATATTTCATACTTGGGGATCAAAAATTCGTGACTTAATCACAAAAAAGACACATCAGAGGGTGCTCACAGGCTCAAATCTGGTGATTCAGAGAGATGTACCAAAGTCCATGGCCATGATAATCGCGTCTACTGGCCCCGCAGCTGTGCGGTAATAATTGCGGCGCACACAGATTTCCACCAGCCCGGCGTTCTGGTAGAGGGCCTGAGCCGGGTAATTATCTGCCCGCACCTCCAGAAACAGTCGCTCCGCCTCTGGTGTAATACTCTCCATCACCGCTTCCAGCAGCTGGGCCCCAAGCCCCTTTCCCTGCCACTGTGGAGCAATTGCAATATTGAGAATCTCGGCCTCCCCCACCACCACGGTATAGATGGCATAACCCACCGGCTGGCCGGAAGCAATCATGGTCAGGCAGCGGTGTTTTTCGAGACTGTCCTGGAACTGTTGGCGACTCCAGGGATGGGGGGTCACAAGCTGTTCAATCGCGGCGATGGAATCGAGATCCTCCGCCAGCATTGCTCGGACTATCGCTTGGGAATTACTCATCAGGTAGAAGGGAGTTCTCGCAGCGCCTGCCAGGCACCGCTCTTGAGATGGGTCTGCTGCAACATATCCTGCAAGGAGGGCAAAATTGCCGCTGTGGCACCGCCGGGTAGCTCTCGAAGTCCGATGGCTGAGGCATCCCCAGTAGGTTCCGTTGCCAGCAGCAGTCGGGCCGCAACATCGCCCATCAAAAGCACCCAGAGTACGCCGCGCTGGCGAATGCGGACATCCACAAATACCGACAGCATGTCGCGAGCACCAGCCAGATCGGTGCGATTCTGGCCGGGGAACGGCCAGTCTATGAATTCAGGGGGCGGGCGGGACGAACCTGCTCGATCGATAGACTTCAGCAAATTTCCCAACAACTCCATTTCTTCTGCCAGTGGTGATGCCCCGGGAGACACACTGTTCAGCACCAGTAGGTCGTCAACGGGCTGCCAACACCAGAGCCGGAAAGGGGCAACCGGCACCTCTTCTGTGGCTTCGGCGGCAGGAGATAGCGGCATCGGAGAGGTGGGAACCACACCCGAGTCTTCAGTTTTTCCTGTGTCTTTTCCTGTATCTCTAACGTTGTCAGTTTTAGCTGTGACAACGTCCGTGACAGACGTTTTCTGGCGGGCCTGGGAAGTCTCTGCAGTTATTGCGGGCCGTTCTTCCGGGATGTCCCTCACTTCCGCAGGCTGATTCCGCACCTCAACATGGAACGGTAGTTCTACCACACCCAGGTCCCTGGGGCGATATTGCACAATCCCCAGGGTGCCGAGATACCAGTCGCGAAGGTCCGGCGTCATTGGCGGAGGCCTTACACTCCACCCAGTTGCGGGTGCAGTCGGTCAGGATTTTCCAGCAGGTTCAGGGCATTCAGGTAGGCCTTGGCACTGGCCACCAGAATGTCCGTGTCGGCGCCCTGTCCATTGACGATACGACCGCCCTTCTCGAGGCGCACGGTTACTTCGCCCTGTGAGTCAGTCCCCTCGGTCACGGCATTGACCAGGTAGAGCTTCAATTCTGACTGGCTCTTGGTCAGATTTTCGATGGCTTTGAATACGGCATCTACCGGGCCATCGCCGTCTGCCGCAGAGCGGTAGGTTTCACCCTTGAAGTGCAGGGAAAGTTCAGCATGGGGCAGCTGGCCGGTTTTGGAAATCACTTCCAGATCACCCAGGACGATCTGCTCTCCCCCGGTTTCACTCACCTGGATTTCCGATACCAGCGCCTGCAAGTCCTCGTCATAAATCTCGCGCTTCTTGTCTGCCAACTCCTTGAAGCGGACAAAGGCCTCGTTCAGATCGGCCTTGTTATCGAACTGAATGCCTAGCTCTTCGAGACGGGCGGAGAATGCCGCTCGGCCGGACAGCTTGCCCAGCACGATCTTGTTGGTGCTCCAGCCCACATCCTGGGCCTTCATGATTTCGTAGGTTTCGCGGAACTTCAGTACGCCGTCCTGGTGAATACCGGACTCGTGGGCGAAGGCGTTGGCCCCGACGATGGCCTTGTTGGGCTGTACCGGGAAGCCGGTAATGCTGGAGACCAACCGAGAGGTGGCGACGATCTGGGTAGTATCGACACGGGTTTCTACCGGGAAGATATCCTTGCGGGTACGCACCGCCATGACAATCTCCTCCAGCGCCGCGTTACCTGCCCGCTCGCCAAGGCCATTGATGGTACATTCCACCTGACGGGCTCCCTTCATAACGGCCGCAAGGGAGTTGGAAACGGCCAGTCCCAGGTCGTTGTGGCAGTGCACCGAGAAAATGGCCTTATCGGAATTCGGGATGGTTTCGATCAACCGGCCGATGGTGTTCGCATACTCTTCCGGAAAGCCATAACCCACGGTATCGGGCAGGTTGATGGTGCCGGCGCCGGCATCAATCACCTGTTCGATGATGCGACACATAAAATCAAACTCGGAACGGCTGGCATCCTCCAGGGAAAATTCCACATCCCCCATCATGTTGCGGGCAAGCTTCACTGCAGAAACGGCCTGATCGACCACCTGGTCCGGGGTCATTTGCAGTTTGTATTTCATATGAATCGGCGAGGTCGCAATAAAGGTGTGAATGCGACCGGAATTGGCGTTCTTCAATGCTTCGGCAGCGCGCTCAATATCCACGTGAGTGGTGCGGGCCAGACTGCAAACGGTGGAATCCTTGATGGTTTCGGCAATGGATTTAACCGCGTCGAAATCGCCGGGACTGGACACGGCAAACCCCGCCTCAATGACATCCACCCGCAGTTTCTCCAGTGCCTTGGCCACACGGAGTTTCTCCTCCTTGGTCATGGAGGCGCCGGGACTCTGCTCGCCATCACGCAGAGTCGTGTCAAAAATTACCAGGTGTTGTTTGTCCATCAGTTGCTACTCCGGATATTTTGCCCCCGCAATGCCACTGCGTGGGGCCGGACAAAATAATTATGCGAATTCTCCCTGTGGAGAGAGGTATTTGCAAACGGGAAAACGGTTTTGAGAAAAGAAACTGATGCCCCTCAGGGCAGCAGTAGCAGCAACAGATGAAAGGCGCCAGCGGACAGAGTGTCCTGGCGCATTGGTGCTCTTGAATTCAACTATTCGTTCTGCATAGGAGATCAATCAGAAATCGGGTTGTTTGGACCATCCAGGCAGTTTACCGCTCTCCTGCCACGCCCCGTCAGGAGGGCTTTTGCTGGCGGGAGCGGAGTTTTCGCCACAACCATTGGGACGGCGCGGATAGCGCGTAAACCAGCGCCATCAGAAACAGGATGCGCGGTGGATCAATAGTGATGATCACCAGGGCCATGGCCACGCCGAACAGCACCACAAATGGCACTTTGCCCTTCAGATCCAGCCCTTTGAAACTGTGGTAGCGGAAATTGGATACCATCAGCAGCCCCGACAACGCCGTGACCAGCGCAGCCAGCACCGCCAACTGTGAAGACGGCTCTGCGTCATAGCCACTCCACACCAGCCCGGCTACCAGCGCCGCCGCGGTTGGACTGGCGATGCCAATAAAATAGCGTTTGTCGACCACATCCACCTGGGTGTTAAAGCGGGCCAGGCGCAGTGCGGCACAAGAGGCGTAGATAAAAGCAGCCGCCCAACCAACACGGCCCAACTCATTGAGCATCCAGCTGAAAGCAACCACTGCCGGCGCCACACCAAAAGACACCATGTCGGAGAGACTGTCGTACTGTACCCCGAATTCGCTGGAGGTATTAGTCAAACGCGCCACCCGGCCATCCAGACCGTCAAAAATCATCGCCACAAAAATGGCGATTGCTGCCGCTTCGAACTTGCCGTCCATCCCTGCCAAGATGGCATAAAACCCGGCAAACAGCGCGCCGGTGGTGAACAGGTTTGGCAACAGGTAGATCCCCTTGTGGCGAGTGCGTTCGGGACCCTGGGCAGGATGACCCTCATCCGTGGGGTGCTGCGGGCCCTGCTCGCTGCTGTCGCTGGTGGGCTGGTGTTCGCTATCTGTCATATCTCGTCTCGGGTATAACAGGCTCCTCAATACGAGCCTGACAAAAACAGCCGGATGCCCATTAAACATCAAAGCCTCTGACAAAAAAACCGCGCCGAAGCGCGGTTTTTAAGACAACAGCTTGGCAGCTTAGTTTTTCTCTTTGTCCACCAGTTTGTTGGCGGCGATCCAGGGCATCATGGCGCGCAGACGGCCACCAACCTGCTCGATCTGGTGAGCAGCGTTGTTGCGGCGGTAGGCGGTCATGGACGGATAGTTGGTAGCACCTTCGGAAATGAACATCTTGGCGTACTCACCGTTCTGGATGCGCTTCAGGGCATTGCGCATGGCAGCGCGGGACTGCTCATTGATCACCTCAGGTCCGGTGACGTATTCGCCGTACTCCGCATTGTTGGAGATGGAGTAGTTCATGTTGGCAATACCGCCTTCGTACATCAGGTCGACGATCAGTTTCAGCTCGTGCAGACACTCGAAGTAAGCCATTTCCGGCGCGTAACCCGCTTCCACCAGGGTGTCGAAACCGGCCTTGACCAACTCCACGCAACCGCCACACAGAACAGCCTGCTCACCAAACAGGTCGGTTTCAGTCTCGTCCTTGAAGGTGGTTTCGATGATACCGGTGCGACCACCGCCAACACCGCTGGCGTAGGACAGAGCAACATTTTTGGCATTGCCGGAAGCATCCTGGAATATTGCCACCAGGTCGGGGATACCACCGCCCTTGGTGAATTCACTGCGCACGGTGTGACCAGGCGCTTTCGGGGCGATCATGATCACGTCCAGATCGGCACGGGGCACAACCTGGTTGTAGTGAATGGCAAAACCGTGGGCGAAAGCCAGGGTGCCGCCTTTTTTCAGGTTGGGCTCAATTTCGCTCTTGTACAGCTGGGACTGGAACTCGTCGGGAGTCAGGATCATCACCAGATCCGCAGCAGCAACCGCTTCGGGTACGCTCTTGACCGCCAGACCGGCCTTCTCGGCCTTGACGGCAGAGGCGGAGCCGGGACGCAGACCCACAGTGACATCAACGCCGGAGTCCTTCAGGTTCAGAGCGTGGGCATGGCCCTGTGAACCGTAACCGATAACGGCCACTTTCATGCCCTGGATGATGGAAAGATCGCAGTCTTTGTCGTAATAAACTTGCATGTGTTTCACCTGTTTTTAGTCAATCTAAATTGTGTGGTTCCGGGCTACACCCGGAACCTGTTATTCGTCGTCGGCGGTAATTACAGCCGCAGTGCTTTTTCACCCCGGGACAGACCACTTACGCCGGTACGGACCACTTCAATAATCTCCGCATCAGCCATGGCCTGGATAAAGGCGTCGAGTTTATCACTGTTGCCAACGATCTGTACCGTGTAGGCATTGGTGCCCACATCGATGATCTGACCGCGGAAGATATCCACGCAACGCTTGATCTCGGCGCGCTGGGCGCCGTGAGCCTTGACCTTCAGCAGCATCAGTTCGCGTTCGATGTGGGGACCTTCCGTCAGGTCCACCACCTTCACCACGTCGATCAGCTTGTGCAGATGCTTGGTAATCTGCTCGATGACCTGATCATTACCGTGGGTGGTGAGGGTCAGACGGGACAGGCTCTGATCCTCAGTGGGCGCCACGGTGAGGCTGTCGATGTTGTAACCGCGCTGGGAAAACAGGCCGATCACCCGTGACAGCGCACCCGGCTCGTTTTCCATCAAAACAGAAATAATACGTCTCATCAGGTACGCTCCGTCTTGCTCAACCACATATCGCGCATGGAACCGTTGGGCGCCACATGCATCGGGTACACGTGCTCAGAGCGATCCACATAGATATCCATGAACACCACCCGGTCTTTCAGCGCGAAACACTCGGCCATCTTGCTTTCCAGCTCATCGAAGCTGGTCACTTTCATACCCACATGACCATAGGCCTCTGCCAGCTTGATAAAGTCCGGCAGTGAATCCTCGTAGAGGCTGGAAGAGTAGCGACTGCTGTACTGCATGTCCTGCCACTGGCGAACCATGCCCAGTGCCTGGTTGTTGAGGTTGATAATCTTCACCGGCAGGCCGTACTGGGTACAGGTGGACAGCTCCTGGATACACATCTGGATGCTGCCTTCACCGGTAACACAGGCCACTGTCGCACCCGGGTGAGCCAGCTGTACGCCCATGGCCGCAGGCAGACCAAACCCCATGGTGCCGAGGCCCCCGAGCGATCCAGCGACGCGGCTTGTCGAACAGGTAGTACTGGGCAGCAAACATCTGATGTTGGCCAACATCGGAGGTGACGAATGCATCGCCACCGGTCACCTTGTACAACGCCTTGATCACATCCTGAGGCTTGATTACGTTGCCAGCGCTGGGCTCATAGCGGGACTGGGTATAGATACCGTGGCGGTCACGCCACTCATCAATCTGCTTCCACCACTCAGCAATGGCCGCTTCGTCCGGACGCTTGCCACTCTGCTCCAGAATCTCGAGCATCTCCTGCAACACCACATCACAAGCGCCAACAATGGGGATATCCGCCACCACCGTCTTGGCAATGGAGGTCGGGTCCACATCAATATGGATAATGGTGGCTGAAGGACAGAATTTGCTGATGGTGTTGGTCACCCGGTCGTCAAAACGCGCACCGACCGCCAGGATCACATCTGAGTGATGCATGGCTGTATTGGCTTCAAAGGTGCCGTGCATGCCCAGCATGCCCAGAAACTGGCGATCAGAACCGGGATAGGCACCCAGGCCCATCAGGGTATTGGTGACCGGACAATTGAGCATTTTAGCCAGCTCAGTCAGTTGCTCGGAGGCACCACCCAGCACCACACCGCCGCCGCTGTAGATCACCGGACGCTTGGCCGCCAACAGTGTCTTCACGGCGCGCTTGATCTGGCCGGAATGACCTTTGGTGGTCGGCTGGTAGGAACGGATCTTGATCTTCTCCGGGTATTCGTAGGGCACCTTGATGTTGGGGTCGGTGATATCCTTGGGGACATCCACCACCACCGGGCCGGGCCGACCGGTCGAGGCAATGAAAAATGCCTTGGCGATCACCGAAGCAATCTCGTTGACGTCCTTGACCAGGAAGCTGTGCTTCACGATAGGACGTGAAATCCCCACCATATCGGTTTCCTGGAACGCGTCCTCACCAATTTTGGCGGAAGGCACCTGACCGGAGATCACGACCATGGGAATGGAATCCATGTAGGCCGTTGCAATGCCGGTGATGGCATTGGTGGCACCGGGACCGGAGGTCACCAGCACCGCACCCACTTCACCCGTCGAACGGGCATGGCCATCAGCTGCGTGAACAGCAGCCTGCTCGTGGCGTACCAGGATATGCTGGACATCGGATTGTTGGAAAAGGGCATCGTAGATATGCAGCGCCGCGCCACCGGGGTAACCCCAGATGTGCTTGACACCGGCATCTCTCAATGCGCGAACGACGATTTCACCGCCAGACAGTAGTTCCACTGTGCAAACCCTCAAAATGTCTGAAAACACAACACTGGGCCATCTGCCAAATGGACAAAGACGACAACCGCTGTGACATCACAGGTCTGCTTAGTGCAAATACGCAACCGTCGATCAAATCGTGGTATCCGGTGCGTCAGGCCCGTGGGTAAACGGACCTGTCTGGATGCCCGGCGAACGCTGTTTTCGTTCACTTGGCAGGCTGGTTGGACCCAGCTTGCGGCTACATGGGACGTAGTCGCAGAGCGGTCAACTCTATTGATTTAACACTGATTCGTCAAGTGCTTATCAATTTTTCCCCGACAAAAATACCATCGATTTTGCAATCAGGTACTCAACATAGCCGGCTTAAATCCGCTATGATGGTTTTTAAGCCTCGGCATCTAACGCACAAGACTACTTATTAGAAGGTTCACGGATATGAAGCACTCCAGCAAAGTGATCGGCGCATTCCTGGTGATGGCCATGAGCCTCCCCGTCTATGCCGACAAGGTTTACAAATGGCAGGACGAGAGTGGAGCCTGGCACTACTCGGAAAAGCCCCCCATGGAGGGTGAACCGGAAGTCATCAAATTCAAGAACAAGTACGCCGGAGCCTCTGAAGAAGCATCTGAAGTCGATGATGAGGGGCAGTCAACACCGGCTGAAAAATCAACTGAAGCGACTGAAAAGAAACCCCTGAAAAAGTCTCCGGAAGTGGTTGCCGAAGAAAAAGCGCACAAGGCAGAAGACTGTGAGCGGGCAAAAAAGAATCTGGATACCCTCACCCATCGAACCCGCATTCTTTACGACGATGAAGAAAAAAGTGAACAGCGCTATTTGACTGAAGAAGAGCGCCAGGACTGGCTGAAAAAATCCAAAGAACAAGTAAACGAGTTCTGCAATTAATGTCCGTGCTGGACCGACAAAAAAGGGTGGCCGGAAAATCGACCACCCTTTTTTTCTGCGTCGTGAACAATCAGGCTACGGAGAAGGTAATCTTATCTTCGGCCATCCCCACCTTGATGCTATCTCCCGGCGCATAATGGCCCGCCAGCACTTCCTGGGCCAGTGGATTTTCCAGCAATTGCTGTATCGCCCGCTTCAGTGGGCGGGCACCATAGACCGGATCGAAACCCGCCTCACAGATCTTGTCCATCACTGTCTCGGAGATATCCAGAGACAGATCGCGATCGGCGAGGCGCTTCTTCAACAGGCCCAGCTGAATTTCAGCAATACCGCGAATCGCCCCCTTACCGAGAGGATGGACTACCACCACTTCGTCAATCCGGTTTATGAACTCCGGACGGAAATGCCCGGAAACCACTTCCATCACCGCGTCTTTCATAGCCTGGTAACGATTTTCATTGGTGGTTGAATCGTCAGATTCGCCGTTGCCGTCGAAACTGATGGTATCGAAAGAGCGGTCCTCCACCACTGCCTGGATACGGTCAGAACCCAGGTTGGAGGTCATCACCACCACGGTATTGCGGAAGTCCACTGTGCGGCCCTGACCGTCAGTCAAACGACCGTCATCCAGCACCTGCAACAGGATATTGAATACATCCGGGTGAGCCTTCTCCACCTCATCCAGCAACAGCACTGAATAGGGACGGCGACGTACCGCTTCGGTCAGGTAACCGCCCTCTTCGTAACCCACATAACCGGGGGGTGCTCCCACCAGCCGAGCCACTGAGTGCTTCTCCATAAACTCAGACATATCGATGCGCACCATGGCATCCTGGCTGTCGAACAGAAATTCTGCCAACGCCTTGCACAGCTCTGTTTTACCCACACCGGTGGGGCCGAGGAACAGAAAAGAACCATTGGGACGATTGGGATCCGAAAGTCCTGCCCGGCTGCGGCGTACCGCATTGGAGACGGCTACCACCGCCTCGTGCTGGCCGATCACCTTCTTGTGCAGGGCATCCTCCATGCGCAGCAACTTTTCACGCTCACCCTCCAGCATTTTCGATACAGGAATACCGGTCCACTTGGAAACCACTTCAGCGATTTCCTCCTCGGTCACCTTATTGCGCAGCAGGTGGGTTTCACGACTTTCTGCTTCGCTCGCAGCGGCCAGTTGTTTTTCCAGTTCGGGGATTTTGCCGTATTGCAGCTCTGACATTTTCGCCAGATCGCCGGCACGACGTGCAGCATCCATATCAATACGTGCCTGCTCCAGATCGCTCTTGATCTGTGCCGAACCCTGTAAGGCAGCCTTTTCTGCCTTCCAGATTTCCTCTAAGTCGGCATACTCCTTGCCAATGACGGCGATATCGGTCTCGATCTTTTCCAGGCGTTTTCGGGAGGCTTCATCCTCCTCTTTCTTGACTGCCTCACGCTCCATTTTCAACTGGATCAGACGGCGCTCTAGACGATCCATCTCCTCCGGCTTGGAGTCAATCTCCATGCGAATGCGGCTGGCCGCCTCATCCACCAGGTCAATGGCCTTGTCCGGCAACTGCCGGTCAGTGATGTAACGCTGGGATAGCTTGGCTGCCGCCACGATGGCGGAGTCCGTGATGTCCACGCCGTGATGCACCTCATAGCGCTCCTTCAAGCCACGCAGAATGGCAATGGTGTCCTCTTCGCTTGGTTCATCCACCAGCACCTTCTGGAAGCGACGTTCCAGTGCGGCATCCTTTTCAATGAACTGACGGTACTCGTCGAGGGTGGTGGCACCTACGCAGTGCAGCTCGCCCCGGGCCAGGGCCGGTTTCAGCATATTGCCCGCGTCCATAGCACCTTCGGCCTTCCCGGCCCCGACCATGGTGTGCAGTTCATCGATAAACAGGATAATGCGGCCTTCCTGTTTGGAGAGTTCTTTCAACACGGCCTTGAGCCGCTCCTCGAAATCACCGCGGAACTTGGCGCCCGCCAGCAATGCCCCCAAATCCAGGGACAGGATGCGCTTGTCTTTCAAACCCTCCGGCACTTCACCATTCACCACTCGCTGGGCCAGCCCCTCGATAATGGCAGTCTTGCCCACACCGGGTTCACCGATCAGCACGGGGTTGTTCTTGGTGCGACGCTGTAATACCTGGATAGTGCGACGGATCTCATCGTCCCGACCAATAACCGGGTCAAGCTTGCCCTCTTCCGCACGAGCGGTGAGGTCAATGGTGTATTTTTCCAGGGCTTGACGGCTACCTTCCGCATCCGGATCTGTCACAGCTTCACCTCCACGAATTTTGTCCACAACGGCCTTAAGTTTGGCCTTGTCACCAAACTTCGCCAGGGTCTTACCCAGTTCACCCTTATCCTCGAATGCAGCAAGGATCAAAGCCTCACTGGAAATATACTGATCGCCCTGTTGCTGTGCCTGTTTGTCGGCCAGATTAAACAGTCTGCCCAGTTCGGGAGAGATAGAAATCTCGCCAGTAGGACTCTGGATTTTCGGCAAGCGTTCGAGCTGTTGTTCGAGTTCGGCTTTAAGATCCGCCACCCGGAAACCCGCCTGGTTCAGCATCGGCCTGAGGGAACTGCCCTGCTGATTGAGCAGCGCCAGCAGCAGATGCACGGGCTCCAGAGTACTGTGATCCCGGCCGACCGCCGTGGACTGGGCATCGGCAAGAGCGTTCTGTAAGTGACTGGTAAAACGGTCAAATCGCATAACCAACCTCAATTGTTGCTATTGGCTAACAAAATTGGGGCGGCGGTGACTATTTCAAGCTACAGGACGGTTTTAGCTGATCCAGATCAAACTGGCCATCCGTCCGGTTTGTTCGTCACGGCGGAAAGAATAGAAGCGATCGGCATCGGCGTAGGTACAAAATTGGCCACCGTAGATGTGGTTCACCCCCACTGAGCGTAGTGCCAGCCGGGCCAGCGCGTAGAGGTCGGCAAGCCAACGATCCGGCTGACTGCGCAGGAAACAGTCTTCAATTTCGGCACGCGATCCCCAGGATGGGGCGTTGGCCAGGAAGGCACTGTAGACGTCCTCACCAACTTCGAAGTTGGCCCGACTGATAGCCGGGCCCAACCAGGCCAACAACTGCTGGGGAGGCGTTTTGAACCGGTGGATACCGCTGGCAATTATCCCGTCCGCCAGCCCACGCCAACCTGCGTGCAGAGCCGCCACCTCGGTGCCCTGGCGATTGCAGACCAGCACAGGCAGGCAGTCTGCCGTCATCACCGTACAGACTCTGCCGGATTTATCACTGTAACTGCCGTCGGCCCGTCGAATGACGCCGTCATCTATGGCGTCTATGACTTCGATGCCATGGACCTGTTCAAGCAATTGTGGAGCGGAGGGAAACCGCAACATCGCATCCAGCAATTGCCAGTTTTGCTGTACGGCAACCGGGCTGTCGCCCACATGGTAGGCCAGGTTCAGACTGTTCCACGGGGGGATGGACACCCCCCCACGACGGGTGGTTACAGCGGCGTGGATATTCGCCGGACAGGGCCAGTCGGGAACCAGGATCGCCATCGACAGCTATTGCTCCCGCGCATCGAACTGCAAAACGCTTAACAACTCCCTGAAATCCTCCGGCGGTGGCACCTGCCACTCCATCGGCTCCCCTGTGATGGGGTGAATCAATGCCAAGCGGGTGGCGTGCAATGCCTGTCGTCTGAAGCCCCGCAAGGCATCGTGCAACTCCAGCGACGCACCCTTGGGAAACTTGAGCCGGCCACCGTAGGTCGCATCACCCACGAGGGGATAACCGATACTGGCCATATGAACGCGAATCTGATGAGTGCGACCGGTCTCCAGTTTCACCCTGATATAGGTATGAGCGGGAAAGCGCTCCAACACCCGATAATGGGTAATGGCCTCTTTGCCACCAAAATCTACCACCGCCATTTTGGTGCGCGCCTGAGGATGGCGCCCCATCGGTTTGTCCACCGTGCCACCTCCTGTCATTGCTCCCTGAACGATGGCGAGATATTCACGGCTGACAGTGCGAGCTTGCAACTGCTTGATCAGCGACTGGTGTGCGGCGAGGGTCTTTGCTACAACCATCAGACCCGAAGTGTCCTTGTCCAGCCGATGGACAATACCGGCGCGTGGAATCAGTTCATTAGCCGGCAGATGATGCAGAAGACCATTCAGCAGAGTCCCCTGCTGATTGCCAGCGGCAGGATGAACCACCAGCCCAACAGGCTTGTTAAGCACCAGAATGTCGTCATCCTCGTAAACAATATCGAGACTGATGGCCTCCGCAGACCACTCACCTTCAGCCTGTAACTCGGTGCGAACTGTCAGCCGCTCTCCACCAAAGAGTTTGTCCCGGGGTCGACAGCTCTTGCCATCTACCAGCAGCTCACCATCCTTGATCCACTGTTGCAGCCGGGAACGTGAAAACCTGTCAAACAGCTCCGTAGCGACCTGATCAAGGCGAGCGCCGGCAAGGGTTTGAGGAACAATGGCTTCAAGCTCTATGGGTTCAATCATTGAGGTTTTGTTTCCGGTCTGGGCTGTGGTTAAATAGCCCATCTTACAGCCATTACCCCTGCTGATAAAAACTCTTTAACTGCTGACAGACCAGGATTTAACCACCCGATGCGCTTTCCCTTACTCGCTTTGATCTGTGCAACTTTTCTGCTCAGCGGCTGTGGCTTGCTGGGCAATAGCAAGAGTAAACAGAGCGATCTTCCCGATACATCCGGTTACTCAGAAAAAGACTTTTACAACATCATCCAGAAAGACCTGAGCATCGGCTACTGGGAAAAAGCCATCCAGAACCTGGAAGCACTGGAAGCCCAGTATCCGTTCGGTGACTACGCTGAACAGGCACAACTGGAACTGATCTACGCCCACTACAAAATTGCCGATTATGAAGCAGCAATCGCTGCCGCTGACCGTTTTATCCGCCTTCACCCTCAGCACCCCAACGTTGATTACGCCTACTACCTGAAGGGGTTGTCTGCCTTCGTGCAGAGCAAGGGCTTTTTTGAACAGCTGCTTCCCTCAGATGAAACCAAACGGGACCCGGGCACAGCACGCACCTCATTTGTCACTTTTAACGAGCTGTTGAGCCGTTTCCCGGAAAGCCCCTATTCAGTGGATGCCAGAAAACGCATGGTTTACCTGCGCAATGTGCTGGCACGACATGAGATCCACGTTGCCAACTATTACTTCCTGCGAGGCGCCTATCTTGCTGCCGCCAACCGCGGCCGTTATGTTGTGGAGAACTTCCAGCAAACTCCCGCTGTTCCCGACGGACTGGCCGTCATGGCTGAAGCCTACTACCTGATGCAAATGCAGGATCTGGCTGACGATGCTGCAAAGGTACTGGCAGCCAACTACCCTGATCATCCGGCCCTCGATGAACAGGGCAACTTCAGGTACCAGGAAGATCCCAACTATATGGAACACACCTGGTTGAACAAGGCGACCCTTGGACTGTATGACCGCCCCGAGCCGCCGCGCTTTGACACTCGTCATATCTATAACGAACGCTATCGCAGCTTCAGTGAGGACGAGATTCACCCCAAACGCAAGTGGCTGAGCTGGTTGACACTGGGCATTCTCGATTGACCTGAAGCTGAAGCGGCATGGTCTTCACCCTGACTTGATGGCCGCTGCGCCCAAACGGACAGACACCCCATCGCAGTCAGAATCGGTTATTCTTGTTCTCAACCACCGAGCCATAGCAACACATCGGAGAGAGAAAGATGGATATCGACAGCGTTCGCGCGGAAATGAAAGTCCTTCCTGAAATTGATCCATCATTCGAAGCCTCCAGACGCATCGCGTTCATAAAGTCAGTGCTGTCTCAATCCGGCATGCGCACCCTGGTTCTGGGAATCAGCGGTGGCATCGACTCCACCACCTGTGGTCGTCTCGCACAACTGGCCGTGGAAGAACTCAACCTCGAAGATCCGGGCAAGGACTACCGCTTCGTTGCCATTCGCCTGCCCTACGGGATTCAAGCCGACGAGCACGAAGCCCAGCAGGCCATTCAATTCATCCAGCCCAGTGTCAACCTGGCCATCAATGTCAAACCCGGCGCCGACGGTATCCACGAAGAAGTGCTCAGTTCCCTGGGAAGTTGCAACCTGATTCCCGCCGCTGAAGACTTGATCGATTTCACCAAGGGCAATAACAAGGCCCGCACTCGCATGATTGCCCAATACCAGATTGCAGGCCTGCTCGGCGGACTGGTTCTCGGCACAGATCACTCGGCGGAGAATATCACCGGGTTTTTTACCAAATGGGGTGACGGCGCCTGCGATCTTGCCCCCCTGTTCGGCTTGAGCAAGCGCCAGGTAAGGCAACTTGGACAGCATCTGGGGGCACCCAAAGTACTCGTCGAAAAGGTTCCAACCGCTGATCTGGAATGCCTATCCCCACAAAAGGCTGACGAAGTTGCCCTGGGCATTACCTATGATGAACTGGACGACTTTCTGGAGGGCAAACCTGTCAGTGACAATGTAGCTGCCCGTATTGTCGGTATATATCAGAAAACCCAGCACAAGCGGCTGCCAATACCGACCATTTATTCATCTTTAGAATCATAAATTCACCTCCATTGCGTGGAAAACCTTCCACCTTATTTGTACTTCTGTCCCGACACAGGACATACGTTTCGGCTAAAATCCCACTGAAATTATGGATGTGAGCCATGCTAACGTCAGATCAATTCTCAAACACCAACAACCCAGCGGATAGGAGGCTGAGCGCATATGCTGCCTACCGTACACTCCTCGCATTTGTAATATTTGGCATGTATCTGGCTGGGACAGCCTCCAAAATTCTTGGTAGCGAAAGACAAGACCTTTTCCTGACGACTATAGCCACATATACAGTTCTATGTCTGCTTTGTCTTATCCCATTAAGAAAGCCACCAGAACGCCAGCATACACAATTAATTTTTTTCATGCTGCTGACCGACATGGTCGCATTGACGCTGATGATGCATGCTAGTGGTGGACTAAGCAGTGGTCTTGGTTTTTTAATGTTACCCACCGTTGCAGCAGGAAGCATCCTGGTTGCCGGACAACTTTCTCTATTACTGGCTGCTCTAGCAAGCATCTGCGTAATGATGGAAACCTTGTCCGGCATAATTCTACTTGGCAAAAACAACGAGTCCATTTTTCCAGCAGGTATCCTGGGTATATTGCTTTTTGCCATTGCGGTGGTCTTTCAGGTCCTGACACAAAGAGTGCGGGCAGCACAGTCTTTGGCCATACAAAAAGCCACAGAAAGTGAACAACTGCAGAAACTCAATGAATCCATTGTTAAACGGATGCGTACAGGTATTCTTGTCATCGACAACAAAGATGAAGTAAAACTGATTAACAGTGCAGCAGTACAACTTTTAGGGGGACAGAAGCCAGGTTCAGCTTTAGGTCCTGGCCTACCTCTCAGGCGAGTACTACCTTTATATCAGCAACTGGAGCGCTGGAAAAATTACCCCTGGCTACGCACACCCACGTTTAGAGCTGATAGTTCCTCCCTGGAACTGCAGGCAAACTTCACCTCTCTGACACAAGGAAATGAGAAGCAGACACTTATTTTTCTTGAGGATACTCGTACTCTGACCCAACATGCTCAACAATTGAAATTGGCTTCGCTAGGACGGCTGACTGCCAGTATCGCCCATGAAATTCGCAATCCCCTTGGAGCAATCAGCCATGCATCACAGCTGCTTTCAGAACAGGTAAGCGATGAAAGCTCAGAAAAGCTGCTTGGTATTGTCTTGAGGCATTGTTTCCGCGTGAACCAAATAGTTGAAAGCGTTTTGCAGCTTTCCCGGCAAAAAATGCCAGAATTTCAGAAACTTTGGCTACTCCAATGGCTAAAAAAATTCCGAATCGAATATCTAGACACCCAAAGTAAAGACTGTACCATTGAACTCGAAACCAGAAACAAGGATACCCAGATTTTCTTTGACCCAGGCCACCTAACCCAGGTGCTGACCAACCTAGTAGACAACGCTATTCGTTATAGTGAGCAGGAATGCGGTGACCGGTGGGTAAAGCTTGTCATTTCAAAGGATTCTTTGTCCGAACTAGCCTATCTGGATATTTTTGATAAAGGACCGGGCATTGCCATCAAAGATCATGACTATATTTTCGAACCGTTTTTTACCACAAGCACCGATGGCTCCGGGCTAGGTCTATACCTATCGAGAGAACTCTGTGATGCCAATTACACTTCGCTGGATTACTTTAGTGGTGACACATCGGATAACCGTTATTTTCGAGTCGGGTTTTCACATCCCGAAAAATTATTACCGAGACCAAGCTGATGTTGAAAAAACGTGTGCTGATCATTGATGACGAGCCCGATATCCGGGAACTCCTGTCTCTCACTCTGGAGCAGATGGGCCTGGAGATTGTCACAGCAGCAAAATTATCAAAAGCGCAAAAATTGTTACTCAGTGAAGAGTTCGATTTGTGCCTCACGGATATGAAATTGCCCGATGGCAACGGCCTTGATCTGCTGGAGGAAATGCAGTCGCGCAAACCCCACCTGCCTATTGCCATGATTACCGCCTACGGCAATATGGAAATCGCCATCGAAGCTCTCAAAAAAGGGGCTTTTGACTTTATTTCCAAACCACTGGAACTGATGCGCCTGCGCAGTCTGGTTCAGTCGGCATTAAAACTCGAGAAACCCCGGGATGATGATATCCCGGAAGAATCAGTCCTAATTGGTCAATCTGCTGCCATCGAACAGCTCAAACAACAAATTCGCCAAGTAGCCAGAAGCCAGGCACCGGTTTTTATCAGTGGCGAATCCGGTAGCGGCAAAGAGCTGGTCGCCAGGTCGATCCACCACCTGAGCCCCAGGGCTAATGGCCCCTTTATCCCGGTTAACTGCGGGGCGATCCCCACGGAATTAATGGAAAGTGAGTTTTTCGGGCATAAAAAAGGCAGCTTTACCGGCGCATATCAAGAAAAACAGGGATTATTCCAGGCCGCCAATGGCGGCACTCTGTTACTGGACGAGGTCGCTGATCTGCCGCTGCTCATGCAGGTCAAACTTCTGCGTGCCATTCAGGAAAAATCGGTCAGACCCGTGGGTGCGGAAGAAGAAGTTCCTGTGGATATCCGACTTCTAAGTGCGACTCATAAAAATCTTTCCAGAGAAGTGCAAGCCAATAACTTTCGCCAGGATTTATACTACCGGATACATGTTATTGAGCTACCAGTTCCCCCGCTTAGGAATAGAACGGAAGACATCCCCCTGCTAACAGAGCATTTTCTTGACCATTTCGCCCTCAATGCAGGCGTTGCCGCCCCATCACTCTCCGAAGATGCGCTTGTAGCACTCCAACAGCACGATTTCCCAGGAAATGTAAGGGAGCTTGAAAATACTCTTGAGAGAGCCTTTACACTCTGCAATGGATCAATTATCACGGCTCTCGATCTACAATTACCCCCCCCAACAAACTCAACACTCACGACCAGCCCTCCGTCAGGGGTGAAGACTGATCTCACTGACTTTGATTCAATAGATGACTACCTGGTGTCTATTGAAAAAGAACTATTGCTGAAGGCTCTCGAGAAAAATCACTGGAACAAAACAGCTACCGCAAAGGAACTGGGTATCAACTTTCGTCAAATACGTTATAAGCTCCAGAAATTTGGGCTCGACTAATACAAAATGACAAGTGTATTCACGCCAAGTACTAGGTGGCGTGGAGAACCCAACACAACCTCATAGAGCCGGTGACAACGAGGCTGCTAAATATCTGGCTAAGGGCCTCTGTATCTGGCTAAGGGCTTCTGGTAGTTTCATAATCGGTGGGAAAAACGGTGCTCACCTGGCGTTGCTCGAAACTCACTGAGGGCCAACTAAACTACGCTCTTTGGTTAGTTGGTATGTTAGTCAAATCCCGGGGATCCAGCCCTTAACACAACGGGGCAGTAACTAACGCTATTATCCCTGAAACCACCACCTGCTTTCTTAAAAACCACCTTTGTTGGTATAGTGACCTCTATTGCACTCCACGGATCGGAGTTAAATATCTCAGGAAGAGGATTCTCACATGTCACGGGTAAAAGGATTTACCCTGCTGGAGCTATTAATCACATTTACGCTGTTGAGTGTACTGCTGGGACTCGCTGTTCCGGCAATGTCTCTTTGGCTTCAACACCAGAAATCAACGGCTCTACAGTACTCTCTGATACACAGCATTAACTTTTCGCGCACTCAATCGGTCACGCTACAAACAAATGTGACGCTGTGCCCTGGATCAGAAAATTGCGTAAATGAATGGGGCCAGGAAATACTCATCTTTGCTGATAACAATGGGAATGGGTTCTTGGAGAACGGGGAGCAGCTCCTGAAACACCTGTTTTTGGACAACTCGGCGCAAGATCTTAGTTGGAGCTCCTTCAGAAGAAAACCGTACCTCCAGTTTGACGCAACGGGACTCACCACAGCCCTGAACGGAGCATTTCACTATTGTCCCAGAGACAGTAAAAACCCCTACGGATTCTCTATTTCCCTGGCGAAAACAGGACGAGTTCGAGTGAAGGACCCGGATTGCTAGGCCCTGCTTTCAATGCGCTTTTTCCGGGTATAAACCGTCGATCTAAGTGATAAAACCGCTGGTCAGATACGTATTGACCACAACTCGTCAAGCATATTAATTATCCATATACAGGCTCAACTATACTTGTTTTTTCCTTAAAACAGGCGAGGCGGTGCGCAAGTGCAAAAAGGGTTTACGCTCATAGAGCTAATGGTCACGCTGGTAGTGTTAATCGTGCTACTGGGGCTTGGCATACCCAATTTTACCGAGTGGGTCAAAAAAACCCGTATCGAAACCGGAATCCGCAGTCTGACGGGCGCGTTAATGGAAGCTCGTAGTGAAGCAGTAAGTCGCCAAACTGTCATCACACTGGCTCCGGCAGACGGCGGCTGGGCAGCAGGATTATCCATGTACACAGATGCCGATACAGGCGGCAACAGTGCTTACTCCGCATCAGATGACACCATGATCAAGGAGCTCAACTTTTCCATGGGCGGCGTGACCGTCGACACGGTTACCAATGCTGATGACTTTATCAGTTTCAACAGTAACGGCCAGCTGAATGAATCCGGCAGCACTGTAGAGATGGCCCTTTGTGATGACCGCGGTGAAGAAGCGGGCGCACTGATAACCATTAATCTAGTGGGACGAACCAACAGTCGTCCCGGCACAAAAAACAACCCCCTCACCACCTGTACGCCCTGATGAACAGATTAAGCACCCCCAATAAAAATACCCACACCGGCTCAACACTGATTGAGGTGTTAATCGCACTGCTCGTCTTCAGTATCGGTCTACAGGGTATTGCCTCCCTTCAATACCAGGCGGTTAAGGAAAATTTCGACTCGTCACAGCGCAGCCATGCCGTCTGGATGGCTCAGGAACTCATCAATCGTATTAAGGCTAATCCTGATGGCCGGGAAGCTGGTAGCTACAATGCCGCCCCCGATTGCGATAACCTAGACAAGTGCGGGGAATGTAATGGGACAGATATGGCCGCTTTCGATTTAGCGGAGATGTTTTGCACAAGCCAAGAAGTACTACTCAACCCGCCGGATGATGAGCCGCTGCTTGAGGTCACCTGCAACGATGCTGACGCCACGGATGGCTTGACCTGTTCACCAAATTCCGATTTCACATTAACGTTGCAGTGGAGTTCAAAAGTGGTGAAAGACGACACTCAAAATATCACGGACGACGCGGACAGCACATTAACCATCCAAAAATTTGAACAGGTATTCAGGCCATGATATCGGCCATTTCCAGGCAACGGGGCCTGTCACTGATAGAGCTTTTGATCGCCATGCTGCTTGGCCTGATCCTGACGGCTGGGGCATTGGGGATGATGCTGGCATCTCGCAACCTCAATCGCACCACCGACACACAGTCGCGAATTCAGGAAAATGGTCGCTTTGCCATCGAGTTTCTCAACCAGGGTATTGCTATGGCTGGCTATCTCAGCAGCTCAATGGACGATGCCAGCAATAGTATTTTCCTGAATTGCGCTAGCGCTCAGTGTACGAAAGATGGCACGGGAACAAACAGTGATCAAATTGCGGCTGTTCTAGACCCGGAAGATGACGTGGACTGCGTAGGTAATACCGTTGCTCTTAACGACATTATTGCCAATGTATACACAGTTGTAGACCTTGATGGGGACAATGTCAGCTCTCTCTATTGCCGAGGCTACAACATCTCCACCAACAGCTGGCTTGGTACTGGCCCACAACCTCTGGTCGATGGGGTGCAAAACATGCAAATACTTTACGGCATAAATGATGACACGTCAGAGAACGGCCGCAGAACAAAACAATACATTTCGGCTGACAGCGTAACGGACTGGAGCGCTATCAACACTGCAAGAATTGCCCTGTTAGTGAACAACGGACAACCAAATGGCACCGGTGATACCGAGGCACAGTCTTTTAACTTACTGGATGTATCTGGAATTTCTTGTGCAGAACATCACGACTGCCAAGTTTATATCACCAGCATCACTCTGAATAATGTGATCTACAACAATGCAGCACGATAACGCAGTTACTCTAGGAGAAAAATCTCCCCTTTATTCAAAGCAACGCGGCTCAGTATTGGTCATCTGCCTTGTCATGCTGACAATTCTGACCATTATTGCCATAGGAACAACCACCGACATTGGCTTTCAATCCAATATGGCCAGAAATAGCCAGTTCCGGCTCAATGCCTTTAACCGCTCCCTGAGTGAACTAAATGGTCAATACCAAAAAATGGTTAAACCACCCCAGAACGAAGCATTACTTGAAAGTGCGCTAAGTGCCGGAAAAGTTACCCTGGCAACAAGTGACCTGACTCAGGCACCCGCTGAAGATGACCCATTTACTCCAGAATTTTCAGTCAGTTATCTCAATGAGAACAAAGGACAAACTTCCGGGGAAATGATCGCCTCTGCTACCAGTACCATCACATATCGTTTTGAGTTCAACAGCATTGTGACACTAAAAAATACAGGTATCCGCTCTGACCAGAGCATTGGCATTAACCGAATCGCGCCGAAAGAATGAGCCAGATACAGTCTAAAGGTACTACGTTATGAACATTCGAAGAAAATTTATCAAGACGATAGCCAGCCTACTTGCCACCCTACTCTTCAGCGCGTCGGCAATGGCCTATGGGCCAGTGATGAGAGAATCCACCGAGGTGGTAGAAGAAGCCCGAATCACCATAGAAATGACCGATAAAGCAAATATAGCCGGCACACTGACCGCCAAACTACTGGAATGTAGTGGGTGCATACCCAAGAGCTATCACTTCGACAGCAATACGCTACTACTCAATCAGTTTGGCGCAGAGCGTCCGATCTCCGAATTAACGAATTGGAGTGGCAATAGGGCAATGTTTACCTTTCGTAAGGCCGATGGCCAGGTTGTGAAGGTTCAAATCCTTCCTTGAGATTGAGGACTAGATCATGAAACGGAAATACAGTATTACATGCGGCCCGCTACTCGTCTCACTAGTGATGGCACTACCGGTACTCGGGGATGACACCGAAGTTTTTTTTAGCCAGGATGTCTCTCTGACACTGAGGCATTTCAGCCCAATGTGCTCTTTATTTTCGATACCTCCGGCAGTATGGGGAACGAAATCGACACTCAGGAGGACTATGACCCCTCCCATGATTACGGTGGTTTCGGCAATAACACGGTTTACGTCTATACGACCAACTACAGCTATCGCAATGTCAGCATAGATCCCAGCAGAAACAGTTGTAAAGCCATGCTCGACTATCTGGCTGCCAACTCAAATACCCCTGAATACATCGGTAAGGTAGCAGAATGGCGAGATGCCAGCGGCACCAGAAACGATGTATGGAGAGATCCCACCAATTCCAGTAATACCATTGAGTGTCAGGACGATGCTGGGGTACATGGTATCGACAGCAGCTCTAGCGATAAATATGCCCGCGATGGACGAAACGGTCCCTACGATTCCCGCCGCAACAGTGCTATCAGGTGGAACAGCAACGGCATTACCAATCGCATCTATGTCAATGCCAACTATCATTTTTACCTTCAAACCGTAGGGAATCAATCACGGGTAAAAATTGATGTGATGAAGGCAGCAGCTATTGATCTGGTCGATGAGTTTTCCGGCCTCAATTTTGGACTGATGCGTTTTGACGGTTCAAATGGTGGTTATGTGTTACACCATTTCTCGGATATCGAAACTGACAGAACCAATATTATCAACAGTATCAATGCCCTGAATGCATCTGGAAATACCCCCTTATCAGAAACCCTGTGGGAAGCACACAAGTATTTTATGGGTGGCTCCGTCGAATATGGCACCAACTCGCGTAGGGACCCCCTTGCCGTATCAGGGAGCAGCTACAACTCCCCCGTCGCAGACAGTACCAGTTCTTGTCAGAGCAACTACGTGGTTTATCTCACGGATGGGCAGCCCTATGCCGATTCCGGCAGAGACAGCACCATCTCTAACCTGACCAGCGAATGTCACCACCAGGATGGCACGTCAGATCCTGACCATACCTGTCTCGATGAGTTGGCGGGCTATATGGCCAGCTATGATTACAACGACAATCTTGATGGTCCCCAGAGTGTAAAAACCCATACCATCGGTTTTGATATTGACATGCCGCTACTGGAAGCAGCTGCACAAAATGGCGACGGGACTTATCACACAGTGAACTCGTCCCAGGAGCTGAAAACGGCATTTAATGAAATTATTCTAGATATTCTGTCATCTTCAACCACCTTCACGGCCCCTGCTGTTTCCGTGAATGCCTTTAACCAGCTTCAACACCGGGACGAATTATATTTCGCCATTTTCGAGCCTAATATCTACCCGCGCTGGCACGGCAATATCAAAAAATACAAGATCAATACAGATGGTGACATCATCGGCTCCGATGACCTGATCGCCGTAGACCCTAACACCGGTTATTTTAAATCAAATGCTATCAGTTACTGGTCAGCGACAACCGATGGGGATGCTGTAAAGAAAGGTGGGGCGGCCAACAGGCTCACCAACGCTAGAACTATCTATACGGTTTCAGGTGATGCCACAGCCAACAACATTCTGCTGAACACCACTGCCAATACTATTGCGCTGGATAATGACCTAATCACCAACTCGCTCTACGGCCTGGCAGATACCGCAACCGCCGCACAGCGCCAGAATCTTATCAACTGGATACTTGGCGTTGATGTGGAAGATGACAACAACAACAATGATCATACTGATGCATCCCATTTTATGGCCGATGCGCTACACAGCAGACCGGTTGTTGTCGCCTATACAGGTGATTCTCAAGACTCAACTCAAGAGGATATTCTCTTCTTCACTTCTAACGATGGCGCATTTCATGCGGTGGACACCAGCACTGGTGACGAGCTGTTTGCTTTCATTCCCAAAAACTTGCTACCCAACCAGCTTGTCTACTTCGACAATGATCCAGATGCAGATCGCTCCTATGGGCTTGATGGCCCCTTGACTATCTGGCGTGAAGAAAACCCCGATGATGCGGACATTACTATTGATGCCAGTGACGGCGACCATGTCTACGCTTATTTTGGTATGCGACGCGGAGGCGAAAATTATTATGCATTGGACACAACCAATCTAAACGCGCCCAAGCTAATGTGGACAATTTTTGGAGGCAGCGCCGGTTTTCAGGATATGGGCGAAAGCTGGTCAAAACCTGTACGCTCAAAAGTCCATTGGAATTGCGATAGTGATGGACAAAACTGTACAACCAAGGACGTTCTGTTCCTGAGCGGTGGTTATGACAGTGTTCATGACGACGCCACAGCCCCTACAATTGGTGACAAGGGCGCGGCTATTTACATGGTTGATGCCCTTACAGGGGCACTGTTATGGTCCGCTGGCAACAATGCTGACAACAATATTGGAGATGATGTCCACGCGCTGCATCTGCCCATGGCAAACAGTATTCCGGGAAATCTTACTGTTGCGGATATGGATGCTGATGGTGTGGATGACATCGTTTTTGCCGTAGACATTCTAGGACATGTCTGGCGAATTGATATCGATAGCACCACCACCAGTGCTGCTGATTTCGCCACCGGCGGTGAAATTGCCAATCTCACTGATGCGGGACAATTCCGCCGCTTCTATACAGGACCGACAGTCGCTCTATCACAAAAAATTGGCAAAACGCCCTTCTTTGTCCTGACCTTTGGTAGCGGCTACATGGCCCACCCCAAAAATACGGACATCACCGACCGGCTTTATGCCATTTTCGAAAAAAATGTGTACGGAGCACCACCGCCTGATCCTGCGGACAATTGTAATCCAGCCACTGACACATGTGTTCCGCTATATACAGCCATAGATAACAGCGACTTATTGGACCTCACAGACCCTACTAATGGCCCGGCAAATTCTGTGACAAATGCCCCCCACGGTTTTTATAAGGATGCAACCGAGAATGGTGAGAAATTTCTTCGTTCACCACTCACCATTTCAGGAACAACAGTTTACACCTCCTATTTGCCCGAAGGTACCGCAGCTGTCACCACGACTTGTGGTGTAGAGCACCTGGGTGGGGGAAGGCTCTATGCGATGGATTTCGTCACAGGAGAAAACGTATTGTCCAAAGACTATATCGACCTGAAACAGCCAGGCATCCCGCCTGAAGTCGTGGCATTATTCATTCCCGACGCTGATGGCAATACCAGAGTGGATTTCTATGTAGGTACTGAGCACGTTGAAGATGACGGTCTGCCAAGCGGTGTAGAGATACTTAGAACCTACTGGCGGGAAAATAAATAATGATGAAACGTTCCCCCGGTTTTAGTTTGATCGAGCTTATAGTTGTGGTGGCAATCATCGCCATTCTGACGATGATTGCCTACCCGTCCTATCTGAATTACATCAAGAAAACCCGTCGCGCAGAGGGCATAGCCTTGATCAACAAGGTTATGCAGGCCGAGGAACGCTACTTCGTGAATAGTTCACCCCCAACTTACACTACGCAACTGACAGATATTGGCTTTAGCGTTGACTCGGACCTTCCAACCGAAAATGGCTATTACCAGATTAATGCAGAGGTCTGCGGCGATGATGAAATCGATGATTGTGTAAACATTGTAGCCACGGCAGTGGGGGGCCAGGCAACAGATGGTAATCTTGAATACAACAGCCGGGGCGAAAAAAAGTGGGCCGGAAACAGCGGCTGGGACTGGCACTAAATGGAAAACTTTCTGGCTGACGTGTATTCGTAACAGCTATAAAAAGACCGGGGTTAGCCCGGTCTTTTTATAGCTATTTGTTTGGAGGCTAAAAATCAGTCAACGCAACTCACGGGGTATTAAAAAGCTGATACTCTCTTTTGTTCCAGCGATTTCATGTGTCACTTCTGCCCCCATTGACTGTAAGATTTTCACGACATCCTTAACAAGCACCTCCGGTGCAGAAGCGCCGGCAGTTACACCGATCACTCGTTTATCCTTTAACCAGGATTCCCGGATATCAGCGGCAATATCGATAAGGTAAGCCTCCGTCCCACAACGCTCAGCAAGTTCCCTGAGTCTATTGGAGTTGGAACTGTTAGGGGAACCGACAACCAGAACCAGATCACATTCCAAAGCTAACTGTTTGATTGCATCCTGCCGGTTCTGGGTGGCATAACAGATATCATTCTTTTTTGGTCCGGTAATCGATGGAAATTTGGCTACCAGGGCGTCAATCACCTTTGCCGTATCATCCATAGATAACGTCGTTTGAGTGACATAACTCAAACTAGCAGGCTGCTTTACGTTGAGCCTGGCAACATCCTCTTCGTTTTCCACCAGGTATATATTGCCACCTTGACTGGTGTCGTACTGCCCCATGGTCCCCTCAACTTCAGGATGGCCCTGGTGCCCGATCAGAACGCATTCGCGACCATCCCGGCTATAACGCACCACCTCCAGATGCACCTTGGTAACCAGAGGGCACGTAGCATCAAAAACTTTGAGCTGCCGTTCTTCGGCTTCCCTTCTGACAGCCTGAGAAACCCCATGGGCACTGAACACCACGATGACACCATCCGGCACTTCATCCAGCTCATCGACGAACACGGCACCGCGATGGCGCAGGGTGTCCACCACGAATTTGTTGTGGACTACCTCATGGCGTACATAAATCGGCGCCCCGAAGATATCCAGGGCCCTGTTGACGATATCAATTGCCCGATCAACGCCGGCACAAAAGCCACGGGGGTTGGCGAGCCGGATTTCCATTAGTGGGTTACCGCTGGAGCCACGTCCAGAATCTTCACGGTGAAAGTGATGGTATGACCCGCGAGAGGATGATTAAAATCCACCAGCACACTGTCTTCCTCCACTTCGGCCACAACCCCGGGCAACTCTGCACGGTTGGCGTCAGCGAAGGAGAGGATCAGCCCAGGAGCCAGCTCCAGCTCGGCATCGAAATCCTTGCGGGAAAAACGCTGGATATTGCTTGGGTTATGAGGGCCGAACCCCTGTTCAGGGAGAATATTGAAAACCCCCTCCTCACCAGGCACCAGGCCAAACAGTGCCACTTCAAAACCGGGTAGCAGGTTGCCGTCCCCAATCACAAAAGTCGCTGGTTTCCCATCAAAATTTGAGTCCACTTCAGAGCCGTCTTCCAATGCCAGAGAGAAGTGCAGGGTCACCCGCGTGTCAGGCCCAATGGGCAGTTGGGAAATATCTGAGAGATCACTCATGAGTTGCCTCCTTCTTGCGTTCGCCACCGGCGAACAGGCTATCCACTATCAGCAATAGCGCTCCCAGAGTGATAGCAGAGTCCGCCAGGTTGAATGCCGGCCAATGGTAGCCGAGATAATGAATATCTATAAAATCAATCACATGCCCAAGAATCGCCCGATCCCAGAGGTTTCCGATTGCCCCTCCCAGAATCAGTGACAGGGCCAGTGATAACCTTTTCTGTTGCAGGGATAGGCGACTTATCCATACAGCAATAATCACGCTGACGACAATGCCTATCACAGCAAATAACCAGCGCTGCCAGCCTCCTGCATCACTGAGAAAGCTGAATGCCGCACCCCGGTTATACACCAGTGTCATATTGAAAAAGGGTAGTACTTCCAGTGTTTCCGCATAATCGAAAGCGGCTGCCACCCAGACCTTGCTCCCCTGATCAAGTGCCACCACCAAGATCGCCAGAATATACCAGCGCCAGAGGGACCAACTGTTCGCGCTCACTGCCCCTACCTGTCAGGCAAACAACCGGCGCTCGCCGCTACCGGCAACGTTTTCCACACAGCGACCACAGAGTTCAGGGTGTGCAGAGTCCAGGCCAACGTCAGCCCGGTGATGCCAGCAGCGAACGCACTTGCCATGGGAAGTTTTCCGCACCGCCAACAGCAATCCCTCCACCTCGGTTTCCTCGGCATCGGCAGCCTGTGCCAACGGTGCCACCATTGCCTCTGAGGTAATCAGCACAAAACGAAGCTCATCACCCAGTTTGGTCAAGGCATCAAAAAGAGCACCATCGGCATAGAGTGTCACCTCCGCCTCCAGGGTCTTTTGAATACCCACACTTTTCTTGCCTTCCAGCACCTTGTTGACCGCATTCCGCGCCCTGTCGATCAGCGCCCAGTCGTTATTGCTGATAACGTCCTCGGAGACTGCGGGCAACTGCCACCACTCCTCGAGGAAGACGGACTCACCGCGCTCACCGGGGATATAGGTCCAGATCTCGTCAGCGGTAAAACTGAGGATCGGAGCAATCCAGCGCACAAACGCCTCAGCGATATGGTAAATCGCCGATTGGGCCGAGCGCCGCGCCAGAGAATTTTCCTGGCAGGTGTACTGACGGTCCTTAATGATGTTCAGGTAGAAGCCACCCATATCTGTAACACAGAAGTTGTGCAGTTTCTGGTAGATCTGATGGAACTGGTAACGCTCGTAGGCAGAAAGAACCTCTTGCTGCAATTGGGCCGCACGGCCCACCGCCCAACGATCCAGTGCCAACATGTCATCCACAGCGACCAGATTGGACGCAGGATCAAAGCCGCTCAGGTTGGAAAGCAGGAAGCGGGCAGTATTGCGGATGCGGCGATAGGAGTCAGCTGTACGCTTGAGAATTTCGTCAGAAACACTCATTTCACCACTGAAGTCGGTGGCGGCAACCCACAGGCGCAGAACATCAGCCCCGAGCTCGTTGACCACCTGCTGGGGCGACATCACGTTACCCAGAGACTTGGACATCTTGCGGCCATCGGCATCTACTGTGAAGCCATGGGTGAGCACCGCTTTGTAGGGCGCATTGCCCTTGATGGCAATGGCAGTCTTCAGGGAGGACTGGAACCAGCCACGATGCTGATCAGAGCCCTCCAGATACAGGTCAGCCGGGTAAGCCAGCTGCTCGCGGGCATCCAGCACGGCGGCGTGGGTTACCCCTGAGTCAAACCACACATCCAGGGTGTCGGTAACTTTGTTGTAATTATCCGCTTCAGCACCCAGCAGCACTGTGGCATCCAGATCGTACCAGGCATCAATGCCCTGCTCTTCGACACGTTTCGCTACCGCTTCAATCAGCTCAGAAGTGTCGGGATGCAGCTCTCCGGTCTCCTTGTGCACGAATAGTGCAATCGGCACACCCCAGGTGCGCTGGCGGGAAATACACCAGTCCGGGCTGTTCTCCAGCATCGCTTCAATTCGCGCCTGCCCCCAGGAGGGATGCCAGGCCACACCTTTGACGGCTTCACGGGCCTTGTCCAGCAGGCCATTCTGGTGCATGCCGATAAACCACTGGGGCGTCGCCCGGTAGATCAACGGCGTCTTGGTGCGCCAGCAGTGGGCATAGCTGTGAGTGATCTTGCCGCAGGAGAGCAACCTGCCCTTTTCCAGCAGCAGGTCGATTACCTTTTCATCGACCTTGTAAACGTGATCTCCCGCGAAGGTCTCTACAGCGTCGCGGAAGTAACCGTGGTCATCAATGTAGTTGAGCGTGCCGATGCCGTATTTACCAGCCACCACAAAGTCGTCCATACCGTGGTCCGGTGCTGTGTGTACACAGCCGGTACCGGCATCAATAGTGACGTGAGCTCCCAGCAGAACCGGCACCTGGCGGTCATAGAACGGGTGTTGCAACAACAGATTCTCAAAACGGCTGCCCTTGGCGCGTCCGACGACCCGGTAATCTTCGACTTTCCAGCGAGCCAGCACCGAACTCAACAGTTCTTCAGCCAGGAAGTAGCGAGCCGCCCCGCCTCCGAGGTCGCACTGCACCAGTACATAGTCCAACTCGGGGTTGATGCTGACAGCCTGGTTCGAAGGCAGTGTCCAAGGCGTAGTGGTCCAGATGACCACGGAAATTTCGCCCTCACCTTCAACCTGCCCCATTGCCTCGGCAAAAGCAGCGTCATCCACCACAGGGAATGACACATCGATGGAGAAGGAAGTTTTGTCCTGGTACTCCACTTCCGCTTCTGCCAGGGCGGAGGCGCCGACCACACTCCAGTACACCGGCTTGAAACCGCGTACCAAATGGCCGTTTTCAATGATTCTGCCCAGCGCCCGGATGATATTGGCCTCAAAACGGGAATCCATGGTCAGGTAGGGATTCTCCCAATCCCCCATCACACCCAGACGGACAAAATCCTTCATCTGGCCGTCTACCTGGCGGCGGGCGTATTCACGGCACTTCTGGCGGAATGTACGGTAATCCACTTTCACACCAGCCTTGCCAATCTTCTTCTCTACCTGGTGTTCGATGGGCAGACCATGGCAATCCCAGCCGGGTACATAAGGGGAGTCAAAACCAGCCAGGGTGCGGGACTTGACCACAATATCCTTGAGCACCTTATTGACCGAGTGACCGATATGAATATCGCCATTGGCATAGGGGGGGCCATCATGAAGGATGAATTTGTCCCTGCCATGGCGAAGGCTGCGAACCTTTTGGTAAAGCTCCGCATCCTGCCACGCTTTGAGCATGGCCGGCTCGCGCTGGGCGAGATTGGCTTTCATGGGAAAGTCAGTGGTCGGCAGGTTTAGTGTGTTTTTGTAATCAGTCATCGTTTACCAGCATCAAATTAATGCCCGGAGAAATAACCCCGGGCCACAGCGATATCGTTATGAATCTCTTTTACCATCTCGCCCAGGGAAGCGAACTTGCGTTCTTCCCGGACCTTTTTCCTGAATTCAACGTGAATTCTGCGCCCGTAAAGAGGCTGATCAAAATCCAGCAGATGCACTTCCAGCACCGGCTTCACCAGATCTCCCACAGTGGGCCGGACGCCGACATTGGCCACTGCGGGCAGACGCATACTGTCCAGCAGCACTTCCACCACGTAGACGCCGTTGAGGGGAGCCCGATAGCGATTGAGCTGCACATTGGCAGTGGGAATACCCAGCTGTCTTCCCAGACGTTGGCCATAAACCACCCGGCCACTGATGCAATAGGGCTGCCCCAGCAGTTGCTCCACCAGCGCGAAATCACTCACTTCCAGGGCCTGCCGGATGCGGGTACTGCTGATCCTCTCACCGTTGTGTTCCAGGGTATGGGTATCGATGACCTCAAACCCCTTTACAGCTCCCACCTCTCGCAACAGCTGATCATTGCCACTGCGGTCGTGGCCGAAGCGAAAATCATCGCCGACCACCAGACAGCGCACTCCGAGCCCTTCCACCAGAACCTGTTCAATAAATTCCCGAGCAGACAGACTTCTCAGCTTCCTGTTGAACTGAAGGCAAAGAATCTGATCAGCACCGGCAGCGACTAGTGCTTCCACCTTCTCCCGCAACCTCATTAGTCGTGCAGGGGCCTGCTCACCGGAAAAAAACTCCTGGGGCTGAGGCTCAAAAATGATCACGACGGACGGCAACCCATATTGAGCGGCCTTATCCTGCAACTGCTGCAGAATCGCCTGGTGCCCGAGGTGCACACCGTCAAAAGAACCTATAGTGGCCACACAGCCACGATGCTCAGGACGGAGATTATGCAACCCGCGTATCAACTGTTTATTTATCCCGGGCACTGCTTCCCGACCGCTGGCGTTCACGCTGAAAAAATGAAGGCGGAGTATAACCCAGCAGAAAGGTCTAAAACAGGCGCAACTGCCGGAGCCTGTGGCCTTTTCAGGAACCTTACGAGGTGGGACAAGCCGGTTCCGGCATGGTTATCTGTGACGCAGGTGGGATAGGCGTAATCCCCCTGTCAGCAAGCTCAGACCGTAGACCAGAGCCCCACTGCAACAGATCAAGCCCAACCAGCCAGCACGTTGCCACCATTGCCATGTAGACCAGTCCTGAAGATAGTGGATGAATCCCCACAGCAGGAGGGTCAGCGGCAAGTGTGGCCACCAGTAAATTGCCGACAAAGCGATACCATCCCGCTTCAGGCTGATAGACATCGAGCTTCCTCAACCCCCGCAAGAGCAGTCCGGCATTCAACATGGCGGATACGGAGGTAGCCAGGGCCAACCCAACGTGTCCGATACCCCAGTAGAGATGCAGGGGCACCGCAAAAACCAGGTTCAGCCCCATGTTGCTCACCAGCGCAATCACACCAATCTTCACCGGAGTCCGGGTATCCTGGCGGGCAAAGTAGCCGGGCGCCAGCACCTTGATCAGCATAAACGCGACCAGACCAATGGCATAGGCACGCAGGCTGAGGGCAGCCATATTCATATCTCTGGCGGTGATCACCTCACCGTAATAGAACAGCGACAGCAAAATCGGCTTTGCCAGAATCACCAGTGCCACGGCTGCTGGCACCGCAATTAGCAGGATCATCCTCAGCGCCCAGTCCAGGGTACGGTTGAAAACCTCGGGGTCTGCGCGGCATGCTGGCGGGACAGACTAGGCAGTATCACCGTGGCAATAGCCACCCCGAACACACCCAATGGCAATTCCGACAGGCGATCCGAGTAATACAGCCACGAAATACTCCCAGTGGGCAGGAATGAAGCGATTACCGTGTCCAGCAGCAGATTGATCTGACTGACCGATACGCCAAAGATAGCCGGCGCCATCAGACGCAGAATGCGCATGACGCCCTCATCCCTCCAGCCCATACGAGGGCGGGGAACCAGGTGTAACTGGGCCAGGAATGGCAACTGAAACAGGAGCTGGACAATTCCAGCAGCGAACACCCCCAGGCCAGTGCAAATACCGGTGTACTAAACCACGGGGCCGCGACCAGGGCCGCAAGAATCAGGGTGATATTCAACAGCACGGGAGTGAAAGCGAACGGCAAAACGGTCAAAGCTGTTGAGAATGGCACCAGCCAACCCGGTCAGGGAGATCAGTAACAGATAGGGGAAAGTGATGCGCAACATGCTGCTGGCCGCTGCAAACTTGTCCGGGTAATCCAGCCAGAAACCAAAAGCAAACAACCCGGTTACCAACGGCGAAGCAATAACCACTAACACTGTTAACGCAATGAGCACCGAACCCAGCACCCCGGCGACACTGTCTACCAGGGCTTTAACAGCCTCCCGACTGCCCTTTTCGCGATATTCGGCAAGCACTGGCACAAAGGCCTGCGAGAAGGCCCCTTCGGCAAACAGGCGACGGAAGAAGTTGGGAATCTTGAAAGCGACAAAGAATGCGTCGGCCAAGGCATCTGCGCCGATGACCCTGGCAAACACCATATCCCGCAGCAAGCCCAGGATGCGAGACAGCATGGTCATTGAGCTAACAATGCCACTGGAACGAAGCAGGCCGCGGCCCTTGGGTTGAGAAGAAGGCGTGTCCGGGCAGTCGTCGCCATTTTTCACGTTGACTAGTGATTCTGCAGAATCAGAAGCCTGGCGAGCGGATGTATCGACGCTATCCTGTTCCCGCAAAATTGTTGTCCACCTGCCCATATCCCGGAAAGGGCAAATCATAGAGGCTTTGTGGAGAGGATGGTAGGGAGGCAACCTGATTCTACCCGGATTGCCCGGCAATCAAAATCATCCGTCTTTTCGCGCCCCTGTGTTGATCTATAGCAGTAAACCCTGTATATTCCGGCGCCTTGAATTTGGACTCATTTTTGAGAGGAGCACTCAGGTGGCTAACTCACCCCAAGCACGCAAACGCGCCAAACAAAACGAAAAGCGTCGCCAGCACAACGCCAGCCTGCGTTCCATGGTTCGCACTTATATCAAGAAAACTTACGCGGCCATCGCCACTGGCGAAGTGGAAGCGGCAAAGGCAGCTTACATCGCTGCTGTGCCGGTCATTGACCGTATGGCTGACAAGGGCATCATTCACAAAAACAAGGCTGCTCGTCACAAGAGCCGCCTGAATGCCCAGGTAAAAGCTCTGGCTGCCAACTAACCGACTAGATTAGTCAAGCAGCAAAAAAACCGGCCATTGGCCGGTTTTTTATTGCCTGAAACAAGATTAGCGACCTTTCAGCTCCAGTCGACGGGCTATTTCCGCCATCACCAACATATACAGTTCGTCACCGAGATAAGCATCCTCGATCTTGTGATCCAGGTTGGGGTTATCATTTATTTCAATCACATAAGCCTGCTTGCCCTGCTGCTTGATATCCACTCCGTACAGACCGCTTCCTATCACGCGCGCCGCACGCAGTGCCGCATCCAGCACTTCCCTCGGTACTTCATAAGTGGGCAGCGTCTCAAACCCACCAGAGCTGAAGCGTTTGCTGTCATGGTTGTAGATTTGCCAATGGTTGCGCGCCATGTAATAGCGGCAGGCATAGAGGGGACGATTGTTAAACACACCAATGCGCCAGTCAAAGTCGGTATACAGGTATTCCTGAACCAGCACCAACGCGGTAGTTTTCAGCAACTCATCCAGATGGTCAGATAACTCCTGGCGATTGTTGGCCTTGAACACCCCCTTAGAAAATGAACCCTCTGGCACCTTCAGCACCACGGGGTAACCAAACTCCTTTTCGACCAATTCCAGATCCTCGGGATCATGACTGGAAAGGACCCGGGTTTTCAGTGCGGGAACCCCCTTATAGGTAAACGCATCCTGGAGAAAAACCTTGTTGCAGCAGCGCAGAATGGAGGTCGGGTCATCAATCACCACCATACCCTCGATCTCTGCCTTGCGCGCGAAGCGAAAGGTGTGATGGTCGATCGCCGTGGTTTCGCGAATAAACAGGCCGTCGTACTCCTCCAGGCGTGGGTAATCCTTGGCGGTGATCAATTCAGCATTGATGTTGCATTTCGCCGCGGCCTTAACAAAGCGACTGAGTGCCTCCTTGTTGCTGGGCGGAAGCGTCTCCGCAGGATCCACCAGAATGCCCAGCTCCCAGCGATAGGATTTCTTCTTTTTCGGGCTCTGCCAGCGTTTTTCATTGAATTTGAGCAGTGCCTGCACAAACTTTGGACGCTCCGCCTTCGGCAGCTTACCCAGAGAAATGGGTGAAATGCTTTTCACTTGCCAACCGTTAGCCCAGAACAGCACCACCTTCAGCATCGGCACCGGGTAGACCGAAAACAGCCGCTGACCAAATTTGGCAAAGGCAGCATCGGAAGCAATACCAAAGTTAACGTAAAAGGTCTTGCGGTCCCCCTCCTTGCCCGGGTTGGAACCGGACAGCAGCAATTCGCCTGTGATACGCGACATGTACAGCAACTTGCTGCGCAGGTCATTAATGGTGCGTACGGATGGCAACACCCGATGCCCCCTGGCCTCCGCCAACAGCGAACAGTAATACCCCCGACTGAGGTATTTTTCGCTGTCACATAGATTGATCAGGCTGAGTTTTTTCTCACCCTTCTTGGGGTGGTCTTCCAGATACTGTTCAAAGGTAATCACGCGGTCGTCAACACCAACCCCCTGAATATCAGCGAGGTTATCTACGACCAGCAACAGGTTTGACATGTGAGGTTTCCGAAAAAATTAGGAATCAGAAATGTTTTTTCGATGGTCCTGTCCGCGCCGCCCGAGATAACGGGCATGGACACCGCGACTGAACGCCACGGTGTGCTCTTCCAGAAGATCGACACCATAAAGAATAGCAATACAGATCAGGGATAATTTAATTGATGCCAACTGGTAGCCGAGGGATACAGACACCCCGATGGAGGCCAGCACCCAGATGGTCGCCGCAGAAGTCACCCCCAGCACCACTCCGTCACGAGCCAGCATGACTCCCGCGCCGAGAAAGCCGATGCCTGTAATCACCTGTCCGATGACGCGGGAAGAGTCAGTATGCTGATCTGCAACCAACAGAGCAGTGGTCATGAACACATAGGTGCCCAGCGTGATCAGGGCAGATGTGCGGATACCGACAGGCTTACCCCGCAGTTGCCGCTCAAGCCCGATAATCGCACCGCAAAAGATCGTTGTGGCTATGGCTGCCCAATCAAACGGCTCTATCGATAACAGCTGCTGTATATCCAAGAAAGACCCTAACTGAACAAATCGTGCAAGCCCAGAGACTCCAACTCCTCCCTCACCAAACTGCGTATCTGTGCCGGATAAGGGCAACCAAACGCCTGCTTGGTCAGTTGTTCTGCTGTGCTGACCGGGAGAGTGCGGATCAGCCACTTCACCTGAGGCAACTTTGCCGCACTCATACTCAGCGTGCGCATACCAATACCCAGCAGCAATACCACAGCCACGGGGTCTGAAGCCATTTCACCACAGATGCTGACAGACAGGTTGTGAGCACCTGCCAACTGCAGTGTACGACGTATCTCCATCAAAACTGCCGGGTGTACATGGTCGTAACGGCCCGAGACCCGGGGATTGTCCCTATCCACTGCCAGCAGGTACTGGCTCAGGTCATTTGAACCAATGGAAACGAAATCCAGCTTATCCGCCCAGAACGGGATCTGTGAAATCGCAGCGGGCACCTCAATCATGACACCCAGTTTCGGCCTGACCACATCAAACCCTTCCGACTGGAGCTGACACAGCGCATCGGAGAAAACCTCGACAAAATCGTCCAGCTCACTGGTGGAGCTCACCATCGGCAACAGAATTCGCAGGCTGTCATTGTTCCCTGCGGCCCGAATCATGGCGCGCACTTGGGTCATCAATAGCTGGCTGTTATCCAGGGTAAAGCGTATTCCCCTCCAACCCAGCGCCGGATTTGCCTCGTTGTCCACCGGGAAGTACGGCAGCGGTTTGTCTCCACCGATATCCAGAGTGCGCATGTGTACCGGCTTGCCCCGGTAGGCATCCAGCACCTGGCGATAGACATTCACCTGCTCTTCTTCCGAGGGGAAACTGTCATGCACCATAAAAGGAATTTCAGTGCGGTAGAGTCCCACCCCTGAGCTCCGTTGACCAAGCCAGGGGTGATGTCAGCGAGCAAACCAGTATTGGTAAACAGCGTTACCGCTGTGCCGTCAGGCGTGACCGCAGGCAACTCCCGCAACCGCTCCAATTGCTTCATCAACGAACGGCGGTCTTCAGCCAGCTTCCGGTATTCAGCCAACACCATCTCACTGGGATTGAGAGTCACCTGGCCGTTATTGCCATCGACGATCATGGCTGCGTTATCCACCAGCCGGCGGATTCGCCCGGTACCCATGACGGCCGGAATACCCAGAGCGTTGGCCAATACCGCCGTATGAGAAAGCGCCGAGCCCTCAAAACACACCAGACCCACCAGCCTTTCCGATGGCACTGATGCGATGTCGGACACGCTAACCTCCGGCCCAACCAGTACCACATCCGTATCCGGGGGAATGTCTACCGGTTTGATACCACGCCAGGCATTAAACAGTTTGTTACCGAGATGGTGAACATCCTCATGGCGCGCTTTTAGATAGGGGTCATCCATGGCCAGGAACAGTTCGGCAAAATGTTGGATCGCCTGGCGCAAAGCACCGGGCAGCCAGTTGCCATTGCGAATACAGGACTCTACATAAGCCACAAAGGCCGGGTCTTCCAGAAGCATTTTGTAGGCGGAAAAGATCCCCGCCACACTTCCGGAGATTTCTGTACCCAATGACGATCTTTCGTGATCAATCTGGTTGCTTACCAGTTCCAGCAACTGCTTCCAGTCCGCAAGAGCTCCCGGAATATCCTCACAAGCGGTATCCACCACCGAATACAGTTCGCCATGATCACTGAGCTTGATATGGCCGATACCGATTCCGGGGGCACCCTTGATACCGCTAACCCGCTCATTGAGGCCGACCATATCCCCCTGAGCCAGCGGACTATTACCCAGCAATAAAGCCAGGTGCGCGGCCAAAGTAACCAGAAAACCCTGTTCTTCATCAGACAACTGGCGAATTTCCCGCCCCTGGACCACCAGGACGCCGATGACCTTCCCAGAATGCACAATGGGCACGCCACAAAAACTGTGGAAACGCTCTTCCCTGGTTTCGGCGATGTAATAGT
Source organism: Porticoccaceae bacterium (assembly GCA_041395745.1). Classification (GTDB taxonomy): domain Bacteria; phylum Pseudomonadota; class Gammaproteobacteria; order Pseudomonadales; family Porticoccaceae; genus Porticoccus. The sequence continues at coordinate 521,510 of JAWKZV010000001.1, read as the reverse complement.
AATTGGGGTGGGATTCACCATCGGCCAGGTTGACCGGATGCCGACTTGAGGCCACCAGTCCCACCAGACCTTTGCCGGGAGGCAATTTGACCCGGCGTACGGCTTTGGCCGCCAGACCGTGAGAGGCCAGCAACAACATCTCCCGCTCTTCATTGGCGAGATAAAGGCTGCACACATCCACTGCCATGGTTTGGCTGATGGATTCCACAATGAGGTTCACCTGATCAATAGGCAGGTCAGCCATCGCCACCGTCTGGACGATTCTCGCTAACTCGTGAACCACACTTTTCATGACAAAACCACTACCTGATGAAGTGCCGGAACAGTGAACAAGGACAGGTCAGATGCCCCTTCCCTCCGGCTTTATAAATTTCCGTATCCCAACCTATATATGATTATTGCCGGAAAATCACAAGCAAAACTTATTTGCCAAATCCGCCCACCGGCAAGCTGTCACCTGCAGTCAAGACGCCCCCCTGAGCCCGAAATAAACATTTACAGAATCGGCCGCGAGACCAATAATTCGCCACCCACCAGAGGCCCGATTCATGCAGGCAATCCCTCTCCGCTCATCCTCGGATAACAGCAATGATGATTCTCTTTTTGAACGCATTGCCACTGACTTGAGCAACCAGGGCTTCTCCGTTCTGACCAATGCCCTTCCCGAGGATCTTGCAGCCCAGCTGTTTGACCAGGTATTGGCCATGGACTGCGATGACTTCTCTGAAGCGGGCATAGGTCGCCAAAATGACCTGATGCTGAACCAGTTCGTGCGCCGCGATGCCATTCGCTGGATCGAGGGCAAAACTCCCGCTGAGCAGGGTTGGCTGACCTGGACCGCCAGACTGCAGCAGTACCTCAACCGCCGGCTATATCTGGGCCTGTTCTCATACGAAAGCCACTTTGCCCGCTACCAGCCCGGGGATTTTTATCGAAAACACCTGGATGCCTTTCGTGGAGAAGCGAATCGCAGGCTCTCCACCGTCGCCTATCTGAATCCCGGCTGGTTGCCCGATGATGGCGGTGAACTGGTGATATACGGAGGCGAGCCGGAGCAGGAAGTTGCCAGAATTACCCCAGCTTACGGCACTCTAGTGGTATTTCTGAGCGAAGAATTTCCACACGAAGTACTGACAGCCAACCGGCACCGTTACAGCATAGCGGGCTGGTTCAGGGTCAACAGCTCAAACAATGCCAAGGTCGACCCTCCCCGCTGACAGCAAAAGTCGCCGTCAGACAAGTACCAGATTATCCCTGTGGATCAGTTCCTTGTGATCACAATAGCCGAGAATTCCGGCAATCAGCTCGCTGTTCTTGCCGATAATCTGGCGACTTTCAGCAGCGCTGTAGTTGATCAACCCACGGGCAATTTCGTTGCCGGCTTCATCCACACAGCGCACCAGGTCACCCCGGTGAAAATCGCCGACAACAAATTTGACGCCCACGGGGAGCAGACTCTTACCCTGCTCCGTCAGCACCTGCGTAGCACCAGCATCCAGGGTAACTGAACCCCGGACCTGCAACCGACCGGCCAGCCATTGTTTGCGGGCAGCCAGAGGCTCCTGCTCCGCCACCAATAGTGTGCCAAGGTTTTCTCCCCCCGCCAGACGGGTCAGAACCTTTTCAGCCCGCCCACCGACAATCAGGGTATTGGCACCGGAACGTGCCGCCAGACGGGCGGCCTTCAATTTGGTGATCATCCCACCGCGACCAAGCGAGCCACCGTCGCCGGCCAGCACATCAAGAGCGGGGTCACCGGCACGCCCCTGGGAAATCAATTGGGCATTGGGGTTTTTGCGCGGATCTGCGTCATAGAGACCGCTCTGATCGGTGAGTATTACCAGCAAGTCCGCGTCGATCAGATTGGCTACCATGGCCGCAAGGCTGTCATTGTCACCAAAACGGATCTCATCGGTAACAACGGTGTCATTCTCATTAATCACCGGCACAACCCCCAATGCAATCAGGGTCTGCAGGGTATTACGGGCATTCAGATAACGTTCCCTATTGGAAAGGTCATCATGGTCCAGCAACACCTGTGCCGTGTGGCGGTTGTACTGCTGAAACTGGAATTCGTAAGCCTGTACAAGCCCCATCTGCCCTACCGCGGCAGCCGCCTGCAGCTCGTGTACTGACGAGGGACGTTTACGCCATCCCAGGCGGGACATGCCCTCAGCGACCGCTCCGGAGGACACCAGCACCACCTCGACGCCCTGGTCCAGAAGTTCTACGACCTGCGCCACCCAGCCGCCGATGGATTCGCGGTCCAGCCCCCGGCCATCAGCGGTCAACAACGCACTGCCAATTTTGACTACCCAGCGACGGGCATTTCGAACAACGGTTCTGTCGCTCATAAATAGGTTGCCGTTCTATGTTCCATTTCCGACAAAAGATTACGGGCATTGCCCACCAGCTGGGCGGCCACTTCATGAATATGATTTGCCAGCGCCTGAGGCAGCGTATCGGGCAACAGTTCCCGATCGAGCTGGCGCACCGAGCCGCCTGGCAAGACAAGCACATCGACCACGAGATCCCGCCAGGTTACCACCGACATATCAATGCGAGTGCTGTCACTGATATTGAAGTACAACGCCAGTGTCTTTCCCTGCGGGGTGACAAAGTGGTAGGCATTATAGGGGCGTGATTCCCAGAAGTAACCGAAGCTACGCGTTTTCGGTGGAATATTTATCCCATCCAGATCCACTGCCCCGGGAACCACATAGAGCACGACCAACTCACCCGCACTTCGCTCAACCAGAGAACAGTTGAACCTGTGAACTTCCCCGGTGAGGGATTCCTTTATCTCAACGACTGAGCTGGCCATCAAGGCATGTAGACGACGTCCACATCGTAATCATCATCGTCGAAATCGTCATCGTTATCGTCGTCCCCGTCGGTTTTGCGATGACGGCGCAGAGATTCAATCTGCTCCCTGGCCTCCTGTTGCATTTGCTTCTGCAGGGCCAGCTCTCTTTCTGCTGCCTCGGGGTTGTTGCGTTCTTCATCCCAGCAGGATTCCAGATATTCAAGAATATCGTGACTGAGCTGCTGGGTACCCTCACCTGACAGCGCACAAACTTGGTAGACCGGCCCCTGCCACTCCAGTTGTTCTACCACTTCACGGCAGCGCTGTTCACGCTCATCTTCCGGCAGCAGATCCAGCTTGTTGAGTACCAGCCACCGGTCACGCCCCCACAGGGTGGCGCTAAACCGATCCAGCTCATCCTCGATAATCGAGACATTATCTGCCGGATTGGCGCCGTCAGGGGGAGCCATGTCCACCAGATGCAGTAACAACCGGGTGCGGGTCAGGTGTTTGAGGAAGCGGACGCCCAAACCGGCCCCTTCGGCGGCACCCTCCACCAGACCAGGCACATCGGCGATCACAAAACTTCGATATTTGTGCGGCTGCACCACTCCCAGATTGGGCACCAGAGTAGTAAATGGGTAGTCAGCGACTTTCGGTCTCGCCGCGGAAACGGCACGGATAAAGGTAGACTTGCCGGCATTGGGCAACCCGACCAAGCCAACGTCCGCCAGCACTTTCAACTCCAGGCGTAAACTGCGGGCTTCGCCCTCCTTGCCCGGGGAAGTCTGTCGCGGAGCACGGTTGACGCTGGACTTGAACCGGGTATTGCCCAGCCCGTGATAACCACCGTGGGCAACCATCAGCCGCTGGCCTGCCTCGGTAATGTCCCCGAGAACTTCCTGGGTATCCTCATCAATAATAGTGGTTCCCACCGGCACTTTGAGAATCAGGTCCTCGCCGGCCCTGCCGGTACAGTTACTACTGCCACCGCCCTGACCATTCTGTGCCTGGAATCCCCGCTGGAAACGGTAATCCACCAGGGTATTGAGACTGTCATCCCCTTCCAGATAGACCGAGCCACCGTCACCGCCATCACCGCCGTCAGGCCCGCCCTTGGCAACGAATTTCTCACGGCGAAAGCTCAGGCAGCCGTTGCCGCCCTTGCCCGCCTGAACGTGAATGGAGGTTTCATCAACAAATTTCATAACAGCAGTATACCGTGCTCGGTTACAGGGAGAACGATTGCCCTGGGAATCAATTACATTCCGAGGATAATAGTACAAACACAAAAAAACCCCGCCTAAGCGGGGTTTTTCATCAAAATCCGGCGTTAGGCAGGAATGATGTTCACGTATTTACGGTTGTTGGGACCTTTTACAGTGAACTGCACTTCGCCATCTACAGTGGCAAAGAGGGTGTGATCGCGACCGATACCAATGTTGTTACCGGCGTGGAACTTGGTGCCACGCTGGCGAACAATGATATTGCCCGCAGCGACTTGTTGGCCGCCGAAACGCTTCACACCGAGGCGTTTACTTTCTGAATCGCGACCGTTACGGGTACTACCACCAGCTTTCTTGTGAGCCATGACGTTCTCCTATCTACTCTCAACCAGCGCTGATGCCGGTAATTTTAACTTCGGTGTACCACTGACGGTGGCCCATTTGGTTACGGTAGTGCTTACGGCGCTTGAACTTGATGATTTTCACCTTGTCAGCGCGGCCGTGACTCAGCACTTCGGCAGTCACTTTGCCACCTTCAACCAGCGGGGCGCCGATCTTGATATTGTCGCCGTCGGCAACCAGTAGCACTTCGTTGAAGTCGATGCTCCCACCGGTAGGCACTTCCAGCTTTTCCAGACGCAGGTATTCACCTTCCTGCACCCGGTGCTGCTTGCCACCACTTTTAATCACTGCGTACATAATTTGCTCCGTATTCGCATTTGCCTGTTCTAAGCCTGGAGAACGATTTCCCCAAGGCCGGTTTTGCGAGGGCGGCAATTCTAAGTGAAAGACCCCGCCGTCGCAAGTAGTAAATGCCTCTGGAGTCCCGTCGTTCGGGGCTTGCGCTTGACAGCCCTCACAGCCCTCACTAGGATGCCCACGCACCTTTTGGTCACATACTTTTATACAATTACCGCTAATTCCACCCCGGAAGACGATAAGGCTACGGCATGCTGCCCTTTCACGAAGTAGTCAGGCCCCAGTTTGAACAGGTCAACGACCTGATTATCCGTCAGCTGCACTCTGATGTTGGCCTGGTAGAGAATATCGGCCAATACATTATCGATGCGGGGGGCAAACGACTACGACCACTGCTGGTGCTGCTCAGCGCGAACAGCTGTGGTTACCGAGGCGAACAGCATATCTCCCTCGCCGCCATCATTGAATTCATCCACACTGCCACACTGCTACACGACGACGTGGTAGACACCTCTGAGCTGCGCCGCGGCAGGGCTACCGCCAATGCTCGTTTTGGCAACGCCCCCAGCGTATTGGTTGGCGACTTCCTTTACTCGAGAGCATTCCAGATGTTGGTGGCCATCGGCAGCATGGACATCATGCGTATTATCGCCGATACAACCAACATCATCTCAGAAGGCGAAGTCCAGCAACTGATTAATGCCGGCAATCCCGACACAACAGAAACCGCCTACAACGAGGTGATCCGCAAGAAAACCGCCCAGTTGTTCGAAGCGGCCACCCACACCGGAGCTGTACTGGCAAATGCCAGCCCTGAGCAGTGTGAAGCCATGCGCCGTTATGGGCATCATCTGGGCATGGCCTTTCAGCTGGTTGACGACGCGCTGGACTACAACGGCAATACCGAAGAACTCGGCAAAAATGTTGGCGACGATCTGGCCGAAGGCAAACCGACCCTGCCATTGATTCACGCCATCCAAAACGGCTCGCCAGCCCAAGCGGAACTGATCAGACAGGCCATTACCGAGGGTGGCGTTGATCAACTCGATGCCATTCTTGAAGCGGTGAAGTCTACAGGGGCTCTCGATTACACCATGAACCAGGCCAAGAAACACGCCGATGCAGCCAAAGCCTGCCTGGAAGGCATGCCTGCCAGTGCTGAATCATCGGCAATGGCAGAACTGGCCGAGTTCTCCCTACACAGGACCTTCTGAGTCCAGTGCTGAAATTGCCACCGCAGCTTCACTCAGGACATCAAGCCCTCTTCCCACAATACACTTGACTTCAAACCCGGATTTTCTGGACTTCACCATGGGATCGGCTAAAATTCGCCCCTTCAACGGAAAATCCACTAGCGCTAAGTCAAAGGCTATCTAATCAATGACCATTTTTGTCCCACAGTCTCAGCATTCATACACCAGAGAAGAAATCGTCGCATGTAGCAACGGCGATCTCTTTGGAGAAGGCAACGCAAAACTACCTGCTGACAACATGCTGATGGTGGATCGTATCACCCGCATTCACGCAGAAGAGGGTGAATACGGCAAAGGCCTGATTACTGCCGAACTGGATATCCGCAAAGACCTGTGGTTTTTCGGATGTCATTTTCACGGGGACCCTGTCATGCCCGGCTGCCTGGGGCTTGATGCCATGTGGCAACTGACTGGCTTCTTCCTGGCATGGAAAGGCAATCCAGGCCGCGGCAGAGCCCTCGGCGCAGGTGAAGTAAAATTCTTTGGCCAAATCCTTCCTGATGCCAAACTGGTCAGCTATCGCATTGACATTTCACGTATCGTGGAAAGAAAACTGAAAATGGCGATTGCCGACGGCAAGGTCTTTGTTGACGGCCGTGAAATCTACAGCGCCAAGGACCTCCGGGTTGGACTGTTTGAATCAACCGACAACTTTTAAGCCATTCTATATTACAATATCTGACCTGATGGCCGGTCTGGGGAGTAACCGATGAAACGTGTGGTAATTACCGGAATGGGTATTGTTTCCTGCCTCGGCAATGATAAGGAAACTGTCACTCAATCCCTGCTGGAAAGCCGCTCTGGCATTGTCTTTAGAGAAGACTTCCAGGAAATGGGACTGCGTTGCAATGTTGCAGCCAAACTGGATCTGGACCCCGCGGAACACATTGACCGCAAGGTCCTGCGCTTTATGGGACCATCCGCTGCCTATGGCTACATTGCCATGGACCGCGCCATCGCCGACTCCGGTCTCAACGAAGATCAGGTTTCCAATGTCCGCACCGGTCTGGTAATGGGTTCCGGCGGTGTGTCCGGCCAGATGTTCACTGAAACCATTGATGTCATGCGCGAGCGCGGCATCAAAAAAGCTGGCCCGTATCGGGTGACCCAGATTATGGCCAGCACCGTATCTGCCTGCCTAGCCACCCCTTTCAAGATCAAGGGAACCAATTATTCCATCGCCTCCGCCTGTGCCACCAGCGCTCACTGTATCGGTCATGCCATGGAGTTAATTCAGATGGGCAAACAGGATGTGGTGTTTGCCGGCGGCGCTGAAGAAATGCACTGGTCCATGGCTGGAATGTTCGATGCTATGGGTGCTCTTTCCAGCAAGTACAACGACTGTCCGGAAAAGGCTTCCCGTGCATACGACGCAGATCGCGATGGTTTTGTACCCGGCGTTGGTGCCGGTTGCCTGGTAGTTGAAGAACTGGAGCACGCTCTGGCGCGCGGCGCAAAAATCTATGCTGAAATCGTCGGATACGGTTCCACCTCCGACGGCTATGACATGGTGGCCCCCTCCGGCGAAGGCGCTGTGCGCTGCATGAAGATGGCCATGGCGACAACCAATGGCACTATCGACTACATCAACACCCACGGCACCAGCACCCCAGTCGGAGATCTGCAGGAACTGAAAGCTATTAAAGATACCTTTAGCGACCTAGTCCCCCCTATCAGCTCAACCAAATCACTGTCGGGTCACGGGCTTGGAGCAGCAGGAGTACAGGAAGCCATTTACAGTCTGCTGATGATGGAAGGCAACTTCATCTGCGCCTCAGCCAACATCGACAATCTCGATCCCGAGGCTGCCAGCCTGCCGATCGTGACAAAGCGGATTGATAACGCCAAGCTACAGCGGGTAATGTCCAACAGCTTTGGCTTTGGTGGCACCAATGCCACATTGGTATTCCAACGCTACAACTAATACTCTGCTGGTCCTGGAGATATCCCGGATCAGCAGTTTCTTCTCAATTCTGGCATAAGCAGTAAAGCTAGCAGATGGCTTCCCCGCCTATTCAAAAGTCCATTTTTGCTCCACTGATCGCACTGATCGATTTTGCCATTGTCATCGGCGCGGGCGTTCTATCCTCCCAGGTCAGATTTGATCGACTCAGCCTACCCAAGGAGTATCAGGTGTTGCTGGGAGGGGCTGGGTTGTTGTTAGTGTTTTGCCTGATGATTACAGGCGGGTATGACTCCTGGCGCGGAAGAAGATTGCTATCCCTACTAAAACGCTACAGCCTGAGCCTATCACTTGCGACAGGGGTACTTGCCCTATTCCTGGTTTTCACCAAAACATCGGAGGAATTTTCCCGCCTTTGGCTGGCTTGCTCTCTGATGCTGGTATGGTGTGGAGGGGTCTTTTTCCGATGCTCTCACTTCGTTTTCTTGCGTCGAATACGCAGCTCTGGCAAAAATCTCCGCAGAATCCTGATCATTACCCCGAACCCCGACCACTCCATGGCCTCCTTCAAAGCTGAAGAGCTCGCATTGTCAGGCTACCAAGTCGTCGGTCTCATTACTGGGAGAGAGATAGAGCAATGGATTCATCAGGGAAGCTTAATGGGAGAGTTTGCGCGACGACCAGCCGAAGAAGTATGGCTCGACTTACCACTGAGCATGGGTAGCTTTATCAAAGACATTGTCTACGAACTGCGGCACTCCACCATGGACATCCGCTTTTTTCCCGACTTTGAAGATATCCAGCTACTCAACCACAAGGTGTCCAGTATCGTTGGCCACTATGCCATTGATATCAGTTGCACACCGTTGAGTGGTTTTAATCGTGTCGTAAAGCGACTCGAAGATATTTTAATCGGTACCTCGATATGCATACTGATTCTTCCTGTCTGCCTGCTGATAGCCACAGCAATTCGACTGACATCGCCAGGACCAGTGCTTTTTAAACAGTACCGCAACGGTCTTGAAGGCCGACGCTTCAAGGTCTACAAATTCCGTTCCATGGAAGTGCACGAAGAAGCAGGAGGCAAGGTTACCCAGGCGCAATTAGGTGATCCCAGGGTTACCCGGCTAGGGGCCTTCCTGCGACGCACCAGCCTCGATGAACTGCCCCAGTTCTTCAATGTCCTGCAGGGACGCATGTCTATCGTCGGCCCACGGCCCCACGCCCTGGCCCACAATGAGTATTACAAGGATCTGGTGGAATCCTACATGTGGCGGCATAAGGTTAAACCAGGCATCACTGGCCTGGCCCAAGTCAGGGGCTATCGCGGGCTCACTGACACTCTGGAAAAGATGGAAAAGCGGGTTGAATGCGACCTGGAATACATTAACAACTGGTCATTGTGGCTGGATTTAAAAATTATCCTGCAAACTACCGTCAAAGGCATCATCCACAAAAATGCCTTTTAGCCTGCCACCCTCACGCCGGGCTCACTGCTGCCAACAGGCCGTTTCCCTCCTGACATCAAAGGGTTAGTATTGCTTGCATACCGATCATAACAACGGGGGATACAGATGCAGCTCTACGACTATCCAGGGGTTCCGAATCCCCGCCGCCTGAATATTTTCCTGGCAGAGAAAGGCCTAGACTTCCCACGCATACAAGTGGACCTGATGAATGGCGAACAACTCAGCGAAGAGTTCCGCAGTAAAAGCCCCAATTGTGATGTGCCCGTGCTGGAACTTGACGACGGCACCTGCCTTTCACAGACAAACGCCATTTGCCGTTATCTGGAAGCCGTTTACCCACAACCTGCATTATATGGCCGAAGCCCCAGGGAAATCGGGCTGGTCGAAATGTGGAACAACATCTGTTTCACCAACGGCTTCCAAGCGGTTGCAGATCTGTTTCGCAATGGCCCAGACTGGTTTGAGGGGCGGGCACTGATCGGCCCCCACCATTACAACAAGATACCTGAACTTGTGGATCGGGGCCGGCAACGCATCAACAATTTCTACCACGATATTAATAACCATTTGAGAGACAACGATTATTTCGTCCAGGACTACTTCTCGGTGGCGGATATCACCGCCTTGGCAACGATAGACTTCGCAATCTGGAGCGGAATGGCTATCCCTGCAACATGTGAACACCTGCTTGACTGGCATCAACGGGTTTCACAACGGCCCAGCATCAAGGCTAACCCATAACCCCTCTGTGCCATGACAGCCCTGCCATTCCAAGGTACACTTCGCACTCGATTTGGTGCAATTGGAGCAAGGCATGGCCCGGGGTATTAACAAGGTTATTCTGATTGGCAATTTAGGCAAAGAGCCGGAAACACGCTATTTGCCCAGCGGCGGTGCGGTTACAAACATTACACTAGCAACCAGTGAATCCTGGAAAGACAAGCAGTCTGGCCAACAGCAAGAGCGCACCGAGTGGCACAGGGTGGTGTTTTTCAATCGTCTTGCCGAAATCGCGGCCGAGTACCTGAAAAAAGGCAGCAAGGTTTACATTGAGGGCTCCCTCCGCACCCGCAAATGGCAGGGGCAGGACGGTCAGGATCGTTACACCACTGAAATTGTTGCCAGCGAAATGCAAATGCTGGATGGTCGTGGTGGAATGGGCGGAGGATACGATGATATGCCCCCCATGCAACAAGTACCATCCCAAGGCAAACCACAGGGTCCAGCGAGCTCTAGCGGTGGCAATATTCCAGATCCCGGATTCGACAGTTTTGACGATGATATCCCGTTTTAATTGAACAATTGCCACTAACAAAAGCCCTCAAAAGAGGGGCTTTTTGTTAGTACTTGAAACTACTCAGGCCGCCACTGCCAGAGGTCTCCCCAGAACCCTTCCATAGATTCACTACAGAAGAGATCGTGATCTACCTTGAAGCAGGGCAAGTCGATGCTCCGGTATCACTACCACGTCATAAACGCCAGGAACTTTGCCTACAAAATCTGAAGTGACAATATGATCTCCGGCAGCAGCGTGACAACAAGGCTTCTTCAAATGCCGCGGTTTCTTCATAGTAACCGCGGCCATCAGCCAGATACCTATCATAGTTGCAGCCATCAGGAATACCGCCTCGTAGCCATAGTGGTGGGCAACAAAACCTCCTGACACACCGCCAGCAAAGGCACCCAGGAACTGGCTTGTCGAATAGATGCCCATGGCTGTACCCCTACCTCCGGCTGGTGCGGATTTACTCACCAGGGAGGGCAGCGTCGCCTCAAGTAGGCTGAACCCCATAAAAAAGACAAAACAACCCAAAAACAAACACCCAACGGTGGGTAGAACCACCACCCAGAAGAAGCCCTGCCAATCCCGAGAACCAGCACCGCCGCCACGAAAAGACCGGCTTCATTTTGCGCCTGGTCTCGGCAACAATGATAAAGGGCAACATGCACAAAGGATAACCCCATTGCCCCCAAATAGATCATCCAATGGTCGCTGCGTGGAAAGTGAAGGCTCTGCTCAAGCATCACCGGTACCGCCACCCAGCTAGCCATCTGGGCAATGAAGAGTGCCTATGCCCAGATTCAAACGTATTACCGCCATCACGCAGAAGACGTCCGAACATATCCGGTACAGCTTCAGCCTCGGCGTTGTGCACTAATGTTGCCGGTGTGGGAATCACGAATAGTAGAATCAAGATACCAATCAGTGCCAGCACCGCAGCAAGCCAGAATAAACCCGAAAGCCTCAATTGTGGGCAAGCACCGGCCCAAAAACCATGGAAAAAGCAAAGAGGTTTTTCTCCAATGCTTCCACCACCGCGGCCACGGCTCTGGTGTCTTGCTCCGTGGTCAAATCCGACAACAATGCCATGATGGTACTGGCTACCGCTCCAGCAAAGCACCTGCATGGCTCGTCCGGCAATCAGCCCCCACATGGAATCTGTCAGGCCGCCAATGCTTCCAGCAAGAACATCAGCATCCCCCCAACAATAACCGGCTTTCGCCCTACTCGGTCAGAGTAGAAATCCCAGCGGAATCTGGAATACCCCTTTGAGTGAGGCCATACACACCCAGGGCAAGTCCCACCAGAAATGCCGAACTTCCCGCGTATTGCCCCGCGTATAAAGCCAGTACAGGCAACAACATGAATAGCCCCATCATTCGGAATGTATAGAGGAGGCTAAACCAATGAGGCTTTTGCGTTCCAAAGAGTTCATGAAGTTTACAGCGCTAAATCAAGAGAGGGGCATTATACGAGTCTGAAAGGCAAATAAGTAACGCTCTCGCTATCCCCGGTTATAGATATCGTCAAACCTGACAATATCATCTTCCCCAAATAAGAACCAGATTGCAATCAATCATCTCAAGGGGAATCGTTCCTGGTTCTCCAATCGATGCTTTTCACCAATAGGGATAAATGTCGATTCATTTTCCGACAAAAGAAAACTTTTTCCCCCCTTGGTCACCTTGGCGGTACCACTCACCACAATCCAGTGCTCAGCTCGGTGATGGTGCATCTGTAAGGAGAGACTTGCCCCAGGCCTGACAAAAATGCGTTTAACCTGAAAGCGATCCCCATTCTCTATGGAGTCGTAGTAACCTAGGGACGAAAGGCCTTGCGATGAATATCCGCTTCAGAGCGCTTTAGTACTGGGTAACTGGCTGACAATGGCCTTGACGTCCTGCACCCTGGACCCGTCAGCTACCATAATGGCATCGTCGCTTTCCACAATCACCACATCACGCAAACCAATAGTAGCAATCAGCTTCCTGTCGCTCTTGACAAAGGAATTGTGGGTGTCCAATGCCACAACATCCCCTTTTAGGTATTACCCTGTACATCTGAAACTTCCCAGAGCGCCGACCAAGAGCCCACATCGCTCCATCCACAGTCCATTGGAACAACTACAGCTGAATGCGTTTTTTCCATCACGGCATAATCTATAGACTCTTCCGGGCAATTCAGAAAAAGCTCCCGATCAGGACGGACAAAGTCCAACATCCGAACCTCGCATCCGCCATGGCCCGACTGCATGCAGACAAAATATCTGGACGATGGTTTCCCAACTCTTCAAGAAATTGACCAGCCCGGAACATGAACATGCCACTGTTCCAGAAATACTCCCCCTCAGCCAAATAGGCTTCGGCAGTCTCTCTGAAGGCTTTTCTACAAAAGAATCAACGACTCGAGCAGGCCTGTCTTCAAGCACGGCACCACTTCATATAGCCATAGCCAGTTTCTGGTGCTGAGGGAACAATCCCAAATGTCACCAATTTGTCCTGAATACAATTATGCCTGAGTTACGGCAGATTGGAATGACTGAAGATCTTTAATGGCATGATCCGCTGCCAATACCAACAAGACTGGATCACTGCCCTCCTCCGCATTTTCCAGAGCATAACAAGCAGCCAGAGTTGCGTTGGGGCATATTCTGGTCCTTCAGGTTCCAGGAGGATTTTTCCCTGAGCATTCCCCCCTGACCTCAGCGTCACCAGCAACGATAAAGTGATGGTCCTCACATATAAATAGCGGAGGCTGGCATTCCATACCATTTAGTGTCACAGGTTTCCTTTGCAGCATCGTACGCCCTCCCCCATCAGTGGGAGAAATTGCTTAATACAAAGGACGACAATGGCCACAAACGTGTTCCAGAACCACCAGCCATAACAACGTAATTGAATGACATAAGCATCTCTCCTACCAGCTTCTGACATGCTGCAAAGTTGCATCCAGTGAACACACACTTTAATGACAGACTCTACAGCAGAAGGGAATCACTGCATTATTATTACCAGAGTTACTCATCTGCTGCCAGGCAAACCTAAGTATCACGGCTTAGTGATGACATGCGAAAAATCTTCGACTGAATCGCCACTAGTTAGCTAGACACTCCTTACCAGCCTCATTAAAATACTGACGTTCGTACTTCAGGTGGCAAGCCATCATTGGAACCATGCTGCCTTCTTGAGTTATAGAACATCTCGATGTAATTAAATATATCCAGCTTGGCGGATTCGCGTGTTGATAGATTCTCCGCTTCTACCTGCTCTCGCTTTAGCAGCTGAAAGAAGCCGGAAGCAAGCAGCATTGTCATGACAGTTGCCCCGTCGGCTCATGCTGCCCTATCAGTCCATGCGTCTTTGAGAAAGTCACTCCAATCATGGTCGTATTGGCTACCCTGATCGGAATGCACCAGCACTGGCTGTTTCGGCTTACGGCGCCAGACGGTCATCAACAGCGCATCGAGAACTAGCTCTTTGGTCATTCGCCACTCATCGACCAGCCAATGATGCGGCGCGAGAACAGATCCATTACTGCCCCAAGGTAGTAGCGCCAGCTCATGGGTTTTGACAAGTAATAGTCCGTCACCCATGACCTGATCGGGCGGCCGGATCAAACTGCCTATCCAGAATATTTGGAGTGACAACATGCTGTTCTCCGCCCCTGGATCTGGGTTTACGATAACCCACTTGAGCCCCAAGTCCCAAGCAACTTCATCAACCGGTGTACCGATTGATACCGCCAGAAGCGTTCCCCCTGTGTCACGGAGGTCCGGTGAATCTTATGATAGCCATAGACGCAACCAGACTCCAGCCAAAACTGCTTGATCAGCCCTGTTAGGCGCTCATCTTCCCGCTGACGATTGGATTTTGCTCGCTGCTTCCAGACGTAGTACCCACTGGGATGAACATCGAGCAACTGACACAGCTGCGAGGCGAGACTGATGGCCGTGATGCCTGGATAAAGGCGTACCCTTACTCGGGGTGGCTTGCGAAGTACGCCGCGGCTTTTTTTAGCAAGTCTCGCTCTTCAGTGACCCGTTTCAGCTCTTTCTGTAAACGCCTGATCTCGGCTGCATCATCGGACTTCTGTCGATGCTCTTCAGAATCGGGACCATACTGTTTAATCCAGGCATAAAGGCTGTGGGTGGTTGTGCTCCAGCCGAGCTGCCACATCAGCGACACTGTGGCCAGCAAGGGTGACCTGTTTAACGGCTTCGATCTTGAATTCTTCGGGGTAGCGTTTACTGCTCATGTACACCTCTTTTCGCTAGTTTATCTAGCTGAAAGGTGTCTAGGAAATTAGTGCGATTCACTATGACCAAGCAAGATTAATCCCTTGATATTGCACACCACGTAATCCATGGACACCAACGGTGTCGAAGCCAGTATTGTCCGGAAAGTCTCACCGCTGAGCCACATTAGTTAAATTTCTGCCACAAACCGCGCCAAAATTCTGTCCTTATCGAGATACTCGCTTGCATAACCACTGGCCACCGAGTTTTTTCCCGACACGGCTATCGATACTTCGATGCCCTGGATCAAGGCATCGACCGACTCAGGTTCAACCCGCACGGCGATTCCCGGGAACTCGGCACAGAGCAGCCCTAGACTTGTATCGGGATCGGCGGTAATAACCACATTGCCGCCAACAGCCAAGATATTAGTAAGCTTAAGGTAACACCGTATCTGCCACCCCACGCTTCTGGATGACCAAATGGCAGTCGGCTGATGCCAACAAGGCAGGCAGATCCTCATAGGACTGTAAGGGCGCGAAACCACATTAATCAAGCCTTTTGCTGCGCCAAATCCACCAGCCTCGCCTTGCCAGCACCTTCACCAACGATCAAGAAAACCAGGTCCTGCGCTTTAACAGCCGCTCGGCAGCTCCTTGACCACAACCTCCAGCCCCTGCTTTCACCAATATCGCCAGAGTAGAGCAATATCCGTTTGCCTGGATCCACCCCCAAGCGAGTAAGCAAGGCAGCATTTCGAGACACATTTTTTGGAATCGAGAGGTTTCCGGACCAGTTGGGAAAAAACCGCAGGCTTGCCGCTGCAACCCCTTCTTCGTGCGCTCGGAGCAACATACCGCTGGAGATAGTGGTAACACGGTCAAAAGCCCGCAAAACAACCCCCTCAATCCCAAAGGCAAACCGCTTCAGGACATTGCCTTGGGCAATGCCCAGGCCAAACAGTGCATCCACTTCATAGTCCTGTATATGCAGCACGGACTTGGCACCGGAGAGTTTTGCCAACAGCAAGGCTTGCGGTGCACAGAACAAGGTTGGAACGACCACTACCAGCAAATCAGGCTTCCAGCGCAGCTGTGCCAATATCGCCAGCGACGACGACAGGGAAAAGCTAGCCAAGTGCACCAGACGCTTCAGTGCGGTAGGCTTGCTAGGCACATACAGGGGACAGCGAATGACCGTCACACCCTCTTCTTGCCTCTTGCTGAAACACCAGTACGGGTAGCCCTGCCAAACCTTCCAGTCCGGGTAGTAAGGAGGCGCCGTCACAACCCGCACGTCATGCCCATGCTCAGCAAGCCAACGCGCCATTTCGCCACTGTACTTGCCGATGCCTGTCAGCTCCGGGCTGTAATTGATACCATAAAGCAGGACCTTCATCAGTTAGCCCGCGTCTGTCCTACGTTAGCCACATACCACCCATAAGCATCACGCAACCCATCTTCAAGGCTGATGGTAGCCTGCCAGCCAAGCGCCTTGAGGCGAGAAACATCCATCAATTTGCGCGGGGCACCGTCCGGTTTGGTGCCATCGAAACACAACCGTCCGGCAAAACTGGTGACCTTGGCGATTGTCTCGGCCAGCTCGCGGATGGTGCAATCCACCCCGCTGCCTACATTGATATGAGAAAGCATCGGCTCGGTATTAGCCCGGTAGCTATCATCATCCAGTTCCATGACATAAACGCTGGCGGCAGCCATATCATCCACATGTAGGAACTCGCGCATTGGCCTACCGCTCCCCCAGATCTCTACTTCTGAATCGCCACGCTGTGTTGCTTCGTGAAAACGGCGCAGTAACGCTGGGATCACATGACTGTTGTCCGGGTGGTAGTTGTCATGCGGACCATAAAGGTTGGTCGGCATCACGCTACGATAATCGCGACCATATTGCCGGTTGTAACTTTCGCACAGCTTGATCCCTGCAATCTTGGCAATCGCATAGGGCTCATTAGTCGGCTCGAGAACACCTGTTAGCAGAACCTCCTCCCTCATCGGTTGCTCTGCATGCCTGGGATAGATACAGGAAGAACCGAGAAACAGTAACTTCTGCACACCAGCCTGATGTGCCGACTGGATGATATTGGCTTCGATCACCAGGTTTTCATAGATAAACTCTGCCGGATAGGTGTTGTTGGCATGGATACCACCGACTTTGGCTGCCGCCATATACACTTGACTGATTGAATTTTCCTGAAAGAAAGCCCTCACAGCAGACTGATCAAGCAAATTCAATTGGTCGCGGCTAGCGGTAAGAATTTTCCTATGGCCCAAGATCTGAAGGCGGCGAAGTATGGCCGAACCGACCATCCCTTGATGGCCAGCAACGAAGATAGTCTGATCCAGATCACGCGCCACTACTAATTCTCCACCGAAACTGTCACATCGTGACCATGCTCCTTAAGCAGAGCAAGACGCTGGGCCACCTTGAGATCGTCTCGCACCATCTCGGCGCACATTTCCTGCACCGTAATCTCAGGTATCCAGCCCAACTTGGCCTTGGCCTTGGCCGGATCACCCAGAAGTGTTTCGACCTCAGCTGGGCGGAAATAACGCGGATCGACCCGCACGACAACATCCCCGACCTTGAGTGCAGGAGCCTTATCGCCTTCAATACGCATGACAATGGCTTGCTCATCGACACCCCGCCCTTGGAAGCGAAGGTTGATGCCTAATTCGGCTGCCGACCAGCATATGAAGTCACGGACAGAGTACTGCACACCGGTGGCTATTACGAAATCTTCTGGCACTTCTTGCTGCAGCATCATCCACTGCATACGCACATAGTCCTTGGCATGTCCCCAATCGCGCAAAGCATCCATATTACCCATATATAGACATTGCTCGAGACCTTGCGCTATGTTGGCTAAGCCACGGGTGATCTTACGGGTCACAAAGGTTTCACCTCGACGCGGCGACTCGTGATTGAACAGGATGCCATTACAAGCATACATGCCATAAGCTTCGCGGTAATTGACCGTGATCCAGTAGGCATATAGCTTGGCCACTGCATAGGGCGAACGCGGATAGAACGGAGTGGTTTCCTTTTGGGGGCTTTCCTGCACCAGACCATAGAGTTCGGAAGTAGATGCCTGGTAGAAGCGGGTTTTCTTCTCCAAGCCGAGCAGACGGATTGCTTCGAGTAGTCGAAGCGTTCCCATACCATCCACATCGGCAGTATATTCCGGTGACTCGAAACTTACTGCTACGTGGGATTGAGCACCCAAGTTATACACTTCGTCCGGTTGAACTTCCTGGATGATCCGCGTCAGGTTGGAGGAGTCTGTCAGATCACCGTAATGCAGGACAAAATTACGATTATCTACATGCGGATCCTGATAGATGTGATCCACTCTCTGGGTGTTAAAGGAAGAAGCCCGACGCTTAATGCCATGCACTTCATAGCCTTTCTCCAACAAAAACTCCGCCAAGTAAGAGCCATCTTGTCCAGTAATCCCGGTAATAAGAGCACGTCTTGTCATTTTTCCATCCACTCTTACACAGCGCTCAGACCGTCGCGAATGAGCACACACAGTCAATAACACTATAGTCACTTACAAGTGCCTATTATGATAACGGTCTATAACAAGAACTTGTTAAAAACGGTAACATCAACGCCAGCTCACGCCACCTTACTGATTTAAAGAATCAAAGAAATCCATTATCAGATGCGGTCTTAAAACATTTTCTTCATCCGCGATGAAGGTTAAACAGCGTACTCCCCTACATCATTAGGCCCAACAAGCAGAAATCATTAAGCTCAGTTGAAAGGGCAGGGAGATTGATTTCGATGACCAAAAACTTATACCAACCGCGGCCTAACCGGTTTTGCCGGGTAACCCACACAAATCATACCGGACGGCATGTCACTAAATACGCTGCTGCGGGCACCCACAAGGGCTCCTCTCCCTAAGGTTGTTCCGGGAGCGACAAACACATCTGCCGCAATCCAGACTTCATCTTCGATTACAATTTTTTTTGCCTGCATATCAAATGAAGAGGAAGTGTAGTCATGTGACGCCGCACAGAGGTAGGCGCGCTGACTGACGACGACATTGGAGCCAATCTCAATTGGCCCCAAACTATACAATTCGGCGTGATCACCGACCCAGACCCAATCACCGATCACAACTTTCCAAGGGTAAGTCACTCGTACTGATGGACGTATCAAAACACCCCGCCCAACTTTGGCACCAAATAACTTAAGAAGAAAACGCCGCCAGCCATACATAAATTGGGGAGAAAGCGCGAATAGAGTTGATTGCACTAGCCACCACAACTGGACTACGACCACAGAACGCCCACGAAAGCCTTTAGGCAGTTGAAATAGAGCGATTTTCTGATATTCACGAGGCATCACAACTGTATCCCATGCTCGTTAATCAAAATTCTTCTTATTTCATCGACATCACCCCCAGAACGCTCTTCAATCTCCATGATTTTTACATCCACTAACATTCGATACCAGTAACCTTGAAGGAAATGCCAAAGGAAACCTTTCCTACCATCTAGAAAGCCTAAACGGACAAAATAACGGTATAGAAAATATAGTGATGATCTCAAACCAATTGGCAAACGGGAGTAGATGATATCCTTGATCATTCGCTTCCATTTTGCCTGAGAATCAGCTTGTGACTTTAGAGACTCATCACGTGGAAGCAAAGAATACTTATTGTTTAAAAGGTCAACCATCTCGCGAGAAGCATATTTATTACACTTTTCAGTCCAGAACGTAATTCCTTTAATATTTTCATCAACTAAGTGGCCAGAGGCGACTTGAGTTATTGCAGGCACGTCAAAAACAATATGCTCGTCCATCCAACGCTGTTCAATTCGCCCAAACCCTGCGCGCCAAATCCTTAGCAAAACTTGTGGATAGGTACCTCCGTGACGCATCCAGTGCCCATAAAATATAACCTTGCGCCGTATATAGACACCAGTAACACTTTCTCGCAATGAAGGTAATAAGGCGATCAACTCATTCTGCAATTCAGGCTCTAAATACTCATCGGCATCCATTCGCATGATCCATTCATGGTCAGCACCACAGTTATCTAGCCCCCATTGAAACTGGTCAGCGTAATTTTTCCATGCGCGTTGATGAACTGTCGCACCGAGTGCTGTGGCAAGTGCAACAGTGCGATCTGTAGAAAAAGAATCCACAATGAATATTTTCTTTGCTACCGGCAATAGAGATAAGATACAACGCTCAATGTGCAACTCTTCATTATGTGTCAATATGATAACAACCAAACTCGGCTTCACCTCTCTTTACTCCAGATCACGCTCGATCTAACAGAAAGAAAACGTTAAAAATTCTGTTAATATCTTGTTCAGAGAAAATTCTCAATCGGCCATTGGCATCCGCGTAATATGCGGAATAGCCAATGCCCCCCATAATAGAAAGCACCTCAGCCACTGTGGAGCCATAGCGCCCGAGAAACTCATCAACCAGTTCGATCATCATAACTCTAGGACGTTTGCATTTATCTGCCAGGACTTCTAAGGCCCCGTCAAGGACAAGCTTTTCTGCTCCTTCCACGTCAATTTTTAGAATATCGACTCTTTCGATATGCTCCTCTTCCAAAAGCTTGCTGAAGGCCAAGCTTCTAATCTTGGTCGTTCCTGGAGCTCCTGACGCACCAACGGGTCTAATAAACGCATAGGCTCCATCAACACTTGGGATTTCAAGCTCCACCTCGCCTTCGCCACTAGACAACGCGTATGGAAACACAGAAATATTGGGCAACGAATTTATTTCAGCTGCCAACATAATTACCAGACGATTCCTGCTGATAGGCTCTACAACATACACACGGCCAGTAGGAGTGCATAGCTTTGCAAAATTCAGTGAATAGATGCCAACATTGCCTCCAACATCAACACACACATCACCGGGGCGAACCAACTGTGCAAACGCTCGCATCTCACCCTGTTCGTATTGACGCTGAACAATCATCCGTTTACCGATATCTTCGTTAGCCCACAATAGGTACTTTATCCCATTGCTTGTTATTTGGATTATGCGAACATCACTAAACATCAACGAGGAAATTCTTCGATATAAATATCGAAACGGTGCCAAGTAAAAAGGGATCTTCTTACTTACAATTGCTTTTTTTTCCATCAACGTTCGCCTTCAGTTATTACCAAATCACGCATACGTAGTCCACGCTAAAATCAGAAGAAAGTAAGTCTTTACTCTAATATGCTAGCGCTCTAGACAACAAATCACTTCCTCGAAAGCCCCCCCAAAAAACCAACTATTATCAATTTTTTTGGGGCTCAAATGCCCGATCACCCTCACCAAGTCTTTCGAACTCAACGTTCTGCCGCCCTCCTAGCTGGGAAAGGACCAAAAGAAGAATGCCAAAAGAAAGGGTTTTGTATGTCGGCTGGAGTAAAAGTCCTATAAACAACGCAGAAACTATCGAAAGCGCCAACACACGATCATTTAGAAACAATTTTACTGCTGAAACCAAAAAAAAAGAGATATAAATAAATAAAAATAGAGAACCAATCGCCCCGGTTTTTACAATAAAATATGAAATAATTGAGTGTGTATTTGAAGTCAATCCATCATACGCTGAACTATCAAACAGCGCCCCCCAACCTAGGCCAAAAAATATTTTTGTGGGGGTATCAAGTGCACTTAATACATCTTTAAATTCTGCTATTTTATTGTTATCGCCGTAGACAAGCTGCTTCTCTATCAGAACAGAGAATACTGACTCAATTGCTCCTTCAAAAAAAATCCAAACAGCAATAGCCACTAGCAATACAACAAACAACCTCATGAAGGCTGTCTCTGCAAAAAATAATATAGACATAGACAGGATCAACAACCCGATTGGCGCTCTCTGGGCCACACCAAAAAGAGCAGCAGCACACACCAGACCGCTTGTCATCAACAGAATTCTCAACAAGAGGGACACCTTGCCCAAAAAGGCACAACATAGACAATAAATCATACTGAAGGTAACCGTCGGATCAAACGGGTAATAACCATCATTATCGAAACAAACAATTTTACCAATCTGATTAAGCTGAAGCCCAGATTCGTAAAAATACCTGACTGAGAATGCAACGCCGGAGAATATTAACCCAAATAAAAAAATATTCCTCGAATCACTCGAAATACTTCCATGCCTTATTAAAAATGGTAGAGACAAATATATCAATGGAACCAGATCTCTCACATAGTCATTTAACTCCCAATCCCCTAGAACAAAATTTAGACTAGGAACGATTAGAAAATACGTGAAGATAATAAGCGAAACTAGCGAAAAAACATCCTCTCTTTTAACCCTCCCCTGCAACAAGGCAAAAAGATTTTTATGAGACAGAACAGCAACAATCAAGCCACTACCAAGCACCATTTCTACCAATCCTGGAACTTTTGGAAATGGAGAAGAAAAAACAGAATACAAAAAAAGGATTACAAACCACAGAAGAGCGCTTTTCTTATATTTTATAATCATCTAATAATCACTATTAGCCATAATCTTTAAATCGGTCTCACAAAATATGTATTTCAATGCCTAGCGATTATTCAACTTATTTCAACTGAAAAAATAACAAATAAACCTAAATATTTTATACAGCCTAAATCTTAGCTTTAGAGCAAAAAATTTCAATACTGCCTTTAGCCTGATAGGTCTTAATAACTCCCTCCATTTAACAGGCAAAGACCGGGTTGACGCTCCAGACAATTTAATCTCAATCAATGACACATCTAACAGATCCTTTCCCTCTGAGCGAGAAAGCTTTTTCTCCTTTAACTTATACAACGAAATCATCTTATAGCCCTCGTAGTAGAAGTGGTTCTCTGGATTGTAGATCAACTCGTCCAGCGAACACTTGTAATCCAAATTTGCCGTATCATGGCAGTCTATTTCCTTGAAGCCAGTGTCACTGTAATTGCCCGTCCTCGTAATAAAATCCAAATCACGCGCCTCTCTAATGCCAAACGCGGCCATCGAAGCACTGCCGTCGACACAGTAATCCTCGACATTAAGATTATTAGAGACAATCCAATCCTTATAATGCTGAAATAATGTTTTGAACCAAGTAAAATTTTCGGGCGTATGATTATTTATAAACGTCAGACCGTTTGCGTTGAGTAGATGCTGCGCAAGCTCTACTGTTTCTTGATATGAATCATTGACATGAATCGAGTGCTTGCCTATATTAAAGAGTGCTCTCACCTCCTCCTTCATCGAAACCAAATCATCATACGGCTCTATGACATAAAGAATTACAGGACCACGTCGCCCAAAACACCAATCTGCTTTGTTCTGAGCGCCAATGAACCCATCACCTATAGTGCCAAGCCAAGCTTCCTTCGAATATGCCAAACGAACAATATTACTTTGACCGTTTTTACTAAGATCAATCTCTTTTCTATAAACAATTTGACAATAGTTTTCAAAAATACGCTCAACTTCATCTCTATTGCCCTCGGCTGAAGGCCAAATGAAAACCATACGCGTACTCGGCTTTAACAAACAGTATTCAAATACAATATGATCAAGTTGCGCTGAATCAATAGCGCCGAAAGAAAGTTCTTTGTAACCGATATGATGTGGAGGATAGCTCAATTCTACCGTAGGAAGATCCAAACCTAGCGCAATGGCAATAGCTGTACGATGTGCACCATCAAGAATTGCTGTCCCAGATACCGGAACAGGATATCTCTTGGACAAACCATTTTGAGAGATTTCAGAAATCAACCTATTGAAGGCCTGGATGAAAGCCTCTTCCCCAATCTTTCCGGTGCCATCCGCCTCGACAAATCCATTGATTGTTTCTATATGTGCGAGGTATAGCCTTTCGGCGTAACTAGTATCAACACCATGTAAAAACCACTTTGCATATATAATTTTCGGAACAAGATCAAGGCGATCACTGGTTAGAAAATCAATAGCCGGCCTAGCCTTCACCTCATAGCTCTCCTTGTCGAGCATCTTTGCAAGCTTGGTATTTACTTGCTTTTTCAACGCATCAATCTCGACAAACCTCTCCGATATTTTTTTTTCTTTAATCATTTATCCTCACCGACTCACAACGAGAAAAACAGGCTTTTGCAAAGAAAAATGACTTACATACCAACATAAAAGAGAAGGTAATACACAAAGCCATGGGTATTGATGACGCTCCCCCTTTATCGACAAAAATCACGCCAGACAAAATGAATATGATTAGGGAGAAACAATGACAAAATATAATCTTTTCATCTAATTTTTTTGCATACAGACCATAATGTGGCACCATGCTAAGACTGTAGATCACCATCCCAGCAAGAACCCAATAAAACATTTCCAGTCTCTCTAGGTAAATAGCTTTCCCAAGCCACTTCAACACATACTCAATAGCAAATACGTTAAATGCCATAAACGCAACTGCAATAAATGTCGCCAAAACAAGCATACGTCTAAAGATATTCATGAATTCTTTCACCCCCCGCTCACTGTGAAATTTGATGAGCTTGGGGTAAGAGGGAAAGTACACAGCCGCGTCTAAAAGACTCATTAATGTCGTTGCAACTCCGGCAAAAAGTACATATGCAGCCAAGGTTTCAGAATTCCCATATGCATCAATCAGATATCGGTCAACTGTAAATATTGCACGCATAGCCAATGTGGAAATCAATAGTGGAAGGGACACTTTAATCCCAAACTTAATTATTTCCATATCGACACGGTCACTCCATCCGCTGATCTTCAAGCCTGACAAACAGACAACACCAAGAGCACAAGCCATCACCCCACCTACGATCCAGCCACCCAACACCAGCTCAAGCACCCTCAGCCCTGGGAATAAAATCATAAGAAGAGAACAAACCAACGCCCACGCCCCAGTTCTAAGAAATATCACAGCACTTGCTGCCACATGGAATGAAGCCGAAATCAATATCCTCGTTATTTCTTGACAGACATGTTCAACTACCAAAAGCCCTACAAACCATACAAAAAGATACGATGGCATGAACCCAAAAACAAAGAACAAAGAACAAACAGGAATAAACAAAAAATAAAGTATAAGAGTAAGCATGCCCTGAGCCTTGAATATCCTCCCCCATTTCTCAGGACTTAGAGAAACCAACTCCCTAGTTGTATAATTATAAAAATCAAAACCAACCAAGTATATTGAATAACCAACTGTAACCGTCAACAAACCATAGAGCCCAAAGTCGTTCACTGACAAAAATTTTGCCATTAATATTATTAATAAAAACTTGCAACCCAATGTTCCAATGCGTAGAAAAATACTAAGCATATTTGGCAATTTACTACGCTCCAATTTTAATTATATGTCATCTCAAAAACCACACGATTCTCTCATCCTTAACTATATCAAAAAAGGCAAAAAACCTCATAAAAAACTAGACAATGCAAGATATAAACCCTAAGCAACCACGATCAGAATTGTTAAAATTTCTTAAAC
Source organism: Porticoccaceae bacterium (assembly GCA_041395745.1). Classification (GTDB taxonomy): domain Bacteria; phylum Pseudomonadota; class Gammaproteobacteria; order Pseudomonadales; family Porticoccaceae; genus Porticoccus. The sequence goes on along the minus strand of JAWKZV010000001.1, from coordinate 496,175 downwards.
TTTCATAGCATATCTTCGACTTCCGCATTGCCTTCGCTACCAATGCAAATTCATTCCCCGGCTCATTTTAGCCCACATCAACGATTTGGCGTTCGTGGCTCATTTACCTTTCCCAAAACTCCACACTGAGATGCTTTAGGCTGTGTCTAGCGGTGTATTCTCAGCTTGGAACAGTACTCCTGCTAGACCCGATCCAAGGCCTTAGCATCTTTAATCCGGCAATTGGCTCCCCAGGCTAAAATGCGCTCATCGAGCAGGTACGGGAGCGATTGACCAAGGGTGCTAATCTAACGTGCACAGCACCATGTGTGTCTTGTGTTTCCCCAGTAGACGTAGTGAACGGCATTCAAACTGCGCAAATAAAAATTGAATCCGCCATTAATGGATTCATTCAACCCCCTTTAACTTCACGGCTAGCCAAAATCGTGCGAATCAATGCTGCAAAGAGACCAAGCATACCACCCACAATTATACCGAAAACTAAAATGATAGCTTTCTTTGGCTTAACCGGGGTTTTCGGGACTACTGCACGCCTGTCCAATCTAAAAACGGAAACACTGTCGGGGTTAACTTCGATTTTCTTTAAGAAATCAAGTTGACTTTCAAGGCCACGCAATTCATTAATATAAGGGTCATCATTTTCTCTTTCTTTCAGGACTGTCAGCTCTGTCCGGATAGCCTTGGCGCTACGCCTGTACACTAGATTCTCATCAATAGATGGGACAACACCGCCCAAGGAAGTTTCATCCAAAACCGACTGGGGGACATCCAAGACCGCAGCTTCGGCCATCTTCAGGGCATTTTGTAACTGTGCTATGCGGTCTTCACGTTGTTTTTTTGCAGTACTACGCAACACATCCATTTGCAATTCGATCACTCGAGTCTTGGCCGTAATCTCGGAGCGTATATTCTCCAGCATATCCTGCTCAGTTTTTTTCGCAGCCATATCAATGTAGTGATTGGCCCACTCAGCAGCAAGTTCCGGTGATTTATACTTAACGACCACCTCGTAGAAATCAGGCCTGTTCTTTACATCAGAAGCACTCACCTTTATTACAGACAACGCAGGCAGGGAAGTCTCGCGCAAAAAAGAATCTCTTAAGGAATCAGACAGCAGGTTAGTTCTGAAAGCTTCATACACAGTTAGCACGTCGAACTGATCATGATTTATTTCACTGAGTCCTAGGTTGTAGCCTGCAACATCGCTCAATTTAGGAGGCAAAACCCCGGCCTTCGCTTCATATTCTGGGGTACTGAGAAAGGCAAAAGCCGCGGCAGAAGCCGTCACCACTACAGTAATGACAATGATAAGCAGCCTCTGCTGCCAGAGGTTATGAAATAGTTCAACAAGGTCTATTTCATCGGAATAGGCTGGGTGTGCATTTCGAGAGGCTAGCTCCGTTTCCATCTGGCAATCCTTCACTTCGGTTGGCGACAACGGGCGCAAATTATAACAACAGCCGTCATCTCTTTCGCACAGACAATTTCCGCATTTCTCCTTTGCTTGTACAAGGAGCTTTATCTGTCCATTTAGCCCCTTGCTTTCCCCGCCCGCCTTCCCCATCATTTCCCGTTTGCCTTCCCAGGACTGATCTCTGATGGAACACATCTCCATTCGCGGCGCAAAGACCCACAATCTCAAGTCAGTTGATCTGGATCTGCCGCGCGACAAGCTTATTGTAGTGACAGGGCTTTCCGGCTCAGGCAAGTCATCACTGGCTTTCGACACTCTCTATGCGGAGGGACAACGTCGCTATGTGGAATCCCTTTCCGCCTACGCACGCCAGTTCCTGTCGATGATGGAGAAACCGGATGTAGAACACATTGAGGGGCTCTCCCCCGCCATTTCCATCGAGCAGAAGTCTACCTCACACAACCCCCGTTCGACCGTAGGCACTATCACAGAAATCCACGACTATCTGCGCCTGCTCTACGCCCGGGTCGGGGAGCCTCGCTGCCCTGAACATAATGAACCCCTGGCCGCACAAACCATTAGCCAGATGGTGGACCAGGTACTGGCGCTGCCAGAGGATACCCGCCTGATGCTGTTAGCGCCAATCATCAGGGGACGAAAGGGCGAGCATGCGCATATTTTCCAGGGATTGCGTGCTCAGGGATTCATTCGTGTACAGGTCGACGGACTGGTTGTGGATCTGGATGACGTCCCTACACTGGAAAAGAACAAGAAGCACGATATCGAAGTTGTAGTGGACCGCTTCAAGGTCAAAGCTGACCTGCAATTGCGGCTGGCGGAATCGTTCGAAACAGCACTGAATCTGTCCGAAGGACTGGCAGTTGTCACTTCCATGGATGACGACGCCAAAGACCTGCTGTTTTCCTCCCGCTTTGCCTGCCCTATCTGCAACTACAGCATCGACGAGCTGGAGCCGCGGATGTTTTCCTTCAACAACCCGGCAGGCGCCTGCCCCAGCTGCGACGGCCTTGGGGTAAAGCAGTTCTTCGACATTGACCGGGTGGTACAGCATCCGGATGCATCTATCGCCGAGGGCGCCATCCGCAGCTGGGACCGCAAGAATCTGTTCTACTTCAACATGCTCACCTCGCTGGCGGAGCACTACTGCTTTGATATCAACACACCTTTCAAGGATCTGGCCCCACAACATCAACAGGTCATCCTGTTTGGCAGCGGCGACGAAGTAATCACCTTCAACTACGTCAATGACAAGGGCACCGTATTCAAACGCTCTCACCATTTCGAGGGCATTGTGCCCAACATGGAACGCCGTTATCGGGAAACCGAATCCCAGATGGTTCGAGAGGATCTGGCAAAATACCTGAGCACCCAGAACTGCCCCGAGTGCAAGGGCGCGCGCCTGCGCAAGGCCGCCCGCCACGTGTTCATCGATGAAAAAAACCTGCCTGAAGTGGGCAATGTGCCGGTGGGCGAATTGGCGGATTACTACGAGCAGTTGACCCTGACTGGCAGCCGCGGACAAATCGCCGAGAAGATCCTCAAGGAAATCCGCGACCGGCTGCGTTTCCTGGTGGACGTGGGGCTGAACTACCTGAACCTGAACCGTAGCGCCGAGACCCTGTCCGGAGGTGAGGCCCAACGCATTCGCCTGGCCAGCCAGATCGGCGCCGGACTGGTGGGGGTCATGTATATCCTTGATGAACCGTCGATCGGGCTACATCAGCGTGACAACGAACGTCTGTTGGCCACCCTCACCCGCCTGCGCAATCTCGGCAACACGGTGATTGTGGTGGAACACGATGAGGATGCCATTCGCGAAGCGGACTTCATCGTCGATATCGGACCCGGAGCGGGAGTACATGGCGGAGAAGTGATTGCTGCCGGCTCTTTGCAGGACGTGATCAATGAACCCCGCTCACTTACCGGTGACTATCTTTCCGGTCGCAGGAAAATCGAGGTGCCTGCTAAACGCACCAAAGCTACCGGCAAGCTGCTTAAAGTGGCCGCCGCCAGCGGCAACAACCTGCGCCAGGTGGACCTGGACGTTCCTATCGGCCTGTTTACCTGTGTCACCGGGGTGTCAGGCTCCGGCAAGTCGACCCTGATCAACGAGACGCTCTACCCCATTGCCGCCACCGCGCTGAATAATGCGACCACCCTGAAAGCGGCACCCCACCAATCTGTGGACGGACTGGAACTGCTCGACAAATGTGTGGACATCGACCAGAGCCCCATCGGCCGCACCCCTCGTTCCAATCCCGCCACCTATACCGGCATCTTCACCCCGATCCGCGAGCTGTTCTCCGGCACCCAGGAAGCCCGCTCTCGCGGTTACAAGCCGGGGCGTTTCAGTTTCAACGTCAAGGGCGGTCGCTGCGAAGCCTGTGAAGGCGATGGGGTCACCAAGGTGGAAATGCACTTCCTGCCGGATATCTATGTGCCCTGCGATGTTTGCAAGGGGCAGCGCTACAACCGCGAGACGCTGGAGATCCGCTATAAAGGAAAGAACATTCACGAGGTGCTGGACATGACCGTGGAGGATGCCCGTGAATTCTTCGATGCGGTGCCCGCCATATCCCGGAAGTTGCAAACCCTGATCGACGTGGGGCTTTCCTATATTCGCCTTGGCCAGGCCGCTACCACGCTCTCCGGCGGGGAAGCACAGCGGGTGAAGCTGTCCCGGGAACTGTCCAAACGCGATACCGGAAGCACACTCTACATCCTCGATGAACCGACCACCGGCCTGCACTTCCACGATATCCAGCAACTGCTCACGGTACTGCATCGCTTGCGCGACCACGGCAACACTGTCGTGGTCATTGAGCACAATCTGGATGTCATCAAAACCGCCGATTGGATCATCGATCTCGGCCCGGAGGGGGGCTCTGGCGGCGGTCAAATCATCGCCACCGGCACACCCGAACAGGTGGCCAAAATCAAGGGCTCCCACACCGGACGCTTTCTGGCAAAAATGCTGGCCTGATCGGCCGGTATCGACTCCGCTTAACCTATCATCTCCTCCCGAATCGACAGCGGCCTGATCCAGGCGGCTGTCGTGTCCCCTCACAACATAAAATTCCGGGAGTTAAAACACTCTCGGCTCATAACAAAACAGTTTAAGCCGCCCCCTGCTCCTTTATTACTAAAAAATCTCTATAACCAGCTGTTTTAGAAGGCTATTTAAAATAGAACCCACCGGTCTCCAACCCCCGATGAACGTTAGGCAAATACTGTAAATCAGTGTCTAAACTGACAATGACAGGAGGAGTGTTATGACGATATTCAGCCATTATCAGCAGCGCTACGAATCCGCACAGATGGAGGAATACAGTATTCAGGAATACCTGGAGCTGTGTAAGAACGACCCAACCACTTTCGCCTCGGCCGCCGAACGGCTGCTGGCCGCCATCGGTGAGCCTGAACTGGTAGACACCTCGAAAGACCCCCGACTGAGCCGAATTTTCTCCAACAAGGTCATCAAGCGGTACCCTAGTTTCAGCGAATTCTACGGTATGGAGGACTGCATTCAGCACATCGTCAGCTTCTTCCGTCACGCAGCCCAGGGACTGGAGGAGAAGAAACAGATTCTCTACCTGCTCGGCCCGGTGGGGGGCGGCAAGTCATCCCTGGCGGAGCGACTGAAATCGCTGATGGAAAGACTGCCGATCTATGCCCTGAAAGGCTCGCCGGTCTTCGAGTCCCCGCTGGGGCTGTTCGATTCACTGGAAGACGGGCCAATTCTTGAAGAGGAATACGGCATCCCGCCCCGCTACCTGAAAACCATCATGTCCCCCTGGGCCGTGAAACGGCTGCACGAATTCAACGGCGACCTGAACCAGTTCCGGGTGGTCAAGCTGCGGCCCTCCATCCTCGACCAGATCGCCATCACCAAAACCGAACCCGGCGACGAGAACAATCAGGACATCTCCTCGCTGGTAGGCAAAGTGGATATCCGCAAACTGGAACTGTTCCCGCAACAGGACCCGGATGCCTACAGCTTCTCCGGCGGCATGTGCCGGGCCAACCAGGGGCTGATGGAGTTCGTGGAGATGTTCAAGGCCCCCATCAAGGTGCTGCACCCCCTGCTCACCGCCACCCAGGAAGGCAACTACAACGGCACCGAGGCCATCGGCGCCATCCCCTTTGACGGCATCGTGTTGGCCCACTCCAACGAGGCGGAGTGGAAGAACTTCAAGAACAACAAGAACAACGAGGCCTTTATCGACCGGGTCTACATCGTCAAGGTGCCCTACTGCCTGCGGGTTTCAGAGGAGATCGAAATCTACCGCAAATTGCTGCACAACAGTTCACTGAGAAATGCTCCCTGTGCCCCGGACACCCTGAAAATGCTGGCGGAATTCAGCGTGCTCTCGCGGCTGAAGGAACCGGAAAATTCCAGCATCTATTCAAAAATGCGTATCTACGACGGCGAAAGTCTCAAGGATACCGATCCCAAGGCCAAGTCCATCCAGGAATACCGCGACAACGCCGGGGTGGATGAGGGTATGACCGGCCTATCCACCCGTTTCGCCTTCAAGGTACTGTCCAAAGTCTTCAACTTTGACCCCACCGAGGTGGCGGCAAACCCGGTGCACCTGCTGTATGTACTGGAAAACCAGATTGAGCAGGAGCAATACCCACAGGAACTGCACGACCGCTATCTGAACACTATCAAAGAATTCCTGGCTCCCAACTACATCAGCTTTATCGGCAAGGAAATCCAGACTGCTTACCTGGAATCGTACTCCGAGTACGGCCAGAACCTGTTCGACCGCTACGTCACCTATGCCGATTTCTGGGTACAGGACCAGGAATACCGGGACCCGGAGACTGGCGAAATTCTCGACCGCTCCGCCCTCAACGACGAGCTGGAGAAAATCGAGAAGCCGGCGGGTATCAGCAATCCCAAGGATTTCCGCAGCGAGATCGTCAACTTCGTGTTGCGGGCGCGGGCTTCCAACCAGGGCAAGAACCCGAAATGGACCAGCTACGAAAAACTGCGTGGCGTCATCGAGAAGAAAATGTTTGCCAGCACCGAGGATCTGTTGCCGGTGATCTCATTCAACGCCAAAGCATCGGCCGAGGACCAGAAAAAACACAGCGATTTCGTGGCGCGCATGGTGGCACGGGGCTACACCGAGAAACAGGTGCGGCTGCTGTCCGAGTGGTACCTGCGGGTAAGGAAATCGCAATGAACCTGAAGAAAAAACCGCTGAGGGGGGAACAACCACTACGGCAATCATACAAATACGCGCTATGAGCGATTCACTGACAGGAGATAGTCTGTGAGTTTCCTGATCGACCGACGCCAGAGCAGCAAGCAGAAAAGCCTGGTCAACCGCCAGCGCTTCATGCGCCGCTACCGCAAACAGATCCGCCAGGCAGTGGCGGAAAATCTTCGTGCCCGCAGCATTACCAACACGCAAAGTGGTGAAAAAATCAGCATCCCTGCCCGGGATCTGCGTGAGCCGATTTTTCACCACGGTAGGGGCGGCAGGGTGACCCGTGTCTTCCCCGGCAATGAAAAATTTGTCAGCGGTGATCGCTTTCCCCGCCCCCAGGGCGGCGGAGGTGGTGGTGGCGGGCCCGGTAGCAGTGATAGCGGCGAGGGGATGGACGATTTTGTTTTCCAGATCAGCCAACAGGAATTTCTCGATGCCCTGTTCGAGGATATGGAACTACCCAACCTGACCAAGCGGCAACTGTCCGGCGTCGAGGAGTTCAAGCGGGTCAAGGCCGGTTTTTCCCGGGAGGGTACTCCCTCCAACATCAGCATCATTCGCTCCATGCGCTCGGCCACTGCCCGGCGCATCGCCCTGGGTGCCAGTAAACGCCGCGAATTGCGCGAGTTGGAAGAGCAGTTGGCCGCTCTCCCCGACAGCGAAGATACACTCCCGGCACGCAAGAAACTGGAAGAGCGCATCGACCAGCTGCGGGAACAACTGGCACGCATACCCTTCCTTGATGATTTCGACATCCAGTATCACCGTCACAGCAAGGAACCCCTGCCCCGCTCCAAGGCAGTGATGTTCTGCCTGATGGACGTGTCCGGCTCCATGGACCAGGCCACCAAGGATCTGGCCAAACGGTTTTTCATCCTCCTGTACCTGTTCCTGTCCCGCAACTACGAGAAGACCGATGTGGTGTTTATCCGCCACCACACCAGCGCGAAGGAAGTGGACGAGGAAGAGTTCTTCTATTCCAGGGAAACCGGGGGAACTGTGGTTTCCAGTGCCCTGGAACTAATGAACACCATCATCGAGGCACGCTACCCGGTGAGCGAGTGGAACATCTACGGCGCCCAGGCCTCTGATGGCGACAACTGGCCGGAAGACGCGCAACGCTGTGTCACCCAGATCAGCAGACTGCTGCCACTGACCCAGTACTACGCCTATATCGAAATCACCGACCAGGGCGACAAACCGCTCTGGGAAACCTACCTGGACATCCAGCAGCACCACCCGGAAAGCTTCGCCATGCAGCATATCAAGGGGCCTGAGGACATCTATCCTGTATTCCACGAGTTGTTCAGGAAGCAGACGACATGAAGAAACGGAAACCGATCTGTACCAGTTCGGACTGGAACTTCGAAATCCTGCAGGACTATGAGCGGGAAATCGCCCGCATTGCCGAAAAATTCAAATTGGACACGTACCCGAACCAGATCGAGATCATCAATTCCGAGCAGATGATGGATGCCTACGCCTCAGCCGGGATGCCCGTCAATTACCACCACTGGTCGTTCGGCAAGCACTTCATCAACATTGAGAACAACTACCGGCGCGGCTATATGGGGCTGGCCTACGAAATCGTCATCAACTCCAACCCCTGCATCGCCTACCTGATGGAAGAAAACACCAGCACCATGCAGGCGCTGGTGATTGCCCACGCCTGCTTTGGACACAATTCCTTCTTCAAAAACAATTACCTGTTCCGCACCTGGACTGATGCAGGGTCCATCATCGACTACCTGGTGTTCGCGAAAAATTTCATCTCCGAGTGCGAAGAGCGCTACGGTACCGATGAAGTGGAAGTGCTACTGGACTCCTGCCATGCACTGATGAACCAGGGCGTCGATCGCTACAAACGCCCCTACCCCATATCTGTTGAGGAAGAAAAACGCCGCCAACGGGAAAGGGAGGAGATTCTCCAGCAACAGGTCAATGAATTATGGAAAACCATTCCCGTTAAGGCCGGGGATGACGCAAAGGACAAAACAGTACGTTTTCCCAAGGAACCCCAGGAAAACCTGCTCTACTTCATCGAGAAAAACGCGCCTCTACTGGAACCCTGGCAGCGGGAAATAGTGCGTATCGTGCGCAAGGTAGCCCAGTACATGTACCCACAGCGCCAGACCAAGATCATGAACGAGGGCTGGGCCTGTTTCTGGCACTTCCATATCCTGCACGAACTCTACCGGGAAGGGCTGGTCAACGATGGCTTCATGCTGGAGTTCTTCCAACACCACACCAACGTCATTTATCAACCGTCATTCGACTCCCCCCACTTCAACGGCCTCAATCCCTACACCCTGGGGTTTGGCATGATGCAGGACCTAAAACGCATTTGCGAGAATCCCACGGCGGAGGACAAACGCTGGTTCCCGGATATTGCCGGTAGCCCCTGGCTGGATACCCTGCATTTCGCCATGCGCGATTTCAAGGATGAAAGCTTCATTCTGCAATTCCTGTCACCGCGACTGATAAGGGAACTGAAACTGTTTGCGGTACTGGACGATGAACAGCACGATTACCTGGAAGTTGCCGCCATCCACGACGAGGACGGTTACCAGGCTATTCGCGAAACCCTGGCGGAAAGCTACAACATAAGCCAGCACGACCCCAACATTCAGGTCTACAGTGTCAATGTGCGCGGCGACCGTTCGCTGACGCTGCGCCATGAACAGCACAATGGCCGACCGCTGGAGCCTGAATCCACCACGGAAGTACTCAAGCACTTGCACCGGCTGTGGGGCTTTGATGTCCATTTGCAGTCGGTTGTGAGTTCACTCGGCAAAGCCACCGTCAAACAGCACTACGATTGCCCGGAAGCCAGCGATCCGGAGGATGATCTGATCTGAGAAGGGTTCACACAGGGCAAATTCGTCCACCCCAGGGATTGCCATTTGGATTTATCTAGGTAAAATACTGTATAAACATACAGACTGGAGAAATATCCATGAACCCGGCTCAAATTGCCTACAAGCTTCGCTCCCGCATTCGCCTGTTGCGCTACGCCAGCCGATATTCAGGCTGCGGATTCAACTCACAGGTTCACCCGGTCACCCTGGGGCCGGAACAGCTGAGTCGCTTCTTCACCTTTGTGGCCAACTCGGAACGCCGCTCCTGTCGCTGACAGCAATTTATTGCTGAGCATCAACGACAGGTGGCTTGGCAACCAACGTCACATCCGAAGAGCGCAAATGCAAATCCCGCTGGGGAAAAGGTATTTCAATATTGTTGGCTCTCAGCGCCTTGTAGATGGCCAACAGATATTCAGAACGTACCATCCCTGGACGCTTGATGGCGTCGCCGCTGACCCATACGGACAGAGCAAAGTTGAGGCTGCTGTCACCCAGCTCCTTCATCGCCACAAAAGTCTGCCGGTCACCCTTTTCAAACGTCAGGGGCAGCGCCTTGGCTACTTCTGTCACAACGGCCATCACCTTTTCCGTATCGGAACCGTAAGCAACGCCAAAAGGGATAGAAAAGCGGCGCTCATCATCTTTCAGGGTCCAGTTATTGACCCGACCGTTGATAAACTCCGAGTTGGGTACCAGGATATCCGCGTTATCCAGGGTCTTGAGCAAGGTGCTGCGAATATTGATTTCCTTCACCTCGCCGAGCAGCCCCGACTCCAGTTCCACAAAATCCCCCACCCGCAGAGATTTTTCGAACAGGATAATGATGCCAGAGACAAAATTGTTGGCGATGTTTTGCAACCCGAAGCCGATACCGACTCCGAGAGCACCGGCCATCAACAGCATCCTGTCAAAACTGACCCCAAGACTGGACAGTGCTGTCAAGAAACCGATGAACAGGATGCTGTAGCTCATCAGCCTGGTGAAGGTATAGAGCTGGCTGGGTGAAATACGGCTGCGCGAGCCAACCGCTTTGGTCAGGGCGCGGCTCAGCCATCGGGACAGCACCAGGGTCATCAAAACAATCACCAAAAAGCGGCACAGCTCGCCCAGGGTGAGCACATAGTCACCGATTTCCAGCAGCCTCAGCTGCAGCCATTCCCCCAACAACTTCATACTCTTTTCGGCCTCACAACCAGTTTTTGTATTTGAAGATGCCCAGCAATGTCACGGCAATGGTAACCATGACTGCCAGCAACACGAAGTACCCGCCCTGGGTGTGCAACTCCGGCATGTTCTCGAAGTTCATGCCATACACACCTGCCAGGAATCCCAGGGGGACAAATATCGCCGTCAGCACGGTGAGAATCCGCATGGTGCTGTTCAGCTCATGGGAAGTGAGCGAGATATAGCCGTCGACCAAGTCCCCCGCCACTTCGTAATACATGGTGGAGAGCGACAGCAAGCGCTCGTATTTCTCATATACGTCGATAACCTGGTGCCGATAGGCGTCGGACTCGGCACTGAACAGTGGCTCATCCACTTCCCGCAGGGCTTCGAACACCCCTGCCAGATAGGAAAATATGCGCCGCAATTTGCGCAGACGGGTGCGGTAAGTAGTCAACTCACGCATTTTCTGGTCATCCGGGTGTTCCTGAAGACCATCTTCCAGTTCCGACAAAGTCGGCTCAAACGTCAGCAATAATTCTGTATAGCGCCTGGCAGCTGTCGTTGCCAAAGCCAGGGCCAGGTGGATGCCACCATTGGCCAGCATCTTCGCCAACTCCTGCCTACCCCACCAGTCATTGATACTGACAGAAACACCTCCGCGGCGAGTGAGCAGGAAATTGTCAGAGGCGAACATAGCAATCTGGATAGTGCCGAAATCCAAAGAATGACTTTCAGCGTCCAGGCCTCGCAGCAGGATAAACAGGTGATCGTCAAAGACCTCCAGCTTGGGAGGGTGACGTTTGCGCTGGGCGTCCTGAATGGCCAGATGATGGATGCCAAAACTGGCCAGCAGCTCCGCTTCGCGGACTTCATCTTCCTCATACATGTCCAGCCATAGTCGGGCGTTGGAGGAGTGACGCCACTCGTCAATGAGTTCTCCCCCCCCCTGTTTCAGTTGGCCGCTGCTATCCAGCAGGGTTGCTCGCAACATGAGGTTTCTCCTTCTTTTTTGACGAGTATATGCCAGCCCGGCTCTCAGCCCACCTGTTTTTGTCAAGGATACCTGCCGGTTGCGCCGGCTGTTACCATAGTCAACAGTATGGAAGAAATCATGAAAGTCTATCTGGTTGGCGGCGCTGTACGCGACAAGCTCCTCGGTTACCCGTTCTCTGAGCGGGACTGGGTAGTGGTGGGCGCCACTCCGGCAATGATGAGTGCCCAAGGGTACCGCCCGGTGGGCAGCGATTTCCCGGTATTCCTGCACCCGGAAACAGGTGAGGAATATGCCCTCGCCCGCACTGAGCGCAAGTCCGGCGTCGGCTACAAGGGTTTCCAGTTCTGTACCGACAGTTCGGTTACTCTGGAAGAAGACCTGATCCGCCGCGATCTCACCATTAACGCCATGGCAGAAGATCAGGACGGCACCCTGATCGATCCCTACGGTGGACGCCGGGATCTGGAGGAACGGGTATTACGCCACGTTTCTGAAGCATTTGTGGAAGACCCGCTGCGAGTATTGCGGATCGCCCGCTTTGCCGCCCGCTACCAACATCTGGGCTTCACCGTTGCCCCGGAAACCCTGGAGCTGATGACACAACTCAGCCACAGTGGCGAACTGCAACATCTCACCCCCGAGCGGGTGTGGATGGAAACGGAGCGGGCCCTCGGTGAGCGCTCCCCTCGGACCTATATTGAGGTACTGCGCCAGTGCGGAGCATTGCAGATACTGTTTCCGGAAGTGGAGGATTTATTCGGGGTACCCCAGCGGGCGGATTATCACCCCGAAGTGGACACAGGCATTCACATTCTGATGGCCCTGGATCAAGCTGCCACCCTGGACGATGACCCGGCAGTCCGTTTTGCAGTACTGGTGCACGATCTCGGTAAGGGCATCACCCCGGCTGACATTCTGCCCCGCCATATCGGCCATGAAGAAAATGGCGTCAGACTGGTCGAAGCTGTCTGCAACCGGCTGAAAGTACCCAACCGGTTCCGCGAGCTGGCCATTGCTGTTACCAGGCATCACCTGCACTGCCATAAGGCTCCCCACCTGCGGGCCAGCACCACCCTGCGACTGTTCAGGGAAGTCGGCGCCTTGCGCCAGCCGGAAAAGCTGGAAAAATTTGTCCGCTGCTGTGAGGCCGATGCCAGGGGACGTCTGGGCTTTGAGGAGAAACCCTACCGTTCCGGGCAGTGGCTGCTGGACGCCTTTGCCGCCATACGGGGCATCGATAACCGTGAGTTCATCGATAAAGGCCTGAGCGGCAAGCAGCTCGGCGAGGCCATCGACCGACGCCGTCTGGCCATCCTCGACAGTTTACGGGAGCCCTGCCATTGAACGCCCCGGTAGTACTGGTCACCGGAGCCGCCCGACGTATCGGCGCGGAAATCGCATGCACCTTTCACCGCAGTGGTTTCGACGTTGCATTGCACTGCAACCGATCTGTTGGCGCGGCTCAGCAGCTGGCCAATACGCTCAACCGTGAACGACCGGATTCTGCAGCAGTATTTCAGGCTGCCCTTTGTGACATTCCCGCAGTACAGGCCATGGCCACAGCTGTCGAGCACTGGCGCAATCGTCTTGATGTCCTGGTCAACAATGCCTCCAGCTTCTATCCCACTCCCCTGGAAGACGCGACACAGGTTCAGTGGGACGACCTGATTGGCAGCAATCTGAAAGGTCCCTATTTCCTCTGTCAGGCTCTCGCACCTCTGCTGACACAGCAGCGTGGCAGCATCGTAACTATTGCCGATATCTATGCCCGCAGTCCCCTGAAGGGCTACAGCATCTACTGCATCGCCAAGGCCGGCAACGCCATGATGACCAAAGCCCTTGCCAAGGAGCTGGCCCCCTCTGTACGAGTCAACGGCATCGCCCCCGGGGTGATCCTCTGGCCCAACTGTGATGAACAGATGAGCGAATCCGTCAAACAGCAGGTGATCGCTCGGGTTCCATTACAGCGCACAGGCAGCCCGTCAGACATTGCCGCCATGGCCCTGTTCCTGGCCACTGACGCCAGCTATATCACCGGACAGGTAATTGCCGTGGACGGCGGCAGCGGCCTGAATAGCTAAAACCGTTGATTCACATCAAACAACCCCTCTAACACCTCCCCAGGGTCCTTGAAAAGACAAATTTTCAGCCCCATTTTATTCAATGAAAACGGGCAAAACCGGCGGTGTTAGCTATGCTTCCAGTGTCGGTTCAAATAACAGTAAGTCGTTCTGACAGGAGGTGAAATATGTCATTGGTCCCCAAAGGCAGGTTCTTCGATATGGACCGATTCTTTGATGATTTATGGTCTCCAGGTCGCACCGAGGCTGATGCACCTGCATCGTTCTTTTCACCCCGGGTAGATATCGTTGATCGCGACGATCATTACGAAATCACGGCGGAGATGCCGGGTATCAGAAAAGAGGATATTCATATCACCCTGGAAAATGGCGTACTTCGTCTGGAAGCGGAAACCAATCAGGAAGAAACAGAGGAAAAAGAAGGCAAGGTCATTCGTCAGGAGCGCCGCTACGGCAAGTATGTTCGCAGCTTTGATCTCGGCGGCGATATCCACGAAGAAGACATCAACGCTTCTTTTGAAAACGGAGTGCTGAAACTCACTGCGCCGAAAAAGACCAAGGAAGTCCCGGCCCAAAGGCGCATTGAAATCAAGTAAACCGAACCTTCCCGACATTCCGAGGGCCTGGCCCCCAAGGACCAGGCTCAATGTCGGGCTACGGGAAAGCAGCTATGTCAAAGGAAATCGATGCCATCAAGCAGCAGTTGCAAGAACGCAAAAACGAGTTAGTGCAGCGGTTGGACAGCGTAAAAGACAACCTGACCCGGAGCCATTCCAACGACTGGGCTGAGCAGGCTCAGGAGCGGGAAAACGACGAGGTGATCAGCGCCCTCGGCAACGAGGCAAGGCAGGAGCTATCCCAGATCAACCGGGCACTGGAACGCATTGACAGCGGCGAATACACAACGTGCCGCAAGTGCGGGGAGGATATAGGTTTGAAACGCCTGCAAGCGGTGCCCTACACCGACCTCTGTATCCGCTGCGCGGGATAGTAAACCCTGCCTGCTAACCCGGTTGGTAAAGACAGTCGGCGGTTACATCGGCAAGACTGCGACACCCCATCAACTTCATATCCAGCTCAATTTCAGTACGCAGCAATTGCAGTGCCCGCGCCACACCCGGCTGACCGCCGGCGGCCAGCCCGTACAGATAGGATCGACCAATCATGCAGGCATTGGCACCCAGGGCCAGGGCTTTCAACACATGGGTACCGCGCCGGATACCGCTGTCGAGGATGATTTCAATCTGGCCACCCACCGCGTCGACGATTTTCGGCAACATTTCAATAGTGGCTGGCGAGCTGTCCAGCTGACGGCCACCGTGGTTGGAGATGACAATCGCTGAAGCCCCGATCTCCACTGCCCGCTTGGCGTCGTCAACCGACATGATACCCTTCAGCACAAACGGTCCATCCCAGAGACTTTTCATCCATTGGGCATCTTCCCAGCTTACCGTGGGATCGAATTGCTTGGACACATACTGCAACAGGTTGGAAACCTCTCCGGAACCCTCGCGGATCTTGTGAACCACATTGGCCAACTCGATAGTGTCGGTGGTGAGGTAGTGGTAGACCCAGGCCGGGTGCATCAGCACATCAAGCACGCTTTTCGCCGTCAGTTTCGGTGGCAGGGTCATACCGGTGCGCAGATCCCGTTCACGGTTACCGTGGGCGGGCAGGTCTACAGTCAGGCACAGGGCGTCAAACCCGGCGGTTTTGGCGCGCTGTACGAACTCCCGACTAAGCTCGCGATCCCGGTGCACATAGACCTGGAACATCTTCGGCCCATCGGTTTCCCGGCCCACGTCCTCAATGCTGGTGGTGGACAGCGTAGAAAGAGAATAGAACGTGCCACTTTTGGCCGCTTCCCTCGCCACCGCACGCTCCCCCTCGTGGTGGAACATACGGCTCATGCCGGTGGGTGCGCAGAGCACTGGCCAGTCAACTTTGCGTCCGAGCACGGTGGTGGACAGGTCAATTTTCGAAACATCCACCAGCGCTCTTTGCATCAGACCGTAGCGGTCAAACGCCGAGGTGTTGCGACGCAGGGTGTATTCGTCGTCGGAGCCACCATCAATGTAACCAAACAGGGATGCAGGCAGGCGTTTTTTCGCCAGCTTGCGCAAATCGTCGATATTGAAACAGCGGGACAAGCGCCAATCCGCAATCATTTACAAGCCCTCTACCTGATCGACCGGGAGCCGGGTCAACTGCACACCTCGCCAGATAAATGAAATCGGCCACAATGCTTGGCGGCTGCGCTCATAGCTCCGCCACAACTCGCTGTAGTACTGGCCGGACAACGGGTGTCGCTCTTCGGGAGCCAGTTCTGCCAGAGGCCAGAGCACGAAGGCATTTTCGAGAATTTCACCCCTCGGCAAGGTCACGCCATCGATCACCCCGGTGCACTGATCATAGGTGAGAATATCGATATCCAGGGTGCGGCCGCTGTAGCGGGGGCAGTCCCGCTGACGGCCGTGAAGATCTTCCAAAGCTTTCAGGCTTGCAGACAACTGGCCCACCGCCAGATCAGTGTCGATCCCAACCACCAGATTGAGAAAGGCATCACCGCTGAAACCTACCGACTCGCTTTCGTACACTGACGATAGCTGCAACTCCCCGAACTGCTCAGCCAGGGCATCCAGGGCTGCATGAATGTGGCGCTCCCGATCAATATTGCTGCCAAGGCCGAGATATACCCTCGCCATCAGGGTTGAACCCCGCGCTCGATGATTACCCCCACGTCACTGGCGTGGGAAATGGCGCCGGGCTTGCCCACCCGCAATCTCAACCAGGGTACCCGAAATTCATTCAGGATAATCGCCGCCACCTGCTCGGCCATGGTTTCCACCAGCAGGAATTCACTGTTGCCGACAAAATCGAGTAGGCGGTCGGATACTGCCTTGTAGTCCAGGGCGTATTGAATGTCTTCGGTGGTGGCAGCCTTGCGGATATCTGTGGCCATTTCCAGGTCCAGGCTGACCACCTGGCGAACTTCCCTCTCCCAGTCGAAAATGCCGATCACCGTATCGATACGCAGGTCGCGGATGTAAACAATATCCACCACGTTACACCTCTCCCAGTGGAGGCAGGGTGTCCATGGGCCAGCGCGGCAGGGCGCGAATGGCCAGCCCTTCGTGCTGCCCCGCCAGCAACCGGCGGCAGCCGGCATAGGCAATCATGGCGCCGTTATCGGTACAGAACTCGTGGCGGGCGTAAAACACTTGGCCATTTACTTTCGCCAGACTAGTCGCAAGTTTTTCCCGCAGCCGGCTATTGGCAGACACACCGCCGGCTATCACCAGGGTCTTCAGGCCGGTCTGTTCCAGAGCCCGGCGACATTTGATAGCCAGGGTATCCACCACCGCTTCCTGGAAGGCGCAGGCGATGTCCGCCATGGTCTGGTCGTCAGGCAGCACATCGTCGCCTCGGTGTTCGGCGATAGTATTCAGGGTATAGGTTTTGAGGCCGGAGAAACTGAAGTCGAGACCGGGGCGGTCAGTCATCGGGCGGGGGAAGTGAAACCGCGCAGCGTCACCCTGTTGGGCCAGTTTCGCAATCTCGGGGCCCCCGGGATAATCCAGATCGAGCATTTTCGCCGCCTTGTCGAAAGCCTCGCCGGCGGCATCGTCGACAGACTCGCCGAGAATCCGGTACTGGCCGATACCCTGTACCTCGATCAGCTGAGTGTGACCACCGGAGACCAGTAGTGCCACAAAGGGAAATGCCGGTGGGTTGTCTTCCAGCATCGGGGCCAACAGATGCCCTTCCATGTGGTGCACGCCGATCGCAGGCACCTGCCAGGCGTAGGCCAGAGAGCGGCCGACACTGGCTCCTACCATCAGCGCTCCAATCAGGCCCGGGCCGGACGTGTAGGCGACACCATCAATATCCTCGGCGCTGACAGCCGCGCGGGCCATCACCTCGCGAATCAGCGGCAACAGCTTTCGCACATGGTCACGGGACGCCAATTCCGGCACCACACCGCCATACTCCGCATGCACAGCCACCTGGCTGTAAAGGGTGTGCGCCAGCAGGCCGCGTTCACTGTCGTAGACAGCGACACCGGTTTCATCGCAGGAGGTTTCGATTCCCAGTACGCGCACTCGATTTTGGCCTATGCTTACCCAGTGGATGGAAACGGCGAATCATACGCCAAAACCACCCCAAATTCATGCGGTTAGCCCCAGCCCCGCTCAACCAGAAAAGTTTTGCAACCGCTCGGGGTTATGTATAGAATACGCGCCCTTGAAGACGGTCCCAATTCCGCAGGGGCAGAAACACTAATTGAATACAACAGGATAGAGGATACATGCCTTTCGTTCGCGTAAAAGAAAACGAGCCCTTTGATGTGGCTCTGCGTCGCTTCAAGCGTTCATGTGAAAAAGCTGGTGTACTGGCAGAAGTTCGTCGCCGTGAGTTCTATGAAAAGCCCACTTGGGAGCGCAAGCGTAAAGCTGCCGCTGCCGTGAAGCGTCACGCCAAGAAACAATCTCGCGAAAACCGGAAATTTAACCGTCTGTACTAATACTACTCGTTAGTCAGACTGTAAATTCTATCCATTGAGCGCCGCCACGTCGGCGCTTTTTGCGTTTGAGGAATTCCCTATGAGCGACTCGCTGAAAGTACAGATTACCGAAGCCATGAAGGATGCCATGCGCGCCAAGGAAAAGGAGCGCCTCGGAGCCATTCGCCTGATCCAGGCGGAGATCAAACGAATTGAAGTGGATGAACGCATCGAGGTGGATGACGCCCGGGTGCTGGCCATTCTCGACAAGATGGTCAAACAGCGCCGTGACTCCATCCAGCAGTACCAGGATGCAAACCGCCCTGAACTGGCTGACAAAGAACAGGCAGAAATCGATGTGATCCAGACCTTCCTGCCCGAAGCCCTCAGTGATGAAGAGCTTTCGGCAATGATTGACGCAGCCATCGCCGAGAGTGGCGCGGAATCCATGCGCGAGATGGGCAAGGTGATGGGCGTGCTGAAACCGAAGATCCAGGGACGTGCCGACGTGGGCGCTGTCAGCGGCCTGGTGAAAGCCAAATTAGGCTAGATCACACACCCCAGACTCGTTAAGCTGTCCCCTTCTCTTGGCCGGCAATTCCATCTCAACGCAGAATTGCCGGCCGGTGAACCCGTTTCGCCACACTCTTCTGGGAATGCATGGCCGGCAAAATTCCACAAAGTTTTATCGACGATCTGCTCGATCGTGTAGACATTGTTGATATCGTCGGCAGCCGCATCGACCTGCGCAAGTCGGGCAAGAACCACTCTGCCCGCTGCCCATTCCACGATGAGAAGACCCCCTCCTTTACCGTCAGCCAGGATAAGCAGTTCTACTACTGTTTCGGTTGCGGCGCCGGCGGCAACGCCATCGGCTTTGTCATGGATTACGACCACATCTCCTTTCCCGAGGCAGTGGAATCCCTATCCAGGCACGTCGGTATTGAAGTTCCACGGGAGGCAACTCGCCACGACCCGGCTACAGAACGGCGCAAAGGGCTGTATGCCACGATGGAAAGAGCGGACCACTTTTACCGAACCTGCCTGCGCAACCACCCAGCCAGGAAAAGCGCCGTGGACTACCTCAAGTCCCGCGGCCTGAGCGGCGAGATCGCCCGCACCTTCGGCATCGGCTTCGCCCCGCCCGGCTGGGACAACCTGCTCCATCAACTGGCAAACAGCGATCAGGATGTTCAGCTCCTGAAAGAAGCTGGCCTGCTGGTCGACCGCGAAGAGGAAGGCAAACTCTACGATCGCTTTCGCCATCGCATCATGTTCCCCATACGCGATGTCCGCGGCCGCACCATCGGTTTTGGCGGGCGCGTGTTGGGGGATGACAAGCCCAAATACCTGAATTCTCCCGAAACGCCATTGTTTCACAAGGGACGGGAACTCTACGGCCTCTATGAAGCCATCCAGCAACTGAAGGAAATCCCCAACCTCCTGGTGGTTGAAGGCTATATGGATGTGGTGGCGCTGTCCCAGAGCGGCATCCACAATGCAGTAGCCACACTGGGCACTGCTGTCACCGCCGAACATCTGGAAAAGTTATTCCGCCACACATCAGAAGTGGTGTTCTGCTTTGACGGAGACCAGGCGGGCCGCAATGCAGCCCACCGGGCTCTTGAAACCTGCCTACCGGTGATGATCGATGGCCGCTCTGCCCGCTTCCTGTTCCTGCCTGAAGGAGAAGACCCGGACACACTGGTACGCAGCATCGGTCGGGAACAATTTCTGGTTCTGGTGCAATCTGCCAGTCCGCTGTCCAAGTACCTGTTTGACTCCCTGACGGAAGACCTGGACCTCAGCACACCGGACGGTCGCGCCCGACTGAGCAAGTTGGCTGCACCACTGGTCAATCGCATGCCGAAAGGCGTCTTCAAAACCCTGATGCTGAAAACCCTGTCGGAAAAGACAGGACTGGATACGGAAACACTCACCGGGCTGATCGTCCCCCAGGAACCCCCGGGAGCGCCTGACAATGATCCGGCACCGTTGGATTACCCCGAGGACTACGGGTCCTACCCTGACTACGGCAACGATTATGCCGAACCAGCTAGCGATGAGTACTTCCAAGCTGCACCGGGACCATCGCACAGGGCTCCACAAACCAAAAAGATCAAAATGCCCCCTATCTATACACTGGTGGCGTTACTGGCAAATCACCCTGAACTGGTCAGATTGTGTGCCGACCTGGACACATTGCGAAAACTGGATGAAGAAGGCCTGGAATTGTTGCTGCCGCTGGTAGAGCTGCTCCTTGAAAATCCCGCTTACAGCCTCAATCATATTCTCGGGTACTGGCGTGGCATGCACAGTCCCGGTCAGGCCGAACAGTTAGCAAAAATCGCTGCTACGGACCTGCTGCGCCCGGTAGCCAATAGCGAACGGGACAACGAGAGAGAATTCCTCGATTGCCAACGCCGCCTGCTCCGCCAGACCCTGACACTACTGGAGCCCGTTGAACTTCTCCGCCAGCTGGCAGACAAAGAGGCAGTTGATGAGCACGATCTGAAACACCTCAACAACGCCTGGCTGAAACTGCCCCGGGAAATGCGCTCAGGTGAAGCAAAAGAGCTTTTTAATCAGATAGTTGCAAAACCGAGACAGCATTAACGCTCCGCTTGAACCAAGCGGCTTTTTGACCAAAACAGGTAACACAAGGCCCGGAGATTCCGGTATAATCCCGCGTTTTATTTTGCCCCCTAATTCAGAGCAGATCGTATTCGTCTATGAGTGGTACCGCACAGCAACAATCCCGAATCAAGGAACTGATCGCCAGAGGCCGTGAACAGGGTTATCTCACCTATGCAGAGGTGAATGATCACCTGCCGGAGGACATCTCTGATCCCGATCAGGTCGAAGATATCATTCAGATGATCAACGACATGGGGATCAGCGTATTTGAAACCGCCCCCGATGCCGAACAACTCCTGATCACTTCTGGCGAATCCACCACCGATGAAATTGCCGCTGCGGAAGCTGCTGCCGCCCTGGCTGCGGTAGAAACCGAGCAACATCGCACCACCGACCCTGTGCGTATGTACATGCGCGAGATGGGTTCCGTGGAACTGCTCACCCGCGAAGGCGAAATCGAGATTGCCAAGCGCATCGAAGAAGGTGTGCGCGAACTGATGGCAGCCATGGCAGAGTGGCCCACCGCCGTTGATCAGGTGATTGCCGAATACGATCTGATCGAAAGTGAACAGCGCAAGCTGAGCGATGTCATCATCGGCTACCTGGACCCGATGGACCATGTTCCCTCCGCACTGGCCCAAGCGGAAGCTGCCAAAAACCGCGAGGAAGAAAAAGCGCGGGAAGCTCGTGACGACGATGACGACGAAGACGAAGACGATCAGGACAGCAGTGACGACAGCGATGACGATTCCGGCCTCGACCCCGTCGAAGCCAAGGAGCGCTTCGAGACTCTGCGCACCCTGAACGACAAAGCCAAAAAGGCCATCGGCAAATATGGCATTGACCACAAGAACAGTCGTCCGCACATCGAAGCCCTCAGCGATCACTTCAAATACCTGAAGCTCGCGCCCCGCCAATTCGATCCACTAACTGAAGTAGTCCGCGATGCCCTGACCGCCATCCGTAGCGAAGAGCGCAACATCATGGCGCTCTGCATTCGCCAGGGCAAAATGCCCCGCGTGGATTTCATCAAGCAGTTTCCCGGCCATGAAACCGATGAGAAATGGACTGCCAGCCTGGTGAAGAGCAAAGCGCCCTACGCTGACAACATCGTCCAGCTCGAATCGGAAATTCAGCGTTGCCAGCGCCGACTCAAGCAGCTTGAGGAAAAAACCGGTCTGCTGGTCGCCCAGATCAAGGACATCAACCGCCGCATGTCCATTGGCGAAGCAAAAGCCCGGCGCGCCAAGAAAGAAATGGTAGAGGCCAACCTGCGTCTGGTTATCTCCATTGCCAAGAAATACACCAACCGCGGCCTGCAATTCCTCGATCTGATCCAGGAAGGCAACATCGGCCTGATGAAAGCGGTGGACAAATTCGAATATCGCCGCGGCTACAAGTTCTCGACCTATGCCACCTGGTGGATTCGCCAAGCCATCACCCGTTCCATTGCGGACCAGGCTCGCACCATCCGTATCCCGGTGCACATGATTGAGACCATCAACAAGCTCAACCGCATCTCCCGCCAGATGCTCCAGGAGATGGGTCGCGAACCCACCCCCGAAGAGCTGGGCGAGCGCATGGATATGCCGGAAGACAAGATTCGCAAGGTGTTGAAAATCGCCAAGGAGCCCATCTCCATGGAAACACCCATCGGCGATGATGAAGACTCCCATCTGGGTGATTTCATCGAGGACACCAGCATCATGTCCCCGGTGGATTCTGCGACCAGCGAAAGCCTCACAGAAGCGACTCGCGATGTGCTCAACGGGCTCACTGCCCGTGAAGCCAAGGTGCTGCGCATGCGCTTTGGCATCGACATGAACACAGACCACACCCTTGAGGAAGTGGGCAAACAGTTCGATGTTACCCGCGAGCGCATTCGCCAGATCGAAGCCAAGGCCCTGAGAAAACTACGCCACCCGTCCCGCTCGGACCACCTGCGCAGCTTCCTCGACGAATAACTTGGCGCTAGAATTCACGGCATAAGACCCAAGGCGCCCAAATGGGTGCCTTGAGCCCAAAATAACGATGAACAAAACCGGTTTTTTCAGCGCCCCAGTCTTGGGTGTTCCGCACTGAAATCCTCACGGGCCTATAGCTCAGTTGGTTAGAGCAGGCGACTCATAATCGCTTGGTCGCAGGTTCAAGTCCTGCTGGGCCCACCATCTTCTCATCCACCACCCTCCACTGACGACCACAAAGCCCAATATTTACGGGCATTTCAGCCTAATTCCCGTCTAGCATTGTCCACTAACGCGCACTAATATCTGTATGAACTTGGGGGTATTTAAGGGGGTACAACTCCGCACTACTCAGACAGATAACCCAAAATCAGGGAACGGACACGGGGAATCAGCCATGCCAATGACAGCCGTCGCAGCTAATCAGGCCAACCCCAAGGACAAGCCCGACGAAAAATGGCTGATCCCCCTTTGTTGTCCTCCAGAACAGGCTACGAAGGGCCGCTACTGATAACCCCGATACAGGAAAAAATAAAAGGCGACACTAGTTGTCGCCTTGCACTCCTCCATCTTAGCTCTCCGTCAGCTAAGAGCGGAACGAAAGTCCAGATAGTCACGGGCAGCTCCGGCGGGAAACTCCAACATTGGCATGTGCCCGGTACCGTGCATGATTCGTACCCGGCTATCCGGCAGAAGCACATGTAGCGCACTGGCACCCGCCAAATCAAGCATCTGATCTTCCTCACCCCAGACAATCAACGCCGGGACGTCAATTGTCGAAAACTGTTGCTCCAGCAATGGCGAAGCTGCCAACTGGGCCATAATTTTGCTGTGCAACGGATAATCGTTCATGGCGCGCCGGGCAAAATACCTGCTCACACAGAAAGGCATAAACGGCACCTTATGAGTAGCTGTCGCCATCAATTTTTTAAAATCGGCTTCCGTGCGCACCAGTAGCGGCACGTCGCCACTCTTCTGGTATTTCTGCAGCATCTCTGACCCGTGGGCGGCCCCGGTTCCCGCGGCATCCAGCAACCACAGACTGGCGACTCTGTCCGGAACCGTTCCCGCCATCTGCGCAGCGATAAAGCCACCCATGGAGCTACCCCCGAGGTGTACTCGAGACACTCCAAAGCGGTCGAGAAATGTCGTGAGATTGTCCACCTGATCCGCCATGGTGTAACCGGCATTGGGGTCTCGACCCGCCTCGCCAAAACCCGGCAGGTCAGGAATGATGACTCGATAGTGGGGGACCAGAAAGCGGGCGACGCGGGTGAAGTTGTCCTTGTCGCCGGCAAAGCCGTGGATCAACACCAGAGGATCGCCCCGTCCTCCTTCCAGATAGGGCATGGCCTGCCCTCGTACCGAGCAGGTTTTGAGTTTAAGCCCCGAGAGTCGCCGATCCAGACTCAGTAAAAAACGTGCCACCCTGTTTGGGATCAAGCGTTCGATCAGTAATGGCAGTGACAGGATTCCGAGCAGAACCAGCAGGTAACTCATATCGGGGTGAACTCCAGCCATTCGTCTTCAATGGGGGTTTTCAGCAGCAACTGCCGATCGATGTCATAATCATGTGTAACCCGCCAGGGCAAATGGACTCCCTGCCGGGGCAGTTCGCCCTTGCCTCGGTGGATATAGCCAGCGCTGAGAGTATTCATGGCATTCTCGTCACTGGCTTCCCCTTCCGGAGCACGGGGGGTGACAGAGGATAGTCCCAGCTCTTCCGTATGGTTGATCAGGCGACAGAGATAGCGCGCGGCAATGTCGGCCTTCAGGGTCCAGGAGGCATTGACATAGCCCAAGATAAACCCAAAGTTAGGCAAATCCTGAATCAGCACGGCTTTATAGCTCAGCAACTGATTGACCTGACGCGGTACACCATCGACGGTCAACTGCATGCCTCCAAAGGTCTGCAACCGCAGTCCCGTGGCGGTAATCACAATATCCGCTTCCAGTTCCTCGCCAGACCTGAGGCGAATCCCTCTCTCGGTGAAAGTCTCAATGTCATCCGTCACCACCGAGGCTTTACCCGCTCTTATCGCCCGAAACAGATCCCCATTGGGCACCACGCACAGGCGTTGATCCCAAGGATTGTAATCCGGCGTGAAGTGGCGCATGTCCGCATCGGGACCCAGGGCTTTGCGCACTTGCCCCAACAGGTAATTGCGCATGCCCTGTGGGTGATGGACGGCGCGCTGGTAAAAAAAACGCTGCAAACCAATATTGCTTGCCCGCACCAGTCGATATAACCAGCGCCGCGGCAACAGCTTCTCCAGGCGACGCAGCAACTTTCCATAGCCCGGCACGCTGAGGTAATAACTGGGAGAGCGCTGTAACATGGTGATATGAGCAGTGTCACTGGCCATTGCCGGAATCAGTGTGACCGCGGTGGCACCGCTGCCGATCACCACCACCTTTTTGCCCCGGTAATCCAGGGATTGGGGCCAAAACTGCGGGTGGATACACTGGCCAGAAAAGGTTTCCATACCGGGGAAATGGGGCAGATAACCTTTGTCGTAGTTATAGTAGCCAGCACAACTGATCAGAAAGCGGCAGGTATAAGTGCTGACCTTGCCGTCAACCTCACTCCGTGCCTCCACAGTCCAGCAGCCGTCCTCGCTTGACCAGCTGGCTCCGATAACCTTTAGGCCATAGTGGATTTTCTTATCGACGCGATATTCCTGTGCCGTTTCGGAAATGTAACGGCGGATTGCCGCGCCTTCTCCCAGCACTTTCGGCTCAGTCCACGGCTTGAAATCATACGCCATGGTAAACATGTCGGAATCGGAGCGAACACCGGGGTAGCGGAACAGATCCCAGGTACCGCCAATCGCTTCGCGCCGCTCAAGAATGGCCAGCTTCCGCCCAAGCAGTTCCCTTTCCAGATGACAGGCCATACCGATACCGGAAAGGCCGGCACCTATGATCAGAACGTCATATTGGTACTCCTTCACTGGAGCTTCCCTCTGTTAATGAAACGATGTGCAACTATCCCGGCTGACACCAGTCATTCCAATTGACCTCACCCGATGATAATAAGCCATGACGTACTGCTGGTACCGAACCAAAAAGCCGGGGGGGTATGATTCGCAGCTGGCGATATACCCAACTTCCCCACTTTACCACTTATAATCAGGGCGCATCTGTAAGACAGTTTTAACGGGCATCCAGAGAATTACTGCCGAGACATGGAATCCTGACATTGGGTAAAGACGAACTCGACAAGCTAAAAAGGGGTGATAAGCACCTGTTTGCTGAGCTTGTGCGTGATCACCACCGCGCTCTGGTGGCACTCGTCATTCCAATCGTCGGTGCCAGTGAGTCAGAA
Source organism: Porticoccaceae bacterium (assembly GCA_041395745.1). Taxonomy (GTDB): domain Bacteria; phylum Pseudomonadota; class Gammaproteobacteria; order Pseudomonadales; family Porticoccaceae; genus Porticoccus. The sequence continues at coordinate 469,982 of JAWKZV010000001.1, read as the reverse complement.
GAAGTTGTGCAAAACGCCTGGCTTAAAGCGTATCAGGCCATAGCCACATTCGAAGAACGAGCCCACATACGCACCTGGCTGGCCCGCATCGCCATCAACGAAGCCAAAATGCAGCTGCGCCAGAGGAAAAGGGAACTGCTTTTTTCCGACTGGGGTGAGCCCACTCAGAGCGCCGACCCTCTGGATAACTGCTTCAAGGAAGATGGGCACTGGCAGGAGCCACTCGTCACCTGGCATACGGACTCCCCCGACAGCCTGCTGACCAGGGAACAGCTTGCGGAGTGCCTGGAAAAACTACTGGCAAACATGCCATCCAACCAGCGGGCCATGCTCGAAATGCGAGATGCCAGTGGCCTGGAGTTCGAGGAAATCTGTAACGAACTGGCAATCTCTGCATCCAATGCACGAGTGCTGTTACATCGAGCGCGGACGCAGCTGTTCAAGCTCGTCAATCATTATGAGGAGACCGGAGAGTGTTGAGCTGTCGCGATGTGGTCAAACAGGCAGACCAGCTCATCGACCATGAAATGAGCTGGCACGGCAGACTAGCCATCCGGTTTCACCTGCTGATCTGTCACAACTGCCGTCGTTATATCAAACAGTTACGGCAGCTGATCCGTGCCATTCCCGGCCTGCACCAAAGAGCTTCTGACGAGGAAGTCGAAAGTGTTATGGCTCATCTGAACAATAAGCCTGACCATTCCGCCTGACTATCTGAAATAGCCGTTTGCCGGTTAATTCAATTACTGCTTCACCCTGCCAAGCCCACCGAAAAAAATATTCTCAAAAACATAAAGTTTGTGTAACAAATCCCCTCCTCCTTCATCCATAGGGTACGTTGCAGAGGCAATGGCCAATATAGAGGTCATCTTAAGGCCGACTCTCAGGATCACACGTCTGCAACGACACACCCGACCGCGCCAACAGGTGCACGGGACTGCAATTCGAAAACATGTACCCAATTGATAACCTGGAGTTAAACGTGAAAAAGTCTGCTTCTTTAAACACCCTGAAAACTGTTGTAGGTCTCGCTTTCTTGTCCGGCAGCATTGCTATCCCGTTAGTAGCCCAAGCAGAAAACCCCTTTGTCGCCAATGATATTGGCTCCGGATACCAGCTTGCAGCCATGGATAGTGAAGGCAAATGCGGCGAAGGCAAATGTGGAGAGGGGAAAAAAACCACCAAGGAATCTGAAGGTAAGTGCGGCGAAGGCAAATGCGGAGAGGGGAAAAAAACCACCAAGGAATCTGAAGGCAAGTGTGGTGAAGGCAAATGTGGAGAAGGAAAAAAAACCTCCAAGCAGTCTGAAGGCAAGTGTGGTGAAGGAAAATGCGGTAGCAAGTGACACTTGCCTCCATTATCTGGTATTGGCAGGCTTAGTCATCAGGCCTGCCAATACCAAATCCGCAATTTTTTCACAGATCCGGAAACACTGGTGACCCCATGAATACGATCAAATCTGTCTCTGCCATCCACCGCACACTGAGCAAAGCCAACTCACTGGAGTTCCTGGCACCGTTGCTATTCCGGCTGTTTCTAGCCCCGGTTTTCATCTCCGCCGGACTCACAAAAATGGCCGCCTTTGAAGATACCGTAGCCTGGTTTGGAAACCCCGACTGGGGCCTGGGACTGCCTTTCCCCTGGCTGATGGCCTTTCTTGCCACCGCAGTGGAACTGATAGGTGGGTTTCTGCTGCTGTTCGGACTGGCTACCCGCTATATTGCCATTCCACTGATGATCACCATGCTGGTAGCAATCTTTACCGTCCACTGGGATGACGGCTGGTTCGCCATCGCACCGTCGAACCCTGAAACCAGTATGGCCAGACCGCTTGCCGCCGCCGGCATTACTGCAGCGGAGGAAAGCCTGGCCAACAGTGCCGAAGTGGGGACACGTTTGCAGGCCATCCGCAGCATCCTGCGCGAGCATGGGGACTACGACTGGCTGACCGAGAGGGGCAATATCGTGATCCTGAACAATGGCATCGAATTTGCCGCCACCTATTTCATCATGCTGCTGTCACTGTTTTTTAGCGGTGCTGGCCGGCATGTGAGCGCCGATTACTGGATCGAAAGAGCACTGAGAAATATGGTCCGGAAAGGACCAACTGAAGCACAAGTGAAGCCAACCGGGCTGATCAGTGAATAAAGGATACTCGGAAGAACTAGGCGGCCCTTGCCAGCACAGCATAAAGGGGATCACCAAACTCGGGGCTGCGATCGAGAAACTCGATATCCCGATAACAGCCCGCTTCTTCCAGGAAATGTCGGATCAGGTGGGCGCGGTGCTCATCCTGCAAATGAAGCCAAGCTGCAGTAGCCTTGGTTTCGAAGTAACGGTTGGAGTAGGTGATGACCAGTGGCGCCCCACTTTTCAGCACTCGGCCAAGATCCACCAGCACAGAAACGGGGCTGGTGAGATAGTCGATTGAGACACAGATTGCCGCCCCGTCGAATTCATTGTCCATGAAGGGCAGCATGGGATATTTGTTGAGATCCTGAACCACCCACTGATCAAGCTGCTTGTTGTTGGCCATCTCCCTGTCGTTCATACCTAACCCAACCACTCTGCTATAGCTGCAATCAGGTGGCAGATGGCTAAGAAAGCTGCTCATCAGATCGAGAATTACGCCACCTTCAGGCAGGAACTCCCGATAAAGCTGGGTGACCGCATCAATGGCAGAGTTATTGATATGACTGACGAACCGCGGAATGCGATAAAACTGCTCGTCAGAAGTTTCATCGTGGCGGCGGAATGCGTCATCCGTGAGAGTGAATTTGTATCTCTTGTCGAAGCTCATAGTCTCACAGGCTAAACCGGCCTGATGCGCCAGTAAATAGGCACGACAGCACAGGTGCAAAGGCATTCGCCAATGACTTAACATGTGGCTTTGGCACCGACATAAAAACAAGAGGGGCGATATGGAGCCGACGCATGTTCTTGATGTAGTGGACATGGGCATCGACACTCACCAGGAACCGGTGATTTACATGCGCGAGGATTGCGATATCTGCCGCGCAGAAGGCTTCACCGCCAGTAGCCGCCTGACACTCAGCGCCAATGGCCGTACCCTGATCGCCACCCTCAACGTAGTGGACACCCATGTCATGCCAATGGGCCGGGTGGGACTCTCTAAAATTGCCCTGCAACGACTGAAAGTGAAGGATGGCAGCAAGGTGATGGTGCAGCACACACCGGTACTGACTTCCCTCAGCCTGGTGCGCAAGAAGATTTACGGCCACAGCCTGGATGCCGGGGAGATCAGCGAAATCATCTCCGACATCAGCTCCCACCGCTACAGCGATATCGCCATTGCCAGCTTCCTCAGCGCCTGTGCCGGCAATCGCCTGAACGTGGATGAGATCACCGCCCTCACCAAAGCTATGGTGGAATGTGGCAAGCGCCTGGAATGGCCCGGTCAAGACCAGATATTCGACAAACACTGTATCGGCGGTCTGCCCGGCAACCGCACCTCACCGATCGTAGTATCGATTGTCAGCGCAGCGGGACTGACCATACCCAAGACTTCATCGCGAGCCATCACCTCGCCCGCGGGCACCGCGGACACCATGGAAACCCTGACCAATGTGAACTTGAAACTGGAGGATATCCAGCGGGTAGTGAGAGAAACCGGCGCTTGTCTGGCTTGGGGAGGGGGAGTCAATCTGAGCCCGGCGGATGACCTATTGATTCGCATTGAACGCGCCTTGGATCTCGACGGTGAAGGCCAACTGATCGCCTCGGTTTTATCGAAAAAAATCGCTGCCGGTTCTACCCATACGGTCATTGATATCCCGGTGGGAACGACCGCCAAGATTCGCACCCAGGAGGAAGCCGGCCGACTGGCTTCCCTGTTTACCCAGGTAGGCAGCGCCTGTGGAATACATGTCCGCTGTGTGATCACCGACGGCAGTCGCCCAATCGGCTTCGGCATCGGCCCGGTGGAGGAAGCGAGGGATATTCTTTCCGTGCTGAAAAATGAACCCGAGGCGCCTCAGGATTTGCGGCAGCGCGCATTGATGCTGTCTGCCCACCTGCTGGACATGGCCCAGGAAAACGGCTTGCAACGCTGTCTGCAACAGGCCGAAGAACTGCTCGAGAACGGCATGGCTTTGCAGCAGTTCCAGCATATCCTGCGCAGCCAGGGGGGCACCAAGGTACTGCCCAGCGCCCATTTTCAGCAGACTGAGCCCGCCGACTACAGCGGAGTGATCACCGCCATCGACAACCGCCGCCTGGCGCGCTTGGCAAAACTGGCCGGGGCTCCCTTTCACCCCGCCGCCGGGTTGCGGCTGGCCGTCAATGTCGGCAGCGAGATTGAGGCCGGACAGACCCTGTTTACCCTGTTTACGGAGAGCAAGGGTGAACGGGACTACGCCATGGAGTTTTACCACGACAACGGCCCCATATTTACTATTGGGGACAGGTTGTGAGTTCGCCCATCGCTTCCTCTCCGATACTGTTCTCACTGGATCAGCACCCTCTGTTAGCGCCCCTGGGTGAACGACTACAGGGTGCGATGGGCAATATCGAAACTCGCCAGTTCCCGGACGGCGAGACCTATCTCAGGGTTGCTACGCCAGTAACTGGAAACGACTGTGTGGTGGTGACAAACCTGGTCAACCCCAACGAGAAATTCCTGCCGCTGTTATTCCTGCTCGGGACCTTGCGGGAACTCGGGGCCAGGTCGGTGGGACTGGTGGCACCGTACCTGTGCTACATGCGGCAAGACATACGCTTTCACGAGGGAGAGGCACTGACTTCACGGCTGTTTGCACAAGCCCTGTCGCAACACATGGACTGGCTGGTCACCGTCGATCCCCACTTGCACCGCTACCATGCCCTGCAGGAAATCTACACTGTGCCAAGCCGGAAAATTGAAGGTGCCCACGCGCTGGCAGACTGGTTGAAAGGCCAGGCCTCCCTGCTCCTGGTGGGCCCGGACACGGAAAGCGAACAGTGGGTTGCGGAAGTAGCCGCCGCGAGCGGCCACCCTTATGTGATCGGAGAAAAACTGCGCTACGGTGACCGTCAGGTGGAAATTCATCTGCCAGACATCAGCCCATACCGGGATCGGACCGCGGTGGTCATCGACGATGTCATCTCCAGTGGCCAGACCATTCTGAAATGCTTACAGGCCCTGCAGAAGGGTGGCATTGACAAAGTTAACTGTGCGGCCGTGCACGGCATCTTTGCCGACGGGATAGACGGCACGTTGATGCAGGCAGGGCTGGGCAAACTGGTAACCTGTAATACCATCCCCCACAAAACCAATCGGATTGATGTAACGCCGCTGCTGGTTCCAGCCATCCAGTCACTTTTGACAGGACGTCCCGGTTAAGTGAGAAAATCGGGATTCAGCTGCGCCAGAACAAAGACAGTCAATTGGCAATGGATAAACTGAATGGATAAACCACAGAAACTGCGATGCCATGAAAATCAACAGCAGTCAGAACGGGATTGAACCCAACCGCCGTATCGATCCACGATTGGAAGAGGCTCTGGAGGAAACCGACCGCCAGAACTTTATCAACTGTGACGCCCCACAATTGGTCGCCGGGCACAGTATTCCCTCCGCCAAGGTGCTACAGCAGATCTTCAGCATCCTGTCATTTCCGGTCAATCCCAAGATTTTGCACGTGGGCGCAGGGCTGGGTTACGTCTGTGCAGTATTGGCCAGGGTAGCAAGGCAGGTTGTCGGCATAGAAAAGGACCCCGCCATAGCAGATGCTGCCAAGGACCGGCTCAGCGAACTGAAGCTGGGCAACGTTATGGTCATGCACGGTGATGGCACAGACGGAGCCCCGCAACAGGCTCCATTCGATATCATCATTGTCTCCACGCCCAAGGTGGCGGAACTGGCCACACTGATCGGCCAGCTGGCTCCCGGTGGCCAACTGGTGTGCGTGGAACGCACCCCGTCTGTCCTGCTGAGGCTGGTGAAATACACCCTGGACGAACACGGCCAAATTTCCCGCTGCGAGCACGGTTGCGTCAATTTCACCCGCAAGGATGAACAAAACCTGATTGAATTGGGCATCGTCAACAAGGACATCCTCGGCAAGGCGCGGGACCGCGCCAAAGCCAATAAAACCCTGATCATCGACGAAGTACGCGAGCTGGCCAACACCGATGATCTGGCCCTCTACCGGTCCATGGCCAAGCGCTACAACCTGGAACTGGGCAATGTGGACATTCTGCTGCGCCGACTGGACCCGAAGATTTTCAACAGCTTCTCCCAGGCATTCCTGGACCACCACCGGCTGATTCCACTCTACATAGACCACGATACCCTGAGGGTAGCCACCAGTGATCCCGAAGCTTCGCTGGAAGAGATCCAGCGGGTATTTCCGCGCCACAAACTGGAAAAACTGCTGGTCACCCCTACCGACTTCCGCCGCCTGTGGTCCGCCACCGACCTCTGCGTGCAGGCCCACACCAGTACTCTGCCCGCCTATGAGGAAAAAGCCCTGGCGGAAGCGGACCAGGATCTGCTGGGCAAGTACAAACCGGAGGTGGGCGCTCATCTGGTGTCGCTGTTCGAGGCTCTGCTGCTGGACGCGGTGGCCGAACGCGCCAGCGACCTGCATATCGAGCAGTACCAGAAGCATGTTCGCATTCGCCTGCGGGTAGACGGCGAACTGCGCGACCTGCCCCACTACGACATCAGCCCCGCCGAGTTGCGCGGCCTGATCAATGTCATCAAGTTGCGGGCCGAACTGAACATTGCCGAGCGCCGCCTGCCCCAGGGTGGGCGTTCGCGACTGCGGGTCGGGGAATCCCTGTTTGACCTGCGCATCCAGGTGCAGCCATCACTGCATGCCGAACACGTGGTGATCCGCCTGCTGCCACAGAATTCGGCGATGATCAGCATCGACAAACTGGGGCTGTCGCAACAACTGGCCGGGCACTACCGGCGTCTGCTGCGCAACCCCGCCGGACTGGTACTGGTCACCGGCCCCACCGGCTCCGGCAAGAGCACCACCCTCTACGCCGGGTTGCAACTGTTGGCAGATGATGGCACCCGCAAAGTGATCACCGTGGAGGACCCCATCGAGTACTCCATCGACAATATCCAACAGACCCGTGTGCGTCCGGAGATCGGTTTCAGCTTCGCCGATGCCATGCGCTCCTTCGTGCGCCAGGACCCGGACGTGATACTGGTGGGGGAAATCCGCGATCATGAAACAGCCCTTGAAGCCATTCGCGCTTCCCAGACCGGCCATGTGGTGCTCTCCACCCTGCACTGCAACGACGCGGTGGACGCCATGCAGCGGCTGTTTGACTTGAATGTTCACCCCAATTCACTGGCCAGTGAATTGTTGGCGGTGATCTCTCAGCGGCTGGCCAAGCGTATCTGCAACCACTGCCGGGTGGAGGCCAAACCAGAGACGGAAATTCTTCAGGAAGTCTTTCCCGACGGCACACCGGACAGCTTTCGCTGCTATACCGGCAGAGGCTGCGAACACTGCAACAACACAGGCACCCACGGTCGGGTCGCGGTGGTGGAGTACCTGCAACTGAATACCGAACTGCGTAATGCCATCGCCCGCCGCATCCCGGTGGGAGAATTGCGCAAACTGGCCCTAGATTGCGGATTGGTGACGATGCGCGACAGCGCCCTCGATCACGTCATTCAGGGCAACATCCCGCTGTCTGAACTGCCGCGCATTCTGCCGGCTGAGCGGATGGCGCCGGAAGCCCGCTGGCAGTGGGAAAAACCGGCCTGAGACTGTGACCATGAACGATAAAGCCATACAGCGTCCTACCGCAGAAAATCTCTACCAACACGAACTGGAAATTCTGCGGGGGTGGGACCCGGGCCCGGCGCCACCCGGCTGGAACCTGTCGCCTCTGGCAGTGGAGAAATTTGTGCTGGGGGACGCCGAGCTGGGCATACAACGCAAGTTCGTCGCCCAGCGGGAACTGGTAACCCGCATTATCATCAGCATCGCCACCAATCGCGGTGCCATGCTGATCGGCGAACCGGGAACCGCAAAATCCTGGCTGTCCGAGCTTCTGTCCGCCGCCATCTCCGGCCAGTCCACCCTCACTGTGCAGGGCGGCGCCATTTCCCAGATCAGCCAGCTGTTGTACAGCTGGAACGAGGCACTCTTGCACAGCAAGGGTCCCTGTCCGGAGGCACTGATTCCCAGCCCCATCTACCAGGGCATGCGCGATGGCCAACTGGTACGCTTCGAGGAAATCGCCCGCTGCCCCCAACCCATCCAGGACGCCATTCTGTCAATCATGTCAGAGCGACAGATTCTGGTGCCGGAACTTGGCAAGGACGGCGTACTGTTTGCCCGGGAGGGATTCAATATCATCGCTACCTCCAACTCCCTGGATCGCGGCGTCAACGAGATGAGCGCAGCATTAAAGCGGCGTATGAATTTTGAAACGATTCCACCGATACGCGACCTGAGAGACGAAATCGATGTGGTACTGAGAGAATCGGAGAAGCTAATCCGCCTCTCCGGTGTCGAGGTGAAACCCGACCCGCAGACCATTGAGGTGCTGACCACCATTTTCCATGAACTGCGCAATGGCCAGACCCTGGACGGACGGAGTACCGACCGACTGGCCGCCACCGTGATGTCTACCGCCGAAGCAGTATCCGTGGCCCATGCCATGGGTGTGCACGCCTATTACTACAGCAAGGGCAATATGGCGCTGGACAATCTGGTGCACTTCCTGATCGGCGCGGCACTCAAGGACAACAAGGATGATCGGCGGCGCATGAAGCACTATTTCGAAACCGAAGTGGCCGTCAAGAAAGGCGGCCACTGGCATCAGGTGTTCGAGCAGCGAAAATTACTCTAGCTAATGCCAGAGTAACTCCACCCCTTAATAACCGTCGTTACCCGGATACGGCCTTGAGCACGCGGGATTTCACACAATTGCGCCCACTGTTTTTCGCCTGATACAGGCAGTCGTCGGCACGTTTGATGAGATCATCAAGGGACTCGCCTGGAACGTACTCCGCCACACCAAAGCTGCTGGTGACGCGAATGTGTTCCGGATAGGTGGACCGCTCGATAGTGGCACGTAACATTTCAGCCAGGGTTTCCGCTCCGATCAGGGATGTATTGGCGCAGATCACCATGAATTCCTCACCACCCCAGCGACCGACCAAATCGGTTTCCCGGACATTTCGTTTGATGCTCCGGGCGAACTGACGCAGCACCTGATCACCCATAAGGTGTCCATGCTTATCATTGATAAGTTTGAAGTGATCGATATCCAGAAGAATCACCGAAAAAGCAGGACTACCCCGCTGTACCAGCTTGCTTTCCTTGACCAACAAGGCATCGATTTTGTTGCGATTGTAGAGGCCGGTCAGGGTATCTGTAATGGAAAGCAGTTCAGCATTTTTCTTCTGGGTCATGTCCTGGCAGACGGCGTTGTACCCGGCAAATTCACCGCGATCATTCATCACCGGCTCAACAAACACTTCCATAACCAGCATGTCGCCGCTTGCCTTCTTCAGCTGCAGCTCCCCATGCCAAGCCCTTCCACTGGAGACAGCCTCGACCAGTTGGCGCAATCTGAGACTGCTCTTTTCAGCGTCCATCAACAGAGTGTGGGGTTTGCCGACCAGCTGCCCCGTCACATACTCCCCCAAATGGCTGAATGCCGAAGACAGGTGCTGAATCCGGAACTGCTCATCCACCCTCAGCACACAGGTATGACGATCCAGTATCTCCAGGTAGCGCTCCGCTTTTTCCCTGGCATCGTCGGCATCTCGGGTTTTCCTGGCCACCACTTTTTTCAAGTGACGATTGTGTGCCGCCATCAGCGCCGAGAGCACTAACAAGAAGATGGCCAGTTGCACCACCCGGTGCAGGAATACGGAGTGTATATCTGGTTCACCCAGATACTCATCGGCAAAAAATCCCTCCAGGTTGGCGTCTTTGGGAACCCGCCCCCTTTCCTTGTAGATATTGGCAATACGCTCGAAACGATGATGATTGATCATGCCAATATCAATAAGATCCGGTTGGATCATGCGCCGGATGATCTGCGCCTCATATTCCAGTTGCGCCCGGCTTTTAACCGTGGAGTACTTTTGCAGAATCAGATCAACAACTTCGCCGGAATGGTCGAGAGCATAGAGCCAGCCGCGCAGAGTAGCCCGTCGAAACGCCTCCACTACCTCGGGACGACGCTGAATCATGGCCTCGCTGGTGAAGAGGTTGTCGCCGTAAAAATCAATACCGTAGTTGGCCGGATCGAGGATATTGATTTTGATGCCTTTATCCCGGTAGCGAAACGGCTGGTTCGACAGGTAGCTCGCCATGGCATCAATATCAGAATTGAGCAGAGCCCAGTCATCGAACCCGTGTTGAACTGAGATAATGTCCTCCTGTCCCAGTCCGGCCTCGTTTAGGGTAGCAATAATGACCGCGTCATCCTGGTCCAGCTGATACATCACCTTTTTGCCCGCCAGGTCAGCTGGGCCGAGGATATTTTTTTCCGCCAGGCTGATCAGCACCATCGGGGAATGCTGGAAAATCGGATTGATCAGCACCACTGGTTTGCCGTTCATGCGGGAGACAATCAGGCTGGAATCTGCCACCCCGAAATCCACCTTTCCTGAGACGACATCGTCCATCACGAATGTTTCAGGATCCCGCTCCAGAATTTTTACATCCAGCCCCTCTTCGGCAAAAAACCCCTTTTCCAATGCTGCGTAATAGCCAGCGAACTGGAACTGGTGAAACCACTTGAGCCTCAGGCTGACAGGAATGCCGGTGTCGGGAACAGGATTTTCCCCTGCCTGAGCCCAGCCAGAGAGGAGTAGCAATGCCAACAGCAGCGAAACGAGCAGCCGCCGGAGTAGTTTCCTCCCCACAAACCAGTTGCGACTTTTACACGGATTAGCTCTAGACACCGATCAGCCCACCTTTCCCAGCAAAAAAACAATGCAATTGCTTTGGTCCTGAGCCAAAGCAGATATTGAACATCCTGTTGTTTTATTTCCTGATTGTCCGTGTGGACTGAAGAGCAAAAGAAACAAAAGACGGGGGAGCTGCACATCACCTTACCGGGCAATAGTACCTGCGGGGTAAGCCCCACACGGGAGCAGGTCAGCACTCCCGGACACCGGATATCGGTCCGCCCGATTTTCTCTCTGTGGCGTCAGGCTATCTACGGCCCGACGCCAGCGTATTCAACGGTCCAACATCCGTGTCAGCCCATGATAACCGCTTCTGCAGATGCTGCAACCGAGCAGCCTGCCTCCCAGGAGGCGGACTTCACAAACCCAAAAAATCAACGCCAGGGTGCGACAATTTGTCGCATTCCTCCTGCCGGACAGTCCTCCTACAATCCGCGCCAATTTTCCCGGTTACTACAAGGACCCTTCCCACCATGGGCCTACCCTGCAAGCCCCTGATCGCACTCGGCCTGGCACTTGTCGTCACTCCCGCCCTCGCGGATCACCCGTCTTTGTCAATCAACAACGGTTCCAGTGCAGCCATTGTCGGCCTGTCCGCACAGGTGCTGCCGAAAGACGTACTCAGCCTGTCGTTCAAGCACGAATACCTGAAAAACGACAGCCTCCCCAAAGACAAGCTGGCCCACCTGGAAGGCCAGGATGTACACAGCGTGGACTACATGTCCGTTGACGCCCTGAGCCTCGCCTGGGGACAAACGGAGAAGCTCACCCTGGGTTTTTCCCTGCCCTTTATCAGCCGAAACAATGTGTTTCAGGCCCCCCATCACCACGATGAAGACGACCATGAAGATGAGGCGGGAGCGGAATCGCTGGGCGATGCTTCCGGCTGGGGAGATCTGACGATCTACAGCCAATACCAGTTTTATCAAAGTACTGATGGGCTGCGCCTGGCTTCCGTTTACACCGGACTGAAACTCCCGACGGGCAAAACCAATCGCAAGAACAATAACGGGGAGAGTTACGAAGCGGAACACCAACCGGGCTCGGGCTCTTTCGACGGTCTGATCGGTGTTGCCGCCAGCCAGCGCTGGACACTGTGGACCCTGGAGGGCAGCCTGCTGGCCACACTGGCCTCGGAAGGTACCCAGCACACCGACCTGGGCAATGCCCTGAATTACGATGTGTCTCTTTCGCGCCCCCTGCTGCCGGGGCACCAGCACGAACATGGCCACCACAGCGGAGAACATCACTCGCCAGGATACGGGCTGCTCTCCACCACCTCGCTGGTAGTTGAACTGAACGGCGAGTGGCGTGACAAGGTGGATATTCACGGCAGCGACGATAACAACACCGGCGGCAACCTGATCTACGCCACCCTGGGATTGAGAACCGCTCTGCCGAACCACTGGTCTGTGGCACTGGCCGCGGGAATTCCCGTGTTGGAAAACCTGAACGGCATTCAGGCGGAACCGGACTGGCGCGTCAGCCTCAACCTGGGCAAGGCGATCCGCTTCTGACAGCAGGTAAAGCCGTCGCTGGCAGTTTCCCCCCTGTTCTCCACCCGCTAGTATTTAAGCAGAGAGAACAGGGACATTCGCGATGGCCATTTCCATCACTGAATACTCAAATTGCCTGACGCCGGTTATTGTCCATATCGGACTGGACAGTTTTTTTGAGCAGTTGATGGCGTGTCTGAAAAAACTGCTACCGATCGATAACGGCGTCATTCTTCACTACCCGCGACAACAGCCACCCCGGCTTAACTACAACGACCTGCCCCCCGCCAACCGCCCTACCCATATCGCTCTTTTCCTGAAAAGCGCCTACCTGCTGGACCCCTGTTACCGCGCGGCACAACAGGGCCGATATGGTTACTACCGCCTCGACGAACTGGCTCCTGAAGGTTTTCGTAACAGCGAATACTACAAAAACTATTTTCGCCAGACCGGCCTGATCGACGAATGCGGGTATCTGTTTCAGCTGGATGGCGAACTACTGAATATTTCACTGGGCAGGAATGAGCACCACCGCCGCTTCGACCGGCACCAGCAGCGACTGTTACAGGATATCGAGCCGGTGGTTGAGGCCCTCTGCCGGCAGCATTGGCTGAGAACTGCCCCTGAACAAAGACGAGAAAACCACCTGCACCATTCGCTGGCCACGGCACTGGACTATTTTGGCACCTCGATACTGACCGAGCGGGAAGCCCAGGTTATCCAGCTGTTCCTGCATGGACACTCCACCAAATCCATCGCCCGCAAGCTCTCGATCTCCCCGGAAACCGTGAAGCTGCACCGCAAACACAGCTACGCGAAACTGGACATTTCTTCCCAGGCGGAGTTGTTCCATCTGTTTATCGATGCCCTGTCGAGTATGACGTCAACTCAACAGGGTGATCCGCTGCAGGGCTATCAGGACAAAAACAGTGCGGAGATTCAGAGGTAGGCGTCGTATTCGAGAGTGGTAACCCGGCGATCGAACTCTGCCAGTTCCTGCTCCTTCGCGGCCAGGAAAACCCGTTTGAATTCGCTGCCGAAATATTCACCAATAAATGGGGACTGCTGCAGTTGCTGCAGGGAATCCGGCAGATAGCGGGGCAGGTCTACACCGTGTTGCCGGTAGGCATCCCCCTCGGTCTCCGGCGGCGGAGATAGTTTCTGTTCGATGCCGTACAACATACCCGCCAGTATTGCCGCCACCGCCAGATACGGATTGGCATCCGCGCCGGCCACCCGGTGCTCGATACGTCGATCCCGGGTATTTCCGGTGGGAATGCGTAGTGCCACCGTGCGATTTTCATAACCCCAACTGGCGGCCAAAGGCGCGTGGCTGCCCAACTGGAAACGCCGGCAGGCATTGATGTTGGGGGCAAAGATTGCCATGGCATCGGCCATGGACGCCAGGCAACCGGCTATCGCCTGGGACAGCAACTCGCTGCCCTGTTCCGTGCCGTTATCAAAGACATTGTTGCCCTGCCGATCGAGGAGGCTGCAATGCACGTGCATACCGTTGCCTGCTAACTCCCCGAAAGGCTTGGCCATAAAGGTCGCCAGCTTGCCGTGCTGTCGCGCTACACCACGAATCAGCCGCTGCAACATCAGGCCGTGGTCCGCCGCCAGCAGCGCATCGCTGCCGTGATAGAGATTGATTTCGTACTGGGATGGTGCCGCTTCGGCGATCAGGGTATCCACCGGCAACTGCTGTGCTGTACAGGCCTCGCGGATGGCTCGCATCAGCGGTGCGACTTCCTCCAGCTGGTCCATGCTGTAGGTCTGACCGCCCACCGCCGGGCCACCGTCGATAGCCCGCTGGCTGTGGGTGGGACGACCAAAGGCATCGCGCTCGGCATCAAACAGGTAAAACTCCATTTCCAGGGCCACCACCGGTGTGAATCCCAGTGTCAAAAGCCGTTCCTGTATGCCGCGCAGCAAGTCACGGGGATCGTAGCCACAGGGTTGGCCGTCGGGGAGACGCAGGGACATCAGCAGCTGGCCGGTAGTGGCAGACATCCACGGCACCGGCGCCAGGGTAGCTGCATCGGCGAAACAGATACCGTCTGCATCGCCGGATTCAAACACCCAGCTCTCGGGATCGCGCCCCCAGATATCAAAGCCGAGGGTGGTCAATGGCAGTTTCAAACCGCCCCGGAAGGCCTGTTCCAGATGATCCCTTGACAGCCACTTACCCCGCAACCGGCCATTCAGATCGGGCAGCAGGGCCTCAAAAGTATCGATTTCCGGGTGGGCATCGAGAAACGCCAGAACGGCCTGTTGGGCTGGATGTGTCACGACAGATAACCTCCATCTCTCAGGTTTGGATACGTCCTATCAGCAATGTTAGCCCAGCGAATGGGCTACAGCCCGTTCAAAGGCGTGCCCGAATCGCTTCACCGAAGGCCTCAAACAAGGCGCTGTAGAAAGGATCGCGCTGATACTGCCACTCCGGGTGGAACTGCACACCGAGGACAAAACGGTCCGGATCTGACAGGCGCACAGCTTCGATCAGGCCGTCCGGGGCCGATGCCTCGACTGCCAGCCTATCTGCCAGACGATGAATGCCCTGACCGTGCACGGAATTCACCTGCACCCGCTCCACCCCGGCCAACTCCCGCAGCAATCCACCTTGGGCAAGGTGGATTTCGTGGGCGTAGTCGTACTGTCCTTCCCTGGGCAGGCTGCTGTCCTCCCGGTGGTCCATCATACCGGGCACTTCGTGAACCCGCTGGTACAGTGTACCGCCCAGGGCCACGTTCAATTCCTGAAATCCACGGCAAACAGCGAAGATAGGGATATCCCGTTCAATGGCGCGACGTATCAGCGGCAGTGTGGAGGCATCCCGCTGGGGATCAAGCAGATTGCCGGGAGGACTCTGTTCGCCGTAAAACACCGGGTTCACATTGGAAATATTACCGGTCAGAAACAGACCGTTGAGGCTGTCCAGTACCTCATCCGGGGTGCAGATATCGGCAAGTGGCGCCAAATCCGTACCGCCTCCCACAGCGGGTAACAGAACCGGTCGTACCCCGGCGCCATGGGCAAGGGCATTGAGATATTTTTCACCACAACCGTGCTGCGGGTGGAGACCATGCCAGTAGACATCACAGGGCACCCCCACCACCGGCCATTGCCGCTGACTCATCTCTTCATCCTTTGCCTGTTACTACCACGGATTCCCCCTCCCCCATTGGGGTGGAGACGACCCGACCATTTCATGCTGAAATTCCCATAGACATGCAGCCTAGTGAAAAACGTTTTCGAGGCCGGCCAGGCAACATTGAACGAAAAAGCGGAGTTTATACATCATAAATGAGCATTTTGAGTTCAATGTTAACGACGCAGAAGCCACGCAGATAGTTTTTCAATAGGCTGCTAGTGTTAACAGGGTCTTGATGAAAAGTGAATAACCCTGCGGGAGTGACAGGAGATCATTATGACGTCAAATACAGCTGACCAACACAGCCGTACCCGGCAGCTCCAGAACCAGGATGCCGCCCATCACCTGCATCCTTTCACGGACTTTCAGGACTACGCCGCCAATCCCGGGCGTATCATCAGCCGCGCCGAGGGCGTCTATATTGAGGACACCGACGGCAACCGCATTCTCGACGGCATGTCCGGCCTGTGGTGCTGCAACCTGGGCTACAGCCAGCCCGAGATTGTCGAGGCGGTGCGGCACCAGCTCAGCACCCTGCCCTTCTACAATAACTTCTTCCAGTGCGCCAATGAGCCCGCTGTAACCCTGGCGGCACGGCTGGCGGAACTGGCCCCAGCCAATTTCAACCGGGTGTTTTTCACCAATTCCGGCTCCGAGGCCAACGACACCAATTTACGCCTGGTGCGCCGTTACTGGGATCTGCTGGAGCGGCCAGAGAAGCGGATCGTGTTATCCCGCACCAATGCCTACCACGGCAGCACCATCGCTGCCGCCAGCCTCGGCGGCTTCGACTTTGTCCACAAGCAGTTCGAAACCCTGCCCTACGTGCACCACATTGCCCAACCCTACTGGTTCAAGGACGGTGGCGGACTGTCGCCAGAGGAGTTCGGCATCCGCGCCGCCCGGGATCTGGAGCGCACCATCGACGAATTGGGCGAGGACAACATCGCCGCCTTTATTGCCGAACCGATCCAGGGAGCTGGCGGGGTGATCGTGCCACCAGAGAGCTATTGGCCCGAGGTGCGTCGCATTCTCGCCGAGCGGGACATTCTGTTCATCAGCGACGAGGTGATCTTCGGCTTTGGCCGTACCGGCAGACTGTTCGGCTGGCAAAGCTATGGAACAAACCCGGATCTGATTACTTTCGCCAAGGCGGTCACCAACGGCTTCCAGCCCCTCGGTGGGGTGCTGTTGAGTGACAAGGTTGCTGACGTGCTGACCACCGGTGGCGGTGAATTTGGCCACGGCTTTACCTACAGCGGCCACCCGGCGGCCTGTGCCGCGGCACTGGCCACACTCAACATTCTGGAGCGGGAAAAGCTGATCGACCGGGTGGCCGATGACATCGGCCCCTACCTGCAACAGCGCTGGCGGGAGCTGGCAGACCATCCCATTGTCGGCGAAACCCGTGGCCGGGGGATGGTGGCGGCTCTGGAGTTGGTGCGCGACAAGCCAAGCCGCACACGGCTGGAGGACGGCGGCAAGGCCGGCACCGTGTGCCGTCACTTCTGTATCGACAGCGGCCTGGTAATGCGGGCGGTGGGTGACGCCATGATCATCGCCCCGCCACTGGTATGCAGTCACGCGGAAATCGACCTGCTGATCGAGCGGGCCAGCCGCGCCCTGGAGCTGACTGCCAGCCACTATGGAATCTGAGCAGCGGGCTTAACAACTTGCGGCGAGCTATTCTTGAAGTAGCGAGGTAACCATGGCCAAGCCATCCACAGCCTTCCACTGGGACGATCCATTCCTGCTTGAGGAACAGCTCAGTGATGAAGAGCGCCAGATCCGCGACAGCGCCCGTCATTACGCCCAGGACAAACTGCTACCACGGGTGCGGGAGGCCTTTCGCAACGAGCACACCGACCGCGCCATCTTCACCGAAATGGGTGAACTGGGGCTGCTCGGCTGCACCCTGCAAGACTTCGGCTGTGCCGGTGTCAATCATGTCAGCTACGGACTGATCGCACGGGAGATCGAGCGGGTGGATTCCGGCTACCGCTCGCTGATGAGCGTGCAGTCCAGCCTGGTGATGTTTCCTATCGACCAGTTCGGCAGCGAGGAGCAGAAACGGCACTACCTGCCCAGACTGGCCAGCGGCGAGTGGGTGGGCTGTTTCGGACTGACCGAACCCAATGCCGGTTCCGACCCAGCCGGCATGTCCAGCCGCGCCCGCACTGTCGATGGCGGCTATCGGCTCAGCGGCAACAAGACCTGGATCAGCAACTCTCCCATCGCCGACCTGTTCCTGGTGTGGGCGAAAACCGACGACGGAGCCATTCGCGGCTTTCTGCTGGAAAAAGGCATGGCCGGTCTCAGCGCCCCGAAAATTGAGGGTAAGCTGGCTCTGCGCACCTCCGTGACCGGGGAGATCGTCATGGATGATGTATTTGTTCCTGAAGAAAACGTGCTGCCCGGTGTATCCGGATTAAAAGGCCCTTTCTCTTGCCTGAACAGCGCCCGCTACGGCATCTGCTGGGGGGCCATGGGCGCCGCCGAAACCTGCTGGCACACCACCCGCCAGTACTGTCTTGACCGCGAGCAATTCGGTCGCCCACTGGCGGCCAACCAGCTGATCCAGTACAAACTGGCCGACATGCAGACGGAAATTAGCCTGGCCCTGCAGGGGGCCCTGCGGGCGGGCCGGTTGAAAGATGAAGGCAAACTGTCAGCGGAGCTGGTGTCACTGCTAAAACGCAACAACTGTGGCAAGGCGCTGGAGATTGCCCGCAAGAGCCGCGATATGCTCGGCGGCAACGGCATTTCGGAGGAATTCCCGGTGATGCGCCACCTGCTCAACCTGGAAGTGGTGAATACCTATGAGGGCACCAGTGATATTCACGCCCTGATACTGGGCCGGGCCCAGACCGGGATTCAGGCATTCAGCGGCCAGGGCTCTTAGCTGACCACCACCACCATCGGTGGCGGGAAACCGTTGAAGCGGGTAGCGCAACTACTGGTATAGGCGCCGGTAAACGGCAGGAACAGCAAATCCTGCGACTGCAGATCTGCCGGCAACAACTGGTCGCGCAAGCAGACGTCCAGTGAATCACAGGTGGGGCCCGCAATCGTCCAGCTCACCAGATCGCCCTGGCGGTCGGTAATGACGGGATAACGGAAACGTTCGTTGAATTCCATCAGCCCTCCGTAGATACCAGTATCCAGGTACAGCCAGCGCTGACCGTTGCGGACAGCCGTTCCGATCACCCGGGTAACCAGACAACCGGCCGACGCCACCAGATTGCGGCCCGGCTCGGCGATGATGGTGATACCGTTGTCGATAGCGGCCAGTTCCCCGTTAATCAGTTCACCGATTTCGCCGATGGGGGGAACATCCGGCGACATCTGCACCGGAAATCCTCCACCCAGATTGAGCAGACGGGGCCGAAAGCCCCGCTGGCGCATGGCCCCGAACACACTTTGGGCCACCCGTATGCCCTGCAACCAATTATCGGGGTTGAGGCACTGGGATCCGACGTGAAAAGTGACACCTGCCAGATCCATACCCCATTGCATGCAGGCATCCATGACCTCCTCAGCCTCCCGGCCGATGACTCCGAATTTGCAATCCAGCGGCCATGCCGATCCCTGGTTGCTGACACTGATACGCAGATAGAGGCTGGATTTGGGAGCCAAACGGTGCAACTTGTCCACTTCGGCTACGGAATCCACGGCAAACCAGCGCACCCCATGGCTGGAGGCGTAGCGGATATAGTCCTCGGGCTTGATGGGATTGGAGTAGAAAATACTGTCTGGCGGCACTCGTATAGCCAGCAGCTGGGCCAGTTCGGCCCGGGAAGCTATTTCGAAGTGAACCCCCTCACTCTGAAACGCTTCCAGAACGCGTCTGTCCGGATTGGATTTGACAGCAAAATGTGGCCTCACCCGCGGCATGGCGGCCATAAAACGGCGCGCGTTGGACCGCAGCTGTTCGGTGCTGATGTAAAGCAGCGGTTGCTGATAGCCCATGATGGCAACCCGGGCCCGGGCGGTGGACAACACCGGCGGCAGGGCCATGGGGTGCGGGCCATCAACAGACTTCGCCTGATGTCTGGACATGGCGAACCTTACCCCTTCTCCTATCCCTTGACTCTCAATTCAGTGTAGGTGGCGGGATGATTCATTGGTATGTGCAAGCCGTCAGGTTTGCCAGCCATGATCTATCATTTTGCTAAGTGTACTTATCAATTTATACAGGTTACCTGTTCAATCAGGGGGGATAGCAGAAAGTGGGTCAGGAACTGGATGACAGACTGCTGGAATTGCTGTGCAACAACGGCCGCGAGACTATTGCCAGTCTGGCGAGGCTATTGGGGGTCAGCCGGGCCACGGTCAAGGAACACATGGCCACCCTGGAGCGGCGCAAGGTTATCGAGGGATACACCATCCGGATTCACCCGCAACACCAGCAGCCCGAGGTGAGGGCCTACCTGATGATCGACATCAATCCGAAGAAAACCGGCGCCATTGTCAGGCAAATAGAAAAGCTGACCGCTGTGCAGGCCCTGTACAGCATCAGCGGCAGCTACGACCTGATGGCCCAAGTGAGCTGTGATACCACAGCGCAACTGGATCAGGTCATCGACGAAATTTCGACCCTGGATGGAGTGGAAAAGACCCTCACCAGTGTGGTGTTGGGTGCCAAGTTCCAGCGCTAGCATGAAAAACCGACTCAATTCGGTCAGTTATCACCAATAAAATCCCTTATCTCGCCGCTTTTGTCTTCTGCCGACTGCCGCGCATGCTTTTTCTATGCTGATTTATTAGACAATGGCTTTTGGCTAGACGACGGACTTCTATTAAACGATTCCCATGTCGCGGAGCTTTTGGCGCTCGGCTTCATCCAGTCCCAGCAATTCTCCCAGCACCTCGTCATTGTGGTTGCCCACCTCGGGGCCGGGCCAGCGGGTTTCGCCGGGCGTGTCGCAAAGGCGCGGCAGCATGGCCGGTATGTTCAGGGGCTCACCGTTGATCTCCACCTGCTCGTAGAGGCCGCGGGCATTGAAGTGGGGATCGGCCATCATATCCGCGGCGTTGTAGATGGGACCTGCCGGCACCCGCTCCTCGTCCAACAGGCGCAATATCTCGGCGCTGGGCAGACTGCCGCACCAGGCCGCCAGAGCCTCGTCTATCTCCGGCTCATGCTCGACGCGACCGGCGTTGTGCGCGAGCCTCGGATCATCCCCCATTTCCTGGCGTCCTGCCGCGCGCATCAGACGCTTGAAGATGGAGTCGCCATTGCCACCAATCACCACGAACTTGCCATCAGCGCACCGGTAGGTATTGGTGGGCACGATGCCGGTAACCGTTGTGCCCGAGGGCTCGCGAACCACTCCGGCACCATCGTATTCGGGAATCACCCCCTCCAACAGGTTGAACATAGCCTCGTACAGGGCCACATCGATCACCTGCCCTGCGCCGCCAGACTGTCGGGACAGCAGCGCCAGGGTGACACCGAAAGCGGCATGCAATCCGGCAATGCTGTCGCCGAGACTGAGGTTGGGACGCACCGGGGCCTCGCCTGGAAAACCGTTCAGGTAGCGGAAGCCGCTGATGCCCTCACACACTGAGGCAAAACCGGGCTTGCCGGCGTAGGGGCCGGTCTGGCCGTAACCGGAAATGCGGGTGTACACCAGCCCCGGGTTGGACTGTTTGAAGCGCTCCGGCCCCAATCCCCAGCCCTCCATCACTCCCGGGCGGAAATTCTCGATCACTACATCGGCACCATCGATCAACCGCGCAGCCAATTCCTGTCCCTGAAAAGCTTTGAGATCCAGGGTAATGCACTTCTTGTTGCGACCGAGGCTGCGCCACCACAGGGAGGTGCCATCCTTTAATACCCGCCAGTTGCGCAGCGGGTCTCCGCCACCCGGTGGTTCCACCTTGATCACCTCTGCACCGAAGTAGGCCAGCAGCGAACCGGCAAAAGGCCCGGCCAGCAACTGGCCGAGTTCGATAACCCGATAACCGCTCAACGGTTTACTGGAATTCATGGTGATACCCCCTTTTATAAGACTATAGCCAGCAATACCGGCACTGCCAGCAACGCCATCACGGTGGACGCCACCACGATACCGGCCACCGCAGCGGGCTCGCGATCGTACTTCAGGGCCAGCAAATAATTGAATACCGCAGCGGGCATCATTCCCTGCAACAGCACCACGTTGCGCGCCGTACCGGTGATACCCAGGGCACTGGCGGCAAGCCAGGCAAAGGCCAGCCCACCGCCTATACGCAGTACCGATAAACCCAGGCTATGCCACCAGCCGCTGGTTGAAAGACTCGACAGGGATACCCCCAGGGTCAACAACATCAGGGGGATGGTAAAAGCGCCGAGCAACTCCAGGGTGCTGTCCACCCACACCGGCAATTGGACATCCCCGGCCAGCAACAGCAGCGCGATAACGATGGCGTGGACCAGTGGCTGGCGCAGCAGGTCCCGGGTCATGGCCCAGATGCCATTGCCCGATCGGGACATCATGGCCACACCGAAGGTCATCAGGGTAGTCATCTGCACCATGAAAAAAGCCACTGCCAAAGCCAGTCCCTCCTCGCCGAAAGCGAACAGGCACAGGGGCAATCCCATATTGCCGGTGTTAGGAAACACGATGGGCGACAGCAATGCCCTGACATCGCCACCTATCAACCGAATGACCAGCGCGCCGACCACTGCTGTCCCGGCCAGTACCACCGTCGCGGCCAGAGCTACCTGGGCAAAACCTTCCCCGGAGATCTCCGCCTGACTGATGGCTGACACCACCAGGCAGGGGGCGCCGATATTCATCACAGCCCGGGTAACAAATTCCGCGGCGTAAGGGACACGGGATCGCCCCCAGCAAAAACCGATGGCAATGGCGATCAACACCGGGGCCATCACATTCCAGAGTTCCAGCAACATGTTTATTTCTTTACCACCCCGTGTTTTTCAATACCACAGCGTTATACTGGGCCACCGCCGCTGACAAGCCCGACTCACGGAAAACCGGTCAAAACTGGACAGGTGGCATGGAACGATCTTTGTCTGTTCGTCTCTAAGACGGCATTCACTTGAAGGCTTTCAACCTATGGGTTTTACCCTGAAAAGGACCGGCGTTTTCGCGGTGCTGTTGTTTCTGTTACACGTCACAACCGTCATGGCCGACCCTGCCCCGGAGGGCCAGGGCGCACAGGATAGCGCACTCACCGACAGCGTTGAACCGCAGGCAGGAGCGGTTTTGTCGGCACCGGCTTCAGACAGTGCTGAGGACAGCACCATCGCCGACTACCAGAACGCTATTGCGGAGCAGGAGTCCATTGCCGGCCCTTTTGATGCCGAGCTGTCGGAAATGCATTTTGGGCTAGGAAGAACCCTGCAACACCGCTACCGTTTTCACGAAGCCATGGACGCCTATCGCCATGCCATGCACCTGAACAGGGTCAACAACGGGGTATACAGCATCAGCCAGGAACCCATGCTGCGGGGCATCATTGCCAGCCAATCTGCGCTGGGATTGCTCGACGAGGCCTCCGACAGCTACGACCAGCTGTTCTGGCTGTACCTGAAGAGCTACGGCGAAGATGATCCCCGTCTACTGCCATTACTGGATGAACTCAGCCGCTGGCACCTGCAGGTCTACAACAACAGCGGTCTCAGGGATGATGTCTACCACCTTCACATGGCCCGCGGTCTCTCTACCCGCGGTGTCGATATCGCCGCCAAACACTATGGCGATTCCGACCTTAGCCTGGTGCCCCTGCTGAAAAACGAGGCGCTGTCCAATTACTTCCTTTCCATACACCAAAAAAGCTATCCGGGACCCGCCGGCTTCGAGGATACCGTCCCCATGTTCGAGGGCTTCCCCAAAAACCGCTGGTTTCCAGAGGAGCTGTTCTGGAACCGGAGCTTTTACCAGACTGGCCGCCGGGCCGGGCAGCGCATTATCTACATTTTGGAAGATAATCCAGCCGCCACTACAGCGGACAGGGCCCGCGGCTATGCCGCCATGGGGGACCTGATGTTGCTGTTCAACCAGCAGGACTCAGCCGTCAAGGCATACCGCCAGGCCATCACCCTGCTGAACAAGGACGAGTCCGCTCGCCCGCTGCTTGAAGAATTGTTCGGTACGCCCAAAATGCTGCCGAAACCGCTGCTGACGGAAGCCATAACTACTGTCCAGGCACAACCGGAGAGCAATCCCGGCGATATTCCCGAATCCCGGGAAAGCAGTGCTGCCACGTTGGCGGAGCCGCTGTCGCAACCACCGGCTGCAAAGTACGTCATGGTTGCCGTGGATGTTTCCGAGAAAGGGCTCACGGATAATCTCAGCACCCTGGAAATCCACCCCAAGGATGACGAGGACGCGGAAGCCATGGTCAGCAGGGCCCGCAGGACCCTGTCGTCCAGCCGCTTCCGCCCGCGTTTCGACCACGGCGACCCGGTTCAGACCAAAGCGTTGCCGGTCAAGGTTCTGATGTATTAGGCTGCCGAGCATGAAATCTCCTATCCCTTTCCTGACACTTTCCCTGGTTCTGCTGTTGGCGGGCTGTGAAACCACTTCACAATCCAGCTCTTCTTCCAGCAACACCCAGAACAACAGTTCGTCGACGACTCAGAACACGCCGAGTAGTCCATCCGAAAGCAGCACTGAGAGCCAGAGTGCCGAGAGCAAGCCGGAGTCACAGCAAGCCAGTCAGGCTTCCAGTGCCAGTGCCGCTCAGGCCGAAGAAACCGAAGAGCAGGCAGCTGAAGAACAGGCTTCCGAACAGCAGGCGGCCAGCGCCGCACAGGTCGGACAGCCTCCCTCAGGCGAAGAGGGGGAACCAGCGGCAGCAACTGCCGCTGGGGGAGTAATGAGTGACGAGGAAGAGATTTCCGCCCTGGACAACCAGCTGAACGCATCCTTTGCGGTGTTCGAGGGCATGATGGGTGAGGCGCGCGCCAGTGGCGGTGGTGAACTCGCAGCAGATGGTGAAGATGCCGGGGGGGCCGCCGGGGGAACCGCTGGCGGAGGTGCCGGAGCCGGAGCTGGCGGACCACTTTACGAGGAAGGAGATCTGGCTGGCGAGCCTGTAGCGGGCTTACCGGGTGGAAGCGGCACGGATGAACAACAGGGCAGCGGTTGGGGCGACGGCAACGACGGCTCCCGCGGCACGGTAACCACCAGCTACGGCAAGGACGGAGGAATCAATAGCACCCTGCCCGGCGGCGCCATTCCCGACAATATTCCGAATGGCAGTGACGACGATGTGGTGGCAAGGCAGATCCGCGAAGCAGCCATGAACGAAAAAGATCCAGCACTGCGGGAAAAACTCTGGGAAGAGTACCGCAAGTACAAACAGGGACAATAACTTTGGGCATTACCGCATTTTCTCCCCGCAAGCACTGGCAACTGCTTCTGGTCGCCGCAACCCTGCTGCTGGCAGCCTGTGCCGGCACCAACCAGGTGACCAGCACCATTGTCACGCCACTGGAACAACAGAGCACCCCGGCAGACGAGTCGCTCCTGCTGGACCTGGCAGTACTGCCATTCGATCCCGGTCTGGAGAATATCGAATCCGATGACACTACCGTGTCGCCCACGGTACGCACAGCCGAGGCCCAATACCTGCCCAACCAGCTGGCCACCACCATTCAGAAAACCGGTGCCTGGGGCGCGGTACGCTTAGTTCCCAGCCGAGCCACAGTGGTGGATGTCTACGTGGCCGGCAAAATCATCGAGTCCAACGGCAAGAAGCTCAAGCTGGAAATCGATGTCAGCGACTCCAGCAATCGCCACTGGTACAGCAAGACCTATGAGGAAACCGTCGGCGGTTACGCTTACGACCACCGAGGCCAGATCCAACGCGACCCTTTCCAGGGGCTGTTCAATCGCATCGCCAACGACCTGCTGGAACACCGCCACAATCTCTCCACCACGGAGGTGGAACAACTGCGCACGATCTCCCAGCTGCGTTTTGCCAAGGACTTCTCCCCGGAAGCCTTCAGCAGCCACATCACCGAAACCCCTGGCGGGCAGTTGGAAGTTTCCCGGCTACCCGCGGCGAACGACCCGATCCTGCTGCGCATCGAGCGCATTCGCGAGCGGGATTACCTGTTTATCGACACCATGCAGGAACACTACGACACCTTTGCCCGGCAGATGGATACTCCCTACCAGGAGTGGCGCGCCGCCAGCTACGACGAACTGGAAGCGTTGACCGAAGTGAAACGCCAGTCCCGCAACCGCACCATTGGCGGGGTCGCAGCAATACTGGGAGGCATTCTGGCCCAGGGCAGCAACAGCGGTTCCGCCCGGGCCGCGGGCGCCGTGGCAATCGGCAGCGGCGCCCTGCTGGTCAAGAGCGGCCTGTCAAAGCGGGGCGAAATGAAAATTCACGAGGATGCGCTGGCCGAGATGTCACAATCCCTGGAAGCAGAAGTGGAACCTCAGGTCATTCAATTGGAAGACCGCACCATCACGCTAACCGGCAACGTGGAAGCCCAGTACCAGCAGTGGAAGGCGCTGCTACGGGAAATCTATCAGGCCGAGCGCGGCGGTATCTAACTCATGTCAGGCAGTCACGATTTCGAGCCGATCAAACCGATCGACCTTCCCCTTAGTCACCAGGCACCCCCATCCCGGGAACCTGTGCCCTGGCAGCAGCGGCGCTCCACCTGGGCGGCGTTGGCCATTTGCGTGCTGCTGGCACTGCTGGTCATCTTCGTATTGCCGTCGCTGGTACAGCCACCGCAACAACCGCCGGTCCTGATCGACACGGCTACCGAAAATCGCCCGGCTCTGGCTGAGTCGCCATTCCGCGACGCGGAATTGGCCAAGGCCCGCCGCGCCGCCCAGGATGTACTGGCCAAAATCCTGGAGCAGAAGACCTTCCTGGAACAGAAAAATGTACAGCTGTGGGGTCAGGAGGAGTTCGAGCGAGCACTGCAAAGTGCCACCGAAGGTGATCTCAATTACCGCCAGCGGGCTTTTGACCTGGCTCAGGCCAGCTACCAGCAGGCGCTGGAACGCATGCAGGCGCTGGAAAGCGCTCTGCCGGAAATTCTGAAAAATGCCCTGGCCGAGGGGATGGCCGCCCTCGATGCCGGCGATGGCGAAACCGCCACCGAACGCTTCAAACTGGTACAGGCGGTGGAACCGGATAACACCGACGCCGCAGCCGGCCTGGCCCGGGCCGCGGTTCTGGACCAGGTCATGGCCCTCCTGAACCAGGCAGACTTTGCCTTGCAGAACAACCAGTTGGAACAGGCGCGCAAACAGTTTGCCGATGCACTGGCCCTGGATGGAGCGAGCACCAGGGCGCAACAGGGACTGCTGCAGGTAAACCAACAGCTGCACGACCACGCCTTCAACGATGCCATGAGCCGGGGCTTCAGCGCCCTGGAAAGTAACCAACTGCCCCGCGCCAGAACTGCCTTCAAGGAAGCCCTGAAGCTGAACCCGGACAGCCAGGCGGCCCGCACTGCCCTCGCCCAGGTCGACAGCACGGCCACCAAGCAATCCATTCAGGCCCTGATGAACAGCGCCGAGGGCCAGGAGAAAGGCGAACAGTGGCACCAGGCCCGTGATAATTACGGCAAGGTGCTGACCATTGACAGTTCGGTGATGGCAGCGCGGTTGGGACAGCTGCGCAGCAGCGCCAGGGCCGATCTCGATGACCGGATCAACAAGATTCTCAACGAACCCCTGCGACTGTCCTCCACCGAGGTGTTGAAACAGGCCCGCCAGGTACTGGCGGATGCCCGGGGTATACAGCAACCCGGCCCGCACCTGAAAGAACAGGTGGTGCGACTGGAGCGAACCATCGCGGCTGCGACAACCCCGCAGACAGTGGAAGTGCTATCGGATAACGATACCCGGGTGACCCTCTACAAGGTTGGTGAACTGGGGCAGTTCAACCGCAAGCAACTGTCGCTGGTGCCCGGCAACTATGTGGCAGTGGGCAGTCGACCCGGCTACCGGGACGTGCGGGTAGAGTTTCAGGTGACGTCAAATGGCCGGGACAAACCGGTCATCGTGGTCTGCACGGAGCCCGTCTCATGAGCAGGCACGATCACCAGAACGATGCTCTTCAGCGCAAACCCGGTCAGCACAAACCCGGTCAGCACAAACCCAGTCAACCTAACCCAGGTCAGCGCGACAACAGCCAACACGAAACTATCCAGCATGAAACCATCCAGCCGCTGGATTTCACCCCCGTAGATCCGGGCGACAGGCGCCCCATCTATCGCCCTCGCCCCCTGGCGGTGGGCATCGGCGTGGCCCTGCTGCTCAGCCTGCTGTTTCTTGGCTTCCTGTTCAGTTCGCGCTCCGTTGTCGTCCAGATTGAACCGGCGACAGCGGAACTCGACATCGACGGCGGTTTCACCTTTGCCCTGGCAGACCATTACCTGATGCGCCCCGGAGAGTACCAACTCAACGCCTCGGCGGAGGGCTATCAGTCACTGCAGCAGGACTTTACTGTCGGTCCGGAAGATCACCAGCTGCTGCAACTGGCGATGGACAAACTCCCCGGCCATCTGGAAGTCTCCACTGCCCCGCCCGGTGCTGAAGTCATGGTGGATGGCCAACCTGCCGGGACCACGCCGCTGGTCGTTCGCGATCTATCCCCGGGAAGCCACAAGATAGTGGTGCAAGCTGCCCGCTATCTGCCGGCCAACAGCGAGGTGCTGATCGAGGGACTGGACCACACCCAGCCACTGTCCCTGACGCTGGATCCCGCCTGGGGGCAAGTACAGCTGAACTCCAATCCCGGCGGCGCCGAGGTGACCGTAGCAGGGGAAAGCCGAGGCACTACCCCGCTGACGACCGAGCTACTGGCCAGTGGCGAAACTGTGAAGGTGTCCCTGTCGGGCTACAAACCCTGGCAGCAGTCTCTCAACGTCGCCATCGGCGATACCCTTGAGGTGCCCCTCATCGAGCTCCAGCCCGCCGACGGCACGGTGTTGCTCTCCAGCACCCCCAGTGGTGCCACCGTCACAGTGGACGGCCGCTATCTAGGCACCACCCCTGTGGAGCTGGAACTGTCGCCAGGTGAAAACCACCAGCTGTCACTGTTCTACAACGGCTACAACACCACCAAACAGAGTTTGTCCCTGGCTCCGGGCGAACGCCGTGAATTGGGCGTGACGCTGAATGCCAATCTCGGTGAAATCCGCGTGGTTGCCACCCCCGCCGATGCCGCAGTGTGGATCGACGGAGTCCTGCGCGGCACCCAGGGACAGACCTTCAAGCTGCCCGCCCGCCCCCACCGTATCGAACTGCGTAAATCCGGCTACGCCACCGCCACCCGCACGGTGACGCCAAAGCCAGGGCTGGACCAGCTGGTTCAGGTCACACTGCTCACTGAAAAACAGGCCCGCTGGGCATCGGTTGCCGACAAAATCACCAGCGCTGCCGGCCAGACCCTGTTGCTGTTCCGCCCCGAGGGCACCTTCCAGATGGGTGCACCCCGGCGGGAAACCGGCCGCCGCGCCAACGAGGCACTGCGTGAGGTACAGCTCACCCGCCCGTTCTATCTGGCTACCCACGAGGTCACCAACCAGCAGTACAAACTGTTTGATCGCCAGCACAGCTCCAGCCACACCCAGGGCATTACCCTGGACCAGCCGGGTCAACCGGTGGTGCGGGTCAGCTGGGAGCAGGCAGCCCGTTACTGCAACTGGCTGAGCGGCAAGGAAAACCTGCGTCTCTTCTACCAGGAACAGGGCGGCAAAATTACCGGCATCAACGCTTCGGCCAACGGCTACCGGTTGCCCACCGAGGCGGAATGGGCCTGGGCTGCCCGCTCGGTGAACGGCGGCGAAAAACGCTTCAGCTGGGGACAACAGTTCCCCCCAGCTGACAAGTCCGGCAACTTTGCCGACAGCAGCGCCTCCAGACTGGTGGGGGAAATCCTCAAGGGTTATAACGACGGTTTCGCCGTGTCCGCACCAGTGGGCAGCTTCCGCCCCAACCACCGCAAACTCCACGATCTGGAAGGCAACGTGGCAGAGTGGGTCAACGATTACTACGGCATTGAGCTGGGCTCGATCAGTTCCGCGGAAAAAGACCCCTTGGGTCCAGACAAGGGTGAATTGCGAGTGATCCGTGGTGCCAGCTGGCGCCACGGCAACATCACCGAGTTGCGTCTCTCCTATCGCGACTACGGCAGCGAGCCCCGCGACGACCTGGGTTTCCGGGTGGCCCGCTATGTGGAGTAGCCAATGATGCTGCGCACCTCTGCACTGCTAATATGCGCCCTGCTACTATGCGCCTTGGCAAGCCTGCCCCTGGCTGCTGCGGAACCGGCTGCCTCGACGCCGCCCGCGACAGAACCCTCTTCTGAAAGAGCGGCTGCGCCCAACGCAAAACAGGATAAAAAGGAAAGCCCCCGAGCAGCCCCCTCGACACCTGCGGAATTTGATCCCAGCGAAGAAATTTCCGAGGATTTGTCGGTACCGTTTCCGGTGGATATATGATGATCACTTTCGATACTACTGCCCGCGACCGGCTGTCGGCCCGGGATTAAGGAGCTGCCATGCGCAACAACACCTCCTCTGAATTTCTCTACCAGTTGTTCACCCTGATTCTGTCGCTGATTCTGGTGCACACGCTGTATGTGACCCTGATCCGCCCCAATGCCGATGCCATCCTGCAGCAGCAATTGGCGCGGGAAGCGGCCGGAGAACCCTATGTGGCGGAACGCTCTTTTTACATCGTGGTGAAAGACTACGAGCAGGAATCCTGTTTCATCCTGATGCTGTGGGCCTGCGCCATCATGGGCTACAAGGCGCGCCGGGCACTGGACGAGCGCAAGCTGTTGAACCAGTCCCTGATCGCCGTGGCCGAAGGCAGCCGGGTATTGCCCGAAGACACCCGGCAAATGTCCCGCCCGATCCAGGCCTTGCCGGGCCAGCAACAGGGCTTCCTGCTGCCCCGCGCCCTGCTGGCGGCCCTGCAGCGGTTCGGCTCCACCCGCAATATTCAGGATGTCTCCAGCGCCGTTGGGGAAGTGCTCGACACCGAATCGGACCGGCTTGATTCGGAACTGTCCATGGTGCGCTACATCGCCTGGGCCATTCCCTCCATCGGGTTTATCGGCACCGTGCGCGGTATCGGCGAGGCCCTCAGCCAGGCGCACAAGGCGGTGCAGGGCGACATCGCCGGCGTCACCGCCAGCCTCGGGGTGGCCTTCAACTCCACCTTCATTGCCCTGGTCATCAGCATCGTCATGATGTTCCTGCTGCACCAGCTGCAGCTGCTGCAGGAACGGCTGGTGCTGGACACCCACAGCTACTGCGACAGCAACCTGCTGCGCCACCTGAAAACCGATTGAGGCCGCCAGTTTCCAGCCATGAGTATTGCCATCATTGAATTGAACGACAGCGGTCTGCACTGTGCCAGTGGTCGGGACGAACCTATCGTCAGCCCCGGCTACGCCCTGCTCACCCCCCAGGGAATTACCACTGGCGAAGCTGCTCTCAAGCGCGCCTACCTGGAGCCCCAGCAGAGTTTCAACCAGTACTGGCGGCAACTGAACCTGTCGCCTCTGCCGGTGCGCAGTAAGGTGGCCCGCCACCATGCCGACCTGGCCTACGCCCAGTTGCTGCAATTGCATCAGGAGTCCGGCAGTCCCGCACAAATCATTTTCGCCACCCCCGGCAGTTTCGATCGTGAACAACTGGCGATCCTGCTGGGCCTGGCCAAGGCCTCCCCCTTTGAGGCCACCGGACTGGTGGACGCCGCAGTGGCCGCTGCCACCCAGGCCGGGCTATCCGGAGAATTACTGCACCTGGACATCCAGCTGCACCAGGCCGTGGTCACCCGCCTTTATGCCGGCGGCGAGATTGAACGCCGCGGCGTAGATGTGCTGCCGGAATTGGGTATCAAGAGCTTTTACGATACCTGGGCCCAACACATCGCCGATCAGTTCATCCGCCAGTACCGCTATGACCCGCTGCATACCGCCGCCGGCGAACAGCAGCTCTACGATCGCCTGCCGGGTTGGCTGGCACAGCTCTCTGGCAGCCAGGAAGTGGGCGTGGAGCTGGACAGTCCACAGGGCCGTTACCGCATCAATCTCGGCAGAGAACAACTGCTGGCCAGTAGCAGCCAGCGCAGTCAGCAATTGCAGAAAAAACTGGCAGAGCTGCGCCGCAATGGCGAAATCCTGTTGAGCAGCCACCGTATCGGCCTGCTACCCGGCCTGAGTGAGCTGCTCACCCCGGCAAAAGTGCTGCCGGCTTCTGCGGTCATTGATGGCTGCCTGATGCATCTGGAAAGGATCGGCGGCCAGGGGGAACAGCTGGCTTTTGTCACCCGTTTGCCGGGAAACGGCTCGGGAACAGCACAACCCACCATCGGCTCCGAGCCAACATTGCCCGAGGCCACCACCTCGCCAGCCAGCCAGCCCAGCCATGTGCTGTACGGCCATCGCGCCTATCCACTGGGGGCGGAGGGACTCTCGATCGACTCCGGGGATAGCGAGCTGCATATCCGCAATAACAGCGAGGGGGCCATCCAGCTGCGCTACCACAACGGCCAGTTGCAGCTACAAACCACCAGCAGTAATGTCAGTTGCAGCGGCAATTGGGACGACCTGCTGTCGGGAGACAGCATTCGCGTCGGCGACCAACGGCTGGAGCTGATCGAGGTACTCTGAATTGCGCCGCAGCAAGCATCGGGTCAATGCCTTCAGCCTGTCGTTTCTCGACATCATGGCCTGTGGCTTTGGCGCGGTTACCCTGCTGTTCCTGATTCTCAAGCACGATGCCAGTGCCGTGCAGACGGCGGACCCCAGCCTGGCGGCAGAGGTGAATCTGCTCCAGGAAGATATCCGCGACGGCCAGGCCGACCTGGTGGCGCTGCGCAACAGTCTCGCCAATGTCGAGGAACAGATCGTCGAGGCACAGGGACTGTCGCGGCGGGTAGTGGCAGATATCGAAGATACCCGCCGGGAACTGAGCGTCCAGAAAGACCCGCAACAGGATATCGAACTGCTGCGCAAGCAGGTGGAAGAGCTGGAGCAGGAAAATGCCCGGCTGCAAGAACAGGGCAGCGCCGACAACGTGCGCAGCTTTGTCGGCGAGGGCCAGCGGCAGTACCTGACGGGTCTGAAACTCGGCGGGCGCCGGGTGCTGATCCTGGTGGATGGATCCGCCAGCATGCTGTCGGATTCCATCGTCAATGTGATTCGCAGCCGCAACATGAGTGATGCGGTGAAGCGCAAGGCGGACAAATGGCGGCGGGCCATTCGCACCACCGAGTGGCTGGTGGCCCAGTTGCCCCAGGACAGCAGTTACCAGATTTATGTCTTCAACACCCAGGCCAAAGCGGTGACCGGCGACACCGGCAAATGGCGCGACACCGCCGACCGCCAGGGGCTGGATCAGGCCATGGAAAAACTGGCCCAGGTGGTACCCGCCGGTGGCACCAGTCTGATCAATGCCTTTGAGACCATCAACGGCTTTGCCAGCCCCCCCGACAACCTGTTCCTGATCACCGACGGCCTGCCCACCCAGGATCGCAAGCCCAGCGGTGCCAACACCATCTCGGGACGGGACCGTCTCAAGCTGTTTGCCAAGGCGGTGGAAGTCCTGCCCCGCCGCCTGCCGGTGAACGTGCTGTTGTTTCCTATGGAGGGCGATCCCACCGCCGCAGCCAGTTACTGGGAACTGGCCATTGCCAGCCAGGGTTCCTTCATGAGCCCGTCGAGGGACTGGCCGTGAGTCGGGGAAGGCGCCGCGAGCGCGGCCAGATGGCGGAGATCAGCATCTCCTTCCTGGATGTCATCAGCTGTGGCTTCGGCGCCATCGTGCTGCTGTTGCTGATCGCCAAGACCGTCGAATCCACCGCCTTCGAGAAGTCCGAACAACCCTCGCAGGGCAGCGTGATGGAGCTGCAACAGCAGCTGTTCGAGATTCGCGGCGAGACGACGATCCTCAACCGCGATCTTACCTCCAAGGAGGAACAGCTGTCGGATATCCGCCTGCGCATCGCCCGCCTGCAATCGGAGCTGGCCAGTGTCCGCCGCCAGCAAGATGCGGTAGCCCAGGTGGACACTACCGAACAGGACAAGCTGACCCTGGCGCTGCAGGTTCTGACCGAGGAAATGAAGCGTCTCCAGGCGCAGCAGAATCGCTCTGACAAACAACTGATCGGCGGTATCCCGGTAGACAGCGAATACATCATCTTCATCGTCGACACCTCCGGCAGTATGTTCAACTTTGCCTGGCCGCGGCTGCGCCAGGAGATGCTGCACATCCTCGACATCTATCCCAAGGTGAAGGGCATCCAGGTGATGAACGACATGGGCGGCTACATGTTCAGCAGTTACCGGGACAAATGGATTCCCGACACCCCGGCGCGCCGCAAGGCCATCGTCGAACGGCTGTCGAGCTGGACACCGTTCAGTAACTCCAGCCCGGTGGAAGGTGTGCAGCACGCCATTCGTCGTTTCTACGCCCCCGACCGCAAGATCAGTCTGTACGTGCTGGGGGACGATTTCACCGGCAGCTCCATCGCCCAGGTGCTCGACACCGTGGCGAAAATCAACCGCGAGGGCCGCAGCGGCGATCGGCTGGTGCGCATTCACACCATCGGCTTCCCGGTACACTTCCTGGTCAGGGGTGGCAATCTGCAAACGGCCACGAGATTCGCTGCACTGATGCGCGAACTGAGCTATCGTAACGGCGGAACCTTTGTGGGCCTGAACGGCCTGAAGCCAGAATGACAACAATGAAGCTTGCATCCGCCAGACATCCTCTCCTGTTGCCCTTGATTTTGCTGGCCGCCCTGCTCTGTGCCTGTTCCACCAATGTTACCGTCAACGGCGACTACCCTAGTGCCCTGACCCGCAAACAGCCGCTGCGGGTAGGACTGGTTCTGGACGATCAATTCAGCCACTACCAGTTCGAGAGCGACAAGGACCAGACCCAGCCGGTGACCATGGCGCTGGGAGAATCCCAGGTGAAACTGTTCAGCCGGGTGTTCACCGACATGTTCCAGAGCAGCAACACCTACAGCAGTCTCGCCGCCGGCAACAACCAGGTTGATCTGCTGGTGGTGCCCCAGGTGGAGGAAGTGCAACTGGCGACACCACTGGAGACCCAGCTGAATGTCTACGAGGTGTGGCTGAAGTACAACCTGAAAGTCTACGACAGCAAGGGCCAACCCATCGCCGACTGGCTGATGAGTGCCTATGGCAAGACCCAGAGCCGCGCCCTGAAATCGGACTCGGAAGCCCTCAATCAGGCTACCGTATCCGCCCTGCGGGATGCCGGCGCCCGACTGGTCATCGGGTTTGAGCGGGTCCCGGAAATCCGTCAATGGCTGGCCGAAAGGCAGAGCCAGTCCAGGTTAAGCCAGAGGGAGGCCCCATGAGGCAAGGGCTGCTCTGCGCCATGCTGATCTTACCCCTGCTTAGTGCCTGCAGCACCTCGACCCATATCGATGAATTCCGCATGTCGTCAAAACAGCTGGACCTGAACGGTGGAGAGAAAGTCGTTGTCATGGGACGACGGCATGCCGGCGAGTATGAGACCGAACCGGACTTCATCGACTGTATCGGCGGCAAGCTAGCTGGTGGCGGCCAGGTACCGGTGGTACCGGAACAGCAGTTCCTCGACAGTTTTTATCCCTGGTTTGAACCCCGCACGGCACCATTGGGTCTTAGGCGCATGGGCAAGATGCTGGAAGATCCGTTAATCGCCGAACGTCTGCAACAGGTTGGTATCCGCTACATGATCTGGGTGGACGGCAATACCGAAACCACCGAAAAGAACGGTGCCGTCAGCTGTGCCATCGGACCCGGCGGGGGCGGCTGTTTCGGCTTCGCCACCTGGGACAAGGCTTCCAACTACGAGGCGATTATCTGGGACCTGAAAAAACTGGATGAGAAAGGCCGCGTCAAAGTGGACACCAAAGGGTCATCCTACCTGCTGGCTGTGGGCGCCCCCATACCCTTTATCGCTCAGGTGCAGGGCGAAGCCTGTGAGGGCATTGGCAAGCGCTTGCAGGGTTTCTTCGCCGCGGGCACCTCCAGCCCCTGAAAAGACCATGAACAGATCTTGGCTGCTGTTCACCCTGTTTCTCGTGCCGCTGCTGCTTGCTCCGGCTCCATCGCAGGCTGCGGAAAAGCGCCCCGCAACCGGTCGTGAGATGCACGAACAGATTGTCGCCACCACCGCTCTGGTGGAAGGCAAGCTGGCTGACTACGTCAACCAGGTGGGTCAGCGCATTGCCCACCATTCCGACAAACCCGATCTGCATTTCACCTTCACCGTTATCGACAACCCGGTCATCAATGCTTTTGCACTGCCCGATGGTTATATCTACGTTCACCGCGGGCTGCTCAACTATCTCAACTCCGAAGCCCAGCTGGCGGCGGTACTGGCCCACGAGGTGGGACATGTCACCGCCAACCACCACTCCCGCCAAAGGCGGGCCCAAGTGGGTTCCAGCATCATGGCCGGGCTGTTGGCCGTACTCACCCGCAGTGCCGAAGTGGGCGAAACCAGTGCCATGTGGGGCGCCAGTATGGTCAGCGGTTACGGTCGCGGCATGGAATTGGAAGCCGACGAACTGGGAGGCCGATACCTTCGCCAGGCGGGCTACGATCCCCAGGCCATGATCGAAGTGATCAGCCTGCTCAAGGATCAGGAACGACTGGAGAAAAAACGTGCCCTGGAAGCCGGCCGGGAGCCCCAGTTCTACCACGGACTGTTCGCCACCCATCCGCGCAATGATCAACGGCTCCGGGAAGTGGTCAGCAAGGCGGGGAAATTACCCTCGACAAGCAGTGCTGAACGCAAGGTCAACGCCTTTCGCCTCGCTACCGAAGGCATGGTCTGGGGAGAAAATCTGGACCAGCGCAGGCTGCCGGGAAATGTCTACCTCAATGAAGAGTTGGCGTTCATGATGTATTTCCCCAAGGGTTGGCAGCACAGCACCACGGTTCCACTGGTCAGCGCCAGCAACTCAGGGAGTAATGCCCTCCTCAGCGTCACGACGATGCCTCGCACCCGGGACACACCCTCCCAGTTCATCAAGAAACAGTTGCAGGTCCCGCTGCTGAAGAAATCCACCGCTCTGGTTCAATCCCAGTTGATCGGTCATACCGGCCTTATCCCTGGCAACAATGGTCAGCCCGATCAACGACTGGCTGTGCTCTACTACGGCTATAAGGCCTATGTCTTCAGGGGGAAAGCGGATAGCAACGACATCCTGCGAGAGGTCGACGAAGATTTCAGCGCGATTATCGGGAGCTTCCGACCGGTCTCCAAACGGGCTCTTACCCAGGAGACAAGAACCATCCACTACGTCAGGGCCACAGAGAACACCACCTTTGCCCGACTGGCCGAACACCTTCATCTCGGCAAGTTCGGCGAGGATGAGCTGCGCATCCTCAATAATTTCTATCCGGCCGGGGAACCCAAGCCCGGTCAATGGATCAAAATCATTCGCTAGCCAAGGGAAAATGATTACCCGATTGGCATTGCCATACGCATCTGCTGTTCTACGCTTAAAAAACTGTTGCTGCCGCTGGAGCTGACCACGATGAAACCGACAGCTGAAGATACCACCGCAACCACCAATATTGCTGTCTTGGCCGACCAGATCGCAGCGGCCGAGGCCGACAACGTTATGGCTCTGAATGGTCCTGTCAAGGATATTCACGAGTTTGGAGAAACAGCCATCTACCTGGATGATGTGGTGCTTAACAGCGACCTTGATCTGTTTTGATACAGACCGAAATCGCACCAACGGTTACCAAACCGCCCATACTGTACCAGCCAGTCAAAAATCGCTAGGATGCACGACCACCGACAATAAAATCTGTCCAGCTAGACGATACTCCGGATCACAGAATCCAGCAGCGAACACAGATAACAGCAATAAGGGGACACAAACACATGAGCGCACCGCAAGACCTGCGACCCACTACTTCCATATCCACTGAATACCTGATGACCTATGTCGCCCCACTCGACCCGCCAGTGGCCATTGATGAAGGCTTATTGATCGTTAACGTAAGACCCGGTGGCTGGGTCAGGGGACCAAACATCAGTGGTCGCTTTGTGGCCCCCGGCGCCGACTGGCTTCGCATCATGCCCTCCGGCGCCATGCGCCTCGACGTGCGCGGCCTCATCGAAACCGACGACGGTGCCCACATCTATGTCACCTATAACGGCATCATCAAAAGTACTCCTGAAGGAATGGCGCGTTTGAATAATGGCGAAGTGCTTACCGACAAGGACATTCCCTACTTTATCGCAGCACCTACGTTCCAGACTTCAGCAGAAAAATATGCCTGGCTAAATGACATTCAGACCATCAATAAAATGACAGAAATCCAGTTTGGTCCGGAAGGTTACGTCAAATACGACGTCTTTGTGGTTCGTTAATAGCTGGTAAGAACACCCCGATAAGGACAACAAGACAAACACCCGAGAGGAGATATTCCATGTCAGAAACCAACCGCGTTTGGCGCCTGCGCAAACGTCCTGTGGGCGACATTACCGACGATGTATTGAGCCTGGAAAACGAGGCTATCCCGGAACCCGGCGAAGGTGAATGCCTGTTCCGCCTCAACTACCTGTCCCTGGACCCCACCAACCGCATCTGGATGAGCGACATGGAACAGTACATGGAGCCGGTGGCCCTGGATGCCCCCATGCGCGGCGTAGTCTGCGGCACCGTCATCAAAAGCAAGACGCCTGAATTCAAGGAAGGCGATATTGTCAGCGGCATCGGCACCTGGGCGGACTACCAGATCGGCTCCCCGGCTACAGTCGGCCTGCTGGGCGACACCGGAGACGTGCCAGTCATTGATGCCTTCGGCACCCTGGCCCTGGTGGGCCCCACCGCCTACTTCTGCCTGCTGGATATCGGCGATCCGAAGCCGGGTGAAACCGTGGTGGTTTCCACCGCCGCCGGCGCCGTTGGTTCTCTGGTGGGACAGATCGCCAAGATCAAAGGCTGCCGTGCTGTGGGTCTGACCGGCTCCGATGACAAATGCCGCTGGATCACCGAAGACCTCGGCTACGATGTGGCGATCAACTACAAAACCCAGGATGTGGGCAAAGCGCTGGCAGAAGCCTGTCCAAACGGTATCGACGTTTACTACGACAACGTTGGCGGCAAGATTCTCGACGAGTGCCTGAAGTTGATGAACCTGCACGGGCGCATCCCCACCTGCGGCCTGATCTCCCAGTACAACGCCACCGAACCGGTTCCCGGTCCCTACAACTACGACCTGATCCTGATGCATCGGCTGAAGATCCAGGGCTTCATCATCCTCGACTACATGGACCGCTACCCGGAAGCACTCGACGCACTCATCGGCTGGATGAAAGAAGGCAAACTGAAAGCCCGACTAGACGTTTCTGATGGTTTGGAAAATGCCCTGCAAGCCGTGAAGAAGCTTTACACCGGCGACAATATGGGCAAGCTCATGGTCCGCGTTAAAGACGTCTAATTCACCTCAGTTTTTATGCCGCAGCCAGGGCGGTTCCGGGCAACCGGAACCGCCCGTTCCTTTCAACCCTATTCCCGTCATTTTCCTGTCGCATGAACCACTGGCTCTTCAAATCCGAACCGGATGTCTACGGCATCGACCATCTGGCCGCAGAACCCGGACAGCAAGGCCGCTGGGATGGCATTCGCAATTACCAGGCGCGCAATCATCTTAAGGATACTGTTGAGGTGGGCGATCAGGTGCTGTTTTATCACTCCAGCTGCCCGCAACCTGGCGTCGCCGGGGTGATGGAAGTGACGAAAGCGGCCTATCCCGATCCCGCCCAGTTTGACCCGGGAAGTGACTACTACGACCCCAAGGCCACCCAGGAAAAACCGCGCTGGTATGCGGTGGACGTGAAGCTGGTGAGGCGGTTCCCCAAGGTCATCGCCTCAACACTAATGAAACAGCAACCCCTGCTAAGCGGCATGCAGATGTTCAAACAGGGACGGCTGTCGGTGGTGCCACTCACAGAAACAGAGTGGCAGACAGTACTGTCAATGGCGGATTAAACGGCGCCCACGGAACGGGCAAACAGCCAGGCGGCACCGCCCAACGCAGCCACCACAATCCACCACAAAAACAGCAGGCTGAAACGGAACGGCTTGCGCTCCACGGAGTGAATTCCGGAATTCACCACCTGGCGAATACGTTCCAGATCCTCTTCGGAATACTCTTCTTCGCTTCTCATTCCCATAACATCAATTCTCTTCGTTTAGTGATCGCCTAACAGCAGATCCAGATTCAGGTACTGCGCCACCTCTGCGGCTTTCGCTCGCGGCAAGTAAGGTACTTCGCCGAGTAGCGAACAGGGCAAACGCAGTTGCAAACTTTCCAGGTTTTCACGGTAACAGGCCATTTCCGGGGCCACCCGATTGGCCACCCAACCGGCCAACTGCAAACCATCGCGCTGTATCGCCTCGGCGGTCAACAGGGCGTGGTTGATACAGCCCAATTCCATTCCGACCACCAACAACACCGGCAGTTGCAGGATTTTAACCAAATCCGCAAAACTTTCCCGCTCATTTAATGGCACCCGCCAGCCACCGGCGCCCTCCACCAGCAGCAGATCTGACGACTGCATCATGGTGCCGCGGCAAAACCCCGCCAGACGATCGGCGCTGAGGCGGCGGTTTTCCTGCACTGCAGCGATATGGGGAGCAATTGCCGCCGCCAGAGCCACCGGATTGACCTGCTCGTAGGCCAGCGGCAGGCTGGTCTGTTCCAGCAATGCCAGGGCATCCTCGTTGCGCAGTCCCTGCTCCGTCTGTTCGCAGCCGGCAGCCACGGGCTTCAGCCCCATTGTGCGCAATCCTCTCTCGCGACCAGCGGCCAACATCCCGGCGGTCACCAGGGTCTTTCCCACCCCGGTGTTAGTGCCGGTGACAAAGAATTTTTTACCCATGCAGAGTCGCAACTCCGTAAATGACTTCCCAGGTGGCGGGCAATTGTCCATCACCGTTCCGGAACTGATCGTACGCGGACACCAACCGGCGTACCTGTTCGCGGCCAGTCATGCCTCGGTTCCGGCCCTGATTGACGTTGTGTGCACCCAACCCCTTCAACTCGGTAGTGAGGTGACGGAGATCCCGGTACTGCAACACTTCAGCCTCTACCTCGAACCGGCCAAAGTGGAATCCGGCAGCAGCAAACGCCTCGTGCCACAGCTCCGCGGCCTGAAAACGATTGACGTGGACATAATCGTCTACCGCCGCCCAGGACTGGCGCAGCTCTTTCAAGGTCTGCTGTCCCAGGGAGGTGAATGCCAGTGTTCCACCGGGCTTCAGCACCCGTGCCAGTTCCCTCGCCAGCTGCGGCAGCCGCTCACACCATTGCAGGGCCAGGTTGGAGAAAATCAGGTCTACGCTGTTGTCGGGCAGGGACAGGGCCTCCGCATCGCCGCACAGCCAGGCGGCACAGTCGCCGTGCTGATCGCGGGCAAAGTCCAGCATTCCCTGGGCCAGATCGATGCCTGTCAGCTCGGCTTTATCGTAACGCCGGGCCAGCCGCACGGTGAAATAGCCGGTACCACATCCGAGGTCCAACACAACTTGTGGGGGCTGCCCAACGCCAAGTTGTTCCAGCAGGTTTTGCCCCACCTGCCGCTGCAATCTCGCCACTGAGTCGTAGCTGGTAGCCGCGCGGCTGAAAGAATCCGCCACCCGTTGCTTGTCCAGGTGATAGCGGTCCCGCTGCAAAAATTCCATCATCTTGTCGGCGATTAGCTGCGGGCAGGTCAACTGGGGGACATGGGCGGTTTGCTCCAGCACCACCACTTCCAGGGCGGGATTCAAGGTTTGCAGGTTGCTCGCGGCATCAACTGGCACCAGCTGGTCTACCGCGCCGAAAATGTGTAGCGAAGGGACAGAAAACGACGCCAGCCCCTGGCGGTTATCCAGCTCTTGCAGTAATTCAAGACCACGGCGCCAGCTTGTCATCTGCGCCGTGGATGGCTGTCCACACACCCCGCGCAACTGTTTGACCAGTTCCCGTTCCTGGACATCGCCTCGCCCCTGCAAGCCCTGAAAACGTTTCAGACACAATTCCGGCTGCTGGCGGAACAGCTCACAAAAATCGCCAAAGGTCTCCATGGGCATGGCACTGACCCAACCCGGGCGCTGTACAAAAGCCGGGTTGCTGGCAATGGTCAGCAGATGGCTGACTCGCTGTGGATAGCGTGAAGCGAATGCCGTGGCCAGCATACCGCCCAGGGACCAGCCGAGCAGAGAACAGCGCTCCGGCAACACCGTTGCCAACGCTTCCAGGTAATCATCAAGGCCGTCGTTCACCAGAGGACCGCTGTCGCCGAATCCCGGCAGGTCCACCAGTTGCACATCGACGTGCGCTGTCAGCAACGGTAGCAGTGTCTGCCAGATGCGGCTGTCGCAACCCCAACCGTGCAGTAGTACCAGCGGTTCCTGCTGTACCGGTGTCCCCTGGCAGGGATAGCTGTAAACCGTCAGCACATCTGGCTGAAGGTTAGGCAGACTGGCAGCCATCAACGGCTCTCCCTCCGCAACTCGGTGAGCGTGCTGTCGATGGCATCCACCAGGGCATCCACCTGCTCTTCACTGTGTTCGGCACAGAGTGTGACCCGCAGACGGGCACCACCCACCGGCACTGTCGGTGGGCGAATGGCCCCCACCAGAAAACCTTTTTCCCGCAACCGCTCGCCAACCTGAAGGCAAAGGGCATCGTCCTTCAACAGTACCGGCTGGATCGGGGTAGGAGAATCCATCAGCTCCAGGCCCAGCTCACTGATGCCATTCCGGAAGCGAGCAATCAACTCCTTTAGCTTCTCCCGTCGCCAGCTCTCCCGGCGCAGGATTTTCAGACTGATGCGGGTGGCCGCTGCCACCGCCGGCGGCAGTGCAGTGGTATAGATATAGGTGCGAGCGTACTGGATCAGGGTTTCGATCAGCGCATCGGAGCCGGCCACAAAGGCGCCGAAGGTGCCAAAGCCCTTGCCCAGGGTACCCATCAGAATCGGCAGTTCTTCGACACCCAGATTGTATTGTTCGGCGAGACCGCCGCCCTGCTCTCCCAGCACCCCGAAACCGTGGGCATCGTCCACCATCAACCAGCCATCGTGACGGCGACAGACATCCACCAGTTCCGGCAATGGCGCCAGATCGCCGTCCATACTGAACACGCCGTCGGTAACCACTAGTTTGCAACCGCTGTCAGCCTTGGCCAGACGTCGTTCGAGATCGGCGGCATCGCTGTGGTGATAGCGCTGGCAGCGGGCATTGCTGGCCAATCCGCCATCCAGCAGGGAGGCGTGATTGAGGCGATCCTCAAAGACATGATCGCCACTGTCCGCCAGGGCGCGGATGGTGCCCAAATTGGCCATATAACCGGTGGAAAACAATAGCGCCCGCGGACGCCCGGTAAAAGCCGCCAGCTCTTCTTCCAGGGCGTGGTGTTCCTGGGAGTGGCCGTAAATCAGGTGGGAGGCGCCGCTGCCAACACCGTAGGTATCGGCACCGCGACGAAGACTGTCGATCACTGCCGGATGGCTGGCGAGTCCCAGGTAATCATTGCTGCAAAAGGCCACACAGGTTTTGCCGTCCACCTGCACAATACTGTTCTGGGCGGACTGCAACAGATGGCGCTGGCGGTAGAGGTTATCCGCCTGGCGTTGCGCCA
The DNA here is from genome assembly GCA_041395745.1 of Porticoccaceae bacterium. Lineage (GTDB taxonomy): Bacteria > Pseudomonadota > Gammaproteobacteria > Pseudomonadales > Porticoccaceae > Porticoccus. The sequence continues at coordinate 426,805 of JAWKZV010000001.1, read as the reverse complement.
GCCGCTTCTGCAGCTGCTGGTCCATGGATTGGGACATTCGGTACTCCCGGCGGCCCCGCGGGGACCGCCATCAAATTGTCAGTTGGCGGCTCAATTGGCTGCGTTGTAGAACAGCTTGTCGTTTTCCGCTTCCGCCACCGCCCGGCGCAGAGCCTGCTCTTCTTCCTCACTGTCCCGGTGGACGTGGTAGGTCTCGGGTTTGATGCCGAGGCGCTCCAACAGCTCCATGTCCCTGTTGGCTTTGGGGTTCGGCGTGGTGAGCAACTTCTCGCAATAGAAAATGGAATTGGCTCCCGCCATAAAGGCCAGTGCCTGCATCTGGTCGTTCATCTCCTCACGTCCGGCGGACAGCCGCACGTGGGACTCCGGCATCAGGATGCGCGCTACCGCGATGGTGCGGATGAACTCGAACGGGTCCAGCTCTTCCTGCTGGTCCAGGGGCGTGCCCGCCACTTTAACCAGCATATTGATCGGCACAGACTCCGGGTGCTGGGGCAGATTAGCCAGCTGCATCAACAAACCGGCGCGGTCTTTCTCTCCCTCACCCATGCCGACAATGCCTCCTGCGCAGACTTTCATTCCCGCACGGCGCACGTTGGACAATGTATCGAGACGATCCTGGTAAGTGCGGGTAGTGATGATCTCGCCGTAGTACTCAGGCGAGGTATCCAGGTTGTGGTTGTAGTAATCGAGCCCTGCATCCGCCAGCATCTGGGCCTGATCTTCTTCCAGCATTCCCAGGGTCATGCAGGTTTCCATACCCAGCGCTTTCACCTGGCGCACCATGTCCGCCACCAGCGGCATGTCCTTGTCCTTGGGAGAGCGCCAGGCGGCACCCATACAGAAGCGGGTGGCACCGCTGGCCTTGGCCGCCCTGGCTTCTTCAATCACCTTTTCCACTGCCAGCAGCTTTTCCTTCTCCAGGCCGGTGTCGTAACGGGCGCTCTGGGGGCAGTACTTGCAGTCCTCCGGGCAGGCGCCGGTCTTGATGGACAACAGGGTGCTGAGCTGCACTTCGTTGGGATTGAAGTGTTGGCGGTGCACCACCTGGGCCTGGAACAGCAGATCGTTGAAGGGCTGCTTGAACAGGGCCAGGACCTCGTCACGGGTCCAGTCATGGCGGATTTCGGTAGCGTGGCTGGCGGACATTGCAGGGATCTCACGGAAAGGGATTTCAGCCTGCTATGATAGGTAAGCCAAAAACGCTGTCAACCAAAAAAGGACTTTCAGGTTAACAACGATGAAACACAGCAAACCGCTGGAGGTATTCGCCAAGGAATGGCGCCGACATTTGAACAACCTGGGCTATCGGCTGTTTCCCGGCCACTGCCTGCTGTGCAATCGTCCCAGTGGTCGGAAACTGGACTTGTGTGCCGATTGCGAAACCGATCTACCCTTCAACAAACCGGCCTGTCAGCGTTGCGCCCTCCCCCTGCCAACCGTCGCACTGGATAACGCCCTCTGTGGTCGCTGCCAGGCCAGCCCCCCGGCATTCCAGTGTGCTGTGGTGCCCCTGCTTTATGAATTTCCTGTGGACCGCCTGGTCAACGCCTTCAAGCATCGGGGAGCGTTCAGCCGTGGAGCGCTGATGGCGGAAATATTGCTGCGAGAATTGCGCGGGCGGAATGAGCAGCCCCAGTTGATCGCACCGGTACCGCTGCACTGGCGGCGCCAATTCCAGCGGGGTTTCAACCAGGCCGGCTGGCTGGCGCGCTATCTGGGACGACAGCTGGACATCCCGGTAGAACAGGGACTATTCAGCCGGCTGCGACATACCGACCACCAGCAGGGACAGAGCCGCAAACAGCGCCTGGCTAACCTGAAAGGGGCTTTCAGTCTCAACAAGGTCGTGACGGGAAAAACCATCGCATTAGTGGACGACGTCATGACTACTGGTAGCACCCTCCAGTCCCTGGCGAAATTACTGAACGGTGCAGGAGCCTCTGCTGTGGAGGTCTGGTGTCTGGTCCGAACGCCGCTGGAAAAATAACCCCTACCCCCCGATAATGCCTGTATTGATCACGACCACCGGTTGACTCGATGACATCATCCCTTTGGCAACAGATTCAACAGGAAGCGGCCCAGGTTGCCGCAGAAGAACCGGTATTGGCCAGTTTCCTGCAGGTAACTGTACTCAAACACGATTCCATCCTGGCGGCGCTGAGTTTTCTCCTGGCGGAGAAACTCGGCTGCGATGCCACCTCTGCACTGACCCTGCATGAGGTTTTTGAAGAAGCCTTCAATGGCGATTCGGAAATGGAAGACAAGGTCAACTGCGACATTCTCGCCATCTACAACCGCGATTCCGCCTGTCAGAATCTGTTCTCCACTTTCCTCTACTACAAGGGATTTCACGCCCTACAAGCCTGGCGTGCTGCCAACTGGCTGTGGCAGCGGAACCGCAGACCCCTGGCGCTGGTGTTACAGAATCGTATCTCGGTCAACTTCGGAGTCGATATCCACCCGGCTGCCCAGATTGGCCGTGGAATCATGTTCGACCATGCCACCGGTATCGTTATCGGGGAAACTGCGGTAGTGGAAGATTGTGTATCCATTCTCCAGTCGGTCACCCTCGGCGGCACCGGCAAGGAGTGTGGCGACCGCCACCCGAAAGTGCGGCGCGGGGTGCTGATTGGCCCGGGAGCCAAGATTCTCGGCAATATCGAGATTGGCGCAGGCTCGAAGATAACCGCCGCCAGTGTGGTGCTACAGGATATTCCGCCCCACTCGGTCGTGGCTGGGGTGCCAGCCACCGTGGTGGGCACCATAGATGTTGAAGCGCCGGCAGAGTTGATGGACCAGGGCCTCTCGGGCTGCTGCGACTGACCATAACAATAAGAGGACAAGCGTATGTCCAAACTGAAGCACGAAGCGGAACTGCTGAAGGAAGCCCTGCGGGTGGGCATGATCTATGCCGAGAAACGCGGTGCCGCGAAGTTCGAAGCAACCGATTCAGCCAGTGAGAAAGTGGAGTTCGTCTACCGTCTGCTGGTTCATGACAAGCTGATCACGCCCCTTCCCAATGAGCAGATTGACGGACCCCACATGAAGCACAAACTGGCGCTGTGGATCTCAAGACAACTGCCCCCGGACCACAAGCTGTTGCAGCCCTAACCGGCCCTGAATAACAACTCGGCGGCTGCCAGGTGGCGGTAAAGGGCGACATTCTTTCGATGTGGAAACCACTCGATCAGGAAGGTCGCCAGCGCCTCCCACAAGGACACCCAGGCAGCCACGATCAATCCCTCGGCAAACACATTGGCTATCACCGAGCGCTCCTCCCCCAGCCACTGGTTGAGCGACAGAGCGCAGAACAGAATGGCCAGTCCGATCAGCAGGAATACCAGAGAGCGGAACATCATCTGGCGAATGTTGCGACGCTCAACATCCACCAGGTAGAGAAAGAAACTATTGACGCTGCGGCGAATTCGACCGCGCCGCTCCTCATCGGGGGGTAGCGCCAGAGTGAAGCGGATGGCAAACGGCTCCTGGCCCAGCTCCCGCGCACACTCCGTCAGGTACTCCACCAGATCCGGATCCAGATCGCGGCGGACATAGGGTGCAGAACGGTCAAAGTTACTGTAAAGATCCTCCGCCCGCTCAGCCGCCACATCAATCAGGGTGCGACCAACGGCATCCCGCGAATAACGTTCGAGCACATCAAGTTTCTTCATATGTCCTGCCTGCCGTACCCCACCTGCCATAGGTTGTTCTGCCTGGTCCGGGAATATCCACTATCCCATCATAGAAATTGAACTCCACCAAACCCGGTGGATCAAACGCTAGAGCCAAAAATCGTAGTATGATGCGCTCCCCGTCGACAGTGCGTCTGACCACTGAAGTGGCGGAGCCGCAGTAACCCAACAAGAGGAATTTCCGTGAAATATTTAAGCGCCCTTGCCGCCATTTTGCTATCCATCCCCGCGCTGGCCGGCACCCTTGAGGAAGGTTATCAGGCTGTCCGTAGCGGCGATGTGGACAAGGGTTATGCCATTCTTTCCGAACTGGCAGACAGCGGCAATGCCGACGCCCAATTTGCAGTAGCCATTCTCTACCGGGAAGGCTGGGGTACAGAGAAAAATCTTCAGACCGCATTCGACTATTACATGAAAGCCGCCGAACAAGGCAATGTTGGGGGTATGTTCGAAGTGGGCTGGTGCTACCAGAGCGGCGAAGCCGGGGTTAAGGATTACAACAAGGCGGTGGAGTGGTATGAGAAAGCTGCCAGTGCCGGCCACCCCGCCGCAATGTATGCGTTGGGCGGCCTGTACTACAACGGCATGGGAGTTGAGAAGGACGAAAAGAAGGGCAATGAGTGGTTCCAACGCTCCGCCCAGGCTGGTTATCAACCGGCCATCCAGTACCTCAACCAGACAGCGCCGATGCAATAACGGCAATCTTCAGACAGCCTGAGTAGCCCTTGGCTCCAGTTCGATATTGAAAAACTGCTCCGCCTCCCGCGTTGGGGCGGGGCGACCAAAGAAGTAGCCCTGCAATTGTGTGGCCCCCAGCGCCGCCAGCTGTTCCACCTGATATTCTGTTTCCACTCCTTCCGCAACCATACCCAGCTCCAGTGAACGCGCCAGAGCGATGATGGTTCTCACCACTGACAGGGAGCTGTTGCTCTGCTCAAGATTGAGCACGAAGCTACGGTCGATTTTCAAAGAGCCCACCGGCAGTACATGCAGGTACGACAGACTGGAATAACCGGTACCAAAATCATCAATCATAATCTCGCAACCCAGCTCAATAAGCTTGTTGAGTTTGTCCAGTATCCTGTCAGTATCCGTCAGCAAAATCCGCTCGGTCAGCTCCAGCTTCAACTGGCCCTGCCTGCCCCCGTGGCGCCGGATACTATTCGAAATACAACGGATGAAGCGCTCATCGCCAAAGGAATCGGAAGCGATGTTGACGCTAATGTAGTAGTGGCGATCGGTATACGCCTGGTTCCACTCGCCGATTTGGCGGCAGGCCGTCTCGATACCACACAACCGATGTCAGTGACCAGGCCGGGGTCCTCCGCCAGGGCAATGAATTCCGAGGGGGGCACCCATTCGCCGTTATCCCGCAGCCAACGGGCCAGTGATTCAAAGCCCTTCAACTGGCGATCCCCCGCCCCCATGATGGGCTGGTAATGAAGTTTCAGCTTGTCCTCGGCAATGGCGTTTTTCAGCTCTGCCTGCAACTGGCGGCCGCGCTTGATCATCTCGTCCATCTGCTGGTCAAACCAGCATCCAGCAGACCCGCCCCTGATGCTTTGCCCTGTAGAGGGCCACATCGGCGTCGTGCAGGACCTGATCCTGGGTCCGGTGATTGGCCGGATCAAGTACCACCACCCTGACACCCACCTTCACTTCCACCGGCTTGCCATCCAGCAAATAGGGCTCAGAACGGCTTTCCACCAGGCGATCTGCGATGCGCCCGGCAAAGGAAGATATAACAGAGGCCATCAAAATTTCATGGAATTATAATGATGAAAATCAATATTTATTTTTATATATCAAATAGTTGAACATAAAACATATAGAAAGACATGCAAAGTATGGCGATTACAGCGAGGAATTTATGTGCATGACAGGATGGTCAATCACTCCCGATATCGAAAAAATCGACGACCCCGGTTTCCAGTGAGTATTCAGCTCCGACCACCAGCAATTTTCCGTCCATGATCAGTTTCTCCAGCACCTCCGAGCCATGGCGCAAATGGCCCACAGATGCCCTGATATTCGCCCTGACAGCCTTGGCCGCCAGCAATGCGGGGTCATTCACCAGCTCCGTGTCCAGAAGGGGTTCGACCGATGGCCTGACACGATCGACGATTGAGCGCAGATTTTTGGAAACATGTCCGCCCTTACCAGCCAGTTCTGCTAGTGTGGCGGATACCGCTCCGCAACAGGTGTGCCCCAATACCACCACCAACCGGGTATCGAACCACTCGGCGGCAAATTCCACACTGCCCACCTGGGACGGCGCCACCACATTACCGGCCACCCGGATCACAAACAGATCTCCCAGCCCCTGATCAAACACCAGTTCGGCCGGAACCCGGGAATCGGAGCAGCCCAGCACAATGGCAAAGGGCTTCTGGTCGGCAACCAACTCTGCCCGCCGCGCCGGGTCACTCTGGCTGGAGGCTTTCGCTTCCCCGGCAACGAAACGGCGGTTGCCTTCGATTAATCGCTGAAGCGCCTGTTGCGCTGGAACCATGAACAACCTCCTGAAAACAATTTGGCACTGGTTAAATTGTAGAGTTTTGAACGAAAGCGGATATTCGATTAACGGAGCATTGTCCTCACTGCCCCAACACGTCCTTAAGAGCCGCACGACCACTGTCCGATATCATCAATACTGCTACGCCACCGTCAGCCAACTCCTTTTCCAACGCCATCGCTTTTGCCCTGGGAGCAAAGAAGGCATCAATGCCATAGTTAATACTGATCGAGTCAACGCCCTCGTTGCGGTAGTGGCTTTCCACCCGCCCCCGGATAAATACCCCCTGCCGGGGTTTTTCCAAGAACATGCCCGCGAATTCGTAGAGCCCGGCTTCGCCGGGTTGCAGGGTGACATAAACCACCTCCCCGGAACGCAGCATTCTCTCGCCGCTATAGATCCGACCCTCAAGGCGGGAAAAATGGTAACCAAGCCTGGCGTAATTACCCCTAAACAGGGAACGGGGATCCACCGGGACAGTGGCCACACGGATCTCAGTACCGGTCCACAACGGCATGGCGGCGCTGGCGTACATGCCTGTCAGCACCAGCAGCTGGAACAGCACCGCGGCGACCAGTCCGCCCAATAGGTTCTTTTTCACCGCTTTACCTCCCTGGACTGACTGACTTTCCAGAAGCGGGCCGCTCCCAGCAGCAGGAGAGCAAACACCATGAACAGTGCAGCACCGCCGATGTAGTCTCCGACCAGGTCAAAGTAGCGCATCATCGCCGTTACCAGCACAGCGCCTACCCCGAGGAAGAAATATTGGGAAAGCCCGAGTCGTATGCCCTGCACAATCAGGCCTGTTCCGAACGCCACCAGAACGAGGTTGGCGACAATCTGGAAATACAGTGCCAGCGCCGGATCTTTCGCCCAGAGCACCCCGCCGAGCAAGGCCAGCAAAAGTAGAGCTGCTGACATCACTTCCCTGACCCTGGCGGCCTTCCAGGCCAGGTAGCCCACCACAGAGAGCAGTACTGCCAACAGGATGAACATGGATGTCAGGTGTTCCCACGGGCCTTCGATCAACCCCGACCAGGGCTCACGGTAGCTCATCAGGAACAGGCATAGCACCGCCCCCTGACCGCCCACAGATCCAGAGTGACACCGTAATCCCGGCAGTTGTGTTCCGGGCGTGTGGAGAGCGCCGCCCCGATGGCGTAGATCAGCAACAGCAGTGCACCACTGACGGGGATATGTTCGGGAAAGAAAGACATCCGGTAAAAGTCGCTCCACCAGAATCCCAGGGAATACTCGATCCACAGGCCCCAACTGCCGACCACCAGTAACAGCAGCGACAGATTGCTCTCTTTCCGCGCTAACACCCACAGACCGCAGATCAAAAACAGTGGCATCAACGTGGGATAGAAATTCATGTCCGCTTCCATGAAGAACCACAGCAGCGCCAGAAACAGCATCGGAGCTGCCAGGGTGGCACTACGCAGCAGAGCCACCATGGGCAGCCAGCCCAACGCCCACCAGAACACGCCATCGGGCATGTGTTCTCCGAGGTGGTAAATCTGGGCGATGAGAATGATAGAGGCACCGTAAAACAGGTTGCCGAGGAAAAAACCGCCTATTGCTCCGCGTTGATCGCCGAGTTGGAAACGGTAGATAGCCACCCCGTGGGTGGCCATGGTCAGGGCGATGAGTCCGCCCATGCGCACAGCGCGCGGAATTTCATCCCAGTTGGCGCCTATCAGGGTGATCAGCGCCAATCCGATAAACAGGTAGCCCAACCCCTGCAAGAGACCGTAACCAGTGCTGTGAAGATTCGGGTGGTGGTAATCAATGCCGTAGTGGCCGCAGATCTGCTCGGCCTGGCTTTCGGAGATGATGCCCTCCTCCACCCAGGTTGCGCTCTCGCGGGCGAGGTCATTTTTGAGCAGACGAATCAGACGCATACCACACTCCTCAGCGCGGCAACTCCCATGACTCGATGACTATGGTGAAATCCCCAGTTCACATCCGGCACTCCGTTCTGGTACCGGTGTAATCCTAGTCGGGTCTATTGGAAACTGAATGCCTTTTTTATGACTTGCAGGTCACTTTGTTGCAGGTCAGATAAGCGGTACTCGGCCAGCACCTGAAGAAAGGCTGAACTGGCCTTTCCAAGAATTCCCTGCAGTTTGCAGCGACTGGCGATGGGGCATTCAATGCCCTCACAGTCAATCGGCTCCAGGGTCTCCTCCAGCTCGGATACGATCTCAGCCAGGGTGATCTGCCGGGCGCCAGGTTGCAGCACGATGCCGCCATTCTTGCCCCGAGCCGAGGTAATCCAACCCAACTGGGATAACCGCTGGCTGACTTTATGAAGATGGTGACGGTTCATATTGAAATGTTCCGCCAGAAAATCCAGGCCGACGCGAGTTCCCTGCTGCTGATTGCAGAGATGAATCAGCACCCGGAGACCGTAGTCAGTAAAGCGTGTTAGCTGCATGGTTTAGGTCGCATGGTTCAGGCCGGAGTCTCAAAAGCGTCCGCGAGAATATCGGTAATCGCCGCGCCCTGCAAAAAGCTCAGTTTCTGCAACTTCCTGACCATAGCTGGAGCCCCGCACAGGTAAACCCGGTACTGCTTCAGATTGCCGTGGCGGCGGCTGACCACATCCACCAGGTCGCCCTGCTGCACGTGGGGATGTTCTTCAACATCGCGCTTTGCCACCGGGTGGTAGTGAAAGTTTGCATAGCGCTGCGCCAGCTCACCGAGTTCTTCGGTCAGGTACAGTTGTCCCGGGCTGCCAGAGGCTGCGTAAAGATGAATATCCCCCTGGTGCCCCTGGGCCAGCGCCTGTCGGGCCACTCCATACAAAGGAGCCAGACCGGTACCAGTTCCCGCCAGCAGCAGGGTTTTATCGTTGCAGTCCGGAGTGTAAAAACAGTGGCCGCGGGCGGTGCTCAGCTCGCAGCTGTCGCCCTCGTGCAACTCACGCTCCAACCAGCCGCTGATAGCACCATCCGGGCGACGGCGAATATGAAATTCCACCACCCCCTCTTCCGGCAGGCTGGCAATGGAAAAACTGCGCCCCTCGGAGGGACTTTTCCAGACACTGGTGTACTGCCCGGCAAACCAGGGCATGTCAGTTTTCAGGCGAACCCGCAGCACTCCGTCATTCAGAGGCTGCTTGTCCACCAGGACTGCCTGGTAGCGGCGTTCGGCGTCGGCCAGTGAGACCGCCATATCTTCATGGGGAAGACACTGACAGGCCAGGAAACAATTCCGGGCGACCTGCTGAGCAGTCAGTCCTGCCTGTGAGCGAGGGGGAATAGCCCCACTGTCCGCCACCATCAGACAGGAGTGACATACGCCGGAACGGCAACTGTTGGGAACCTGAATATCCGCCCGTGCCAGGGCGGACAACAGGGTTTCCCCTTCAGCTACTGCAACAGCCTGCGAACCGTAATGTACAACGGTCATCGCACACTCAGCGATTCAGCACATCATTGCGAACGCTGTTGGCCAGTGCGGCCACTTCGGAAATATCCTCATCACCCACACCCAGCTCCTTGAGGGTTTCACCCAGCAGCTCGATGACCGCATCAACATGGGTATCGTTGAGGCCAGTCAGGTGTTTGTGACCTTCGCGCATATCCTTACCGGTGTAGCTGTTCGGTCCACCCAGCACCATGGTCAGAAAGGCTTTCTGCTTCTGGGCCTGGCCGGCCATATCGATACCATCAAAGTATTGATTGATGCGGTCGTCCAGCAGCACTTTGCGATAGAAAATGTCTACTGCCGCATCCACGGCTGCGTCGCCACCCAGTTTTTCGTACAAGCTCATGAGAATACCTCGAGATAATTGTTGCATTGTGAATACCACAAACATCCAAGCAAACAGAATGCCAACCCATCACAAGCTTCAAATTCAATAAGTTACGAACCAGTAAATATGTTTCTGCAGGAAACCAGGGGGAGACTGCGACAAAATGGGGCATAGCTGGCACCGTCCGGAAGCAGACGGTGCGCAGTTGCGGTAACCGGCGAAGGGAGCCCTTCGCCGGGAAACAGACTTAGTGGCGGGTCATTCGGTCGAGGAAGCCCATAACGAATGCCGAGAACACGAAGGTCATGTGCAATACCACATACCAGAGGATCTTATCGTTGGCGATCTCGTGGGCATTCATGAAGATCTTCAACAGGTGAATCGAGGAAATGGCAACGATTGAAGCGGCCACCTTGTTCTTCAGCGAGCTGGTGTCCAGCTTGCCAAGCCAGCTCAACTTGTCGTTGGACTCACTCAGGTCCAACTGGGAGACAAAGTTCTCGTAGCCGGAGAACATCACCATGACAATCAGGCCACCAACAAGGGAAATATCCACCAGCGACAACACCACAAGGATCAGATCCATCTCCGACATGCTCAGGATCATCGGCAGGGTATGAACAACCTCGGCAAAGAACTTGATACCCAATGCCAACAAGGCAAAGCTCAATCCGAAGTAGATCGGCGCCAGCAGCCAACGAGTGGCATACATGGTGTTTTCGAACATCTTTTCCATCAGGACTCCTTCATTAACATCTTGTCCAACACATTCAGAACGCAATTCTATCTTCTTGATGATGCCGCTGCGATGGAGCCGCGGACTCTATCAGGTGCTACTCCATAAAAAAGGGCCATTGGATATGGCCCTTGTGGTCCGAAGAGTTTTACTCAACAGGTTTTATGGCAAGGTCGGGAGCATTTGATACATCCATTCACTTTTTCGAAGAACTTTTTCGCTTCACGAACGGCCGCCTGACAGGTTGGGAAAATACCCAACATTTTCTGATCAACAGAATCAGGCAAATCCGGACACCAGGTTGACTGGTTGTGAACAATATGATCCCCGTTTTCGTGTGGTGTTTTGGTCACGATATATCTAGACATAAGTACCCTTCATCATTTTATTGTCGATTAATAACCACCGCATTAACATGTGGTTAATACAGCATTTGCCACGGATGGAACAAAGCCTGCTACACACCATGGCAAGGCTAAAACTATCTATTTTTTAGGCACTTATCAATATCCCTGTCGAGGTACTTGATGACAGTTTCGGTCCGATAGGTCAGTCTTTTTACCCACTTGAAATTGACCAAATGGCTATTTTATGAGCAGATCACCCAAAATCACGTCACTGCGATGTCAGATCTAAATGCCTTCAAAAAAATATATAAATTGTTTTCCATTATTTTATTTTCATAATTCTTTAAAAATTATTTTTCAAAAAATAACCGCGCATTAAGGGTAGTTTTCCAACCCCCCAATACACCGCCGGAAAGCCACTCAATCGTCCAGATTCTGGAGGGCATCTGCCCCTCCCCTAGGTGGCCACTACGGCCCACCAACTCATGCGCGCCCAATTCACATAGATGTAGACGATCCCCCTGCTTCCCATCACCCGGCCCCAACCATGACACCGTATCCCTTGCCTGGGCTGACGCCATCTTTCAAGGTTGAACTTGGAGACATAAGCGGTTTAACTTCCATAACCCGAAACACCCGCTCTATAGGCGGCGCCTCGGCCAAGCCTTGATCCACAGGGACCGCTTAACAGCACGACTGGATTACCGAGACCGACAGCGCCCCTGAAAACATAAAACGAGGAGTTCACAAAATGCCCGGCTTACTGCCCGACACCGACCCCGAAGGTCTGCTGGAATACTCCGTGGTCTTCACAGACCGCTCGCTGAATCACATGTCCAAACGCTTTCAGGGTGTGATGAACGATATCTCCAGCACCCGGAAGAAGGTGTACAACGCCGCTGCCGTCGTAGTGGTACCCGGTGGCGGCACCTACGGTATGGAAGCCGTCGCCCGGCAATTTGCCACCGACAGGAAGTGCCTGATCATCCGCAACGGCTGGTTCAGTTATCGCTGGACCCAAATCCTCGAGACCGGCCATATCACTGACGACACCATTGTCATGAAAGCACAAGCCGTGGACCACAGCGCCCAACCCGCCCTGGCACCAGCCCCGATTGAGGAGGTAGTGGCCCGCATCAAGTCTGAAAAACCGGCTATGGTGTTCGCTCCCCACGTGGAAACCGCCTCAGGCATGCTGCTCCCGGACGACTACGTACGCGCCATTGGCGACGCCGTACATGCCGTGGGTGGACTGTTCGTACTCGACTGTATCGCCTCCGGCACCCTGTGGGTGGACATGAAAGCACTGGGTGTGGACATCCTGATCAGCGCCCCACAGAAAGGCTGGAGTGCTTCACCCTGCAGCGCCCTGGTGATGCTGGGAGATGAAGCACGTCAACGCATCGATCAGACAACCAGCACCAGCTTTGCCTGCGACCTGCGCAAATGGTTGCAGATCATGGAAGCCTACGAGAATGGCGGACACGCTTACCACGCCACTATGCCCACCGACGCCCTGGTTAAATTCCGCGACACCATGAAAGAGACGGAAGCCTACGGGTTCGACAAAGTGAAGGAAGAGCAACTGGAACTGGGGCGCCGCGCCCGAGCCCTACTCGTCAGCAGAGGGTTCAAGAGTGTCGCTGCCGAGGGTTTTCAGGCTCCCGGAGTGGTGGTGAGCTACACCGATGACGCAGATATCCAGACCGGCAAGAAATTCCTCGCACAGGGATTACAGATTGCCGCCGGCGTGCCTCTGCAGTGCGACGAGCCCCAGGATTTCCGGACCTTCCGTATCGGCCTGTTCGGTCTCGACAAGCTGCACAATATCGACCGCACCATCGACAACCTGAACCAGGCGCTGGACAACATCGGCGTCTGATTACTAGGCTCCCCGCCAGCGTTGATGCCGGCGGGGAATCAGGTCATTTCCAGGGCAGTATCTTGCGCAAGACGGGCTCGCCCTTCAGGTGGGACAACACCGCACCAGCGACATGTACCCCAATCAATGCCACACGGTCACCGAGCAAAAGGTCTATCACCGGGGGCTGTTCAGATGACACAAACCGTTCAAACCATTTCGACCAGCGCCATTCCCACACTGAACCGCCAGTTCCGCTTTCAGTGGGAGCCGGCCCAGAACGGCTACGATCTGCTGTATCCGGAAGGCATGGTGCAACTCAACCCCTCTGCGGGGGAAATCCTCGCCCTGGTGGATGGCAAGCAAAGTGTCGAGGACATTATCGTAAAACTGCGGTCCAAGTTTCCCGAGGCTGGAGATATCTCCGCCGATATCCTGGAGTTTCTGGAAGAGGCCTATGAGCAGCACTGGATCACCCTGTAGTGCCCAACCGACATTGTCGTCAGGCCTGGCCGGCGAGCAGCAACACGCCGCGGGCAAATCCCACGGCCAACCCCTGTGGCTGCTGGCGGAACTGACCTATCGCTGCCCACTGCAATGCCCTTATTGCGCCAACCCGCTGGACTTCTCCAACCACAGCCAAGAACTCAGCACCGAACAATGGCTGGATGTTTTCCGCCAGGGCCGGCAAATGGGCGCCGTGCAACTGGGCTTCTCCGGCGGCGAGCCGTTGGTGCGCCAGGACCTGCTCGAACTGATAGGCGGCGCCAGTGAGATGGGCTACTACACTAACCTGATCACTTCCGGGGTCGGCCTCAACGAACATAAGATGGCCGAATTCCGCAAGGCCGGCCTCGATCACATCCAGGTCAGCTTCCAGGCCAGCGACGAATCGGTGAACAACATGCTGGCGGGTTCGAAGAAAGCCTTCGAACAGAAGCTGCGCATGGCCCGGGAAGTAAAGGCACAGGGCTACCCGATGGTGCTGAATTTCGTCACCCACCGCCACAACATCGACCAGATCGACCGCATCATCGAACTCTGTGTCGAGCTGGAGGCAGACTATGTGGAACTGGCCACCTGCCAGTACTACGGCTGGGCCTTTGAAAATATCGAACAACTTCTGCCGACCCGCGCACAACTGGAGCGGGCCGAGCGCATCACCAACGAGTACCGGGAAAAACTGGCGGCACAGAATCATCCCATCAAACTAATTTTCGTCACCCCGGATTACTACGAGGAACGACCCAAGGGTTGTATGAACGGCTGGGGGCAGGTATTTCTCACCGTAGCCCCTGACGGCACTGCACTGCCGTGCCACAGTGCCCGGATGTTACCGCTGGAATTCCCCAACGTACGCGACATGTCATTGCAGCAGATCTGGAACGACAGTCCCGGCTTTAACCACTTTCGTGGCGAGGAGTGGATGAAGGAACCCTGCCGCAGTTGCGACGAGCGGGAAAAAGATTTTGGCGGCTGTCACTGCCAGGCGTACATGCTCACAGGCGACGCACACAACGCCGATCCGGTATGCAGTAAATCTCCTCATCACGACAAGATACTGGCGGCGCGGCAAAAGGCGGAACAAGTCATCGACGACCCCTCTCAGTTCCTCTACCGCAACGAGCGCAACTCGCGGATTATCGCCCGCGGTTGAGTCATGTCCCCGAGCCCGGCACCTCAGTTGTTGTGAATGGTGCCGCGCACCGCAGAGAAATAGATTCCCGGCAGGCACAACAGTGCGGCGACAGCAAAACAGTAGCTGATCGCCTGCTGCAACGCGCCGTAATGCTCCGGCACAATCTCCACCTGGCCGATCACCAGCGCGAACATCAGCGCCACCAGAATCATGCTGTTCATCTGTCCCAACACTCGCATGGTGGCCACCAGCGCGGAGGCAGTGCCGAAGTGACGGCGCTCCACAGAACTCATGATGGCGTTGGTATTGGGCGACGAGAACAGGCTGAATCCCAACCCGATCAGCAACAGCCCGACAGCCAGCCAGGCTGTGCTGTCAGCGCTGTCGAGGCTGGCCAGCACCAACAGGCCAATACCGGCCGAGCCCATCCCCAGAGAGGCGATCAGCCGCGGTTCTACCGTATCCGAAAGCCGGCCGAACAGCGGCGACAGGAACGCCATGATCAGTGGCTGGATCATCATCAACAGCCCTGCATGGGCTGGGCTCATACCTTTCAGGAATTGCAGGTACAACCCCACCAGCACCACCGTAGCAAAAGTGGCGGTGTACATGATGCAGGCCGCCAGGCTGGAGCGGCTGAATACCCGGTTGCTGAAAAACAGATGGATATCCAGCAGCGGCTTCTCCGCCCGCCGGCTCAGCCACACAAACACCGGCAGGCAGCCAATACCCACCCCCAGTGCCACAAAAGCATACCCCTGGGGAAGGCCTGCCGCACCGATACACACACAGACAATCATCAGGCCATAACTGATCGCCCCTGCGACATCAAAGGCCCCGTCCGATTCCCCCTTCCAGTCCCCGCCCACCTTGAGGAATGCGATCGCCAACACCACGGCTGACAGCGGCAGGTGCAACAGGAAACTGGCCCGCCAACCGAAATGTTCCACCAGGAACCCACCGGCGGCGGGGCCGAAGGTCAGCCCCAGATAGACCATCGACACCGTCATGCCGATGGCGCGACCGCGCTGCTGCGGGGGAAAGACCGACGTGACAATGGCAATCTGGGTGGCATAAAGCATGGCGGCACTGACACCCTGCAGGAAGCGGGCACTGATCAGCATCGCGCCGCTGTTTGCCAGCGCGGCCAGGATTGAAGAGACAATGACGCTCACCGTCCCCAGCAGAAACACCCGCTTGCGACCGTACATATCCGCCAGGCGGCCGAATACCAGCACAAACATGGCGCTGGCCATCAGGTAAACCATCGGCACCCAACTCAACAGCACCGCATCGATATTCAGGGAACGGGCGATACCCGGCAGCGCCACGTTCACCGCCGACAGCATCATCGGCGTGGCAAAGGCATTGATCAGCACCATCAGGAAAGCGGCGCGGCGCAGGGAATCGGGAATGCTGTTGTCGTCGACTGTCTGGTCCTTCAACCGGGCGGTCCTTTTGTTATTGTTCGGGAAGGAAATTACTCGCCGAAAACTATACACGCTTTGCCTGCGGGATAGCGCCCCGCCACCATCAGACATGGCAAAAAATCCCCGCAACCGACTGTCAACCGGCAATTGCGACCGTTGTAACCTGAACAGCCTGAATCGGGTCACACGCCTGTCCGAGTGGTAGTGTTAATGTCCCCGGCAGTTCTTTACACTGTGGTCAGTATTTCCCAATCCGACGAGCCATGTTCTTCAGACCGCTGCACGCATCCCTTGTTTTCCTTTTACTCCTGACTCTCCTGACTGCTGTGTCACCCCGGGCCTTTGCCGAAGGCGACATGGATGACAATGAAGAGCCGGTGCCAGAGGTGACTGACGACGAAGATGTCGATGAGATCGAACAGTCCATCCCGCGCCTCAAGGAAGCCAAACGCGTCATCAAGGGGCTGCTCCACGAGGCGGCAACCATCCAGGACAAACCGCTCAAGATTGCCCCCAACATTAACCTGAAGGAAGTGGCACCGGCGCCGAAACCGGAGGCAGAACCGCTCAAGCCCGAAGATGGCCCTGAAGCACCCGCCGAGGAACCGGTAATCGAGCCGACGCCCCCGCCTGAAGCTACCAGCATTACCCTGTTCGGCAATGAAATTCTTCCCGGCACCTCCACCCGGCTGGCCTGGTCGCCCAGCGTCCAGATTGCCGGGCTGTCACAGCCCACGCCGGTGCTGGTGGTCAACGGCGAGAAAGCCGGCCCCACATTGTGTCTGGTGGGTGCCATCCACGGCGACGAGTTGAACGGCATCGAAATCATCCGCCGGGTACTCTACGACCTGAAACCCCAGGAACTGTCGGGACAGGTGATCGGTGTCCCCATCGTCAACCTGCAGGGTTTTCAGCAGGGCAGCCGCTACCTGCCGGATCGCCGGGACCTGAACCGGCACTTTCCCGGCAGTCCCCGCGGGCACCTGGCCGACCGCTTCGCCAATGCCCTGTTCGAACAGATTGTCAGCCACTGCGACATGCTGGTGGATATCCACACCGGCTCTTTCCGGCGCACCAACCTGCCGCAGTTGCGGGCCGACATGAATGTGCCGGAAGTCGCAGTGTTCACCCGCGGATTTGACCGCATTGCCGTGGTTCACAGCTCCGGATCACCCGGCATGCTGCGCAATGCCGCAGTCGCCGCCGGAATCATTTCCGTAACCCTGGAGGCGGGAGAATCCTCACGCATCCAGGAGCACCAGATCAAGGCGGGGGTCAACAGCCTGCACAGCCTGATGGAAAAACAGGGCGTGATTTCCCGGCTGTTCTCCTGGGGACAACCGGAGCCGGTGTACTACGACACCTACTGGATTCGCTCCGAGTTCGGCGGCATCCTTTCCAGCAAAATCTCCCTGGGCGACCAGGTGTTCAAGGACCAGGTATTGGGTGTGGTGACCGACCCCATCACCAATGCGCAGTTCAAAATCAAGGCGCTGGGCAGTGGCCGGGTGATCGGCATGGCGGTGGATCAGGTGGTGATGTCCGGTTTTGCCGCCTACCACATCGGCAAAGAGGCGGAGACTCCCGCCGAATAACCACTCCGGCAATCAGGGTGTCTTGAACCGGTAGGAATACACCGAAGGCGCCGTCATGCCCTGACGGGCGATGTAATGAGTGGAACTCCACTCGGTCAACCGTTCGCGGCCATCCAGCTCGAAGCGCGCCCTTACCGTCCAGAAGTAGCGTGTCCCCTTCTTCAGGGTCACCTTCAAGGTGTGGGATGCATCGGTCAGTCCTTCCCGCCGATACACCAGCGGGCCGGGAGCCATGTTGACCTCTTCAGCCACCACCAGATCGTAGCGCACATTGCTGATCCGCCCCATGTCCTCCGGCTGCTTTGCCACATCCACATCACGGGGAAAGGGCTGCCAGCGCAAAGTGGGCCTGAGGCCATTCACTGTGGTCCACTCAAAGTAGCTGCCGATAATCTTGTCCCCGGTCAACGCCCCGCGAGTGGGGGGATAGAGTGGCGCCAACCCGAATGCAACACCCATAAATCCCGCACTGTGTGCGTCGCGATCCGGGAAGGGATAGAGCATGAAGGTATTTTCGAAGATCTGTGCGCCCAGTACCTGATAGCCGGTTTCTATGGCTTTCAGGAGTTCGGCAGCGTCATTGGCAGCCCACTCCGCCAGTTTCATGGCCGGGCCGCTGTAGCGGTAGCTCTCGGTCATCAACTCGCGGTTATCGGCTGTGCTGACCAGGCGCACCGCGGCTTCCATGTAGAACCGCAGTGGTGGATTGATCCCCCCATTGTTGGTGCCCACTTTGGTGAGGGTGACTTCCAATACAGTATCCACCCCTTCGGCGGTCAGCGGCCGGTAATCTTTTTGCTGCTGTACAGCGTCCATCACTTGCGGCGCCAGCGGTATCAGGACCCGATCTCGCTCCTGGGCGGCCAGCTCCACCTGCAGGCGCAGTGACTCCTGGATGGTTTTCGCATCCAGCACCGAAGTCATGCTTTGCTCGGCGCTGCGCCGCTCTTCTCCGCTGGGAGCTTCCACAGCCCCGACGGTACCGCCCACCACGGAGGACGCTGTACACACGCCCAGCCACAACACCAGTGCAGGGCCGCAGATAAAACCTGTACAGGTGCCATGGCCCATCATTCCCATACAAACCAGGAAAGTCCCGCCCGCTCCGACCAGTGCGCCTTCACCCTTATTGTGAACAAACCCTTCGAAGTTGATTTCCGGCTGAAAGATAGTCGGCACCACAGCCACTTCGCCCATACCGGGCTGGTACTTTGTGGCGGGGACCTTCGGGACGGACACGCAACCGGACTGAATGACAATCGCCAGCACCAGTAACAAAACTGCCACGCGTCGGATCGCCATAAACAAACGCTCTCACCCCTGAGTAGGATTTCGGGAACAGCCGTTTCGCCACCTGAGTCTTAAAAAACCACGGACGAGCGGCACTATCTATACTACCCGTCAGGATTAGATATAGCAGAGTGCGACGTTTTGCGGGAGTGGGAAAGCCGACGCTGGCGGGCGGCGGGCAATGCCCGCCGGGAAAATCGATCAGCCGTTTTCCGTGGCCTGAATCAGCTCGTCCAGCAGGGTGATCACACCCTGTTGCTGCATCAGCAGGGCATCCAGTGGCGACTGGCCTTGCAGTCCAGCAGCCATGGTCTCCAGCTTATTCTTGCGGGTATTGATCAGCTCAATACGCTCCTGGAGCATTTTGTGCTGCTCAACCATGCGGGTGATCTTGGGGTGGGCACCAGCGCGGTTCATGGAATCCCGTTCGCGCTTGGTAAAAGATTCGCCACACTGGATACAGATAAAATCGCCAGTGCGGGAACCGAACAGGATCTCGTCAGTAAAGTCCGGGTGATCACAGGGTTTGTCGCCCCAGGCTTCGCGCAGGGCTTTAACTTCTTCGTATTCCATCTCTCTTCCTCTCCGCCATATCAGCGTTGGATGAGGGGCTTGGCCTCATCTCTTATCAGGTGATTGCGTGTTCGTCCAAGGCGCTGTCCTGTATGCCAGCACGGGACGGTTATGAAGGGGCAATGTTACCTGAAATGGCGGCCATGTTAAGACCAAACCGGCGGGATTGCCGGTTTGGTCCGAGAGAAAATTGATCAGGCTTCCGGCTCAGCGCCTCTGCTGAAAATATCCCAGAACTCCACTTTGGCGTTGGTGCGCGGGAAATCCCCCGGTGGAACCGGCACGCCCAGGAATTCACACAGCGGCGACCAGCCCTGGGTTACTTCAAAAACCAGCAGGCGTTCTGGCGCAATGGTGCGTTTGACGTCATCAATGCGCTGCTGAAATGCAGCCAGTACCGAATCCTTGTCCAGACTGCCGCCGAAGGTCTGTTCCCGAACGATGCTGTCCGCCATATTGATCACCGCGGCGGGATACGCATCCGGGATTTCGTCTTTCATTTCCAGCAACTGTTTAATGGTGCCGGAGAAACTGTCCCACCATACCTCCGGTGGCCGGACACTCAGCACTACCCTGGCCTCGGGGTAAAATGCCGCCAGCTGCTTCCAGTAATGTGCACTGGGCCAGTCCACGGAGGCGCCATAGCCTGAGAGCACCTCGCTCCAGTCCACAGCTTCACCCCCTGATGCCCGCTGCCAGAACGGCAACTGTTCGGGATTTTTGAAAACCTCTTCCATGTGATGACAGGGGCCGAAACCCAACTGCTCCAGAGCCTTTTTGAGTGACATCGTGCCGGTGCGGCCAAAACCCGCACCTATCACTGCTAGCGACATAAGTTACTCCACGTTGTTAGTAGATCCTTCTCATAGCGCCTGCCAGCGCCACCCACAGTGGTTTTTAATCGCCTCACCCACAGACGTCTATGAACCTCAGCTCATTATGGGGCGCACTAATGACAGCGCGGGGCCTGGTACCGCGTCTCAACGGTACAAACCCCCAGCGTCATCCCGGTTTCAATCCCATTTGTGCTGATAGTTGGAGCAGCAAAACGGCTTACTATCCATCACTCACGGCCGGTCAACAACTGCTCCGCCATACGTTTCGCCAGTTTTGCTGCGTTGCGATCGCCACGGGTATGGGCGTAGACCACTGCCCCATCCACCAGCAGAGCGAGTTCCGCCGCCAGGGAACCATCCGGGTCGTTATCCAGGTTATCCCGAATCAATTGCTCCATATCCCGTTTGTGGCGGGCGGCAAACTCGTGGATCTCGTCACCGGCGGTGCTGTATTCGGCGCTGGCGTTGATGAAGTTGCAACCGAAGAACCCCTCTGTGGCGAACCATTCATCCAGCACATCGAAAATCGCCAAGACCGGCTGTTCGCCCTTGTTCTTCGCCTCCTGAATGGCCCCTTCCAGCAATGCCATCAACTGCTCATGGCGCTGTTGCAACACCGCCAGGATGAGGTCCTCCTTGCTCCGGAAATGCTTGTACAGGGTCGCCTTGGACACTCCAGACTCCGCCAGAATCCAGTCAATACCGGTGGCGTGATAGCCGTGTTCGTTGAACAGCCGGTAAGCGGTGTCGATCAGGTGCTGTCGGCGCGGTTGCATAACAGGAAGTCTCTCTTACAACGATTCGTGAATTATAGCGTTACGGGCTTGACATGAACAGATCTGTTCACCTAAGCTGAAACACAAGTGAACAGATCTGTTCACTACCATTGTTTGAGACAATCACCAACCATGAGGACATCACCGTGAACCAGGCAGTCAATATCACCAAAGGCATTCACCATCTCGGCCTGACCGTGCGCGATATCAAACAGACCAGCGACTTCTTCAAGAAGCAGTTGAATTTCATTGAGGTAGGTGGTGACCCCAGCTACCCGTCCGTTTTCATCAGCGATGGTACTGTGATGCTCACCCTGTGGCAGGCAAAAGACCCGGATTCCGCCACCCCCTTTGACCGCCACCACAACATCGGCCTGCACCACTTCGCCCTGGCCGTCGGGGACGCCGCGGCACTGGAACAGTTGCACCGGCAACTGGCCGGGGTGGATGGCGTCAACTTCGAGTTCAGCCCGGAACCCCTGGGACAAACCCATTTCAACCACATGATGTGCACCATTCCCGGAGGCTTGCGGGTCGAATTCTTTGCCCTGCACTGAGGATGGCAGATGAAGACTGATCGCGATAACACCGAAGACCTGAACAACCCCTGGCACCCGGGCGAACTGGCTGTACGCGCCCGCGCCGGAGACAGCAATAAAGTCACTGCCATGGGTGCAGTGTTAATTCGCGATCACATGCCCGACCAGCACCGGCAGTTGTTCGAACAGCTGCCGATGCTGATCCTCGGTGCGGAGGACCAGGCCGGCGACCTGTGGGCAACTGCCCTGTTCGGTGAGCCCGGTTTTATTCGCTCGCCATCCCCCACGCAACTGGATGTGCACATCCGTCTGCCCCGTCATGACCCGCTGGCCGACAGCCTGAACCAGGGCTGTCTGGTGGGCCTGCTAGGCATCCAGCAGATCACCCGCCGCCGCAACCGCTGCAACGGTGTGATCAGAGCCAGGGACGACAACGGCTTCAGCGTTACCGTGTCCCAGAGTTTCGGCAACTGTCCCAAATACATCACCACCCGCTGCCCTCCACCGCGACTCGACGACAGGCAACTCCGCTCGGAAGCCTTCAGTCGCTGGTCAGACCGGGTAATCGAAATGATCGCTACCGCCGATACCTTTTTCATTGCCAGCGCCTTTAACGATGGACGGCAATCCCGCAATCGGGGAGTAGACGTCTCGCACAGGGGCGGGGAACCGGGTTTTCTGAAATTCGACGGGCAACAGCGGCTGTTGATCCCCGACTACGCCGGCAACAACTTTTTCAACACCATCGGCAACCTGACCCTGGAACCACGGGTGGGACTGCTTTTTATGGATTTCGATAGCGGTGAAACCGCGCACCTGACAGGTACCGCAGAAATCGTCTGGAGCAACGAAGAAGAGCTGCCATTTGCAGGGGTAGAGAGAATGATTCGCGTGACTCTTAAAAAAGGAAGGAAAAAGGAAGGAAAAAGGGAAGATAAACGAAGGCTGTTACAACAGAGCCGACAGGTTACCCGTCCCAAGCAAAAACAGCTGGCACTGCCTGAACATACCACCAGCCCCACTGCCCTTCGGTTGCCTAGTCCCCAGCCTTGGTGGGCATGAGATACCAGAGCACAATGGCGACCAGGAACAGCGCGGGAACATCACCCGCCAGGTTGGCGCGTTCCGTCTCGTCGACCAGCGCCTGAACCAGCATGACGCCGCCATGAACGATGCTCGACCAGACCGTAAACCAGATCAGGCTGGCATGGGCCAGCGGATTTTTTGCCGCCCGGATCAGGAACACACCCAGCGTGGCATAAACCCCCATGATCATCTGTTCATACTCGGGCTGTGACGGTTCCCAGGACCAGCCGGCAGGCCAGATCCACATCATCATCGCCGGAATGCCCACAATAAAGACCGCACCGAAAACGTAGAGAGCAATACTGAGGTATTTGAGTTTTTCCGCCCGCTGCATGGGCATTCCCTCCTGAATCGAATAACACTCAGCTTAGCCCATGAACGGCAAATATACCCAATGGCACTTGCGGAAAAAGGATTACTCCACCGGTTTGCCCAGCGATCGGTTCCGCCAACGCTCCCGGTTTGCCTGCAAGGGGTACAGCGTCTGCCCCACCACCGATTTAGGCAGGGGAACGGTGGTGCCATACTCCGCCGGCCAGTGTTCTCCGGGAAAGTGAAAGGTCCCGAACAGACGGTCAAAAATGACCGTATGGGCGGAGTAATTGGTATCAATGGCGGGCTGCTCCGAACTGTGGTGCCAATGGTGAAACTGCGGCGTCACAAACAGATACTTCAACGGGCCAAAAGAGAACCCGAGATTGCAGTGAATCAGAATCGCCTGAAGTGCGGCCACCGTGACATAGATATTCAATGCCTGCTGGTCTGCCCCCAATAAATACAAGGGAACCATCACCATGGCCCGCTCTGAAAACACCTGGATGAAATGTCCCCGCGATCCCGCCAGCCAGTCCAGGTTTTCTATCGAGTGGTGTACCGCATGCACCGGCCATAACAGCTTGATTTCATGATAGGCGCGGTGCTCCCAGTAGAGGACAAAATCAGCGCAAAGCACGATCAGGACGACCTGTAGCAAAATGGGCAGAGACTGAACCGCCGCCTGAACACCCGGCGAAATAGCCCAACTGAAATGACTGGCATGGTAGTTGGCAAATATCAGAATGGCCGAAATGGCGAGGTGGTTGAAGCAGAAATAAAACAGATCAACATCCCACTCCGGCCGCATGATCAACTGGTCCCGGTACTTGGGAAACAGCTTTTCAAGTGACAGGAAAACGATGGCGGAACCCAGAAATGCCAGGATCAGCCAATCGACGCCAAGAGAAAGTGCTTTCGGTTCCACCGCGCCGACGGGAATCCTGTAGCCACCCAGGGCAAAGGCGGCCATCGTCAGGGCCGAGCCGGAAAGGCCGAGAATCCGATACCGTCCCCTGTTCAATACCACAGCCAGAAAACCAAACAGCAGGGAAAAATACATGCCGTAACGCAGCACCTGCTGCAATTGCACCGCGTCATACGCCCTGCGCAGTTCCGTTGTGGTGAGATAGGAGGGATACAGGTAGGCGAGGACGGCAAGCAGGCTGAGCCCCCCCAGCGTGAGGGACAGGTAACCGCTTATCCGCCCTTCCCCGAAGCGAAACTCCTTGGCTGGGTCCTTTTCGACTTCACGAGTCTGATATTGATAGTCATGGTTCATAGGCATGGGATTTCTGTTAATTACGGGGATGGAGTTGCTCACCATCGGCGTCTACAACGTCACAAGGGGGAGCCAACCTTCTTCGAAAATACCGCTGGCATCAGGCGCTACGACATGTTGTGACTGTATTGGCGTTTGACTTCGACCACCTGCACCGAATAGGACGAATACCACTTCTCTCTGCCGCGGGCCTGGGCCGCAAGATGCTCACTGTCCTGCTTCCAGTTGCGGATGTCTTCTTCCGAATTCCAGTAGGAAATGGCGACGCGCCTGTCTCCGTCCATCAAGGCAAAAAACTCAAGGCAGCCGTACTTGTCGAATGCCAGACTTTTCATGCGTTCAATGGTTTCTGAATACTCCTGATCCAGCTCGCCGACAGTGGCGCGGAATATCACGGCGTACATGAAATCACCTCCTTGTTCAAAATCAGCAGCCGGGTGTTATCGAAGGGAAATACACAACAGACTCTAGAGAGCCAGTTGAGTGTGATGATTGGCTGGTTGTTTACCATAACTTCGGATCGCACAAAGCTGCAACACAGCTTATCGACTCTGGAGTTCTCGCAACAGCAAAGTCTTTCAGGGCAATGGCCTGCCAGCCAAAGGGATACTGAAGTGGATAAGGCGGCACGTAATCACTGGCGAATTCGGCAGCGAATCCAAACCTGCTGTAATACGCGGGGTCGCCGTACACAAAAACGATATTGACGCCCAAATCGGACAACAACTGCATACCATAGTTGATCAGCGCCGAGCCAAAGCCCCGTTTCTGATAATCGGGATGCACCGCCAGCGGCGCCAGAATATACGCCGAGCAATCCCCAAGATGATCAATACCCACCGGGCTAAAAGCCACATGGCCGACCACTGTGTTATCAGTAATAGCCAGCAGGGAGATTGTTTCTGGTGTGGTATTCCCGCAAAGCAGTTCAAGCGCGACCTGCGCAACAATGCCGCTCTCGCCTTGAGGGAACGCCGTGTAATAGAGCTGTCTGATCTCTCCAGAATCCTGATCTGTCGCCCTGCGAATCTGCATGATTTTTCCTTGCACCGGGATAAGTGGCTGTCACCTGGCACTCTATCTTTAGCACACGCTTTCGCCGCGCTTCGCTATAATCGCGTCCCGGTTAACCGCGCGAACCCTGGCCAGAGTTTCCCGCTATTCCCGGCTGTCCGCTACCCCTGAAACACCGACAAAGCAGCAAACCATGTTAAGACTCAGCGACATCAAATTGCCCCTGGACCACAGCGATGACGAACTTCGCGCCGCTATCGTCAACAGGCTGGCCATCGCGCCCGGCGATCTGATGGGCTTCAGTGTCTTCAAACGCAGTTACGATGCCCGCAGGAAAAGCGATATCCAATTGATCTACCTGCTGGATGTCGAACTGAGTAGCGAATTGGAAGCACAATTGCTGGAGAAATTCAGCGGCCAGGGCTTTGTGCTGCCGAGTCCGGACACCAGCTACAAATTTGTCGCCCAGGCCCAGCCGGACTTCCCGAATGCCAACCAGCAACGGCCCATCATCATCGGCTTTGGCCCCTGCGGCATTCTGGCCGCCCTGGTGCTGGCGCAAATGGGCTTCAAACCCATCGTGCTGGAACGGGGCCCGGATGTGCGCCAGCGCACCAAGGATACCTGGGGGCTGTGGCGCGAGCGCAAACTGAATACCGAATCCAATGTGCAATACGGTGAAGGCGGCGCCGGCACCTTCTCGGACGGCAAGTTATACAGCCAGGTCAAAGACAAGCGCTTTCTGGGCCGCAAGGTACTGGAAGAATTCGTCAAAGCCGGCGCGCCGGAAGAAATTCTCTACGTCAGCAAGCCCCATATCGGCACCTTCAAGCTGGTAAAAATGGTGGAAACCATGCGCGCCGAAATTATCCGGCTCGGTGGCGAAATCCGTTTCAACTGCAAGGTTGAAACCATCCACCGCCAGGTTGATAACACAGCTGCAGGCGACTCCTCGGACTCCGTCAAACAGGGCAAGATCACCGGTGTCACCCTGGCCAGCGGTGAAACCCTGCACAGCGACCACGTCATCCTGGCCATCGGCCACAGCGCCCGCGACAGCTTCCAGATGTTGCTGGATCAGGGTGTCTATATCGAAGCCAAGCCCTTCTCCGTCGGCTTTCGGATTGAGCACCCGCAGTCGGTCATCGACAAGGCCCGTTTTGGCAAATTCGCCGGCCACCCTATTCTCGGTGCGGCAGACTACAAGCTGGTTCACCACTGCAAAAATGGCCGCTCCGTCTACAGTTTCTGCATGTGTCCCGGGGGCACCGTGGTCGCCTCCACCTCGGAAGAAGGAGGCGTGGTCACCAATGGCATGTCGCAATATTCGCGCAACGAGCGCAACGCCAACTCCGCCATTGTGGTGGGCATCGACCCCGAAAAGGATTACCCGGAACACGTGCTGGCCGGGATTGATTTGCAGCGGGCGCTGGAGAAAACAGCCTATTTGCTCGGCGGCGAAAACTACAACGCCCCGGCACAACTGGTGGGAGACTTCCTGCAGGACAAACCGTCTGCCGAACTGGGCGAGGTGGTTCCCTCCTACCAGCCCGGCATCACCCTGACCGACCTGGGGCAGGCACTGCCGGAATTTGCCATTGAAGCCATTCGCGAAGCCATCCCCGCTTTTGACAAACAGATCCACGGCTTTGCCATGAAGGACGCCATCCTGACCGGCATCGAAACCCGCACTTCATCGCCCATCTGCATCCGTCGCGATGATAGTTTCGCCAGTATCAACACAGCGGGTTTATACCCCGCCGGAGAGGGCGCAGGTTATGCCGGAGGCATCCTGTCCGCAGCCATTGATGGCATCAAGGTCGCCGAAGCGGTTGCGCTGGATATTATGGCGGAATGATAGCTGACTCATTTAATACGGAAATAGCGCTGGCTAATAACGGATTCAAAAAGGGAACTAACGTGTTATCTGGCCCCGCTTAACCCTCATCCCCGACTATTCCGGCAACAACTTCTTCAACACCAACACCAACACCAACACCAACACCATAGACAAGCCGGTCCTGGACCCACGGGCAGGGCTACTGATTATGGATTTTTGATTCGGGAGAGACCGTTCAGCTAACAGGTACGGGGCAAATGGTTTGGGGAGAAGGTGAAGCCCTGCCCTTTTAAGGCGTGCAAAGAATGATTCGGTGACGATTAAAAAGGGGCTGATTAGTGAAGTGAGGAAGCCGAGAGATACCTCCTAAGGCGGTATCGAGGTCACCTGACCGCACGGGGCGTCGTTGGTGGCCAGCAATCCCGCCTCACTCAAGCGATCGTTTACTTCTTTACGTACCGGGTCATCGGCACATGGGGAAACGACTTACCACACTGTGTACAGACATAATCACCTGTTTTGGAACCAAAAAGATGTTCATCCGTAAATTCCGGATGATCACAGGGTTTATCACCCCAGGCCTTGCGCAAAGCTAATACTTCTTCATAGTGCATATCTTCACCATCCAATCTTGCAATGTTCTGACCTGAGATTTTACCTCAATGTTGTTGGCAACTGCTTTAGCAAATGAATAGACAATATTCCTCTAACAACCTCTGTAACACCATCGGCAACCTTATAGACGAGTTCCCTCTCGCCTTGGGAAAAGGCGGTGAAATAGACCTTTTTGATCTCCAGGGCATCCTGAGTTGTCGCCATTCTAATTGTCATTAAAAATGTGTTATCTGACCCCCACTTATTGCTTATTGCAACCTTCACAGCCGCCGCAGCAAAGTGAGTGCAGCTTTCCAGTGAGCCGACAGTCGTTCAGACATCTGTTGGCCCTTTCCCCAAACGTCGATCTGCTTCGCAAATTCGGCTGATTGGCATACTATGCGCGGCCCTGATCTTCTCGCTGATACAGCCCGCCCACATGTCCGCAAACGCCCTCTATACAGACCTGTCTGGCTATTACGATTTGATGTGTGTCGATATCGACTATCGGGCACAAAGCCACAGTATTCACAGGCTGAACCAGATTCTCGGCAACAGTGGTAAGACACATCTTGATTTGGCCTGTGGCACCGGTCCTCACATCCGTCATTTCATTGATTTTGGCTACCACAGTAGCGGACTCGACATCAATCAACCCATGCTGGAAAGAGCCGCTGTTCGATGCCCGGAAGCACGATTTACCTTGCAGGACATGTGTAATTTCCAGGTGAATGAACCACTGGACCTGATCACCTGCTTTCTCTATTCCATTCATTACAACAATGGGGTAGAAAAGTTGAAAGAATGTATCCTCAGTGTGCACAGCGCATTAAAAACCGATGGCGTCTTCTGTTTCAACGCAGTCGATAAAAACAAAATTGACAACCGTTTGTTTGCTAGACACACCGCCCAGGAAAATGACAGCCTCTTCTCGTTCAGCTCTGGCTGGAACTACTGTGGTTCAGGGGAAAAGCAGTCGCTAAAACTCCGCATAGAGAAAACAACGCTGGGAGAAACCCAGGTTTGGGACGATGAACACGCCATGGTCGCGGTGAGTTTTGAGGAGCTGCAAGCCATCCTGCAACCTTACTTTGAGGTTCAGCTATTTGAACATGATTACGAAAAAATCATCCCCTGGGACAAGGCCTCTGGAAACGCCATCTTCACCTGCGTGAAGATCTGAGATAGAAGGGAGTCGGTCGAATCCTCGCACAGAACATGGTATTTGTGTTTTTACTCTGACCCCAAATATCCTGGTGAAATATCCATATCCAACGACTCCCTGATGAGATAGGTTGAAGCCCGTAGCTAGGTGCAACTAGTTACCGGAGAAGTAGTCCGTTGCATGCCAGGTACTTGATACCGTTAACAAGCTGGGACGCTTCTCCGACCCGATTTGAACTCGAACAGTCGAATGGGCTTCAAGCCCGAATCTAGCAAGTAAGGGATACCATGACAAATAAAAAAGAGAAGACGGGTGTGAATGTGGGGGTTGATGTTGGGAAATTCCAACTCGATATTTTTATCTGGGAGCGTAACCGGCACTTTACTGTTGATAATACTGAGACGGGTATACGCGAAGCATTGAAAATCCTGTGTCGCTACAAACTCAACCGGGTGGTCATGGAGGCCACCGGGCGCTATGAAATGGCCTTTGCCTGTGCCGCTTTCGATAAGGGAATCCCCGTTGCGATTGTCCGACCGGTATTGGTTCGTCAATTTGCCCGAGCCGCCGATCAATTGGCCAAAACCGATAAGCTGGATGCCCAGATCATTGCCCGGTTTGCCGCAGTGATGCAGCCTCGTTTGACCCAGAAAAAGAGCAAAAACCTACAGCTGATCAAAGACTTGGTTGTACGCCGCCGGCAGTTGATCGAGATGCGTACCAAAGAGCTGAACCGTGTGAAGCTCGCGGGGAAAGCACTGGAGCGCTCCTACCACCACCTGGTAAACGTGTTGAATACAGACATTGAATGGGTGGAGCAGCAGTTGAATGAAGCCGTGCAACAAGAAGCAGCGTGGCAGGAACGTAAGCTACTTTTAGCCACAGTTCCAGGTGTGGGCAATACCTTGATCTGGACATTGCTCAGCGAGATGCCGGAACTTGGGACACTAAACCATAAACAGATAGCATCGCTGGCTGGGTTAGCACCGATCAATCGGGACAGTGGCAAGTCGAAAGGCAAGCGGCGGATACTGGGAGGTCGTCACAGTGTCCGCACGACATTGTATATGGCCACCCTCAGTGCCACCCGATGCAATCCGATCGTTGGAGGTTTTTATCGCCACTTGGTGAAACAGGGAAAACATAAAAAAGTGGCACTGACTGCCGCGATGAGAAAGTTTTTGACCATTCTCAATGCCATGGTGAGGGATGGTAAGGAATGGGCTTATTAAAAGAAATTAGCTACCGCTTGAACCACAGTCGCTTGTTATGTGTTTTGAGCTGTAAAGAATTGCTTGATAGTTGGGGGGCAAAATGAACAAAAAAGAACTTTTTGAAAACTGGTACGGAGCTGGTTGCAGCGATGACGAAAAACACCGAATGTTTGAAATGGTCAACGGCCATTACAAGCTCATGCAGTGCCATGACGCATACGGTGCATTTTGTGCAGCCATGGAAATTTGCGAGCCGCTTGAGCAAGCTCTAGTAAAACTGCGCGACTGCGATTGGGTAATCACTCTACCCGACCGCATGGATGGAGTTAGAAAAATTGCGCGCAATGGATTGGCAGCATTGAACACATAACGTTTTAAATAAGTGGCGCGCGGCTTTTTGCGCGTCCCAGTGAGCACAGCGAACGACTTAATTTTTTTGTTAGCTGTGAATATTTGCATCGCGTTCAAGAACCCAACAACGTGGATTATTCGAAAAACCAATATGCTCATAATATGAGTTGGCCGCTGGAGCTGAAATGAGAATTAGCTTACAACGTGGCCCAAGTTGTTCTTGAGTAAGAATTTGTAGCTGCTTACCAATGCCCAACTTGTGATAGTTCTTTGAAACAGCCAGATCTGACAGATAGCATGCATAGTGGAAGTCTGTCATACAGCGAGAAATACCCACCAATTTCCCTGAGTCCCACGCACTGACTGTAAGATTACTATTAGAAATCATGCCTTCCATGCACTCATAGTCTTCAATAGGGCGACGTTCACCCAAGGTTGAATCAGCCAATAACGAAATAAATTGCTCTGTACTGATTGAGTGATTGATTTTGTATTCAATGCTCATAAGTTCCTTTTACAGCTAACGACGGAGTTCAGCGGCAAGCAGACAGCGAAGCTGGCTGCTTGTCCGCTGGAACGGATTGTTAGAACTTATTTGGACTAACTCCAGATTGGGCTCTATCGCTCAGCCAATGCGTAACCGGCATTGGCTGATGCCACAACCGAGACGAACACAAATGGCTCGGTACCTATATTTCGCGCCCCGTGCACTTGGCCCGGTCTTGCCACGGCTATCTCACCTTCCCTGAGGACACGAACAATCCCATTGCCCTGAAAGTAATCAGCCATTCCCGACAAAACAGTCCACGTGTCTTGGCCGTTAGGGTGAACGTGAGCTGCAATTTCCTGCCCGGGATGGACATGCCAAACCACGATAATTGAGTCTCGGGTTTCAAGCACAACGGAACGAATAGGCTCGCCTTCGGACGGCTGAACATACTCGGCTACAGAAAATATTCTCGATTCAACAGTCATCGGAGATCCCTTTTTGACAGTGCGCCCAGACAGGCTGGATATGAGTTCTAACGCCCGGCTCACCGAGCAAATTTTTGATGGCGGCTTTTTTGCGTGTTTTTGCTAAAAAGGTGACAGCGGAAATTTGTCCGGTGCAGCCGTTTGTTAGGCTTTGAATTTGTTAAGGTCATTTAACACAGCCTCTTTACCGATGTAATCATCAATATTGATTCCATTTCGTTTGCTTCTACTTACGCGGAAGCCTTCAAATATCTTTGCATAACTTTTGTCATATATAGCTAGTGCGTTATCCAAGGTTGATGCAATGACTTCAAATATAGCGATATCACTTCCCAGTTTGCTCATCGCATCCCAGGTGATTCTGCGGTCGTAGCTACTGTAATCACCAATCACAACAACTCGCTCCATAACATCCTTAAACCAGAATAGTTTCCCTAGTGAAACATCCAAATACTGATCTCGCCAATCCCAACTCAAAGAAAACCAAAGAGATTCTTTGTGAAAAAGGTATTCCGGGCACATACACCCTTCTAGCTTTAATTGCTCAAAGCCAAGTTCTTTTAGCTTTGGGCCAACAATCTGACGGAAATTATTATCGAATGAATCTGACATAAGAGCCTAACAGTTAATTATAAAGACTCAGGCACTATATCACTTTGGCACACTAACTCAGCGCAACCGTGCGAAATAACGCGTTTATTTTCTTTCAAAACAATCAGTTGGAAATATACAAGAAAGGTACCGTTCGGCATAAAGTAGACTCCTTTAACTTTATTGGTTCATTCCCTTGTCCGCCTATCATATTCCAGGCTCTATACAAATCAACAAGTTATATTCTCCTTCCCCGTGATATAGAGACTGATTCCGCTGAACACGGGACACCTAACGGGCTGAAAGAAAAAAGCCCCACCATTGCTGATGGGGCATAAGGTCTGCGCTGAACCGGAAATCAACGCAATTTGGGGGGAGGAAAATTAGTTGGGAGGGAAATCACACCACCAGTTCATCCAGTGCAGATCCATCAAAATGGACAATGTCTCCGAGCCGGTTGTCACGCACCTTGTTAGCCCACTGCGGATCGGCCAGCACAGCTCGGCCCACGGCAATCAAATCGTAGCGGTCGTCGTGAATACCTTGAGCCAGTTGCACCAGGTCGACGCTGCTCTTCGCATCCGGGTTTTCCTCGCGGGTGAAGTGGCCGACGCGGAATTCCTTGTCCAGGCCAACACTGCCCACGGTAATGACCGGTTTGCCGGTGAGGCGTCTGGTCCAGGTGGCCAGGTTATCCGGTGAGCCTTCAAAGGCCGGTTCCCACATACGGCGGGTGCTGGCGTGGAAGTAGTCGACGCCTGCTGCGGCCAGGGGCTTGAGAATGGCGCCCAGGTCTTCCGGGGTTGTTGCAATGCGCGCGTCATAATCGGTCAGTTTCCATTGGGAGAAACGGAACACTACCGGGAAGTCCTCACTGACCACGGCACGCACGGCCTTGACCACTTCAATGGCAAAACGCGCGCGGTTTTCGATGGAGCCGCCGTAACCGTCAGTGCGGTGGTTGCTGCTTTCCCAGAAGAACTGGTCGATCAGGTACTGGTGGGCACCGTGAATTTCCACACCATCGAAACCGAGCAGTTCGGCATCTGCCGCTGCCTGGGCATAGGCCATGACAGCCATGTCGATGTCGGTCTGGGTCATGGCCTTGACGGTCTGAACACCGTCAACGAAGACATCATCCGGCCCCATGCTCAACATGTCCGGGTTGGGCCAGTTACCGGGCATACGCATGGCACCGGTGTGCCAGATCTGCGGGATGATTTTGCCGCCGGCCTCATGCACGCCATCGACCACTTTCTTCCAGGCCGCCAGAGCTTCTTCACCGTGGAATGCGGGCACGTTGGGATAACCATTCGCCACCGGGTGGCCAATATAGGTGCCCTCGGTAACAATCAGGCCGATACCGCCTTCGGCACGGGCCCTGTAGTAACGGGCCACGTCCTCACCGGGAATGCCACCCGGCGATTTGTTGCGGGTCATCGGCGCCATGACGAAACGGTTGCGCAATTGTTTTTTGCCAAACCGGACCGGTTGAAACAGTGTTTTTGTCGGGGTTGCGATGTCCATGTGTTCTCCTGAATTGTTCAATCGTTTTCTTCCTGACCGAATCCGATTTAATTAGACCAGTCGTCTAGTTTTTGGGTAAAAAAAAGCGGGTTGTTTAGTGGATAGCCTCCATGGCCAGTCGCTGCCGGGTGATGGACATGGCCATCTGCAGGGCGTCAGCCGAGCGGTTGACCTTGCTCACCAAGGTGGCGCCCAGCCACAGGCAATACAGTTCCCGGGCCAGTTCCTCCGGGCTCTCTGAAACGACCAGTTCACCGCTGGCGATAGCCTCAGCCACGCATTTGCCCAACCGGCCCTGAACCTTCTCAATGCCCTGCTGAAGCGCCTGACGCATCTGCTCTGACAGGTCGGTAACCTCGGCACTCAGTTTCACCACCAGGCACTTTTCGTCCTGACAGGCGTTGCACTGGGACTCCTGCCAGTGCTCAAAGAATTTCATCAACCGCTGCTTTGCGGGCACTCCACTACCGCCCAACAGACTGTCCAGTTTTTCCATGTACTCGCTGAAATAGGCTTCCAGCAGTTCCCGGCCAAAATCGTCCTTGGATTTGAAGTAGTGGTAGAAAGAGCCTTTCGGCACACCGGCCTGGTTGAGAATCTCATTGAGTCCCACCGCCGCATAGCCCTTGCCCACGATGATGGCTCGAGCGGTATCGAGGATCTTCTGGCGGGTGTCGGCGGATTTGGCCTGTGTTTTTTGGGATGACATGGTCGGGCACATTACATCAGATTAGACCAGTCGTCTAGTATTTATTTTCTGCGGGAGAACGGTGACTTTTCACGCCAGCCCTACCCCTGCTCACTGCTGATTGTTCCTGCGTTGGGTTTCCGCATAAAGCCAGGCGCCCAACGACAGAATGGCGTAAAGCCCAAGAATAAACAGCAACTGCTTCGGCTGGTTTTGGGCTTCGTAGATCAGGATCAGCCCTGTGCCCACGGCCAATCCCACCACGGACAACAGGGTAATCGGGGTAGAAGAGCGGGTCGCTGCGCGGATGCGGAAATTGGCGAAGGCCATCAGCAGGGAGACCAACAAGAAGGTGATACTGCCGAACTCCAGAATTTCCTGCAGGCTGCCGGACAGCACCAGCAGAAAGGCGAACAGGGACATGGCAATGATGGCGTTGACAGGGATGTGGTTGACCCGCTTTGCCAGCAGGCCGGGGAAATAACCGTCCCCGGCAATCACCGCCATCTGCCGCGAGGCGCCGAACACCGTGCCACTGATGGCACTGCTGGTGGCTAACAGGGCACCGAGAATAATCAGTTCCGTACCCCAGTGCCCCAGCACTTCATTGGCACCGGCGGCCAGGGCGTATTCCTGGTTATCGATGATGTCGCTGAAAGGAATTGCCAGAATGGCGCCGAGGGAAATTACCACATAGATCAGCCCGGCCAGCAGAATCGCGACATAGATCGCCCGGGGTATATTCCTCTCCGGAGTTTCCATTTCGTTGACGGCGTTGATGACCAGCTGAAAGCCCTCGTAGGCCACGAAGGTAATCGCTGCCACCATCAGGATATGGTAAGGGCTGAAGTCCTGTGACGCTGTCACCAGCACCGGCAAAGTGGTATTGCCGTGGTTGATCAGCACAAAGGAAATCACCACCAGAATCACCAGCTTGGTGTAGACCATCAGGTCTTCCACCTTGCCCATGCCCTTCACACTCCAGACGTTGATCAGCGTGAATACCAGGATCACCGCACCGGCCACGGCCTTGCGCAACAATTCGTTGCCGCCTTCGCCGAAACCACTGATGGCATAGGAAGAGAACGTGTAGGCGTACAGGGCCAGGGTGCTGATGTAACCGAAGATCACCCACCAGCCGATTAGAGAGGCGGCAAAATGGGAGTTGGGAAAGGTGCGCTTCAGAAAAGAGTAGGTAGCGCCTTCGTCTTTGTAATAAACCCCCAGCTTGATGTAGGAATAGGCCGCCGCTGCCGCCAACACGCCGCCGATGATGATTGCCAGCGGGGTATACACCCCGATCATGGCCACGGAGATGCCGAGGATGGTGAAGATGCCGCCACCGACCATGCCCCCCAGGGCGATGGCGATCAACTCGGGGATGCCGAGGTTCTTGCCCCTGGCGCGGTGACAGGAATGGTGTTGCTGGGCCATCCGGCACTCCTACTCGAACAATCCTTGCCTGGGCGGTTGCTGCGACCGCCTACCGGTTTTCAGGGTATACAAACTGTTCCGGCAGAGCCAGATACGGATGTGGGCTTCCGGCTACTTGCCCTTGTCGCGATCTTTCAACATCTCACCGAGATCGGCGAAGGGGTGATAGGTGGCGGCTTCATGCTGCTGTTCCGGCAGAGCACTGCCAAAACTGGCATCCCGGTAGCGGGCGTGTTCGTGGTCGTGACAGTACAGGCACAGCAGCTCCCAGTTGCTGCCGTCGCTGGGGTTGTTGTCGTGGTTGTGATCCTTGTGGTGCACGGTCAGTTCGCTGACACTCCGGTGGCTGAACTCCCGGCCACAGCGACCGCATACCCAGGGAAACAGTTTCAGCGCCTGTTCCCGGTAACCCTTCTCCCGCACGGCCCTGGCGGCACGGGCTTCGGCCACTACCCTATCCAGCCGATCGACATAATTGTTTGAGGCCATGATTCTTACCCCCTCTGCGGAGCTGGCTCTCCTGGAAACTCTATCTTCTGAGTCTGTGAAACAGCGTTGATTCCGTCAAGCGGACAGTCGGCGAATAGATGAGCTTTTCCGTACAACCTTTACATATACAATAGCCCCGACTTTGAAGCCTATGGCGTATGCTGTAGGCAGAACAGGCATCAGCGAGAGGATATCGACACCACATGCCCCTGCCCCAACATGTCCGCATTGTCGAAGTCGGCCCCCGGGACGGTTTGCAGAACGAACCGCAGCCGATCAGCGCGGCGGTGAAAATCGCCCTGATCGAGCAACTGGCGGATGCCGGGGTGAGCTACATTGAGGCGGGCAGTTTCGTGAATCCCCAGTGGGTGCCACAGATGGCGGGCAGTGACGAGGTGTTCCGGGGCATTGCCCGCAAACCCGGTGTCACTTACGCCGCCCTCACCCCCAATCTGAAGGGCTTCGAGCGGGCGCTGGTGTCCGGCGCCACCGAGGTGGCCATCTTTGCCGCCGCCTCGGAAACCTTCAGCCGGAAAAACATCAACTGTTCCATCGCCGAGAGCCTGGATCGCTTTGCCCCGGTGATGGACGCTGCCAACGCTGCCAACTTGCAGGTGCGCGGCTATATCTCCTGCGTGGTCGGCTGCCCCTATGAAGGGGAAGTGGCCCCCGACAAGGTGCGCCAGGTGGCGGAGCGGCTGTTGCAGATGGGCTGCTACGAAATCTCCCTGGGTGACACCATCGGTGTCGGCACACCGGCGGATGTCCGCCGGGTGATCGAGGCCTGCGCTGCCGCCGTGCCCATGGAGCAACTGGCGGTGCACCTGCACGACACCTACGGCCAGGCGCTGGCCAATATCTATGCCGCGCTGGAAATGGGCATCGCGGTGGTGGACAGTTCCATCGCCGGGCTCGGCGGCTGCCCCTATGCAAAAGGCGCTGCCGGCAATGTGGCCACAGAGGATCTGGTCTACATGCTCAATGGCCTAGGCATCGACCATGGCATCGACCTGGACAGGTTGCTGGCGGCTGGCCGCTATATCACCGAACAGCTCGGCCGGGAAACCGGTTCGAAAGTCGCCAGGGCCATGGCGAAGCGTTAGTCGGCCTGGGCTATACCCTCAGCTTCAGCCTCTGCCACACCCTCCAGCTTCTCCCGCAGGGCATCAATGCCGGGCTTGTGAGCCAACAGCTCCCGAGCTGTCATCCCCGTCAGCTCGTGTGGAAATACCAGCCATTTGTTGGTTTCGTGCAGGTAGTAATCCGGCACCCGGTCGGTGCGGTTGTTGTCCGGTTTGAAGTACGGCGTCGCCAGGCGGATTTCCGGCGGATTGTCGCCGCACTCGGCCAGGATCTCATTGACGATCTGTTGCAGGCTGAGACCAGTGTCGTAGACATCGTCGACAATCAAAACCGAGTCCGCCTTGCGGATATGGTCGATCACGTAGCCAAGGCCGTGCACCCGCACCGCCGCCGCGTGTTCGCCGGGCGCGGTGTAGAACGAGGTGCGAATGGCGATGTGATCGGTGGAGATGCCGAAATACTCCAGCAGTTCCTGCACGGCGATGCCCACCGGCGTGCCGCCGCGCCAGACACCGATGATGAAATGGGGGCGAAAACCGCTCTCCAGCACCTTCAGAGCAAGACTGAACGAATCATCCAGCAACTGCTGTGCTTCAATAAACTGCTTGGTCAATGCCCACCCCCCACAGAAAAAAACGATTATCCACGTTCACTGGCGCGGCACCAACGCTATCGCCATAATGATGTTGAAATCGTCACATAAGCCCCCGCAATGACCGATCTCGATCCCGTACAACTACTGGTCGGACTGTTCCAGACTGCCGTGGCCACAGCCAATCCGGCGCTGGTACTGCCGCCATTCCTGCCGCCGGCACCGCTTGCCGACAACCGCCCGCTGATTGTGGTCGGCGCCGGCAAGGCTGCCTGCTCCATGGCCGCCAGCCTGGAGCAACACTGGAAGGGGCCGCTGAAAGGGCTGGTGGTCACCGCCTACGGTCACAGTGAACCGCTGCAACGCATTGATATCATCGAGGCCAATCACCCGGTACCGGACAATCACAGCGAACTGGCCGCGCGGCGCATCCTGTCGCTGGTATCAAACCTGACCGAGCACGACCAGGTGGTGTGCCTGATTTCCGGCGGGGGGTCTTCCCTGCTGGCGCTTCCAGCCCCCGGGCTGACCCTGGCGGACAAGCAGCGCATCAACCGGGAGCTGTTGAAATCCGGCGCCGATATCCACGAGATGAATTGCGTGCGCAAGCACCTCTCCGCCATCAAGGGCGGGCGACTGGCCGCCGCCTGCGCTCCGGCCAGCCTGTTGACCCTGGCCATTTCCGACGTGCCGGGGGACGATCCGGCGGTGATCGCCTCGGGTCCCACGGTGGCGGACCCCACCACCTCCAGCCAGGCACTGGCCATCCTGGAGAAATACCGGATCGATGCCGGCAATGCCATCAACCAGTGGCTGGCCTCAGCTGCATCGGAAACCCCCAAACCGGGAGATCCGGCGCTGGCACACTGCCGCTTTCGCCTGATCGCCGCACCCAGCCAGTCCCTGGCAGCCGCCACCGTGCGTGCCAGGGCGTCAGGTCTGGAAGTGTTGTCCCTGGGAGATGACCTGACCGGCGAATCCCGCCAACTGGCTCAGCAGCACGCGGCCCTGGCGCTAGCCATAGCCCAGGGCGAAGGATCGGTACAACCGCCCTGCGTGATCCTCTCCGGTGGAGAAACCAGCGTCACAGTCAGGGGCAACGGCAAGGGCGGTCGCAACGGCGAATACCTGCTGGCCATGGCCGATGCCTTGCGCGGCGCCCCCGGCATTTACGCGCTGGCGGCAGACACCGATGGCATCGACGGCGCCGGTGACAACGCCGGTGCCCTGCACACGCCGGACACCTGGGAGCGGGCCAGGAATCGGGGCTGGAATATCTTCGAGGAGTTGCAGAATAACAACAGCTACCCGCTGTTCAAGGATCTGGGCAACCTGCTGATCACCGGTCCCACGCGGACCAACGTCAATGACTTCAGGGCCATCCTGATCCTGCCCCCAACAGCCGCCAGTTGATCTACTGCAATGCGTTTCCCCGTCCAGTTGCGCTAGACTGTGGCCACTTTGAATCATCGTTGCGGAGTCTACCCTTGAGCGACATGCGCAAACTTACCCATCTGGACGACCAGGGCAATGCCCACATGGTGGACGTGGCCGGCAAGGCCGTTACCCACCGGGAAGCCACGGCCGAAGCGCTGGTGCGGATGCAACCGGAAACCCTGGCGCTGATTCGCAGCGGCGGCCACAAAAAGGGCGATGTACTGGCCGTGGCGCGCATCGCCGGCATCCAGGCGGCCAAGAAGTGTTCCGACCTGATCCCCCTCTGTCATCCGCTGATGCTGACGTCCATCAAGGTGGAATTTGAACCACTGGAAAACACCAACCAGTTGCGCATCAGCGCCACTTGCGGCCTGGATGGCAAAACCGGTGTGGAAATGGAAGCCCTTACCGCCGCTTCGGTGGCAGCTCTGACCATCTACGATATGTGCAAGGCGGTGGATCGCGGTATGGTGATCGAGTCCACCCGCCTGCTGGAAAAGGCCGGCGGCAAATCCGGCCACTGGAAAGCGAACCCATGAAAATTCTCTTTTTTGGCAGTCTGCGGGAGCAACTGGGCACCGGCGAAATGCAGCTGGCCTTGCCCGAAGGCGTTGCGACCGTCGGCCAGTTGCTGGCCGAACTGAAACAGCGCGATGACCAATGGCAGCGCGCATTGACCGGCACCGTGCTGTGCGCCGTCAACCAGACCATGGCCAACGACAGCGCCGCCGTCAACGACGGCGATGAAGTGGCCCTGTTCCCCCCGGTAACCGGCGGATGATATCCATCTCCGTGCAGGCCGAGGATTTCGATGTCGGCAGCGAATATCGTCAACTGCTCAATGACGACAGCGGCGTCGGCGGCGTGGCCATGTTTACGGGGCTGGTTCGCGACATTACCGGCAACCCCCTTGTCCACATGCTGCTGGAACACTATCCGGGCATGACCGAAGCCTCCCTGCAACAGACTGCCGAGCAGGCTGCCGGGCGCTGGCCGTTGAATGACATCCGCATCGTGCACCGCATCGGCGAACTCGCCCCCGGCGACCAGATCGTCTTCGTCGGGGTCAGCAGCGCCCACCGGGACGCGGCCTTCAGCGCCTGTGAATTCATCATGGACGTGCTGAAAACCACCGCGCCTTTCTGGAAAAAGGAAATCCATCGGGATGGCAGCGGCCACTGGGTGGATGCCAAGAACAGTGACCAGCAGCGCGCCGAACGCTGGTCTGAGCGCCGTTCCAGAAAAGACACCTGAACCCTCTTTCGATAAAGGAACTGACTCGAATGAATCCCCTGCCCCACAGCTACCGCGCCAGCACCTATGGCACCCCGGATACCCACCTGGTCTCCACCCTCGAAAACGGCTGTACCCTGGAGGTGGCCTCGCCTGCCAATTTTGACGGCCCGGGAGACACCTGGACCCCGGAGGAAATGCTGTTGGGCGCCCTCGCCAACTGCCTGGTGCTGACCTTCAAGGCCATCTCCAAAATTGCCAAATTCGACTGGCAGGAAATTCACTGCCACAGCGACGGCACTCTGGACAAGGTGGATCACAGCGTGAAATTCACCCGGGTAACCACCCATGTCCGGCTGGTGATTACATCGCCGGACGACCGGGAAAAAGCAGAAAAGCTGCTGCAGAAAACCGAGCCCAACTGTTTTATCAGCAACACCCTCAACTGCGACAAACAGTTCACCTTTGAGGTGGTTTTAGGCGACTAAGCGCCTGAGACATTGGTAGCTGTAGCCAACAGGCAGAAAAACGTTTACGAGGCAG
Organism: Porticoccaceae bacterium; assembly: GCA_041395745.1. Taxonomy (GTDB): domain Bacteria; phylum Pseudomonadota; class Gammaproteobacteria; order Pseudomonadales; family Porticoccaceae; genus Porticoccus. The sequence goes on along the minus strand of JAWKZV010000001.1, from coordinate 385,760 downwards.
TCAGCACAAGGCAAAAATCGTCGAAATAAGGGAGCTTATGACTTATAAGTGACCGAATTGAGACGGTTTTTAACGCCGTGATGACAACGTAGTTAGTTTTTCTACAGGATGACCTTGTCGCCCATATCCGGCACACACGCATTCCAGCCCAGCTCCTCGCTGAGGGTGATGCGAAACTGGTCCGAGGCATCCTCCTCGCCGTGGGTGATGAAGCAGCGCTTGGGCGCCGCGGGCAGTTGCTGTAACCAGCGCAATAATTCCAGCCGGTCGGCGTGAGCGGAAAGGAAATCCAGGCTTTCCACCCGCGCCTTCACATCAAAGTAGCGATTGAAAATCTTCACCTGTTTTTCCCCCGCCACCAGTCGCGCCCCGCGGGTGCCGGGCGCCTGGTAACCGGCGAACATGATGGTGTTGCGATGATCTCCCACCATCCGCTGCAGGTGGTGCAGCACCCGTCCGCCGGTAGCCATGCCGCTGGCAGAAAGGATGATGGCCGGCACGTGCACCTGGTTGATGGCGATGGAATCCTGTACATCCCGGGTGAAGGTCACATCCCGGGACAACTGTTGGCAGGCCGACTTGTTGAGGCGGTGGTAGCGGTGATGGCGCTGCATCAGCTCGGTAACGCTGATGGCCATGGGGCTGTCCAGGAAGATTGGCACCAGGGGAATCATTTCCCGTTTGCGCAATTCGGTGATCAGGTACAGCATCGCCTGGGCCCGGCCCACCGCGAAGGATGGAATCAGTACCGAGCCGCCGGATGAAACCGTGTCATTGATGATCCCTGCTACCACATCCCAGACATCGCGATTGTCGTGGAGGCGGTTGCCGTAGGTGGATTCGACCACCAGGTAATCGCAGTACAGCGGCAGTTCCGGCGGGCGCATCACCAGATCGTTACTGCGGCCCACATCACCGCTGAACAGAATATGCCGTCCGGCCGCCTGCACATCCAGGTAGGAAGACCCGAGGATATGGCCGTTGGGGTAAAAACCGACCTCGATATTGCCCATGGAGACCCCCGGCTGCGGGTTGCTGGGCATACTGAAACCGACCACCTCAAAGTGCTCCAGGGCTTTTTTGGCATCCTGCTGGGTGTACAGCGGCAGTGCCGGTTTGTGTTTGCTGTACTGGTGGCGATTGCGGAATTCCGCTTCCTCTTCCTGCAACTTGGCGGAATCCAGTAACAGGATGCGGCACAGGTCCTTGGTGGCCTGGGTACAGAATACCGTGCCCTCGAAGCCGTCTTTCACCAGCCGCGGCAGGTAGCCGCTGTGGTCCAGGTGGGCATGGGTCAGGAACACCGCTTCGATAGTGGACGGGTCCACCGGAAAGGGCCGCCAGTTGCGCTCGCGCAAATGCTTGTAACCCTGGAACAGACCGCAATCGATCAGTACCCGCCGCTCGTCCACTTCCAGCAGATAGCGCGAACCCGTCACGGTTCCGGCGGCGCCGAGAAACGCCAGAGTCACCCGATTACCCATAGTGCCATTTCCTTATTGTTCTGCCCCGGCGAACCGCGGGGTCGTTTCCTTCCAATCATAGAAGCCGGACAAGCCGGCTTCAAAGGGTTCAGGTCAAGTCAGCCGGGAATGGCTGAAGACTGGAGGCTAGAAAAGCAGGTCGGAGAACGGCAGGAACGGCACCGCATCACCCTCATCGAAACTTTCCCCGAGAAGGTGCACCACAAAGCCACTGCCCTGGCTGACGCTGGACAACACGCCGCTGCTCTGGCTGCCCGCCAGCTCGGCGCGCAGTTGGCCGCGCTCGTCAGACACCAGGCGGGCGCGCAGGTATTCCTGGCGCTTGGTGGCCTTGGGTCGGCTGAAACCGGCAGTTACCGGAATCGCAACTGGCAGGTAATCGCTGGCACCCTGGCTTTTCAGCAGGTAGGGCCGCGCGGCGACCGCGAAGGTGACGAACACCGAGGCGGGATTGCCGGGCAGGCCGATAAAGGGCGTACCCTGCACCTGACCGAACGCCAAAGGCTTGCCGGGCTTGATGGCCATGCGCCACAGATCCAGGCTGCCCAACCGCTCGACGCAACCCTTGACGTGGTCCTCCTCACCTACCGACACCCCGCCGCTGCTGATAATGCAATCGGCTTCGGCGGCGGCCCTGACCAGCGCCTCGCTGGTGGCCTCCGGGGTGTCCGCCACCATGCCCAGGTCGACATAATCGAAGCCCAGCGCCTGCAGCAGACCCGCCAGGGTAAAGCGGTTGGAGTTATAGATATGTCCCGGCGGCAGCGGCTGGCCGGGTTCCACCAGTTCGTCACCGGTGCACAGCAGGGCGACCTTGAGACGCCGGTACACCGGCACCTCGGCGATGCCCACTGACGCGAGCAGCCCCAGGTCCTGGGGTTTCAGGCGGTGACCGCGACTCAGGACAGTGGCACCGTTGCGAATGTCCTGCCCGGTGGGGCGAATGTTGGCGCCGGACTTGATATCGGCGGCCAGAGTCACCTGGGCATCGTCCCAGCGACACTGTTCCTGCATCACCACGGTATCGGCACCGGCGGGCACTTCCGCGCCGGTGAAGATGCGCGCGGCACTGCCCGGTTGCAGATGTTCCGGCACGGCACCCGCCGGAATGCGCTGGCTGATCGGCAAGGTGGTTTCCGCACCGGGATTGCAGTCGGCAAAGCGCAGGGCGAAACCGTCCATGGCGCTGTTGTCCGCCGGGGGCACATCCACCGGCGACAGTTGGTCGGCGGCCAGCACCCGGCCCAGGGCCTGCAGCAGCGGTACTGTTTCGATATCCGCCATCGGCCGCACCGCCGACAGCAGACGCTCCAGCGCCTGCTCGACGGTCATCAGCCCCGGCTGGTCACAACAACTCATGAGCGACTCTCACATTGGTCGGCACGCGCCACATGGGGAATGAAGTTACAGGGGCGGGTGCGGGCGTCCAGTTGTTCACCGAGAATCTTGTCCCAGGCGGTGCGGCAGGCATTGGTGGAACCGGGCATGCAGAACACCAGGGTGCGGTTGGCGAGGCCCGCCACGGCGCGGGACTGCACGGTGGAGGTGCCGATTTCGGTAAAGGAAATCTGCCGGAACAATTCCCCGAAGCCCTCCACCTGCTTGTCGAACAGCGGCAGCAGCGCTTCCGGAGTGGAATCCCGGTCGGTAAAACCGGTGCCGCCGGTAACCAGCACCACCTGCACCTGAGGATCGGCGATCCAGCGGGATACCTCGGCTCGCAGGCGGTAGATATCGTCGGGGATCAGCACCCGGTCCGCCAGCACGTGGCCGGCTTCGGAAAGGCGCTCCACCAGCAACTGGCCGGAGCTGTCCTGCTCCAGGGTGCGGGTGTCGGAAACCGTGAGGACGGCAATGTGCAGGGGGACAAATTCTTTGGCGGCGTGGGACATAATTCTCTCTTGTCTTCTGTTCGGTTAATTCGGGAGTTCGGTTGATTCGGGTCGATTCGCATGCGCTGTCGAGACCATCAGCGGGTGGCAGACACCAGCAGCGAAATCATCAGCAGCCCGAATAATACAAAGGAAAGCATTTTCCAGAACAGCAGCATATCCTTTTCCACCGGGCGCTGCGGGTCTTCCTTCAGAAATTCCGGGTTGGGGTGTTTCAGATCCCGCAGGAATGCCTGCAGGGTTTCGTAGCGACATTGCGGATCAATGGTCACCGCTCTTTCCAGTGCCCGGTCGAACCACAGCGGAATCAGGTCCCGGTGATGGTAACTGGGGATGTAGCGCAGCCGCTGGAAATCCTCCGGGGTACGGCACTTTTCCATGCGGGTGCCGTAGGGCAAAAAACCGGTAAACATCTCGTAGACGATCACCCCCAGGGAGTAGATATCGCCGCGGATGCCGGTATTGATGCGGAAGCGGTAGGACGGATCGGCGTAATCCAGGGTGCCCAGTGCCACTTCCCGGGTCATCGGCGTGAAGATCTCGTGGATGCCGGGTGCGTACACCGAACCGAAATCGACGATGCGGATTTCCATGTCCGGGGTCACCATGATATTGCTGGGCTTCAGGTCCTGGTGCACGGTCTCCTTCTCGTGCAGCGCCTCCAGGCCGGCGGCGATCTGTTCCACCAGCACGATCAGGTCCCGGGGACGGCGCTCCTGGTGGTGTTCCAGCCACTGATCCAGCGGCACACCCGGTACCAGCTCCATCAGGTAATAGAGAAACCTGCGCTCCCCCTTCGGCGCGATCACCTTGACCACGTTGGGGTGATCGACCCGCAGGCCGATCCACTCCTCCATGATGAAGCGCTCGATATAGGCCGGGCTGTCGCAGTAGTTGCGGGACGGGGTTTTCATCACCAGCTCGGCGCCACTGTCCAGGTCCCTGACCCGGTACAGCTGGCTGCGCTCACTGGCGTACAGCTCCTCCAGCACTTCGTAGCCGTCGATCTTCAGGCCGGGAGACAGGTCCGGCGGGAACGGCAAGCGGGTCAGCCGTTCGTTCAGATCCTCGATGTTTTCCAGTCCCAGGTGATCGATGCGCAGCAGCACACAACTGAGGTTGTCGTTGCTGCCCGCCTGCCGCGCGGCATTGACGATTTCGCGACAGGCACGCTGGTAATCGTCGGGATAGCGCTCGATCAGCTCGCGCAGCTCGGCGGTGGACAGGAAGTCGTGCACCCCGTCGCTGGTGAGCAGGAAGATATCCCCCTGCTTCAGGGTGATGACACTGGCATCCACGTTGAGACTGGTATCCATGCCCATGGCGCGGATCAGGTAATTCTGTTCGGCGGAAATGCCGGCGGTGTGGTCGCGGGTCAGCTGGCTGAACTGCCCGTCTTCGGCCGCGAGGCGGTGGATGCGGCTGTCGCCGATGTGGAACAGGTAGCCGAGGTGGGACTTGATCACCAGCACACTCAGGGTGGTGACGTAACCCCGCGCCTCGTCGTGAATCTCGTGGCCCAGGTTGTAGAGCTGACGGTTCAGCGGGGTAAGAATTTTCTGGAAGGCGTGTTTGACACTCCAGGTTTCCGGGGTGGTGTAGTAATCGTTGAGCACGGAGTGGATACACAACTCCGCCGCCTCCTTGCCCGCCTCGGCGGTGCTGACGCCGTCCGCCAGCGCCGCCACCACGCCCTTGGTATTGAGCAGGTGATCGTCGGGGATACGGTAGCCCGCGGCATCCTCGTTGACCGGTTTGATACCGGCGTCCGAGTAACTGCCGACCGTGGCCCGAAAGGCATTTCCCGTTTCCACGTAGCCTTCACTCACGTCCGCAACCCATTCGATCCAGTCACCGGCCATATCAGCTCACGTCGATCAGTTCCACGGTGCCGTCGGGCAGCACTTCGGCCATCTTGCCGGAGGGCTCCTTGAGGAAAATCACGCCCAGGAACACCAGCCCGGCGGAGGCGGCAATCAGCAGGAAGAAGGTGTGGTAGTCCACGAATGACAGAATGGTCAGGTAGGTCACCCCGCCGACGTTGCCGTAGGCGCCCGCCATGCCGGCAATCTGGCCGGTCATGCGCCGCTGCACCAGCGGCACCATGGCGAACACGGCGCCCTCCCCGGCCTGGACGAAGAACGAGCAGGTCATGGTGGCAATCACCGCCAGGGGAATCCACCAGCTGCCGTCGATCAGGCTCAGCAGGAAGTAACCGGCGGCCAGTCCGGCGATCAGGATCATCATGGTCTTGCGGCGGCCGAAACGGTCACTCAACCAGCCGCCACCGGGGCGCGCCGCCAGGTTCATGAAAGCGAAACCGGAGGCCAGCAGACCGGCCTTGACCGGATCGAGACCTTCGAAGGTTTCCAGGAAGAACAGCGGCAACATGGATACCACCGCCAGCTCCGAACCGAAGGTGACGAAGTAGGACCAGTCGAGAATTGCCACCTGTTTGAAGTGGTAGCGCTGCATTTCCGGCACACCCTGTTTCAGGTGCTCGTGGTTCACTTTCCAGATCTGGTGTGCCTGGAACAGGTAGAGCAGTACCAGGCCGATGTAGATGCCGTCAGCGGCCCCTTCCGTCAGCAGCCCGAGATTGGATGGCGACAGCTTCCAGGTCAGCACCGCCAGGGCGATGTACATGGGAATGTTCATGGCCAGGTAAAACCAGAAGTCTCCCCAGCTGGATACTTCCAGACCGCCGGATTTTTTCGGCTTGAAGTAGGTGGAACCCTTCGGGGTATTGCGGGCTTTCAGGTAGTAAAACACCCCGTAGGCGGAGGCGATCACACCGGTGAGACCCAGCGCATAGCGCCAGCCGTCGTCGCCGCCGAACATCAGGGCAATGGTGGGCAGTGTCATGGCGCCGGCCGCGGAACCGAAGTTGCCCCAGCCGCCGTAGATGCCCTCGGCCAGGCCCACCTGGCGAGCCGGAAACCACTCGCCCACCATGCGGATACCGATCACGAAGCCCGCGCCGACAAAGCCGAGCAGGAAGCGGAACAGGGCCAGTCGCTCATAGCTGGTAGCGGTGGCAAACAGCAGACAGAAGCCGCCGGAGAGAATCAGCAAGCCGCTGTAGACGTGCCGTGGCCCGTATTTGTCCACCAGGATACCGATCAGGATACGGGCGGGAATGGTCATGGCCACGTTGAGAATCATCAGCGCCTTGACCTGCTGACCGGTCAGGTCAAAAGCCTCCTTGATGACCGCCAGCATGGGCGCGTGACTGAACCAGACCACAAAACTGAGGAAGAAGGCGAACCACGTGATATGCAGCGTCTTGATCTTCGGGTCTTTGAGGTCCAGCAAATTGATTTTTGCCTGAGACATGGTGTTTCTCCTCGCGGGAACTGCGCCTGACTGTGAAACTCCGACCGTGGCCGGTACGCTGAATCTACCCAGAGGATGAACCCGGACAGTTGATCCAGGTCATCGCCGAAGGCGCAGAAAAAACACCGAAAAAGTCGCAAATACCACCAAGGTGGTAATTGCCGCATCAAAATGAATCCATATTTTTCAATGGGATAGACAAGTACCACCATCGTCCATGGCAAAGCTGTTCTACCCTGTCTATTTGGTGGTACTCCCTTAGAAAGACACTTCGCTCCCCGCAGTTTTGATGTACATCAATTGCAAGCGAGGGCGGGAACCGCAGAATCTGTTTAGCCAATTGAAGGTCAACCGAGGAGTTGCACCATGAAAACCATACTTGCAGCAATCGACCTGGACTCGAACGTAGCAAACGTGCTCGATGCCGCCAGCGACCTGGCCAGGAAATACGGGGCGGAACTGGTACTGGCCACGGTGGAAACCGAACTGCCGGGCATGGAGGGCGCTGCCGATGAGGAAGTGGAAAAGGAAATAGAGGCCTCCTACGGCGATGCGGTAGCGCGCCTGCAAAACATGGCCAGCGAGTTATCCGCCCAGGGAATCAATTGCCGGGCCGTATTGCTGGAGGGCAAGGCAGTCGATCAACTGGTGCAAACTGCCGATCGCCTGGAAGTCGATCTGATCGTACTGGGCAACCACGGTCACAGCCCCTTCTACGACACCCTGATCGGCGGCACCGCCCCCGGGGTAATCCACCGCGCCAAACAGAAAGTCCTGCTGGTACCGGTCAGACAGTAATTTTTACGAGCAAAGTGAGGCAGCCCTGACTCCCCCATAACAGGGCATTGGCGTCCGGTCATCGCACCGGACGTTTTTTTATGATTCCCAGGAGTGACCATGGAACTCGTCTGTCCCGCGGGCAGCCTGCCCGCTCTCAAGGCCGCCGTGGATAACGGCGCCGATGCCGTCTACATCGGCTTCCGGGACGCCACCAACGCCCGCCACTTTACCGGCCTCAATTTCAACGACAGCAAGGCACTCCAAGCACTGGAATACGCCCGCGATCACAAGGTCAGGCTGTTTGTGGCCATCAACACCTACCCGCAATCCCACAACTGGGCCGACTGGCAAGCGGCAGTGGACCGGGCTGCGCAACTGGGCGTTGACGCGCTGATCGTCGCCGACCTGGGCGTACTCGATTACGCCTGCGAGCGCCACCCGCAACTCCCCCTCCATCTGTCGGTACAGGGGTCCGCCACCAACGGCGCGGCCCTGTCCTTCTACCAGAGACAGTTCGGCATCCGCCGGGCAGTGTTGCCCCGGGTGCTGTCCCTGGCTCAGGTGCGGCAATTGGCCACCACCAGCCCGGTGGACCTGGAGGTGTTCGGTTTCGGCAGCCTGTGCATCATGGCCGAAGGGCGCTGTCACCTGTCGTCCTACGTCACCGCCGAATCCCCCAACACCTGCGGCGCCTGCTCACCCGCCTCGGCGGTGCGCTGGCAGGAGACCGCCAGCGGCAGGGAGTCGCGTCTCAACGGGGTGCTGATCGACCGCTTCAAGGCCGGCGAGAACGCCGGCTATCCCACCCTATGCAAGGGGCGCTTCAAGGTCGAGGAACACGTCTATCACGCCCTCGAGGAACCCACCAGTCTCAACACCCTGGCGCTGATCCCCCAACTGGCGGAGATCGGCATCAAGGCGATCAAGATCGAGGGGCGCCAGCGCAGTCCGGCCTATGTGGCCCAGGTGGTGAAGGTTTGGCGAGAGGCGCTGGACCATTACCGGGACGCCGGCGCGGGCTTCAGCCCACAACGGGAGTGGCTGGACGCCCTTTCCCGGGTTTCCGAAGGCAGCCAGACCACTCTCGGCGCCTACTCTCGCCCCTGGCAATAACCTCGCTGCAGAAAACGGGAGACACCGATGCAATTGTCCCTGGGACCAATTCTCTATTACTGGCCTCGCCAACAGGTTGCCGACTTCTACCAGCAGGCGATGGACTCCCCCGCAGACATCGTCTACGTGGGAGAAACCGTGTGCCCGAAGCGCCGCGAGCTGCGCCCGCCGGACTGGCTGGAACTGGCGGCACCACTGGCCGAAGCTGGCAAACAGGTGGTGCTGTCCACCCTGGCACTGATTGAATCCCGCGCCGACCTCAGCACCCTGCGCCGGCTCTGTGACCACAGCGGCTGCCTGATAGAAGCCAACGACATGGCGGCAGTGGAAATGCTCTCGGAGCGCAAACTGCCCTTTGTCGCCGGACCATCCATCAACATCTACAACGCCAGAAGCCTGAGCATTCTGCACCGGTCCGGCATGGTGCGCTGGGTAATGCCGGTGGAACTGAATCGCCACAGCCTGCGGGGTATTCTTGAGGAAGTGGACCGGCTCGGCCTCAGTGAACAGATCGAAACCGAAGTGTTTTGCCACGGCCACCTGCCGCTGGCCTACTCGGCCCGCTGTTTCACCGCCCGCGCCCGCAATCTGCCCAAGGACGACTGCCAGTTGAGCTGTCTCGACTACCCGGACGGTCTGCCTCTCCACACCCGCGACAACCAGATCCTGTTCAACCTGAATGGCATCCAGACCCAGTCGGGCCGGGTTTACAACCTGCTGCCGGAATTGCGCGAGATGGAGGAGATGGGGGTCAACATTGCGCGGATCAGTCCCCGCGCCTTGGGCACCTTCAACGTGCTGGAGCAGTTTGACCAGGTGCGGCGCGGGGCCATTACACCCACCTCGCTGATTGCCAGCGACACAGGTGATGGCGAATGGTGCAATGGCTACTGGTACGGCAATCCGGGGATGGAAATACTGGCGGAAGACGCCTGAAGCGCCATCCACTGCGCCCTGTTGAGGGGGAGTTATGCCATCAGGCTGGCCAGCGCACCGGCACCAGCCAGCAACCGGCGTAGAGGAGCGGGCAGGCCGTCCAGCCCGGTGCTGTCAAGCAGGTTCTTTACCGCCAGCCCCAGCTCGGTGTCACCCTCCAGGCAGAGTTCGCGGCGGAAAAACAGCGTGTCCGGATCTTCGCGACCGGAGGCCAGCAGGGCGAAAGCTCTCGCCCGGCCAATAATGGTCACGTCGGCAGTGCCGTCGGGGGGCAATACCAGCAAATGGGGATGACGGCCTGTGATGCACCAGCAGGTGCCCATATCGGTCACCCGGATTTCCAGGGTGCGACCTTCGAGAAAATCCAGTTCCCCCTCCCCGATGGCTTCCGTCAGCAACTGCTCCAGGGCATTTTGCAGCAGCCATTGCTGGGCCCGGAAAGGCACCCGGCGACAGAGGGGAAATACCAGTGATTCAGCCCGTTCCAGCCAGCGGGCGCGGCTTGCGTAGGAGGGTTGCAAGGGAAACTCCAGTCGATAACCGTCAGATCAATTTTTCTGGTGCTCGACCGCCCACACGGCGGCCTCCACCCGGGAGCGCAGTCCCAGTTTCTTCAGCAGGTGTTTGACGTGGACCTTGACCGTGGCCTCGACAATATCCAGTTCGCGGCCGATCAGTTTGTTGCTGAGCCCCGCGGAAATCATGCGCAGGATCTCTTTCTCGCGTCGCGTCAGGGAGTCATAACCGGAATCCTGTTCCCGGCGGGCGTTGTCCCGGAAGGCCTTGGCCAGCACCTCGGTCAGCTCCGGTGAAAGCACCATCTTGCCAACACAGGCATCGCGGATTCGCTCTACCAGTTCCTCCGGGTCCATGTCCTTGAGCAGGTAACCGTCGGCTCCAGCCTTGAAGGCCGCCACCATGTCGCTGCTCTCATCGGAAACGGTGAACACCACAATGCGACAGCTGACACCCGCATCGCGCATTTCCCGCAGGGTTTCGATGCCGTCCATGCCCTTCATGCTCAGGTCGAGCAAGACCAGGTCCACATCCAGTCCCTGCACCAGTTCAATGGCGTCGCGGCCATTGCTGGCCTCGCCGACCACTTCCATGTCGTCCTCCAGCTCTACCAGCTGGCGTACGCCCTTGCGCAGCAACGGGTGATCGTCCACCAAGATGAGTTTGCTTTTGGAGTCGTTCATGATCGCCTCTTCTAACAGGTACAGGGTTGTCATGGCCTAGTAGGGCCTGTTTACCCTAATTGAATCGTCGGCGTTGTGGCAAAAAAATTGCCAATCACGGCGCGGTGAGCGTGCTTTGGTGGTGCCAAAGTAGCGAGGCGCAACACAGAGTGGCGTTTTTTTAGCCGCAACCCAAAGGGCTGGCCCCTTTATTCCGCCCAGCAGCGTTGTCAGTCGCTCATTTAGAGTTACTAAACCTCGCTCCTTTCGCCTTGCTGGACGAAAAAAGGATTCCAGCGACGATGATCCAATTAGGGTAAACGGGCCCCAGTGTAGAGCGCCCTTCTTGAATATTAATTGATCTGGCTCACGTGAATAGTTGATCGTTTTACTCAGGAAAAGGCTTCCGGCAGGAAACTGAGCACCACTTCGGTACCCCCTTCCGCCCTTGGCCGGATATCCAGGGTACCGTGCAGCAACGCCGCCCGTTCCTGCATGGTGGAGAGCCCGTAGTGGTGCTCCTTGACCGGATCGGTGGCGATGCCGACACCGTTGTCCAGCACCCGGAACAGCGCGCGCTGGTCGGCACTGCGCTCACAGCGCAGCTCGATGCGGCTGGCCCCGGCGTGCTTGACGGCATTGGTCATGGCCTCGCGGATGATCTGCAGGATATGGATGTCCTCGTTGGGGGTCAGCGGGCAGTGCCCCAGATGGAACTCCAGCACCACGTCGGTCTGCTCACTCTGGCGGTCAAACTCATCCACCGTGGCTTTCAACGCCTGGTAGAGACTCGGAGCATCCAGTTTCAAGCGGAAGGTGGTCAACAGCTCCCGCAAATGCCGATAGGCGGCGTTGAGGCCCTGCTGCAGGTCCGCCAGGCCCTCCCGCAGCTGCTCCTCCGGCGCGTCCCGATCAAACAGCCGCACCAGTCTCGCCACCTGCATTTTCATGTAGGACAGGGACTGGGCCAGGGAATCGTGCAACTCCCGGGCGATAATGGAGCGCTCCTCGAACAGCATCACCCGCCGGCTCAATCCCTCCCGGTATTGCAGCGCCATGGCCGCCGCCAGGTGCTCCACCACGGATTCCACCAAACGCTGCTGCCAGGGCTCCAGTTCCATGTTGGAACCAGTGTTGAGATACAGAAAACCGAAATTGTCGCTGGAATCCTCTATCGGGAACGACATCTCGCCCTGAATCCGGTGCTCGCTGTCGGGCCCCATGAAACAGTTCAGGCAATCGCGGATCAGGCAATCGTGCTGTTCACCGGCGGGCAGGATCAGGTCGTACTTGTCGGTGTTCGCCTCGTTGGCCAGACACAGGGAGATGCGGGGGATACCAATCAGCGTCTTCAGATCGGTAATGATGTCCTGAAACGGCTGGTGACTGCCGCCCACCCCTTCCGACAACCGCTGGGTGGTGTTGTAGAGGAAGTCCAGCACCTGGTTGGAGCGCTGCAACTGGGCGGTCTTTTCATCCACCATGTCTTCCAGTTTGCGGTAGTGCCGCGCCAGGCTGGCGGACATGTCGTTGAAGGTGCTGCACAACAGACCGATTTCATTGACCGCCTCGTAGTACGTGCGATAGGAAAAATCGCCAACACTGGTGTGCTCTGCCGCCCGCACCAGGTCTTTCAACGGCCGCACCAGGTTCTGGTCGGTGCGCATGACGATGAATACCAGCGCCAGGAACGACAGGAAGATGCTGAGTCCTTCATACATGCCCAGCAACTCGATCTTCTCCTCGGTGTTCTGCTGGATGCTGAGTACCAGCTGGTCGATATCGCTGACGTGCTCCACCACATGCCCCAGGTATTCCTGGCTGGCGACCGCCAGCGCTTCCCGGGGCAACGGCTGACCGGACATCAGTGACTGCAGTAACGGCGCCATGTGGTTTTCCCAGTTGTCCACCACCCGCTGATAGGCGCGCTTCAGGTTGACTTCACGGCTCTCGCCGGCCACCCGGGCCATGCTCGACTGATACAGCTTCTCGGAAAACCGGCGGCGCTCTTCCTCCAGGGTGCCAGCCAGATCTCTCGCACCTTCCATCTCCACCCCGGCCTGTTGCAGGTGCACGGCGATACGGTAGGTCTGCATCCGCATCGACCCGGCGATATTGATCGCCTCGGCATCGTGCTGGGTATTCAGGGTCACCAGCAGCGACACCAGCATACTGGACAAGGCGAGCAGGCCGATCACCAGCATCGGGATCAACACCTGAATCGCAATCGATTGGGAAAAACGTAATTTCCTGCCAGCCAACATCGTTGCCATTGCTATTACCACCAAATACCCACTTTCGGGGCAGTCAACTTCACCCACCCCAACAACCAAAAACAACCTTATGTAATTTAAGGTTTTTTTAAAAAATCGCCGCTACCACCTAGGTGGTAATTTGGAAAAACCCCACCAAATTCAAGCGCTTCGACGATTGATACAGGTCATGTCCGGGGCCGCTCACTGTTACTACATTCAGACCACATTCGGGAGCAAATGAAAAGCCCATGACCACAACCCAGTCTCAAACCCGGTCACATAAATGGTACAGCCTAGGCGTCTGCACGGTCGCCTTTGCCGCCCATTTTGCCGCCTGGACACTGTTCGCCGTTCTCGGTGTACAGATCCGCGCCGACCTGGGTCTGAGCGATACCGCCTTCGGCCTGCTGGTGGCGGCACCGATCCTTACCGGAGCCTTTGCCCGCCTGGTCAGCGGCGTACTGGCAGAGCACTTTGGCGGTCGGATGGTGTTCCTGGTGCAGTCGCTGATCGTCGCTGCAGCCCTGTTTGTGCTCCCCTACGCCAGAACCTTCGGCCAGTTTCTCACCGTCGGCCTGGCACTGGGCGTTGCCGGAGGTACCTTCGCCACCGGCATCAGCCTGGTGTCCGGCTGGTTCGAGCGCTCCCTGCAGGGCACCGCCATGGGCATTTTCGGTGCCGGCAACGCCGGAGCTGCCATCACCAACCTGGCGGCGCCCCTGATCATGATCAAATACGGCTGGCAGGCGCTGCCCAATATCTACGGCGCCCTGCTGCTGCTCATCGCTCTGTTGTTCTGGTTTTCCCCGGACAGCAGGGAAGGCCGCCGCGTCAGGAAGTCCTGGGCGGAGGAATTGCGCCCCCTGCGGGAACTGCGGGTATGGCGCTTCGGCCTCTACTACTACTTTGTGTTCGGCGGCTTTCTGGCACTGACCCTGTGGCTGCCCCAGTACTACGTGGGGGAATACGGCCTCGACCTGAAAACCGCTTCCTTTGTCACCCTGCTGTTCACCCTGCCGGCGGCGATCATCCGCGCCCTGGGTGGCTGGTTCGCCGACAACTTCGGCGCCCGCCGCATCAACTGGTCGGTGTTCTGGGTGTGCCTGGTGTGCCTGTTCTTCCTGTCCTACCCGCCCACCACCATGACCATTCACGGCATCGAGCGGGACCTGTTCCTGGACATCCACATCAACCTGTGGGTGTTCGTGCTGTTGACCTTTGTGACGGGCCTGGCGATGGGCTTCGGCAAGGCCAGCATCTACCGGATCATCTACGACTACTACCCGGATAACGTCGGCGTGGTGGGAGGGGCGGTCGCCGCCATCGGCGCCATCGGCGGCTTCTCACTGCCGATTCTGTTCGGGGTGGCCGCCGACCTCACCGGCATCCGCAGCTCCTGTTTCATGCTGCTCTACGGCGTACTCGCCGCCTGCATGGTGCTGATGTTCTACGCTATTAAGCTAGATGAGTTCCGTCACCGGCTGGACCAGGCGAAAGCCGACGATTTTTTAACGTTATAAGACTGTACTCACGAGGAGAACCATCATGGCCGATCTACAAAAATGGGATGTCGAGGATACCCGGTTCTGGGAATCCGAAGGCAAAAAGATTGCCACCCGCAATCTGTGGATTTCCATCCCCAGCCTGCTGTGCGGCTTCGCCGTGTGGTTGTACTGGGGCATTATCACGGTGCAGATGCTCAACCTGGGCTTTCCATTCGAGAAAGCCGAACTGTTTACCCTCACCGCCATCGCCGGCCTGACCGGTGCCACCCTGCGCATACCGAGCAGCTTCTTCATACGACTGTGCGGCGGGCGCAACACCATCTTCTTCACCACCGCGCTGTTGATGATCCCCGCCCTGGGCACCGGTATCGCGCTGCAGGACAAGAACACACCGCTGTGGGTGTTCCAGGCCCTGGCGCTGCTCTCCGGCTTCGGCGGCGGCAACTTCGCCTCGTCCATGTCCAACATCAGCTTCTTCTTCCCGAAGAAGCAGCAGGGACTGGCCCTGGGCCTGAACGCCGGACTGGGTAACTTCGGCGTCACCACCATGCAGATCCTGATTCCGCTGGTGATGACCTTCGGCCTGTTCGGCGGCGATTCCATGATCCTGCAAAACACCTCCGGCACCCTGATCGGCAAGATCCCCGCCGGCAGCGAGACCTGGATTCACAACGCCGGCTACATCTGGCTGGTGCTGCTGATTCCGCTGGCTTTCGCCGGCTGGTTCGGCATGAACAACATCCGCACCCAGGAAGTCTCCCCGGAAATCCCCAACCCGGTGGCCAGCTTCGGCATGATCACCGGCATGCTGCTGATCGGCTTCATCACCGCCGCCGTGGGCCTGTGGCTGCTGCTCCCGGAATCCGCCAACGGCTCCGGTTTCGGCGTGCCCAACGAGATCGCCATGGTACTGGTGATCGGCTCCACGGTGTTCTGGCTGAAGATGCTGCCCGGCGCCATTCGAACCAGCCTGACGCGCCAGTACAAGATCTTCAACAACCCGCACACCTGGGTGATGAGCGTCATCTACACCATGACCTTCGGATCCTTCATCGGCTACGCCGCATCCTTCCCGCTGGCCATCAAGGTGATCTTCGGTTACCAGCATGTGATGGTGGACGGTGTGATGACCCACGACACCATCAACCCGAACGGTCCCAGCGCCCTGATGTACGCCTGGATGGGCCCCTTTATCGGCGCCCTGATCCGCCCGGTGGGCGGCTGGATCGCCGACAAGCTGGGCGGTGCCCTGGTCACCCAGATCTGCTCCGTGGTGATGGTGGGCAGCGCCCTGGGCGTGGCCTACTACATGAAGGCCGCCTACAACTCCGCCACCCCTGAAGAGTTCTTCCTGCCCTTCTTCCTGCTGTTCCTGGTGCTGTTCGCCGCCACCGGCATCGGCAACGGTTCCACCTTCCGCACCATCGCCATGGTGTTCCCGAAGGAGCAGGCGGGTCCGGTGCTGGGCTGGACTTCAGCAGTGGCCGCCTACGGTGCCTTCTACATCCCCAAGGTGATCGGTGAACAGATCAATGCCACCACTCCTGAAGTGGCGCTGATCGGCTTCGCCGCCTTCTACGCGGTGTGTATCGGCATCAACTGGTGGTTCTACCTGCGCAAAAGCCGCGGCGACACCACCATTCAGTGCCCCCACTGCGGGGAACACTTTTCCCAGCACAAGGACGGGGAATTCTACAACCCGTAACAGGAGTAACCCGCCGCGCCGGTGGCACATGCCACCGGCCAACTGAGATAGAGCCCGAGTCGGCGGGATACCACCGCCGACCAAGAGAGAGAGTAACGCTATGAGCCATTTCCTCGACAGCTTGCAATTCTTCAAGAAAACCGTGACGGGAGAATTTGCCGACGGTCACGGCGAAACCCGCAACCAGAACCGCGAGTGGGAGAACAGCTACCGCCAGCGCTGGCAGCACGACAAGATCGTGCGCTCCACCCACGGCGTTAACTGCACCGGTTCCTGCAGCTGGAAAATCTACGTAAAGAACGGCCTGATCACCTGGGAGACCCAGCAGACCGACTACCCGCGCACCCGCCCGGACCTGCCCAATCACGAACCCCGCGGCTGTCCCCGTGGCGCCAGCTATTCCTGGTACATCTACAGCGCCAACCGCCTCAAGTACCCGAAAGTGCGCAAGCCCCTGCTGAAACTGTGGCGCGACGCCCGCAAACAGTTCGACAACCCGGTGGATGCCTGGTCCTTCATCGTCGAGGACCCGGTGCGCGCCGCCAGCTACAAGAGCAAGCGCGGCCTGGGTGGCTACGTACGCTCCTCCTGGGATGAAGTCAACGAGATCATCGCCGCCGCCAACGTCTACACCGCCAAACAGTACGGACCGGACCGCATCATCGGCTTCTCGCCGATTCCCGCCATGTCGATGGTGTCCTACGCCGCCGGCTCCCGCTACCTGTCGCTGATCGGCGGCGTGTGCATGAGCTTCTACGACTGGTACTGCGACCTGCCACCCGCCTCCCCGATGACCTGGGGCGAGCAGACCGACGTGCCGGAGTCCGCTGACTGGTACAACTCCAACTACATCATCGCCTGGGGTTCCAACGTGCCCCAGACCCGCACCCCGGACGCCCACTTCCTCACCGAAGTGCGCTACAAGGGCGCCAAGACCGTGGCCATCACCCCCGACTACTCGGAGGTGGCCAAGCTCACCGACATCTGGCTGAACCCGAAACAGGGCACCGACGCGGCACTGGGCATGGCTTTCGGCCACGTGATCCTGAAGGAATTTCACCTGGAGAAACCCAGCGAGTACTTCACCGAGTACGTTCGCCGCTACTCCGACATGCCGATGCTGGTGATGCTGGAAGAGCAGGATGGCAAGCTCTGCCCGACCCGCTTCCTGCGCGCCTCTGACCTGGACGGCAAGCTCGGCCAGGACAACAACCCGGAGTGGAAAACCATCGCCATCGACGAAGCCGACGGCGGCCTGGTTTCACCCCTGGGCTCCATCGGCT
This sequence comes from Porticoccaceae bacterium, assembly GCA_041395745.1. Lineage (GTDB taxonomy): Bacteria > Pseudomonadota > Gammaproteobacteria > Pseudomonadales > Porticoccaceae > Porticoccus. The sequence goes on along the minus strand of JAWKZV010000001.1, from coordinate 368,293 downwards.
ACCGCTGGGGCGAACAGGGCAAGTGGAACATCGAACCCCGCGAAGGCTCCCAGGGCCGGGAAGTAAAACTGCAACTGTCACTGATCGGCGGTGAAACCGCCTCGGTGTCCTTCCCGCACTTCGCCGCAGACGAGAGCAACGAATACTGGAACTACTGCGAACACGATGAAATCCTGCCCCGCCAAGTACCGGTGCGGCAGATTCAACTGGCGGATGGCAGTACCGCCCGGGTGGCCACCGTCTACGACCTGACCATGGCCAACTACGGCATCGACCGCGGCCTCGGCGGCGGCAACGTCGCCACCAGCTATGACGACGACATCCCCTTCACCCCCGCCTGGCAGGAAAAAATCACCGGTGTGCCCCGCGACCGGGTCATCCAGGTAGCCAGGGAATTCGCCGACAACGCCCACAAGACCCGCGGCAAGTCCATGATCATCGTCGGCGCCGCCATGAACCACTGGTACCACATGGACATGAACTACCGCGGCCTGATCAACATGCTGATCATGTGCGGCTGTATCGGCCAGACCGGTGGCGGCTGGGCTCATTACGTGGGCCAGGAAAAACTGCGCCCGCAGACCGGCTGGCTGCCGCTGGCCTTCGGCCTGGACTGGAGCCGCCCGCCCCGGCACATGAACTCCACCAGCTTCTTCTACAACCACAGCTCCCAGTGGCGCCACGAGAAAGTCAGCATCCACGAAGTGCTGTCACCGCTGGCAGACAAATCCCAGTGGCCGCAACACATGCTCGACTACAACATCAGGGCCGAGCGCATGGGCTGGCTGCCGTCGGCACCGCAGCTCAACCGCAATCCCCTGCAGATCGCCAGGGAAGCCGCCCAGGCCGGCATGGAGCCGAAGGACTACGTGGTGCAGCAACTGAAATCCGGGCACCTGAAGTTCGCCGCGGAGCAACCGGATAACCCGGCCAACTTCCCGCGCAACATGTTCATCTGGCGCTCCAACCTGCTCGGTTCTTCCGGCAAGGGCCACGAGTACATGCTCAAGTACCTGCTGGGCACCAACAACGGCGTGATGAACGAGGACAACTTCGCCCGCGGCAGTGACCTGATTCCTCAGGAGATCGACTTCGAGGAAAAAGGCGCCGAAGGCAAGTTGGACCTGGTGGTGACCCTGGACTTCCGCATGTCCTCCACCGCTCTGTACTCGGACATCGTGCTGCCCACCGCCACGTGGTACGAGAAGGACGATCTCAACACCTCCGACATGCACCCCTTCATCCACCCGCTGTCGAAGGCCGCCGATCCCGCCTGGGAAGCGCGCTCCGACTGGGATATCTACAAGGGTATCGCCAGGAAGTTCTCGGAGGTCGCCGCATACAAGGGCAACCTCGGTGTGGAGACCGATATCGTCACTGTTCCCACCCTCCACGACACCCCCGGGGAGCTGTCACAGCCGTTCGAGGTGCAGGATTGGAAGAAGGGCGAATGCGAGCTGATTCCCGGTAAGACCGCGCCGAACATCGTGGCGGTACAGCGAGACTACCCCAACACCTACAAGAAATTCACCTCTCTTGGCCCGCTGCTGGAAAAACTCGGCAACGGCGGCAAGGGCATCGGCTGGAATACCGATGAAGAGGTGGAGCTGTTGCGCAAGCTCAACTACCGCGTCACCGAGGAAGGCATCAGCCAGGGACAGCCGCGCATTGAGACCGCCATCGACGCCGCCGAAGTGGTGCTCAGCCTGGCGCCGGAAACCAACGGCAACGTGGCGGTGAAAGCCTGGGAAGCACTGGGCAAGTTCACCGGTCGCGACCACAAGCACCTGGCGGAGCCGAAGCACGATGAGAAAATCCGCTTCCGCGATATCCAGGCGCAACCGCGCAAGATCATCTCCTCCCCCACCTGGTCAGGTCTGGAAGATGAACACGTCAGCTACAACGCCGGTTACACCAACGTCCACGAGCTGATTCCCTGGCGCACCATCACAGGCCGCCAGCAGTTCTACCAGGATCACCTGTGGATGCAGGCCTTCGGTGAGCAGATGGTGTCTTACCGGCCGCCGATCTGCACCAAAACCGTCGACCTGGTGAAGGGCAAGAAACCCAACGGCAACCCCGAGATCGTACTCAACTGGATCACTCCCCACCAGAAATGGGGTATCCACAGCACCTACTCCGACAACCTGCTGATGCTCACCCTGTCCCGGGGCGGGCCGATCATCTGGATGAGCGAAGTGGACGCGCAAAAAGCAGGTATCGAGGACAACGACTGGGTTGAAGTGTTCAACGCCAACGGCGCCATCGCCTGCCGCGTAGTGGTCAGCCAGCGGGTCAACGAGGGCATGGTGATGATGTACCACGCCCAGGAGCGCATCGTGAACACCCCCGGCGCGGAAACCACCGGCACCCGCGGCGGCCACCACAACTCGGTGACCCGGGTGGTGATGAAACCGACCCACATGATCGGCGGCTACGCCCAGCAGTCCTACGGCTTCAACTACTACGGCACCGTCGGCTGCAACCGCGACGAGTTCGTGGTGGTGCGCAAGATGAACAAAGTGGATTGGCTGGAGGGCTCGAATACCGACGACCTGCCGCAACCACTTCCCCAGGACGTTTAAGGAGGCATCACAATGAAAATACGCTCACAAGTTGGCATGGTGCTGAACCTGGACAAGTGCATCGGCTGCCACACCTGCTCCATCACCTGCAAGAATGTCTGGACCTCCCGGGAAGGTATGGAATACGCCTGGTTCAACAACGTCGAGACCAAGCCCGGCATCGGCTACCCGAAAGAATGGGAAAACCAGGACAAGTGGAACGGTGGCTGGGTGCGCAACCGCGACGGCTCCATCAACCCGAAAATCGGCGGCAAGTTCCGGGTGCTGGCGAACATCTTCTCCAACCCCGACCTACCGCAGATCGACGACTACTACGAGCCATTCGATTTCGACTACCAGCACCTGCACACCGCACCGCTGGGCAAACACCAGCCCACCGCGCGGCCGCGCTCGCTGGTGTCCGGCCAGCGCATGGAGAAGATCGAGTGGGGTCCGAACTGGGAGGAAATCCTCGGCACCGAGTTCAAGAAACGCAGCGCCGACCGCAACTTCGACAACATCCAGAAGGACATCTACGGCGAGTTCGAGAACACCTTCATGATGTACCTGCCGCGGTTGTGCGAGCACTGCCTGAACCCGGCCTGCGCGGCCTCCTGCCCCTCCGGCGCCATCTACAAGCGCGAGGAAGACGGCATCGTGCTGATCGACCAGGAGAAGTGCCGCGGCTGGCGCATGTGCGTGTCCGGCTGTCCCTACAAGAAGATCTACTTCAACTGGAAGTCCGGCAAATCTGAGAAGTGCATCTTCTGCTACCCGCGCATTGAAGCGGGCCAGCCGACAGTGTGTTCCGAGACCTGTGTGGGCCGTATCCGCTACCTGGGTGTACTGCTCTACGACGCGGACCGCATCCACGAGGTGGCCAGCACCGAGTCCGAGCAGGACCTGTACAAGAAGCAGCTGGAAATTTTCCTCGACCCCCACGACCCGGCAGTGATCGCCCAGGCCAGAAAGGACGGCGTGCCGGATTCCGTGATCGAGGCCGCCCAGCAGTCACCGGTCTACAAAATGGCCGTGGACTGGCAGCTGGCCCTGCCCCTGCACCCGGAATACCGCACCCTGCCGATGGTCTGGTATGTACCACCGCTGTCGCCGATCCAGTCCGCGGTAGAGGCTGGCCATGTGGGCATGAGCGGGGTAATCCCCGATGTGGACTCCCTGCGTATCCCGGTCAAATACCTGGCCAACCTGCTCACCGCCGGCGACGAAGAACCGGTACTGCTGGCCCTGAAACGGCTGCTGGCGATGCGCGCCTACAAGCGGGCGCAGATCGTCGAGGGCTGTGACGACCAACAGATTCTCGACGAAGTGGGCCTCACCGCCCTGCAGGTGGAGGACATGTACCGCTACCTGGCCATCGCCAACTACGAGGACCGCTACGTAATCCCCACCGCTCACCGGGAGGAGGCCATGTCCGAGGCCTTCGCCGAGCGCGGCGGCTGCGGCTTCTCCTTCGGCAACGGCTGTTCCACCGGCGAGTCCGACATCAACCTGTTCGGCACCAAGAAAACCACCCGGCGGGATGTGATCCAGACCATTCAGGTATGGGAGAAGTAAGCCATGGATATTCTCAAAGTCATCTCCCGGCTGATGGACTATCCCAACGCCGAGTTGCAAGAGCGGGTGGCGGAGCTGGAGGCGGTGATCATGGCATCGCGGGAGATCTCTCCCGCCATGCGCCAGCGCCTCAGTGAACTGTTGCACACCATTTACGACGGCGACCTGATGGACGCCCAGGAACTGTACTCCGGACTGTTCGACCGGGGCCGCGCCCTGTCACTGCTGCTGTTCGAGCACGTGCACGGCGAGTCCCGGGACCGGGGCCAGGCCATGGTGGACCTGCTCAAGGTGTACGAAAGCCAGGGCTTTCAGATCGGTGTGCGGGAGCTGCCGGATTTCATTCCCCTCTACCTGGAATTCCAGGCCTATCGCCCGGACCTGGAGGCCCGCGAGGGACTGGCAGATGTCGCCCATATCCTCGGCCTGCTGAGCGCCCGTCTGAAAGAGCGCGGCTCGGTCTACGATGCACTGTTTGACAGCCTGCTGATGATCAGCGGCGTGCCGCTGGATGTCGAGGAACTGCGGGCCAAGGCCGCTGGCGAAAAACGCGACGACACCCCGGAAGCCCTGGACAAGATCTGGGAAGAAGAGGCTGTCACCTTCGGCGCCGGGGACAGCTGTCCCTCCAACGCACCCAAGCCCCCGCAACGATCCCCTAACGACAGCGTCGCTGTGCGCTGGGCAAACTGAGGAAGCCATCATGAATATCGACACGCTACTTTTCGGACTCTATCCCTACCTGGCGCTGCTGGTCTGTGTGGTCGGCAGCTGGGTCCGCTACGACCGCGAACAGTACTCCTGGAAAGCGGGCTCCAGCCAGATCCTGCGCACCCGCGGGATGCGCCTGGCCAGCAACGCCTTCCACGTCGGTGTGCTGTTCGTGCTCGCCGGCCACCTGGTCGGCCTGCTGACCCCGGAGTTTATCTACCACCACGTCATCTCCACCCCCAACAAACAACTGCTCGCGATGGTGTCCGGCGGCCTGTTTGGCGGGCTCTGCTTTGTCGGCCTGACCATGCTGATCGCGCGCCGCTTTACCGATCCGCGGGTGCGCGCCAGCAGCAGTTTCTCCGACAACCTGGTCCTGGTGCTGCTGTATATCCAGCTGATCCTCGGGCTGAGCACCATCTACGCCTCCAGCCACCATCTGGACGGCTCGGTGATGGTGATGCTAGCCAACTGGGCGCAGTCCATCGCCATCCTGCAACCGATGGAAGCAGCCGCGTCGATTGCCCCGGTGTCACTGGTGTACAAACTGCACGTGTTCCTCGGCATGACCCTGTTCCTGATCTTCCCCTTCACCCGCCTGGTGCACATCATCAGTGGTGTGGCGGCGCCGGTGAAATACCTGCTCAGGAACTACCAGATAGTGCGCCAGAAACGCGCCTGAGCACCGATACTTTCCGCCGGCTAGACTTGAAAGAAGCCTTCCGGCGGAAAGCCACTTCTCAATGCAACTTCTCAATATGGGAAAGTCCTATGAGCTGCCCATCCAGCAAAACCACCCACAGTGTCAACGATGTACCGGAAATCCTCGTCAACGGCACCCCGATTTCGACTGAGGATATCGCCCGGGAAGTTCAGTACCATCCGGCCGCCTCACCCCGGGAGGGCATTCACAAAGCCGCCGAGGCGCTGGTGATCCGTACCCTGCTGTTGCAAAAGGCCAGGGAAGTGCTGACAGAGAGCTCTGAGGTGTTATCCGAAGAGGCATTGATCAGCGCCCTGCTGGAACGGGAAGCGCCGGCGGAATTTCCCAGCAGCGAGGAGTGCCACCGCTATTTCGAAAGCCACCGGGAAAGTTTTCGCAGCCCCGACCTGTTGCAGGTCAGCCACATCCTGATTGCCGCAGCCCCCGACGATGAAGCTGCCCTGCAGCGGGCGCGACAAACCGCTGTGGAACTGCTGGCGCAGTTGCAGCAGTCCCCGGAGCAGTTCGCGTCACTGGCCAAAGAATTTTCCGCCTGTCCCTCAAAGGAAACCGGCGGCAACCTGGGCCAGATCAGCCGCGGCCAGACCACGCCCGAGTTCGAGCAACAGGTCTTTGCCCTGGCAGTGGGACTCGCCCATGAGCCCATTGAATCCCGCTACGGCGTGCACGTGGTACAGGTGGATCGCAAGATTGCCGGAAAGCCCCTGCCCTACGAACAGGTGCACGACCAGGTTTCAGCCTACCTGGCGGAAGTCCGCCAGCGCATGGCCATCAACCGCTACCTGCACCAGTTGATTGATGAAGCGGAGATTGAGGGAATCGAGCTGGGCGGGGCTTTAATTCAGTAACCCCTTAATCCAGCACGTAGAAAGTTTTATCTCACCCCACTTATTATCAAAACCATTCATTTGGGTGTCCTCAATAATTCAACTAGACAAAGACTTTACGCAATCTCTCTCAGGTTTGTGATTAAACCCCTTTAATCCTTGAGACCGAATCCAATCAGAAGGTAAAAGGCGGTTTATACCTGCCTTAATCTCCAATCTTTCAAGTTTCGGCTGTTAGGCCGGGGATCGCCCTTCATACGCCATGACCACACCGAACCAAATTGATAATTATATTTTACTTAGCACACACTTATGATAAATATATTTGACAAACAAAATCAGAATCTCTAGCCTAACTTAGAGCTAGGGGGACACATTTAGCCCTTATGAGGGTATGTAGATGCCACGACACAAAAGGAACTATTCAAAAAGATCTTTGCAAGCGATGAAGGTTTTCGCAAAGCAAATTCAAATTGCCCGAAAGGAGCATCGATGGACTGAGGCAGAACTTGCCGAGCGGGCGGGCACAACACGTCCGACTATTAGGCAAATCGAGAAGGGCAGTCCCTCTACAGGTCTTGGCCTGTACTTTGAAGTTGCCACACTTTTGGGTATTCCTCTTTTTGCTACGGATGAAAGAAATCTAACAGCATTAGAGAGCAGCCTTGATATGAGAGCAACTCTTCTCCCTCGCCGTATAGATAAGGAAGAAGAGGAGGTGTTCGATGACTTCTAAAACCAAGGGGGCCTATGTCTGGATTTGGCTTAAAGACCAGAGTAAGCCTGTTGTTTGCGGTCGCCTTGAGGCCAAGGACAACCGGCTTACCTTTAACTACGGCAAAAGCTACCTTGATAGAAAAGATGCCGTTTCAATCTATGAGCCCGAACTGCCCCTTAGAGCTGGCAAAATTGATCTTTTGCCCAGAATGGATATGCCTAGCTGTATCAGGGACGGCTCCCCTGATGCCTGGGGCCGCCGCGTCATTATTAATCAGCTCACTGGAAAGAAGAGCGATGACATCACATTGGACGAGCTCGACGAACTAGCCTATCTCCTTATGTCCGGCTCGGACAGAATCGGAAATCTTGATTTTCAGGAATCGGCAACAGTCTATAGCCCCCGTAATCCCAAAACAGCAACACTAGAGGAGCTACAGCAAGCCTCCGATCTGGTTGATGCGGGCAAACCCTTAACAAAGGAGCTCGATCAGGCCCTTAATCACGGATCGAGCATTGGAGGTGCCCGCCCAAAAGCCGGTATTGAAACCGAAGACAAGAAGTTTATAGCGAAGTTTTCCGCGTCAAACGACACTTATAGCGTCGTTAAGGCAGAGTTTATCGCTATGAGGCTCGCACAAAAGGCCGGACTAAATGTTTCTCATGTCGAACTCACTGCCGCTCACGGCAAGGACGTTCTCCTGATCGAGCGTTTTGATCGATACAACAACGATGAGGGTAAGTGGTGCCGCAAGGCAATGGTTTCAAGCTTGACCATCTTTGAACTACCAGAGCATGAAGCACGCTATGCCAGTTATGAAACATTGGCAGAAAAAATACGCCATCTATTCAAAGAGCCAAAAGCAACACTGCATGAACTTTTCGCTCGCATGGTATTCAATATCCTCGTTGGCAATACGGACGATCATGCCCGCAACCATGCCGCTTTCTGGGATGGCAAACAGCTTATTCTCACGCCGGCCTACGACATATGCCCTCAAAATCGTACCGGCGAAGAAGCTTCTCAGGCCATGAGCATCCATGAGGAGAACAAGTTAAGCCAACTGACTAACTGCCTTGCAGCGTGTAATGACTTTCAACTCTCCGAAGAGGAAGCGAAGGTCATAGTTTCAAAACAGGTGGAAACGATAAGAAACCATTACACCGCCATTTGCCAGGAGGCAAACCTGTCAGAGGTTGACCAAAGACTGTTCTGGCGACGTCAGTTCCTGAATCCTTTCTGCTTTTATGGCCTACCGGATGCTTTTGAGAAGGAGCTTACGGCAGAGCTATAGACCTTTTTTGTGGCCGCCAATGCGCCCACACTGATAGTTTTCTCCTAACCCGGCTGGCCATCCACCCTGGGGCTGACCAGCATCGGAATATAGAAAAGCGAGAACAGCGCAAACGCCAATACCCAGCAAAGCTGGGACAGGCCGACCCACAAGCTGTAATAGGCTGGCGCCAATAGCGGCACAAACACCCGCAACAGGGCCGCACCGGTTAGCAACAGGAACATCCAGGTTACCGCCGATGGTGGCGCAAACACGTTGCGCCCGGTGTGTCCCAGCGCCACTCGTGCCATCATGCCCAACGTCATCATTCCGATACCCCCGAGGGCAAAGGCGTGCAGGGCAAGAAACGGGGATATACCAAAGAGGAACCCCGCCACTTTCAGGGCAAAGCCCACCACCACAAGGCCATAGGCCACATGCAACACCCACAGCAGCGGTTTGCGCCAGATGCCCTTTGTGTACCAACCGGCCAGACGAATACCATGCAGCACCAGCAACAGCGCAGCCAGTAATGCCACCACCATGCCGCTCGGCCTCGCCAGCTCGGCGGCAATAAAGGCTATTAACAGCGGCGGCGTTGCGCGATCCACCCAGGTGTAGTTTTTCAGGATCAGCTTGTAACCGACGCCCCGCTCGGTAAAGAAGGGAATCACCCGCCGCCCCATCATCAACACCAGGGCAATGACGATGTAAAAGCCAAGGTACAGGCCCAGCCGGATGCCGTCAGCCACAATGCCGTACACCCCCAGGTAAAAGAGACTGTTGCCGGTCAACAGCATCGCCAGCACGGCAATCACCGCCAGGTTACGGTGAGATTTGGCGCGAATGATCGGTATCGCCACTGCCGGAATCAGCATGGCCATGAATAACAGGTCGGCAAAAGCGGTCCACTGCAGGGGCAGCCACTGCCCCGCAAGGGGCAACAACCGCGCGGCCAGCCATAACAGAAACAGCACTAGTAACAGCACCCCGCTGGGCGTCTGTAATCCGGTCCAGTTCTTCACCGCAGTGAGCAAGAAGCCGGCGATCACGGCCACCGCGTAACCGTAGATCATCTCGTGGGCGTGCCAGGTAACCGGCGCCAGGGCATTCAGCGGCGGCAGGATATGCAGTGGGAAAATGGCTGCCCAGACGGACATGGACAACACGGCGAACAGGGCCGCGCCCATAAAGAAAGGCCGGAAGCCCAGATTGAGCCACGCAGCAGCACTGTCTGACCTGGGTTCCTCTATCTGGATCATGTCCCTTCTCCGCTAACCGCCTGTGGCATTCATGAACCGCAGTACCTGCGGTTGGTCCTGATGGTAAAAGTAATGGCGCTCCGGTTTCAATGCCATGGCATTGACAATGGCATCCTGCAGGGCCGCCAGATCACGGGGATAACGGCGCATGACAGCGCGCAGGTCCACCGAATGCTCGTTGCCCAGACAGAGCAGCAGTCGCCCCTCGCAGGTCACCCGTACCCGGTTACAACTGTCGCAGAAATGCTGACTGTGGGGGGAAATAAAGCCGATGCGACTGTCACTGCCGCAGGTCCGGAAGTAGCGCGACGGTCCGGCGCTGGTCTCGGTGCTGGCGAGCAGCGGGTAATAGCGGCCAATCTGCTCGCGCACTTCCTCGCTGGTGACCAGTCCACCACGGCGGTCGCGACAACCAATTTGCCCCAACGGCATTTCCTCGATATAGCTGATATCCAGCCCCCGCTGCAGAGCAAACTCCAGCAGCGGCAGGATTTCATCATCGTTCAGACCGCGCACGATCACGCTGTTCAGCTTGATGCGCTCGATACCGGCACGTTGGGCCGCTTCAATACCGGCCAGCACCTGATCCAGCTTGCCGGTGCGGGTGATGGCGGCGAAACGATCCGGGCACAACGAATCCAGGCTGATATTGAGTCGGCGTACACCGGCATCCACCAGTGCCGGGGCCATGGCCGCGAGTTGCGAGCCATTGGTGGTGATAGTCAGTTCATCCAGGCCGTCCAGCTCCCCCAGTTGGCGCACCAGGGTGATGACATCCCGGCGCACCAGGGGCTCTCCACCGGTGAGGCGGATGCGGCGCACTCCCAGGGAGACAAATGCCCGACCCAAGAAGGCCATTTCTTCCAGGGTCAGCACCTGCTGGCGCGGCAGGAATTTCATGTCTTCGGCCATGCAGTAGACGCAGCGGAAATCACAGCGGTCAGTCACCGACAGGCGCAGGTAGTCGACGACACGACCGAAACGATCCGTAAGGGCAGTCTGTGGTTCATTCAGCATGGTTTGGACTCCAAAGCCTCTCCGTGGCCGGAAATGGTGTTTTCTTCAGGTGATCTCCAGTTTAGGAATCAATGGCTGCAATTCGTTGATCGAGGTCAAAAGGATCTCCTTAATTAGCTGTTAATTTGCCACAAGAAGGAAAAAAACTCCTTCCAAATCATGAAGTTAATACCAACGTGGCATCCATCCTACCACTTTGGTGGCAGCTTCAGGAAAAGACCTTAATTGGGGATTCGATTATGAAAAAAGCTGTTGCAACAAATTCAAAAATGACCCTCGCCACCGCCATTATGTTGGGGGCTGTGGGAATGGTCGGCACGGCATCCGCCGCAGCCGAGGAAGCCACCAGCCTTTCCGAAATCTTTACCAAGGGTGATATCAACCTCTCCTTCCGCTATCGCTATGAATATGTGGATCAGGATATCGATACCCTGAATGTCGCCAAGGCATCTACCCTGAAATCCCGTGTCACCCTAACCTCTGCCAGCTACCAGGGTTTCTCCGGATTGCTGGAAGTAGACGATGTGGCACAGATCGGTAGTGAGCAATATGGCACGCCCTCCAACGGCAAGGCCTCCCAGTACCCACTCGTTGTTGACCCCGATGGGACAACCATCAACCAGGCCTACCTGCAATACAAAAATGACCTCTTTACCGGCAGCGCCGGTCGTCAGCGCATCCTCCACTCCGGACAGCGTTTTGTCGGCGGTGTGGGCTGGCGCCAGAATGAGCAGACCTACGACTCTTTCCGCGTGCAACTGCCCGTCGGCCCCGTCAAGGTGGATTACAGCTACATCTGGAGTGTTGATCGCATCTTCGGACCGGATACCAATGGCCATAAACAACCTCGCCGTTTTGACTCCGACTCCCACGCCCTGTATATGTCCTACGCTCCAGCAGCGGGACACAACATCGGCGTCTACGCCTACCTTCTGGACTTTGATAACACTCATTCTCTGGAAACAGGAGTTCCCACTAACTCATCACAAACCTACGGCGTGGAATATAGCGGCAAATTTGGTCCGATCACCGTTGCAGCAGCAGCTGCATCCCAAACCGACTATGGCGACAACCCTAATGATTACGACGCCGACTACTATATGGCCGAACTGGGTACCTCCATCAAAGGCATCGGTCTGGGTGTAGGTTACGAACTGCTGGGTAGCGATGATGGTGAAGTAGCCTTCGCCACACCGCTGGCCACCCTGCACAAGTTCCAGGGCTGGGCGGACATGTTTCTGGCAACCCCAAAAGGCGGTATTGAGGATGTTTACTTCAAGGTCACCGGCAAAGTGGGCGGCGTAGCCCTGGCTGCCTTCTACCACGACTTCGAGGCAGATGATGAAGCCGCCGATGGCATTGATGACTACGGTGAGGAATTCGACGCCGTTGCTACCTACCCCATCAACAAGAACCTGTCGGTTGAGCTGAAATACGCCATGTACAATGCAGACGAGTTTGCAGTAGATACCGAGAAAGTCTGGTTTAGCGTCAACTACACCTTCTGATCGGACATCCAGCTGATCAGCATGTTGAGCTGGAGCATGACCCGGGGTCGGAGTATCATAAACGGCCCTGGGTTATTTCCTGACAGCAACATTTTTCATGCCCAATTACCTTTCGAGCTGGAACCACTAATCATGGCTTCCGGCAAAGATCCAATTCGCATCATGCTGGTGGACGACCATCCCGAGCGGGCTGCCAGTGTCGAAGAAAAGCTGATGGCCTCCGGTTTTGAAGTCATCTGCCGGCTGCCCACTGCCTCCGGACTGTTGTTCCAGATCGAACAACTGCAACCGGACCTGGTTCTGATTGACCTGCAATCTCCCGGGCGGGACGTGCTCGAAAGCCTTTCCGTGGTCAACAGCTACAATCCCAAACCGGTGGTGATGTTTTCCGACGAAGACGATCCGGACTTTATCGAGCAGGCCGTGGATGCAGGCGTTACTGCCTACATGATGGAAGAGCTCAACCCCCAGCGGGTCAAACCGGTCATCGATCTGGCCATCGCCCAGTTCAAATCCTACCAGTCCCTGCGCCAGGCGCTGGACGATGCGCGGACAAAACTGGCCAGTCACTCAGTGATTGAAGAGGCCAAGCACCTGCTGATGGCACAACATGGCATCAGTGAGGACAAGGCCCACAAGACCTTGCGAACTCTGTCCATGGACACCAACCAGACTCTCCCGGAAGCGGCGCGCTCCGTCATCAAGATACTGGGAAAAACCAGTGGCGGTGGTAAAGAATAATGAACAGCATTAACCCCAAGAATCTTCCCTGCGCAGAGAAACAGCATCTGAACATCGGCTACATGCGCCTGAGCGACAGCGCACCGCTGATCGTCGCCCAGGAGCTGGGCATGTATGCCAAATACGGGCTGGATGTCACCCTGCATCGGGAAGTGTCGTGGGCCAATATCCGCGACAAGCTGATCGCCCGCAGTTTTGATGCCGCACAGATGCTGGCACCCATGCCGCTGGTCATTACTCTCGGCGCCACCGGCATTCGCGCACCCATCATCACCGGACTGGTGCTGTCCCTGAATGGTAACGGCATCACCCTGGCGCCACCGCTTTGGGAGCGAATGACCGAACTAGCGGGAAATTCGCTGCAATCCCGTAACCCACTGGCTACAGCCAATGCCTTTGCGGCAGCACTCCGGGAAAAAGGCCGCAACCAGGTGATGACTCTGGCCACGGTACACCTATTCTCCACGCACACCCTGCTACTGAGAATGTGGCTCAAGGCCGGAGGTATAGACCCGGACCACGATGTCCGCATTATCGTGCTGCCCCCGGAACAAATGGTCGACAGCCTGGCCCAGGGCGTCATTGATGGCTTTTGTGTCGGCGAACCCTGGAACAGTATTGCCGTTGCCTACGGCGTGGGCATCCTGGCCGCTACCGGCTTCCAGGTCTGGAACAACGCCCCGGAAAAGGTGCTCGGCGTACTCGAAGGGTGGCACACCTGCCACCCCGCCACCCATCTGCGGTTACGCCTGGCGTTGATGGAAGCCTGTCAGTGGCTCGCCAACATGGAAAACCGCGACGACACCATTGAAATCCTTTCCCGACATCAGTACCTCGACCTGCCGGCCACCTACCTGCGTCCGTCTATGACCGGGAATATCGCCCACGACCGCGGTGAAACACCCCGTCAACAACAGAATTTCCACGTATTTTCCCGCTACAATGCCGGTTTTCCCTGGCGCTCCCAAGCCGAACTGATCCTGCATCAGTGTGAGCCACTGCTTGGCAAGGTGTTCGACGCCAACCGCATTGCCTCGATCACCCAGCAGTGCTTCCGCACCGACCTTTACCGCGAAACCGCACGGCTGCTGGAAATGCCTGCTCCGGACAAGGATTACAAGAGCGAAGGACTGCACGACAAACCCTACCAGTTCAGTGAAGGTATCGAGCTGGGCAGCGACCTGATGCTGTGCCCCTAAGGCAGGGCCAACCACCACCCCAACAAAACTGACAGACAAACCGCAGCCGGGCAGCGACCCGGCTCTGTGTCCGCGCGGAACAACGAATTACCACCTAATGGGTAGGTCCATCTACCATCTAAGTTGCACAGTTTTGGCGCACGCCTCTGCGGCTTAGCATGACAACCTGCACCACCAGCTGACAAGCTGACCCCGGATATACTCCAGTTACCCCCAATTCACGGCCAAACAAGGGTTGGCACATTAATTGTATATATTCTGGTAACAGTGCAATGTCGTATTGACCCCACCAATACACGGGTAATGAAGCCCACCTACAGCCCCCCTGTAGGTGGGCTTTTTTTATGCATGTTTACCAGAGGAATCAGTTAAATGAATACCGCTCAGCGATATCCAAAAACATTCAAAACATCGTCCCTGTTTAAAGGTCTACTAGCCGCCTGTGGCTTGGCCCTAGCGACTTTCGCCCAGGCCGAGCTTGGAGAGCCTGAAAAAGATGAACTGAAGTTCGGCTTCATCAAGCTGACCGACATGGCGCCCATCGCCATTGCCTATGAAAAAGGCTACTTCGAAGACGAAGGGCTGTACGTCACCGTGGAAGCCCAGGCCAACTGGAAGGTGCTTCTGGATGGCGTGATCGACGGCAAACTGGACGGCGCCCACATGCTGGCGGGCCAGCCACTGGCTGCTACCATCGGCTTCGGTACAGAAGCCCATATCGTTACGCCCTTCAGCATGGACCTGAACGGTAACGGCATCACCGTTTCCAACGAAATCTGGGAACTGATGAAAGAACATGTGCCGATGGAAAACGGCAAGCCGGTTCACCCCATCAAGGCTGACGCCCTGAAACCGGTGGTGGAAAAATTCCGCGCCGAGGGCAAGCCCTTCAAAATGGGCATGGTGTTCCCGGTTTCCACCCATAACTACGAGCTGCGCTACTGGCTGGCAGCGGGTGGTATTCACCCCGGCTACTACGCGCCTCACAAAGGTGACACCAGCGGCCTGATCAATGCCGAAGCCTTGCTGTCCGTCACTCCGCCACCACAAATGCCCGCCACCCTGGAAGCCGGCACCATCTACGGCTACTGCGTAGGTGAGCCCTGGAACCAGCAGGCAGTATTCAAGGGCATCGGCGTGCCGGTCATCACCGACTACGAAATCTGGAAAAACAACCCGGAAAAAGTCTTCGGTATGACCAAGGAGTTCACCGAAAAGTACCCCAACACCACTATCCGCGTGGTCAAGGCCCTGTTGCGTGCGGCCAAATGGCTGGACGAAAACAACAACGCCAACCGTGGCGAAGCGGTGAAAATCCTCTCCCGCCCGGAATACGTGGGCGCAGATGAAAAAGTCATCGCCAACAGCATGACCGGCACCTTTGAGTACGAGAAAGGTGACAAGCGCGAAGTGCCGGACTTCAACGTATTCTTCCGCTACAACGCTACCTACCCCTACTACTCCGATGCAGTCTGGTACCTGACCCAGATGCGCCGCTGGGGCCAGATCTCCGAGAAGAAATCCGACGACTGGTACTTTGACATGGCGAAGAAAGTTTATCGCCCGGATATCTACGCCACTGCTGCCAAGGAGCTGATCGCGGACGGTGTGATGGAAGCCTCAGATTTCCCGGATTTCGACTCCGAGAGCGGTTTCCGCGCCCCGCAAACCGAGTTCATCGACGGCGTGACCTACGACGGCAAGCAGCCCAATGCTTACCTGGAAAAGCTCACCATCGGTTTGAAAGACGAAACTCTGTAATGGCCTGAATGTTGCAGATCCTTTCTGCAAGGCCAACCAACTCCGGCAGGGGCACCCTGCTCCTGCCGGACCACAACCTTCAGGACAGATGTCATGACTGAAATTGCGGCTATCTTCAAAAATGAACAGGGAAACTTCTCCTTTTCCCTCTCACAGTTGTTCATGTTGCTGCGCCATATCGGCAAAGCCATCACCCTGCCTCTGGCGGGCATAGCAATCTTCCTGATGCTGTGGCAAGGCGTGGCCAACAACATCATTACTTCCCTGGGTCAGTTTCCGGGACCAGTACAGGTCTGGGAACAATCCAAAAACCTGGTTGCAGAGCACCAGCAGGAACGGGAAAAAGAAGCCGCCTTTTACCAGCGCCAGGAAGAGCGCAACGCCAAAAAGCTGGCCAAGGACCCCAATGCTGAAGTGAAGATCCGCCCCTATACCGGCAAGGCGACCTTCTTCGACCAGATCCTCACCAGCCTCTACACCGTTTCCTTCGGCTTTCTGGTGGCCTCCATTATCGCCATTCCGCTGGGCATCGCCTGCGGCCTGAGCGACAAGGTCTATCAGTCTGTCAACCCGATCATCCAGACCTTCAAACCGGTCTCCCCGCTGGCCTGGTTGCCACTGGTGACCATGGTGGTCTCCGCCCTGTACGTCAGCGAAGATCCGATGTTCGAGAAAGCATTCCTGACCTCGGCCTTTACCGTGACCCTGTGTTGCCTGTGGCCCACCGTGATCAATACCACCGTGGGCGTCACCAGCATCGACCGCGACCTGGTCAACGTCAGCCGGGTACTGCAACTACCACCGCTGGTGCATGTGCGCACCATCGTCATTCCCTCGGCCATCCCGATGATCTTCACCGGTCTGCGGCTCTCGCTTGCCACTGGATGGATGGTGTTGATCGCCGCTGAAATGCTGGCCCAGAACCCCGGCCTCGGCAAATTCATCTGGGACGAATTCCAGAATGGTTCCTCCGACTCACTGGGCCGCATCATGGTCGCAGTACTGGTGATAGGTCTTATCGGTTTCATGCTCGACCGCCTGATGCTAGCAGTTCAGAGGCGCATCAGTTGGGACAAGCAGGCCATCCTCCGCTAACCACAGGGCACCCCAAGGAGTCTTTATGAAAAGCAGCTATCTGGAAATCAGCCATGTGGGCATCGAGTTCGCCACCGACGACAAGCCCTTCCGCGCCCTACAAAATGTCGACATCTTCATCGAACAGGGCGAGTTTATCTCACTGATCGGCCACTCCGGCTGTGGCAAATCCACGGTGCTTAACATCGTGGCCGGTCTTTACGAGGCCACCGAGGGCGGTGTCATCCTGGAAGGCAAGGAAGTGGACAAACCCGGTCCCGACCGCGCCGTGGTATTCCAGAACCACGCCCTGCTGCCCTGGCTCACCGTTTACCAGAATGTGGAATTGGCGGTAAAACGGGTATTCAAGAAAACCAAGACCAAGGCGGAAATCCACGACTGGGTTGAGCACAACCTAAAACTGGTGCACATGGAGCACGCCATGCACAAACTGCCGGGGGAGATCTCCGGCGGCATGAAGCAGCGCGTCGGTATTGCCCGCTGCCTGGCAATGCAGCCCAAGGTGCTGCTGATGGATGAGCCCTTCGGCGCTCTCGATGCCCTCACCCGCGCCCATCTGCAGGACTCCCTGATGGAAATTCAGGCACAGCTGGGCAACACCGTGATCATGATTACACACGACGTGGACGAAGCTGTACTGCTCTCCGACCGCATCGTGATGATGACCAATGGCCCCGCCGCCACCGTCGGCGAGATTCTCGAAGTGAAACTGCCGCGCCCCCGTGATCGTCTGGCCCTGGCCGAAGACCCTGACTTCATTCACTACCGTCAGCAAGTCTTGCGTTTCCTCTATGAGAAACAGAAAAACCCTGCTGCCACTGAAAAGACCGCGACTGAGACTGTTGCAGAGCAATCTGAGCAAGAGGCAACCACCCTGGCAAAGGAGCCTGAAGCGCCGATTCCCACCGCCATGGAAACGGTCGCTGGCAACTCCGAGGCGGCCTGACCCGTGAGCGGCTCCCTCGCCATTATCGGCACCGGCATGGCCGGGGCCAGACTGGTGGAATCCCTAATAGCCGAGGGCTATAGCGGGGAAATCACCATGTTCGGCGAGGAGCGCATCAATCCCTATAACCGCATTCAGCTATCCACCGTTCTGGCCGGCGAGAAAACGGTCGAGGGATTACCCCTGCTGACAGAAGAATGGTATCGCACCCACAATATCTGCCTGCGCAGCGGAGACCCAGTGGTTTGTTTCGACAGCCACATCCGCAGTCTGACCACTGCCACCGGCAGGCAACAGTTTTTTGACCATGTTGTCATCGCCACAGGCTCACGTCCTTTCATTCCAAGAATTCCCGGCAACAACCTGCCGGGGGTGATGGCATTTCGCACCCTGGACGATATCGCCATCATGAAGAGCTTCGCCGAACAGGGTGCACAAGCCCTTGTGGTTGGCGGGGGTCTACTGGGTCTGGAAGCAGCCTACGGACTCAACAAGCTGGGATTGGATGTCACTGTCGTACACAACAGCACCGCCCTGATGAACCGGCAGCTGGATCAGCGTGCGGCGGAAATGCTCAAGGAAAGTCTTGAGGGCCGCGGCATTCATATTGTCACCAACGCCAGGACTGCCGCCGTGACCGGCACAGCGCAGGCCACCGGATTACAACTTGAGGATGGCCGGCATCTCGCTGGCGAACTGGTGGTATTCGCCACCGGGATTACCCCCAATGTCGAACTGTTCGCCCGTTCCGGGCTGGAAATTGGCAAGGGCATTGTGGTGGACGACCAGATGCGCACCTCACACCCCGGAATTTATGCACTGGGCGAATGTGCCGAGCACAATGGCGTCACCGTCGGCATTGTCGCCCCTATCTGGGACCAGGCCAGCGTGCTGACAAGTACCCTGCTGGGGCGACCCGCCACTTATCGCCCCAGGGAATACTCCACCCAGCTCAAGGTTTCCGGAATAGATGTATTTTCAGCGGGAAATATGAATACCGATGAGCACTGCCGCGATATCGTGCTCAACGACCCGGTGGCCGGTATCTACCGCCGTCTGGTGATCCGGGATAACCGGCTGCAGGCAGCCTTGTTGTTTGGCGACAAAAGCCTGTGCAGCCAGTACGAAAACCTGATCAGTTCGGGACAGCCGCTGGGAACAAACGAACAACAGATCATGTTTGGCGCTCCGGCGTGAAACCTTTTTCAGTATCAACGGTAATTGATCGACGGAACGCGATGACCGAGCAACCAGTCAGAATCGACACCACCTGCCCCTATTGTGGGGTCGGCTGTGGGGTGTCAGCCAAAGTGAAAGATGACCGGATCATCGCCGTCTCCGGTGGCAAATCACACCCGGCCAATCTCGGCAGCCTGTGCGTAAAAGGTTCAGCGCTCCACGAAACCATGGGCAATCACGACCGTCTTCTGTATCCCTCCATCAATGGACAGAGAGTCGACTGGTCCACCGCCATCGACACTCTGGCGCAAAAAATATCCGCTGTACGGGAAGCCCATGGCCCCGATGCCATCGCCTTCTACCTGTCCGGTCAGTTGCTCACTGAAGACTATTACGTCGCCAACAAACTGGCCAAGGGCTTCATCGGCACCAGCAACGTGGATACCAATTCACGCCTCTGCATGTCCTCTGCCGTGGCCAGCTACAAGCGCGCCTTTGGCGGCGACGCCGTTCCCTGTAGCTACGAGGACCTGGAAAGCTGCGATCTGCTGGTGATGGTCGGCTCAAACGCCGCCTGGACCCACCCGGTGCTTTACCGCCGCATGGTTTCAGCCAAGGCGAAAAACCCCACCATGCGGGTTGTGGTGATCGATCCACGTCGCACGGCCACCTGTGATCTGGCCGACCTGCACCTACCGATCCTGCCAGGGTCCGACAGTTTTCTGTATATGGGGCTACTGTCCTGGCTACATCAGAACGGACATACCAACAGCAGCTACATTGAGGCATTCACAGAAGGCTTTGGGGAAGCACTGAACGTCGCAAACCAATATTCCCTTGCGGAAATTGCCACCCAGGTCGGTCTTGATCAGGAAACCCTGACGACGTTCTACCAGTGGTTCGGCAACACGGAAAAAACCGTCACCTTCTATTCCCAGGGCATCAACCAGTCCTCCTCCGGTACCGATAAGGGCAATGCCATTATCAACTGTCACCTGGCCACAGGCCGGGTCGGGAAAGTCGGCGCGGGTCCCTTCTCCATCACCGGACAGCCCAATGCCATGGGTGGACGTGAAGTAGGTGGACTGGCCAATCAGCTCGCCGCCCACATGGATTACAAACCCGAAGATTTACAGACTGTGGCCGAGTTCTGGGGTACGGATCATCTCAGCCAGCGGGCGGGCCTGAAGGCCGTCGATATGTTTGATGCCCTGGCGGAGGGCAAAATCAAACTCATCTGGATCATGGGCACCAACCCCGTTGTCAGCCTGCCCAATGCCGACAAGGTAAAAGCGGCGCTGGAAGCCTGCGAAACCGTCATTGTTTCGGACTGTATTGCCCACACCGACACCACCGCCACAGCCAACATCCTTCTACCCGCCACCGGCTGGGGTGAAAAATGCGGCACCGTGACCAATTCGGAACGGCGTATTTCCCGTCAATGGGCCATGGTGACACCACCCGGCGAAGCCCAGCACGACTGGTGGATAATGACTCAGGTTGCCCACAGACTGGGCTATGGCGACGCCTTCCCTTACGAACATCCACGAGATTTATTTATTGAGCACGCAGCGCTCAGCGGCTTCCGCAACGAGGGCAACCGGGCCTTCGATATCAGTGCGTTGAGCACCCTGACCCGGCAGCAATACGATGAATTGAAACCCGTGCAATGGCCGGTCAATGCCGCCAATCCCGAGGGCACAGCTCGGTTGTTTGCCGATGGGCGCTTCGTGACACCCTCAGGCAAGGCGCGTTTCATCGCCGTCCAACCCAGGGGACCGGCACAACACCTGTCACGGGAATATCCCTTTGCTCTCAATAGCGGACGGGTGCGGGATCAGTGGCACACCATGACCCGCACAGCGCGCTCCGATCGCCTGCTCAACCATATCGATGCACCCTTCGTGCTGGTCCATCCCGATACAGCAGCAGGCTGTGAGCTGGCGGATGGCGATCTGGCCGAAGTCAGCACACGCCATGGCTCCGTCCAGGTACAGGTCAAAACCGATGAAGGCATGGGCACCAATCAGTTGTTTGTACCCATCCACTGGAACGATCAGTTTGCCAGCAAAGCCCGTGTCGGTGCACTTATAGCACCGCTGACAGACCCGCATTCCGGCCAGCCGGAATTCAAGTTCAGTCCGGCCAGCCTGCGCAAGGTGGAAACCCCGCTCTGGGCAGCCATCATCAGCAACCAGCCCCTTAACTGCGACGAATTTATTTATTGGGATATGGCCCCCGTCGGCGATGGCAACGGCTACTGTTACAGGGTGGCCACGCAAAAAAACTTTGACTGGGCCAACTACATCCGTGGCTGTCACGGCAATTTCACCGGCTGTGCCCACTATGCGGACGAACAATACGGCGACGAGCGTTTCCTCTGTTACCAGGGACAACGCGTACAGCTCGCCGTCTTCAGCCACAGGGATCAGCAGGCACTGCCCTCTCCCGACTGGTTGAAAAAACTGATTTGTGAGGATTTCAAAACCTCCCCGTGGCAACTGCTGGCGGGGCGGGACATGGCCCAGGGCGATAAGGGGCGCTTGATCTGCTCCTGCTTCGAGGTGGGTGAGAAACAGATTATCAGCGCCATTGTGGATGGTGCGTGCTCGGTGAAACAGCTGGGCGAAAAGCTTAAATGCGGCACCAATTGCGGCTCCTGTATACCGGAGCTGAATCATTTGGTGAATCAGACCCTGAAAGTCGATGCCGCATAGGCAACAGGGCGTAGGAAAAACGAAAACCTGTGGCACTTGTCGTCCCCGAGTGCAATCCGGCTATGACCGCTTCTCCACATAGCCGGGTTGCACGAGGGGGTTTTTCTTTGCCACGCCGATAAACGGCACAGCAACAGCTGAGCCTGTCGAAGCTTTCGACCGGACAATTTCAGAATCTGGGTATTTTCTAGCTAAGAATTTTCTATCTGGGAATATTCTCGAGACTGGTGGCTCCCCCTGCCAGCCACACCCCGGCACACGATGTCACTGCTACCGTTGCTCCCTTCCGGGCCTGGCGGGGTTCGCAGCTGATCATTGCGGGGGGACCAACAGGGGTCACCATAAAGAAGTCATCGTACCGGGTACCCGGCAGAGGCTGGGCATTATGGGACCTTAGCCAACGCATTTCAACCGCAATCCGGACTGGTATAGACCTTCGACCTTGCCTAACATAGGGCGCTGGTTCACTGCCTGATTCAGCACATGACTGCCACTTTGAAATGCACTCTCCTGGCCCTGCTCTGTTGCCTGTTGTGGTCCTGCAGCGGCGGTGAAAGTAACGTCACTGTGGGCAACCGCGAAGGCGTCCTGCATCTCGGCAACGGCACTGATCCCCAGGAACTCGACCCCCATATCGTCACCGGCATTCCCGAACACCACATCATCACCGCCCTGCTGGAAGGGCTAGTACTGAAAGACCCCGCCACCCTCGAACCCATTCCCGGCGTCGCCGAGCGCTGGGAGGTCAGCGAGGACGGCAAGCGCTACCGCTTTTACCTGCGCCACAACGCCCGCTGGTCCAACGGCGACCCGGTCACCGCCCACGACTTCACCTGGTCCTGGTGGCGGGCGCTGCAACCGGCCCTGGGCAACCAGTACGCCTACATGCTGTTCACCCTGAAAAATGCCGAAGCCTATTACAAGGGCGAACTGAAAGACTTCGACCAGGTGGGCGCCCACGCGGTGGACGACTACACCCTGGATATCGAACTGGCCAACCCGACCCCCTACTTCCTGCAACTGCTGGATCACTACAGCTTCTTCCCGGTGCACCGCGCCACCATCGAGAAATTCGGCGCCCCCGACGAGCGCGGCAGCCAGTGGACCCGCCCCGGCAATTTCGTCGGCAACGGTCCCTACAATCTCACCGAGTGGAAGCTGTTCAAACAGGTGGTGGTGACCAAAAACCCCCTCTACTGGGATGCGGACAAGGTGAGCATCAACGCCATCCATTTCCACCCCACTGAAAACGTCACCACCGAAGAGCGCATGTTCCGCTCCGGGCAGCTGCACCGCACCGCCAGCATTCCCATCGACAAGGTGGCCATCTACCGCAAGGAACACCCGGAGCTGCTCTACACCCAGCCCTACCTGGGCAATTACTTCTACCGCTTCAACACCAAGGTGCCGCAACTCAGCGACAAAAGAGTGCGTCGGGCCCTGGCCATGAGCATCGACAGTGAAGCCATCGTCAAGCAGGTCACCAAGGGCGATGAACTGCCCGCCTATACCATCACCCCGCCGGACACCCTGGGCTATACCGCCGAGCCTGGCTTCCGCTACGATCCGGAAAAGGCGCGGCAACTGATGGCGGAAGCGGGCTACCCCGGCGGCAAGGGTTTCCCGGTCACCGAGCTGCTCTACAACACCTCCGAGGGTCATCGCAAAATCGCCGTGGCCATCCAGCAGATGTGGAACGAACAACTGGGAATCAAGATCGTGCTCAACAACCAGGACTGGAAGGTCTACCTCAACTCCGTGGACACCGGCGATTACGCCATCGCCCGGGCCGGCTGGATTGGCGACTACGTGGACCCCAACACCTTCCTGGATATGTGGCTCACCGACGGCGGCAACAACCGCACCGGCTGGTCCAATGCCCGCTACGATGAGCTGATCCTCAAGCTGGCCCCCGAGGCCACCGATCGCGAAGAGCGCTATAAGCTGATGCGCGAGGCGGAGGCACTACTGCTTGAGGACATGCCCATCGTTCCGCTCTTCATCTACACCAGCAAAACCCTGGTGCACCCCAGCCTCAAGGGCCTCAAGCCCAACCTGCTGGATTACGTGCTCTACAAGGAGCTTTCCCTGGACCCCAGCTACAGCGGCAAGGTGATTCACTGATGGGACGCTTTATCCTCAGCCGCCTGTTGCAGGCCATCCCGGTGTTGCTGGTGGTGATTACCGCCACTTTCTTCCTGGTGCGCATCGCCCCCGGCGGTCCGTTCAGCGCCGAAAAAGCCGTACCGCCGGAAGTACTCAAGGCGCTGGAATCCCGCTACCACCTGGACCAGCCCATGTGGCAGCAATACCTCGGCTACCTCAACGATCTGGTGCACGGCGAGTTCGGTCCATCGTTCCGCTATCCGGGCCGCTCCGTTAACGAGCTAATTCTCGGCGGCCTGCCCACCACCGCGGAACTGGCCTTCTACGCCATGCTGGTGGCGATATTCATCGGCGTCTGCGCCGGGGTGATGGCGGCGCTGCGCCCCAATACCGCCCAGGATTACATCCCCATGTCCGCCGCCATGCTCGGCATCTGCATGCCCTCTTTCCTGATGGGTCCGCTGTTGGTACTGATCTTCGGTGTCTGGATGGAGTGGCTGCCGGTCTCCGGCTGGGGCGACCTGCCCGGCGACAAGATACTGCCCGCCATTACCCTCGGCACCGGCTACGCGGCCTATATAGCCCGCCTCAGTCGTGGCGGCATGCTCGAGGTGATGTCCCAGGATTACATCCGCACTGCCCGCGCCAAGGGCCTTCCGGAATGGGTGGTGGTACTGAAACACGGCCTGCGCGGCGGTCTGATTCCGGTGGTGGCGTTCCTCGGTCCCGCCTTCGCCGGTCTGCTCAGCGGCTCCTTCGTGGTGGAAACCATCTTCCAGATTCCCGGCCTCGGCCGCTTCTACGTGCAGGCCGCCTTTAACCGCGACTACACCATGATTCTCGGCACCACGGTGTTCTTCGCCGCCCTGATCGTGCTATTCAACCTGCTCTCCGATATCGTCGCGGTGTGGATCAATCCCAAACTGCGCCATCAGTTACGAGATAACAATTGATGTCCGACGCGACCGTGATTACCGACCTGAAAGAAGCCGAGGAAGGCACTTCCCTGTGGAAGGACGCCTGGGTGCGGCTGCGCAAGAATCACCTGGCGCTGTTCGGCCTCGGGGTGATGCTGTTCCTCTGCGCCATCGCCCTGCTGACACCCTGGATTGCCCCCTACGGCTACGAACAGCAGAACCTGCAACTGGGCGCCTCACCGCCGTCCTGGGAGCACTGGCTGGGCACTGATATCTTTGGCCGCGACATGCTCACCCGCATCATGTACGGCAGCCGGGTGTCCCTGGCGGTGGGCTTTATCGCCACCGGCGTGGCGCTGCTGATCGGCGTGCTCTACGGCACCGTGGCCGGTTATGCCGGCGGGCGGGTGGACGCGGTGATGATGCGCCTCGTCGATATTCTCTACGCCCTGCCCTTTATGATCTTTATCGTGCTGCTGATGGTGGTGTTCGGTCGCAATATCCTGCTGCTGTTCCTGGCCATCGGCGCGGTGGAATGGCTCACCATGGCACGTATCGTGCGCGGCCAGGTGCAATCCCTGCGTCGCCAGGAATTCGTCGAGGCCGCAGTGTCTCTCGGCCTGTCCCGCTGGACCATTATCCGCCGCCACCTGATCCCCAACACCCTGGGGCCTGTGATCGTCTACACCACCCTGACCATCCCCAGCGTGATGCTGCTGGAGGCCTTCCTCAGCTTCCTGGGACTGGGCATCCAGCCGCCGCAAAGCTCCTGGGGCCTGCTGATTTCCTACGGGGTGGAGACCATGGAGGAATACCCCTGGCTGCTGCTGTTCCCGGGGCTGACCCTGTCCATCACCCTGTTTGCCCTGAACTTCCTGGGGGATGGATTGCGGGATGCGCTGGACCCAAGAGCCTCAAAAGATTAGGAAGAACTTTAAACAATTCGCCTATTTAGTAATTTTTTGAGCCATGTCAATTTGGCAAATTGACAAAGCCTGATCAAAAGTTATACAAATAGATCGTGACTTAAGGATTCGCGTAAAGAGGCTGGCGAAAATCCTTTTTCTTTCTTCGGGTTGCGGTGGTGGATGGCGTTACTGGCCATGTCAGATCCCCACCGGACACGAGCTAAGTCAACGGCCCCACACTCGCTGGGCATATTGACGCCACTGGAAGTAACTGCAATTAGCTCTATAGCTGATTTACTGCCAAATCCGGAGCCCAGGCTCCCCTTTCCAGAGTGGAAAATTCCACAACAGGCGGGCACGCTCACACCACAAAATCACAAACAGCAACTGAAACGCGGATTAATCGTTTTCGCTTGCAGCGAGATCACAAGAAACTCAACCAAACCCACCCAGCATCGAATTGACAAACGAAAAACCTGCTCGGTAATCAACGACCTTATTCAGGGCGACGTTGAAATGTTTTCACCCGCCGATCGTCTGAACCATCGGCCAGCTGCATCTATCACGGGAGCACGACGCTGAACGCAAACCTTCCTCCGGATCAACCTCCCAATTCCGGCGCGCAGCAGATCGTCGGCATGCAAATCATGATGTCTCCAGAGCCAAAAACCAGTCCTGAACCTGTCAAACCCACCAACGCTGTTGCCATGAAAAAAATCAAACCGAAATATATAGCCAGCGCGGCTCTGGTGTTTGTCCTGGCGGCAGGCTTGCTATATTTCGTGCAGCCCTGGAAAGCAAAATGTGATTATCCAGGATGGATCAAGATCGATGGAACAGAACACACTTACTGCAAGGACGGCGTGTATTTCCCGCTTATCCGGCTCGACATCACTGCCCCGATAGACCAGCGATTTCATGTGTATGTGAACAACGAAAAAGTATTCGAAAGCAAGCCACCGACCAATATCCGTTACACCACCACCCTGAATCAGTACGTCCACCCGAATGCCAGAAACCACATCAGGGTCGAATTCGAAAAAATATTTACCCTGCACAGGTTCTCTGGCGGGCCATCGCAGATAGAGGTTTCAGTCGGCAAACAACCAATCTGGTCCGAACCTGAAAATATTGAACCCATTGACGCCGCACACGGACCGACAAAAGCACAGGGCATCGAGTACAACCACGGGGCGATAGAACTAGTATTCGACTTGTAGGGCTCTCTGGATGTGCAGCCATCACCCGCAGTCCTTGTCGCCATGAGCCGTCTACATTACCCTGAGCATTCCCGGTGTGATGCCACTTGAGGAATACCCCTGGCTGCTGCTGTTCCCGGGACTGACCCTGTCCATCACCCTGTTTGCCCTGAACTTTCTGGGGGATAAGCTAAGAGATGCGCTGGACCCAAGGGCTTCGAAGGATTGAGTTCAAATGACAACAATTTTTACAGATCACATTGATTGTTGAAGAAAAGCAAAATGCGGCTTGGGTGATACACAGATTTTAGGGACAAGTTATGGAGTTTTGGCTAGATCTGATAAAGCTACTAGGTGGGGCATCTATTTTACTAGCAGCTACAGCATGGCTAATAAAAAGCATAGTCAGTGTGTTGTTATCAAAAAATGTTGAAAACTATAAAAATGAACTGAGAATTACATCCGCGTCGACGATTGAAAAAGCTCGCGCTGATTTAAAAGAACAACTGGAATCTAACTTAGATCATCTATCTAGAAAAAGAGATGTATATGTTAGGCTAATTAACTCTATGAGAGCCCTGTTGGACGAATCAGATATTAAAGACAAGGCAGAGTTCATAAGAGCCTACAATGAAACCTGTCTTTGGGCGCCACCAAACGTCGCTGACTCAATTAGTAATCTCCTCGCTCTGGCTAAAGAGAAAAATACTAATCAGACTGACCTTGTTGAAAGATACACTAGGTGCCTACTTGAAATGCGAAAAGACTGTGGTTTTACAGATCATAATTTCGAATATCACATCATCAAATTTAATAACAAATAACCATAGCACCTTAATTACTGGCCAGAGCAAATAAAATGCCACTACTAACTGTCACCGACCTGACCACCCACTTCCACACCCGCGCCGGTGTGGTGAAGGCCGTGGACGGCGTCAGTTTTTCCGTGGCCCAGGGGGAAACCCTGGCCATTGTCGGCGAGTCCGGTTCCGGCAAATCGGTGGCCTGTTACAGCCTGCTGAAACTGATTCCGCAACCGCCGGGCAAAATCGAATCGGGCACCGCGCAGTTCGACGGTCGCGATCTGCTGACCCTCAGCGAAGCCCAATTGCGCAAGGTGCGCGGCAACGATATCGCCATTATTTTCCAGGACCCGATGACCTCCCTGAATCCCTACCTCACCGTGGGAGAACAGCTGATCGAGCCCCTGCTCTACCACCGCGACATGAACCGCCAGCAGGCATTGCAGCGGGCGGTGGAAATGCTGCGGGAAGTGGGCATCGTCGAGCCGGAAAAGCGCATTCACAGCTATCCCCACGAGTTCTCCGGCGGTATGCGCCAGCGGGTGATGATTGCCATGGCACTGATCGCCGAGCCAAAACTGCTGATCTGCGACGAGCCCACCACCGCTCTGGATGTGACCATTCAGGCGCAGATTCTGAAGCTGATCCGGGAGCTGCAACAGCGCCGTAATATCGCGGTGATCTTTATCAGCCACGACCTGGCGGTGGTGGCGGATTTCGCCGATTCCGTGGCAGTGATGAAAGACGGCAAGATCGTCGAGCAGGGTTCGGTGGACGACATTTTCCACCACACCCAGCACGACTACACCAAGAAGCTGCTTGCTTCCATTCCCAAGGGCGCCAAGCCGCTGCCTGCGCAGATCGAAGAACAGCCCCTGCTCAGCATTCACGGCCTCACCACTACCTTCACAGACCACAGCGGCGGTTTCCTGAAGCGGGAACACAAAGTGGTGCGGGCAGTGGATGATGTATCGCTGGAAATCCAGCGCGGGGAAATTCTCGGCCTGGTGGGTGAATCAGGCTCCGGCAAGTCCACCCTGGGGCGCTCCATTCTGGGACTGGTGCCCACATCCGGTGGCAGTGTGGTGTTTGACGGTATCGACCTGACCGGACTATCCGCCAAACAGATGACGCCGCTGCGCCGCCGCATGCAGATGATCTTCCAGGACCCCTACGCCTCCCTGAACCCGCGCATGACGGTGTTCGATACCCTGGCGGAACCCCTGCTCTACCACGGTCTGGCCACCCGCAAAACCGTCACCCCGCAGGTGCTGGAATTGATGGACGATGTGGGACTGGCCCGGGCCGCCATTCGCAAGTACCCCCACGAATTCTCCGGCGGCCAGCGTCAGCGCATTGCCGTGGGCCGCGCCATCGCCACCAAACCGGAACTGGTGATCGCCGACGAGCCGGTGTCGGCTCTGGATGTGACCATTCAGGCGCAGATTCTCAAGCTGATTTTGCAGCTGGTGGAAAAGCACAACCTGACCATGCTGTTTATTTCCCACGATCTGTCGGTGGTGCGCTACATGTCGGACCGCATCGCGGTGATGCATCACGGCAAACTGGTGGAAACCGGCGAAACCGAACCCCTGTTCGCCCAGCCCCACCACGACTACACCCGCCGCCTGCTCAGCGCCATCCCGCTGCTGGATGGCCCGGTTGCCAGCGCCGCGAGTTAATTCCAGCGGTTCAGTCCGCCAGACTTAAGCCACCAGTCAGTCGGTCAGACTTAATCTGCCAAACTTAATCCGCTAGGTAATACTCCACGGTGGACACCACCCGGACATTCATGAGATGGGGATTGTTGGTATCCCGCGGGCTGATGCTGAACTGGCCCTGGGAGGCGCGCTTGATCTTGCCCAGCCGGCTCTGGGAATCCTCGGCAAATTTTTCCGCCACTTCCCGGGCCTTGCGGGTCGCTTCCTCAATCATGTCCGGCTTCACGTCGTTGAGGCGGGTGAACAGGTACTGGGGCTGGCCCTGGTAATTGCCGCCGGTCAGGGCGATGCCCTGCTTGCCCAGTTCGGAAAGGGAACCCATCACCCCGCGCACCTTGTCCACTTGGGTGGAATAGACTGTCACGGTTTGCTGGGCGGTATAGCGAAATTCGGCGCGCACGCCGTTATCGAAATCCCGGGCGGATTTGTCGGTAATGGCCGCTATGGCCACGGTGATTTCGTCCTCGCCCAACCCCTGGGCCAGCAGGAACTGGCGAATTTTGTCCGCGCCCTGGTCGATGGCCCCGTAGAGTTCCTCCAGGTTGTTGCTGGCCACCGCGAACTGGATCGGCCAGATCACCACGTCGGCGGGGTATTCCCGCTCTGACAGGCCCTTCACGTTGACCGTGCGCTCATACTCCTTGAAGCGGATGGCTGCGTCCGCCAGTTGATGTCCCAGCATGCCCAGGCCCAGCAAAATCCCCAGGCCGAGTATCAGTGAACTCATTCCATTTCTTGCGGACATACAGGTCTCCCTATGGTCGTTGTTTTCCGTATGGTCGTTGTTTTCCGTATGATCGTTGTTTTCCTTTGTGACGATCTCTGACACCTGCCGGTGAGATTTGCTCAGCGGTTTTTGCTGTCCTTGTCCATTTCCGTGATTTGCGCCAACATCCTGCGCTGATACGCGGGCCGATAGACGTTGATCAGGTTGCCCGCCAGCATCAGCAAGGCGCCCAGCAACAAGGCTATTTCAAACTGCTCCTGGTAGAACACGATGCCCACCAGGCCGATCAACGGCAAGCGCAGGAAATCCAGCGTCACCACAATGCCCGCCTCAGCTCTCCGCATGGCACTGGTGATGCAGAAATGCGCCGTCAAGGCGGTGACGCCGACGATCACCAGCCACAGCCACACCAGCGGCTCGGTCGGCAACTGCCAGTGGGGCAACGCCAGCACCAGGCTTACCGGCATCTGCACCAGGCACATGTAAAACAGCACTGTCAGCGGGTCTTCCGTTGTGGAAAGGGACTTGGTGGCCACATAGGCGCAGGAAAAGCTCACCGCCGCGGCCAGCACGATCAGCGAAGCCGCTTCGAGAATTTCCACCCCGGGGCGCAGGATGACCAGCACGCCGGCCACACCCAGCGCGATTGCCAGCAACTTTCTGACCGTCAGTCGCTCCCCCAGACAGAGTGCGGCAATGATGGCCACCCAGAACGGCACGGTGAATTCCAGGGCAAACACCTCCGCCAGGGGCAGCAGGCCGATCCCCACGAACCAGCCGTACTGGCCGGCAAAGTGGAACAGGTTGCGGACAATGTGCATGCCCGGTCGGGCGGTGGCGAACAGCGGACGGCCTCCCACACGGGCGACCAGGGCGGAGATAATCAGCAGGCCGATCACGCTGCGAATAAACAGGGTCTGGAACGTGTTGAGTTCGGTGGACAGCTCACGGGCGCCCACTGCCATCAACGACAGGGATAACAGCGCACCCAGCATCCACAACACAACACCCATGATTTCTCCCTAAGCAACTACTGCGGCAGCGGCTTGGCCGCTTCCGGGTGATCCGGCCCGTCAAAAGCAAGTTCGGTTTGTCGCGACCTGTATTCACGTCGCGATAAACTGCCATCATCGCTTATAGAACGTCCAGATCAATGCCAAATTGCTTGACCAACAGGGCGAACAGCCAGAAACAGGTGATGGTAATTAATGCGCTGGCAAGCAGGGAGCCCCAGAATCCCAGACGCGGCAGTAGTGACGGAAAAATCAGAAACATCGGTAACGTTGGGATCACATACCAGAAGGTATACCATGCGTGGTTGGAGACCTTCGGCGCCGACCCGGTTTCGACATGGAGCCAAATGAGCGCCAGAATCGTGACCAGGGGTAAAGCCGCCACCAGGGCGCCCAACCTGTCGCTGCGTTTTGCCACCTCGGATACCACCACCACGACAAATGCTGTCGTTAAATATTTCGTTACCAACCAGCCAATACCCATATTTTTTTCCTCAAATACAAAACCGATTGCTCATCGGTTTTTGTGTGCTAGTATAAGTCCCGCATGACACTTGGGAAAGTCGCAATATGATGCTGGGTGAATTAGAAAAGCAGGTTCTGCAATACCTGTGGGAAACGCCGGAGGCCGATGCCAAGCAGGTGCACGGGGCGCTGACCAAACACCGGGGAGGCACCCTGAATACCATTCAGAGCACCCTGGACAGGCTGTTCAAAAAAGAGCTACTGACCCGTCACAAACAGGGACACGCCTACTATTACCGCGCCAAGATCGGCAGAGAGGAACTGATTGCCCAACTGATTCAGGAAGTCACTGTTGATTTCATCAACGAAGATGAAGACAGCCTGATTGCCGCCTTCTCCTCCGTCTCAGCCGGACTGGATGACGAAAAACTGTCTCAACTGGAAAAAATGATTCAGCAGCAGCGTCAACTACGCGGCCAGGAAATCGCCAATAATGTTGATTAATGAACCCGCGATTATTCTCAACCTGCTCAGTATCGCACTCATGGGTCTGCTGCTGGCCACGCTTCTGCTGGCATCAGTGTGGCCGTTGATGACTCGCCATATCGCGCAGTTTTCTGCCGCCACGCAAAAAAAGCTGTTGTGGTTGTTTGTCGCTGCCCCCTGGGGGGTCAGCATCATCTGCGTGTCGGTTTTCCTGCCCTCCCTGTTTCATGGGGCAAATTCCTCCTGGCTGGGCCAACTGGCCCACTGGCACCATCCGTATGTGTTTTATCTGGAAAGTTGGCACGCCGCGACCCTGTTGATGTTTATGCTGGGCATCGCTTATGTGCTGACCAGCAAGGGCCTGAACGCCGCGCGCCATTTACATGCCCTGGATTCACTCACGCATCTCTCCATGGGAAGCAGCGGAAGCCGGACCCGGGAAAAAGCCCGGCGCTGGGAAATCGGGCGGGATATTGTCGTGCTTGAATCGAAAACCCCGTCGGCATTTGCCGCCGGCCTCTCGAATCCGAAATGTTACGTTACCACCGGGCTGATCGAGCAGGTTTCCGAAACCGAGCTGGATATCATCCTCGATCACGAGCGGGCCCACATCAAACACAGGGACATCCGGAAAAAATTGCTGTTTGCCCTGTGCGCGTCCCTTTACCCGAGACCGGTGGCCCGCCGTCTGAACCGTGCATTCTCGATGGCGGCCGAGCAATTGGCCGACGCCGTGGTCAGCGACTCCCACTGCAAACTGGATATTGCCCAAACCCTGGTCAAGGCGGCCAGAATCCAGCGCGTATTCACGGGCAGCCAGACGGGCCATGGGAATCCGCTGGTCGTGAACTACTTCATTGCGGACGATGTCGATCTGCGCGTCAGGGCACTGGTTACACCGCAAGCGTTTCGAACGTTCCCCTGGATTTCCTGTCTGTCGATCATGGCGTTGACTGCGATCCTGTCAGCGGTGGGGGTCGATACCCTGCACCACCTGATCGAAGCGTTTTTTTCCCATTAATTTTCTACTGAACTATTTCCTACTGAACTATTTCCTTCTGAACTAAAGGGCTGATGAATGAACCTACGCCATATGGTTTTGCATAAAACACCGATTACCAATCGGCTTTTAAGGCAATTGCTACTGCCTGCCCTCCCCGCGCTGGTCATCGCTGGGGCATGTCTCTCAGCTTCATCGGTCAATGCGCAGAGCACACCTGAACAGGGCGCCGTGTTATCGCTGGATCAAGCGGTTCAACTGACCCTGGAACAACACCCTCAGCTTGGGGTTTTTCCGCACCGGCGCGAAGCCTACCAGGGTCTGATCGAACAGGTCGGCGTGGGTGAGCGCCCCAGTGTTGGTTTCATGGTCGAGGATTTCGCCGGCGGCGGTGACTACAGCGATTTTGGCAGCGCTCAGTCCACCCTCTCCATCAGTTGGGTAGCACAAGGTGCCCGCATCGACAGCCGTATTCAAGCGGCTCGGGCTTCCGCTAGCCAGGTCGATATCCAGCAGCAGGTCGAAGCACTTAATCTGGCCGCCGAGACAGCCCGGCTGTTTATTCAGGCACTGGCCGAAGAACAGCGTATAAAACTCGCACAGCAAGCCGCACAACAGGCCCGCAACACCGTCGCCGCCATTGGGAAGCGCATCGAAGCCGGCAACAGCCCCGAATTT
Organism: Porticoccaceae bacterium; assembly: GCA_041395745.1. GTDB lineage: Bacteria > Pseudomonadota > Gammaproteobacteria > Pseudomonadales > Porticoccaceae > Porticoccus. The sequence goes on along the minus strand of JAWKZV010000001.1, from coordinate 334,453 downwards.
GAACGCCTCCAGGCTGAAGTGGAGTTGGCCCAACGGGAACTGGAAACTGAAGACCTGCAACACATGCTGAGCTCAACACGCTACCGGCTGAGCGCACAATGGGGCGGCGAGCGCGATGAATTTCGCCTGCTGGGCGAGCTGTTTAACGTTCCGGCGCTGGGCAACGTCGAACAGCAATTCGAACAACTCAGGCAAAACCCCGCGCTGGCCCTGCTGGCCACACAGCAGCGTATTGTGGAATCGGAAATAGAACTGGCGCGAATCGAGGCCAGGCCGCAATGGCAGTTTTCGGCGGGCATTCGCCGTTTTGAGGCCAGCGATGATTTTGGCATGGTGGCCGGCGTTTCAGTCCCCCTGGGGGAAGACCGCAGCAGTGTCGGAAAAGTCAGAAGCCTGCGGGCCAAACAGGCTGAGTATGCCAGCGAATCCGAGGTGCTCCAGCGCCGCCTGGATACGCAGCTTTACGTCCTGCTACAGGAAATCAAACACAGCCAACACGTGATAGAAACCCTGCGGGAAAGAATTATCCCCGCCCTGAACAACGCTCAGGCACAGGCCACCCGGGCCTATGAGAGCGGCAGGCTGGATTATCAGCAGTGGACGGCCATCCTCCACAAAAAGCTGGGGGCGCAACAGGATCTGCTGAGCGCCTTCGAGGCTATCCACCTGCAGCACATCGAATTGCAACGCCTCACCGGCACAACACTGACATTCTAAGGACGCCGCTACCGTGAGAGATATCACTATGAACCGCCTCGCCTTCCGCCTTTTCCTGCTGTGCCAGCTGGTACTGGGAGCACTGTTTCTGCCAACCATGGCGGGCGCCATGTCGGAGCCCGAGGCCCAGGAGGCCGAGCCCGAAAAAGGCCCCCACCGGGGCCGGATGTTGCGCGATGGCGATTTTGCCGTGGAGCTGGCCATTTTCGAAACCGGCGTGCCGCCGGAGTTTCGCGTGTGGATCAGCGACAACCAGCAACCGGTTGCCCCCGGCGAGGTGAATCTCCGGGTCAAGCTCACCCGGATTGGCAATGCGGTGGATGACATCGGCTTTAAGGCGGAGGGCGATTACCTGCGCGGCGACATGGTGATTCATGAACCGCACTCCTTTGTGGTGACGCTCACCGCAGAACATCAGGGCAAAACCCACCGCTGGGAATACGACAACTTTGAAGGGCGCACCCGCATTGCCGACAGTGTCGCCGACGCCATGGGCATCGCCACGGCAACCGCCGGCGGCGCCACTTTGCATAAAACCATCCCGGTTTACGGCAGGCTGGTGCTGCCCCCGGATGCCCGGCGTCAAATACAGGCCCGCTTTGACGGGGTGATCAGGCAGATGCACGTCAAGCTGGGAGACCAGGTCAGCAAGGGGCAGCTGCTCGCCACGGTTGAGAGTAACGAAAGCCTGAAGAGCTACCAGATCACCGCTCCCATGGCCGGTATCGTCAGTCAGCAATATGCCAGTGCCGGCGAGCAGACCGGAGGGCGCATGTTAATGGAGATTACGCGCACGGCCACCCTGCTGGCGGAACTGGCTGTCTATCCGGAGGATAGCGGCAAGGTCAACATTCAGGCGCCGGTGACCATCTCCGTTAACGGTTTCGATCAACCGCTGACCGCTACCATCAGCGGCTCGAGGACCGCCCTGCGCAGTGATCAGGCACGGCTGTTTCTGGCTGAAATCGGGAATGTCGATGGCCTCATGGGTGAAGGGCTGTTTGTCACTGCCGAAATCGAGGTCGACACCATCGACGTTCCGCTGGCGGTGAATCGCCATGGCTTGCAGGCTTTCCGCGACTTCACGGTGGTCTATGCCAAGGTCGGCGAGGAATACGAGGTGCGGATGCTGGAGCTGGGCCGCGAAGCGGGAGGCTGGGTGGAAGTGCTGGGCGGACTGGAACCCGGTACCGAGTACGTGATCGATAACAGCTACATCATCAAGGCCGATATCGAAAAATCCGGCGCTTCGCACGATCACTAGGAGTACTACCCATGCTGGATAAGATCTTAGGTTTTTCCATTCAGCGCAGCAGCCTGGTGATACTGCTGGTGCTGGCACTGGCGGGGTTGGGTGGCTGGAACTTTACCAAACTGCCCATCGACGCGGTGCCCGATATCACCAACGTGCAGGTGATGATCAATACCGAGGCGCCCGGCTTTACACCGCTGGAGGTGGAACAGCGCATCTCGTATCCGCTGGAAACGTCGCTGGCGGGATTGCCGGGGTTGACCCATACTCGCTCGGTTTCCCGCTACGGGCTGTCTCAGGTAGTCGCCATTTTCAGCGATGACACCGACATCTATTTTGCCCGCCAGCTGATCAATGAACGTCTGTCCGCCGCCCGCTCCAGGTTGCCAAATGGACTGGAACCTGAGATGGGCCCCATTGCCACCGGCCTCGGCGAAATCTTTATGTTCACCGTGGATGCCGAACCCGGTGCGACCAGCGCCGACGGCACGCCGGTGACACCGATGGAGCTGCGAGCGGTGCACGACTGGATTATCCGCCCGCAACTGATGCGAGTGCCGGGCGTGGTGGAAGTCAATCCAATCGGTGGTTACGAACGTGAGATTCTGGTGGCCTTCCATCCGGCGCGCCTACTGGCATTTGGTTTGACCCAGGCCGACGTGGTGGCAGCAATCAACGCCAATAACGCCAACCGGGGTGCCGGTTTTATTGAGCGCAACGGCGCCCAATGGCTGCTGCGCGTACCCGGCCAGGCTGAAACCATCGAGGACATTGGCCAGATCCCGCTGTCCAGCCGCGATGGCGCCGCGGTGCGGGTGGCAGATGTGGCTGAGATCACCGAAGGCCACGGGCTGCGCACCGGCGCAGCTACGCAGAACGGTCGTGAAGTGGTCATGAGCACCGTGTTCATGCTGATCGGCGAGAACAGCCGGACAGTCGCCAATGCAGTTGCCAGCAAGCTCAAGGAGATCAATCAGAACCTGCCACAAGGGGTGGTCGCCACCGCGGTTTATGATCGCACCACACTGGTGGATAAAACCCTCTCTACTGTCCAGACCAACCTGGCGGAGGGAGCGCTGCTGGTCATCGTCATCCTGTTCCTGCTGCTGGGCAATATACGGGCGGCATTTCTGACCGCTCTGGTCATCCCCTTCGCCATGTTGATGACCATCACCGGTATGGTGCAGACGAAGGTCAGCGCCAACTTGATGAGCCTCGGTGCGCTGGACTTCGGCCTGCTGGTGGATGGCGCCATCATCATCGTGGAAAACTGCCTGCGGCGTTTGAGTCAGGCCAGCGTGAACGGCCGGGCACTCGCCGTGCGCGAACGCCTGGCAGTGGTGTTTGACGCCACCCGGGAGGTGATACGTCCCGCGCTGTTCGGGGTGTTCATCATCACCGCCGTTTACCTGCCGATATTTGCACTGGAGGGCGTCGAGGGAAAAATGTTCCATCCGATGGCCATCACTGTGGTCATTGCCCTGCTCAGCGCCATGGTGCTCTCTGTCACTTTTGTCCCGGCGGCCATTGCCCTGCTGTTCAAACAGCCGGTGCGGGAAAAACATAACCCCATTATCGGTGCTGCGACCTCACTGTATCAGCCGGCACTGAGTTGGGTGCTGCGTCGGCGCGTAGCAGTGGTTGGCGCAGCCGCCCTGCTGGTAATACTCAGTGGTCTCAGTGCCACCCGCCTGGGTAGCGAATTTGCTCCCAACCTGGATGAGGGCGATATCGCCATGCACGCCCTGCGCATTCCGGGAACTTCCCTGAGCCAGGCCATTGCCCTGCAGGAAACCCTGGAAGAACAAATTAAAGCCCTCCCAGAGGTGGAGCGGGTGTTTGCCAAAATCGGCACCGCCGATGTGGCGACGGATGCGGTACCTCCCAGCGTGGCGGATAATTTTATTATTCTGAAGTCCCGCGATCAGTGGCCCGATCCCGGTAAACCCAAGACACAGGTCGTGGCTGAGTTGGAGGCGCTGGTGAGCGATATTCCCGGCAATCGCTATGAATTTCTGCAGCCAATCCAGATGCGTTTTAACGAACTGTTGTCGGGAGTGCGGGCGGAGCTGGCCATCAAGGTATTTGGCGATAACCTGGACACGCTGGCGACCCTGGGCGATCAAATCGAAGGGGCGATCGGTGCCGTAGAAGGCATTGCCGATGTGCAGGTGGAACAGACCACCGGCCTGCCCATGCTGGTGATTGCCCCCAAACCGGAGAAACTGGCCCAGTACGGTATCAGCAAGATGCAGGTGCAGGAGCAACTGGCCACCGCCTTTGGCGGTCGTGTGGCCGGCAAGTTCTACGAGGGCGACCGCCGCGCCGACATCGTGGTGAGACTCGGCGAATCACTGCGCAGTGACGTCGATGCCATGTACCATTTGCCGATCCATCTGGCCGACGGACTGAGTGTGCCCCTGCAGGAGCTGGCGTCGCTGGAAAGCGTCCAGGGCTTCAACCAGGTCAACCGTGAAAACGGCAAGCGCCGGGTTGTTGTCACCGCCAACGTGCGGGGCCGGGATCTGGGCAGTTTTGTGGCGGACATTCAGCGCGCCATTGACGATTCGGTAGCACTGCCGGCGGGTTACTGGCTGGAGTACGGCGGCACCTACCAGAAACTGCAGTCAGCGTCACAGCGACTGTCCATCGTGGTGCCGGCAACGCTGCTGATGATCGTCGGGCTGTTGATCCTGGCGCTGGGTTCTTTCAAGGATGCCATGATCATTTTCTCCGGTGTGCCCCTGGCGCTGACAGGTGGTGTTGCGGCACTGATGCTGCGCGACATCCCCTTTTCAATTTCCGCCGCCGTCGGCTTTATTGCCCTCTCCGGCATTGCCATCCTGAACGGCTTGGTGATGGTGTCGTTTATCCGCGAATTGAGGAAGGACAGGCTGCCACTGGATCAGGCCATTACAGAGGGCGCCACAACCCGCCTGCGCCCGGTACTCACCACCGCCCTGGTGGCATCGCTGGGCTTTATCCCCATGGCCCTGAATACGGGGATCGGGTCGGAGGTGCAGCGGCCGCTGGCCACGGTGGTGATCGGCGGGGTGATCTCATCCACGTTGCTGACCCTGTTTGTCATCCCGGCCCTGTACCGTTTGCTGCACCGGGACGGCAGACAATACGAGCGGGAAGCTGCCCATGCTGAATAACTGCAATCTTGTAGGCCGGTTAGGTCTGCTGGCACTACTGACGCTGGTCACTGCCAGCGCCCTGGCCCACGGGGTGGATGACAGTACCCGCAGCTTTCTGCAACAGAACAGCGGCGTGCAGTTTGTCCCCTTTCTGTATATCGGCGCCAAGCACATGCTGACCGGCTATGACCACCTGCTGTTCCTGGTGGGGGTCATCTTCTTTCTGTATCGAAGCCGGGAGGTATTGCTGTACGTGACTATGTTTACCCTCGGTCACAGCATTACGCTGTTATGGGGGGTACTCGGTGCCATTCAGGTCAACGCTCACCTGATCGACGCCATTATCGGCTTGTCGGTGGTGTACAAGGGTTTCGACAACCTCGGCGGGTTCAAACGGCTGCTGGGACGACAGCCTAATACCCGCGGGGCGGTATTGATCTTCGGCCTGTTTCACGGCTTCGGCCTGGCCACCAAGCTCCAGGAGTTTCAACTGCCCGAACACGGGCTGCTGACCAACCTGCTGGCCTTTAACATCGGCGTGGAACTCGGCCAGTTTGCCGCACTGGCCCTTATCCTGATCGCCATTAATTTCTGGCGACGATTGCCGTCCTTTGAACGTTTCGCCACCCTCGCCAACACCCTGCTGATGAGCGCCGGTTTGATGCTGATGGGTTATCAGCTCGCCGGCTTCACATTACAGTAATCACAGTGAGAGACAACATGGAACACCACGTAAGTCTGACCACCCTGATCAAGGCATCACTGGCGGCCATCGTGCTGGCCGCGATCGCTCTAGTCCTGTTTATTCTGCCTGCGGAATACAATATCGACCCTACCGGGGTCGGACAGAAACTCGGCCTGACCCTGTTGGCCGAAGCTGCGGAAGCAGCGCCGCTGGCCCCTCAACCCATGCCTGACGAGATGACTTCGCAACAAGTCATTGAGATCACCGTACCCGCCCACAAGGGTATCGAATACAAATTGCAAATGAACCGCTATGACAAGCTGACCTATGAATGGATAACCGACGGAGCACCTCTGTACTTCGATCTTCACGGCGAGCCCGAGGGCGATACCAGCGGTTACTTTGAAAGCTATGCCATTGCTACTCTGGGCGCCATGAAAGGCAGTTTTACCGCCCCTTTCAACGGCTCCCATGGCTGGTACTGGAACAATCCCGGTGACCAGCCTGTCGCCATTCAGCTCATTATTAATGGCCGCTACCAGATTATCGGGCTAAAACCCTGAGCCTTGCCGGAGATCACCGTGAAACTGTTTCTGCGTACACTACTTTTGCTCAGCCTGTTCACCCCTGCCGGCCTCGCGTTGGCACACGGCGACCACGGGACCATCAGTGAAACTTGGGCCAAACAGGTTGCCGCTAAAACCGTTCAACAGATGACGTTTAAAGATATGGGCCATCAGGCGGGAAAACTGGATGCCAGCTGGAAGTCCGTCCAGCCCAGTGACATTAAAGTGGTAACTGTAGGGAAAGAATTCTATGTACTACATGTAACCAATAGTGAGACAAAACAATCCTTATCGATAAAAATTGCGTTTACCGGACAAGTGCTGGAAGCCACGGAAAATACCCGCAACTAGGGCTTTGTCCTATCGGTTATAACCGGTTTCTCCAACTTGGCCCGCAAGGAATCGGCAAGCCGACAGAGACGCCCCTTGGGCAGATGTATACATTAAAAGCACACCTTAGCGGCACATCTTAAGAGTCTGGCTGCGACAGCCCTTCTTCCTCTTGAGACAGCCTTTCTTCCTCTTGCAACAGCTTTTCTTCCTCTATAGGTTCTTCCGGGTGCATTTCCAAGGCCGTCGGCGTGGTCCGCACCATGGCCACGAAATGGGAGGGGTTTTCCGCCTCGTCGACCACTTTTACTGTCAGTTTACGGGCGGTGAACAGGGCCAGCCCCATCTGCATCAACAGGAAATAGAGCGGCAGTGCCTGGGGGCCGATCAGCTCCATCAGAACACCCGCCAGCGCCGGGCCGACTGCCGCAGCGGCGCCGTGCAGCAACAACAGGGTGCTGCCGCCAGGCAGGATCTGAGCGGGTTCGAGATGATCCACCAGATGGGCCACCGCCACCGGGTAGATGGCGAACGCCAGCCCCCCGTAAATGACGCCAGCCAGCAACAGCCATCCCCCGGCAAACGAGAGCGCCGCCAGCAGCAGCGCACCGAGCGCCCCGGCGGCGCTCACTTGCAGTAAAACCCGGCGCCGGTCCTGGCTGTCGGAATAGCGCCCCAATGGATACTGGAAAACAGCACCGCCGAGAATGGCCAAGCTCATGAAGGTGGCGACGCCGGTGGCATCCAGCCCTACCCGGCTGGCGAACACGGCGCCGAGCCCCCAGAACGCGCCCATGGCCAGGCCGGAAAACAGCGCGCCGGCCACGGCGACAGGCGCCACCTTCCAGATGGCCGCCAGTTTCATGCGCGTGACATCATTGACTTCCGGCTGGACCATGCGGGTCCAGGTGACCGAAGCGACGCTGGTACTGATAAAAATAGCCGCCAGGGCAAACAGCAGGAACGAATCCGCTCCCGCCAGGCGCAGGAACTGCTGGGTGGCCGCCAGAGCCACCAGGTTGACGATCATGTAGACCGCAAACACCTTACCCCGCTGGCTGGAGGCGGTCTGGCCGTTGAGCCAGCTCTCGATCACGGTATAGAGAATGACCAGGGTGGTTCCCGTCGCCACCCGCAGCAGAAACCAGCTGACGGGATTGATATAGACCACGTGCAACAGAGCAAAACAGGATGTGAACGCGGCGCAGAAGGCAAAAGCCCTGATATGGCCAATGCGCTTGATCAGCGGCAGTGCCAGGAAGGTGCCGACGATAAAGCCGATGAAATAGCCGGACATGATGATGCCCATCACGCTGTCGGTGTAGCCCTCCATCCCCCCGCGCAATGCCAGCAGGGTATTGAGCAGGCCGGTACCCAGCAACAGCAGGCCGATACCCGTTAACAAGGCGCAGATCGGAACAATCAGTGTCAGCATGACAAATCCGTTTACAGTAAACAGGCCTTACAAGGGTATTGATGCCGCAGTCATCTTGCAAATTTACCCGCCCAAAGCTATCCAACGCCGCCCGCCGCGCTGCTATAGTCCCAGCTCCTGTAACGGATACCGGGCCAGAAAAGTCATGTTGGAATCACCGCTTATCACTCCGCAACAACTGCGCGACTCGGACAGTGCCAACCGGGTCATCTTCGATTGCCGCTTTTCCCTGGCGGATTTCTCCCTAGGACAACAACAGTACTCACAGGGGCATCTCCCCGGCGCCTTTCACCTGGATATGGAAAAGGATCTGTCCGGCCCCAAGGCTGTCCACGGCGGTCGTCACCCGCTGCCCGATCCGGACAGTTTCAGTGCCACCATGCAGCGCTGCGGCGTCAGCGAAGACACCCTGGTGATCGCCTACGACGACAACCGCATGGCCGGTGCGGCGCGGCTGTGGTGGCTGCTGCGCTATTTCGGCCACGACCGGGTGCAGGTGCTCGACGGCGGCATCAAGGGCTGGCTGGCCATCGGCGGCCTTCTGGAAACCGACATACCGCAGGTCGCGCAGGGCAATTTCCGGGCTAGCCCACATCCGGATATGGTGGTCGAGCTGGCGCTGTTAAAGCAGCCAACTTCGGCACTGGCGCTGATCGACGCCCGCGAACCGCCGCGCTACCGCGGCGAACAGGAACCCATCGACCCGGTGGCCGGGCACATTCCCGGGGCGCTGAACCTGCCCTGGGTGGGACTTACCGATGCCCAGGGCTGTTTTATTGCCACCGAGCAACAGCGCCAGCAATGGCAGGCCCTTGGGGACCTGCAGCAACCGGTGGTGTACTGCGGTTCCGGCGTCACCGCCTGTGTGGACCTGCTGTCCCTGGCCATGATCGGCAGAACCGACGCCCGTCTCTACAGCGGCAGCTGGAGCGATTGGTGCAGCTATCCGGAAAATCCCATCGGCACCGGTGACGCCCCCTGATGACACTGATTCTGCTGGCGCTGCTGGCCGCCGGAACCGGCGCCTGGTTTATCAGCACCGTTGCCGCCGGGGGCGCGGCGATGCTGATGATTCCCGTGGTGACCTGGCTGCTGGGTCCGCAAGTGGTGGCCCCGGCCATCAGTGTCGGCGCCTTTGTGGCCAACCCGTCCCGGGTCTGGCTGTTCCGCCACGCGGTGGACTGGCAGGTATGCCGCTGGCTGCTGCCCGGCAGCCTGTGTGGCGCCCTGCTTGGCGCCTGGACCTTCAGCCAGTTTCCACTGTTCTGGATTCAACTGGTGCTCGGCAGCTTCCTGATCTCAACCGTATTCCAGTATCGCTTTAACAAATCAAAACGCTCATTTCCCATGCGCCGCAGCTGGTTCTTCCCCCTCGGCGTGGCCATCGCCTTTCTTTCGGCACTGGTGGGCGGCACCGGACCGGTACAGAATCCGTTCATGCTCAACTACGGGCTGGAGAAGGAACAGCTGGTGGCCACCAAGGCCGTCAACTCCCTGGTGCTGCAACTGACCAAGTTGCTCGCCTATACCGGCTTCGGCGTCATGACTCTGGAGATAGCCGGTTACGGGCTGGTGATTGGTCTGGGCGGAGCAATCGGTGCCTGGCTGGCGCACCGCCATCTGGTCAGCATCAATGCCGACCGTTTCCGCCTCTACACCCTGACGCTGATGCCCATCTGCGGGGTGCTGATGCTGGTTGAAGCACTGTCTTCCTGACGTTCGTTATTGGCCCGCTTTCGGCCCCTCGTCTATTCTGAAATAAAACCACTCCCCCTATGAGGGCGAGTGTGACGCGGAGGGTATGTCATGAAACATCAGGAAAAAATAGTCGAGCTGATCAACAGGATCATGGAGTTTGAGCTGGCCGGAGTGGTGCGCTACACCCACTACGCGCTGATGGTGTTCGGTTACGGTCGAATTCCCATTGTCAGCTGGCTCCGTTCCGAAGCCAACAACAGCCTCACCCATGCTCAGGAAGCCGGTGAACTGATCACCGCCCTGGGAGGCCATCCCTCCCTTGGCATCGGCCCGTTGCTAGAGACCCACAAGCACGATATCGGCGATATTCTGCGGGAATCACTGGAACACGAAGGTAAGGCCAAGACCCTTTATTACGACCTGCTGGAACTGGTGAAAGACAATTCCGTAATGCTGGAGGAATACGCCCGCCGCATGATTTCGGCCGAAGAAATGCACCAGGCCGAGGTCAACAAAATGTTGCGCAAACCGGGTGAAATTGAAGCCTTCAAAGGTTGATCGAAGTCGCTGCTGGCAGCGGCATCACACCGTAAAACTCGACGTCCACCCACTGCCAACCGTGGCAGAGGGTGGCCTGTACCGACCTGATTAAAGGTCACAGCTGACGCCGATACCGCGCAGACTGCAGTAACCATTGGGATTTTTTGCCAGGTACTGCTGGTGGTAGTCCTCCGCATAGTAGAACTGAGCCAGCAGTTTTATCTCTGTTGTGACAGGATTAAATCCTTTATTAATCAACTCACTATTAAAGTATTTTCTAGTTGATTCTACATCTGAAAGCTGGGCTTCATCGCTGCAATAGACGGCTGAGCGGTACTGGGTGCCGATGTCATTGCCCTGGCGCATGCCCTGAGTGGGATCGTGGGATTCCCAGAACACTTTCAACAAATCCGCTATTCCGATCTGGCGGGGATCAAACACCACCAGCACGACTTCCGTGTGCCCGGTAAGCCCGCTGCAAACTTCGTCATAGGAAGGGTTTTCCGTGTAGCCACCAGCGTAACCTGCCGCAGTGGTGTACACGCCGGGTTGTGTCCAGAAGCGCCGTTCGGCCCCCCAAAAACAACCCATGCCCACCACCAGCTGTTTCATTCCCTCGGGGAAAGGCGGCTTCAGCGGATGGCCGTTGACCTGGTGTCGATTGCTGACCGGCATGGCCTCTGCCCTTCCCGGCAAAGCCAGTTCCCGTGGAATCATGGTGGTTTTATAGCCATAGCCAAACATAGTGCGCTCCTATTCTTGACCGTACATTCCACTTGCCAATCACAAATCATGTCCCTACCCTGTGTTGACCTGAACCGGGAGGAAATGTTTCGTGATCGATCTCTACACTGCCGCCACACCCAATGGACACAAGATCAGCATCGCGCTCGAGGAGCTGGAACTGCCCTACGAGATGCACCGGCTGAGCCTGAGCGACAACGAGCAGAAACAACCCTGGTACCTGAAGCTCAATCCCAATGGCCGCATTCCCACCATTGTAGACCGGGCCAACGACGATTTCGTGGTGTTCGAATCCGGCGCCATCCTGATTTACCTGGCGGAAAAAACCGGCCAGTTGCTGCCCAAAGACCCTAAGGAGCGCTCCCGCGCCATTCAGTGGCTGATGTTCCAGATGGGCGGCATCGGTCCGATGATGGGCCAGGCCAATGTCTGGTACCGCTATTGGGAAGACACTTACCAACCGGCCATCGACCGCTACCAGAACGAAGTGAAACGCCTGTTCGGGGTCATGAATACCCACCTGGAAGGGCGCGAATATCTCACCGACGAGCTGAGTATCGCCGACATCGCCAACTGGGCCTGGGTGCGAATCCACAACTGGTCCGGAGTCGACATCGAACCGTTCCCCCACCTGGCCGACTGGATCGACCGCCTTGGCCAACGCCCGGCGTTCCAGAAGGGTATCAACACCCCGGCTGCCGACTATGAGCAGAATGACAAAGCCAAGGGCTTCGTGAAAGGTGCACGAAACATGCTGACCAAATAGTCAGCGGCCCCTGATTCGCAACTTCTTCAACGCCCCGGCCAGCAACTGCGGTCGGGGTTCCAGCTCCCCGTAGCGCATCTGCTCATAGGCCAGACTGAAAGCGGTTATCTGCTCTGCCAACTCCGGGCAAAGAGCCGAACTGCGCTCGGCAAAGGCTCTGGCACCCTCTCCCGGATGCCTGCGCACTCCCCGCTTCTCGAGCTTGCGGCACAGTGCCAGGAACTGCCTGTCGAGTTGGTCGATATCAGTCTTTCCCGCCGGCCACAGGTTCCACAGGCCGACCAGTAATAGCAGGCCTCCGCCAGCGGACAGCAGTGCCAGGGCAATGCGCCAGGGAGAGTTGTCACCGAGCAAGCTTCGCAGCAGTGATTGCTGTTTTGCATCGTAGTCCAGTACCCACAGTGCCCAGTGGTAATTCAGCGCCTCCATCTCCAACCGTAGCCGGTTCATCCAGCCGATGTGACGGAAACGCATCAGCGACACCGGCGAATCCGCCAGAAACTCCGCCTCGTCGCCCAATACCGATTGGATATCACCCTCAATGCGTTCTGGCGCCACATGAGCGGTGGGATCAATAGCTACCCAGCCTTCCCCCTCCAGCCATATCTCGGCCCAGGCATGGGCATCGTACTGGCGCACCAGCAGATAACCGTCGGGATGACGTTCGCCTCCCTGGTAACCCGCCACTACTCGGGCGGGAATTCCCGCAGCGCGCATCAGAAAGACGAAGCTGCCGGCAAAGTGCTCACAGAACCCCCGTTGGGTGTCGAACAGGAATTCATCCACGGAGTCTTTGCCCAACAGCGGCGGCTGCAGGGTATAGATGAACTCCCGGTTGTAGAGCTTGAGCACTCGCTGCACCAGCGCCCGGTCATCGCTCTCTAGACGGCGCCAGCGATGGGCGAGTTCAACTGCCCTAGGGTTATAGTCATCGGGCAGCTGCAATTCTATGGCACGTCTGTCACGCGACAATTCAAGCGGCTCAATGCGGTGTGCCAGCCAGCTCTGAGCCTGATATTGCCGCTTGGCGGTGACCGGCCGGTCCGCCAGCAGACGATAGTCCCGGGTCAATGCCACACCGTGACTGGCAGGCAGCGGCGTGGCCAGGGCGTAGAGCCAGGGCTGCTGGGTCGGTTCGATCACCACGGCATAGTGCAACGCCTGTCCCTCGCGCTCGATCAGGCCGTCCCAGCTCCTCGGCGGCTGGCCGTACCACTGCAACAAGGCACCATCATCGAGACTGGTACGGCGGGTACGACTCCAGGTCCGGCCATCGAATTCTGAAAGCACCAGGCCGCGCCAGTACAGCTGCCGCTGGGCCGGGATCGGCCCGTCGAAACTGACGCGGAAGGCCAGGTCCGCGGAGCGGCCGAGCTGGCTGAAGTCTCCCGGTGACATGCTGTCGCTGACCCCGGTCTTGGCCTTGTGGCTCTGGATAGGCACTGACCACAACGCACCCACTCTGGGCATCAACAGGAACAGCACGATCATCAGCGGCAGGGACTGGCAGAGCAGCCTGAACGCGCCATTCAGGGGTAACAGTCGTCCCGACGAGGTATCAGTCTGGTGCAACCCAAACAGCGCAGCCAGCACCAGCAGCAGACAGGCCAGCAAGTAACCCGCCCCGAGCATGGACTGATCGAACAGTGCCCCCAGCGATGCAATAAAGAACGCCAACAGCACTACCAGATAGGCATCGCGGCGTCGGGCCATTTCCAGCAGTTTCAGAACATAGGCCGTCACCAGTAGCGACAGCATCGGTTCCAGCCCGATGGGCTTGCCGTATTCCAGCAGCAGCCCCCCCAGACAGACGACCAGCAACCCGACCTTCAGCCAACGCCCCGGCATTGACCAGGCGCCCCGGTAACACTGGATTCGCCACAACATGGCCACAGCGGCAGCGCTCAGCACCCAGCGCGGCAAATGATCCGCGTGCAGGGCGATAACGGCGGCAAAAGCGGCCAACAACCAGAACAGCCCGTGGCGGCTGATTTGCCAGGCCGGACTCATCGGTCGGCTTCCCCGTTATCGGTCACGATATCGAACAGCGCCAGCGATCGAAGCAGGCGCTGCCTGTGCTCCTCGCCGGTGCCGGGCTCAATCACCAGCCCCGGCAGGCGCAGTCCGTAGGGCTGGCCGGTTTCCGCCAACCCCAGCAACTGCCCACAGAGGCGTGACAGGCGGGCCTCCCGGTCCAGACCGGGATACTGATCCCAATCCAGCCATAGCTGCTGATCCAGCAGATCACCGTAATGTTTGGTGTGCAGTCCCTGCTCCCGAGCGTAGTGCTTCCATGCCACATGCTTCAGGGAATCGCCGGGGCGATAGCGGTTGAGGCCGAGAAAATCATCACCGCCTTCACCGCTCTCCAAAATTCCCGCTCCTGAGGATGAGCCCGACGAGGGACGGCTGCCATCAAACAGCGGCCTGGGATATACCAGGGCCCTGATGGCCAGGTCCACATGGGTCCAGGCCCGCAGCAAGCCCACCGGGTAGATACTCTCGATGCGCAACCGACCGGGGTTATAAAGCCCCCGGGCGCCAGCGGGCACAGTCAACCTGACCCGGCATTCCGGCAGTCCCGGCATGGCAACGGTCACCGCCTCTCCACCCGGGAAGGAACAGCACAGACCGTCCCGGTAGGGGCGCCCGCGCTGGCTCAGCAACAACTCCACGGTAAGGGTCTGCCCGGCAAAGCCCGGGGCGACTTTCAGACATTTGACCCTCAGGCCGGAGAGATTGGCAAAGCTGTTGAGAATAGCCGTAACAAACAGGGCCACCAGCAGACAGGTGACAGCAAACACCAGATTGTTTTCGTAGTTGGTGGCAGCCAGCCAACAGAGCGCAATCAGCAGCAGGAAGGCAAAACCGGTTGAAGACGGGAAGATGAACAGACTGCGGTGGTCCAGGCTGACTTCACTGGAAGGCGGCAGGCGCCGGGTAAGCCAGGTAGCAAAGCGCTGTTGATAGAACCTTTGCAGCGACGCCAGCATGGGGAAGCTATTGGCCCGCATCAGGGCATGGACTAGAGCACATCCACGGCATTGAGCACTCGCTGCACCAGCAGGCTGCTGTCGTGGCCGGCGAATTCTCCCGCACCGCGCAAGCGGTGGGCAGAAACAGCGGGGAAAACGGCCTGCACATCTTCCGGGATCACGTAACGGCGCCCCTGAATCAGTGCCCAGGCGCGGGCACACTGCAATACGGCCAGGGAACCCCGCGGTGACAGGCCATACTGGAACAATGGCTCATCTCTGGTGTACTGCACCAACCGTTGCAGATAATCCACCAGGCTGTCCGCCGCCTTGATCTGCAGGACGTGTTGCTGGATCTGCAATAACTGCTCGGCTGTCAGCAATGGCTTGAGCGCTGCCAGGCTGGCGCGCGGATCACGACCAGTGAGAAGCTCCCGTTCCGAAGCCGGATCGGGGTAGCCCAGTTCAATACGCATCAGGAAGCGGTCCAGCTGGGATTCAGGCAACGGATAGGTTCCTGCTTGGGTCACCGGGTTCTGGGTGGCGATAACAAAAAAGGGTTGCGGCAGGGAGCGGGTTTCCCCTTCCACCGTCACCTGCCCCTCCGCCATGGCCTCCAGCAGGGCACTCTGGGTTTTCGGGGTGGTGCGGTTGATTTCATCGGCCAGCAATAGCTGGCTGAAGATGGGACCGGCGTGGAATTCGAAGCGGCTGTGTTCCCGATCGTAGACGGAAACGCCCAGGATATCGGCGGGCAGCAGGTCACTGGTGAACTGAATGCGGTTGTAGCTGAGACCCAGCACCTGAGCCAGACTGTGGGCCAGAGTGGTCTTGCCCATGCCCGGCAGGTCTTCGATCAGCAGGTGCCCGCGGGCAAACAGGCAGGCCAGTGCCAGCCTGATCTGTTCGTCCTTGCCGATCAGCACGGTGCCGACGGCGGATACCAGCTTGTCTACAACCTTCTGCATTGAGTTTATCTCCCTACTTCCACTCTCCGCAGCTAGGATAGGGCCACCTCAGATCAATGCCAGCCCGCGCTGCAAGTCGGCCTTAATATCCTCGATATCCTCGAGTCCGACTGCGATACGAATCAGGTTTTCGGTAATTCCCGAGGCCGCTTTCTGTTCGGCACTGAGACGCCCGTGGGTGGTAGTGGCCGGGTGCACGATGGTGGTCTTGGCATCGCCGAGATTGGCTGTCAGGGACAGGATGCGGGTGCTGTCGATCACCTGCCAGGCCTCGTTGCGACCGCCTTTGACCCGGAACGACAGCACGCCGCCGAAGCCGCGCTGTTGTCTGGCCGCCAGGTCATGACCGGGATGATCGGACAAACCGGCATAGAAGACTTTTTCCACCGCCGGCTGCTGCTGCAGCCACTGGGCCAAAGCCAGGGCATTGACGGAGTGCGCATCCATACGCAGGCGCAGGGTTTCCAGGCCTTTTAGGAACACCCAGGCATTGAACGGGCTCATGGTGGGACCGGCGCTACGGATAAACGCCAGCACCTCGTTGACCAGTTCACTGCGACCGCAGACCACCCCACCCAGACAGCGCCCCTGGCCATCCAGGTATTTGGTGGCGGAATGCACCACCAGGTCAGCACCCAGTTTCAGGGGTTGTTGCAACGCCGGGGTACAGAGGCAGTTGTCCACCACCAGCAGTGCGCCGTGTTCGTGAGCCAGCTGTGCCAGTGCCGCGATGTCTGCCACTTCATTGAGCGGGTTGGAGGGCGTTTCCAGGAACAGCAATTTTGTTTCCGGGCGCAGGGCGGCACGCCACTGCTCCAGATCTGTCACCGGCACGAAGGTACTGGCGACACCGAATTTGCCCAGGTATTTCTCCATCAGCACCGTGGTGGTACCGAACACGTCCCGGGAACACACCACATGATCCCCGGACTTCAACAGGGCGACACAGGTGCTGAGAATGGCCGCCATGCCGGATGAGGTGGCTACGGCCTGCTCGGCGCCTTCCAGGGCGGCGATGCGCTCCTCAAAGTTGCGCACCGTGGGATTGGTATAGCGGGAATAGACGTTGCCCGGCTGCTCACCGGAAAAACGTGCCGCTGCTTCGGCGGCACTGCCGAACACGTAACTGGAAGTGAGAAACAGTGGCTCGCCGTGCTCTCCTTCTGCCGTGCGCACATGCCCGGCGCGGACCGCCAGGGTATCCAGGGATGCGCCGGCCAGCGGGTCGTCAAAATCTCTGTCAGTCATATACCTTACTCAGCATCGGCACCGGGATTGTGCAAACCGATCGGCACGCCATTGCCAGCCTTGGAGCCCTTGTCATTCTTGCTTTTCGCCTTGTCATTACGCATGGCATCGAGCTTGTCGAGGTAGGCCTGATCCACATCGCCGGTAACGTATTCGCCGTTGAATACCGCACAATCGAAAGACTTAATGGTGGAGTTACCTTCAATAGCACTGGCCACCAGATCTTCCAGGTCCTGGTAGATCAGCCAGTCTGCGCCGATCAGTTCGGCGACTTCCTGTTCAGTGCGGTCGTGGGCGATCAGCTCTCTGGCGGAGGGCATATCGATGCCGTAGACATTGGGGTACCGCACCGCAGGGGCTGCGGAGGCCATATAAACTTTACGCGCACCAGCATCGCGGGCCATCTGGATGATTTCCCGAGAAGTGGTGCCGCGCACAATTGAGTCGTCAATCAGCAGTACATTCTTGCCCTTGAACTCCAGTCTTACCGGGTTGAGCTTCTGCCGCACCGACTTCTTGCGCTCCTTCTGGCCGGGCATGATGAAAGTGCGACCGATGTAGCGGTTCTTCATGAAGCCTTCGCGGAATTTGACGTGCAGGTGCTCGGCGATCGACTGGGCCGCAACCCGACTGGTGTCCGGAATGGGAATCACCACGTCGATGTCGTGATCCGGATAGGTTCTGAGGATCTTCTCGGCCAGGTGTTCGCCCATGCGCAACCGGCACTTGTATACCGAGATACTGTCGATGATGGAGTCCGGACGAGCGAAATAAACGTGTTCAAAAATACAGGGAGTCAGGCGCGGATTTTCCGCACACTGCTGTAAATGCAGCTCGCCGTTTTCGTCCACATACAGGGCTTCGCCCGGTGCCAGATCGCGGACCATCTGAAAACCGAGCACATCCAATGCGACGCTCTCTGAGGCCACCATATACTCCAGCCCATCCTCTGTCTGGCGTTTGCCGAACACCAGGGGTCGGATTCCGGAGGGATCGCGGAAGGCGATCAGTCCGTAGTTGGCAATCATGCCCACCACTGCGTAGGCACCGCGGCAGCGGCGATGGACGCGGCGCACAGACTCGAAAACGTCATCCGGAGTCGGTTGCAGTTTGCCCTGTAAATGCAGCTCATGGGCAAACACGTTCAACAGCGCTTCGGAGTCAGAATCCGTATTGATATGGCGCAGATCAGATTTGAACAGGTGCTCCAGCAATTCCTCGGTATTGGTGAGGTTGCCGTTGTGCGCCATACAGATGCCGTATGGGGAGTTCACATAGAACGGTTGCGCGAGAGCCGGGCCGGAGCTGCCGGCTGTGGGATAGCGTACATGGCCGATACCCATGTTGCCTTCCAGTTCTGCCATGTGCCGAGTGTGGAAAACGTCCCGCACCAGGCCGACGCCCTTGCGCTGGTTGAGGCGACCGCCCTCACAGGTCATGATACCTGCGGCGTCCTGACCGCGATGTTGCAACATGGTCAGCGCATCATAGAGCTGCAGTTTGACATCGCTTTTACCGAAAATTCCGACTATACCGCACATGGGGCAGGCAACCTCTATCAACAGTCGTTTACCAAGCTATTCACCCCGCTCTCAGAGCAGGTTCTTTAAAGAGTTCAGTACCGCTGCGCCGGTATCCCTGGCCCAGTCTTCAAATTGCATAAAAAATGAGATCATCACCGACTGCTGCCACCAGGGATCTTCCCTGACCGGCAACACCTCCGTGAGGATGATCAGCACCGCCATCACAATGATCACGCCCCGGGTGACACCGAACAGCATTCCCATCAACCGGTCGGTGCCGGTCAAACCGGTGGCTTCCACCAGTTTCCCCAGCAGGTAATTGCAGATCCCCCCGACCAGCAACACCGAAAGGAACAACGTCACCCAGGCGGTCAATAACCGCAGGGACGGAGTGGCGATAAGCTCCTCCATCCAGCTGGCAAGTTCATCGTGAAAAATGGATGCAATGACCGCAGCCGCCAGCCATATCACCAGGGACATGGCTTCCTTGACAAAACCGCGCACCAGGCTGATTAGCGAAGAAAGCACCAGAATCGCGATGATCGCCCAGTCAGCCCAGTTCATGTCTTGATTCCCAGCCGGAAAAGAGCGGCAAAGTTTAGCAGAGAGCTGCCCGCAGGTCAGGGCTCAAAGCGCACAACCAGTGTGTTGAGGCCATATTTCTTATCGATAGCAGCCTTTTCCTGCAGCAGTTTTTCTTTCTGGACCTTGGGACCGACAAATACCCGACTCAGGTTTCCCTGGCTGTCCTTCTGCTGCTGCACGAACGCGCGATAGCCGTCATCCAACAGGTTTTTCACCAGGGCATTGGCGCGATCGGCATCGCGGAAACTGGCCACCTGCAACACCCAGGACTCCGGCAGCCCCTCTTCACTCAGTTTTGGCGGTTCGGGCTCAGCCGGGGCAGCCTGTTCTGGTTCATCAACTCCCAGCTGATAGATCTCTTCCGGAGCCGGGGCGGGATCGATGTTTTCCGGGCGCACCGGTTCCGCCACTTCGACGGGGGCAATTTCGGGTTTGGGGGGAATTCTTGAGGTGGTGTCGACACGGGGCGTATCGGAAAAATCAAACAGCACCGCAAACAGAACCAGCGCCATAGCCACCAGGACAGAAGCACCAACAATTCGCTGTTTTACATTTTCGCTCAGCACGATTTCACTCTTTGCCGGATCGATCCATCGTTTCCAGTACTGGCCCTACGGTGTAAAAAGAGCCGAATACCACCAGAGTGTCGTCCTCTTCCACCATACGAAGCCCCTGCTCGAATGCCGGGACAGGAGAAGGACAACAGACTGCCACACAGTCCGCAGCAGCTCCGGCATTGTACAACAATGCCCGCAAATTACTCGCGGTAGCTGCTCGCGGCTGCTCGGGAATATCGCAAAAACACCAGGCCTTGACCAGAGGTATCAGCGGAGAAAGAGAACCAACTACATCCTTGTCTGCCATCATTCCCACCACCGCGACCAGCTTTCCCCTCTTATCTGCCAGCCGTAGCGCCAGCAGTTGAGCAGCCTGGGGGTTGTGCGCCACATCCAGGATAACCGGCACCCCGGCGACATCCAGTTGCTGGAAACGTCCCGGGACACACACCCGGACCAGAGACCGGCAATCCAGTTCGCCCGGAGACAACCCGGTGATCAGTGTCGCCGCCTGCAGCGCGCAGGCAACACTGTTGGGCGGCAGGCGATGTTCGGGTAATGAGGGGTACGCGGTCGCATTGAAATCACGACCGTTCACCAACAATTGGGCACCGATAGCCTCCGCTTCGGCTACCAGACCCGCAACGGGTGCAGGATCGCCGCAAAGCAGTGGCCGCCCGGCCCTGGCAATGGCCGCTTTTTCCGCACCGATATGGTCCAGGTCATCACCGAGCCAGTCGCTGTGATCCAGGGCAATGGAGGTGACGATAGCGATGTCGGCGTCAAGGATATTGACCGCATCGAGTCTGCCGCCGAGTCCGACCTCGAGAATGGCAACATCCAGTCCAGCCTCTGCCATCAGGATGAAAGCGGCCAGGGTACCGAATTCGAAATAAGTCAGGCTGGTATCACCACGGGCGGCCTCGATTTTCTCGAAAGCACGACAGATCGCTTCATCCGTGGCCATTTCGCCATTGATGACAATGCGTTCGTTGTAGTGAATCAGGTGCGGAGAGGTGTAGCTGCCAACCAGGTAACCGGCTTCCGTTAGCAGCGCCTGCAATGCGGCGACACAGGAACCCTTGCCGTTGGTTCCGGCCACAGTCACCAGAGTTGTGGCCGGTTTTCCCGCGCCAGCAGACGTGATCCCGAGTCGATGAGCAACAAGGCTGACCCGAGCCAGCCCGAGGTCTATTTCAGTGGGGTGCCGCTGTAGCAGCAGCTCCAGCCATTCACTCAGTGAATGCCGGAGCATCGACGCTATCAGGTTCCGGACGGTTGGTGAACTTGGACAGCAGTGAAGCGACGGTATCGCGCATCTGCAACCGGGGAATGATCAGGTCAATCGCACCGTGCTCCATCAGGAATTCAGCACGCTGGAAACCCTTCGGCAAACGCTGGCGAATGGTCTGCTCAATGATGTTGGGACCAGCAAAACCGGCGCGGGCACCGGGCTCGGCGGCATTGATATCACCCAGTAACGCGAGGCTGGCAGACACACCACCGTAGACAGGATCTGTCATCACTGAGATATAGGGTGTACCCTGGGCTTTCAGCTTCTCGATGACCGCGCTGGTCTTGGCCATCTGCATCAGAGAAATGAGCGCTTCCTGCATGCGCGCTCCACCGGTAGCCGAGAAACACACCAAGGGAACGTTCTCTTCCAGCGCCACGTTGGCAGCACGGGTAAAGCGCTCACCCACGACGTAGCCCATGGAGCCGCCGTGGAAGGCGAATTCGAAAGCCACTGCGACTACCGGCATCCCCTTCAGGGTGCCACGCATGGCCACCAGGGCGTCGTCTTCGCCGGTAGCCTTCTGGGCATCGGCCAGGCGGTCCTTGTATTTGCGTACATCTTTGAACTTCAGGCGATCAACCGGCTTGACCTCGACAGCCAGCTCCTGGCGCCCCTCTTCATCGAGGAAAAAGTCGAGACGGCGACGGGCACCGATGCGCAGGTGATGATCACACTTGGGACAAACGTCGAGATTTTTCTCAAGCTCGGGGCGATAGAGTGGCGCGCTGCACTTGGGACACTTTTTCCACAGTCCTTCCGGGACGCTCTGGGTGCGATCCTTCTTTGCCGTACCCGGACCCTTGGGGCGAATTTTTTCCAGCCAAGTCTTAGTCAATCCCGTCAGGTATCCAGCGCCTTGCGCATTTCAGCAATCAGTTCGGAAACAGCCGCGGCGTAAACCGCCGGATTGCTCTCCCCGGACTCCGCCAGTGTTGCCATGCGGTTTACCAACACACTGCCGACTACCGCTCCATCAGACAATTCAGCCACCGCTCTGGCAGACGCGCCATCCTTGATACCGAATCCTACACACACCGGCAGGTCAGTCAAAGAACGAATGTGAGAGACGTTTTCCTGCACTGAATCCACATCCAGGTGGCCGGCACCGGTAACACCCTTAAGGGAAACATAGTAGATAAAACCTCCCGCCATACCGGTAACCATTTTCTGACGTTCATCAGAGCTGGTGGGGGCAAGCAGGAAAATATTCTCGATACCGGCCTGGCGCAGGTGACCGTTGAACTCTTCAGCCTCTTCCGGGGGCAAGTCGACCGTGAGGACACCATCCACACCGGCATCGACAGCGGCCTGAATAAAGGTGTCGTAGCCCATCCGCTCAATGGGGTTGGTGTAACCCATCAGCAGCACCGGCGTGTCCTTGTCAGTTTCACGGAAGGTTTTCACCAGTGCCAGGGCATCGTGCAAGCTGCTGCCATGGACCAGTGCCCGCTCGTGGGCCTTCTGAATAACCGGACCTTCAGCGGTGGGATCTGAAAAGGGTACACCCAGTTCGATGATGTCGGCACCATTCGCCACCAGTGCATGCATTACCGGCAAAGTCACTTCGGGAGTGGGGTCACCCAGCACCACGTACGGAACCAGAGCCTTGCGACCCTGCTGGCGAAGCATTTCAAAACGTTTATTGATTCTGTTCACTCGGTTACTTCCAACAATTCTTGTTATGGCCAGGCGGCAAATCAGATGGTAATGCCATCAATGTTGGCCACGGTGAGAATATCCTTGTCGCCGCGACCGGACAGGTTCACCACAATCATCTGTTCGGGGTCCATCTGGCGAGCCAGCTTTTCCGCATAAGCTACCGCATGGCTGGACTCCAGCGCCGGCATGATGCCCTCAACCTTGGTAAGGCGACGGAATGCATCCATTGCCTCATCGTCGTCGATGGCGACGTAGTTGACTCGGCCGATATCCTTCAACCAGGCATGTTCCGGACCGACACCGGGATAATCCAGGCCGGCGGAAATGGAGTGGGTTTCGATGATCTGGCCGTTTTCGTCTTCCATCAGATAGGTGCGATTGCCGTGCAACACACCGGGAATACCATCATTCAGTGGCGCCGCATGCTTGCCGGTGGCAAGGCCAAAACCGCCCGCCTCGACTCCGTACATAGCCACAGATTCGTCAGCCAGAAACGGGTGAAACAAGCCGATGGCATTGGAACCACCGCCCACACAGGCCACCAGGGCATCCGGCAGTTTACCGGCCTGATCCAGGGACTGCTGACGCGCTTCACGACCGATTACGGACTGGAAATTGCGCACCAGCTCCGGGTAGGGGTGCGGACCGGCACAGGTGCCAATGATATAGAAGGTGTTGTCCACATTGGTCACCCAGTCGCGCATGGCTTCGTTCATCGCATCTTTCAGGGTTTTCGACCCGGAAGTCACCGGAATCACCGTGGCGCCCAGCAGCTTCATGCGGTAGACGTTGAGGGACTGGCGGCGCACGTCTTCCTCACCCATGAAGACATGGCATTCCAGCCCCAGACGGGCAGCCACAGTGGCTGTTGCCACGCCGTGCTGACCGGCACCGGTCTCGGCAATCACACGCTTCTTGCCGGTATGTTTGGCCAGCAGAGCCTGACCGATGGTGTTGTTAACCTTATGGGCACCGGTATGGTTGAGGTCTTCACGCTTGAGATAGAGCTTGGCTCCACCGGTTTCTCGAGTCCACCGCTCAGCAAAATACAGCGGTGACGGCCTACCCACATAATGAGCCAGGTCGTAGTCGAACTGGGCCTGGAAGTCCGGGTCGTCTTTCAAACGACGGTAGATGCTTTCCAGTTCATCCAGTGCATAGATCAGGGTCTCGGATACAAAGCGACCGCCATAAGGACCAAAATGGCCGCGAGCGTCGGGCATCTGGTTGAAATCGATGTTGATTTTATCGTTCACAGGTTTCTCCCAAGATCAGCCACTGAGGGCATGGGTAATAAATCGTTGTACAAGCTCGGCGGACTTGATGCCTGGCGCCGCTTCGACACCACCACTCACATCCACGCCATAGGGGGCAACCTTGCTGACCGCTTCCGCCACGTTGGCTGGCGTAAGTCCTCCCGCCAACACCAGTGGGAAATCGGCATTCCGGGGCAGCCGCTGCCATTCAAAAGTCTCACCGGTGCCGCCGTATTTGTCCTTATGCCATGCGTCGAACAGGAAACCACCGGCTCCGGGAAAGCGCGCCACCTCTGCATTCAGATCAAGGTCAGGAGACATTCTGATGGCCTTGATGAACGGCCTGCCGAACTGGCGGCAATAGGCATCATCTTCATCGCCATGAAACTGCAGCAATTGCAAGTCCACTGCATCCAGGATCTCCCGGACCTCGTCTGCAGGGGCATTCACAAAAAGACCCACGGTAGTTACAAAGGGACCCACGGCGCGGGCAATGGCCGCAGCGGTAGTGCGCTCCACAAAACGGGGACTTTTCTGATAGAACACCAGACCGATGGCATCTGCGCCGGCCTCGGCCGCCACCCTGGCATCATCCACTCGGGTAATTCCGCAGATTTTGACTCGGGTTCGTTTCACAATGGCTTCCAATGGCAAGGGGCGGATTGTAGCAAAAAGGTCTGGGTCCGCCTATTGCCGGAAAACTCCCTCAGCTGTCACTGATAAACTGCGGCCCCGGCTTGAAATTTGGCATGTCAAAGCGGTCTGGATAGTCCACCCGCACCAGGTATAAACCATTGGGTGGCGCCGTTGGTGGCGCCTGGGTGCGATCGCGCAGAGCCAACAGCTCTCCCAGCCACTCTTCCGGGTAGTCACCCCGTCCTACGCACAGCAAGGCGCCGGTAATATTGCGTACCATATGGTGCAGAAAAGCGTTGGCGGTAATTTCCAGAATCACGAGCTCTCCCTGACGCCAGACACTCGCAGCGTGAACATTGCGGTTAGGCGTGTTGGATTGACAGCCAGCTGCACGGAATGAACTGAAGTCATTTTCACCCAACAACAGCTGGACTGCCCGGTGCATGCGCCCTTCATCCAGCGGTCGCTTTTCCCAGGTCAGCCAGTGGTAAAACAGTGCCGATCGATGGGGTTGATTGGCGATCAGGTAACGGTAGGTACGCGCAGTGGCGGCAAAACGGGCGTGAAACTGAGCTGGTCGCTCCTCCGCCCAATGCAAACGGATTCCAAACGGCAGGTTGGCATTGACCCCCAACACCCAGTTCCGAGCACTGCGATCCGCACGGGTATCGAAATGAATAATCTGGTTGGTGGCATGCACACCGGTGTCGGTTCGCCCGGCACAGGCCACCCCGATGCGCTCATTGGCCACCTGCGTCAGCGCCGCTTCCACATGAAACTGGATACTGGGGCTGTGAGTCTGTCTCTGCCAGCCACAAAAAGCACTGCCGTCATATTCGACGGCAGCAGCAATACGCTTTACACCTTCCGGAAGCCCCTGTCCCTCTGGCACAATTCCATTGGGCAGATACTCCCAGGAACTCTCCTGGGTCATCTGTATCAGGTCACCGTTTCAAGCAGGTTTCGAGCCTTGTCTTTCTGCTCTTCGCTGCCCTCTTCGAGGACTTCATTGAGCAGGTCCCGAGCATTTTCAGGATCACCCAGATCTAGGTAAGTTTCAGCAAGAACGAGCTTGGTATCGCACTCGTCTTCATCACCAAATGCCTTCAACTCATTGAGATCGTCAAAGCCCTCTTCACCAGAGTCAGCCAAAATGACGTCTTCCAGCTCTTCAAGGGTTGCCTCCTCAATGGAGTCAGGGGCCTCGAAGGACTCAATGGGACTATCGCCGACCAGGAATTCATCACTGCTTGACAACTCAACATCTTCCACCTCAGCTTCAGGCATATCCTGGTCGATTTCCGATACCAGGGAGTCCAAATCGAGGTCTTCCAGATCCAAGTCCAGATCAAAATCCTGATGGACCAGCTCATCGGAAACCGCTACAGGTGACTCAGTTTCTTCTTCCTCAGTCTCAGCGCTTACCGGGGTAGCACCCAAATCTGGAATTTCAGTCTCACCCACATCACCCAGATCGAAATCCACGGTTGGGGACTCAAAATCGCTCACCGCAACTTCGTCAGTGTCGAAATCGTCAAGCTGATCCAGTGCTGAAGGAGCAAACTCGGCACGCAATGCCGCGGCCTTTACATCTGCCTCGGCATTGTTGAGAGAAGCCAACTGCTGGCTTTGCTGATCGAACGCTTCGACATTGTTGCTATTGACGTAAACTTCAAGCAATTTCAATTGCAGAGACGCATCTGCCGGATCGGCTTCAATGGCACTCTTGAGGATGTTTTCTGCCTGACGATAATTACCAAGGGACAAGTAGATGTCTGCTTCCCCTTTGGGGTCAACTCCTTCCCCTTCACCAAGTCGCAGCTCTTCTAGCTCTTCTAGATCCTGCCAGCCCTGATCATCCAGTTCGTCAACCATTTCGGCGATATATTCCTTGTCCTCAGCGGTGAGAACCTGGGCATCATCATCTTCCGGTTGCGCGGGCGCCTGCCTGTCGACCAGCGTTTGCAAAGACAATTCTTCTGCAGAATCCTCATCCTGCTTGCGGTTGCGGAAGAACATCAACGCCGCCAGCAGCAGTGCTAGCAGGCCAATCGCGGGATACAGCAGATAATCCATCAACGAGGCAAAATCAAAGCCTTTGCCTTCGGCTGGTTTTTCCTGAGCCGCCACTGGTTTTTCCGGAACTTCGGCAGCTTGATCTGTTACGACTGACGAAACCGGCTCTTCGGTCACAACAACAGACTCATCAGGAGCGGCAGCGTTAGCCAATTCCGGCTGTAGTTCCGGCTCAGCCTGAGTTGCTACCTGCGCTCCACGCAGGGAGTCGTCCTGGATTTCCACCAGGCGGTTCACGGTGGAAAGCTGTTCTTCCAGCTTGGCAATGCGATCTTTGAGTTCAGCGTTTTCGCGGCTGGCCTTATCAAGCTCTTCACGGGTAGCAGATAATTGCTCAGCAGGAGAAAGAGAGCCTTCGGCAGCGGCACCTTCACCACTGTTAACTCCCGCAGATGTGGAAGCCAGTGCTTCGTCAGCTCCTAGCGCGGCAAGTTTCAGGCGGCCTTCACCAGATTCCCCCGCAGTCCTGTCACTTCCGCTATCTGCTGTAGCGTCCAGCAGAGGAGCCTGAGTGTCGTCAGAAGCTACAGTATTATCAGAAAAGCCGACTTCGACAGCGCTCTCCGCCGCAGCGAGTGCATTGATATCACTGCCTTCTGGCAACCGAATAACGGCACCTTTCTTCAGCAGATTGATGTTGTCATTGATAAAAGCACTGGGATTGGCCTGCTTGATGGCCGCCATGGTTTGCGCCATGGAAGCGCCTTCAGGCCGGATTTTCTGGGCAATGGACCAGACGGTGTCACCACTGCCAACACGGTACTCGTCATCCCCCACGGCCAGAGCCGGTTCGTAACTGGGAGCAGCGACAGGTCGACGCTGAGGTTGAGGCGTCGGCTGCGGGCCGGAGCTCGCAGCCTCAATCTTTTTTGTGGCGGGTTTCTCCGTGGCGTAAACGGGGAGATCCAGCAACAGGGTGTATTCGCGCAGCAGGCGACCGGCCGGCCAATCCATTTCCACCAGGAAATCCAGATAGGGTTCCCGAATCGGCTTGCGGGAAGTTACCTGAACCACCGGGTTCTTCGGATTGGAGAGATCAATCTCGAAACGAAGATCCGTCAATGAAAAGGGACGCTCCACCCCAGCATTGCTAAAGTCCTGCTGGGAAGCCAGACCAACCAGCATCTCCAGCTCAGTCATCTCACCCACATTCAACAACTGAATCTGGGCATTCAATGGCTCATTCAGCGCAGAGTTGAGCTTGATCTCCCCCAACCCCAATGCCACGGAGTGGTTGGAAATCACTGCACCGAGCATTCCGGCGGCCAAGGTCAAGTGACGTAACTTCATACGATATTCCCTGTTGTGCTGTGTGTGAAACGCCTTCCGTCAGGACCGCACGGACACACAAGAAACCATTTACATGTTGTGAGGTTCTGGCTGCAAGTATTTATGAGTAAATAAAATTGTTCAACCGCTACGGCGATCAAAAATACTCAAAACAACCTGGCAAACACCCCGATTTATGATCAGTTGCACAAAAACACAGATTGATCGAGGGGATATAAGAGACACCCCGCACAGGGCGGGGTGTCAACTGATCAATCTTCCAGCAGGATACGCAGCATACGGCGCAGGGGTTCAGCCGCGCCCCACAACAGCTGGTCACCCACGGTAAATGCAGCCAGATACTTGCTGCCCATATTCATCTTGCGCAGGCGACCCACTGGCACATGCAGATTTCCGGTAACCGCGGCGGGAGTCAGCTCCTTGACAGTGGTGGCGCGATCATTGGGGATCACCCGTACCCAGTCGTTGGCCTCTGCCAGCATGCCTTCGATTTCATCCAGAGGCACATCCTGAGTCAGCTTAACGGTCAGCGCCTGGCTGTGACAGCGCATGGCGCCGATGCGCACGCAGATGCCATCCACCGGGATCAGGCTATCGCCGGAACGGCCGAGGATCTTGTTGGTTTCAGCCTGCCCTTTCCACTCTTCCTTGCTCTGACCGCTCTCCAGTTGCACATCGATCCAGGGGATCAGGCCGCCCCCCAGAGGAGCACCAAAGTGTTCAGTGGGGAAGCTATCACTGCGCATGACAGCAGCCACCTTGCGGTCGATTTCCAGGATCGCAGAAGCCGGATCAGCCAGCTCGGTCGCCACGGACTTCTCGATGGCACCCATCTGGGCAATCAGTTCACGCATGTTCTGGGCGCCGGCACCGGAGGCTGCCTGATAGGTCATGGCAGAAGTCCACTCCACCAACCCCTTGTTGAACAGGCCTCCCATGGCCATCAGCATCAGGCTGACGGTGCAGTTACCACCAATGAAGTTTTTGATGCCGTTGGCAATGCCGTCCTTGATGACATTAAGGTTGACCGGGTCAAGGATAATAAGGGCATCGTCAGCCATACGCAGCGCTGAAGCGGCGTCAATCCAGTAACCATCCCAGCCGGATTTGCGCAGTTCCGGGTAAATGGCCTTGGTGTAATCCCCACCCTGACAGGTGATGATCACGTCCATCTTGGCCAATGCAGAGATATCTTTAGCATCCTGCAGCGGCGGCACGGCCACACCCACATCAGGACCGGGCTGCCCCAGCTGGGAAGTGGTGAAGAAAACGGGCTCGATCAGCGCAAAATCATTTTCCTGCTGCATGCGGTCCATCAGGACGGACCCGACCATACCACGCCAACCAACAAAACCGACTTTTTTCATTGAAATTCAACCTGTTGAAGAGTTGTTACAAAAAATTCTACAGCGCTGCCACAACGGCATCACCCATTTCCACGGTGCCCACCCTGGTGGTGCCCACAGTATAGATATCCGCTGTGCGCAGTCCTTGATCCAGCACACGACTGACGGCTTCCTCTATCGCCACTGCCGCCTGTGGGGCATCCAGGGAATAGCGCAGCATCATCGCCGCGGACAGGATGGTCGCCAGCGGATTGGCCAGCCCCTGACCTGAAATATCCGGCGCCGAGCCATGGCAGGGTTCATACAGACCCTTGCCATCCTTGTCCAGCGAGGCCGATGGCAACATGCCGATAGAGCCGGTCAGCATCGCCGCCGCATCGGACAGGATGTCGCCGAACATGTTACCGGTCACTACCACGTCAAACTGCTTGGGCGCCTTCACCAGCTGCATCGCAGCGTTGTCCACGTACATGTGGCTCAGTTCAACTTCAGGATAATCCTTAGCCACCTCTTCCATGATTTCCCGCCACAACACGGTGGCTTCGAGCACATTGGCCTTGTCCACGGAACAGACCCGGCGACCGCGCACCATGGCAGCCTCGAAGGCCACCTTGCCGATACGGCGGATTTCCGATTCAGAGTATTTATATGTGTTATAGCCTTCCCGCTCACCGTTCTCCAGCACGCGGATACCCCTAGGTTCACCGAAGTAGATGCCACCGGTGAGTTCTCGCACGATCAGGATATCCAGACCGGCGACGATCTCCGGCTTCAGGGAGGAGGCATCAGCCAATTGCGGATAGAGGATCGCCGGCCGCAAGTTGCCGAACAGCTGCAAACCGGAGCGCAGCTTCAGCAGCCCTTTTTCCGGGCGCAGGTGACGCTCCAGGCCGTCCCACTCGGGGCCACCCACAGAGCCCATCAAAATCGCGTCGCTGCGACGGGCCTTTTCCAGGGTTTCCTCGGGACAGGGCTCACCCACTGCTTCGTAGGCAGCACCGCCCAACAGCCCTTCTTCAAACTCCAGCCCCAGGCCAAACTTTTCATCCACCTTCGCGAGCACCTTGAGCGCTTCGTCGACGATTTCCGGGCCGATGTGGTCGCCCTTCAGAATCAGTACTTTCTTGCTCATTACTGCGTCCTTATCGAATCACGTGGTACAGCCAGGGGAAGGTCTTCTCGTGCTGCACCTCGAAAGCACGAATAGTATCGGCTTCCTGCAGGGTCAGACCGATCTCGTCCAGCCCTTCCAACAGACAGTGCTTGCGGAAGGCATCAACGTCAAACGGCAGCTCCTCACCATCGGGTTTGATGACCACTTGGCGCGGCAGATCCACGGTCAGCTTATAGCCCTCAGCGGCCTCTGCCTCCCGAAACAATTGATCAACAATATTTTCTTCTAAAACAATGGGAAGAATTCCATTCTTAAAGCAGTTATTGAAGAAAATATCGGCAAAACTCGGCGCGATAACAACCCGAAAACCGTAATCGTCCAGCGCCCAGGGCGCGTGTTCACGGCTGGAACCACAGCCGAAATTCTCACGGGCCAGCAGCACCGAAGCACCCGCATAACGGGGCCAGTTGAGAGGAAAATCCGGGTTCAGCGGACGGGTTGAGCAATCCTGACCGGGACGACCTTCATCCAGGTAACGCAGTTCATCGAACAGGTTCGGACCGAAACCGCTGCGCTTGATGGACTTCAGAAACTGCTTGGGGATGATCATGTCGGTGTCGACATTGGCTCGGTCCATCGGGGCCACCCGCCCCTGGTGTACAGTAAATGCTTTCACGACAGTCTCCTCAATCCAGTGCACGCACGTCGGTAATGTGACCGGCAATCGCCGCGGCCGCCGCCATCGCCGGGCTCACCAGGTGAGTGCGCCCGCCATTGCCCTGACGCCCTTCAAAGTTGCGGTTGGAAGTGGAAGCGCAGTGCTCCCCCGCGCCCAGGCGGTCGGCATTCATCGCCAGACACATGGAGCAGCCAGGCTCGCGCCAATCCATTCCAGCCTCAATGAAGATCTTGTCCAGCCCTTCCGACTCGGCCTGAGCCTTCACCATCTGGGAACCGGGCACCACCAGCACCTGTTTCACTGTGCCAGCCACCTTGCGACCTTTGGCCACAGCTGCTGCAGCGCGCAGATCCTCAATTCGGGAATTGGTACAGGAACCGATAAACACCCGGTCCACCGGAATATCGGTAATCGCCATACCACCCTGCAGCCCCATGTATTTCAGAGCACGCTCGATACCCTGGCGCTTGACCGGATCGCTCTCCTCCTCGGGGCGAGGAACGGTGCCATTGATCGGTGCCACCATCTCAGGGGAAGTCCCCCAGCTCACCTGGGGCAGAATGGCGTTACCATCCAGTTCCACCACGGTATCGAATACCGCATCGTCGTCACTGTGCAAGGTGCGCCAGTACGCCGCAGCCTGATCCCACAACTCACCAGTGGGCGCGAAACGGCGACCTTCAAAATATTCGATGGTCTTGTCATCCACCGCGACCATACCCACCCGGGCACCGGCTTCGATGGCCATATTGCAGACCGTCATGCGCCCTTCGATGGACATATCCCGGAAAACCTGGCCGGCAAACTCGATAGCGTAACCGGTGCCGCCGGCGGTGCCGATTTCACCGATGATGGCAAGCACCACGTCCTTGGCGGTAACGCCAGGACCCAGCGAACCATCCACGCGGATCAGCATATTCTTCATTTTCTTGGTAACCAGACACTGGGTGGCCAGCACATGCTCCACCTCGGAGGTGCCGATGCCGTGGGCCAGACAGGCAAAAGCGCCGTGGGTGGCAGTGTGGGAGTCGCCACAGACTACGGTCATGCCCGGCAGTGACGCGCCCAGTTCGGGGCCCATCACGTGCACAATGCCCTGCCCCATCTCGTTCATCTTGAATTCGCGGATGCCGAAATAATCGCAGTTCTCGTCCAGGGTTTTCACCTGGATGCGGGAGGTCTCGTCGGGAATCGCGTCCACGCCGGCGGCGCGCTCCGCCGGGTCAGTAGAGATGTTGTGATCTGGCGTCGCCACGTTGACATCCAGCCGCCAGGGCTTGCGCCCGGCCAGCCTCAGGCCCTCAAAGGCCTGGGGAGAGGTCACTTCGTGCAGGATGTGGCGATCGATATAGATCAGCGCGGAACCGTCATCACTCTGCTTGACCAGGTGCGCGTCCCACAATTTGTCATAGAGGGTTTTTCCAGCCATCTTCTGTTCCAACTTGCAAGAATGGCCGAATTTTAACCACCGCCAAAAGATAACACAAATTCATATTTTTCATCGTTTCGATTCCAATTTAGAATCGATATACTGACAAAATGGACACGCAATTACTGCAAGCCTTTATCGCTGTGGCCGAAAGCGGCTCGTTCTCGGTGGCAGCTGAGCGCATTCACGTCACCCAACCTGCGGTAAGCAAGCGCATCGCGCAGCTGGAAGACATTCTGGAATGCCGACTGTTTGACCGCATTGCCCGCACTGTCACCCTGACCGAAGCCGGTGAAGCCCTGCTACCCAGGGCGCAGCGCATCCTCCAGGAGTTTGCCGATACCCGCCAGGCCATCAGCGACCTGTCCGGCGAAATCAGCGGCCGGCTCCGGCTGGCCATCAGCCACCACATCGGCCTGCACCGATTGCCACCCATCCTCAAACAGTTTGCCCAGCAGCACCCGTCGGTCACCATTGATGTGGACTTCATGGATTCGGAAAAGGCCTACGAGGGTGTATTACAGGGCCATTTTGAAGTGGCGGTGATTACCCTGGCACCGCAACCGCACCCCAAAATCGAAGCCTGTATCGTTTGGCCCGACCCGCTGGTATTTATGGTGGCGGACGATCACCCCCTGAGCAGTGAAGCCAACCCCACACTGCAAACCCTCTGCGCACACCCCGCCATTCTGCCGGGACTCGGCACTTACACCGGGCGCATGACCCGAGCTGTATTTGAACAACACCAGGTACCGCTTCCGGCCACCATGGCCACCAATTACCTGGAAACCATCAAGATGATGGTAAGTATCGGCCTCGGCTGGAGCCTGCTGCCGGAAAGCATGCTTGAACCGGGATTGCAGGCGATTCGCATCCCCGGCATCGGTATCGAGCGCCAATTGGGATACATCCATCACCGGGAAAAGAGCCTCTCCAATGCCGCCAGGACGTTTATCCAGCTACTGGATGCCAAGAAGCCATAAAAAAACCGCCGTTAACCGGCGGTTTTTTAACAACAGCAGAGGTCCCTAGAAGGTATCAATATCCAAAGCCATGACACTTTCTGAACCGGCCAGCACCGCCGCCAGGTAAGCCTGGTTGCGGGGCATTATATGTTCTACAAAGAACCTGGCCGTTGCGACCTTCGCATTATTGAACACCGAATTCCCCTCCCCGGCCTCGTTCATTCTATGTGCTGCAACAGCGCTTTGCGCCATCAGCGCACCGGCCACGGTGGTACCCATAAGCATCATCAGGTTGAAAGCCGCTGCCCCGGAGCAGCCCAATCTTCAGCTGCCTTGGCAAACAGCGTTTTCACTGCCTGCTGACAGGCTCCCAGGGAGGACTCCAGCACAGCGGCGATACCGTCCAACCCGGCGGCGCGAGCTTCTGCCACTACCGGCAGTAAATCCTTCATCAATTCGCCAGCAGCCACGCCCTTGTCCCGGGCAATCTTGCGGCCCACCAGATCCAGGGATTGGATGCCGTTGGTGCCCTCATAAATAGGCAGGATGCGGGCATCGCGCATATGCTGGGCGGCGCCAGTTTCTTCCACAAAACCCATGCCACCGTGTACCTGCACTCCGAGGGAGGTGACTTCCATGCCGATCTCGGTACACCAGCCTTTCACCAGCGGCGTCAGGATATCCACCCGGCGCCGATGGAAAGCAGCCTGTTCAGGGTCAGCCAGCTTGTGAGCGCGGTCCTCGTGAGCCATGGCGCTGTAGGCCAGGGCGCGGCCCGCTTCTGTCAGGGCGCGCATTTGCATCAGCATACGGCGCACATCCGGGTGATGAATAATGGTGGCCTTCGGCACGCCGGGGGCACTACCCTGCACTCTGTCCTTGGCATAGGCGACTGCCTGCTGGTAGGCGCGCTCACTGATGGAT
Organism: Porticoccaceae bacterium; assembly: GCA_041395745.1. Lineage (GTDB taxonomy): Bacteria > Pseudomonadota > Gammaproteobacteria > Pseudomonadales > Porticoccaceae > Porticoccus. The sequence goes on along the minus strand of JAWKZV010000001.1, from coordinate 300,053 downwards.
ACACCTTGCAAGCCCACCGCCAGACGGGCCTCGTTCATCATCGCGAACATATACACCAGTCCCTGGTTTTCCTCTCCCACCAGGTAACCCACTGCGCCGCCGTTGTCGCCAAAGGACAGTGCACAGGTGGGACTGGCATGGATACCCATCTTGTGTTCCAGGCCGACACAATAGACATCGTTGCGCTCGCCGCGACTGCCATCCTCATTGGTAAGGTACTTGGGCACTACAAACAGCGAGATGCCCTTAACTCCTTCCGGAGCATCCGGGGTGCGTGCCAGCACCAGGTGAATGATGTTGTCGGTGTATTCGTGGTCACCCCAGGTAATGAATATCTTCTGGCCGCTGATGCGGTAGTGATCGCCCTCCGGGACCGCCTTTGTACGCACCGCTGCAAGGTCGGAACCCGCCTGAGGTTCGGTGAGGTTCATGGTGCCGGCCCACTCGCCGGTGATCAGTTTGGGGAGGTAAAAGTCTTTCTGTTCATCAGTGCCGTAAATGCTCAGGGCTGTCACCACCCCTTTGGTGAGCATCGGGCAAAGACCGAAGGCCATGTTGGCGGACTGGCTCATCTCGTCCACCGCCACAGACAGCAACATCGGCATACCCTGCCCACCGTAATTGATATCCCCGGTGAGGCTGGTCCAGCCAGCTTCTGTCAATTGCTGGTAGATGCCGTCCAGGGCGGGGGCAGTGATCACAGTGGTGCCGTCGAGCTTTGAGCCCTGGGAATCGGCAAGCTGATTAGTAGGCGCCACTACTTCTCCGAAGAAGCGGGCAGCCTCACTCAGAATTGCCTCCACCATATCGGGGGTCGCTTCCTCAAAACCCGGCAGTTTGGCGATCTCGTTCATGCCCAATACCTGGTTCAACAGGAAACTCATATCATCTACGGGCGCCTTGTACACGGTCATTATCCATCCCTCTTTCTGGTGCCATTTAATGGTGCGTTTGTGCCTTAAAGATAGCGGCTACGGGGAAGGATTCTATGCATCTGCCGATAAAAACCCATTCCGTTCTGTGACTCATGGGTTTCAGCGACATCATTTTGAGAAGAGTAGAACTAGGACGCCGCCACCCGCCGGGTCAGCTCGGAAAAAGCCTGCGGCTCCAGCAGGTGGCCAGTGTCGTCCAAGCTGGGATAGGGTATCCCCCGCTGGCGACAGTAACGGGCGATCACCGGTTGGCACCACTCGAACAATACCCGCTGATATTCCACGGAATCGATCCGGCAGTGGTCATACAGTCCAGCCTGTTCGCGCTGTCTCTGGGCCTCGGCCAGAATAATGGCGCAGGCCACGGACACGTTGAAAGACTCGGCCATCCCCATCATTGGCACCAGAATGCAGCCGTCCACTTTTGCTGAGGCCTCCGGGCTGACACCAATTTTTTCCGCTCCCAGCAGCAGAGCTGTGGGGCGAGTGTAATCAACCTGCCGATAGTCAACAGCCCGCTCGTCAAAATGGGCGGCCAACACCTGGAAGCCCTGCCCCTGCAACTGTTCGATAGGGGTTTCAATTTCCCGATGCACTTGCGTTTGAACCCACTTGTGCGAGCCCATGGCTGTGCCGGTGTGGGCGCGGAATCCACCTTTATCGTATACGGCATGAACCCTGTGAATACCCACGGCATCACAGGTGCGAATAATGGCGGAGAGATTTTGGCCTTTGTGAACCTGGTCAGTAATCACCGTCAGATCGGGCTGACGGCGACGCAGGAACCTCGACAATTTTCTGGTAACGCTCGGGGGTCATCGGGGCATTATGGGCAACGCCTCGGTAGGGCAACGTCTAGGGCCAGAGTCAAAACCTATCCCTAGGCAGGATCGAGAATATCATCGGCCCAGCTCAGCGCCGCCATGGCAGAGGAAACCCGATGGTACTCACCAGGAGCAGCAGGGAGTGGTGGATTTCGGCAGCCGTGGCCCCCGCCTCAAGGGCCCGGCGGGTATGGCTGTGCACCGCCCCTTCCGAGCGGATGCTGGCCGCCGCAGCCAATTGGATCAACTGGGCAGTTTTTTCATCCAGCGGGCCCAGCTCTTTTGTGGTGCTGCCCAATGCCTCAACAACCTGCGCCAGCTCCGGATACTGTGCGGCCATTCGGGCATAGGCCCCCGGCAATTTATTATTTGCCATGGTAATCTCCCTGCACGCTTTCATCCCCTGACAGTATAGTGTCTGCACCATACCCCGCCAGCGCGGCCAGAAAGACATTTTCAGCGGGACTTATCAGCAACGGTAGGAGGCACCTTGGACTATCTCGTCGGCGAGCAGCTCTGGCAACGGGTTATCAGCGTCACCGCATCAGCCCTGCAAAGTGGTGCTCTCCAATCGATTCCCACCAGCAGCCTGAACCGAACGGAAACACTGCACGGGGTTAACCTGCCGTTCCAGATTCGAGTGGTGGCAAACCTAACCCGCAAGTCAGAGGAGATGAAGCAGCGGGCCGCTCAGGCACCAGCAGCCGTCGATTTCAATCCCTTTCTGCCCTACGACCCCGACCTCTATGTGGGTGAGTTGACCGATCACTACCGCTGCTTGTTGAACAAGTTCAATGTCATGGACCACCACATCCTGATGGTCACGTCCCGCTTCATTACCCAGCTGGAACCCCTCAATATCGGGGATTTCCTGGCGGCACAGATTTGTCTGGAGACAAGTGACGGACTGGTGTTCTACAACGGCGGACCCGCCGCTGGCGCAAGCATTACCCATAAACACCTGCAAATGGTGCCACTGCCGCTAACACCCGGAAGCGGCTATCCCTTTCAACAGCTGTGGGCCGGACTGCCTCTGCAACCGGGTGTTCCGGCACAATCCGCACTGCCCTTTGTCCACAGGGTTTCAGCCACCACCTTTGGTGGCAATAGTCGCAGCTGCGCCGAAGCGAACTGGCGCTGCTACCAGACCATGATGGAACAACTGGAGTTATTACCCGGCAACGATGGACTGGCGCCTCCACACAACCTGCTGATGACAAGAGAGCACCTGTGGGTGGTACCCCGTCGCTGTGAACGCCTCGGGGGACTGGCCGTCAACGCACTGGGCTTTGCCGGCACCCTGTTGGTCAAAAACGATCAACAACTGCAGGAGCTGGAACAGCTTGGCTGTCTACACCTGTTGCAAGCGGTAGCTGTTCACCGGGACTGCCCAAACTAATTTTTCGGGAACTTTTACCCACATATCCCCTCTGTTATGATCGCCCACTTGGATTGGCCAGGCCCCTTCCGGCCAATCTGGCATGACGGCCATTTACATACCGGAAAGAAGCTCCGGCGACCTGTGTAAGAGGGATGTCAGAAGATGTTGAGAAAAATTGATTTGCAGTTGGGTTCCCCCACGGCGCGACCGCCGCCCGAAGTCTGCAACACATAACTTACTCACCGACAAAACAGAATAAAAAGTTAATCCATTGCAGGAGAACATCATGCTGGAAGTCAGCCAGTTAACTCGTTGTTATGGCGAGTTCAAGGCCGTCGACAACGTCAATTTCAAGATAGGCCAAGGTGAAATCGTCGGTTTGCTCGGTCACAACGGCGCCGGCAAAACCACCATCATGAAGATGATCAGCGGCTACCTGGAACCCAATGAAGGCAGCATCAGAATCGACAACGTCGACTTGCAACTCAATCCCAAGCGAGCCCAGCGCAACATCGGCTACCTGCCGGAGAACCTGCCCATCTACCCGGAGATGAGTGTCGCAGACTATCTGGACTACGTGGGCGACATGAAGGGCCTCAAGGGGCAGAACAAAATCGATGAAATCAAGCGGGTGATTCAGGCCACGTCCCTGGTGGAAAAGCTGCTCTCGCCCATCGCCACCCTATCTCGGGGTTATAAACAGCGGGTCGGTGTCGCCCAGGCAATTCTCGGCAGACCGAAGCTGCTGATCCTCGATGAGCCGACCAACGGCCTGGACCCCACCCAGACTGAACAGATGCGCAAGCTGATTCACGACCTCTCCAGTGAAGCTACCGTAATTCTGTCCACCCACATCATGCAGGAAGTGGATGCCATCTGTGATCGGGTGCTGATTATCCGTCACGGCGAGTTGGCCGTGGATGCCAGTCTTAAGGAGCTGTGCCGCAGCAACCATTTGCAGCTGTCCACTTCCCTGGATGAAACCGCGGTGCGCGGCCAACTGGGAAGCATCGCCGGCGTGACTTCTATCGAGAGCTGCAAATCGGGTAAGTCCGAAGACGGACAATCCCACCAGTATCGAATTGAGGTCGCCGAAGGCACCGACCACCGACAACTGGGCGCGACTATTACGCGCGCCCTGATCAACTCAGGAGCCGACGTCTACGGTATCAGCCAGGAGCGTCGTGATCTCGAGACCCTGTTCCGGGAAGTCAACAGTGCTCCCGTGAGCAATCCTGCCGTGGAGGTTAAAGATGCAGCCTGAGCAAAAACACCTGGCCATGATTCGCCGCATAGCCCGCAAAGAGGTATCGCTGTTTTTTGCGTCCCCCATCGCCTACCTTTTTCTCGCCACCTTTGCGGGCATCAGCCTGTTTGTCTTTTTCTGGGGAGAGTCTTATTTCTCCCGCAATATCGCCGACGTCCGCCCGCTGTTTGAGTGGATGCCGGTGCTGCTTATTTTCCTCACCAGCACGCTCACCATGCGCCTGTGGAGTGAAGAGCGCCGGACCGGAACACTGGAGCACGTGCTCACCCAGCCCCTGCCACTCTGGCATTTCGTGCTGGGCAAGTTCCTCGGATGCCTGCTGTTGCTGGCCATCGCCCTGCTGATCACCCTGCCGCTACCCATCACCATTGCGCAGATCGGCGAGCTGGACTGGGGCCCGGTTTGGGCCGGCTACCTAGCCGCATTTCTGCTAGGCGCCGCTTACCTGTCCATCGGCCTGTTTGTCTCGGCCCGCAGTGACAACCAGATCATCAGCCTGATCTGCGCAGTTGGTCTCTGTGGCGCTTTCTACCTGGTGGGCTCGCAAACCATCACCGACTTTTTCGGCAATATCACCGGTGACTGGCTGCGCTCGCTGGGGACAGGTTCCCGCTTTGACTCCATCACCCGCGGGGTGATTGATGTCCGCGACCTCTATTACTACCTGAGCATCATCATCGCCTTCCTGACGCTCAACACGTTCTTTCTCGAAAAAGAACGCTGGGCCACCCAGAAAAGAACCCCAAACCATCAGAGCTGGCGCGCAGTCACTGCGCTATTACTGACCAACGCCGTCTGTGCCAATCTGTGGTTGGGCCAAGTCAACCTGCTGCGAATCGACACCACCGAAGGCAAGCAGTATTCGATTTCAACTGCAACCCAGAGCTATCTGGGCCAACTACAGGAACCTTTGCTCATCCGCGGCTATTTCAGCAGTAAATCCCACCCATTGCTGGCTCCACTGGTACCACAAATGAAGGACCTGATCCGCGAATATGAAATCGCCGGACACGGTAAGGTGCGGGTGGAATTCCTCGATCCGGTCAGCAACCCCGACCTTGAAGAGGAAGCCAACAAGAAGTACGGCATTCGCCCCACGCCTTTGCAAGTGGCAGACCGCTACCAGTCCGCCATCGTGAACTCCTATTTCAACATCCTGGTCAATTACGGCAACGAATTCCAGGTGCTGGGCTTTCAGGATCTGATCGAAGTGAAGTCCCAGGGGGACAACAGCCTCGAGATTCAGCTTCGCAACCCGGAGTATGACCTCACCCGCAGCATCAAGAAGGTGCTCAACAGTTACCGCGGCGGCGGTAACCTGTTCGATATCGTCGAAGGCACACTCACCCTCAATGCCTTCATCTCTCAAAACCAGCGTCTTCCGCAGCAACTGGTCGACTACCGCCAAGGTGTGGAAGATGCGCTGCAACAGCTGCAGAAAGAATCTGGTGGGCGCTTGAAGGTCCAGTTCTTCGACCCCGAGGCCAACAATGGCGCTGTGGCACGTATGATTGGCAAGCAGTATGGCTTCCAGCCCATGGCCAGCAGCATGATGTCTGATGACCATTTCTACTTCTATATGACGCTGGAGCAGGACGGTCAGGTCATTCAGTTGCCAATCGACGACGCCAGCAAGGAGAGCTTCGAACGCAACCTGAAAACCGGCATCAAGCGCTTTGCCTCAGGTGTCACTAAAACCGTTGCTTTCGTCACCCCGAAAGTGGACCCGAAACTGGAGCAGTACGGCATTACCGTACCCCGTTTCTCTGTTCTGGATGATGCCCTCTCCGCCGATCTGAATGTGGTGGACGAGGATCTCAGCGATGGCAGCGTTTCCGCCGATGCAGATATTCTGCTCATCGCGGCCCCCAACAACCTGGGGGACAAGGAGCTGTTCGCCATCGATCAGTTCCTGATGAAAGGCGGCACCGTGGTCGCCTCAGCCTCCCCCTTTACCACCACCCTCACCCAGCAGGGGCTGGGGTTGGCCAAACTGGAAGGCACTTTCCAGGACTGGCTGTCGTTCCATGGGCTGAACGTCGCTGAGAAACTGGTACTGGATACCCAGAACGCATCGTTCCCGATGCCCGTAGTCAGGGATGTTGGCGGCTACAAAATGCAGGAAATCCGCATGATCGACTACCCCTACTTTGTGGATGTGCGTGACAGCGGCCTGAACCGTGAACATCCCATTTCCAGCAGTATCCCCCAGGTCACCATGGCCTGGGCCTCGCCGATCAACATTGATACCGAGAAACAGGGAAACCGGAAAATTACCGAGCTTGTTCACAGCTCCAGCAATTCCTGGGCCTCTGATGACATGGAAATCATGCCGACCATTGATGCCAATGGCATGGCGAGCTTTCCTGCCCCTCAGGAACAGGGTGCGCAATTGCTGGGCGTCATCAGTGAAGGACGCTTTACCTCCTACTTTGCCGGCAAGGAATCCCCCCTGCTGGCATCCTCTGACAGCGAAAACCCAGAGAATGACAGCGCTTCCGGGGAAAACACCGATTCAGCCGCCCAGGATGAAGGTAAAACTGGGGAAGAGGCAAACAAGCCGACCATTTCCAGTGTGATCGAGCACTCGCCGGAATCCGCCCGTATCATCCTCTACAGCTCCAATGATTTCCTGCGCGACCAGACCATGACCATGGCCAACTCGGCCGCGGGAAGTGAGTATCTCAATCCCATCCAGATGATGGCCAACACCGTCGACTGGGGACTGGAGGACTCCAGTCTGCTGAGCATTAGGGTTCGCGGTCATTTCAACCGCACCTTGCCGCCGATGGAGCACGACAGCCAGGTGTTCTGGGAATATCTGAACTACGCCCTGGCGGTGATTGCTATTGGCATTATCGCCCTGTTGCAGAGACGGCGGAAAAAATCCCGTCAGCAACACTACCTTCAAGTTTTGGCCAATTAAGTAGGGGCAACTAATGAGCAAGATGAAAACCTGGCTGAGCGCCCTGCTGCTGATGCAATTGGCATTGGCTGTCGGGCTGTACTGGAATACCCAGAACGAGCTACAGAAAAACCTCCCTAAACCGCTGGTGGATATTGACTGGCAAACATTGAGCCGTGTCGTCATCAGTGATGCCAATAACCATGTCACCCTGGACAAGGGCGACAATGGCTGGCGGATGAGCGAACGCGGCAATGTCCCTACCATCAAAGGGAATGCTGAAATCCTGTTGGAAAAACTCAAGTCCCTGCAAACCAGCTGGCCAGTGGCCTCCACCAGTGCCAGCCACGAGCGCTTTGAGGTGACTGAAGACAAGGCTGAGCGTCAGGTCGCTTTCTATCAGGGTGACAAACTGCTGGGCAAATTGATCGTAGGTTCTTCACCGGGCTTGCGTAAGTTACATGTGCGCATGGCGGATGAGAACAATGTCTACGCCGTTCCGCTCGAACTGACGGACATGATCACCTCTGAGCAAAGCTGGCTGGACAGGGGACTGCTGTTCAATCAATCAGTGCAAGCTATCCAGGGAAATGATTACAGCCTGCGAAAGACCGGTGATCAATGGCAACTGGCCGCGGGTACTGATGATACTCAGGCCACCGCTGAGCTCGACCCTATCAAGGTGGCAGACATGGTCTACGCCCTGCAGCATCTGGAGGTTCGCAAGCTGATCACCGACGCTCCTGATCTTGCCGGTAGCGGCTATGCACAGCTCTCCGTCACTCTGGCCGGTTCGGATAAGCCGCTGACTTACCAGTTCTACCAGACCAAGGAAACTTGCTACGTCACCCGCAGCGATTACGAAGCAATGTTCACCATCGGTTGGGGTGACTACGAGAAAATTGCCGAGGTCAATCTCGAAAAATTGACCATGCACGCTCCCCAGCAGGAAGGAACCGGCACAGCCGAAGAGTCTGGGACAGCCGAAGGCAACGGCAACGCGCAGGGATAATAAATCTGCTGTCAGCCACCCGTTGGCCTCGCCGGCGGGTGGTCACCGACAAGGTTTTTATCTCAAACCGTTAAGAAATCAGAAATATTGAAAAGTCTCTGAAAATTGGCGGTGGTGACGTCAGCCACCTCCTCCTCCGAAACCCCTTTTATCTCTGCAACCATTTTGGCCACTTCCACCACGTAACCGGGCTGGTTCTGTTTGCCCCGATAGGGCACCGGGGCCAACCAGGGGGCATCAGTTTCCACCAGCATGTTGGCCAGTGGCACTCGTTTGACCACTTCGCGCAGCTCGGAAGCATTGCGGAAGGTAATGATTCCCGAGAAGGAAATCAGGAAGTTGAGATCCATGGCCGCCTCGGCCATTTCCCAGTTTTCCGTGAAACAGTGAATCACTCCGCCCACAGCAGTGTCGGCACACTCCCGCAAAATCGAGAGCGTCCGCTCCCGCGCGTCCCGGGTGTGCACAATCACTGGTTTCGACAACTGTGAAGCAGCCTGGAGGTGATGGATAAAACTTCGCTCCTGCCAATCTGCACTGTCTTCTCCATAGTAGTTATCGAGTCCGGTTTCACCAATGGCAACCACTTTGGTGTTGCTGCCCAGGGCAACCAGCTCGGACACTTCAGGTAGTGGGGGCAACTCCCGCTGCAGCGGGTGAACACCTACAGAAACGCTCACATCTGGCTGGGATTCAGCCAGCTCGATAAGCTTTGCCGATGTCGCCAGATCGACACCAACCGACAGGAAGTGCCCGACGCCGCGATGTCTGGCGCTGTCGAGTAATAGAGGCAGGGAATTTTGAAAGTCAGCCAGATCGAGATGATCCAGATGACAGTGGGAGTCCACTAACACGTCGGGCAATCAGCTGATCAATATCACATGGTATTGGTGGGTTTGCCTGATTCCATCAGACCGGCAAGATAGGTCTCAATTTTGCCAACCACGTTGTTGTGGCGGTCATTCAGCTGTATGCCGACACCCTCCTTGCGGTTGCCACCAAGACCTTTGGGCGTTAACCAGACCACCCGTCCTGTCAGGGGAATACGTTCCGGCTCGTCCATGAGATCCAGCAAAATGAATACTTCATCACCCAATGCATATTGCTTACGGGTACAGATAAACAGACCACCATTTTTTACAAACGGCATGTATGCCGCGTAGAGTGCGTGTTCATCTTTTATGGCGAGATTCAGAATCCCATTTCTGACACTGCCGCCAAATGCTTCCATATTCATCATCAACGCATACCGAGTTTTACGTAGTGTACTATAGGGATAACCGAGCGTTCCAGTTTGTGACGCAGGCAACAAATTACTCAATCAGTGGTCCGTGAACGACTAGCGGAACAGTCGCTGCCAGTCCATCATCAGCTCTTCCCAGAGCAAGGTGACATTGGGGTTTGCCGAGCTCAACAGACGGCTTTTCACTGCGGATAGTTTATCCAGAAACAGGAACAGAAGCGGTTTTGCCCCTTTGCGGCTATCGTCCTTTATTTGAGCTGCCACCCGGCAGTAGAGCCAATCCAGAGCCATGGGTGGTGGCAAGTCCAAGTGGCTTTCAGCAGCGGTCAACGGACTCATCACCCCGTCGGCCACCTTATCCAGCAGATCATCAAAAGCCCGCCGTCTGTCCAGCAGGTCGGATTCCAGAAAGCGCAATGCCAGCAGTGGGCGATCTGCCGCGTAATCGAGCAGTTCCGCAAGATGCTCTTTCTTGCCGGATACCAGTTCCAGCCAGTTTTCCACTTCAGTTCGGGACGGAACGGCAAAAGTGACCCGCCGACAACGGCTGCGTACGGTTGCGGGCAACCGTGAAAGTTCGTGGCTGACGAGAATAATGTGGGTCCCGGCGGATGGTTCTTCCAGGTTCTTCAGCAGGGCATTGGATGCATTGAGGTTCATGGCCTCAGCCGGATGAATTATTGCGACTTTTCTTCCGCCCTGCATGGCCGTCTTGGCGATAAACTGGCCCAGTTCCCTTACCGGGTCAATGCGAATGGCCTTGCCCTCTTCCTCCGGCTCCACCTCCAGTAAATCCGGGTGGGAACCGGCGGCCAGTAACAGGCATTGTTTGCAGCGGCCACAGGCAAATCCACCCAGCGGCTTTTCACAAAGCAGCCGGGCAGCCAGGGCGTTGGCGAATTGCCGTTTGCCGATAAATTGGGGGCCACAAAATAACAGGGCATGAGGCAGACGCTGCCGCTCGATCAGATCATCCATCATCTGCCAACGCTCCCGTTGCCAGGGATAATGCATCGGCGTGATACGGGGATTGCCGTCAGTCATGGAGTGCTTCGACAAACTGTTGCAGAACAGCCGCTATATCCCGCTGCACCAGTTCCAGTGGCTGCCCCGCGTCAACGATACGGTAACGCTCCGGTTCGGCGGCAGCCCTGTCGAGGTAACAGCCCCTGACTGCATTGAAAAAAGACAGTTTTTCACGCTCAAAACGATCGGGAGCCCCACGGTTGTTGGCTCGGGCCATCCCCTGTTCTATCGGGATGTCCAACAGCAACGTCAGATTCGGGCGCAAGGTTCCCTGGACCAGATTTTCCAGCCGGGCAATTTTTTCCATCGCCACACCGCGACCACCGCCCTGATAGGCATAAGTGGCATCGGTAAAGCGGTCACACAGCACCCAATCTCCCCGCTCCAGAGCAGGTCGGATAACCTGGGCCAGGTGCTGGGCTCGGGCTGCGAACATCAATAGCAGCTCGGTATTTTCATCTACCGGCTCTTCCCGGGGGGCCAGCAACAGGGTTCGAATATCTTCCGCAAAGGGGGTTCCCCCCGGCTCCCGGGTGGCAATAAAGGGTATGCCATTCTGGCTGAGCCACTGGCGAATGAAAGCCATGTTGGTGGTCTTGCCGACACCCTCTCCGCCTTCAACTGTAATAAATTGCGCTGCTGGATTAGTCATACTGGGTTGTCATTGCGGACTGGAGCGATAGTTTTCGCGCCGCTTCAACTGATACTCCCTCACTGCTTGCTGGTGCTCCGCGAGGGTAGCAGAAAAATAGTGGCTGCCGTCCCCCTTGGCAACGAAATAAAGACTGTCACTGGACTCCGGGTGCAGAGCAGCATGGATGGCCTCACGGCCGGGCATAGCGATTGGTGTAGGTGGCAGCCCATCAATCAGGTAGGTGTTATAAGCCCCGGGCTCGCGCAGATGCCGGCGCTTGATATTCCCCTTGTAGGCATCCCCCAATCCGTAGATCACGGTTGGATCTGTCTGCAAGCGCATGCCCTTTTGCAGGCGGCGTACAAAAACCCCGGCAATTTGTCCGCGCTCTTCAGCGACACCCGTCTCCTTCTCGATAATGGAGGCCATGATCAGGGCTTCATAGGGGCTGGCATAGGGGAGGTTTTCTGCCCGATTCTGCCATTCTTCATCAAGCACTTCCCGCATGCGGGTGTGTGCCCGCAACAGGATATCCCGATCAGTATCACCAGCGACGTAACTGTAAGTATCGGGGAAAAACCATCCCTCCAGGTGTTCGACATCCAGCTCGAGCTCCAGCAACAGTTCGTCCATTCCCTGCCCCTGAAGTACCGGCGTTACCTTGGGCGTTTGCGCGAGCAGCTTGATCCAATCCCGGAAACGCAGCCCCTCCGGAATGGTCAGTGAATACTGAACCACCGCACCCTTCACCCACAGGCCGATCAATTCCCGCGGGGTGACACCGTCATTGAGTTGATATTCCCCGGCCTTGATACTGGTTTGACCGGTGAACCTTGCATAGGTGGTAAGCACCCTTGGCCACTTGATCAGCCCCTGATCAGCCAATGCTTTGGCCTCTACCGTGATGGATGTTCCGGCAGGAACAATTATGGTCATTGGCGGGTTTTCAAGTGCCAGAGCCGTATCCAGATAGCGACTTATCTGCCACTTGCCTATGAGCAGTGTGACCAATAGCGCAACAAAAAACGCCAACAACCCGTGTTTCATTACTTGTAGCACGGTATTGCCTGAGTCAATAGAGCGGATATTGTCTGTACGCCGGTGCCGGGATGCCACTCACCCAGACCTTCAATCCGACGCACAGGCCAGATACCGGCAACGGAATTACACATAAAAATTTCATCCATCTTCTGCAGATCGCCTATCGCCAAGTCTGTCTCTTCCACTGCTGCATTCATGAGAGGAAAGAGCTGTTCCATCAAATAGTGACGCAATACCCCAGCAACTCCACAGTTATCCAGCACCGGCGTCAGCCACTTTCCACCCACGCTGCAAAACAAATTGGTACAGGTTCCTTCGATGACCCTGTCCTGCTGGTCGAGCATCAATCCTTCCTGGTATTGGTCCTGCCACTCCATACGCGCCAGCACCTGATCCAGGCGGTTAAGGTGTTTGATACCCGCCAGTTTCCGGTTTGCAGCCAGTCGATGCTCACAGATACGTACCGAGATACCCTGCCGCCCCCATTCCCGGGGGTAATCGGGCAATGGCAGCCACTGCAGGATATACAGCGGCTCGGACTCATGCGAGGTGCGATAGCCTCTGCCGCTGACCCCGGCGGTCAAGATTATCTTGACTACCCCGTCAGCAGGACAGCTCGCGAGCAATGTTTCCAGGTGAGCCTGCAGGGTTGAGCTATCAAGGGGAATCGACAGGCGCTTCGCACCTTCAACCATTCGCTCCAGATGCAATGGCCAGAGGGGCAAGTTGCCTTCACAGAGTCTGGCCGTTTCAAACACCCCGTGGCCATAGGCCAGACCGCGATCCCGGACCGGAATGCTCTCGGCCCAGCAGCCATTCACCAGGGACAAGCCTGTCTCGGTAGCCATATAGTAACGGCAGAACGAAAAAGAGTCAGAGACAAAAAAGCCGCTCGCAACGGAGCGGCTTTTTTATGGATTCAACATCAAAACAGCATTAGCTGAGGTTGGCGTTGATGTAATCAATGGCGTTTTGAACAGTGGTGATTTTCTCAGCCTCTTCATCGGGGATTTCGGTGTCGAATTCCTCTTCGAGTGCCATGATCAGTTCAACGGTATCCAGAGAGTCCGCGCCCAAATCTTCGACGAAGGAAGACTCGGGTTTTACGTCTTCTTCCTTAACGCCCAGTTGTTCAGCAACCATTTTGGCTACGCGTTCTTCGATGCTGCTCATGATATTTATTCTCTCCTGTAATTAAGAAAGTATTCTGTTGCCCGGCGCCTACGTCCACCCCACAACAAAAAATCTGTTATTGACGGCATGTCAGGCGCGCATTTTACCTCAAATACCGCACGCTGTAACCGCTTTCAACAAAAAGCTGGATTCTCCTTAGAATTCAGCCAATTAAGCCATATATAGGCCGCCATTGACGTGGATATTCTCACCGGTGATGTAGGAACCACCCTCTCCCACCAGGAAGTCCACCACAGAGGCGATTTCCTCCGGCTCACCCAGTCGATTAAGCGGCACCTGGGACAGAATGGCTTCCCGTTGGGCCTCCGCCAGCTCCTTGGTCATATCAGTATCAATAAAGCCGGGAGAAACCGCATTGACCGTAATGTTTCGCGGTCCGAGCTCCTTGGCCAGGGAACGGGTAAAACCGCCCACGCCCGCTTTGGTAGCACAATAGTTGGTCTGTCCCACATTCCCCATGGCACCAACCACAGAGCTGATGTTGACGATCCGCCCCCAACGCGCTTTGGTCATTCCCCGCAAGCAGGCCTTGGAGAGGCGGTAAATGGAATTGAGGTTGGTGTCGATGACGTCGAACCATTCATCATCTTTCATCCGCATCAACAGGTTGTCCTTGGTGATGCCCGCATTATTAATCAGGATCAACGGTGTGCCGTATGTCTCGGTAACCGTGTCAACCAGGGTATCCACAGAATCCTGGCTGGATACGTCCAGCACCATTCCCGCACCCTTGATACCCTTCTCGGCAAAACGGGCTGAAATCTTCCCGGCACCAGCTTCAGTGGTGGCGGTACCAATCACGATAGCACCCTGTTTACCCAGGCTGTCTGCGATGGCAGCACCGATCCCTCTGCTGGCTCCAGTCACCAGCGCGACTTTGTCCTGTAGGCTCATTTTTTTCTCCTGTCTCGGGGCGGCCGTTACACGGCCGCCAAAGCTTCTGCCAAACTGGCGTTGTCTTCTGTGGCAAAACTGTTCAACGAACGCTCGATTCGCTTGCACAGTCCACTCAAAACTTTTCCTGCGCCGCACTCTATCACTGTATCAATACCATTGGATGTCAGCGTATTCACACAATCCACCCAGAGCACCGGACTGGAGATCTGCTCAATCATCAGCTGTTTGATCTTCTCAGGGTCTCTTTCGGTCTGGGCGTGAACATTGTGGGCGATCAGCACCTGGGGCGCTGAAAACTCGGTAGCCATGATCTCGCTGGCCAAACGATCAGCTGCGGGTTGCATCAGGTTGGTATGGAACGGTGCGCTTACCGGCAACGGCATCGCACGTTTGGCTCCGGCGGCCTTGCAGCCTTCAATGGCGCGCTCCACGGCAGCCGCATTTCCTGCGATGACAACCTGTCCGGGAGAATTGAAATTGACCGCAGCCACTTCCTCACCCTGGCAGGCTTCGGCACAGACCGCCTTGATCTTGTCATCCTCGAGACCGATGATCGCCGCCATTGCACCCTCTCCAGGAGCAACAGCATCCTGCATGTAGGCACCGCGATTACGCACCAGGCGAACAGCGTCCTTAAATGCCACTACTCCCGAACAGACCAGTGCAGACCACTCACCCAGACTGTGGCCTGCCATCAGCGCCGGTTGAGCACCATTTTCCTGCTGCCAGACACGCCAAACAGCCACGCTGGCAGTTAACAGCAAAGGCTGAGTGCGCTCTGTCAGAGTGATCTCTTCCTGGGTACCATTCTGAACCAGATCCCAAAGATCGTAGCCCAACACTTCAGAAGCCTCGGCAAAGGTTTCCGTTACCACCGGGTACTTTTCGGCCAACTCGGCCAGCATGCCAATTTTTTGCGACCCCTGTCCCGGAAATACAAAAGCGAGATTATTTTTCATCAATTACCTCTGATTGATTGTTTTTATCTGCCAGTCGTCCTTCGATAAGCGATGGCAAGTCACGTTCAACTTCATCTATAGCCACCTCAATGGCCCGGGCAAAAGCCCATTCGGTCGCTCCGCCATGGCTTTTCACCACGACACCGCGCAACCCCAGCAAGCTGGCACCATTGTACTGGGCCGGGTCGACACGTTTCAGCAACCTTTTCAGCGCAGGGCGCGCCAACAGTGCTCCCAACCGAGCCAACAGGCTTTCGGAAAGCGTCTGCCGAAGCTGACCCTGAATCATTTTTGCCACCCCTTCCCCGGTTTTCAATGCCACATTACCGCTGAAGCCGTCGCACACAACGATATCGGCAACCCCGGTGAACAGGGCATCCCCTTCCACAAAGCCGATGTAATTAATATCCGGATCGGCCTTTAACAGAACAGCGGCGTCCAGGATTTCCTGCCGGCCTTTAATCGCCTCAACTCCGATATTGAGCAACCCCACCGAGGGAGCGGGCTCGCTTGTGGTTGCCGCCGCCAAAGAGGACATCAGGGCAAACTCATAGAGCTGGTGAGCCGAACATTCCAGATTTGCACCCAGATCCAGCAGGTAAGTAAAACCACGACTGGTAGGAACCCGTGTACAGATAGCCGGTCTGCTGATACCCGGTAGGGTTTTCAATTGAAACAGCGACATAGCCATCAGCGCACCGGTATTGCCGGCACTGACACATGCCTGAGCCTCTCCTTCGGCCACCAGTTTCAGGGCATGCCACATGGAGGACTCACGCTTGTTGCGCAGGGCGGTCGGTTTTTCGTCCATGGCAACGGACTGTTCGCGGTGTTGCACGCGCAAACGTTCGACGCAGTCGTTATCGAATTGCTCTAGGACGGATTGGATTTGCGGGCGATCGCCCAGCAGGACAACCCTGAGTTCGGGCTGGCTGTTGGCGGAGGATTTCCGGGGTCGCGGGGACCGTGACGCGGGGACCGTGGTCCCCGCCCATGGCGTCAATGGCTAGACAAGGAGAGTCGGCCAAAGATCGTCTTCAGAGTTGCGGAATATCAGTCTTCTGCTGAAGCAACTACTTTTCTTGCCGCGGTAGAAACCGTCGGCGCTGACGTGATGACGACGGGGTGCTTCTCACCGCTAACCGGATCCACGGACAGGGTGGGGCCAGTCAGTGCGTCGTGAGCGGCGCATGCCACGCTTGGAACGTTTTGCGGTTCTGTTGAACGGCCATTGTTAACTCCTGCAAAAAAACGCTTGTTGTTAATGGTCGGAGCCTCTGTGCTTCAGTTGCTCCAGAATACTGAAGAGGATTTTCTTTCCCTCATTCACTTCGCTGACGTCTTCATCGTCAGTCGAAAAATGCCTTTCACCGGCACACTGATCTTCCGAATGATAGATAACAAACGGCAATGCCAGCAGTATCTCTTCTTCGATCAAGGCCGCAAGATCGGCTGTATCAGTGTCGACAATCCAGGGGTCCAGTTCACGGGGGAGGTTTTTGGCTTCCTCCTCGGTCCAGACGACACCCACCTGGATGTCAGTTTCCACTGCAAAGGGCATGGCTTCCAGGCATCGCTGACAGGAAGCATCACAGTGGTGGAGGCGTGACCTCGTACCACCTTTCTACCCTGCTCAGCGGTCTCGAAGGTAAGACTGGCCTCAACGGGCTCACTCACCCAAGTACTGCTGCCAGCAGCCGCTCACAGTGGGATTGTTCCACCCTCCCCTCTAGAGTAACGCCCTGATTGGCCAGACGTCTGGGATCCAGAATCTTTGGCAACAGGCTTCTTTGAGGGGGTGTCGACATAGGCGCGCCATCATAGTGATATGACTTTGATCTGTCAAAGAAAAATTCCTGACAGGACGGGCTTTTCCGGCTGTTTTGGGCAGTTTAGAGCAAGGAAGCCAAAAGCACTCAATCCAGATCTGTATAATGCAGGGCCACTTACCTCGGAAACCTCAATGCAAACGCTGATTCTCGCCTCGTCGTCCAGTTACCGGAAAAGCCTACTGAAAAAGACTGGGAGTGGTGCATTTGAAGCGGTAGCACCGGATATAGATGAAGCCAGACTCCCGGGAGAATCACCTGAAGCGATGGTGCGTCGTCTCTCCGAAGCCAAGGCACGGGCACTTGCCGGGCAATTTCCTCAGCACATCATTATCGGCTCCGACCAGGTTGCCACACTGGGCGACACATCCTCACAAAGCCCGGGAACTACGACAATGCCTTTCAACAACTGAAACTTCAGTCGGGAAAACAGGTACGCTTCCTTACCGGCCTCGCCCTGCTGGACAGCGCCAGCGGCAAGTGCGAAGTAGATGTTGTCCCCACAGACGTGGTTTTCCGGGAACTGGATAACGATGAAATCAGCTCATACCTGCAACAGGATGAACCTTATCAGTGTGCGGGCAGTTTCCGCAGTGAAGGGCTAGGAATAGCCCTGTTTGATGCCGTTCACAACACCGACCCGTCCGCTCTGATCGGTTTGCCATTGATAAGGCTGTGCCAGATGCTGCGCAACCACTCTTACAAAATACTCTAGATATACTTTGTATCAATTTGTTTTTTATAGTTTTCTATAACGCCTTCAATATCAGGAAAGCGCTCCACACAAGCCAGGGGACGATATTTGAGCAAACGCTCCGGATGGTGCGCCCCGTAGCTGACCGCCACACTGGGCGAGCCCGCACTGACCGCCATAGCCAGATCGAACTCTGTGTCCCCAATCATCAGCGTCTGCTCTGGCGTCGCGTCAAACTGCACCATTAATTCCCGCAGCATCCGGGGATCGGGCTTCCCTGCAGTTTCATCGGCACAGCGACTACCGTGAAAAAAGTCCTGCAACCCCCTCGCCGCAAGCACCCTATCCAATCCCCTGCGACTCTTGCCCGTGGCCACCGCCAACAGATAGCCGCGATCACGGAGAACCCGAAGAGTATCGGATACACCCTCAAAAAAGGGCGATGGTTCGCGGTCAAACTCCACAAAATGACGGGAGTAACTGTCACGCATCGCCAGAATCTGCTCGCTCGCGATACCCGGAAACAGGGTTTCAAGAGCATCTACCAGACCAAGCCCGACAATATCACGGGCGTTCTCTTCTGCCGGCGGCAGCAACCCCACCTCCTCGGCGGCACAACGGATACACAGAACAATTCTCGACAAAGAGTCACACAGAGTGCCATCCCAATCAAAAACAAGCAGTTTCGCCATGACAACTACCCCAGCTTTTCCAATACAGCAGCCAGCTCCTCGGGCAGCGACGCCTCAACCCTGACCCTTTTGCCCGAGGGAGCAGTAAATTCCAGCCGGGCAGCATGAAGAAACATCCGCTTTAGCCCCAACTCTTTAAGCTGCTGATTGCATTCATCATTGCCGTACTTATCATCACCGGCCAGTGGACAGCCAACAAACTGGCTGTGCACCCTTATCTGGTGGGTTCTTCCCGTCTCCAGGGTCGCCTCCATCAAGGTGTGACGATCGAAACGCTGCAACACAGCAAAGTGAGTCACGGAAGGCTTTCCCTCAACGTCCACTTTTACAATCCGCTCTCCGGATTTGAGCTCATTCTTGCGCAGCGGGACATTGACCAGCTTCATACCCTTTGGCCAGCGACCACATACCAGCGCCTGGTAGACTTTCTCCACGTGCCCTGAGCGCATTTCATCCTGCAAATGACGCAGAGCCGAGCGCTTTTTGGCCACCAGCAAACAACCGGAGGTTTCCCGGTCGAGACGATGCACCAGCTCCAGAAAGGGGTGATCCGGTCGGGTAGCACGCAGCGACTCGATCAGGCCCAGACTGACACCACTGCCGCCATGCACCGCCAGACCAGCCGGCTTATCTATCACTAGCAGCCCTTCATCCTCGTAGACAATGCTGTGCTCAAGCAATTGCTGCAACCGCGGACTCGGCCCCGGCAGCGCCTCCCGCTCGGCAACCCTAACCGGCGGCACCCTCACCTGATCGCCGGCTTGCAGGCGATACTCAGCCTTGACCCTGCCACGATTCACCCGCACCTCACCCTTGCGGAGAATCCTGTAGACCCGCGACTTTGGCACACCCTTGAGAAAGGTAATCAGAAAGTTATCTATGCGCTGTCCAGCCTGATGCTCTGTAATCTCGACCATCTGGACTGCACTTGGCCTGGCTGCTGCGTCTGACATTAATCTTTGATCGGGATAGAAGGGTCGCCATTCTAGCAGTACACCAGCGTGGCATCACCAAAAAAACCTTCCTGAATCATGAGATTATCGACACAAATCACTTTTCTTAAATTGAAGACTGCCACCATACCTGATATATTCGCGCTACGTTGACCCGGACACCTCGGACAGGCCACCATAGCAAGGCCATCCTTTATCCGAAAACCAACAAATACCGGGACATCGTGGCGAAAGCCCACTATTTGATTAATTCCGGCAGCTGCGCCTCGTACTCATGCAGCTGTCATTGAAAAACCGCGCTGATAGCGCAGAAGTGACCGCAATAACATACTGAACGGCAGTTCCGTTCACGGTGGCACAAGACCGGCTAACGCTTCCCTGCTCATACGCGACATTTCGAAGCACGGATAGCGGAGCGACCAGCAACAAGACTTACCAGACCAGTCTTCTGCCCCACGAACATTTTGGCTACAAAACATCAGCTCAAACACTCGAAGGTATCACCGGAAAGGCTCAGTGACTGATAACGGCAATAATTGGAAAATCAACGGGTTAAAAGTCATACCTAATCAGTTTTTTAACTGATCTGTTTCCCTATTGCCCCTATTTTGTGCCCGTGCTGTTCTATTTCAGCGGTTCTCCTGTTGCTTGTGATGCGCAAGACATTAGGAAAACTTAATGAAACGCATGCTTATCAACGCCTCCCAGCCAGAAGAGCTCAGGGTGGCACTGGTCGACGGACAACGACTGTACGACCTGGACCTCGAGAACCGTACTCGCGAACAACGAAAGGCAAATATCTACAAAGGCAAGATCACCCGGGTCGAACCCAGCCTTGAAGCCGCTTTCGTAGACTACGGTGCTGAACGGCACGGCTTTCTCCCCCTCAAAGAAATTTCCCGCGAATACTTCAGCAAAAAAACCTCCGACGTCGAAGGTCGCATCAAAATCCAGGATGTGATCAAGGAAGGCACTGAGGTCGTCGTACAGGTAGACAAGGAAGAGCGAGGTAACAAGGGTGCGGCCCTGACTACCTTCATCAGCCTGGCCGGCCGCTACATGGTGCTGATGCCCAACAATCCCCGAGCCGGAGGCATCTCCCGCCGCATTGAAGGTGATGAGCGCACTGACCTGAAAACAGCCATGCGCGATCTGAACACCCCTCAGGGAATGGGCGTGATTGTGCGCACTGCGGGTATTGGCCGTTCCACTGAAGAACTCCAGTGGGACCTCGACTATCTGCTGCAACTCTGGGAAACCATTCGCGAAGAAGCCAGCAAGGCGAAGGCTCCTCACTTCCTGTTCCAGGAAAGTAACGTCATTATCCGGGCCATCCGCGATTATCTGCGCCAGGATGTGGGCGAGGTGATCGTCGACAATCGCGAGGCCTTCGACCTGGCCTCTGCGTTTATCCGCCAGGTTATGCCCAACTTCCAGAGCCGGGTGAAGTTCTACGAAGACCCTCTGCCCCTCTTCAACCGCTATCAGATCGAAAACCAGATCGAGACCGCATTTGAACGTGAAGTCAAACTGCCCTCTGGTGGTTCCATCGTAATCGACGTAACTGAAGCGCTGATCTCCATCGATATCAACTCCTCGCGGGCCACCCGCGGCGGTGACATCGAGGAAACAGCCCTGCGTACCAACCTGGAAGCAGCCGACGAAATCGCCCGCCAATTGCGCCTGCGCGATATGGGCGGCCTGATCGTGATCGACTTTATCGATATGGCCTCCACGAAAAACCAGCGCGAAGTGGAAACCCGCATACGGGATGCCCTGGAGCTGGACCGCGCCCGAGTTCAGGTGGGACGCATCTCCCGCTTTGGTCTGCTGGAAATGTCTCGCCAGCGCCTGCGGCCATCCCTGGAAGAAACCACTTCCAAGCTCTGCCCACGCTGTCTTGGCCAGGGCACCATTCGCGGCACCCGCTCACTGGCTCTGTCCATCCTCCGCCTCGTGGAAGAAGAGGCTCAGAAGGAGTACAGCGCTGAAATTCGTGCCATTACGCCGGTGTCCGTCGCCACCTTCCTGCTCAATGAGAAGCGCAGGGATATTTTTGACATCGAAAAACGTCATGGTGCCAAAGTGGTCATTCTTCCCAATGAACACCTGGAAACCCCTCATTTCGAGGTCCAGCGTATTCGCGAACAGGATGGCGTGACCACCGAATACAGTTACCGTCTGGCCAACACCCTCTCGGAAGAGACAGTCAGCCACGAACACGACTTGGTCAAACCCGTTCCCCCGGCTCCGCAACCCGCCGTGAAAACACCGACACCCTCACAACCGGCACCCCCGCCTGTAGAGAAACCCGTCAGTGAGAAACGCGAGCCCGCAAAAAAAGTACAGCCAGGCCTGCTGAAGCGCCTGATGAATTTACTATTTGGCAGCGAAGAGAAAACCTCCACCCCAAAAGCACCTGAGGGCCGTCGCAGTCGCGACGATCAGAAATCACAGGGCCGCGGCAGACGGGATGATCGACGCGGCGGTCGCAGTCGTGGTGGTCGCCAGGGCTCACGTAATGAACAGCGCGATAACCAGCAGGGCCGGGAACCCCGTGAGCCCCGCGAGGAAAACAAAGCAAGGCGTGAACAGCAGCCCCGCAAACCCCGCCCTGAACAGCAGCAGGAAATCGCCGCTTCGCCGGCCACTGAGGCCGGAACAGCCGGTGATAACCGTCCGCCCCGCCGTGAGGGCGACAAGCGCCGCAATCCCCGCCAGCGTCGCCCCCGCCAGGAAGTTCCGGCAGATTTGATCGGTACTGTTGGCGCTGAAACAGCCTCAGCCGAAGCAGTAGAAACGGTAACCACCCCTGTGTCAGCAAAGGTGACAACTGAACAAGACGTTACAACACCGGCGAAGAGTCAGCAGACTTCTCAGGCAATTGCCCCTGAAGCCGCCCAGGAGCCTGTGCAGGCTCCGTCCGGTGAGGTATTCACTTTGGCGCAGAATGAAGCTGGCAACGATAGTGATATCAACCCGAGCGAAGCCACTGCAGAACTAACTTCTGAACCTGGGCAGACACCAGAGACAACCGCAGTCGAAACACCCGTGCCTGAGGCAGTCTCAGCGGGCAACGAGCCTTCTCAGCCAATTATTACTGAACAGCCAGCTGAGGTTGAAACTGCAACTACTGCTCTGGTAGAGCCAGAACAGGAACCCCTCGTCCTGGAGATTGGTGCGGAAGATGAAGCACAGGTAGCCGTTAACGAAACACCCCCAGCCACTGAAGAACCAACGGTGGAAACAGCTAGCACCGAACCGACATTGGCACTGTCACCAGAAGAAGTGGCTTCGCCGCAGCCTGTAGCTGCGGAGGAAACAGAGGTGTCCAGCCTGGCTGAGGAAGCAGAAGAGACGGCTGAGACGGCACAGGCTTCCCTCCTGCAACCACTGGCCGGCAGGGCAACCAATGATCCTCGCGTGTCCCCGAAACCTGTCAGTACCGTCAATGTGTTGACAGATATTCGTTCCAGACCGCAGTCACAGCCTTTGGATACGTCCAAGCCCTCTCCCGTAGAGGTCAAGCCCAATGACTATTCCCGGGCGGCGAATGACCCCCGGACAAAAGCCGTCTCTGCCTTTACCGCTGGAGAACAGCACTCGTCCACGGCGCAGAAAGATAACGATCAGGGCGGCATCTCACAGGGAGGCAGCGCCTGATCGAAAATGATGGCGGATCCGGCCTTGTGTGGCCGGCAATCCGCTGTATAATCTGCCGCACTTTCGGGGACACCCCCATGTGAACTCCACCGTTTCCTGGACGGGGAGCCACACAAAAAAGTTACAGGAGGGATGGCTGAGCGGTTGAAAGCACCGGTCTTGAAAACCGGCGTATCGAGAGGTACCCAGGGTTCGAATCCCTGTCCCTCCGCCATATTTAAAGCCCTTGTCATACAGGGGCTTTTTTTTGAATATAAATTGGCATTAAGCGGGAACACCCCCGATAACGATAAGTTGAGGTGTAGATAATGGATCGACCAGAAGTAGAACGCGGTGACTGGATTATGCTCCAGGTCTCTGATAACTCAGGCGCGGTAGAAGCTCGCGTGTACAATGTCCACGACGACATCCTATTTGTTGGCTATCATCAGGGCAGTTTCAAAACCATGAAGGCGTGGGCTGCATGGAATGGCAAATACTGGCAAGTAGTTGACAACCCTAAGCAGTCATAACAACAGGCTCAACAACTCCAGCCCAGACCTACATCTGAAGTAAACTGGTGGCGTCAAAGCCACCGAGCCACCCACCAAGAAGCCCCCCAAAAAAAACACCGCGACTTGCGCGGTGTTTTTTTGCTTTTTTAGGAGACTGGCCTAGAACGGTTCCTTTGGCGGAGTTTGCGCGTCATCGTTGCCCTCTTTCGGCATCATGACAATCAACGGGCTACCTTCGATAGCCGCCCAGGAGAAGCCAATATCATTCAGACGCTGCATCTTTTCCTGTGGCAGGTAGTTGAAATGCAAATCGGCACGCTGTTTGATCACCCAAGCGCCAAGATCCAGGTCGTTATCAACGACGTATGTCTTCGGAACCATACAGTCGCCATTCTTTTCCTTGTACGCCTTCAGTTGGGAAAAGGCCCGCTCCCACTCGTACTCCCGTATATTCCAGATATAACCCAGAGCATTGAGCCGGTGGAATTTATCGCGGGGATACATGCCTTCATAATCACGCTGGGTAGCCACCCACAGACCTAAAGGGTAGAAGTCTTTGGTGCGATAACCCTTAGGGACAACACAATCGCCATGCTTGTCGTAGTAGTTTTGCAATGCCGCAAAGCCAGTTTCCCAGGTCAGGTCCTCCATATCCCAGATAAAATGCAGTGCATCGAGGCGCTGAAACTGTTCGTCGCTTACTTTGCCTTCCGCATAATCCCGACGCACTTTCTCAGCCCAGTGCCAGAGAGAATGGCCTGACTTGGTTTTATAACCATGAGGTACTAGACAGTTACCATGCTTTTCACTGAACTCGGCAATCTCTGAGTACCACTCTTCCCAGGGGACAGCGTTGGTTTCTTCCAACTTTGTGTCGTAATCTTTCAATTTTTCGTCATTCATAGCTATTTCTGTGCCACTATTTTGATAGCCGCATACATTAATACATAACCCCTGGAACACTCAAACTAGAAATTGATCTATTTTTGTGGTTTTGCGGCTCTCGAGAAAAGGCTGTCAGAAGACATTCCGGCGCGGCCCCAGGGCGTTTATAACCAGAAAAGATGGTAATCCATGTTTTTATCAAATGAGTGCCGTTGCCAGAAACAACATCAATCCCATACCCAGAATATCTGTGAATGTAGTGAGAAAGATGCTGCTGGCCATGGCCGGATCGGCGCCAAAACGACGCAGTGTCAACGGAACCAGAACACCAAAAATACCGCTACCGGTACAGGCGCCGACCATTGCAAGCAGAATCACAAACGCCAACATGTGTGGCTGTTCCGCCCCGGTGGTGCCGGCATATATCCACATGGCAACAGCTGCCACCACACCGACAAAGAATCCATTAATGGCCCCCAGCACGATCTCTTTGCGCAATAGTTTACGCATCGGATAGTCACTGAGCTCTCCCATGGTGAGCCCGCGGAGTGTAATGGCAAGAGCCTGACAACCGGTATTACCACTCTGTCCCGCCAACACTGGGAGGAACACCGCCAAAGCGACAATGCGGGCAATCGTATCCTCAAACATACCCACCACGAACGCTGCGGCAAATGCAGTGATCAGGTTCACCTGCAGCCAGGGGTGACGCATACGAAAGGCGTCCATAATGGAGGTCGTCACCCGCTCCTCCTTATCCAAGCCCACCATTGAACCAACTTGAGCACTGATTTCAGTCGCCACATACTCAAATAACCGCCAACTGAACACCAGGCCAAGCAGGCGATTATCCTCATCCACAACCGGATATAGGCGGTAATGACGCTTTAAGGCGGCATTGATTGCCTCCGACATGCCGGTGTGAAGGGAAAAAGCAAAGGGTTCCGGCGTCATGATCTCGGAGAGAGTCTGCCCCGGCCTTGCCAGCAGCAGATCGCGCATGGCCACCACCCCCAGCAAATGGGAGCCTTCGTCCACCACGTAGAGATAGGTGATACTTGAAACTTGTCGCAGGTGGACAATGTAATCCAGTGCCCCGGCAACCGTGGTCTCCGACGGCAATACCCCGATTGAGGGCGACATTAGCCGTTCAACGGTTCCGCCAATACCACTGACCAGAGCAGAGGTCTCAGCGACACTCTGCGACGCCGTGCCCGGCAGATGGGAGGCCACCAGCAATGCTTTATCTGCCGGCAGAGCGGACAAAACCTGATGAATGGTGTGCTGAGGTTCAACACCTAAAATTTCCGCCGCAGCAATAGGCTCCAGGCGTTCCACCTCACTTAACAGTTTGGTCTGTGAGCTGTTATCCATTTTTATCGCCTTTTCGGCCCCGACTTTTAATCAGTGTATATCAGTCTCGCACGCGGCACGGCTCAACTGCCCTGCACAATCCGATATCCAGTCCAGGCTTAACAGGCATGCTGTACCCGGACCATCCATGGAACTGTTGATCGGAGGAGTAACTTTTTTCGGGGAGCGCAGATGAAACAGGCGCAACTTACTTGGACAGTCCACATAGGCCATTGTGACCTCCGCTAGGACTTTGATAGTAAATGATCGGGCTATAAGTCCGGTTTTTTAAGGATGACTGCCGTGCGAATGGGATTGCGCCCAAAACGGGACATTTTCAGGAAATCCTCGTGGGCGATAGGCAGATGCTGGTTATCGAGGCCGCTGGCACTCTGTTCATCGGGATTGGGGTCGGGGTCGTGCACGTACAGACAGTCCTCGTCATAACCACTCATCGTTACCCAGTGAGGCGCTTTGCGGCCATCCATACGGTAAGTGCTGATGAGAATAATCGGCAGATTTCCCTTCTTGAATTCGTTGATCAGGTCCGTATGGCGGAAATCCCGGTGGCGAATCTTGATGTTTTCCACCTTTGCCTGGGCCACAAAATCCTGGTGAACCAGTTCTATCACCCGCTTCTTGTTGTCGTCTCGCACACTGTCCACAAACAGCGGAGTATCCGTGTTAAGCCAGACCTTGACGCCGTAGCCCCTCTGCCTCGCGGCCAGTGCCAGCCCAATAGGATGACAGCCGCCATGCCCCGACGTCATGAAGATGGTGGTGGCCTCGCGCCAGATCTGCAGTTCCTCATGCTGGGTAGGTTGGTAGCCCTTGGATAGCCCTCGCATGGCCATCATCAGCGCCGCCGGCCCACAGGTGAAATTGGTGGTCTGCTGTATCCAGGGAATAGCGCGGTTTTCAGCTATAGGTGGCACTGTGCGGATGCATTTCTGCATGCGCAGGGCGTCATTGTTGTCCTCGTAGTAATTCCGATAGATACCGAAGGGCTGGTAACCCATGGATTTGTAGAGAGCGATCGCTGCGTGGTTATCCACGCTCACTTCAAGGCGCAGGAAGACCCGTCCCTCTTCCATGCTGATATGCTCCCCTTCCACCATCAGCTTCCTGGCGATACCAACACCGCGATGATCCGGATCGATGGCAATGGAATAGAGCCTCGCCAGAACAGTGCCCCGGAAAAAGATAATCAGGCTGTATCCCACCACCTGCCCGTCCAGCTCGGCGACAATAAACGAGCCGTGTTTGGCGTGAATCCAGTGGCGGAAACTCCTGCGGCTAAGCCTGTCGGTACGGAAGCACTTTTTTTCCAGGCGCAGTAGGGCCGGCAGATCCTCTTCTGTCACTTCACGAACGCGAACTTCACTCATCCGCCGGAAACTCCATTCAGCGCCTGAAGAAAAACCTGTCGGGACCGAAAGATAACTGCTTCCCGCCAACCCTGCTCCCCGGGATAGAAATGTGCTCGCATAGCAACGCCCAGCTCTTCTTTCTCCATATCGGTCGCATTTCCAGAAGCCCATACGCAGGCCTCCTGATATAGCACATCGAACAGCGACTCTGTGCCAAAGGTGCCAAACTCCAGCGTCACAAAGCAGCTGTCTCCGGACAGGATGTGGTGCCAGGCGTAGTCCAGCAGACCCAGCTTGGGAACCGAACTGGAGCTGCCGACATCCGGCAACCCACAACCGGGGCCATACCAGTCAAACGCTGTTTTCGCCGACTCACTCCCACAGGGATGATCGCAGATCACCTCACCATAACCATAAGGGCCAAGCCCAGTGTGCACATCCACCACAGCTAACCGCTTTCCCGACAGGTTGTGCTCTTCCATCAGGCATTCGATGACATGACGGCTGAAGCTGGGAGCGGTTCCACCGAAGAACGGACCGGTCGGATCTGTGTACTGCCCACCACTGAATGCAATCTCATAGTCCCGTTGGCCAACTCGCGAAACAAAGTCCGCCAGTGCTGCAGCACGTTCATGTTTGTCCGAAATTGCCAGCAGCGGTCGCAATGTTTGATAACCCGGGTTTTCCGGAAGAGGCCTGGAAAAGTCGATGAAGTTGCGATTGACGTCGATACCCTGTCCATCACAGCGGCGACTGTGAGCATATCCCCAGGGATTGAGAGCATGAATACACAAAATCGCGGTCGACGCTGGTAAATGTATGGCCTCGGCAGCCAACAGCTCGAACCAGTCCACCTGGGCAGCGGTTCCGGCAAAGCCCTCCACGCCATGGGTAGCGGCGATAACAACCAGTACATTGTGCGCCTCTGACGATCCCAGCCAGGCGGTTTGACATCTTAAATCTGACTCCGGGGTGCAAAAGAAATCACGGCGCTGAACCGCCATGGGAAGTTGCTCCAGCGCTTTCTCCCATAGGGTACAGGCATGCTGGTAACTGTCGGGAAAAACACCGGAGGAAAATTGCTGGAGGGCAACGTGGCAGGACATATCAGATTCCTGAAAACTACTCCGATCATAGCCGGAAAGCTGATGTCAGGTAAGTGGACTTCAACGCCTTTTCATCGCCAACTGAAGTACGAAAATGAACCCCGACCTGACAATCCTGTCAAAACCGTCGACACCCGCTTTGAGGAATCCCTCACCATGTATGTAAGAACCCTGCTCTTGAGCCTGTTTCTTCTGGCTGTCCTCCCGGCTCAGGCGGCGACAGAAAAAGCCATCTTTGCCGGCGGCTGTTTTTGGTGCATGGAACCACCCTTCGACAAGCTGGATGGCGTCATCACCACAGTGTCCGGTTACACCGGCGGCACAAAAGATAATCCTGGCTATTACGAAGTCTCAGCTGGGGGAACCGGACATTTTGAGGCGGTTGAAATCACCTATGATCCAACCAAGATCAGCTATGAAACCCTGCTGAAAACCTACTGGACCAATATCGACCCGCTCAACGGCAAGGGGCAGTTTTGTGACCGTGGCAGCCAATACCTAACCGCCATTTTTTATCTGAACGAAGCACAGCGAGCCACCGCAGAAACCAGTAGGCAGGCCCTTGTCGATAGCAAGCTGTTCGGTGACAAACCCATCGTGACCCGGGTACTACCTGCAGGAGCCTTCTATCCCGCAGAGGAATACCATCAGGATTACTACACCAAAAATCCTCTCAAATACCATTACTACCGCAATGGCTGCGGCCGCGACGTGCGTCTGAAGCAATTGTGGAAAGACAAAGCACTGCCGTTTTAATGGGGCTGAAGCGACGCCCATTGCAATCAATTGACGACCAGGATATCCCCCTGAACCCTATGTAAAATACGTTCAGCAGTATTGCCCAGCAGCGTCCCCGCGAGACCCTTGCGCGCGCTGCTGCCAATAACCAGTAAACCACCCTTGGCCGCCTCTTCCGCCAGAATTTTTTCCGGGTTGCCTTCCAGCACCTGAAGTTCTTCTGCCTCGATACCCAACTGATCGAGAACCGCCTGCAGCTGGTCGATACTGCACTGTTCCAGTACGGATAAGACGTTCAGGGAGTCTGGCACCCTCGCCTCGATTGCCAACTTCATGGGTGAAGCTGGCAGCACTGACACCACATTGAGTGGTGCATGAAATACCTTGGCCATGGCACGAGCATTGTCGAGGATGCGGGCGGTCAATTGTACCTGTTGCTCACTGGTATCCAGGCAGTCCACAGCCGCCACCACGCTGGTCACTGGATGTTCCCCTGGAGCCAAGACCATGACCGGGCAGGAAGCCCTGCGCAGCAGATTCCAATCATCTGGCGTATGGACCAGGGCACCCAGTCCGTGGTCTAGATTCATCTCCATTAGGATAGCGTCGGCGCTGATGTTTTCGGCCCAAGCCACTACCCCTTCTGAGCCTCGCTTGCACCACTCCGCACGACAATTGTGGTGGTCCATCACGTCATCCAATTGACACTCAATCAGTGACTGACGCTCCCGAACCATCTCATCACGGACTTCCGAGAAGTTATCCAGCCCGACATATTTATTGATTTCCTCTATGGGATCGTAGACAGCATGGTAGAGATATAAACGGGCACTTAATGCATCCGCCATGGCCTTCGCCCTGAGCATCAGGGAAACCTCTACGGGGACCCGATTGACTACCAGTAACAGATTCTTCACGACAGACTCCTTCCTTACCCCGATGGTTTCAGGATCAGTATAGACCGCTGAAACAAAACGCTGATTTGACCCACATCATGTGGCGCCAGGGCACGCCGGGTTAGTGTTAGCCACAGTGATAACCGTTATTCATTGCACAGTTATGTACGGGAACCAAGCATCAGATATCCACTTCAACGTTCAAACCCCCATTGAGGAGGGCTTCCTAAAACCGTTGGTCAATTGTCGCCAGGAAGTGCTATTCCCCAAGGAATCTGCAATAGCTCCGCTGGCGCTCAACCTGTTTTTTCCGGAACAATCTGATCAAGACTATGCAGAGTTGCTGGAAAAAGAAGTCTCTCTTTATGCGAAGCGATTTCAGCATCGCAAATTGAGCAAAATCTGGTTTCGCGGATCGCCATTGCGGAGAATGAAAGCCGGGGAACTCACTGAACTGGCTTTCCACTGCAATCTGACGTTTCCGTCGAGCAGCGGAACCGTTGGAGAGTCAGGTTTCGAATGCGAGGTTGCCGATGTCACCCCCGGCAATCTGGCACTGATGAAAGGGCTTCGTTTCAACCACATTCTACTTGCCATGGCGGCGGCCATTCCTCCGGAGAAACAACATATCTCCAGTGTTCTGGATCTCGTTGATGAGTACCGTTTCCAGGAAAGGTGGTACCGACTGAATGCAAGGGATGCCGACCCGGACACCCTGTCCTGTTGGTTGGGAACCCTGACCAGGCATAATCCGGGAATGATTGAAATTTGCCATCTGGATGAAATGGATACCCCTATACCACTGAGCCAAGTCGCGAATCTCATGCGCGAACATCACTATCAGTTGTTAGGGGATCGTTTTTTCGTCACGCTGAATCATCCTCTGATGCAGCTCCAGCAACAGAACAACCTCCAATACACACCCTGGGGGCTATGCTCCCTCTACACGACAGACTGGCTGGGGATTGGACTCGGGGCATTGGGCAAACTTGGCAACGGTTATTATCAGAACACCGAACGGGCAGAACGTTACCGCAACCAGGTCAGCGGCAAACAACTGCCGGTTTGTTGCAGCGGCCTCTATCCTGACTGCCAGCAAAAACCCTATCCCTGGCTACTGGTCAGTCAACTGCTCTGTACCCACACCATTCACTGGCCGGAATCCAGTAGTCAATCCAAACTGACCAGGGCAGTCCAGACAACGCTGGCAAATGCCGTTAGCAAAGGCTGGGTGCAGCGCGACCAAGAGAAACTGGCACTCACGGAAAGCGGTCTAGATCATCTGCACACCCTGTGCAGAAACCTTCAGGATTCTTAGAATATCCAACTTTAGATCGCCCGGGATGACCCGCAGGTAGTTCACCGATATAATTCCCGTCGTTAACCGTTCGGGATAGATTCAATGGAAGCCAAATGCCCTCACAACACTGATGTGAGCTGCGGCGACTGCCGTATGAATGCGCTCTGCCTGCCCCTGGCATTACAGGCCAAGGAGGTGGAACGTTTGGATGAGATTATCCAGCGGGGTCGACCTTTACAGCGTGACAACCACATTTATCACGCCGGCGAGGAATTCCGGTCTGTATACGCTGTGCGCAGCGGTTCGGTTAAGAGCTATACCGTCAGCAACGATGGCATTGAGCAGGTAACCGGTTTTCACCTGCCGGGTGAAATTTTTGGCATGGACGGCATCGGCCAAAACCGCTACACCAACTCTGCGTTGGCCCTGGAAACGGCCGCTGTGTGCGAAATTCCCTTCAACCGACTGCAAGAGCTGAGTATTGCCATCCCCTCCCTGCAACGGCATTTCTTCCAGTTGATGAGCATGGAAATTACCAACGATCAGCATCTGATCGCCCTGCTCAGTAAAAACAGTGCGGAAGAGCGGGTTGCCACACTGTTGATGAGTATTTCCAACCGCAATCTCCGTCGCAAGTTGTCCCCAACCCGTTTCCGCCTGCCCATGTCCAGGGCAGATATCGGTAACTATCTGGGACTCACTGTGGAAACTGTCAGTCGGGTATTTGGCCGCTTCCAGAAGCAGGACATCCTGCAAGTGGATAAAAAGGAAATCGAGGTGCTTGACCTGGGCAAGCTCCGCCAACTGGCCAACTAATCACCCGAGTTAATTCGCAACAAATTCACAATAAAAAAGCCGGGCAAATGCCCGGCTTTCTGGTTTTATGACTGACTGCTGATCAGAACTTGTAGCCGATACCTACCATGTACACCATGGGGTCGATATCCACATCAGTTTTAACAACATTACCACTTACAGACTTAATTTTGGCATCAGTATCAATATCCAGGTACCAGATGCTGGCATTGATCAGCCAGTGCTCGTCAAGCATGTAATCCATACCTACTTGGAAAGCTACGCCCCAAGAATCATCCAATTCCATGCTGGCATGTCCACCCAAAGCTGTTTCCAGCTCACTATCAACGTCTTCCTGGAAAAAATTAGTGTAATTGATGCCAGCGCCAACGTATGGCTGGAATTTGGAGTCAGCAGCCATAGGGAAGTATTGCAGAGTCAGGGTCGGAGGCAGGTGCTTGGTAGAACCTGCATCCAACTTAGTTCCATTCCCCAAATCAGCCTCAATATCGTGCTCAAAAGGAGTGGCGGCAAGAAGGCCGACGCCCCAGTGTTCATTGATCATATAGGTGAAGGTGATGCCCAACTGGGTATCATCATCCACTTCAGCCTCACTACCAGGCCACTGGGCGGGATTACCATTAAGCGCAAGAGCGTCGCTATCGTCGTTAGGATCAACAAGCGCCGCACCGGCGCGAACAATAAAATCACCGGGCTGGTACGCCATCGCCGCTGTGGCACCCATCAACAAGGAGCCGGCCAATACTGCATTGATAGCCAGTGATAACGCTGTTTGTTTTTTCATTTACTTTCTCCACAGGGGTAGTACCTAAACACAGGAGTAGTAAACCAGTTTAGGTACTACCCTCACTTGATCTGGATTAAGTAAATGAAGCCGCTTAATTGAGCCAGATCAATTGACGGTAATGGTCACCGGTTCGGAGAGCACCGGGGGTTGTGGGGAATGTGGTGGTGATCACCCAGCAGCAGTTGCAGGGTATGTTGTCCCGGCGGCAGATCGATACTCACCTCGGTCTGACCACCACCAAAGTGGCGGTGATGCTCATCACCAGGAATGGGACTATTCATGTCCGGAAGTTCTTTGACATCAATCAGCAAATGGTGATGGCCGGTTTTTTCCTTTTCGATGCCGGCGGGAGCCACCCCAATACCGCTGAGACCAAACTGCACAGTTACCGGACTGCTGACCGTTGCACCGTCAGCGGGAGAAATAATATAGGCCTTGGCACCTTCAGGTGCAGGCGTTTCCCCTGCCATCAAAACCGGGGTAAACACCAGTGCGGCTGTTGCCACCATCGCTCTTGCAAGTTTCATCTTTCACCTCTTCATGAGTCTTTTGGTTGTTGTTGACCGGCAACCATCATGGCTTCCGGTTGATAAAAAATCGGATTATGTTTGTTTACTGCCGCCCATACATTTGGGCGAATCGGGCGCCATGCCTGTTGCCTCCCACTCCTGGGGGAGTAGGTGTGCAGCGCCAGAGCGTGTACTCCACCGCCCAGCTCATCTTTCAACAGGCCGTATACCAACTGGTGGCGCTGCACTTGCCTCTTGCCCTCAAACCCATCGGCAACGATAACCAGTTTGAAATGAGTCTCTGAGTTGGGTGGCACCGAGTGCATATGACTCTCGTTGACCACCTCGAGATGCGCCGGGGATAGCGCCTGTCGAAGTTTTCCGATAATGGTTTCCTGAACGTTCACTACTACCTCTCGCGCTTTGTCATCCACCAACCAGGCTGATCATAACACCTGCAACACCGCGGAACCGATCACCCCGGCGACGTTCGGTCCCATGGCATGCATCAGCAGATAATTATGGGGGTCCGACTGAAGTCCGATTTTATTGGATACCCTCGCAGCCATGGGGACAGCCGATACGCCTGCGGAACCGATCAGCGGATTAATTGGCTGTTTACTTACCAGATTCATGAGCTTTGCCATCAACACACCAGCCGCAGTACCGATGGCAAAGGCAATTACCCCCAACAGCAGAATACCCAGAGTTTCCGGGTTAAGAAATTTCTCGGCGCTCATTTTGGAGCCAACCCCCAAACCGAGAAAAATGGTGACCGTATTGATCAAGGCATTCTGGGTGGTATCACTGAGTCTGGCCACCACGCCACACTCACGCATCAGATTGCCGAGACAGAACATGCCCAGCAATGGCGCAGCGCTGGGCAGCAATAAAGCCACCAGTATCAACAACGTGAGGGGAAAGACAATCCGCTCGGTTTTCGATACCGGGCGCAACTGTTCCATGCGGATGGCTCTTTCCTTCTCAGTCGTCAGCAGCTTCATGATCGGCGGCTGAATGATGGGCACAAGTGCCATGTAGGAATAGGCAGCCACGGCAATGGCACCCAACAGGTCAGGTGACAGCAGGCTGGTAACATAAATTGCTGTGGGCCCATCGGCACCACCGATGATGCCAATTGAGGCGGCATCCCTGATGCTGAATTCTAGAACGCCAAAATGGTTGAGACCGATAGCACCCAACACCGTGGCAAAAATACCAAACTGGGCGGCAGCCCCCAAAAACAGCGTGCGGGGATTGGCCAGCATTGGGCCAAAGTCGGTCAGCGCCCCTACCCCCATAAATATCAGCAATGGAAAAATACCGGTAGCAATGCCTCCCTGGTATATGTAATACATCAAACCGCCGGGCTGCTGCATGTGTCCCGCGGCATCAAATACCGGAGCGGCGTCAAAACCGGCACCGGGGATATTGACCAGCACCGTGCCAAACCCGATTGGCACCAGCAACAACGGCTCGAAACCCCGGCGGATGGCCAGGTAGAGCAGCAACAGCCCCACAGCCATCATCACAGCCTGCCCTGGCTCCATTTGCGCCAGCCCGGAGTCCAGCCACAGACTGGTCAACTTATCCACAATGGTCGCTCTCGTCGGAACCCATTTGCTACATTTCGCATCGGATCAACTCAGTATCAGCAGGCAATCGCCAACGGCCACGGAATCCCCCGCTTTCACACGAACCTCACCGACCAGGCCATCCCGGCTGGCACTGACGGCGGTTTCCATCTTCATGGCTTCCAGGGTCAAAAGCTGCTGTCCGCGAACCACCTGTTGTCCGGGTGAAACCAGAATACGAAGGATGGACCCCGCCAAGGGCGCCTTAACCGGTTCCCCCACAGGCTTTGCAGGGGAACTACTCACCTGGCTCACCGGCACAATGCCACTGATATCACCACCACTGGCCACAGTGACGGTATAGCTGACACCCTCTACGGTCACGGTGTAGATTTCTTCACCTTCCGGCGTAGTGGGAACGGGTTGGGCTTTGCTCACCGCAGATACCTCAAATGCCTCCGGATGCCCTCTGTTTTTCAGAAATTTCAAGCCAGCTTGGGGAAAGAGCGCGTAAGTCAGTACATCTTCCAGCTGTTTCTCTTCACTGCTAAAAGAGATGCCCTGAGCTCCAGATTCCCTTGCCAACTCATCGGCCAATAATTCCAGTTCTGGCTCCAGGAGATCAGCGGGCCTGCAAGTAATCAGGTCAGCGCCATCCAATGCACGTTGCTGCAGTTGGCTATTGACCGGGGCAGGTGTGGCTCCGTACTCGCCGCGCAGAACACCGCAGGTTTCCTTTGAAATGGTTTTGTATCGTTCACCGTCAAGGACGTTGATCACTGCCTGGGTACCGACGATTTGCGAGGTGGGCGTTACCAGGGGAATATAGCCCAGGTCCTCCCGGACCCTGGGAATTTCCTGCAACACCTCGTCGAAACGATCTTCAGCCCCCTGCTCCTTCAACTGGCTTTCCATATTGGTCAGCATACCGCCGGGCACCTGCGCCAGCAGGATGCGGGAATCCACGCCGCGCAGGGAACCCTCGAAACTGGCGTATTTTTTCCGCACCTCCCGAAAATAGGCTGCTATTTCTTCCAGCAACCGGATATCCAGGCCAGTCTGACGGCGGGTGCCATTAAAAATCTCGACTACCGCCTCCGTGGCGGAGTGGCCGTAAGTCATGGACATGGACGAAATAGACGTGTCCACATTGTCTACCCCCGCCTCCACACATTTGACGATGGTTGCGGTGGAAAGACCGGTAGTGGCATGACAGTGCAAGTGAATGGGGATATCGCAGCTTTTCTTCAGCCTGGATACCAGTTGAAAGCCCACATAGGGTTTCAAAAGTCCGGCCATGTCCTTGATACAGATCGAATCGGCGCCCATATCCTCAATGGCACGCCCCATGTCTACCCAGCGCTCGATGGTATGCACCGGACTGGTGGTATAGGACATGGCCCCCTGGGCATGACGCCCGTGCTTCTTCACGGCTTTGAGTGCCGTCTCCATGTTGCGCAGATCGTTCATGGCATCGAATACCCTGAACACGTCTATGCCGTTGACAGCCGCGCGCTCGACGAACTTCTCCACCACGTCATCTGCATAATGGCGGTAGCCGAGGATATTCTGCCCTCGCAACAACATCTGTTGAGGCGTATTCGGCATCGCCTTTTTCAGCTCCCGCAAGCGATCCCAGGGGTCTTCGCCAAGAAAGCGGATACAAGCGTCGAAGGTAGCACCACCCCAGGTTTCCAGGGACCAGTAGCCCACCTGATCCAGCTTGACCGCAATCGGCAGCATATCGTCGATACGCATGCGGGTGGCGAATAGCGACTGATGCGCATCGCGCAAGACCAGTTCAGTAATCCCCAGTGGTTTGATCTGTTCAGACATGTAACGCTCTGTCTCCCGTCGCTTCGTTCCGTTCGAGTGTCAGTCAGTGTCGCTTGCGATGCTGGTCAATTGCCTGCTGAATGATGGCAAGGATTCGTTCATCGACCGCCGGAGGTGAAGTAGAGACGGCCATGGGCTCTGGCTTGTCTGGGAGGAAGCGGGAAACCAGCGACGACATCAGTGCAGTGACAGCCACAAGCAACGTCAGGAACAGGAATACGGTACCCATACCGTAAACCATCAAATCCAATCCCTGTTGCAGCAATGGGCTGGTCATCATTTGGCTTTTCCGTTGGCGGTACCCCTTACTTCAGTATTAGGGGCTGTTGCCGTTGACTATAGCCAGCGAGCCCTCGAGCATCAATATCCCTTCGGCACTGGCTTTTTGCGGTCGGGAGACTACAATCCCGCTTTCTCCCAAAAATGATCGCGCATTTCCATCTATGAGTATCAAAACCCTGCTTGAACAACGGGTCCTGGCTGCCATGGCGGCTGTGGGTATCCCCGACACCTGCCCCGCCAATATCACCGCCAGCACACGCCCGGAATTCGGCGACTACCAGGCCAATGGTGCCATGGCTGCGGCCAAGCAGATGAAAACCAATCCGCGCGAACTGGCTGGACAGATTATTGCCAACCTCGACCTCAATGGCATCGCCGACAAGGTGGAAATTGCCGGTCCCGGATTTATCAATATCCATCTTGCCGGAGAATTTATCGCTACCCGTCTGCAAGCACTTGGCAGCGACGAAAAGCTGGGCGCAGAACTCCCTACACCGCAAAAAGTGGTGGTGGACTACTCCTCCCCCAACCTCGCCAAGGAAATGCATGTAGGCCACCTGCGCAGCACCATTATCGGTGACGCGGTAGTACGCACCCTGGAGTTTCTCGGTCACGATGTAATCCGCCAGAACCACATGGGCGACTGGGGCACCCAGTTCGGCATGCTGATTGCTGAATTGGAAGAACATCTCGGAGAGGGGGAACGTCCGGAACTGGCGCTGGGAGACCTGGAAGTTTTCTACCAGCAAGCCAAGAAGCACTTCGACGACGACCCTGCCTTTGCCGACAAAGCCCGCAATTACGTGGTCAAACTGCAATCCGGAGACCACCACTGCCGCCAGTTGTGGCAGCAGTTCATCAATATTTCTGTCGCCCACAGCGAAACGGTATACCTGAACCTCAATGTCACCCTGAAGCACGGCGATATCCGCCCGGAAAGCGCCTATAACGATGACCTGGCCAATGTCATCCGCGACCTTCAGCAGCAGCACCTGGCTGTGGAAGATCAGGGCGCCCAGGTTGTTTTCCTGGAGGAACTGGCAGACAAACAGGGCAACCCCAGTCCGGTGATTGTGCAGAAATCCGGTGGCGGCTTCCTCTATGCCACCACGGATCTGGCTGCTCTGCGCTATCGCAGCAATCACCTGCAGGCAGATCGCATTCTCTATTTCATCGATGCACGCCAGTCCCTGCACATGAAACAGGTATTCACACTGGCGAAAAAAGCGGGATTTGTCGGAGAAAATATCTCTCTGGAACACCACGCCTTCGGCACTATGATGGGCAAGGATGGCAAACCGTTTAAAACCCGCAGCGGTGGAACCGTCAAACTGACCGACCTGTTACAGGAGGCCGTTGAGCGAGCCTGCGCCCTGGTGCAAGGGAAGAATCCGGACCTGGATATCGACGAAGTGGCCAGCATCGGCCGCAAGGTGGGCATCGGCGCGGTCAAATATGCCGACCTCAGCAAGACCCGCACCAATGATTACATTTTCGACTGGGACGCCATGCTCAGTTTTGAGGGCAACACGGCCCCCTACCTGCAATATGCCTATACCCGCATCCGCAGTATCTTCCGTCGAGCAGGATTGGCGTTCGACGCCATTGACTGTCAGGTCTGTATCGGGGCCCCACAGGAAAAAGCTCTGGCCATGCAATTATTGCAATTCGGGGTGGTGCTGGACCAGCTGGCCCGGGAAGCCTACCCCCATATCCTGTGCAATTATCTGTATGACCTCGCCAGCCTCTTCATGGCGTTTTACGAACACTGCCCGATCCTCAAAGAGGATGTGTCTCCTGACACCCGCAACAGCCGCCTGGCCATTGCCCGACTGACCGCCCAGGTACTGGCCAAGGGCCTGGATTTGCTGGGAATTGAAGTCATGGAACAAATGTAGTCTGACCAGCCTCGGGGTATTTGTTCGCCAAACAGGCTTTGCCTTTATCAAGGGGCAAACTACCCTTAGGGCTATGAATATCAAGACCGGCACATCATTGAAAAAAGGCGAGGTGAGAAACCACTACTCACCCACTGATTTCTGGATCAAGCTGAAACATGCCGCTACCGGGGCAGGCAAAGAACTGATAGAAAAGAGCCTGTGGCTCTATTACGCCTCCCGCCGTCCGGAAACCCCGGCCTGGGCCAAAGCAGCTGTGTATAGCGCCCTCGCCTACTTCATTCTCCCCACCGACAGCATTCCCGACTTTATTCCCGGCACCGGCTACACCGATGATCTGGCTGCCGTGCTGGCCGCGGTTGCCACCATTGCCAACTACATTGATGACGACGTCAAGCAGCGCGCCAGAGATCGTCTCTCTACCTGGTTCAACAGCGATAAGAAGGACCCCGCCGCCTGACTACCAGGCGTTATCCGTCAGCACGTGCTGACTGATCAAACGGTCAAATTCCTCACCACTGAGAATCTGCTGCTCTTCCAAAACCTGTCGAATACTCAGATCCCGTTGTTGCGCATACTTGGCAATTTCTGCCGCCTTGTCGTAGCCCAACCGGGGAGTCAATGCCGTCACAATCATCAGGGACCGCTCGACATTGTTCGCCAACTGCTTCCGGTTACACTCCAGGCCGCTGATACAGTTGTCGACAAAATGCGTCATGCCCGCGGACAACAGCTCAATCGCCGCCAGCAGATTGTGGATGATCAACGGCTTGAACACGTTCAACTGCAAGTGTCCCTGGGAACAGGCCGCTGCGACAGCGGCGTCGTGACCGAACACCTGGATGGCGATCATGGCAATCGACTCGATCTGGGTAGGGTTAACCTTGCCGGGCATGATGGAGCTGCCGGGCTCGTTAGCGGGCAGTTGCAGTTCGCCTAATCCGGCCCTGGGACCACTGGCCAGCATGCGCATATTATTGCCGATCACTAACAAGTCAGAAGCCAGATGACGCAGAGCCGCGCTTGATGCCAGCAGCGCCCCGTGGCTGGATAACAAAGCAAATTTATTGGCTTCAGGCGTCACTGGCAGCCCGGTCAATTTCTGCAACTGGGCAACCACGGCCTGCTGCCATCCGGCAGGAGTATTTAATCCTGTACCTACCGCGGTGCCACCAATAGCCAATGGGTAGAGACCATCCCTCGCCTGGCAGAGCAGGCCCTGCGCAATATCCAGCTGGGCCACATAGCCGCTAAACTCCTGCCCCAGGGTCATGGGTGCTGCGTCCATCAAATGGGTTCGCCCTACTTTCCAGTCATCCCTGAAATCATTGGCTTTAGCATCCAAAGCATCCCGTAGCTGTCCCAGCGATGGCAATAATTTTTGTTCAATGGCCACCAGCGTCGCCAAATGCATGGCAGTGGGAAAAACATCATTGGAGGATTGCGAGCAATTCACATGGTCGTTGGGATGCACCGGAGATTTCTCTCCCCGCTTCCCTCCGGCAATTTCGTTGGCTCGATTGGCGATCACCTCGTTGGTATTCATATTGCTCTGGGTGCCACTGCCACTCTGCCAGATGGACAAGGGAAACTGGTCATCGTGCTGATGAGTCAGCACCTCATCACAGGCCTGTACAATCAGCTTTTCCAGCGCTGGCTCCAGCGCACCCAATTGGCTGTTGGCCAAAGCTGCCGCTTTTTTGATGGTTACCAGTGCCTGGATCACTCCCAGGGGCATGCTGTATCCCAGATGGGTAAAGTTTTCGCTGGCACGTTGAGTCTGGGCCCCCCAAAGCGCCTGATCCGGGACCTTTACCGTACCCAGGGAGTCTTTTTCGCTACGGTATTTCATGGTGTTCACCTAAAGACATGTTGAGAGACATCCTTTGTATCTCCTCTTTATAGTTCTAGGCCATAGGGAGCACTTTGGCGGGAATACAGAAAAGTAAAAGGGAAAGAGGATATTGCTATCCCCTTCCCCTTTCTGCAGATATCAGCGGCTTTTCAGGTAATTCAGCATGGTATCGGCATCTGATACTTCAAATGGGTCGCTGGGGCAATTGTCTTCAAATCCTGGCTCAACAAAGAGCTTCTTGATTTCGCCATCTTCGACGTACATTGAATAGCGCCAGCTGCGCTGA
This sequence comes from Porticoccaceae bacterium, assembly GCA_041395745.1. Classification (GTDB taxonomy): domain Bacteria; phylum Pseudomonadota; class Gammaproteobacteria; order Pseudomonadales; family Porticoccaceae; genus Porticoccus. The sequence continues at coordinate 258,919 of JAWKZV010000001.1, read as the reverse complement.
CCAAAACCAAGGTTATTCTTATCCACCAGCATGCCCATTTTGCGGGTGAACTCTCCATTGCCGTCCGGCAACAAGAATACGTTCTTGGCATTCTGGCTCTTGCCCCACTGGAACATGACAAACGCATCGTTCACGGACAGGCAGACCACCGCATCGACCCCTTGACCCTTGAATTCCTCGTAGAGCTCTTCATAACGCGGCAGGTGAGAAGTGGAACAGGTCGGCGTGAATGCCCCAGGCAGGGAGAACAGCACAACATTCTTTCCTTTGAATACTTCGTCCGTACTCAGGTCTTTCCACTCAAACGGATTCGGGCCACCCAAAGCTTCATTGCGCACACGGGTTTTGAAAACGACACTGGGAACTCGGTTTTGCATATCATTTCTCCATTAATGATCAATTGGGCCTTGCCCGGTTACAGCCTGCTACAGCAAGTTAGTTTGTTAAGTTGAATATTAGTCGCACACAATCAATTGCAGAAATTAATTATAAATATGGTTTTGATTGATTTTTCGGATTCCCAACGGGGCAAACAGAAATACTTCCAGCGCCGCGCCCCACCGGAATACCCGGACACTTCCATACTCGCCAATCGCTATGGTGAACGCAGATAGCTCATATAGGCTTCGGCCATCTCTTGGTCAAAACAACAGAAAATCACCCGCAGGTTATTGTCATTATTTTTTAGAGCCCCCCGTACTGCATTGACCGCCACTGGCACAGCCAACTCAAGGGGATAGCCATAGACACCGCAGCTGATCGCAGGGAAAGCGATGCTGGCAATAGACTGTTCGACCGCCAATGACATGGCATTGCGGTAGCAACTGGCCAACAGCCCAGCCTCACCGTTATTCCCACCGTGCCAGACGGGGCCCACCGCATGAAAAATGTATTTCGCCGGCAGATTGAAGCCGGGGGTCACCTTGACCTGCCCCGTGGGGCAACCTCCCAACTCACGACAGGTCGCCTGAAGTTGTTCATAACCGGCGGCGCGATGGATGGCTCCATCCACCCCTCCACCGCCGGCAAGTCGGCTGTTGGCGGCATTGACAATGGCATCCACCGCCAAAGTCGTGATGTCGCCTCTGAAAATCTCGATGGCCGCCATTGCTTCCCCCTCAATCAGGACTGGGAGGCACCACTCTTGATATGCACATCCCGCTGCGGGAATGGAATGGTGATACCTTCACGGTCAAAGGCCAGCTTCAGGCCTTCCATAGTGCCGAAGTACACGTCCCAGTAATGTTTCGATTCGCACCAGGGACGTACCAGCAAGTTGATTGAACTGTCGGCGTGGGCACTGACAAAAACATCCGGCGCGGGGCTCTGCAACACCTTGTCATTGGCAGCCAGAACATCCCTAATCACCTGCTTGGCCTTGAGAATATCGTCCTCGTAGCTGATACCAAAGGTCATGTCCACTCGCCGGGTGGGCTCGGCAAAGATATTTTTCAGGCACCCATTGGAAAGGAGGCCGTTGGGTATCACCACCACTTCGTTATCCCTGGTTTTCAGGATGGTGTTGAAGATCTGGATTTCCTCCACTACGCCCCGGTAGCCCTGAGTCTCGATTTCGTCTCCCGCTTTGAAAGGCTTGAAAAACAGGATCAGTACCCCCCCGGCGAAATTGGCCAGGCTGCCCTGCAGGGCAAGACCGACGGCCAATCCCGCTGCACCCAGCAGAGCGATGAGCGATGCGGTTTCCACACCCACCATGGAGGCCACAATGACCAGCAATACTCCTTTCAGGAGGATGTTGGTAAAACTGTGTAAGAAGGTTCGCAAGGTCTTCTCGGTATGACTGCGAGAGAGGGTTCGATCCAGAAAATAAAGAACCCTGCCCACCAGCCACCATCCCGCCAACAGCACAACCAATGCCAGTAACAGTTTGCCGCCATACGCCATCATCAGTGCCATTGCGGCATCAGTGGTTGATTGGTTATTTTCCATAAGTTGTTTCCTCTTCCAGTAGAAATAGCACTTTTACTCGCTGTTATATGGCCCTTCTGCGGGAGTTACCCAACAGTTTCAGCATAATGTCAAAGTCACCGATAACACCCGGTTTCGGCGCTGGGGTCATAACACTGACCACCACAATGGCGATCAGGGAAAAAAAGAAGCCGGGTACCAGTTCGTAAACATCAAACCAGCCGCCATGCAGCTGTTTCCAGACCATCACTGTCAGACCGCCCACCATTACGCCAGCCAAGGCACCCTGCCAGTTCATCCGTTTCCAATAGAGACTGAGTAGCGTTGCCGGGCCGAGGGCGGCACCCAACCCCCCCCAGGCATAGGCAACCACGTCCAGCACCTTGCTGTCCGGGTCCATGGCCACTGATGTGGCAATAACTGCAATGACAGCCACAGCCCATTTCCCGGCGGTAATCCGCCCACGTTCTGACAACGTCCGGCCTGTCGCCAGAGGATAAAGATCCTCCGCCAGGGTTGAAGAACTCACCAGTAACTGGGAATCGACCGTACTCATGATCGCCGCCAGGATAGCGGACAGGAGAAAACCGGCCATCAACGGGTGAAACAGCAGTTGCACCAGCACCATAAAAACCTGTTCCGAATCGGCGAGGGGATTCTCCAGCAACGCCGCACCACTTAACCCGACCGCTATGGAAGTGGTGTAGATCATCACTGACCAGCCGATGCCAATGGCGGCTGCCACATGCAATTGATGGGGTGAGTGAACCGCCTTGAAACGGGCCAGAATGTGGGGCTGGCCGAAATAGGCCAGTCCCCACCCCAGCAGGCTGATAACCGCCATGGTGCCCAGTGGTTGCCCCTGTCGATCAGTTGTGAATGACATGAGAGCCGGGTTGATCTCCCTGAGCTGTCCAGCCCACTCCGGATACCCACCCAGCAGGGATACAGCCATCAATGGCGCCAGCACCAGAGCAAGGGTCATCAACAGTGCCTGAAAAACATCCGTCCACGAGACGGCGAGAAAACCACCGAACAGGGTATAGAAAATGATGATTGCAGCACCCAGCAAGACCGAAAGCCGGTAATCGAAATCAAACACGGCCACGAACAATTTGCCGGCACCAATCAATCCGGAACTGACGTAGAACAGGAAAAAAAACAGGATAAATAGCGAAGAAAGCAGCTTCAGCCAGGGCCCGGGACAGCGGAACCGCCTGTGCAGGTAACAGGGCAAGGTCACCGCATCTTCAAGATGGAAACTGTAGATGCGCAATCGCCTTGCCGACAGCAGCCAATTGAGGGCAACACCGATGCACAGGCCCAACGATATCCAGCCCGCTTCCAGTCCCGCCAAGTAGGCATAGCCGGGTAAGCCCAGCAGTACCCAGCCGCTCATGTCGGAAGCTCCGGCACTGAGAGCTGCCACAGCGGGAGACAATCTGCGTCCACCGAGAAAGTAGTCTGAAGCGGTGCGTGTCCTGAACCAGGCAACCACTCCAATGGCCAGGACAACTGCCAGATACGCGACAAAGGTCAGAGCTATGGGAAGATTGAACTCCGCCAACACCTACCCCTTTATTTTTTTCGACCCGTTCATTATTCCCCAGAATGCCCGATGGCGCAGCATGGTATTAGCTATCCTCAATAACGAGAATGGTCATTTTTTATACACAATAATACCGCTTTAAATTTTAAAGTTACATATAGCTTATAATTTAAAATTGAATTTATTTTTGTAACGTGATAATAATTAAAGAAATAATAAATAAATATCAATGTGAGTTCAGGAGCTGTGTCATGATTTTTACCGCTGGGGATTTACGACACCTGGTCATCAGGGAAACACTTCGCTACTTGAATGAATGGTCGATGGCTGCCGAAAACCTGCTGATGGGCACAGCTGCACACGAATCGGGGTTGGGTGGATGGCACGAAGGGAGACGGGTCGGACTGTACCGGATTACACCCACCATGCACCGGGCGGTGTGGGACAAATATCTGGTCAACCACCCGGAACTGGCCAGCGACATTCGCGGCATGGCGGGACAACACAGTTTCCTGAGAGACCCACATGGCGAACTGGTGACCAACCTGAAATACGCCACCGCCATTGCCTGGGTGATATATCGCCGAGTGACCCAGCCACTGCCGGAACCAACCCACATCAGTGCACTGGGAGGTTACTGGCACCGTCATTTCCGCTCAAAACCGGAAGGCACCGTTCGGGACTTTATCACCAGCTACCAGCTGCTGATTCGCGATGAATCACTGATTGCTGCCTGACAGGCTACGGGGCGCACTAACGAGCGCTCCGCTGCCCGGAATTGAGGGATAGGTGTTCTATTTTTTCTTGACGTGTCGCATCAGGCGACGTTTCTTCGCTACCTGCCGCGCCGTCAGTTTGTTTTTCTTACCCGCATAGGGGTTTTCACTGGAGCGATACTCGATCTTCACCGGCGTGCCGTGCAGATCGAGTGCCTTGCGAAATACTTTTTCCAGGTAACGAGTGTAATGATTTGGTACCTCGTCAGTCTGGTTACCGTGAATGACAATCACAGGGGGATTCTGGCCACCGGCGTGGGCATAGCGCAACTTGATGCGGCGGCCCCTGACCATGGGAGGCTGATGCTCTGTGACAGCATCCTGCAAAATACGGGTCAGGCGATTGGTTCCCAACTTGTCAGTGGCTGAAGCAAAGGACTTTTCAATGGACTCGTAGAGGTGACCGACACCGGTTCCGTGCAATGCGGAAATGAAGTGAATATCGGCAAAGTTCACAAAACGAAGGCGGCGTTCCAGCTCTGATTTAATCCAGCTTTTCTGGTCGGATTCCAGTCCATCCCACTTGTTAACTGCCAGCACTAGCGCCCTGCCTGCCTCTACCGCAGTCCCCATCAGATGCAGATCCTGATCGACGAGCCCCTCCCGGGCATCAATCAGCAGCACAACGACATTGGCATCCTCAATAGCCTGTAGGGTTTTTACGATCGAGAATTTTTCCACCACCAGCTTGACGTTTTTGCGCCGGCGGATACCAGCGGTATCGATCAGGGTGTACTTCTTACCTTCCCGCTCATAGTCGATGTAAATGCTGTCCCTGGTAGTGCCGGGTAGGTCGAAAACCACTACCCGTTCCTCGCCGAGCAGACGATTGACCAACGTGGATTTTCCCACGTTGGGGCGGCCAATAACGGCGATCTTGATGCCGCGCTCCTGTTCCTCTTCAGGCTCGATTTCGGCCTCCAAGGGGAACGGCGCCAGAACAGCTTCCATCAACTGCCGTACACCCCGACCATGGGTGGCAGTGGTGGGATAGATATCCTGGATACCGAGTTCGAAGAATTCTGCCATGGCCACGTCGGGATTGATGCCATCAATCTTGTTCGCCACCAAGTAGACATGCCGGCCTTTTTCGCGGAGGTAAATCGCCAGACGGCGATCTACCGGAGTTAGTCCATCGCGGCTGTCCACCACCAGCAATACGGCATCCGCTTCTTCAATGGCCTGCATGGACTGGGCCGCCATAGCCGAATCGATGCCCTCTTCCTCGCCGGTGATACCACCGGTGTCGATCATCATGAAACGATGTCCCTGGAACTCTCCCTCACCGTACTTGCGGTCGCGGGTCAGGCCGGGGTAATTGGCCACCAGCGCATCGTGGGACTTGGTCAAGCGATTGAACAGGGTTGATTTGCCCACATTGGGACGTCCGACCAATGCAATTACTGGGATCATGTCATTTCACTCGGCAGTTCGTCACGGGCGGCAGTTCTGCCACCCTCACTTGGAGCACCCGGTCAACGGATGCCAATTTTGCTCAATCCCTGAAAACAGCAATGCCGCCCCTCATCACGAAGGGCGGCATCAGCGGCATAAGCACGGTCATTCTTCAATGTTGAGGGCGGTCACCCGACCATCATCATCCAACACATAGAGCGTATCGCCATCGGCCAGGGGGGTTGCGGAAATGCCGCTGCCCAATTTAACTCTGGCGAGAAACCGTCCATCTGTTTGCGACAGAACGTGCAGATATCCCTCGGCATCTCCCACCGTCAGATAGCCACCAACAACAACCGGGCTGCTGAGCTTGCGATAGGTCATCTCCTCGTTCAGCCACAATTGCTGGCCGCTGCTGGCGCGCATGGCCTTGACGCCATCGTTCTTCTGCACCAGATAGACCTGTCCGAGTCCGTAAGCAAGATCTCGGGTAGTAGAGGCATCCTGATACCAGAGCCCACGACCGGAAGCACCCGCCAGGGCACCAACACGACCCTGATAACTGGCCACATAGAGCACGTTATCAGCCCGCACCGGACGGCCATCAATATCCACCATCCGCTCAAGTTCAGTGCGACCCTGGGGAATGGCGATGCGGTTTTCCCAGATCAGGTCTCCACTGAGTGGAGAGAGGGCATACACCTTACCATTGGCAAAGGTCACAATTACCGAGTCGTGTGAAACCAACGGGGCACTGGTGCCGCGCATGGTCAGCACCGGCACGTCCACTTCAAAATGCCAGCGCTTTTCACCATTCTCCGGATCGAGCCCCACCACACGGCCGTCCTGGGTCTGGACAACGACGATGCTACTATTGGCGCCGGGGGCAGCGAGGATTTCACTGGTCACGAAAGCTTGCCAACGCTGCTCGCCGGTGGTCGCGTCCAGGGAAAAAACTTCCCCCTCTGTACTGCCAACCAGCACCAGGTTACCGCCGATGCCGACGCCACCGCCCAGCACAACGTCTTCCAGTTCCACTTTCCACTTTTTCTCGCCGCTGGACGCATCCAGGGCGACCACCGCACCATCACTGTCGGCGACATAAATAATGCCATCCATCAGTGCGGGACCGATGCCGCTATTGACCGAAATGTATTTGTCTACAGCGTGGGTAGACCAGACTTTGCTGACCTGAATTTCCTGTTGAAAATCCACCAGAGCCGCGGGGTAGACTTTTTCTCCCTCATCATCGGTCTTGGACTTTCCGATTTTGCTCAGCGCGCTACAACCGCTCAGAGCCATACACAGTGCCAGCAACCATGCCAGACGTTTCATCAGCCCTCCTCCTCAACCGCGTCATTCATCGCAGTCTCGGTAGCTGAAGCCACATGGTTGAGTTTGAGTTCGATAATGGCCCGGGTCTGATTATCGTTCAACACCAGCTTCTGCAGGGCATCCTGATAGGCGGCATAGGCGGCCTGTTTATCACCTTTCAGCACCTGAAAATCACCTATAGCCTCGGCATAAGCCGACGCCATGGTGCGTGCTTCTACGCCCTGGAGCATATCGATGGCCTGATCAAGGTTGCCCCGGGCAGCTTCCAGCCTGGCCAAGCGCAGCTTGATAATCAGGGACAGGCCTTCATCAGCGCCTTTTTCTGCCCACTGCAACTGTTGGGTTGCAGTATCCAGATCGTCTTTTTCAACGGCCAAACGCGCCAGCAGCATGGCGGCATAGCGGGCGTACTGGGTACCGGAGTAATCGTTTTTCAACTGCTCGGCAAGGGCAATGACCTGTTCGCGCTTGGATTCACTCAATGATTCACCGGGCGCGATGGAGGCGACGTCCATCATGCTCTGGTACACGGTCGAAGCGGCTTCAGCCTGAGCCTGACGGTGTCCCTTCCAGAGATCCCAACCAAAATACCCACCCACGGCGAGTACGACCACGATCACCGTGGAAAGACCATTTTCCTTCCACCAGCGCTTGAGACTCTCGAGCTGTTCCTCTTCGCTGAGATGTTCTGCCACGTTTATTCCTCACCTTCGCTGAATTCGTATTGATTAAGCACGGTCACTACTTCCGCGACACTCATGCTTTGCTGGGGTTTGTCCTGCCTCAGGAACTTAACCGAAACCTGATTGTTAGCCGCCTCGTCCTCGCCGAGAATCAGGGCGATTTCCGCTCCGCAGCGATCGGCTTTCTTCATCTGACTTTTCAGACTGCCACCACCGCAGTGGTTCTGAATGCGCAGTGTTGGACACTGGTCGCGCAGGGTTTCTCCCAGTTGCAACGCCTGAGCCTGCACATCCCCAGCCGCCAGGAGATAGACGTCTACCTGGCGGGCGATACTATCCGGCACCACACCAGCGGCGTCAAGCAACAATACCAGGCGCTCCACCCCCATGGCGAAGCCCACCGCCGGAGTGGATTTGCCACCCAGCTGTTCCACCAGGCCGTCGTAACGACCGCCTGCGCAAACCGTGCCCTGGGCACCGAGAGCATCGGTGACCCATTCAAAAACAGTCTTGCCGTAATAATCCAGACCGCGAACCAGGCGAGAGTTCACCTGGTAGGGGATGCCAATACTGTCGAGCAGAGCCAACAGTTGGCGGAAGTGTTCCTTAGACTCTTCTTCAAGAAAGTCTTCCAGACGCGGCGCGTCATCCAGCAATGCCTGGGTATTGGCATTTTTGCTGTCGAGGATACGCAGGGGATTGCTATGGAGGCGGCGCTGACTGTCTTCATCCAGCAACTCTTTGCGCTGCTCCAGATAAGCTACCAATGCCTCGCGATAGCGACCGCGGGAGGCACTGGTTCCCAGAGAATTCACCTGCAGGGTAACCAGCTTGTCGACCCCGAGTTGCTGCCACAGGCGCCAGATCATCGCCAGTTGTTCAGCATCAATATCCGGTCCTTCCAGGCCGAACACTTCAATACCAATCTGGTGAAATTGGCGCAGTCGACCCTTCTGCGGGCGCTCGTAACGAAACATCGGCCCCTGGTACCAGAGACGCTGTACCTGATTGAATGTCAGGCCGTTCTGTTCACAGGCTCGCACACAACCGGCGGTTCCTTCAGGACGCAAGGTAACGCTATCACCATTGCGGTCGTCAAAGGTGTACATCTCCTTTTCAACAATATCGGTAACCTCACCGATAGAGCGTTTGAACAGTTCCGTAGGCTCGAGAATCGGGAAGCGGATTTCCCGATATCCGTATCGACCCAACAGCTGGGAGATGGTCTTTTCCAGGTATTGCCAAACGGGGGACTCATCGGGGAGAAGGTCATTCATCCCCCGAATGGATTGAATTTTTTTCATCAGGACTTCGCTATCAGATTTTCTTGTTGTACGGCTTTCTGGCTCGCCTTGTTGCGGATCAGTTGCTCCAGTTCATCCACCAGGTTTTCCTGGCCGAGTTTCTGACTGGGTTGGCCGTCGATATAGACCAGGTTGTTGGGGGTTCCACCGGTGAGTCCGAGATCCACTTCCTTTGCTTCACCGGGACCATTGACGATACAGCCAATCACCGCCACATCCATCGGAATGGTGATATCTTCCAGGCGGGTTTCCAGCTCGTTCATGGTCTTGATGACGTCGAAGTTCTGCCGTGAACAGCTGGGACAGGCGATAAAGTTAATTCCCTTGCTGCGCAGCTTGAGGCTTTTCAGCATATCCCAGCCGACCTTCACCTCTTCTACCGGGTCGGCAGCCAGTGATACACGGATAGTATCGCCGATACCATCCATCAACAGCAGGCCGAGGCCGATGGAGGACTTCACGGTGCCACCGCGCAGGCCGCCTGCCTCGGTGATTCCCAGATGCAGGGGATTGTCGATCATGGTGGCAATTTTTCGATAGGCCGCCACTGCCATAAAAATGTCAGAGGCCTTCAGGCTCAGCTTGAAATTGTGGAAGTTGAGACTGTCGAGAATTTCCACATGGCGCATGGCGGATTCCACCAGCGCATCCGGGGTGGGTTCTCCGTATTTCTTTTGCAGATCTTTTTCCAGAGAACCGGCGTTGACGCCGATGCGAATCGGGATATTCAGATCCCGGGCCTTGTCCACGACGGCCTGAATACGTTTTTCCCGACCAATATTGCCGGGATTGATACGCAGGCAATCCACACCGAGATCAGCCACTCGCAGGGCAATGCGGTAATCGAAGTGAATATCCGCTACCAGCGGCACACTGACCTGTTTCTTGATGGCGCCAAAAGCTTCCGCTGCATCCATGGTTGGCACGGACACCCGCACGATATCTGCTCCGGCAGCTTCCAGGCGATTGACCTGGGCCACAGTGGCTGCCACATCCGTGGTTTCGGTATTGGTCATGCTCTGGATGGAAATCGGCGCTCCGCCGCCAACAGGCACATTGCCCACCATGATCTGACGGGACTGTCTGCGAACTATAGGTGATTCAAAATGCATGAACTGATCAACGCTCCTCGGCGGGTTCGTCGCCGACTTTAAGGGTCGCGGTATTGTCGCTGGCGATACTTTCAATGGAAACCGGTTCTCCTGCGAAGCTCAGTTCCACCCCCGGGGCGTAGCCCAGGGTGACATTGAACGGTGCCAAACCGGTAACCTCCAGTTCAGTTCCCGAAGGCTTTAAATCCGCTACCAGCATATCGCCTTCTGCATCAAACACTTCGACCCAGCTCTGCTGATTGACACGGATGGCCAAGGTGCGCATACCATCGTCACCCGCCTCTTCGACCATTGCTGCGCCGTCCAATTCGGGCTCAGCAAATTCCAGGTCATTGCCGCTGGTATTGGACAACGCAGTCATCTCCAGAGCTGGAGTAAATTCTGCAGCTGTCGGTTCGGATGCGCTCTGCTCCGCCTCGCCATCATTGAGAATGTTTGACAGCATGCCCCAAATAAACACAGCCAAGGCTATCAGTAGCAACACTACAATTGGTGCAACAAACCAGATCGGACGGATCTTTTTTCTTGGAGGTGCTATCAGGCGTATGGACGGGTTGTGATCAACAATTCCCTGTGCCGCAAATTGCTGTTCAACAAGTTCCAACAGCTGACCTTCTTCCAGCTCCAGCAGCCCGCAATAACGCCTGACATAGCCGCGCACGTACATGGGTGCTGGTAGTCGGTCATAGTCATCAGCCTCGAGCGCGCATAACACCCGAGGAGGCAAACCCAAGTGGATAGCCACCTCATCGACATCTAGCCCCTTCTCCTTGCGCGCCCGACTCAGTGCTTCTCCGGGTGATGGCAAGGGAACCTGATTACTGGTGTCGTTCTGCTCATCGTGTTCAGCGGTGTTTTTCATCATTCAGCCAGTTTTGATATTCCTGGTTTTCGCGGGAATCGGGAAACAGGTTCCTCAACGCCAAACCCTGGCTTGCTTCCGCATCCTTGTTGCCAAGTTGATGTTCCAGTCTTACTCCTAGCCAAAGCCCCCTGGGTGTCGGTCTGCGCCGATTTTCGTTGTATTTATCAAGCATGAGCTTACTGCCCGACAGATCCCCCTGGGTAAAAGAGAGATCCGCCAATTCCAGATACGCCTGGGACAGGCCCGGCTCCAGTACCAGAGCCCTTTTGAATGCCTCCTCGGCTTCAGTCGGCTTATTGAGCTTCAAGGCCGTCACACCCACCTTGTAAAACAGCTCACCGCGCTTGGGATATGACAGGTCTTCTGTGCCGACAACAAACTGTTTATAGGCCTCTTCATAGCGCTGCTGCCGAAGCAGGAACATACCGTAATTATTGCGACCACGGGTAAAATTGGAATCGTAGCTGAGAGCTTTCTTGAAGTGAGCTTCTGCTTCCGCCAACTCCATTTCCTGCTGGTAAAGCAGTGCCCAGATATCCTGAATTTCCGGGGAGCGGCTATTTATCTCCTCAGCTTTCTCAAGATTCTGACGAGCGCGCTCCCGATCTCCTTGCGATAAATAGCCAAGGGCTAACTGCAAGCGATTTTCCAGCGCCTTCTGCTTATCCACCGGTTGGGTAGCCACACCATTGGTCGTAGTTGTGGTTGTACAACCGGACAGCACGACCATTGCCAAAAACAGGGCAATGACTGCGGATAACGACCAATTTCTCATGCTTCCCCCTCCCCTTTGTCGCTGTGACATCAACCAACGAACCGAACAGGTGTTTCTTCAACCTGGTTGCGGTAGCGTTCGCTGCGACGGGTCTTGTCATTCACGGTGCCCGCCAGCTGACCGCAGGCCGCGGCAATATCATCGCCACGGGTCGTGCGCACGGTCACAGTGTACCCCTCCTTGTAGAGGATGTCCCTGAAGCGGTTCAGGGCAGTATTGGTAACCCGTTTGTAATCCGACTGGGCAAACGGGTTGAATGGAATCAGGTTGATCTTGCAGGGAATATCCTTCAACAACTTCGCCAGCTGTCTGGCGTGTTCATCGCGGTCATTCACCCGGTCGATCAGAGTGTATTCCACCGTGATTTTGCGGTGGGTATCGGGCATTTTGTCCAGATAGCGACGAGCGGAATCCAGCAACATGGCGATGGGGTATTTGCGATTGATGGGCACCAGTTCATTGCGAAGCTCGTCATTAGGGGCGTGCAGCGAAATCGCCAGGGACACGTCAGAGACATCCCCCAGTCTATCCAGTGCCGGCACTACGCCAGAAGTGCTCAGGGTGACCCGACGCTTTGACAGACCGTAGGCGCAGTCGTGCAACATCAACGACATAGCATCCACCACGTTGTCGAAGTTGAGCAAAGGCTCTCCCATGCCCATCATCACCACATTGCTGACAACCCTGTCGGCGCCCGCTCCCAATGAACCAAAGGATTTAGCCGCAATCCACACCTGACCAATGATCTCTGCCGCTGTCAGGTCGCGGTTAAAACCCTGTTTTCCAGTGGCGCAGAAACTGCAGTCCAGCGAGCAGCCCACTTGGGACGAGACGCAAAGCGTGCCGCGATCCTTCTCGGGAATGAAGACCGTTTCAATACAGCTGCCGCCACTGACACGAATCAGCCATTTGCGCGTACCGTCGGCAGAATCGTATTGGGACACCACCTCCGGCGCACGAATTTCCGCTTTTTCCTGCAACAGTTGGCGCAGGGATTTGGACAGGTTGGTCATCTGCTCAAAATCATCCACACCCTGTTGATGAATCCACTTCAGCAACTGGGTGGCACGGAAAGGCTTCTCGCCCAGAGAGGCAAAAAACTCGACCAGTTTTTCAGCAGAAAGCCCCAGAAGGTTTACTTTCTCCTCCTGGGGCTCAAATGCCTGATCGGTATCGGCACTAATTGCGGTCATTGAATATCCCGCCAGCTGGCATTGGGTTTGTTCATGAATTAACGGGGGCAAATCTCATCTACTGCAAAGAAATAAGCCACTTCCCGTGCTGCAGAAGTGGTGGAATCTGAACCATGGACCGCATTGGCATCGATAGATTCAGCGAAATCTGCACGAATGGTACCGGGAGCAGCTTCCTTTGGGTTAGTGGCACCCATCAGATCGCGGTTAACGACTACAGCGTTTTCGCCTTCGAGAACTTGTACAACCACCGGGCCGGAAGTCATGAAGGACACCAGATCACCATAGAACGGACGCTCTTTGTGCTCGGCGTAGAAACCGCCGGCTTTCTCTTCAGAGAGATGCAGCATTTTTGCTGCCACAATTTTCAGCCCTGCATTTTCGAAACGCTCGTAGATTTTACCGATAACATTTTTTGCAACGGCGTCGGGCTTGATGATGGAAAGAGTACGTTCAATAGCCATTAATGGTCTCCAGGAGGGATATTTGCACAACCGGGGGGCCACGGTTCTGTTTAGCCTGCCCCACCACATCAAAAGTCGGGCATTTTACTCCCCGATACAATGGGTTACAAGGAATACTCAAGGCCGTTTCCGGCACCAGCATCAGGCTGCCAGCAATTTGGAAAAACGTTCACAGGGGACAGGCATACTGAAGTGAGCGCCCTGATAGGAATGGCAACCCAAAGCCCTAAGGATTGCCAGGGCCTCTTCGCTCTCTACCCCTTCCGCGGTGACTTTCAGGCCATACTGCTTGGATACTGCCATAATGGCTTCGACAATACCCCGGCTCTCTGGATCGCGGTGAAGATTACGAATAAACTCCCTGTCGATTTTGAGCTGATCAAAGGGCAATCGCTTCAGGTAAATCATCGAAGAATAGCCGATGCCGAAATCGTCAATAGAGAACATGGCCCCCAGTGACTTGATCGCCTCCATCTTCTTGATCGCCTCATCGACATCCTCAATCACCAGACTTTCGGTGACTTCAAAGTTGAGATAGCTGGGATTAATGTCATAGCTCTTCATACTGTGCTGAACAATGTCCAGCAGCTGGGGATCGCGAAACTGTCGCGGACTGATATTGATACCGAGCCGCATGTGGTCCTGCCACAATCCCATATCAATAAAGTTGCGCAGGTATTCACAGGACGTGCGAATCACCCAGCGTCCCACGTCAACAATCAACCCCGAAGATTCCAGTACAGGAATAAATTCCGAGGGCATGTTGGTGATCTTGTCGGAGTTCATCCAACGCAGTAGAGCCTCGCCACCCAGCAATTCTCCGGTAGCAACTGAAATTTGCGGTTGTATGTAAAGGACGAATTCGTGGTTGTCCATGGCCTTACGCAAACGGGTATTCATACCGATCTGACGCTGAGCCTTCTCCGTGATGCAGGGGTCGAAAAAGGCCATGCTATTTCGCCCTTTGCGCTTAGCCTCATACATGGCCGTGTCAGCGTACTGCAAAACCCGATCTGCCGATATAGCGGCATCGGTCACCAGGGCAATACCGATACTGGCTGTAAGAATGACCTCATGGCCATCCAGGAATACCGGGCTCGCAACCGCTTCACCCAGTTTTTCCGCCACGGCCTGTGCATCCCGGGCCGCCTTGGAAACATCCTCGGAAAGCTGGGGAATGAACAGCACAAACTCATCACCGCTCATCCGCGCCAGCATGTTGTCGCCAGCGACGAGCCCAGAGAGAGCCTGACCGATCTTCTTGATCACCTGATCCCCGACCCCGTGTCCCCAGGAATCATTGATGTCCTTAAAGTGATCGAGGTCGAGCATCATTACAGCGGCACATACTGTCTGATCGCGATGGCTTTCCAGGAAATCGTGGAGCGATTCGGCCAGCATCTGCCGGTTAGGCAGACTCGTCAGGTTGTCAAAGTAGTGGTCGCGGCCTTTCGAGGACCTGCGCTCTGAAACACGGCGGTCGGGAATAACCTGACCATCGTCAACAACGACAAAATCCACTTCTTCTGGCTCAGCCTGTGTGCTTGAAGCTCTACCCTGATGGAATTTCTGCCCGGGTTCTGAAGGTTTGACGGGATTGGCTTTGGCCAACGCATCGACAACTGACAGCGCTGCATCTGCCCCCTCGCTATTCAGCATCACCACCATTTCCTTGCCATCCTCAGTGATGTAAACCACGTCGACGGAAACAGTGCCATCGTATTCTTGACCGGGGTAGGTCCAGGAAATCTGTGTGCGGCGTTCGCGCAGAGCTTTCTTCAGTTGCAATTTGAGATCAATGAAAGAGGTGGTCTCATCCCCGGTGATACTATCCAGGGATGCACCAATCAGCTGATTGAGTTCACAACCAAGCAGTTTGAGTGCGTTCTGATTGGCGTCGACACAGACGCCGTAGGCAAAGAAAAGGGCACCGTAGGGTACTGATTCCACCAGTACTTTATAAAGCTCTTCTTTAGAGCTCATTCCTACCCCTTAGCACAGATTTATACTGCGCCCCATTCTAATCGAGTTCTTCAATCCATGCCATCTGGATGGCTTCAAGGATCTTCTCACCACAGTGCTTGGGATCGTCGTCGAAGTCTTCAAGCGCCATCACCCAATCGCGCAGATCGACAAAGTTCAAATAATGGGGATCCACATCCGGGTGAGCCTCGGACAATTCAATGGCAATATCCAGTACATCGGTCCAGTTCAGGGTCATGGAAAGAACTCCGCTCAATGCTTTTCCGACACCATGTTAATGGTGTACTTAGGGATCTCGATTACCAGATCTTCATCTGCCACTACCGCCTGGCAGCTCAATCTGGAATCAGGGTCTACGCCCCAGGCCTTGTCCAGATAATCCTCTTCCAGCTCATCAGCTTCCTCTAGAGAGTCAAAGCCTTCACGCACATAGACGTGACAGGTGGTGCAGGCACAGGACATTTCGCAGGCATGTTCTATCTCGATGCCATTGCGCAGGGCCGCCTCACAAATGCTCTCGCCGGGTTCAACCTCGATGACAGCCCCTTCAGGGCAGATTATTTCATGAGGAAGGAAAACGAGCCGCGTCATCTCAGACCTCCCGATCAATCTCATCAAGACTGTGCCCGGCCAAGGCCCGCTTGATACTGGCGTCCATGCGGCGTGCGGCGAACTCTTCACTGGTTTTTGACACCATCTCGATATGTCGCGCGATTTCACGGTGGTTGTTGCTATCGCGCACCTGGCGCAAATCTGCCAATGCCACTTCGAGGCAGTGGTATTCCTTCTCATTGAGCAGTGTCCGGCCATCCTGAGCCAAGGCTGAGCTGAGATCCTCGTAGAGACGATCCGCGTCTACCTGCTGCTCGCGCAGGGCTCGCAACTGCATGTCATCTCTCGCATGAGTGTAGGATTCGCGCAGCATGCGGGTAACTTCCTCATCATTGAGGCCATAGGAAGGCTTCACTTCCACATGGGCTTCCACCCCGCTGATCAACTCCTTGGCGGAAACATTGAGCAGGCCATCGGCGTCCACCTGGAACTTGACGCGGATCTTCGCGGCCCCGGCCACCATGGGCGGAATGCCCCGCAATTCAAAGCGGGCCAGAGAACGACAGTCAGAAACCAGCTCCCGCTCGCCCTGCAACACATGGACTGCCATGGCAGTCTGTCCGTCCTTGAAGGTAGTGAAATCCTGGGCTTTGGCAACCGGGATAGTGGTGTTGCGATGGATGATTTTTTCCATCAGACCACCCATGGTTTCCAGCCCAAGAGAAAGCGGGATGACGTCCAGCAGCAGCATTTCATCTCCGGGCTTGTTGCCCACCAGGACATCTGCCTGGATCGCGGCGCCAATTGCCACTACCCGGTCGGGGTCGATATTGACCAGGGGCTCTTGCGCAAAAGTTTCCGTAACCCGCTCCCTGACCCGCAACATACGTGTGGAGCCGCCCACCATGACCACTGAATTCACGTCTTCGGGATTCAGGTCCGCATCTCGCAACGCACGCTTGCAAGCACGCAGGGTCTTGTCAATCAGGGAGTCCACCAGAGCGTTCATGGTCTGGCGATCGAGCTGACCACGCCAACCGGCAACCTCTACCGAAACCGTCTCTTGCTCAGCCAGAGCTTCCTTGGCCCGGCGAGCTGCTGTCATCAATTCTCTTTGCCGATGCGGACCCAGATCTGTACCCAGACCCGCCTGCTGGCAAAACCACTCCGCCAATGCGCGATCAAAATCATCACCACCCAGGGCAGAATCACCTCCGGTGGCAAGCACCTCAAATACACCACGGGACAAACGTAAAATGGAAATGTCGAAGGTGCCACCGCCGAGGTCATAAACGGCGATCACACCCTCTCCACCCTTATCGAGGCCGTAGGCTACCGCAGCAGCCGTCGGCTCGTTGAGCAGTCGCAGCACCTTGATTCCCGCCAACATGGCAGCATCCTTGGTAGCCTGCCTCTGGGCCTCATCAAAATAGGCCGGGACGGTGATCACTGCGCCGTCCAGGGGGCCGTCCAGAGCAGACTCGGCACGAGACGCGAGCACACTAAGGATTTCCGCAGACACGGAGACCGGACTGATGTCGCCCGCAACAGTCCGAAAATTGGGCATGCTGCTATCACTGGCAACCAATTCGTATGGCAATTGGCTCCCGAGGGTTTTCACATCAGTGACCCCCCTTCCCATAAAGCGTTTGACGGAGCTCAGAGTGTTG
This sequence comes from Porticoccaceae bacterium, assembly GCA_041395745.1. Lineage (GTDB taxonomy): Bacteria > Pseudomonadota > Gammaproteobacteria > Pseudomonadales > Porticoccaceae > Porticoccus. Next base: position 241,334 of record JAWKZV010000001.1, on the reverse strand, counting down.
AGCGGATCTTCAGAGGCCAGAGCCTGCGCTTGGTAGCCGACGGTTATGTCCCCAGTGCGATCGTAATGCACTACAGACGGCAGCAGGTGACGGTCTTCTGTGTCAGGCAGAGTTTCCGGGGTACCGCTTCTCACGGTAGCCACCAGCGAGTTGGTCGTACCCAGGTCGATACCCACTGCTCGACGACGCTGGTGTGGCTCAGGTGACTGGCCGGGTTCCGATATCTGCAATAAAACCACTGGAAATGACTACCTCTTATTCATCGATTTCATGCTCAAGCACCTTCACTTCGTCAAGGAGCTTGCTGAAAAACTGCATCTTGGCAACGGTATCCTTGGCGCCTTCGAGATCATCTCGTGCCAGCTGCTGGGCAAAAGATTCCTGCAAGGAGAAATAGTGCTCCCGCGCCTCATCGGCTACCAGCTGTAATGCAGCAAAAGGGTCAGCACTATCGCGGACCTCTGCCAGAGACTCACGGAGCGCCATTTGCTCCATCAGGAATACCGGGTCGCGGGTGACAGCGCTCTCGCCACTGCCATCCAAACCGTTTAGGGACAACAGGTACTGCGCCCTCAGCAAAGGGGATTTGAGTTCTGTATAGGCTTGGTTTAGAACCGCGGCATACTGCTCGGCAAGGCGTTGCTCTCGAGCCGGCTTGTCGGCATAGCGATCCGGGTGAAACTGACGCTGCAGGTTACGATAGCGATCTGCCAGAAGATTCTGGTCCAATCGGTATAAGACCGGCAGACCAAAAACCTCAAAGTAATTACTGGTGATATCCACGGAAAACTGCCCCGCCCGAGAGAATCTGGCAACGGTCTATTCGAACCGTTACCCCCAACCCACTATACGTGGAAACTCTCCCCACAACCGCATTCTTCCTTGACGTTGGGATTATTGAACTGAAAACCCTCGTTGAGTCCTTCCTTGACGAAATCCAACTCAGTGCCATCCAGGTAGGCAAGGCTCTTCGGGTCAATAAACAACTTGGCTTCACCGCATTGGAACATCTGGTCTTCCGACTGCTGTTCGTCGACGAACTCCAGCACGTAGGACAAACCGGAACAACCAGTGGTTTTGACACCGAGGCGAATACCAATACCGTGGCCACGATGAGCAAGGTGTCTAAGTACATGCTGTTCAGCGGCTTGGGTCATGGTGATTGCCATGAAAAAGGTCTCCTGATTCCGTCTATTACTTTACTCGGTTATTCACTTGCTTCGCCGCGCTTGTGGCGCACATCGCGGATGGCTGCCTTGATGGCATCCTCGGCTAGAACAGAGCAGTGAATCTTCACCGGCGGCAGCGCCAGCTCCTCAGCAATCTGGGTATTTTTGATTTCAGCCGCCTGGTCCAGGGTCTTGCCCTTGACCCACTCAGTCAGCAGCGAACTGGAGGCAATGGCAGAACCACAACCATAGGTCTTGAACTTGGCATCTTCGATGACGCCCTCATCATTGACCTGGATTTGCAGACGCATCACATCACCACAAGCAGGGGCACCCACCATCCCGGTGCCGACGTTGCTGGATTTATCATCCAGCTTCCCAACGTTACGGGGATTTTCGTAGTGGTCGAGTACTTTGTCACTGTAAGACATAATTCAATTCCTCAGCATCAATGTGCGGCCCACTCGACCTGGCTGAGGTCGACGCCGTCTTTGTACATATCCCAGAGGGGGGACAGTTCCCGCAGCTTGTTCACCGCATCATGCACCCTGGCAATGGTGTAATCGATTTCCTCGGGAGTAGTGAAACGCCCGATAGAGAACCGGATAGAACTGTGGGCCAGCTCATCATCAAGACCTAAGGCCCGCAGCACATAGGAGGGTTCAAGACTGGCTGAAGTACAGGCAGAACCGGAGGATACCGCCAGATCTTTCAGCGCCATGATCAGGGATTCACCTTCCACATAGGCAAAGCTGACATTCAGATTGCCCGGCACCCGCTGGGTCATGGAGCCATTGAGGTGAACGGCCTCCAGATCGGTGAGCCCCTTCCACAGGCGATCGCGCAACTGGAGGATGCTTTGTGCCTCTTCCGTCATTTCCGCTTTGGCAATGCGGAAAGCTTCACCCATGCCGACTATCTGGTGGGTCGCCAACGTGCCTGAACGCATGCCGCGCTCGTGACCACCACCGTGCATTTGTGCTTCGATGCGCACCCGCGGTTTGCGGCGCACATACAAAGCACCGATACCCTTTGGTCCGTATACCTTATGGGCAGACAACGACATCAGATCCACTTTCATCGCTTCCAGGTCAATCTCAATCTTGCCCGCACTCTGGGCGGCGTCGACGTGGAAGACAATCTTGCGATCACGGCAGATTTCACCGATAGCGGCAATGTCATTGATGGTGCCAATCTCGTTATTCACGTGCATGAGTGACACCAGCGTGGTGTCCTCGCGAATGGCATCAACCACTGCCTGAGGCTGGATCAAACCCTCTGCATCAGGATCAAGATAAGTGACTTCAAATCCTTCTCGCTCCAGTTGGCGACAGGTATCAAGCACCGCTTTGTGCTCAATTTTGGAGGTGATGATGTGTTTGCCTTTTTTCTGGTTGAAATGAGCAGCACCCTTAATGGCCAGGTTATCCGACTCAGTGGCACCCGAGGTCCAGACAATCTCACGGGGATCCGCATTGAGTAGCGCAGCCACGTTCTCCCGAGCTTCCTCAACGACCGCTTCTGCGCGCCAGCCAAAAACATGGGAACGGGACGCCGGGTTACCAAAATTGCCCTCGACGGTCAGGCATTCCACCATCTTGGTAGCTACCCTTGGGTCAACCGGGGTGGTGGCTGAATAGTCCAGATAAATCGGCAATTTCATTCAACAACTCCAGATAATTCAGTTCAATTGCTGGCCATCTCGCCCGCTTCATTCTGGCGCAGTGTCACCAGGCGAACTTCCTGCTGATGCACCAGGCTATCCAGGGTGATTCCGCTTAAAAAACGGTGAATTTGCTGGCTCAGGTCATCCCATAGATGGTGGGTTAGACACACCCCTCCACTCTGGCAATTACCCTTTCCACTGCAGCTGGTGGCGTCAATTGACTCATTTACTGCATCAATGATTTCTGCAACATTGATAGATTCGCCACCACGGGCCAGTCGGTAACCACCACCGGGGCCACGGACACTGCTTACCAGGTCTTTCTGGCGCAACTTGGCGAACAACTGCTCAAGATAGGACAAAGAAATTTCCTGGCGCTGGGAAATATCCGCCAGGCTAATCGGCCCTTCGGCGCCATGAAGCGCCAGGTCCAGCATTGCTGTCACCGCGTAACGTCCCCTCGTTGTCAGGCGCATAATGTTGCTCTCACCGTGCTTTGCCAATCAAATATCACGCTGGCATTATCTAAAAACCAACTATTTTAGTCAAGTAAATAGCTTACTTTTTTAGTAGGTTTTATCCGGATTGACTCAACTGTCTTGCTTGTTTTCCAACAGCTTGCGCATCTTGAAGGCTTGGTTCTGAATCGCGGTCAGAACCCCCCTTAAAATAGACAGCTCCATCTCGTCCATACGAATGCGACTGTACAAACGGCGCAACCGGGCCATGGTCTGCCGGGGGTTATCCCGGTCGTGGAAACCGATATCCACCAGCGCCTGCTCCAGGTGTTGAAAATACATCTCAAGGTCCCCCATCCGCGCGGGAGGCACATCCCACTCCTGCAGTGGAGGCAGCTTGCCCTCCTCGTCCGCAAGGGACGCCATGCGAACCTCGTAGCAGAGCACCTGTACCGCGGCGGCCAGGTTCAGGGAGCTGTACTCAGGATTGGATGGGATATGCACATGATAGGTACATTTGTGCAGTTCTTCGTTGGTTAATCCCCGATCTTCACGACCGAACAGGATCGCCACGTCATGGGTCACAGCCTCAGCCCAGACCCGCTCACCACATTCACGAGGATTGAGCAGCGGCCAGGGGATACGGCGTTCACGAGCACTGGTTCCCACCACCAGGCCGCAACCGGCAATGGCTTCATCCACAGTATCCACCACTACTGCATAATCGAGCACGTCCAGGGCATTTGCCGCCCGCCAAACCGCGCGATCAGCCGGATAATCCTTGGGAGCAACCAGATAGAGCCGGGACAGCCCCATATTTTTGATCGCCCGAGCAGCACCACCGATATTGCCGGGGTGAGTAGTATTGACCAAAACTATACGTACGTTTTCAAACACGATTGGTTCGCCTATCAGACGGCTGGCAAGCGGACAAAAACCTTGAATCCACGACCAAACCAGGGCCCACAGAGGCCATTGCGCAGGGGCCTTCAGGGAGCAGGTGAAGCCCCGCCGAAGCGGCGCGCATTCTATCAGGAAGTACATGGGAAATCATGGTTTTCCCCTCCCCTTAAACTTACCCACTCTGATACAATGCCGCGCTTTCGCTACAGTGGGACAGCTAGTAATGGAACCGATGGTCAATATTGCACTTCGCGCAGCCCGCAAAGCCGGGGAAATGATTGCTAGAGCCACTGAGCGAAATGACCTGATCAAGATCGACGAGAAGGGCCGCAACGACTTCGTCACGGAGACTGACCGGGCCTCTGAAAAGGAAGTGATCTACCACCTGCGCAAGGCCTATCCCGACCACACCATCATCGGTGAAGAGTCAGGTCTGCTAGAAGGCGAAAACAACGACTACCAGTGGATTATCGATCCGCTGGATGGCACCACCAACTTCATCCACGGCATCCCCCACTTTGCTGTTTCCATCGGTTGCCGCTACAAGGGCCGACTGGAACACGCTGTAGTATTCGACCCCATGCGCCGGGAAGAATTTACTGCCAGCCGAGGTCGTGGCGCCTATCTGAATGGGAAGCGCATACGCGTATCAGGCCGTATAGGCCTGGCCGGTGCTGTAGTCGCTACCGGCATCCCCTTCAACCGCCCCTCGATCGACCACATGGAACCGTACCTGGCCTGTCTCACTGATCTGGCTACACAATCTTCGGGAATACGCCGACTGGGCGTGGCATCACTGGACCTCGCCTATATGGCAGCGGGCCGCTTTGACGCTTTCTGGGAGATGAGCCTGAAACCCTGGGATATTGCAGCGGGAGTGTTGCTGGTCAAGGAAGCCGGCGGACTGGTCAGCGACTTTGCCGGCAGAGAAGATTACATGGAAAGTGGCAATATCGTCTGCGCCACACCCAAGTTGTTCAAGCCCACCCTCCAGGTAGTGCAGAAACATCTGGGCTACCTGGAAAAAAGCTCAAGCGAATAACTGTCAGGTATCTTCGAACAGGATGTTGCCGTCGAGCCCCTGATTTTTCAGCATGGTCTTCAGGCGGCGCAGCGCCTCCACCTGAATCTGGCGCACCCTTTCCCTGGTGAGACCGATCTCCTGACCAACTTCCTCAAGGGTTGCGACATCGTAACCGTGTAGACCAAATCTCCTGGCAATCACCTCCTGCTGTTTGTCAGTGAGTTCAGACAACCAGGTTTCGATTGCACTGGTCATGTCCTCTTCTTCCACCAACTCTTCTGGATCATTGGGGTGCTCATCAGCGAGGGTATCCACCAGAACCCTATCACCATCTTTTCCCATGGGAACATCGACAGAACTGACCCGTTCATTGAGGCGAAGCATACGAGAAACGTCATCGACAGTCTTGTCCAGCGAGCGGGCAATCTCTTCCGCAGTGGGGTCGTGATCCAGCTCCTGGGCCAGACGCCGGGATGTCTTCAGGTAGACATTCAGTTCCTTGACGACGTGAATTGGAAGACGAATCGTGCGAGTCTGGTTCATCAGCGCCCGCTCAACCGACTGGCGAATCCACCAGGTGGCATAGGTGGAAAAACGGTACCCCAGCTCCGGATCGAATTTCTCCACCGCACGCATCAGCCCCAGGTTCCCCTCCTCAATCAGGTCCAGGAGAGCCAATCCGCGGTTCACGTAACGTCGGGCAATTTTGACGACAAGGCGCAGGTTGCTCTCGATCATGCGCTTGCGCGCGGCATCATCACCGTCGCGAATCTTGCGCGCGTAGAAAACCTCTTCCTCGGCGGACAACAACGGTGCGTAGCCGATCTCTTTCAGGTAGAGGCTGGCCGCATCCAGTACTTTTTCGTCCTTTGACGGAATGACTTCTTCGTCCTGCTCGTCGCTACTCTGATCGGTAGCACCGCTCTCGAACTCAAGACTTTCTTCATCGTTATCGTCAAAGTCGTTATCATTTTCTTCTGACACAGAAGCTATTCCAACTCAATAAAACAGAACACTAACGGTCATCTCGCAGTTTTTATACTGCAACTTAAAGTCCATTTGTGCAGGAACTGTACCATCAAAAGGGAGCCCATGTCAGCGCAGCAACACAGGCTAGCGGGCAATGAAATGAGCTCAACGTCTGGGCAGATAACTCAGGGGGTTGCTCGGTTTGCCATCCTTGCGGATTTCGAAATACAGGCGTTTTGTATTTGCGGGGTCCCCACCCACTTCCGCCACTTTTTCGCCTCCTCTCAAGGTCTGCCCTTCCTTCACGTAAATCTTCCGGCAGTGGGCATAAGCACTGAGGTAAACCTCACTGTGCTTGATGATGATCAGCTGGCCATAGCCACGCAATCCACTACCCGAATAAACAACCACTCCGGGGGCTGCGGCCACTACCGGCTGACCGGGATGACTCTGTATATCTATCCCCTTGAACAGCGGATCACTGTTGTAGGTTTTCGTGACTTTGCCCTCAACCGGCCATTGCCAGTTCCAGTGAGAGGGCAGGGATGCCGTCGATTTTGGCGGCGGTTTGGTAACGCTGATCGGCGGAGGTGCCGATTGCGCAGTAACCCTGGGCTTGGGGCTCGAAGTGACAGGCCTCGCTGCCGGTCTCGGCGGTGGTGGCAGGTAGCTGGTATCCAGTGTCAGGCGTTGACCATCGTAAATGTTATAGGGATGCCTCAGGCCATTGGCCCTGGCCAGCTTATCTACATCGATTTCATAGCGCCAGGCGATGGAAAACAGGGTTTCATCCCGGGAGACCAGGTGGTAATTGATTTTTTCACTGGGCGGCGGGGGCCGCTGATCAATGGGCGCTGGAGGCGGAGTCTGGCAGGCGGAGAGAAATGTCAGCCCGGCACACAGGACAAGCCAACGCAACATGATTCCCTGGCAGGACTGCGCGGACAAAAATTTTCTCCCCTTTTATTACACCTCTGTCGTCAGAGTTTTCTTCGTTGGCCACCAAGATATTCCAGGCCCAGTACCACAATCAAGCCGACAACCATACAGCCTGTCGCCAACCAAGTCCGTGGATCAAGTCCGGTTACACGACCAAATTCCTCAGGCCAGAGCAGACGAGAAGACAGCACCACCTCCCGACCGCGGCTATCGATCATCACTTCCAGAGTTTCCCGCCAGGGCCAGACGATCAACAGTGAACCCACCAGGAATCCGGTCAACAGTGCTATGGTGAGGGCATGGTGACGGTGGAGCAGCCATGAAAGCAAGCGGGAAAAGGCCATCAGCCCCGAAGCGCAACCCAGCATGAACATCAACAGCAACTGCCAGTGCATTTCGCTAATTGCATCGATCATCACCGGGTACATACCCAATAGCAGAAGAATAAAACTGCCGGAAATGCCTGGCAGAATCATGGCGCATATCGCTATGGCACCGGAAAGATATACCACCAATAGCCCCTCGGAACCCTGGGTTGGTGATGCAAGGGAGATAGCCAACGCGATAAGCGTACCAATTGTCAGGGATACCCCTTCCTTCCAACGCAGATGTGGCAACTGACGGAAAATGTAGAGAATAGACGCAACGATCAGACCGAAAAAGAACGACCACACCAGGATCGGTTGGCTAACCAGCAGGTGACTGACCAGTTTTGCCAGGGAGACAACACTCAACAAAATACCGGCAAACAATATCAGCAGGAAGTTGCCATTGATAGCAGACCAGAAGGCTCTGGGACCATCCTTGATAAGGATTTTCAGGGAATGAATATTGACCGAGCGGATGGAATCTACCAGCTCTTCGTAGATACCACTGACAAAGGCGATGGTCCCCCCGGAAACACCGGGCACCACATCCGCGGCCCCCATGGCCATCCCTTTAAGAAACAACAGCAACCAGCGCTTCACAACATCCATGACGGGAAGACCTGAAATCAGCGGGTCACGCCGGTAAGCAAAGGCACAAACCGCACCTGCTCGGCTACCCGTTCTTCAAAATTGAAACTGTCTCCCTGTCGGGTAATCACCCGCAGCTCCTGAACGTCGCCAGGACCTACTGGAATAACCAGGATACCGTCCGGAGCCAACTGATAGAGGAGTTCTTCGGGCACCTCGTTGGGCGCAGCCGCGCTGAGAATACCGTCAAAGGGTGCGTTTTCCGGCAGGCCGAACCCACCGTCACTGTGGGAAAAGCGCACATTTCGCAAGCCCAGCATACGAATACGCTCCCTTGACTTATCGATCAATGGCTTGATGCGCTCCACGCTATACAACTGGTCAACCAGTTGCGCCAGGATGGCTGATTGGTAACCTGAGCCGGAGCCGATTTCGAGGACTTTTTTGCGCGGCCCCTGGGACAGAAGGATTTCCGTCATCAGTGCGACAACATAGGGCTGCGAGAGCGTCTGCCCATAACCGATTGGCAGCGCAGTGTCTTCGTAAGCGCGATGGGAGAGGGCTTCATCCAAAAACAGGTGGCGGGGCGTCACTCGCATCACATCCAACACACGCTGGTTGCTGATACCCTGGTCCTTCAGGCGCTGGATGAGTCGTTCGCGAGTTCGCTGGGAGGTCATGCCAATGCCGCCAAGCTCAATCGAATTCACCCTTGCAGCCCCTACTGTCAGTGGAAAAGCGAACTATACCACAGCCCTCTCAATCCGCCACGGCCCGCGCCGTCTGGAGTTTGGCGACTTCCCGCAACAGTGCCGTGGCGAAACAACCAGGGGGCAGAGAAAAAGACAGACTGAGGTCCGGATGTTCATCCCCGCCATCACCCCAACACCAAGAAAAATTATCCGGCTTCATGACCAGAGATCGTCGCTCCTGGGACAAGCCGCTGAATTCCAGACCATGGCACCAATCCTGCCAGTTCGCCAGCACCTGTTCTTCCAGCGTCAGAACCTCACCCTGCGCCCGGCTTCGTCCGCGCCCCCACAGGGGGCCAGAGGGCTCGGTCTCCCCGTCAAGAGCGATGTACCAGCTGCCCTGCCTTACTCGCTCTGCCAACACCAGATTGAAAAGATAAGAGCGCGCCGCGGATAGGTAGATACCCCCTTGTTCCGCAGGTCTGCGCGAGCGGCCACTTCGCCGGTCCCTATTCCTGGTTTCCCGTTCGATGAATAGCTGCTCTGCCGCAGGCAGATTGCCTCCATCGCGACCAAAGCGCTGCTCGCCAAAGTAGTTGGGCACACCGCCCTGGGCTATAGCCGCGAGGCGCTCCTCGATCATTTGCTGGCTGCCAGCGTCGATCTGACGCAAACAGATCACAAACCCGTTACCCGAATGCATGCCGCGCCGAAGCTTTTTGGGATGGCGACTCACAGACAGGACAGACACACCCGGAATTACCGGCAATTCGGAGATTGGCGGCAATCCCGCACCCGGCAGATGCACACTGAACCACTGTCGGGTTATCGCCTGGCGATCCTTCAATCCGCAATAACCGACAGCCACTTCATCAACAGAGAAGGCATCCGCCAGTTGCCCAGCTACCCAGCGGGTGTTCTGGCCTCGCTTTTCTACCCAAAGGTAGAGATGCTCCCCTTCGCCAGACGGGACAAAACCCAATTGCTCCGTGACCTGAAAATCTTCCAGCTGCTGGCGAAACAGTGCCGAGGCTGCCGGAATACCATAAGCGTGGGGAAAATCGAGGGAAAATTGCCTGTTGTTCATAATTTTCTTAGCATTGTCGGGGCGCGCAAGTTTACGGATTGCGCCATCAAACGGAAACCCACCTGCAGTCACAAGGCCTGCCGTTATGCATATTCACTATCTCCAACACGTGCCCTTTGAGGGCCTGGGTAGCATGGAAAGCTGGTTCCGGGATCGCAACCATAGCGTCAGCGCCACCCACCTGTATCGCGGTGAAACTCCCCCCGGGCTGGACCAGTTTGACTGGCTGGTAGTAATGGGGGGGCCCATGGGAGTGAGTGATGAACAACAATATTCATGGCTGACGGAAGAAAAACACTTTATCCGGAAGGCAATTGAAGCAGGCAAAATCGTCCTCGGAGTCTGCCTGGGAGCCCAGCTGATTGCCAATGTGTTGGGAGCTCCGGTCACTCGCAACCGGCACCGTGAAATTGGCTGGTTTCCTCTCAGCGTTACGGAAGGAGCACTCAATAACCCCATTGGCAAGATACTCTCCGGCGACAGCGAGGTATTTCACTGGCATGGAGATACTTTCGCAATCCCCACCGGCGCAATTTCCCTGGCCAGCAGCGCAGCCTGTGCAAACCAGGGATTTGTTTACGCGGGCAAAGTCGTCGGCTTCCAGTTTCACCTGGAAACCACAGAGACATCGGCCAGGGACCTGATCAACTACTGTGGTGATGAGCTGGATGGCAGCGAATACGTGCAAAGTGCACAACAAATGCTGGAAGAACCCTCCCGCTTCATGCTGATCAATCAGCTGATGGGAGAGATTCTGGCTGTCATGGAAAAGATGTAAGGCGTTACGCGGAAGAGAGGAAAAAAAACCTTAACCGGTGCTACTCAGAAGCACGATGGCCTGACAGGCAATACCCTCACCGCGCCCCTCAAACCCCAGCTTCTCGGTAGTGGTCGCCTTGACGTTCACCTGATCAATCTCGCAGCAAAGGTCAGCGGCCAGGTTGCCCCGCATTCCTTCCACATGGGGTGACATTTTGGGGGACTGGGCAATCAGTGTGATATCGGCATTGATCAAGCGATAGCCCCGATCATCGAGGAGCGTTTTGACCTGCCGCAGCAGTACCCTGCTATCAGCCCCCTTATAGGCGGGATCGCTATCGGGAAAATGGCGGCCAATATCCCCCAGAGCCGCGGCCCCCAGCAGGGCATCGCAGAGTGCATGGATCAGCACGTCTCCGTCAGAGTGAGCCACGAGTCCGCGGTGATAGGGAATCGTCACCCCACCAATAACAATCTGGTCGCCCTCTCCGAAAGCGTGCACATCGTAACCCTGGCCTACCCGCATCTTCCCCCCCTATCCAGTCACAGAGTCTCGCCGCGTCCGCTTGCCATTTCGCGCTGGTAGCGCAGGATTGCCTCAGCGATCGCCAGATCCTCACGACGGGTGATCTTGATATTGTCCCGACAGCCCTCCACGACCAATGGTACATGCCCCAACCGTTCGACTGCCTGGGACTCATCGGTGGGCTGCCACTGTTGGCGGACCGCTGTTTTCAGGCTCCAGCTCAACAGGCCGTAGCGGAACATCTGCGGCGTCTGGGCTAGCCAAAGACGAGCGCGATCCTCGGTAGCAGCGATATCATCTCCTCGATCTACCCGCTTGACCGTATCGCTGACTGGCACCGCCAGAACCCCGCCCACTTTGTGGTCCTTCAGGGTATCCAGCAAATGACGGATTTCGGCCACTCGCACGCAGGGACGAGCCACATCGTGCACCAGTACCCAATCATCTGTGTGTGCCTCACGGGAAAGGCATTCCAGCGCCAGGCGCACGGAATCCGCCCGTTCACGGCCACCGTGAACAGTGCGGATACGAGGATGTTCAAATACTGGGAGCCTGGACCAGTGGTCGTCCTCGGGGTTAACCGCCACCACCACAATGGCATTGTCGACCGACAAGAGCCGCTCCAGAGTGTGCTCGATAACAGTCTTACCCGCCAGGGTCTGGTACTGCTTGGGGATGACACCACCAAAACGACTTCCGACACCGGCTGCCGGCACTACTATCCAGGTATCACTCATTGATCTTCCGGCTCCACGACCATATAGAACGTCTCCCCTTCCTTGATCATGCCCAGATCTGTTCGGGCGCGCTCCTCGATGCTATCAAGACCTTCCTTGAGATCCACCACTTCACTGATCAGGGTCTGGTTGCGCTGCTGCAGCACTTCATTCTTCTGCTGCTGTTCAGCAACCTGGTTTTCGAGCGTAAGCCTTTTCGCCAGGCCACCCTCACCCAGCCAGAGTTGATACTGGAGAATCAGTAACAGTAGTGAGAGAACGATCAACAACCAGCGCATGCAGGGATTCTACAGAAGTCGTCCGAAGCCGTCAGCGTACCAACCGGGAAAGCCGAAGGCCGTGTCCATAACCATTGAGGGCGGCCAATGGCCGCCCTCGCTGTAGGATCAATGCCCGGGATCAGGTCTTGAACTCCGCCCGTCCCCGGTAAGGTGCCAGAGCACCCAGCTCGGCCTCGATGCGCAGCAGACGGTTATACTTCGCCACGCGATCAGAACGGCACAGTGAGCCGGTCTTGATCTGGCCGGCGGTGGTAGCCACCGCCAGGTCGGCGATGGTGGTGTCCTCAGTTTCACCGGAACGGTGAGAAATTACTGCGGTGTAGCCGGCATCCTTGGCCATCTTGATGGCATCCAGGGTCTCGGACAGGGAACCAATCTGGTTGAACTTGATGAGGATGGAGTTCGCCACACCCATCTCGATACCCTTGCTCAGAATTTTGGTGTTGGTGACGAACAGGTCGTCGCCCACCAGTTGAACGCGGTTGCCCAGTTTCTCGGTCTGGTATTTCCAGCCGTCCCAGTCGGACTCGTCCTGGCCGTCCTCAATGGAAATAATCGGGTACTGGTCACAGAGTTCGGCGAGGAAATCGCTGAAACCCTGAGAGCTGTAGACTTTGCCTTCCCCTGCGAGATCGTACTGACCGTTTTTGTAGAATTCAGAAGAGGCACAGTCCAGCGCCAGAGTGATGTCTTCACCCAGCTTGTAACCGGCTGCCTCGACCGCTTCCTTGATCACCGCCAGAGCCTCGGCATTGGAGGACAGGTTGGGAGCAAAACCGCCTTCGTCACCCACGGCGGTGTTCAGGCCTTTGCCGCTCAGCACTTTCTTCAGGGTGTGGAAGATTTCCGCACCCATGCGCAGCGCCTCGGCAAAGGTTTTTGCGGAAACCGGCTGCACCATGAATTCCTGAATATCCACGTTGTTATCGGCGTGTTCTCCGCCGTTGAGGATATTCATCATTGGCACCGGCATGCTGTAGTGACCGGAGGTACCATTGATGTCTGCGATGTGCGCGTAGAGGGGAACACCACGGGAAATTGCCGCCGCCTTGGCCGCCGCCAGGGATACGGCCAGAATCGCGTTGGCACCGAACTTGGATTTGTTCTCGGTTCCATCCGCTTCGATCATCAGGCGATCCAGCTCGCGCTGTTCAGTCGCATCTTTGCCAAGTAACAGGGAGCGAATTTCAGTATTGATATTTTCGACAGCCTTGAGGACGCCCTTGCCCAGATAGCGGGATTTGTCACCGTCGCGCAGCTCCAGAGCTTCGCGGGAACCAGTGGACGCACCAGAGGGCGCACAGGCGGTGCCAATGCTGCCATCTTCCAGGATCACATCGGCTTCCACTGTCGGGTTGCCGCGGGAATCCAGCACTTCATAGGCACGGATGTCGATAATTTTGGTCATTTAGTTCTCCCTCAAACATTAGTGAAGCCCGGCCAGGGGCACCACACGTAAAAAACGGTCTATCCTGCGCTAGCTGATAGATAAGTCAGGCTGTGACTTGGTCAGGTCGTCTATCGCTTTCACCTGAGACAGAAACGGCTCCAGTACAGCCAGAGGCAGCGCGCTCGGGCCATCACACCTGGCCTTGTCCGGGTTTGGGTGTGCCTCCAGGAATAATCCTGCCAACCCTATCGCCATACCGGCGCGGGCCAATTCCACCACCTGGTGACGACGACCGCCAGAAGCAGCCCCCATAGGATCACGACACTGCAGAGCATGGGTGACGTCAAAGATCAGCGGCAGACCACCACTGACCTCCTTCATGGTGCGAAAACCCAGCATGTCCACCACCAGATTGTCGTAGCCGAAGGTACTGCCCCGCTCGCACAACATAACCTGGTCGTTGCCGCACTCGCGGAATTTCTCGACGATATTGCCCATCTGTGACGGACTCAGAAACTGGGGTTTCTTGACGTTAATCACTGCACCGGTTTCCGCCATGGCCCGCACCAGGTCGGTCTGACGGGCAAGGAATGCCGGCAGTTGAATGACATCACAAACTTCCGCAACCGGCTTGGCCTGGAATACCTCGTGGACGTCAGTGATGACCGGCACTCCAAAGGTGCGCTTGATCTCTTCGAAAATCTTCAGCCCTTCTTCCATCCCGGGTCCACGAAAGGAATGGATGGAAGAGCGGTTGGCCTTATCGAACGAAGCCTTGAAAACGTAGGGAATACCAAGCTTGGTGGTCACTTCCACATAGTGCTCAGCCACCTGCATGGCCATATCCCGTGACTCGAGCACATTCATGCCCCCAAACAAAACAAAGGGGCGATCATTGGCAACGGGAATGCCGCTGACATCAATAGCAATATTTGTGGTGGCCACGTTTTAGACCTCGCCGGCGTGCTTCAAAGCTGCTTCGACAAAACTGCTGAACAGTGGGTGTCCATTGCGAGGCGTTGACGTAAACTCCGGGTGGAACTGACAGGCAAAAAACCAGGGGTGGTCCGGAATTTCGATAGTTTCCACCAGGGTTCTGCTCTCCGACCAGCCGCCGACACGCATGCCGGCCTGTTCCAGCTGGGGAACATATTTGTTATTCACTTCGTAACGATGGCGGTGACGTTCCAGAATGACGTCAGAGCCATAGATTTCGTGCGCCATGGTACCGGGCACCAGGTAGCTGTTCTGGGCACCGAGGCGCATGGTTCCGCCCAGATCAGACTCTTCGGAACGGGTTTCCACGCTGCCATCCATATCTACCCACTCGGTGATCAGGCCGATCACCGGATAAGGGGTTTCCGTATCGAATTCGGTACTGTTGGCTCCAGCCATGCCGCAGACGTTGCGAGCAAACTCAATCATCGCCACCTGCATACCCAGGCAGATGCCCAGATAGGGTATTTTGTTGGTGCGGGCGTAATTAACCGCCTTGATCTTGCCTTCTACCCCGCGGATACCGAAGCCACCGGGCACCAGAATAGCATTCACGCCGGTCAGCAGGGACATATCGGTATCCAGGTCCTCGGAATCGATATAGCGCACATTCACTTTGGTCTGATGGCGAATACCGGCATGGATTAACGCCTCGTTAAGAGACTTGTAGGCGTCCAGCAGCTCCATGTACTTTCCCACCATGGCGATGGTGACCTGGTGTTTCGGGTTGAGCTGGTTTTCTACCACCCGGTCCCAGGCACTCAGATCTGCCTCATTGAATTGCAGATGGAGCTTCTCCATAACGATCTGGTCAAGACCACGCTTCTGCAAATCGCGGGGGATAGCATAAATGGTGCGGGCGTCCAGCAGCGGCACCACGGCACGCACCTCGACGTTGGTAAACAGGGCAATTTTCCTGCGCTGCCCTTCATCCAGCTCCACCTCGGAACGGCACAGGAGGATATCCGGCAGCAAGCCGATGGAGCGCAGTTCCTTGACAGAGTGCTGGGTCGGCTTGGTTTTGGTCTCCCCAGCAGTGGCAATATAGGGCACCAAAGTCAGGTGAATCAGGATCGAGCGGCTTGAACCCAACTCCAGTTTCAACTGGCGCACCGCTTCGAGGAAGGGTTGCGACTCGATGTCACCGACGGTGCCACCGATCTCGACGATGGCCACATCGTAGCCCTCGCCACCAGCCAATACCCGACGTTTGATCTCGTCGGTCACATGGGGAATGACCTGAACTGTCCCGCCCAGGTAATCGCCGCGGCGCTCTTTGCGCAAAATAGTTTCGTAAATCTTTCCGCTAGTGAAATTGTTGAGCTTACTCATCTTGGATGAGAGAAAACGCTCGTAGTGCCCCAGGTCCAGATCCGTCTCGGCACCGTCTTCGGTAACGAACACTTCACCGTGCTGGAAGGGGCTCATTGTGCCTGGATCGACGTTGAGGTAGGGGTCCAGTTTAAGGATGGTGACACTCAATCCATGGGCTTCAAGAATGGAACCCAGTGATGCTGAAGCGATACCCTTCCCCAAAGAAGATACAACACCGCCCGTAACAAAAATATAACGTGTCATCTAGCCCCTTCCGAACACTTTGACTACTGCTTTGAAAAATGCCGAACACACACCTTATTCAAGGTATGTTATTGAAAAAAAACGTAAATCTGGCTATGGGTTGGGAAAACTTCAGACCGGCGCCCATCCGCTTCAAGATGGGATGCCAGACTACCAGAAAGCCGCTGTTCTCTCAATGTGAATTAGCCTGAAAAAGACCATTGAATGGACCAACCGGATTGTTCTGGTGTAGCAAAAAAACCATCGCAAATCCAAAGGTCCGCAACCGCTACCAATTGATCGTGGAGATAAAGCAGCGGCACCTGGTCACGCAGCCAGGGTTCAACACTGTATTCCTGAAACAGCCTTTTCAGGGTGTTGGAGCCACTGCGACCAAATGGTTTGCAACGCTCTCCACCCTGCCGGTAGCGAATCTCCAACCTCTCGCCCTCCGGTACCCATAGTCCTCTTCCCTGCTCCCGGGTTGCCTCCAGAAAACTGTCATCGGCGAGCGACAGGGTTCCTGGCAGTGCCCATAGCGTCGATTCGGGAAGATCTCGTTTATCTTCCATCTTCCGAGGCAACAGGTAGAGACGCCGTTGGTAACGACGCAGTTGCACACCACCCCAACTCACCACTGGCTCAGCATCCTCCCGGGCGGGCAACAATTCAGTGAGTGCTGTTTCTACAGCTCTGTGAGCCGGCGGCGCCATCTGATGATGCTCGGGCCAGTGCCGCAACAGATTGGCACGGCGCAACTCTTCCAGGTGCAGCATTGCCTCGACACTGATACTCCAGCCCAAACGCTCTTCCCGCTCGTACACGGCAATCAGGTCCTGTGCAGCCAGCATGGCTGCGAGTTCATCATTATCTCGGCAGAGAGCGGCGCTATGAGCTACGCGAGCGGCGTAGT
Source organism: Porticoccaceae bacterium (assembly GCA_041395745.1). Lineage (GTDB taxonomy): Bacteria > Pseudomonadota > Gammaproteobacteria > Pseudomonadales > Porticoccaceae > Porticoccus. Next base: position 224,312 of record JAWKZV010000001.1, on the reverse strand, counting down.
CAGGCCAGCGTTCCCTGAGCGGGGGAAGCAGGCGATGGCGGATGAAGTTGCGATCAAAGTCGGTGTCGGCATTACTTTCATCGTCCACCCAGCCGAGTTTTTTCTGCTCGGCGTACGCCTGCAGCTCTGAGCGGGTAAATGACAGCAGGGGACGTAACAATTCCCCCTGCCCCACCTGGCGGTTGGCTGGAATCCCGGAGAGCCCCCGCGGCCCGCTGCCCCGCAACAAGCGATATAAAACAGTCTCTACCTGATCGTCCGCGTGGTGTGCCAGCAACAACAGGGAACCGGTTGTCAGATGGCGCTCGAACACTTTGTATCGGGCAGACCTGGCAGCATCCTCGACGCCCTGACCATCGGGAACTACAGCTACCGTCTCAACGATCAGCTCAACCCCCAGCTCACGGCAACTGTTCTCACAGTGTTGCTGCCAGACTCCTGCATGAGGTGAAAGCTGATGATTGACGTGGATTGCCGCAACAGCATCCGCCCCCAACAACTCGACTACAGCTTGCAGCAACACCTGCGAATCCAGCCCACCACTGTAACCCACAAAACACTTTTTGGACTCGCGCAACCTGGGTATGAAGACGATCAATCGATCAGGGGAAAAACTCATATGGCGACCGCTAATAGTTGGTCTTGTTAAGGTAAAGGCAGCTCCTCTGCATGGCAAGAATGCGGTCAAAAACAGGTTTCACTGGCCCCCGTCCCCATCTGGAATTACGCAGCTAAAAAGCGCTCTGACGGGCAGCTTTCTACAACCGGTCAGAAGTAGCGACAAACAGCATGTTTTTGTGACTTAATCGACGGTTCGATGTCTATACTGTAACCAAAGGGACGTGGTGAAGTGCATCGGTTTGTCAATAAATCCAAAAAGTTGCCAGTGTGATGTCAGGTAATCTTGAAGACCCGGAGGTATCGGTGTCCAACAAAAAGCCCACAACAGCTGGAGATAAAACACCCAAAAAAGGGGCTCTTACGCTTGAAGCCTTGCAGGAAGAGAATGACTTCTACCGAGGCAAGGGTGGCATCAGCGAGGAAAATCGTGCCTACGGCTTCAAACCAGCTTTTTACGACATGGAAACTGGAGTTGTCCACGGCTCGAAATTTGCCAACGGAAATGATGCACCCATGCATGTGCTGGACGGCCTGCCGGGAGATCTGGTCGCCTCCCGTCTTCCCGGCGGCAAAGTCACCGCAGTGCGCCCCGGCATCATTTCCGGGTTCGTGCAGCGTGGCCATTTCTACACCCGGGAACAGGCTGCCGTAGCAACTGCGCAGATACGCGACCGCACCCAAATGCTCAGTGATCCCCAGCAACACAATCAATTGCTGGCAGCCTGGGAAAAATTTCTGGTGGACGAGGAATATCCCGGCGACTTTATCAGACCCGTAGTAGGCGACTCCTGGCGCCGCTGTTACCAGTCCCAAACCGATCCCGAACTGCAATTCGCTCCCATCATCGCCGACACCGATCAACTGGAGCAGCGGCGCTTTCTACAAACAGACCTGATGAAGGCTGCCAAGCCCATACTGGAACGTGCATCCCAGGTACTGTTCCGCAGCGACAGTCTGATCCTGCTGGCCGATGCCGAAGGGCTGATTCTGGATATGAAGGCAGACGAGCGCGTACTCGGCCAGGCTACCGACATCAACCTAGTCCAAGGGGGGGTCTGGAATGAGAAAACCGCGGGTACCAACGCCATCGGCACGGCACTGGCGGCCGCCGAACCGGTACAACTCTACGGAGCAGAACACTTCTGTGCCGGCATCAAGCACTGGACCTGCTCCGCAGATGTCATCCGCGATCCCCACGATGGGAAGGTACTAGGAGCCGTTGATCTGTCCGGCCTCACCGATACCTACCAGAGCAATGCCCTGGATTTCGCCATCATGGCGGCACGGCTGATCGAATCAAACCTGGCCAAGGATTATTTCCGCTCCCGCCAGGAAGTCATCGAGGCTACTCGCAACATGTTTCTGGGCTGGAAAACAGAGGGGCTGTTGGCCTTCGACCGCCGCGGCAGGCTGGTACGGGCCAACCAGCACGCCCACCAGACGCTGAAAGCACTGGGAGCAGATCTGGTACTCAGCCCTCAATGCCGCCTGTCAGCACTGGATCTGGACTTACCCCTGGCCGGAGCAAACGCCCCTGCCTGGCTGCAAAAACAGCTCAGACTGCCCATTGAGCTGCACAAGGAGATAGTAGGAACACTGGTGGTGCTGTCGGCCCAACAATAGGTCGACAGCAATGACAAAAATCAGGAGTTGCCGTAATTCATCAGGCGCTGGTAGCGCTTTTCCAACAACTCATCAATCGGTACTGCCTGCAGTTGATCAAGCTGTACAGACAATCTTTCGCGCAGGGTTTCAGCCATTGCCTCAATATCCCGGTGCGCGCCACCCAGCGGCTCAGGGATAGTCTCATCCACAATACCTAGGTCCTGTAGCACAGAGGAGGTGACACCCATAGCCTCAGCGGCGTCGGGCGCTTTCTCAGTGGTCTTCCAGATGATGTTGGCGCAGCCTTCCGGAGAGATAACAAAGTAGGTCGCGTACTGCAGCATATTGAGGTAATCGCCGACGCCGATAGCCAGCGCACCACCAGAGCTGCCCTCGCCAATCACAGTGCAGATGATCGGCGTTTTTAAGCGAGACATCACCGCCAGATTCTGGGCAATGGCCTCACTGATGCCACGCTCTTCGGAGTCAATGCCGGGATAGGCCCCGGGAGTGTCAATTAGGGTCAACACCGGCATTTTGAAGCGCTCTGCCATTTCCATCAGGCGCATGGCCTTGCGATAGCCCTCAGGTTTGGGCATACCGAAGTTACGATATACCCGGTCGCTCACGCCACGGCCCTTCTCCTCACCGATCACCATTACCGGCTTGCCATCCAGGCGGGCAACACCACCGACGATGGCCTTGTCATCACCGAAATGGCGATCACCGTGCAACTCTTCAAAGTCGGTAAAAACCCGGTTGATATAGTCGACGGAATAAGGGCGCTGGGGATGGCGAGCCACCTGTACAATCTGCCAGGCAGTCAGGTCAGCATAGATTTTTTCAGTCAGTTTCTGGCTCTTATCCCGGAGTTTCGCCACCTCGTCGGTAATGTTCAACTCATTGTCGTTACCGACCAGTTGCAGCTCCTCGATTTTAGCTTCGAGCTCTGCAATAGGTTGTTCGAAATCGAGATAATTCAGATTCATAGGGTCCTTTGATCCATGGTGATGACTGGGGACGCCCCACCCGAGGGAAGGACCCGGTCATTGTACTGACAGCGTCGGGTAATTCCTACCCGGATTAAAATCTTAGCTGTACGCCCTGACTACCGAACAGGTCGCGAAGCTTGTGCAGAAGTTCGTCCTCCGGAGAGACAGCCCACTGCTCACCCAGGGCGATTTCTCCCTGTGCATCACTGGAGCGATAGAGTATTCGCACGGGGCAACTTCCCTGGCTGTATGGCGACATGATATCTGCCATCTGGTCCAGACAACTACCGCTCAGCCTGTCCCGGTGTACTTCGATGGAAATACTCTTGAGATAGCTGGCTCTGGCTTCGAACAGGTTTCGAACCGACTCTGCCCTCATTTTCAAGCCACCGGTGTAGTCATCTTCAGAGACCTGCCCTTCCACCACCAACAGCGCATCCTTGTCGATCTTGTCCCGGTGCTCCCGATAGGTGTCGGAAAATACCGCAACTTCAATGCGGGCGCTGCGATCATCCAACGTCATGATCACCATGTTGTCCCCACGTTTGGTTTTGATGACCCTCATCCCGACCACCAACCCAGCCACCATCTGGGACTTTTTGTCTGGTTTCAGGTCGACAATCCGACCACCGACAAAGTGCCTCAGCTCATCGAGGTACTCATCAACCGGATGCCCGGTGAGGTACAGCCCAATAGTGTCTTTTTCTCCACGCAACCGCTCTTTCGGTGTCATGCTACGCTGGCGACCAAATGCCTGGTAACCGATTTCCGGTGCGCTTTCCTGGGGAGTCGCCCCAAACAGATCCGACATGCCGCAGTCCACATTACGTGAGTTTTGCTCGGCCATTTTTACCGCTTCTTCCATGGCGGCTAACATCACGGCGCGGCGATAACCGATCTCACCTTCCGGGCCGATACTGTCGAGGGCACCGGAACGGATGAGAGCTTCAAGCGCCCGTTTGTTGACCCGGTGTCCGTCCACCCTGGCACAAAAGTCGAACAGATCCCGAAATGGCCCACCCTCTTCACGGGCAGCAATGATGCTGTTGACCGGGCCTTCGCCCAGGCCCTTGATTGCCCCCAGCCCGTATATGACTTCACCCTGCTCTGAAACCGCGAACATAAAGCGACCACGATTTACATCCGGCGGCAACACCGACAATTTCAGGAAACGACATTCCTCAATCAGCGTCACCACCTTGTCGGTGTTCTGCATATCCGCCGAGAGCACCGCCGCCATAAATTCCGCCGGGTAGTGCTGTTTCAGCCAGGCGGTCTGATAGGCAAGCAGCGCGTAGGCGGCCGAGTGGGATTTGTTGAAACCGTAACCGGCAAACTTTTCCACCAGATCGAAGATTTTGATCGCCAACTCCGGGTCAATGCCCTGCTTCTTGGCCCCTTCTTCAAAAATCTCCCGCTGCTTGGCCATCTCTTCGGGTTTCTTCGTGCCCATGGCGCGGCGCAGCATATCCGCGCCGCCAAGGGTGTAACCCGCGAGCACCTGGGCAATCTGCATCACCTGTTCCTGGTAAACGATCACCCCGTAGGTGGGCTCCAGCACCGGCTGCAGGCTTTGGTGCTGGAATTTGGAATCCGGGTAGGCCACCTCGGCCCGACCGTGTTTGCGGTTGATGAAGTCATCCACCATGCCCGACTGTAGTGGACCGGGGCGGAACAGCGCCACCAGGGCCACAATGTCCTCAAAACAACTCGGCTCCACCCGTTTGATCAGGTCTTTCATGCCGCGGGATTCGAGCTGGAATACCGCGGTAGTTTCCGCCCGCTGCATCAGCCCATAGGTGGCTGGATCATCCAGGGGTATGGCTTCGATTGCCACTGGCTGCTCGGCACTGCGCTCAAGGCGCTGATTGACCATTTTGACGGCCCAGTCGATGATGGTGAGGGTGCGCAGACCGAGGAAGTCGAACTTCACCAGCCCCGCCTGCTCCACGTCGTCCTTGTCGAACTGGGTGACCAGTCCCTCGCCGGTTTCGTCACAGTACAAGGGCGCGAAATCCGTGAGCGTGGTGGGTGCAATGACCACACCACCGGCGTGCTTGCCGACGTTGCGGGTAATCCCCTCCAATTGCAGGGCCATTTCCCAAATTTCCTGGGCTTCCTCATCGTTCTCCAGGAATTCCTTCAGCACCTCCTCCTGGGCCACAGCCTTTTCCAGGGTCATGCCAATATCAGGGGGAATCATCTTTGACAGCTTGTCCGCCAGTCCGTAGGACTTGCCCTGAACCCTTGCCACATCCCGCACCACCGCCTTGGCAGCCATGGAACCGAAGGTGATGATCTGGGACACCGCATCGCGGCCATAGCGATCTGCCACATAGGAAATCACCCGATCCCGATTATCCATACAAAAGTCGATATCGAAGTCCGGCATGGAAACCCGTTCGGGGTTCAGAAATCGTTCGAACAGCAGGTCATACTCGAGTGGGTCAAGGTCAGTAATCCCCAACGCATAGGCCACCAGGGAGCCAGCACCGGAACCCCGCCCGGGGCCCACAGGAATATCGTTATCCTTGGCCCAACGGATAAAGTCCATCACGATCAGGAAGTATCCGGGAAACCCCATCTGGATGATGATATCCAGCTCGAAACGCAGCCTGTCCAAATACACCTGACGCTGCTGTTGATAATCCGGTGCGCTGCTATCCAGCAAAACGGTCAGGCGCTTGTCCAGCCCCTCCCAGGAGACCTTCTCGAAAAAGCTATCGGTGGTCATCCCCTCCGGGATCGGGTACTCAGGCAGGAAGTATTCACCAAGCTTCAACTCCAGACTGCAGCGTTTGGCAATCTCGACCGTATTTTCCAGCGCCTCCGGCAGATCACTGAATAATTCCACCATTTCCTCGGCCGAGCGCAGATATTGCTGCTCACTGTAGCGACGCTCACGGCGAGGATCATCGAGGACACGCCCCTCACCAATACAGACTCGGGCCTCGTGGGCCTCAAATTGTTCGGCATCCAAAAAACGCACGTCATTGGTTGCAACTACCGGACAACCCGCTTCACTGGCCAGGGTGACCGCCCGGTGCAGAAAATCCTCTTCGCCACCGCGCCCAGTGCGCGTCAATTCCAGGTAGCAGCGATCGGGAAATACTGCCTGCCAGGCTTCCAGCATCCCTCTGGCCTGCTCCATCTTGCTACCTTGAAGTGCAAAGCCTGTATCACTGAAACGGCCCAGCAGGACAATCAATCCCTCTGCGGCTTCTTCAATCCACTGACGCTGTACAAACGGTCTACCCTGGTGCTGTCCCTCCTGGTAAGCGCGGGAAATCAGGCGGGTCAGGTTGCGATAGCCCTGTTGGTTCATTACCAAGAGGGTGACCTGATAAGGAGAACCATCGGGTTCAGCACTTGCCACCTGCATATCCGAACCGCAGATGGGTTTAATCCCCGCACCCTGTGCAGCTTTGAAAAATTTGACCAGACCAAAGAAATTACAAACATCGGTGAGCGCGATAGCTGGCATACCCTGCTCCACTACGCGCTTCACCAGGGGTTTGAGTCGGACCATACCGTCTACCAGCGAATATTCGCTATGAAGACGCAAATGAACAAAAACAGATTGCATAGGGTTATTACTTTTCTTGATTGCTCAAAGAGCGAAGCCAGCGTCACGAGCCATCAATGCTCGCAACTCTGGCTTCTGCCCAGGGTTTATTTCAGGCTTGTTCGATTTTTGAGGGGCGCCCGCGACTGGCCCCCGGAGTGCGTTTGGCGGTGCGGGGTATTCTCACTTTATGAATTACCACTCCTTCCTTATCCTGGCACTGGTTGGTCGCAGCACATTTCAGTTCCTCAAGGGAGCGCTCCCAGCATTTCTCCATAAATTCCGGATCGGGCAAGACATCCCTGTCGGACTGGAATGAGATACTGATGCGACCGTTATAGCTGACAGCATTGAACATCAATGTCAGGCCCTCCACCAGCGGAGCCAACGCTGACACGTAGACCAGCTTGGCACCTCTCATGTAGAGAGGGATTTGCGGGCCTGGCACGTTCGTCAATACACAATTGCCGACGGCAGCAAGGGTTTTCCTGGACAGATGACTGTGAGTTGCCACCCCGATACCCAGTGCCATGGTAAATGACGGCATGTGCCTGGTGATATCCGTCATATCCTTGGCACCCCTGGCATTTTCCAATGCCGCGCTGGTAGAGGTATCCCACTGAATCGCCTCGAGCCTTTCCAGAGGGTCCGCCACCTGCGTGTGCAAAGGGGGTGTCATGACAGCCATGGTTTCTCCCTGCTGCTTGCCCTGGGTATTCTGGCGCACCGGCACTATAGCCCGCAGTGAGTGAAATGGCAGTTCTTCCTTATCCTGCAGATAGTAATGCAAGGCGCCACCGCAGAGTGCCAGCAACACATCGTTGATGGTGGCACCACTCACGGCTTTTTTAATGTCCTTGATGTCCTCCAGGCTCAATTCCACACCACCGAAGACCCGATGGGGGGAAACGTGGTCATGGTTGAACCGGGTTTCCGGTCGCACCACCGTTTCCTCCGGCTGCATGTCTCGGCGCCTTGCCTTCTTGATCAGCATTTTTCCAAATGATGGCAAGGCATTGAGAATGTCGAACCCGAGTTCAAAGTTGTGTTTTACATTATTCAACAGCGTATTGATCACCAGGTCCTTTACCGGCGGCTTGGGGTTCGGGACCCAGCTGTGTTCGTGACTGACATTATCCGGCTCCGGACTCTTGTCGTGGAATCGGCTGGCCAGATCAATCGCCGCCGCGCCATCCACGGCGCAGTGATGAACCTTGGTGTAAATGGCAAAGGATCCTTTCGGTATCCAGGGGATATTGTCCAACCCCTCGATCACATACATCTCCCATAGGGGTTTCGACATATCCAGCGGACGGGAATGAAGTCGGGCGATCAGGATCGAAAACTGGCGCCAGTCGCCCGGCTTGGGCAGCGCCAGATGGCGCACATGGTATTCCAGGTCAAAGTTTTCATCGTCGACCCAGTAGGGGTGATCGACGTCGAAAGGCATCCGCATCAACTTGGAGCGAAACACATGAGAGATATGCAGGTGCTCCTTAATGTGTCCCAACACGCTTTTGAAGCGGATTCTGCTTCCCGGAGCAGTTGACTGATCGTAGATATAAAGAAGCCCAAGATGGCCCGGTGTCGATGGGGTCTCGGCGTAGAGATAAACGGCGTCGTGGCCATTAAGCTGTTTCACGAGGCAATCCTTGAATGAGCTGGCAAAACCTCATACCACCATTAGTGGAGCAGGCGGCCTGTCAGCGAGCGTCAGACTCGCCAGAAGATACCTTAACCCGGTGGGCTTGAACATGTTTCAACCACTGGCTTTGGCACCTTGACTCTACCCTAGCATAGCAGGCGATTCCGGGACAATTTCATTGCGGGAACACTTGTAGAAACAATAACCACTTAAAACAGCGGCAGAGGTTACGGCAACTTTAGTTGAGTCGCCGCAAGCATACTCTTGACCGGTTCAAAAGAACGGCGGTGAATGGGTGTGGGACCAAGGTGCTCAATCGCTTCACGGTGCTGCTTGGTACCGTACCCCTTGTGGGCAGCAAATCCATAGCCTGGATATTGTTCTTCGAAACGACACATTTCAGTGTCCCTGCAGACCTTTGCGAGAATGGATGCGGCACTAATGGCGGGGACCAATGCGTCCCCTTTGACCACCGCTTCCCCGCGAAAAGACCAGCGTGGCATGCGGTTGCCGTCGACGGCCACATATTCCGGTTTCAGGGACAACCCCTCCACCGCACGAACCATCGCCATCAGCGTAGCCTGTAGGATGTTGTAGCTGTCGATTTCGGACACTGATGCCCTGGCAATATGCCAGTACAGTGCCTTGTCGCGGATTTCTTCCGCCAACTGTTCACGGCGGCGTTCTGTAAGTTTTTTTGAATCAGCGAGACCTTCAATGGGCCTTGCGGGATCGAGAATGACCGCCGCAGTCACCACGTCACCAGCCAGGGGACCGCGTCCCACCTCATCGACTCCGGCCAGCAGGTCTCCCTGATAGGCCAGTTTGAATTGGCGGGTCACTTCCCACCCTCGATCAGGGTGGACAGAGCCCGGGCCGCAGCCTCACTACCACCATGGCGCAGCCCCAGATGCAGTTCAGTAAACCGCTGTTTCAAATGAGCAACCCGGTGCGAATCCAGTAACAACCCCTTAACAGCGTTGTTCAGATTATCGATGGTGGCCTTCTCTTGCAGCAGCTCAGGCACCAGCTCTTCTTTGGCCAGCAGGTTGGGCAGAGAAACATAATCCACCTTCAACATGCGGGACACCAGGGCATAGGTCCATTTCCCCAAGCGATAGCTCACCACCATCGGTTTCTTCAGCAACATCGCTTCTAGAGCGGATGTACCCGATGAAAGCAGTACTGCATCAGCCGCACTCATCGCCAGGTGAGACTGCCCCGACAGCAGTGAACAGGGCAAATCAGGATAGTCCTCAAGCAACGTTGCCAACTGTGTTCGGCGTTCATCACTGGCCGCGGGAATCAGCAACTGCAGATTGTCTACAGATTCTTGGCAACGCATGGCCGTTTCCAAAAACAACCGTCCCAGCGCCTCCACTTCCGAGCCGCGACTGCCCGGCATCAGCGTCAGCACGGTTGCATCAGGAGCAATTCCGAGTTGTGCTCTGGCACCAGCTGTATCCGGCTCAATGGGTATCTCCTCCGCCAGGGGGTGTCCGACGCAAGCAACAGAAACCTGATGCTGGCGATAGAAATCCGCTTCAAACGGAAACAACGTAATCATCAGGTCAACAGCACGGGCGATTTTTTTAATCCTGCCCTGCCGCCAGGCCCATACCGATGGGCTGACGTAGTGAGCAGTCTTGATACCCTGCTTGCGCAATTTGAGCTCAAGACCGAGATTGAAGTCGGGGGAATCGATACCAACCACCAGATCAAAACGGTGGCCAAGAAAATGTTGATAAAGCTCCCTGCGGATACCCAGCAGCTCCGGCAACCGTTTCAGTGGCTCGACCAGCCCCATCACCGAAAGGCGCTCCATCGGAAACAGGCTGCGAAACCCCTGGGCCTGCATTTTTGGCCCGCCGATTCCTTCGAAGATTGCTTCGGGATATAAGCGTTTCAACTCCCGTAACAGCCCGGCACCGAGCTGGTCCCCGGAGGCTTCCCCAACGACCACACCGATTCTTAGGGGATTTGACATGGAAACGACGGCAGTCTAGCGCAGCAATCCGCGCTTGGAGGCGCGAACGGTGTCGATCATCAACTGAACGGCCGGTTGCTCTGCAGCCAGGGATTCCATTTTTTCCAATGCTTCTTCCAGGGGCAACCCCTGGCGATAAAGCACTTTGTAAGCCTGTTTGATAGCGGCGATCTGATCTTTATCGAAGCCCCTGCGGCGCAGGCCTTCACTGTTGATAGTGCGGGGTTCCGTCGGCGTTCCCGCAGCCATGACGTACGCCGGAAGATCCTGGGTGAGGTAGGCACCGGCACCAATAAAGCTGTGAGCGCCAATGGAAACAAATTGGTGAATCAGAGCGTATCCAGAGATGATGGCCCAATCCCCTACATCGACATGTCCCGCCAGGGACGCATTGTTGACCAGGATGCAGTTGCTGCCGACCGTGCAGTCATGGCCAATATGAACGTACGCCATCAGCAGGTTATTGTCGCCGATGGAGGTGAGGCTGTTGTCCTGGACCGTACCGCGATGGATGGTAACACCCTCGCGGATAGTATTGTTATCACCGATCTCCAGGCGAGTTGGCTCACCCTTGTACTTCAGATCCGGGGTATCTTCTCCGATGGTGGTGAACTGAAAGATGCGGTTGTTTTTACCGATCGTAGTGAGGGCTCGAATTACCACATGGGAGTGGATAACCGTGCCATCACCAATTTTTACGTCCGGGCCAACGATGGTCCAAGGACCGATTACCACATCCTCTCCCAACTCTGCACTGGGATCGATAATCGCTCTGGGGTCAATCTGGGACATAGAATCAGGAAGTTTTCAGAGCACAGAGAATGGTAGCTTCACAAGCCAGTTCACCGTCAACGGTTGCCCGGCACTTGAAGCGCCAGATGGTTCGCTTTACGGAGTCGATTTCGGCCTCAAGCATCAATCTGTCACCGGGAATTACCTGACGCTTGAAACGAACGTTATCGACACCCGCAAACAGATACAGGGCATTTTCATCTGCATATTTATCTTCTGTTACAAAGCCCAACACGCCGGCTGCCTGCGCCATGGCCTCAATGATCATGACACCAGGAAAGATGGGAGTATTGGGGAAATGACCATTAAAGACATCTTCATTGGCCGTGATGTTCTTGTAGGCGAGGATGCGCTGACCCGGCTCCAGCTCGACCACCCGGTCGACCAACAAGAATGGGTAACGGTGGGGCAGTCGCTGTTTAATTTCGTTGATATCCATCAGCTTTTCTCAAATCCAGCAAAGTTCAAAATGCCAGTGATTACAGTTTTTTTTCCAATTCTCTAATGCGGCTGGCCAGTTCATCCAGTTGGTTGAATCGTACCGCGTTCTTTTTCCAGTCCCTGGTTTGACTGAACATCGTTCCCGATGAGTAGGAACCTGGTTCTTTTAATGACTTGGTAATAACAGCTGCAGCAGTGAGATGAACTCCATCGCAGAGAGTCACGTGCCCAACAGACCCGGATCTGGCGGCAAAAATACAGTTCTTGCCAACTACAGTGCTGCCAGCCACCCCGGCATAGCTCGCCATGGCGGTATTCTCCCCGAGCTGGACGTTGTGAGCCACCTGTACGTGGTTATCCAGAATGACACCGTCCTCAATGATGGTGTTGCCCAATGCGCCGCGGTCGATGGTAGTACAGGCACCAATTTCCACGCGATTTCCAATGACAACCGAGCCCAACTGGTGGATCTTGATCCAGCGCCCCTGCTTTTGGGCGAAACCGAAGCCATCAGCGCCGATGACTGCTCCACTATGGATTGTGACATGATCACCGATGACAATACCGTGATATATGCTCACATTTGCAGCCAAACGGCAGTGTTCACCGATGACGGTGCCATCACCAATGACCACACCCGGACCGATGGAGGTGTGAGCACCAATTACCACGTTTTCGCCAATTACTGCATTAGCCGCGATGGCAGCCGACGCATCAACCTTGGCCGAAGCGGCCACTACAGCACGTTCATGTGCCCCTGCCGGAAGGGTCGGTGAACGATCAAATAATTGCGTGGCCAGCGCATAACCCAGGTACGGATTCGACATTACCAGGGCATTCCCGTGAAAATCGTCCGCCACATCCGGATGGATAATGACGGCAGCCGCATTGGCGCTATCCAGGTATTGCCGGTAGGCAGGATTAGCCAGGAAACTTAGTTGCTCAGGTCCCGCCAGCTGCAAGGTGTTCAGTCCGGTCACGCGGCGATCGACATCACCACGCAACTCGGCACCAATATGTGCAGCAACTTCTGCCAGTGTAAAGCTGACCACAGTCCGGTCCCTGCTTAAGCTGGCAAGCTTATTTGGTTTTCTTGTTGAGTCGGTCAGTCAGCTTGGCTGTCACATCCAGGCTGGGAGCCGCAGTCACCACAGCCTCAGCGCTGATCAGCAGCACAATACCTTCTTCGTCAATAATCTCTTGCAAGGCCTCACCAGCCTTGGGACGTAGCTCCTGGACGATGCTGTTCTGCAGCGCCTGCTGGTCTGACTGGATCTTGCGGGTAACCAGTTCAAGCTCCTGGCGATAGAACGCCATTTTCTGCTGGGCTTCTGCGGCGTCTTCCGTCGACCAGGTCATGCCCTTGCTTTCAATGTCCTGCTTCAGGGCTTTCATGTTAGCTACGGTGCTCTCATATTTTCCCTGCAACGCGGCAAAATCAGACTCGCCTTTCTTCTGTTTCAGGCGTGCTTTGGCAACCTCAGTGGAAAAAATCGCCTTGGCAAAATCCACTACCGCAATATTGCCATCTGCTGCCAGCACAGTAGAAGTAAAGCTGACAGCCAGGGTAACCAATAAACATTTTGCTATACGCACACTAACTCTCCGTTGGAATTATCTGATGTACTACTAAAAGGTCTGTCCGAGAGAAAACTGGAATACTTCTTTCTCATCCTCACTCCCTGCGTTGAGTGGGAAAGCCAGGCTCGCGGTAATCGGGCCGAAGCCACTGATCCAGGTGCCGCCGATACCGATGGAGTAGCGCAAATCACCGAGATCGGGCTCCTGACAGAAGTCCTCATCCTTGTCGCCACAATCTGTATCAAAGACATTACCGGCATCCAGGAATACAGCTGCTTGCAGGCTCTTCTGATCCTTGATGAATGGTACAGGGAACAGAACTTCCACACTGCCTTCGATCAACACGTTACCACCAAAGGGGTCTTCATCAGTATCGTAGGGGTTGCGGGTATCAGGGGTTTCCCTCGGACCGAGAGTATTTTTCTTGAAGCCACGCACGGAACCCCAACCACCGCCGAAATAGTGCTTGAAGAACGGCAGGCTATCAGCACTGCCGTAGCTATCACCATAACCAAGGTCTGTGCGCATACGCAGGGTCAAACTGTCATCTAGGGGGCGGAGGTACTGACCGGCATAAGAGGTCTTAAAGTACTCCAGGTCGCTGCCGGGCACAGCAACTTCCATACTTACCCTATGAGCAATACCAGCCGTGGCCAAAGTAGCCCTATTAAGGGTTGAGTACCCCCAGTTGGCACTGACAGATAAAGTTGTAAAGTCTTCACCGTTTTGATCCACGAAATCGAGAATTTCTTCTGATGGAAAGGACCCGATATCCAGTTCCAGTATCTCTAAGCCAACGCCCATACCGATACTGGAATACTCAGACAGTGGATAGGCGAAGGTCAGAGCCCCCCCCATACTATCTGTACTGTAATTTGAGATATTTACCTCTTCATAATCAGTACTACGGGCAAAAACTGCAAAACCTGCACTGATGCCATCACGGGTAAAGTAGGGGTCCTGGATACTGAAATTCAGATTAGTGGTGTAGGCACTGCGATTCACGCCAATGCCTACACTGTTACCAGTGCCCAGGAAGTTTTGCTCCTGAATATTCGCACCAAGGACCAGACCATAGGTTTGGGCAAAACCGACACTGGCACCAATGCTACCGGACGGCTGCTCCTCAATGGTGTAGATCACATCCACCTGGTCATTCGTACCGGGCACCGGCTGGGTATCCACCTTGACATCTTTGAAGAAGCCAAGGCGATTGAGGCGGGCCTTGGAGTGCTCAATTTTTGCTGTGGATGCCGAAGCACCTTCCAACTGGCGCATCTCACGACGCAGCACTTCGTCCATGGTTTTTGTGTTGCCTCGGAACTCGATACGACGCACATAGGCACGCTTGCCAGGGTTAACAAAGAAAGTGACCTTGGCAGTCTTGTCTTCTTCATTGACCTCCGGCAACCCCTTCACTTCAGCGAAGGTATAGCCTTCATCTCCCAGGCGCTGAGTAATGGCTTCTGAGGTATTGGTCATCTGGACCTGAGAGAAGGTTTCGCCTTCACGGAGTGTGATCAAGTTACGTACTTCCTGCTCAGACACCACCAGATCACCGGCCAGACCAATCTCGCCGATTTTGTAAACTTCCCCTTCATTTATATTGACGGTAACAAATACCGATTGACGGTCCGGACTGATTGCCACCTGGGTGGACTCGATAGAAAACTTCAGATAACCGCGGTCAAGATAAAAGGATTCAATACGCTCCAAGTCCCCGGACAGTTTTTCCCTTGAATACTTATCGTCGTTAAAAACCCAGGACAGGAAATTGGTGGTTTTCAACTCAAACAGTGACAGGATTTCCTTGCGCTCAAAAGCGTGGTTTCCCACCACATTGATATGCTTGATTGAGGCGACCTCGCCTTCATTTACAACGATGTTCACCGCCACCCGGTTGCGGGGCAACTCTTCAACATTACCGGTCACTGTAGCGCCGTAGCGGCCCTGGGCTACATACTGCCGCTCCAGCTCCTGGGACATCCCTTCCAGCACCGCCTGGCGAAAGATCTGCCCCTCGGCCAAGCCATTTTCACGCAGTGCCTTGAGCAGCTCCTCTTCGGGGATGGCCCGGTTCCCCTCTAGGGTAATTTCCGCGATAGCCGGTCTCTCCTGTACCGTAACAATCAGGATTCCGCCATCGCGGGACATGCGAATGTCATTGAAATAGCCGGTCCGGAACAACGCCCGGGTTGCCCGTCGGATGGTGTCTTCATCGACCAGGTCACCGACACTAAGCGGCATGGAAGCAAACACAGTACCCGACGAAACCCGTTGTAGGCCGTCGATACGGATATCCTCTACCTGAAACACCTCGGCCCTAGCGGCCACAGCAAATAAAAAAAGACACAGCAACAGATAAAAGCGTTTCATGGAGACCGGTATTCTCTTGATTCTTGTTCGTTGTGGCAGTCAGAGCCGCATCAGATCATTGTATAGGGCGAGTAACATCAGCCCAATCACCAAAAACATCCCGATCCGAAAACCCACCATCTGCACTTTTTCGGGTACGGGTGTTCCTTTCACGGCCTCGATGATGTAGTACATCAGGTGACCCCCATCCAGAACCGGGATGGGCAGCAAATTCAGCACGCCCAGACTGACACTCAAAAAAGCCAGAAACCCCAAATAGGCCGTCAGTCCATATTGGGCGGAAGCGCCCGCCACTTTAGCAATCGTGATGGGACCACTCAAGTGTTTTGCCGAAATCAGCCCCATCAACATCTTCTTGACCGAGTCGAGGATCAACAGTGAGGTATTCCAGGTCTGAGCCACTCCCTGACCAAGGGCCTCAAACAGACCGTAACTGGATTTGCGAATCATGTTTTCCGGCCATTCGGGAAGACGCACACTCATCCCCACCTGTCCGACTTTCGAGCCATCCTCGATGTCTGTCAGCTTGGGCACAACCGTGGTGTGAATGCGATCGTCACCTCTCTGAACCACCAGGGCGATGGCTTGTTCTGGACGTGCGCGCACATAATTCACCCATGTACTCCAGTCCGGCATAGGCTCGCCATCGGCACTGATAATCTGGTCGCCAGACTGAATGCCGGCCTTATCGGCAGGCACCCCGGCTACCACTTCTTCCGCAACTGGCAGCACCTGGGGTGAATAAAGGACTATGCCCAGTCCGGCGACCGGGTCGGGCTCATCAGCATCGTTGAGCCAATCCTGCAGTTCCCCCTCGTATTCATACTGCAGGGAATCACCCGGTTCCTTTACTGAAAACGTGATTGGGCCAGTTTCACCAATGCGTCTTACCAATTGCTCATTGAGCGCCTGCCAGGTAGGCGTCGGCTCGCCATCCACAGCAACAATTTCCTGCCCAACCTCCAATCCAGCCTGCTCAGCGACTGAATCCGGGATCAGAGAACCAATAACCGGTGCTATCCCACTTACTCCCATGGAATAGACAATCCAGTAAACGAGTATTGCCAGCAGAAAATTTGCCAATGGTCCTGCTGCCACCACAGCCATACGCTGCCATACGGATTTGCGGGTGAAGGCATAGGGCAAATCAGATGCCGCCACATTGCCTTCCCTTTCGTCCACCATGCGCACGTAACCGCCCAGGGGGAGCGCGGCAATCACAAATTCGGTTCCCAGCTTGTCGCGCCAGCGCAACAACGGGGTACCAAAGCCCACAGAGAAGCGGATGACCTTGATACCACAGCGGCGGGCCACCCAGAAGTGACCGAATTCGTGAAAGGTCACCAGAATACCCAGTGCTACCAGGGTGAAAAAAATTGTCTGCAATAAATCCATTAATACTTCCCGGTCAACTGCTCAATGACTTCATGGGCACAGCTGCGCGCCATTTGATCGCACGATTGGACCACCTCAAGTGAATCGGGTTCAGTCGCTGGCAGCCGGTTCAATACTCTGGACACCACTTCGGCAATCCCGGTGAATCCCAGGCGACCATCCAGAAAGGCGGCAACAGCTTCTTCATTGGCGGCATTCAGCACTGCCGGGGCGCAACCACCCCGGTTCGCCGCTTCCATGGCCAGTCCAAGACAAGGGAATCGATTCAGGTCCGGGGCAGAGAAGTCCAGACGAGCAGTCTGGATAATATCCAGGCTGGCAACACCCGACTCAACCCGGTCAGGCCATGCCATGGCGTGGGCGATGGGCGTTCTCATGTCGGGATTACCCAACTGCGCCAAAATGGAACCGTCGACGTACTCCACCATTGAGTGGATAACACTCTGAGGGTGAATGACCACCTCGACCTCTTCGGGCCGAAGATCGAACAACCAGCAGGCCTCGATCAACTCCAGCCCCTTATTCATCATGGTGGCGGAATCCACGGAAATTTTCCGGCCCATCTGCCAATTGGGATGGGCGCAGGCCTGTTCAGGCGTCACATCGGCGAGAGTCTCCAGCGGGACATCACGGAATGGCCCGCCGGATGCAGTGAGCAGTATTTTGCGCACACCCCTGCGACTGCCAGGCCCGTAGCCGCCGGGCAGACACTGGAATATGGCATTGTGTTCGCTATCGATCGGTAACAGGGTGGCGCCAGCGCTGCGAACGGCGTCCATAAACAGGGCACCGGCCATTACCAACGACTCCTTGTTCGCCAGCAGCACCTTCTTACCAGCCATAGCCGCCGCCAGGGTAGGTTTCAGACCGACTGCACCGACGATAGCTGCCATCACCATATCGACCTGGGGCGCGGAGGCCACCTGACAGAGGCCCAGCTCACCCCACAACACTTCGGTTGCAGGACTGACCTCCTTGAGCTGCTCGCCCAGCAACACAGCTGACTGCTCGTCAGCAGCGACCGCAAACGCCGGCTGGAAACGCCCGCATTGCTCCGCCAGCTTGCTGAGCTGGCGATGCCCGCTAAGGGCAAAAACGCGAAAGCGCTCTGGATGCCTGGCGGCCACGTCCAGAGTACTTTCACCAATGGAGCCTGTTGCCCCCAGTACCGTCAGATATTGCATGGATCAGAACCGCAACTCGCTGGAGAGCAAAATCAGAGTGAATACGGGCAATGCGGCCGTCAGACTGTCGACTCGGTCGAGAATACCGCCATGTCCCGGCAGAATACGGCCGCTGTCTTTGATACCTCGGTGCCTTTTCACCATGCTTTCGAGCAAATCACCTAGCACGGAGGCCAATGCCGTTACCATCACCAGCAGACCACACATCAACCAGGCGCCGCCAGACAATTGGAGGGACAGCCCCAGTACCAACGCCAGCATCAGATTTGCCAACAATCCACCAAATAGCCCTTCAAGGGTTTTCTTCGGGCTGACACTGGCAGCCAGGCTGTGACGTCCGAATCGGCGACCGGCGAAAAAAGCGCCAATATCCGCCAGCGCGACCACGGCCACCACCAATAGAATCAACCACGGACCATTATTACTGTGAATGAGCAGAATCGCCGCCACCCAGGTGGGAAGCAGCACCAATACTCCCATCAGGGCACGGACGGGACGGCCACCCCAGAGGATGGCACTTGAAGGATAACCTTGCACCCACAACAGAGCTATGGCCCACCAGGGCGTTGTGGCAATCAGGAATGACTGACCGCGCTCAAATTGCAGCTCGCCGCCAGGCGACAATCCTAGAAGCCATGCAGCAGTAAGCAGTAGCCCAGCCACCAGAGTACTGTAAGCAAGGCGGGCAAGTGGTTGAGAAAGTGAGCTGAGATCCGCCCATTCCCAGGCGCCATAGATGACAACGACGGCGATCGCAAGGGAAAAACCATAGGGCGTCAACAGGAACAGTCCTGACAGAAACAGCGCGGCCATTACCAGCGCAGTAATGATGCGCTCTCTAAGCACTCTTACTCTGCTCCCCTTTGTCGTGGTCTCTCATGCCGAAACGTCGTTGACGTTGATAATATTCCTCGACAGCCTGGTCAAAGGCGGCACCATCAAATTCTGGCCAGTAACAATCGGTAAAATAGAACTCGCTATAGGCCAGATGCCAGAGCAGGAAATTACTCACGCGCTGCTCTCCCGCGGTGCGGATACAAAGGTCCGGTGGCGGCAAATCGTTCAAGCACATATTTTGCTGCATCAGCAGCTCGGAGATATCCTCTGGCCTAAGCCGCCCTGACTGCACCTGACGGGCCAACTTGCGAGCAGCTTCGGTGACCTCCCAACGACCTCCGTAATCGACAGCCAATACGAGAGTCCGTGCACCTCTGGAGGTTGCGGCTTCACTCTCGGCAATCAGATTCTTAAGCTTGTCGCTGAAATTATCGCGACGACCGATAAATCGAAGGCGGATTCCACGCTCGACCAGCTTCGGAACTTCCTTGCGCAGGTAGGAACCCAGCAAGGTCATCAAGGCCCTAACTTCCAGTTCCGGGCGTTTCCAGTTCTCGCTGCTGAATGCAAACAAGGTGACGACTTCGATATCGTGACGCTGGCAAGCATCGAGGATATCTCTTACCCTCTCAGCACCGACCTCATGCCCGGCGGTGCCGGACAGACCCCTTGCAGTGGCCCAACGATTATTGCCATCCATGATAATCGCCACATGACGTAGCGGATGGATCCGGCGAGTACCGTCCTCTGGTTGACTCATAGTGAATGACTGTCCGCCAAACCGGGTCAGATCTCCATCAAGTCCACTTCCTTCACGGAAAGTGCCTTGTCGACCTGCTGGATATATTTATCAGTTATTTTCTGGATATTTTCCTGCGCACGACGCTCGTCGTCCTCGCTGATGGCCTTCTCCTTCAGCAAATCCTTGAGGTCGGAAAGCACATCCCGACGAATATTACGAATGGCAATCCGGGCATTTTCCGCCTCGGATTTAGCCTGCTTGATAAAGCCCTTACGTGTTTCTTCTGTAAGCGCCGGCATCGGTACGCGGATTAGCTCTCCGGTGGTCACCGGGTTCAGCCCCAGGTCGGACTTCATGATGGCCTTTTCCACCTCCGGTACCATGCTCTTTTCCCAGACGGAAATGGACAGTGTGCGGGCATCCAGCACATTAACGTTACCCACTTGATTGAGGGGCATGTCTGAACCGTAGTAGGAGACCGTCAGACCATCCAGCAGGCTGGGGTGGGCACGACCGGTGCGAATTTTATTAAAAGCATGCCCCAGGGATTCAATGCTTTTTGCCATGCGCTCTTCAGCGTCTTTTTTCAGGTCTTCAATCATCAAAACTTTCCTCAATCAGAGTGCCCTCATCGCCGCCTACGACAATATTCAGCAACGCACCGGGTTTCGACATGCGGAACACCCGCAACGGCATATCCTGCTCTCGACAGAGACAGATTGCCGTCAGGTCCATCACCCCGAGTTTCTTTTGCAACGCTTCGTCGTAAGTAAGGCGGGAATACATGGTGGCATTGGGGTCTTTCATCGGATCGGCGGAGTATACACCGTCCACCTTGGTCGCCTTCAAGACGATTCCGGCACCGATTTCAATGCCACGCAGGCAAGCGGCAGAATCAGTGGTAAAGAATGGGTTGCCGGTACCTGCGGCAAAAATCACCACATCACCACCACTGAGATAGCGGATAGCAGTGCGCCTATCGTAATGCTCCACCACCCCACTCATGGGAATGGCAGACATCACTCGAGCGGAAATATTGTTGCGATCCAGAGCATCGCGCATGGCCAGCCCATTCATCATGGTAGCCAGCATACCCATGTGGTCACCGGTGACTCGTTCCATACCCGCAGCATGGAGGGCCGCACCACGGAACAGGTTGCCGCCGCCGATCACCAAACCAACCTGGACACCGATACCCACCAGCTGGCCTATTTCCAGAGCCATGCGGTCAAGTACCTTGGGATCGATACCGAATCCCTCATCACCCATCAGCTCCTCGCCACTCAGCTTGAGCAGAATCCGTTTGTACTTTTTATCTTTTGTGCCAGGCATGAAACAGGTACTCCGGAGGGGGGATAAACTGGGCGTATATAATAACGGGGGCCGCAGCCCCCGTCTTCAGCTTCTTCAAGCTTATTTGGCTGCGCCGACCTGCGCTGCCACTTCCGCGGCGAAGTCTACTTCTTCTTTCTCGATGCCCTCGCCCACTTCAAAGCGCACAAAGGAGAGCACATCCGCACCGGCATCTTTCACCAGCTTGCCGACCTTGACGTCGGGGTCCTTCACGAAAGGCTGGGCCACCAGGCTGGACTCAGCCAGAAACTTGCTGATGCGACCCTCGATCATCTTGGCAATGATCTCTTCCGGCTTGCCACTTTCACGGGACTGGGCAGTGAAAATTTCACGCTCTTTGACAACCACTTCTTCCGGCATATCTTCCGGCTTGACCACTTGCGGGTTTACCGCGGCAACGTGCATGGCAACATCTTTGGCCAGCTCAGCATCACCAGCAGAAAGAGCAGTCAGCACAGCAATGCGGTTGTTGCTGTGAACGTAGCTACCTACTACCGGAGCTTCCACCAATTCAACTCGGCGGACAGCAATGTTTTCACCGATCTTTTGCACCAAAGCCTGGCGAGCCTCTTCTACTTCAGCAGCCAGTGCAGCGGCATCGGACTGTTTGTCGTTAAACGCTTTTTCAACCACACTGTTGACGAACGCCAGGAAGTTGTCGTCGCGGGCCACGAAGTCAGTCTCACTGTTCACCTCAACCAGCACACCGTAGCTGTTGTCATCAGCAACCTTCACGGCCACCACACCTTCGGCAGCGGTGCGACCAGCTTTCTTGGCAGCCTTCATACCGCTGGACTTGCGCAGGTCTTCAATCGCTTTTTCGATATCACCATCCGCCTCAACCAGGGCTTTTTTACATTCCATCATGCCGAGGCCAGTACGCTCGCGCAGTTCTTTCACCAGAGATGCAGAGATAGCTGTCATCTGTATTTCCTCTCGATTGTTCGATTTAACTGGAAAAAAGGGGGCATGGGCCCCCTTTTGACTTCAGTGACTCACCACTTAAGTGGTAGCCGGTGATTACTCAGCTGCGGCTTCGCTGTCGCCAGCTTCAGCATCGTCCACCACTTCGACGAATTCGTCTTTGCTGGGAGCGTTGCCCGCCTGGGCCTTGCCTTCCAGAATGGCGTCGGCAATCGCAGTGGTGTACAGCTTGATGGCGCGGATAGCGTCGTCGTTGCCGGGAATGATGTAGTCAACGCCAGACGGATCGCTGTTGGTATCCACAACGCCGATCACCGGGATACCCAGCTTGTTGGCTTCCTGGATAGCGATGCGCTCGTGATCCACGTCGATCACAAACAGCATGTCGGGCAGGCCGCCCATATCCTTGATACCACCGATGGAGCGATCCAGCTTCTCCATCGTGCGGCTTCTCATCAGCGCTTCTTTCTTGGTCAGCTTCTCGAAAGTACCGTCCTGGCTCTGGGTTTCCAGCTCGCGGTAGCGACGAATGGAGGCGCGGATAGTTTTGTAGTTGGTGAGCATGCCACCCAGCCAGCGGTGGCTGACGAAGGGCATACCGGCACGTTGTGCCTGCTCGGCAATGGCTTTCTGAGCGGCGCGCTTGGTGCCAACCATCAGAACCTTGTTGCCATTGGCAGCAACCTGACGAACCACTTCCAGCGCTTCATTGAAAGCGGGAGCGGTGTATTCCAGGTTGATGATATGAATCTTGTTGCGAGCCCCGAAAATGTACTGATCCATTTTGGGGTTCCAAAAGCGGGTCTGGTGACCGAAATGCACACCAGCCTGCAACATGTCGCGCATGCTTACACTTGCCATGATTGTTTCCTCTAGGGTTAAACCTCCACATACCCCACCAGTCAACCCGCAAAGGGCACCCAGACAGATGTGTCGGTATGTGTGTGTCGTTAAGTTTCAAATGCCAGGGACGGACCGCCCCGAAGCGGTGCGCTTTATACCATAAAGGCCGCCTTTATTGAAGTACATTTCATCCTCTCGCTGTTCAGGAGACGACTGCCACCACTTGCGACAATCCGTTACAATGGCCCGCTTTTATTGCAGTAACTGGAATTCATCCTATGGCAGTCTCCATCAAAACCGCCGACGAACTCGAGAAAATGCGCTTTGCCGGCAGATTGGCAGCTGAAGTACTCGAAATGATCGAGCCCTATGTGGTCGTCGGCGTCACTACCGGTGAACTGGATAGACTTTGCCATGACTATATAGTCGATGTTCAAAAGGCCATTCCAGCACCACTGAACTACCGGGGATTCCCGAAATCCATTTGCACCTCGATCAATCAGGTGGTCTGCCACGGCATTCCCTCCGAAAAGAGAAAGCTCAAGGATGGCGATATCGTCAACCTCGACATCACAGTGATCAAGGACGGGTACTACGGGGACACCAGCATGATGTTCTGCGTCGGCAATGTACCCGACCATGCACGGCGGTTAGCCCAAATCGCCCAGGAGTGCCTCTATAAAGGCATCAGCATTGTTAAACCGGGCATCCGCCTTGGCGACATCGGCCATATTATTCAGCAACATGCCGAAAAACATTTTTACAGCGTGGTGCGAGACTACTGCGGCCACGGTATCGGTAAGGAATTCCACATGGAGCCGCAAGTACTGCATTTTGGCAGACCCCACACCGGTATGCTGATAGAGGAAGGAATGACCTTCACCATCGAGCCGATGGTCAATGCCGGCCGCCACCACACCAAACTCAAAAAGGATGGCTGGACCGTGGAAACCCTGGACGGCCGCCTGTCGGCCCAGTGGGAACACACCCTAGCGGTCACTGCCGACGGTGTGGAAGTGCTAACCGCTCGCAAGGATGAAAAATTCTGATGGACGAGCAGGCCAAACCACTTCTGTTCTTCGACGAGCGCCGTTTTCGTGAAGACCTGGCCACCCGCAACCCCATTCACGTTTTCAAGAACGCCATAGGCGCGGCCAATCTGCATTTCAATGCCCGCTTTCACGAAGGCGAACAGATTGCCAATCTCATCCACGACCGCGCCATCTTCATGGATATGATGCTGCGACACGCCTGGAACCGCTTTACCTGGAGCAAGAATATCTGCCTGCTGGCTGTGGGCGGTTACGGCCGCGGCGAGCTGCATCCCCAATCCGACATCGACCTGATGCTGTTGATTCGCTGGGGGAATCCCGCACGCCACCGCAAAAATATTGAGGCGTTCCTGACCTTTCTGTGGGATATCCAGCTGAAGATAGGCCACAGCGTGCGCACCCTGTCCCACTGCGTGGCCGAAGCAAAAACCGACATCACGGTCATTACCAACCTGATGGAAACCCGAACCATCGCCGGCAACGAGAAACTGCGCCAGGCGATGATCAAAAAAACCGGACCGAAAAAAATCTGGCCTGACAAGGCATTCTATAAAGCCAAGCTGGACGAGCAGATCGAGCGCCACAAAAAACACGGCAATACCGAATACAACCTGGAGCCCAACGTCAAGGAAGCGCCGGGCGGCCTGCGCGATATCCAGATGATCAACTGGGTCGCCAAACGCCACTTCAATGTGGATTCCATCGACGAACTGGTCGGCAAGGAGTTCCTCAACAGCGAGGAGTTTCTGCAACTGAAGCGGGGAGAATCCTTCCTGTGGAAAGTTCGCTACGGACTGCACCTGCTGGCGGAACGCCCTGAAGAGCGCCTGATGTTCGATTACCAGCGCAAGCTGGCTGCCATGTTCGGCTACCACGATAGCGAGGAACGGCTCGGCGTGGAAAAGTTCATGCAGCATTATTATCAGGTGGTGCTGTCGATGAGGGAGCTCAACGACGTGATACTGCAATACCTGGACGAGGTCATCCTGCGCAAGGACAAGGCCAAAAAGGTCTACGCCCTGAACGAGCGCTTCCAGGTGCGCGACAAGCACATTGAAACGGTCGGCGAGTACGTCTTTGCCAAATACCCGAACGCGCTGCTGGAAATTTTCTGCCTACTCGGTGAAAACGAGAATATCGAAGGTATCCGCGCCGCCACCATCCGCCAGATTCGCCAGCACCGCCGACTGATCGACGACGAGTTCCGCAACGATCCCCAGAACAAGGCTCTATTTCTGCGGCTGTTACGCTGCCCCTATAAGATGAGCATCCAACTGCAGCGCATGACCCGCTACGGCATCCTCGGTCGCTACCTGCCCGAGTTCGGCCGTATTATCGGCCAGACCCAACACGACCTGTTCCACCGCTATCCGGTGGACGCCCACACGTTACAGCTGATTAAAAACATGCGGATTCTGGATCGACCTGAAATGGCCGAGCAATTTCCTCTCTGTTCCCACATCTACAAGAACCTGCCAAAGCCGGAACTGGTTTTTGTCGCAGGCCTTTACCACGACATCGCCAAGGGACGCGGCGGCGATCACTCAGCACTGGGGGCCCACGACGCCGAAGAGTTCTGTCGTCGCCATGGCCTGACTGCCGAGGAAACACGACTGATTTCCTGGCTGGTGGAACATCACCTGATCATGTCGAATACATCCCAGCGGGCGGATATTGCCGATCCCGACGTGATCTATAAGTTCGCCAGGCTGGTGGGCAACCAGTTGCAACTGGACTACCTGTTCGTGCTCACTGTAGCGGATATCACCGCCACCAACCCCACCCTGTGGAATACCTGGAAAGCATCGCTGATGCGCCAGCTCTACTCGGAGACCAAGCGCGCCCTACAGCGTGGCCTCGAGAACCCCTTCGACCGGGGTGCCTGGGTGGAAAGCACGAAACTGGCGGCTATCGAATCCCTAGCGGAATACGGCATTTCGCAACCCCAGGCGCTGAAAATCTGGGGCAACGTGGATGATGAATTCTTCCTCCGGGAAAAAGCCGATGACATCGCCACCTACACCGCAGCCATTGCCGCCCGTGGCAACAGTAGCGACCCGGTGATATTGATCCAGAATGCCGGGGTGGAGATTCCCATTGCCACCCAGATCTTCATTCATACCAAGGGTCTGGACAACGTGTTCCCCACCACCGCGGCCACGCTGGACCACCTGCAGTTGAACATTGTTGATGCCCGTCTGCACCGGGATACCGAAGGACATACTTTCGATACTTTTTATGTGTTGGACGAACACAACCAGCCATTTGGTCACAACACGGAAATGCTGGCAAAAATTCAACGCACCCTCGCCGATGCGTTGAAAACGCCCAATCCGGAAATATTCAAGGTCAATCGACGCACGCCACGCCACCTGAAGCAGTTCACCATGCGCACAATGGCCAGCATCAGTAACGATATTGAAAAAAGCGCCACTATCCTTGAGGTCATCACGCCGGATCGCCCTGGACTGCTGGCCCACCTCGGCCGCATTTTCATGCGTTTTGAGCTGCGACTGCTGAGCGCCAAGATCGCCACTCTCGGAGAGCGGGTTGAAGACGTTTTTTATCTGGTAAACAAGAAGTATCAACCGCTCAGCGATGCCAACTTTTGCGAAGAGCTGCGGGACACTATTTGCCGGGAACTGGATGCGCGCAACAAGGAGGACGTCGAAGGCGCGCCCCTACAGCGCATGAAACTCTGGCAATAATCCACCACAGATACCCAATCATTTTTTGAACAGTCCCTGCAATGAATACCGATCTCGACAAGCTGCATCCCTACCCCTTTGAAAAGCTCAACGCACTGAAGAGCGGTGTTACCCCGCCGACACACCTGGGCCATATTGCTCTGTCCATCGGTGAGCCCAAGCATCCCGCCCCAGCCTTTGTCAAACAGGTGCTGACTGACTCCCTGGAACAGCTGTCCGCCTACCCTCTCACCAAGGGATTGCCAGAGCTGCGCCAGGCCATTGCCTCCTGGTTGTGTCGTCGCTTTCAACTCGACCAAGTGGATGCAGAGACCCAGGTGTTGCCGGTCAATGGTACCCGTGAGGCACTTTTTGCCTTCGCCCAGGCGGTAGTGAACAGGGACGACCATCCGCTGGTGCTGAGCCCCAACCCCTTCTACCAGATTTATGAGGGGGCGGCATTGCTTGCCGGCGCGGAATTGCAGTTCCTCAACTGCACCGAGGAAAACGGCTTTTCCCCGGATTTTTCGGCGGTTTCGGATGACATTTGGCAGCGCTGCCAACTGTTATATCTGTGCAGCCCCGGCAATCCCACCGGTGCCGTACTGGACATACCCGCGATGCAAGCCCTGATCGAACTGGCAGATCGCTTCGATTTCATCATCGCCAGTGATGAGTGCTACTCGGAAATCTATCCTGACGAGAACAATCCACCGCCGGGATTACTGCAGGCCTGCGCAGCCCTGGGCCGTCACGACTATCGCCGTTGCGTGGTATTCCACAGCCTGTCCAAGCGCTCCAATCTGCCGGGATTGCGCTCTGGTTTCGTAGCCGGTGATGGCCAGGTGCTGAAGTCCTTCCTGCGCTATCGCACCTATCACGGCTGTGCCATGCCGGTGCCCACCCAATTGGCTAGCATCGCAGCGTGGAACGACGAACAGCACGTACTGGAAAACCGTGAGCAGTACCGCCAGAAATTCAAGATTTTCCAAGAAGTCCTCAGTGACATCCTGCCCCTCAGCATGCCTGATGCGGGCTTCTATTTCTGGGCGGATACCCGTCCAGCGAACATCGGCAGCGACGAGGATTTTGCCCGGGAACTGTTTGCCCGGGAGCACATCACCGTGCTACCCGGCCGCTATCTGGCGCGCACTGCCGACGGCCTCAATCCTGGGGCGAACCGGGTGCGTATGGCGCTGGTAGCCCCTCTTGACGAGTGCCGGGAAGCGGCGCAACGGATTCGTCGCTTTGTTGAAGCGGCGCACCGGAAAAGTTAGACCATGCTGAAAAAAGAACGCGCCGAATTTATCCACCAGCGGCTTCAGGAGCTATACCCTGCGCCCCCCATCCCGCTGGCCCACAGGGATGCCTACACCCTACTGGTAGCGGTATTGCTGTCGGCACAGTGCACTGACGAGCGCGTCAATCAGGTCACCCCCGCCCTGTTTACCCTGGCCGACAATGCCAGAGAGATGAGCCGAGTTCCGGTGGAGCAGGTTTACGACATCATTCGCCCCTGCGGGCTGGCACCGCAAAAATCCAAAGCCATCGTTAAACTGTCGCAGATTCTGGTCGATCAATATGATGGCCAGGTCCCGGAGGACATGGAGGCGCTGGAAAAGCTGCCCGGTGTCGGCCACAAGACTGCCAGCGTGGTGATGTCCCAGGCTTTCGGACACCCGGCCTTTCCAGTGGACACCCATATTCACCGGCTGGCGCAACGCTGGGGGCTGAGCAATGGTAGTTCGGTCACCCAGACGGAAAAGGATCTGAAACGGCTGTTTCCCAAGGAGAGCTGGAATGCTCTGCACCTGCAGATCATCTATTACGGTCGCGAATACTGTCCGGCCCGCAACTGCAATGGCCTCAGTTGCGACATCTGCAAAACCTGCTTCCCCAACCGCAAGCGCCCGGTAAAGACCCGCAAGGCCTGAAAAATCACTCTTTCGGACTCCTTCAGCCCACTGTTATCCATCACTTTCCAGTGCGAGAACCTTGCCGGAAACACTTTTCGGAAAATCGAGATACATCAGCTCCGCTGTCCCTGCCCCCAGATTTCCCCAACTGCGAATGTTCAACTGAAGTATGGCAATGCCACAGGTAGGGATTTTGCTGATCTGCGACAGGGTGAGAAAATTCACCAGATCGGTAATGGCGGGGTTATGGCATATCACCACAAAGTGATCGCATACCGCCTCCAACGACCGCAACCAACCCAGGATTTCCTCGTAGTTGAACGTGTAAAGCGCCGGGGTCGGCTGCTGCTGTTCAGCCTTGAGTCCCAGGCTTGGCATCAGCCAGTCGGCTGTTTCTGTGGCCCTGACAGCCGGGCTGCTGTAGACCTTTCTGAAGATGAACGGCTGAGCTTGCAAACGTCTGCCCATCTCCGGGGCATCCACCCTGCCGCGGCGATTGAGGGGACGATCCATATCCGGCAGGGTCGCATCTTTCCAACTGGATTTGGCGTGGCGCACCAGCGCAATGGTCTTCATAGCGGTCTCCCGTGAATGCCAGGGCCAAGTTTGTTATCCTTCGCCGCTGTTTCAATCTGAGTATGATGTTCGGTGCTTAATACCGCCAATTCGTGACAAACCTATGACTGAAGTAATCCTCTACGGCATCAAGAACTGCGATACCGTCAAGAAAGCCCGTCGCTGGCTGGATGAAAGCCAGGTGGCGTACCGATTCCACGACGTCCGCGCCGATGGCCTGAGCCTCGACATGATCAATCAATGGATTGCCGCTGCGGGATGGGAGAAGGTGCTCAACAGAGCCGGGACCACCTGGCGAAAACTGGCCCCGGAAGTACAACAGCAGGTGAATGCCGACAACGTCGCGGCGCTGTTGCTGGAACAGCCGGCCATGATCAAGCGCCCCGTGCTCGATCAGTCAGGTGCGATCACCATCGGCTTCAAGCCGGACCTCTACGCCACGCGCTTTAATTCGTAACCTTTGGAGACTACGTAAAAAATGACTGCACTCTATAGCTTTGGCCTCGGCATCGGCACCCAGAACAACAATGGCGATTGGCTAGAAGTTTATTACCCGCAACCGTTGTTGAACCCCTCCGAAAAAGTGGTCAACGCCGCAAAATCCGCGCTGGATTACACCGGTGGCAACCAAGCCATTGCTCTCGACGCCACAAAGCTGGATAAATTGGCCGAAGCCTTGAAGAACGCCGGGGCAGATGATCAGGCAGCCATTGCCGAACAACTTAAGCAAAGCGCTCGTCCGGCAGTTGCCACCCTGCTGGCGGCTGACGAGGCACCAGCTTCAGTACCGGAGGGCTACCTGAAACTGCACCTGCTGTCCCACCGACTGGTTAAACCCAATAGCATCACTCTTGCAGGTCTGTTCGGGGTACTGCGCAATGTGGCCTGGACCAGCGAAGGCGCCATCGATATTGAAGAGCTGCCCGCACGTCAGTTGCAGGCCAGACTGGCGAACCGCACCCTGTCCGTGGACAGCGTCGACAAGTTTCCCAAGATGGTGGACTACGTAGTGCCCGCGGGTGTGCGTATTGCCGATACAGCGCGGGTACGTCTGGGCGCCTATATCGGTGAAGGCACCACCATCATGCACGAGGGCTTCGTCAACTTTAATGCCGGTACCGAAGCCACCAGCATGGTGGAAGGACGTATCTCCCAGGGCGTATTCGTCAAGTCCGGTTCCGATCTGGGCGGTGGCAGCTCCACCATGGGCACCCTGTCCGGCGGTGGCAACATCATCATCACCATCGGCAACCAGTGCCTGTTGGGGGCCAACTCCGGCCTGGGAATTCCCCTCGGCGATCGCTGCACCCTGGAGGCCGGTCTCTATATTACTGCCGGCACCAAGGTAACCCTGCTGGATGATCAGAACCAGGTGGTTGGCCAGGTGAAGGCTCGCGAACTGTCCGGCAAGGACGACCTGCTGTTCCGCCGCAACTCCACTACCGGTGCAGTGGAGTGCCTGACCAACAAATCCGCCGTGGAGCTTAACGAAGCACTGCACGCTTCGAACTAACACGCCTTGCGCTAAACAGTTCAGTGAAGCACTTCAAGCCCGGCTAAATGCCGGGCTTTTTTTATTAAAATTTTCATACTCAAACGACTTTCAGGTCTATTTGATCATTTCTTTTCTGGTTAAGCTGGCAGTAAGCCCCCGCAACAAGGCGCAAAAAATACTGGAGGAGACATGAGCTACGAACAATACGGACCACTGGCAGACGTCATCGGCACCTGGAAAGGCGAGTCAGGCATGGACATCGCCCCGGAATCCGACGGTATTGAGGAAAACCCGTACTACGAGACACTCGTGTGTGAAGCCGCCGGCGACCTCAAAAATGCCGAATCCCAACAGCTGTGGACCGTTCGCTACCGGCAGGAAGTGCGCAGAAAATCCAACGACGAAGTATTCCACGACCAGGTGGGCTACTGGATCTGGGACGAGGCCCAGCAACTGGTGATTCAGACCCTCACTATCCCCCGAGCCGTCTGTGTATTGGCGGGTGGCAAGGCCACCAAAACGCCGGAAGGCGCCACCCGGATCGAAGTTTGCGCCAGCCTCGACGATCCCCACTGGAATATCCTGCAATCACCATTTATGGCTGAAAATGCCAAAACTACTGCCTATCGCCACAGTATCACCGTCAAGGGAGACATTCTGGAGTACACGGAATCCACCATGCTGAACATTTACGGCAAGGAATTTGATCACACCGATGGCAACACTCTCCACCGGGCCGGTTGATTTACCCGGGCTACCCCTGACGGTAGCCTATCCCCCGGCAGCCCGCTAAACTTACGCCCTCATTTCGAGGACGTTTATTCATGACCACTGTATCCCCCACTCTGGACCTGACCTGTGAACTGATCCGGCGCCGGTCGGTCACACCCGCCGATGACGGCTGTCAGGCATTGATGATCGAGCGACTGGAGGCTCTGGGTTTCTGTGTGGTCAAACTGCCCTTCGGTGACGTGGAAAACTTCTGGGCGGTACGCGGTGGCCAGGGTCCGACCCTCTGCTTCGCCGGACACACTGATGTGGTGCCCACCGGGCCGGAAGACAACTGGCAGAGACCACCCTTTGAACCGCGCATTGAAAACGGCGTGCTCTACGGTCGCGGGGCAGCAGACATGAAGGGCTCCCTGGCGGCAATGATTACGGCGGTGGAGAAGTTTGTCGCCGAGCACCCCGATCACAAGGGCCAGATCGCTTTCCTGATCACCAGTGACGAGGAAGGTGTTGCCGTTGACGGCACCGTCAAAGTGGTGGAATGGCTGCGGCAACGTGACGCCATTCCCGAGTGGTGCCTGGTGGGAGAACCGTCAAGCTCATCAAAGGTGGGGGATGTCATCAAGAACGGTCGCCGCGGGTCTCTCGGGGCTGAACTGCTGGTGAAAGGTGTGCAGGGGCATGTGGCCTACCCGCAGCTGGCGGATAATCCCATTCACCGGGTTGCCCCGGCGCTGGCAGAACTGACCTCTGAATGCTGGGATAACGGTAATGAATTCTTTCCAGCAACCAGCTTTCAGATCTCCAATATCCAGGGCGGTACCGGTGCCACCAATGTGATTCCCGGCACCGTCAGGATTCTCTTCAACTTCCGTTTCTCTACCGAGGTAACAGAGCAGGAACTGCGCCAGCGAACTGAGGCCATTCTCGACAGACACAAACTGAACTACGACATTCAGTGGAGCCTGAACGGCCATCCTTTCCTGACTGCTGCCGGCGATCTGGTGGAGGCAACTGTTGCCGGCATCCGTGAAATCACCGGCCTGGAGACTGAACTCTCCACAGCCGGGGGCACGTCCGATGGACGCTTTATCGCACCCTTTGGCTGTCAGGTGGTGGAACTGGGGCCGGTTAATGCCACCATTCACAAGGTTGATGAATGCGTCAGTGCGGCTGATGTGGACCAGCTCAGCGATATCTATCAGCGCATCCTGGTGAAATTGCTCGTCCGGGGCTAACCCCGTCATTGCCCCTGAGGGGATTGATATGGAAATCCCCCTTTACCAGATAGACGCTTTTGCCGATAGACCATTTTCCGGCAACCCTGCCGCTGTCTGCCCTCTAAACCAGTGGCTGCCGGATGAAACCCTGCAGGCGATCGCCGCGGAAAATAATCTCTCGGAAACTGCCTTTTTCGTCCCTCTCGCTGGTCATGACAGTCCCAATAGTGATAACCCCGATAGTAATAGCCCTGAGAACGATAGCCTCGATAAGGATAGCCCCGCCCATTTCCAGTTGCGTTGGTTTACCCCCACCACCGAGGTAGATCTCTGCGGTCACGCCACCCTGGCCACCGCCTTTGCGCTGTTTGACTTGCTTGGGTTTCCCGGCGAGGACATTCGCTTTGCCACTCGCAGTGGCACACTTGTCGTCACCCGCGCCTCCTGCGGACTGAAAATGGATTTTCCCGCACTCGCTGTCGCCCCCACGGACATGCCTGAACAGGTAGTTGGAGGCGCATTGGGCGCCATTCCCGATGAAGCGTGGCAAGGCAGCGACCTGCTGCTGGTTTATGCATCGCAACAACAAATTGAGGCGCTTACACCAGACTTCCGCAGTCTAGCCAAACTGCCCTATCGGGGGATCATCGCCACGGCGCCAGGTGAGGAATGCGACTTTGTAAGCCGGTTTTTTGCCCCGGCCAGCGGCATTGATGAAGACCCGGTCACCGGCTCGGCCCACTGCGTACTCACCCCCTTCTGGGCGGAACGACTGGGGAAACAGGTGCTGTCTGCTTCACAACTCTCTCCCCGAGGAGGAACCCTCACCTGCGAACTTACTGAAGAGCGGGTATTACTCACCGGCAATGCCATCTGCTATCTCAAGGGCACTATCCACCTCCCGCCCCGGTGATTCCCCGCTGTTTCTCCAGGGTCTCGCCAACCGAAGGAGGCCCCAATGACCAGGAAACAGCTCTTATCTCTTGTGACAACAATGTTGTCGGCGTGAAAGGAAAACGGTCAGCGCCACGCAGATGAAGAATGGGGGATCGCCGTCGGATATGAGTGGTGATTAACCGCGTCCTGCTGAGATCAGGGCAGCTTCTTCAGAGGATAAACATCAAACCGGGTAGACTTGCCTTTCAGCGAATAGCCCGGAGCCTGATTGTTCAGGTACGGAGCATGCGATGGGCGTTTGACCACCACCCGGTAGCGGGCATGGGAAAGGGCCAACGGTAACAATTGATCTGAGTCTTCACCCTCGGTTCCCACTAACTGGTGGAAAAGCTGCATTTCCTTTTTGACCTTGCCGGACTTTTCTCGTGGTGGAAACATCGGGTCAAGAAAGATAACGTCTGGCTTCAGCTCCTCTGCCAACCCTGAAAGATAGTCAGCCCCCTCGCTGCATACGGCTTCCAATCTATCCAGAATACTTCCCAGTTCCGCATCATCGCCAACCAGATCCCGCGCTCGTAACAGGCCATCGGAGAGCAGTGCAGAAACGACAGGATTCCTTTCAACCATCAGCACATCGGCACCCAGGCTGGCCAGAACAAATCCATCCCGCCCCAAACCTGCTGTCAGATCAAGCAGCCTGGGCTTGAACCCCTTCTGCCCGAGCCCCACCGCCTTGGCAATATCCTGCCCCTTGCCACCACCGTACAACCGGCGATGGCGGGCCGGACCGGTGACAAAATCACAGCGCACAGGTCCGGGAGCTCCCGGACCGAGAAGCTGCAAGGCGAGCCCCGAGTCGTCAACAACCAGAGCCATCCCCCGATACTCTTCCAGCTGGTCAGCTTCAAATACGGGCAACCCGAGCTGCGTAGAAAGCAAACCGGCCCGGTTTTCAAAACCGGGCCGGGGCAGGATAACGAGGCTGTCGCTGGAATTACTGGACGGGGACGAGTTCAAGCTCAACCCTTCTGTTCTGCTGACGGCCGAACTCGGTGCCATTGTCGGCAATGGGAAAGCGCATACCATAGCCGGTAGTCCAGACCCGGCCACTGACGATGCCGTAACTGATCAGCAGCTGGCCCACACTGGCGGCACGGCGTTCACTCAGAGTCTGGTTATATTCGGAACTGCCAGTGGAATCTGTGTGTCCCGCAACGCGGATATTGGTCTTGTTGAACTCT
This sequence comes from Porticoccaceae bacterium, assembly GCA_041395745.1. Classification (GTDB taxonomy): domain Bacteria; phylum Pseudomonadota; class Gammaproteobacteria; order Pseudomonadales; family Porticoccaceae; genus Porticoccus. Next base: position 189,616 of record JAWKZV010000001.1, on the reverse strand, counting down.
TTCAACACCACTGCCACAGACTCGAGAGTGCTGTAGAACTCGGGATGGACTTCCGAGCGATCAACGCCGAAAGTGATATTGCTGGGCATCACCAGACGAATATTGTCACCATCACGAACCACCCTGACTCCGGTACCTTCCAGTTTCGCTCTCAATGCCGCTTCCTGGCGATCCATGTAATAACCAATGCCGCCACCGACAGCTGCACCCGCCACAGCTCCGGTGACAATGCCCTTGTTGCGGTCTTTGTGACTGGCAGTTGCAGCTCCGATCACAGCGCCTGTCACGGCGCCAATTCCTGCACCCTTGGCGGTGTTGCTGGTTTTCTGCTCTCCGGTATAAGGATCAATGGAGGTACAGGCAGCCAATGTCACTATCAGCGCAGTCAACAGCAGTTTTTTCATGGTTATTCCTCATTCATGAACATAAAATTTCAGGGTTTGACACCCGTTCTTCCAAATTGCTTTATCCTTAATTGTGGAAAAAGCAGAAATCTTTGCAAGTGCCACGTCTGCGCCCTTAAACACCTGGTTCACAGCTTTATGAAAAAAACAGTTCTTTCCATCGCAATGTTGAGCACCAGCCTATTGGCCGGCTGCGAGAATTACACTTACACCCTCAACGAGCAACCGGTTTTTACCCCACCCAGTCTGTTCACTGATTATCAGGTTTCTGATCGGGGTCTGGCCAATTGCCTCAACCAGGCGATACAGGATCAGAAAGTCTCCAAAGCCCGCGATCTCACCCTGCTCAATTGCTCCAGCGCAGGCATTACCAACCTGCAGGGCCTGGAAATATTTACTGGCCTGACCCATGTCAACCTCGGAGACAACGATCTCAGAGAAATCCAGCCCCTTCTTTACTTGCCCCAACTGAATACCGTTTTGTTAACCGGCAACACCCAGCTGAGCTGCAAGGATGCCAAACTGCTGGCCAAACAGGTCCGCGGAGAAATTCGCTTACCGGACCATTGTTCTCCTTGAACGTACCAGAGTGAAAATGGTTGACACTGTGTAGAAAATTCGACGACAAAGTTACCCACAAAATCTGTGGATAACTTTGTGAATTACTTTCGCAAAACTGATGCAACTCCGCAGAAATCGGGCCTAACTTACAAACTGTCTATTTTTTGATCACTTTATATTTTTCTTATATTTCAGTAAGTTATGATTTGCCCGATAAAATATCAATAAGTTAGGCGCACTTCTGAACAAGTCTGTCAGCTTATCCCTGTAATTGTGGACAACACATTTCGCTTGATCGTACCCAGTTGAACAATCGCTCAACAAACCTCCCCATAGAAGCCCCACCGGAAACTTAACGGGTCGATGCCAACAGTTGCAGCCAGTCAAATCCCTGTTCTTGGCAGGCATAATGCACATAGGGGACGGAAGCCTCGACAGCAACCATCAGACCCCTCACGATTTCAACAGTATTGTTTTGCTGGCTGATATGACCAAGCACCAGGTGCTGCATCCGTGTCAGGTCAATACTGTCCAGCAACGCCAGGGTCTGCCGGTTGTTCAAGTGTCCCCAACTACTGGCGACCCGTCGCTTCAAAGCCGGCGGATAACTGCCGTTCTGCAACATTTCGAGGTCGTGGTTGCACTCCAGCAACAAACCATCACAGCGGGAAAACTGCTCTATAACGTGGGGGGTCACACTGCCCAGGTCGGTGAGAATACCCAGCGCCAATTCTCCTGTGCGGAGAACGTACTGAACGGGCTCTCTGGCATCGTGGGGGACAGACACAGGCGTAACCTCTACCCCGTCCTGAATAAACGGCAAATGGCTGTCTATGAGCTTCAGATCGACTTCAGAATGAAGCTTGGTGGCCTTGCTGGTACCAGCGGTCATAACCACCGGCAGACGATATTTCCTCGCCAAAGGAATGACACCACGAACATGGTCTGTATGTTCGTGGGTCACTAGTATCGCGTTGAGATCATGGCCGGAGAGTCCCAGGCGGGACAGACGACGTTCGGTTTCGCGGATAGAAAACCCGCAATCGATCAGAAATCTGGCTGAGCCGCAATCGACAACGGTGGCATTACCCTTGCTGCCGCTGCCGAGTGAGGCAAAACGCATGGATCAGCTGAGATTACCGCGAATGACCTTGAGCAGCTTCATGGCAACGAGACGGTCAAGGACCTGTTTATTGTTGTCCAGTACTCTCAACTCAATGGTTTGTTCTGCTCGCAAAAGGTGTACCTGATACTCAACCGGAGGGGTCTCTTCAGTCTTGCGGCCGAAACTGAAAACCAGATCCATCAGAGTCTGCTCTTCATCTTCCGGAATAATCTCCTTGAACTCGACCATGACTTCGCCGGCGCTCTGGTTCTGGTCGACCACGGAGAAGCCACCCTTGGAGAGAGAATCAATCACAGAATTCCATGCCCGATCATAACCGAGCTTCATTACCATGTAGGGCGCGACGTTGTCATCCGCTACCACCTGAACCCGATCTTCACCACCGATGTTCTGGGCCAGCAGGGACACACTGCCGCTACTGATATCAGTAGCCAGTGCATCAGAGGTAATCTGGAGAAACTCCGATTCCCTGGCATCATTCATGGAGACATCCGGCCAGCCGGATACTTCTGCTTCCTTGCCCAGAGGAGCTGCCATTTCCAGGATACTTACTTCGCTACTGTTAACGCCGACACCCGGAGTAATCGTGAAGCGGAAACGGTGGCCATTGATGTTGTCGTCCTTGAATTCCAGCCAGGCAGTTTCGATCTCACCCAAGGCGGCATCCACCCTGGTAGTCGGAACCTGGCTACGGGAGAGAATATTGCGAATCCGCGGCCAGACCTCTGCCGGGGGTTTGTTAACGGCAATCCAGCGTTTACCCTCGAAAGCCACAATCTTCACCTCATCCTCGAGGAGATTTTCAGACAGCGGCTGAGGTCTCGGGAGTTTAAAACGGGCACCTTCCCCTGAGGTATCGGCAATATCGGGAATATCATAAAGCGGCCCGATTGCATTGCTGCTCATGCCCTCAGGCACCTCCATGGGAGGCATCTCGGCAGACAGCAGGTAATCGTTTCTGCGATCCCTGATGGTGTTGTTACCGCATCCCACAACGGACAATGCCAATACTGCGACGGATAACTGTTTCAGGCTAAATTTCATGCAGGACTCCGCATTCACTGGTTGCCATTGAGCAGACCCGCCTGCTCAAGAGCCGCCAACACTTTGTGGTGGTGTTCCGCCGACAGCTCCGTCAGCGGCAAACGAATACCATGCTCCATCAGCCCCATTGCCGCGACAGCCCACTTTACCGGAATGGGATTGGACTCGACAAACAGGGTTTGGTGAACAGGTTGTAGCAGCTGGTTGATAGCGCGGGCTTCATCTGCCCGCCCTTCCAGGGCCAGCCGACACATGTCAGACATCAGTTTCGGTGCAACGTTCGCTGTCACCGAGATGTCTCCATGACCGCCCATGAGGATCAGCTCAACCGCCGTCAGATCATCGCCGGAATAAATGGCAAAGCCCTCAGGGCACAGTTCAATCAGCTGGCGGCCGCGAGCCAGATCACCGGTTGCGTCCTTGATACCGACAATGTTGGGAATCTCTGCCAGCCGCGCCACGGTGTCCGGCAGCATATCGCAGGCCGTGCGACCGGGTACATTGTAGAGAATCTGGGGAATGTCCACCGCCTCGGCAATCGCCTTGTGGTGGAGGTACAACCCCTGCTGGGTCGGCTTGTTGTAATAGGGCGCCACCAGCAAACAGGCATCAGCTCCCGCCTGCTGGGCGCGCTGAGTCCACTCAATGGCTTCACGGGTACAGTTAGCACCTGTACCGGCAATCACGGGGACACGGCCAGCGACATCCTCGACGATTGCCGCGATGGTGGCCATGTGTTCCTGCACATCAAGAGTGGGTGACTCACCGGTGGTCCCTACGGCCACAATGGCGTCAGTGCCCTGCTCAATATGCCATTCAACCAGACGTTTCAGCCCGTCCCAGTCCACCTCCAGGGTGTCATGCATCATGGGGGTGACCAGGGCAACAATACTTCCGGTGATCATTCAGGGCCTCAAAAAGTGTGTGGAAAAATCAAAGGCGTAATGGTACTGACCCGCTCAGAGGGGCACAAGCACCTGCTGGAGATTTCACCGGGGTTTCAAGACCGGTCACTTGCTCTTTGGATAAGGGCGTTCCTCGCCCGGCGGGCGGGTTTTAAACCGGCGGTGGATCCACATGTATTGATCCGGTTGTTCAAGAATGAACTCCTCGATCTTGCGGTTGACTGTCTCGGCATCCGCAACATCATCGCCCACGGGAAAATTTTCCAGCGGGGGATGGATGGTGACCCTGTAACCGCGGTTGTCGGGCAAGCGTACATGGGAGAATGGCAGCACTGCCGCATCGCCGGTTTTGGCGAATCTGGCCGTAGCCGTTACGGAAGCCGCCGAAACACCAAAGAAAGAGGCGAAAACGCTCTGCTTACGACCATAATCCTGATCAGGCGCGTACCAAATGATCCGCCCCTGGCGCAGTGCCTTGAACATACCCCGCACATCTTCCCGGGGATAAACCACGCCCTGCGGGTCTCGTGCCCGGCGCCCCTTACTCTGAACATAATCGAAGACGGGGTTCTTGTGCGGACGGTACATGCCATCGATGGAATGTCGTGCCGATACTGATGAAGCACCGATTTCCAGAGTGGTGTAATGAATGGCCATCAACAACGCACCGCGACCATTGAGGCGCTCGATGTTCTCCATCCCTTCCAGCTGCACCAGCCGGTTGAGACGTTTGGTGGGCCACCACCAGGCCATACCGATTTCAAAGAAGGCTATGCCATAGCTGGTGAAATTATCCCGCAGCAGTTTTTGTCGCTGTTGCTCTGGCATATCGGGGAAGCACAGCTTGAGATTGACCTCGGCAACCTTGCGGCGATACCCCCCAATCAGGTACATCACGGCACCTACCCTGGCCCCAATCCAGGTAATCACCGGGTAAGGCAGCATCACCAACGACCACCAGCAGGCAATGCCCAACCAGGTCAGCCAGTAACGGGGATGCAGGAAGTGCCAGCGGAATTCTTGATTGTCGTACATGGGATAACCGGACAACGCGGGGTGGGCATTATAAGGGCAAAGCCCTCACCCGGCGAACCGGATATGGGAAAGGTTTGCTGAGCCGCTAGGCCCTCAGCAGGGCATCAAGCTGATCGACCTGCTCCGCCCAGTCCGAATCGTCCACGATAGCCTCTGTCAGAAAGGCGCGCTGTGCGTCATTCCAGAAACCGGCATCGGGCAGCCGCACCTCATCACTGAGGGGCTTGTGGGACGCCACGAATTGTTCGATAGCCTGCTGTGTGGAAGACAGGCCCAATTGGTCAAACAGGTCAGACAGTGTGTGAATGTCAGTATCCATGATTCTTTGTCGCTCTCCTTAGGTTCTATATAGAAGCCGCCCGCGAGATTGGCAACAGAGAATTTTATTTACTGGTCATTCCCAACCGATACCCAGCGCTCTTCCCCAAAAGCCCAGTGGCCGACAATGCGTTTGTTGGCCCGCCCGTCCTGCTCCAGCTTCAACAAATGCGCCCACAGGGACAAACGCGCCATTGGCAGCAGGGTCGGATCGACGTCCTGGTAAACCTCTGGCAACAGCCGATCAATGCCCGACTCTCCTAGCGACATGAGTGCCCGAATAACTTTCTGCTCGCGGCCCAAACGGTGCTCGACGATTTTCTTGAGAACCTCTCGGGGACTGTGCAACAGGTTGCCATGCCCCGGCGCTATCGCCTGGAGGGGATAATTTTCCAGGGATTTTGTAGAACGGATATAAGCCCCCATATCGCCGCTGGGGGGAATGATGACCACCGAAGAACCCTCCATGATATGGTCTCCGGAGAACAACAAGCCCTCCTCCAGCAACAGATAGCAGAACTGGTTGGCCACATGACCCGGCGTATGGATGGCCTCCAGGGTAAATTCCGGGGTTTCCAGCAATTGGCCGTGGCGGAGGTTCTCCGCTACCTGAAAGCTGCGATCCTGATGACCGTCATCATCCATCACACAGCCGATCAATTCAGCACCGGTCCGCTCGGCGATCACCCTGGCAGCTGGGGAATGATCCGGGTGGGTATGGGTCACCAATATCCAGCGCAATTGCTCACCGCAGGCGTCCAGAAGCATGGCGATATGGGAATCAATGACCGGACCGGGGTCAATCAAGACCAACTGTTCCCGGCCCAACAGGTAACTGTTGGTGCCGGGCCCGGTCATGCGGTTGCCATTGGGGGCGGTCAGGCAACGAACCAGCGGGGACAGCTGCCTCAACAAAGCTGTTTCCCTCCCGCGGGGAAAAACAACAAGCCAGTTACACCAGATTGTTGATTGGAACTACCGGGTCAACCTCGGCTTCGTAATCAACGCCGTCGACCTCAAAACCGAAGAGCTTGAGAAACTCGTGCTGGTAACCACTGAAATCGGTCAATTCGGGGATGTTCTCGGTGGTGATACGGGACCAGTCATCCGCCACCTGTTGCTGGATTTCCGGCTTCAGCTCCAGCTCGTCGACTCGAATACGGCCTTCGCTATCCATACGGGGACTGTCGCTATAGAGGCACTCGGTGTAGAGGCGGTACAACTGCTCAATACATCCCTCGTGGGTGCCAGCCTCCTTCATGGCTCTGAACAACAGCGCCAGGTAAAGGGGCATGATCGGGATCGCCGAACTGGCCTGGGTCACCACCGCTTTCAGCACTGCCACCCGGGCGTCGCCGCCGATAGCAGAGAGTTTTTCGCGGATACCAATGACCTTTTTATCCAGGTCTTTCTTGGCCTGGCCAATGGTGCCATCCCAGTAAAGATCCCAGGTCACTTTTTCACCGACATAAGTGAAGGCCGCAGTTTTAGCCCCTTCCGCCAGCACACCGGCTTCGCTGAGGGCATCCATCCACATCTGCCAGTCTTCGCCGCCCATCACTGCCACAGTGTTGGCGATTTCCTCATCTGTGGCGGCCTGCAGGGAGAATTCCTGAATTTCCACTTTGTCAGTATTGATACCGCGCAGGGTAACGTCCTTGCCCACCGGTTTCAGGGTGGAGTTGAATACTTCCCCTGTTTTCGGGTGCTGGCGACGGGGTGCCGCCAGACTGTAGATCACCAGATCCACCTGCCCCAGGTCAGCCTTGATAGTGTCGATGGTCTTCTGCTTTATCTCATCGGAAAAGGCATCGCCATTGATGCTCTTTGCGTACAGCCCCTCTGCCTCGGCAAACTTGTGAAAAGCCGCTGAGTTGTACCAGCCGGCAGTTCCCGGTTTCTTTTCGTCACCCTCTTTCTCGAAGAAGATGCCCAGAGTGGAGGCGCCACAGCCAAATGCGGCGGTGATCCTCGCTGCCAACCCGTAGCCTGTGGAGGAACCGATCACCAGCACACGCTTCGGACCGTTAATGGGGCCCTTGCTTTTGACGTAGTCGATCTGCTGTTTCACATTGGCTTCACAGCCCACCGGGTGGGTGGTAATACACATGAAGCCGCGAACTCGGGGTTTAATTATCATTGCCTTTCTCCACTGGGCGCCCTCTCGGGCAGCGATTCAAAACACGGGCGCAATCATACCTTGAAGGCAGGGTCTCACCAAGAAACCCCCGGCAACTGATATTCAACTTTGTCTGCCGCTGTTACTATCCTTCAGACATACTGGCTGCTTCCAAACCTGATGGGAGAACAAGAACCATGACCTACTACCAATCACTGGCCGCTCTGATCCTGCGCCTCGGAGTGGGCATACTGATACTGCTGCATGGCATCGCCAAGATACTGAATCCGGGAACACTGGATTTTATTGGCGGCAAGCTGAGCAATTTCGGCCTGCCGGGGGAGCTGGCCTACCTGGTATATATTGGGGAAGTGCTCGCCCCACTGATGATCATCTTCGGCTACTTCAACCGCCTGGGCGCCATCATCATTGTCATCAACATGATCACCGCCATTCTGCTGGTACATGCACAGGAAATGTTCAGCCTGACCAAGAACGGTGGCTGGGCCCTGGAGCTACAAGGAATGTTCCTGCTGGGGGCCATTACCGTCGCATTGCTAGGCACGGGCAAATACGCATTGCGGCCCGATTGAAGCAACAAGTCCCAACACGCCAAACACACATCTGGCACGGTCGCACTGATCTGGTAAAATCCTCCGCCTTCAATGGCTCGCACACCAACAATCGGGCAGACAACTGGCACCAAAAAGGGGATGTCTTGCCCATCCTCAGCCAAAGAACAGGACAACCCAATGAATCTCGCTGACAAAGTACTGGCCGTCAACAACGACCTGCCCATCCGCACCCATGCACCGGTCCACAGCGGCAAGGTGCGTTCCGTGTACTGGCTCACCGAGGCTGACAGCCGTCGCTTGATTGAAGAGCGCGGCTACGATGTCGCTCCGGACGCCCCCCTGGCCATCATGGTCATCAGTGATCGCATCTCCGCTTTCGACTGCATCTGGCATGGCGAGGGCGGCATGAACGGCGTACCCGGCAAGGGTGCGGCACTGAACGCCATTTCCAACCACTGGTTCCGACTGTTCCGGGAAAAGGGACTGGCAGACAGCCATATCCTGGAGATTCCCCACCCGCTAGTCTGGATCGTGCAAAAAGCAGAACCGGTGATGATCGAAGCTATCTGTCGCCAGTACATCACCGGCTCCATGTGGCGTTCCTACACCAAAGGCGAGCGCGAATTCTGCGGCATTCAGCTGCCCGACGACCTGCAGAAAGACCAGAAACTGCCTGAGCTACTGATCACTCCCTCCACCAAGGGCATCATGGTGGGACTGCCCGGCATTCCCGAAGCGGATGATGTGAATATCTCCCGGGCGGATATCGAGAACAATTACCAGGCCTTCAACTTCCGCAGCCTCGGCGACATCGACCGCTATGAAACCCTATTGAAAGAAGGTTTCGATGTCATCAGCGACGCCCTGGCGGCCATTGACCAGATTTTCGTGGACACCAAGTTCGAGTTTGGCTACGTCACCGACAGCAGCGGCCAGCGCAAACTGATTTATATGGATGAGGTGGGCACTCCGGATTCCTCACGCATCTGGGATGGCCCCAGCTACCGGGAAGGCAAAGTAGTGGAGAACTCCAAGGAGGGCTTCCGCCAGTTGCTGCTGAACCACTTCCCCGACCCGGATATCCTGCTCAACAAGGATCGAATGGAGGAGCGAAAGGCATTGGCCCAGTACAACGATCTGCCAGCAGAGGTACTGATGGAGGTGTCCAACACCTATGTCTCCATCGCCGAACGCATCACCGGGGAAAAACTCCACCTGCCCGACAACCCGAAAGCGGAAATCATTGAAATCCTGCGGGACCAGTACGGCCTGATCGACTGATCCCGTCCACCGGGGCGGCAGGCACACTGTCACCCCGGAATTTCCCTGCCAGCGCTAGGACTTCTCAACCGGATTGGACGAACGGTCCAGTGTGCCGATATCGAGAATCGGCGACGCATCAATATTCTGCGCATCCATCATTTCTGCCACCCGCTGTAAGGATGGACTTGCGAATGGGATGGCGCCAGTAGCGGATTCAGTCGCTGTAAATCCGCGGCACCCGCCGAGACATCCGGGTCAAAAGCTCATAGCTGATGGTACCCGCACAGGCGGCCACTTCGTTGACCGGCAGCCCCTCACCCCACAATACCACGTCATCACCCACTGACACTTCGGGCAGGGCGGTGACATCCACGGTGATCATATCCATGGAGACACGTCCCACCATCGGGCAGCGCTGCCCGTTCACCAGCACCGGCGTTCCGTCCGGGGCATGTACCGGGTAGCCGTCACCGTAACCGATGGCAACAGTAGCGATCCGGCTCGGCAGGCTGGCGCGCCAACGGGCCGCGTAGCCCACAGATTCGCCAGGCGGCACCTCTCGCAAGGCAATCACGGAGGATTGCAGGGTCATCACCGGACGAAGTTGCTGCGCAAGATCATTGGCTTTTGCAAACGGAGAGCTTCCGTAAAGCATGATGCCGGGGCGATTCCAGTCAGCGCGACATTCTGGCCAACCCATCAGCGCAGCGGAATTGGCGAGGCTCAGTGGTATTTGTTGCGCATTTGGCAACGATGCCATTCCCTCTTTCAGGCGTACCAACTGCTGGCGGGTAAAATCGCTGTCCAGGTCATCAGCACAGGCAAAATGGGTTGCGACAACGATGTGATCCGACACGTTGCCGGAAGCCTTCAGACTATTGTAGATATCACCAATGTCTTGCGGACTGACACCCAGTCGATGCATGCCACTGTCAACACAGAGCCACACGCTGACCCGCTTATCAAGTCGGGCTGCCAGGATTACTTCAAGTTGCTCGCGATTAACCACGGAAAGCCAGAAATTCTGGTCGGCTGCAATCGCAATTTCATCTGCCGAGAAAGCCCCCTCAAGCAGACAGACGGGTTTATAAATACCCGCCTCCCGCAACTCCAGCGCTTCCTCGATACAGGCGACACCAAAGGCCGGCACCATCTGCTCGATTGCCCTCGCTACCGGTACCGCACCATGACCATAAGCGTTAGCCTTGACGATCGCCATGGTCTGGGAGCGTGGCGACAGGCTTTTTGCCAGCGACAGGTTGTGGCGCAGGGCATCGAGGTCGATCAGGGCTTTCGCGGGTCTGGACATATAGGGTTTCGTTAACGCTCCTGTAACGGGAAACGATCAGTAATCAAACTTGCCAGCAGAATAGATCTGCTGAGCCAACAGCCAGATGTCGCCGACCTTACCGGTACCGACAGGTTTTCCATCAACCTCAATCACCGGCACCACTTCCTTGGAAGAACTGGTCACCCACACCTCGTCCGCATGGTATACCTCGGCCCGGGTCACCGCTCGCTCCTCCACCGGGATGCGGCCATCCTTACGCAGCAAATCCAGCAGGATATGACGGGTAATACCCGGTAACTTGTGGTTGTCCAGCGGCGGGGTGATCACCACCCCGTCCTTGACGATGTAGGCATTGCAGGCACTGGCCTCGGTGAGTTCATCGCGCTCGTTGAATAACAGGGTTTCATCGGCGCCCTGCTGATAACCCTGCTGAAAATGCATGACGTTGCCAAGCAAGGCAGTGGATTTGATATGGCAGCGCTCCCAGCGCAAGTCCCGATCTGTCACCACCCGATAGAGTTTAACCCTGGACTTGTCTGCCACCGGCTCCTGGGGTATCACGAAGGTGAAAGCAAATACCGTTGGTGAAATGTTTTCCGGATAAGCATGGAAACGGCGGACATCCGCACCTCGGCTGACATGCAGATAGAGGCCAAGATTGCCGCCGCCATTGGCCTTGATCAGGGTATCGCACAACTTGCGCCAACGTTCATTGCTCCAGCCGAGCACAATGCCGATAGCCGCCATGCCGTTGTTCATCCGCGCCATATGCAAATCAAAACCGATCATCTTCCCGCCATAGGCGGGCAGAACCTCGTAGATGCCATCGCCGAAGAGAAACCCCCTATCCATGGGAGATATCCGGGCCTCCTCCATGGGCAGGTAATCACCGTTCAAAAATACTGTACTCATCGTTTTGTTCGCCGATTAAACCGTTTGCTATCGTCGCCAGGCCCGGGAAAAACGGCTGATCTTAGCAGCGCCCCAAAAGCCAGGCAAAGTAAATCCTCGCGCTAATCCACCGCCCCATTACTATTTCTGGCGTCGTCCACCAACTGCTGTAAAACAGTCACAAGAACCTTGCCGCTCTCACTGGGAAGACCGTCCTCGGACAGGGTGTTTTCCCGGGTGACGCCATCCACACTGCCCCTTTCCGCCAGGTATTCCAGCACTGCGCGGTTGTCCCATTCCGCCAGGTGATCGCGACCCGACCAAAAACTGAGCATCGCCACCAGGCCGTGGGCCGCCCAGTTGGACACGTCGGCAATCACCAACTCGCCGCAGCGGGTGGCCGAGGGAATAATATCCAGCCCGGCCAGCCCTTCGGTCACATTGCCCATGCCGATCTCATTACCGCCGTCGCCGATGGCAATGGAGGGACAGTTCGCCAGTGCAAGAAAGTCGTCAAAGCAGAAGGTGCGGTCGCTGATATCTTCACCACGCATGTTGTAGTAACGCCCGTCAGCGGCCCTGCCCGGCAGCTCAATGCTGATGACCAACTCCGGGGCAATGCGGGACACGATTTCTTTTACCTGCTCCAGTAACTCCGGTGGTTGCCCCAGTGGCATGGCCTCAACCCGGTAATCCCCTGCCAGGGCTGTTGCCAGGCGTTCATTACAGACCAGTATCGGCGTTGCCCCCTGGGCAGACAGCACCCGGTATAAGGCAATGGCCCCTGCGGGACCATCGGTTTCAAAAGTATCCAGCACCGGAAAGCCGGTACCGATCAACACGGGGCCTTGGCAGTCTCTCAACCATTGGGCCGCGCGCAGGCAATAGCCCGGCTGCAGGTGTCCCCGCAGCTCGGCCATGCCTCTCAGATTGCGCTCCACGAGCAGTTGCTCAATGCGATGGCTGAGTTGTGTTTCGGTGGCATTACTCATATCCACTCACCTCACCTGTCAGCTTAGACCTCAACACAACTCCGGTTCCAGCTGCTGGAATTGCCGGGTTGCGGCAATGCGAATCTGGCGGGCCTCTTCCGTACTTATTGCCGTGAAAGCTACCTTGCTGCCCGGGGGCAACTGGGCAAGTTGTACCAGATCTACGGATAACACCGACCCCAGTTTCGGATAACCGCCTATAGTCTGGCGATCACACATCAACACGATGGGCTGGCCGTCCGGCGGCACCTGAATTGCACCCAGGCATATGCCTTCGGAGAGCATTTGCGGCAGCTCAAAATGAATTGGCGGGCCTTCAAGCCGGTAGCCCATCCGGTCGCACTGGGTTGAAACCCGGTATTCCCCTGCGAAAAAACGCTGGCGTTCGGCAACCGGGAAGGCATCATGCTGATAACCCGCCATCACCCGTAACAGCGCTCGGCGACCGTAGACCGGTCGATATCCCTTGGGCACCTTCAGCAGGGGAACGTCAGAGCCCTCGCCACAGGGCAACTCATCCCCTGCTGCCAGTTTGCTACCGTACAGACCACCCAGGGACTCACGCACCACAGTGGCGGCGCTGCCAAGGGTATGGGGAATATCGAAGCCGCCGGACACGGCGAGATAAGCGCGCACTCCGCTGCGGGCGAACCCCACTTCAATTCTGTCTCCGGGTACCACCCGGTGGCTGCACCAGCTATCCACTAGCTTGCCGTTGATGCTCACAGGCATATCGGCACCGCAAAGCGCCATCCGGGTCGCCACCTCGCAGCGCAGCACCAGACCGCCCACGGTAATTTCCAGTGCCGAGGCTCCCGGAGTATTGCCGCACAGCCGGTTGGCCCAATCAAAGGCCAACGGATCTGCCGGCCCCCCGGTGGTCAATCCCAACCGGTGATAGCCGATGCGCCCGGCGTCCTGAATCAGGGTCATTACCCCGGGGCGCTCCACCAAAAAACCCGGGCGGCTCACAGTTCACCCCCCATGGCCAGGAAGTCGTCCCGGTCGATGGCGCGGAAACGCACCCGGTCCCCCACCTGCACCGGCATGGGGGGATCGGCATGCAGACTGAACATCCGCAGTGGACAGAGCCCGATCAGGTTCCAGCCGCCGGGTGAATCCGCCGGATAGACCGCTGTCTGCCGACCGGCTATGCCGACACTACCCCGGCGAACCCTTGCCCGAGGAGTGGCCAAACGCGGCGCAGCTATGCGCTCGTCCACCTCCCCAAGGTAGGCAAAACCGGGGGCGAAACCGATGGCGTAAACCCGGTATTCGCGGGCCTGGTGCAGTGCCACCACCTCATCGGTGCTGAGCCTAGCACCTCTCGCCAACGCCTCAAGGTCAGGGCCGGCTTCCGCGCTGTAAAACACCGGCAGTTCCACCAGCTTACTGGCACCACTGCCCACCTCCCGAGAGGTATCCAGCAGGTTGTCTATCTGAGCCGCCAAGGTGTCGAAATCAATCCGGTAAAGATCGTAAATCACCAACAGCGACGCGAAGGACGGCACCAGATCGAGCAACGTCTCACCCAGAGCCGGTTCCAGAACCGTCACTGCCCTCTGCACTCGATCGGCCACTTCGGGACTGAAGTGGTCGGCAAAGTAGACCATCAGGGCGTTTTCCCCGGCGGGAATGATGTCGATATGTCCCTGTTCGCTCACGTCTGTACTCCAGCCACTCGCCGATCTGTCAGCTATCGCGCTCAAGCAATTCGCGGATCTGGCGAATGACACCGATGCTCTCAGGGTTGTCACCGTGCACACAGAGGGTATCCGCCATCAATGGCAGACGATGCCCTCCCACGGTGGTCACGGTGCCCTCCTCTTTCAGCTGTGCCACCTGTTCCAGGGTGCGGGTGCGATCGTGTACTGCTCCCGGAAGGGACCGGGGCAACAACAGGCCACTGTCGTCGTAACAGCGGTCGGCAAAGGCTTCCAGCCAGAGTTTGATACCACTCAGCTCCGCCTCCCGCTGATGTTGCTCGGCAGCGGTAGTTGCCTGAATCATCAGTTTCAGGGGCCGGTAGAAACTGGCGACTGCTTCCATCACCGCACGGCGCACGTTTTCCTTTGCCATCATGTCGTTGTAGAGAGCACCGTGGGGTTTCACATAGTCCATGGCCAGCCCCTGGGATCTGGCCATGCCGTCCAGCGCCGCCATCTGGTAATGGAGTAGAGCCACAATCTCGTCGGGAGTATGTTCCATGGAGCGACGCCCGAACCCTTCCAGATCCCGGTAGCTCGGATGGGCACCGATCACCACACCGTGCTGCCCGGCCAACTGCAGGGTTTTCTGCATGGAAAACTGGTCCCCGGCATGAAAGCCACAGGCAATGTTGGCCAGGTGAATATGTGGCATCACCGCCTCATCAGCGCCAACGCCTTCACCGAGATCTGCGTTTAACAGCAATGGCATTTCACTTCACTCCTGGTCATGCCACTCTTTATCCCTCTCTACACCCTTCTCAACTCACATCACCGCCAACTTGCTGTTGGGCAGGTCTGTGATCAGCATACAACCGGGGCTGTGGGTAATGCAGAGCGGCGGCCTGGCTGCTTCCAAGGCCACCTGGGGCGTCACTCCGCAGGCCCAGAAAACCGGCAATTCGTTCTCCCGGATTGTCACCGGATCCCCAAAATCCGGTCGCTCTATATCTTTGATACCAATCAGCGATGGGTCACCAAGATGGATAGGTGCCCCGTGTACCGAGGGAAAACGACTGCAAATCTGGATGGCGCGAATGGCCGAGGCGGCCAACATCGGCCGCATACTCACCACCATGTCGCCGCTGAAACGACCGGCGCTGCGGCAGGGAATGGTAGTGCGATACATGGGGACGTTGACACCCTCGGAGATATTGCGCACTTCGAGGCCATCGGCCAGCAGTGCCTCCTCGAAGGAAAATGAACAACCCAGTACGAACGTCACCAGGTCGTCCCGCCAGTGGTTGACGATATCCCGAACCTCCTGCATCAACTCACCGTTATGGAAGATCCGGTAACGGGGTATGTCAGTTCGAATATCCAGGTCGTCACCCAGCTCCGGCAGCCGATAGTCGCCCGCTCGGGACATGCCGATCAGCGGGCAGGGCTTGGGATTGAACTGACAGAACTGCAGGAAATCCGCTGCCCAGTCGGCGGGCAGAATCACCACATTGCCCTGTACGAAGCCGGGGCACTGCCCGGAGGTATTGCCCTCGTATTCGCCGTAGCGTATACGGTCACGCAATTGTTGAGGGGTGAAAACGGCTGGCACGGGATGACTCCGGAAAACCTCTGATCAGAGCATCATTCAACCACTTATCCATTGCACATGGCCATACCCGTATTGGGGCAGAATGGCCGAGAAACTCAACGCGGAAACAGCCGCGAGGGCCGCCAATGTTGGCGGCCCCCTCAGCAGAGAACAAAGAACGGGAGAATGGGAATGGGGACCACCCTCCCGTGGTGGCAGGCCGACAGGTCGCTCTCACCCGTCCTCGGGAGGCGCCCAAAGGTAGGGCTTATCGCCCTGTCCGCCGCGCAGGCAACTGATCGGTGCTGGCCAGGCATCGGCCATCAACTGTTTGAAATCCTGATAACTGATATGAAGTAGGTGATTGTGATCGCCTCCTTCGAAATAAACGTCCTTGCCCCCGTCCATCAGGGCACTGTCCACCATGACATCCATGTGGAACGCCTGCCCCAGACAGGGAATGGCGCCCTCCTCACAATCCGGGAACAGCTGATGTAACTCGGACTCCTCGGCAATTTCATAGCCGTGCTGACGACCATATTCAAGCCACTCCAGCACCAGCTGGTTGGCAGCCGGGATTACACACATGGCATAGCGATCATCCTGTCTTACGATCACCGCCTTGGCCAGTTTGTCCGGCGGTACGTGAGCCTCTCTCGCGGTCGCCAGGGAACTGCAAGTCTGCGCATGCTTGAGAACTTCGTAATTTATATGGTGCTGGCTCAGATAGTCAGCCACAACGGGTGAAAGGCTCATCGGTCAGTACCTCTTATAAAAAGGATCAACACACAATTCAGTATAGTTCGCCACATTCCCTGCCAAGGGACGCTCAAATAATGATTTGATCTATGAGCCTTTCATGTAAATCACCGTTTTCGATCATTAAAACCGTTCTTTCAGGCATAAAAAAACCGCCGGTTTCCCGCAAACTGCGCGGGGCCGGCGGCCAGAAAGGGGCAGATACGGCTCAGGAACGAAACCGTATCACGCCTGTAAAAGCGTCATCAGTGACCCAGGCCATCCACGTAGAGATAGTCGTAGCCCAGCCAGATAAACAGGGTACAAAGCATCAGGGTCAGCAACATCGCCGGGGTACCCTTGCGGAACCACAGACCCGGGGTGATAGCCAGGGCCGGGTTACCGGTCTGCTTGGCGAGGCGCTCGGAGATGGTGACGATGTACACATTGGCGGTGGAACCGATATGGGAACCGTTACCGCCCATGCCCACGCCCATGGCCAGCGCCCACCACATGACACTCACGTTGACGCCTTGATGTTGCAGGCCGGCCAGTACCGGGATCATGGCCGCAGTGAACGGAATGTTATCGATCAGCGCCGACAGGATCGCCGCCACCCACAGCAGCAGCAGTGCGGCGCCGAGGGGATGCTCAATAATGATCGGCTTGAACTGCTCGCCAATCAGCTCCAGCAGGCCGCTTTTTTCCACACCACCGATCAGAATGAACAGGGCGATAAAGAACATCAGCAGAGGCGTTTCCAGGTGACCGGTAACCTTGTCCAGGTCAACCTTGCGGGACAGGAACACCAGAATTGTCAACGCAATGGCTGCCACCATCCAGGGCTCCCAGCCCAGTTCCGTGTGGTAGATGAACAAGCCAACCATCATCGCCATCACCAGCAGGGCTTTTTGCCACAGGCGCTTATTCTTGTAGCGAGCTACAGACTCAAACTGACCGCAGGGAGAGGCCATCTCCGTGGGAAACAGGAACTTCATCGCCACCAGAATCGCAAACCAGGCCAGAGCCACGGGCGGCCCCATGTGAATGAAGAAGGTATTGAAGTCGATGCCTGCAGCGGAACCGATCATCAGGTTCGGCGGGTCACCAACCAGGGTGGCGACACCGCCGGTATCGGACAACAGCGCCGCCGCCAGCAGGTAGGGAATCGGCGATACCCCCATGGTCTGGCAGATCAGGATAATCAGCGGACCAAAGATGATCACCGTGGTCACGTTATCCAGCAGCAGGGAGATCACGGTCACCGCCGTGCCCAGGAATATCAGCAGGCGCAATTGCGATCCGCCGCTCTTCTTCGCCAGAAACTCGGCCATGTGCTCGAAACCACCGGTACTGATCATGATGGACACCACGATCATCATGATGGCGAGCAGGAAAACCACGTTCCAGTCAATCGCGTGAAGTGCCAGTTCCGGGGAGTAAAAACCGTAAATCTGACCAGCGATAATAATGGCTCCGGCTCCGGCCATGGCAAACTTGGCGCGGTTATAACCGTGCACGTGTTCGGTAAATATCCCGAGGAAGGTCAATATCAATATCGACCCCGCTACGATCATGGGGTCTGTCAGTTCGTGCATCTGTGTATCTCCATATGCATAAGGTTGAGGGGGGTAGTCTGTCTGCCACCTGCCACCCGGGCGGCTCGGGTAAAGCAATCTGCCCGCCTTGCACCAGGCACACTCAGGACCTGACAACTGCTCCCGGGATGGAGGGAACAGCGAGGACAATCTGATAAAGGCTGGTTGCGGGTCTGGCGGCGCTGATCAACATCTGTCCGCCACAGGGATTCAGGCCGGGGGAGCCCGTATGGCGTTTTGCGAATAGGAATCTAGCAGGAGAAGGGTGTTGCCCCACATGTCGGGGACAACAGTGCTGACAACCAGGGACAGGCGAATCGGTGCTGTCAGGATGGCAACGGATTTGCCATCGTCATCAAAATCCCAGCTGGCAAGGGTATTGTGATATTCGGGGAACGGCTGATCATCAGGACACCATCCCGGTAATGCCGTGGCGCTGGCCATGTAAATGACCGCGACCAGCAGGGCGGAGATCAGCGAATTAAGCAACTGGGGTTCCTGTGTAACACATGAACCGGCATGAAACCGGCATGGCCGCGGCGCCAAGGCCCGCGCGGCGCGGATTATAGCAAGATGAGCAAACCAATCATCCCGTCCAAAGGATTATTTTTCACATTTTTTTAACTTTAAGGGTTCCTTAAGTATTGCCAACTAATCTGCTAGGCAATAGACCAGTAAAGGGTAAAAAAAATGGCTCACAACGCAATCGCGAGTGCCGACTTTCCCCAAGTAAGTGAACATGCATTCCGCAGCCTCCACCAACTGCTCAGCCCCGGCCCGCAGCTGCACCTGCACGGACCGACATCGGCCAACCGCGAATTGGTGGAAAGCTACGTTGCCCGTCAGTTCGAGGCAGTCTACGGTGCGAGTATCAGCGAATTTCTGCCCCTGTTCCTGACCCTGAACTGCAACAATCACCTCAGCGCAGTAACCGGCATCAATCCGGTGGAAGCCAAGTCATTGTTCCTGGAGCAGTACCTGAACAGCCCTATCGAGAATGAGATTGGCCGCGCTTTCGACGCAGCGGTCAATCGTCTCAGCATTGTCGAAATAGGCAACCTGGCAGCCACTCAACGGGGTTCGAGCCAACTGCTGTTCGTGCTGTTGGCCGCCACGCTTTACCGCGCCGGGTTCCGCTGGATTACCTTTACAGCCACTCCCCAGGTGAGAAAGACCATCAACCGTCTCGGCTTCGAACTGCGCATCATTGCCGAAGCCGATATTTCGCGCCTGCCCAATGGCGCAGCCACCAACTGGGGCAGTTATTACCAGACTCACCCCCTGGTGGTTGCCGGAGACCTGAGCCACGGCATGGATATCATCACATCCCGGCGCGCCCTGAGCGGCATCCTGGCCCTGTACTGTAACCGCATCGACACCCTGGCTGCCCAGATCCAATATGGAGTGCACCATGCCGAACATTGTTTCGCAGCTTGATAAGCTCTGTGCCTCCGACCAGATCGTACTTCGGGACAGCTCGGCATCCCTGAGTGCCGAACAACTGATCAAGGCTTGCCAGGAACTCGCAGAACATCTGGGCAACCTGGGAATCAGTCAACTGGCCTTGCATGCGGACAACAGCATGGAGTGGGTGATTGTTGACCTGGCCTGCCAGCTGGCGGATATCTGCCTGCTTCCCCTGCCGACTTTTTTCTCCATTGGCCAGATGCAACACGCCCTGAGAGAAACCCCGGTAGATGCCATCATCAGCGACAACCCGGCCATTAACGGCATTGTCGGCGATGTGGTTTCCAGTGAAACCCTGCCAGGCAGTGGTCGACTGCAATTACTGGTGCTGAACCCCGGACTCACCAAGGCACTGCTGCCGCAGAATACCGGCAAAATTACCTATACCTCCGGCTCCACGGGCACGCCAAAAGGTGTCTGCCTGAGCAATTACCAACTGCTGGAACAGGGTGCGGTGCTGGCGAATGCCGTATCCATCAAGCAACCCCGCCACCTGTGCGTGCTGCCACTGAGCACCCTGCTGGAAAATGTCGCCGGCGTGTACACACCGCTGTTGGCCGGTGGTGAAGTGATCACTCTGTCACTGCGGGAACTGGGTTTCTGCGGCAGCTCTTCAGTCAATGCTGAAACCATGACCGCGGTTATCAGCCGCTATGAACCCACCAGTATGATTCTCACCCCCCAGTTGCTGTTGCTACTGGTAGCAGCAACGGCCAAGGGCTGGAAAGCACCAGACTCACTGCGTTTTGTCGCCGTGGGTGGCAGCCGCGTATCCCCCGCCCTGCTCAGCCGGGCCTGGCAACTGGGCATCCCGGCCTTCGAGGGCTATGGACTCTCCGAGTGCGCCTCGGTGGTCAGCCTGAACACTCCCCGCCACCAACTGACCGGCAGCTGTGGCATGCCCCTGCCCCACCTCGGCGTGCGCATTATCAACGACGAAGTGGTGGTCACCGGCAACCCCATGCTCGGCTATGTCAACGTTCCCGAAAGTTGGGGCAATCAGGCTATCCACACCGGCGACCTGGGTTATCTTGATGAGGACGGCTACCTGCACATCAACGGTCGTCGCAAAAACCTGTTGATTTCCAGCTACGGTCGCAACATCAATCCGGAGTGGGTGGAATCAGAATTTCTGGCCCATCCCGCCTTTGCGGAGTTCGTGGTATTCGGCGACGCACAACCCTACTGCGTAGCCCTGCTCACCCCACGCCAGGGGGATTTGACCGACCAGCAACTACACAAGCTGATCGAAGATATCAACCAGCGCCTGCCGGACTATGCCCAGGTACACAACTGGGCGAGGCTACCCGCACCGCTGACCACCAATCCGGCGCTGATCACCGACAACGGCAGACCCCGCCGGGCAGCCATTGCCGAACAGTACGCGGCACTGATAGCAAGTCTGTACGACAACGATGTCCGGGAACTCAGCGCATGAGTGCCTCCGTCGAGTACCTCTCACCTCTACCGGTAGAACCGGTAGAGTCCCTGGAAGCACCGCCGGTGAGCCTGCCGTTTGCACAGAAATATGACCGTGAGCACTCGCGGGACTATTTCCACAAACCTCAGGAAACCCTGACACGCCGTCTTTCCAACTGGCGTGAACAGCAACTGGCGCGGCGAGCCCTGGAGGATGCGGGAAACCCGGATACCGTACTCGATCTACCCTGCGGGGCCGGTCGTTTCTGGCCACTGTTGGCAGAGCATAGCCAGCGCCAGATTTTCGCTGCGGACAATTCCGGGGATATGCTGCAGGTGGCACTAACCAATCAGCCGGCACAATTGGCCGAGCGGGTCATTCCATTTCGCACCTCTGCGTTTGCCATCGACATGCCCGACGCCTCCGTGGACAACATCTTCTGCATGCGCCTGCTACATCACATCGAGAAAGCGGAACAACGACTGGCTATTCTCCAGGAGTTCCAGCGCGTGACCCGTGACACAGTGGTGTTGTCCCTGTGGGTAGACGGCAATTACAAGGCGTGGCGACGCCGTAAACTGGAGCGCAAACGCGCGGAAGAAAAATCGGCAAACAGAGATGGAAATCGCTTCATTGTAGCGCGCGGTCAGATCGAACAGGAATTTCAACAGGCGGGGTTCAAAATTGTGAACTACCGCAATTTCCTTATGGGGTATGCTATGTGGCGTATCTATACCCTAAGAAAGGAAAATAATAATGAAATCCCTTTCCCAAACACATCTCGTCACATCATCCAGGGATAGTTTCGACTACTGGTGGGACATGGAAGGAACCTGGGTGGAACAACCAAACCAGCGACGCGGCGGGGAAAGCGGCGTTCAGCGCTGCCGCCTCAACGGTGTGACCTACTACATCAAAAAACAGGTGGGGCACATGTTTCGCAGTCTGCGTCATCCGTTCGGCTGCCCCACCATTGTCCGCGAGGCCCATCGCCTGAATGTCTGCCGACAATTGGGCGTGGCAACCCCCATGTGGAGTTCTGCGGCAGTCGTACAGGTGCAGAGCAACCCCGTGCCATTCTGGTGACCAGGGAATTGAGCGGCTATATGGCTGTACAGGACTGGTATGAACGTGAACCGGACAGCCCCCGCAAGGAACAACTGCTGGACGCCATTTACAGCCGTCTGGCTGAGTCGCTGGCCAAATTGCACAACCAGCGCTGGCAGCACGGCTGCCTGTATGACAAGCACGTCTTCTTCAGAATCAGGGCGGAAGACGAAAATGACGTGGAGGATGTGGAAATAGCCCTGATCGACCTGGAAAAATGCCGTCGGAAGCTGACCGTGGCCAGCGCTTCGCAGCGCGATGTCATGCAGATGCGCCGACACATGCCGGCTCTCAATGGCCGACACTGGCACAGCTTTGTCAGTGCCTACACCCAACACCTGAACCTCAAGTCAAGCAGAGAGAAATTATGGCTTTCTTTGACACCCTGACCGAAGCGACCGCCAGCGAGCGGCAACACCTGCTGAGTGCCCCGATCATTCAGAAGGCGCTGACAGGAAACATCAGCATGGATGACTACGTGGCCTTCCTCGAACAGGCCTACCACCATGTCAAGCACACTACCCCGCTGTTGATGGCGGTAGGCTCGCGCCTGCCGGAAGACAAGGAGTGGCTGCGGGAAGCCGTAGCCGAATACATCGAAGAGGAAGTGGGCCACCAGGAGTGGATTCTGAACGATATTGCCGTGTGCGGTTACGACAAGGAAGTAGTGCGCCACAGCACGCCCCACCCGGAAACCGAGTTGATGGTCGCCTACGCCTACGACACAGTTTCGCGCATCAACCCGATCGGCTTCTTTGGCATGGTACAAGTGCTCGAGGGCACCAGTGTCAGCATTGCCGAAAACGCTGCCGACAAGATCCGGGAAACCCTGAACCTGCCAAAAAAAGCTTTTTCCTACATGTATTCCCACGGCTCGCTCGATCAGGAACACGTCAAGTTCTTCGAGAACCTGATGAACCGCATTGAGTCCCCCGAGGATCAGGCGCAGATCATTCATTCCGCGAAAATGTTCTATCGTTTGTACGGGGATATTTTCCGCTCCCTGCAAAGCGACCACGGCATTCCCTTAGCCGCATGAGCACCCTGATGGAAGCCCACGAATGAACCTGCAGAATAGAACCATTGTCCTGACCGGCGCCTCAGGAGGCATCGGCAAGGCCGTCGCCAAAGCTCTGGCCCAACAGGGCGCCAAACTGATATTGGTAGGACGTCACGCGGACAGCCTTCAGACCCTGGCCGGGCAACTACCCGGCCAGCACCAGATCGCAGTAGCGGATGTCGCCAGTGACAGCGGTCGCCAGCTGATCGAGCACCAGTGCCTGGAATCCGGAGGAATCGACCTGCTGGTCAATCTGGCCGGCACCCTGGATTTCCGCCTCTTTGAAAATCAGCCGGAAGAGGTGATCGAACAAATCATCACCACCAACCTGCTGTCTCCGGTACTGCTTACCCGGCGTCTGTTGCCTCTGCTGAAGGCCCGCCCTGAAGCCGCCGTGGTGAATGTCGGTTCCACATTCGGCAGCATCGGCCACCCGGGTTTCACCACTTACTGCTCCAGCAAGTTTGGCCTGCGCGGGTTTTCCGAAGCCCTGCGCCGGGAACTGGCAGATACGTCCGTGAAAGTGTTCTATCTGGCTCCCAGGGCAACCGCCACCAGCCTCAACTCCGATGCGGTGAACGCCCTCAATGAAGCGCTGGGCAATAAAACCGATTCGCCCCAGCAGGTGGCAGAAGCACTGTTGCAGCTGGTGACCTCCGATCGCCACCAGCACTTCATGGGCTGGCCCGAAAAGCTTTTCGTGCGTATCAACGCGTTGTTCCCGGGTGTTGTCCACAGTGCCCTGGTGAAGAAAATCCCCATTATCAAGAAATTTGCCGAGCACCAGCTCGACACCAAGTGACCTGTTTTAGGAGAGCATAACGATGAAAAGACGGTTATCCGCTGTATTGTCAGCCGCAGTCGCCCTGCTTGCCCTGTCCGCCGGAAATCTCTGGGCGGACGTCAACGAGGATATCGGCAACCTGCAACACCGCTGGGCAGAGGTGAATTATCTGCTGAAGGGTAAAGCCCAGTTGTCCGCTTTCGAATCCCTCACCTCCGATGCAGACAGGGTGGTGGCGAGTTATCCCTCCGATGCAGCCCCACTGATCTGGCGCGGCATCATCAAATCCACCCACGCCGGTGCCAAAGGTGGACTGGGCGCACTGGGCCTGGCCAAGTCGTCCAAGGCCGATCTTGAAGCGGCCATAAAAATTGACGCGAATGCCCTGGACGGCTCCGCCTACACCAGCCTCGGCACTCTCTATTTCAACGTGCCCGGCTGGCCAATCGGTTTCGGCGACGACAAAAAAGCCGAGGATCTGCTGCGCAAGGCGCTTGTGCTCAATCCGGACGGTATTGATAGCAACTACTTTTTCGGTAACTATCTGCTGAAGAAGAAGCGCTATGCCGAGGCAAAAACCTATTATCTGAAAGCCAAGAGTGCACCACCGCGGCCCAACCGCCCGGTAGCAGATGAAGGCCGACAGAAAGAGATCAGCGAAGCCTTGGCAACCGTCGAGAAAAAGCTCAAGGACTGACCACGGTCGATGCAAATATTGCTGGTTGAAGACGACAGGCCCCTGGCTCAGGGCCTCCAGACAGCCCTGCGCAAGCAGGGCTATTCGGTTAACCACGTGGAAACTGGCGACGCCTGTCTCCACGTGGTGGCTACCGAGCCGCCGGACATCATCATTCTCGATCTCGGCCTGCCGGATATGGATGGCCTGAAAGTCCTGCAAAAAATCCGTGACAAGCTGGCTTCCCTGCCAGTGCTGCTGCTCACCGCCCGCGACTCGGTGGATGACAAGGTGGCGGGCCTGGACAGTGGCGCCGACGACTACCTTGCCAAACCCTTCGAAATGACAGAGCTGCTGGCGCGGCTGAGAGTTCTTGAGCGGCGCCTAGGCACCGTCAAATCCACCCGCATCAGTATTGGCGATGTATCCCTGGATACCGCCAGCCAGACCGTGTTTTTTAATGACGAACCCCAGGATCTGTCGCGCAAGGAGTACATGCTGTTGAAGAGCCTGATGGAGAATGCCGGCAAGGTCCTGACCCGCAGTACACTGGAAGCCCGTCTCTACAGCTGGGGTGAGGAAGTGTGCAGCAACGCCCTGGAAGTCCACATCCATCACCTCAGGAAAAAGCTGGGCTCCGACTTCATCAAGACCGTGCGCGGTGTGGGATACAAGGTCGCCCAGCCGTGAGTTCCATTCGGCTATTCCTGATAGCCTCCACCCTGGCGGTGCTCACCCTGTTCAACTTTGTCGCGTCGTTGCAGGGTTACCGGGCCAGCCTGGATGAAGCGGAAAGGCTGTTCGACAGCCAACTGGAGCAGACCGTTGAGCTGATTGCCAACCTGCATACCGATCACCTGCAACCGCGCCTTGAGCACCAGGGCAACCTCGCCTACCAGGTGTGGCACGACAATCGACTGGTGGCAGCATCCTCTGCAGCCCTGCAGGCCCCCATCACCGACCTAAACCCCGGATTCGGCCACGCCAATTTTGATGGCTACCGCTGGCGCACCCTGGTCCACTACGACGATGTTCACGAAAACTGGGTGATCGCGGCCGAGCGTACCGACCTGCGCTACATGCTGGCAGAAAGTGTGATTACCCAGGCGGTACTGCCGATCCTGTTGGGAATTCCACTGGCCGGCTTGCTGATCTGGCTGATTGTCAGCCGCGGCCTGAAACCCCTGCGGGATCTCTCCGAGCAGCTGAAAAACAAGCAGGCCAATGACCTCACTCCCGTGGAAATCCCCGATTTAAAAAGTGAACTGGAGCAGGTCAACCACTCCATCAACGCATTGATGCGCCGCCTGGGAACGGCACTGGACCGCGAGAAGCGATTTACAGCCGATGCCGCCCACGAACTGCGCACCCCGATCAGCGCCCTCAAAGTACAGCTACATAACCTCAGGGATGAAATTCCTCCCGGCAACGGGGCATTTGCCGAGCTGGAAGCAGGGGTCGAGCGCATGCAGCATCTGGTGGAGCAGTTACTTTCCCTGTATCGCTCCACCCCGGAGGAATTCTCCCGCAACTTCACCCGGCTCAATCTCTTCGAGCTGGCCCAGGAAGTGATCGCGAACCAGCACGAGGACTTTGAGCGCAAGCAACAATTGCTGGAACTGGTAGGGGAAGACTGCTTTGTAGATGGTGACCCCTTCGCCATTACCACCCTGCTGCAAAACCTGCTCAGCAACGCCAGCAAGTACACGCCTGAAGGGGGCAATGTGAGAGTGACCGTGGAACCGGTCAGTCATTACGTTTGCCTAAAGGTGGAGGATTCCGGACCAGGTATTGCGCCCACGGACTACAGCAAGGTGTTTGAGCGCTTCCAGCGCCTGAACAACAAGCACGAAGTAGCCGCTACCCAGGGCTGCGGACTGGGGCTGACCATTGTTCGCCACATTGCCGATCTGCATCACGCCAGGGCGAGCATTGCCCCGTCCAGCTTTGATACCGGGGCGGCATTTATCATTTTGTTTAACGGGGCTGTGGAACAACATGGCTGAAGCTATGAAAAAGACTTTTCTCACCAGCCTGACGCTGCTTTGCGCGCTGTGGCTGCAACCGGTACTGGCAGGCCCCCCGGTGGTGGAACTGCGGGTCAAGGACCACCTGTTTTTTCCCGAAACCGTGGAAATCCCCGCCAACACCAAAGTCAAGCTGCTGGTAATCAACGAAGACCCAACGGCGGAAGAATTCGAGAGTTATGAACTGAACCGGGAAAAGGTGATTCCCGGCAACAGCAAGGGCGTGGTCTTTATCGGTCCCCTGCCACCCGGGGAATACCCTTTCTTTGGTGAGTTCTACCCCAAAACTGCCCAGGGCAAGGTCGTCGTCACCCCATGAACCGAGAGGTAGTTGCACCATGTTTCTGAGCTCGGTGGTCCTGATTCTCCAGGAAATCCTCGAAGCGGCATTGCTGGTCAGCGTGCTGCTAGCATTTACCCGCGTCAATCACATGAAACCCTACTGGATGATTGTCGGGCTGGGAGGCGGCTGTCTGGGCGCTCTGGTACTGTCCCTCTACATGGGCGCTGTGTCGGAATGGTTTGACTACGTTGGACAGGAGGTCGTCAATGCCTCCATGCAATACGGCATCGCCCTCTGTCTGGCACTGTTTTCTTTCTGTTACCTGTTGGACAGACCGGGGCTGCGCGGCTGGCTACTTCTGTTTATGGCCCTCAGTGTGGTGCTGTCGCTGACCCGAGAGGGCGCCGAAATTTTCATTTATATCGAAGGCGTTCTCAGCCAGCCTCCCCATATCCGCCCCACCCTGACCGGCGCGGGCATAGGTGCAGGGATCGGCATCAGTGTGGGAGTATTGCTCTACTACGGGTTATTGGGCCTACCCAAAAACTGGGTAAAAACCTGTTGCATCGTGTTGCTGGCCATGATCGCCGGGAACATGTCAGCCCAGGCCACACAGTTGCTCACCCAGGCCGACTGGCTGCCCGCCACCGGCACCATCTGGGACAGTTCCAAATTGTTGCCGGAAAGCTCCATCCCGGGCCACCTGCTGTATGCACTGATAGGCTATGAAGCAACCCCGTCACTCTTGCAGGGAATCGCCTATCTCACAGGTATCCTGCTGGTGATGCTGCTGGCCTGGCTGGGATACATGCGCAATACCCAAGCCCTTACCAGAACCTGAATTCCACCAACTCATCGATGACCATGATATTCAGCCCAGTGACACGACAGATCCACAAGCCACTCGCCATCCTTGGCAGTTTCCTGCTCGCAGGATTCGCCCACGCGGATGGCAATGCCGTTGACAAGATTTACCACCCCTATGTCGATGCAATGGAGCAGGAAATCGAATGGCGAGCCATTCATCAGGACGACCAGCCGGGCCAGGACGACAACCTGCAATTGCACCGCCTTTCCTACGGCCGGGCCTTCGGCGACCGCTGGTTTGGGGAGGTCTACCTGACTGGCGAAAAGAGTGAAGACAACAGCTTCGAGCTTGAAGCCTACGAGTTGGAAGCCAAGTGGCAGGTCACCGAGCAGGGAGAATACTGGGCCGACTGGGGACTGTTGTTTGAACTAGAAAAGGAATCCGACGAGGATATCTGGGAATTTTCCACCGGCATTCTGGCGGAGAAGGAATGGGGGCGCTGGAGCGGGACCGCCAACTTCATCATCTCCCAGGAATGGGGCTCCGACATCGACGACGAGATTGAAAGCACACTGGGCCTGCAGGCCCGCTACCGGCTGTCCCGCTGGCTGGAACCGGCGGTGGAATTCTACAGCGGCCAGGACACCCGTGCCCTGGGACCGGTGCTGATGGGCGACGTCAATGCCGGCATCCGACGCAAACTGCACTGGGAAATCGGCATGCTGTTTGGGCTGGATGAAGACAGCGCCAACAATACCCTGCGGGCGCTGCTTGAATACGAATTCTGAGCGTACTCAGTCGTCGGACAGCAGCTCTATCTTGTAGCCATCCGGGTCCTCCACAAACGCCAGAATGGTAGTCCCGTGTTTCATGGGACCGGGCTCGCGGATTACCTTGCCGCCTGATTCACTGATGCGGTCACAGGCGGCATAAACGTCGTCCACGCCAATAGCGATATGGCCGTAACCCTCCCCCAGTTCATAGTGTTCGGTATCCCAGTTGTGCGTCAGCTCCAGCACTGTATTCTCGGATTCTGAGCCATAGCCCAGGAAAGCCAGGGTGAAACGGCCATCGGGATAATCCTTGCGCCTCAGCAATTGCATGCCCAGAACTTCCGTATAGAACGCGATGGACCTATCCAGGTTACCAACTCGCAACATGGTGTGTAGAAGACGCATGTAATACCTCGCTTGCTCAGGCCACAGTGGTTTTATTCTCCTGTGACAAAATAATCCAAAACAGAATTCCAAAAAAGCCGACAACCCGGCCCCATGAAACCTTCACCTCACAAACAGAAAAGCCGGGCAATGCCCGGCTTTTTTATGAGGAATATGCCCTAGTTGGTGAATACCGGCGCTGCCACGTACTCCCAGAGTAGTACGGTTGCAACCAGCACGACCACCACGTATACCAGGGCCATCGCAAACACTGCGCTGGCATAGAGGAAGCCCTGGTCTTCCGGCACGTGCATCACATCCGGGATACCCAGATACATCAGGCGGATCGCGTAGCTGCATGCCGCTGTAGCCAGCAGCAGATCGAGCCACCAGATAGGGTAAACCGCAAAAACGCCTGCCAGGAATACCGGTGTGCAGCAAAGGCCCATGAAAACGAAGCCTTTGAAGGAGTTGGTGTCGGCATTGTAGGTCTTAGACATCCAGCCAATCATCCAGCCGATGAAGATCAGCGCTCCCATCAGGGCAAAGTAGAACAGCACCACCAGAGGAATGGCACTGCCTTCCGTAATGCGTACTGGTTCGTCACCGAGAATTGTCCAACCGAACTGGGTAGTACCGATATAGAAACCTATAGCCGGCAACAGCCCCAAGAAAATGAAGTAGATGCTCATCCGTTTGAGTGTTTCCTCGGACAATGCACCAATTTTCTTCCACTCTGACTGTGGATCGTAAAGCAACCCAACAATGTGACCTAACATAACATCCCCGTTTTTGTAATTGTGTTATTGACTTAAAAACTGACGCCGGGAACTGCGGTACTGCTTTTTAACCCGTTGGTATCAGTTTTTATACTTCTGAAGTCAAACGCATGACTTGATCAAAGTCAACTAAGGGAAGCATAAATCCTGATTCACAGGATCAATGGTGCATATGCTGGTGCATCTGGGCGTCGGAGCCGGCCTCGGTGGCCGGGGAGTCGGTCGGGTGATGATGAGCGTGCGCCAGGGCACTCCAGAGGGTCCAGGCGCCAAACAGAATCAGCACAAGAGCCATGGCAGCCCTCAGCACCCTGCCCTGTAACCACTGCTTGAACTGTGTGGAAAATACTCCGCCCGCGACCATCGCAGGCAATGTGCCAAGCCCAAAGGCAGCCATGGCCATAGCCCCTGACAGTGGCTCAGCGGTGGCAGCGGCGTAGGCCAGTGCAGAGTACACCAGTCCACAGGGGAGCCATCCCCAGATCATGCCAAAAAGGAAGCCCCGGCCCGCGCTGCGCACCTGAAACAGCCCCTTGCCCAGTGGCTGGATCCGGCGCCAGAGATACTGTCCGCCCCGCTCCAGCCAGGTGAGCAGCCGCCACCAGTCAGCCAGATACGATCCCATCAGTATCAGGAGCACCCCTGCGAAAGCGCGCAGCCAGGGCCCCAGGGAGAGGAATTCCCGACCAAACAGCCCCAACAGCCCTACCAGAGCTCCGGCAATGGCATAGGAGGTTATCCGGCCCAGGTTGTAACTGAGCAGGATCGGCCAGCGGTTAGTCTCCTTGTCAGTGGCAAAACCCAGCGCCGCAACAATACCGCCGCACATCCCGACGCAGTGACCCGCACCCATCAACCCGATGACAAACATGGCCAATACAGACATTCCCTGTACATCACCCATGGCTACTGTTCCTTATGCTGCTCTTGTTGCTGGCCATCGCTTTTGGTACCAGGGGACATGGAATCGGAAGCCTTTGCAGATGGAATATCCTCATCATCCTCGAACAGGATACGGTCAGCCTCGCCTTCGAGATCGTCGTATTGACCGTTATTGACGGCCCAGAAAAAAATCCACACAGCCAGCGCACAGAAGATCAGAGACACCGGAATAAGAAGATACAAACTTGCCATAATTCAGTCACCTATGGCTTTTATTTAGAAAAACATTCAAGTAGAAGCGCAGGGTTCTGCCACCCAGACTGCCTGAATCTCCCTGGCTCGCCCCAGTCGCAATGCATTGACTACCACCAGTAGCGAACTGGCCGACATGCCAATCGCTGCCGCCCAGGGGGGAATCAGACCGCTTGCCGCCAGCGGCAACGCCAGCAGATTATAGAGCAGCGCCCAGGCGATGTTCTGACGGATAACATTGCGAGTGCGGCGCGCCAGGCTGATGGCTTCCGGCAGGGTCTGAAGATTGCCTGACAACAGAATACTGTCAGCGTGGATACGGGCAAAGTCGGTGGCATCCCCCAGGGCCACGGAAGCATCCGCACCGCTGAGGACAGGAACGTCGTTAATACCGTCCCCAACCATGATGACCCTTTTCCCTTGCTGTTGTCGGGCGTTGACCCACTCCAGTTTCTGTTGTGGTGTCAGGGCTCCCTTCTGCTCCCGGATACCCAGCTTGGCCGCCATCTCGGCCACAGCGGCCTCACGGTCGCCACTGAGCAGAACCACCTCAACATCCTGCTGCTGAAGGTCGGCGACAGCTTCGCGGGCGCCGGGGCGTAACTGGTCCTGGAGGATAATCCAGGCAAGCGCCACTCCTCCCCCTGCCAGCAGCAGCGGCAATTGCCCTGGCTCCGTATCCGGTAACGGCGGGAGCGGAACCTCCAGCAACTGCGTTACATAGCCGGGCTGACCGATGACGTAGCGCTGTTTGCCAATAATGGCGGAAATACCCGCACCCACCTGCTGCTCTACCCGCTCCACATCCCGCCTCGCAGTGACACCGGCAAACGCCCGGGCAATGGGGTGACGGGAGCCCGCTTCAAGTGCGGCAGCCAGCCCCAGCAATTCCTGCTCAGAATGTCCTGACAACGGGAGGACAGCTGCAATGCTCATATTGCCCAGGGTCAGTGTTCCGGTCTTGTCGAACACCAGTTGGTTGGCGGTGGACAACACTTCCAGTACCTGTCCGCGACTGACAAGGAAACCCCGTCGGCGCAACTCCCCGGTGGCAACGGCAATGGCGGCCGGGGTGGCCAGTGACAACGCACAGGGGCAGGTCACCACCAACACCGACAGCACGACCCAGAGTGCCTCGTGGGGCTGGTGTTGCCACCACCAGGCACCGACGCCGGCCGCAATCAGTAGTACGGCGCCGACAAAGTAACCCGCGATCCGGTCCGCCAGCGCCACCTGAAGCGGTTTCTCGCTGCGGGCCTTTTCCACTAGCCGCAGGATGGCTGACAGGCGGGTATTGCCACCCACAGCACTGACAGATATCACCAAAGGGTTTTCGCTGTTAATGGTCCCGGCGCTGACCAGATCGCCAGGCCCTTTGCCCACCGGCATCTGCTCGCCGGTCAGCACGGCTTCCACCACACTGCTGACGCCCAGTTCTATCTCTCCGTCGCAGGGGATCGTATCCCCGGCAGCCACACGGATTCTGTCGCCGGGTAGCAGTGCCTTGACCGGCACCGTTACGTCTCCCTCATCGCCAATGCGACAGGCCGTCACCGGCAGCAGCTGCCCCAAAGCCTCCGCTTGCATGTCATTGCGGTGGCGTACGCGCATCTCCAGATAACGCCCTACCAGCAGGAAGAAAGTGAACATGGAAACGGAATCGAAATACACCTCGCCAGTGCGTGTGACCGTCGCCCAGCAGCTGGCCGAGAACGCCAGAATGATTGCCAGGGATACCGGTACGTCCATGGACAAGTGCAATTGGCTGAGACTGCGCCAGGCACCCCGATAAAACGGGTACGCAGAGAACGTCACCACCGGCAAGGCAATGATCAGGCTGACCCAGCGCAGGTAATTTTCCCAGACTGGCTCGATATCGCTGAATGCCCCGGCATACAGGCCCACAGCCACCATGCCTGCCTGCATCATACCCAGCCCGGCAATGCCCAGCCGCTGTAAAAAGCGGTTGTTTTCCTTCTGCCGCAGATGTCGCACGGCCTCATCGGTAACAGGACGCGGGTCGTAACCGATATCCAGCAAAGCCCCCAGCACTTGACTGAGTTTCAGTTGGGCCGGATTCCAGCTGACCATAGCCCGGTGGCTGGTGACATTGACCCGCACCTCGACAATACCCGGCAGTTTTTTGAGGTGTTTTTCTATCAGCCAGGCACAGGCGCTGCAGCTGATACCGCCAATCAGCAACTGGACCTGATAATTGCCATCTTCCAGTTTTTCCAGGTAGTCATTCTGTACATCCGGCAGATCGTAGGCAGCCAGAAGGTCCGGGCGGATTTCATCGGGCCGCTCGGAGCGCTTGGTACGATACTGGTAAAACCGGGCCAGGCCGCCGTCGCAAATGGCCGTAGCCACTGCCAGGCAACCCGGGCAACACATGGGGCGCGACTGCCCGTCTATCTCGAGGATGAAGTCGGTATCCGGAGGAACCGGCAGGCCACAGTGATAACAGGGGGTTTGCGTCATTGCGCCTTCAGGGTTACCTGATTCGCTTTGGAGAAATCCAGCTCTCCTGCCAGACGCCAATCCTTGTTAGGTTCCGGCAGCAAACGCAGGTAATAGCGGTTTTGCAGCTGTTGTTCCAGATCGATGCGATAGTGTCCGGGGGTCATCGCCGCCATCAGCAACTGCCTGTCGCGCGACTCATCCGTGGGATGAAGCAACAACAGGGTGAGTTCCGACGGAGGCGGATCGATACCATTCACCGAGACAAACAGCTCTCCGCTCTCCCTGTCCAGACGCACTTCAGCGCTGAGCCCCAATTGTGCCGCCACCTTGTCCTGTTCAATAACCTGATTGATCGCCAGACCATCTCGGTAATAGTTGTCCACCACCAGGTTGTCGGCATTCTTGAAAGCGAGATACACCGTAAACAGGCTGGCAACGACTACGGTGCCGGGCAGTGCGATCAGAAACCAGGGCCAAAACTGGCGATACCAGGGTTTTCTGTCCAGATCAGAGGAATCCAGATGGCGGGATTGATGCAAAGCGATCACCTCGGAGCTTGCTGGGTGGACCCCGCCGAAAGCCGGCTTTCGGCGGGAAAGTGGGCACAAGGATACACAATTCGCCCGAGGCGCACATGTCCTCTTGCGAGCCTGGATCTAGCGTTTGAGACGGGGGCCGATGAAGCGGTTTTCCTCCACGGCATGGATCGCCGTGTTATCAGTAGACTCAATCACAAAGGTGACATCCGCGTTGGGATTCTTCATGACGCCGGGATCAAGCTCCACCCGAACCGGCATGCTCCACACCTCGCCCTCAGCCACATCAACACTGGTTGGCCCCAGATAATTGAACGGATATTCCCCTTCAATTCGGATGTGGTAGCTGTGGCCGAAGTTATCCATATTGTTGATTTTCAGGGTGTAGATATTCTCTACCATCCCCCTGGCATTTTCCCGATACAACACGTTGCGGTCACGGATCACATCCACCACCAGTGGCATACGGGTGAGTATGGTATAGCCGAACGCACTCACCATAATGCTCAGAGCAACGACATAACCGATAAAACGCGGACGCAGGATACGGGTTTCCCCATGCTGCATGGCGTGCTCGGTGGTAAAGCGAATCAGTCCGGGCTCGTATCCCATCTTGTCCATCACGGTATTACAGGCGTCGATACACAAGCCGCAGTCGATACACTCGTATTGCAGACCTTTGCGGATGTCGATACCAGTCGGACAGACCTGCACACAGAGTGAGCAGTCCACACAATCGCCCTTACCTTCGGCGCGATGGTCCACACCTTTCTTGCGCGTGCCGCGGGGTTCACCGCGCTCCACATCGTAGGAAACGATCAGGGTATCCGGATCGAACATCACCGACTGGAAACGGGCATAGGGGCACATGTATTTACACACCTGCTCCCTCAGGAACCCGGCGTTCATGAAAGTCATGACCGCGAAGAAAAATGTCCAGAACACCGCAGCCGGATGGGCGGTAAAGGTGAACATTTCCGGCACCAGATCTCGAATCGGATTGTAGTAGCCGACAAACGTGAGACCAGTGACAAACCCCACCAACCCCCACAGCAGAAACTTGCCGCCACGACGCAGGATCTTGTTGCCATTCCAGGGAGATTTATCGAGCTTGATGCGCTGGTTGCGGTCGCCCTCGCACCAGTCCTCAATGTACATGAAGATCATGGTCCACACAGTCTGGGGACAGGAAAAACCACACCACACCCGGCCCACCAGCACGGTGACCGTGAACAGTGCGAATGCAGAAATGATCAACGCCCAGGCCAGCAGCATAAAGTCCTGCGGCCAGAAGGTGATCCAGAATACGTGGAACTTCCGCGCTGGCAAGTCAAACCAGATGGCCTGGCGGCCGTCGAGATTAAACCAGGGAATCAGGAAATAGGCGGTGATCATGGGCATCCATGTCCAACGCTGTAAACTCCTGAAAAAACCGGGAAGCTGACGGGTCTGGATCTTTTCCCTGGTCTGGTAGAGATCCAGAACCTTGATGACGTCTTCTTGGGCCTCATCCCGGGGCTTCACCCCGGGTTTGTTTTCCACTGTCATGTCAGCTTCACGCTCCTGTGTGATACCTCTTTACCTACTGATTTTTGGACAGGTTGTAAACATAAGCGGTCAGCAGATGGATTTTCTCCGCTTTCAGTTTCTCGGCCTGGGCAGGCATGTTGCCGTTGCGACCATTGCGGATTGAATGGCGCACCAGGGACGGAGAACCGCCGTACAGCCAGATGCCGTCTGTCAGGTTGGGCGCACCCATCATGGGCAGGCCCTTGCCCTCTGCTCCATGGCAGGCGGTACAGTAAGTGGCATATACCTGTACACCCTGTTCTGCCTTGGCGGCATCGTGTTCACGACCACTGATCTTGAACACATATTCGGCCACGTTGTCGACTCCCTGCTCACCGAGGATAGCTCCCCAGGCGGGCATTGCCCCCTTGCGGCCGTTGGTGACAGAGGCCTTGATCTCGTCCGCGCTACCGCCGTACAACCAGTCACTATCCGCCAGGTTGGGGAAGCCGTAGCTGCCGCGGCCATCGGAACCGTGACATACGGAACAGTTGTTGTTGAACAGCCGACGACCCATTTTCATGGCGTCCGGGTTGGAGATCAGCTCTTCCACGGACATGTCACTGTACTGGGCGTAAATCGGTGCGTATTTGGCCTCCGCTTCAGTCACTTCTTCCTGCCACTGGCCCACCTGAGTCCATCCCAGAACACCGGCATAGCTGCCGAGGCCCGGATAGAGAATCAGGTAGATCACAGAGAAGATCACGGTGCCCACGAACATTTTGAACCACCAACCCGGCAGAGGGTTGTCGTATTCCTCAATTCCGTCGTAGACATGGCCGGTTTTCGGCGCCTCGCCATCCTTGAGGTCCTCACGGACTTCCACCTTGCGGTTAGCGAATAGCAACCACGTACATCCCGCGATAGTGATCAGGGTGATGACGATAATCCAGATATTCCAGAAGGTGCTCATATCAGGTCCTACCTATTCTTGTCTTCTGTCTGAGACTCCCCCTGCTGCTCGTCGGTAAACGGCAGCCTGGAGGCCTCATCAAAGTCTTTTTGCTTACGGCTGCTGAACGCCCACCAACAGATGCCCAGGAAGGCAATCATGGTGAGGATAGTGCCGATCCCCTGTAATGTTCCCTGATCCATTAGCGTTTCTGCGTCAGAAGCGTACCCAGCTGCTGCAGGTAAACCACCAGCGCATCGACTTCTTTCACATCACCGTTGGCAAAGGGTTTTGCCGCGTTGGCAATATCCTCGTCCGTGTAGGGAACACCCAGGGTTTTAAGCGCCTTCATCTTGGCCGCCGTGTCTTTACCACTCACAGTGTTCTCGAACAACCAGGGGAATGCCGGCATATTGGACTCCGGTACCACATCCCGCGGATTGAACAGGTGAGCGCGGTGCCAATCATCGCTGTAGCGAGCGCCGACCCGGGCCAGATCTGGACCAGTACGCTTGGAGCCCCACAGGAAGGGGTGCTCGTAGACGTGTTCACCGGCTACAGAGTAGTGACCATAACGTTCGGTTTCCGCGCGGAAGGGGCGGACCATCTGGGTGTGGCAGACGTTGCAGCCTTCCCGGATATAGATATCCCGCCCTTCCAGGGCAACTGCGTCATAAGGTTTCAGGCCCTCGACCGGCTCAGTGGTTTCAACCTGCCAGAACAGCGGTACGATCTGGGCGAGGCCACCGAAGCTGATCGCGACCACGATCAGCACAATCATCAGGCCGATATTCTTTTCAATAATCTCGTGTTTCACTGTCGCTCTCCCCTATCAGGCGGTCTGCACTTGGGCAGAAACGCTTTCCTGCTCCTGCACATCACCACGCACAGTTCGCCAGACGTTGTACGCCATTACCAGCATGCCACCGAGGAAGATGACTCCACCCAGCAACCGCACGTAGTAACCGGGGTAGCTGGCCTCAATCGCTTCAGCAAAGCTGTATGTCAGGGTGCCGTCGGTATTGAATGCACGCCACATCAGGCCCTGGGCAATACCGTTTACCCACATGGAGGCGATATAGAGCACAGTACCGATGGTAGACATCCAGAAGTGCAGGTTGATCAAACTGGTGCTGTACATCTGAGCACGCTTGTAAAGCGTGGGAATCAGGTTATAGAGCATGCCGATGGACACCATGGCCACCCAACCCAAAGCTCCGGAGTGCACGTGACCGATAGTCCAGTCAGTGTTGTGTGACAGTGCGTTAACTGTCTTGATGGACATCATCGGTCCTTCAAACGTGGACATGCCGTAGAAGGACAGGGACGCCACCAGGAAGCGCAATGTAGGGTCATCGCGCAGCTTGTGCCAGGCACCAGACAGGGTCATCATGCCGTTGATCATGCCGCCCCAGGAAGGCGCCAGCAGAATCAGAGACATCACCATACCCAGGCTCTGTACCCAGTCAGGCAGTGCTGAATAGTGCAGGTGGTGCGGACCGGCCCAGATGTAAACGGCGATCAGTGCCCAGAAATGCACAATAGACAAACGATATGAGTAGACCGGACGGCCAGCCTGCTTCGGCACGAAGTAGTACATCATGCCCAGGAACCCTGCCGTCAGGAAAAAGCCCACTGCGTTGTGACCGTACCACCACTGCACCATGGCATCGATGGCTCCGGAATAAGCGGAGTAGGATTTGAAGGCGGTCACCGGCATCGCAGCACTGTTGCCCAAATGCAACACCGCAATCGTGATGATGAAGGCCCCAAAGAACCAGTTGGCTACATAAATATGCTTGGTGCGACGCTTCATGATGGTGCCAAAGAACACCACGGCGAAAGCCACCCATACCAGCGTGATAGCGATGTCAATCGGCCATTCAAGCTCGGCATATTCCTTGGCTGAGGTCATACCCAGAGGCAATGTAATGGCTGCAGCGACAATAATTGCCTGCCATCCCCAGAAAGTGAACGCAGCCAGAGTACCTCCAAACAACCTCGTCTGACAGGTTCTCTGCACCACATGATAAGCCG
Source organism: Porticoccaceae bacterium (assembly GCA_041395745.1). Classification (GTDB taxonomy): domain Bacteria; phylum Pseudomonadota; class Gammaproteobacteria; order Pseudomonadales; family Porticoccaceae; genus Porticoccus. The sequence goes on along the minus strand of JAWKZV010000001.1, from coordinate 151,320 downwards.
AAGCGAACAGCGCACTGCCGCCAAAGGCAAAGATTACCGCATTGGTATGCAACGGTCTTAAACGACCGAAATGAAACCACGGCAGGTTGAAGTTGATTTCAGGCCAGACCAGCTCGGCGGCAATAATTACGCCGACAAGCATACCGACAATTCCCCACACAACAGTCATGATGGCAAACTGCTTTACCACCTTGGTGTTGTAAACCGGCTGATCACCGGCAGTCATGACATCGCTACTCATTGGATTTTCTCGTAGTTAGTCCATTCGTTTGAACACAGGGGTAGAGAAGACTCTCCCCGCCTCTACCCCTGTCGTATTATTCCCCAGGAAGTCGACGCCGGTATTGATTTGCGTCAAGTTAGACCTGCCGGCAGGTTTAACCCAGCTTGCGGCCCTTGTTGGCAGCAATCCTCAGGCGCAGTGCATTCAGCTTGATAAAGCCCTCCGCATCCTTCTGGTTATACGCACCGGCATCATCCTCGAAGGTGGCAATCTTCTCGTCGAACAAGCTGTCTGCAGACTGACGTCCTACCACGGTGACATTGCCTTTGTAGAGCTTCACTCTCACTTTGCCATTTACCACCTGTTGGGTTTCGTCGATCATCACCTGCAACATCTTGCGTTCCGGAGACCACCAGTAACCGTTATAGACCATTTCTGCGTATTTGGGCATTAAAGCGTCTTTCAGATGAGCCACTTCACGATCCAGGGTCAGGGATTCGATAGCGCGGTGGGCTCGCAGCATGATGGTGCCGCCGGGAGTTTCGTAGCAGCCGCGGGACTTCATACCCACGTAGCGATTTTCCACCAGGTCCAGCCGACCAACGCCGTTGGCGCCGCCCAGCTTGTTGAGATGCGCCAGCACGGTGGCGGGAGACATGGGCTGACCGTCGATAGCGACGATATCGCCTTGCTCATAGGTCAGCTCTATGTAGGTGGGCTGATCAGGCGCCGCTTCCGGGGCAACGCTCCAGCGCCACATATCCTCTTCCGGCTCCCACCAGGGATCTTCCAGGTTGCCGCCCTCGTAAGAGATGTGCAGCAGGTTGGCGTCCATGGAGTACGGTGACTTTTTCTTCTTGTTTGAGAAGTCCACCGGAATGTTGTGCTGCTCACAGTAGGCCATCAGCTTCTCACGGGAGGTGAGATCCCATTCCCGCCAGGGCGCGATCACCTTGATACCCGGCTTCAGCGCGTAGGCACCCAGCTCAAAACGGACCTGGTCATTACCCTTACCGGTGGCGCCGTGGGAAATGGCATCAGCACCGGTCTCATTGGCGATCTCAATCAGGCGCTTGGCGATCAGCGGGCGAGCGATGGAAGTGCCCAGCAGGTATTCACCTTCATAGATGGTGTTGGCGCGAAACATCGGGAACACGAAATCGCGCACGAACTCTTCGCGCAGGTCGTCGACGTAGATCTCTTTGACCCCCAGGCCGGCGGCCTTGGCGCGGGCCGGTTCGACTTCTTCTCCCTGACCGATATCCGCAGTGAACGTCACCACTTCGCACTGGTAGGTATCCTGCAGCCAGCGAACGATTACCGAGGTATCAAGCCCCCCGGAGTAGGCGAGAACTACTTTTTTGATGTCGGACACCACATGTCTCCTGGTTGGAAAATTGAGGAAAGAAAATAGGGGTAAGAAAATTGGCTGCTATTCTAATGGCTCCGGCCCCGCTTTCACAGTAAACCGCCCTGACGTTTCACCCGAATAGGGAAGTGCGCGGGAGGAGTCCGCTGTTAAGCCGCTTCCGATTCCGGTAGCATTTACCCTTTACGCGACCTCGAAGTAACTCCATGACCCAACTAACCCTGACCCGCCCCGATGACTGGCACGTTCACCTGCGCGACGGTGAAGCACTCGCCTATACCGTACCCGATGCCGCCCGCTATTTTGGCAGGGCCATTGTCATGCCCAATCTGGTACCACCGGTGCTCAATACCGAGCAGGCACTGGCCTACCGGGAGCGGATACTCCAGCACCGCCCAGAAGGCAGCAACTGGCAACCGCTGATGGTCCTCTACCTGACCGATAACACATCACCGGAAGAAATCAGCCGGGCCAAATCATCTGGGGCAGTGTTCGCATGCAAATACTACCCGGCCGGCGCCACCACTAACTCGGACTCCGGCGTCACCGACCTCAACAAGGTCTATCCAGTGCTGGAACGGATGGAAAAAGAGGGGTTACCGTTACTGTTGCATGGCGAGGTGACTGACAGCAGTGTGGACATCTTCGATCGGGAAGCCGTTTTCATCGATCGCCACCTGGGCAAACTGACCGCGGCGTTTCCGGCCCTGAAAATCGTGCTGGAACACATTACCACCAGTGAGGGCGCACAATTTGTAGCCAGCGCATCAACCTATGTCGCAGCCACTATTACTCCGCAACACCTGCTGTTCAATCGCAACCAGATGTTGGCTGGCGGTATTCGCCCCCATTACTACTGTCTGCCCATACTGAAACGCCAGCAGCACCAGCAGGCGCTGATCACCGCCGCCACCAGCGGCAGCCCCAAGTTTTTCCTGGGCACCGACTCTGCCCCCCACGCCACCCACCGCAAGGAAAATCCCTGCGGCTGTGCCGGCTGCTACTCCAACCATGCGGCCCTGGAACTCTACGCAGAAGCCTTTGAACAGGCAGGAGCACTGGACAGGCTGGAAGCCTTTGCCAGCCACTTTGGCGCCGATTTCTACGGTCTGCCCCGCAACGGCGACACCATTACCCTGGAAAAAAGCCCCTGGCAGAGCCCCGCATCCCTGCCCTTCGCAGGAGACACTCTCACACCGCTGGCAGGTGGCGAAATACGCCAGTGGCGGGTGCGCTGATGGAACATCCCCCTATTTCCTACCGCTTCCGTGGATTTCTGCCGGTAGTGATTGATGTGGAAACCGGCGGCTTCAACTCGGCGACCGATGCACTGCTGGAAGTTGCCGCCGTCACTCTGGCGATGGATGACGATGGACTGTTAATGCCCGACGAAACCATCTGCCACGCGGTTATCCCGTTCGAGGGGGCCAACATTGAGAAGGCCGCCCTGGACATTACCGGCATTGATCCCAACGACCCCTACCGCATGGCACTGGAAGAGGACGAGGCGCTGCGCCAGTTGTTTCAGCCCATCCGCAACGCCGTCAAGGACGCCCACTGCAGTCGGGCAGTGATGGTCGCCCACAACGCCCATTTCGACCTTGGCTTTATCAATGCGGCAGTCGAACGCAACAGTATCAAGCGCAATCCATTCCACCCCTTTTCCTGCTTCGACACCGCCACCCTGGCGGGCCTGGCTTACGGCCAGACAGTTTTGGCCAAAGCCTGCGAAGCTGCCGAAATTGAATTCAGCAATGGCAAGGCCCACTCTGCGGCGTACGACGCAGAAAAGACCGCCGAATTGTTCTGTGGTATCGTCAATCGCTGGAGAGATCTGGGCGGCTGGCGCTAACCCCGCCAGACAGCCCAATCCGGCAGCGGCTTTCAAGCCACCCCCGTTAGCAAGGTGACTTCACACCAAGGAGAGACTGATGAACGGCAAGGCCAAGGCGATTCTCGCCCACATCACGCTGATCGGCTGGATCATTGCGCTGATTCTGAATATGCAAAGCCGTGACAGTTTTGCCTCTTATTACATCCGCCAGTACCTGGGCATCATGATCCTCGGCTTTGCCGGCAACATTCTGCTGATGACGCTGCACAGTGCGCTGGCCATGATCTGGGGACTGATCATTCTGGTCGCCTGGCTGATCAGCCTGGTAGGCGCCTGCACGGACAAGAAGAACGAACTTCCCTTTGTGGGCAAGTACTTTCAGGAGTGGTTCAAGGGGCTTTGACTGGCATCTAACTGGGACTGGCATCTAACTGGCAGCCGGCGATCAACCATCTGCCAGCCCCATCAACGAGCGGACTGGTGGCAAGGAGCCCCGACATAAGGAGCCCCAAAACACCAATATCAATACTGTGACTTGGGAAGCCTGACCACCAGGCCATCAAGCTCGTCCGTCACCTGAATCTGGCAACTGAGGCGACTGGTGGGCTCCGGCTCCAGCACCATCTCCAGCATGGCCTGCTCTGCACTGCCCGGCTCACCAACTTTGTCGTACCAGGCCTCATCCACATAGCAGTGACAGGTGGCGCAACTGCACGAACCGCCGCACTCCGCCAGGATGCCGTCAATCATATTGTCCACTGCACCCTGCATCACCGTATTACCAACGGGCACATCCACTTCATATTCCGCACCGTCCGCCTCGATATAATGAACAATTGACATTAAATATTCCTTATAACAATATGATTCTATAGATTTTTACAAAAACATTTTTGGGTCGATCGATTCGTCCATCAGGCGCTCTTCCAGCACCGACACACCCCCGGCCAGCAGTTGCTTGGCCACCATAAACTCTTTGGGACGGTTGATGCAATCTGCCGCCAGCAGCCGGTCACCGCGGAGATACCAGGCCACGAAGCTCCGCCCGGATGAAGCATCCCCCCTCAGCACTACCCGATCATAACCGTCGCTCAGGCCGGCGATCTGCAACTTCAGATCATACTGGTCAGACCAAAACCAGGGATAAAAATCACAACTGCGCTGCTTGCCGCAAATCGACGCTGCCGCGGACTTGGCCTGCTCCACGGCACCGGGAACCGACTCCAGCCGCAGACGCCGCCCCAACAAGCTGCTGGGGTAGTTAACGCAATCCCCCGCCGCATAGATATCCGGATCATCCGTCTTCGCAAACTCGTCGACCCACACACCGTTGTCGACCTTAAGGCCACACTGTTCCGCCAGCTCCACATTCGGAAGCACGCCTATGCCTACGATCACGAGATCCGCCGGCTCGCGTCTGCCGTCTTCACCAACAACTGCGGAAACGGCGGACTGCCCCTCGATGCGAGCGACAGACCACCCAGTGAGAATACGCACCCCCTCCTCTCCATGGACCCGCTGATAGAAAGCCGACACCTCGGGAGCCGTGACCCGGGCAAGCACCCGGGATTGCACTTCCAGCACCGTCACCTCAGCCCCCGATTTGCACAGAGCTGCAGCCGCCTCCAGACCGATATAGCCGCCACCGACAATCACCACGCGACTGCCCGGCTGCAATTTCGCCCTGATTCCGTCCACATCCTGCAGGGAGCGCAGATAATGCACCCCCGATAATTCGGCTCCCGGCACCCGCAAATGCCGGACGCGGGCTCCGGTACAGAGCGCCAGCTTGCAATAATCCAGGCGGGTGCCATCGGCCATCACCACCTGCCGCATATCGCGCTCAATAGCTGCCACACGGTGCCCGGGCATCAGATCAATACCGTGACGGGCATACATTTCGGCTGGACGAATCAGCAGGCTGGCACGATCGCGCCCCCCCATCAGATACTCCTTGGAAAGTGGCGGGCGCTGATAGGGAGCCTCTGACTCATCACCTATCACCAGAATGCTTCCCTGCCAGCCTTCCTGGCGCAAGGAAGGCGCAAGCTGTGCCGCAGCATGCCCTCCCCCTACAATAATCACTCGATCCGCCATAAACCCTCCGAGCACTAACAGCGCAGACCTTATCAGGCCCCAGACAAAGCTGCGACAGCACACGGCCAATCGCGCCCTCCACACCAACACAAAACGGCTAGCAAGCTCTCACACCCAAACTAAACAAACGACGATATGTAGAAAAACTAGCTTTTATTCATTTGCAACTGGCACACGATTTCACACGATATCGCAATGGAGTGCTTGATATTTTCAACAATTAGCCCAAAGAGCCACGAAACCCAACCAATCCTGACCACCCATTGAAATTCCACTTTTTTGTAGTTACACTACAGGCCCTTTTCAGACACCCCCGGCTTCCGCAAAACGCATGGCAATCCCGCCAGCGATGGCGTTAGAATAGCCGCCCGGCCGAGCCGACCAGATAACTATTTGACCGAGAAAGAAATGTCCGATTCATTCAAAGAAAGCTCTCTCTATTACCACACCCACCCTGTACCGGGAAAAATCGAAATCCGCCCCACCAAACCGCTCGCCAACAAGCGGGATCTGTCTCAGGCTTACTCCCCCGGCGTGGCCTACGCCTGTGGCGCGATCGTCAAGAACCCGACAGAAGTTGCCAGCGTTACCGCCCGAGGCAACCTGGTGGCGGTAATTTCCAACGGCACCGCGGTGCTCGGCCTGGGCGATATCGGCCCCCTGGCGGCCAAGCCGGTAATGGAAGGCAAGGCGGTACTGTTCAAGAAGTTCGCCAATATCGATGTGTTCGACATTGAGGTCGCAGAAAATGATGTCGACAAGCTGGTGGACATCATCGCTTCTCTGGAACCCACTTTTGGCGGCATCAACCTAGAAGACATCAAGGCTCCCGAGTGCTTCCTGGTGGAACGCAAGCTCAGAGAGCGGATGAATATCCCCGTCTTCCACGACGATCAGCACGGCACGGCCATCGTGTCTGCCGCCGCGGTCTACAACGGCCTCCGGATCGTTAACAAGAACATTGAGGACATCAAGCTGGTGGTCACCGGCGCCGGGGCTGCCAGCATTGCCTGCGTGGACCTGCTGGTTAGCATGGGGTTGAGAAAGGCCAATATCCGCATGATCGACCGCAGCGGCGTCATCTACAAAGGCCGCGAAGAAGGGATGAACCCCTGGAAAGAAAGCTATGCGGTGGAAACTGATGACCGCACTCTTGACGATGCCATCGACGGCGCGGACCTGTTCCTGGGCCTGTCCGGCCCCGGTATTCTGAAAGCTGACATGGTCAAGAAAATGGCGCCCAACCCGCTGATTCTGGCCATGTCCAACCCGACACCGGAAATCATGCCGGAAGTCGCCAAGGCGGCCCGCCCTGATGCCATCCTGGCCACCGGTCGTTCAGACTATCCGAACCAGGTCAACAACGTTCTCTGCTTCCCGTTCATTTTCCGCGGGGCCCTGGACTGTGGTGCCACGGTCATCAACGACGCCATGAAGCAGGCCTGCGTAAAAGCCATCGCCGACCTGGTTCACCGGGAAGCCTCCGAAGCCGTGGCGGAAGCCTATGCCGACGAAGTATTGAAGTTCGGTCCAGATTACCTGATTCCCAAGCCTTTTGATCCCCGCCTGATCGAGGAAGTCCCCGTGGCAGTGGTCAAAGCCGCCATGGAAAGCGGTGTCGCCACCCGCCCCATCGAGGATCTGGAAGCCTACCGCCAGAAACTGCACTCCTACGTCAGCCGCAGCCGCCTGTTCATGCAACCAATGATTGAACAGGCCCGCCGCAGCCCGTCGCGTATTGCCTATGCCGAGGGCGAAAATGACGATGTACTGCGCGCCATGCAAGGCATTGTCGACGAGAAAGTTGCCAAGCCGATCCTGATCGGACGCCCGGCTGTCATTGAGCGCAAGATCCATGAAATGGGCCTGCGCATCAGAATTGGTTCGGACATCGAGATCTTCAATCCGGAAGAAGGGGACCACCGGGAGAATTACTGGCAGTTCTACCACCAGCGTGTGGGACGCGCCGGGGTTTCCGTGGAAGCTGCCCAGAACATCGTTCACACCAACAACACTGTGCTGGCGGCCATTATGGTGGCCCTGGGCGATGCAGACGGACTGGTATGCGGCAAGGTTGGCCGCTTCGACAAACATCTGAAAGACATCCAGAGCATCCTGCCGCAAAGCAGCACTGCCGAGCTGTCTTCGGTCTGTGTATTGTTGATGGAAGATGGCCCGCTTTTCCTGGCCGATCCGTTCGTGAATGTAGACCCAACCGAAGAACAGGTCGTCGCCACCACCCTCAACACCATCAACTTCGTAAAAAGTTTTGGTATCGAACCGAAGGTGGCACTGCTGTCCCACTCCAACTTCGGCACCTACGACGACCATTCCGCCCACAAGATGAAGCGGGCCGCCGAGCAACTGCGCAAGCAGTTGCCGGATGTCCAGATTGAGGGCGAGATGCACGCCATGTCGGCCATGAACGAAGCCATGCGCAACAAGATCTACCAGAACGCCAATCTGCAAGGTCGCGCCAACGTGCTGATCATGCCAAACATGGATGCCGCCAGCATCACCCTGGGACTGCTGCGCACCCTGACCAATGCGCGACTGGTGGGCCCTTTCCTGTTTGGCTTCGACAAGCCGGCACACATCCTGATCCCGTCCGTTTCCGGTCGCGGCATCCTCAATATGACGGCGCTGATCGGCGCGGACATCGTCTCCAAGTCCGAACAGTAAACGCCAACCAAGACGGCAATAAAAAACGCGGCATTTGCCGCGTTTTTTATTGTGGGTAATGGCAATCAATAGTGAGGCGGCCTTTCCTCGCCATCACCCTCTTCCGGCAATTTTTCTGCCAGCTCCTTCATCCGGGTTCCCAGCATCTCACAACGGGCAATCAGCCGGTCGATCAGTTCCTGCTGGCGGTAGATCACCTCATTCAGGCGATCAAGGGTATCTTCCTGAAAAGCCAATCGCGTCTCTATGTCGACCAAACGTTGTTCATCCATATCTCGCTCCTGAAGCTTAACGAGAGCAATAAAAAAACCGCAGGGAAGCCCTGCGGTTTTTTTGTCGAAAGCGACTTCCCTTACAGGCTGTCAGCGTTCTCAGCCAGGTAAGAAGCAACACCTTTCGGAGATGCATCCATACCTTTGGAACCTTCCTTCCAACCAGCGGGACACACTTCGCCGTGAGTCTGGTGGAAGTTCAGTGCATCGACAATGCGCAGCATTTCATCGATGTCACGGCCCAGCGGCAGGTCGTTGACTACCTGGTGACGCACAACGCCGTCTTCATCAATCAGGAAAGAACCGCGGAAGGCAACGCCGGCAGCGTCGAACTCTACATCGTAAGCCTTGCAGATTTCGTGCTTGACGTCAGCAATCAGAGGATATTTCACCGGGCCGATACCACCCTCGTTGACAGGGGTGTTGCGCCAGGCGTTGTGAGTGAATTGGGAATCAATGGATACACCAATCACTTCCACTCCACGCTTCTGGAAATCCGCAAAGCGGTGGTCAAATGCGATCAGCTCGGACGGGCACACGAAGGTGAAGTCCAGGGGGTAGAAGAAAACTACCGCCTTTTTGCCCTTGATGGCATCAGACAGAGTGAAAGAATCGACGATGTCGCCGTTGCCCAGCACTGCTGCAGCAGTGAAATCCGGTGCCGGTTTACCAACTAAAACTCCCATGGTCTAACTCCTCTTTTAAGTCAGTTATTTTTCGGGAAAAGTAGCAGCTGTACGTGACAGCCATGTCTCAAAACTATTGAAGTCATCTTACACAATGAGCTTTTTGTGTCTCATTGTTATTCGCTATAACAACAATAAGCCGACTCTAACAGTTGCTGCCGGAGAGGACCTGGATACCTCAATCCGCTTTTTGTACGGCTTCCTTGATCAACTGAGCAAGCTCTCCGTTGGCGTGCATCTCAGTGATGATGTCACAACCGCCGACAAGCTCTCCATTGACCCACAGTTGGGGAAACGTAGGCCAATTAGCGTAGATTGGCAAGTTGGCGCGAATGTCGGGATTGGCCAGAACATCTACATAAGCGAAACGCTCGCCGCAGGACATCAGCGCTTCCACTGTACGGGCAGAAAAACCGCACTGGGGCTGGTTGGGAGACCCTTTCATGTAAAGAATCACCGGGTTACCTTCCACCTGTTCGCGAATGGTTTCCATAATGTCCATCAATTGATACCTCTGAAAAATTAATCTGCACAATAGTCGACTATTAAGGTCAACTATTTTACTCCACTACCCCGCCATCTGATACCACCCTCAACAAAATAAATAGTTGCTCCAGATCATGCGGAACGCGAATCCAAATAAGAACGGTTTGCATATGATAATAGTTCTCGTTATAGTTCGCGCCGTAGGCATTGCCCAAAGAGGCAATCCAGAACACAACCGGAGATCGCAGCATGCAACCAAAAACCCTTTTGGCACTGGCCACGATTGGCCTTGCCGGTACTGCCCAGGCAGCATCGCCTTCACTCGAAGAGATGTGGGACCTGATCCAGAAACAACAGGCGGAAATCGCCCAACTCAAGTCACAACTGAGCGACACTGAACAGCGGGTCACCAAGGCAGAGGAAAAAACCGAAGCCACCTTTGCTGCTGTGGAAGAAGTCAGCGCAGGTCCTGTGGCAAAACTCGCCGAATGGGCTGAGAAAACCACCGTCGGTGGCTACGGAGAAGTCCACTACAACAACCTCACCTCGGACAACTCCTCTACAGACAAAGATGAATTCGACCTGCACCGCTTCGTGCTTTTCTTCGGCCACCAGTTCAACGACAACCTGCGCATGTACTCCGAACTGGAAGTCGAACACGATATCGCCTGTAGCGATTGTGAGGGCGAAGTGGAGGTCGAACAGGCCTACGTGGAATGGGATTACGCCGAGAATCACCGTGCCAAGGCCGGTGTATTCCTGATGCCGGTGGGTATCATTAACGAGACCCACGAACCCGACACCTTCTACGGCGTGGAGCGCAACAACGTTGAGAAGGACATTCTGCCCGCCACCTGGTGGGAAGCGGGTGCCATGTTCAGCGGCGAACTAACCCAGGGCCTCAGCTACGATGTCGGCGTCCACTCTGGCCTCTTTATCGACCCCGAAGGTAACAAATTTGCTGTACGCAATGGGCGTCAAAAGGCAAGTGAGGCTGAAGGCAACGATCTCGCCTATACCGCTCGACTGAAGTACACCGGCGTACCAGGTCTGGAGCTAGCCACCACGCTCCAGTATCAATCAGACCTATTCCAAGGGTATGGCGATGAAGAAGCTGATGCCACACTGTGGGAAGCTCACGCCATCTACAACCGCGGAGCATTCGGCATCCGCGCCCTGTACGCCCACTGGGACATCGACGACGCCATTGATGCATTCAAAGCCGGCGCCGATGAACAGGAAGGCTTCTACATAGAACCCTCTTACAAGCTCACCGAGAAGCTGGGCCTGTTCGCCCGCTACAGCGAATGGGACAACCAGGCCGGCGACAGCAGCGATACAGAGAAACAGCAGTACGACATTGGTTTAAACTACTGGCTCGACGAGCATGTGGTGCTGAAAGCCGACTACATGCGCCAGGAAGTGGAATCCAATGATCCCGAACTGCGCGGCTTTAATCTGGGGGTAGGTTGGAGCTTCTAAAACTACACTCTGTGAGCAGACTGCCAGGGAGAGCCGCGATTGCGGCTCTCCTTTTCGGCGTGTTGCTGTTGCCGATATCAGCTGCGTTCGCCAAGGGAACCTACCTGACCGGACCGGAATTTCTTGCCGAGGCTTTTGGCGGGGAGCAAGCCGCCCCACAGTTCCTGCTGCTGACACCGGAACTCAAGGAACAGGCCAGCCAGATTCTCGACCGGCGCGTACGAGGACTAAGAGTGCGCTATTGGCAGTCCGGTGATGCCACCGCCTGGATCATGGAAGAAATAGGCAAGGAGTTACCCATTACCATTGGTGTGGTCATACGCGCCGACAGCATAGCCCAGGTAAAAATACTGGCTTTCCGTGAAAGTCGAGGCTGGGAAGTGCGCTATCCCGCATTTACCGACCAGTACCGGGATGTCAAAATAACGCCCGAGCTCAAGCTGGACAAACACATTGACGGCATCACCGGTGCCACCCTGTCAGTTCGCGCCGTCAATAAGATCGCCGCACTGGCTCTGTTCTACCACCAGCAAGCTGTCCGAAAAACCGTAGAAGAGAACGGAACCCTTGTCCCACAGACTCCGTAAGACGTTTATTTTCAACCAGAAATGGCACCGCAAAATAGGCCTTGGCATCATGGCCATGGTGGCGTTTCTCGCTGTTAGCGGGCTGATGCTGAATCATTCACCTGACCTTGGTCTGGCCAGCAAAGATCTGACAGCACCCTGGCTACTGAAATGGTACGGACTGACATCACCGGAATTGTCCGGTGTCAGGCTGGGCAACCACTGGATCAGCCACCCGGGTGGCAACGAACTGTTTGTCGACGACCAGCCAGTGGCAAGTTGCCAGGCGCCACTACTGGGTGCGGCAAGTTATCAAGCCATGATGCTGGCACTCTGCCGGGACGGACTGGTGATGCTGACCGCCGAGGGCGAACTGCTGGAGAAACTGGACACGCTACAGGGCCTGCCCGAGGACACTGAACACCTTCAGGTCGCCGACAATCATGTCCTGCTGGGTACCCCGCAAACAACCTATAACCTGAACCTGGAAAGTCTGACCCTTACCCCGCAATCTCCCGTCGACATCGGCTGGAGCCAACCCGGCCCGGTACCACGGGATCTGGCGGAACAACTGCTGGCCAGTGAGGAGCTGCCGGGTATTTCCCTGGAAACCCTGATCCTCGACCTGCACAGTGGTCGTTTCTTTGGCAACCTCGGTGTCTGGTTTGTCGACCTTGTCGGCATCCTCCTCTGCATACTGGCCATCACCGGACTGCTGGCCTGGAACAGTCGCCGTCGCCTCAACGCCGGCGGCAAATAGCTGCCCCCCGGCCAGTCGTTGCTATCCCGGGAAAATCCCTATAGTATTCTGGCCCTTGGGCAGCGCAGCGGCGTCTGCCTTTTTTCGTTTTGGAAGATTGCCATGACCAGCGACGCATTAATGAACAACTACGGCACCCGGAAAATCACCCTGACCAAGGGCCAGGGAAGCTGGGTATGGGACGACCAGGGCAAACGCTACCTGGACGCCATCTCCGGCATCGCTGTGTGCGGACTGGGACATGCCCACCCCGCTGTCGCCAAGGCACTTGCGGAACAGGCAGCCACGCTGACCCACTGCTCCAACCTGTACAACATTCCCGGCCAGGAAGCGCTGGCAGAAAAACTGCGTGAACTCTCCGGCCTGGAGAAAATGTTTTTCTGCAATTCCGGTGCGGAAGCCAACGAAGCGGCTATCAAGCTGGCACGGCTGTTCGGCCACCGCAAGGGTATCGCCGAACCCACTATCATCGTGCTGGAAAACGCCTTCCACGGGCGCACCATGGCCACCCTGACCGCCACTGGCAACCGCAAGGTGCAGGCCGGCTTTGAACCTCTGGTCAGCGGCTTTGTCCGCGCCCCTTACGACGACCTCGAGTGCCTGCGAACCATCGCCAAAAATAACCGCAATGTTGTGGCCGTGTTGATGGAGCCCATCCAGGGCGAAGGCGGCATCCGCACCCCCTCACCGGACTATCTGCCGGGACTGCGGGCTATCTGTGACGAACACGACTGGCTGTTGATGCTGGACGAAATCCAGACCGGCAACGGCCGCACCGGCAAGTACTTTAACTACCAGCATTTCGGCTTCCTGCCGGATGTGGTAACCACCGCCAAAGGACTCGGCAACGGCATGCCCATCGGCGCCTGTTTGGCCGGAGCCAAGGCTGCCGACCTGATGCAGCCGGGCAGCCACGGTTCGACCTTTGGCGGCAACCCGCTGGCCTGTGCCGCGGCGCTGGCAACCGTTGACACTATCGTCAAGGAAAACCTGTGTGAACAGGCGGCCAGTATGGGCGATTACCTGAAACAGCAATTGAGCGAATGCCTCTCGGGCAATGCCAATGTGCTGGAAGTGCGCGGCCAGGGCTTGATGCTGGCTGTGGAAATGAAACAACCCTGCCCGGAGCTGGTGGAAAAAGCCGCCGCAATGGGATTGCTGATCAACGTGACGGCCCAATCGGTCATCCGGCTGCTGCCGCCGCTCACTCTCAGCCGGGAAGAAGCGGATCAACTGGTTCAGATACTGGGTGAGCTGCTCGCACAGGAGTAACAGACTATGGGATTGAGACACTTCCTGACCCTTCAGGACCTGTCCAAGGGAGAACTGGAAACACTGCTGCAACGGGCAGTGGAGTTGAAAAAACTGCACCGGGAGGGAAAATCCCCCCTGCCCTGCCGGGGCAAGGTGATGGCGATGATTTTTGAAAAGTCATCCACCCGCACCCGGGTATCTTTTGAGGCCGGCATGGCCCAGCTCGGCGGCAGCGCCCTGTTCCTCTCCCCCAACGACACCCAGTTGGGACGCGGCGAGCCTGTGGAAGACTCCGCCAGGGTAATCTCCCGCATGGTAGATATCGTGATGATCCGCACCTTCGGCCACGATCGCATCACCACCTTCTCCAACTACTCCAGCGTACCGGTGATCAACGCCCTCACCGACGACTTCCATCCCTGCCAATTGCTGGCCGACATGCAGACCTACCTGGAGCACCGGGGCAGCATTCGCGGCAAGCGCGTCGCCTGGATCGGAGATGGCAACAACATGTGCCAGTCCTACATGAATGCGGCCGACATGCTCGACTTCCAGCTGGTGATCGCCTGCCCTCCCGGCTACGAGCCCTCTCAGGCACTGCTGGATAAATTCAGTGAGCGCGTTTCCATCGTGCGCGACCCCGAAGCCGCCATGTCCGGCGCCGATCTGGTGGTCACTGACACCTGGGCCTCAATGGGCCAGGAACAGGAGAAGAAACAGCGGGAAAAAGACTTTGCCGGTTTCCAGGTCAACGAGGAAATGATGGCGCTGGCTGCCCAGGATGCCCTGTTCATGCACTGCCTGCCCGCCTATCGCGGACTGGAAATCAGTGACACCATGCTGGAATCAAAGTGGTCTGTGGTTTGGGACGAAGCGGAAAACCGCCTGCACGCGCAGAAGGCGCTGGTGGAATTCCTGCTGGCGGAAATGGCCAAGTAAAACCGGGATCTGACCACTAGATGTAGCGTCGCTGCGGGGCTGAAAAGTGGCCCCAGCAGCTAGCGCAGCAGGCGCCAGGGCAACTCCGCCAGGTTCGTCAGCGCCTTACTGGTGCGGTATTTGGCGAAACCGCCTCCGGTCAGTGCCCGGCGCCACAGATCGGTAATCTGCTCACTGTTGCTGATCCCGGTCTTGCACCAGGTGGCAAAGTGTTCGCAGTTGTTGAATACCAGATCGAAGGCATACTCTCCCAGGCGGCTCTCTGCCCGCTGAATCACTGCATCCGCGGAAAAATCCAGCTCCTCTACCTTCAGCCCACGCAGACTGTCCATCAGCTTGTTGATGCCAATGCTGGTACGATCGAGGAAATCTCCCTGTTTCAGGGTTTCAAAGAAACGGTCGTAATCGCGCACCAGTATTTCATCGCCCCGCGCAAACTTCTCCAGGCTGGTGCGACGCACCTGGCGCGGCGTGACCCAGTGGCTGCTGGTGTAATGAATGACCGAGCCATCGCCCGCATCAATGCCATGGTGGGCATAGGTGCCACCAAAACGACGGACATAGATATGATCACCACGAGCCATAGGTTAAGCGGTCCAAATTCCTTTCAGGAGAGCTGCTGTCAGCATACAGATCATCAGCCTGAATGATAGCAGTCAGTCACTGCCTTTTTCTGACTGGCATGTTACCTGTTTCTGATGACTCGAACACTGCCTCAGTTCCACGACTTCAGAACAGGTCCGCGCCTATAGTTGTTTCAGAAAGGCCCTGTAAGTCTCACTCGAAGTCATCGACTGGAATTCCTCCCGCTGATTGATACGTTCGATGATCTGCGGGGTTTTCTTCACTTCCAACCTGGCGAATGCCACAAATCCATCCACATCACCGGCCAGGGCATAATTCCTGAAGATGCGGTATTGAGCACCGAAGTCTGTTGGGTCCAGTTGATAAGCCTTGGCGAAGGCGGCTATGGCCTCCTCGTGTTTCCCCAACTCCTCAAGACAGGAGCCGTATTGAAACCAGCGGGAAGGAATGCTTGCATCAGACTCAACCAACCCCTTGATAATCGGCAGTGCCTGCTGCCACTCACCGCTGGAGGCGTAGGCGTAGTACTGGTCGATAGTTTTTGACGTGGGAGATTCAGCCAATACAGAACTACAACCGAAGATAATCATGAAAAATAACTTATTCATGAATGTGCCGTGGATTCGAGCTTTACCCATATTAAAAGCGGCCATAATATTTGTGTTTTTACTCTGACCCTAAATATCCCGTCCGTACGATGTGTCGGTTGCTTAAGGTCTCACACAGTGGCTTTTATGCTTGGTGTGTTCGGCCATTATCCAAGCAAGCTATTGATAACCAGCGACTACTGGGCTTAATTCGTATGTCTTATGCTGCCAGTCATGGTGTGTATGGCGCTCCTCGCATTTTTCTGGATTTGCGCGAGCTGGGTGAACACTGTAGCAAGAACCGCGTGGCCAGAATCATGAAAATGCATGGCATCAAGGCGTTACGCGGCTACAAGGCACCTCGTATCATTCACGGCAGGCCATCCATCGTTGCACCCAACACACTGGACCGGAGTTTACGGTAGACCAACCCGATACCGCATGGGTGACGGATATTACCTACATTCGCACATGGCAGGGCTGGCTCTACCTGGCGGTTGTCGTTGACCTGTATTCCAGAATGGTCGTGGGCTGGTCAATGAAACCTACGCTGGCAAGAGATCGTGCTGGATGCGTTGATGATGGCAATCTGGCGACGGAAGCCGCAACAACGCGTCATCATCCATTCCGATCAAGGATCGCAATACAGCAGTGATGACTGGCTGAGGTTCTGTAAACAGCATAACCTGGAACCCAGTATGAGCCGTCGAGGCAACTGCTGGGATAACGCTGTTGCCGAAGCGTTCTTTAGTAATCTGAAGAAAGAGCGGGTTAAAAAACGGATTTATAAAACACGCGAATTGGCTCGCGCCGATATCTTTGACTACATCGAAATGTTTTACAATCGGGTGCGGCGTCATAGCCATCTCGGCGGTGTCAGCCCAGAGGCCTTTGAACGGGCCTCATTTTGAGGCTTGGGAGTGTCCAGTTAATGGGGCAAGTCCAAAGAATAGCTTAGGAGTGTCCACCTCTTCAGGGTAAGTCCAGGGTTTTCGTATGGAACCCACCTACCTTCATACCATTTGCGGATTTTCTCCTTCACGGATTATTCACCTAACGCTTCAAGAAGGGGCGCCGGTTACGGCGTCCCGCTTGCTTGACTTGTTAGCAGTTTGACGACGCCACCAATATTTAATTAAACACCATGTAGCTAGCAGAACAAATAAAAGCTGCACTGGCCCCCAAAGCGGAGCCCACCATGACCTAGGATAGGAATTAAAACCTAGCTCACCTGTTGAAATTGCACATAGATGGTTGCCGCCAATAGTTGTGCCCAATATGTACTTACCCGCGATATAAGCTGCCCATGGCAGTAAACCAAATAGCGGCAAGGAAAACCACTTGATACGTGTTTGTGCCTTAGTGCCCAGGAAGGCCAGACCAATGGCAAATAGTGAAACTGGAAAAAAGATAAATAGCGAACCTAACCAAGCATCTTCGCTACCCTGAGTGCAGGTGGTTATCTCCACTAATGGCACCGAGAATGCCGCAAACCACAGGACTACGAGACCAATTCCTGCGAGTGGCTTGCCGATAGAGTTGTGAAAATTATTCTCGCTCATATTGGACTGCTAACAGTCTGTTAATGAGGCCTTCGGCCTCATAATCATTATTATCGGGGCGCCCTTATAACAAGTTATCGGGGCAACAGCCAAAACCAACAACTTACTGATATTTAATAAGATTAACGATACTCTGGCATTTATAAGCCGAATTATCAGGGCAATTTTTTGCCCGCTCTGGAAAAAAAGCTGGGATGCGGCAAGGGCCGCGACAAGTCCAGGAACTGCATAAGGGAAAATATGCCTATCGCCATGGCAGCGGCCTAGCCGATCACAGTGTTGCCAGCGTTTAGGTATTGGTGTGCCTAACAGGTCCTTTCGAGGCGGGTGAATCATCCATCTTCCCTGATCGATCTCTGGAATGGATGCTAAACATTACGGCTTTCGCCTGTAATGTCAACGAGTTGAGTGGGAATGTAGCCCCCGCCGAAGTCCGTTTCGGCGCGAAGTATAGGGGGGAAGAAGAAATCAGTTATCGCAGAGGCGTTGCGCTTCGGCGACATCAAGGGTGCCCTCATAGATGGCGCGACCGGTGATGGCACCGAGAATGCCCTGGTCGGCGACAGCCTTGAGGGCGGCGATATCGTCGATATTGGTAATGCCGCCGGAAGCGATCACCGGAATGGATGAGGCATGGGCCATAGTCACGGTGGCCTCAACGTTGACGCCCTGCATCATGCCGTCGCGGTCGATATCGGTGTAGACGATCGCGCTGACGCCATCCGCCTCGAAGCGCTTGGCTAGGTCCGCGGCGCGCACTTCAGTCACTTCGGCCCAGCCATCGGTGGCCACCAGGCCTTTCTTGGCATCGATACCGACGATGATGTGGCCGGGAAACTGTTTGCACATCTCGGTAACGAATTCCGGCTCTTTCACTGCCTTGGTGCCGATGATCACGTACTCCACGCCCGCCTTGAGGTAAGCATCAATAGTCTCGGCACTGCGGATGCCGCCGCCAATCTGGATCGGCAGGCCTGGATAGGCTTTCGCAATCGCAGTGACCACTTCCCCGTTGACCGGCTCGCCGGCAAAAGCGCCATTCAGATCCACCAGGTGCAGGCGGCGGGCGCCGGCATCCACCCATCGAGCTGCCATTTCGACAGGATTACCGGAAAACACGGTGGAATCTTCCATGCGACCCTGGCGCAGGCGCACGCACTGGCCGTCTTTCAAATCGATTGCGGGGATAATCAGCACTGCTTAATTTCCTGTCTGTTCTGGGGTGGTCTTTATCATTATTGGCCCAACCGGGTGAATTTATTCACCCAGCCAGGAGACGAAGTTGCTCAAAAGCTGCAAACCGGCGGTGTGGCTCTTCTCCGGGTGGAATTGCACGGCAAACAGGTTGTCACGGACCACCGCGGCGGCAAAGCGCACGGAATAGTCACAGGTGCCAGCCACCAGCTCCTGGTGGCTCTCATCCACGTAGTAGCTGTGCACAAAGTAGAAGCGCGCATCCTGGTCGATACCGTGCCACATGGGATGGTCGATGGTCTGATGAACCCGGTTCCAGCCCATATGAGGCACTTTCAGCTTGGTGCCGTCGGCGGCATGGACGTCGCGGCCAAAGAAGCGCACCTGCCCGGGCAGGATGCTGAGGCAATCGACACCATTGTTCTCTTCGCTGTGCTCCATCAGGGCCTGCATGCCGACGCAGATGCCCAGCACTGGTTTTCCCTGTTTTACGGCCTTGGCGACGATGCGGTCGAAACCGAGTCGGCGGATCTCGCCCATGCAATCACGGATAGCGCCGACACCGGGAAATACCACCCGGTCGGCATCATCCACTTCGGTGGCATCGGACGTGATCACCACTTCGGCGCGTGGCGCCACATGTTCCAGCGCCTTGGCCACGGAATGCAGGTTGCCCATGCCATAATCCAGCACGGCGATACGGGTACGAAAATCTGTCATAGGAATTACTGCTTACAGGGTCCCCTTGGTGGACGGCATCACGCCGGCCATTCTCGGGTCCGGTTCCACGGCCATGCGCACCGCGCGGCCAAAGGCTTTAAAAATAGTCTCAATCTGGTGGTGGGTATTGCTGCCACGCAGATTATCAATGTGCAGGGTGACCCCGGCATGGTTGACGAATCCCTGGAAAAACTCATAGGACAGGTCCACGTCGAAATCACCGACGCGGGCGCGGGTAAAGTCCACGAACATCTCCAGTCCGGGGCGGCCGGAAAAATCCACCACGACTCGGGACAGAGCCTCATCCAGCGGCACATAGGCATGACCATATCGGCGAATACCTTTCTTGTCCCCAAGCGCCTGCTGCACCGCCTGTCCCAGGGTAATACCGATATCCTCGACCGTGTGATGATCGTCGATATGAGTATCGCCATCGGCCTTGACGGTGATGTCGATCAGACCATGGCGGGCAATCTGGTCCAGCATGTGCTCCAGGAAGGGCACGCCGGTTTCGTAACTGGATTGACCGGTGCCATCGAGATTGACCTCAACGGTAATCCGGGTTTCCAGGGTATCGCGACTGACAGTCGCCTTGCGTTGCGCCATGGGTCTCTCCAAAATCAGCCCGGGGTTCGGGACGGCGTATTATAAAGCCCCCATCCCCACCCTTCCATAAGCAAGGTGAAGTGTTTAGACTTCTACGCTTCACTTCTCCTGTTTCAGAACTGATATGCGGTTGCGAAGCCCCAATTTTCTGCTGGTCTGCCTGTTGGCGCTTACCACCCTGTGGTTGAGCGAGACAGCGGCATCGCATATCCACCTGGATACAGACAACGTCAGCTGTGAAATCTGCCACAGCACCAACAGTGGCGACGCCACACTCAACAGCATTCCCTCTGAGCTGAATCTGGCGCCGCTGGCAACAGTCCCAGCCCTGCTTGATAACTCTGCCATCCCCACCTCTACTGTTGCCCACTACAACAGCCGCGCACCTCCATCCCTGATCTGAAGTAACACATCACAAAAATTTTCGACGTTATTTCTGTTATTCCGTTATAGGGATGTTTGACCATGAAAAAACTGTTTGTGGCGGTACTGGCTGTGGCCGGTCTGCCTGCTGCTGTATCCGCACAGGATCAGCACACTTCCGAATTGAATGAAGTCATTGTTTCCGCCTCTCCCCTGGAGGAAAACGCCGCCGGCATCAACCAGGCTGTCAGCGTTCTCAGCGGTGAGGAACTGCGCAATAAAGCCGCCGCCACCATCGGCGAATCACTGAAAGATGAGCCGGGTGTCACCAGTTCCGGTTTCGGCCCCGGCGTGGGCAAGCCGGTGATTCGCGGCCAGACCGGTGGCCGCGTCCGGGTAATGCAGGACAGCCTGGGCACCATGGACGCTTCCACCGCCAGTGGCGACCACAGCATCGCCACCGAGGCTCTGGTCGCCGAGCGCATTGAGGTTCTGCGCGGCCCGGCCACATTGCGCTACGGCAACGGCGCCATCGGCGGGGTGGTGAACGTGATCGACAACCGTATTCCCGATGAGGTGCCAAAGGAGATTCGCGGGGCCGTGGAGTACCGCCACAACACTGCCAATGACCAGAACAGCAATGTGTTCCTACTGGAAGGCGGCAAAGGTAATTGGGCCTGGCACCTGGACGGCATGTACCGTGACAGCAATGACCTGGAAGTAGAGGGCTACGCCCAAAAGCCCGAGCCCGGCGAACTCCCGGACGAGCACATGTCCCACGGCTTTATCACCAATACCGACACCCAGGCCCAAAGCGCCACCGGCGGTCTGTCCTGGGTGGGTGATGACGGTTTTGTGGGCATATCCATCAGCCGCACGGAAAACCTCTACGGTATTCCCACAGCAGAACACGGCCACGACGCTGATCCCGATGCTGAACCCGAGATGGTGCGTATCGACATGGACCAGACCCGGGTGGACCTGAAAGGGGAATGGACAGACGTATTTCCCGGTTTTGAGCTGGGTCGCTTCCGCCTTGGCTACAACGACTATGAGCACGTGGAAATCGAGGGCGGAGCCAAAGGCACCAAATTCACCAACGAAGCCTTCGAGGGCCGCGTCGAACTACTTCATCAGGAAATCGCCGGATGGAGCGGAGCCATCGGCACTCAGTTCGAGGACCGCACTTACGCCGCCATCGGCGAAGAAGCATTTATCCCCAAATCCGATATTCAGCAAGGTGGCATATTCTGGACGGGGGAAACCAACATGGGCGACTGGAGCTACGAACTGGGCCTGCGCTTGGATCGCCAGACCATTGACCCGCATGGCGAGTCTGAAATCAGTCACAACACCCAGAGCCTGTCAGCCAGGGCATTGTGGCAATTCTCGGATGAACAGTCCCTGAGTTTCGCCCTGACTAGAGCACAGCGTGCCCCGCTGGTGGAAGAGTTGCTGTCCAACGGACCCCACCATGCCAGCGAGTCATTCGACCTGGGAGATCGCAATCTGGATGAGGAAACCAGCCACAACTTTGAGGTGGGTTACCGCTACGAAGGACCGGTGACGCTGAGCCTGAACCTGTTCTACAACGCCATTGACGACTTTATCTTCAAGAAAAACACCGGGGTCATCGACCTGGATGAAGAACTGCCCATCTATCAGTTCCAGCAGGAAGATGCCACCTTCCGCGGTTTCGAAGCCTCTTTGGGCATTCCCGTAGGGGATCGCTGGGAAGTTGAACTGTTCAGCGATTACGTGCGCGCCAAGCTGGATAAAAGCGGCGATGTGCCGCGCATCCCGCCATTGCGTTACGGCGTGGCACTCGACTACACCGCATACAGCTGGAGTGCCGGTATGCGCCTGACCCAGGCCAGCGAGCAGAGCCATGCAGGTGAATTTGAAGATGACACGGACGCCTACACCCGCCTGGACGCCCATGTGCACTATCACATCGACACCGCCTCCGGGGAGTGGCTGCTGTTTGTCAAAGGCACCAACCTCCTGGATGACGATATCCGCAATTCCACATCCTACCTGCGCGATATTGCGCCCGAATCTGCACTCAGTCTGGAACTGGGGGCGCGCTTCAGCTTCTAACTCCTAAACCCGCAGTTCTCGCGGGTAAACAAAGCCGGTCATTGCGGGTAACATGATTCCCGCAATGGCCATTTAGGTGTGGGGAAGGGAGACAAGTCCATGAAGCTTCTGAAAATTGTATTGCTGGTTGCAGTACTGCTGATTGTCGTGGTCGTCGGTGGTGTGGCTTTTCTGCTGGTTGGTGTCGATCCCAACAGCTACAAGCCGGAACTTGAAAAACTGGCGAGGGACAATGGCATCGAACTGAGAATGGAAGGCGATCTCGGCTGGTCATTCTTCCCCAACCTGGCAGTCCACGCCGGCAGCACTTCTCTATCGGGCATTGACGAAAACGCCGGCATCCCGGATGTCCACTTCAATGACGCCAACTTCATTCTCGACTGGAAAGCCCTGTTGAGCCGCAAGGTAAGACTGGCCGCTATCGCCGTGGATGGCGCCGATATCCGCGCCAGGACTGCAGCCGAGGCAGCCAATGTGGCTGCCCTGCCCGGAGCTGCCGCCGCCAGCCAGAAGACGGCAACAACCGACCTCCCCTTTGAGGTGGCAATCGACAAGATGTCCCTCACCAACAGTCGCATCACCCTGGTCACTCCCGGCGCACCGGATCAGGTATTCGAGCAACTCAATTTCACCAGCGAAGGACTGAATCTCGACAACAAACCTTTCGATCTGAGTCTGGAGGTCAGCACCCAACTGCCTGACCAACCCAACCCGTTCGCGCTGTCGCTGACCTCGCAGGCGGCATTGCAACTGGAACCCCAGCAAGTGTCCCTGTCGAATGCCAGGCTGACCCTGAAAGGACTGGACAAACTGCCCCTGACACTCAGCTTTAACGCTCGCTATGACGGCAACAGTGACAGCCTCAGTCTCAGTGAACTCGACGGCAACCTCGGTTCCGCAAAAATCAGTGGTGCAGTCAGCGGGGTAAAAATCCAGACTGCTCCGGATCTGAAGGGCGAGCTGTCCGTACAAAACCTGCTTTTGAAGGAACTGCCCATTGAGCCCCCGGAGGGCTTCAGTCGGGTCGATTTCAGCACCAAATTTACCGCTTCGGAAAAAGCCGTCTCCCTGAATGACCTGAGCCTGTCGCTGGACAGCTTTAAGGCCTCTGGCAAGATGGCCATGCAGCTCACCGCTCCACGACAGCTGGAAATGAGCCTGAGCGGCAATGACCTGGTGTTACCGGCAACCAGTGAAACCACCTCCACCGAGGAACAGGCGGCAATATTTACTCCCCTGCTGGCGCCATTGGCACTGCTGGAAGGTGGCAAGGGCCACGTGGAGATCAATCTGGCCAGCGTCACCGCCGATAAAGTCAGGGTCGACAAACTGCACCTCAATCTGTTTACCAACGGCAAAGTGGTACAGATTGCCGACCTTTCCGGCGGCGTCTTTGGCGGCGGTTTCAAAGTCGATGCCAAGGCGGACTTGCGCAACAAGACACCCGCCGTCACCTTCACAAAAACGCTTACCGGCATCGACCTGAACCAGGCACTGGTCACCCTTGCGGAACAGGGCGACATCCACGGCCGCTTGACCATGGACTTCAGCGGTTCCAGCAAGGGCGACACCAGCGACGCCCTGATGGCCAACATGAATGGCAACGGCAAGTTCAGTTTCACCGACCTGCAGGTGGACAACATCAACGTCGAGAAGAGCTACTGTGAGATGGCCTCTCTGGTCGAGGGTAAAACCCTGACCGGCAAAACCTGGCCCAACTACACCAGGCTGAATGAGATGCAGGGCACCATCCAATGGCAGGAGCAGGTCATCACCCTGCCCGGCTTTACCACTGGCATCGGCAACCTGGCGGTATCCGGCAATGGCGGAGCGAATCTGGCCAAGGAAAGCTATGACATGCTGATCAAGGCGCGGCTGAATGGTGATACCACTTCGGAAGCCGGCTGTACGGTGAAAAGCAAGACTGTGCAGAACAAGGATATTCCGTTCCGCTGCACCGGTTCCTTCGCTGAGAATGGCAGCGGCAAGTGCTTGCCGGATAAACAGTTCATCAACCAGCTCATCCAGGGAAAAATCCAGGAAAAGCTGATCGACAAATTCCTCAAGCAACCGCAGACCACCACGGAGGAAGGGCAACCTGCAGAGGAAACCGCTCCAGCAGAGGAGCAGGACCCCAAACAAGAGTTGCTGGAAGGTGTGCTGAAGGGGCTGTTCAAGTAATGAAGGACAGCTTTGCCGGCCGACTATTAGACTGGTTCGATCAATACGGGCGCAAAGACCTGCCCTGGCAGCAAGACATCAACCCCTATCGGGTGTGGGTGTCGGAAATCAT
Organism: Porticoccaceae bacterium; assembly: GCA_041395745.1. Lineage (GTDB taxonomy): Bacteria > Pseudomonadota > Gammaproteobacteria > Pseudomonadales > Porticoccaceae > Porticoccus. The sequence goes on along the minus strand of JAWKZV010000001.1, from coordinate 126,660 downwards.
GCTGCAACAGACCCAGGTGGGCACGGTCATCCCCTACTTCGAACGGTTTATGGCCAGCTTCCCGGATATCCATTCACTGGCCGCTGCAGAGCTTGATCGGGTACTGCACCACTGGACCGGGCTCGGCTACTACGCCCGAGCCCGCAACCTGCACAAAGCCGCAAAGATGGTGGTGACGGATTTTGCCGGCAAGTTTCCGGATACGGTGGATGAACTGCAAACCCTGCCGGGCATCGGCCGCTCCACCGCGGGAGCAATCTGCTCTATAGCACATCGCAGGCGGGCGCCTATTCTCGACGGCAACGTTAAACGGGTACTGGCCCGCTATCACGCTGTGGATGGCTGGCCGGGCCAGAGCAGTGTGGCCGAACAGCTCTGGGAATATGCAGAACGTCACACCCCGAACGAGCGTGTAGCCGACTACACCCAGGCCATCATGGATCTCGGTGCCACCCTTTGTACCCGAAGCAAACCAGACTGCGGGCAGTGCCCCATGGCACAGGATTGTGAGGCAGTGTCTCAGGGGAATCCCGCAGCCTACCCCGGTAAAAAACCGCGAAAGGAACAACCTGTGCGCCAGTGCCTGTTCCTGCTGATCCGCAATACGGCGGGAGACATCCTGCTGGAACAGCGCCCCGCCAACGGTCTGTGGGGCGGCCTGTGGGTATTTCCCCAGTGCGATGACGAAGCTGAAATTTCCTCCGCATGCAGCCGTCTCGGCTGTGAAGCAACTGACTGGGAGGTACTGCCGGCACAGCGACACACCTTCAGCCACTTCCATCTGGACTACCGCCCCACCCTGATCAATGCCCGGGCATTGCCGGGAATCATGGATCACAGCGGCCTGGTCTGGTATAACCCTGCCTCATCACTGGAGCTCGGCACCGCCCAGCCGGTCCGGCAGCTCCTGCAACAAATGCTGTAACAGAAGGTATTCCGATGGCACGCATGGTTCACTGCAAAAAGCTCAACAAAGAACTGGAAGGACTGGACGCTCCCCCCTTCCCCGGCCCCAAGGGTCAGAATATCTACGAAAATATTTCCAAGCAGGCATGGCAGGAATGGCTGGAACACCAGACCCGTCTGATCAACGAAAAACACCTCAACATGATGGATCTGACTGCCCGCACCTACCTCAATGAACAGCGGGACAGGTTCCTCTCAGGGCAGGAAATCGACGAGGCCGAAGGCTACGTTCCACCCTCGGAATAAATTCTTTCAGCGCCCTTGACGCTGCCCAAACGAGAGGGTTTAATACGCGCCTCCTGAGACGCCAAGCGCTGATCAAGGATATGCCCAGGTAGCTCAGTCGGTAGAGCAGAGGATTGAAAATCCTCGTGTCGGTGGTTCGATTCCGCCCCTGGGCACCACCATTCCAAAGGCCTGCGACAAGTCGCGGGCCTTTTTCATTTCTGGACTGTGTCCGAATTGTGCCCCGAATATTTCCGGCCGCCCCGTGAAGATGTTCGCCAGCCAAATGCCAGTAACAAGGCATCATCTGCTGCAGGCAAACGTGGGCAAAACCGTCACTCGTCATGAAATGGGTAAGATTGTCGAGTGCGCGCCTGGGCTATTCGGGATTCGGGGGATGAGCCCGCTGTAGGTAGGGTTCCAGAATCGGGCCCATGCCCTTCAAAACCTGGGCCGGGAGGGCCGAGGTGAATTTAAAATCCTTTGCTTCGCTGCCAGTGACAAATGCGGTCAGCGTGCCGAAATGCTCGTCGCCGAGGTAAAACACCAGGGTGGCGGTACGGCTGAGAGCCCTTGTTTTGACCTTCTGTCCGCCTGTCATGCTTACCAGTCGGTTATCGCCAGTGCCGGTCTTGCCACCCACCTCCAGGTCCGAACCATCAGAGGAGTGGAATACTCCCTGGAGACGCCTGGCGGTGCCCTTTTTGACCACATCCGCTAATGCCAGCTTAAGCGCCTGTGCCACCTCCGGGCGCATCGCCTGTTCTGGTTCCTCTGGCGCCACGACCAGGCTGACCTCATAGGGGGTATCTGTCGCAAACTCCAGCCTGTTGATGCGGTGAACCGGCATGCGCAGACCATCGTTGAGGATGATCCCCATCAGTTCCGCCAACGCGGCGGGACGATCGCCAGAACTGCCCAGAGCGCTGGCCAGGGACGGCACCAGATGATCGAAGGGATAGCCAAGTTGTTTCCAGCGCCGCTGTAGCTCAGCGAAGGCCTCCAGTTCCAGCATGGTGCGGACACGGCTGTCGCGGGCGTTTTTGGCCTTGGTGCGCAACAACCAGTTGTAGACCTGCTGGCGCTGTTCCCTGCTCGCATCCAGCGCGCTGTTGTAGCTGGCATCACTGTTGCGCTCAAGATAGCCCAGCAACCAGAGTTCCAGCGGATGCAGTCGGGCCAGGTAACCCTGGTCCTGTAGGCTAAACGCATCCGGGGCAAACTGTTTGAACAGTGAATGAATGATCTTCTCCGGCACAGCCTGCTGTGTCAGCCTCTCTGCCAGGAAGGCAGCAAAATCGCTTTCATCACCCTCGGGGAACAGATAGCGATACACCACCGCCAGCCGTACCGGGGTGGGGTTGAGACTGCTCAGCAAGGTATCCAGCCGCTCCGCCGAAGTCTTGTTCTGGTATTTCACCCAAAACCGTCGCAGGAATACTGAGCCTTCGCGATCGATAAAGCGGGCCAGCACCTCCCTGCGGCGAGCATCGCTGTCATCCTTCAAGACCCGATCCACATCACTCCATTGCAGATAGGTAATGTATCTGATGACATCCCGCAGAATGCGAACAAAAGGCAGATTGATCGATTGCTGCAGGGATTCGCGGACAGTGGGAACACGGCCGTTGTCCTCGGGCTTGAAATTGCCAAACGTGTGATAACCACCGCCGGTGAAAAATCTCTCTGACGGGCTGGCGGAATAGCGGCGGTCGAGGGCGCGCTCCAACAATTCTGTTAGCCCCAGACCGGGGCTTGCGGTCAGCTGTTCAAGCACCCAGCGTGACAACGGGTCCTGCGCAGGATCATGTAATTGCGCAAGATCGTCTACCGGCATGGAAGCGTAGCGCTGGTGCAGTTCCGCCATAATACCCAGATAGCTGGCCAGTACCCTCAGCTTGGCAGTGGACCCCAGTTCCAGCTTGCTACCTTCGTTGATATCAAAAGGAATATCGGTGTTGTCGGTCTGCACCCGCACCTGGTTGCCACCAGCGGTGCTTTGAAACAGGGTGAAGCTGTAGTTCAGGCTCGCACTCTGACCCGGTCGCAGCAGGTATTCTCCTACCAGACCATTCTGCTGTGCTACCGCCTCTTCCCGCAGACTGCGCAAGTGGTTGGTGACCTGTTCCTGCAGCGCCTTGTCCAGAGAGGTATGGGCGACAAGGTCGTACCGGTCCAAATCGTAGAGAGGGGCTTTCAACAGGGATACCAGTCGGTTGCGAACCACATTCACCCCCTTGTTGGTTGTGTTCACCTGCACCGCGGGGGACTGGGGAAATTCGCGGAACACTAGCTGCTGGTTCAATGCAGCGTTCATCAGGTCATACCCGATGGTGGCGTTGCGGCCCAGCAAGCGCAGGTAAGAGTCAGTTAGTCGTGCCAGAACCTCACGGTTCTGGAGCAAATAATGGGAAGGCCTCCGGTGAGCGATCATAAGCGCTGTCACCTGCCTCAGGGCCAGGCCCTGTTCAGCGAGCAGTTCCCCCTCGGGTTGAGCCTGTGACAACAGTTCGTTGACCCGATCGAAATCAGCGCCAAACCACACATAAAGCCCATCACCGATGCCGTTTACCTCGCCGTAGCCTGGCGCAGCCGCCAAGGGCACGGTATTGAGGTATTCCACAATCAGGGCACGACGCGCCGCCAGGGTATCGGGGCCTTGCTGGTAAATCCGCACACTGGCAGAGGCTATCTGGCGTAGCTTTTCCTCGATAGATGAAGTGACTCCGTCCTCGGAGTGACGGTATTTTTCGATCTGTGTCGCGAGGTACTTCCCCCATGGCCGGCGTATCCAGATGGATGGCATCGCCCACTTTGAAGAATGCCGCCTTCAGAAAACGTCCCCAGTCCACGGCCGGGTTGACGTGGATATTCCGCTCATCCAACAGGTCGCGGTTCTCAATGAACAGCAGCGTATTCACCACTGGAGCGGGAATCTCCCCGAAGCCGCCGTAGCCTCGACGGGGGTATCGAAGGCGGTACAGAGTCTGCTGCTCACTGTCGAGAATGGTCAGGCCAACTTGGGACTTCTCCCTGTAGGGAGGATGGAAGCCAGCATCCACATAGCGCAGCAGTTCCGGTGAGAGTACCGCCCTCCTCTCCACCTGCATCCCATAGACCTGGAGCCTCGCGAGCAGCATTGGCAGCCGTGTATAGCCCAAACGCTCGTCAAATGGCCCCTCGCTCGGATACCGCACCGCACTAGTTATACCAGGCTGAAGCTGGTAGGTGAGACGCCGCGCGTAGTCTGACAATAACCGCGATTGCAGGGTGGATGTTTCGGCTTCGAACCACACCGCATACCCCAGCCCCAAAAGGACCAGGAGAAGAACGATTTTTAGCAAACTTGGCCGATACCAGGCACGTTTCGGATGTGCGCTACGGCGAGTTCTACCGCTTGCCGCTTGGGGAGCTGCGAGTTTGCCTACATGCTTTTCGGGATGATCATAACGGTTAGCCGACACTTTCTGATCACCGTCTTTCAGCACGAGGGTATGGTTGTGAGCGAACAAATGAGCTGCATTTTTCGCAACGAAGAGAAAAAAGAAAATAAAGATGTTCAGAAACGTTGACCGTAACCAATCATGAGAAAATTCGTTAGCGAACAGCACAGCTGCCTGATTTCAAGTGAGAGAAATTGTACTAGAATCCCTCTGGTAAGAGTAGCGAGAAGGCGCGTGGGCCTTTAACAGTAGAAAATTCTAACAGCAGAGAGTTTGGTGTGAAATTTCGTTTCCCGGTTATGCTTTTTGCCTTGATTCTGACGCTGACCGCCCACGCGCAAGCCCCTGTGCCCTCCATGGGCAATGGGGAATACCAGGTTGTCAGTGGTGATACTCTCTGGAATATCGCCCAGAAAATCCGCCCAGCTGGTGCCAGCATGCCTCAGGTCATAGCGGCTATCAAACAGGCTAATCCCCGTGTCTTCATCAACAACAAAAATAATTTGCTAAAACAGGGGACTGTTCTCCGACTTCCCATCCTTTCTGGCATCAACACTCTCTCAAACTCAGGTGCGAGCAGTAACTCCGGGGCAACAAGTGACGGACATGTAAAGCTTACCTCAGTGGATTCCGCCCGGCTGAATCTGGCATCGGTGAATGCCATGGTCATCGACACCCGGACCAATGAAGTTCTGTATTCAAACAATTCTGATGCGGTGGTACCCATCGCCTCAATCAGTAAGTTGATGACGGCCATGGTAATGCTGGACGCCAATCAACCGATGGATGAAAAAATTTCCGTTCAGATCGATCAGACCCGGGAACTGAAAAACGTATTTTCACGACTGCGGGTCGGCAGTGTTATCTCCCGACGCGACATGTTGCTGATGACCTTGATGTCATCAGAAAACCGGGCCGCCGCCTCCCTTGCGCATCACTACACCGGCGGTTATGACGCCTTTATCTCTGCCATGAACACCAAGGCCAAGGCGTTGGGCATGACTAACACCCATTTTGTTGAACCCACCGGCCTGTCCGAAAAGAATGTTTCCAGCGCCCGGGATTTAACCCTGATGGTGAAAGCCGCATCAGGCTATAAGCTAATCAAGGAATTGAGCACAACCCCCAAAAAGTATATCCGCTTCGCCAAACCGAGCTACACCCTGGCGTTCTACAACACCAACCCACTGATACAAAATCACTCCTGGAATATCCAGCTCACCAAAACCGGCTTCATCAACGAAGCGGGGCGCTGTCTCGTCATGCTTACCAACATCAACGATCGCCCATTGATCATGGTTCTGCTGGATTCTTATGGCAAACGCTCCCACGTTGGCGATGCCAGTCGCATCAGGTACTGGCTGGAAACCGGCAATAGCACACGGGTTCCTACCGCAGCTAAAGCCTATCACCAGCGTAAACTCAGTGCGTTAGGTGGCTAATCTCCGCAAAAAATAGCGGCAGCCAAATAAGCCTCAAAGTACTCCAGCCTACAAAAGATAGGGATAGCAGTGTTCGCAGTATTAATCGTGAACGTCAGCATTGCTGTCGTGCTCTGAAAATTAATGATATTCCGTCTTGGGCGAACCTAATTATTAAAAGCCCACTGAACTGACGGCTTTTTGTATGTCTAACAAACAACCTCTACGACTACACTCACAGCTCGACTCACACCGGTAACACATTCTTCAGGGAATTGGAGAGATTTTGACTCGATACATGGCGGTTAGGCTCAATTCGTAGTTCCAAAGGCCGTAACACTAACAACAGTGCTAACATGGAAGCACAAGCGCCTCGGGGAAAGATTGAATCCGCATGACCGTTAAATATTTTCGCCGAAGATGGCCGAACCTGTCGGTATGGATGTGGCTTGCCATCCTGCTAACCCTTCTAACCAGTTACCTGTTCCATTTCCTCCGCCTGGACGATCGCCTCTATTACTGGTTCAAGACGAACAACCATGCCGACGAATGGCAAACACGCTCTGTCTGGCTACCTGGGTTCGAGGTAAATATCGATGCCAAGGAAATTATGGGTATTGATGAAGGACTTTCCGGATTAGCCTACGACTCGGATCACAAACTGCTCTGGGCTGTGACCAATAATCCTGTCGAGTTGTTCGCTCTCGACAAAGATGGAGAGGTTCTGGGGCAATACCAGTTGGATGGTTTTTCCGATGTGGAGGCAGTAGCCTACACTGGGAATGACACGCTGGTCGTCGCCGAGGAGCGCCTGCAGTCCAGTCTCTGACCATGATCCATCTACCCCGTCAGGATAACGGCGAATTGCTGCAGAATGGCTGGCTAAGTAAAAGTGATTTTTCTGGCCTTGTTTTGGACATGGGCCACAGCGGTAACAAAGGCTACGAGGGGCTGGACTACGACCTCAAAGGCGATCGTCTGTTTATCACCAAGGAACGGGACCCCATGCAGATCATCGAGGTCAGCGACTTCCAGAAGAACCTGAACATGGGATTGTTCCCGGAAATTCATAATCACTCTGAACTGGTTGATACCAATCTGTTCAGTCGAGATCTCTCCTCCATCGTTCTCGATCAGGAGACAGGACACCTGATTTTGCTAAGCGACGAATCACAGCTGTTGATAGAAATGACAGACAAAGGAGAAGTGGTCAGTTTCCGCTCCCTGAGCATGGGGTTTGCCGGGCTCAAGAACAGCATCCGACAGGCAGAAGGCGTGACCCTAGATGAAGAAGGAAACTTGTACATTGTCAGCGAGCCAAATCTTTTCTATCGATTTGAACGCCCGTAGCCCTTGATTCCACAGTATGTAAGCCCTTTACCCTGACTACCTCCATCAAGGTCGATGCACATCATACTGCTCGGCCTTTTGGCGAAGGATCAGATTGGGAATCACCTCTTTTAAACTCAGACATCAGGCGAATGCTTTCAGCGGGCACGGCGAATTTTTTCATCAGGTATTCGCGGAATTCCCCGGGGTAATCCAGTTGCAGCAGTGCCAAATCCATACAGTGCAACCAGCTGTCCTGGGTCTCCTGGTTCACCGGCAGGTGACTGTGGGCCACCGGCAGACTGATAGGCCCGAAATGCTCCGCGAACAGCTTTGGGCCTCCCAGCCAACCGGACAGAAAATACACCAGCTTTTGCCGTGAGTCTGTGAGATCCCGGGAATGCATGGCCCGCAGGGTTTGCGCCTCCGGCAGACTGTCCATCAAATCGTAAAATCGATCGACCAGCCGGGTGATACCCTCGAGACCACCTGCCGCCTGATAGCTGGCATCGTCATCCCCATAGGTTAAAACGGTGAGTTCTGTCATCGGCCATTCTCCAGCCACGGAAAGACACCGCTACAATGAACGGAAAAGCTGGCAATCTGTTGATTCATCATGGTTCGGGCCGGGTTACCAAGAGTGGGCTATCGGTTCGCAAAAACTTCTTACAGTGAAAACTGCAAGAACGCGGCCAGAAAACACCTTCCCGAAACTCGCCGAGAGGTGACTTTATTTTTATTTTAATTCAGAAGGTTATGATTGATTCGCCACGAGAGGTACAGCGCTTGGCACAGTAGCAATCCCAACAATTGGGGCAAAGTGCACAAAGAAAAGGGCATTAATTAACGGGGAGATCAAGTACCGCAAAAGGTTCGGGCTACGCGCTGCTCGGGAGTCGCGTGCATGGCGTAGTCCCGTCTCGCCGGGTCGTACTCAAACGGCTTGGCCAGCACCTCTACCAGCTGGTGGAAGGGTTCAAAATCTCCGCCGTTGCCGGCCTCAATCGCTCGTTCCACCTGGTGATTCCGGGGAATAAAAACAGGGTTGCAGGCGAGCATGCGGCTGCGAATGGCAGCGATATAAGGTTCCTGGCGCTGACCGAGTCCGAGTAGTTGCTGCCAGCGTTGTAACCAGCCCTGAAATACGGTCGGCAACGGATACAGGCTGGCAGCGGCAATTTCATCGGCGCTATCACCCCCGTTACCCGGCTGCCCTCCCCAGGCCAGCCAGTCCGCCAGTACCCGGAATCCCAGGGTGAAGTCCACACGGTATTCAGTCATCAACGACAACAGTTCCTCGACCAGTCCATTGGCGGCGTCATCAGCCCGATCTACCCCGATCTTGGCGCACATCCGCCGCCGGTAATGTTCCAGATACCGATCGGTGAAATCGCCCAGTGCCGTCTGCGCCAAGTTTACGGCTGTCGCTTCGTCAGCATTGATCAGCGGCAACAGGGATTGCGCCAGCCAGGCGAGGTTCCACTGGGCAATGGCGGGCTGGTTTTTGTAGGCGTAGCGGCCGCCGTGGTCGATGGAACTGAACACTGTCGCCGGGTCGTAGTTCTCCATAAAGGCACAGGGGCCGTAATCGACGGTCTCGCCGCTGATCAGCATATTGTCGGTGTTCATGACACCGTGAATGAAGCCGATCGACTGCCAGTGAGCGATCAGGCTGGCCTGTGCCGCAATGACCTGGGACAGCAGCGAGGCATAGGGATTATCGGCTTGGGCAGCGTCGGGATAGTGGCGTGCAATCACATGATCGGCCAGCAGCTTCAGGGAATCGAGGTCCTCCCGGGCGGCGAAGTACTGGAACGTCCCCACCCGAATATGACTGCGGGCCACCCGGGTGAGAATCGCCCCGGGGAGGAATTCATCCCGGACAACCCACTCCCCGGTGGTCACCGCCGCCAGGCTGCGGGTAGTCGGCACGCCCATGGCAGCCATGGCTTCACTGACGATATATTCGCGCAACACCGGCCCCAGTGGCGAACGTCCGTCGCCCATCCGGGAAAACGGTGTCACACCGGCACCCTTCAATTGCAGGTCGTAGCGGTAACCGTCCTTGCCAATCACCTCACCAAGCAGAATAGCCCTGCCGTCCCCGAGCTGCGGATTCCAGCCGCCAAACTGGTGGCCCGCATAGACGGTGGCGATGGGATCGGCACCCTCCGGGATCTGGTTGCCGGCCAGGACCGCGATGCCCTCGGCACTGGCCAATTGCTTCGGGTCGATTGACAGCGCCTCCGCCAGTGCTTCGTTAATGCGAATCAGCCCCGGCTGTTTAACCGGTGTCGGCAGTTGCCGCGCAAACAGTGTGTCCGCGACGCGCAGGTAGGTATTGTCAAAGGGGATTCGAACCACTGGTTTCATTTCCGGCATTGCACCCGCCAACTCGCGGGAATAGATAAAGTAATAGGGATTATAAGGTAGACCTCGACATAACGGGCCTGTTCGTGTGGTTCAACAGAGTTCGGCCCAGTCTTTTGCCCACAATGCGGCTGTCACATGAGGTCGATCGTCCACCTGTGCATCAATGGTCAGCATGCAGCCCAGAGGCTTGGCCCAAGAGGGATATTCAGAACACCTGAGACCAAACACGACTCAAGTACCATTGCGCCCAAACGACTGTCCCCTAAACTTGAACGGAAACATAACCCGGGAATTCTGCTATGGCCGTTCTGTCATTAAACCATGCCTCATTTTTGGCCATCAGCGTTCTTCTTCTGTTCGTATGTGTTGTGGCGAATGAACCGGCTCTCGCCAATGGCGACTTTCCCCTCGGTCAAAAATCAATTTATCTGAAAGATAACAAAAGCGTCGAGTACCCCATCGGTGGCGTGGACTTTTCCCGGGCAGCAGATGAGACGATTACCTATACACTGCACATTGATACGGAGAGGTTCACAGACTTCTTTCTGTCGATGAAGGAAATGAAATGCTTGGAGGGCAAGGAGATCTGGTGTTTCATCCCCTACCCCTACCAACACCCCAGATCCGTCTCGAGAGGTGATTTACGCTGGCTCGAGCACGACCTGCTGTTCATGTTCAAAACGCCCAGTGAATTCGGGGCCAACCTATGGAATGGTATCTACTACGACATGACCATCGATAACGGCGCGATTCACGGCACTGCGCGGGCGGTCGATCTCAATGCTATTTCATCGCCACCGGATGACCTGACAACACCACCCTATGGTGAATTCGACATTGAGGACCTGGAGCCAGCGGCGCGCTGGCTGCCCTATCTTGAGATTAGATAGTACCCTGCTCACCGCTCGCCAGACTTAACTTGATAAAGAGAGGAACTAATATTGGGAGGTCTTAGCGGCTCAATAATGGTGCTGAACAGGAGACGCATGCAAAGGACCAGAAGCAGGCGACATTGATTGATTAGTTAAGCCTTTCTGGTACCAAGTTCCCACTCTATCCAGATCATGAATGCCCATAATGGGGCCATACATTACATCATTTATATCTGAGGAAGCATCAAGGTGATAGACGCCATAGCCAATCGCTTTGTTTATGAGCTTTAATGCCCTTTCTTGCATTTTTAGAAATGTACCGGGAATTTCAATTAATTTAGGAACCAATCCAAAATTCAGCTCATTTATTCTAGCCAAAGAAACAACAGAAACCCCATCATAATGTGCGGAAAATACAAACCTCAAACCGGAATCAGGAGAATTTATATCTTCATTGGTTAAAACAATGAAAAATGCATTAGGCCTATCCAGACTTTGCCCTATCTCCTTGCCAACAAGCGCCAAATAATCAGTATTATATTGGTCGCTTCCTGGAATGAGCATCTCATCTCCTTTACCTAGAGCAGTGGCAACAAGAACACCAGTGTCATGCTGAGATTCCAATGTCTTCCTAAGTGCCAAAAGGAATGACGTTGGAATACCCGACATTGGGATAATAACTATTTTTTGATTAGAAATAGTATGTGCCTGATTTCCAATTGGAGCGGACTCAGGGAAGAGGACTTTAATCAATACGAAAGTGACCAGAAGAACGATCAAGCTAACTACCTTATTTTTTCTACTCATTCGCGTCCTGACAATATCATTTGAATTGGATAACGCCCGCGTAATAGGCGCGAGCTTTCGAGCGTCCTAATTGACGCGCTTGTTAGTGTATGTTTTTAAGTGATAAATACTTAATGTATTCGTCTACTTTCTTGTGATGATTTTTTGCTTTCTTCTTTATTTTTTGATATTCGTCCGGATTAAGCTTTATGGTTATTGAGGGATCTAATTCTGGGTGCCCCCACAACAAGCTAACTGGTTGCTTTATTAGTGCGGCAATAGCACCTGTAACCACATCATTTACCAACCCAACTTTCATAGATTGATCATCCGCCATCATCATTCCGGAGTAATTCCCGAAGCGTCCAGTATGGACCGGCTGCGACCTTAAGTTGTATAACTCCGCAGCAAATTTTTTCCTATTAGTGATCCTTCCAAATGCCTGCTCAAAATTAGAATGAGCCATTACTTCATCCATCGCAGTAGTGGCGAAGTCATCTAAAAAGCTGCAGAATCGCTTGCTGAGTCTTTGTGTTTTAGCTGATTTTAGGTTCGGAACTGTAAGCGCTTCAATTGCTGAAACAAAAAATAGTAGAGTCGAATGATCCGTTCTTTGCAGCATTCCAGCTTCATATGCCATCATAGCGCCAACTAAACGATCAGCTAATTCCCCGGCTCCTGACAAGTGGCAATTTTGAAGAACGCTCCAAATCGGAACTCCTTGAAACCCCAGTTCTAAAATATCGTTTGATTTAATGCCATCAACAACCTCGTTAAGTTTCTCGTCTTTGACGGGAAACAAGGCTGGACTCGGCGTAAGAGGGGTGCCAAAACAGCTTGAAAGTACTGCACCTACAATCGGCACCATCTTTTCTACTTGCGATTTTGAGAATGGGCCTGAAGGGGCGCCCGGTGAAATAATAGATACCTCAATACTCAGCTTCGGAAACAGCGCTGGATGTTCCCCAGTATCATCTTTTATCTCTAGCAATGCTGAGCGTCCTAAGCGTAATTTTTCTGGTCCTCTTTTATATGTCCCTAGATTCCTCATCATGTGTAACAACGAATTCTGATCCATATTTCCTTGTTGTTTATCGAATCCAATCGACCACCAACCTCCTGGAGTAGGAGTATTAGATTCTACGTGTTTATGTGCTTCGCTTGATATTTGCTTCACAACGTCTGAAATATCCCTTTGAGCTTCTATCTCAAGCGCCTTCGCTTCAGGTATGAAGGTAATTTTTATCGCATTTTGTACGTTAGTGTTTAATGTCCAAGAAGTACCAGATGATCCCGAGCCATTAATTTCGATTAGCCCCTTGGCTAATAATAGAAACCAATCCTGAAACAGCAGAGCCTGATCTCGCGTGAATATTCTTTCAATTCGAAATTGAGGAAGATCCATTTTCACCTACTTTGATTCAGTTCGCTTTCGACACTAACGCCTGGCTGTGGGGAGACGTGCGCAGCACGGCTTCCCGCACCAGCCACTTGTTAAGGTTTTTACGCTGTGTACCAACATGGGATTGACTCTCTATGAGCGGGATTGACGCTGAGGTAAGCCGCGAGGCGGTGATGGCCATCTACGAGCTGGTACGAACCAGTGGCCCCATTTTTAATGGCGACCACGGGAGCTTTGATCCTGGAATGCTGTTTGGCCCAGAGCGCATATTCTTGGAATTTCTCTCTTGTAAATGGCAGTACCTTGATATCTGTAGAAGATGCTGTGGCCACTTCGGTTATTTGCAGGATGGTACACAGGCTATTTTTATGAAGGAGGTCTTTTCTCATATCAAGTTCTGTGAATGTCCAAGGCCGCTTACGAAAGAGGGAGAAATTGATGGTTGAACCAAACACTTCTTTCCAGTCAGTACCCTCGATGGATATGCTGCTTTCCGAAAACTGCCAGCCGTATCTTTCGATAGCTGGCCGTATCCAGATTTCAAACAATTCGTCTGGCATATTTGGGAAGAATTCACGAGGACTCATTGAAAACCTTAACGCCCGCAACAGGGGCAAACTTGGAGCGCTAGCGGAAAGTTTGTCCCTGCCTGCTTGTGCTTGTTAAGTGTTTTACTCGCGAGCCTTAATTTCATGATGCTTACCTTTCAGCCAGACATGAAGATAGCCGGGGTCTTTACGCAAACTTATAGATGACTCACTGAAACTACTAACTTGCTCCCAATCGGGGCCGGGCGCACCGAGTATTTTAATTTGGCCATAGCCTCCATCAGTAAAGCGTATGTGGTTACCAGCGCCACATTTAGAACACTTATGCCAGATAGTTTCCATCTCAGGCCATGAAAAAGGGCTATTCAAAAGCGCTTCTTCAATCTTTATATCTTGTTTGCATTCGATGCATTTCATTGCCGACACTTAACGCCGTTGTAAGGGGCAAATTGAGCGAAGCTTAATTTGTCCCGCGCAGGGCCGAAGGCCCGGAGTGAACTTGACAACCTTGTTATGCATTTTTGCTCATATAGATAGTATTCATAAACAGCACTCCACGTTTTTTGGCGACCATAATATTTTTACCCTTACAGCATGATTCGTAGTAAATTTTTACCTTTGTACCATTTTCAAGGGTTACATTGGCAAAACGTAAAGTCCCGCCACGACCACCAAATATTGAATTACATGACGTAATTTCACCGCTCATGACAAGTTCAGGATTGCCACTACGATTTAGGTAAAAAGCTCCAATGAATACTCCAAGAATCACTGCCCATAGTGCAAAGTTTCTCACCCAATTTTTGTATTTATTCGTAAGTTCAAATTCCATATCGATTAAGATGCATAACACAATGTTGAGCGGCTGCGAACGGAGGGAGTTTTGCGCAACAATGGGCGAAGCCCATGCGCAAAACGAGCCCGCAGTTTGCAGTCCGCTCCAACATTCTGTTATGCGGCGTGCCAGCTTCGTGGCGAACCAGGTTGTCAGCACCGTAAACAGTAGAGATGCGTAGAGACGGATTGCACTGAACACTTGCCAGCTACCTCCGGTTGATGTCGATGCGCAGAACCTATCACGCTCAAAGCTCCTGCGACCACTGACTGCGATATTGAGGAAACACGTTGGGGTTGCGATGGAAAACAACCATTTGTGCTGAGTATTGATGATGATTGCTACGCACTCCCTAACCGACCATTGTTTTAGCGCGTAGTGCTTGAAGGCCGGAAAATGCCAATGGTACCCAGCCACTTTTGAGATGCCCTCGCCGTAGCTGAACGTTTTTGAGCAGCCGCATAACGACTGGCTGTGGGGCGCAGCGATAGCGGAGTCCCACACCAGCCTCTTGTTATGGTTACAACTAGGAGAACGACATGCCGATAGAAACACACGAAACACTTTGTATTGATGTGTACCAAATACGCGACGGGGTTCCCCACATTGTTTATGAGTGGGCGCTTGATGTTGGAAAGGTAATTAAAGAAAACCATGAAAGGCAGCCGAATCACGAAGGCTTTAGTGTTTGGGTGAGGGGGCAGGCAGGCCAGTTATATGACCTAGGGCTGTCTTTTATGACACCACACTCTTTGCCAGAAGAGCAGTCCCGCGGCCCTGGGATTATTTTAATGCGGTCAGGCTCTGATATGCCGCCTCTGGATGAAAAATGACGCAACTCTTTTACCTGAATTTTCATGGTGATGGTTTTGTTTAATACGGGGCAGGTAAATTCCTTTGTTTCGATCATGGGGATTTCCTTCTGTAACCATAACGCCCGCAACAGGGGCAAACTTGGAGCGCCAGCGGAAAGTTTGTCCCTGCCTGCTTGCGCTTGTTATAAGCCTTTACCAAGACTTGCCTCCAGAGCCTTCAGCAGGCTAGGTGCCGACTTTCTAACAAAGTAAACTTGGTCAGGTGTTATATCTTCACCGTGAACTGCGTAGTTACATATTGAGATAACTTCTTGTATACCCACGACAATTTCTTTTGGAATCATTTCCGACTGCCTTAATTGATAGAGCATTTTTCCTATAGAAACACGTCTGCTATCCAAACCTAGAGCTATGGAGTGCCTACGGAGAAGTTTCTCGAAAGACAGCCGAACTTCAAACATCTCAGTTTCAATTGAGCCCGTGTAATTGGATTTAAAGCCTTCATAATCTTCAGCTTTAATACCCAACCGCTCAAGTGCATCCTGTATCTGAGCAGTTAGATCAGGAATCTCTGAGTCTTTAGGTGGCTCTTGATTTGTATTTACATAGATTTGGTTGCTGTTCGCATTAGAAACTTCAATCGATGAAGTTATTTCTGTTTTTAAAATTGCTATCTGATGCGATAGGTCTTTTCTCAGATCTTGAATATCTTGCTTTAGCTTTACGCCAAATAGATCCATCTCTTGAAATATAGGAGCAAGACAGATGCCAACCCAGATAATCAATACAATCGCATCGAAATATGTCGGCTTTCCTTCTAGCAGATAGTCTTGCCTTCCATACAGGAAAAACCCAATCACTAAGACAAGAACAAACCACCAAAATATTTTGAAATTTTCTGTATTTTTCATCAATGCTCGATTCTTGAGATTGGCTTATAACGCCCGCATTTGCGGCTGGTTTGAAGCGCAGCGAAAAACCAGTCCTAATCCAGAACTGAACTGAAAAGCTTAGTTGCCTTAAAATTGTATTCGCCATCATGAACTTTAAATGCTCTTTTGGCCAAATATAATGAGCCTTCAATGTCTCGGTAAAACAGAGCCACATAACCTTCGTTGTCAGTGATATCAAGGTTATTCAGGAGAGCTTTGATTTCGTCACCATAGCTTCCTTCTAGCTGCTCTGAAATTTGTGCTTTTGAATAATATGGGCCTGTTGCCTGAAATTTTCCCTGTGCCTGAGGGGATATCCATGCATGCCCTGAGTCGGAAAGAATGAATGATTTAGTACTTGGGTCGTAGATAATAGGCCTTAGTTGACAGCCCACTTTATCTGAAGTTGGGTTGTCAACTTGTATATAGAAAAAAACCTCCTCTTTTTTGGCTGCTTCTATTTGCTCTTTTTTTTCTTCGGCATCAAGTTCTTCATTACTGCTAATTAACTCGATAAGCTGTTCGATATCAATTTTTTCACAGCCTGGCACAAGATACGGAGCTAATGATAGCCTTCCTTGTTTTTTCAGCAGATTGAGTTCCTTTTGGTTTTGAAGACGGATGACTCTAGTTTCCCAGCTATACCATAAAGCTGCCGCCAAAAGAGCTACCTGAACAATCAAAGGAAGATGACTAATTATTTTTTCCATTTTCAATCCTTATGTCGATAAATGTACTTGTGATGGCTAACGCCCCTGATGAGGGGCCAAAGAATTTTGGCGTGGCTTTTGCGCCAGCAAAAGGCATGACAAAGTTCTTTGGTCGCTCTCGATCGGTTTGTTATGCGCTTCGTGACTTTGCTATCAGAACTATCAGCCCCACCACTATCGCTCCAACAATCACCCCGGCCCAAAACTGATCCACTTTTATTTTCTCTGCGATTTTCGAAATGACCGAGTGCAGCTTCTCCGGGCTACTGCGTACATCAATAGCTTGGTGCTTATCTATGCCCTGGGGTAGTTCCTCAGGGGAAATATCTATGAGCAAAGGAATAATCGTCTTCTTATGCGATAGCGACGCCCCAAGTTCTTGTTGTACTGCTACGGATGAAATTGAGTTCTTAGATGCCAGGAAGAACACCCAGTCTGACTTGGCTAAGCTCTCAAAAATTACCTCAGACCACCGCTCACCCGGCTCTATCGAGATTTCTGCTAGAAATGTATTGATCCCCGCCATTGTCATGGCCGAATGTAGCCCAAGCGCCAAATGAGAGTCTTTGGTTGAATAGCTTATAAACGCTGTACTCAAAACTTACTCCGTGGCGCATAACAGCTAATTATAAAGACTCAGGCACTATATCACTTTGGCACCCTATCTCAGGGCAACCGTGCGACACACTGAATTTATTTTCTTTTAAAACAATGGCTTGAGGATATAAAAGAGAGGTGCCGTTCGGCATAAAGTGCACTCCTTTAACTTTATTAGTTCATTCCGTTGTCCGCCTATCATATTCCAGTATCGTTTCAAATCAATAGGTTACTTTGCCTTTTCGCGTGTTATAGAGACTGATTCCGCTTATCACGGAGTTGACGTTTCTTAGCATACAGGAAATACTGTATATAAATACAGCTATTTAGGTGCCATCATGGATGATATACGCCACCCCATACCCCCCTCGCCCACTCGTTTTTTAGATCAACTTCGGCTCCATATACGCTCCTCTGGCCTGGCCTACCGCACAGAACAAACTTACATTCATTGGGTGAAACGGTTTATCTACTTCCACAGGAAAAGACATCCCAAAGACATGGGCGCTTCGGAAATTGAATTTTTCCTGTCCCATTTGTCAGTAACGAGAGAGTGTTCAACCAACACACAACGAATAGCCCTTAATGCACTGGTTTACTTGTATCGGCGTTTTATGGGGGTTGAACTCAAACCACTCGATTACGCACCAGCAAATCCACACCGTCGACTGCCTGTGGTTTACAGTCGCGACGAGATTGCCGCAATTGTGTCTCACCTGCGCGGGGTCTACCGCCTCCAGGTGGAATTGATGTATGGAAGTGGATTACGCAGTGCCGAATTGCTCTCTTTACGCATTAAGGATATCGATTTCGGCAGTAACAACATCATCGTCCGCAGTGGCAAGGGCGGCAAGGACCGAACAACCATGTTGCCCCAGCGGCTAATACCTGCTTTAAAAAATCAGATTGAGCGGGTGAAACAACTACACAGCCAGGACATGGAGGATGGTTTTGGCGAGGTCTACCTGCCTGAGGCACTGAACAGAAAATACCCCAATGCCGCCAGGGAAACCGCCTGGCAGTATTTATTCCCAGCCTCTCGCGTTGCCCCTGATCCCCGCTCCGGAGTGCTGAGGCGTCATCACCTGCATCCTTCAGCGCTGCGAAAGCAAATTAAACAGGCTGTGGTAGCGTCCGGGATCAACAAGCCAGCCAAGTCACACAGTTTCCGTCATAGCTTTGCTACTCATTTATTGGAATCCGGCTATGACCTCCGGACCATCCAGGAGTTGCTCGGACATACAGACGTGACGACGACCGAAATTTATACCCACGTCGTCAACCGCGGCGGCAAAGGGGTATTAAGTCCTGCGGACAGTCTTTTTGGGCAACACTCATAGTCATTCTTCAAGTACAGACACGTGCTTCTAATTTTTTAAAGCAAGCCGTAAAAGGGGGCTGTCAACGACAGTTAATCGAGGTATTTCTGGTCGGTTTTCCAAAATCGGCGTCGGCATGGGCCAGGCGACGCAAACGGCGAGACAAACTGTCCACCAGTATGTTGAGTAATGCGGTGACGACTATCAGCAGGAAAGCGCGGTCGTAGCGAATTTCCTCGAAGGCAGAGTCGATATAGAAACCGAGGGTGGCAACGCCCAATATCCCCATAATGGCGCTTTCGCGCAGGATCACTTCCCAGCGGTAGAACAGAAACGCCAGCATGGCGGGAAAACGACGCGGCGTTTCCACGTAGGCATAGCGCTTGAGTCCCTTTGGATCATCGGGCCGGTTTAGGGGATTTCTGTGTTCAGCATCGCTGGCATTGGCCACCAGGAAGGCAATCAATCCGCCATTGTGCAAACCCAACGCCAGCACCACTGGCAAACCGGATGGCCCACACAGCAGCAACAGCACATAGGCCATCACCATCTCCGGTGTGGAACGCAGCACCAGTAGCAGAAAACGCCCAGGCCAGCGCATGACCGGACCGGCGAGCGCCCGGCTCGCAAAGGGGTAACAGATCAGCACCACTACTCCGCTCAGGACAACGGCAATCTGCGTCAGCAGCAGGGTCTGCACCAAGCCCGGCCACACCTGTTTACCAAGCATCATCTGCAACCACACAAGCAGTGCACCCCAGTCGCCCTGACGCAGGGCTGACGGCCAGATATCGACGCTGACAAAACGCCACAGGGAGCCACCATTGCTGAAACCGACGGTTTCCGGTAACAGCCAGACAGCTGCCAGCAAATAGACCGGCAGCAGCAGCGGGCGCAGCCAGAAGCGGATAGTGGCGATCATCAGCAGGAACACCCACAGCAATGCGCCGGCTTCACTGTACTGGCCCTGCTTGAAGGCGGTCTCCAGATGGAAGCCCAGGGTCGGTAAGCCAATGAAACCGAGAATGGCACTGGAGCGCAGGGCGCATTCAAAACGGTAGCGGGTATAGCTGAGCAATGCAGGCCACGACTGGGGTATCAGGGTGTAGGTGTAGCGCTTCAAAGCCCCGATGCTGGGCGGCATGGTCTGAGCCGGTTCCGGCGACTGCTGGTCAAAAATTTCCGCAAAAACCTTGGCGAACACCCCGGTAAAAGGCACCAGAATAGCCAGCAGACCGGTGGTGGCGCTGAGCCCGAACAGCTGCATGAAGATCAGTCCCCAGAACAGCTCATGGACCGAGCGCACGGCAGCGCAAAGCACTCGCACCGGCAGCCAGTGAAAACTCATGGCCAACAACAGTCCCAACGGCACAGCCAGCGCTACCGCCAGCAGGGCAAAGGCTACGGTGTGCGCCAGCGCCTGCAGCAACGTGGGGGGATCATCCCAACCCGGCTGCAACACTCCCAGGGCGATACGTGAAAGCTCCTGCCAAGGGTCAACGGTATAGATCTGTAAATCGGCACCAAGCAGTGCCAGCAGCGCCGCACCGACCATCAGCAGACAAACGCCGTTCAGGCGGCGGGCACTTGAACCTTTTGCCTGATACCCAGGGCCCCTGTCACCATCAAAGCCTCCGGACCCCAGACTCTGCAACAGATTGCCCAGGCCGCTCATGAGGTGCGAATGACCCAGCCGTCATCACTGGGGGCCGACGGTTCGGCAACGGGTGACGACTCCTGCTGGTAGAACTCGTCTAGCTGAGCACTGCTCAGTTCCCCAACAGCACAATCGCAACAGAGTCGCCCCTCTCGCAGCACGACAATGCGGTCGAAGTGGTCCAGGGCCAGCTGGCGATTGTGCAGACTGATCACCGCAGTTTCGTGCTGCAAAAGCAGGTGTTCCAGCAGCGTCTGGGCTTGCAGTGGATCTAACGAGGAAACCGGTTCATCCCCCAGGTACACCGGCTGCCGGCGAAACAGTGCCCGACCGATGGCGACCCGCTGGCGCTGGCCGCCGGACAGGCGATCCACCGACTGCCACAGTTTTTCCTCCAGCCCCAGCACTTTTACCAATTCAGCAATAGCGTCGCGTTGCGTTGGCAGCGGACGCAGCAGGTTCCACAGTGCCGCGAGGGACCCTACCCGATCCAGGCCACCGATAAAAATGTTGTGGTAGACCGACAGCAGATCCACCAACCCACCGCCTTGCGGTTGCAAGGCACTGCACTGGGGCTGTTGCTGGTAGAGCAGATTGATCAGGGTGGACTTGCCCGCCCCCGACGGACCGAGCAGGGCCACCTTCTCACCTCGACGAATGGTCAGGCTGATGTCATCCAGCACGGGATGGTTGCCCTTTTGTCCACCATAGCTCAACGACTGATGTGTCAGCTGAAACAGAATGGCAGAGTCGACCGTCGACTCACTCATCCATGAGTCCGATAGCCTGGGCGGTGGCCTCAATGGGGCCGTAGTCGTCATTGCTGGCGGGTACAAAGCTCTGCCGGGGGAAGCTTTCCAGTAGCGCCGGATCTTTCATTTCCAGCAATGCCGCTCGCACCTTTTCCTTGAACCCGTCGCCGTAGCGGGCGTCCACATCACCGCGGATGCTCCACTGATAGTCCGGATAGGTCGGTGTGGTCCAGATGACCTGAACCTTGCTCGGATCGACCTTGCCCTCCTGAAGTTCAGTTTCCCACACGGTGTAATTCACCGCGCCAACCTGGTAGGCGCCTGACTGCACCAGGGCGATGGTGCGACTGTGGTCATCGGAAAAGCCCACCCGGGAGAAGATATCCTCGGGAGCGGCCTTGAAGTGTTCGCGCAGGTAAAACTCCGGCATCAGGCGACCGGAAGTGGAGCCCTTGGAGCCGAAGGTGAAAGTCTTGCCTTTCAGGGCATCGCTCAACGTTGCCGCCGACTCTACACCGGCACTGACATTGGCGATGAAATAGCTTTTGAAGAACTGGTCTTCAAAGCCCTGGGCCAGCGCTTCGGAACCGGGCACCAGTCCCCGCGCCTGCACTCCGGACAGGCCGCCGAACCAGGCCAGCTGCACCTGGTCATTGCGGAAGGCAGTGATAGCGGCAGCGTAGGATTTCACCGGGATGTAGAGCACTTCCACACCAAGCTTCTCACTCAGGTATTCGGCCACCTTGCCAAACCGTTGCTGCAGGCGGGACTGATCCTCATCGGGAATGGCGGTAAAGACAAACGTTTCAGCCCGTGCCAGCCCCGAAAGCAGCAATAGCGCAATGACTGGCAGTCTCAGAATTTTGCCCAGAAGTGACATAAAAACTCCCTGTTGATCAGTGTTGGTGGTCATGGGTGAGGTAATCGCGCACAGCGGCTCGATCACCCCGGAAGACAATCAGCTCGACGCGCGTGCTGAGTTGGTAGTCGTACATGGGGTCGTAATAATCCACCAGCAGCCGTTCTATCCAGCCGCGATGCTGTTCCGGATCACCATTGCGGTGAGACGCCAGTGCCGAAGCCAACTGTTCACCAATCTCGCTATAGCGCACACCGCCCAGGCGTTTGCGCACACGGAACAGCGACTGGGTCAGGTCATCGGCAAAGGCTGAAAAGCCCTCATTCTCGCCCAGATGCTGTTGCCACTCCCCCAGTCTGTTGAGGATGTAATTGCGATAGGTGTGTTCAATGCGCTCCTCCAGAGGCACTTCAAGCACCACCAGTGGACTGTGCACCATGGTCTGTCGCAATAGTGGTGGTACCGCGCAACTACCTACCATACGGCCCTCATCCTCCAGCAGAATCGACTGTCCCCCGGAGGGCAGCCGATGCTCGGCCTTCAACAGTGACACCGCCACGGCATTTTCAAAGCTGAGCTGAGTAGGCTGACCACCGGGGCGGCGACCGAAGCTGGAGCCGAGGTGATTTGCCAATCTCTCCAGGTCAACAGCCTGGGGCAACTCGCCGATCAGCGCCGTTTTATTGCAGCCGGTGCGGCCACCCAGCAATAGCAGCGGCCGCTCAGTACAAATCCGTTCGAATTCGTCGATCAGGAAGCGGCGCATGGCCTTGTAGCCGCCGCCAATGCGCGGGTAATCACAGCCGGCCTCGGCCATCCACTGCTGGCAGATCTGGCTGCGCAAGCCGCCCCGCCAGCAATACAGGTAGCCCTGGGGGTTGCGCCGGGCGAAGTCGACCCAGGCCGCCACCCGCCGTTCCTTGACCTCACCGCAGACCAGGCTGTGGCCCAGTTCGATGGCGGCTTGCTGTCCCTGCTGTTTATAGCAGGTGCCCACCTGCGCCCGCTCCTCGTTGGTCATCAGCGGCAAGCTGACACTGGTAGGGAGGGCGCCCTTTTCAAATTCGATCGGAGCACGGGTGTCGATCATGGGGATATCGTTGAGGAAAATCGACAGGAAATCCCCTTTATCCGGCTTCGCGTCGGGTCGACTCACAGGGCTCTTCAAGGAGTGCTGCAAAGAGTTCTTTAAAGGGTTCTTCACAGAACTCCCTCGGCAATCACATGGACCAGCTTGTCGCCACTTTGCACTTGCAGTTCTCCAATGCAGCCGGCATGTAATCCACGCTCTGCCAACAGGGTCTCCAGTGCCGCAGCCTGTTCAGGACGCACCGCAATCAGCAGGCCACCGCTGGTCTGGGGATCGCACAGCAACTGCTGCCAGCGCACCGCCATCGGCGCCAGCTTGTGGCCGTAGCTGGCCAGGTTGCGACCGGTACCGCCTGGGACACAGCCCTGGGTGAGATATTCCGGCACTTCCGGAATCATTGGCACGGCAGCGGCGTTCACCACAGCCTGCACCCCACTGCCCTCACAGACCTCCAGCAAGTGCCCCATCAGGCCAAAGCCGGTTACGTCGGTAATTGCCGTCACTCCTTCTAGTCTGGCAGCCTCTGCGCCGACGGTATTCAACTGGCACATGATGTCGCGGGCCAGGTGGGTATGTTGCGGTTGCAGCTTTTTCTGTTTTTGCGCGGTGGTAAGGATGCCAATACCCAGTGGCTTGGTCAGGTAGAGTTTGTCGCCGACCTGCGCGCGATCATTCTGTTTGAGCTGCTCACGAGTGGTAAGGCCAGTAACGGCCAAGCCAAAAATGGGTTCAGGGGCATCGATACTGTGGCCGCCCGCCAGGGGAATACCGGCATCGGCACAGGCGCGGCGACCGCCCTCAACCACCTGCTGCGCCACCTCCGGCGGCAGACTGTTGATAGGCCAGCCGAGAATAGCGATCGCCATCAGCGGCTGACCACCCATGGCATAGATATCGCTGATGGCATTGGTGGCAGCAATGCGTCCAAAGTCGAAGGGGTCGTCCACAATCGGCATGAAAAAGTCAGTGGTACTCAGCACTACCTGGCCATTGCCCAGGTCGAAGGCCGCTGCATCGTCCTTGCTGCTGTTCCCGACCAGCAACTGGGGAAAACCCGGCAACTGGAGCTGGGATACCAGAATCTGGTCCAGCACCATGGGGGAAATCTTGCAGCCACAACCCGCGCCGTGACTGTACTCGGTCAGGCGTACTGGGGATTCACTCATGCCTTGGTCTCCACCGCTTAACAAGGTGAGAAATGATACGGACAACGGGGGATTTTGTCAGTGCATCTTCCCTGCCCTGTCAGGCAGTCTTCAGCCGACGGCCATAGCAACGCCAGTAATCCAGCCCGAAAGCCAGTACAACCGCTCCATATTCCAGAAGACTTGCCCACAGAGGCATGCGGACAGGGTCCAGCCCGGGCAAATCGAAATTCAAACCAATGACATAAGACAGCAACACAGTGAAAGAGAAAGCCCAGCTCCAGCAGCGTGGATTCAGGACCGCAAACGGCAACAGCCAAATCAGGTACCAGGCATTGACCACCGGTGCCACCAGGAAGAAAACTCCGAACAGCAGATCACCTCGGGGCAGTTGCCCGTCACGCCGCCGGCAGTGGCGCAGCAACAAAATTCCGCAAAACCCCAAAAGGATGCCGCCCAGCAACATTTTTGCGGCGATAGGATCGAGCCACCGTCCCAGCAATGGGTAAAGTGAACCGTTGAATTGCCAGTGCTGCAGGAAGACCTGCAGCCCCGCCAGTTCGGAACCACTGTGCAACAGAAAAGGGACATAGAGGGCGGCCAGCACCAGAGTGAACAGCATCCAGTAACGCAGAGGCATCCGCCACAGTACAAAGGGCACGAACAACAGCGCAAATACCTTGGCCCCGACACTCAACGCCAGGGCGGTAGCCGCCCCGGCGAACCACTGACGCTGGCGCCAATGCAGGGCCAGCATCAGGAAAAACACTCCCAGCACGTCCGGGTGGGCGGTGAAGGCCAGTTCCTTGATCACCAGTGGCGACCAGGCGTAAAGGAGTACCCAGCGGGGTTCCGCCATTCTCAGCAACAGTGCAACCAGGGCCAGATCCACCAGGGAGTACAGCCATTGCAGTGGCCAGACCTGTGCAGGGGCAACCAGGTAACCGAGCAGGAAACTGTATTCCAGAGTGGGGCCGTAGATGGTGGGCACCTGGGGATAGTTGATCTGCCCCAATACGTTGAGCAGTGCCTGGGGGATGGACCCATCACCAAAAAACACAGCCGGCGGCACTGCGTAGGGTGACCCATCTACAGCAAAGCGATAGCCATCCCACAGGTAGCGAAAAAAATCATCCTCCAACAACGGCTGCCCCAAGCAACCGATCAGGCGAAATACCGCGGCCCAAACGAGAACCTGCACTGCTGACAGTTGCTTTGCCCGCAGACAGGCGATCAGCGACAGAGCAAAAGCACATCCCAGCAACCCGAAGAAGCTCCACGGGGTCAGCTGTTGCGGGTGCCACGAATACCAGGCCAACAATGCGTAGAGCAGCGCACAGCCTAACCCAATGGCGTTGACCGACCCCGGCCACCACCCGGGAAAAATCCTCTGCCAGTGCCCGCTCGGGTCGGCAATAGTTTGCTCATCCATGCCCGGGAGTGTCCCATCGCCATTAGCAAAAAGCGAACGATTTACATTCCCCGCACTCTATGCATTGACCTACACACTTACTTATGGCCCATCGGGAGGGGGCAAGTCATGAGGATGATGACCAGAACTTTGTTTCTCACCCTTTTCCTCTCTGTTTTCACAGCCGTTGCCCAGGCTTCCATCACCCTCCCCCTCAATGACGAAAACGATCCCTACCTGATCGGCAAACATGCCTACCACCGCAAGCTGGCCTGCGAGGGCTGTCCGCTGGCGGATGTGGTGATCAACGCCGACAAGGCCAGGGAAATCATCCCTCGCCTGGAAAATGACAGGGAGTTCACCGACATTCTCAGCGAGGATGAGCACGAAGCCGTCAGTATCTACCTGAAAACCCTGTTCAGGCTCAATTGAGTGGAGACTTGAGCGATATGACCCCAACAATCACTACCAGAATCGCTGCCGTCATTCCCGCCAGGGATGAGGAACTGGCCATCGGCTCGGTAGTGGCGGGACTGCGAAATCTCCGCTCCGATAACGGCGAAGCGCTGATTGACAGCATCGTGGTCTGTGACAATGGCTCTCGTGACCAGACCGCCGACATGGCCCTCCGCGCGGGTGCCAAAGTGGTTCATCAACCGGTAGCGGGGTACGGCCTGGCTTGCCTGACGGCGATCGGCCAGTTGCACGATGAGGACATACTGCTGTTCGTGGATGGCGACAACGCCTTTCGGGCAGAACAGGCGCTGCCGCTGATTGCTGCCATCAACTGTGGGGCCGATCTGGCCATCGGTTCGCGGGTGCTGGGAAAAATGGAGCCAGGTGCACTCACCTTTCCCCAGCGCTTCGGCAATCGCCTTGCAAGCTTGCTGATCCGGATAATTTGGGGCGCCCAGGTGACAGACCTGGGGCCATTCCGCGCTATCCGCTGGGAGTCCTATCGGCGTCTGCACATGGCGGACCGAGGCTTCGGCTGGACGGTGGAAATGCAGGTCAAGGCGATCCAGCAGGGCATAAAATTAGTCGAAGTGCCAGTGGACACCTACCGACGCATCGGCCGCTCCAAGATCAGCGGCACCCTGAAAGGTACTGTCGGCGCAGCCCATGGCATTCTGTCGATGATCGCCCGGCTGTGGTGGCAGGATAGGCGCCAGCCTCGCCTCGGGGAAGACATTTCTCCCCTCACACCAATGGGGGACACCGAGCGATGAACCTGCTCCGCCCCATAGCGATATTGCTGCTGCCATTACTGCTTCTACTGGCTGACCATGCCTATTCGGCACCGGCCAGCGAGGCCCTTGAGTTCTGGGCCGCCAGTGATGAAAGCAGCACCGCCCGGATTGACCACGGCGAGTGGCAATCCGTACTGGACCACAACCTGGTCGACAACCACCCATCGGGCATCAACCGCTTTGATTACGGTGGGATATCCGCCCAGGACAAACAGTTACTAGCCCGCTATCTGGAGCATATGCAGCAGCTTGATCCGCGCACGTTCAACCGCACGGAACAGAAGGCCTACTGGATCAACATCTACAATGCCCTCACCGTCGACCTGATCGTCAGACACTACCCGGTGAAGTCCATTACAAAGCTGGGAGGGTTGTTCCATTTCGGTCCATGGGACGACGAGATTACCCACATTACAGGTCAGACACTGAGCCTCAATGACATTGAGCACCGCATCCTGCGCCCGCTGTTCCGTGACAATCGCATTCATTACGCGGTGAACTGCGCTAGCCTGGGCTGCCCCAACCTGGCAAAGCAGGCCTACAGCGCCGCTGATCTGGATGAACAACTGGACCTGGCGGCCCGTGACTATGTGAACCACCCCCGAGGGGTCGACTTCCGGGACAAGGTGCTCTGGGTATCCAGTATCTACAACTGGTATCGGGAGGATTTCGGCGGCAGCGACAGCAAACTGATCCGCCACCTGCTGCAACACGCGTCCCCTTCCATGGCACCAAGACTGGCCAGTTATCAGGGGGAGCTAAAGGATCACTATGACTGGGCACTAAACCAGCCCTGACGGGTTGAGCCCGGAACAGCAGCAGAGGAAAAGACAAGGAAATCCATTCATGAAAAAAGCGATTTCACTGCTGGTTTTTCTAACCAGCCTGAGCCAGCTCTGTTATGGCGTCAGCGAGGAAGAGCGGCGTGCCACCTGGGATAAGCTCCGCCAGATCAAGGAACAGACTTCGCTGACCCTGCACCCCCAACAGGGGGAAGTCACCAAGGGCGCCAACCTGGTGGAGCCCGGCAATGACCTATCCGTCCACTTCTCTGAAATCTACCTGCTCAGGATCGTCGATCCCGAGGACAACGAAATCTATAAACTGCACATTACTGCGCTGTACATGAGCCAACAGTGGGCCAATTACTCAAAGGTGCGGGAAAAAGATGGCTCTGCCATGTCTCTCACCGTGCTTTCGCGGCTGGAGCCCAGTAACAAGCTTTCCGCAGGCAAAAAAGAAGAGCAATTGGAAGTCAACATGGGGATTGAGGACCTCGCCAATCATCTCGGTCAGGGCCTGGATATTGTCCTGAGCGGAGAAACAGACGAGCAGAACATCCACATACCCAGCATCTACCTACTGGCGATGATGCAGAGCATGTAACAACGGCGGACTAGCGAAACTCTTTGAGCAGTGTTGCAAAAGCCGCAGGATCCTGCTTCTGCAATTTCTCGAGGTCAGCCCGCACGCGCTGTTCCAGCTTGGCCGCATGATCCTGTTTGATCTTTTCGACCTGCTCGGCGAGGGCTTTGAGCTTAACCAACGCTTCCCCCCTCTCTCCATCCGCGAGTTCCAGCACGGCGTCGATCAAGGTACCCAGTTGTTTTCCATAACTGGCTACTCCGGAGACCACTTCTGTCTCTATCTCGCGGTCACCGGCGAAATTGACTTCAAGTTGGGGAGAAAACCAGGTGGTGACCGGCTTATAGTCCTGATTTACATCGCCGCTCAACGGCGACCTGAAAAAACCACTCCAGGGAAATAACCAGCTGTTCATCGCAGAACTCCTTTCCTCAGCATCGGGATAACTTCCTTTGATTTAAACAAAAACGGCCTGCATTGGCAGGCCGTTTCCGATGGATGGACGATCGCTTAACCGCGCAGGGCACCGAGTATCCGATCGACGGTCTCCTTGGCATCGCCGAACAGCATGCGGGCGTTCTCCTTGTAGAACAGCGGGTTTTCAACGCCGGAGTAACCGGTCGCCATACCCCGCTTCAGGATCACCACCTGGCGCGCCTTCCACACTTCCAGCACCGGCATGCCGGCAATCGGGCTGCCCGGGTCTTCCGACGCAGCCGGGTTGACGGTGTCATTGGCACCAATCACCAGCACCACGTCGGTGGAGGGGAAATCGTCATTGATTTCATCCATTTCCAGCACGATGTCGTAGGGTACGTGGGCTTCCGCCAGCAGTACGTTCATGTGCCCTGGCAGGCGTCCGGCAACCGGGTGAATACCAAAACGGACGGTAATGCCCTTGTCGCGCAGGAACTTGGTGATATCACCCACGGCGTTTTGAGCCTGAGCCACCGCCATACCGTAACCGGGGACAATGATGACCGAGTCGGAGCCGAGCAACTCTTCAGCCAACTCTTCCACCGAGGTCTCCTGGATTGTCTGGTCGCCCAAATCCACAGAAGAGCTGCCGCTGGTCTGGCCGAAGCCGCCGAGAATCACGCTGATAAATGAGCGGTTCATGGCCCGGCACATGATATAGCTCAGGATGGCACCACTGCTGCCCACCAGCGCACCGGTGACGATCAGCAGGTCGTTGCCGAGCATGAAGCCGATGGCCGCCGCTGCCCATCCGGAGTAGCTGTTGAGCATGGAGACCACCACTGGCATGTCGGCTCCACCGATCGCCATAATCAGGTGAATGCCCAATACCGAAGCGATCGCCGTCATCAGAATCAGGGCAAACATTCCTGCCGCCTTGCTCTCGGCACCGACAAACATGGCTCCCAGCACCACGGTGAACAGCAGCGCTGCCAGATTCATGTAGTGGCGACCCGGCAGGGTCAGTGCCTTGCTGGGTACCCTACCGTCCAGTTTGCCGCAGGCAATCAACGATCCCGTGAAGGTCACCGCACCGATAAAGATACCTATATACACTTCCACCAGCTTGATGGTGTGTTCGGCACCGTGGGTAACGATCAGCGGTTCAATATAGCCTGAGAAGCCAACCAGCACGGCGGCGAGACCGACGAAGCTGTGCAACAGTGCCACCAACTGCGGCATCTGGGTCATTTCGACCTTGTTAGCCAGCAGAATGCCGATACCGCTACCGATCAGAATCGCCAGCACAATGCTGACAATACCGCTGGTACCGAAGCTGGCAATGGTGACGCTGACGGCGATCAGAATGCCGGCGACGCCAAAAAAGTTACCCCGGCGGGCGGTTTCCTGATGACTCAGGCCGCCGAGACTGAGGATGAACAATACACTGGCCACAACGTAGGCCACACTGACAATTCCATAACTCATGGTGTGACCTCCTTATTTACGGAACATTTTCAACATGCGATGGGTAACCCGGAAGCCCCCCGCGATGTTGATAGTGGCAATCAGGACGGCAACAAAGGCCATGATCCCTACTACCGCCCCCTCTGCCCTGGCAAGGTGCAACAGAGCTCCTATCACGATGATGCCACTGATGGCGTTGGTCACGCTCATCAGCGGTGTGTGCAGGGAGGCTGTCACGTTCCAGATCACCTGCCAGCCGATGAAACAGGCCAGTACAAACACGGTGAAATGACTCAGGAAGCTTTCCGGAGCATAGGCGCCAATGCCCAGCAGAGCCAGCGCTGTGACTGCCAGCAAGGTACCCTTGGCTGCCCATTTGCGCAGCGCTGAGGGAGGTTGGGCAGCCTTGCCAGACGGAGAGGGTTCCTCGGTGCTGGGCTTGGGAGTTGCCACTGACACTTCCACCTTCGGCGGCGGCCAGGTAATGGAGCCGTCGTTGACCACGGTCAGGCCGCGGATCACGGTGTCTTCCATGTTCACAACCGGCTGGCCATCCTTCTCCGGGGTCAGGTCTGTCATCAGGTGCACCAGGTTGCTGGCATAGAGGTCACTGGAAACCTTGGCCATGCGACTGGGCAGATCGGTGTAACCGATGATGGAGACGTCGTGCTTGACGGCCACCACACCGGGTTCGGTCAGCTCACAGTTACCACCGCGTTCGGACGCGAGGTCAACGATAACGCTGCCCGGTTTCATGGATACAACCATCTCGGCAGTGATCAGTTTCGGTGCCGGGCGGCCGGGAATCAGCGCCGTGGTGATGATGATATCCACCTCTTTTGCCTGCTCGGCAAACAGGGCCATCTCGGCCTTGATGAACTCGTCGCTCATCTGCTTGGCGTAACCGCCACCACCGCTGCCGTCCTCGTCACCGAAGTCCAGTTCCAGGAACTCGGCCCCCATACTCTCCACCTGCTCTTTCACTTCCAGGCGGGTATCGAAGGCGCGCACGATGGCACCCATGCTGTTGGCGGTACCGATAGCAGCCAAGCCGGCCACACCGGCGCCGATGATCATGATTTTGGCGGGAGGCACTTTACCCGCGGCTGTTACCTGCCCGGTAAAGAAGCGACCGAAATGATTGGCGGCCTCGATGACCGCGCGATAGCCCGCGATATTGGCCATGGCGCTCAGGGCATCCATCTTCTGGGCGCGACTGATACGCGGCAGGCTGTCAATGGCGAAAGCCGTAATACGTTTTTCAGCCATTTGCTCAAGAAGTTCGGGACTTTGTGCCGGCCAGATGTAACCGGCCAGGGAGGCACCGTGCTTCATCATATCCAGCTCGTGGCGATCCAGATGTGGATTCACCATCGGCGCCCTCACTTTCAGGATGAAGTCCGCCTGTCCCCACAGGGAGGGGGCATCCACTGCAATAGCGGCACCGGCATTCTCATAGGCCTCGTCATCGTAGTGGGCCGGCTCACCGGCACCGGATTGCACCAGCACCTCATAGCCCAACTTGATCAACTTCTGTACCGAGGCCGGGGTCGCGGCAACTCGCCGCTCATCCGGATAAATTTCCTTCGGGATACCTATTGTTATCATCAGCATTCTCTCCAAACCCGACGCTAGGTCAGGTGCCATAGTCGAAAAATGAAAACCCAGACTGCAGGCTCGCCAAAATAGTGACTATCCAGCCGGAAAACATGACTCCATGGCTACTAAAGCACTGAAAGCCTTAGAAAACCAGCCTCTTGTCAGTTTTTTGATTGGTAAACATGTTGCTGCTCCTACAACCACTGCAAATGCTACGCTCTGCTTACAAAGCGTAAATCATTCTTTTATAGGATAGTTTTATGGGATATATAAGAAATTATGATGAGAGCTTAAATAGTATAAGCTCGTCTTTTACAAATCTTTTACAAAGCAAGCATCACTGACCATTCCTTTCTCTTCCGGTCCGGACCAGGCCGACCTAGACCAGTCGATCCCTGAACATGAAGTACACGGCCCCTACTAGGCAAAGACCCGCCCACAGGTAGTCGAGCTTCAGGGGTTCCTTCAGGTACATCACAGAAAACGGCACGAAGATACTCAGCGTGATCACTTCCTGCATGACCTTCAGTTGCCCGACATTCAATGCCGTGTAACCGATGCGATTGGCAGGGACCTGAAACAGGTATTCCAGCAGCGCTATTCCCCAGCTTACCAATGCCGCCACTATCCAGGGTTTGTTGTTCAACTCCCGAAGATGGGCGTACCAGGCAAATGTCATGAAAATATTGCTGCAAAGCAGCAAGCCAATGGAAACCAATATCGGGTTCATAACCGCACGCGGGCGCAAGATAACATGGACACCCTGAAATGCCTTCAGGAAATTACTGAAATCAGTGACCGAACAGTTTTTTCAGCAAAGCCGTGGTCTGTTTGGCAGGGTCCTGGCGGATAGCCGCCTCTTCTTTGGCCAGATAATAGAAAATCCCGTCCATGCCCTTGGCGATGGTGTAATCGGTAAGATCAGTCTTCAGGTCCGGGACAAATGGCAGTGTTTTGTACTGACCGGCGATGTTGTCGTACAACTGCACTGCCCCTACCTGATTGAGACTTTCTGCAATCACCGGTCGCATTTCCTCTCCCAGGGGCCCACTCATTTTCTGCCGAAAATATTGGGTGGCGGCATCCTCGGAACCATTGTAAATGTTGCGGGCATCGTCGATGGTCATCTCGCTGATGGCATTCAGGAACAGTTGCTTGGCCTTGGGAGTCGCCGCCTCTGCCGCGCGATTCAGCCTGGTTTCCAGATCCGCGAGACTGGCGCCCATACCAACCGTTTCCAGCAGGCTCTTGGCCTGCTGAATCTGACCCGGTAAAGGAATATGAATCTCCTGGTCAGCGAGAAACCCGTCCGTGGTTCCCAACCGGGATACCACGTTACCGGTACCGATCTTGAGTGCCTCCTTCAGGCCAGAGGCGATCTCCTCAACCGATAGGCCGCTCGTCTCGTTAACCCTGCTCTGGGCGTTGGAGGCGTTTTCCAGCAGCTGTCGGCCGGTTTCCCACCAACTGGCCGCACTGGCGGTAATAGACAGGGACAGCAACAACAAACCGGCAACGGGAATCCTGGATTTCATGGGCATCACTCTCTGATCCTGAGAATAGGGTTGCCAAGATTAGCACGCCTGGGGCAGGAGATTAACGCACAATCCGTCGACTCTGGTTAAGCCGGAGCCATCCAAGCTACGCCACGACTCTCTGGGGGGGGGAGACACTTCAACAAGAATTCATTCGGCGACAGTACTTACGAGGCTAATTAGTGAAGGGAAACATGAAAGGGGCACCATCGGAAGAACATTCCCCGACGCAACGCACGTCTATCGAGTAATCGCCAAGGTCAGTCGGTCCACAGCAAAAGGGGTTTCCAGTTTGACTCGCCATTCCCCGCGACTACTATAGACCCAGCCCTGTATCTCAATATTCTGGCCATATAGCGACTGATGCCAGGATTGTTCAAAGTTGTTTTGGTGCTCGGGGTAGGTAATGACCACCAGATGATTGTCCAGCTTCAGCCGCCATACCTTGCCCAGACTCAGCTCAGTCACCTTGCCCTGAATCCGCTGAAATCCACCTACGCTGACATCAGCAGCAGCTACCGGTGAGATGCCATTCGGCCCCCACAGGCCTATGCCATCTCCTCTGGCGCGCAACTCCGCCCTGGCCAGACATTTGGCCAGTGTCAGGTTTGGAGGAACGGCAACGTGGTAGGCAAGCCCCTGTTCCAGCAATTGCTGCTCAAGGTTTTCACCGCGTTCATTAAACAGGTGAGCCAGCAGGCGGCCATAGCGATCCTGCTGCTGCAAATCCGTCTGGATCAGTAGCCGTGAACTGTCCTGAACAAATGCCTTAACTGCTCGAGTGGCCGCCATGGCCATAGGCTGATCTGGTTTGCCTTCGTGTCCCATCTCGCTGGCGTTGACTCCAATCAGGCGGAGCTTGCGACCGTCGACCAGTTTGACAGTGTCACCATCGTAGACACGGATGACGGAGACTTTTTCCAGTTTGCCCGACGAAGGGCAATTCTCGCTGGCGAGAACAGAAGAGCCCGGAAACAGGAAACTCGCGCCAATAAAAAACGCGCTTCGGACCAGGGCCTGAAGCGCGTTTTCGCTGCCGACTAGCGGCATGAATTTATTTCCGGGCAGAGCGACCGGCGAAACGCTTGTTGAAGCGGTCGATACGGCCACCGGTGTCGACAACTTTCTGCTTGCCGGTGTAGAAGGGGTGGCACTGTGAGCACACATCCACGTGGATGTTGTCGCTCAGGGTGGAGCCTACTTCAATTACATTGCCGCAGCTGCAGCTTGCAGTCAGCATGCCATAATTCGGGTGGATTTCTGATTTCATGTCTCTTTGCCTCTGTGTCTTGCACACCGCAACCCGATCACTGTTCAGCCCGGTTGTCATTCACTGGGATCGCCGCCTACATCTGGTAAACTGCGAACCTCGTTTCGACGCTGGTTGACTGTTCGTCAACCCCCGGGATGCCTGGTAATTTGTCGGGCACCGCATGCCGCCTTTAACGGAGCGCGAATACTACCAGAAAACGGCCCTCTTTCAAGGTTTTATCACCACAATGACCCACTCCACCATCATCCGTGTCGCCGTGCCTTCCCCGCTGCGACGGCTGTTCGATTATGTGTGGCCGGAACAGTGGGGAACCCCGCCCATGCCGGGCTGCCGGGTCAGGGTGCCCTTTGGCAGGCGCCAGGTGGTGGGACTGG
Source organism: Porticoccaceae bacterium (assembly GCA_041395745.1). Taxonomy (GTDB): domain Bacteria; phylum Pseudomonadota; class Gammaproteobacteria; order Pseudomonadales; family Porticoccaceae; genus Porticoccus. Next base: position 91,893 of record JAWKZV010000001.1, on the reverse strand, counting down.
TAGTGGAACAGGCAACAGAGAGCGACATCCCCTCCGACAAACTGAAGCTGGTGAGTGAACTGCTCGACAGCGAGCCGCTGTTACCCACAGATATGCTGCAGCTCTGCCTGTGGGCCGCCAGCTATTACCAGCATCCGGTAGGCGATGCCCTGCTAACCGCCCTGCCCACGGCATTGCGCCAGGGCGAACCAATTCCCACGGTTACGGAAACCCGCTGGCAACTGACCACTCACGGCAAGGGGCTACCCGCAGGGGCGCTGGCACGAGCACCGCGTCAGCAACAGGTCCTGCAACTGCTACAGCGTCAGGAAACCGCCACTCGCTGTGACTTGCAAGAACTGGGTATCGCTGCTGCCGTTATCCGCCAACTGGAAGGGAAAGGTCTGATAGAAACAGTTGCCGACACTCAGCCTTCGGACACATTTGATCCGTCCAAGCTTCTGGCCGAATCCCCTTTGTTGTTGTATCCGCAGCAACAACAGGTGCTGGACCACATCGAATTACACGGTTTTCACAGCTACCTGCTGGATGGTGAGACCGGCAGCGGCAAGACCGAGGTCTACCTGCAGGCCATCGAAAAAGTGATTCGTTACGGTCGCCAGGCGCTGGTACTGATCCCTGAAATCAGCCTCACCCCACAGACCCTGCGCCGCTTTCAGAACCGCTTCAACTGCCCGGTAGCAGTGCTGCACTCCGGGCTGACCGACCGGGAGCGAGCCCTGGCCTGGGATGCCACCCGCAGCGGACGGGCGATGATTGTGTTGGGCACCCGGTCGGCCATTTTTACTCCGTTGAAAAACCCCGGGCTGCTGATCGTTGACGAGGAGCACGACAGCTCCTTCAAACAGCAGGAAGGCTTCCGCTATTCCGCCCGTGATCTGGCTGTAATCCGCGCCCACCGTGACAATGTTCCGCTGGTGCTTGGGTCAGCTACTCCCTCTCTGGAATCCCTATACAACTGTCAGCAGCAACGCTACACCCGCCTGGTGCTGAGCCAGCGTCCCGGTGTTGCCCGGCAGCCTGACTGGCAACTGGTGGACATTCGCCAGCACCGGCTGTCAGCGGGCTATTCCCGGGAACTGATCGAGGCCATGCAGCAACACCTGGCGTCTGGCAACCAGGTACTGGTATTCCTCAACCGGCGCGGTTTCGCACCCACACTGAGCTGTCATCAGTGCGGCTGGATTGCCAACTGTCGGCGCTGCGATGCGAAACTCACGGTACACCGGCAGATCAACCGTCTGGTCTGCCATCACTGTGAATTCCAGCAGACGGTGCCAGCCAGTTGCCCCGATTGCCGCAGCAGCCAGTTGCAATGTGTCGGGCAAGGTACCGAGCGCAGTGAGGAAACCCTGGAGGCACTGTTTCCCGCTTACCCGGTGATTCGGGTTGACCGCGACACCACCCGCCGCAAAAGTGCCATGCAGTCGGTGGTTGACCAGGTCAATCGTGGCGAACCCTGCATCCTGCTGGGCACCCAGATGCTGGCCAAGGGGCATCACTTTCCCAACGTCACCCTGGTGGCCATTCTCGATGCCGACGGCGGCCTGTTCGGCGCCGATTTCCGCGCCCCGGAAAAGATGGGCCAGCTGATCACCCAGGTAGCAGGGCGAGCTGGACGAGGTGATAAACCCGGCACCGTAATCCTACAAAGCCACCACTGCGATCATCCATTGATCGCCACCCTGGCCCACAGCAATTACAGCACCTTCAGCGCCATGCTACTGGCAGAACGCCGATTGGCACAGCTGCCGCCCTTTCGCTACATGGCGCTGTTGCGGGCAGAGGCTATCGATAACCGTGCAGCGGAGTCCTTCCTGCGCCATGGTCGCCAGTTAGCGGAGCAAATGCTGCCCGCCAGCCCGGATACTGCCTATCTCGGTCCCCTGCCCGCACCGTTGGAAAAGCGCAATGGCCGCTACCGCCTCCAGTTGAGCATCACCTGCCGGGAGCGACCTATTTTGCAGCAGCTGATGACCAGCCTGAGCCAGGCACTGGAACAATCCCCTCTGGGTAAGAAAGTGCGCTGGTCGGTGGACATCGACCCCCAGGATATGACCTGATACAACGGTTGAATGGAAGCGCTGGCAGAGGCCTGAAGTTACCCCTACAATGGCGCCCAGCACAGGAGAACCCCCAGCCCCATGACACGGGACTACGCCAAAAAATCCGCCCAACGCAACCACAGTAGGCCCAACGCCCGCAAGAGCCGTCCGGCCAAGCAGAGTGCCCCCGGCTGGCTGTGGCTGCTGGCGGGCGTACTGGTGGGCGTACTGTTCACTGTACTGTTCCAACTGGCAAAAACGCCGGACGCCAAGCCGGAAAAGCCTGTCGCAGAGCACCCCACCCAGGAAGAGACGGGAAATAGCAAGCCCCGCTTCGACTTCTATACCCTGTTGCGGGAATCGGAAGTCATCGTTCCGGACAGCCCTGCCCCGCAGTCCGCCGGCGAACCCCAACCGGAAGAACCCAAGGTCACCGCCAACGAGGTGTTCCTGTTGCAGGTGGGCTCGTTCAAGGCCAGCTCCGATGCTGACAGCCTGCGAGCAAGATTATTGCTGCTCAATCTCAGCGCCAGTATCGAAAAAGTCACCCCGCGCAAGGGTGAAACCTGGCACCGGGTATTGGTAGGCCCCTTTACCAGCCACAGTGAAGTCACCGAAGCGCGCAATCGCCTGTCGAGTAACGGCATCGATTCGTTGCTGTTGAAGAGAAAGGAATAATCCCGTCACAACGTAACGGGAAAGATTTCAGCCGCGGAACTTGCGGCCCTTGTGGTGGCGCTCCTGATTTTCCACACGCTTCTGCTCGTTCTTGCGCAGCATCACGTAGGTGGCGCCAGTGCCGCCGTGCTGGGGCTGGGCACTGTGAAAGGCCAACACCTCATCCAACTGGCGCAACCAGTGATTGGTACAGCTTTTCAGTAGCGCGGGTTTTTCGCGGTTTTCCCCCCGGCCGTGGGTGATCAGGGCACAGCGAATATCGTGTTTCACACAGTCCTGAATGAACCGGTATACCTGTTGACGCGCCTGCTCCACCGTCAGGCGATGCAGATCGAGCCTGGAGTCGATGGCATATTTGCCCTGGCGGAGATTCTTGTAGACCCCGTGCTGAACGCCTTCTCGTTTGAACTCCAGCACATCACGGGGCTTCACCATGGGAATGTACTGTTCTGACGCCAGGCCGTCGGCACTGTGAGCGAATTCCATCTGGGCGGCACGGCGGCGCAATTCGAGGCCGGGAGTCTGCTCTGTGGAGTGGGTCAGGCGCACCCGCTCCGTCCCCTTGTTCAGGGGCGTGACATCACCCATCTCTTCGCGAAATAAATTGGCGTCGTCGTCAGTCACAGCGGGTTCTCGGCAGAGCTTTCAGAACAGTTGCTGATTATAGCCCTCTCAGGCTTCAAGCCGCATCAGTATGGGCTACAGGGCTGGCCATGAACCGCTCGCGGGCAAGCTGGTCTGCCACTTCACTGGTAGCCTCAACCTGGGCGGCAGCGATACGAAAGATCTGTGGCAGTGTTTCCGCCGCTACCCGGTCGATATGGCGCAGTACTTCCTGCCGGTCGGCGCCGAAGTACTGGTAATAAACCTCAATCAGGCCGCCGGAGTTGATCACGTAGTCCGGCAGGTAGAGCACCCCTGAAGTGGCAAGTCGATGTCCATCGGCTTCAGTAGCCAATTGGTTGTTGGCTGAGCCGGCAACGATGGGCGCAGCCAGTTCACGGATGGTCTGCTCGTTGAGAATCGCCCCCATGGCGCAGGGAGAAAACACCTCCGCGGGTTGCCGCATAATCTCTTCCGGTGCGACCGGGATGACACCGAGATCGGCTACCGCCCGCTTCAGGTTCTCTGGAAAGATATCTGCCACATAGACACGGGCACCAGCTTCGGTCAGCAGTTTGGCCAACTCGTAACCGACTTTGCCCACTCCCTGAATAGCCACCCGCATGCCTTTCAGGTTGTCCCAACCGAGCTGGAAGCGGGCCGCCTGCTCGATACCCCGAAACACCCCGTAAGCTGTGAATGGCGAGGGGTCGCCGCTGAGATCCCCACCGTGGGAAAACCCGGTGACAAATTCCGTCTCGGTGGCCATAACCTTCACATCGTCCTCGCCGATACCAACGTCCTCCGCAGTGACGTACTCACCTCCCAGGCTGTTGACCAGCCGGGCCATGGCCCGCAGCAGTTGTGGGGTTTTGTCGCGGTGGGGATCGCCGATGATCACCGCCTTGCCACCCCCCAGGTTGAGCCCGGTGATGGCAGCTTTGTAAGTCATACCGCGGGACAGCCGCAGCACATCAGCGATCGCTTCGTCCTCGCTGGCGTAGGGCCACATCCGGCAGCCCCCTAACGCGCAACCCAGGTTGGTGTTGTGAATGGCAACGATGGCCTGAAGGCCGGTGTCGGCATCCCGATGGAACACCAGTTTCTCATGGCCGTCGTATTCTGGATGGGTAAAGACGCTCATCTGTCTTCTCCTGTCAGTGACGTAGCCATGTCAGTCACGCCAACCACACTGGACACGGGTTCGACCAGTTTTACCGGTTGTTCCCGAAAACCGGCCAGCAACTGCTCCTGTCGCTGCCGCGCCCACTTCAGATTGTGTTCTTTGACATGGCCAAAGCCGCGGATTTTTTCCGGCAGTTCTGCCAGTTCCACGGCATTCTGGTAGTTATCCCAGGACAGGCCGGCCAACAGTTCGGCGACCAGCTCCCGGTAATCGGTAATCAGTTGGCGCTCCATGCGCCGCTCGGCACTGTAACCGAAGGGGTCGAAGACGCTGCCGCGCAGGAAGCGCAGCTTCGCCAATCCGCGGAACAACGGCAAAATCCAGCCGCCAAATTCCCGCTTCAACAGGTGGCCACTGCGGGGATCGCGGCGAGCAAAAATCGGCGGCGCCAGATGAAAATGCAGTTTGAAATCACCCTCGAACTCTTCCTGTAACTCCCGTTCGAATTCACCGCTGGTGAACAGGCGCGCCACTTCGTATTCATCCTTGTAGGCGAGCAGTCTGAAGTAGTTGATGGCCACTGCACGGGTCAGGGCCATGTTTTCCTCCACACAACCGGGAAAACGCGCCAGCTCCCCGGAGCGCACGTTTTCCACCAGATGGCGATAGTGATCCGCCAGTGCCCGGTCCTGGTAATCCACTAGCAGCTGATAGCGATGATCGATCAGCTCGTCCAGGCTGGGATCGGGAACCTGAGGTTCTGGCTGTTGCACCCCTGCCAGGGCCATGACCCGATCCGGATCCACCGCATAGCGACGCCCCCATGTGAAGGCGCTGAGGTTCATTTCCACCGCCACATTGTTGAGGGCGATGGCCTGTTCGATGGCTGCCAGGGGCAGCGGCACCAGTCCCAGCTGCCAGGCATAACCCAGTAACAGCATGTTGGCACTGATGGCATCCCCCATCAGTCCGGTGCCGAGGGCGGTGGCGTCCATAAACCAGGTGCGTTCGTCACCGGTTTCCTCCCGCAACGCCTGGGCCATGCTCCGGTACGGAAACGGCGCGTCGGGATTGCGGGTAAATTCGGCGGTGGGGGATTCGTGGCTGTTCACCACCGCTGAGGAAAACTCATTGTTCACCTTGGCCAGGGTTTCCTGGCCGGTGGCGACCACCAGGTCAGCGGCCAGTAGCAGATGGGCATCGCCGGAGGGAATGCGCACCCCATGGATATCGGCCTGACGGCTGGCGACGCGTACATGGCTGGTCACCGAGCCGAATTTCTGCGCCAGACCGGTCTGGGTCAGTACGGAGGTGCCCTTGCCGTCGATATGGGCTGCCATACCCAGCACCGAGCCAACCGTCAGCACGCCGGTGCCGCCGATACCCGCCACCATGATGTTGTAGGGAATGTCGATTTCCGGCAGCTCCGGCTCAGGCAAGTCGGACCACGCCACCTCACCCTCCAGGCCGCGGTGTTTGAGCACCCGGCCGCCGTGCACGGTGACAAAACTGGGGCAGAAGCCCTTGAGACAGGAATAATCTTTATTACAGGCGGACTGGTCGATCATGCGTTTGCGCCCCAGCGGGGTATCCTTCGGCAGGATCGACAGACAGTTGGACTGGTAACCGCAGTCGCCACAGCCCTCACACACCTGCTCATTGATGAACACCCGTTTCGGAGGATCATCCAGCAGACCTTTCTTGCGACGGCGGCGCTTCTCTGCAGCACAGGTCTGCACGTAGATGAGAATGCTGGTGCCCTCCACCTCCCGCAGCTCTTTCTGGATGGCGTCGAGCTGGTCGCGGTGGTCGATGGTCAGCCCCTCGAAGTGGGGAAAATCACTGCCGAATTGACTCGGGTCGTCTGACACCACGGCGATGCGCTTCACGCCCTCGCCGCGCAACTGGTAGACGATGCGGTCAACGCTGAGTACCCCGTCCACCGGCTGGCCACCGGTCATGGCCACCGCGTCGTTGTAGAGAATCTTGTAGGTGATATTGATACCAGAGGAGATTGCTGCCCGGATCGCCAGCAGCCCGGAGTGGAAATAGGTGCCATCACCAAGATTCTGGAACACATGTTTAGTGTCGGTGAACGGCGCCTGGCCGATCCAGTTGGCGCCCTCGCCCCCCATGTGGGTAAAAGTGAATGTATCGCGGTCCATCCACTGCACCATGTAGTGGCAGCCGATACCGGCCATCGCCATACTGCCCTCCGGTACCACGGTAGATGTGTTGTGGGGACAGCCGGAGCAGTACCAGGGTTTGCGCTCTAAGAGTTTCGGTTTGGCGGACAGGGAATGTTCCTTGGCCTGCAGGAATGCCAGGCGTTTTTCCACGGTTTCGCTGGTGTAGAAACGGCGGATGCGCGCGGCGATCACCTGGGCTATCAGCGCGGGGGTCAATTCCCCCAGGTTGGTAACCAGCAGGTTGCGGTCTTCATCGTACTCCCCCACCACCCGGGGACGCCTGTCCACCGGCCAGTTGTACAGTTGTCCGGTGAGCTGGTCCTCGATAACGCTGCGCTTCTCTTCGATCACCAGAATTTCTTCCAGCCCCTCGGCAAACTTGTGGGTCAAGGAAGGCTCCAGAGGCCAGCTCATGCCCACCTTGTAGAGTCGCAAGCCGATGGCCTGGGCCAGTCGTTCATCGATACCCAGGTCATCCAGAGCCTGGAGCGTGTCCAGGTAGGACTTACCAGTAGTGACGATGCCGAGCCGCGCGTTGGGGCTGTCCAGGGTGATGCAATTGAGGTTGTTGGCCCGGGCAAATGCCAGTGCCGCATAAATTTTGTAGCGCTGCAGGCGCTTTTCCTGCTCCAGCGGGGTGTCGGGCCAGCGACCGTGGACACCATCGGGGGGCATTTCAAAATCCTCCGGCAGTGCGATCTGCACCCGGCTCGGGTCAATTTCGGCGGAGATAGCCGCATCGCAGTTCTCGGTAATTACTTTCATGCCCACCCAGCAGCCGCAGTAGCGGGACAGTTCCCAGCCGTAGATGCCCAGATCCAGCACTTCCTGTACCCCGGCGGGATTGAGCACCGGGCAGGTGGCGCCAATGAACATATGGTCGCTCTGGTGCGGCAGTGTGGAGGATTTGCAGGCGTGGTCATCGCCCACCACCGCCAACACGCCGCCGTATTTGGAGGTGCCGAAGGCGTTGGCGTGTTTCAGCACGTCCATGCTGCGATCCAGTCCCGGTCCCTTGCCGTACCACATGCCGTAGACGCCGTCGTAGCGCGCACCGGGGAACAGATTCACCTGCTGGCTACCCCACACGGCGGTCATGCCCAGGTCTTCGTTGACACCGGGCTGGAAATGGATGTTGTGCTTGTCGAGGAATGGCTGGGCTTTCCACAGGGCCTGATCGAGACCGCCCAGTGGGGAACCGCGGTAACCGGAAATAAAACAGGCCGTGTTGAGGCCGCGCTGCTGATCGCGCTGATGTTGCAGCATGGGCAGTCGCACCAGCGCCTCAATGCCGGTCAGGTACGCCTTGCCTTTGTCCAGCAGGTATTTGTCATTGAGAGATACGGTCACAGACACCCCCTTTCCAAGGCCACTGTGTTTGCATCAGGTGGTTGTTATGGCTTGAGGCGCTCAGTGGCCCGCGCTGTTTTCACCTGTCTCTTTGGCAAAAAGCATAGTCCAATGTTCCGGCAAGAGAATTGCTTTTTATCTCCCCCCTACCTATATATCTAGAATATTTTTCTACTATTTATCAAATAAAGAAAAAATTATGTCTGACTTTGACCAGACCGATCTGCAAATCCTGAAAATCCTTCAGCGGGATGCCAGTCTCAGCGCCCAGGATGTGGCGACCCAGGTCAATCTTTCCACCACTCCCTGCTGGCGACGCATCAATCGACTTGAACAGTCGGGGGTCATCCGCGGCAAGGTGGCGCTACTGGATGCGGAGAAATTGGGTATGCAGATGGTGACATTTGTCAGCATCTCACTGACCCGCAACGACGAGGATTCACTGGAGGCTTTTGAGGAGCAGGTGCAGCAGTTTCCGGAGATCGTCGAGTGTTACACGGTCACTGGCACCATGGATTACTTTCTGAAGATCATCACCCGGGACATCCAGCACTTCGAGAGCTTTCTGCGCAAACATCTGGCCCGGCTGCCATTGATCCGCGACCTGCACTCCAACGTGGCGGTCACCCAGATCAAATACACCACGGAGCTGCCGCTGGATACCCAGCTTTAGACAACGTAAAAAATCAGTCGGATTTGATAGACAGGTGCGAAGTATCCACTTCCCGGTCAGGTACCACCTGTTTTTCATTCTCCCGCAGAACATCAGCGCCGGTTTCGGCCACAGAGAGATGAGTAGTATCAATATTCGCCGGGGTGAAATCGCGACGATATTCTGCGGTCAGAACGTCAGCACCAACCGGGGCGACATCCACCGTCGGATCAGGTAGTTCTGGGGTCGCAGAGGAAACCGCTTCCGTGGTCGGCGATGTGGGTGACTCTGCTGTGTCGGCAGTATATTTGCGGATTTCCACCACTGCGCCCGCCTTGCACAGACTGTCCTGATAGCGCTGGGCTGTAGCCTGATCGACATTGCGCTTGATCACCACCGGGCGACCGGAAAACATATTATCGATACGAGAGGATTCCGCATTGAACAGTTCAGCCAATCGTCCTTTTACGTCGACAATGGACTGACCAGGAACCACGTCCCCACGAAAGACCACTTCGTAACGTTTCTCACTCACTGTGTGTATTTCCTCGATCGGCGCACCCATCGTCGGTAAGTCTAGCAAGCCCTCCGGAAAGGGGAACCACCAACTTGCCCATCTGGGAACGGGCTCTCATTCCCAGCCGTTCAATTTCAATAGAGTAGTATAGCTGCCCAGGTAACGACGAACAGAGCCATCGCCATCAGCACGGCGGCTGACCCCAGGTCCTTGGCACGTCCCGAGAGGGCATGGTGTTCCGGACCGATGCGGTCGATAGCCGCCTCCACCGCGGAATTGAGCAACTCTACAATCAGGACCAACAGCACAGACCCACAGAGCAGGATCAGCTCAATGGCGTTATCTGCAACAAAAAAGGCCGCAGGCAACAGGAAAACGCTCAACAGCACTTCAATGCGGAACGCCTCCTCGTGTTCAAAGCAGGCCTTCAGTCCGCGCCAGGAATGGAGGGCAGCTAACACCGCCCGCCGTTTGATCAACCCCTGCAAACCCGTCATCAACAGTCACTCCCATCAAGTCGCTGATTCATTTCCCGAGCCGGTTCCGCCTCACGGGGGTGCCCCACCACTTTGGCGGGAACACCCACCACTGTGGTATGTGGCGGCACGGGGTCGAGCACCAGACTGCCCGCGCCCACCTTGGCGCCCTCACCCACTTCGATATTACCGAGAATCTTGGCGCCGGCGGCAATCATTACCCCGCAACGAATTTTCGGGTGACGATCGCCCGCCTGGGCGCCAGTGCCGCCCAGGGTCACCGAGTGCAGCATGGAAACGTTATCGCCGATGACCGATGTCTCACCGACCACCAGACCGGTGGCGTGATCAATCATGATACCACCACCCACTTCTGCCGCCGGGTGAATATCCACTGTAAAAACCTCGGAAGCCCGACTCTGCAGGAACAGCGCCAGGGAACGGCGTCCATTGCGCCACAACCAGTTGGCTACCCGATGTACCTGCAGGGCGTGAAAGCCTTTGAAATACAGCAAGGGCAGACAGTAACGGTCACAGGCCGGGTCACGCTCCACGTAGGCGGTCAGATCGCGGCGCATGCGCTCGCTGATTCCGGCGTCCTTTTCCATCGCGTCAAGCAGTACCTGATGGATGCTGAGATCCGACAGCACTGTATTGCCCAGCTGCTGGGCCAGGTTGTAGGCCAGCGCTTCCTCCAGCGACTGATGACTCAGTACCGCGGCGTAGAAGAAGCTGGCCAGCACCGGCTCCTGGGCGGCGAAGTCGCTGACTTCCGAGCGGATAGATTGCCACAGGGTATCTTCCGTGGCCTTGGTATTCGTTGAACTAGGCATGTGTCTCCCGATTGGGGGGAAGAATAAACCGGGCGGCTATTTCATCCAGGTTGGCCAGAATAACTTCCCGCAATTTCAGGTCGCCATTATCCAGAACTTTACAGATAAATGCCCGGCTCAATTGCGCTTCAAAATGCTCTGCCACTGGGCGATAGCTCCAGTGCCAGGGTTCCGGTGCCACCCCACCGCGATCGCGGTCATAGGGTCGGTAAAAACCGAACTCGCCCGCATGGTTTTCCAGCCAACAGGACAAGGGAGCAAAAGGCCCACCGGGACTGTACTCGGCCGCCACCAGTTGCAGGGAATAATCGGCGGAAACAGCTGCCCGATCCCAAAGATCCACATCGCTGCCCCAGTGATGGCGCGAGCAACCCGGCAGAGCCGACCAACGCAGAATGGCCAGGGCTTTTTCCCGGTCATCGAGTACCGTTGAGTCAAGAGGGTTACCCTGTGAATCCAGCAGGGGACGCAGCCCCTCGGCCTTGGCGTTCCATATTGCCAGTTGGCGCTGATAATTGCGGAAGCCGCTGGCTACTTGCAAATCAAATCCAGCCCCGGCAGCCGCCCTCTGGAGTCGACCAAACGGTTCGATCACGTCCCGGTGCAGCTTTACCTGTCCCCCCAGAAGCGCCAGATGTGACTCTGTGCGCCCGGCCAGCATGTCATGGGAAATCGGATATGTGGTCACTGACTGAGAGTCCTGCCCGAGCGGAGAAAAATAGCACCTTAATATGACGAAAGTTATTTTGCTATGCTTCGGCCATCAGAGAAGAGGAGCGAATCAGGATGGAACAGGAAATCGAACAATTTCAGTCTATTTACAACACCATTGTCGAATTTTTCGTCAATTACAGCTTTCAGTTGGTCGGCGCACTGCTCATCATCCTGATCGGTGTTCTGGTGGCCAACAAAATTTCCCGCATGGTTCTTGCGCTTTGCGAGAAGAAGAAACTGGATATCACCCTCAGCCGGTTTATCGCCAGCTTTGCCAAAATAGCCGTCCTCATCGGATTCGCTGTGATCGCGCTGGGCAAGGTAGGTATCAGTGTGACGCCCTTTGTCGCTGCTATAGGTGCCTTGTCTCTGGGCGCTGGACTGGCCATTCAGGGCCTGCTCTCCAACTACGGTGCCGGACTGAACATCATCATTACCCGGCCATTTGTGGTCGGCGACACTATCACCGTGCAGGGCCAGACAGGACTGGTGGATGAAGTACACCTGGCCCACACCGTGTTGAAAGACGAGGATGATGTCCGCATCACCATTCCCAATCGCCACATCGTCGGCGAAATCATCCATAATTCGGCGGCCAACAAGCTGGCTGAAACCACCATCGGGGTCAGTTATGACTCCGACCCCAAGCAAGTGATTGCGGTCGTTCGGAAGGTACTGGAGCAGCAGGGCGTAACGGAAGTCAGGGAGCCTTTGGTCGGTATCGATAATTTCGGTGACAGCAGCATCAATTTCGGAGTGCGGTTCTGGGTGCCCACCAAGCAATTCCACGAGACCCGCTTCCGGGTCAACAATGCCCTCTTCGAGGCCATTGGCCAGGCAGGTATCACCATCCCGTTCCCGCAGCGGGAAGTACGGCTATTGAGTGAGAAGCACTGATGCTCTGATCAGCCGGTGGCCGTATCCAGTCTGTCTCCGACAATGGCATCGGCACTTCGATCACTCCAGGTCAGCTGGTGTGGGTCGAAACCGGCATCAAGGGTAGGTTTGATGATCTCGAAATAGGGCGAGAGATCAAAGTCTCGGGGCACATACAGGCTGTGATGGCGAATGTGCAGAATTTCCTGGTAAATATCCTGCAAATCCGGGTCCACAGCTTTTTCCATCACCACTTTCGGTAAAATCGGGTAGGGAATGGACTGAAACGCCTGTGCAATCAGTGACGAACAGATCGCTCTTGTGGGATCACCGCTGCCCAGCGACAACATGCGCCGCCGCCAGCGATTCGGCACCGGAGGGGTCGACACCATATAACGCATCAGGTCGAAGATATTTTTCAGGTCGTAGCGATGCCCCAATCGGTCGGTGGCATAGTTGATCAATCGGAAAACTTCTTCCTCATCCAGCTTCACCGGTCGGCAAATACGGGTATGCATGTGCTCGAAGTGACTGAGAGGCACCAGCCGAACCCCTTCCTGTACATCCGCTTCCACCAGCATGCCCGACTGGCCCTCCCAGTTACCGATGTACAATGCTGCGTGGGACCAGGTGGACTGGGTCAGGTATTTGATCGCCAGACTGAAACGGCTCACCCCCTCCACCAACAACACATCACCGGGCCGGATTGCCGCGGCCAATTGTTCCGGTCGGCTGGGGACCGTACTCAGGTAGCGGGGTTCGGCCAGCTTGCGGGCCAGCCATCCGCCAATGCGCTCGAGAATCACAATCCAGCTACCCGTTCGACGGCTTATCGTTGACCCAGGTCAATGGAGCCTGCTTCCACCACCGTGATAGGCAAGCTCCACCAACCGAGATTGACCCGTGCTTCCAGTTCGTATTCCACAGCCTGGGTGGGATTTTCCATGAATGCGCCAATGATTTTCAAACCGCTGATCAGGTTTGCCGATGCGGGCACCCGGATAGTGGACTGGCCATAGGCGGGAATCGGATGCATACCGCCAGCAACCCCGCTGATCAACTTTTGCCCCTGCAATTTCAGGTTATAGGACAAGCCATTGACTTTCAGCTCAGAACCGGTGTGATTGAGCACCAGCAGGGTAATAATGAACCGCTGTTCCAATCCCTCGTGATCGCCAGGCTGGACATTGATCAGGTGAACCTCCGGCTTCTGCCCCGGCGCCAGCAGGGCACAGCCGGACAGCATAAACAGGGCCATCAACAACCATGCCGCTCTCATGACTCTCATAGACATCCTCATCAGTCTTTGTAATCCGGCTCAAAAAACAACCAAGTAATTTGGGGGAATGCAGATCTCATTGCCGCTTCCGCCCTGTTTATGGCCTCGATCAGGCCAATGTCCGTATCCTGGGGCTCCATTTTTGCCTTTACTGCCACCATGACATCCTCCCCCATCTGCAGGGTGACCAGATTAAAGACAACGGAGACGTCTGGATGTTGCCGTAAAAAAATCAGCATCTGTTCTTTCACGGGAGCTTCAACCCCCTGCCCCACCAGCAATGCCTTCACTTCGACACCCACCATCAGGGCCACGGCGATCAGCAGCACACCAATGGCGATGCTGCCCAGGGCATCGTACACAGGGTTCCCGGTCAGCAGCGTGACAACCACCGCCAACAGGGCGAAGCTGAGACCGAGCAGCGCTGCCAGATCCTCGCCAAATACCACCAGCAACTCGCTGTGGCGGGTCTCCCGAAACCATCGCCACAGACTGCGGCCATTGCGCACTTTGTTCACTTCCCGCAGGCAACCCAACAGCGACAAGCCCTCGGCCACGACCGCAAAAACCAACACTACTATAGCCACCCAGGGTGCATGCAACGGTTGCGGATCATGGAGCTTGTGCCATCCCTCATAGACAGAAAACATCCCGCCTACAGAAAACAGCAGCAAGGCTACGATAAACGACCAGAAATAGATTTCCTTGCCGTGACCAAGAGGATAATCAGGAGACGGTGGCCGCTTGGCCCGGCGCATGCCAAGCAACAGCAGAAGCTGATTACCGGTATCGGCCAGTGAATGAATCGCCTCTGCCAGCATGGCGCCGGATGAGGTATAGAACGCGGCGGCACCCTTGGCCAGGGCAATAGCGCCATTAGCCGTGAGAGCGTAAAGGATACTTTTGCTAGAATCGGCACCGCCGGACAAAAGGCACCCCCGTGCCATTGAATTTTTCGCAAGAGATCGCATCTTATAGGGTGCCAATCAACGACACCATAGCGAGGAGAGTTAGCGTGTTAAGAATCGGTTTATTTCTGGCCACCAACATCGCCATTCTGGTGCTGTTCAGCATCGTGTTCCGAGTGTTGGGGCTGGAGCAGTACCTGGCGTCCCAGGGAATCTACACCAACCTGAGCGGGTTGCTGATCATGTGTGGCTTCTTCGGCTTTGCCGGCTCTTTCTTCTCCCTGCTAATTTCCAAGTGGATGGCGAAGATGAGCACCGGCACCCAGCTGATCGAGCAGCCGCGCACCCCGGAAGAACGCTGGCTGGTGGAAACCGTCAGCGATCTGGCGAAGAAAGCCGGAATCGGCATGCCGGAAGTGGGCATTTTTCCCGCCCAGCAGTCCAACGCGTTCGCCACCGGCTGGAATAAAAATAACGCCTTGGTAGCAGTAAGCGCAGGGCTGCTGCACCGGTTTGACAAGGAGGAAGTACGGGCGGTACTGGCTCACGAGATCGGTCACGTGGCCAACGGTGACATGGTGACCCTGTCCCTGGTGCAGGGCGTGCTGAACACCTTCGTGATGTTCTTTGCCCGTATTCTTGGCTCCATCATCGACAAGGCCGTGTTCAAGAATGAACGGGGCTCTGGTATGGGTTACTTCATGACCGTCATGGTGTTACAGGTGGTACTGGGCATCTTTGCCTCGATGATCGTCATGTGGTTCTCCCGCTGGCGAGAATTCCGCGCTGATGCAGCGGGCGCCAGCCTGGCCGGTCGCACCGCCATGATTTCCGCTCTGCAGCGCCTGCAGGAGGAAACCCAGGCCCATGTGCCCAACCAGATGCCTGACACGCTCACCGCTTTCGGCATCTCCAGCGGCTGGAAAGAACACGCCACCAAGTTGTTCATGTCCCACCCTCCCCTGGCAGAACGCATCGAGGCCCTGCGTCGGGGGGGGTGATGCCATCCGTCACCCTCTGCCGCCTGGAGGAGATTCCCGATCCGGGCGGCATTGATCTGGAAATCGACGGCGAAGCCTGCTTCGCCGTCCGCCGGGGTCAATCCGTATACCTCTTTCGCAACCGCTGCCCCCATGTGGGATTGCCACTGAACCTGATACCCGGACGCTTTCTCGACTACGACCGGCAGTACATACAGTGCAGTAGCCACGGAGCCCTGTTCGAGATCGACAGCGGCCACTGCATTGCCGGTCCCTGTCACGGACAACACCTGGAGTCCCTACCCTGTCAGGTGCTGGACGGACAGCTGGTATGGCAACCGGGCTGACACACGTCTCCTCTTCCGGTTACCAGAAAATGCAGGTCGGCAAAACCACGCAGTCCGGCTATTGAATTCGCGTCGGCTGCCCCCATCTACCTAGCCAGGCACTAAATCCAATACGACATCAGAACAACGCCACAGGAGATTCCCTTGGAACAATTTCGCGGTACAACCATCCTCTCCGTGCGTCGCAACGGCAAAGTGGTCATAGGAGGCGATGGCCAGGTGACCATGGGTAATACGGTCATGAAAGGTAACGCCCGCAAGGTCCGTCGCCTGCATAACAATCAGGTGATTGCTGGTTTTGCCGGCGGCACCGCCGACGCCTTCACCCTGTTTGAACGCTTCGAAGCCAAGCTGGACCAACACCGCGGCAACCTCACCCGGGCCGCGGTGGAACTGGCCAAAGACTGGCGCTCCGACCGCGCCCTGAGAAAACTGGAAGCGCTGTTGGCGGTGGCAGACAAGGAGGCCTCCTTGATCATCACCGGTAACGGCGACGTGATCCAGCCGGAAAATGACCTGATCGCCATCGGTTCAGGCGGCCCCTTTGCCCAGTCCGCCGCCCGCGCACTGCTGGAAAACACCGAGTTGGATGCCCGTCAGATCGTCGAAAAAGGGCTGGAAATAGCCGGCGACATCTGCATCTACACCAACCACAACCGCACCATCGAAGAGCTGGATTACTGATCGCGGCGCGACCGAAAAACGCCGCCGGAAAACTCACAAGATCAAGCCGCCCGGCCGATGCCGGAGGGCGGTAACCGAGAGACCAACAACATGTCCAATATGACACCCCGGGAAATTGTCCACGAACTGGACCGCCACATCGTCGGCCAGGACGCCGCCAAACGCGCTGTGGCCATCGCCCTGCGCAACCGCTGGCGACGCATGCAACTCCAGCCCGAGTTGCGAAATGAAGTGACCCCAAAGAACATCCTGATGATCGGCCCCACCGGCGTCGGCAAGACCGAGATCGCCCGCCGCCTGGCAAGACTCGCCAATGCCCCGTTCGTAAAAGTGGAAGCTACCAAATTCACCGAAGTGGGCTACGTGGGCAAGGATGTGGAGTCCATTGTCCGCGACCTGGTGGAAACCTCTGTTAAACAGCTGCGCGAGCAGGAAATGCACAAGGTCCAGCAACGGGCCATGGACGCCGCCGAGGAAAAGGTCCTCGACGCTCTGTTGCCCCCCGCCCGCGACGGTGAAGCGGCGGAGAGCGAGACCACCACCCGCCAGATCTTCCGCAAGAAACTGCGCCAGGGAGAACTGGATGACAAGGAAATCGAGATCGACATCAGGGATACCCCCATGGGTGTCGAGATCATGGCTCCCCCGGGCATGGAGGAGATGACCAACCAGTTGCAGAACATGTTCTCCAACCTTGGCAAGGGCAAGACCCACCGCAAGAAAATGACCGTGGCCCAGGCCATGAAGCAGCTCACCGAAGAGCAGGCCGCGAGCATGGTCAACGAGGAGGAGCTGAAAGTTCGTGCCGTGGAAGCGGCGGAACAGAACGGCATCGTCTTCATCGACGAGATCGACAAGGTTGCCAAGCGCGGTGAAACCTCCGGCGCCGACGTCTCCCGGGAAGGGGTACAGCGCGACCTGCTGCCGTTGATCGAGGGCAGCACCGTCACCACCAAGTACGGAATGGTGAAAACCGACCACATCCTGTTTATCGCATCCGGAGCGTTCCATTTCTCCAAGCCTTCCGACCTGATTCCTGAACTGCAAGGCCGCCTGCCAATCCGGGTGGAACTGAGCTCCCTCAGCAGTGGCGACTTCGAGCGTATTCTCACCGAGCCCAATGCCTCTCTCACCGAGCAGTATCGCGAGTTGCTGGCGACCGAACAGGTCAACATCAACTTTCAGCCGGACGGTGTGAAGCGTATCGCCGAGATCGCTTTCGAAGTGAACGAGCGCACCGAAAACATCGGCGCCCGTCGCCTGCATACCATGATGGAACGACTGCTGGAGGAAATCTCCTTCGAAGCATCGGACCTGGGCGCCAAGGGCGAAGCCGTCACCATCGACGCCGCCTTTGTGGAGCATCACCTGGGAGAAATTTCCC
Organism: Porticoccaceae bacterium; assembly: GCA_041395745.1. Lineage (GTDB taxonomy): Bacteria > Pseudomonadota > Gammaproteobacteria > Pseudomonadales > Porticoccaceae > Porticoccus. Next base: position 74,252 of record JAWKZV010000001.1, on the reverse strand, counting down.
ACGATGAGGACCTGTCACGGTTTATCCTGTAACAGTGCGGGCGGGCGGCAACAGTCGCCCGACCACCTTAGTTCCTCCAATCCGGGAATCACAAAGCCAACCCCATGACACCGAGCAAAATCAGATTGCACCGCGAAGACGGCAGCCTCACTCTGGAATATGCCGACGGCCAGAGTTTCACACTGAGCGGCGAATACCTGCGGGTACATTCACCCAGTGCCGAAGTGCGCGGGCACGGCAAGGGTCAGGAGCTGCTGCAGTTCGGCAAGAAGAACGTCAGGATCACCGCGGCAAAAAGTGCGGGCAACTATGCCCTGCAACTGACTTTCAGCGATGGCCACGACAGCGGCATTTTCAGTTGGGATTATCTCTACGATCTGGCCAGCAACTATCAGCAGCACTGGCAGGACTACCTGGACGCCCTCCAGCGGGAAGGCAAATTCCGGGAAGCCGATGTTCAGGCTGTCAAACTGATGGACCCTACTCCACCTGCCAAACACTGAACTGGCGAGCAGTAAAATCTATTTGGTACCGTTACCAACCAACATTACTCTGACTGTCTTCTGTTGAGCGAAACCCTGTTCCAACCGACGGGAAGCCGTTCACCCCCCATGCAATTGAATCTGCTACTGGTGCTCCGCTGCCAACTTGTCACGAAAATCCGGGTGGGCGATGGCAATCAACCGCTGCGCCCTTTCCCGCAGGCTGGCACCGTGCAGGTGGGCGACCCCGTACTCGGTCACCACGTAGTCCACTTGGGCGCGGGAAGTCACCACCCCGGCGCCGGGTGCAAGATGGGAAACAATCCGAGACTGTTTGCCACCCAAGGCGGTGGCAGGCAAGGCGATAATGGAACGACCACCTTCGGACAGTTGTGAGCCGGTGACAAAGTCCACCTGGCCACCAAAGCCCGAGTAGACCCGGCCACCGATGGAATCCGCGCAGACCTGGCCGCTCAGGTCTACCTGGATGGCGCTGTTGATAGACACCACCTGGGAGTTCTTGCGGATCACCGCCGGGTTGTTCACATATTCGATATCGAGAAACACCACCTCGGTATTGTCGTCGACAAAATCGTAGAGCGCCTTTGACCCGAGCACGAACCCGGTGACAATCTTGCCCGGCTGGATCACCTTGTTACTGTTGTCGATCACCCCGGCCTGCACCAGCGGCAACACCCCGCTGGAAAACATTTCCGTGTGAATGCCCAGGCGACGGTGGTCTGTCAGATGGGACAACACCGCATCGGGGATGGCGCCGATGCCCATCTGTAGGCAATCGCCATCGCGGATCAGCTCCGCCACGTGACGACCAATGCGCAGGTGAACATCGGAGGGCACCGCGGGCTCAAAGGCGGGGATTGCGCTGTCGATTTCCACCGCAAAATCGATGTCCGCCAGGGGAATGGCAGCATCGCCGTGGGTGCGGGGCATTTGCGGGTTGATCTGGGCGATGATGGTGGTCCCTACATCGCAGGCGGCCCTGGTGACCTCCACCGATACCCCCAGGGAACAGTTGCCGTGGCAATCCGGGGGGGACACTTGAATCAGGGCCACATCCAGAGGCTGACGGCGGCTGCGCAAGAGCTTGGGAATTTCGGACAAGAACATTGGCACATAATCGGCCTCTCCGCGGTTCACCTGCTCACGGGTACTGTGGCTGACAAAATAGCAGCGGTTGCGCAGGTGCCCCGCCAGTTCCGGCTGACACACTGCCTCAGCGTGTTCCAGGTGCAGTTGCAACAATTCCAAGTCGGACAAACCCATGGCTTTGACCGCCAGTCCCTCCAGCATCCTGTAGGGTGTCGCGGCCATGGAATGACACCATATGCGATCCCCCGATTTAACCGGGGAGAGAGCTTCCTGAAGTGAAGAGCAAATAACAGCCATATCCGTCTCCTTGGTCTGGTGGCCATTGTGGTCAGGCAGGGGCAAAGTCCGCGAGTGTAGTGGCAGTCAGGGCGACGGTGTTTGATGCCGCGCAATGTCCGGATGGCTATCGCAGATAACAATCCTACCTGACAACCGGGTCATGCGATCTTAAGATGGCTAGAGTAACACCGGGAAGTATTCCGGGCAGTCACCCGACAATTTTCAGGAGCCATGATGGAGCCGACAAGCTGGCACGACCGGCCGGTGCAGGATGCCCTCTCCGAGTTGAACACATCACTCAAAGGACTCAGCGACGCGGAAGCGACCGAACGCCGCAGTCTTTACGGCGCCAATTCCCTGCCTGAGCCTGCCAGGCATGGGCTGCTGATCCGCTTCCTGCTGCAATTTCACAATATTCTGATTTATGTCCTTCTGGCTTCCTCTGTCATTACGGCACTGCTCGGCCACCTGATCGATACCGGTGTCATTCTCGGCGTGGTGATCGTCAATGCGGTGATCGGTGTGATACAGGAGGGCAAGGCGGAAAAGGCCATGGAGTCCATCCGCCAGATGCTGGCGCCTTCCTCCACAGTGCTGCGTGACGGCGAGCGGCATAGCATCCCGGGTGAGCAGCTGGTACCCGGGGATATCGTGTTGCTGGAAGCCGGAGACAGGGTGCCCGCAGACCTGCGGCTGGTGAGAAGTCACAATCTGCAAATCCAGGAAGCCATTCTCACTGGGGAATCCCTTCCTTCGGACAAACACATCGAACCAGTGGCGAAAGAGGTTCCCCTCGGCGACCGCAGCTGCCTCGCCTTCAGCGGCACCCTGGTGACCAGCGGTCAGGGACAGGGTGTTGTCACCGCTACTGGCAAGAACACGGAAATTGGCCGCATCAGTGGGCTGCTGTCCAGTGTCGAGCCCCTGGCCACCCCGCTGGTGGTGCAGATGGGCATTTTCTCCAAGTGGCTGACGATATTCATCCTCGCGGTGGCAATGCTGATCATGGCCTTCGGCTACTTTGTATTGCACCACGAATTCAACGAACTGTTCATGGCGGTGGTTGGCCTCTCCGTGGCTGCGATTCCCGAAGGATTGCCCGCCGTTCTCACCATCACCCTGGCGATCGGTGTCCAGGCCATGGCACGCCGTAATGCCATTGTGCGCCGACTTCCCGCCATTGAAACACTGGGTTCGGTATCGGTGATCTGTACCGACAAGACCGGCACCCTGACCCGCAACGAAATGCGGGTCACCACGGTGGTGATGCACGAACGCATATTTTCCGTGGAGGGTGATGGCTACTTCGCCACGGGAACAATCCGGCTGGGAGACCTCGCCGTCGGCGCCCACAATTGCCCGCAACTGGCGGAGCTGGGGCGGGCGGCGGCCCTGTGCAACGATGGTGCCCTGCACGAACAGGGGGATGAGTGCACGGTGGTGGGTGATCCTATGGAAGCGGCTCTGCTGGTTTTCGCCACCAAGACCGGCGTTGACCGACGCCGTGAGAATGACCTATGGAATCGCACCGCCGCAGTCCCCTTCGACGCCAAGCACCGCTACATGGCAACCCTGCATCACGACGATCAGGGCCGCGCCTTCATCGTCATCAAGGGAGCGCCGGAGCAGGTGTTGGGCATGTGCAGCGAACAGCGCACCGAGGGCACGGCAACCACTCCCATCCACCGGGAACACTGGCACCAGAAAGCACACCAACTGGCGGAACAGGGTTTGCGGGTACTGGCTTTCGCTGTCAAGGAAGTCCCAGCTTCTCAGGACAGCCTCACCATGGCCGACGTGGAAAGCGGTCTCACTCTACTGGGTATGACCGGTCTGATGGACCCACCCAGACCGGAGGCCGTTGCCGCCATCCGGGAATGTCACCTGGCGGGAATCCGCGTCAAGATGATCACCGGTGACCACGCGGGCACGGCTGTGGCCATCGGCCGCCAGATCGGGCTACAGAATCCCGAAGAGGTTCTGACCGGAAGCGATCTCGATGGTATGGATGACGCAGCGCTGGCCGAGGCGGTATTGGACACGGACATCTTTGCCCGCACCAGCCCTGAGCACAAACTGCGGCTGGTAATGGCCCTGCAAAGCCATGGCATGACTGTGGCCATGACCGGCGATGGGGTGAACGATGCCCCCGCCCTGAAACGCGCTGATGCCGGTATCGCCATGGGCAGGAAAGGCAGCGAAGCAGCCAAGGAGGCTGCCGACCTGGTACTGGCGGATGACAATTTCGCCTCCATCGCCGCAGCGGTACGCGAAGGCCGCACCGTCTACGACAACATCAAAAAGGTCATCAGCTGGACCCTGCCCACCAATGCTGGGGAGGCCCTGCCGATTGTCGTAGCCCTGCTGTTCGGCATGGCCCTACCGGTAACGCCGGTGCAGATTCTATGGGTCAACCTGATCACCGCCATTACCCTCGGCATTGCCCTCGCTTTTGAGCCCACTGAAGAACACACCATGCACCACCCACCACGACCCCGCCACGAGTCGCTGTTGACCGGGTCGTGGGCCTGGCAGATTGCCCTGATCGCGGTGCTGTTCACCATGGGCGTGTTCGGCATTTATAGTTATGCCATCGACAGCGGTTATCCGGTTGAACTCGCCCGCACCATGGCCATGAACACCCTGGTGGTGCTGGAAATCTTCAACCTGTTCTTTATCCGCAATATCTATGGGACTTCCCTGACCTGGCAGGCGGTGCGCGGCACCCCGGTGGTATGGATGGCCATTATCGCCGTTACCGTCTCGCAACTGGCCATCACCTACCTGCCACCGCTGCAAGCAGTATTCGGCACCAGGGATGTACCCTTTGTGGACGGGTTGATCATCTTAAGCATCGGCGTCGCCATGTTTATGGTCACCGAAATCGAAAAGCAGCTCCGGCTCAGCCTGGCAAAAATCACCAGCCGCTAGCCCTGCCAGGGCAATAGAGCTAGGATTGATTCATAACAATAATACGAGAGAGAACCGATGACCTATCAAGGGGGCTGTGGCTGCGGAGCCGTAGAATACCGTTTTGAAGGAGAACCGCTGAACCAGGTGTTCTGTTACTGCAGTGCCTGCCAGCGCCACACCGGAACCGATAAGTGGTTCGGGCTCTGGGTACCCCTGGACAGGCTCGAGTTCACCAGAGGGGAGCCGCAACGGTTCACCCGCACCGGAGATTCCGGACAAAACATGAATCATCTGTTCTGTGGCAATTGTGGCACCACCATGTGTGTGGAAGTCTGCGTTGGCAACTTCTATACCGTCGCCGCCGGGACAGTGCGCGGAGACATTCCATTCGCCCCGAAAATGGTGATTTACCGCTCCGAGGCACCGCAGTGGGCGGTCTTTCCCGACGGAGTTCCCCAGTACGACAAACTGCCTCCTGCGCTGGCTCTTTGAAACCTTACCAGGAGTAAAAATCTGACCGACAAACCCTGCCTGTTTGGCGGCGTGAAACCCAAGATCAGCACCAGCTTCGGCATCCGCTTCATCGACCTCAACCCCAGAACTTCCATCGACAACCTCATAAGCACCGCCGACCCGGCAATGTACAAGGCCAAGAAAAGCGGCAAGGGCCAGGCAGTATTTTTCGAGGAGTAATGACATTCCCATAGCCGACCCTCAGGGACGATCGGCTGACACATTTCTGACATCAAGCAATCAAAAAGCTGTCACAAAACGGTTATAGGCTGGCGGTAAAAGGAGCAACCGAAGCCATGTTGAACGTCGAACACTTTATCCAGGACCGCTACCCCGGGTTTTACCAACGCCACCCCAAATTGGTGCGCCCGATCATCCGGGTATTGAGGATGCTGTTTCGGGAGCAGAGCTTCCAGCAATTCGAACAGGACTACCCCCACCTTCACGGCTTCGACTTCGTCGAACAGGTACTGGACTACTTCGACTTCCGCTACACCGTGCGCGATCACGAGCGCCACCGCATTCCCGCCCACGGCCGGGTAGTCATCATCGCCAACCACCCGATCGGTTCCCTGGACGGCTTGGCTCTACTCAAACTGGTGCGGGAAACCCGCCCGGACGTCAAAGTGGTGGCCAACGAGCTGCTGTTCACCATCAAGCCGCTGCACAACCTGCTGTTGCCGGTGGACAACATGGGTGGCAACACCACCCGCCAGAATCTCAACGCCATTCGCGAACACCTGGACCGGGACGGCGCGGTCATCATTTTTCCGGCGGGCGAAGTGTCCCGCTTCGTCCCCCAGGGTATCCGCGACGGTGACTGGCGCAGCGGCTTCCTGCGCATGGCCATCAACGGCAAGGCGCCAGTACTGCCGGTATTCGTGGACGGCCGAAATTCAGCACTGTTCTACAGTGTCTCCCTGCTGGCCAAACCCCTTTCGACCCTTCTGCTGGTGCGAGAAATGTTCAAGCAGGCCCGCAATTGCGTGGATATCCGCATCGGCGAGCCGATCAGCTATGACAGCTACCAGCGAATCAATGTACCGCTGCGGGAAAAAACAAAGCTGTTCAAACGCCACCTGTACCGCATCGGCCAGGACAAAAAGTGCATCTTCCCCACCGTCAGCGCCATCGCCCACCCGGAGAACCGCGCCCTGCTGCGCGAGGAAGTGAAACAGTGCGAGCTGCTCGGTGAAACCGGCGACGGAATGCAAATTTACCTGTACCGCTACCAGCCAGACTCCCTGATCATGCGCGAAGTGGGCCGGCTGCGGGAAATCGCCTTCCGCGCCGTGGGGGAAGGCACCGGCAGCCGCCGGGATATCGACGGCTATGACCAGCACTACTTCCACCTGCTTCTGTGGGACGAGCAGGAACTGGAAATCGCCGGGGCCTACCGGTTTTGTGACGCCACTGTCTGCCTAGACAACATGGGCAATGGCCACCTCTACTCCACCGAACTGTTCCAGTATTCCCGCTCCATGAAGCCGTACCTGGAACGCGGTCTGGAGCTGGGTCGCAGCTTCGTCCAACCCAAGTACTGGGGCCGACGCAGCCTCGACTATCTGTGGTACGGCATCGGTGCCTTCCTGCGCAAGAATCCCCACTACCGCTTTCTGTTCGGACCGGTGACCCTGAGCAACAGCTATCCGGAATGGGCCATGGAAATGCTGGTGTACTTTTACAGTCGCCACTACCCCAGCCTGCAGAAACTGGCAGAGCCCATCCTGCCCTATCGCATCAACCCAGAGCGGCTGGAAGAACTACAGGAGAAATTCCCCGGCAAGGACCAGAAAGCGGAATTCGCCCAGTTGAAAAGCGAACTGGCCCACATGAACCTGAGCGTTCCCACCCTGTTCAAACAGTACACCGAGGTCTGTGAACTGGGCGGCGTGCAGTTCGCCGGCTTCAACATCGATCCGGCCTTTGCCAACTGCGTGGACGGGCTGATCATCGTCGACCTCGCGCGGCTCAAATCCTCCAAACGGGAACGCTATATCGGCTAGGTCCAGCAGCCCGGCGATGTTGATCCCAATCAGGAAAACCTGTTGATTCTCATCCCGCCGAGGGACACTCCGCAGGTGTCGGTGTACAATGTCGGCCTTTCCTGATCCGGCACCGGCCCATGACAGACAACAAGACCACCCACTTCGGTTACAAGACAGTCCCCGTCGAGGAAAAAGCCGCCCGCGTGGCCGATGTTTTCCACTCGGTGGCAGCCAAGTACGACCTGATGAATGACCTGATGTCTGGAGGTATTCACCGCCTCTGGAAACGCTACACCGTTGAACTATCCGGGGTGCGCGCCGGCCAGCGGGTGCTGGACATCGCCGGTGGCACAGGTGACCTGACTGCCAAATTCGCAAGACTGGTAGGACCCACGGGCGAAGTGGTGCTAGCGGACATCAACGATTCCATGCTCAAGGTGGGACGCGACAAGCTGATGGACCACGGCATTGCCGGCAATGTCAGCTACGCCCAGGCAGATGCCCAGTACCTGCCCTTTCCGGACAACACATTCGACTGCATCACCATCGCCTTCGGTCTGCGCAACGTCACCGACAAGGACCTGGCTCTGCGCTCCATGCTGAGGGTGCTGAAACCCGGCGGTCGGCTGCTGGTGCTGGAGTTTTCCAAACCGGTCAACAGCCTGCTCAACAAAGCCTACGACTTCTATTCCTTCAACATCCTGCCGCGCATGGGCAGACTGGTAGCCAACGACGCCGACAGTTACCAGTACCTGGCGGAATCCATCCGCATGCACCCCGACCAGGAAACCCTCAAGGGGATGATGGCGGAAGCCGGCTTCGTGAACACCGAATACCACAATATGACTGGCGGAGTCGTCGCTCTGCACCGGGGCTTCAAACCCTGATGTTTGATTTTCTCAAACAGAATCCCCTGTCGGCATTGCACAGCACCGCTCTGATGGCGGTGGAAACCGCCGTCAACGGCGCCCTGGAATACGACCCCGCCACCCGCAATGCCATCGCGGAACTGGCGGGCAAAGTGCTGACCGTGGAATGCACCCTGCCGCCGCTGACCTTCCATATCATCCACACCGAGCAGGGCATCAGCCTGATGTCCCGCTACGAGGGTATTGCGGACACCACGCTGCGCGGCACCGCCTTGTCCCTGGCATCCCTGGCTGTGGACGGGGAGGACCGGGTGTCTTTCTACGGCACCGGCGTGGAAGTGCGTGGTGATCACGACCTGCTGCGGCAGATCCGCAAGATCCTCAAAAACCTGGATGTGGACTGGGAAGGCGCCCTGGCCAAACTGATCGGCGATGTGCCTGCCCATCTGGTGGGGGAATCCCTACGCGGTGCGGCCAAGTGGCAGAAACAGGCTACTGAACGAGCCGGCAGCGCTGCCGCAGCCTTCAGTCAGGAAGAGGTTCGCCTGACCCCTAGCAGCGCGGAAGCGGAGCAGTTCAACCGCGAAGTGCAGCTGCTCAGTGAAGATGTCGATCGCCTGGCTGCTCGCCTCAATCGCCTGAAAATCCGTCTCGACCAACAGGACAGCGAGCAACCCTAATGTCCCGTCTACGCCGTCTTGCCACCATCCTGCGCACGGTGACCCGTTACCGTCTGGATACCTTTTTCGATGTCGACAAACTGCCCCGCAGCGCCCGCCTGCTGCTAGCCGGCACACGACTACTGGGAGAACCCTCGGAACCGCGCGGCGTGCGTTTGCGTCAGGCACTGGAAGACCTGGGCCCCATTTTCATCAAGTTCGGGCAGCTACTTTCCACCCGCCCGGACCTGATTCCGGCAGATATCTGCAGCGAACTGGACAAACTGCAGGACGACGTCCCGCCGTTCGACCGCGATCACTTTGTCGCCATTGTCGAGGAAGCCCTCGGCGACAGCATCGACAATCTGTTCCTGCAATTCGACCGGGAACCACTGGCGTCCGCCTCAGTGGCCCAGGTGCACGCCGCGGTGCTGCCCAACGGCCGCGAGGTGGTGGTCAAGGCGATCCGTCCGGGCATCGAGAAAATCATCGAACAGGACATCAAACTACTGTTCACCATCGCCCGCTGGCTGGAAGCCAACACCGTCGACGGCCGCCGCATGCGACTGACCGAGGTGGTCGGCGACTACCGCAACACCATTTTTGACGAGCTGAATCTGCAACGGGAAGGGGCCAACGCCTCGCTGCTGCGCCGCAATTTCGAGCGCTCGCCGCTGCTCTACGTGCCGGAAGTGTTCTGGTCCCACACCAACGAAAAAGTGCTGGTGATGGAGCGCATCTACGCGGTGCCAGTGACCGACGTCATCGCCCTGCAGCAGCAGAACACCAACTTCAAGGTGCTGGCGGAACGGGGCGTGGAGATCTTTTTCACCCAGGTGTTCGAGCACAATTTCTTCCACGCCGACATGCACCCGGGCAATATCTTCGTGGACCCGAGCAATCCCCAGCAGCCGAAATACCTGGCGGTGGACTGCGCCATCATGGGCACGCTGACCGAGGCAGACCAGTACTACCTGGCCCGCAACCTGCTGGCCATTTTCCGCCGTGACTACCAACAGGTAGCGGAACTGCACGTGCTGTCAGGCTGGGTGCCCGAGGGCACCAATATCGGTGAGTTCACCGCCGCCATCCGCACCGTCTGCGAACCCATATTCGAGCGACCGCTGCGGGATATTTCATTCGGCCAGTTGCTGGTCAGCCTGTTCCGCACCGCCCGGCGCTTCGACATGGAAGTACAGCCGTCGCTGGTACTGCTGCAAAAGACCCTGCTCAATATCGAGGGCCTGGGCCGCCAGCTCTACCCGGACCTGGATCTGTGGGCCACCGCCCACCCATTCCTGGAGCGCTGGCTCAAGGAGCGCTTCCAACCCAACGCCCTGGTGGAACAATTGAAACGCCACGGCCCCGAGTGGCTCGAACAGTTTCCGCAGGTGCCCCAGCTGATTTTCCATACCCTGGAACGGCTTCAGGCAAAAGAACCGGCGAGCGCGAAGTCCTCGCCAGTGCAGGGCTCGAGCGGCAAACCCCGCTGGCGCATCTGGACCGGGGGCGCCATGGTGGGTGTCGGCCTCGGCAGCGCCTTCCCGCAGTGGCTGGAACAATTGCAACAGATGCCCACCGGCAGCCTGGTAATCGCCTCCGCCGGCCTCCTGTTGCTGCTGTTGCGCTGAACCGAGTACCCACCACTCCGAAATCCGTATTGCCGATCCCCGGACAGCTGTCATAATGGCGCCCATGACCGACTTTCTCGACGACATCACCTGGAATGAAGACGGCCTGTTGCCCGCCGTGGCACAGGACGCCGCCACCGGTCGCATCCTGATGGTGGCCTGGATGAACCGCGAATCCCTGTCACTCACCGCACAGGAACAACGGGCCGTGTACTGGTCCCGCTCCCGTCGCAAACTGTGGCGCAAAGGCGAAGAGTCCGGCCACGTCCAGAAAGTGAATGAGATCCGCCTCGACTGCGACGGCGATGTCATCGTCCTTCAGGTGGAACAACTGGGTGGTATCGCCTGCCACACCGGTCGCGAATCCTGTTTTTATCGGGTACTGAAGGACGGCCAGTGGCACACCGTCGACCCCGTGCTGAAAGATCCTGGAGAAATCTATTCATGAGCGATGTACTGGAAAAGTTGACCCAGGTGCTGGAAGCCCGCAAGCAAGCCAATCCGGAGGAATCCTACGTGGCCAGCCTGCATCACAAGGGGCTTAACAAGATTCTCGAGAAGGTGGGAGAGGAAGCGGTGGAAACCATCCTCGCGGCACGGGATGTCGCCCAGGGTGCAGACACATCCAAACTCATCTACGAAACAGCAGATTTGTGGTTTCACTCACTGGTGATGCTTTCTCACTTGGGAGAAAATGCCGATTCGGTGCTTCGCGAACTCGAGCGCCGTTTCAATTTATCCGGGCTGGAAGAAAAAGCCAGCCGGAGTTGACCAATTCTACGCAGGGGTAAATCGTTATGGGTTTTGGCTGGCAGGAACTGTTGATTATTCTGGTGATCGTGGCCCTCATTTTCGGGACCAAGAAACTCAAAAGTATCGGTTCTGATCTTGGCAGCGCAGTCAAAGGCTTCAAGGACTCCATGAGTGATGAAGCCCCCGAACAGAAGGCTATTGAAGACACCCGAGATGACGAAGTGGCTTCAGAAAATTCAGCATCCACGGACCAGAAGCAGAAGGATAATGTGTAATAACGAGAGTCCCGGTTCGATTCGCCACCCCGTGTCCCTTTCCAGACAACACCCATGTTTGATATAGGTTTTGCCGAGCTCGTTGTTATCGCCGTAATCGCGTTGGTGGTCATGGGTCCGCAACGGCTGCCAACGGCCATGCGCTTTATCGCACTCTGGTTGGGACGCATCCGTCGTCAATACCGCAAGATACGTCAGGATCTGGAAGATGAGATCGGTCTCGATGAGGTCCGTCGCCAACTGCACAACGAGAACATCCTGAAAGAGCTGGAAGAGAACAAGTCCAGACCGGACACCACCCCGCCCCAAAAAAGCGACACCTCCACAACGGACTCTCAGGAACGATGAATCAGGAAACACTGGATAGCCAGCCGTTTATTGAACACATCATTGAATTGCGCAACCGCCTGTTGCGCTGCATCGTTGTGGTACTGCTGATTTTCGCCGGCCTGTTTGCCTTCAGCAACGACCTGTATCTCTACATCTCCGAACCGTTGCGGGCGCATTTGCCCGAGTCCTCCACCATGATCGCCACCGATGTGGCTTCACCGTTTCTGACTCCGTTCAAGCTGACTATGGTGGTCTCCCTGTTTGCCGCTATGCCCTATATTCTTTACCAGGTTTGGGCTTTCATGGCACCCGGTCTCTACCGCCGGGAAAAGCTTATTGTCATTCCACTCTTTTTCTCCAGCGTGATGCTGTTTTACGCAGGCATGGCTTTCGCCTACTACGTGGTATTCCCGCTGATATTTACGTTCTTTACCAGTATCGGCCCGGAAGGGGTCGCGGTGATGACGGACATCCGCAGCTACCTGGACTTTGTACTGAAACTGTTTTTCGCCTTTGGCATCAGCTTCGAAATTCCTATCGGCGTGGTCATTTTGTCCTGGGTAGGCGCAGTCTCACCTGACGCGCTGGCCGAAAAACGCCCTTATGTATTTGTGCTCTGCTTCGTGCTGGGCATGCTGCTCACTCCACCGGATGTGCTTTCCCAGATACTGCTAGCGGTGCCCATGTGGTTACTTTTTGAGATCGGCGTGTTCTTTGGCCGAATGATCCAGCCAGCGAAACCCGATACGGATAACGCACCCACACCCTGAGTCGGCCCCTATCCGCCAACCTACTGCACCAATAGTGGTACCTGATTTGCAATAATAGTGCAGCTACCACCGTCCTGACTTTTTCCGTTCACAGAAAATTCTTTTTTCTCCATTATTTTCAGATAGTTGCCATACATATTCTATTTGGCACCCAATATGCATACTCACCATTAGAGAGCCATTTTGAGTATCCCTTCTACGGGTAATTCAGTGGCGCTGAAAACATGACTACAGGTAATGGGGCCTGTTGGCTTGCGCCTAGAGCGCCAGGCCAACGGGCCTTTTTGTTTGGTGATTCAGGTTGATGACCGCATTGAACAGCGACCCTGTCGCCCTCGACAACGAAGTTGAAACTATCGCAGCGGATTTCCTGCCGACCCATCGCGCACGCGTCATCGTGATCGGTGCGGGACCGGTGGGATTGCGGTTTGCGAATGAGCTGCTGTCCCGCCGTGCAGATGATGAAATCCAGCTGTTCGGCGATGAAACCTGCCTGCCCTACAACCGAATTCAGCTCTCTGCGCTATTGGCCGGCGAGATCGCCCGGGATGACATCGACCTGCCACTGCCGGACACCCACAACCATCCCAATTTCAATTTCACTTCCTCGGCCATCACTGAAATCGACCGCGAGGGTAAGGTGGTAGTCGACGCCGCCGGCGTCCGTTACGGTTACGACAAACTGGTGTTCGCCACTGGCGCGCGAGCCCACATCCCCAACATCCCCGGCATTGAGCGGCGCGGTGTTTTCAGTTTCCGCAGCCTGCGGGATACCGAAAGCCTCTACGCCCGCATCCTGCGCTCCCGCCACATTGTGGTGGTAGGCGGTGGATTGCTGGGACTGGAGGCCGCCAAGGGCCTGCTGAAATTTCACACCAAAGTGACCGTGGTACAGCAAGGCCCCCACCTGATGAACCGCCAGTTGGATGAAGAGGCCGCATCGCTGCTGCTGAAGGAGGTAAAACAGCTCGGCATTGAGGTCATCACCAATGCCGGCGTACGGGCCATTGACGGTTTCGAACACGTCACTTCGGTCACCACCCGCAGCGGTGAAATCATTCCCTGTGACACGGTACTGTTTTGTGCCGGCATCACCCCCAATATCGAGCTGGCCCGCAAGGCGAGGCTGGCTGTCGGCACGGGCATTGTGGTCAACGACCAGTTGCAGACCTCTGACCCTGACATCTACGCCATCGGCGAATGCTGTGAACACCAGGGCACCACCTACGGTCTGGTGAATCCCGGTTTCGAACAGGCCGCCGTGGCGGCTTCGCTGCTTGCCGAACCGGAACAACCGCAAGCGCCCCGCTACCCCGGCTCCGCCACGGTGAGCAATCTCAAGGTAGTGGGCACCCAGGTGTGCAGCCTCGGCGAAGTGAACGAGTTGGGTTCCCGCCCCTTCATGAAAGAAATCTGCTATCGGGATGAACAGCACGGCATCTATCGCAAACTGGTGGTGATCAAGGGACGGCTTATCGGCGCGGTGGGTATCGGCGAGTGGCCGGAGTCCCGGCGCATTCAGGAGGTGTTCCAGAACCAGCGCAAGCTGGGCTACTGGCAGTTGTACCTGTTCCGCCGCAACGGCAACCTGTGGGGAGACAGAGGCAACGACGTCAACCACTGGCCGGTCAGCACGATCATCTGTCAGTGCAACAATATCAGCCTGGGAGAGCTGGGTGACGCAGTGCAAAACGGCTGCTGCTCGGTACCCCAGTTACAGGATTGCACCCGGGCCGGCACCGTATGCGGCTCCTGCAAACCCTTACTGCAGCAGATCGTCGGTGACAACAGTGCCCCGGAAAAGGAATCCGGGGCGAGCACGCTCACCACTGCGGGGTTGCTGGCACTGCTGCTGGTAGCCCTGATTGCCCTCTGGCCGGAAGCCCGGGTCGCGGACAGCGTACAGCAACAGGGCTGGTTTGAACTGGTCTGGAATGACAAGTTCTGGAAACAGGTTACCGGTTTCACCCTGCTGGGGCTGACCGCCATCGGCCTACTGATGTCACTGCGCAAGCGGCTGTCCTGGGCATGGATGGGCAGGTTCACGGCCTGGCGGATGGTGCATATCCTGCTCGGCGTGGCCTGCTGCCTTACTCTGGTACTGCACAGTGGCTTTCACCTGGGGGCCAACCTCAACCAGTTGCTGATGATAAATTTCCTGGCAGTGGTGCTACTCGGTGCGATCACCAGCAGCGCCATCGGCGTGGGCCACAAGCTCTCGGCCGGCACCGCCACTGGATCGCGGAAGTACCTGCAATGGCTGCACATACTGGTTTCCTGGCCGCTGCCGATCCTGCTGATCTTCCACATTCTCTCCGTGTATTACTTCTGATGGTCGCGGAGGAAAAATGAAAAAGTGGCTCTGGATTGGATGGATCTCCGCTTCCCTGGTACTGGCGGGCTATTACGGTTACACACTGTTCCAGGCGGACAACAAGCAGAACCTGCTGATCGGGGAGGCCAGCCACGGCCACTTCCAGATCGAGCTGGCCTGTACCGCTTGCCATACCGATGCCTTCGGCGGCATGGAGGCCATCCAGAAAGCCTGTGTCGGTTGCCATGCTGAAGAACTGGAAGCCGCCCACGACTCGCACCCGAAAAAGAAATTTACCGACCCGCGCAACGCCAACCTGCTGACAGTTCTGGATGCCCGCTATTGCGTCAGCTGCCATACCGAACACCAGGAAGAACAGACCCATCCGATGGGAGTGACCCTGCCCAAGGACTACTGCTTCCACTGCCACCAGGACATCGGCGAGGACCGCGAGAGTCACAAGGACCTGGCCTTTGACAGCTGTGCCAGCGCCGGCTGCCACAACTACCACGACAACCGCGCGCTCTACGAGGATTTCCTGGTGGAGAATCACCAGGGTGCCTGGGTGAAGGAGCTGGCCCGTATCACCACTCCCAATGCCGCCGCCAAATTGGCGCCAGCCCATATTCCCGCCAACCAGCCGGAATTTCCCCAGCAGTTGGCACAGCATCCGGATATTCATGCGGAGTGGTCCGCCAGCAGCCACGGTGAGGCCGGGGTCAGCTGCGGCGGCTGCCATGCGGACGCCAATAGCAAAACCTGGATAGAGCAGCCGGGCATCGAGCAGTGCCAGACCTGCCACCTCAATGAAGCCGACAGCTACAAGGCCGGCAAACACGGCATGCGCCTGGCGCAATCACTGCCGGCCATCAGCCCCGCGGACTCCAGGATGTCCTTCAAGGAACAATCCCTGGCCCTGCATCAGGGCTGTAATAGCTGCCACAGCGCCCACAGTACTGATACCCAGTTTGCCGCGGCACAGGCCTGCCTCGGCTGTCACAACGACGAACACTCCCTGGCCTTCGAAAGATCACCCCACGGCAAACTGCTGAGCGAGGCCATTGCTGGTATCCGCCCTCCGGAAGAGGCGGTGAGCTGTGCTACCTGCCACATGCCGCGGGAAGAGAAAACACTGATGGGCGAGAAGGTCGTGCTGGTCAATCACAACCAGAACGACAGCCTGCGTCCCAACGAAAAGATGATTCGTCCGGTGTGCCTGCAATGCCACAACCTGGAATTCGCCATTGATGCCCTGGCAGACCCTGCGCTGATCAGGAATAACTTCAGCGGCGAGCCATCGCAGCATGTGCCCTCCATCGACTGGGCCTTGCTGCGGGAGAAAAAATGATGTCACGCAAATCCTTTCCGTCCACCCCCCTAACCTCCAATGAACCCTCGAGGACTATAACCATGAAGAAAGCAGCGTTGATCCTGACCCTGATCGCCGGCGCGATCACCCTGACAGCCTGTAAGGAGGAAGAAGCCTCCAAACCCGGCATTGACCCGAAAATCTACACCGACTCGTTGTTCGCGGTGATGAAAGCGGATCGCTCCAACTACACCAAGCTGATCATCCAGCGCCTCGGCCCCAATGGTGCCGGTGCCATCAAGCCGGATGAGCACTGGGAAGACTACGAGAATGGAGCCCTGTTACCGGCACAAATGTTCCGCGCGGGCGCAGAGGCCGTAGCCACCATGACTGATGACTTCACCTATTCCCTGCAGTCACTGTGGCCGATCAACAAGCAGAACGCCCCGAAAACCCCGGTGGAAGAAGCAGGCCTGAAGTACATTGCCGAGAATCCCGGCGAGAACTACTACGGTGAGGAAACCCTGGGTGATGTGACCTATTACACCGCGGTCTACCCTGACGTGGCGGTTTCCCCGGCCTGTACAAGCTGCCACAACGGCCACAAGGACTCACCCAAGACTGACTTCAAGATCGGCGAAGTAATGGGTGGCGTGGTAATTCGTGTGCCACTGAAGTAACGCCGGGCAACGGGTGATGCCATGAAGAAACACCTGTTACCGGTGGTCATCGCCCTGCTGGGATCGCTGGCCTGTTCCGAGAAACCGGACAGTCCGGCAACCCCGGCAGTTGCGGCGCCGTCGCACCCCGGAGAAGCTTTGGTCAAGGCCAACTGTGCGGCCTGCCATAAGCCGGGGCTTAATGGCGCCCCCATTATCGGCAACAACAAGATGTGGCAACCCCGGATCGCCCAGGGTGAAGAGGTATTGGTGCAGCACGCCATTAACGGTTTTGGGCTGATGCCGCCGCGAGGAGGTTCCTATCTCAGCGACGAGCAACTTGCCCTGGCTGTGAACTACATGCTGTCACAACTGCCACCATCTCCCTGACGCCCGGAGCCACAATCCAACCGGTCCTGGACCGCCTGCCACAGGCGGTCCATGGACTTTTGCAGCTCGTGAAGGGACGCCGCGTCCCGGTGCGGGTAGTCACCGCCGAAGAGACGGACCCCATCCATGGCCGGATGTCCCCAACCCGCATACTCCCAGTCGATCAGAACCAACCCCCGCTCCGTCTCAATGATGTTCTCCACCACCAGATCGTGGTGACAGATCACCGGCTGCCAGTCAGAGGCATCGATTCCGGCGGCCAGGGCGAGGACTTCCTCAGCCTCGGGAAAACCCGCCAGCTGAGCGAGATATCCCCGGCAGTGGTCCAGATAGCTGAAGCGCCGTGCAAAAGACGGCATGGCAACCTGTTGCAGGCGCTGAATCAACTGGTGTACCTGTTCACGGTGACCGACTCGATACAGGTCTTCTCCCTGCCAGTGCCGCCCCTCAACAAATTCGGTCACCAGCACGTCACGTGAGGCAAACCAGACGTCGGGGACAAAACCGCTGCCCTGTAGCAGCTTGAGCACAGCGAGCTCGCGCTGGCGATCAATACCCAGGCGTTGGTCTTCGCCGGCGTTAACCCTTACCACCCCCAGATGGGCGCCGCTCTCCACCAGGAAACTGCGGTTGGTGAGGCCACCTTCCAGTTCCCGTACCCGCCGCGGCGCTCCCGGCAGCGATACCTGCCAGCGCGACCAGTCAGACAAGGTCTGCCGCAAAATCCTGTCGACGTTGTTCACGGTAAAGTTTTTTCCAGCTAAAGAATCCGATCACGACCAGTACCACGTAGATGGCAAACAGTGCGGCGGTGTAATACAGCTCCCGATCCAGGTACAGATAGATGGAAACGCTGTCGATAACGATCCAGTAGAGCCAGTTCTCCAGCACCTTGCGCGCCACCATGTAAGTGGTCAAGACACTGCCCCAGGTGGTGAAAGAATCCACATAAGGCAGGCGGGCATCGGTGTTCTGTGCCAGCAGGAAACCGGAAATCAGCGTAGCGATAGCCACGCCCAGAAAGGCGGCGAGGTGCTGGTTCGGCGACCAGCTGTTGATGGCGAGGCCATGATGATCCTGCCCCCCTTTCTGCCACTGGTACCAGCCGTAGACCGCCATCCCCAGATAGTAGAGATTGAGCAGGGATTCCATGTACAACTTCACCCCGCCAAAAATCCAGATATAGATGGCCGTGCCAAAGAAGGCACAGTACCAGCACAGGCTGTTTTCTCGCATGGCCAGCAACAGATACGCCAGTGACAGCACCACCGCCAGCAATTCCAGATTCAGCCATGGGAACATGTCACAGGGCCTCGTAGCCCGGGATCACTTTCAGCACATACACCGCCATTCCGAACTCTTCGCGGCAGGCAGCGATGGTGTCCTGCACCGCCTGCATCGCCACATCGTAGTCGCCCTGCACCACAGTGCTGGTGGGGAAGGTCTGCACCTTCAACTCCGGGTAGCGGTTGATCCTGTCGATAAATCCTTTGATGGGAGGAATGAACTCCTCCCGGTTCGGATACATGCTGACATCAATGGTGACTTGCACGATATGCTCCCTGAGGTCGTCCCTAGAAACGGTATTTCGCTGTGGCGCCGAGGATACGGGGTTCCCCGTACTGGTAGTAGGGCTCGGTTTCGTAGAACTTGCGCGGATCGTTCCCGAATTCACCGAAGCCGCGCACGATCACATCCCGGTCGCCGAGATTGCGCCCCCACAGGGAAAAGGTCCACTGTTCCACATCGTAGTCGAGGCGGGCATTGACCAGTTCATAGCGATTTGAACGGGCATTGTGACGGGGGGACAGGTAAAACGCCTCCTTGCCCTCCACTTCCAGCCCTGCAGTCAATTGCCGGGTCAGCGCCATCTCCAGCCCCAGTGCAAACTGGTAGGACGGGGCATGTGCCTGTTCATGGCCGTCCAGATCCACCGCCACGCCATTTTCCGGGTCGGCGTTGACATGGGTGAAACTTTCGAAGTCCTTGAAGGTGGCGCGCAACAGGCCGAGGCTGCCGTAAACTCTCAGTATCTCCAGAGCCTGCCAACTGACTTCCAGTTCGGCGCCGTAGTTTTCACCCCGGGCGGCATTGTCAAAATAATCGGTAAAGGTACAGGGGCAGGCATCACCAGAAATCGCCTCGACCAGGGACTGCTTGACCTGCATCTCGCGGCGTTTCTGGAAGAACAGTGCCAGCTGCAGCTGCAGGCGCCGATCCAGCCAGTCGCCCTTGATACCGGTCTCGAAATTCCACAGGTATTCGGTATCAAATTTCCGCGCCGAAGGGTCCAGAGCCGGATCGCTGTTCACGCCGCCCGCCTTGTAGCCGCGGGACACCAGGCCATAAACCAGGGTCTGGGGCGTCAGACTGTATTCCAGCCCCAGACGACCGCCCCAAAGGCGTTCGCTGTTGTCGTGGCGGACTAGGTCACTATCGTTGTAGTCGGCGTTGCGGAATTCCAGTCGCAGGCCACTGACCAGTTTCAGTCGCTCCGTCAGTCTGCTGTCCAACTGCCCGTAAATGGCCCGGTTGCGGGTGTCGTAATCACTGCTGAAATCGAAATTGACGCCATAATCGGAACGGTACTCTCTCAGCAGTGACTCATCCTGGAAACGGTAGTACAGGCCCAGTACCCAGTCGGTGGAGCCGTTGAACAGCTGACCCGCCTCGCTGGAAACCAGGCGCAGGTCCACGGTGCCGTTCTGCCGGTTGCGCAGATAGCGGTCAAATCCCGAATACTCCCAGCCCTCACAAGCTGTCCCCGCACAGAGGCCCGAATAGCTCCAGTCCTCGTCATAGCTGTATTCGAGGTTGCTGTCCGCATAGCTCACCAGCGCCACCACATCGAAGGGCTCAAAACCCTGCCAGATGGTTTCCACCGCAAAGGCCGTGGATTCCTGGCGGTCGTGGCCCGGCTGATCGGAAAGGGTATGACGGGTGTTATCGAGGGAAAAGGCATCGTAGCCGTTGTCCGCGTCCACGTAAAAACCGGTCAGGTTAACCTGCAAATCGTCGCTGGCGCGCCACTGCAACTTGCCGCGGGCACTCAATTCATCCAGGTTGTTGGTGTCCTGCCGATTAAGGAAATCGTTATCGATGAAGCCGTCACTGCGGTGGCCCTGCACCGCCAGGCGGTAACCCAGGGTGTCGGAAATGGGGCCGCTCAACACTGCACTGGTGGTACGGGTTTCGTATTCCGCAATGGATGTCTCGACACTGCCCTCGAAACTGTCCGTAGGGTCATTGGAGCGCATGTTGATCAGGCCAGCCAGCGCATTGGCGCCGTACAGCGTACCCTGGGGACCTCGCAGGATTTCAATCTGCTGCATGTCCAGGGTGGTGGCCGCGCCGCCGATACCGCTGAAATCAATGCCGTCAATCAGCAGCCCCACTGACGGATTGAGCGGCTCGATGAACTGGCTGCGCTCACCGATGCCGCGGATCTGGATGAACTTGCCCCTTGAAGCCCCGCTGGAAAAATTGACGTTGGGGGCCAAGTTGAGCACCTGCTCCAGGTGGGTGGCTCCCCGCCGTTCCATGGTTTCACTGTCGATCACGGTAATACTGGTGCCGGTTTCCAGCACGGAGATATCTCGAAACTCCGCCGTGACAACGACTTCCTCGACGTTCTGGACGGGGGCAGCCTCAGCGCCAATGGCAGTGTTAGCAAAGAGTAACGCCGCGGCAATAAAGCCGGACTTGTGAAGAAAATTCATGGTATTGAGCCTCTTTAACTAGGTTAAGGAGACCCGGATATGGGAGGAGTGAACGCTTGATTTTTTCGTCCTATCCCTACGCCGGTACTATCCGGATCAGGTTCAAAGGGTCCATCAGAAGATGTCTCAGGCTTGCGCCGCCCCTTAGGATTTTCACAGCCAGCCTCCTGGCTGCGAGGGTGCGATTCTACGCCAATCGCTTTTTAACTCAATGCCATGCTCAAATAATTTTCGAGTAGCGAACTTCCGAGCGGGATCGGTTGATATAGGCATCAAAGGTCATGCAGATGCGGCGGATCAACAGCCGGCCTGCCAGGGTCACACGAACCGCACCGGGCTCCAGTTGCAGCAGGCCATCGGCGGCCATCGGCGCCAGTTGCTCCAGCTCCGATGCAAAGTAATCCGCAAAGTTGATACCGAACTGCCGTTCAATGGCATCGAAGTTCAATTCGAAATGACAGATCAGTTGCTTGATCACCTCCTGGCGCAGCAGATCGTCGTCGCTCAATTCGAAACCACGAGCCACCGCCAGTCCGCCATGGTCGATAGCAGCCTGGTAATCCTCAATCTGCTTGTGGTTCTGGGCAAAGACATTGTCGATGGCGCTGATGGCGGACACACCAAAGGCCACCAGATCGCAACCGCCATGGGTGGAGTAACCCTGGAAGTTGCGCTGCAGCACGCCGTTACGCTGGGCCACCGCCAGCTCGTCGTCCGGGCGAGCGAAGTGATCCATACCGATGTAGACATAACCGGCATCCAGCAGCACCTGGGTCATGCGCTCCATCATCAGCAGTTTTTCGGATGCACTGGGCAGCGCGGTTTCGTCGATCTGCTTCTGCACCTTGAACAGGTGCGGCAGGTGGGCGTAGTTAAATACCGACAAGCGATCCGGGCCCAGCTCGATAATGCTGTCCAGGGTGCGTTCGAAAGTGGCCCAGCTCTGGTGAGGCAGGCCGTAGATCAGGTCCATGCTGATGGAGTGGAAGCCCTCGGCCCTGCCCGCCTCCACCAGCGCCCGCACTTCCTCGACGGAATTGAAACGGTTCACAGCCTGCTGCACGGTAGGGTCGAAGTCCTGGATGCCCATGCTGAGCCGGTTGAAACCCAGCTCACGCAGACAGGCGATGGTGCTGACTTCCATATCCCCGGGATGAATCTCAATAGAGTACTCACCACTGTCATCATCCAGCAGGGTGAAATGCTCCCGGGTAGCCGCCATCAGCAGACGCTTCTCATCGTCACTGATGTAGGTAGGGGTACCTCCGCCCCAGTGCAACTGGTGCACCGGTCGGGAGCGATCAAATAATGCGCCCTGGCGGGCTACTTCGGTGATCAGCCGCTCCAGGTAGGGCATGGCGCGCTTGCGGTTGGCAGTGATGATCTTGTTGCAGGCGCAGTAGTAACAGACCGTGCTACAGAACGGGATGTGGAAATACAGAGACAGAGGGCGGCCCGCCGCATTGCTGCGCTGGATCGCCTGACGCAGCTCTTCCTCACCAAACTGCTCGTGAAACTGCGGTGCGGTGGGATAGGAGGTATAGCGGGGGCCGGACAGATCGTAGCGGTCGATTAACTGGCGATCCCAGACAATGGAGCTGGCGGTGGTCACGAAATAATATCCTGAGAGGGCTGTATGAAATGAAATGGCATTTTAACCACTCTTGAGGGGGGATGTTTGATACCCGTCAAAAGAATCACCTGGAACACCCTCCTACTTTGGGCCAGGTTTCGACCAACAGATTAAAAATCATGGAGTTGCAACGGGTGATAGACCAAGGTGTAACTGGCAATGGCCCCGGTCGGCCAGTATAATCCCGCGACTCCGGAACGCCGGGTGGCCCTGCGCACTTCCGCTTCACCAACCGCAACACAGAAAGAAGACGAGACATGAGCTACAACACGATCCCCGCTGGCAAAGACCTGCCGAACGACTTCAACGTGGTTATCGAAATTCCCGCCAACCACGACCCCATCAAATACGAAATCGACAAGGACAGCGACGCCATTTTTGTTGACCGCTTTGTGGCCACTCCCATGTTCTACCCGGCCAACTACGGCTACATCCCGCAAACCCTGTCAGAAGACGGCGATCCGCTGGACGTGCTGGTGGTTACCCCCTACCCGGTCATGCCCGGCTCCGTGATTCGCAGCCGTGCCATCGGCGTACTGAACATGACCGACGAGTCCGGCGTGGATGCCAAGCTGCTGGCAGTACCGCACACCAAGCTGACCAAACTCTACGATCACGTTCAGGAAATCGAAGACCTGCCGGAACTGCTGATCAAGCAGATCAAGCACTACTTCGAAAACTACAAGGCTCTGGAAGCCGGCAAATGGGTGAAAGTGGAAGGTTGGGACAATGCCGAAGCCGCCCGCACCGAAATCACCGCTTCCCGTGAGCGCTACCTGAAAGACGCCTGAGGCGAATAAAGCGCCTGCGGCAAAAAAGGCGCCTGCGGCAAAAAAAGAGCAGGTTGATCGAATTACCGATCACCTTTAATAAAAAAACCCGGCAATGCCGGGTTTTTTTATGTCACAAGTCAGCTAAATTCAGGCCGCTTCCCGATTTGCTTTCTGTTCCCAATCCAGTATCGCCCGTTTGCGTTCGACTCCCCAGCGGTAACCCCCGAGCCCGCCATCGCTGCGAATGACCCGGTGACAGGGAACCAGCCAGGCAATCGGGTTCGCGCCAACCGCATTGGCCACAGCACGCACTGCTTTCGGTCTGTCAATTCGTTTGGCCAGTTCCTGATAGGTTGTCACCGCCCCTGCAGGAATAGTCAGCAGCTCGGCCCACACCTGTCGTTGAAATGTAGTGCCAGCCAGATTGAAACATTCAAGCACTATGGATGGGGTCTGTAACAGACTCTCCAGCAACCGGCTCGCCTGTGCATCATCACGATTGAAATCGCTGCTATCGGCAGTTTTGGACAGCTCCGGCTCATCAAAACTGATTCCGCAAACACCTGAGCAATTCCACATCAACCACAGGTCACCAAATGGCGAAGACGCCAAGCCAAAAACCCGTTTTTTCATTTGATGTCTCCCGGCATGAGCCTGTCGGTTAATGAGATGAAGTGTAGTTCATCTGCTCGCTAGAACACTGCAGTCGCCTTATAGTGAAACATAGATAACTGGCTGGAGTGGCAAGGAAAGTATGACCAAACCCGACCGCATACTGGTTATCGGTTCTGTCACGATTGATAACATCGTCGCTGTGGCCCGCGAAGCCATCGAGCGTATTTCCCTGCATAACGGCGAAACCTCATTCCTGCTGCTGGAGCAGGGCCGCAAGGTGGAAGCGGACAGCATCTCCAGCCATGTGGGTGGCGGTGCCGCCAATGTCGCCGTGGCCATGGCCCGCCAGGGCTTGCAGGTGGATGTGCTGGCTCTGGCGGGGGATGACCTCAACGGTCGTAAGATCCGTCAGCGCCTGGTGGATGAGGGGGTTGGGGTGAAGCACTTCACCAGCCAGCCCGACTGGCAAACCGGCAATTCCATCCTGATCTACGCCCACGACCAGAATGCGGCAATCTTCACCAAGCGAGGCGTTAACAGCGGCCTCGGCAACTACCTGTCGAAGGTCGATTTCAGTGATTACCGACTGGTTTACGTGGGCTGTCTGTCCAGCCAATCCCGCGACTGCTTTGGACTTATTATCGAAAAGGCCAAGGCGGCCGGTTGCCTGGTCGCCACCAATCCCTGTATCGGTACGGAAGATAGCGATATCGACCGCTTCCTCAGCGCGGCGGAAAATATCGATTACCTGTCTCTCAACAAGCAGGAAACCATCGCCCTGCTGTCCCGCAGTCATCGCCGCCTGTTTACCAAGTTGCCGCTGCTGGCATCCCCGGTTGAACAGCCACCGGCACTGATGCGCTCCGGGCTACACATCAACGATTACTGGCTGCCCCTGAACGACGTCATGTCGATGATCTGTAGCGTCGGACCCGGCTGCTTCTCGCTCACCGATGGCGGTGACGGCGCCTACCTTTTCGATGGCAGGGAACTGCTCTACTGCCCCGCCGCCCAGGTGGAACCTATGGGCACCGCTGGCGCCGGTGACGCCTTTGCCTCCACTATTGTGGCGCAGCTGATCCAGAGACACGAGGCCCGCCGGGCGCTGTTTGCCGCCACCCGCAATGCCGCCAGCGTGGTGGAGTACATGGATACCCAGAGCGGGTTACTGCGGGGAACAGAAATTGACCAGCTTGTGGCAGGCCACCCTGAGGAAAGTTGCGTCAAAATGCTGGGCAAGACTGTTCTGCCGGGAGAAAACCCCGCCTTCTGATCAACCCGTGCATGTCAAAAAGGCACAAAAAAGCCCGCAAAGCGGGCTTTTTTGCTGACTGCAGAAACGCTATCAGCGGTTGAGGCGGTTCTCGATCAGCTGACCGACGACAGACGGGTCAGCCAGGGTCGAGGTGTCGCCGAGATTTTCCAGTTCGTTGGCAGCCACCTTGCGCAGGATACGGCGCATGATTTTGCCGGAACGGGTTTTCGGCAGACCCGGCGCCCAGTGAATCAGATCCGGCTTGGCAATGGGACCAATTTCCTTCACGCACAGGGCGACCAG
Organism: Porticoccaceae bacterium; assembly: GCA_041395745.1. GTDB lineage: Bacteria > Pseudomonadota > Gammaproteobacteria > Pseudomonadales > Porticoccaceae > Porticoccus. The sequence goes on along the minus strand of JAWKZV010000001.1, from coordinate 48,710 downwards.
CTCTTTCTTCAGATCATCAGAAGGCTCCTCACCGCTCATCAGGGTGACATAGGCGTAAATACCCTGGCCCTTGATGTCGTGGGGATAACCAACCACCGCAGCCTCAGCCACTTTCGGGTGCAACACCAGAGCACTTTCCACTTCGGCGGTACCCATGCGGTGGCCAGACACGTTGAGCACGTCATCCACACGGCCGGTGATCCAGTAGTGACCATCGGCATCGCGACGGGCGCCGTCACCGGTGAAGTAGTAGCCTTTGTAGGGCGCGAAATAGGTTTCGCGGTAGCGCTCCATGTCACCGTAAACACCGCGGATCTGTGACGGCCAGGAGGCCTTGATCGCCAGCACACCTTCGCCGGCACCATCGATCTCGTGACCCTCTGCATCAAGCAGTACCGGTTGAATGCCAAAGAAAGGCACTGTGGCACAGCCGGGCTTCATGGGAATGGCACCCGGCAGCGGCGTCAGCATGTGTGCGCCTGTTTCAGTCTGCCACCAGGTATCCACGATCGGGCAACGGTCTTCGCCAACGACCCGGTAGTACCACTCCCAGGCTTCCGGGTTGATCGGTTCACCGACCGTGCCCAGCAGACGCAGTGAGCTGCGATCACACTTGGTAACGAAGTCGTCGCCTGCACCCATCAACGAGCGGATGGCTGTGGGCGCTGTGTAGAAAATGTTGACCTTGTGCTTTTCGATCACCTGCCAGAAACGGGAGGCGTCGGGATAGGTGGGCACACCCTCGAAAACCAGGGTAGTGGCGCCGTTGCACAGGGGACCGTAGACGATATAACTGTGGCCGGTTACCCAACCCACGTCGGCGGTACACCAGTAGACCTCGCCGTCCTTGTAGTCGAAAACGTACTTGTGGGTCATGGCAGCCTGTAACAGGTAACCCGCAGTGGTGTGCAGCACACCCTTGGGCTTGCCGGTTGAACCTGAGGTGTAAAGGATGAACAGCGGATCCTCGGAATCCATCGCCTCCGGCGGACAGTATTCCTTGGCGTCAGCCGTTGCCTCGTGGTACCAGATGTCGCGGCCTTCCTTCCACTCCACGAGACCGCGGGTGCGTTCCACCACAACACAGGTGTGCACGTTGGGGCACTGGCGCATGGCTTCGTCCGCGTTGGCTTTCAGCGGGACTTTTTTGCCGCCGCGCAGGCCTTCGTCAGCAGTGATCAGAACCTGGCAGTCGGAATCCTGTATCCGATCCCGCAATGCATCCGGAGAGAAACCACCGAATACCACGGAGTGGATAGCGCCGATACGGGCGCAGGCCAGCATGGCGTAGGCCGCTTCGGGAATCATCGGCATGTAGATACAGACGCGATCACCCTTCTTCACCCCACGGGTTTTGAGCACGTTGGCCAGGCGGTTCACCTGGTCACTCAACTCGTTGTAGGTGATATGGGCGCTTTCCGCGGGGTGGTCCCCCTCCCAGATGATGGCGGTATCATTGCCCTTGGTTGCCAGATGGCGGTCGATACAGTTGACGGTCACATTCAGCTTGCCGCCGTCAAACCATCTCGCTTCACCGGTATTGAAATCGTAGCTGGAAACCTGATCCCAACGCTTTTCCCAGTCGAGAAAATCCTCGGCTTCTTCAGACCAGAAATTGTCCGAGTCCTCAATAGAGCGGCGATACATCTCGTTGTAAGTGTCGAGATCGATATGCGCCAAATCGACAAAGTGCTCCGGGGCGGGACGTACGTGAGTTTCAGACATGGAATCCTCCCTTGCTTATATATGTTCTATGGGATTGAGAGTAATTGACAATCAGCCCGGCATCTATTCGACCTTTGCATAACAAAAGTCCTCCCAAGGCATCATGATAACGGGATTCAGGGCCAAAGTGACCGAAGAAAACAACTAGGCAAACTGGGCCGGCAATTGCCTGAGACTGCCCGGATGCTTGCCAAAACGGTGGCTGACCTGGGCCAGGAACAGTTCCGCTGTGGACACCGCATCGACCAGGGCATTGTGAGCGCGGTAATCCGGCAGGTTATAGCGACGCCGGGACTCCGACAGTCGCAGACTCTGGCCATGCTGTCCGTTACTGTTGCGCTGCAGACGCTGGTCTTCCTGGGCCATGGTGTCCACCACCGGAACCAGCAGCGGGACACCGTAGAGGTTCTGGCAGGCCCGCTGCAAAAAAGCCATATCCAGGCTGGCACAGTGCAGTAGCATCACCCGCCCCTGCAACGCCTTCAACAGAGCGTCCATGGCTTCGCGCAGATTGCCGGCCCCGTCGATATCCCGGTCGTGGATGCCGTGAATCACCGCGCTCTGCCCTACCCCCATGTCACTGCTCACCAGCCGGTGACTGGCACCGTTCAGCATCACTCTCAGATCGTCTACCGGCACAAAACCGATGCTGAGAATGTGGTCGCTGAGGGCATCCATACCGGTCATTTCCAGGTCCACCGCCAGATACCTGGCGCGGCGAAAATCCTGCCTCAGATCAGGCAGTTCAGCCTCCAGGTAGGCTTTCATGGCCGCGCCCTTACAGCGTTTCAGAAGCCGCTGCTGGCGCAATCGGGCAGCCCAGGTTCTTAGCATCTACATCAGACCATGAGTGAACTTGAGCCGCAGCGCCGCCTGGGCGTTGGTCACTACCGCAAAGGCATCCCGCAACTGGTGCCGGGACAGGGACGACAGCGAGGAGGGGTTGAGATGGTTATCCGGCTTCTGCCCCTCGCGCAGCTGTTCTCCCTGGTGTTCAAGCCGCAATCGGGAGATAAATTCGTGGGCATCGATGAGGTTGCGGGCGTCCTTGAGGGTCAACAGCTTGCGATTGACCGCTTCCTGCAATCTCTCCAGGGTGTGCACCTGCTCTGCACCAACGGAAAGGGCGTAAATGCGGGCGATGTCATTGATGGGCATGATGCCGCGCAGCTTCACGTCCAGGGTGTTCTTGTGCTCGCCGCTGTGTTCCACCACGAAGTGCTTGAAGAAACCCATCGGCGGCGTCAGTTGCAGGGCATTTGCCGTGAGGTTGGCCAGGAAAATTTCGTTACCTCGGGCGGCCTCACAGACGGTCTTCTGCAGATCCCTGAACAGTTTTTCGTCACCGTAAATACAGCGCATGTCGAAAAAGATGCTGGCGTGCATCAACGCCTTGGAAGATGGCTGGTTAATCCAGCGCAGGAACTGTTTTTTCCATCCCACCAGAGGCTGCCGCCACTCCGGAGTGGAGGCCATGATGTCACCGGGACAATATTTGTAACCGCAGGCATCGAGACCATCGTTGACATAACGGGCCAGTCCCTGAAAGTAGGCGTCGTCACTGTGGGCCATGGCATCGCTGATTAACAGCCCATTGTCCTGATCGGAAATGGCCGTCTGGTCACGGCGTCCCTGGGAACCGAACGCCAACCAGGCAAACGGCACCGGCGGTTCACCCAATCGGCTCACCTCCTGCTTTAACAGCTGGCGGGTCAATGCATCCGTCACAGTGGTGAGCAGCCGCCCGATCTGGTCGGCGCTGGCCTCGGCGCGAATCAGGCTGCGCAACAATTCGGGAATATCACGCGCCACCCGCTGCAATCCTTCCACAGAGTCCTGGCGACCTATCTCGCCGATCAGGAAAATCGGGTCCGACTTCTGCGCCTTGACCAGATCCGTGGTGGTAAGCATGGCCACCGGCTTGCCATCTGCGGTGACCGGGAGATGGTGAATGTTGTGTTCCGTCATCAACAACAGGGCTTCGAACACCAGGCATTCGGCAGAAATGCTGATCAGGTCCTCTGTCATGATCTCGGCGATACTGATCTCGGGATTGCGACGCTCGGCCACGACCCGGGCACGAAGATCGCGATCTGTCACCAGACCGCAGAGATTTTGATCTTCATCCACCACCATCACTGAGGACACCCGCTGGGCAGTCATCAGTGCGGCCACCTCCGCAGCAGTCTGGCTGGGGTGGGCATTGACCGGTGCACGGGCGGACAGGTCCCCCACCCGGCGGGTCAATTGGTAATTCTGTTCACGGAAGCGCACCGCGTGACGTAGCCGTTTGGCATGGGCCTGGTTGAAGAAGCGGTCAAAGGGCCGACTTACCGAGCGCAGGTGCTGGAACATGTCGGCGTCGATCAGGTACAGCAGGCCATCCTCGATCACCACCGCGCGGTTGGTGATGGCATCCCCGGTGAGCAGCGACGGATAGCCAAAGTAGCCGCCCGGTTCCACCCGGTCCAGCAGCTGTCCTTCGCTGTTGCGGACTTCAAATGCTCCGCTGCGAACAACCAATAGCCGCGGATTGGAATAGTTGAGAATACCGGCAGAGTCTCCGGCCCGGTAATAGGCAATCTGAACATGGCTCGCCGCCATAGTCAGCTGGTCTTCCGGCAGTTCATCAAAGGGCGTGCAGGTAGCGAGAAAATCCCGCACTGCAGCCACTTCCACACTGACAGTCATGGTTATTATCCTAAGGTACCCACCCCCACTTTAACCTAAAGGTAGTCTCCCGCATTGATAGCAAACAATTAGCCGAAGGTGGAATAGCCTCTAAAGCAGCCGGTGTTGCGTAAATTCTGCCCTAGGACAAAACCATTACGTTACCCCAACAGGCAGTACCTGCATCCGACGAATCTGTCAGCTGGATTGCTCCAGGGCTGCCATCCTTATTCCCGTGGTAATGAGGGTCGCCCCGGCAATCTTATTGATCAGGTTAACCGCCCAGCTTTTCATTTGCTGTCTGGCCAACTTCTTCCCCATGTGGCTGAAAAGACTGTACACAGTCATGTCAGCGACAAAACAGGAAATTCCCATGATTAATATTTGCCCCACCATGGGTTCCGCTGGATCAATGAATTGCGGTAACAGTGCAGAAAAATACATCAGCGCTTTGGGGTTGGCCAATTGCACCACTGCACCCTGGGAAAAAGCCTTGAAAGGTCTTAGTTCACCTGGCGTCACATTGATCTTAATGGCCCCTGAACGACTGAAAATAGCCGTCAGCCCCAGGTAGAGGAGGTACAGCACGCCAAACCATTTGATGATCGAGAAGACAAGATTGGAGGCGACGATCAGTGAAGCAATACCGGTGGCGGATAGCGCAAAAAAGACTGCATCGGCACTGGCCACACCAAGCACACATAAAAATGCATTTCTCGAATTATGGGATGCACCCTGTGCAGCAACGGTGATCGCTGCCGGTCCTGGAACCAGAATCAACATCAGCGTCGTCACGAGAAAGAAAAGATAGTGTTCCAGATTCATGTCTGATTCTGTTTATCTGTAATGAAAGCTATGACTCGAAATGATCGCAAGCTTAGCAAAAGTTCTTACGTATCTTTCAGCTCCTGCAGCAATCATCAAGCCCCCTCACCTTTTTTAACGTCCACCCGACCAGAGCAATGACCGGGAAAAAGATCAGTGTTTGATTTATGGTATGTTTCCTTGCGGTTTCCGCGGAGTTATATGACATGCCTTAACAGGTGGGCTCGTAGACGCTCCACATCCCCTGAAAAATCGCCCTGCTTCAAAACATCGTGACAGGAAAAACAGGGCAGTACTTCTGCTCCACAGAATTTGTAGTTCGCCGTATTTGACACGAATACATCATCAACGGTCTTGCCGGAAAAAGATACTGATCCGGGTCGCCAAACGCTTCCGCAGGGGCATTCCAGGTGAGGGAAAGCATGTATTTTTTGCCCTGCATCAGGCCGCCAGTGCCGTACTGTTTGGCGAAATCTTTACGAGTGCGCCCGTCGCTCCTGGCCAGGCGCGCGGAAACCAGGCCCAGGTTGAACACCTCTTCCACATATTTTCTGTAAGTCCATGGATTTCCAAACCAGTAAACCGGCGATTGCGTGATAATCAGATCGGCCCAGAGGTGCTTTTCCACCTCTTCTTCAATGTCGTAACCGGCATTGGTTTCCGTGGTGCGCACCTCGTGGCCACCACGTTCCAGCTCCTCCCTGATGAACCCCGCGAGCATGGTGTTGAGTTTGCCTTCGGACATTCCGGCAACCGGCTGGCTCGCATTAATCACTAACACATTCATTATCTACCCCAGAATCACCACAAGATGTTTATCAGTCTTCCCGGCATAGCAAAGGCAGAAAAACCCGAAATGTCATTTGCGCACAGGGAAAAGCGCAAAAACAACCGGTGACCCATAGCAGCGACAGAACCAAAAGACATCCGTAGATCCATGACATCATCAATAACTAACGACAACGTGCCATAAGGTGTGCTTCCTGCCAGCAGAACAATAAAGCAGTTTATGGATTCGGCGTTGGAGGACTCCCGAGTGCAACAACGGTGTGATGCACTCGGGAAAATCCGTCAGGATCTGGACTTCAGCAAATCCCGAATTTCAGTCAGAAGGGTTTCTTCCACTGAAGGAGCAGGCGGAGCTTTGGCAGCCTCTTCCTCCTCTTTTTCTTCAGAGAGTTGATACCCTTGATCATCATGAAAATTGCGAATGCGATGATGGTGAAATCAATCACCGTTTGAATAAAGACACCGTAGCTGATCACCACCGCCGGGGCGTCACCTACGGCTTCCTTAACGACAAACGCCAGATCGGAAAAATCCACCCCGCCCAGCAGCACACCAATCGGGGGCATGATCACCCCGGAAACCAGCGCCGTCACAATTTTGCCAAATGCGGCACCAATGATGATGCCTACTGCCATATCAACAACATTTCCTTTTACTGCAAACTCCTTGAACTCCTTGATCATGCTCATGGCATTTATCCTTTAGTGGTGGTTAATGACAAATAACGCTTCTTTCCGGTTCACAGAAATCCTTGACGTTTATAGATCACCGACTGGAGATTGGCGATATTCACTGAACTATACATGCGTCTGGAGAATGCATACAGCAGATATACCAAGATAAGGATGCCATGAAGTGAGCTTCCTGTTCTGAGCACAACTGATCTACTATCCTGGTAAATGGTTTAAAAGCCTGACGAGATAACTACATTACAAATAACCATTAAAACTGGGTGCCCAGCCACCCGCTCTGAAAAAAGCAACGGAGGGACGAACATGCCAAAGTACATTATTGAAAGGGACATACCCGGGGCGGGAAACCTTTCCGCTCAGGATCTGCACGCCATTTCCCAGAAATCCTGTAGCGTCCTTAACGGGATGGGCCCACAGATTCAATGGGTACAAAGCTTCGTGACCGACGACAAGGTTTACTGCGTATATGTTGCGCCCAATGAAGAAACCATTCGCGAGCATGCGCGACAGGGTGGATTCCCCGCCAACCGGATTTCAAAAGTCAGCACCATTATCGATCCAACCACTGCTGAATGACCCATTCCCTCGGGGCACACGTGCACCGGGGTTAATCCCCTTTTTTGAGGTGAAATTCCCCATCTGTCTGATTCATTAATTATGCAGCCTGCCAGTCCACATGGGCCGGACAGCCGTATACACTTTCGGCCATGAATCTGAAAAAAATCTTTCTCGCCTCAGCTCTGCTATGCAGCGGATGTGTGGTTTCCAACGACCAGGACGACGTACCTGTGCCTGCAAACACCCCCACCCTTGGCAATTTCGCAGGCTGTTATCAGAACATGGTGCGCACCAGTGCCAACGGTCCTCTGCACTACCTTTCAATGACCATCTGGCCCGACCAGACGATTAATCACGGAGCTATTGAGGCCATCAGGGTTGTATCCCCCAGCAGCGACACGCTCAAAGTGTCGGCTTTTACGAATCATCAGATGGTTAAGGAACAGAGCTTCATCTCGGGTGTGGATTTCGAATTTAAGGATGGTCAGATCCTGTTGCCCGAAAAGCTCGAAGGTTCCGGGGCGGGTGAGCCGGGCAATGTTTTTATCGGAGCCATGCACACCAGCAGATTGATCGGACTTGATCAGCAAGGACAAGGTTATTTACAGGAGTCCACCTCTTTCGCCGGCACCGCTTTTCTGGTGATACCTGTGGCAGGACAAGTCAGCGAAGCATTCCGCTTTGCCACATCTGAACACCTCTGCAATAACGAGTGATTTTTCATTCCCGCAACTGAAAATACCTGTTAATCGGCCAAAAAAAGGCCGCCCGTTGGGCGGCCACAGTTGGGGTCGAATGTATCGCTGTTCGATTAGTGTGCGCTGGCCTCGCCGGCGCCTTTGGGGTAGCGCAGACTTTCTACCAGATCCTCGATGTGCTCAGGCGCTTCGCCAGTCATTTTCTGGACTACCAGAGCCACCACAAAGTTGAGCAACATACCCAGGGTACCAATGCCTTCCGGTGAGATACCGAACCACCAGTTATCCGGGGTATTGGCCGCAGGATTAATGAACTTGAAGTACACGATGTAGGCTGCGGTGAAGACGATGCCGGACAGCATGCCTGCGATCGCACCTTCCTTATTCATCCGCTTGTGGAAGATACCGAGGATGATTACCGGGAAGAAGCTGGAGGCAGCAAGGCCGAAGGCAAACGCCACCACCTGTGCGACAAAGCCCGGAGGGTGAATACCCAGGTAGGCTGCTACCGAGATTCCGCATGCCGCTGCGATCCGTGCGTACAGAAGTTCCTGTTTGTCAGAAATATTGGGCATCAGATTCCGCTTCAACAGGTCGTGTGAGATCGAGGTTGAGATCACCAGCAACAGACCCGCGGATGTGGACAACGCCGCGGCGATACCACCAGCTGCTACCAGGGCGATAACCCAAGCCGGCAGATTGGCGATTTCCGGGTTGGCCAATACCATGATGTCACGGTCGATGGTCATCTCGTTGCGATCATCACCGGAGTAGAACATGCGGCCGTCACCGTTCTTGTCCTCCCAGCCGATCAGACCGGTGCGTTGCCAGTTGCTGATCCAGCCGGGGGCTTCCGCGTGAACCACACCCTGTCCGTCAGCACCGTTGATGGTCTCGATCATGTTTACACGAGCGAAAGAAGCAACAGCGGGAGCAGTGGTGTACAGAATGGCAATGAACACCAGCGCCCAACCTGCGGAGCGACGAGCATCAGCCACTTTCGGCACGGTGAAGAAGCGCACGATCACGTGAGGCAGACCTGCGGTACCCACCATCAGAGCGAAGGTGATAAAGAACACATCAATCATGCTCTTTTTGCCCGACGTATATTCCGCAAACCCTAATTCCACCGATAGCCCATCGAGCTTATCCATCAGATAGGTGCCAGAGCCGTCCGCGAGGGTATCACCGAAGCCCAGTTGCGGAACCGGGTTGCCGGTCATCAGCATGGAGATGAAGATGGCAGGCACCAGGTAAGCGAAGATCAGCACGCAGTACTGGGCCACCTGGGTGTAGGTGATACCTTTCATGCCGCCCAGTACCGCGTAAAAGAACACTACGCACATACCAATCAGCACACCAGTGACGATGTCTACTTCCAGGAAGCGGGAGAACACCACGCCCACACCACGCATCTGGCCCGCCACGTAGGTGAACGAGACGAAAATGGCGCAGATTACTGCCACGGTACGGGCAGTCTGTGAGTAGTAGCGGTCACCGATAAAATCCGGCACGGTAAACTTGCCGAATTTGCGCAGGTACGGTGCCAGGCACAGTGCCAGCAGCACGTAGCCCCCGGTCCAGCCCATCAGGTATACACCGCCGTCATAGCCCATGAACGAGATCAACCCGGCCAGGGACATGAAGGATGCGGCCGACATCCAGTCCGCTGCAGTGGCCATGCCATTGGCCACAGCGGGAACACCGCCACCTGCTACGTAAAACTCTTTTGTGGAACCAGCACGTGCCCAGATCGCAATCCCGATATAGAGGGCGAAACTGAGACCGACCAGTAAGAAAGTCCAGCCTTGAATATCCATGTTGACTCCCCCTTAATCTTCGTCTTCGTGGACGTTATATTTGCGATCGAGCGCCTTCATCTTCTTCACGTAGACGAAGATCAGCACCACGAACACATATATGGAACCCTGTTGGGCAAACCAGAAACCGAGCTTGAAGCCGAACAATTTGATGGCGTTCAGCGGCTCGACCAACAGGATGCCAAACCCGAATGAAACAACGAACCAGACCACCAGCAGGGTCATCAGCAGACGCAGATTCTCCTTCCAGTAGGATTTGGCGTGTTCGTCAGTTTGGAAACTCATTTTCTTGCCTCCTCATATTATTTTTTTCGGATACCGCTAACTTAGATGAGGGCACAAATACTGTCTGTGCAACCTTGGTCTAAATTCACCCGAAACCAAAACCTATTGAAAAACGTATTTGCCGGTGAACTGCAGCCGCTTCAAATCGCCCTCTGTGCCGTTCTCAAGTTCGCGTTCGGCATTCAGGTATTCCACACCGAACGAGAGATTGGTGGTCGGTGAATAGAACAGGTTGACCAGGTAGTTGCTGACTTCCTCAGTGTTAGTGTCAGCCGCAGAACTCGGGTTATCCGCCTCGGTCATTGCGTAGAGAACAGTGCTGCGCAGTTTCGGTGACCATAGGTGACGGTAGGCAACAAAACCACCGGTCACATCAATCAGGTCGAGATCGCCATCAGATTCAACCGATGCATCGCGGAAGGCCTGCAGCGCGGTGTAGCGTCCAAGGTGACCGGCGTTGAACTGCATTTTCAGGTCATCGCCATTATCGAACTTGTACATGCCGGACAGGCTGACACCGTAGCCCCACTTGTTATCGTCCTCTTCCACGCCACCTTTCAGATAGTCGTAGGAAATCTGACGGGCCAAGCCGGCGATGTTATAGCTGAACTTGCCCCAGCTATCGTCGTAGCGGGCGACAAAATCGGGCACTTTGTTGTCGTCAAAATTATTGCTGTCGAATCCGACACCGCCATCAACGGTGCCTGTTGACGGGTTTTCCACCGCCAGGTGAACAGTGCCGCCGTTGGACAGTTTGTGACTCCAGCGAGCCTGGGTCTGGCGATTAAAGATCACGCCGGAGGTGGGACCGATGAACTCGGCGGTTTCCGGCAGGACCATGGTACTCATGAAAGTACTCCAGGACTGACCCAGCAACAGCGAGGAATTTTCATCGTAGTTCCATGCCAGGTAAGCGTGGCGGATACGGGAATGAGATGAGTTGGAAATGCGCTCGTCGCCGTCACCGGTCAGCAGGTCCATTTCAAAGTGAGTATTGACGTCACCCATGGTGGTTGGCGTGGACGTCTTGAACCAGAAACGGGAAGTCTTGGCGTGCGAATCAAAGCGCCGAGAGCCACTCTTGCCGTCCACCGGGATGGTGCTGGGCACCAGGATATCGTCGCCCAATGCCGCGGTGGCCCGTTCGCCATCAGAATAGGAACTGCTGATGGCATCCACTTTCACGAAACCGCCGTAGCTGAATTTCATACCGGAAACCGGGCTGTCCACTTTCTTGCTGACAGTGGTTTCCATTTGTTTCTGTTTTTCCCCCTGCTGTGTAACCAGTTGCTGCAATTGCGACAACTGTTTTTCCAGCATTTCGATCTTGGCGGTGAGATCCTCATTGCTCGCAGCAGCCAGCAGCTGTCCTGAAAATGCCATGGTCGGCAACATGACCGCTGTAGCGAGTGCCAGTTTTTTCTTTGTAAACATGGTTCCTCTCCCAATAGATTTATCTAGCAGCGACAGATTTACGTCATCACCTTTTTATGGGTATGCGACCAAGGTCGATTTCGGTAGCAAATTTCGACCAATGTCTAAGAGGAACAGGGGAATTTTTGGCAAAATCGCCCTCATTAGGGCAAAAATGAAAGCTTGTCAGCGGGAGGAGCTGGGACTACCATCGAAAAAACGGCGAAGTACACAATAATTACATGCCTAAATTCATAGTTGCAGATGATCACCCCCTCTTCAGGAATGCCATTGCTGGAGTTTTGATGTGTCTGGCACCCGACGTGGAAGTCGTCGAAGCCCAGGACATGGCCAGCCTGCAGACCAAACTGTCCGATCACCCGGATGCCGACCTGGTACTACTGGATCTTCACATGCCCGGTGCCCACGGCTTCAGCGCCCTCGCCTACCTGAAAGGCCAGGCACCGAATCTCCCGGTACTGGTGGTTTCCGCCAACGAACGTCCCGAGATCATGAACCGCGCAGTGGAATTCGGCTCACGGGGATTTCTGCCCAAGTCTTCAGGCCTGGACGCCATCCAGGCAGCCATCCAGGCGGCATTGAACGGCGAGAAATGGCTGCCGGCACAGGCAAGCGCCAAGGTTCCCGCCGGAGAGGATGAACAGAAACTGATGGAAGGGATTGCCACTCTCACCCCACAGCAGTATCTGGTACTGACCATGCTGGCCGAAGGCCTGCTGAACAAGCAGATTGCCTACGAGCTGGATGTCACAGAGGCAACCATCAAGGCGCACATGACAGCTATCTTCCGCAAGCTCGGTGTACGGTCGAGAACCCAGGCCGTGCTCGCCATCAGCAAACTGAATCTGGAATCTCCAGATATCAGCTCCTGAAATTCATCCTGGCTCTTCCCGGGGAACTCGTCACCACAACAAATCTTGTGCTGCCCAAAGGCTCTCGCCGCCACCTTCAACAAATCGTTCCCAACCTACTTGAAGAGCAATTAGCTGAGTCCATCGAAACCTTGCATTTCGTCATAGGAAAACCTGACAATGACAACAGGATTTTGTGTGCAATCATCGCCCGCCAACAGTTGGACTCCTTTCTGGAGAACCTGCGGGAAGCGGGCGTAGAACCGGATATCGTAATTCCAGATTACTGGATGCTCACCCCGGGAGAACAGGAAAACACTGTCAGAATAAACGGCAGGTTAGTCACTCGCTGCACCGACAACACGGGTTGGACGGTCTCCCAGCAAATTGATACTACAACAGCACACACTCTCTTCGGCACACCGGCACATGAACCCTGTGCCGAGTCATCAGAGTGGCTACCAACAGCCCCTCTGGCCCCGCCGCTGAACCTCCTTCAGGGCAATTACGCTGTAACAAAGGGGAAAGAGCCCCCTCTGAACCTCAAGAAACTCGGTATGTGTGCCCTGGCCTGTTCTACACTTTTTGTGGGTTACTTCCTGGTTGGCGGGTGGTACTTCAACCACCAGGCTGGAATCGCCCAACAACAGACAACAGCGCTTTATCAGAAACTGTTTCCAAACGATAAACGGATAGTGAACATTCGCCGCCAGATGGAGGTTCATTTACAGCAAAAGCAGCATCCGGGTGAGTCCACTTTCTTTAGCCTGCTGGAGCACTTTTACCGGGGAATGAAAGAACAGACGCAACCCACAACCATCCGTAATCTACGCTATGACAAAACCGACCAGGCCCTGCAAATTGAAATTGTCACCGACTCCATCAGCAGTGCAAACAACCTGCAAAAAAGCCTGAGCAGCCGGGGGCCTGACACAAAAATACTCACCGCCAATACCGGCGATAATAATGTTATTGCCCGCTTTCGAATGGGGGGTAACCCATGAGATCCCTGGCGACCTATTACGCACAACTTTCAAGCCGGGACCAAAAGGCGCTAAAAATTTTGTTGGCCTTTCTAGTAGGTTGCACCGTTGTCCTTGGAGTTATTTTCCCCAGTTACCGTTTCTACTCTGAAAACAAACAAACCTTGTTATCCAATCAAGAATTGCTCCTTTGGATGGCCAGTAATCGCGACAATGTAAGCATGGCAACCACCAACCAACCCCTTACCCAAAAAGATCTGCCCCTAATACAACTAGTATCGGCCTCCGCCGACGATAAAAGCATCACCATTTCAAGGCTATAACCAGAGGGGGAGCAACGGGTACGACTGTGGCTGAGCAATACGGATTTCAATACGTTTATTCAGCGGCTACAAAACCTGAATCTTCAGTCGACACTGGATATTTCTACCATTTCCATAGACACAACCAATACACCTGGCGTGGTAAACGTACAGGCACTTATCACCAGAGAGCAGTAACCTCAGTTACCGAACGACTTGATTACTGGCTTTCGGTCTGCCCCGTTTGGCGTGTCCCAGTTTGCGATTCAGTGCCCGCTCTATCTGTTCCTGAAAACGACTATTACCAAGAGGCATGGAAAACGCGGATGCCCGCTGGATCTCATGTAACTGAGACTTATCCAGGCCTATAGAGAACAACTCACGGTAGGCATAACAGCGGCTTTTCTCATCCGGGCCAAGTCGAAGGTAAACCTCCTGTGGCTCTAGTCGCTTTCTCAACCTGAGTCCGGCATTAACACCATAACTCGACCAACGATAGTCACCGGGATGACTGACCATAGAGGCTCTGACAGGGTTGAGTTCGATATACCGATAACAGGCCATCAGGTAATTTTCCGCATCCACCAGGCTTGCCTTGTAGCGCCCTTCCCATAATGTGCCGGAACGGCGGTAGGTTCTGTTGATGTATTGCACGTAACGGCGGCCAATGGATTGCATTACCTTCAGAACACCCTCATCGCCTCTCGGCGTCAACAGCAAGTGAACATGGTTGGTCATTAACACATAGGCATGTACTGCTACCCGATGTTTATGACAGGCATCGCTCAAACATTCCAGGTGGAAGAGGTAATCATCGTCCGCGTAAAAACAGGCATCGCGGTTGTTGCCACGAGTGATCACATGGCAGGGAACATCCGGCAAAAACATCCTTGCTTTGCGGGGCATCGTCGACTCCTTTCGACGGGATAAAGACAGACTCGAGTATAGCGTAGAGGCAAAGAAAAAGGGCAGATAACATGTGAGAATGATTCTCAGTTGTCGCCACCCTCTTTAATTGTTTCCCCCTTATAACCACACTGATTACATGACTTACTTAAATACGATATTTTGAACCTTGCACGGCCAGAGAAATCACAGGAAACCGCAAAAAATGGACCGCCACAACTAGGACAAACAGAAGAAATGTGTACCCAAATGGTATAGAACATCATTCCTATAATATAGCCAGAAAAAACAACAAACACCAAATCCTCACCTATAAAAAACGAAAGAACACATAGGGCCATAGGAACACACAGCATTGACCATATGATTACTTTTCTTCTAAACATAATTTTCTTATACGAAAAATTATTTTTTTGATTTAATTTTATTTGCTGTACTTTGTATTTTTGTTTCAAAATTATTAAGTTTTTTCTCTATATTGCTAGCAGTGCTACTTACTTTTTTTTGATATTCTCTGATATCGAAGTTAGTACCTCAATGGAATTAATTATAAAAGGGATCGAAGTTTCTTGCTCATGATGGGAAAATGCTCCCCCCATTATTGTTTCGCCTCCCGCAAATCCACCAAGGCCTACACCCGAAAAACCACCTGAGCTATTTCTATGCAACAGACCACAAGTTGTGAATAGACAAAACCTCTCAGTCGTTGAAGGCCCTGAAAGGTTTTCGTCACCACCCTTAAGCACATGAAAACTCGTACCAACATCCGCTAAAAAACCAGCAGTCTTAACTTTACTAGCAACTAAGCCAACATCGCCATCAGTAAAGTCAATAAAGCTACCAAAAGATCCACCAATACCCTTACCTATAGTTTCCTCGGCACTATAATCCGTGACAAATGTTAATTTACCACTCGGATCCCGATACAACATCGGCGCATTAGCCACATAGGCATACAAGTTCATCTGGTCGTCATACCCAATAGGGTCAACGCTCAGGAATCGCCCCAGCCCAGCATGATAATAACGGGCTTTGTAGCAATACAAACCGCTGTCTTCATCATAGCGTTCAGGATTTATAAATGGGCGCCCCAGAAAAGTGCTAGACTGAGATACACCCTATCAAGCTATGGCTAAACTGTTGCGCTAGAAACCTGAAACCAAGTTTCTTGTTTATATAAATATAGAGTTCAGGTCTTTCCCTTTCTCCAAGAGCATCTAACAAATAAAATAATACTAGGAAAAACATACACAATAGCTGATAGAAAACCACCCACCCCTGTTATTAAAAAAGAATACATAAATGCATCTGTAAATTTCCAATCATTTAATAACAAAAATATACACCCTAAAGCTCCAATTAAAAAAGCTGCTATTAATACTAAAAATGTCGGTTCTAAAATATAAATTCTAAAAAAACTCTTGCTTCCCAACCTATTAAACTCAAAGCCACCTTTACTCATAAATTAACCTATAGGCATTCAGATATAAATATAAAAATCATCACTATTTATTTCTTACAACCGTAGAATGAACTCTGGCTAACAGCTGATGAATTCACCCCACTTCCCAGAGCGCTCGTATCAAAGCTTGCAAATGCTCCAAGTGTAGAACCAGTAGCTTGGCCCAATGTTCCTAGAGGATGCTTTCTTCTATTTAGACTATTACCAAAAGTTGTGTCTGCGATATGTTGATTTAAATTTCTCGATGCTACAGTTCCTGAATTAAGAACTCGATTAGTTTTGAAATGATCAACTTTAGTTCCCAAATGACTTCCAGCACCTCCCAATACTCCTCCTAAAACAGCTGCTTTAACACCTCCATCAATATCATAAGACCCTGCACCCGATCCGGCTAAAGCCCCTGTTACCAGATTGTGTATACCGCTAATGGTGCCACCAAGTTGAAGCATTACGCCGGAATAAGCAGTAGATTCTGGATTGGCTCTTTCCCAAGCACCCGTAATTGCTGAATCAGAAGAGTCAGGATTAACAATCCAGCCCAAACCTGTCTCAAAATCGTCATAAAAAATGTAATCTGGAGAGGTAATACTTTCCACTATTACATCGTCGACTGCAGCCTCAATTAACGTTGATTCATTAGAATTTGTATTACCGGCTTCAATTCGAATCTGGATCGTTTGCCCAGCGTATGCAGTTAGGTTAAGGCTACGCTGCGTCCAGCCAACATCCACATTTCCGGCACCACCCTGATCATCATAAACAAGCGTGGCCATAGTCACTCCGCCAAGAGAATTGACTATGTAAACGCGAAAATAATCTGATGCTGAAGAGTTACTGGCTGGATGTCACCGAGACAACCATCAAGGCGCACATGACCGCTATCTTCCGCAAGCTCGGTGTACGGTCGAGAACCCAGGCCGTGCTCGCCATCAGCAAACTGAACCTGGAATCTCCAGACGTCACACCCTGACACGAAGCCTGAGCGTCCCCGACAAGGAACGCCTGTAACCAGTCGGCTAATCAGCTTCTCCCTTGTAGAACGCTGCATACAGAACCGGCACGACCACCATGGTCAGTACTGTGGCAAAAACCAGCCCGGCGATTATCGTCACTGCCATCGCGCTGAAAAAAGCATCGAATAATAACGGGATCATTCCCAGCGCCGTAGTCAACGCCGCCATGGAAACCGGCATCAGCCTGCTGACACCGGAATCAACGATCGCGGGAATTAGCGGTTTGCCCTCCCCTCGCTGCAGGATAATTTCGTCGATCAACACAATGGCGTTCTTGATCAGCATACCGATCAGACTGAGAAAACCCAGCAGCGCCATAAATCCAAACGGCTGGTTTGTCACCAACAGCCCCCCCGTCACGCCAATCAACGCCAGCGGAACTGCCAGCCAGATAATCAGTGGTATGCGGAGGGAATTGAATAGCATGACCGTGATCAACACCATGATCATGATGAACGTCGGTATGCTGGCCGCCAGACCGGCCTGGGCGTTTCCGGAGTCTTCATATTCACCGCCCCACTCCAGCTGGTAACCCAATGGCAGCTCTATCGCCTCAACCTGGGGCCGGATAGCAGCAAACAGTAATGATGCGGGGCCACTAACAGGGTCGGCATAAACCGTAATGGTCGGCTTGCGGTCACGCCGCATGATGATCTCGTCTTCAAATAATGTTTCGAACCCACTGGCCACCTGCCGCAGAGGGATCATGCTACCTGCGACAGGGCTCCAGATTTGCAGGTTGTAAAGACTGGCGACCTCCTGTTGCTGGTCGGCCCTGGCACGCAGAATGATCGGCAGCAATAAATCACCATCGCGAAAAACACCTACCCGTTTTCCCTGAAAACCTTCCAGCAGGGTGTTGGCAATATTCTGGCGGGTAATGCCGTGGAGGTTGGCCTGTTGTTCGGCCACCAGGGGTCTCACTACCTTTACCTGTTGTCGCCAGTCGGTGCGAATGGCCTTGGTATTCGGCTGCTCTGTAAAAATACCCCGGACATTGTCTGCCAGTTGCCGCAAAACCTGGTGATCCGGTCCGCTAATGCGAGCCTGAATTTTGCCGGTACTGCCCGGCCCCAACTGAAATTTGGAGCTATATCCCAGTACATCCGGGTGTGCTTCACCGAGATGTGTCTCAATATTTTCAATCAGCGGGTCCATTTGCTCAGGTTGATCCACATCCACCAGCAACTGAGCGTATGCACTGTTGCTTTTTTCCGGACTATAGGTCAGGAGAAACCGCAGAGCCCCTTTTCCCACCAGCGACGTGACATGGGATACCCCCGGCTGTTCCTGGATGTATTGCTCCAGCGAGGCTACCACCCGGGTAGTCTCATCAATATGAGTACCCTGGGGAAGCCAGATATCCACCATCAACTGGGGCCGGGTCGACGGCGGGAAAAAACTTTGCTCAACAAACCGGAAGCCCCAAAGAGACGTGGCAAACAGCGCAACGACCACTGCGATCGTCAGGGTTTTCTGGTGAATACAGTGGGTCAGGAAGCTCTTGTATATTCGGTAAACCGCACCTCCGTAGGCGCTGCCCTCCGCTGAACCTTCCCCACTTTTCTTCAGGAACATGACACAAAGCAGCGGTGTTACGGTCACTGCCGTCACCCAGCTCAGGGATAGGGAAACCATCACGACCTGGAACAGTGAGCGACAGAACTCCCCGGTATTGTCGTCAGAAGTCCCTATAGCTGCGAACGCGAGAATGGCAATAATGGTGGCCCCTAGTAACGGCATGGCCGTTTGCCGCACCACCTCAATCGCAGCTTCCTTGGCATCCCGCCCCTGCTGCACCCGGACCGTTACACCATCCACAACGACGATGGCGTTATCCACTCACATGCCCAGAGCAATAATTAAAGCCCCCAGGGAAATGCGTTCAAGGGCGACGGCCATCGGTGCCAGAAAAATGAAGGAGCCGGCTATGGTGAGTAGCAACACAAAACCAATCAGGGTCGCGCCGCGCAGCCCCATGAAGAAGAGCAGCACCACAATGACAATGGCCACAGCCTCCAACAGACTCACCACGAAGCCCTTGATCGCAATACTCACCGCATCCGATTGCACCGAGACCAGCCCCGCCTCAATGCCAACCGGAATCTGGGGCTTCAGCTCCTCAAAGCGCAGCTTCAGGGCCTCCCCCATGGCCACCACATTGCCTCCGGATACCGTAGATATCCCCAGACCGATGGCCACCTTACCGTCATAGCGGATCAGGTTGCTTTGAGGCTCCACATAACTGCGCCGGATGGTGGCAATATCACGCAGGTAAACCTGCTCGGAACCATTAAAACTGATCAGGATATCGCCAAACTGTTCAACCGTTCTAATTTCACCAGTGGGGTTTAAGGTGATGAATTCCGGACCCACCCTGACCCTGCCTGAATCACTCACCAGATTTTTCTGCTGCAGCTCCTGGATCAACACCCCTGGTGGCAACCCCAGCTGGGACATGCGGTCCCGATTGATTTCCACATAGATGGCTTCGGTGCGCTCACCGTAAGTGTCAATTTTGCCCACCCCGTCCACCAGCAATAGTTCACGGCGAAGCATGTCGATAACCGACTTGATCTCGGCGTAACTGTATCCGTCCCCACTCAGGGTGATGAAGATGCCATACACATCTCCGTAATCGTCCACCACCAGTGGCGCTCCCACACCTGGGGGCAGCTCCCGCTGGGTATCGCTGATCTTGCGGCGCAACTCATCCCACACCTGGGGCAGCAGCATCTTGTCGTACTGGTCCTTGATGGTCACCGTGAGGGTGGAAAGGCCCCGTTCAGACTTGGACACGACACGCTTCACCTGCCCCATTTTCTGAACGGCTTTTTCCAGTCGGTCGGTAACCTCTGCTTCTACTTCCGCAGCGGTGGCCCCGGGATAACTGGTTATTACCAGCGCGTCCTTGATGGTGAATTCCGGGTCCTCAAGCCGGCTGAGCCCCTGGTAACTGATAGCCCCGGCACCAAGCATCACAAAGGTCAGCACCAGGGTGACAACTTTCCGTTCGATAAAGAACTGTGCAATGTTCATGGCGCCCCCGTTACTGACTGCCCAGGGGGTAGACTTTCATGCCCTCTCGCAAATGGTGAACGCCGCTTGCAGCCACCTGATCGCCCGGGTGTAAATCCCCGGACACCTGAATCATCTCACCACTCATGGGACCGGCGTTCACAGACAGACGCGACACCTGCATGGTGTCTGGCGCCACTTTCCAAACGTAGGCTGTTTGATCCGGCAATACCGCTACCGAGGTCACAGGCAGCATGAACCTGCCCTCACCCATCTCCTCCGCATCAGACTGCTTGCGCAATACCACCTTGGCGGTCATTCCAGGGCGAACGCTGATTGCTTCAGGATTGGCAAAGGCCAGTGTTACGGTATAACTGCGTGTCACCGGGTTGGCGGCGCTGGAGAAAGATCTGAAGCGCGCAACAAACGCGTGGTCAGGCAATGAACTCAGGATCACGACAGGATTAAGACGTGAGGTCAGTGCATCGAGATCGAGCCCGCCCTCGGCGAGGACAAAGTCCTGTTCCGGAATCGAGATATCCACTTCGAGATCCTGCACATTGTGAAGCAGGACAACAGGTTGCTTGGCCTGGATATTCTGGAAGTTATCCACCATCTTTCTGCCGATTTCACCCGTGAACGGACTAAGTAAAACCGTGTCATCAAGCGCCTTCTCAGCCTTCCTCAACTCCTCCCGGGCAATGTCGAGGTCCCTCAGTGCCAAATCCACTTCCGCCTGGGAACCTGCCTGTTGATCAAAAATCCGCTTGGCCCGCTGGTAGACAGAGTCCATGGTGACATAGTTGGATTTTGCAGCATCGCGAGCTGCGCGATAGTTCCTCGGATCGAGTTTTGCCAGCACGTCACCCTGCGCAACCTGCTGCCCCTCTATCACCGGCAGTTCAATAATCCGGCCGGGCACTTCAAATCCCAGTTGGACACTTTGTTCTGCACTGATCACTCCGGGATATTCACGGGAAGCTTTGGTCGAATTTTCTCCAACAATGGCAATTTTGATCGGACGCGGGGTCTCCTTCTGTTCCGGTTCAGGCGCTTCGCTGCAGGCAATCAGTCCAGAAAAAAACACCAAAAGCAGCAAGCCCGGACGTAAAAACCACGTTATTCCCTGTTTCATAGTTTTCTCCACAGCAGGGGGTTCTCCCACGTAAGTGTTTTAACGAATTGCGCTTGCTGCTCCCGCTAGGGCTCATGAGGGGTCAATAGCTCACCCCAATCCGTGCGCTGTCGCATTTCGTCAATGACCTCATCGGGCAGCAACGGTTGACTGGTCACCTCCCAGCCACCGCCAAGTGCCTTGTAGATGGCAATCAGGTTCAGAGCAATTTCACCGCGGGCACGAGTCCACTGATCCTGCTGGGTCACCAGGAAACGCTGGGAATCAATCACCCGTTGAAAATCCACCGCCCCTTCCCGGTAGCGTGTATTGGCGATATCGACTGCACGCAGTGCTGCCGTCGCACTATCCGATCTGAAAACTGCCTCGCGCCTGGATTGGCTGAATGCCACCATCGCATCCTCTACCTCTCGATAGGCATTGAGGACAGTCTGGCGATAGCCCAACAGACTCTGCTGAAAGCGTGCATCCTGAACGCGAACGTTATTTTTCAGACGGCCATAATTGAAAATATTCCAACGCAAAGAGGGGCCTGCCGAGTAAAACAGGCTGTCGCCATCAAAAAGGTCTTCCGTGGTGGAGCTGCCCGCGCTGCTGGCCTGATAACCGATAGAGCCAGACAAGGAGAAACTGGGGTAAAGATCGGCCTTGGCGACTCCGATCAGGGCACTCTGGCTGGCCGCCAGATACTCAGCCCGGCGCACATCCGGGCGACGACGCAGCAGATCTGCTGGCACTCCGGTAGCCAGTTCAGAATTGATAGAGGGGATACCCACCTTCCCAGCCAGCAGTTCCGAAATATCTCCCGGAGAGATCGACAGGAGAACACAAAGCGCATTCAGGGCCTGGCGCTGTGCGATGAGAATTCCCGGCTCCAGCGCCCGGGTATTGGCCAGGTTTGACGCAGCCTGCTGCTTGTCCAGTTCAGAGGTTGCACCATTCTCATAGCGCACCGTGGCGATCCTCAGACTCTCCTGTTGCAGAACAATGTTGGCACGTACCAGGGAGAGCCGTTCTTCAAGACTGCGGATAGACACATAGGCGCGGGCGATTTCACCCGCGAGAATGACCTTCAGATCAGCGTAGTCCGCCTCAGAAACCATGAGCGATGCCTGGGAAGACTCGATGGCGCGCCGGTAACGCCCCCAGAAATCCAGCTCCCAAACCGCATCAAAGCCCAGATTCAGGCTGGTGTAATCGTCATCGGCGGCGGGGTTGAAGTTGGGAGCATTTTCGCTCAGTTCGACATTGGTCACACTGCCGCTGAGTTGCTGCAATTGAGGATAGCGGTTGCCCAAAGCAATACCCAATCTGGCGCGGCTTTCGGCAATTCTCAGCCCTGCCACCTGCAAAGGCAGGTTCTGACGGAAGGCCATGTCTACCAGTTGGTTGAGCACCGGATCATTGAACAGGGTCCACCACGCAGGCTCCACAGCCCGGCTACTGGAAAAACGCTCGTCGGAGCTGTACCAGGATTCGGGAGTCGCAACTTCTGGCTGCTTGAAATCAGGCCCGATCGAACCACATCCCGCCAATGATAGGGCCACTAAACAACAGACCATCTTTGAACAGGATGGCCTGGCAGTCCTTCCCACTCCGGACAAAGGCATCTCCGTATGTCTCCCCAATAGAATTTTTCCAGCTAAGCAAAGTGGCTAATAAAACCCTTCCCAATATAGGTATATAGACTCATTTTGGCACAATTGCGAAAAGCGTCGACCACCCAGACCTCCTTTATGGCAAAGGAATACTGGGGCGCCAATCAAACCATTCTGTTTTTGGCTCAGAGTGCAGGGTAAATTCACTGCCTTCTGTTGCCTGTTCGCCCATCATGTCTTGAGGGGGCGTGGCGAAAGAAATGCCACCCGAGAGCACACTTTCCACAGACTGGGTTCGGATATTCACACCCTTGAACAGGCCAGCCTCTACGCTGATGCCACTGGCATTCCAGAACACACTGTGACGGCGCACCAACGGTGCGTATTTTTTCTCGATACTGGCGGAGATAATCACCCGCTCCGCATTCGTCGACAACCGATACCCGCTGACCCTCCCTACCTGCACATCCCGATAGTAAATTGGCACACCCGTTTTGATGGAACCCAACCGGTCCGCCAGCAGATGGATGACCAACTCTCCGTCACCTCCTGCCAACTCCGGAGGTTGCTCCAGCCCGATAAACGTCAGACGCCGGTTACCCTCGCCAGGTAACACATTGATGTAAGGGCCACTCAATAATGTTTCCAGATGAGAGGTCCTAGTCAGCCCCAGTTGGGGCCGAACGACCCAGAATTGGGTACTATCGCGGGCAATCAACTCTGCTGCCGTGGTGAGACTGATCTCGGCAACAACCCGATCCAGGCCATCACTCAGGCGGATAGACTGCACTTCCCCCACTTTCACACCCTGATATTTCACCGGGGTACCGGAAGTTAATCCCTCCCCATTTCTGAACGAGAGGGTAACCAATAATTCCTCGGAATTGGCGGACTCCTCACTGGGATAAAGGGCATAGACGTCGCCATTCTTCGCCTTTACCACAGGTCCTTTTTCATCCCGGTCGGCAAAAGCGATGCCCCCTTTCAAGAGTGCAGTCAATGACTCCACGCGCAAATCAATACCGGACAAACCACCGGACAGGGAAACACCACCGGCTTTCCAGAATCGGCTTTTATTGCTCACCAGATGGGCATACTGAGGCTCAATGAACAATCCGGCTTCAAGGGTTTTGCCATCGGGCAGCAAGTGGTACCCCTGTACCGAACCGACAGGTATTTTTCGATAATAAATTTCCGTGCCACGGGCCAGGGATGAGAGATCGGAGGAGCGGATTTTCAGGTGCAATCCCGGCGTATTGAAGTCGAGTTCCGGAGGGCCGGGCAACGCCACAAATGCGCGGGTGGGTTGGCCCTCCAGGGAGAAGTCCATCTCAAGGTGGTTACCAGTGATAAGATTTCCCAACCCAGAGATGCCCTGCATGTTGACCTGTGGCTTAACGACCCAGAAGCGCGCGGTGTCGTTCAGGGCTGGGGCACTCTTCGGGTCCAAAATAAATGTGCATCGAACCCCATCCAATCCGGGAGAAACCGCTATTTTCTTCAACTCACCGAACTGAATACCCCGGTACTTGATTACCGTGCGACCCTCTTCAAGTCCCTCAGCGCTGGGCAAATCAATGGTAATGGCAATTCCGGCATTGGCTTCACGGAAATCGGGGTAAAGCCGAAAACGTGCGCCATCTTCCACAGGTAGCGACGCATCCGCGGCGCTCTCCGGGGTGAAAAAAGCGATCCCGCCGGCGACGATGGACGCGAGAGACTGGGTCCTGACGTGAAGTCCGGACAAAGAACCATCGATCTCGATACCGGAACTGTTCCAGAAGCGGGTTTTTGTCTTGATCAGATCGACATATGGCTGCTCGATAAAAACATGCAACTCGACGCCACTGCCATCCTCAAGTAGCACGTAATCCTCGATTTCCCCCACATGGAATTTGCGGTAATGGACAGGGCTTCCCCGATGCAGTGACCCCAGGTCTTCCGATAACAATTTCAGGCGCAATCCATCACGGTTGAAGATTCCAGCCGGGGCTTTTTCCAGGACCGTAAAATTCCTCGCTGCCGGCGCACCTGCTGGTCCCGGAAGCGCCGCAATGTAACTGCCGGACACCAGGGTATTAAGACCGCTGACCCCCATCACGGAAATTTCCGGACTCACCATCCAGAATTGCGCTCCCTCAGTGAGGGCGTGCTCTACAGCGCGATCAAAATCGACGGTAGCAATCACCCCGTGAAGATCAGGCGCGACCCGAAACTCACGCACTACGCCAACGGTAATACCCTGATATTTCACTTCCGTTTTTCCCGCCACCAGGCCTTCCCCGGAAGGAAACTTCAGGTATGCCTCAATGTCCCCCTCCACGATACTCTGGAACACCAACCAGGCCCCAATCGCCACGGCGATAAAAGGCAGCAGCCAGACGATGGAGATACCCCTCCTGGGCCTCACTTCCGGAATGGGAAATTCTTCGTTATCGATCATGACTGTTCCCTTTCAAGATCCCAGATCAGACGAGGGTCAAAACTGTTTACGGCTAGTATGGTGATCACCACTACACTGGCAAAGGCAGTGCTGCCTGGCCCGGCCACGATGGTGGCCACTGCCCCCAGATCTACCAACGTTACCAGGATGGAAATCATGAACAGATCCAGCAATGACCAGCGCCCAATCAGGTGTATTGCACGTAACAGCATGGAACACTGGCGCTTGTTCAGATGCCAGTGAAACTGGACCGTCAGCAGTAGCAGGGTCAACCCCACCAGCTTCATCACCGGCACAGCGATACTGGCGATGAAAACCAGTGCCGAGATGCTCCACATACCGGCACTCCACAGATGCGCCACCCCGGAAATGATGGTGTCAGGTTCACCCCGGCCAAAATAAATCACTGTCATTACGGGGAACACATTGGCCGGTAACAAAAACAGCCATCCAGCCACTGTGTAGGCCCAGGTAGCCGAGAGGCTTCTGGGACGCCGGAAATAGTTCAGGCTTGCACAACGAGGGCAGCGGCAGCTATCCGCACCCCGAGCAGGACGGGAGAGCTGCCCACAGAGCGAACATCGCACCAACCCCCTGGCCTGAGCGGTGACATTGCTGTTCACTTGCCAGCCTCCAATCGCCGCCAGACAGCCTCGGTATCAAAGCTGCGAACAGTGAAGGACGTGACAATGAGCAGCAAAATAAAACTGTATAGCCCGGCCGAGATCGTCAGGTCGCCCAGATCCCTGATTTTGATAAGTGCCACCAGAATACCGAGCATATACACGTCCAGCATTCCCCATTCTTCCAGATGATGGTAGAGGCGCAATTGCCAGGGCAACCAACCCGCAAGTGCCCTCCAGTGCACCGCGAGGCTGATGGAGAACAGAAGCAACAAATTCACCAGCGGCGCAATGACACTGCAAAACAACACCAAAATGGCCATCCAGTTATAGCCGGAGGAAAACAATTTGAAGACACCATTCAACATGGTGTTCTGGGTCGTCAAGCCACCAATGGAAAACTCCATGATGGGCAAGAGATTGGCGGGTAGCGCGAGAATCAACCCTGTGAGGCTCAAGGCCAGCGTATGGTGAAATGTATCGTGCCGGACATCCTGCAACATTGCCCCGCAACGGGTACAAAAAAAACGTTCTGGTTGTTGATCATTTGGGAGCGGCAGCGTATGCAATAGGTCACAGTCCTGACAGGCAACCAGTTCCGTTGAGCCTACCAAAGAATCTGTCACCACCCTGCCTCTATCGTCACCATGATCGTCAGCCCAAAAATCCCTTCCATTGCACCGATGACAGAGATAACCCATTGGGTAGTTCTTTCCATCAATGGGCGATTATATTTTGGAATTACCGCAACTCTTCGGATTCCTTTGAAATATAGATGCCAAGCAATCGCGCCACAACAATCGCCAGATATAACTGCCCCATAATAGCTTCCACCGTTGCCCAGGAGCGGGCGATAGGGCTGACAGGCAGCACATCCCCATAACCCAGTGTCGACTGGGTGACATAGCTGAAACAGATAAATTCACCCAGCATGGCACTGTAGGACTGATCCTGTCGGATCAGCGGCAAAATGCCTCCTGCACCAGAACGCCTAACCAAGCCAGGTAATTTTGTAGAGATCACGACGACGATCCAGATAGTTTCTTACCGATCCCTCATTTTTAAGCTTATTTAGCTTTTCCAAATCCAGATCGACGATCAATGTCATCTCTGTATTTGGAGTTGTTTCAGCCATAATTGCATCGTGGGGAAAAGAAAAATCTGAGGGAGAAAAAACAGCCGACTGGGCATACTGAATATCAGCACCATCCACCTTTGGCAGATTACCAACGCTCCCCGCTATAACAACGTAGCATTCATTTTCAATAGCTCGGGCATGGGCACAGCAACGCACCCGCAGGTACGCATTTTTAGTATCAGTCCAGAACGGAACCAGCAACATTTGCATGCCCTGCTCTGATTGAAGTCGTGCCAACTCGGGAAATTCCACGTCATAGCAGATCAAAATACCGATTTTCCCAAAGTCAGTATCGAACACTTTGAGAGCGTCCCCGCCCTGCATGATCCAGGCGCGTTTTTCATGGGGAGTTGGGTGTATTTTATACTGAGTGTCAGTTGTGCCGTCACGCCGACACAAATACGCCACGTTATAAAGCGCATCGTCCTCAATAACCGGCATTGATCCCGTGATAATGTTGATGTTGTAGCTCACCGCCAATTTCGAAATAGCTTCAACTATTTCCTCAGAAAATTCGGCCAGGGCTTTGATCGAATGTATTGAACTCTCGTGATTTTCAATGCCCATCAAGGGCGCATTAAAAAATTCAGGAAACAATGCAAGGTCACATTGATAGTCAGACAACGCATCCACAAAAAACTCAACTTGCTGAATCAAGTCTTCAACGGATTTAACCGGTCTCATCTGCCACTGGACACAACCTATGCGAGCACTGGTTCTTGGAGCTCCAATAAGAGGTGTTTTTCGGTTGTCGTAATAAAGGTTATTCCACTCGAGCAAGGTTGCATAACCACGTGACTCCTGATCTTCTGGCAGATAGTCCTCCAACACACGCTTGACTTCAAAATCATTCGATAACTGAAACGTCAGTATCGGATCATATATTTCTTTTTTCTTAACAAGTTCTATGTACTGCTGTGGTGACAATTCACGACTATAGCTTTTGTAATTAGGAATTCGCCCACCCGCCAAAATAGACTTCAGGTTCAGGCTTTGACAAAGTTCTTTGCGTGCCTCATACAACCGACGCCCCAGTCTCATGCCGTGATATTCTGGCGCGACAAACACATCCACCCCGTAGAGCACATCACCCTGAGGGTCGTGCGTGGTAAGGTAGGCATCCCCGGTAATTTGGTCGTACGTGTGGTGGTCACCAAATTTATCGTAATCGACAACAACAGAAAATGCCGCCGCAACAACCTTTCCATGGTCCTCTATACAAATTTGCCCATCAGGAAATACTGCTAACTGGGCACGGAATTTCTTTTCCGGCCAGGCTCCGCCCAAACCTGGATATACCCTGTCCATGATTTCCTTCAAGTCAGAATAATCTTCAAGTTTAAGGTGCCGAAGGTTTAATTTGTGTTCAGACTCGTCTGCATCAACACTTATGTTCATAAAATCCTTGCATTTCAATTGAGTTGTCAACTGTCATTCATAAAAGAAGCTGAATCGCTTTAATCTGGTTAGCGTCATTCATTTTAACCACATCTTCGCTAGAGCCCGTTAACGCCAATTAAATCAGCTCTATTGTGATTAAAAATGTCCGTCGCGCTATTCCCTGAAATTTTCGTACTGGAATGGCTGCCCCAATTCAGCGCCGCGGACCGTCGCAATAGCTTCCTGCAAGTCGTCACGCTTTTTGCCGCTGACACGGATTTTCTCGCCCTGAATGGAGGCCTGTACTTTCATCTTGGAATCTTTCAGCAGTTTGATGATTTTTTTTGCCATCAGCTGCTCGATGCCCTGTTTGAAGCGCACCCGCAAGGAAAAGGTTTTGCCACTGTGCTCTGCTTTCTCATCGACATCCACCACATAGGGATCGACGTTGCGCTTGACCAGATTCTTGCTGAGCATGTCGAGTAGTTGCTGGCACTGGAATTCCGATTCGGCGGCGAGGGTGACGACACCATCTTTCAACTCGACACTGGCCTGAACGCCGCGAAAATCGAAACGGGTGGTCAGCTCCCGCTGGGTATTTTCGGTGGCATTGCGAATTTCCACCATGTCCACTTCGGAGACAATATCAAAAGAAGGCATTACGGATTCCTGTTCAAGATTCGAGATGATCTAGTCTAGCCCCAGTGCCGCCGAGGGGGAAGCGGCGGGCTCTCCCCGAAGGGATCAGTTAGATTTGCCTCGACTGAGCAACGTGGTCATCTTCTTGGCCAGTTTGTCCGGGGAGACCGGTTTCGACATGAAGGAGAAACCCGCATGCTCCACCTGCTGGCGTATTTCATCGGAGTTGTCGGCGCTGATCACCATACAGGGACGATGGCGCCAGGTCTGGGGAAAATCCTTCACCAGTTCGATGCCGGTGAGGTTTTCTTCCAGGTGAAAGTCCACCAGCACAAGATCCGGCGGGTAATTGTTGAACATCGGGCGCAGCTCGGATGGCCCCCTTGCCAACATCACCTGGCAGCCCCACTGGGTCAGCAGACTTTTCATTCCGGCGAGAATTTCTTCCTCGTTATCGATACAAAGCACTCTGATGCCCTGCAACTTGGGCTGGAGTTTGGGAAGCGGTACCACATTTTCCTGAACATCATCCGATTCACCGTAAGGCACCAGAATCGTGAAGACAGACCCTTCTCCCGGTTCCGAGCGTACCCCGATTTTGTGCCCCATCAGATCGGCCATCCCCTTGGCGATGGTCAATCCCAGCCCAAGCCCTTTATCGGTACTGGTTGCTCCGGGGCTGAGCCGCTCGAATTCCAGGAAAATACGATCCATGGCGTCTGGAGCGATACCGGGACCGGTATCCCAGACCTCGATACGCAACCCTTCTCCGCTGCGACGGCAACCCAGCAATAACCTGCCGCGCTTGGTGTAGTGTATGGCATTGCTGAGGAAGTTCTGCAGGATACGACGCAGCAAATGGGGATCACTTTCCACCGCCGCCTGACAGGGAACAAAGTGAAGTTCTATGCCCTTGTCGATGGCCAGTACACCAAACTCTGCCGCCAGTTCACGTAGCATCGGGCCGATGCTGAAATGCCTCATATCCGGCTGCATCTTGCCGCCTTCGAGCCCGGAAATTTCCCGCAGTGCAGCGATCAGTTTTTCCGCAGTCTCCAGAGACTTCTGTACATGCCCTACCAGGCGCACCATCCCCGCCTGATCCGTTCCGGTCAGCTGGTGCTGCATTGATGAAACGAACAACTTCGCCGCACTGATGGGCTGCAGCAGGTCGTGACTGGCAGCCTGCATGAATCTGCTCTTGCCGGCGTGCATGCCGCGCAACTCTTCCTCAGCGCGGGCGCGCAGACGGTTTTCCTCCGCCAGTTTGAAATTGAGATTGGAGAGATC
The DNA here is from genome assembly GCA_041395745.1 of Porticoccaceae bacterium. Lineage (GTDB taxonomy): Bacteria > Pseudomonadota > Gammaproteobacteria > Pseudomonadales > Porticoccaceae > Porticoccus. Next base: position 18,433 of record JAWKZV010000001.1, on the reverse strand, counting down.
CGCCGTGCGTTGCGTCACCCGGTCCTCAAGGGTCGCCTTGGCCTCTTCCAGCGCCTTGACCACCGTTTTGTAGTCACTGATGTCCGTATAGGTCGCCACAAAACCGCCGTTGGGCATGGGATTGCCCACGACCTGAATGGTGGTGCCGTTGGGCAAAGTGCGTTCGAAACGGTGGGAACCGCCACTGCGCAACAGTGAAAGGCGACGCTCTACCTGGCGCTCCAGATTGTCGGAATCCCTATAAAGTCCACGTTGGGCGTTGTACTCATACACAGTCTTGATCGGGCAGCCTACGTAGAGCAGTCGCGGAGGATAATCAAACATCTGTTCGTAGCGGCGGTTCCAGGCCACCACCCGCAGCTCGCCATCCACTACGCAGATACCCTGGGTAATGGTTTCCACCGTGGTTTGCAGCAAGTCGCGGTTGAATTGCAGCTGCTCGGAAGTACCGCCAACAATGGCGGCAATATCGCTGAACTGCAGCGGTTCAGTACGCTGCAACAGGGTAATAGCGCTTTGAGCCGAAGCGGCACCGACGATAGCGGCAAGGTACTTTTCCACCCGGCGCACGACAAATACCGGTGCGCGGTCGTTATCCAGCAGACGCTGTTGGTAGCGCTCCTCGCAACCGCGCCACATTTCTTCCTGCTGGGTTCTACTCAGGAAGGACTCCATCAGTTGCCGCAACTGGACCACCCGAATCGGCGATAACTCGAAGTCGTCCTCCCCATACAGTTGCGGAGTGGGCGCGTCCACGAAGATGCTGGCCTGGAAAATATCCCGATCCCTGGGTTTGACCATCAGCGACACACCGATGTAGATCAGCAGGTTGCTACACAGACTCCACCACACGCCATGGCTGAGGGGATCGAGAAAATCCATTCCCAGCAGCGCGTGGGGCCGCAGCCACTCCAACTGCCAGGGACCGTTAACGAGAAGGCTGTCGCCCGATGGTAGCAACGTTGGCAACAGCAGACAGTACCACCAGAACAGGAATCCCACGGCCAGGCCCGCGTAGACCCCCGCAGCGTGTCCCCGCCGCCAATAGGTACCACCTAGTAGTGCCGGGGCAAGTTGGGCAAAACAGGCAAACGACACCAGGCCAATGGAAGCCAACTCTTTGTCTTCACCCATCATTCGGTACATGAACCAGGAAGCCAGCAGAATCGACAGGATGCAGATCCGGCGTATCCAGCGCAGATGCTGCCCCATGAAGAAAGCTGTCTGACGGAACTGATCCCTCCGCCAACGCAGCAGCAAGGGCAGAATAATTTCGTTAGACACCATGATAGACAGAGTGACTGTGGCCACAATCACCATACCCGTGGCCGCAGAGAATCCACCGGCAAAAGCCAGGATAGCCAGTAACTCTGAGTCGCTGCTCATGGCCAGGTTGAGTACGTAGGTATCGGGCGAAATATCACCGCCGCCAAACAGCTGGGTGCCCACAATGGCAATGGGCAACACCACAGCAATCACTATCAGCAGGTAAAGGGGGAAAAACCAGTGGGCCACCTCAAGGTCTCTGGAGCCCTGGTATTCCACCACGGTGACATGAAACTGGCGGGGCAGACAAATGATCGCCAGCATCGACAGCAACACCATGGTGACAAACTGCGGATTGACCGGATTCGACAGCCAGGGCTTCAGCAGGGCCTCACCGGTCGGTAACGGACCAAATTCCATGCCGGCGGCCATGAACAGAGCCGCTCCAGCCAGAGTGATCAGCGCCACTATCTTTATCGTCGATTCCACCGCCAGCGCAGCCATCATGCCGCGGTTGCGCTCACGACCTTCAATATGCCGGGTTCCAAACACCATGGCGAAAATCGCCATCAACAACGCTGTCACCAGCGCACTGTCGAGGATATACCCCTGTCCCAGGGCATGCTCCTGGCCAGCCAGGGTATCCCATGCCATGGACACAGCCTTTAACTGCAATGAGATATAGGGCATTGAGCCCACGACTGCCACCAGGGCTACCAGTGCTGCCAGCAGTTGACGCTTGCCGTAGCGGGAACCGATAAAGTCGGCAATGGAGGTGGTTTTCTGACGGGCGCCAATGTGTACCAGCTTGCGCAACACCGGAGTACCGATAACAAACAGCAACATCGGCCCCAGGTATATAGGCGCATAGGCCCAGGCGCTGCTACTGGCAGTACCCACCGCACCAAAAAATGTCCAGGATGTGCAATAAACTGCCAGAGTCAGACTATAAATATAGGGACGCAGGCGCTCCTGCCAGACGGGCTGACGTTCGGCCCACAGCGCGACCAACACCAGCAGCAGTACACAGCCCAGTGCCACCAGCAGCAAGAAGGGTTGTGTAATCATGGAGTAGAGATTCTCTTCTTTGGTCGTGGCCGAAACATCATCGGCAAAGATTCGATGATTTTGTCCGGGGTTGCAAGCAATCTCCTCCCAAGGGTGTTGTACCTAGGTCGAATTGCAGGGCCATGCGGCCTGGAGAAAAATGGGTGAAAACAGAATGTTGGGGGACAGGAAGAATCATGTCAGGACAAAATGCCTACCAGGCTCAATACCAGCAATTTCTCGACAACCCGGAAACCTTCTGGCGTGAACAGGCCAAGCGAATCGCCTGGTTCAAACAGCCGGAAACCATTCTCAGTGTCGATGAAAACCAGTATTTTCGCTGGTATGCCGATGGCGAACTGAACACCAGTTACCTGTGCCTGGATTATCACGTCGAACAGGGCCGCGGTGAGCAAACGGCGCTTATCTATGATTCCCCCGTCACTGGGAACAAGGCCACCTTCACCTACAGTCAGCTGCGTGACGATGTGGCCCGTTTTGCCGGCGGCTTGAAAACACTCGGCGTCGAAAAAGGCGACCGGGTGGTGATCTACATGCCAATGGTGCCTGAAGCGGTTGTGGCCATGCTGGCCTGCGCCAGGCTCGGCGCCATTCACTCTGTGGTATTCGGCGGCTTTGCCCCCCATGAACTGGCTGTACGCATTGATGACGCCCAACCAAAGATCATCGTCACCGCCTCCTGCGGTATCGAGATAGCCAAGGTCATTCCCTACAAGCCCATGGTGGATGAAGCCATTGCCGCCGCGGCCCACAAACCGAACCATGTGGTGTTACTTCAACGCCCTCAGATCCAGGCCGACATGCAGGCTCCCAGGGACATCGACTGGAATGAGCTGATGGCGTCCGCAGAGCCGGCCGATCCGGTTGCCGTCAAAGGAACCGACCCTCTTTACATTCTTTACACCTCCGGCACCACGGGGAAACCCAAGGGGGTAGTACGGGACAACGGCGGCCACGCTGTAGCCATGAGATACAGCATGGACGTGGTCTACAACGTACAGGCCGGTGATGTCTACTGGGCTGCTTCTGACGTGGGCTGGGTAGTAGGTCATTCCTACATCGTCTACGCCCCGCTGCTCACTGGCTGCACCACCATCTTCTATGAAGGAAAACCGGTAAGAACCCCTGATGCAGGCGCCTTCTGGCGGGTCTGTGCCGAGCACCGGGTCAAAACCCTGTTTACCGCGCCTACCGCCTTCCGTGCAGTGCGCAAGGAAGACCCGGAAGCGAAACACCTGGCCCAATACGACCTTTCCGCACTGGAGCGCCTTTACCTGGCCGGTGAGCGTTTGGACCCTCCCACCTATGAATGGCTAAAGGAAAAGACCGGCCTGCCGATTGTCGACCACTGGTGGCAGACCGAGACCGCTTGGGCCATTGCCGGCAATCCCATCGGTCTGGAGCCGATGCCTACCAAAGCGGGCTCCGCCACCGTGCCCATGCCCGGCTACCAGGTACAGATTCTCAACGAGGCCGGTGACCCGGTTCCTGCGGAGCAGAAAGGCAACATCGCCATCAAATTACCGCTGCCGCCCGGCACCCTGACCACGATCTGGGGCAACCACCAGCGCTTCGAAGCCGGTTACCTGAGCACATATCCCGGTTATTACCTGACCGGTGACGAGGGCTACCTGGACGAGGACAACTATCTGTTTGTGATGGGCCGCTGTGATGATGTCATCAATGTGGCCGGTCACCGCCTGTCTACCGGGGAAATGGAAGAAATTGTCGGATCTCACCCCGCAGTCGCCGAATGCGCTGTCATCGGTATCGGTGATGAGCTGAAAGGACAGCTGCCCCTGGGATTGGTAGTACTGAAAGATGGTGCAGAAGTCGGCTCGGAAGACCTGGGCAAGGAACTAAAGCAGATGGTCCGTGCACAGATAGGCGCTGTCAGTTGCTATGACCAGTCGCTGATTGTGCAGCGGCTGCCAAAAACCCGCTCCGGGAAGATCCTGCGCCGCACCATGCGACAGATCGCTGACGGAGAGTCCTACACGGTTCCCTCGACCATCGACGACCCGGGTATTCTCGATGAAATCGCCCTGGCCATGAAAACCGCAGGAAGGTTATCGGCCTGAAACCCGTTTTTTCACCCCTCGCTTTCTCCTAATCCAGCAATGTTAGCCGGTGGCAGCAACCACCGGCATTTTTTTGCCCGGTTTTAGGGAAATCAGGGAAAAAGACGGTCTTCAGGCCGCCTGGACGGGAATGGTATTGGAGGAGCGCTCGACAGTATTGTCGGCATTGAGGTACACCAGTTTCGGCTGGTAGCGAGCCAGTTCCTCTTCGCTGTACTGAGCGTAGGTGGCGATGATGACCCGGTCGCCCACCTGAACCTTGCGGGCGGCAGCACCGTTCATGGAGATGATGCCGGAACCGGCTTCGCCGCGAATGATGTAGGTGGTGAAACGCTCGCCATTGTTGACGTTGTAGATGTCGATCTGCTCGAACTCACGCAGACCGGCAAGGTCCAGCAGGTCTGAGTCGATGGCACAGGAACCGTCATACCACAATTCCGCGTGGGTCACAGAAGCCATGTGCAGCTTGCCTTTGAGCATGGTACTCAACATGATGGGTTCCTCTAATTCAGGGATATATTGTCAATCAGGCGAGCCCCGGAAGTATACATTGCTCCGAGCACGGTAATTTCTTCATCGTCTTCCGCCGCCAGTTCCAGGGTTTTGCTGTTGCTTACGGAAATGTAATCCGCCCGAAAGCCAGCGGCTTCAATCTGCCTTTTGGCCTCGGCTTCCAGAGCCGGGAAGTCCCGGTTGCCGCCCTTGATCTGCAAAACGATCCAATTCAGGCTCTTGTTGAGCTGGTTGGCCCGCGGGCGCTCCTCAGCGGTCAGATAGCCGTTGCGGGAACTCATGGCCAGGCCGTCAGCCTCACGATGGATAGGTGCTCCTGTGATCTCAATCGGCACGCACAAATCCTCCACCATGCGGCGGATCACCGCCAACTGCTGGAAATCCTTGATGCCGAATACTGCCTCGTCGGGCTGCACGATGTTGAACAGTTTGGTCACCACCGTGGTGACACCTTCGAAGTGACCGGGACGACTGGCACCGCACAGCACGTCCGTCATGGTCGGGCAGATGACCCGGGTCTGCTTGTCCAGACCGTTGGGATACATTTCGTTGTCGTCCGGATGGAACAGAAAATCACAGCCCACCGCACGCAGCTTGTCGCAGTCAGCTTCAAAAGTACGTGGGTATTTATCCCAGTCCTCGTTGAGGCCAAACTGCAAGCCATTGACGAAAATGGAACAGACCACCACATCGTTGCTCTGCTGGGCGCGTTTCACCAGCTCGATATGGGCGTCGTGCAGATTGCCCATGGTTGGCACGAAGCCGATTCGTTTTCCTGCGCGACGCGCTTCGACAAGCGCCTGGCGAAGCCCGTGAATGGTGTGAAAAATTTGCATGAGATTTCCAGGAGTGAATATCGCGCAATCACTCGGCAAAGTAATCCCGCGCCAGGTTTTCAAAGCGCGTGTACTTGCCGAGAAATGCCAGTTTACAGGTGCCGATGGGGCCGTTGCGCTGCTTGCCGATGATCACTTCGGCAACACCTTTGTCAGAACTGTCCTCGTTGTAGACCTCATCCCGGTAGATGAAGACGATTACGTCTGCATCCTGCTCGATGGCACCGGATTCACGCAGATCCGAGTTGATCGGACGCTTGTTGGGGCGATGTTCGAGGTTACGACTGAGCTGGGATAGTGCAATCAGGGGACAGTTGAATTCCCTGGCGATGTTCTTCAATTCCCTTGAGATTTGTGAAATTTCATTGGTGCGGTTGTCCGTCGGCACACTGCCGCTCATCAGCTGCAGGTAATCCACCAGAATCAGACCGGGATCACCGTGTTCACGGCTGATCTGGCGCACACGGTTGCGCAGTTCCATCGGGGTAATCCCCGGGGTGTCGTCAATAAATAGCGGACGATTCTTGAGACGCGATGCAGCACTGGTCAGGCGCGGCCAGTCATCCTCGGCCAGGCTGCCGGAACGCATCCGGGTCTGGTCGATCTTGCCCAGCGAAGACATCATCCGCATGATCAGCTGGCTCGCAGGCATCTCCAGGCTGAACACCAGCACCGGTTTTTCCTGGTGCAACACCGCGTGTTCCGCCATATTCATGGCAAAGGACGTTTTCCCCATCGAGGGACGCCCCGCAACAATGACCAGATCTGCCGGCTGCCAACCGGAGGTCCTTTCATCGAGATCGGCAAAACCGGTACTGATGCCGGTAATATCCTCATCGTTATTGAACAGCTGGTCAATGCGCTCCACCGCCTGGCGGATCAGATCATTGACTCCCTGAAAACCGCCCTGCTTGGGACGATTCTGGATGATGTCGGAGAGTTTCCGCTCCGCCTCGGCCAGCAGTTTGCTGCTGTCCCAGCCGAGAGGATTGTAGCCTTTCTTGACGATATCGCTGGCAGCGGTGATCAGCTGGCGAATGATGGAGCGCTCCAGCACGATCTGTGCGTAGGCGCCAACGTTGGCGGAACTGGGAGTGTTGTTGGACAGCTCTACCAGGTACTCGGTACCTCCCACCTCCTCCAGCTGGTCGGTGTTCTCCAGGCTTTCCGAGAGGGTAACGAGATCCAGCGGCTTCTGCTCTGAGGAGAGCTGCCGCATGGTCTGAAAAATCAGCTGGTGATCACTGCCAAAGAAATCTTTTTCGGTGATCAGGGAGGCGACGGTATCAAAGGCACCATTGCTCAGCATCAACCCGCCGAGCACCGCCTGCTCAGCCTCAATGGAATGAGGAAGTTGTTGCTCCGAGGCTCCCCTGTCTTCAACCATCAGCCCATCACCCACCAATGTAAAAACGGCACTGCGCCCGAAAGGACAGTGCCGTATTGTTACCGATCCTGAACCGACAGAAAACTGTCGAATTACTCAGCGACAATGGTCAGCTTGATCGGCTGGGTTACTTCTGCGTGCAGCTGGATGTCGATTTCGAACTCACCGGTTTCACGCAGTGCACCTTCTGGCAACTTCACTTCGCTCTTCGCGACTTCAACGCCTGCGGCGGTGATGGCGTCAGCGATGTCACGAGTGCCGACGGAACCAAACAGCTTGCCTTCGTCACCAGCATTGCTGGCGATCACGATGGCGCCGAGGGTTGCCAGTTGCTGTGCACGGGCTTCCGCAGAGCTGCGCTGTTCAGCGGCAGCCGCTTCCAGTTCCGCACGACGGGCTTCGAACTCCGCCAGGTTTTCAGCAGTAGCAAATACTGCCTTGCCCTGGGGGATCAGGAAGTTGCGGCCGTAACCAGCCTTGACGTTTACCTTGTCACCGATTTTGCCGAGCTTGCCGACTTTCTCCAGAAGAATAACTTCCATCTCGGATATCCTCTCTTTATCAACCTGTTAACGCTATCGGAACCGGGCTATTGGTTTGAGCCCTTGGTCATCCTGGAGCGTATATTCAAAATACTGTCGAGAAATCCCAAACCGACCAGTATCAAACTCAAGGGACCTATCATTAACAGGCCCACGTAAAAAATTGCCAACCAGTGCGCACCAATCTGGTAGACGGCCACCGTGTGGTGAATCAGTGCAATACCGCCCAACAGCAACGGCAAACCCACCAACCCCGCCCAACTGGCGTACTCGTCGGGGGACAGGTAACAAACTGCCACCCCGGCCAGCAGAGCGATTCCCACCCGGGAGTCGAACCGCAAGCGGTGAAACTCTTCCCGGAAACCACCGGGGTTGTAGAGCATCGCCTGCCACCAGCGACCGAGCACCAGGCTGATCACAGTGGTCAGGGCCACCACGTAGGCGATCACCCCCAACAGAAAGGCCCTTCCCGGCTTGAATGCCAGTTCATTGGTGCCTGCCTGTTGTTGCAGTTGGCTGAACATGTCCGCCACAGTCTGCTCGAGGGCGTCTACCGATGAACCGAACAGCATGTTCAACAGCAGTACCGACAAGCTACTCAACAACAGAACCACTGTCAGGGTGTTCTGCCAGGAGACTGTCAGCCGCAGCGTCTCCGAAGAGACCAGCACCACAATCAGACCGGCCATACTGGCTTGGGTAATGATTGGGTTGATGCCGCTGCCATAGTAGGCGATGACCAGGGGCAGTAATCCCCACAACATCACCAACAGTCCGTCCTTCACACCTCGGCTGAGAGCCACCAGACTCACTGCCGCCGGGCTTAACAGCGGCACCAGACTGCCCACCAGGGCCACCAGCGCCGCTTGCATGCGCCCGCGCATGATAAATTCAGCCAAGGCGCGCATCGGTTGACTTACCAGTAATTACTTGTGGCTGTCTGTATAGGGCAGCAGAGCCAGAAAACGGGCACGTTTGATGGCGGTAGCCAGCTGACGCTGATACTTGGCCTTGGTGCCAGTGATGCGGCTGGGCACAATTTTTCCGGTTTCGGAAACGTATTGTTTCAGGGTGTCCAGATCCTTGTAATCGATCTCGTTGGCACCTTCCGCACTGAAGCGGCAAAACTTGCGACGACGGTTAAAACGGGCCATTGCTTATTTCTCCTCTTCAGCAGCTTCGTCGGCAGAGGTGTCTGCATCTTCTGCAGCAGTCTCATCTTCGGCTTCAGCAGTAGTAGCTTCCGCTTCGCTCTCTACGGCGCGGGGTTCGCGACGCTCGGAACGGCTCTCGGACTTCTCGGCCTTCATGATCGGAGATTCAGCGGTGATGGCTTCATCGCGGCTGAAAACAGCGCTGCGGATAACCGCATCGTTGTAACGGAAGTTGGAATTCAGCTCATCCAGTACTTCCTGACCACATTCGATGTTCATCAGCACGTAGTGAGCTTTGTGAATCTTGTTGATCGGGTAAGCCAGTTGGCGGCGGCCCCAGTCCTCAAGACGGTGTACTTTGCCGTTGCCAGCATTGATAGCGCTGGAATAGCGCTCAATCATCCCGGGAACCTGTTCGCTCTGATCCGGGTGAACCATAAAAACGATTTCGTAGTGACGCATTGTGCCTCCTTACGGGTTAGTAGCTGCCCGCCCCATGCGGTGCAGCAAGGAGTATCCCGGCCCAGATGGACCAAGGGCGGGCATTCTACGGCGACCACAGCGGGATTTCAAGGGCAATTTCAGAGACTTATGCACTGTATGGGGGGGCAAAGAACGACTATTATGCCCTCTCCTCACGAGCTACAAGAAAGGAGCGAGCCATGAAGAAGTTTTCCCTGTTGTTTGTTGCCCTGACGGCCCTGATGCTGAGCGGCTGTGCCAAGGTCGGCAGCGAAGCCTGGTGTAACGACATGAAGGAAAAACCCAAGGGCGACTGGACTGCCAATGAAGCCGCAGACTTTGCCAAGCACTGCGTCTTTAAGTAATCCGTTCAGCCCTGCGGGCCGTCCGGCGATTGTGTCGCCGGCCCGCTGTGGCGGGCTATCGCTGCGGCCCGCCAGAAGCCGGGAATGTTGTCCTGCCAGTGAGGCAGAATGGATGTGATGACTACCTGCTCGAAAGCCACCCACAGATAAAACAGCAGCACACCCCTGAACGGGATCGAATCCCCCCAAATCACAGCAACAAAATAAGCTGGCGCCAGGGCGACGGCGGCGAACTTGGCCGACACCGTGTGATAGCTGGGCAAACGTCGAAAACGTGCCAGACACACCAGCAACGGCACCAACCAGGCACTAAACGCGATCACCAGATAATTGGATTCACGCTCGAAAATTTCTGGCCAGAGCACCTTCAGTCCAAGCAGCATCGCCGAATAAGTACTGAGGTCGGCCCAGCTATCCAGCCTGGTGCCCAACTCGGTGACCTGCCCCAGCCGTCGGGCCAGATAACCGTCAAGACCATCGCTGAATAAGGTCAGCGCCAGCACCGCCAGGAAAGCCGAGACCTTGTGCTCCAGCGCCAGCAGAACCAGCACCGGCATCATCGCCACCCGCAGGGCACTGATAACATTGGGCAGGTTTAATACCAGGTTGCGGGTCGCCTCCCGGTTGTTCTCGATGACCCGATCGGTAATGCGCCGGCTACTCTTGCTGCCCATGCCGCGCTGCTGATCGCACGCTTCGCTCAACGGCGCTGCCTCACAGCTTCGAACAGACAGATGCCCGCCGCCACGGAGACGTTCAGGCTACTCACAGAACCCGCCATAGGCAGTTTGACCAGAGAATCGCAGTGCTCCCTGGTCAAGCGACGCATCCCCTTTTCCTCCGCGCCCATCACCAGAACCAGGGGGCCTTTCAGGTCAGCGTCATAAACCAGCTGCTGCGCCTCGCCAGCAGTACCCACTATCCACAACCCCAGCTCCTGCAGCTGTTTCAAGGTACGGGCCAGATTGGTCACCACCACCAACGGCACGGTTTCCGCAGCGCCACTGGCTACTTTCTGCACCGTCGGCGTCAGGCCAACGGAGTTGTCCTTGGGCACGATCACCGCCTGGACCCCGGCTGCGTCCGCCGAACGCAGACAGGCGCCGAGATTGTGGGGGTCAGTCACACCATCCAGCACCAGCAGGAACGGTGGCACCGACAACTGCTCCAGTAACGACACCAGAAAATGCTCGTCCTGAATTTCGGCGCTTTCACAACGCGCTGCGACGCCCTGGTGACGCCCTTCCTCCTCGGACAGTGCATCCAGCTCAGCCCGGCTGGCACGACTGACCGGTATGCCGTTGAGTTCCGCCAGGTTCAGCACTTTCTGCAGCCGCTGATCCTCGCGCCCTTTCAGCACTTTCAGTTCCCGCACCTTGTCCGCGGAGGTTTTCAGGATTGCCTGCACAGAATGCAGGCCAAATACCCACTGGTCCCGCCCTGAGGCGGCACCACCTTTCTTTACTGTCATTAAAAAATCGCCTTTCAGCCGATGATCACACCCGCTTTTCTAGCGGCGCTTGGCAGGGGCCTTGCGCCGTTTGGAGCGGGATGTCTTGCCACTTTTACCCTGTTTGCCGGATTTTCCAGCCTTATTGGTAGTGGCGGTTTTTTGGGGTTCGCGGGAATCCGGCTCCGTGCGCTTCTTGCCTCGGGACTGTCTTCTGACTCGCTCTTGCTCATGTTCGGCGGCCAGTTCCAGCGCCTTGGGACTCACGGTTACGCCCTTGCGCGCTTTCCTGCGAGCATCTTCAACCAGGTCAAAGTCGATTTTGCGCTCATCCAGGTTTACCCGGCTGACGCGCACTCGCAGCTTATCGCCCAATCCGAACACCCGCTTGGTACGCTCCCCGATCAAGCGATGGTGGGCGGCCTCGTGATAATAGTAGTCCTTGGGCAGACCGGTTATGTGCACCAGTCCCTCAATAAACAGGTCACTGAGCTGCACAAACAGGCCAAATCCGGTAACCGATACCACCACACCATCATATTCATCACCGACCCGGGACAACAGGTACTCGCATTTCAGCCAGTTCACCACATCGCGGGTGGCCTCATCGGCGCGGCGCTCGGTCATGGAGCAGTGCTCACCTGCACCCACCATCCAGCCTTCGTCATAAGGGTAGATCTGTGCGGCTCGCAGTTCCGGTGCGCCCTCCACTTTCTTCACATGACTGACCCGCCCCTTCTTGCGAATGAGATAGCGGATAGCCCGGTGCACCAACAAGTCGGGATAGCGACGAATGGGCGACGTAAAATGGGTATAGGCCGGGTAATTGAGGCCAAAGTGTCCGTGATTGTCCGGATCGTAAACTGCCTGGTTCATGGTGCGAAGGATGACGGTCTGGATCACCCCGGCATCGGGACGGCCGGAGACCTGGCGCAACACCCGCTGGAAATCCTTCGGCGTGGGCTCATCGCCGCCGGGCAACCCCAACCCCAACTCGCCGAGGAACTCCCGCAAGTCCGCCAGTTTTTCCTTGCGCGGCCCCTCATGGACCCGATACAAGCCCGGCAGCTTGCTCTTCTGCAACAGGCTGGCGGCACAGACGTTGGCACAGAGCATGCACTCTTCGATCAGGCGGTGAGCCTCGGTGCGCTCGGAGGGAATGATCTGCTGAATCTTGCGCTCGGCGTCAAACAGGATGCGGGTTTCCTGACTGTCGAAATCGATGGCACCACGCACCTCACGGGACTGCAACAGCATCAGGTAGAGTTCGTGGAGGTGGTCCACATGGGCGGTCAGGGCATGGAATTGCTTGCGAACCCCGCTGTCGCGGTCGCCGCGCTGGGCAATCATCGCCGCCACCTGGGTATAGGTGAGTCGACCGTGAGAGTGAATGACTGCCTCGTAAAACTGGTATTTGATGATATTGCCGCTGTGATCCAGGGTCATATCGCAGACCATGGTGAGGCGGTCCACGTGCGGGTTCAGGGAGCAGAGACCATTGGAGAGTTTCTCCGGCAACATCGGCACCACATTCTGTGGAAAATACACGGAATTACCACGCTGATATGACTCCCGGTCGAGCGGGCTGCCCACATTCACGTAATGGGACACATCTGCAATAGCCACCAACAGGCGCCAACCGTTGCGCCGCGGCTCACAGAATACGGCATCATCAAAGTCCCGGGCATCCTCACCGTCGATGGTGACAAACGGCAGTTGCCGCAAATCGACACGGCAATCCTTATCCTCTCCAACCACTTCAGAGGGAATCGCATCCGCTTCGGTGACTACTGCTTCAGGCCACTGGTTGGGAATTCCGTAATTGTGGATGGCGATGTCAATTTCCATGCCCGGCGCCAGATGCTCACCCAGCACCTGAACAATTCGTCCTGCCGGCAGATTGTGGCGGCTGGGATAGGTAGTGATTTCCACCACCACAATCTGACCGGGCTCAGCATCACTGCGCTGTTCAGCCGGAATCAGAATATCCTGGGTAACCCGGGGATTGTCGGGGCGAACAAAATGAATGCCGCTCTCGACAAAATAGCGCCCTACCAGGGTGGAGGTATGATGCTCCACCACGTCGACAATGGACCCTTCCGGACGACCGCGGCGATCCCAGCCGGCAATGCGCACCAGTACTTCATCACCGTCCATTACCCGGCGCATCTGGCGACTGGAGAGGAAAAGGTCATCACCACCGTGCTCGGGTATGACAAAGCCGAAACCCTCGGGGTGGCCGACCACTCGCCCCTTAATCAGGTTCATCTTGCCCAGGGAACCGTATGCGTTGCGGCGATTGCGCACCACCTGCCCGTCACGCTCCATGGCGATCAGGCGACGCCTCAGGGCTTCCTGGGCATCTTCATCCGCAATGGAAAAAGCCGAGGATAGCTCCTCGTAGGTCAGGGGACCCACACTGTCATTGAGGAATTCGAGGATGTATTCGCGGCTTGGAATGGGGCGATCGTATTTGGCGGCTTCGCGATCGGCGTAGGGGTCTTTAGCTACATGCTTCTTCATCGGCACCCCTTAATTGAACAATAAATAAACAGCTTTACCATGTCTTCCCGTCTGCTTGCTATTGCCATCATAAGAACACACTTGGCAGCAACTCTCCATGAATTTTTCGTCGCAAATACCGCACCATGCGCCTGTTTCCGGGCCTGTTTAACAGTGAGATACACATTGATTTGGAGCCATTCTCAGAGGGCTCCAGACCATGCACGAAAGATGACATTTTTTTTAGTTTCATAATTGACAATCCGAACCGCCATCTCTATAGTTCGCCACCTCTGACGGAGCAGCATCTGCTCCCCGGAAAGCCCAGGTGGCGGAACTGGTAGACGCGCTAGCTTCAGGTGCTAGTGGCCTTACGGTCGTGGAGGTTCAAGTCCTCTCCTGGGCACCATATATTCAGGTTGTTGCAAAATTAGAACAACCACCAGAAAGGCCGAAATCGAAAAGAAGATTTCGGCCTTTTTGTTTGGGCCCCTATAATTCCCCGATGTCCAGAAACTGTTACCTAAATATCCTTCTCTCCATTCTGGCCCTGACCTGCATCAGTAGTCAGGCCCATGCTGCCGACAAAGTAGTTCTGCAGCTCAAGTGGGAACATGAATTCCAGTTTGCCGGCTACTATGCAGCTCTGTGGCAGGGATACTACGAGCGCGAAGGACTCGAGGTGGAGATTCGTTCAGCCGCAACACCGGATGGACGATTTCTTTCCCCCGTGGATGAACTAGCATCTGGTCATGCAGACTTCGCCATCGGCGGTGCCGATATTTTCCTCTATCAGGGCCAAGGGCGTGACCTAAAAGTGCTCGCCCCGATTTTCCAGCGCTCCCCCAGCGCCATGTTCGCTCTTGAAAATCAGACCATCCACACGGTGGAACAGGCATCCCGGCTACGAATTGCTGCCATAGCCTCCGATGACACCCACCTTGAAACACGGGCCATGTTTTTCATGAATGGGGTGGACCCCGACCGGGTCAATTTTGTGGATGCACCCGTCAGCCTTGATTCACTAGTCAGCGACAAGGCCGAGGCTGTTGTCACCTACGGCATATCAGCCCGCATTCGTGCCGACGAGCTCGGGTTAACCCTAAACACACTGAGCTCAAGTGATCATGGCATCCAGTTTTATGGAGATACGCTTTATACCCGCGGACAGCTGGCACGAGAAAATCCTGAACTGGTAGAACGCTTTCTGAAGGCGAGCCTCAACGGCTGGCGCTATGCCCTAGAGCACCGCCCAAAAATCGCCGAACGCATCTCCCGAACTCTACCTCGCTACGTCTACCACTATGATGATTTCGAGGCCTATAACAAGGCGTTCGCACAGCTGATTGACGAATATACTTTTTACCCTGCTGTCGAGTTGGGACACATAGATCACAAGCGCTGGCAACGCACCTACGATATTCTGGAGCGACTTGGCGAGATCGAACAACCGTACGATCCCATCTCCCTGCTATTCAGCAAAACTCCATCCCATGCCTACTCGTTTTCGATTCTGGGCTGGACTGCCGCTGCCCTGTTGATTTTGGCATTGCTCCTCCTCTCCTGGCGCAGCAAACGCAATCTCGGCTGGCAGCTCTCGGTGCTGGCGATGGTTCTACTGGTGGAACAGGGCCTGGAAACATGGCACTACCAAGAGGATAAGGCACGTCGGTCAATCGAGGTACTGGAGAGGCTCGCAACCGTGCGATCGAAGCTGGAACAGGTATTGGCAAGGAACCTTGCCGAACTCAGCGGTGTGGCAGCTTTCATTGCGGCCAACCCAGAGATGGACCAGGCAAAGTTCAACAACTACGCAACCAACATCCTCAAGTTGGATCCACAACTCATTAACCTGGCAGCAGCACCGGACCTGATCGTCCGATATGTATACCCACGCCGGGGCAATGAGGCTGTCATCGGCCTTGATTACCGCACGACTCCGGATCAGCTGCCTGCTGTGATGCATGCCATCGAGTCCAATGAGCCGATTATCGCGGGCCCTGTCAACCTCGTTCAGGGAAATCACGCTTTCATAGGCAGAGCACCGGTCTCTCTGATTGACGATAATGGTTTACAACGCAATTGGGGTGTAGTTTCAGCGCCCATTGATGTCGCCTCGGTCTACCGAGAGGCAGGCTTGCTTGATCCCGAGTTGGGTTTGAAAGTTGCCATTCGCGGCAAGGATGGTTCCGGCTCCGGTGGGGAGACTTTCTACGGTCGCCAGAATATCTTTCATGATCCCCGGGCCGTAACCCAAACAGTCAGCTTTGGTGGGGGCTCCTGGCAAATAGCCGCCGTCGATGCCATGCCCGGAAGCGCAGTGTCACCGAGGCTTATGCTGATACGGGGGGCTGCCAGCATCTTTGCGTTGCTGCTTCTTTTGCTGCTCACGACACAAAGACGCAACCAGGAGAGCCAAAGGCATTACCAGTCCATTTTGCGAAGACATGCGGAATTCCTGCGTGAAGTAGAAACAGTTGCCAAGGTCGGTGGATGGCGAATAGATCAGACCGAAGTAATCAGCGAAATCTCAGAACAAGCCCGCAGCATGTTGAATCTCGCGCCATCGATAAAAGACATCAATATTGATACCTTTGCCAAACGACTGATGACTGACAATGATCAGGATGTCGCCCAGACACTCCGCGAGGCCCTGCACACTGGCGAGAGAATCGACCTTGAGGTCAAACTGAGCGACGGCAGGAGCTGGTTCCGCCTGATTGGCGATCCACTCCACGACGGTCAGGGATCATGGGAAATTGTCGGTGCCATCCAGGACATAACCGAGAAAAAAATCGCCGATGCCAAAATCGAACGGCAGGCCAACTACGACAACCTGACCGATCTGCCCAACCGGGCCCTGTTCCGGGACAGGCTGGAAACGGCCATGTCTCTGGCTTTGCGCACCCGCAGCTCCATTGCACTGCTGTTTGTGGATCTGGACAATTTCAAGTCCATCAATGACAACTATGGCCACAAGGAAGGAGATCTGGTACTTGCAGGAAACGGCCCGCAGGATTCTGTTCCTGCGTCAGGCTATCAGATACCGTCGGCCGTCACAGCGGAGATGAATTCACCATCATTCTGCACAATGTGGGCAGTGATTCGGCAGCCGACAAAATAGCTGCGAAGCTGGTTCACGAACTGGGTCGGCCGTTCCAGATCGGCGGTGCAGAAGTCTATTGTGGCGCCAGTGTCGGCATAGCTTTCTACCCTGGGGATGCCGACAGCGCAGATAGTCTTATCGTTAACGCCGACCAGGCCATGTATGAAGTCAAGAAAAGTGGTCGCAACGGCTGGTATTTTTACACTGAGGAAATGCAGCGCCGCTCTGAACACCGACACCACCTCTACAACGACCTGGTCGCGGCAATTCGCGACGACGAGTTGTCTGTTCACCTGCAACCCATAGTTTCCACAAAAGATGGTCGTACCGTGGCTTGCGAAGCCCTGGCCCGCTGGAGAAGACAAGACGGTAGTTGGCTGCCTCCCGCCAAGTTTATTCCTCTAGCGGAAGAAACGGGCCTGGTCAACCAGATCGATTATCTGGTCATGACAAAAGCAACAAACGCCCTTCGCCAAATTAACGAAGGGCGCGAACAGCCGGTTTCTCTTTCACTCAACGTATCGCCGCGGCTTTTTCACACTAAAGACCAAGCACTCGATCACTGGATGCAACTAATAAGTGACGTGCGGAAAGCTGTTCCTATTTCCATTGAAATTACAGAACGACTTCTGACTGAAGAATCACAAAGGACAGCGGACGCCCTCTATCGACTGGCGGAAATAGGTGTCGGCATTTCCATCGATGACTTCGGCACCGGTTACTCATCGCTCGGGTACCTGACCCGCTTCCCGGTAACCGGGCTCAAGATCGACCGCTCCTTTGTTGATGGCATTGGCGTTAACCCAACTGCGGAGACAGTGATCGAAACAATCCTGGCCATGGCTAACAAACTCCGGATAAACGTTGTTGCCGAAGGCGTCGAAACCGAAGAGCAACTCACGTATCTGACGCAGCGTCAATGCGATCAGGTGCAGGGTTACTATCTTGGCCGCCCCATACCTGTTGAGGAATTCCACAGACGGGTACAGCAGGAAAATCTAGCCGGCAGCAGTTGAGCAGGGAAATCGAAATCTGATCTACCCCTTTCCAAGCCCAACAACTAGTTCGGTCCCAGCCTGGATAAAGCAGGTCACACGGTGCCAACCTTTTATGCCTAGCAATCACAGGAAGCCCACATCCTTCTTATTAGAAGGCTGCAAGAGTCAGCTTTGCCGTCCACCAGCGCATGTTGTCATGCATATACTCAAGAGCAACACCAGCGCCTATGTAATGTAACTACACTGCCAGTAGACATGGTATGCACCAGAAAACCTTCCGGTCCGAGATGCCTAGAAACTCAGCAACTGAGTCTGAGTCAGCACATAGGTGGCATCATTGGGGTTGTTGCCGGTGTCGTAGGCAGCAACGGGTAGTGCAATTAAGAGGAAATGCCAATGTTCAGGCAGGGTACTGGGGCAAACGTCCAGCAACCAAGCCCACCGATAAAAATGCCCCGCTCAGCGGGGCATTTTTTATTGTGCCAGATCTGTGTTCTTCATCACCTGTCCCGTAGCTGCCAACGCCTCCGATAACGAGGCGAAAACTCGACAACTAAACCCATCTGGCTTGAACCCCGCTTTGCTGAGCGTCTTCATAGGCTGGAATTGAAGATCAGCCAGATACACTGTGGTACCAGCCCGGCGACAGGATTCGATGAACTTATAGAGTTCCGAGACTCCACCGGAATCCAGGATAGAGACG